>CAVVFI010000001.1:0-166492 GCA_963747445.1 uncultured Gammaproteobacteria bacterium
GCCGCGAGCTCGTTGGTAGCCCTAATACGGATGGTGGAAAAGTCGACTCTGGAGTGGCCCGCCTTTCACAGACACCTGACAATGGGGACAGCCCCGGAGGTGTCACATGGCAAGACAACGGTTCACGGCGGAGTTCAAACGTGAGGCGGTACGGTTGCTGGAGCGAGGCGACAAGCCGGTCACGCAACTGGCTATCGAACTGGGCATTCCACGCAACCGGCTCTACAAGTGGCGCGATGCGCTGCGGGCACATGGTACGGATGCTTTCCCCGGGCCCGGCCGCCGCTCACCTCAACAATTGGAGCTGGCGCGTTTGCGGCGCGAGCTTGCGCAGGCCAAGGAAGAGAACGTCATCTTAAAAAAAGCCACGGCGTACTTCGGGAGCGTATCCAAGCTCGGTACGCCTGGCTCGACGAACAACGAATGAGTCATTCTCTGGCAGATCTATGCCGTGCGATGCAGGTGTCTGCTGGCGGATACCACGCCTGGCTACGACGCAAACCAAGCCGCCGGGCCCAAGAAGACACGCGGTTGGCTGCGATCATTGCCGCGACGCATCATGAGCACAGGGAGGCTTACGGCAGTCGCCGGCTTTGGCGAGTGCTGCAGTTGCGTGGCGTTGCTTGTGGGCGTCATCGCATGGATCGGTTGCGCCGCCAGGAAGGCTTGTGGACACGTCGTCGCCGCCGCTTCGTGCGTGCACGTGCCGCCCTGCAACGCACGCCACCGGCGCCACGCCGCGTGACATGGCCGTTCGCGGCAAACGCACCTGATCGCATCTGGGTTGGCGACATCACGCACCTGCCCACCCGTGAAGGTGCGTTGCTGCTGGCCGTCGTCATCGACGTCCACAGCCGCCGCATCGTGGGCTGGGCAATGGACGATCATCAGCGGCTGGAACTGGCCGAGCGGGCATTGGACATGGCCTTGCAGCAGCGCCAGCCCAAACCCGGTTTGATCCTGCATCACGATCGCGGCAGCCAATACACCGCCGCGCGATACCGGGCAAAAGCGGAGACAGCGAAATCCAGCTCAGCATGAGTCGAGCCGGGTTACCGTACGACAACGCCATGGCCGAGAGTTTCTTTGCCAGTTTGAAGTTGGAACTGCTGGAAGGCGCGAACTACACAACCAGGGAAGCAGCAAAACAAGCAGTCTTTGAGTACATGGAGATCTTCTACAACCGGATGCGCATGCACTCGTCACTCCAATACCGGTCGCCACTACAGGCAGAACAAGAGTATCAACGGACTAAATCTGTATCCTGACTACCTGTCTGTGAAACCCGGGGCGCTTCACTCTGACCCTAGTTCTGGCTACTGTAATTAAATGATCGAGACCGCACTCAAGCTCTCCGAGTCCCGGTTGCTCCTTTTCGGCGCAATGGCCGTGGACACCATTTGTATGGGTACGCTGGCGGTTTTACTCACCTCACCAGATGTCGCTGCGCGTGAAGCGTCTTCCCTACTTCTTTCTTCGCTGGCAGTCACTGGCCCAGTACTTGCACTTGCGGTGGGTGGATCCGCGACTTTCGTCGCTAAGAATCTGTCGACTGACGAGCGCGCACGTCGAGCAATCTTGGCAGGAACCGTTTTACACCTTGCAGTCCAAGGACAAGCATTGATTTCTATGCTTTGTGGTTGCGGGCGCGGTCCAAGCAGCTTAAGAACTTATGTCTTGAATAATTTGCTCGTTTTGATCGGCCTTCTTCTTTTAATTGCACCTGTAGTCTGGATTGCGCGCCGAAAGCAAAAAAGAAAATCTGTACAAGAATCATCTCTTGAGTCTGCACCACCAAGCAGCGAACTATAAATTTCTATAAGTGCCCGCCCAATGCGTCTGAATCCTCTACCGTTTGAAGTTGGTGCGCTTTATAACCGTCGTGATGAAATTCATGGCCTTTTAGGTGGCCAGCGGCAAGGTGGCATCTCTACGCCTGCCGATAGCCCGGTTGTGATCCTCTTCACTGGCGAGGCAGGGAAATCACACGGCTACGACGATTTTTGGGAGAACGAACGTGTCTTTCACTACTTTGGCGAAGGCCAAAGTGGCGACATGACCTATACGGGCGGTAATCGCGCGATTGAGCATCACAAGGATGATGGGAAGACGCTCATCCTCTTCCAGATGATGGGCGTGGTAAGCCATACCGCTATTTGGGCGAATTCATCTTGCTCGATTCGTATAGGAAGCCGGGCATCATCGACACATCTGGGGCATTCCGCAGTGCGATTGTCTTTCGTCTAAAACCACTCGATGACAGCGCTTTCTTCGCACGTGGCACGCGGGAATTATCTAACGAGGAACATACGATTGGCAGTACCGCCGCACTCCAACTTATTGAGGTACGGAAGAAGCAATCGCTATTCAGGCGCCGACTAATCGGGGTTGAGAAAGGGTGCCGACTCACTGGTATTCGCGATCTTCGATTCTTAAGAGCGAGCCACATCAAGCCATGGGCTGTCTGCCAGTCTGGTGACGAGCGTATTGATGGACACAACGGCCTTCTTTTGACCCCCCATGCCGATCTACTTTTCGATAGAGGCTGGATCACATTCGAAGATAAAGGTGAGTTAGTCCGTGCTAGTGAATTACCAAAGCAAGTCGCAGACAAGATTGGCCTAAATCTTCGACCTGGGAGGCGTTGCGGTGCCTTTAAGCTCGCAACAACAAGCCTATCTTGAGTATCACAGAAATAAGATTTTTGAGCGGCGATTCAAACGCGCATCAGATCCCATCGATGATCTGATTGGTGAGCTGTCTAAGATAGCCGAATGAGCTCTGCGTACTTGATTCAGCGTCAAAAATGCACTGTGATTCCATTTCCGCTGGATGTTCTGCCGAAAGGCATTACTCCATCCACGACGCTTATTGAAACCTGGTCACTCCACCTTACTTCCTGCTTCCGCACCCCACATTTTTCCTACAACTCGATCTAGATTACTAAAAACATCCGGTTGTTTTTCACGCTGATAGGTGCGTATGTGAAGAGTGTCTCGGTATAGACCAATAGCAATATCTTTTAAGGTCTCACGAAGCATCGGTTCATCGAGCTCACGCAAATAAATTCCTGCGCTCATGAACTCATAAAAATTGAGCAAGATATTTTACGCCTTGAAGTGACTCGTACTTTCGTTCGAGTAGTGAAATTTTTTCATCGTACTCTGTATTTATTTCCGATTTTGAAGCTTCCTGTGCTCTTCGCAATTCAACATGTCTCTGCTCTTCTACGGTTATTTTTCGCTGATCAAAACCAATTTTATTGAATAGCTCAACATCTTCTGTAGCCACCTTACTTCCTGCAGAGTACATATCCGCTTTCAACTTAACCTTATTCTGAAATTCGCTGCTCAAGCGGGATTGCATAAGAATATTGAAGGTGTGAGCACGACGCGAAGACCTAGCACCGCTTTGATGCTGGACCACCCAACCGATTCCAACCATTGACGCGGCTACCGTTGCTGCAAGTAATGCAGTGATTGCTGCTACATTTCCTAATTTATTCAATGTGATCACGCTGATCACTAAGAACGTAACTACATGGGCAACACTAACGCCAATTAACACACCGAGAGGGACTTCATGACGTTCTCGCGTGATGTTAAAAATTGGCCCTGCCGTTGCAATCGCAAGCAATAACCAAGCCCCGTACCAAAATAATGGGTATCGGCGTGCGTACAGATCATGTAGCCAGCCGTCCCCAAATCTTGCGACTAGCGTGACCGCAACCAGCCCACAAAAACAAGCGAAAATGAACCAACTAAGAGGTATCTGCAGAATCTTGCTAGTGGACATAAGACATTGCGCCATCCTAGGCCAACAATATTGTCTTTTTTCTTACTCATAGCATTCCCCAAGTGCTACTACACAAATAAAGAAGCCCCCTTAGTGGGGGCTTCGATTTCCATTAATGGCAATTTTAACCGTCGCCAGTGCCAGTTCTCATAAACAGTCCCCTCATTTGTGACGCATCCGATTAGTTAGACATGGAAACAGGTAAGAAGTTGCTCGCTAAGCCGACATGCACTGATCAGCTACTAGCTGTGGGTTGCTGCCTATGGCTGCTTCATAGGGCCAACTAGGACAACTGTCAATAGAACATTACAACACTTGTCGTGAATTCGATCGCCTGTTGTGTAAACGTTGAGCCTGCCGCAGTTAGGTTTTACCGTATACCATATCAGCAACTCATTGAAATATAAAGAAATCCCTGCGGATCCAGTTGCTGTATAGCAATTAGTCTCAAACTTTAGAGAGACGCTCTCACCTCAAGCCCCCACGAGTGCCACTCAAGCAACTGTTCGGGCGTATCAGGGAGGTCCGGTGTGGGGATCCACGCTCCGTCACGATCGTGCGATCCGGTAATGATCGATCGCCCACACCGGCTCTCGACGCTTACCTTCGCAAATCACGAAGAGATAAGGTAATTAATCGTGTTCCTAGAAACGGGGGCAGGTTCACTTACGCCGCAATGTCCACATATTCGACTGCACTCGAAGGCTCCGGAATCGGTTGGCCATCCTCGCGCAACCCTTCCAGGTGCAACTCAATCGCTTCGCGGATGCCTTGCTCAACCTCGGCAACGGTTGCGCCAGTAGTGACGCAACCGGGAAGGTCCGGCACGTAGGCAGCGTAGTTGGCTTCGGTCTTTTCGATCACGATGGCGTAGCGCATGGCGTTACCTCTTGAGTCCGGCCTGCTTGAGGATGCTGTTGAGCGTGCCCGGCGGGACATCATCGCCCGGTTTGCCGGGGACTGTCACGCGGCCCGGTTTTATCGGGTGTTTGAACTGACGGTGGCTGCCTTTCTGGGCAACTTCGTGCCAGCCGTCGTGTTTTAGCTGGTTGAGGATGTCGCGAATCTTGGGTGGCATTGTCGCGTCCTTGCGAAGCTTCAAGCTCAAGCAAGCGGCCTGCGGCCGCTACCCCTCCCCAGCCCTCCCCTTCGCCTGCGGCGAAAGGGAGGGAGCGTTCTACACCGTGATCGGATTGGGCTTGTCGGTGTCCAGTTTGTATTGCTTGATCGCGCGGGCGACATCCTTGGCAGTCATCTTGCCTTCGGCAGCCAGCGCCGCAATCGCGGCATGCGCGATCCAGTGGCGATCGACCTCGAAGTGGCGCCGCAGATTCGCGCGGGTATCACTGCGGCCATAGCCATCGGTGCCCAGCACGCTATAGCGCATCGGCACGTACTCGCGGATCTGGTCGGCGTAGTTGCGGATGTAGTCGGTGGCGGCGATGGCCGGGCCCTGGCGGCCTTCCAGTAGCTCGGTGACGTAAGGCACGCGGGGCTTCTTGGCTTCGGGGTGCAGGCGGTTGTCGCGCTGCGCATCCTGGCCGTCGCGCATCAGCTCGTTGAAGCTGGGGCAGGACCAGATGTCGGCGGTGACGCCGAAGTCCTTGTCCAGCAGCTCGGCCGCGGCGATGGCTTCGCGCAGGATGGTGCCGCTGCCCAGCAGCTGCACGCGCAGCTCGCCCTTCTTGGGCTTGCCGGCGTCCTTGAACAGGTACATGCCCTTGATGATGCCCTCGGCGCTGCCCTCGGGCATGTCGGGGTGGGCGTAGTTTTCGTTCATCAGGGTGACGTACCAGTACTCGTCGCGCTGCTCGGTGAGCATGCGCTGCATGCCGTGCTGGATGATGGTCACGACTTCATAGGCGAAGGTGGGGTCGTAGCTGCGGCAGTTGGGGATGAAGCCGGCCTGGACCATGGAGTGGCCGTCTTCGTGCTGCAGGCCTTCGCCGTTGAGGGTGGTGCGGCCGGCGGTGGCGCCCAGCAGGAAGCCGCGCGAGCGCATGTCGCCGGCCTGCCAGGCGCTGTCGCCGATGCGCTGGAAGCCGAACATCGAGTAGTAGATGTAAAACGGCAGCATCTGCAGGTTGTTGGTGCTGTAGCTGGTGGCGCTGGCCATCCAGCTGGCAAAGGCGCCGGCCTCGGTGATGCCTTCCTCGAGCACCTGCCCGGCCTGGTCCTCGCGGTAGTACATCAGCTGGTCGCGGTCGACCGGCTTGTACTTTTGCCCGCGCGGGGCGTAGATGCCCAGCTGGCGGAACATGCCTTCCATGCCGAAGGTGCGCGCCTCGTCGGCGACGATGGGGACGATGCGCGGGGCCAGGGTCTTGTCGCGCAGGGCAATGTTGAGCATCTGCACGAAGGCCATGGTGGTGCTGATCTCGCGCTCGCCGCTGGACTTGAGCAGGCGGTCGAAGGTGTCGAGCTTGGGCACGGCCAGCGATTCGTCGCTCTTGGTGCGGCGCTGCGGCAGGAAGCCGCCGAGGCTTTCGCGGCGCGAGAGCATGTATTCGACTTCGGGCGAGTCCTTGCCCGGGTGGTAGAACGGGATCGCGCCGTCCTTGAGCTGGTCGTCGGTGATCGGGATCTGGAAGCGGTCGCGGAAGGCGCGCACGTCTTCGTCGTCCATCTTCTTGGTGCCGTGGGTGGGGTTGAGCGCCTCGCCGGCCGCGCCCATGCCGTAGCCCTTGACGGTCTTGGCCAGGATCACGGTGGGCATGCCGGTGGTGTTGACGGCCTCGTGGTAGGCGGCATAGACCTTGTGCGGGTCGTGGCCGCCGCGGTTGAGGCGCCAGATGTCGTCGTCGGACAGGTTGGCGACCAGCGCGGCGGTCTCGGGGTACTTGCCGAAGAAGTTGTCGCGCGTGTACTTGCCGCCGAAGGCCTTGCAGTTCTGGTACTCGCCGTCGACGGTTTCCATCATCAGCTGGCGCAGCTTGCCGGTGGTGTCGCGGGCGAGCAACGGATCCCAGTAGCTGCCCCAGATGGTCTTGATGACGTTCCAGCCGGCGCCGCGGAACTGGCCTTCCAGCTCCTGGATGATCTTGCCGTTGCCGCGCACCGGGCCGTCCAGGCGCTGCAGGTTGCAGTTGACGACGAAGATCAGGTTGTCCAGGCCTTCGCGGCCTGCCACTGAAATCGCGCCGAGGGATTCGGGCTCGTCGGTTTCGCCGTCGCCCAGGAAACACCAGACCTTGCGGTCGGTCTTGGGCATCAGGCCGCGGCCTTCGAGGTACTTCCAGTTGCGCGCCTGGTAGATGGCGGCGATCGGGCCCAGGCCCATGGACACGGTGGGCGTCTGCCAGTACTCGGGCATCAGCCACGGGTGCGGGTAGCTGCTGATGCCGCGGCGGTCGACTTCCATGCGGAAGTGGTCGAGCTGGTCTTCGCTGATGCGGCCTTCGAGGAACGAGCGCGCGTAGATGCCGGGCGAGTGAATGGCCCTGGATGTAGAGCAGGTCGCCGGGGTGGTCGTCGGATGGCGCGCGCCAGAAGTGGTTGAAGCCGACGTCGTAGAGCGTGGCGCCGGAGGCGAAGCTGGCGATGTGGCCGCCCAGGTCGCCGGGCTTGCGGTTGGCGCGCACCACCATGGCCATGGCGTTCCAGCGGATGATCGAGCGGATCTTCCACTCCATCGCCGAATCGCCGGGGGCCTTGGCCTCTTGCCCGGCGGGGATGGTGTTGATGTATTCGGTGGTCGGGGAGAACGGCAGCTGGGCGCCGGCGCGGCGGGTCATCTCGACCATGCCGTCCAGCAGCTGGTGCGCGCGCTCCGGGCCGTCGTGGTCGAGCACGGCCTTGATCGACTCGATCCATTCCCGGGTTTCGGTGGGGTCCGGATCGTTTTGCAGCAGCTCGTTCAACCAGTTCATGCGCAGGCTCCGCGCGGCCTGTGCCGCGCCTTTTGTCGTGGGGTTTTTTGGGGTTTGATTCTAGCAGGGGGTGGTCGAGGGCATCGCGGCTGACGTCGCTCCTACAGGTGCCTTGTGAGGCCGTTCGTAGGAGCGGCGTGAGCCGCGATCGCTCGCTGAGCGGGATTCCTACCACCGACATGACGCCACCCGATCACCTGCTGGCGACGATCCCGGCCCTTGGCCACCCTGGCGCGATGACCACCCCGTACCACGCAACCCCTGTTGGCCACGCCGCCTTGCGTCGTGGTCGGACGTCGATCCCCGGGCAGGTCTACCTGGCGACTTTCACGACACAAGGGCGCCGGCCTCTCTTCACCGATCAACGCCTCGCGATGGCTGCGGCCAGCGCGATCACCGATCGACGTCTGTGGCTATCTTCGCAATTGCTCGCCTGGGTTCTGATGCCGGATCACTGCCATGTCCTGCTTGCACTCGGCGAGCTGGACTACCTGCCCTGCCTCGTCCAGCGCCTCAAGGCCAATACGGCGCGACATGTGCGGCAGGCCGCCCCGAGGATCAAACCGGTCTGGGCACAGGCGTTTCACGACCATGCCGCTCCGGGCGGAGGAGGACATGGTGGGCGTGGCGAGGTATGTGGTGATGCAACCCGGTGCGTGCGGGGATCGTCGGCGCGGGTTGGCGATTATCCGTTTTGGGATGCGGTTTGGGTGTATGGGGCATCGCAGGTTTTGCGCGGGCCAAGGATGATCGCGACTTAAGTCGCTCCTACGACAGCGGCCGACGCATGGCGTAGGTCGCGCCCATATCCCCGCTGCGTCTTGCGGATCTGCGCTTCGACTGCGGCAATCGCGGTCATGTTGATGACGCGGCGCGGGGTGCTGGCGGGGGTGAGGATGTGCGCGGGTTGGGGATTATGCGTTTTGGGATGCGGTGTGGGTTTGAAGGCGGGAGCTCGCGGCTGCAAGCCGCTCCTACGAAGGACGGGCGTGGTTAGCGCCCATATCCCCGCTGCGTCTTGCGGATCTGCGCTTCGACTGCGGCAATCGCGGTCATGTTGATGACGCGGCGCGGGGTGCTGGCGGGGGTGAGGATGTGCGCGGGTTTGTCGATGCCCATGAGGATCGGGCCGATGGCGACGCCGTCGGTCATGACGCGGACCATGTTGTAGGTGATGTTGGCGGCGTCCAGGTTGGGCATGACGAACAGGTTGGCGCGGCCAAGCAGGTTGCTGTTGGGGAAGATGCGCTGGCGCACGTCCGGGTCCCAGGCGGTGTCGGCCATCATTTCGCCGTCGATCTGCAGGCGCGGCGCGCGCGCGCGCACGAGGTCGAGCACCTTGCGCATCTTCTGCGCGCTGGGGTCGTCGTGGCTGCCGAAGTTGCTGTGCGACAGCAGGGCGACGCGCGGCTCGATGCCGAACAGCTTGAGGCGGTACGTCGCCTGCAGGGTGGATACGGCGATCTGCTCGGGCGTGGGGTCGGGCTGGACGTGGGTATCGAGGAAAAACCAGGTGCCCTGGTCGTTGATCACGCCGGTCATCGCCGAGGTGCTTTCCACGCCGGGGTCCAGCGAGAACACGCTGCGCAGGTAGCCCAGCTTCTTGTGGTAGCGGCCGACGATGCCGCAGATCATGGCGTCGGCTTCGCCGCGCTCGACCATCAATGCCGCGATCAGGGTCGGGCGCGAACGGATCAGGTTCTTGGCCGCGGCCGGGGTGACGCCGCGACGCTCGGTCAACGCGTGGTACTGCTGCCAGTACTCGTTGAAGCGCGGGTCGTCGTTGATGTTGGTGAGCTCGAAATCCACGCCTTCGCGCATGCGCAGGCCCATGCGCTCGATCCGGGTCTGGATCACGTCGGGACGACCGATCAGGATCGGGTGCGCCATCTTGTCGTCGATCACGGTCTGCACCGCGCGCAGGACGGTTTCCTCTTCGCCCTCGGCATACACCACGCGCTGCAGGTCGGACTCGGCGCGGTCGTAGACGGGCTTCATCACCAGGCCGGTGCGGTGGATGAACTGGCCGAGCTTTTCTTCGTAGGCGTCGAAGTCTTCGATCGGGCGGTCGGCGATCCCCGACGCCATCGCGGCCCTGGCCACGGCGGGCGCCAGCTCCACCAGCAAGCGTGGATCGAACGGACGCGGGATCAGGTATTCCGGCCCGAAGCTGGGCAGGTCGCCGCCGTAGGCGCCGCCAAGGTCGGAGGATTCGCGTTGCGCCAGCGCGGCGATCGCGCGCACGCAGGCGAGCTTCATCGCCTCGTCGATCTCGCGCGCACCGACATCCAGCGCGCCGCGGAAGATGTACGGGAAGCACAGCGCGTTGTTGACCTGGTTGGGGTAGTCCGAGCGGCCGGTGGCGATGATGCAGTCGGGGCGGACCTTCTTCGCATCCTCGGGCAGGATTTCCGGGTCGGGGTTGGCCAGCGCCAGGATCACCGGCTTGTCGGCCATGCTCGCGACCATGTCCGGCTTGAGCACGCCACCGGCGGACAGGCCCAGGAAGATGTCGGCGCCAGCGACGATGTCGGCCAGGCACTGCTTGTCGGTGTCGCGCGCGTAGCGCTGCTTGTCGGGGTCGAGGTTGTCGCGGCGGGTGGAGATCACGCCGTCGCGATCCACCGCAAGGATGTTTTCGGCCTTCATCCCCAGTGCGACCAGCATGTCCAGGCAGGCGATGCCCGCGGCACCGGCACCGGCGGTGGCGAGTTTGACCTTGGCGATGTCCTTGCCGACGATCTGCAATGCATTGAGCACGGCGGCACCGACGATGATCGCGGTGCCGTGCTGGTCGTCGTGGAACACGGGGATGTTCATGCGCTCGCGCAACTTGCGCTCGACGATGAAACACTCCGGTGCCTTGATGTCCTCCAGGTTGATGCCGCCGAAGGTCGGTTCCATCGCGGCGATGATGTCGACCAGCTTGTCGGGGTCGCGCTCGTCGAGCTCGATGTCGAACACGTCGATGCCGGCGAACTTCTGGAACAGCACGCCCTTGCCTTCCATCACCGGTTTGCCGGCAAGCGGGCCGATGTCGCCCAGGCCAAGCACGGCGGTGCCGTTGGTGACCACCGCGACCAGGTTGCCGCGCGCGGTCAGCCGGCTGGCGGCCTTGGGGTCGGCGACGATCTCCTCGCAGGCGTAGGCGACGCCGGGCGAATAGGCCAGGGCGAGGTCACGCTGGGTGACCATGGGCTTGGTCGGGACGACCTTGATCTTTCCCGGCGGCGCGAACTCGTGGTACTCGATCGCCGACTCGCGGAACGATTTGCCGGTCTGCGCGGGGCCGGTCGGCGCGCCGTCGGAAGGCGGGCTGCCGGCGGGCGGGGCGCTTGGCGGGCTGTTCGGCGGGGTATCGGGCATCGGGACCACGGGGCGGCGGGTAGGTGCTCGATTCTAAACGACGCCGCGCCAATGGCAGGAAGGCGGCGGGCAGCCGCCGCAGGCGGGCATCACAGTGCCAGCAAGGGCGCTTCGACGGACAGGGTGTCCAGGCGGATCCGGTTGGCGAACGTCGAAAACGCCAACACCCGCGCCAGTCAATCGGCGGCGGAGATCACCGCGTCGAGCTCACGGCGGGCGTCGCTGAAGTCGCCCCTGGGGTCGTCGAGCCGCGGCAACGCGGTGTCGCCGCGCGCGGCCGCGACCATGCGCTGGTCGAGCGCGGCGTGGTGGGCGATGTCGGGGGGCGTGGTCATGGTGGCATGCGCATGGTGGATGCGGTGATAGTGGATGGTAGTCCCGAACCAACGTGGTGACCGGACTCCGCTATCGGGTTTTTCGTAGGAGCGGCTTCAGCCGCGAGCTTTTGATTTGGCTTTTGGATTTTGGATTTTTGTAGGAGCGACGTAAGTCGCGATGCTTTTCCGACCATCTGATCGCGACTTACGTCGCTCCTACAACGGCAATGGCGACGGCAACGGCAACGGCAATGGCAATGGCGACGGCAACGGCAATGGCAATGGCAACTTCAGACAGATCAACATCAAGAGCTCGCGGCTGAAGCCGCTCCTACAAAGGCACGCTCCTACACAGGCACGCTTCTACAAAGACACGCTGCTAGCGCTTGCTGCATTTCTCGTCACCGCGCTTGTTCAGGGCCTTGCCCTGTACTTTCTCGTTGGCCTTGCCTGCACGCCGATTGGCGAGCTTGCCGGCGGCATCGGCGACTTCGTCGCGCAGCTTGGCGTAGTTGGCGTAGCGCCCTGCAGCCAGGGTGCCGGCCTGGATGGCGGCACGTACGGCGCAACCGGGCTCGCCGCCGTGCTTGCAGTCGCGGAACCGGCATTGCGCGGCCAGGGCGTCGATGTCGCTGAAGTTCTGTTCGACATCCTCCTCACCGGTCGGCTTGAGCTCGCGCATGCCGGGGGTGTCGATCAGGCAGGCACCGGTCGCCAGCGGGATCAGGGCGCGGTGCGTGGTGGTGTGGCGGCCGCGCGCGTCGTTGGCGCGCACGGTGTTGGTCTTCATCCTTTCGGTGCCCAGCAATGTGTTGGTCAGCGTCGACTTGCCGGCGCCCGAGGAACCGACCAGGACGATGCTGCTGCCCGGCTGCAGCCAGGGCTCCAGTTGCGCGACGCTGTCGCGGTCCTTGGCGTTGACGGCGAAGACGGCGACGTCGCGATCGGTGAGGTCGGACAGGGCGGCGAGCGCGCCGGCGCTGTCGTCGGTCGTGTCGGCCTTGGTCAACACGACCACCGGCGTGGCGCCACTGCCCTGCACCAGCAGCAGGTAGCGCTCGATCCGGCGCGGGTTGAAGTCGGCATCCAGCCCGCAGACCACGAACACGGTGTCGATGTTGGCGGCGATCAGTTGCTGCTGGTAATGCTCGCCGGCCGCGGCGCGCTTGATCGCCGAATACCGCGGCAGCAGCGCGACGATGGCGGCCGATGCACCCTCGCCTTCGACCAGCACCCAGTCGCCGACCGCGGCGCGCGCCTCGGGGGGCAGCTTGCCTTTCTTGTAACTCGGCGGCCGTTGCCATTCGGGCGGCGACTCTGCGGGGTAAGCATCGCCCGGAGCTTCGGCAAGGATGTACCCGGAGCGATGCTGCTCGGTGACGCGGGCCGGACGGGCGCGGGGATGCGCGGCGACCATCGACGACCATTGCCTGGGGATGGCGCCGGGACGCGGCCAGCCGATGGCATCCAGCGACCTCATTGACGCCCGTCCCCGGGAACGCGCGTCGTCCCTCGCCCGGCAGCGCGTTGGGACGCTGTCGCCAGTGCGGCGCCTTCGGGGCGCGGCCAGGCGTACGCGCGTGGAAGACTCATGCAGTGCAATGGAGGTTCATGCCGCGATTCTAGCCCCTACCTGCCCGGCAGCCTGCCCCATCGACATTGAATCAGCTAGGCTGGCGCCCATTCGCGACCCCATCCGCCATCCCGCCGCACGCTCCCAACCCCATTTCGCCCCCGCGAACCCATGCCCAGCCTCAAGACCCGTGAACGCCTGTCCGAAGTCCGCTACGAGATCCGCGGCGAACTCGCCCGCCGGGCGCGCGAACTCGAGGCCGGCGGCCGCGAGCTGATCAAGCTCAACATCGGCAACCCGGGCGCGTTCGGGTTCCGCGCGCCCGAACACCTGCAGCGCGCGATCGCCGACCACATCCACGACACCGATCCCTACACCCACCAGCAGGGCTTGCCCGCGGCGCGCGAGGCGATCGCCCGTTTCCACGCGCAGCGCGGCACGCCCGATGCGACGGCCGATCGGGTGTTCATCGGCAATGGCGTCAGCGAACTGATCGACCTGAGCCTGCGCGCGCTGCTCAATCCAGGCGATGAGATCCTGCTGCCTTCGCCCGACTATCCCCTGTGGTCGGCAGCAACCATCCTCAACGACGGCCGCCCGGTGTATTACCCCTGCCGGCCGGGCAACGACTTCCTGCCCGATCCGGACGAGATCGAAGCGCTGGTCACCACGCACACGCGCGCCATCGTGCTGATCAACCCCAACAATCCGACCGGCGCGACCTATCCGCGTGCGTTGCTGGAGCGCATCGTCGCGATCGCGCGCAGGCATCGACTGCTGCTGATGGTCGACGAGATCTACGACGGCATCGTCTACGACGACGCGGACGGCGGGGGCACGTTCGAACCCGTCGCCCCGCTGGCGGGCGACCTGCCCTGCCTGTCGTTCGGCGGCCTGTCCAAGGTGCATCGCGCCTGCGGCTGGCGGGTGGGCTGGGCGATGCTGTCCGGGGAAGCAGCGGCTTGCAGCGACCTGCACCACGCCATGGACCTGCTCGGCGCGCTGCGATTGTGCGCCAACGTGCCGGGGCAATACGCGATCGAACAGGCGCTGCACGGCACCGACACCATCGGCCAGCTGTGCCGGCCCGGCGGGCGCCTGTACGAAACCCGGCGCGCGCTGGTCGACAGTTGCGCGGCCAGCAGGCACCTGTCGCTGGTCACCCCGCGCGGGGCGCTGTACGGATTCCCGGGCGTGGTCGGCGACGCGGCCGTGGGCTTCGACGACCACGCCTTTGCCCTGGAGCTGCTGGAAAGCGAGGACGTGCTGGTGGTCCCCGGCTCCAGTTTCAACGTGCCCTGGCGCAACCACTTCCGGGTGACGTTGCTGCCCGAAGCCGACGTGCTGCGCGAGGTGTTCGTGCGGATCGAGCGGGTGCTGGACCGCCACGCAGCCAGCCACCGCACCACCCACCCCGTCGCGGAGCCCGGGCATGCGCGCCAAAGCGCCGTGGCTTGAGCACGCATTGATGGCGATGCTGGCGGCGATGGTGCTGGCCGGTTGCAGCCTGCATCCGCCGCGCCACGTGCAGGCCGACGCCGCGCCCGGCGACAAGGACAATCCCATGCAGACCTTGCGTTACCTGGCCCTTGGCGACAGTTACACCATCGGCGAAAGCGTCGACGCCAGCGCAGGCTGGCCGATGCAACTGGCCCGGGGCCTGCGCGATGCCGGCATTGCCCTCGACGACCCCACCGTCATCGCCAGGACCGGCTGGACCACCGATGAGCTCGACGCCGCCATCGACGCCGCATCCCCCGCCAGCGACCACGACCTGGTCACGCTGGCGATCGGCGTCAACAACCAGTACCGCGGTCGCGATGTCGACAATTACCGCGTCGAGCTGGCGGCACTGCTGCAGCGTGCGATCGGTTTCGCCGGCGGCAACCCGCGCCACGTCATGATGCTGTCGATCCCCGACTGGGGCGCGACACGCTTTGGCCAGCAGTCCGGGCGCGATCGCACACTGATCGCGCGCGAGCTGGACGCCTACAACGCCGCGGCGCGCGAGCTGTGTGACGCGCAAGGCGTGGCGTTTGTCGACATCACCCCGGTATCGCGCGAGCGCGGTGCCGAGGCGTCGATGCAGGCCGACGACGGACTGCATCCATCCGCCGCGATGTACGCACTGTGGGTGCAGCAGGCGCAGCCGGTCGCACGCCGGTTGCTGTCGAGATAGTGGACGACCAGTCCACGGGCGCGTCGGACCACAATGCCGCGTTCGCTGGCGCCACCGCGCGTCGCATCGCCGCCGCCTACCTCCCGCCGCGCTGGTACGGCAGTCGCTGGCACTACCACTACGCGCGGATCAAATTGGCGACGGACCCCTTGTATCCCGGCGTCGTCTCGGCCCTGCGCGGTTGCCCGTCACCGCTGCTCGACCTGGGTTGCGGCCCGGGCCTGCTGGCGCACGCCCTGCGCGATGGCGGGCTGGACATGCCCTATCGCGGGGTCGACAACGACGCCGGGAAAATCTCGATCGCGCGAGGTGCGGCGGTGCGTGCGGGGCTGGCGGGCGTGGACTTCGAGGTGGTCGACCTGGCTGCCGGCCTGCCCCGGCATGCGGGCAGCGTGACGATCCTCGATGTCCTGCAATACCTGTCCGACGAAGACCAGCGACGCACCCTGGATGCCGCGATCGCGATGCTTGTCCCCGGCGCGCGGCTGGTGATCCGCACCGGGCTGGAGCACGACGGGTTTCGCGCACGGCTGAGCCGCCGCTTCGACCACGCGGCGCACCGGCTGGGATGGATGAACACCGCGCCCAAGCGTTATCCGCGGGCCGACGCTTTGTCGGCGCAGCTTGAGCGTGCCGGGATGCAGGCGCATTTCACTTCGATGTCCGGGCGCACGCCGTTCAACAACTGGCTGGTGGTCGCGACCCGCTGAGTGGGTGCCTGTCAGGCAGCGGCCGCGTTGTGCGCCGGCGTTGCCCGGGCGTCGTCCTGCACCAATGCCTCGGGCGGCACCGTCGTGTAACCCTGCTTGTCGAGCATGTCCAGCAGCGCGGCGACGATGTCCAGGCTGCGGCCGTGCGCCGCGCCCTCGTGGGTCAACACGATGGCGCCGGGACGCAACTGCCGCCGCACGCGCGCCACCACGCGCACCGGATCGGCGATGCTGCCGTCGAATCCCCGCGCCGTCCATGCCACCCGGGCCAGCCCGTGCCGGCGCAGGCAGGCGGCGACGAACGGGTTGGCCATGCCGACCACCGCGCGGAACCAGACCGGGGCAACGCCTGCGATGTCCGTCAACGTGGCCTGCGCCTGGTCGATTTCGCGCGCCATGCGCCGTGGCGACAGGCACCAGAACCACCCGGCGGGATGGCTGTCGCTGTGGTTGCCGATGTCGTGGCCGCGACGCCGGATCTCGCGCACATGCTGGGGGAACTCGCGCGCCCGCGCACCGACCAGGAAAAACGTCGCCTTGGCGCCGTGCGCATCGAGCAGGTCCAGCAACGCCGGGGTCTGGGCGCACGGTCCATCGTCGATGGTCAGCCACACGCGCTTGTCCGCCTGGTACTGGATCGGCAGCCGCACCAGGACCGGACTGAACAGCCGCGACCCGGGCACCAGCGTGCCCCCCCAGAACACGGCGTGCGACAGGACCATCGCAGGCAAACCAACGCGCCAACCCAGCTGCCACCAGATCACCACGACCAGTGCCTGAGACAGCAGCAACGCCCACAGCCATGCCTGCGGATGGCGAGGAACCCGGTGCAGGCCGGGCGGCGGCCGGTCAGGGGCGGGCATGGGGTCGGGGCATGGGGTCGGGGCCTGGCATGCGCGCATCATGCCACTGCGCGGGACAACCATCGCCAACGCCGGCCCGTGCGGGTACCGGCTGTCGCAAGCGACGCCGCCAGCGACGACACATGCGACGGCTCCGGCGGGCGCACGCGCCGTGGGCACATGGCCACGGGCGTAAACTGTCGTCCCCACGCAACATCGAAAGCGAGCTTGCCATGACGCTGGATCCCGCCCTGCGCACCCGTATCGACACCCTGCTCCACGACAATCGCATCGTCCTGTTCATGAAGGGCGAGCCACGCGCGCCGCAATGCGGCTTTTCGGCCAAGGCCGTCGGCGCACTGGACTCGCTAGGGGTCCAATACGCGCATGTCGACGTGCTGTCCGACCCGGCGATCCGCGACGGCATCAAGGTATACGGCGACTGGCCGACCATCCCGCAGCTGTACATCGGCGGCGACCTGGTCGGGGGCAGCGACATCATCGAGCAGATGGCCAACTCCGGCGAGCTGCACGCCGCGCTGGGCCTGCCCGCGCCGGATCGCACGCCGCCGGCCGTCACGATCTCGCCTGCCGCCATCGCCATGCTGCGCGAAGCCCTGGACAAGGCCGAAGGAAACGGAGCCGAGAAGAACGTAGCCGAGAAGAACGGGGCCGGCGACGGGCATGCGGTGCAGGTGGTCGTCGACCCTGCGTTCAACACGCGCCTGCAGCTGGCGCCGGCCGATGCCAATGCGATCGCGGTGGAAGTCGACGGCATCCGCGTGCAGTTCGACCTGGCGTCCGCACGCCGCGCCGACGGCCTGGCGATCGACTGGGTCGATGACGAGCGCGGTCGCGGGCTGGTGATCGACAATCCCAACGCGCCCACGCCGGTGCGCCCGCTGTCGCCGATGGACGCGGCCGCGCGCGTGGCCGCGGGCACGCTGGTGCTGGTGGACGTGCGCCCGGCCCAGGAGCGCGCCTTCGCGGCGATCAAGGCCCGGTTCGACACCTTCGACAATGGCAGCGACGCCCTGGAAGCACTACCCAAAGACACCGCCCTGGCCTTCCTGTGCCACCACGGCAACCGCAGCGCGCAGGCGGCCGAGCATTTCCGCCAGCTCGGCTTCGGCGAGGTCTACAACGTCACCGGCGGCATCGATGCCTGGGCGGACATGGATCCGGCGGTGCCGAAGTACTGACGCGATGACCGACGCCGACCGCCACGTGCGCACGCGCTGCTGCATCGTCGGCGGCGGCCCGGCCGGGATGATGCTGGGCCTGCTGCTGGCGCGCGGCGGCGTGCCGGTGACGGTGCTGGAAAAGCACGCCGACTTCCTGCGCGATTTCCGCGGCGACACGGTGCATCCCTCGACGCTGGAGATCCTGCAGCAGATCGGCCTGCTCGACGCGTTCCTGCGCTTGCCGCATCGCCGCGAGGACCGTCTCTCCATCCGCTTCGCCGACGGCGAGCACGTGTTCGGGGATTTCCGCGGCCTGCAGCCGTTCGACTACATCGCGCTGGTGCCGCAGTGGGACTTCCTGGACCTGCTGGCGGACACGGCCCGTGCCTACCCGCATTTCGAGCTGCGGATGCGGACCGAAGGCCTGGCATTGCTGCGCGACGGCGAGGGCCGCGCGCGCGGCGTCCGTGCGAAGGACGCGGATGGCGAGTTCGACATCGACGCCGACCTGGTCATCGCCTGCGACGGACGCGGCTCGACGATTCGCGACGCCGCCGGCCTGCCGGTCGAGGACTTCGGCGCGCCGATGGACGTGCTGTGGTTCCGGTTGCCGCGCGAACCCTCCGATCCCGACCACACCTACGGTGCGCCGGCGCGCGGCCGGATGATGGTGATGCTGGATCGCGACGATTACTGGCAGGCGGCGTACCTGATCCGCAAGGGCAGCGGCGCGGCGTTGCGCGGGCAGCCGCTACAGGCGTTCCGCGACCTGGTCGCCCCGTTGCTGCCATTCGACGCTTCCCGCATGGACGCCATCGACACCTGGGACGACGTCAAGCAACTGGAAGTCCGCGTCGACCGCCTGCGCCGTTGGCACCAGCCTGGCCTGCTGCTGATCGGCGACGCCGCGCATGCGATGTCGCCGATCGGCGGGGTCGGCATCAACCTGGCGATCCAGGACGCGGTCGCCGCGGCCAACCTGGTCGGGCCGGCGTTGCGCGGCGGCGGACCGATCGACGAGGCCATCCTGGCGCGCGTCCAGCAGCGTCGCCTGCTACCCACGCGGATCATCCAGCGGATCCAGCTGGTGCTGCAGAAGCGCGTGATCGCCGGCCTGCTGAAGGAGGATCCGGGCGGGCTGTTGCCGCTGCCGTGGCCGTTGCGGTGGCTGATCAGGTTCCGGGCGTTCCGGCACCTGCCCGGGCGACTGTTCGGATACGGGATCCGTCGCGAGCGGGTCGACTTCGGGCCAAGCGCGGACTGACCGACCATCGCCATCCCGGCGTGGGCAGCCAGCGAGTGCCGCGACGCAAGCCAGCCTACCCGAAACTCTGATCAAGGCACGACGCCAAGGCGGAGATTGCCCCGGCAAAGCCGGAACACCAAGCAGCGGTCCATGTAGGAGCGGCTTCAGCCGCGAGCTTTTGATCCAGCAATTGCCGTTGTAGGAGCGACGTAAGTCGCGATCAGGTGTCCCGAAAAAGCATCGCGACTTACGTCGCTCCTACAACGGCAACAGCAACGGCAACGCCAACGGCAGGGGCTAAGCGAAGAGCTCGCGGCTGAAGCCGCTCCTACGAAGAACGCGAACTGCTCAACCGAAGCCACCGCCCGCACCCAGCCATGCCTGCTCTTCGTCGGTATTGGCTCGCCCCAACGCCGCATTGCGATGCGGGAAGCGCCCGAAACGCGCAATCACGTCGCGATGCGCCTTCGCGTACTTGAGGTAATTTGCATTGCCCAGCGCCTCGAACAACATGACCGCGCGATCCTGGTCGGCCATCGCTTCGGCGTGCTCGAACGGCAGGTAGAAGAAGCCGCGTAACGCCGGATCGAAGGCCTGGTCGTGCCCGGCGTCGATCACCCGTCGCGCATATTGCCGTGCCAACGCATCGGTCGCGTAGCTGTGCGCACTGCCACGGAACAAGTTGCGCGGGATCTGGTCGAGCAGCAACAACAACGCCAACGCGCCGTCGGCATCATCCAGCCAATCGGCGTGCTCGCCGCGCGAGGCTGAAAAATGCAGGTCGCGGAAACGTTCGCATTCCGCGTCGAATGCCGGGCCACCGCCAAACCACTTGGGCAATCCCGCGTCGCGCCAGAACGCGACGACTTGCCGTGCCTGTTGCATCGTGCCACCTCCATCCCTCGATTGTTCAGCAGCGGCTTCCGCCGCGAGCGCTTGGTCTTTTCCTGGCCGTTCCAGGAGCGACGTGGGTCGCGATCGCTTCCACCGGACAGCTGATCGCGACTCACGTCGCTCCTGCAACGTTCGAAGCCCAAGGCGAAAGCTAACGGCCGAAGCCTCTCCTACGAAGAGCGCGTGCTTGTTGCTACTCGTTGAAGCGCAGGTGCCGCACCGACTTGCCGCGCCGACGGATCAGGCGCAGCGCCTCGATCCCGATCTGGATGTGGTTTTCGACGAATTCACCGCTGACCTTGGCGTCGCTGGCCTCGGTCTTGACGCCTTCGGGGATCATCGGCTGGTCGCTGACCAGCAGCAGCGCGCCGCAGGGGATGCGATTGGCGAAGCCGGCGGCGAAGATGGTCGCGGTTTCCATGTCGATCGCCATGCAGCGCAGGGTGCGCAGGTACTTCTTGAACACCGTGTCGTGCTCCCAGACCCGGCGGTTGGTGGTGAACACGGTGCCGGTCCAGTAGTCGTGGCCCATGTCGCGGATCATGGTCGATACCGCACGCTGCAGCGCGAAGGCCGGCAGCGCCGGCACTTCCGGCGGCAGGTAGTCGTTGGACGTGCCTTCGCCGCGGATGGCCGCGATCGGCAGGACCAGGTCGCCGAGCTTGTTCTTGCGCTTGAGCCCGCCGCACTTGCCCAGGAACAGCACCGCCTTGGGACCGATCGCCGACAGCAGGTCCATCATCGTCGCGGCGTTGGCACTGCCCATGCCGAAATTGATCATGGTGATGCCGTCGGCGGTGGCGCTGGGCATCGGCCGGTCCTCGCCGAGGATCGGCGCACCGGTCAGCCGGCTGAAGTGGGACAGGTAACCGCCAAAATTGGTGAGCAGGACATGCTCGCCGAAGTCCTCCAGCGCCACGCCGGTATAGCGCGGCAACCAGTTGCTGACGATCTGTTGCTTTTCCTTCATCTAGCCCCTCTCCAACCATTGTCCAGCCAGGCATGATCCAGCCAGGCATCGCCCACCGGCCACGCCCTCCGGCCTGACGTTGACCCGTCCCGGCACACCCCATTCTGTCACGGCGTCGGCCGCCAGCCCGCTGGCCGGGTAGTCCCGCTGGCACCTCCAGCGCACCCGGGCGGCACCCGCGCACCGGCGACAGGTGCACCGCCGGCCGCGTTGGGTTAGTTTGCGACCAACATCACAGGCAAAGAGAGGCCCGCATGCGCATCGGAATCGTGGTCGACTCCGCGGCAGACCTGCCGACCGACTTCATCGAGCGCGAGGACATCACGATCCTGCCGGTGACCGTGCAGATCGGCGATGCCGTGCTGGCCGACGTCCGCAACGAGCAGGCGACCCTCAACTTCCTCACCGGCGAGACCGCCGATCGCGCCTACGAGGCCGATACCACGCCCTATACCGTGCAGCAGGTGCACGACCTGTTCCTGTCCAGGCTGGTGCTGGACTACGACTACGTGTTCTGCATCACCACCACGCGCAGCCGCAGCGGCATCTACGACAACGCGGTGCAAGCCAGCTACACCATCCTCAGCGACTACAAGCCGGTCCGGGCCGCAGCGGGCAATTCCACCCCATTCGCGCTACGGGTGGTGGACAGCCAGAACGTGTTCGCAGCGGTAGGCGTGCTGGTGATCGAAGCCGCGCGCCTGCGCGAAGCGGGGGAAGGCGCGCCGAAGATCCGCGCCCGGCTGGAGAACCTCGCCCTGCACACCCAGGGCTACATGGTGCCACCGGACCTGCATTACCTGCGCAACCGCATCAGGAAGCGCGGCGATCGCAGCGTCAGTTTCGTCAGCGCCGCGCTGGGCACTGCGCTGGACATCAAGCCGATCCTGCATTGCAACCGGGGCGACACCGAGCCGGTGGCCAAGGTCAAGGGCTTCGACAATGCGGTCGGGAGGATGTTCGACTTCGCCCGCCGACGCGTCGAGGAAGGCCTGCTGACCCCGACCATGAGCCTGAGCTACGGTGGTGAGCTGGAAGGCATGCGCGCCCTGCCGGGTTACGAACGGTTGCGCGAGGCCTGCGCCGAGCAGAACATCGAAGTGTTCGAGAGCGTGATGGGCCTGACCGGCATGGTCAACGTCGGCAAGGGCGCGGTGGTGGTGGGGTTTGCCGCGGAGCCGCGCAAGTTCACCTGAACCGCCAGGCGCAATGCCTGACGCTCCGGATGCCCGGCAAGGCATCCCCACCACGGCATGCTCACGGCACCACGCTACCCTGTGCCCAACGCCATCACGCGAAACCTTCCATGTCGATCCAGTATTACTTCCTGCTTGCCGATACAGACGCCGGGCGCGATGCCGCCCCGGAATTCGGCTTCCGCTCACAGGGCGCGGAAGGCCTGGCCCAGGAACTCGAGGACGCATTGCGTACCGATGCACTGTTCCAGCGCTGGCGTGCGCGGCAGGACGAGCCCGACGACGTCGACCCCGCACTGGGCGTCACCGACCCGCAGGCCACCGTCGTCGGCCACCGCCGCGACCTGCGGACCGAGCTGATCGCCACCACGTCGATCCCCGGCAATATCCTCAAGCATCGCCTGCGCCTGCTTGCCGGCAGCGACTGGACCCTGCGCGACGTCAAGTCGGCCTGAGGCGGGAGGCCTCGTCCCGTGGCGCCCACGCCCCTGCTGGTTTCGTGGAGCGGCGGCAAGGATGCCGCCTGGGCGCTGCACGTCCTGCGCCAGCGCGAGGATGTCGACGTCGTCGGCCTGGTCACGACGATCACGGCGGGTTACGAGCGGATCGCCATGCAGGGCATCCGTGTCGACATCCTGCATGCGCAGGCCGCCGCGACCGGGTTGCCGGTGATCGAAGCGCGCATGCCGCAGCGCGCCGGCAATGCCAGCTACGAAGCGACATTCGGTGAAGCACTCGCCAAGGCACGCGCGCGCTGGCCGGGGCTGTCCCACATCGCCTTCGGTGACCTGTTATTGGCCGATATCCGCGCGTATCGCGAGGCCTTGTGCGCGAAGCTCGGATGGACGCCCCGGTTTCCGCTGTTTGGCAGCGATACCGCCGCGTTGGCGCGGGAGATGTTGGCCGGTGGACTGGAGGCGCACGTGTGTTGCGTGGATACGCAGCAACTCGATGGCGCGTTTGCCGGGCGCGCGTTCGACGCCAGGCTGCTGGACTCGCTTCCCGGGTCCGTCGACCCGTGCGGGGAGAATGGCGAGTTCCATACCTGCGTGCAGGCAGGCCCGATGTTCTCGCGGCCGCTGGACCTGGTCCGTGGCGACACCGTCCTGCGTGACGAGCGCTTCGCCTATACCGACTACACCCTGCGCGACCATCGCCCTTCGTAGGAGGGCTTGGGCCGCGCGTTTTTGAGCTTGCCCTTCCTTGCGCTCGCTGTTCTCTTGATCTTGCGGTTGCAGGAGTGGTGGAGGCATGCCGCCACCGGTGAGTCACGATGCTTTTCGCGACACCTGATCGCGACTCACGGTGGCGGCATGCCGCCTCCTACAAAAGAGAACAGGGCGTGATCGAAGGCTCGCGGCTGAAGTCGCTCCTACGAAGCGCAGCCCAATGCCTTCGCGTGGTGGACGATGTGGTCGCCGATGAAACTGGCGATGAAGTAGTAGCTGTGGTCGTAGCCGGGTTGCATGCGCAACTCCAGCGGATGGCCCGCTGCAGTGCAGGCGGCCTGCAACAGTCCCGGCTGCAATTGGCTGGCGAGGAACTCGTCGGCATCGCCCTGGTCGACCAGCAGCGGCAGCCGCTCGCTCGCGGTCGCGATCAATGCACTCGCGTCCCAGGCCTTCCATGCCTGGCGATCATCGCCCAGGTACGCGCCAAAGGCCTTCTCGCCCCAGGGCACCTGGCTCGGCGCCACGATCGGCGAAAAGGCCGAGACGCTGCGATAGCGCCCGGGATTGCGCAGCGCGACGACCAGCGCACCATGCCCGCCCATCGAATGCCCGCTGATCGCGCGTGCATCGGTCACGGGGAAGTGCGTCTCGACCAGCGTGGGCAACTCGTCGACGATGTAATCGTGCATGCGGTAGTGCGCCTTCCACGGCGCCTGTGTCGCGTTGATGTAAAACCCCGCGCCTTTGCCCAGGTCATAGGCATGGTCGTCGGCGACATCGTCCCCGCGCGGACTGGTGTCCGGCGCGACCAGGATGATGCCGTGCTCGGCGGCGAAACGCTGCGCGCCCGCCTTGGTGATGAAGTTCTGCTCGTTGCAGGTCAGGCCGGAGAGCCAGTACAGCACGGGGCAGGCGCGGTCGGCGGCCTGTGGCGGCAGGTAGACGCCGAAGCGCATGTCGCAGTCGAGCACATCCGAATGGTGCGACCAGACTTGCTGGCTACCGCCAAAGCTGGCGTGCTGTTCGATGCATTCCATGGGACCTCCGAATGTTGCTTTTCGTAGGAGCGGCTTCAGCCGCGAGCTCTTGCTTTTGTGTTTTTGTAGGTGTGCCGTGAGTCGCGATGCTTTTCGCGACGACTGATCGCGACTCACGTCGCTCCTACGACAGCCAACGCAAGATCAAGAACTCACGGCTGAAACCGCTCCTACAAAAGCAGCGCTTCTCTACAAGAACGATCAGAAATGGATCACGGTGCGGATGGACTTGCCTTCGTGCATGAGGTCGAACGCCTCGTTGATCCGGTCCAGCGGCAAGCGTATGGGTGATGAACGGATCCAGGTCGATCTCGCCGCGCATCGCCTGCTCGACCATGCTGGGCAATTGCGTGCGGCCCTTGACGCCGCCAAAGGCACTGCCCCGCCAAACGCGCCCCGTCACCAACTGGAACGGCCGCGTGGAAATCTCCTGGCCGGCCCCGGCCACGCCGATGATGACGCTCTCGCCCCAGCCCTTGTGGCAACACTCCAGCGCGGCGCGCATCACGTCGACGTTGCCGATGCACTCGAAGCTGTAGTCGACGCCACCATCGGTCATCTCGACGATGACGTCCTGGATGGGCGCGTCGTGATCCTTCGGGTTGACGCAATCGGTCGCGCCCATCGACCGCGCGAGCTCGAACTTGCCGGGGTTTGTATCGATCGCGATGATGCGCCCGGCCTTGGCCTGCACCGCGCCCTGGATCACGGCCAGCCCGATCCCGCCCAGCCCGAACACGGCGACCGTGTCGCCCTCCTGCACCTTGGCGGCGTTGTGCACCGCGCCGATTCCGGTGGTGACGCCGCAACCGAGCAGGCACACCTTTTCCAGCGGCGCATCGGGGTTGACCACCGCGAGCGAAATCTCCGGCACCACCGTGTACTCGCTGAAGGTGCTGGTGCCCATGTAGTGATGGATCGGTTTGCCCTGGTAGGAAAACCGGGTCGTGCCGTCGGGCATCAGCCCCTTGCCCTGGGTCGCGCGCACGGCCTGGCACAGGTTGGTCTTGCCCGACTTGCAGAATTTGCATTCGCGACATTCGGCCGTGTACAGCGGGATGACGTGGTCGCCGACCTTGACGCCCTGGACGCCCTCGCCCACTGCTTCGACGATGCCACCGCCCTCGTGCCCGAGGACCGCGGGGAACACGCCTTCGGGGTCGTCGCCGCTCAGGGTGAATGCGTCGGTATGGCAGACGCCCGTGTGCGTGATGCGCACCAGCACTTCACCCTTGCGCGGCGGCGCGACGTCGATCTCGACGATCTGCAGGGGTTCGCCGGGGGCGAAGGCGACGGCGGCGCGGGATTTCATGGATGTGCTCCGGACGGGGATAAAAGATCAATTTAACGCGAATGCGTCATCGAAATGTGGGCGTGCCGTTGCAGGAGCGGATCCGGCCGCGAGCTCTTGATCCTGGGTCTTGCAGGAGCGCCCCGTGGGCGCGATCGGGCGTTCCATCAAGCAATCATCCGGCAATCGCGCCCATGGGGCGCTCCCACAAATGCATGGGTCAACCCGTGTTCTGGATACCCGCGGCAATCCCGTTGACCGTGGCCATCAACGCGCGCAGCGTGTCGTCGTCCTTGCGCCCGCCCTCGCGCCAGAAGCGCAGCAGCTCCACCTGCAGCAGGCTGATCGGATCGACGTAGGGGTTGCGCAGCCGGATCGACAGGCGCAGGCGCGGGTCGTTGGCCAGCAGCGCGTCTTCGGCCCGGATCGCCAGCACCGCGTCACGGGTCGCGTTGAACTCGTCGATGATGCCGGGGAACAATTGCGCGTGGGTGTCGCCGGCCAGCCTGGAGTACTGCTCGAAGATGCCCATGTCGGACTTGGCCAGGGTCATCTCCATGTCGTCGAGCATGGTGCCGAAGAACGGCCAATCGCGCGCCATTTCCGCCATCGTCTCGAGGCCATGGGTTTCGATGCCGTGCTGGAGTGCATGGCCAATGCCATACCAGGCAGTCAGTCCGGAGCGGTTCTGGGCCCATGAGAACACCCACGGGATGGCGCGCAGGTCGCCAACGCCGCCGTCGCGACGCCGCGATGGGCGTGAGCTGATGCGCAGGCGCTCGATCACGTCGATGGGTGTCGCGGCGCGGAAATAGTCGTGGAAACGGGCATCGTCGTAGACCAGGCCGCGATAGCGCGTGCGTGCAACGCCGGCCAGCCCGGTGACGATCTCCCGCCAGTGCGCTTCACGCGCATCCGGCGGACGTGGCAGCAGGCTGGCATGCAACACCGCCGCGGTCATCTGCTCAAGGTTGCGCAACGCGATGGCGCGGATGCCGTACTTGCGATGGATGACTTCGCCCTGCTCGGTGACGCGCAGGCTGCCATCGACCGACCCACGCGGTGCGGCCGCGATCGCACGGCTGGTCTTGCCGCCGCCGCGACTGACCGAGCCGCCGCGGCCATGGAAGAAAGCGATGCGCACGCCGGACTCCTTCGCCAGCGCGGTCAATGCGACCTGCGTGCGCTGCAATGCCCAACGCGATGCCATCAGGCCGCCGTCCTTGGCGCTGTCGGAATACCCGAGCATCACCGTCTGCCGGTCGCCGCGTGCACGCAGGTGCTCGCGGTAGACGGGATCGTCGAACAATGCGCGCATGACGCCCGGTGCGGCCTCGAGGTCGGCGACGGTCTCGAACAACGGCGTCACGTCCAGCGGAACCCGGCCGTCCACCACGCAGCCAGCCATGCGCGCCAATGCCAGCACCGCCAACGCATCGGCGGCGCTGCGGCTCATGCTGATGATGTACATGCCCACGGCCTTGCTACCGAACCGGTCGCGCGCCTGCATCACCGCATCGAAGACATCCAGCGTCGCGCGTGCGGTCTTGTCATCGCTGTCGATGCCAGGCGCCGCCTCGCCCGCGATCAAGTCATGCAGGCGGTCGACGCGCTCGTCGACAGCGCGCGATTCCCAGCCCGCATCCTGCACCAGTGCCGCCAGTGCCGTGTCATGCCAGGCCGAATCCTGGCGCAGGTCGAGCGTGGCCAGGTGGAAGCCGAACGCCTGCACGCGTCGCACCACGCGCCGCAGCGCGAAGCGGCCCGCATAGTCGCCACGATGGGTCGCCAGGCTGTTGTCGATCAGTGCCAGGTCGGCGAGCAGGCCCTCGACATCGGGATAGCCGTTGTCGCCACCAGCCTCGGTGGCGCGCAGGCGGGCACGCATCAGGTCCAGCAGTTCCCGATAGGGCATGTCCGATTGACGCGGACTGGCCGCCGGTGCGTCGGGCAGCAGTTCGCGATAGGCAGCGATGCGCTGGCCGATGGCGGCGTCGATGCCGACGCGGTCGGGGGTCTGCGTGAGTTCATTGGCAAGCCGGCGCAGGTCGCCGCGGTAGTTGGACAGGACCTGCGCACGCTGCGCTTCCAGCGCGGCGAGGATCGTGTCGGCACCGACGTTGGGGTTGCCGTCCATGTCGCCACCCACCCACGTCCCGAACCGCAGCAGCGGCGGCAGCGCCGGGCGCTTGCCATAAACCGCATCGATGGCATCGGCGAAGACTTCGTGGAAGACCGGGAGCACGCGATACAGCACGTCTGCCAGGTAGAAGCCGACATGCTCGCGCTCGTCGGCGACGGTCGGCCGGATCGGCGGTGTCTCGGAGGTTTGCCAGGCCGAGGTCAATGCCAGGCGGATGCGTTCCATGTCGGCACGGCGTTCGGGTGGGGTGTGGGTGCGGTCGATGTCGTCGACCAGGCGCTCGACGATGTCGCGCTCCTTCTCCAGCAACGTGCGGCGCACGGCCTCGGTCGGATGGGCGGTGAATACCGGCTCGATCAGCAAATGCTGCAGCAGCGCCGCCAGCGCGTCGTAGGTCACGCCCGCATCGCGCAGATGCTCCAGCTCGGCGCGCAGTCCGCCGGGTTGCGGCGCACTGCCGCTGCGCTGGTAGTCGCGGCGGCGGCGGATGCGGTGCACGCGCTCGGCCAGGTTGGTGGCGCCGAAATAGGCGGCGAACGCGCGCACCAGGGCGTCGGCATCGTCCAGCGGCACCTTGGCCAGGTCGGCGGCCAGCGCATCGGCCGGTTCGTCGTTTTCGCGCCGGGCGATTGCGGAGCGGCGCACCGATTCGACCTGCGCCAGGAACTCCGGCGAGGATTGCTCGGCCAGCATCTGCCCGACCATCGCGCCCAGGCGGCGGACGTCGTCGCGCAGCAGCGCGTCGGTTTCGGAGAACTCGATTTCGCGCAGCGGCGCGGGAGGGTTGGATTGGGGCTGGTTGGTCATCCGGGTAGGCTACACAAGTCGTCGTGACAAGGCAGGCAAATTGGTAGATCGACCTGGGCACATCTTCGGCCCGCTTGGCCTGCGATGCTTGGCAAGCTTCAAGTCGTGCAAGGTCAAGAGCTGAAAGCAGCAGCCCACAGCCACTTCAACACCGTTATTCCCGCGAAGGCGAGGTTTTGCGCCGTACGCATGTCTGTCCATCCAACCCGTCATTCCCGCGAAGGCGGGAATCCATGGACGTTGCTCTTCCAAGATCAAACGCTTCCGCGCTGTCGCGCGGGTCACTTTTGTTAAGGCAAAAGTAACCAAAACCATTTCTCCTGACGCTTGCCTGCGCTTCGGACTGGGGCACATCCTTGTGCCCCACCCGCTGCGCGGGCGACGTGCGTCGGTCCAGATCGTTCCAGACGATCTGTCAGCCAAGCGGGCACGGTGCCCAAACTCGCTGCGCTCAGACATGGGCACCTCTTCGGCCCGCTTGGCCTGCGATGCTCGGCAAGCTTTAAGTCGCGCAAGAGCAAGAGCCAACGGCAACGGCAATGCACTTCAACTGCAACGCAGTTGCAACGGGCAAATTGGTGCCGTCATTCCCGCGAAGGCGGGAATCCATGGACGTTGCTCCTTGTTCCGCAAGATCAAACGCTTCCGCGCTGTCGCGCGGGTAACTTTTGTTACGGCAAAAGTCACCAAAACCATTACTCCTGACGCTTGCCGATGCGATAAAGCCGCATCGGTGCCCTGCGCTTCTCGCCGGAAAGGGTACGGTGCCCAAACTCGCTGCGCTCAGACATGGGCACCTTTTCCCCCTTTCCGGCTGCGATGCTCGGCAAGCTTTAAGTCGCGGAACATCAAAAGCGAAAAGCGAAAAGCGAAAAACAAAAAGGCAAGCCAAAAGCGAAAACAGTGGCAACTTCGATGCGCTTTGCCTTGGCTTTTGACCTTGCCCTTGATCTTGTGCGGCGTTTAGCAAGCCGAGCACCGCAGCCCAAAGTGGCCGAAGAGGCACCCATGTCTGAGCGAAGCGCAGCGTAGCGAGTTTGGGTGCCGTGCCACTTTGGGCGAGGAGCGCAGGGAACCGGGGCGGCTCCACCGCCCCGGCGCAGCGCCCGTCGCGGATGGTTTTGGTTACTTTTGCCTAAACAAAAGTAACCCGCACGACAGCGCGGAAGCGTTTGATCTTGCGAAAGCAAAGAGCAACGTCCATGGATTCCCGCCTTCGCGGGAATGACGATCGAAAGGTGGCGAGCAGCAAAAGGAGGGGGCTGTAAGTGCCTCGGGAATAGCCATGCGAGCGTTGCCTTGGCGTGGCCATGGTCAAGGCTCTTTGCCCTTGACCTTGTGCGGCGTTAAGCAAGCCGAGCATCGCAGGCCGTAGTGGCCGAAGAGGCGCCCATGTCTGAGCGCAGCGAGTTTGGGCGCCGTGCCACTACGGCCGACAGATCGTCTGAAACGATCTGGACCGACGGATGTCGCCCGCGCAGCGGGTGGGGCACACGGATGTGCCCCAGTCCGAAGCGCAGGGAACCGGTGACGGCTCCATCGTCACCGGCGCAGCGCCCGTCGCGAGCGGTTTTGGTTACTTTTGCCCTGACAAAAGTAACCCGCGCGACAGCGCGGAAGCGTTTGATCTTAATGTTGATCTTGTTCTCGCTGCTGTAGCAGCCCCATCAGGCAAGACGCGATCGTGTCACGAGAGCATCGCGACTTACGTCGCTCCTACAAACGTCCGGGCAAGATCTAGAGCTCTTGGATGAAGCCGCTCCTACATGCGATCAACGTGCATGGATGGTCAGAGGTGCGTCTGCCAACAGAGCCCGCCCTCGCGGGGTGATGGGTACGGTCTTCAAGTGCAGGTGGAAAATCGCCAAGCCAGGCCCTCAGGTCAGTACGCAAACTCTCGAAACACCGGATCCACGCTGCCCTTCCATTCGCCGTGGAACAACTCCAGCTTGCGTTCGGCCGGCGTCTGGTTGGCTTCGACAAACTCCATCAACGGCGTCAGGAAGATGCGCTCGTCCACGCCATTGCTGTTGTGCCGCGCCCGCCGTCGCAGGCCCGCCGCGGAAATCTCCAGCGCCCGCGTCGCCAGGTCGCGTACCGTGCCCCCGCGGAACGGCAACTTGAACGCCTGCCTGGGGACGCCATCGCGCAGTGCATGGCGCTCGGCCAGGCTGAAGTCCTTGACCAGGTCCCAGGCCGCATCCAGCGCGGCATCGTCGTACAGCAGGCCGACCCAGAATGCCGGCAACGCGCACAACCGGTTCCACGGACCGCCGTCGGCGCCGCGCATCTCCAGGTACTGCTTCAGGCGCACCTCGGGGAACGACGTGGTCATGTGGTCGGACCAGTCGCGCAGCGTCGGGACCGCACCGGGCAGCACGTCCAGCTTGCCGTCGAGGAACTTGCGGAATGATTTGCCAGCCAGGTCGATGTATTTGCCGTCGCGATACGAAAAATACATCGGCACGTCGAGCAGGTAGTCCACGTAACGCTCGAACCCGAAACCGTCCTCGAACACGAAGTCCAGCATCCCGGTGCGATCCGGATCGGTGTCGGTCCAGATGTGCGAGCGGTAGGACAGGTAACCGTTGGGCTTGCCGTCGGTGAACGGCGAATCGGCGAACAGCGCGGTCGCGATGGGCTGCAACGCCAGCGACACGCGGAACTTCTTGACCATGTCCGCTTCGCTGGCGAAGTCCAGGTTGACCTGCACGGTGCAGGTGCGCGTCATCATGTCCAGGCCCAGCTTGCCGACCCTGGGCATGTAGTCGCGCATGATCCGGTAGCGCCCCTTGGGCATCCACGGCATCTGGTCGCGGCGCCACTTGGGCTGGAAACCCATGCCCAGGAACCCGAGGCCGATCTCGTCGGCCACCGCCTTGACTTCGACCAGGTGGCTGTCGACCTCGCAACAGGTGTCGTGCACGGTTTCCAGCTGCGCGCCGGACAACTCCAGCTGGCCGGCCGGCTCCAGCGTCACCGATGCGCCGTCCTTGAGCAGGGCGATGGTGCGGTCCGGGCCGTGATCGAGGCTCTCGCTCACCGGCGCCCAGCCGAAGCGGGTCAGGCCGTCGAGCAGCGCCTCGATCCCACGCTCACCGTCGAAGGTGGGGGGACGCAGGTCATCCAGGCGGAAGCCGAACTTCTCGTGCTCGGTGCCGATCCGCCAGGCGTCCTTGTCGCGCGCGCCTCGCGACAGCGTTTCGACCAGTTGCCGGCGATCGGTGATGGGTGAATCGGGTGTGGTGCTGGGACTCGACATCCGGCGGCCTCGCGCTGCATGCATCGTGAACTGCAAGGAAAATAGGTCGGGGCGCACACCCGGATTAACAAGCCTCCATCGCTGCCGCCGTCGCTGCCGCCACGTCCGCCTGCAGCGGCCGACTGCAGCCGCGACCCCTAAAGGTCCAGCCAGCCCGAGACCACGGCACGCGCCTGGTCCACGCCCAGCTTGGACTCGCCCGAAAACGTCTGCACGCTGACGGTATCGCCAAAACTGGAGGACAATTCCCTGCGCACCGCCTGTAGCGCATTGCCCTGTGCTCCGCGGCCCAGCTTGTCGGCCTTGGTCAGCAACGCATGCGCCGGCAATCCACGCTCGACGGCGTAGCCCAGCATCTGCCGGTCGTACTCCTTGAGCGGGTGGCGGATATCCATCACCACCACCAGGCCGCGCAGGGCGAAGCGGTCATGGAAATAACTGGCGAGGAAGGCCTGCCAGTGCGCCTGCAGGTCCTTGGGGACCTTGGCGTAACCATACCCGGGCAGGTCGACCAGGAAACGCTGCTCGTTGATGGCCTCGTTGCCGGGTGCGGCCACGTCAAAGAACACCAGCTGCTGTGTCCGACCGGGGGTCTTGGACACGCGCGCCAAGGCATTCTGGCGGCACAGCGCATTGAGCGCGGTCGATTTGCCGGCGTTGGAGCGCCCGGCGAAGGCGACCTCGAAGCCGCCATCGGGCGGCAGCTGCGCGCGGGTGTGCGCGGCCAGCCGGTAACTGGCGCGGGCAAGCGGATTGGGAAGCGTTGGATTGGGGGCGGCCATGCTTACTAGCTTCGCATGAAGCCCCGGGACCGGGGCCGGTCCACGCCAATGTCGTGCCGGTCGTGGCCGGTGCATGCACGTGGGCACGACGGCCTCCTCCACGACGGCCGTATCCACCACGGCCGGTGCGCGTGCAGGCAGGCGCGGTGTCCCGGTCCCTGTGGCAGGGATCCCTGCCGCCCGCGCAATGCCTGCCGTGCCGGCCGCGAGCTCCGTGGGCGCGGTTTGACCGTCCCGCGGCCCGCGACGATAATTCCCGGTCCATGCGGCCGTTTTCACCGGGCCGCACCTGCACGCCGTCCCTGTGTTTCATCCTTGAGTGTTCCCGGAGCCTTGCATGCGCCACGCCCGCGCCTACGGTATCGCTGCCCTTGCCACCCTTGCCGCAGCCGGCATCGGTGTCGCAGCGACCGCTTTCGCCCAGTCCACCACGGTACCGCTGCCAGAAACGCCGCCAGTCCAGGCCGCACCGCTGGACGCCAATGCGGTGGCTTCGCTGGCCAAGACCCACTGGGGCGACGCCAAGGCGGGAGCGACCAAGGCTGGCGCCTGCGCGGCCTGCCATGGGGTCGACGGCAATCCCAGCGACCCGCAATACCCACGCCTGGCGGGCATGCCCGAGCGCTATACGGCGCATCAGCTGGCGCTGTTCAAGAGCGGCGAGCGCAATTCCGGCATGGCCGCGGTGATGATGCCGATGGCGGCCCCGCTGTCGGCGCAGGACATGCGCGACATCGGCGCCTACTTCGCCACCCAGCGCGCCGGTGCCGGGATCGCCGATGACAGCCTGATTGCAGATGGCCCCAACCGCGGCCTGAAGTTCTACGAAGTCGGCCAGAACCTGTTCCGCCATGGCGACGCCAAGCGCGGCATCCCGGCATGCATGGCCTGCCATGGCCCGACGGGTTCCGGTAATCCGGGGCCGGCCTACCCGCATATCGGCGGCCAGCAGTCGGCCTACGTGGTTCGCCGGCTGGAGCAATACCGTGCCGGCACCACCGACGAGAAGGACCCGACCTTGTTCAATGTCATGGCGACCGTCTCGCATGCACTGACCGACCAGGAAATCCAGTCGCTTGGCAGCTACCTGCAAGGCCTGCACGCCAGCGCCGACGAAGCTTCGGCCGAAGCCGTCGCTGCTGCCCAGGCTGCCGCACCGGCCGCGCCGCCCGTGGCTCCTGCAGCCGCGCCTGCCACCGACGCCGCGCCTGCCGACACAGCGCCTGCCGAAGGCATGCCCGCGCAGGGAGACGCAGCCCCCGCGCAGACACCGGCACCGACACAATCGTGAACTTCGGCCGCGGACTCCGGTCCAAGCCTTCACGGTCCTTGAATCAGTACGCCGGCCAGACTGCACTGGGCCGGCGTCTTTTTTTGCCTGCCGGCAGCCCTTCGGGCGCCCTGCCCGGATCGATGCCCGGCACTGACCTGACCCACGAACCCACGCCCGCCGGAACCATGACCCAATCCGCGATGACCCGACCCGCGATGACCCGACCCGCGATCCTGTTGTCCCTGCTGCTTGCCTTGCTGCTGCCCTTGGCTGCTTCCGCCGCGACGCCGACGCCGCTGGTGGAAGGCCGGGATTACGTCGTGATCGACGGCGGCCAGCCCTGGCAGCCACTGGATGGCAAGATCGAGGTCGTCGAGATCTTTGCCTACTGGTGCCCGCATTGCGCCGAGTTCCAGCCGCAACTGGAGGCCTGGTCGCGCAAGCTGCCCGCCGACGTGCGCTTGAGCTACGTCGCGGCGGTCTTCGATCCCGGCGACAACTTCGCCCGCGCTTTCTTTGCCGCCCGGCAGTTGGGCGCGGCCGCACGCACCCATGACGACGTCTTCCGGGCGGTCCATGTCGATGGCCTCTTGCCGCGCAACGCCTCGATCGACGAGCTGGCGTTCTACTATGGCCAACATGGCCTCAGCCGTGCGGGGATGAAGGCAGCGATGGTCGGGCCGGCGGTCGAAGCCAAACTGCGCGCTGCGCGGGACTTCGGCCTGCGCAGTGGCATCGAAGGCACCCCGACCCTCATCATCAATGGACGTTACCGTCTTACCCCCCGTACCCATGAAGATGCATTCCGCATCGCCGACCAGCTGATTGCAAAACTGCGCAAGGCATCCTGACGCCCCCGTCCGAGCGCCCTGTTGGGGCCCCCTGGAGATCCGATCGATGAATCGTCAAACCCTAATGCCTGTCTTGATGCTGGCCCTGCTGCTGCCACTGGCGGCGTGCAACCAGTCCGACCCCGCCGCCACGACCGCGGCCGAAGCTTCCACCACGGCCAGCGCTGGCGCCGCCAGCGACGCCCCCAGCGCTGCGGCGCAGGCAGCGGCGGCTTCCGCGGCGGCCGACGCCGGCGCCGTCAGCGAAACCGCTGCAGGCCCCGCCCCGGCCGATGCGTCCGCCGGGCAGCCGGCACCTGTGGCCGACGCCAGCATGGCGGCCGCGGGCGATGGCGCCGGCCTGGTCGAAGGCAAGGACTACGTCACCATCGAAGGCGGCAAGCCCTACGAGCCGCTGAACGGCAAGATCGAGGTCGTCGAAGTCTTCGGTTATGTCTGCCCGGCCTGCGCGCGCTTCGAGCCGATGGTCACGGCCTGGGAGAAGAAGTTGCCGCCCGACGTGCGGTTTACTTATGTGCCTGCGCCGTTCGGCCCGCAATGGATTCCCTATGCCAAGGCATTCTATGTCGCCGATGCGCAGGGCCTGGTCGACAAGACCCACACCGCCCTGTTCCATGCCATCCACCTTGAGCAGAGCCTCCCCGGCGAGGGCAAGACCCCGGATCCGGATGCCGTGGCCGCCTTTTACGGCAAGTACGGCGCCAACCCCGCGCAATTCCTGGAGGCAATGGAGAGCTTCGCGACGGCAGGCAAGGTCAAGCGTGGCATGCAGTTCATGATCCGCAGCGGCGTCCAGGGCACCCCGACCATGGTCGTCGACGGCAAGTACCGCGTGCTCGGCAAGTCCTATGAGGACATGCTGGTGATCACCGACAAGCTGATTGCCCGCGAGCGCGCGGCAAGCGGTACGGCGGCCCGGTAATCACGGCATGGCCCGACGCCGCCTCAAGCTGCTCAGCGCCAATATCCAGGCTGGCTCCAGCACGCGCCGCTACAGCGACTATGCGACCCGCAGCTGGTCGCACGTGCTGCCGGCCGGCAACAAGCGCGGCGCACTGGACCAGATCGCGCAACTGGCCGGCGGCCACGACATCGTGGGCTTGCAGGAAAGCGATCCGGGCAGCCTGCGCTCGGGCTTCACCAACCAGACCCACTACCTGGCCGAGCGCGCCGGCTTCGATTACTGGAGCCACCAGCCCAACCGCAGCATGGGTGGCGTGGCTTCCAGCGCCAATGCCCTGCTCAGCCGGATGGAACCCATCGAGGTCCATGACCATTCGCTGCCCGGACGGGTGAAGGGACGCGGCGTGCTGCTGGCGCGCTTCGGCAAGGGCGATGATGGCCTCACCATCGCCGTGGCGCACCTGTCGTTGGGAGCGACGTCGCGGCACGCGCAGATCGGCTTCATCGCCGACCTGCTGCAAGGGCATCGCAATGCCGTGCTGATGGGCGACTTCAACTGCGTCTACGACTGCGCCGAAATGGAGCAGCTCTACCGGCAAACCGGACTGGAGCCGCCGACTTCCCACGTGCCGACCTTCCCCAGCTGGGAACCGCGCAAGGCGATCGACCATATCCTCGCCACCAGTTCGCTGACATGCAGTGGCATGCAGGCGATGCCGGCGGCGGCATCGGATCATTTGGCGTTGTCGATCGAGCTGGATGTACCCGAAGCTGCCTTGCGGCAGCCGGACGCCGCGTAGCGGGAAACGTTTTTTGGTTTGACTGCGCGGCTGTTGCGTCGTGGGTGGTCGTCGGACTCAATCCGTACAGTTTGCGTGGCGTCGTTTTCGCCAAGGCGAGGGTCCAGCGATCCGGTCAATCCCGCGAAGGCGGGAATCCTTGTGCCGTCATCCGCGCCTTGCGCGGGCGATCATGCGTCGATGCGCAGATCGATCGCGGCCGCGCTGTCGGCCAAGCGGGTCACGGTAACCCAAACCACTTCGTCCTGACGCTTGCCGATGCGATACAGCCGCATCGGTGCCCTGCGCTTCGGCTGGGGTACATCCTTGTGCCCCATCCGCGCCTTGCGCGGGCGACATGCGTCGGTCCAGATCGTTCCAGACGATCTGTCGGCCAAGCGGGCACGGTGCCCAAACTGGCTTCGCTCAGACATGGGCACCTATCGGCTCGCTTGGCCTCCGATGCTCGGCAAGCTTTAGTCGTACAGGATCAAGAGCCAACGGCAACGGCAACTGCAACGGGCAAATTAGTGCCGTCATTCCCGCGAAGGCGGGAATCCATGGACGTTGCTCTTTGTTTCGCAAGATCAAGGGCGAACGGCAACTGCAACTGCAACTGCAACGGGCGCATGAATGTCGTCATTCCCGCGAAGGCGGGAATCCATGGACGTTGCTCTTTGTTTCGCAAGATCAAACGCTTCCGCGCTGTCGCGCGGGTTACTTTTGTTTAGGCAAAAGTAACCAAAACCATTGCTCCTGACGCTTGCCGATGCGATGAAGCCGCATCGGTGCCCTGCGCTTCTCGCCGAAAAGGGCACGGTGCCCAAACTCGCTCCACTGCGTTGCGCTCAAACATGGGCACCTCTTCCCCCTTTCGGCCTGCGATGCTCGGCAAGCTTTAAGTCGCGCAAGATCAAACGCCAAAAGCCAAAGGCGAAAAGCGAAAAGCCAAAGCAATGGCAACTGCCATGCGCTTTGTCTTGGCTTTTGACCTTGCCCTTGACCTTGTGCGGCGTTAAGCAAGCCGAGCACGCAGGCCGAAGTGGCCGAAGAGGCGCCCATGTTTGAGCGAAGCGCAGCGTAGCGAGTTTGGGTGCCGTGCCACTACGGGCGAGAAGCGCAGGGAACCGGTGACGGTTCCACCGTCACCGGCGCAGCGCCCGTCGCGGATGGTTTTGGTTACTTTTGCCTTATCAAAAGTGACCCGCACGACAGTGCGGAAGCGTTTGATCTTGCGAAACAAAGAGCAACGTCCCTGGATTCCCGCTTTCGCGGGAATGACGATCGAAGGGTGGCGAGCAGCAAAAAGAGGGGGCTGTAGCTGCCTGGGGAATAGCCATGCGAGCGTTGCCTCGGCTTGGCCTTGGCCTTGGCCTTGGCCTTGGCTCTTGGCTCTTGGCTCTTGGCTCTTGGCTCTTGGCTCTTTGCCCTTGACCTTGTGCGGCGTTAAGCAAGCCGAGCATCGCAGGCCGTGGCGGCCGAAGAGGCGCCCATGTTTGAGCGCAGCGTAGCGTAGCGAGTTTGGGCGCCGTGCCGCCGCGGGCGAGAAGCGCAGGGCACCGGTGACGGCTCCACCGTCACCGGCGCAGCGCCCGTCGCGGATGGTTTTGGTTACTTTTGCCTAGACAAAAGTCACCCGCGCGACAGCGCGGAAGCGTTTGATCTTGCGAAACAAGGAGCGACGTCCATGGATTCCCGCCTTCGCGGGAATGACGAGCAAAGGGTGGCGAGCATCAAAGGGAGGATTCCAATCTGGACCGAAGGATGTCGCCCACGAACGGTTTTGGTTACTTTTGCCCTGAAAAAAGTGACCCGCGCGGCAGCGCGGAAGCGTTTGATCTTGGAAAGCAAAGAGCACCGTCCATGGATCCGAGCCTTCGCGCGCATGACGGCCCAATGAAACCGCGATCACACGCGCACTCCACACCGTCTTCGCTGCCCGCTGATCGATCACCACACCGCCGCCGCAAAAAGCCTGTTCATTCCCGCCCGGTTATAGTCCGGGCCATGTCGATACGCCTCCCCACTTCCATCGCCGCTGGCGTGCTTGCGCTGTATTCATGCAGCGCAATCGGCCAATCCACGTCCACCCCCAGGCAGGACCCGTTGCTGCCGCAGGTGCGCGCCGCGATCGATGACGCCAGTCGTGGACAGGCCGACGCCGCGCAATATGCGCGCCTGTCCGGGCATCCGTTGTACGGCTGGATCGAGTACGCCGCGCTGGAACGCGACATCGACGCGCTGCCCGAGGCGCGCGGGCAGTCGTTCCTGGCCAGGTACAAGGGCCAGCCCGTGGCCGAGGCCTTCCGCGAATCGTGGTTGTCGTCGCTGTCCCGGCGACAGGACTGGCCGACGTTCCTGGCCGCGTGGTCACCCTCGATCACATCGACGACCCTGCGTTGCGCGCAGCTCGATGCCCGCCAGGCGACCGGCGAAGTCGATGCGCAATGGATCAGCGACATGCAGGCCATCTGGCGCAGCACCGGCAAGTCATTGCCCGACAGCTGCGACCGGCCAATCGTGACGCTTGCCGCCAAGGGCGGGCTGCCGCCCGACCTGCGCTGGGAGCGCATCGACAAGGCCGCTGGCGAATGGAATGCCGGGGTCATGCGCACTGCCGCGACCGGGCTGCCCCCGGACCAGCGTGCGTTGGCGGACCAGTATGCGGCCTTCATGGGCGCGGTCACCGAGCAGGCACTGACCTGGCCCAAGACCGACCGCAGCCGCTGGGTCGCTTCCCAGGGCCTGGCAAAGCTGGGCAAGCGCCAACCCGATGCCGCCGAAGCCCAGTTGCCCGCATATGCGCAGGCGCTCGGCTTCACCCAGGCAGACCGGGGCCGCGTGCTGTACCAGGTCGCACTGTGGACGGTTGCCTCGTACGACCCCGGTTCCCAGCGCCGCCTGGCCGCCGTCCCCGCCGCCTCCTACGACGAGCGCCTGCATGAGTGGCAGGTGCGCGAAGCGCTGTCGCGTTCGGACTGGCCGGCCGCGCTGGCGGCGATCCGCGCAATGCCTGGCAAACAACGCAGCGATGCGCGCTGGACGTACTTCGAGGCACGCCTGCTGGAACTCACCGGCGACAAGGCCGCAGCCAGGGCCGCCTACCAGCGCGCGGCGAAGGCCCCCGAGTTCCACGGCTTTCTCGCTGCCGACCGTCTCGGGCAACCGTATGCACTGTGCCCCTGGCTTCCCACCGACAGCGCAAGGGCCAAGGCCGCCGTCGCCAGCGATCCATCGCTGGTCCGCGCCATGGGCCTGTACCAGATCGACCGCAAGGGCTGGGCGGTGCGCGAATGGAAGGACGCGCTGGGGCGGTTCGATGACGCCCAGCGCCGGATCGCGGTTGCCATCGCCCAGGACAACGGGTGGTTCGACCGGGGTGTGTTCGGCCTTGGGCGCACGCCTGACGAGCATCGCCTGTACGCCTTGCGCTTTCCGCTGCACCACGGCCAGGCGATCCGGCGCGAAGCTGAGAAGAACGGCCTCGACCCGGCCTGGGTCGCCGCCGAGATCCGCGCCGAAAGCATCTTCGACACCCGCGCACGCTCGCCTGCCAACGCACGCGGCCTGATGCAGGTGCTTCCCGGCACCGGCGCCACCGTGTCGCGCCAGCTCGGCCTGCCCTGGGGCGGTGCGGAAAGCCTGTACGACGCCGACACCAACATCGTGCTGGGTACTGCCTACCTGCGGCAGTTGCTGGACAAGTACGGTGGCCGACCCTACTGGGCCATCGCCGGATACAACGCCGGCCCGCGTCCGCTGCAACGCTGGCAGTCGGAACGACCCACCATGGACCCGGACTTCTGGATCGAGACGATCAGCTACAAGGAGACACGCGAATACGTCGCCCGGGTGCTGGCCTTCAGCACGATCTACGACTGGCGCCTCAACGGCCATGCAGCGCGCCTGACCGACCGCATGTGGGGCCGCAACGACGGCAAACGCAAACAGTTTGCCTGTCCGTTGGCGGATGATGCAGGAAAGTCTTCGACAAAACGGCAGGGGAATTAGCCGCTCGACAAACCACCGGGCAGGCCATCGCGCGAGCCACGTTGCCGTCATCCCGGTGCACCTTCACTGTCATCCTGAGCGCAGCGAAGGATCTGCTGAATCGCTTGATCCGGAGCCGGACAGCAGGTCAGCCGCAACCCGCCGGCCGACAAGTCGATATGCTCACGGTATCCAGTCATCCGGTTGGCCTGTCCCATGCACACCTACCTCGTCGGCGGCGCAGTCCGTGACCGGTTGCTTGGCCTTGAACCAGGCGACCGCGATTTCGTGGTCGTGGGTACGACCCCCGACGCCATGCTCGCCGCGGGATTCAAACCCGTCGGTCGCGACTTCCCGGTGTTCCTGCATCCCGACACCGGCGAGGAGCACGCGCTGGCGCGCACCGAGCGCAAATCCGGGCGCGGCTATCGTGGTTTCGTGGTCGACGCCGACCCATCGGTCACGCTGGAACAAGACCTGGGCCGCCGCGACTTCACCATCAACGCCATCGCGCAGGACAGCGACGGCAACCTGGTCGACCCCCTGGACGGCGCCAGCGACATCCGGGCCCGGATATTGCGCCACGTCGGGCCCGCCTTCTGCGAGGACCCCTTGCGCGTGCTGCGCGCGGCGCGCTTCATGGCACGATTCGCCTCGCTGGGCTTCGAGGTCGCGCCGGAAACGATGGCGTTGATGCGCACGATGTCGGACAGCGGCGAACTGGCCGCGCTGGTCCCGGAGCGGGTCTGGCAGGAGCTGTCGCGTGCCTTGGCCACGCGCACGCCGTCGGCGTTCCTGCGCACCCTGCACGAGAGCCACGCACTGGCCGCGATCCTGCCCGAGATCGACGCGCTCTACGGCGTACCGCAACGTGCCCAATACCATCCCGAAGTCGATACCGGCATCCATGTCGAACTGGTTTGCGACATGGCTGCGCGACTCGCGCCGGGCGATACCGTGATCGGCTTTGCCGCATTGACCCACGACCTGGGCAAGGCATTGACGCCCACCGAGGTCCTGCCCCGGCACATCGGCCACGAGCAGGCCGGGCTGAAACCACTGCGCGCGCTCTGCGAGCGACTCAAGGTGCCGACCGGGCATCGGCAACTGGCTGCAATGGCCTGCCGCGAACACCTCAACGTGCATCGCCTGGCCGAACTGCGCGACAGCACCGTGCACGACCTGCTTGCACGTTGCGACGCGTTCCGCAAACCCGCACGCATCGCGCAACTGGCGCTGGCCTGCGAGGCCGATGCGCGGGGGCGTACCGGGCATGACGAGGACGCCTACCCGCAGGGCGCGCAATTGCAGCAGCTGCTGGCTGCCGCGTTGACGGTGCGTGCAGCGGATGTCGCTGCAGGGTTGGAAGGGCCTGCCGTTGGCGAGGCACTGCGCAAGGCACGCATCAAGGCGATTGCGGCGGCGCGCGACAACGCACGATAAAGCACCGCTGTAGCCCTTGCAGGAGCGGCTTCAGCTGCGAGCTCTTGATCTGGCCTTGGCCTTTGTCTTGTCTTGTCTTGCCTTTGCCATGGCCTTGTCACTTGTAGGAGCGACGTAAGTCGCAGTCAGGATTTACGGAGGTCTTGATCGCGACTTACGTCGCTCCTACGAAGGCGACGATAAAGGCAAGGCAAGGCAAGGCGACTGCAACTGCAACAATAAGATCGACAGCTCGCGGCTGAAGCCGCTCCTACAACAGCCACGCTCTGCGTACGGTCGGGCTACATCACCGCCGCCATAGACGGGCATCCAGCCGCAGCAACACGTCACGCCATGGCGTCCACACGCTCGCCATTCCCAGCAACACCCCGCAGGCATCGGCCACCGCATCCCAGGCATCCATCGAGCGCGTCGTCGTCAGGGTGCCCTGTGCGAATTCAATCGCGATCCCCAGTGCCACCAGCCCGAGCGCCGCGACCACCAGCGCACGCCGGGTGGCATACAACTGCACCGCGGCCATCGCGAGCAGGCAGAAGGCCACCAGGTGCTCGAGCTTGTCGAAACCGCCCGGCACCTCGGGCAGGTCCTGTCCCGGCAGCAGGCAGGCGACGATGACCAGCACGATCGCCAGGCACCACACGCCCAGCCAGATCCTGGGTCGTCGCAACGGCTTGACGTGCGCCTGCTTCAATCCCGATGGCCGCGCAGCTGCCGCCTTGCCCGGAGTCGAGGGGTTCAAAGGCGGTAGCTCAGGTCACCTGCCAGGAACGCCGCGCCAAACTCGACCTCCCGCGAAAACCCCATCACCTGGAAGCGCTCGCCCATGGCCTCGGGCAGCGTCAATTGCTTGACCTCCTGCCGCAGGCGGATGCGTGCGGCCTCGTCGCGGGCCTTCGCTTCGGCCTCGGCCAGGCGTTGTTCCAGTCCATTGCCGATCAGGAAGCTGGCCTGAGAGCAGTAACCGGCAAAGTCGAAGCCGGCGCTGGTACCCGCTTCGGCCAACGCCGTGAAGTCGACCGACGCGGTCAGGTCCTGCAGACCCGGCAGCGCGTACACGTCGTTGCCGACCTGGTGCCGACGGAAGGCGCGCAAGGTGCCGTCGCTGCGTTGCGGCTGGTAGTACTCACGGCGCGGGTAGCCGTAATCGACGAACAGCATCGCGCCACGCTGCATGCGGCCGATCACCGCCTGTATCCAGTAGGGCAGTTGCGGCAGCAGTTCGGAGCGGTAGCCGTCGGCAAGCGGGGCTTCCAGCTGGCGTTCGACCTGGCGCACGGCGGCGACCAGCAGGGGATCGGCGGGCCGATCCTCGCGGATGAACCGTCCCTCCCCGTCCAGCGCAACGCCTTCCTCCAGCACTTGGCCATCGCGCACGACGAAGCGCGGGGTAGGCAGCGCGTCGATCACTTCGTTGGCAAACAGCACGCCGTCCCAGGCATCCTGGATCGGTGTGTCGATCCATTCGACCAGGTCGAACAGCAGCGGACCCAGGTGCTCGCGCAGGCGTTGCTGCTGGCGTGCGCGCAGGTCGGCGCTGGGCTCGAGGATGGCGTAACGGTCGGGCAACGCATCCAGCGCCAGCAGACGCTTCAACGCAACCTGTGCAAACGCCCCGCTGCCGCCACCCAGCTCCACGAACTGCGCGCTGGCCCCGATCTGCTGCAGCACCGGCGCCACCGCGTCGGCGACGCACGCGGCGAACAACGGCCCCAGTTCCGGTGCGGTGACGAAGTCCCCGTCCGCCCCGAACTTCTCGGCCCCGGCGCTGTAATACCCCAGGCCGGGCGCGTACAACGCCAGCTCCATGAAGCGCGAAAACGGGATCGCGCCGCCGGCGGCGATGATCTGTTCCTGGATGATTCCGCGCAGGTGCCCGCTGTGGTCCAGGGCGTCGCGATCGGGGGTATCGGGTTGGGCGGTCGGCATGTCGGGCATCGCTGGATTTCAGGACAAGGACACAGGATACGCAAGGCCGGTGCACGCCTGCAGGGTCGGCGCGGGTGTGCTTCTGGCCGCTGGTCGCCGCCATCCCCGCGAGGACAGTCACCCCTGCGCGTGCATGTTCGTGCGGTCGGCGTCCCTTGGGCGCCGCCTGCCGCGGGAGTGACCGTCCATGGTCGGCGACTTGGACCACGGACACGCCCGGGGGATGCCATGCCAGAATGCCGCCATGACATCCGACCGTCCCGTCGCCCTGGTCACTGGCGCCGCCCGTCGCATCGGCGCAGCCATCGCACGCCACCTGCATGACGCGGGCTACGACCTGGCGCTGCATTACCGCGGCTCGCATGACGACATGCAGGCGCTGGCGGACGATTTGCAGGCGCGGCGCGGCGACAGCGTGCTGGCCTTGCAGGCCGACCTGGCCGAGTTCGACCGCCTGCCCGAACTGGTCGCACGCACGGTTGGCCGCTACGGCCGGCTCGACGCGCTGGTCAACAATGCCTCCAACTTTTTCCCCACCCCCATCGGCAAGGCGATGCCGGCGCAATGGGAGGCGTTGATGGCGGTCAACGCCCGCGCACCGCTGTTCCTGTCGCAGGCTGCCGCACCCCACCTGCGCAAGGCCGGGGGCGCCATCGTCAATCTCACCGACATCCATGTCGAACAGCCGCTGCACGATCACGCCATCTACGGCATGGCCAAGGCCGCCCTGGCGCACATGACGCGTGCATTGGCGCTGGACCTGGCACCGGACGTGCGGGTGAATGCCGTGGCGCCGGGGGCCATCCTTTGGCCTGAAGGCAACGGCTGCAGCGATGCAAGCAAAGCGACCATGCTCTCGCGCACCCCGCTGGCCCGGACTGGAACCCCGGAGGAAGTCGCAGAAACTGTAGGCTGGTTGCTGCGCGATGCGACCTACATGACAGGCCAGGTGTTAAACGTCGATGGTGGTCGCACGCTGGTGGATTGATCGCCGCTGCGTTGCAGGCTGTAGCGTGCTGATCGACGTTGCCTTCGCAATGATGCACTAGTGATGTCCTGGAAGGCGCGTTCGCTTTCCGGCACCCATGCTCGTTGGCGCTTCTACCGCCAAAGTCACTGGATGGTCAGACGTTGGCCTGCCAAGAGACCCCGCTTTCGCGGAAATGACGGTTTGGGAGTTGCTGTTGCTGTTGCACTTGCTGGCGTGCGACCTGAAGCTTGCCGAGCATCGCAGGCCACGGCGGCCACGGAGGGGCCCATGCTTGAGTGCGCGCAGCACGCGAGTTTGGGCGCCGTGCCGCCATGGACGGCAGTTCGTCAGGAACGATCTGGCCCGACGCATGTCGCCGCTTAGCGCGGGTGGGCAGATGGATGTGTCCCAGTCCGAAGCGCAGGGGACCGATGCGGCGTAGCCGCATCGGCAAGCGTCTGGAGGGATGGTTTTGGTTACTTTCGCCTGAACAAAAGTAACCCGCGCGACAGCGCGGAAACGTTGGGTCTTGTCCCAAAGCCGTCCGCTTTTCTCGGTGCACGAGGTTGGACGTCGGCTGTTGCCAGGCAATGCGCGAAGAGCACCCCTCCCCAGCCCTCCCCTTCGCTGCGCGAAAGGGAGGGAGGCAGTCAGTCCAAATGCGACCTTGCGAAAAAGAGCATCGCGACTTACCGGTGATGGCATGCCATCACCACGCCTACCGGGGCAAACACACGCCAACGGCAAGAGCCCGCGGCCGAAAGCCGCTGCTACGAACGGCGGACGCACGCCTGATGGCCATTCGTGCCGCAACCACCGTCACACCTTGCGCTGGAACGCATCCTTCAACAGCATGCCGTCGAACCCCTGCGGCGCATCGCCGGCGACCGCAAACCGGTATAGCGCCGCCGAATAAATGCCCGATAGCGCGGATTGCACCAGCGCGGTCAGGATCACGGCAAGCACCACCACGACGCCCGCCGCCACTGCCAGCGTGGGCAGCCCGTTGCCGGCCAGGAATCCGACGATGCCGACGCCTGCCAGCATCAGCGCGATATTGAACAGGCCCAGGACCAGCCCGATGCCGCCATTGCCGATGATGTTCTCGCCCCAGGTCTGCTTGAGCAGGTTGGCGCTTTGCTTGACCGCGTCGACCGGGCCGATGTCGCGCGCCACCAGCACCGGCACCGTCAGGAAGGTCGCCACGGTCCAGGCCACGCCGATGAAACCGATCACGATCCGGCCCAGGAAACCGGCCCGCTGCTCGAGCGCGCGCAGGATCAGTCCGACCGTCGCGGCAATTGCCGCGTAGCCCAGGATCTGCTTCCACTTGCCACGCGCGATGCGCAGGCCGTCCGACACGGTCGGATCGCCGCCGTCCAGGCGGATCATCGCCGCGCCGACCAGCGCCGAGTTGAAGAAGAAGATCACGAAGTACTGCACCAGGTAGAACGCGAAACCCCACACATAGAGCTCCAGCGAGCGGCGTCCGTCCTCCATGTGGTTGAACAGACCCAACCCGAACATGGGCAACACGAAGGTGGCCGCGACCACGATCGCCGCGATCGACGCCACCAGCGGGAATACCAGCAACTCCTTGTCCGAACGAAGGACCTGGAAGCTGGTCCGGGTCAGTGCCCAGCTGCGTTGGAATCTACCCATGGTCCTGCTCCGGTGGTGGTTGCATGGATTGTAGGCAATCGGCCCGCCGCGTGCCCGTCAGGGTCCGGCGCCTCCGGGGGAGCCGGGTGTCGACCAGCGGGAGTCCCCATGCTCCGGATGCATTTTCCACAACGCTGCCAGCGTGCGACCACTGCGTGGGTCGACCAGGTCCGGCGCGATGTCCACCAGTGGCTTGAGCACGAAGGCGTGGCGCAATTCCGGCCGCGGGATCTGCAGGTGACCCGGCCCGTCGACCACAAGGTCGTCATAGAAGACGATGTCGATATCCAGCGGCCGGTCGCCGAACCGCGGACCGCTGCGGTCGCGGCCCTGGGCATCCTCCAGCGCATGCAGCCAGGCATCCAGCGCCACCGGATCCAGGTCGCAATCGATCCCGGCGGCGGCATTGAGGAACGCCGGCCCGTCGAAGCCGATCGCAGCCGTGCGATACAGCCTCGACACCACGACCTCGTCGAATCTGGCGCGCAAGGCCAGGATGGCCGCGCGCAGATTCGCTTCGGGCGCGATGTTGCTTCCCAGGCTGAGCCAGGCGCGTGCCACCTTCAGTGGCCTGCCATGGTCAGTGCGGGCCCGCGATCAGCGCGCATCCGCGTCCGTGGCCTGCGCGTCGGGGGCTTGCTTGTCGGGAGCTTGCTTGTCGGGAGCTTGCTTGTCGGGAGCCTGCTCGTCAGGAGCCTGCTCGTCGGGAGCCTGCGCGCCTGGCGATGGCGCCTGCGCCGTCACCGGTTGCGCCAGGGCGTGGGCCAGGTCGGAACCCGTGGGCTGCTGGAACAGGCGCAGGCCAAACTGCGGCAGGATCGCCAGCAAATGATCGAACAAGTCCGCCTGGATCGCCTCGTAGTCGCCCCAGTCCGTGGTATCGGCAAAGCAATACACCTCCAGCGGCAACCCGGCCGGACTGGGGGCCAGCTGCCGCACGAGCAGCATCTTGTCTTGTGCGATGTGCGGGTTGGCCTTGAGGTAAGCGGTCACGTATGCGCGCAAGCAACCCAGGTTGGTCAGGCGCCGGGTGTTGACCGGTTGCCTGCCGGCGTCGCCCAGCTTGCCGTTCCAGTCCAGCAGCGCCTCGTGCTTGTGCTGCAGGTATTCGTCCAGCAGGCGAACGCGGACAGGCGCTCGATTGCCTGCTCGTCCAGGAAGTCGACCGAACGCTGGTCGATGTACAGCGCGCGCTTGATGCGCCGGGCCCCGGCGTCCTTCATCCCTCGCCAGTTGATGAAGCTGTCCGACACCAGCCGGTACGTCGGGATGGTGACGATGGTCTTGTCGAAGTTCTGTACCCGCACCGTGTTGAGCGCGATGTCGACGACATCGCCGTCGGCGGCCAGCGAAGGCATCGTGATCCAGTCACCGATGCGCAGCAGGTCATTGGAGGCGATCTGGACGCTGGCGACCAGCGACAGGATGGTGTCCTTGAACACCAGCAGCAGTACGGCGCCCAGGCGCACCAGGCCCGGAGACAACAGGAGCAGTGGCGAACGCTGGATCAGTACCGCGACCATCAGGATCGTCGCCAGCAGAAACACGATCAGCTTGCCCATCTGCACATAGCCCTTGATGGGCCGGCCATGGACGTCGAACTGGCGTCTCGTAGATGGCGTTGGCCGCGGACAGGACCGGATGAACCCGCGGGCGATGAAGAAGATGATCAGCACCACCAGCACCTTGCGCAGCAAGGTCAACGGCATCGTCCGGCAGCGCCGGATCACGTCGATGCCCCGCATAGAGCACCAGAACCGGTGCAAGGTGGGAGATCTGCCGCAGCCCGCCCTGGTTGATCAGCGCGTCGTCCCAGCGGGTGGACGTGGCCTCGACCATGCGTCGCGCCAGCCTGGGCAGCCATCGATGGCTCAGCCACCCGACCAGCAACGCCACCAACAGCAACAGCCCCGAGCGCGATCCACGCTTCCTGCGCGGTTTCGCCGGCAAAGCCTTCCACTAGTTGCTGGACCCAGTCGTGCATCCGTCCAGTTTAACGGAAGCATCCCCGCGGCCTGCATGCGCTGCATGCGCTACATGTCCGCAGGCCATCCTGGCGACGGCTTGCACGGCGCAGCGCCTGCATCCAGCGTGCTTGTCGGACCCCGCATCCGCGAGGCCCAGGCAAACGACGCAAGCGACCGTCGCGGCAACGCGTTGCTAGAGGGCGAGGTCGATGCGCTCGGGTGGATCGTCGTGCTGCGGATGCGCAGCCCAGATCCGCGAAAGCGGCAGATGGCGGATCGGATCGACGAAGTCCGGCTGCAATATCGACCAGCGGTTTCAGCACGAAGGCGTGGTGCAGCTCCGCACGCGGCAACTGGAAGTCGCCCGGGCCATCCAGCACCAGGGTGCCGAAATAGATGATATCCATGTCCAACGGCCGATCGATATAGCTGGTATCACGGCGGTCACGACCCTGGGCGATCTCCTGCGCATGCAGCCAATGGTTGAGTGCGAAGGGATGGATGCCGCAATGAAAGTCGGCAATGGCGTTGAAGAAGTCGGGGCCATCGAAGCCCACCGCCTTGCTGCGATACACGGGTGAGACCGTCACCTCGCCGAAACGCGCGCGCAATGCCTCCACGGCCTGGCGCAGGTTGTTTCCGGATCGACGTTGCTGCCCAGGGTGATGAAGGTGCGCACGTGCGCGCCATCGCGCAGGCTGCCACCGCGTGGCATGACCCGACGTGGCGGGCCGGCGACTGGCCGGGCTCGCGGCGGCGGGAGTGCGCCACGGGCTCGGCGCCGCCGTCCGTCCCGGCCGGTACGCGACCCGGGGAGCGTCACGGCGTGGCTGCCGCATGCTCCCGGCATCAGCCGGCGCATGCCTTGCGCGGCGCGGCCACGGACGCGTTCCGGATCGTGCGCAGGCGCCGTCGGCAGGTCGGCGCGTTGCCGTTCGATGACGACGCCAACGCAGGCCGCGCCGCGGACGGCACCGGGCTTGGCCAGCTTCAGCCGCAGCCGGGGGACGCCGAACTCCCGCAGCACCAGCTCCGCGCAGCGTTCGGCCAGGGTCTCGACCAGGCCAAAGTCGGACTGCGAGACGAAGGCGATCAGGCGTTTGCTGACCGCCTTGTAATCGAGCGTGTCGGCGATGTCGTCGCTGGCGGCGGGCTTGCGGTTGTCGAAATCCATTTCCAGGTCGAAACGCAACGGCTGCCGGATGCGCCGCTCCCAGTCGTAGATGCCGATCAGCGCCTCGATCTCGAGGCCTTCGATGAAAACCTTGTCCATAGGAAGCCGGGATTAGGGATTAGGGATTGGGGATTTGTGAAGTCGCAGCTTAGCTTGCCCGGCCTCGGCTTTTTCGAATCCCCAATCCCGAATCACCGATCCCGAATCACCGATCCCGGCCTGCCGCCAACGGCGGCAGGCCCGCCATATCCCAACGTGGCGCGACGCGCACGACGGCATCATCGTGCTGCCCGGCCTGCAATCGCAGCGCACCGGCATAGGCGATCATGGCCCCATTGTCGGTACACAGCGCCGGCCGCGGGAAGCACGCACGGCCGCCGCGCTTGCTGGCCATGGCCTGCAACTGCGCGCGCAGCCGCTTGTTGGCGCCGACGCCGCCAGCCACGACCAGGGTGTCGCAACCGGCTGCCTCCAGCGCCCGCTCGCACTTGATCACCAATGTGTCGACGACCGCATCCTCGAATCCGCGTGCCATGTCGGCGCGGGTCGCTTCGGACTGGTCGCTTTTCTGCCAGGCCAGCATCACCTGGGTCTTGAGCCCGCTGAAGCTGAAGTCGAGTCCTGGCCGATTGGTCAGCGGCCGCGAAAACCTGTACGCCCCCGGCGTGCCCCGCTCGGCCAGGGCTGCCAGCTGCGGACCGCCTGGGTACGGCAGGCCCATCAGCTTGGCGGTCTTGTCGAAGGCCTCGCCGGCGGCGTCGTCCAGGGTTTCGCCCAGCAGCCGGTACTGGCCGATGGCGTCGACCGCGACCAGTTGCGTGTGGCCACCAGAGACGAGCAGCGCCACGAAAGGGGGGGCTGGAGGGTCGTCTTCCATGAGTGGCGCCAGCAAATGCCCCTCCATGTGGTGGACGCCGATGGCTGGCAGGTCCAATGCCCAGGCCAGCGACCGCGCGACCCCGGCCCCGACCAGCAGCGCCCCGACCAGCCCGGGGCCGGCGGTGTATGCCACGCCATCGAGATCGTCGGTAGACAGCCCGGCCTCGGCCAGGGTCTGCCGGATCAGCGGCAACAGCTTGCGGACGTGGTCGCGGCTGGCCAGCTCCGGCACCACTCCGCCGTACTTGGCATGCAGCGCGATCTGGCTGTACAGCCCGTGCGCCCGCAGGCCGGCCGCGCCGGCCAGTCCGGTGTCGTAGACGGCCACGCCGGTTTCATCGCAGGAGGTTTCGATTCCGAGGACTTTCATGGGTATCGGGGCTGTCGTGCCCCTCTCCCCGGGGAGAGGGGTTGGAATGGGTTTCGGCGGATGGCTCGATGCCAGACCGGTCCGGGGTTGGATGCGCGCGAGCAACTGCCGGTGCTGCCTGCCGCCTGCGCCCGCGGGCCCCTTCCCGGTGGCCCGGGTGGCCGGGGGGAGAGACACGCGGGATTAGGATGACGCGGAATCAAACAGTTGCAGCATGCCCCGGCCAGCCGTTATCATACGCGGCTCGCCCGGCCTGTCCGGGTCGTATTGTCCCGGAGATTCCATGCCCAGCGTCAAAGTCCGCGAGAACGAGCCCTTCGAGTTTGCCCTGCGTCGCTTCAAGCGCACCTGCGAAAAGGCCGGTGTACTGGCCGAAACCCGCAAGCGCGAGTATTACGAGAAGCCGACCCAGGAGCGCAAGCGCAAGGCCGCCGCTGCGGTGAAGCGCCAGTCGCGCCGCTCCGCCCGCGACGTCACCAAGCGCCAGCGCCTGTACTGAGCCGCGCGGGCGATGCCGGTCCGGCATGCCCGCCCCCGTACGCGCCTGAAGCCGGCCGCGCCCTAGCGCCGCCGGCTTTTTGCGTTTGAACCGGTTGCCCTTTCCCGCCGGCCACGCATGCCCGCCCGACCTGGAGTTCCACGATGTCCCTCAAGCAACGCCTCACCGACGACATGAAGGCCGCGATGAAATCCGGCGACAAGGCCTCCCTGGGCGTGATCCGGCTGGTCAATGCCGCGATCAAGCAGAAGGAAGTCGACGAACGCATCACGCTGGACGATACCCAGGTCATCGCGGTCCTCGACAAGATGGTCAAGCAGCGCAAGGACTCCGTCACCCAGTACGAAGCCGCCGACCGCGAAGACCTGGCCGCCATCGAGCGCGCGGAAATCGTGGTGATCGAGCGCTACCTGCCCGAGAAGATGGGCGATGACGCCATCCTGGCCGCGATCGACGCCGCCATCGCGGACACCGGCGCCAGCGGTCCGGCCGACATGGGCAAGCTGATGGGCGCACTCAAGCCCACGCTGGCCGGCCAGGCCGACATGGGGCAGGTGTCGAAGCTGGTCAAGCAGCGCCTCGCCGGCTGATCCGGCCTGGCTCCTTGCTCTTCGTGGGGCGGCTTCGGCCGCGAGCGCTTGCATGGCCTGCTGCAGGAGCAAGCGCGCGCGACGGAAGCCACGTCCCCGGGGGGCCAGCGTTGGTTCAGCTGGACTGACAGCGCCGTGACGCCCCGCCCGTATCCTGCCCACATGCGCTTTCCCACCGACACGTTCCGCCGGCGTTTGACGCGCCTCCGGGACAGCCTGCCCGCCCACCTGGTCCTGCGCTTCTTCGAAACCGACCTGCTGACCCACGCCGCGGCGCTGTCGTTCTATGCGCTGCTGTCGCTGGCCCCGTTGCTGGTGCTGCTGTTGTGGGTCGCGGCTTCGCTGTATCCGGACGCCCAGCAGGAGCTGTCCCGGCAGATCGGGGCCTTGGCAGGCCCTGGCGCGCGCGAAGTGGTCGCCACCGTGGTCACCAATGCCAAGCGGCAACCCAACGTGGGGTCGCTGGCCGGGATCTGGGGCACGCTGTTGCTGTGTGTCGGTGCCACGGTCGTGTTTGCGCGCCTGCAGATCGCGCTCAACCTGATCTTTCGAAGCGACGCACGACAGCTGCCGGGGATCCTGGCCTGGCTGCGCAAGCGCGTGCTGTCCTTTGGCGTGGTGCTGTCGCTGGGCTTCCTGTTGATCGTCTCGATGGCCGTGGCCACGGCATTGCAATTGTTCCTCGCCCGGGTGCCGACGCTGCTCCCGGTCCTTGGCACGCTGCTGACGCTGGCGATCTATGCGCTGGCCTTCGCCTTCCTCTACCACTACCTGCCCGACCGCCACGTGCGCTGGCGACAGTCGTTGCTGGGCGGCGCGATCACCGCAGGGCTGTTCGTGCTGGGACGCTGGTTGATCGGGCTGTACCTGGCCCAGGCCGCCCCCGGCAGCGCCTACGGCTCGATGGGGGCGCTGGTGCTGCTGCTGGTGTGGATGTACTACGCGGCGGCCGTGTTCTTCCTTGGCGCGTTGATCACTGCCGTGATCGATGAGCGCGCCCGGCGACGGGCCGCAGCGGATGCTCCAGCCGTGGCATCCTAGCTGGCCATGGCCCGCATCCCCGACGCCTTCATCGACGACCGCGCAGCGACAGCACGCGCTTGGGGGAAATCCCGACGCGCCGCCGCGCGCTGGCTGACATTGTTTGCCTTGGAGGCCTTGGTTTAGATGGCCCGGATTCCTGACGCTTTCATTGATGACCTTTTGGCCCGCACCGACATCGTCGAGGTGGTCGGGGCGCGGGTGCCATTGAAGCGACAGGGCAAGGAGTATTCGGCGCGCTGCCCGTTCCACGACGAACGCTCTCCCAGCTTCACCGTCAGCCCGACCAAGCAGTTCTACCACTGCTTCGGCTGCGGGGCCCATGGCACCGCGATCAGTTTCCTGATGGAGTACGACCGGCTGGAGTTCCTGGACGCGGTCGACGAGCTGGCACGCCATGCCGGCATGGAAGTCCCGCGCGATACCGTGCAGCGCAACCAGGACTCCGACACCCGGGACATCTATGCGGCGATGGATGCAGCCGCGCAATTCTTCGCGCGGCAGCTGGCGGGCAGCGACAAGGCGCAGGCCTATGTCGCGCAACGCGACATCGAGGCCGCCATCGTCGAACGCTATGGGGTCGGCTACGCGCCCGACGGCTTCAGCGCCCTGCGCGACAAGCTCGGCACCGATGCGCGGCGGCTCAAGCTGCTCGAGCGCGGCGGCCTGCTGTCGAAAAACGACAAGGGCCACACCTACGACAAGTTCCGCGACCGGTTGATGTTTCCGATCCACGACCGCCGGGGACGCACGATCGCGTTTGGCGGCCGGGTCATCAGCACATTGACCGAGGGCCGCTCAGACACGCCCAAGTACCTCAATTCGCCCGAAACGGTCTTGTTCCACAAGGGCCGCGAGCTTTACGGCCTGTGGCAGGCCCGGCAAGCCAACCAGAAGCTCGAACGTCTGATCGTGGTCGAAGGCTACATGGACGTCATCGCGCTGGCGCAATACGGCGTCAGCCAGGCGGTGGCCACGCTCGGGACCGCGACCACGCCGGACCATGCCGAATTGCTGTTCCGCAATGCGCCCGACGTGTACTTCTGTTTTGATGGCGACAACGCCGGCCGCAAGGCGGCCTGGAAGGCGGTGGAATCCGTCCTGCCGCGGATGAAGGACGGACGCCAGGCCTTTTTCCTGTTCCTGCCCGACGGCGAGGATCCCGACAGCATCGTGCGCAAGGATGGTGCCGCCGGCTTCGACGCGCGCCTGCGCGATGCCATGCCGTTGTCGGAATTCTTCTTCAACCAACTGTCCGGCGACGTCAACATCGCCACGCTGGACGGCAAGGCCCGTTTGGCCGAGCGCTGCAAGCCGCTGCTGTCGCAGATTCCCGACGGCGCCTTTGGCGACCTGATGCGCCAGCACCTGACCACACTCACCGGCGTCGGCGCGCGCAACAGTGATCCACAAACCCACGTGCCGGCCCAGCGCGCGCACGCCGGTCGTGGCACCCCGCATCCCAGGCGCAGCCTGGTGCGTGGCGCGATCGCGTTGCTGCTCCAGCAACCGGCCCTCGCGCAGTCGTTGGAGCCGCCCTACCGGTTCGCGTCGCTGCGCCAGCCCGGGATCGACCTGTTGCTCGAGATGATCGAGCTCGTCCGCCTGCGCCCGGACATCAGCACCGGCATCGTGTTGCAGCACTTCGCGGATCGCGACGAGGCTGCCGCGTTGCAGAAACTGGCCGCCCAAACGATGGCGGGCGACGAAACGCTTTGGGCGACCGAGTTCATGGACGCGATCGCGCAGCTTGATGACCAGGCCAGGCAGCAACGCATCGACGACCTGCTTGCCCGCAACCGTGAAGGCCCGCTGGATACGCGTGAGAAGGAAGAGTTGCGTGCGTTGCTGGGCAACCGCCCCGCGACGCGACGCTGACCGCGGACGCGCGGCAAGCACTGCATTCGGCTGCCAGCCAGCCCAAAGGACTCCGCATGACCGATCCCTACAACACCAGCCCGGCCATCGACGCGTCACGCCCGATGACGGCGCGCCCGATGACGCCACGCCCCATGACGGCGCGCCTGGACGACACCATGGTCACGACCGCGCTGGAACTCGCCGGCCACCGGATCGTGCGCAATCTCGGCGTCGTGCGCGGCATCACCGTGCGCTCGCGGTCGCTGGTCGGCAATTTCTTCGGCGGCATCCAGACCCTGTTCGGCGGCAACATCACCATCTACACCGAGCTATGCGAGCAAGCGCGCATCGAAACCTATCGCGACATGGTCGTCCACGCCAGGCAAATTGGCGCCAACGCCATCATCGCGATGCGTTACGACGCGACCGAACTCATGCCCGGCCTGACGGAGGTGCTGTGTTACGGCACTGCCGTCATCGTCGAGCAAGACCGCTGACGCCGCCGTTGCAGGGGCGAGGCCAGTCGCGATCACGGCATCGGCAATAGCTGGTCGCGAGTGGCGTCGCTGCTACGACAGCAACGAAGGCGGCAGCAGCAAAAGCGCGCGGCTGGAGCCGCTGCCACGGGACGCAGCTTCAGCCGCCCGCTCTGGATCCTGCCCTGGCTTTTGAAGGAGCGACGCAAGTCGCGACCAGGGTGTCCGGAGCTTTCCGAAAGCGACTTGTCTCGCTCCTACAATGGCAAACCAACCCGAACAGGAGTCGCGAAATGGGCAAGACGCCGGATGGAAGCCTTCAGCGACGGCGTGCTGGCCATCATCATCACCATCATGGTGCTGGAGATGAAGGTGCCGCATGGCGATGGCCTGTCGGCGCTGCAACCGCTGGTGCCGGTGCTGCTGGGCTACATCCTGAGCTTCGTCTACATCGGCATCTACTGGAACAACCACCACCACTTGCTGCAGGCGACCCGAAAAGTCAGCGGCGGCGTGCTGTGGGCCAACCTGCACCTGCTGTTCTGGCTGTCGCTGTTTCCGTTCGTCACCGGCTGGATGGGCGAGAACCACTTCGCCGCCCTGCCCAGCGCGATGTACGGCGGCGTGCTGTTGATGGCTGCGGTCGCCTACTCGATCCTGGTGCGGGTCATCATCGCCGCCGACGGCGGCGAGTCGCTGGTGGCGCGGGCGATCGGTCGCGATGCCAAGGGATACGTATCGATCGTGGTCTACGCGGTCGCGATCCCGCTGGCCTTCGTTGGACACTGGATCGCGCAAGGGCTTTACGTGGTGGTGGCGCTGCTCTGGCTGGTACCGGATCGTCGGATCGAAAAGCGGCTGGCCAAGGAGTCGACGCCGGCGCGCGGTTGAAGGTCGTCTTCCAGGCATCGCCGGTACGCCAGGACTGTCCGCCGGGCGGTTGCCCGCCATCCCTCCGGCCGGGAGCTTCTCATGTGCCGATGCATCCCCTGGTCGGTGGATGCATCGGCATGACAACGAAGCACGGGCTTGCCATCGATGGCGCCCGTGGGACGACATGCCATGGAGGGATGCCCGCCTGGCGGCGACCGCGAGGCGCCGGGCGAAATCGTGTATCGCTGCAGCCAGCAGCCGTTCCGGATTGCGCGGCCTGGGCAATGACGCTGCCAGAAGCCAGGTCATGGTGCGGATGCGGTTTTGCGCGCAAGACGATGTACGACAACCGGGGCCTGCCGGCAAGGATGGCAATGTCGATCCCGCGCCTCCCTGCCACGGGCTGGGCCGACCTCGCCATCACGTGGGCCTTCGCTCCTGCAAGGACTTCCGGATTCGGATATGCCGCCCCGCCTGGTTGGCTTCCTTCAGGCGCTGCCCGTGCGCGGCCAGCAGGTCGCCGCGGGTGAGGATGCCAACCAGCGGATGCGGGGCGTCGACGCCGACGACGATCACCCGGCCGATGTCGTGGTCGACCATGTGGTCGGCGGCCTCGCGCAGGCAATGGTGCTCGTGCACCACCACCGGTTCACGCATGGGCAGGTCGCCGACATGGCGCATGTTGGGTTCGGACGGATCCAGCAATTGGCGGCGGGTCAGCACGCCGCGCACGCGCCCGGTGTCGTCGATGACCGGGAAGCCCTGGTGCTGGTGTTCGCTGCGGCCGGACGCGATCAACTGGCGGACATCGCCCAGTTCATCGCGGGTGCGCAGTGTGACGACGTCGCGGCTGCAGGCGTCGCGGACCAGGACCTGCTCCAGGTAATCGGCGGCGTACTCGGTCGGGACGCGCACGCCGCGGCGGGCGATCTTCTCGGTCATGATGGTGTTGCGCATGGCCAGCGCGGACACGAGGTAGGCGGCGGTGCAGCCGCCGAGCAGTGGCAGCAAACCAGCCGGTTGCTGGGTGGTTTCGAACGCAAACACCACCGATGCCAGCAACGCGCGCGAGGCACCGGCGAACATCGCGGCCATGCCGACGAGCCCGGCGATGCGCGGGTCGATGCCCAGCTGCGGGGCCACCGCGACCGCGGCGAACCCTGCCAGCGCACCCAATGCCCCGCCGATCGTGAACAGCGGCGCCAGGGTGCCGCCGGAAGTGCCGCTTCCCAGCGCGATCGACCACGACAGGAACTTCATCAGGCACAACACTGCCAGCGCGCCGACCGCGAAATTGCCCGAGACGATGTTCTCGATGTTGACGTAACCCACGCCCAGCGTCAGTGGCGCGAAGTATCCAATGATGCCGACCGCCAGGCCGCCGATGGCCGGCCACCACATCCAGTGCACGGGGAGCTTTTCGAAAGCGTCCTCGACGCCATAGACGATGCGGGTCACGGCAATGCTGGCCAGGCCGATCAGTCCACCCAGCACGACATAGCCCGCCAGCGCGGCCAATCCCGGTTGCGCGATCGCGGGCATCGCGAACACGGGCGTGCTGCCGACCAGTGCGTAACGCACTCCGGCCGCCGACACCGTTGCCAGCGCCACCGGGATCAACGAGCGTGCGCGCAGCTCGAACAGCAACAACTCCACCGCCAGCACCACGGCGGCGACGGGTGAGCCGAAAATCGCGGTCATGCCGGCGGCCGCGCCTGCAGCGAGCAGCACCTTGCGCTCGTGCGCGGTGACGTGCATCAACTGGCCGACGAACGAACCCAGCGCGCCGCCGGTGGCGATGATCGGTCCCTCCGCGCCAAACGGCCCGCCGGTGCCGATCGCCACAGCAGACGACAGCGGCTTGAGGAAGGTAATGCGCGGCGCGATCCGGGACTCGTTGAGCAATACCTGCTCCATCGCCTCGGGAATGCCGTGGCCGCGGATGGCCTGCGAGCCCCAGCGCGCCATCACCCCGACGATCAATCCGCCGATCACCGGCACCGCGATCACCCACGCGCCCAGCTGGTTACCGGCCGGCGAGATGTCCTGCGCGGACCAGCGCCCATAGAACGACAGGTTGGTCACGCCGGCCCGATCGGCAGGATCGCTACGTCGAGACCCGGAATGCGCAATTGCCGCAGATGCTCAATCAGGTCGAGCATGTCGCGATTCCGGCGGCCATCGTGCTGGTCGCTGGTGACTTGCCAGTAATCTCCGCTGCGCAATGCGCCCTGCGCAGAGGCGCCACCATCAGATGCCAGGTAGTCGCGCAGCCGCTGGTATTCACCATCCCACATCTCGATCGCCAGCAACACCGGAGCCTTTTCGCTGTAGCGGTCGACCAGCGCCGCGACCAGTCGCGGAATCTCGCGCGTGCCGTGTGCTTCACCAAGCAGCACCAGTCTTGCTCGACAGCACGTTGCTGCACCAGTCGTGCAGCTTCGTCGATCCGGTCGGCGCTTGCGGGAACGACAGCCTGCACCCAGCCAGGAAGGGCGAGCAAAACAAATGCGATCAACCATCGCTTCATCGATCTACCGGCTGACTGCGTACTACCTGGAAATTGCGGTCGCGGAGCCGACAATCAACCGGTCGGCACGAACTGGATCGAAGCGGCCGGCTGCAACCACGGCAGCAGCCAGTGATCCACCAGCAGGAAGGCAAACAGCGCCATCAGGTAGACGATGGAATAATTGAACACCTTCATCGCGAAGAATTCATCGGGCGGGTCCTGCAGCTTCCACGCATACCACAGGAACACCGCACCCAGCACCAGGGCGCCACCCAGGTAGAAGTTGCCGCTCATGCCGGTCAGCCGTGGCAGCACCGTCACCACCACCAACAAGATGGTGTAGAGCAGGATCTGCACCCGGGTGTATGCAACGCCGTGGGTGACCGGCAGCATCGGCACCATGGCGCGGGCGTAGTCTTCGCGGCGGAAGATCGCCAGCGCCCAGAAGTGCGGCGGCGTCCATACGAAAATGATCAGCACCAGCAACAACGCGTCCGAATGCAGGTGGCCGGTGACCGCCGTCCAGCCCAGTGCGGGCGGCGCGGCACCCGCGATGCCGCCGATGACGATGTTCTGCGGCGTCGCACGCTTGAGGAACTTGGTATAGATCACCGCGTAGCCGATCAGCGATGCAAACGTCAGCCAGGCGGTGAGCTGGTTGACGCCAAGCACCAGGATCAGCATCGAGGCGATCGCCAACGCAATGGCAAACCCCAGCGCCTGGCGCACGGTCAGCGTGCCCGCCACCAGTGGCCGCCACGAGGTGCGCGCCATCTTGGCGTCGATGCGCGAATCGAGTATCTGGTTGATGGCTGCGGCGCTTGAGGCCGCCAACCAGATGCCGAGCGTGCCAAGCGCCGCTTCGCGCAGCGGCGGCAAGCCTGGCACGGCCAGGAACATCCCGATCACCGCGGTGAACACGATCAACGCCACCACCCGTGGCTTGGTCAGGCTCCAGTACTGGCGGAAAAGCTTGCTCATCCGTCTATTGTAGGGCGGGTTTCAACCCGCCGATCCATACATTCCGATCCGACGCGTGGCGCGCATGCGATTAAAACCATGCCAGGCGGTCGATCAAGGCCGCTTCGATCGAGAGATGTCGATCCGGGCCTGGCGGGTCGAGACCCGCCCTACGCCTCCAGCGGCCTCACCCGCGCAAGCAGACCCACCAGCACGAACAACAGCAATGCCGCGCCTGCGTTGTGCATCACCGCGATGTGCAGCGGCAGCGCCAGCTTGACGTTGGCGATGCCCAGGCCGACTTGCGACAGCACCAGCGCACCGAGCAACACCCCGGCACCGCGGATGCCGGGCGTGCGCATCAGTTTGGATGCCAGCCACAGCACGTACACGAACACCACGCCGGCCATGATCCGGTGGGCCATCTGGATCGCGATGCGCGATGCGCCATCCAGGACGCCACCTTCGTAATCGACGCCAACGCCTCGCCATAGCACGAAGCCCTGGTGGAAATCGTGCGGCGGCCACCATTGCCCCACGCATTTGGGGAAGTCGGTGCCGCAGGCCAGCGCGGCGTAGTTGGCGCTGGTCCAGCCGCCCAGCGCGATCTGCACGCCCAGCAACACAAGCGCCACGATCAGCAGGCGGCGCAGCAATCCGGCGTCGGGCAGCCGTACCGGGCGGTCGGTCGCGCGCCAGGCCATCCAGGTCAGCAGCGCGAACGTGGTCATGCCGCCCAGCAGGTGGCCCATCACGACCAGCGGCTTGAGTAGCCAGGTGACGGTCCACATGCCCAGCAAAGCCTGCAACACGATCACCGCCAAGCGTCATCGCGGCCACCGACGACAAGGTCTGCGCCGGGCCCGAGCCGGGATCGCGACCGGCCCAGCGGATCGCCGCAAACAGCAGGATCGCCTCGCCGATGCCGGCCAGCACGCCTGCCGGGAGGTATTGCGCACGCATGTACAGCGGAATCGACACGGCCACCAGCAAGGCCGCGGTAACGATCTGTGCGATGCCGTAGCGGCGGGCGCGCGCCGCCAGGACCGCCAGCAGCAACACCAGCACGCCCAGCGTGCCGGCCAGCATCCGATGCAGCTGCTCGCGCCAGGCCTTGTGCACTTCCAGGGGACGGATCGCCGACGCGGCGTGGTTGGTGATGTCGTGCGCCGCGGTCGGCCATGCGGCGCGGCCATAGCACGTAGGCCAGTCCGGGCAACTCAATCCAGCGTTGGACAGCCGCACGAAGGCGCCAAAGACGATCACACCCAGGGCCAGTGCGCAGGCCAGCCAGGCAATGCGGTGGAAATGCCGATAGCGCAGCAGCTTGGGGCCGCCTGTCTTCTGGCCGCCCGGTTCGCGGCTGCCAGGTGGCACGTCGTCGGCGTTGCGCATCGTGTCGCGTGGGGAGGTTGGGGTCGGCATCATGTCACATCAACTTGAGCAGCTTGGCCAGGTCCGCACGCAATCCACCCGGATCCGAGCCCGGTGGGTACCGCAGGATCAGGAAGCCGTTGGGGTCGATGACGTAGATCGGCACCACCGGCGCCGGGTCGGATGCATCCGGCGCGGGCATGGCCTGCCCGGCCGCGGAGCCGCTGGCCGGGGATGGCATGACCGCGCGGCGATCGACGACCTGCAGTGACTCGTGCAGCATGGCATCGGGCGACAGCACGCGCAGGTTGGGGTCGTGTCGCAAGGGCGCTGGCGGCGTGCAGCCTTCGCGCGCACACAGCCACAACACGTCGACCTTGTCCGCGTCCTTGCCCATCAGGCGCGTCACGAGATCGATGTCGTGGGCGAGCTTGTCGCACTCTCGGGTGCAGTCGGCTGGCGGTGCCACTGCGATCCGCCAGGTGCGTGCCTTGGGATTCCATGCATACACATTGCCGTCGGCCAGCCGCGGCGCCACCGCGCGCAGGTCGGCCGGCGGTTGCAGCAACTCGCCGTGGTTCCTGTTGACGGCGGGTCGCCAACCGGACAAGCGCAACGCACCAGCCACCAGCATGCCGCCGAAAAAGATCGCCGCGATCACCAGCAATGCGGTGCGGTTGCGTCGGACCTGGGGCGTGGATGCGTCTGTCATTGCGGCTCTGGCCTGGGTGATGCTGTGTGGGGTGATGCCGTGTGGGGTGATGCCGTCGTGCAAGTTCCCGTCATGGGTGCTTCTTGCGTGATTTGGGTTTTCGAAACGTCAGGACCAGTGCCGTCACCAGCACGGCCAGGGACAGGCCAAACCATTGCACGGCGTAACCCAGGTGTCGCTCCGGCGGCAGGGTGTTGGGCAGGACATCCAGGTCGCGCGCGTAGCCCAGTGGCGATGCGGGGTCGAGCTTGAGTACCCTCGGGGCGAGCGCGGGCAGCTGCAGCGCATCGCGGAGCAGCGTCGGATCCAATGCGCTGGCCAGCACACTGCCTCCAGCCTGCGGCACGGCCCTGGCCGCCACGATGCCTGCCGACGGTGGCGGCACCAACAGACCCTGGATGCGCTGCTCACCCCGTGGCCGCGCGATCACCGGCATCCTGCGATTGCCCGCCAGCGGCAGCCAGCCCATGTCGACCAGCAGCGGCATGGTGCTGGACGCGGGCTGGAAGACGCGATACGCGCGGACGCCCGGGTGTCCGTCATGCTGCTGGTTGTCGAGCAGGATCGCGGGCAAATCGGGAAACCGGCCATCGCCGGCGCTCCAGTCATACCCGCTGCTGCCCTGCACGCTGGCGGCGCGCGCCAGGGGTACCGCGTTGCGGTCGTGCAGGACCCGTGCGGTGGCGTCGAGCATCGCCTGTTTTTCGTGCATGCGGTCAAGCTGCCAGACCCCCAGGCGCGCGAACAACGCCATCACCAGCACCGCCAGCACCCAGGCAGACACGAGGTTCGCGCGCCTGCTCACCCCGCCCTGGACTCCGGCTGCGATAATGCCCGCCTGTCTCCACCCGGCGCCGGCGCAGGCGATATGCAGGCATGCCGCGCAACCCCAGTCCACCAACAGGCCTTCACCATGAACAAGTCATTGGAAACCTTGTTGATCATCGCTTTCCTGGTGGTCATCGTCTGGAACCTCGGCGCGGGCCTGTATTACATGATGGTCGACAAGGGGACGACCAAGCGCACCGTGAATGCGCTGACCCGCCGCGTGGCGGTGTCGGTGGTGATGATCCTGCTGCTTGCGCTGGCGATCTACATGGGCTGGATCACGCCGCACGGGGTTGGGCGGGCGCCTTGAAGCCGTGATTCGTGAAAGGTGATTGGTGATCCGGTAAAAGCAGGCCTGCGACCACTGCCGGCGGGAGAGCCACCAATCATTCAGCGCGCCGGGGTGATTCGCTTTGTACGACTCACGAACCCCCAATCCCGAATCACGGCCCTTAAAGCACGTAGACGAACAGGAACAAGCCCAGCCAGACCACGTCGACGAAGTGCCAGTACCAGGCCACCGCTTCGAACGCGAAGTGGTCGTCCCTGGTGAAGTGGCCCTTGGCGCAACGCAGCCAGATGATCACCAGCATGATCGTGCCCAGGGTCACGTGCGCACCGTGGAATCCGGTAAGCATGAAGAAGGTCGACCCGTAGATCCCCGAACCCAGCGTCAGGTTGAGCTCCTGGTAGGCCTCGATGTACTCGTGGGCCTGGAAATACAGGAACGTCGCGCCCAGGGCGACGGTCAGGCCCAGGAACACCAGCAGTGACTTGCGGCGCCCGGCGCGCAACGCATGGTGGGCGATGGTCACGGTCACGCCGGAAGTCAGCAGGATCAGCGTGTTGAGCAGCGGCAGGCCCCAGGCCGGGACGGTCTGGAAGCTGCCACCGATGTTGGCCGGCCCGTTGCTGGGCCAACCGGCGGAAAACTGCGGCCACAGCACGGCATTGGTCATCGCGCCGTCACCGACGCCGTTGAGCCATGGCATCGCGTATTGGCGGGTGTAGAACAGCGCACCGAAGAAGGCGGCGAAAAACATCACCTCGGAAAAGATGAACCACACCATCCCCATCCGGAACGAGCTGTCGACCTGCTTGTTGTAGTAACCGCGCAGCGACTCGCCGATGACGTCGGCGAACCACTTGAACAGGATCGCAGCCAGCGCCACCAGCCCGACGAAGAACAGCGGCCGGCCAAAGCTGAACTCGTTGAGCCAGCTGGCAAATCCGACCATGGTCGCGAACAGCGCGACCGAGGCGACCACCGGCCAACGGCTGCCATGGGGCACGAAGTAGGCGTCCGCGGGATGCGCGGCGTGGGCGTCGGAGCCGTGGGCTTGGGCCATGATTGTGTTCCGGTTGCTCTTGCAGGGTTGAAATCAGTGGTAACGGATTGGTTGCGTCGGTTCGATTGTCGCCCGGCGCGGGCATCGGCTCGCACTCGTCAGGCTGGCGCGCCACCCAGTACGCCGCTCAGGATGAAGGCGGCGTAGATCGCCACCGCCACCACGAACAGCACCAGCACCGTGCGCCGAACGCCACGGCGGCGCCGGGCGACCTGCTGCGGATCCAGGGGCTGGACGGGGTCTGCCATCGCGTCAGTCGTAATCCATGTGCTCGAAATCGCCGTGCGCCAGGTCGCCGGGGCCGATCACCGGCGGCGTGGTGAAGGTGTGGTGCGGGGCCGGCGAGGGTACCGTCCATTCCAGACCCAGTGCCCCTTCCCACACGCGCGCCGTGGCCTTGGGACCGCTGCGCTTGGAGCTCCACAGGATATAGAACATCAAAAACGGCGTGACAAACATGCCGAAGGCACCGATCGAGCTGACCAGGTTCCAGTCGGCGAACACCGCGTTGTAGTCCGGGATGCGACGTGGCATGCCGGCCAGTCCCAGGAAGTGCTGCGGGAAGAACAGCACGTTGACGAATACGATCGTCCACCAGAAATGGAACTTGGCGAGGGTCTCGTTGTACATGCGGCCGGTCCACTTGGGCCACCAGTAATAGACCGCGCCGATGATCGTGAACAGCGCGCCAGTCACCAGTACGTAGTGGAAATGTGCGACTACGAAGTAGGTATCCTGGTACTGGAAGTCGGCCGGCACGATCGCCAGCATGAGGCCGGAGAATCCTCCGATGGTGAACAGGATCACGAATGCGATCGCCCACAACATCGGCGTCTCGAAGGTGATCGAGCCGCGCCACATGGTGCTGATCCAGTTGAAGACCTTCACGCCGGTCGGGATCGAGATCAGCATCGTGGCGAACATGAAGTAGATCTCGCCGCCCAGCGGCATGCCCACGGTGAACATGTGGTGGGCCCAGACGATGAACGACAGGAACGCGATCGAGGCGGTCGCGTAGACCATCGCCTGGTAGCCGAACAACGGCTTGCGCGAGAACGTCGGGATGATCTCGCTGACGATGCCGAACGCCGGCAGGATCATGATGTAGACCTCGGGATGCCCGAAGAACCAGAAGATGTGCTGGTACATCACCGGGTCGCCGCCGCCGGCCGCATTGAAGAAGCTGGTGGCGAAGAACTTGTCGGTCAGCAGCATGGTGACCGCGCCGGCAAGCACCGGCATGACCGCGATCAGCAGGAACGCGGTGATCAGCCAGGTCCAGCTGAACAACGGCATCTTCAGCAGGTCCACGCCCGGGGCGCGCATGTTGAGGATGGTGGCGATGATGTTGATCGCACCCATGATCGAGCTGATGCCCATCATGTGGATGGCGAAGATGGTCATCGCGACGTTGGCGCCGCCCTGCAGCATCAACGGCGGATACATGGTCCAGCCGCCGGCCGGCGCGCCGCCGGGGACGAACAACGTCGACAACAGCAGGGTGAAGGCGAACGGCAGGATCCAGAACGACCAGTTGTTCATGCGCGGCAGCGCCATGTCCGGCGCGCCGATCTGCAGCGGCACCATCCAGTTGGCCAGGCCGACGAAGGCCGGCATGATGCCGCCGAAGATCATCACCAGCGCGTGCATGGTGGTCATCTGGTTGAAGAACTCGGGGTCGACCAGCTGCAGGCCGGGCTCGGCCAGCTCGGCGCGGATCACCACCGAGAAGCTCGCGCCGACGATGAACATGATGAAGCTGAAGATCAGGTAGAGCGTGCCGATGTCCTTGTGGTTGGTCGAGAAGAACCAGCGCTCGACGAAGCCCTGCTTGTGGGCATGGGCGTCATGGGCATCGTGGCCACCTGCGTGGACATTGGCTGCAACGGCGTCGGAATGCGTGGCCATGGATCTACCTCAAGGAATGCGGGGCTTGCTTAGGGGGTTCGATGTCGCGCGGCTGGCTTGGGCAATCGCCGATCAACCGGCCGCGGCTTCAGGTGCAGGTGCATCGGCGGGAGCAGGCTCGGCGGGCGCGGCTTGCGCCGGCTCGGCGGCCGGCGGCGCGTTCTTTGCCTTCTGCGCCGCAAGCCAGGTCGCGAATTCGGCCTTGGGCACGGCACGGATCACGATCGGCATGAAGCCATGGTCGCGGCCGCACAGCTCGGCGCACTGGCCGCGATAGATGCCCGGCTCGTGGATGTTGGTCCAGGCCTCGTTGATGATCCCGGGGATGGCGTCCTGCTTCCAGCCCAGCGCCGGCACCCACCACGAGTGGATGACGTCGTCGGCGGTGATCACGAACTTGACCTTGGTATCCACCGGCAGCACCAGCGGGTGGTCGACATCGCGCAGGTAGTGCGGGATCCCCGCCATGGTCGGGCGTTCGCCGCTCTGGCGCATGGCATCGCTGGCGCTGTCCAGGCGACTGACGATATCGACGCCTTCACCCTGGTAGTCGTACTTCCACAGCCACTGGTAACCGGTGACCTTGACCGTCATCTCGGAATCGCGCGAGTCGTACTGCGAGATCAGCTTGGAGGTGGCCGGGTAGGCCATGACCACCAGGATGATGATCGGCACCACGGTCCAGATGATTTCGGCGGTGGTGTTGTGGGTGAACTTGGCGGGGACCGCGCCCTTGGACTTGCGGAACCTGAACATCGCGTAGCCCATCGCGCCGAACACCAGCACGCCGATGACCACGCATACCCACAACGCGAACATGTGCGCGTCGTAGGCGTTCTGCGAGGTCTGGGTGATGCCCTGGGTCATGTTGAGCTGCCAGGCAACCGGCTCGTCGGGCTCGACATCCGGGCCGACCACCTGCGCCAACGCCAGCAGCGGCATTGCCAGCAGGGCAACGCCCATGAGCCAACGGCTTGCCGTGGTTGCAAGCGCCATTGCCACGTTCCGCCTCGCCTTGATCTGCGTGTTACGACCGGCTGTCATCGCATCGAGCCCCAGGTTTCATCAGTAAAAGACTGCATCATTAAGATTCCACACACGCCAAGCCCGGGCAGGCGCCCGTTCACGATCCGGCAAACCAGTGCCGGCAAGCCTGTCGCGGCCGCGAAGCCACCTGCCGGCGGGCGTGATTGCAGCACGCCGACACGATCACCAGGCTTGCGGCCTTGCATGGATTTCCGCATGGCTTTCCGCATGGATCATGCCGAACCGCGCCGTCTAGCCCGCGGAAACATTGAAATGGTAGCCCCCACCCCGCCCGGCGGCAAGCTTCGAGTGGTTTGACGCGGCTGAATCGCGACCTCGCGCGCTAGTGCGAAACCGGGCGCTTGACGGCTACACTGGCGCCCCTTCGCGCCCACCAGGCCGCACCGGAATGACGTCTGACCCCTTCGCCGCATCGGCCGCTTCCGACGCGCCTGCCTCCCCTGCCTCGCCTGTCATGCCAGGGGCTGCCACACACGCAGCCCCGCTGCCGGGCGCCATCCTCGGCGGCGCCCTGGCGCAGTCGCCATCGCCGGCCCGCGCCGCGATCACTGCGGCCTGGACGCTGGACGAGACCGCCTGCGTGCGGGCGTTGCTGGAACAGGCACGCCTGCCCGACGCCGATCGCGAAGCGATCCGCGGCGTCGCCACCAACCTGGTGGCCCGCGTCCGCGCGCGCGCCGAGCACCAGGATGCAATCGAAGCCTTCATGCGCCAGTACGACCTGGGCAGCGAGGAAGGCGTCCTGCTGATGTGCGTGGCCGAGGCCTTGTTGCGCATCCCCGACCAGCGCACCACCGACAAGCTGATCCGCGACAAGCTCGGCGACGCCGACTGGAAGCGGCACATGGGCCAGTCCGATTCGGTGCTGGTCAACGCCTCGACCTGGGGACTGATGCTCACCGGCCACCTGGTCGACCTGTCCGACGACACCAAGCGCGACACCCACAACGCCTTCAAGCGACTGGTTGGCCGCGTTGGCGAGCCGGTGATCCGGCTTGCGGTCCGCCAGGCGATGCGGATCATGGGCCATCAGTTCGTCATGGGCCGGACCATCGACGAAGCATTGGCCCGTGGGCGCAAGGGCGGCAACGCCGCATACCGCTATTCGTTCGACATGCTCGGCGAAGCTGCGCTGACGGCCGAAGATGCCGCCCGTTACCTGCAGGCATATCGCGATGCCATCGACGCCATCGGCGCCAGCAACCATTACAAGGGCGGCCACGAACACGACGACGGCATCCATGCCGCACCCAGCATCTCGGTCAAGCTGTCGGCGCTGCATCCACGCTACGAGCATGCCAAGCATGCCCGCGTCATCGCCGAGCTGACCCCGCACGTGCTGGAACTGGCGCAGCGCGCCAAGACCCATGGCATCGGGTTGACCATCGACGCCGAGGAGGCCGAACGGCTGGAGGTGTCGCTGGATGTCTTCGCCGGCGCCTTCGCCGATGCCACGCTCTCCGGCTGGGACGGTATGGGGCTGGCCATCCAGGCCTACCAGAAGCGGGCACCGCACGTCATCGATTTCGTCGCCGGACTGGGCCGCGAACACGGCCGCCGGATACCGGTGCGGCTGGTCAAGGGCGCGTACTGGGACAGCGAGATCAAGCGCGCGCAGGTCGAATGCCACGACGGTTACCCGGTCTTCACCCGCAAACCCAACACCGACGTGTCGTACCTGGCCTGCGCCCGCAAGATGCTGGAGGCCAGGGACGTCCTGTATCCGATGTTCGCCACGCACAACGCACACACCATAGCCGCGGTCCATCGCATGGCCGGCCTGCTGCTCCCGGATGCCACGCATGCCGCGACGCGTGCCGGGGACAGCTACGAGTTCCAGAAGCTGCATGGCATGGGCGACGACCTCTACGCCGAGGTCATCCCGGCCGACCGCATGGACGTCCCCTGCCGCGTCTATGCACCGGTCGGCTCGCACGAGGACCTGCTGCCATACCTTGTACGCCGGCTGCTGGAAAACGGCGCCAACTCGAGCTTCGTCAACCGCATCACCGACGAGGACGTCGCCATCGAAGACCTGGTCCGCGATCCGGTGGACATCGTCGACGGTTTCACGACCATCCCCCACCCCAACATCCCGCTGCCGCGCGCGCTCTATCGCTCGCAGGCCATCCCCGGCAGCAGCTCCGATCGAGACAATTCCATGGGCATCAATCTTGCCAACGACGAGCGCCTGCGCGAGCTGGCGCAACAGGTCAACGCCGCGGTCCGCGACGACTGGCGTGCGGCGCCGCTCGTGCCGGGCGCCAGGCCCTCCACCGCCGATAGGGTCGAGGTCACCAACCCGGCCGACCGGCGCCAGGTGGTCGGCCAGTGGCAGCCCGCCGACAAGGCGATGGTCGAGCATGCCATTGGCAATGCGGCCAAGGCGCAGCCGGCCTGGGACGCCACCCCGGTCGCCAGCCGCGCCGCGATCCTGGAGCACGCTGCGGACCTGCTGGAACAGCGCATGCCGCAATTCATGGCGCTGTGCACCAAGGAGGCCGGCAAGACCATCCCCGACGGCGTGGCCGAGGTGCGCGAAGCGGTCGACTTCCTGCGTTACTACGCGGGCCAGGCCCGCACGCTGTTTCCTCCCGATTCGCTGCCTGGCCCGACCGGCGAGACCAATACCCTGCAGATGGCCGGTCGCGGCGTGTTTGCGTGCATCTCGCCGTGGAACTTCCCGCTGGCGATCTTCGTCGGCCAGGTTGCCGCTGCCCTGGTGACAGGCAACGCGGTGCTGGCCAAGCCCGCCGAGCAGACCACGCTGATCGGCTTCGAGGCGGTCAGGTTGCTGCATGAAGCCGGCATCCCCGAAGCAGTCCTGCAGTTCGTGCCGGGCGATGGCGCCACGGTGGGCGCGGCGCTGACCGGCGACGCGCGGATCACCGGCGTGGTGTTCACCGGTTCCAACGGCACTGCCCTGGCCATCAACCGCGCCATGGCCGCGCGCGACTGCGCCATCGGCACGCTGATCGCCGAAACCGGTGGCCAGAACGCGCTGATCGCCGACTCGTCGGCGCTGCCCGAGCAACTGGTCAAGGACGCGATGGCGTCTGCGTTCACCTCGGCCGGCCAGCGCTGTTCGGCAGCGCGCGTGCTGTTCGTGCAGGAGGACATCGCCGACAAGGTCATCACCATGCTCGCTGGCGCCATGGCCGAGCTCAAGGTCGGCGACCCCGGGCAATTGTCCACCGATGTCGGCCCGGTCATCGACCAGGATGCATTGGGCATGCTCGACAAGCACGCCGCACGCATGCAGGCCGAAGCACGCCTGATCGCCCAGGCGCAGATGGGCGACGAGACGGCACACGGCACCTTCTTCGCGCCGCGGGCATGGGAGCTGCAATCGCTGTCGCAGCTGGATCGCGAGAACTTCGGCCCCGCCCTGCACGTGATCCGCTGGAAGGGCGACGAGCTGGACAAGGTCATCGATGCCATCAACTCCACCGGTTACGGCCTGACCCTGGGCATCCATTCGCGCATCGACGACACCGTCGAGTTGATTGCCGCACGCGCCAACGTCGGCAACGTCTACGTCAACCGCAACCAGGTCGGCGCGGTGGTCGGAGTGCAGCCGTTCGGCGGACGCAACCTGTCCGGCACCGGCCCCAAGGCCGGCGGCCCGCATTACCTGCCGCGCTTCGCCACGGAGAAGACGATCACCATCAACACCACGGCGGCCGGCGGCAATGCGTCGTTGCTGACGCTGGGCGAATAACCTCGCCCGGCGTTTCGCCCTGCTTCCTGTTTTTCGTGGGAGCGGCTTCAGCCGCGAGCGCTTGGTCTGGTTTCGCCTCTTGCAGGAGCGACGTCAGTCGCGATTGCCATCCGGGACCCTGATCGCGACTGACGTCGCTCCTGCCAAAGGCGGAGCCCGAGCAGGATCAAGCGCTCGCGTCTGAAGCCGCTCCTACACAAGGCCGCTCCTGCGAAAAGCTGCTTCGATATGACACAACCCAAAAAAAGCCCCGCCGAAGCGGGGCTTTTTCGTGAAGCGATGGAATTTCGATCAGAAGCGGTACTGCGCCGAGACACCCAGCAGGTCTGCATGACCGCTGAAATCGCCGACCAGGTGCGAGCTGCTGGACGACACCGTATCCACGCTCGGGCTCTTGATCTGCACGCGCATGTAGGCGGCATCGACACTGAATGCCTCCGACGCCTTCCAGGTCATGCCCAGCGAATAGATCATGCGATCGTTGTCCGGCAGGCGTGGCGTGCGGGCGGCATCGTTGGTCGGGGTCTCGTCGTAACCCACGCCGGCACGCAGCGTGAAGGCGTCGCCCATGTCCCACTCGCCACCGACCGAATAGAACTTGGTGTTCTTCCAGTTGAACGCTTCCGGCGGACCCAGCGGGGCACCGCCGGAGCGGTAGACGGCGACCTGCTCCAGCGAGCTCCAACCGGTCCACTGGACTTCACCCAGCAACCGGAACTGATCGCTCACGTCCCAGCGCGCGCTGAGGGTGTCGGTGCGCGGGGTGTCCAGGTTGGCCCAGATCGGGCCATCGTCGTAGGCGGTCACGCCCAGCGCGCCAAAGGTCGCATCGACGCTGGCAGGCTTGGTGAAATCGGCCTTGCCATCGAGGGTGTGATGGATTTCGGAGCGATGCGCGTAACCCAGGACGAAATTATCCGAGACGCGATATTGCGCGCCGACGACGAAGCCCCAGTCGTTGTCGTCGCCCTTGATTTCGACCATGCCATCGTTGGCCTGCGGGCGGAACGGATAGGCGGGGTTGAAGCAGTTGAGCGGATTGCCCGACCCTGCGCACAACGCGCTGCCGAAATCGATCGCATTGGACAGGGTCACGTCGGCGTGCTGGTAGATCAGGCCGACGCCCAGCGAGAGGCGGTCAGTGAAGGCGTAGGCGGCCGACAGCGTCAAATCGACCGTCTTCACGTCGGACTTGATCGCGTTGTAGCGACCCACCCAACCCGGGTCGTACTCGGTCTTCAGGCCAAACGGCGCCGACACGCTGGCACCCACGACCATGCCTTCCAGGCTGCCGCTGAGCGGAACGGCAACCGCCAGTGCGGGCACCGGCGTCGCTTCACCCGGATCGCCGCCGTTGCCGCCATTGAGGGGCGTGCCCAGCGCGGTGGTGCCGCCGCCATCGAAATCCGCGGTCAGGTCGATCACCGCGATGTCGGCCTGCAGCGTGGTCTTGTCCAGGTTGACCATGGCCGCGGGGTTGTTGAGCACCACCGAGGCGTCGCCCCAGGCAACCGTGGTACCGGCGTTGGCGCGACCCATGTTCTTGACGCTGTTCTCGCGGATCTGGAAGCCCGAGGCGTCGGCCTGGCCGATACCGAACGCAGCGACAATGCCCAGGGCAAGCGCAGAATGGATGAGGCGGGAAGAAGTTTGCATTTGCACGATCTCCGGGTGTGCGTGGTGTTGTTTCGTCTCGTGACCAGGCCCAGCGGCGGTCATCGAAGGCGGTCATCGAGGGCGGCATTCATCAAGGATGTTCGCATGCCGGAAGTCCGTCCCGGCATACGATGCCGTATGCAATATAGCCTACGTTTAACCAAACGGTAACGTCCCGTGCGTCTGCGTATGGTGGGGGCCGCCAGGCCTGGTCCACCCGCGCCGATCCCGCGGCGCTATCTTGATGCTCCCTTCCCGGATTGGACGCCGATGTTCGTCTACGTGCCCACCCGCAGTCGGCCGACCATGCGCTGGGCCACGCCGCTGTTGTTCGCAACCCTGTGGCTGGCCTACCTGTGGGCCAGCACCCGCCCCGAATCGGCCCGGCGATTGTGGTTGCTCGATTGGGGTGCGCTGACCGGCGGCCCCGCCATTGCCGGCAGCTGGCATGTCCTGTGGACCGACGGCAGCTGGCCGCGCCTGTTCAGCGCGCTGTTCCTGCATGCGGACTGGGCGCACCTGCTGGGCAACCTGGTGTTCCTGCTGATCTTCGGACTGCCCGCCGAGCGGGTGATGGGGCCCTGGCGGCTGCTGGGGTTGTTCCTGATCGGCGGTGCCTTTGCCAACCTGGTCGCGGTGCTGGTGATTGGCGCGCCGGACCGGCTGGTCATCGGCTCCAGTGGTGCCGTCTCGGCGGTGATCGGGGCTTATCTGGCGCTGTTCCCGCGGGCGAAGCTCGGGGTGGTGCTGCCGCTTGGATTGTTCCTGGAGTTCGTGCGCGCGCCCGCGTCGCTGCTGATCGGGATCTGGGTCGTGCTGCAGGTGGTGTTTGCGTACATCGGCCCGGCCTTCGGCACGGTCGCCTGGGCGGCGCACGTGGGCGGATTCGTGTTCGGCGCGCTGTATGCGCTGTTCGTGCGCGCCGCCATCACGCGACGGATGCGGCGGCAGCGCGGGTTTTGAACCGCCCTGGATTTATAATCCCTCGATGAACAAACCGCTGTACAAGGTCACCTTCCTCAACCATGGCCGCATTTACGCGCTGTATGCCAAGCGTGTTGCTTCCAGCGAGCTGTGGGGTTTCACCGAGATCGCGGACCTGGTCTTCGATGTGCGCGAAGGGGTGCTGGTCGACCCGTCGGAAGAGCGCTTGCGTGACGAATTCGGCGACACCCGCGTCCTGCACCTGCCGATGCAGAGCGTGATCCGGATCGAGGAAGTCGCCAGCAAGGGCCCCTCGGCCATCCGTGACGCCGAATCCGGCGAGGCGGTGGTCACGCCGTTCCCGCTGCCGGCCAAGCCGCGCTAGCCCGATGGCCACGCCCGGTGCCATGACGGATGCATGGCGTGATTACCGCCGCCGGCTGCGTTGGTTTTTCGTGGTCTGGATTGGCGGCTTCCTGGGGGCCGCGGTAGCGGCGTATGCATTGGTATCCAGTCGCTTTGGCCAGCACGCGGTGTCGATCATCGGCATTGCCTGGCTGCTGGCCCTGACGGTCGTTGCCGTGCGCCTGCAGTTGTTCCGCTGCCCCCGTTGCAGCCGGCAATTCTGTAAAGCCCGGTGGTACTTCAACCCATTGGCGAGCCATTGCGTGCATTGCGGATTGCCAAAGGGGCAGTGCTGAGCCGACCCGCCTCCGGACGCGCCACCCGATGCGGATGCCGGTGTCGCGGGCGCGCAGGGTACAGGGAGCGGACTGGTCGGTCCGCGGCCTGCTTGCTTCAGGCCGGCTTGCCCGACTCCTGCTTGCCCGACTCCTGCTTGCCCGAGGCCTGCTTGCCCGAGGCCTGCTTGCCCGACGCCTGCTTGCCCGACGCCTGCTTGCCCGGCTCGGTGGTATCGCCGGGTTTCATTTTCTTGAGCTCCCCCAGGCCCGCCTGGATCGGCGCATCGCCTTCGAGCACCTCACCTGCATCGCCTCCGGCGCCGTCCTCGTCGGTGCCCGGCAAATGTCCGGGCAACAAGGCCTCGGTGACATCGGCATGGCCCCCATTGGGCGCGCCCTTGGCGGCGTGCAGGACGACATCGGGGATGATCCCGCGCGCCTGGATGGATGCCCCGCTGGGCGTGTAGTAGCGCGCCGTGGTGAGCTTGACCGAGTCGCCATTGTCCAGCGGCAACAACGTCTGTACCGACCCCTTGCCGAAGGTCCGGCTGCCGATGATGCGCGCGCGGTGGTTGTCGGCCAGGGCGCCGGCGAGCACCTCGGCGGCGCTGGCCGAACCGGCATCGACCAGGGCCACCAGCGGTGCGCCATGCAGCAGGTCGCCCGGCGTCGCACTGAACTGGGTGTCGCTGACCGCGATGCGGCCACGGGTGCTGACGATCTTGCCGCTGTCCAGCAGGTCGTCGGCGACCTGCACGGCCGACACCAGCAGCCCGCCGGGATTGCTGCGCAGGTCCAGCACCATGCCTTTGAGCTTGTCTCCGGACTCCCCCTGCAGGCGTGCCAGTACCTTTTCGAAATCGGCGGCCGTGTCGGCCTGGAACGCAGCGATCCGCAGATAGGCGTAACCCGGTTCCAGCACACGCCCCCGGACGCTGGTGATGATGATGCGTTCACGCTGCATCGAGACGTCCAATGGCTTGGCCACGCCCTTGCGCACGAGGGTCAGCGTCACCTTGGTCCCGGCCTTGCCGCGCAACGGCGCCTGGTCGTCTTCGCCGGCCTGCAGGGGATTGCCGTCGACCTTCACGATGATGTCCCCGGACTTGAGCCCGGCCCGCGCCGCGGGCGTGCCATCGATCGGCGCGACCACCAGCATGGTGCCATCGGCCTGCTGCTGGACCTCGACCCCGATCCCGTCGTAGGCACCGCTGGTGGCCTCGTCGAAAGCCTGCGCGTCGGACTTCTCGAAGTACGTGCTGTGCGGATCCAGGTCCAGCAGCAGCCCCTTGATCGCGGCATGCATCAGCGCCTGGTCATCGACCGGGTCGACATACGCCTCGCGTACCGCGTTGTAGACCCCGACGAATCGCTTGATCTGTGCCAATGGCACCTTGCTGGCGGCGCTTTCGGCGGCGTCGGGGTCGTCGCTGGCCGCGACCGCCGTCGGCTGCACCTGTGCTGCGTCGTCCGCGGGATCTTGCCCGGCGCTGTCCTCGCGTTGCGATGGCGCATCCTGCGCCGGCGCCGGCGGGGCCACTGGTGCCGACGGGACGGGCGCCTGCTGTGCTTGTCGCGTTTGTACCTGCTGGGCATGGACGGGCGCCACGCACAGCGCGGCAAGCAGGAGGGTCAATGGGCGGATACGCATGCCGGACTCCGGGTAAGGGCTTGGGTGAACATCCACGTGCCGCGGCAGCCAGCGGCGGCAGCGGAGCGATCGCGCGCGATCACGGTGATCCAGTCAGGCCATCGACATGGAACCACGCAGCGCGTGAATGGCGTCGAAGCTCGCGCGCACGACCGACTCACTGCTTGTTCAACCAGACGCCTGGATTGACCGGATCGCCATTGCGGCGCAACTCGAAATACAACGCCGGCGGATTGGCGCCCCCGGAACTTCCCACGCTGGCCACCGGGTCACCGCGCTTGACGGTGTCGCCGGTGTCGCGCAGCAGCGCTTCGTTGTGCGCGTACAAACTCATGTAGCCGTTGCCGTGGTCGATGATCAGCAGCAGTCCGTAGCCGTTCATCCAGTCCGAAAACACCACCTTGCCGTTGGCGACGGCCTTGACCGGTGCGCCGGTCCGGGCGCCGATCAACAGGCCGGTACTGGCACTGCCATCGGGCAACTTGCCGCCGTAACCGGCCAGCAACGATCCCGACAACGGCCAGCCCAGTCCGCCAACCCGGATCGCGGTCGCATTGGCGATCACCGGCGGCGGCGGGCGCTTAGCGCCGCCGGGGGTACCGGCCCTGGCGCGGGCGGCGCGCTCGGCGGCCGCGCGCTCGGCGGCCGCGCGGCGCGCCGCTTCGGCCCGGGCCGCGGCGGCGCGCAGCTGGGACAGGAGCTTTTTCAGGCCCTTGACGTCGCTGCCAAGCGCTTTTTCGCGGTTGCGCTTGTCGTGGTAACTCTTTTCGAGTGCCTGGGCGGTTTGCGCACGCACCTTGCGATCGGCCTGCAATTGCGCCAACTGCTCCTTCTGGCGTGCCCGCAGCACGTCCAGCGCCTGCTGGCGTTCGGCGACCTGTTGTTGCAGTACCTCCAGGTCGTGCAACTGGGTGGTGAGCTGGTGGATGCGACGTGCCCGATCGTCCTGCAGGTAGCGGTGCATCGCCAGCAGGCGGGCGGCCTGGGCAGCCTGGTCCTGGGCGAGCAGCAGTTTCAGCGACGCATCGTCGCCAACCGTGTACGCCGCGCGCAGCAGTGCCTCTAGTTGCTTGCGCTGCGCGCCTAGCCTGTCGCGCATGGCGTCGCGTTGCTGCTCCAGTCCTTCCAGCTTCCTGCGCTCGCGCGCCAGCTCGGTTTCGGTATCGCTCAAGCTGCGGCTGGACTTGCCGAGCTTCTCGTCGACGGCGCGCAACTGCCGGGATGCGTCGCTGCGCTTGCCTTCCACCTTGCGGCGCTCGGCGGCGACCTGCTTGAGCGCCTGCTCGGCCTTGTCGAGCTTGCGCGCGGTATCCCGGCTGGATTGCGCGCCGGCGGCAAAGGTCGCCATGCAGGCGACCATCGCAAATGCGAGCCACCAGGTTGCCCGGCGACATGCCGTCTGGCGACATGCCATGCGGGGCAATCGCGGACGCGCTCGCGGCATCAGTCGGCCACGAACAGGCTGCGGCCGGTCATGGCGGCCGGCTGCGGCAGGCCAAGCAGGTCCAGCAGGGTTGGCGCGACATCGCGCAGCGCACCGCCTGCGCGCAGGCTGGCATGGCGCGTACCGACATAGACCAGCGGCACCGGGCCGATGGTGTGCGCGGTATGCGGTTGCCCGGTGGCCGGGTCGCGCATCATCTCCAGGTTGCCGTGGTCGGCCGTGACCAGCAGGGCACCACCGGCGGCGCGAACGGCATCGGCCACCGCGCCGATGGCGACATCCACGGCCTCTGCGGCCTTGATTGCCGCGGCCAGGTCGCCGGTATGCCCGACCATGTCCGGGTTGGCGATGTTGCAGACGATCGCATCGAAGCGCCCGGAACCGATCGCCTCGACCAGCTTGGCGGTCACTTCCGGGCAACTCATCTCGGGTTGCTGGTCGTAGGTCGCCACGCGCGGGCTTGGCACCAGGATGCGATCCTCGCCGGGGTACGGATCCTCGCGACCGCCACTGAAGAAGAAGGTGACGTGGGCGTATTTCTCGGTTTCGGCGATGCGCAGCTGGGTCAGGCCGCGCGCGGCCAGCAATTCACCGAACGTGTCCCGCAGGTCGTCCGGTGCAAACGCCACCGCGGCCGGCAGGCGAGCGTCGTACTGCGTCAGGCAGATGAAACGCGAGAGCGCGGGCCGGCGTGCATCGAACCCTTCGAAATCCGGTGCGACGAAAGCCGCTGTCAATTGGCGCGCACGATCGGCGCGGAAGTTCATGAACACCACCGCATCGCCATCCGCCATCGGTGCCGGCTCGCCCTGCGCCGGGACGATCACCGTCGGCGCGACGAATTCGTCGGTCTCGCCGCGCGCATAGGCCGCGGCCAACGCAGACTGCGCATCGGGCGCGCGGAATTCGGATCGGGCCTCGACGATGGCATCCCAGGCGCGGCGCAACCGGTCCCAGCGCTGGTCGCGGTCCATCGCGTAGTAACGGCCGCTGATCGTCGCGATGTGCGCGTTGCCCAGTGCGTCGCAGCGGTCCTGCAGCGCCTGCAGGCTCGGTTGCGCGGATTTTGGCGGCATGTCGCGGCCATCGAGGAAGGCGTGCACGGCGACCCGGGCGACTCCGGCACGCTTGGCCAGCTCCAGCATCGCAAAGACATGTCGCTCATGGCTGTGCACGCCGCCGGGCGAGAGCAGGCCCATGACATGCAGGGTGCCGCCGTCGTCGATGACGGCGTCGCAGGCGTCGCGCAGGGCCTTGTTCTCGAAGAAGCTGCCATCCTCGATCGCGGCATCGATCCGGGTCAGGTCCTGGTAGACGATGCGCCCGGCGCCCAGGTTCATGTGGCCGACTTCCGAATTGCCCATCTGCCCGTCGGGCAGGCCGACGTGGCGTCCTTCGGTATGGATCAGGGTGTGCGGGCAGTCGGCCAGCAGTCGGCGCCAGTGCGGCAGGTTGGCCTGGGCCAGGGCATTGTCCCGCGGGTCGTCGCGATGGCCCCAGCCGTCCAGGATCAACAGGACCACCGGCCTTGGAGTCGCCGCGGCTTGCGGACCGCTCTTGTCTGGCACCACCACTGCTCTGGGCACGACTGCTCCGGACACGACTCGACCTGGTGACTTTGGACAGGTGCCGATTGTAGCGAAGCCTTGCATCCTGTCGGCCCGGCTTCGGTGCGGGGGCGGCGCCCGTCAAGCAGTGTCGCTTAAACCCTCGTCACCCCCCGCGCATCCCAAGCCGGACATCCCCATTCTGGAGACCACCATGGTCGCTGCCCGCCATACCGCCGTACTCGTGCTGCTGGGTGCGCTTGCCGCCCCGCTGCTCGCTTCGCCTGCCTTTGCCGACGGCAGGGACATCGACAAGATCAACGGTTCGATCACCGCCGAAGCCGGGCAGCAGTATGGCGACCTGGAAACCGTCAATGGCAGCATCCGCCTGCATGACGGCGCACGCATCGAAGATGCCCAGACCGTCAACGGCAGCATCAAGGCCGGCAACGACATCCATGCCCGTTCGCTGGGCACCGTCAATGGAAGCATCAGGCTTGGTAGCGGCGCGCAGCTGGGCAACGACATTGAAACCGTCAATGGCAGCGTCTTCGTCGACCGTGGCAGCCGCATCGGCGGCGACGTGTCCACCGTCAACGGCGGCATCGGGCTGGTCGATACCGAGCTGGGCGGCGGCATCGAGACCGTCAGCGGCGACATCACCGTCGGCGCGGGCTCCCACGTCAAGGGGAGCATCCATGTCGAGAAGCCAAACCCGGGCTGGATTCCGCTGCATATCGGCAACCGGCAGCCGCCCCGGATCGTGATCGGCCCCGATGCAGTGGTCGAAGGCCCCCTGGTGTTCGAGCGCGAGGTCAAGTTGTACGTGCATGCCAGCGCCCGGATCGGCAAGGTGACCGGCGCGACCGTCATCGCGTTCTCGACACCGACGCCGCCAAGCCAGTGACCCGCCCAAGGCAGTTGTAGGAGCGTCTTCAGGCGCGAGCTCTTGACCTTGGCTTTGGCTCTTGCAGGAGCGCCCCATGGGCGCGCTCTCGAAGACTTTCGTTTGACGGACCGTTTGACGGACCGCGATCGCGCCCATGGGGCGCTCCTGCAACGGCCCCGCAAGGCTACCGTACGCCATTCAGGCTAGGATCAGCGTTCCAATCCCTACGGAACCGATCCCATGTCGCGTCCGCTGCTTCCCGGGGCAATCCCTTGCCTGCTTGCCATCGCCCTGCTCTCGGCTTGCCAACAGCAGGCGCCTGCGCCTGTCGATCCGGCCAACTCCACGCCAGCGGCAGACGCCGCCACTAGTCCGGCGAAAGACGCGGCACCCGACGGCAGCTACACGTTCCACGACGCCATCAATGCCGACGATTTCGCGCAGCTGGTCAAGACGCTGTCGTCGGACGACTTCGAAGGCCGCGGCCCGGGCACGCCCGGCGGCGACAAGGCCGTCGCCTACATCCAGGCGCAGATGCAACGCATCGGGTTGCAACCCGGCAACCACGGCCAGTGGTACCAGCCCGTATCGATGGTAGAGACCACCGCCGATGAATCCACCGCCCTGGACCTCGTGGTCAAGGGCAAACCGCACGTGCTCAGGTTCGGCAGCGACATGGTCATCGGGACGCGCACTGGCAAGCCGGAGATCCACATCAAGGACAGCCCGCTGGTGTTCGTCGGCTACGGCGTCGACGCGCCAGAGCGCGGCTGGAACGATTACGCCGGCATCGACGTCAAGGGAAAGACCGTGGTGATGCTGGTCAACGATCCCGGCTTCCACGCCAACGACGACAGCCTGTTCGAAGGCAAGCGGATGACCTATTACGGCCGCTGGACGTACAAGTACGAGGAGGCCGCGCGCAAGGGCGCCGCCGCCGCGATCATCATCCATGACACGCCTGGTGCGTCCTACGGTTGGGACGTGGTGAAGAATTCCTGGTCCGGTGCGCAGTACGACCTGCCCGCAGCCGATGATCCGGCGCCGCGCCTGCCTGCGCAGGGCTGGATCACCGGAGGGGTCGCCAAGACGTTGTTCGCCGATGCCGGACTGGATCTTGACGCCTTGTACAAGGCCGCCAACAAGCGTGGCTTCAAGGCGGTGCCGATGGACGCGACATTGTCGATGGACCTCAAGAGCACGATCGAGAAGAAGTCCTCGCGCAACGTGATCGGCATGTTGCCCGGCACGACCCGCCCCGACGAAGCCGTGGTCTACATGGCGCATTGGGACCACCTGGGCATGCACCCGGGCGAGGCTGGCGACAATATCTACAACGGTGCCGTCGACAACGCGACCGGCGTGGCCGGCATCCTTGAGATCGCCGACGCATTCGTCCACCAGAAGCCGGCACCGGAACGATCGGTGCTGTTCGTCGCCGCCACCCTGGAGGAATCCGGCCTGCTTGGTTCGCAGTACTACGTCGCCCACCCCAGCGTGCCGCTGGACAAGACGGCGGCCGTGGTCAACATCGACGCGATGGGCGTGTCCGGCAAGACCCGTGACATGACCGTGGTCGGCATGGGCAGCTCGCAACTGGAAGACCTGCTCAAGCCCATCGCCGAAAAGCAGGGCCGGGTATTGCACGCCGAATCGCACCCCGAAGCCGGCGGCTACTTCCGCTCAGACCACTTCAACTTCGCCAAGGCCGGCGTCCCGGCGCTGTACGCCGGCAGCGGCGATGACCTGCTCGAGGGCGGCCGGGCCGCGGGCGACGCGGCCGACAAGGACTATGGCGATCACCGTTACCACAAGCCCGCCGACGAATACGACGCGGCGACGTGGAAGCTCGATGGCACCATGCAGGACCTCGACGCGCTGTACGACGTCGGCCGCCAAGTCGCCGGCTCGGACCAGTGGCCCAACTGGTACCAGGGCAATGCATTCAAGGCGGCGCGCGACGAGATGATGTCGGGCAAGGCGCGCAAGACGCGCGATGCGGACAAGGCGTATTAAGCCACATCCAACCGAATTGTCATCCTGGTCAACTGTCATCCTGGCCCAACTGTCATTCCAGCCCCAACTGCCATTCCCGCTCCAACTGTCATCCTGAGCGAAGCGAAGGATCTGCTTGTGCTCCTGGATGTCAAAGCAACAACAGATCCTTCGCTTCGCCCAAGATGACAATTGGGTGCTGGATGACCGTCGCGGGGATCGCAGGGATCGCGGGAATAGCACCAAAACAGACTGCGGGCATTACGCCAAAACAAACTCAGACACGCACAGTCCAACACGCACACTCCACGCCAACCCACCGGGACAACTGCAATGACCATCGCCTACTGGTGCATCCTGATCGCCGCACTACTGCCCTACTCTGGGTCGCCCTCGCCAAGGCCGGCCCGCGCTACGACAACCGCGACCCGCGCGCCTGGATGGCCAAGCTGGACAATCCCCGCAAGCAACGTGCCTACAACGCGCAACTCAACGCCTTCGAAGCCTTCGCCCCATTTGCCGCGGGCGTGCTGATGGCGCAGCTTGCCGGGGTCGACCCGCAGCGCATCGCTTGGCTGGCCATCGCCTTCGTCGTCCTGCGCGTGCTGCACGGCATCTTCTACATCACCAACGTGCATGCGATGCGCAGCCTGGTCTGGTTTGGCGGCTTTGCCTGCGTGGTGGCGCTGATGGTGCTGGCGGCATTTAAATTGGGTTGAAAGCAGGCGCGCATGGATGATCGACGAAAAACCGCGAACTTCGCGCCGACGCTTCGCCATGTCATGCGTCGCAGCTGTGCTGGTCGTGGCGTCACTCGTCTGGTGGCAATGGCAAGTTGCAGACACCTCGTCCAAGCCCGTCGCCGGCGCTTCGCCTCCTGCAGCCAGCGTCCATCACCCAGCGTCGGCGTTGGATGTAAAGCGTGATGCTGCAAGCCGGCCAAGCTGGCGTCATCACGACGCTACCGCACCGGAAAACCCACTCGAGGTCCTATGCCGGGAACAACAGCAACAGCGCTTGACGGCGCTACGTGATCGAATCTCGATGGACGAATCACCCGATTCCGCCATCACGCATGCGCTATTGACCAAGGTAGTGGCGTGGCAAGGCGTGACAAGACCGCAGTCCGAAATCGATGCCGCTGGACTCGAACTTTGGGAGGCCAGCAAGCGCTGGCCCGACAACCTTGACCTGGCCTGGATGAGCTTCCAAATGTGCTCGCCAGGCTTCGGCTGCGACAGGCACGTCGCCCTGCAACACCTGACCGATCTCGATCCAGACAATGCTGCCGTATGGATCTGGGTCGTGCACCAAGAAGCGCCAGGTAGCGCGGCGAGTGACCACGCCCTGCATCGCGCGGCGATGGCGAAGCTATACGACACGCGTTATGGCTCCGTCTTCCTGCAGCTCCAGCCCATCTTGGCAACGACGCCCCCGCCGGAAAGCTGTCTCACCCCGGAGGGGAAATCACTGGTGCGCAAACAGCTAGGTCGTCCCGCCAGGACGGCCGACTGGGCGAATATGGTTGCAATGCCAATGGAGTTTTTGAGCAGCTGGATGCCCTATGGTGGGATTGCGAAGAGTTGCAAGGCCAACACCCAACCGGCGATGCCGGTCTCACGTCGCCAGGATTGCATGACACTGCTCGCGCGCATGTCCGATGGCGGGTCACCGATGGCACAACTCATCGGGCTAAGCCTGCAGATCCAGCTTGCGGGCGATGGTGACGGCCGTGCGCAACTTCGTGAGCGCTATCGTCGCTTGCGATGGCTTCGGGAGCACCTACAGGAACTGCAACTCGAAAGCCACGTCATGGACATCATGCGTGATGGCGAAGTCGCCACCTGGCAGACGCTTGCCAAGGAGAAGGGACTCTGGCCCCCGCCGCCGGACTGGCTACCGGATGATCCACGCGACCGCTCTCTCATACTGACCGGAAAAGTGCCGCCCAAGCATTGAGTCAGACTCGCCGGTGGCGAAGCCGATGCGGCCATTCGACGCGCAAGACCATGCTCTTCGCAGGGACGGCTCCAGCCGCGCGCTCTTGTTGTTGCCTTGGCGCTGATTTTTGTAGGAGCGACGTAAGTCGCGATCAGGATGTCGCGAAAAGCATCGCGACTTACGTCGCTCCTACAACGGCAATGGCAACGGCAACGGCAACGGCAACGGCAGGATCAAGAACTCGCGGCTGAAGCCGCTCCTGCAACGGCAAACGACGAACGCTTGTGTCAGGCGACGATCAATCTCACGCGCGAAAAATTGCGTTTTCCGATGGCCAGCACGCCTTCGAACCCGGGCGTGAAAAGCCGCTGCGGATCTTCGAAGACTTCGCCATCGATGCGTACCGCGCGCTCCTTGAGCTTGCGGTTGGCTTCGGAGTTGCTCGGCGTCATGCCGGCGGCCGTCAGCAGCGCGGCGATGCGCAGGCCTTCGGGCGGCACCGCGACATCCTGCAAGTCCAGCAAGTCCGTATCACCCTCGCCACGCACTGCCGCATGCCAGCCTGCGATCGCGGTTTCCGCGGCCGCGTCGTCGTGGAACCGCGCGGCCAGTTCACGCGCAAGCCGCAGTTTGATGTCACGCGGATTGAGCTGCCCTGCTTCGACCTCGGCCCGCAACGCCTTGGCCTCGTCGATGCCGATGTCGAAGCTCAACAGCTCGATCCAGCGCCACATCAGCGCATCGCCGATCTTCATCGTCTTGCCCACGATGTCGATCGCCGGCTCGTCGATGCCGATGTAATTGTCCAGCGACTTGGACATCTTGTTGACGCCATCCAGGCCTTCGAGCAGCGGCAGGGTCAGCACCACCTGCGGCGGCTGTCCGTGCGCTTCCTGCAGTCCGCGGCCGACCAGCAGGTTGAAGGTCTGGTCGGTGCCGCCCAGCTCGACGTCGGCCTTGAGCGCGACCGAGTCGTAACCCTGCACCAGCGGATACAGGAACTCGTGGATGGCGATCGACTGTTGCCCGGCGAAGCGCTTGGAGAAGTCGTCGCGCTCGAGCATCCGCGCCACCGTGTGCTGCGCCGCCAGCCGCACCATGTCGGCGGCGGTCATCTTGTCGAACCATTCGCTGTTGAAGCGCACTTCAGTGCGATCGCGATCCAGCACCTTGAAGACCTGGTCGGCATACGTCCGCGCATTGGCGGCGACATCCTCGCGGGTCAGGGCCTTGCGGGTGGCGTGCTTGCCGCTGGGGTCGCCGATCATCCCGGTGAAGTCGCCGATCAGGAAGATCACCTGATGGCCCAGGTCCTGGAATTGACGCATCTTGTTGAGCAGCACCGTGTGGCCCAGGTGCAGGTCGGGCGCGGTGGGGTCGAAGCCGGCCTTGACCCGCAGCGGACGGCCCGTTGCGAGCCGCTTTTCCAGCTCTTCCCGCTTGAGGATGTCCTCGGCGCCACGGGCGATCAGGGCAAGGTCGGATGGGTCGCTCACGTCAAAATCCCCCAGGACCGGTCACGGCGTGTCCGTGACGGGCTTGTGAAAAGGTCGTTAATTACCATCAAACCTGAATGCGCGAGGGAAGTGGATCTGGAAAACCCATCACATTCAAGGGTTTGACGCTTACTTTTAGCGCGACTATGGTAACGGCTTGACGCGCCCTTCACAGCGCAAGCAGGGACCCGAACACGATGAATCCCACCGCATGAGCCAGACCGAGAGCCGCAGCGGACGTCGCGAGCGCCTGCACAAACTACGCGAAGCCGCGCTGCACCGGAAGGTGCTGGCAAAGCACTTGCCAGCGGCATTCAACGGTCGCTGGACCCGTCGGCACTGGGCGCATGCAAGCGTGTTCGCGACGATGGGTGCGCTGGTCGCGGCGATCGTTCCTGGCTTCACCAGCCCCCAGCACGCCAACCTGCCGGTTGCCCACACCACCACGATGGCGCTGGCGCTGCCGACACTGGCGATCACCAGCAAGCCAGCTGCAGCCCTGGACAACTGGCAGCTGGTCACGGTGCAGAAGGGCCAGACACTGGGTGCGCTGTTCGAGCAACTCGACATCCCCACCGCCACCATGCACCGGTTGCTGGAGCAGTCCGATGCGCGCAGCACGCTGACCCGGTTGCACCCGGGGGCCGTGCTGGGCTTCAACATGCGCGGCGACACCCTGCACGCCCTGCGCTACGACCGCGACGATACCCATCGCGTCGAGCTGACGATCAACGGCGACAAGGTCGACGAGCGCGTGATCGAACGGCCGACCGAAACCCGCACCGTGGTGATCAGTGGCAAGGTCGGCAAATCGCTGTTCTGGTCGGCACGCCGATTGGGGCTCTCGGGCAGTGCGATCAACGCGCTGACCGACGACATCTTCAAGTACGACATCGACTTCAACACCGACGTGGCCGCCAGCGACCGCTTCAGCGTCGTGGTCGACCAGATCTGGCGCGAGGGTGAGCTGATCAAGACCGGCAACGTCCAGGCCGCGACCTTCACCGCGCACGGAAAGCTGTATTCGGGCTTCCGTTTCGAGCATGACGGCAAGGCGCAGTACTACACCGCCGAAGGCCGGCCGTTGAAGAAGGACTTCATCCGCATGCCGATCCAGTACACCCGGATCAGCTCGCGCTTCAGCAGCGCGCGCAAGCATCCGATCCTGGGCCGGACGCGCGCGCACCAGGGCGTCGACTTCGCCGCGCATACCGGCACCCCGATCATGGCGGCCGGCAATGCCCGCGTCGCCTTCGTCGGCTGGAAGGGCGGCTATGGCCGCACGGTGATCCTCGACCACGGCCGTGGCTACACCACCCTGTACGGACACATGTCGCGCTTCGGCAAGGAGCATGTCGGACAGCGCATCGGCCAGGGCCAGGTCATCGGCTTCGTCGGCCAGAGCGGGCTGGCGACCGGCCCGCACCTGCATTACGAATTCCGCGTCAACGGCGTCCACCGCAACCCGCTGTCGGTGACCATGCCGCCGCCCGAGCCGCTCAGTGGCAAGGCGATGGCACAGTTCCGTGCGCAGACCGGCCAGGCACTGGCCAGGATCCGCAAGGTCGAGGAAGTGATCTATGCGGACGTCGATACGCCGTCCCGGGGCGGCCCCAAGAAAGGCTGACCGCGTTCTGCGGCAGCGCCGCATGGGCGCGACGTCCCGCGATGGCCGGCACGTGGATGCCGCGCATGCGGGGCGCTACGACATAATGCGTCGATGACAGCCGACCTTTACCTGGGCCTGATCTCGGGCACCAGCGCCGACGGGATCGATGCCGCGCTGGTGCGCTGGGCTGGCGAGAGCCCCGATGCCGCCAGCCAGCTCCTGCTGGGCCGCACCTATGCGTGGGAACCCACGCTGCGCGAGCGACTGGTCGCATTGGGCCAGGGCGGCGAATGCACCAGCCTGGACGAACTGGGCACGCTGGACGTGCAGATCGCGCATTGCTTCGCCGACGCCGCGATGCAACTGCTCGATGCCGCCGGCATGTCGCCACGACAGGTGCGGGCGATCGGATCGCACGGCCAGACTGTCCGCCACCGGCCCGCAGGCGCGGCTGGCGACGGGCGCGCACCGTTCACCATGCAATTGGGCGACGGCAACGTGATCGCCGAACGCACCGGCATCACCACCGTCAACGACTTCCGGCGTCGCGATGTCGCGGCGGGCGGCCACGGTGCCCCGTTGCTGCCTGCGCTGCATGCGGCGCTGCTGTCATCGACCGGCGAGCCGCGAGCCGTGCTCAACCTGGGCGGGATCGCCAACCTCACGCTGTTGCCTGGCGGCGACGGCTGCGGCACCGCGCCCGTGCGCGGCTTCGATACCGGCCCGGCCAACGCGCTGCTGGATGCCTGGTGCGCGCGCCACACCGGCAAGGCATTCGACGCCAATGGCGCCTTCGCCGCCAGCGGCACCATCGACGATGGCCTGCTCGCCCGCTTGCGCGACGACCCCTGGTTCGCGCTGCCACCGCCCAAGAGCAGCGGCCGCGAGCAGTTCCACCTGGACTGGGTGCAAGCCTCGCTGGGCGGTGATGAATCCCCTGCCGACGTGCAGGCCACCCTGCTCGAGCTCAGTGCCACCACCGTCGCCGACGCCCTGCTGTCGACCCAGCCTGGTACCCGCCGGCTGCTGGCCTGCGGTGGCGGCGTACAGAACCCATTGCTGCTGCAACGCATCAGCCACCATTTGCCAGGCATGCAGGTCGAGTCGACAGCCGCACACGGTATCGATCCGGACTTCATCGAGGCCATGGGGTTTGCCTGGTTGGCGCGACAGACCTTGGCGGGCCGGCCGGGCAATGTCGCCTCGGTGACCGGCGCGAGCGGGCCGCGGGTGCTTGGGGCGATTCATCCCGTCTAGGGCCGATTGCCTGGCGCCCACCCGTCATTCCCGCGCACGCGGGAACCCAGTGACTTTGGCCTAAGGAGAAACGCCGCAGCTGCGGTGCCTGGTGATGCCCTCGCTGGTGATGCCCTCGAAGGCCCCGTCCAACCTGGGGCTTGTTCAGCGCAACGAAAACCCGGTATCGACGGTCTGGTCGGGCCCTTCGTCGCGCGGTTTGGCGGGGCCGGCGCGGCCGATCAGCGCATAGCCCGGGTCGTCGGGAATCTGCTCCAGCGCCGCTATCGCCGCCTCCAGCGCTCCGGACTGGCCTTCGTCGAGGCTCACGCCCTGCCCCTGCTCGAACATGTCCAGCCCCTTCTCGAGCAGCCATTGCAGGGTTTCCGGCACGCCCCAGCCACGCGCCCGGCTTGCGTTGCGGATCCGCTCGGTCAGTACCGGGTCGATGTCCTTGAGCACGATATCGCCCATGGCTTGTCCTCTTGCGATTTGCGATCAACAACCGCCCGCATTACACAGCATCGCGGCCGCGCGCGCAGCGACCCGGCTCATCCGGCCGCCGAGGGCTTGCCTGGCATCGGCTCGTCGGCGGCGCGATCGCCGATCCGCCGCCACAACCAGGCCAGCAGCAGCAGGGTCGGCACCACCGTGGCGGCACTGAGCAGGAAGAAGGTGCTGTAGGAGGTCGCCTCGACGATATAGCCCGAGACCCCGCCGACGAACTTGCCAGGCAGGTTGGCCAGCGACACCAGCAACGCGAACTGGGTGGCGGTGAAGTTCCGGTCTGTCAGCGAAGACATGAAAGCGATCAGGACGACGCCTGCAAACCCCTGGAACAGGTTGTCCGCGGCAATCGCGGTATAGAACGCCCAGATCTGCGAGGGGTGTTGCGCCATCAGCAGGAAGGCCAGGTTGGACACCGCGACGCCGATCGCCGCCACGAACAGCATCCTGCGAAACCCGTAGGCCGCCAGCGCCACCCCACCGGCAAACGCGCCCGTGATCCCCATCCATACGCCAAACAGCTTGGATACCGTGGCGATGTCGGTCTTGGTGTAGCCCGCATCCAGGTAGAACGGCCCGGACATCACCCCGATCACCTGGTCGGGGAACTTGTAGAACCCGACGAACAACAGCAGCACGATGCCCAGTGCCAGCCCGTTGGTGGTGAAGAAGCTCGAGAACGGTTGCCAGAACGCGCCGAGGAAGTCGATCCGGCGCAGCACCGTTTCCTCCGGCGCCACCGGCTCGCGACAGGCCAGCGTGGTCGCGATCGGGATCAGCATCATCCCCGCCATCGCCGCGTACGCCCACCACCAGTTGCCGAAATCGGCGATGTACAACGCCCCGGCGCCGCCCACGATCAGGCCGAAGCGGTAGCCCAGCGTATAGGTCGCTGCCAGTGCCGCCTGGGCCGAGGCCGGCGCGATCTCGATGCGATAGGCATCCACCACGGAGTCCTGGGTCGCTCCGGCAAACGAGGCCACCAGCACCCAGACCACCAGGCCGGTGACGCTGAGCTCCGGACGCATGTAGGCCAGCCCGACCAGGGCCACCATCACCACCACCTGCGAGACCAGCAGCCACGATCGGCGCCGGCCCATGAAGGCGGTCAGGGGAAACGCAAAACGATCGATCAGCGGTGCCCACAGGAACTTGAGCAGGTAGAAGAAGCTGGCCAGGCTGATCAGGCCGATGCTGTGCAGGTCCAGGCCGACATCGCGCAGGCGCGTGGACAAGGTCTGCGAGGCGATCAGCAGGAACGGCAGGCCGCTGCCGAACCCCAGCAGCAGCATCGTCATCGCCGACGGCGTGCCGAAGGCGCGCTTGATGCCTGACCAGCCCTTGTACTTTCCTTTTGCGGCTGCGACCGGGGTCGCGGCGGCCGGGCTCATGGCGCGTAATCCACGGTAAACGGCGCATGGTCGGAAAAGCGCGGCTCGGGATGGATCGCGCAGGCCTTGATGCGGTCGCGCAGGGACGGTGTCGCCAACTGGTAATCGATGCGCCAGCCGACATTGTTGGCGCGCGCCGCGCCCCGGTTGCTCCACCAGGTGTAGTCCTGTCCTTCGGGATGCAACGCGCGATACGCATCGACCCAGCCGCCCTCGCACGGCGTGGTGTCGTCGTGGCCACCATCGTCATGGATCTGGCCATTGAGCCACGCGCGCTCGGGCGGCAGGCAACCGGAATTCTTCTGGTTGGACTTCCAGTTCCTGATGTCCAGCGCGCTGCGCACGATGTTCCAGTCGCCGCACAGCACGTAGTCGCGGCCGCTGCCCAGCCACTCGTCCATGTGCGGCTTGAGCCACTCCATCACGTCCAGCTTGTAGCCTTGGCGCAGCTCGCCCGAGGTGCCCGAAGGGATGTAGAAGGACACCACGCTGAGGTTGCCAAAGCGCGCTTCGATGTAGCGGCCTTCCTCGTCGAAATCCTCGCGACCCAACGCCGTGCGGACCTCGTCGGGCTCGCGCTTGCTGTAGATCGCCACGCCGCTGTAGCCCTTCTTGGTACTCGCGTCGCGGAAATGCGCATGGTAGCCATCCGGACGGAACAGCGGATCGTCGAGCTGGTGTACCTGGGCCTTGGTTTCCTGCATGCACAGCACGTCGGGTGCCTGGTCGGCGAACCAGTCGAAAAACCCCTTTCGTGCGGCGGAACGGATACCGTTGGCGTTGAAGCTGATGATGCGCATGGGCGATCCAGGGCTGGGGCTGGGTTGGGATTGGAAAGGCTGGCGCTCCTGCCCGTCCTTCCCGCATGGGCGGCACCCAGGGGTGCCTGGCTTGCAGGCTCGCGGACCGGACCCGGGGGCAGCTTCCGCCGTGACGCGTCACCGTTCCCTGCACACCGTGCGAGCGGGCATGCGGTCACGGGCACCCGCCCAAGGTTAACGGATTCGCCGCGACTTATGATGTCCCTACCGTGCCGACACCTGCCACCATCCACGTCCAGCCGATCACGCCCGCGCTTGCCGCAGCGGTCGATGCGTTGCAGGTGGCGCCCGGGCAACGCCCCTACGTTGGCGATACCGCCTTCAATCGCGCCCAGGCGCAGGACGATCCGCTCAGCGAAGCGATGGCCATCCTGTCCGGGGAGGAAGTGATCGGGTTCTATCGCCTGGACTTCGCGCCCAATGCCGTCGCCGGGCGCGGGTTTGGCGTGCCCAGCGTCGGCTTGCGTGCGTTCATGCTGGATCAAGCGCGGCAGGGCCGCGGCGACGGCACGCGTGCCATGCGTGCGCTGTGCGCCGACCTGCGCGATCGGCACCCACGGCGACGTTTGCTGGTGCTGACCGTGAACTGTCGCAACCGCGCAGCGCTGGCGGCATACCGCAAGACCGGTTGCGTGGATACCGGGGAACTCTACGCCGGCGGGCGCGCCGGGCCGCAGCACTTGATGATGCGCGGGTTGGGGACCAGGGTCGACGTGCAGACGGGGGTGGCGTCCGCCCTGCACCTGGAGGCGGGACCGTCCAGGGGACGTGGATCGGGGTCGGGATCGCCGGGATCGCGGGCAAATCCCCGGATCAGGATTTCAAAAAGCGGGTAGGCTTCCAACGCCGTTGTTTTTCCCCCGCCACGCACACCTGCCATCGCCGATCGCCATGACCCATTACCGCCAACGCTTCCTGCAACTGGCCCTGCGCGTGCAGGCGCTGCGGTTTGGGGAGTTCACCCTCAAATCGGGGCGCAGCAGTCCGTATTTCTTCAATGCGGGCCGTTTCGACAGTGGACAGGCATTGGCGCAACTTGCGGCCTGCTATGCCGATGCAATCGATGCCCAGGCCGGAACGGCCGGCCCTGGCCCACTGGAGTTCGACATGCTGTTCGGCCCGGCCTACAAGGGCATCCCGCTGGCCAGCGCGCTGGCCTGCGAGTATGCGCGCCGCGGCCGCGACCTTCCCTTGGCGTTCAATCGCAAGGAGGCCAAGGCGCATGGCGAGGGCGGTCGCCTGATCGGCGCGGACCTGGCCGGCAAGCGCGTGCTGGTCGTGGATGACGTGATCACCGCGGGCACGGCGATCCGCGAGGCGCTGGCGATCATCCGTGGCGGCGGCGGCGTCCCCGCGGGGATCGTGATCGCCCTGGATCGCGAGGAAGCCGTCGACCCGGACGATCCCGCACGGCTGTCGGCGGCACAGTCGGTCGCCGCCGAACACGCGATCCCGGTGATCGCGGTGGCGTCGCTGACCGACCTGCTTGCGTTTGCCGGCGAAAACGCCGACCTTGTGGCCGAGCGTGAGCGCTTGCAGGCGTATCGCCGGCGCTACGGCAGCAATCCGTCGGGCTGAGCCACGCCGGGCCAGCCTGGCGGTTGCGGCACCGTCCATGGTGACACGGTCGCCTGGCGCGTCGCGGCTGGCTGCATGAACGATCGCCACAACTTGCAGGGGGGCTGCAACCATGACCACAACTCGTCCAATCCAGTCGCGGTACATCGTCGGTGTCGTGCTGCTCGCCGTGGCGTTGGGCGCCGGTGCGCAAAAGCAAAGTGCGCAGAAAAAGCTCTATTGCTGGAACCAGAACGGCCACCGCACCTGCGGCGACACGCTGCCACCGGGCGCGACGGACCTGGCGCGCACCGAGATCAACCCGAGCAGCGGCATGCACATCGACGAAATCGATCGTGCCCTGACGCCTGAAGAACGTGCCGCCGCGGCGATGGCAAAAAAGCAGGCCGACGCCGCTGCCAGGGACAAGAACGCACGCGCCCGCCGCGACATGGCCATGGTCGAGTCCTACAACACCGAAGCCGACCTGCGCCACGCGTACAACGAGCGCATCATCCTGCTGGACCTCGCGATCAAGGCTTCGATGCTGGGCGAGGCCAACATGCGCAACAGCCTGGTCAGCCAGCTCAACATCGCCAGCAATATCGAGCTGTCCGGCAAGAAGGTGCCACCGGCGACCCTGGCCACCATCCGCACGCAGCACGTCGAGCTGCTGCGCCAACAGCGCATCCTTGTCCGGCAGCGCAGCGATCGCAAAGCGCTCGATGGTGAACTCGACGACGCCCTGGAGCGCTACCGGGCGATGAAACAACCCGACAATGGCGACGGCACCCCCGCACCACCAGCGACGCCTGCCGGCGGTTCGTCAGGCGGCTGAACAGCCATACCGGGGGATATGTCCCGCACCAGGGGCCTTGATCGGTGCGGTGCCGCGCGCACCAGTGCCGATGGCTTGCCAGCCGATGACGACGACGGCTGCCGCCTGCTGGCGGGAGCACGGTCGTGACATGGCGACAGGAGCCGCGGCACCGGGCGGCCGAACGTCCCACCGGCAACCCAGGCCGTGCGAGCTGGCGCAAGCGTCAGCCCGCGCCAGGAAAACAAGCGACTAGAACGGCAGCTCCAACTCCGCGGACACCGCCAGCAATCGCTCGCGGAACTCGGCCTGGATGCGATCCAGCGCCTGTTTGGAGTCGGCATCGAAGCGCATGACCAGCACCGGGGTGGTGTTCGACGCCCGCACGAGCCCCCAACCGTCCGGCCAATCCACGCGCACGCCATCGATGGTGGAGCGACGCGCACCCTCGAACTTCGCACTGAGTTCGAAATGCTCGACGAAACTGTGCGGATCGCCGTTGGGCGCGGGCACCTTGATCTCCGGCGTGGATACGCCATTGGGCAGGGCCTGCAGGACCTCGGTTGGCGACTCCGGACGCGCAGCCAGTATCTCCAGCAGCCGGGCGGCGGCATAGATGCCGTCGTCGAAGCCATACCAACGCTCGGCGAAGAAGAAGTGCCCGCTCATCTCCCCGGCCAGTTCGGCCTCGGTCTCGCGCATCTTGGCCTTGATCAGCGAGTGCCCGGTCTTCCACATCAGCGGACTGCCGCCATGGCGCAGGATCTGGCCCGGCAGTCGCCCCGTGCACTTGACGTCATACACGATCACCGCGCCGGGATTGCGGTCCAGGACGTCGGCGGCGAACAGCATCAACAGCCGATCGGCGTAGATGATCTCGCCCTCGCGGGTGACCACGCCCAGGCGGTCGCCGTCCCCGTCGAAGGCGATGCCCAGGTCGGCATCCAGACGGACCACCATCTTGACCAGGTCAGTGAGGTTTTCCGGCTCGCTGGGATCAGGGTGATGGTGGGGGAAATCGCCATCGATCTCGCAGTACAGGGGCGTGACGTCGGCACCAATCGCCTCCAGCACGCGCGGCCCCAGGTCGCCGGCGACGCCGTTGCCGGCATCGACGACCACCTTCAGCGGCCTGTCGATCTGCACGTCGGAAGAAATGCGCGACACGTAGTCGTCCCCGATGTCGCGCTGGCTGACCGTGCCCGGCATGCGCGCGGTATGCAGGCGATCCTCGGCGATCCGCGCATGCAGGTCGGTGATCGCATCGCCCGACAGCGTCTGCCCGCCAACCACGATCTTGAACCCGTTGTAGTCGGGCGGGTTGTGGCTGCCGGTCACCGCGATCCCGCAGCCGGTACGCAGCAGGAACCCGCCGAAGTACACCACCGGGCTGGGCGCCAGCCCGAGGTCGATGACGTTGCAACCGGCCTTGCGCAGGCCCTGGGTCAGCCCCGCGACCAGGTCGGGGCCGGAGTGGCGCCCGTCGCGGCCAACGACGATTTCGTCCAGGCCCTGTTCGTGCATCAGCGAGCCGACGGCATGGCCAATCAGCTCGGCGACGCCGGCATCCAGCGTCTGGCCGACCACGCCACGGATGTCGTAGGCGCGGAAGATGCTGCTGTCGATCTGTACCGGCGCGGCCCTGGACGGATCGACCTTGATGCGCTCCACGTCTTCCCCGCTTTCCCGCGGCGCCATCTGCACGGCCTGGGCCAGGGTCGGTGCCGAGGTCTCGGCCTCCTCGTCCACTTGTGGCACGCCAAACCCGCGGCGCATCGCGAACCCGGCCAGCAGCGCGATCGCGAGCAGGACCAGTGCCGTCGCGAACACGGCAAACGGCCCCATGCCGAACGCCGGGGAAGTCGTGTCCGGCATCGCCGCAGCGATGCGCATGTCGCTGTGCGGGATCTTCACCGCCATCGTCTCGGCACTGTCATTGAGCGTCGTATCGCCGCGCTCCAGCACGGTGAAGTCGCCCTGGCGCAACGCCAGGTACGCATGCGGATCCAGCGAGGCCGCCTGCAATGCGCCCGTGGCCCGCGTGGCCGGCAGCACCACGCTGGCGACACCGACCAGCTCGCCGTCGACCCGGGCAGGTGCATCCACCAGCAGCTTGGCGGCGCCGCCGTCGCGGACGATCCGTGCGACCGGCGCGTTCGCGGCCAGCGCTGCTTCCGCCACGGCGATGCGGCCGAAGCCGGTCTTGGGCAGGCCGGCGTAGGCGTCCGCCAGGCCCAGCGGCAACACTTCGGCCGACTCGGCATGCGGCCAGTCGGATTTCAGTTCGATATTGGCAAGTACGTGGTCACCCGATGCCAGCGCCGCCTGCACCTTGTCCGATGCCAGGCGCTCGCGCATCCGGCCGGTCTCGGTCTGGAGCGCACGCACGATCCCGTCCACCGCCAGCCCGCGCGCCTGTTGCAGGGCCTGGCTGCGGGACGCATCGCGAAGTTGCTGCCAGCCATTGAAGGCCAGCCAGAGCGCCAGCAGGATGCCGACCACCGCAATGACCGGCAGCAGCGGTCGCATGTGCGCGGTCGAAACCCGCAATCGTGGTTTGGTGTCGTCGTCGTCGCTCATCGTCATCCCCTGCGTCGCGCAACCATCATCAGCGCACACCCGTATGGCCGAAGCCCCCTGTCCCACGCGCGCTATGCTCGAAGTCCTCCACGACCCGCAGCGCGGCACGCACGATCGGCAGCACCAGCAGCTGCGCGATCCTGTCCCCCGGCGCCATGGTGAACGCTTCGGCGCCCCGATTCCAGACGCTGATCATCAGCGGCCCCTGGTAATCGGCGTCGATCAGGCCGGTACCGTTGCCCAGCACGATGCCGTGTTTATGGCCCAGCCCCGAGCGCGGCAGCACCAGGGCGCACAAGGTCGGATCGGCCAGGTGGATGGCCAGGCCAGACGGCACCAGTGCGCTGTCGCCCGGATCCAGTCGCAGCGGCGCGTCCAGGGCGGCGCGCAGGTCCATGGCGGCGCTGGCGGGCGTGGCGTAGTCGGGCAGCGGCCACTCGTTGCCCAGGCGCGGGTCGAGGACCTTGACTTCAAGTATCGTCTGCATCAATTCAAAGATCCTGCATGGCTTCGCGGCGGAGGCAATCGCTCGGCCACCAGCGCGATGAGCTCATCGGCAAGCCGCGTCTTGGGCCCGGGCCCGAGCCTGCGCACCAGGTCATGACCGTACACGGTCAGCGCGTTGTCGTCGCTGCCAAAGCCGCTGCCCGCCACTCCCACGCGATTGGCCGCGACCAGGTCCAGGTGCTTGCCCTCCAGCTTCGCCCGCGCATTGCGCTCCAGGTCGTCGGTTTCTGCGGCAAAACCCACGACCAGGCGTGGCCGGTGCCGGTGGGTGGCGACCTCGGCCAGCACATCGGCGGTCCGTACCAGCTCCAATGTCATCGCCTGGCCATGGTCGCGCTTCTTGAGCTTGCCCGCGGAGACGGTGCGCGGCGTCCAGTCGGCGACGGCGGCGGCGCCGATGTACACGTCGGCCGGCAACGCGGCCAGGACGGCAGCGTGCAATTGCGCGGCGCAGCGCACATCGATCCGCTCGACGCCATCGGGCGTGGGCAGCTGCACCGGGCCGGCCACCAGGACGACCTCGGCCCCGCGGCCGATGGCGGCGGCGGCGATCGCGAAGCCCATCTTGCCGCTGCTGCGATTGCCGATGTAGCGCACCGGGTCGATGTCCTCGAAGGTCGGGCCGGCGCTGACCAGGATCCTGCAGCCGGCAAGCGATGCGGGCCCGGGCGTCATGCCAGCTGCGCTGGCGCGGCTTGTTCCAAGGCGCGCACGATCGCCTCGGGCTCGCTCAGCCGGCCTGGCCCCGATTCCCCTTCGGCCAGGGGGCCGTCTTCGGGACCGATCACCTGTACCCCGCGGGCACGCAGCGTCTCCATGTTGGCCTGCGTGGCCGGGTGCAACCACATGCGATGGTTCATCGCCGGTGCCACCAGGATCGGCGCGGTCGTCGCCAGGCACAGCGTGCTGACCAGGTCGTCGGCCATTCCATGCGCCAGCCTGGCCAGCGTGTTGGCGGTCGCCGGCGCCAGCACCACCTGCTGCGCCCAGCGGGCCAGTTCGATGTGGCCCATGGCCGCTTCGGCGGTTTCGTCCCACAACGAACCGCGCACCGGCTGTCCGGAAACGGCCTGGAATGTCGGTGCGCCGACGAAACGCAGCGCACTGGCGGTCATTGCCACCTGCACCAGGGCCCCGGCGTCGCGCAGTCGGCGGACCAGCTCCACGGCCTTGTATACGGCGATGCCGCCGCTGACGCACAGCAGGATCCGCCGTCCCGACAAGGGAAGGCCCGACGGCGGGATCGCGTCGGCAGGCGTACTGTCGTTGGAATTGGTCATCCGGGCCCGGTCAAAGGTAGGCCGTCGCCTACATCCCATCAAGGCGCCAGCTTACCCGAACCCACGCCACGCGCCGATCCTGCCGGGCCGTGCCGGAGTGCACGCTGTCCCCATGCAAATCCGTGACTGGCCTGCCGCCGAACGTCCTCGCGAAAAACTCGTCGCCCGCGGCGCGGCGGCATTGTCCGATGCCGAGCTGCTGGCGATCTTCCTGGGGTCGGGTTTGCGTGGCCAGGACGCGGTCGGTACCGCGCGCACCCTGCTCGGCGCCCATGGGCCGTTGCGCGCCCTGCTCGAGCGCAGCCCCGGGCAGCTGGCCGCCCTGCCCGGCCTGGGTCCGGCCAGGGCCTGCCGGCTGGCGGCCGCACTGGAATTGGGCGACCGCTACCTGGCCGCGGGGCTGGAGCGTGGCGAGGCATTGACCGATCCCGGTGCCGCCGGCCGGTACTTTGCGCAACGCCTGCGCCGTCATCCATGCGAGGTGTTCGCGGTGCTGTTCCTGGACACGCGCCATCGCGCACTGGCGTTCGAGGAGTTGTTCCGCGGCACCGTCGACGGTGCCGAGGTGCATCCACGCGAAGTCGTCCGCCGGGCGCTGGCCCATAACGCCGCGGCGGTGATCGTCGGCCACAACCACCCCAGCGGCAACACCGAGCCCAGCGCAGCCGATCGCGCCGTGACCGCGCGCCTGAAGCAGGCGCTCGCCCTGGTCGACATCCGCCTGCTCGACCATTTCGTCGTTGGCGACGGCACGCCAGTGTCCCTGGCCGCGCGCGGGTGGGTGTGAACCCGGCACCGGCCATTCCAGGAACCGCTTCGTCGGCACGCCCTTGATCGTGCCGTGATCGCGGTTGGCGATCCAGTAAAACCCGGCGCAGACGCCGCGCCGACGACGCCGCGCGCGTGACCGACCTCGGGCCGCCTGCCTCCAGGCGCGGCCGCGGGGGCCCTCGCGTACAATGCGCGCATTGAATTTCCTGCCTGAATTTTCGTGAAAAACCAACTGCGCGACCTGCTCGACCAGGGTATCGCCGCCCTGCGTGCCAATGGCACCGTCCCGGCCGATGCAACGACGCCCGACTTCGTCGTGGAGCGGCCCAAGGATCGCGGCCATGGCGATTTCTCGACCAATGCCGCGATGCTGCTGGCCAAGCCGGCACGCTCCAACCCGCGCGCCATCGCGCAGGCCTTGATCGAGGCGCTGCCGGCCAGCGATGCCGTCGCCGCGGTCGAGATCGCCGGGCCCGGGTTCCTCAACTTCCGGCTGGCGCCCGCGGCCTGGCAGCGCCAGCTGCGCGACATCCACGCGCAAGGCGCCGATTACGGCCGCAACGCTTCGGGCAAGGGCCATCGTGCCGGCGTCGAATACGTGTCGGCCAACCCCACCGGCCCGCTGCATGTCGGCCACGGCCGCGCCGCCGTCATCGGCGACTGCATCGCCCGCGTGCTGGCGGCCAACGGCTGGGACGTGGTGCGCGAGTACTACTACAACGACGCCGGCGCGCAGATCGACAACCTCGCCCGCTCCGTGCAGGCACGCGCGCAGGGCAGGACGCCCGACGACGCCGGCTGGCCCGAGGACGGCTATCGCGGCGATTACATCGGCGATGTCGCCGATGCGTACCTGCGCGGCGACACGGTCGCGTTCGAGGACCACAGCGTCACCGCCGCCAGGGACCCGGACGACCTCGATGCCATCCGCCGCTTCGCCGTCGCCTGCCTGCGCCACGAGCAGAGCGAGGACCTGGCCGCCTACGGCATCGACTTCGACGTGTACTTCCTGGAGTCGTCGCTGTACGACAACGACGCGGTCGAGGACACCGTGCGCGAACTCGTCGGCCATGGCCATACCTACGAGGAGGGCGGCGCGCTGTGGCTGCGCAGCACCGACTTCGGCGACGACAAGGACCGCGTCATGCGCAAGTCCGACGGCACTTACACGTACTTCGTGCCGGATGTCGCCTACCACCGCAGCAAATGGCAGCGCGGCTACGAGCGCGCGATCACCGAACTGGGCGCGGACCACCACGGCTCGCTGATGCGGGTGAAGGCCGGCTTGCAGGCGCTCGATGCCGGCATCCCCGAAGGCTATCCCGAATACGTCCTGCACCAGATGGTCACCGTGATGCGCGGTGGCGAGGAAGTGAAGCTGTCCAAGCGCGCCGGCAGTTACCTGACCCTGCGCGACCTGGTCGACGAGGCCGGGCGCGATGCGACGCGCTGGTTCCTGCTCGCGCGCAAGCCGGACTCGCAGCTCACTTTCGACATCGACCTGGCGCGCAGCCAGTCGCTGGACAACCCCGTGTACTACGTGCAGCTCTCGCATGCGCGCATTTGCGGCCTGTTCCGCCAACTCGAGGAACGCGGGCTGACGTTCGACCTGGACAACGGGCTGGCGCAGCCGCACGACCTGGACGACGATTCCATCGCCGGTCGCGCCACCCGCAACCTGTTCACCGAACTGTCGCGCTACCCCGATGTGGTCGCGACGGCCGGCGAGCACCTGGAGCCATACCTGCTCACCGCTTACCTGCACGACCTGGCGCAGGCGTTCCAGTCGTATTACAACGACCACCAGTTCCTGGTCGACGATCGCAACGTGCGTGATGCACGGCTGGCGCTGGCGCTGGCGACCCGGCAGGTGCTGGCCAACGCATTGGCATTGATTGGCGTCTCGGCGCCGGAGGCGATGTGAGGCCGGGGCCCACCCAGGCCGCCGGCGCGTACCGCGGCCTCCCGCGCAGGTACCGCATGCGCGCCGTGCAAGGTCATCGGGTCACGCATGGAGACGCGTGCCATCACTCTTCCTCGCGCCGTGGGCTTCGCGCCCCGGCGCGACCCATCTGACTGGCGGGGACAGGTTCCAATGGCAACGAAAAGGGGCAAGTCACAAGCTCGACGCAACCAGCGCAACACCGGCGGCCTGCCCGGCTGGGCGTGGATGGTGCTCGGCGTCGTGCTGACGATCGTCGTGATCCTGGCGGCGCCGAAGTTCCTCAAGTCCGAAGGCGGCGACGGCTTCTTCCGGCCCAAGCCCAACCCGGACGCACAACCGGCGGCGGCCAGCGACAGCGACGATGACGCGGTCGTTTCCGGTGACACTGGCAAGGACAGCGGCCCTCCTGCGGCGGACACATCCGACGCCGAGAGGCCCAAGCCGACCCAGTACGACTTCTACACCATGCTGCCTTCCGACGAAGTGGTCATGAGTGATGCCGAGCTGGCCGCGACCGCGCGCGAGGAAGCCGCGCGCCAGGCCAGGTCGACTGCCCCTGCCGGCGACGCCGCCGGTGGCGATGACGGCGCCACGAGCAATCCGGACGCCGCCGAGCTGGCGACGACGGCGACGGCCACGACGGCCACACCGCCCGCTGCCGCCGCCAGCACCGGCAACGACACGCCCTACATCCTGCAGGCCGGCGCGTTTGGTGCCTCGGGCGATGCCGAGTCGGTCAAGGCACGCATCGCCCTGCTGGGGCTGAGTGCGCGCGTTGAATCGGCGCAGGTGGAAGACAAGACGGTCTATCGCGTGCGCATGGGGCCCTATGGCACCGCATCGGAGCTTGCCGAAGCCAAGCGCAAACTGGCCAATGGCGGCCTGCCTGCGTTGGCGATCAAGGCAAGGTAACCGCGACCGCAAGGGTACGGCGCGCGGCGGCGCGTTCAACCCAGTCGTTACCGCAACAGGATCGCGGCGCTGCCGAAGCCAAGCGCAAACTGGCCAATGGCGGATTGCCTGCGTTGGCGATCAAGGCAAGGTAACCGCGACCGCAAGGGTACGGCGCGCGGCGGCGCGTTCAACCCAGTCGTTACCGCAACAGGATCGCGGCGCTGCCGAAGCCAAGCGCAAACTGGCCAATGGCGGATTGCCTGCGTTGGCGATCAAGGCAAGGTAACCGCGACCGCAAGGCTACGGCGCGCGGCGGCGCGTTCAACCCAGTCGTTACCGCAACAGGATCGCGGCGCTGCCGAAGCCAAGCGCAAACTGGCCAATGGCGGATTGCCTGCGTTGGCGATCAAGGCAAGGTAACCGCGACCGCAAGGGTACGGCGCGCGGCGGCGCGTTCAACCCAGTCGTTACCGCAACAGGATCGCGGCGCGGCGCCAGCCAATCGCGATCCGTGAGACCGCTGCTGGCGACACTGGATGCCCTGGAGAACAGCCGCCATGCCGATCGAAGCCGGCCTCATCAAACCCGTCGTCGATGCCCTGCTGGAACTGATCGGGCAAAGCCAGAACCTGCGCCTCAAACGCAACGGCAGCGCCGCGTTGCGCGAGGCGATCCGCGAGCTGCTGAAGGCCGATCCCAACGAGAACCGTGCCCAGGCGCGCATCGCCATCGCCAAGGCCGCGGGGATCATCTCCGAAGACGTGGTGCTGGCCGAGGACATGCTCGAGAAGGCCCGTGCCAGCAAGGCGCGCACCGCCGGCAAGTCGAGCAGCGGACGCAGGCGAAAACCAGCCGGCAAGACCGTCGCGACGGACCCATCGAAAGCCGGGCCCAAACCCGCCAGGCCGACACCCGCGGCACGCAAGGCACGTCAACGCAAGGGACCGGCCAGCAAGGCGCCGTGAGTTTCAACGCACCCGCCTGATGCCCGCTGGCTCGTTGGCCTGCACCGTGATGTCGGGTGGCCCATCCGCACCAGGCAGGCGACACCTGCTGCTGCCGGGTCGATGCCGATGTTGTGGCCTGCGTCACTGCCTGCGTGATCCGTCCTGTTCCTGGCCGCATTGCCTGTGGGATCATGGCCTGGATCCTGCCTTCGCCGCCCAACGTCGACTCGCGCATGCCCTACACGGTTTCCATCGATGCGCAAAACCAGATGCTCGACGTGCGCTATCACGGAATCATTTCCATGGCGCAGCGGGTCGCTGCCTGGCGGGAGGCCGAGCCGCTGTTGCGCGAAAGCGGCGTTCGCAGGGTGATGATCGACTTGCTGCAGGCCTCGCCAGCGCAAGAACCACTGGACGCGCATCGCGATTTCGCCGCCATGCTCCTGCGCGAACCCATGCTGCTTGCTTCCCGGACTGCCTTCGTCGCGCCAGCGGCGCACCCGATCAACCACCTGATCGAAGTGCTGACCGACGCCCGCCACTACCCGTTTTCGCGCTTCACGGACCGGGCGTCGGCAATGGCCTGGCTGCTTGGCAATGACCCGCCCAATGGCTTGAACAGCAGCCTGCCGCCCTGAGCCCCGCCCGTCGCACGGAGGCATTAAGATCGGGCGATGGACAAAACGACTTTGATCACCGGCGCGACCTCCGGCTTTGGCCGAGCCGCCGCCATGCGCTTCGTGGCCGCCGGTTGGCGCGTCATCGCCTGCGGCCGCCGTGCCGACCGGCTGCAGGACCTGGCCGACCAGTGTCCCACCGGGCAAGTGCACTGCGCCGCCTTCGACATCCGCGACGCCGCCGCGATGCAAGCTGCACTGGATGCCTTGCCACCGGGCTTCGGCGACATCGACCTGCTTGTGAACAATGCCGGCCTGGCCCGGGGCACGCGCCCGGCACAGGACGCCGAGCTTGCCGACTGGCGCACGATGATCGATACCAACGTCACCGCCTTGGTGACACTGACCCGCGCGCTGCTGCCAGGGCTGGTGCAGCGTCGTGGCGCCATCATCAACATCAGCTCGACGGCCGCCAATTACCCTTACAGCGGCGGCAACGTCTACGGCGGCAGCAAGGCCTTCGTCAGCCAGTTCTCGCTGGGCCTTCGGGCCGACCTGCACGGCACCGGCGTACGCGTCACCACGCTGGAACCGGGCATGGCCGAAACCGAGTTCACGCTGGTACGCACGCACGGCGACCAGGCAGCGTCCGACCGCTTGTACAAGGGCGCCGACCCGATGACCGCCCAGGACATCGCCGAGACGATCTTCTGGATCGCCTCGCTACCCGCGCACCTCAACGTCAACCGCCTGGAAATCATGCCGACCAGCCAGTCGTTCGCCGGCTTCCAGGTCGCGCGCGAGGACGGCTAGGACGCCCTGGCCAGGACGACGGGTTCCGGGCCTGCCTGCAGATGCCAGGCAACCATTCTTGCCGGCCTCAACCCAATCGTTCGTCGCTGAGATAGGTATAGGCGGTCAAGCCGGCCTCCAGCGCGTCGTTCAGTCGCCGGGACTCGTCGCCCGGCAGGCCGGCCGCGGCGACCTTGTCGCGATACGCCGCTCGCAATCCCTCCAACGAGTAGCCGACGTAATCCAGCATCACGTCGGTCGTATCTCCACGGCGCTGCTGGGTCATTGCGTAGCCATCGTCGGTCAGTTGCACTTCGATCGCATCGGTATCGCCGAACAGATTGTGGATATCGCCAAGGATCTCCTGGTAGGCGCCGATCAGGAAGAACGCCAGCCGGTACTGGCCGTCGCCATGCTCGATCGCGTGCAACGGCAACGAGCTGTCCAGGCCTTCGTTTTCGACGTAGGTATCGATCTTGCCGTCCGAGTCGCAGGTCAGGTCGGCGATGACACCCCGCCGCGTGGGCATTTCGTCCAGGCGCTCGATCGGGGTGATCGGGAACACCTGGTCGATGGCCCAGACGTCGGGCATGGATTCGAACACGCTGAAGTTGACGAAGTACTTGTCGACCAGCCGCTCGTTGAGTTCGTCGAGCAGCGGGCGGTGGCTTTTTTCGGTCACGTCCAGGCGCGCGCGGACCGCATGCGCGATCGCGTAGAACAGGTCGTCGATGCGCGCGCGCTGCGCCAGGTCCAGCTGGCCCAGCGCATACAACGACAGCCCTTCGCTGTGGTGGTGCTGTGCTTCCTGGAACAGCTCGATCGCCGGACGTGCGTCCAGCTCGTCGTGCACGTCACGCAGGTGGCGGATGACCAGCGGCTCGTCGTCGGCGACCGGTGGGACGCGACCTTCCGGCGCTTGCTCGACTTCGGACACGTTGGCGACCAGCAGCGCATGGTGCGCGGTCATCGCGCGGCCGCATTCGGTGACGATACGCGGTTGCGGCAGCTCGTTGGCTTCGCAGGCCTCGGCCAGCGGCTGCACGATGTTGGATGCGTACTGGCCGACGCCGTAATTGATCGAACACTCGCTGCGCGAGCGCGTGCCTTCGTAATCGATGCCCAGGCCACCACCGACGTCCATGTAACGCACCTTGGCGCCCAGTTTGGACAGTTCGACGAAGTACCGCGTCGCCTCGCGCATGCCGTTGGCGATGTCGCGCACGTTGGAGATCTGCGAGCCCATGTGGAAGTGCAGCAGTTGCAGCGCATCGGTCATGCCGGCCGCGCGCAACTGCTTCCACAGGTCCAGCACCTGGCGCGGGGACAGGCCGAACTTGGCCTTGTCGCCGCCGCTGTTCTGCCACTTGCCGGCACCCAGCGAGGCCAGTCGCATGCGCACGCCCAGGCCGGGCTGCACGCCCAGCGCCCTGGCCTCGGCCAGCACCATGGCCAGCTCGGAGGGCTTCTCGATGACGATGAAGGTGTCCAGTCCAAGCTTGCGGCCGATCAGCGCCAGGCGGATGTACTCGCGGTCCTTGTAGCCGTTGCAGACGATCAGGCCACCGGGACGCGACAACGCCAGCACGGCCATCAGCTCGGGCTTGCTGCCGGCCTCCAGGCCGAAAGCGGTGTTTGCCGGCGTGGCATCGTCGTCGCTGCCGTGCGCGACCAGTGCACCGGTCACGCCGGCGTGCTGGTTGACCTTGATCGGATACACCGCGGTGTAACCGCCGGTGTAGCCCCAGTCCGATTGCGCCTGCGCAAAGGCAGCCTGCAGGCGGCGCAGGCGGTCGCCGAGGATGTCCGGGAAACGCACCAGCAACGGCAGCTTGGCGCCCCTGGCGCGCGCGGCATCGATGATTTCCGGGAGCGCGACCGCCTGCCCCGCGGCGCCACGCGGGCGAACGACGATGCGGCCGCCGTCGTCGACATCGAAATAGCCTTCCGACCAGTGCGGGATCGAGTAGGCCTTGCGGGCTTGATCGGGTGACCAGGCGGTCATGGGCAATGTCCAGTGGGCACAGGGATGCATTCTAACGTCCGGGGTCATGCCATCGGGTGCGGGCGTTCGCTACAATCCGCGCCTGGATTTTTCCCGACACAGGGACCCGGCATCACCAACCCTGCGTTGTTCTGGCACTGTTTTCTTGATGACAGTGCCCTCTTCACATCAGGCCGCGCCCATGACCGACACCACCTGGCACTACGAAAACTTCGAGCCCGCAGGCTCCGCGATCGGCTTTCGCATCGTGCGCAAGCTCGACGAGGTGCAGTCGCCGTTCCAGAAGATCGAAATCTTCCAGACCACCGACTGGGGCAACCTGATGCTGATCGATGGCGCGGTGATGCTGACCACGCGCGACAACTTCCTCTACCACGAGATGATGTCGCACCCGGCGCTGTTCACCCATCCCGACCCGCGGCAGGTGGTGATCATCGGTGGCGGCGACTGCGGCACGCTGCGCGAGGTGCTCAAGCACCCGGGCGTGCACAAGGCGGTGCAATGCGACATCGACGAGCAGGTCACGCGCATGTCGGAGAAGTACTTTCCCGAGCTGTGCGAAAGCAACGACGACCCGCGTGCGCAACTGCTGTTCGATGACGGCATCGCCTACATGGCCAATGCCGCGCCTGGCAGCCTGGACATCGTCATCGTCGACTCCACCGACCCGGTCGGCCCGGCCGAGGGTTTGTTCAACAAGGCGTTCTACGAAAGCTGCTTCCGCGCGCTCAAGGACGATGGCATCCTGGTGCAGCAGTCCGAGTCGCCGCTGGTGCTGCTGGAATTGATCCAGGAAATGCGTGGCGAGATGCGCAAGGCCGGATTTACCGCATTCCAGACACTGCCGTTTCCGCAGCCGTGTTATCCGACCGGCTGGTGGTCGTGCACGCTGGCGAGGAAATCCGGCGGCTTCGATTTCCGCAAGGGCGACGCGCGCGACAAGGCGTTCGCGTCGAAGTATTACAGCGCGGACATCCATGAAGGCGCGTCCACGCTGCCTCCGTTTGTCGCGGCGGCGCTCGGCGAGTGACATCCGTGCCGCGGTAAACGCTGCCACATGGTTGCCGTTGGCAGCCGCGGCGTGGCCGCGAGCCGGGGCGCAAAACGCTTACTTTCGCAGGCCTGGCGATTGCACGGGCCAAGAGCCCGCGGCTGGCGCCGCTCCCCCGGGACAAACCGCAGCACGATCACTGTCGCCCGCTCCCGCCGCGCCCAACACATCCAGCGCGTCGGTGGTCGTCCGGTGCCAACCCGCCCAATGTCGATCGCACATGTTCCCCGGGGCAGGTCACCGCGTTGCAGTCGTATCGGATCGTGTGCCCCGGGTTGCTGCCTGGGCGTTCCACGCCTTCGTCCATGTTGCCTTTGTCCGCAGCTTCGTGAGGCATGCCCACGTGGTGCATGGTTGGCCTTCCCTAGAGTGCGTCGCCGTCCAGCTCTCCCGTCCGGATGCGCACCACGCGATCCAGGTCGTAGATGAAGATCTTGCCATCACCGATCTTGCCGGTACCGGCGGCTTGCATGATCGCCTCGGCGACCAGATCGGCCTGGTCGTCGGTCACGGCGACCTCGAGCTTGATCTTGGGCAGGAAATCGACCACGTATTCGGCGCCGCGATACAACTCGGTGTGACCCTTCTGCCGGCCGAAGCCCTTGACCTCGGTGGCGGTGATGCCGTTGACGCCGGCCTCGGCCAGCGCCTCGCGCACGTCGTCGAGCTTGAAGGGCTTGATGATCGCCATGACCATTTTCATTGCACGTCCACCATTGCGCGGTTGTCTGCCAGGGGCAGCAGCATAACGCCGTGCCGGTCCGGACACCTGCAACCCTGCCTGCAATGAGGCTTCCCGCTTCCCGCCGTGCGACGCCACGCGACGCGCCGTGCGACCCATCGCGCTTGCCAACCATCGATTCACGGCATGCATCGATTCACGGCATGCCCGCACGGGTGGATGCGCACGACCGGCGCACAAGGCATCGCGCAGGCACCAGAACCCCACCCCCGCCTCGCGGGAGCGCGGGCGGAGATTCGGACTGTCGCGGCCTTTCCCTACCCGGCCATGGGCCCTGGACCGATCCACCGCCACTGGCAGGCAGGCCACGCTGGCATCGCCATCCAAGGAGACGCACAATGCACGCCATCATGCCCATCGACCTGCGCCACATCGACGAACTCGCACGCCGCCTCAGTGGCCTGGTGCCGCAGGGCGTGCGCGGCAGTGGTGGCGAAGCCTTGCGCGAGGAGTTGCAGCAGAATTTCAAATCGGTGCTGCAGACCGGGCTGGGCAAGCTTGACCTGGTCACCCGCGAGGAGTTCGAAGTCCAGCGCGCGGTGTTGCTGCGCACGCGCGAACAACTCGACGCATTGAAGGACACGGTGGCCGCGCTGGAAGCGCAGCTGGCCGACGCGCCCTCGCCTCCCCCCCAACGCTGAGCCCGCCGCCATGGGACTTGCGCTCGTGCACAGTCGTGCGCGCGCCGGCGTGCATGCGCCTGCGGTCCGGGTCGAGGTGCACCTGGCCGGCGGCCTGCCGACGATGTCGATCGTCGGCCTGCCTGAAGCGGCGGTGCGCGAAGCCAAGGATCGCGTACGGGCGGCGATCCAGTGCGGGCAGTTTGAATTTCCCGCGCGCCGGATCACCGTCAACCTTGCGCCGGCGGACCTGCCCAAGCATGGCGGTCGTTTCGACCTGGCCATCGCGCTGGGCATCCTGGCGGCCAGCGGGCAGGTGCCGATGGAAGCCCTGCACGACTGCGAGTTCCTCGGCGAACTCGGCCTGACCGGGCAGTTGCGCGCAGTCGATGGCGTGCTGCCCGCGGCGCTGGCGGCGGCCCGTGCCGGGCGGCGCCTGATCGTGCCCGAAGGCAATGGCGCCGAAGCCGCGCTGGCCAGCCAGGTCGATGCCACGACCGCCCGCACACTGCTGGAAGTCTGCGCCGCACTCGAGGGCCGCAAATCCCTGCCCGCTGCGATCGCCCTGCCGACCCGGCGGGAACCGGGCCCCGACATGGCGGACGTGCGCGGACAGGCCCAGGCGCGGCGCGCGCTGGAGGTCGCTGCCGCCGGGAGCCATCACCTGTTGCTGGTCGGGCCGCCGGGCTGCGGCAAGACGCTGCTCGCCTCGCGCCTGCCGGGGCTGCTGCCCGAAGCCAGCGAATCCGAGGCGCTGGAAAGCGCGGCGATCGCTTCCATCAGCGGGCGCGGACTGGACCCGGCGCGTTGGCGCGAGCGTCCGTATCGCAGTCCGCACCACACCGCCAGCGCGGTCGCGCTGGTCGGTGGGGGTGCCGAGCCGCGACCGGGTGAGATTTCGTTGGCGCACAACGGCGTGCTGTTCCTGGACGAGCTGCCCGAATGGGACCGGCGCGCGCTGGAGGTGTTGCGCGAGCCGCTGGAGTCGGGGGTGGTCACCATTTCCCGTGCCGCGCGCCAAAGCGAGTTTCCTGCCCGCTTCCAGCTGGCCGCCGCCATGAATCCCTGCCCTTGCGGCTGGGCCGGGGACCCATCGTCGCGTTGCCGCTGCAGCAACGAAGCCATCGCCCGCTATCGGGCACGCATTTCCGGACCCTTGCTGGACCGTATCGACCTGCATATCGATGTGCCGCGGGTGCCTTCGGCACAGTTGCGCCCGGAAACCGCGGCGGGCGAGTGCAGCGCCGACGTGCGTGCACGCGTGCAAGCCGCGCGTGCACGGCAGCATGCCCGCGCCGGCAAGCCCAATGCGCAGCTGGGCCAGCCCGAGACCATGGCGGCGTGTCGCCTGTCACCATCGGACCAGGATTTGCTGGAACGTGCGATTGATGCCTTGCAATTGTCGGCGCGAACCATGCATCGCATCCTGCGGGTTGCGCGCACGATTGCCGACCTGGCGGGGGAAGACAATATCGGCAGTGCGCACCTGGCCGAGGCTTTGGGGTATCGGCGGATTGATCGGGGGTTGCGGTCGCACGAGGCTTGAGTTGTTTTCGTTGCGGGTTGGAAGGTTGACGCGCGAAGCGTTGGGTTGCTTCGAGGTGTTTTGTGCTGCGGAGCAAGAGCACCCCTCCCCAACCCTCCCCTGCTTCGCAAGGGAGGGGGCAAGGGCAAAGGCACCTCGCGCGAGGGCATCTCCCTAACTTTTCCCGCCACAGCCGCCGACTCGCCTCCCTCCTGCTTGCGTCGCCCTGCTTGTCTCCTCCCCTTGCGGAGCAGGGGGAGGCTGGGAGGGGGTGCTTTTCGTGACACGGTGCCTTGCGTTCCGGAGCAAGAGCACCCCGCCTCAGCTGCCGACTCGCCTCCCTCCTGCTACGTCGCCCTGCTTGTCTCCTCCCCTTGCGGAGCAGGGGGAGGCTGGGAGGGGGTGCTTTGTGACACGGTGTCTTGCGCTCCCGAGCAAGAGCACCCCGCCACAGCCGCCGACTCGCCTCCCTCCTGCTGCGTCGCCCTGCTTGTCTCCTCCCCTTGCGTAGCAGGGGGAGGCTGGGAGGGGGTGCTTTTCGTGACACGGTGCCTTGCGTTCCGGAGCAAAAGCACCCCGCCGACAGCCGCCGACTCGCCTCCCTCCTGCTGCATCGCCCTGCTTGTCTCCTCCCCTTGCGTAGCAGGGGAGGCTGGGAGGGGGTGCTTTTCGTGACACGGTGCCTTGCGTACCGGCGCAGGAGAGCACCCCGCCACAGCCGCCGACTCGCCTCCCTCCTGCTGCGTCGCCCTGCTTGTCTCCTCCCCTTGCGTAGCAGGGGGAGGCTGGGAGGGGGTGCTTTTCGCGACCCGGTGCTTGGTGCTCCGGAGCAAATGCACCCCGCCCAATCCTCCCCTGCTACGCAAGGGAGGGAGCAGGGCAAGAGCATCGTTTCCCAATACGCCGCTGCATCGCAACCGAGGGCACAAGACGCAGTCCGCGGCCCCATGCCATCAAATCTCCACCACCTTGCACGCTAGACTGGCCCGACACCCCAACGGACCTCGCCCCTGGAAAACCTGCATTCCATCGACCTGCGCCTGCTGGGTTTTGCCCTGCTGATCCTGACCGGCATTGCCTCGTCGCTGCTGGCGCGGCGCTTCGGTGCGCCGTTGCTGCTGGTGTTCCTGCTGTTGGGCGTCCTGCTGGGGGTCGATGGCCCGGGCGGCATCCGCTACGCCGATACCCAGTTCACCTACCTGATCGGCTCGCTGGCGCTTGCGATCATCCTGTTCGACGGCGGCCTGCGCACGCATGCTTCGCAGGTGCGCGGCAGCGTGGCGCCAGCAGTGCTGCTGGCCAGTATCGGTGTGCTCATCACTGCCGGGCTGACCGGCGTGGCGGCCTGGAAGCTGCTGGACCTCGAACCGCTGCAAGCGTTGCTGCTGGGTACCATCGTGGCGTCCACCGATGCCGCGGCGGTGTTCTTCCTGTTGCGCACCGGCGGCCTGCACCTGGAGCGGCGCACCGGGGCGACGCTGGAAATCGAGTCCGGCAGCAACGACCCCTTTGCCGTGTTCCTGGCCACGGCGCTGACCCTGTGGCTGGCCGGCGTGCAGGAGGGCGGTGTCACGTCGATCGTGCTGCGCCTGCTGTGGACGGCCGGTGCCGGCCTGGTGTTCGGCTACCTGGGTGGACGCCTGCTGGTGTGGGCACTCAACAAATTCGACCTGCCCGCAGGCCTGCATCCATGGCTGGGGCTGGGGGGCGCGCTGGCGCTGTTCACGATCACCAACCTGTTGTACGGCAGTGGTTACCTGGCCGTGTACCTGGCCGGCATCGTGGTCGCCAACCGGCCGGTGCGCGCGCGCGAACAGCTCTTGTCGGTGCAGGATGCCGCGACCTGGTTCATGCAGCTGATCATGTTCCTGCTGCTGGGATTGCTGGCTTCGCCCCACGCGTTGTTGCCGATCCTGTGGCCCGCGCTGGGAGTGGCCGTGTTCCTGATCCTGGTGGCACGGCCGACCGCGGTATTGCTATGCCTGTTGCCGTTTCGTTACCGCATGGCCGAGATCGGATTCATCTCATGGACCGGGCTGCGCGGCGCACTGGGCATCTTCCTGGCATCGATCCCGTTGCTGATCGGGCTGCCCAATGCCTGGCTGTACTTCAACGTCGCCTTCGTGGTGGTGCTGGTGTCGCTGGTGGTGCAGGGCTGGAGCATCGGGTTTGCGGCCTATCGCTTTGGCGTCGCGGTGCCGCGTCCGGATCCCGATACCCGGCGCATCCACCTGGATTTGCCGGGCCAGCTCGAGTATTCGATGGTGGGCTATCGGGTCACGTCCGGCAGCGCAGCGCTGCGTGGCGCCGACCTGCCCGGGCGCGTCCGCCTGGCGATGGTCGTGCGCAAGGGTGAAGTCCTGCTGCCTGAAGACACCGCGGAGCTGGCCGCGGAGGACTATGCCTACTTCGTTGCGCCGGGCGAAACCACCCCGCGCCTGGACTGGCTGTTTGCCGAAGGTCGCGACGCGCGCGATGCCGAGCAGGACCTGTTTGGCAGCTTCACGCTGCCCGGCGACGTGCCACTGGGCGAGCTGGCTTCCTTTTATGGGCTTACGATCGCGACGCGGTTCCAGAAAGCCACGGCAGCGCAGTTGTTCGACCAGCGCTTCGATACCCACCCGCAAGTGGGCGACAAGCTTGCATTGGGTCGTGCCGTGCTGGTGGTGCGCACCATGCAGGACGACCGCGTGACGAAGGTCGGACTGAAGTTCACCGGCGTTGGCGAGCGCCTGATTAGCGGGTGACCCTCCACTGCTTTTCGTAGGAGCGGCTTCAGCCGCGAGCTCTTGATCATGCCTCGGCTTTTGTAGGAGCGACGTCAGTCACGATGCTTTCCGCGACATCCTGATCGCGACTCATGTCGCTCCTGCAAAAACCAAAAGCAAAGAAAAAAGGCAAGAGCTCGCGGCTGAAGCCGCTCCTGCATTCCTGCAACAGCGCATGCATCGATCCGGCTTCACCCCACGAACCCCGGCAGCAGCGGGCCGCCCAGCCACAACCAGCGCGCCATCCATGCACTGACCAGGGCAATCAGCAAGGTCAGTGGCAAGCCAATGCGCAGGAAATCCGAAAACCGGTATTGCCCCGGCCCCAGGATCAACAGGTTGCCGTGGTGCCCGATCGGAGTCAGGAACGCGACCACCGCGCCCAGCGCCGTGCAGACCACGAACGGCGTCGGCGGCATTCCCAGTGACGCCGCCAGGGAAATCGCGATCGGCCCCAGCAGGACCGTGGTGGCCGCATCCGACAGTACCTGCGTCAGCAGGGCGGCAGCCGAAAACAGCACCAGCAACACGGCCAGCGACGACCATGCCGCGACCACATGCAGCAGCCCGCGCGCCAACAGGTCGGCGGTCCCGGTCTGCTGCATCGCGATGCCCAGCGGGATCACGCCGGCGATCATCACGAAGATGCGTACGTCGATGCTGCGATAGGCCTGCCTGGTATCGATGCAGCCGGTCGCGACCATCGCCACCGCGCCCAGCAGGAACGCCAGCGGCGCCGGCAGCCATTCCAGAACGGCAGCCAGGATGCTCACGCCCAGGATCGCCAGCGCCAGCGGCGCGCGGATCCGGCGCCGGGTCTCGCCGGCAAACGGCACCAGCATCAGGAAACCGTGGTGGGCGGCCAATGCATTGAAGCGCGCGGCACTGCCCCACAGCACCAGCAGGTCGCCCTCGCGCAGGCGCGCGTCGGACAGGCGCTCGGCGACGTCGCCGTCGCGCCGCCACAATCCCACGATCGCCGCGTTGAACTGGTGCGAAAAACCCAGCTCGCGGATGCTGCGCCCGATGAATTCCGACCCGGGCGCGACCACCGCCTGCACCAGCTGGTTTTCGCCGTCGCCGGCGGCGGTATCGCGATGGCGGGCGATGGCGTTGAGGTCCAGGCCGGGATCGTCGTGCAGCGACATCAGCTCGTCCGATGCGGCCTCGACCAGCAACAGGTCACCGGTCAACAGCGGACTGGCCGGACCCAGGTCGTCCCTGCGCTTGCCGTCGCGCAACCAGCCCAACAAACGGAACCTGCCTCCCTGCGCCCGTTGCAGCTCGGCCATCGGCCGCGTCGCCCAACGCGACCCTTCGACCACCACCAGCTCGGTGCGATAGCGGTCCAGGCGCAGGTAGCTGTCATCGTCGTGCGTCCCGGTGCGGCGCGGGATCAGCCAGCGCGCCAGCTGCATGTAGACGATGCCGACCACGACCAGCGCGATGCCGATCGGCGTGATCGAGAAGATCCCCAGCCCCTCACTGCCCGTGCGCATGAGCATGTCGTCGGCCAGCAGGAAGGCCGGTGCGCTGACCAGGGTCAGCGTGGTGCCCAGCGACGCCGCCAGCGACATCGGCATCAGCAGCCGCGACGCCGGCAACCCGCGCGTGCGCGCATGTCGCAACAGGATCGGCAGCATCATCGCGGTCACCATCACGTGATGGGTGAATGCCGACAGGGCCGCCACGGCCGGCATGACCACCGCCACCGTCCGCGCCTCGCCACGGCCGGCGGCACGCCCGACCCACAGCCCCAGGCGCTCGGTGATGCCGGTCGCGCCCAATCCGCCGGAAATCACGAAGACCGCCGCCACGATGATCGCCGGCTCGCTGGAAAACCCCGACAGCGCCTGGCGCGCGTCCAGCACGCCGGTCAATACCAATGCCAGCAGCACCAGCATCGCCGACACATCGATGCGCAGCCGCTCGCTGACGAACAGGTAGAGCCCACCGCCCAGGATCAACAGGAAGAGAATCTGCTGGAATGCCATCACGTTGCCGCCGGTCGCATTGGGGCCAGTGTGCGGCATGCCCGCCATGCATGTCGTGCACCTGCCCTACACCCCGACCACCCGCATACTGCGCTGCCCACGTTGCATTGCCCGGCCACCACCACGCCATGCTGTCCCATCCGCCCTCCCTCGACGACCGATGCTACCGACTGGCGATGCAGTCCGCCGCAGCCGGCATGGCGATCATCGACCTGCAGGGCCGCTGGGTGGACGTCAATCCTGCCCTGGCCCGCCTGCTGGGGCATGACGATCCCCAGGCGCTGCTTGGACAATCCATCGTGGACAGCTTCCACCCCGAGGATGCGGCGCCCGCGCGGCATCGCCTGGACGCGCTGATCGGGGCCGCGCCAAGCCAGGCCTCGCCGGATGATGCCGGGCAGGCGCTCCCCCTTGTGCAGCGCTACCGAGACCGCGACGGGACGGTGTTCCAGGCAGCCGTCGATCTCTCGGTCATGCGCGATCACGAAGGCGCGCCCTGTTACCTGTTGATGCAACTCCACGACGCCCGGCGACAGGGCCACGGGGAAGGCGCCGCGGCACGATCGCTGGACGAGGCAGAGCGCGCATTGCAGGCACTGGCCAGGCAACAGGAAGTGCTGGCCCACGGGATCTCGCATGACCTGCGCGCACCGCTACGCGCCATCGACAGTTTCTCGACGTTGCTGCAAAGCCACTGCGGCGAAGCCCTGGACGACACCGGGCGCAGCCACCTGCAACGCATCCGCGCCGCCGCCAAGCGCATGGGCAGCCTGCTCGACGCCCTGCTCGACCTGTCGCGCGTGGACCGCACGACGCTGGCGCCCGAGGCGGTCGATATCAGCTTGCTCGCGGACTGGATCGCCGCCGACCTGCGCGATGCCCACCCCCACCGACCGGCCGAGATCACGGTCGCGCCCGGCCTGCAGGCGTACGGCAACGAACGCCTGCTGCGGATGCTGTTGCAGCAACTGCTGGACAATGCCTGGCGGTTTTCGGCCGCCCGCGACAGCGTCCGGATCCAGGTCGATGGCCATGAGTCCGCAGGCAGGCTGCAGGTGACCGTCAGCGACCAGGGCAGCGGCTTCGACATGCGTTACGCCGACAGGATCATGGATCCTTTCCAGCGCCTGCACTCCCCTGAACAGGGTGGGGGCCACGGCCTCGGGCTGGCGATCGCCAACCGCATCGTCGAGCGGCACGGCGGCTGGCTGCGCGGACGATCCACGGGCGATGCCGGCAGCGTGTTTACCTTCGAGCTTCCCGCAGTGGATCTGGATGCGGGTGTGGACGCGGACCCGGACGGGCAAAGGCAGGTCGCCTGATGCACAAGGAAATCCTGCTGGTCGAAGACAACCTGGACGATGTCGAACTGACGAAAATCGCCTTCGTCGAGGCCAATGTCGCCAACCAGCTGGTCGTCGTCCACGATGGCGCCGAGGCGCTGGACTACCTGTTTGCACGTGGCGACCATGCCGACCGCGACCCCGCCGACCTGCCTTCGATCGTGCTGCTGGATCTCAACCTGCCCAAGGTCGATGGGCGCGAAGTGCTGCAGGCCATCCGCGCCGATCCACGCACGCACAGCTTGCCGGTCGTCGTGTTGACCACCAGTGCCGAACCCTTCGACGTCGAGGCCAGCTATGCGCTGGGGGTGAACAGCTACATCCAGAAGCCGGTGGATTTCGAGCGGTTCGTCTGGGCGGTCAAACAGGTCGGCCTGTACTGGCTGGTGCTCAATCATCCGCGCGACGGCAGTTCGCGCACCTGACGCCCCCGCGTCGCGGACGACGGACGGTGCAGATGCTTCGTCCCTGGGCACGCGCCGGGCGACTCCGGCAAATCCGGCGATCCCCGCCAGGACAGGTTGTCCGGGCTTTCGGGCAGGTGTTACGGATATGTCACACCCCCGATCCCGCGCTGGAGCGCGCTGGCAGCGGGAAATGCCGGGTCCACGCCCTGCGGACCGTTTCACGGATGTAACACTATTCAATGGGCAGAACCATCGTTAGTGACTGCAAGTCACTGATTTAACTATAATTTTATTTCTGGCACGCGATCTGCGTTGGGCTTGGCACGTCCATCGCGGGGGAGCGTCATGCACAGCAGCGGTTATCGGTCCCTGGCTTCTTGCCTGGGTGCCATTGCCCTCCTCGCGATGTTCGTGCCCGCCAGCGCCTGGGCCGCCGATGCACACCGCGGCGTAACCGCCAAGCCGGGCGAAATCGTGCTCCTGCGCAACGTGTCGGCGCGCCAGGCCGTGCGTCAGGCGCCCCCGGGCATCGCCATCATCGTGAACCCGTCGCCACAACGCGAATTGCAGTCCGTGCTGGGCACCGGCGAACTGTCCGACTCCGAGTACGCGACGATCCAGTCCAATATCGGCAGCGCCCTGCAGCCCACCACGCAGATCGCGGGAACGATGGACAAGGCCATCGGCCAGCGCCTGGCGGCGCTGGGTGGCGGCAACCTCTCGGCCTTGCCCGGCGGCAGCAGCCTTGGCGGCAACGCACTGGGCGCGGTCGGCAGCACCACGCGCGGCCTGGGCGACACGATCCAGGGCGCGCTGTCGCAATTCCCGGGCGCCGCCCAACCAGCCACTCCGGGGCACTGACGTGGCATTTCGGATCCTGGCAAACGCGCTGCTGTCGACTGGCTTGCTGGTTGCAGGGGTGCTTGCGCCGCCTTGCGCTTACGGGCAGGCCGCGCCCCTCACCAGCCCGCCACCGCCGCCCATCGACGACCCCGCCACCTTGGTCCAGCCACCGCTGGATTACCCACAGGTGCTGGGCTACCTGGCCAGCACCCGGATCGACGACCGGGCACTGGCTGGTGCGCAGGGCGTGATCGGCGTCAACCAGGCCGCCGGCGACGACAACCAGCAGGCCAACCTGCGCAGCGTCGCCATCGGCGATCTTGCGATCGCAGCGGCATCGGGCCGGCAGTCGCATTCCAGCACCCAATACGACACACCCCAGCACGCCACCGCCAGCATCGGCGGCCACGCCCTCGTCGGGCGCCAGCGGGCTGGCATCGATCAACCAGGCCAGCGGCAGCGGCAACGCGGAACTCAACCTCGTTGCGATGACCTCGGCCTCACAGAGCATGGGCGAGACCACGGATGCACAACTGTCATCCGTGGCCTCCAGCCCAGCAGGGGGGCAGGCGCCCCTTCCAAGCAGCGTGGCCGGGACGGGCACGCGCAGCGTCGCGGTGGAATCCACCGCGTTGCAAGGCTTCGGGGGGCTACTGCAACTCAATCAGGTCGCAGGATCCGGCAATGCCACGAACAACCAGTTTGGTCTGTCCGTGCAGCCTTCGCCATGAACGCGATCGTGGAGCCCGCGTGCTTCGGGGAAGCCCTTCAGGCAACCCTGTTCCAGCAAGCAGGCCTCCGGCAAATGCACTTCAAGTGACCGTGTTTCAACCAGCAATACCCAACGGAGAGACATCATGAACACAAGCAAAAAAACCGCAATCGCGATCGCATTGGCGATGGCCGTCGCCGCACCTGTCGCCATGGCCCAGAGTGAAGGTGGTGGTGGTGACGTCCACAGCACCAAGATCAAGATGGTCAAGAAGGTCAAGCTGACAAGTGACGTCGCAGTGGAAGGCAAGATCAAGGTCAAGGGCGAAATCAACCCTGATTCCGCGGCGATCGCCATCATCGACAACCAGCAGCACGTCCACGACAACAAGGGCGAGAACACGATGCTGGACAACGAGGCCACGATCGGCGATGGCGTCGCATCGGACGCTTCCGGCAACCTGGGCTTCAACGTCGCTGCCGGTGACAACAATACGCAGGACAACGCGGTCGCGCTGTCGGCGGCCGACGCCAGCTTCGCCTTCGGCATGGCCGACGCGGAAGTCTTCGTCAAACAGGCCGGCCGCTACAACACCACCGAGAACTATGGCGTGACCAACAATGCCGGCGTGAGCGGCAACGCATTCCAGAACGCGTCGGGCAACATCGGCGTCAACGTGACCTCGGGCAACAACAACGAGCAGAAGAACGCCCTGGCGGCGGCGGTGGCGACCACCGCAATGGCGCAGTCCAGCGTCAGCTCCGACCAGGTGTCGAGCAACAACCGCGTGCGCAACTCGGGCTATACCGAAGACGTGTCCACGCAGGTGCAGGTCGCCCTGAGCGGCGATATCCGCGGCAACGGAACCTACAGCGGCAGCGGCAATTCGTACCAGTCGACCAACTTCTATCCGGATACCTGGCGCGGCGGGACATCCCACCCCGGTGGCAGCCAGACCGGTCATGACGACTGGGATAGCGAAACGCAGGGCGCGGTCCAGAACCCGAACAAGCCCGGCGTGGGCGGCATCGGCTTCGACAACGTCGACTCCGGCGAGCTGGACTTCGCGGGCCTGGCGAGCCTGACCGGCACCGTCACCTACCTGGACGTGATCTCGGTCGACGCGACCAATACCGCCAGCCTGTCGGGCAACGCGTTCGGCGGCGCATCGGGCAACATCGGCGTCAACGTCTCCTCGGGCACCGGCAACCTGCAGGCCAACAGCCTGGCGATGGCGGTTGCACAGCCCTCGTCCGCGGGCGGCGGCGGCGGTGGCGGCGAGTAAGCAACGGCCGCTTTCCAGGCAAGCCGTTGCGTGAACGGTCCGGCGGTCACCTGATCGCCGGACCTGAAGGTCCCGCTCCAGGCCCCCCCAGGAGCGGGCCTTCTTTCCATGCAGGCCTGCGTCTCCAGCCAAAGGGCACGACCCATGTCACTGCGACACCTGATCCGTAGCACGTCCCGCCACCTTCTTGGCGCCGCGGGCTTGGCGACTGCGACGCTCGCCTGGCTGCTGGTGCCGGCCGGCGCGCATGCAGGACAACCGCAATTCTCCGGCGTGCTGCCCAACGGCGCGCTGTATACGCATGAAGTGGCAAGCATGCGCGAACAACGTTTCGAGCACATCGTGCGCCAGCAGACCGATTACAGCTGTGGCGCCGCCGCCTTGGCCACCATTTTCCGCTACGCCTACCACCTGCAGACCGACGAGCCGACGGTGATCCAGGGAATGATGCGGGTCGCCGACGAAGACATCGTCAAGCAGCGCGGGTTCTCGCTGCTGGACATCAAGCATTACGTGGAGTCGCTGGGGATGCGCGGACGCGGGTATCGCGTCGACGAAGCCCGCCTGCGCTCGCTGCGCGTGCCCGGCATCGTGCTGATGGACGTCGGTGGCTACCGCCATTTCGTCGTCCTCAAGCAAGTCGTGGACGACCGCGTTGAACTTGCCGATCCGATCCTGGGCAATCGCAGCCTGACACTCCCGGACTTCCTGGCCAGTTGGCCGTCGCACGCCGTGTTCATCGTCATCGGCAGCGATTTCGATCGCAACACGGTCCTGCTTCAACCCATGCAACGGCCAAGCGCCAAGGCACTGCTCGCCCAACAACTGCCGATCTCGGACGCGGACCTGCTCGATTTTGGTTTCACCCACGCCGACCTGTTCTAGAACGCTCTCCGGGACGTGTCCCGGAAAGTGTTGCAGGCAGGCAAACCCAACAGGAGCGCAGCCATGCGCACGATACCTACAAGCCTTCGCCTCCCCTCCCCCAGGGTCCTGTCCGCCTGCCTGGCGATCGGCATGGCGGGCAGCGTCGCGTGGGCGCCTGCGCGCGCCGACTCAGCCGACGGCCCCCAGGCGAACGCCACGCAGACCAACGGCGCGCGACATGCCCGTGGCCTCACCGAGATCCCGGATCCCGAGCTGATGCTGATGCGCGGCCGCTACACGGTCGGCAACAACGCAGTCGCGTGGTTCGGCGTGACCATGGTTTCAAGCTGGCAGACCGCCACCGGGCAGACCATGCTGGGCACGCTGACGTTCGGCATGGATTTCAGCAAGCCAGGGCAGGTCCCGGTCATCACGTTCACCCCGACCGTCACCATCACCGACGCCAATGCGCCGATGCCCGGCACCACGGATGGACTCGACCGCAGTGTCGACGCTTCGGGCCTGGCCAACGTCTCCGGCGTCGTGCAGAGCGTGCAGGTCGCCGGCGATGGCAACAGCGCGAGCAACGTGGCTTCGCTGACGGTGCGCAATGGCTCTGCTCCGGGGCAGTCGCCGGCAGGCGGCTCCTCGGGGACCGGTGTCCAGACGGCGCATGCCGGCAACGCCACCGCGACGGCGGGCTTCGACGGTTCCTCGGCCAACGTCCTGCTGCAGATCCAGGGCCAGGGCGCGGTCGAACAATGGATACGCAACGGCAGCCTCGGCCAGACAGTGCAACTGACCAGCGACAACCAGACGGTCAGCAATCACCTGCAGGTCGAGCTGGTGAGGGAGGCGTTGGCCAGCAATACCCAACTGGTGCAGAACGTTGGACAGGCGCTGCAGCTGGCGCGGGGCATCGGGAGCCCGGGCATGTGACCGGTGACGGGCGCCCGCGACGTTGATCCATGGGTCACGCCCAGAACACCTGTCCATCCCGGGATCCAGTTATGCACGTAGAGGCCTTTTTCCATCGCCGCCATGCCTTGGCATGGGCCATTGCCGCCAGCCTGGCCACCCTCCCAGTCCAAGTCCATGCGCAGCAGGCGGCGGCGCCAGCCACGGCAGCGCCCGCGACGACGCCATCCGATGAAGGCGGCCAGGCCGCCAGCGAAGAGGACCAGGCCGCCGTTCGCGCACTGCAACAGGATCTCGAAGCGCTGAAATCCAGTTACGCGCAGGAGGTCCGGCGGCTGCGCGAGCTCGACATGCAGGTCCAGGCGTTGCAGACCCGATTGGCAGGCAAGGCCATGCCCACGCAAGCGCCGCCGACCGCGTTGGCGCAGGCGCAGGAGCAGGCAAATGCGCAGGCAGGGACACGAGGCCAGCCAGCTTCCACCGGACTGGCATCTGCCGCGGTACCGCAGGAAGGCTACGCCGGCACGGCCGCCGATGCCCAGCGGGCCAGGGAAGAGTCGATGCGCAGCGTAGAAGACGTCAAGCTGCAGCAGCAGGCGGCGCAGTTCAACCATCGATTCACCATCGAAAACGGCGTCACCTACAGTCGCTACGATCGCAAGCAGCTGACCCTGACCGGCTTCCTGGCCCTGGACGCGATCTTCCTGGGCAATATCGCGATCGAAAACGTCGAGTCCGACACCGTGACCCACAACCTGGCGTTGCGCTATGGCGTCAACCGGCGCCTGGGCCTCAACCTGGACGTGCCCTACATTGCCCGCCGTACCGTCTACCAGAAGGGCGGAGCCGGGGGTTCGGCCGCGGCCGTGGCCCAGGAAGAGACCAACGGCACCGGCCTTGGCGACATTACGGCCAGCGCCAACTACAAGCTCTTCACCGAAGGCCGCGTGCGTCCTGAAACGGTCCTGACCGTGGGCGTGACCGCGCCCACCGGGCGCGAGCCCTACGGCATTACGTGGGATGTGCTGGAGCGTGACGACGGTGGCTTCATCCGCTTCGCCGTCCCCAGCCAGGAGCCGACCGGCAATGGCCTGTGGCAGGCCAACGTGGGCCTGTCCGCGGTCAAGACCGCCGATCCTGCCATCCTGTTTGCCAACATCGGCTACATCCAGCCGTTCGCACGCAGTTTCGACGACCTGGACAACAGCCCGGACACTGTCAACCCCGGTGAAGTCAACCTCGGGCGCTCGTTCTACTTCGGCCTGGGCGTCGCGTTCGCCTTCAACGAACGCACCAGCCTGAGCATGTCCTTCAGCGACCGACTCAGCGCGCGCGCGCGCACCCGCGCCAAAGGCGAGCAGGCCTGGACCAAGGTCATCGGCAGCGATGCCAATGCGGCAAGCTTCAACCTGGGCGTGACCTATGCGCTCAATCCCAACATGACGCTGGTGACGCAGCTGGCGTTCGGGCTGACCCCGGACGCGCCCAACTTCAGCCTCAGCTTCAAGATTCCGTACATGCTTTGAGCGACCGCTGCCAAGCGCGCCACGCATGGCCGCGATGCGACGATCTTGCGTGATGGGCCGCGCCCCGGGAGGCGCTGCAGGCCAGGGCGTCCGGGGCTCCGCTGGCCTCAGCGCATCGCGTCGACGGCCATGTGGTACTTCTTGCACAAACGATAGATGGTCACCCGCGACACGTGCAGGCGGCGTGCTGCCTCACTGACGTTGAAACCGCTGGCATGCAGGCAGCTGCGCAGGGCGTCCTCCTCGGCGACACTGCGGACCCGCTCCAGGTTATTCGCCGGGGATCCCTCCTGCAACGGATCGGGAAGCTCGAGCTCACGCGGCGTGATCAGCTCGGACTCGGCGATGATCGCCGCGCGCTGCACGCGATTGAGCAGCTCGCGGACATTGCCCGGCCACGAGAAGTCCCGCAACGCCTTGCGCGCGGCCGGGCTGAACCCGCGCGCACGCGGTTTGTGCTTCTGGCGGAAGTTGTCCAGGAAATGGTCGGCCAGCAACAGGATGTCGTCGCCACGCTCGGCCAGCCGCGGGACATGCAGGCGCAGCACGTTGAGCCGATAGTACAGGTCGCTGCGGAAACGACCCTGGGCGACAGCGGTTTCCAGGTCGATGTTGGTCGCCGCCAGGATCCGGACGTCGATCGATACCGTTCCATGGCCGCCAACGCGCTCCAGGCGGCCTTCCTGCAGGACGCGCAACAGGTTGGTCTGTGCGTCTAGCGGCAGGTCGCCGACCTCGTCGAGCAACACGCTGCCGCCGTTGGCGGATTCAAACAGGCCGATCCGCCGGGCATTGGCGCCGGTAAAGGCGCCGCGTTCATGGCCAAACAGTTCCGACTGCACCAGGTTGGCGGGGATGGCGCCGCAATTGACCGCGGCAAAGGGTTTGTCCCGCCGCGGCGAAAGCAGGTGCAGCGCGCGGGCCGCCATTTCCTTGCCGGTGCCCGTCTCGCCGGTGATGAGCACGGACAGGTCGACCGGGGCGAACTTGTGGATGTGTGCGTGCGTGCGCTGCATGGCCGGGCTCTGGCCGATCATTGCGTCGATCCCGCCCCGGGTGGACGCTGCGTCATCGTCGTGGCTGATGTCGCGCAGCCTGCGGATCATGCGCGGCAGGTCGAGCGGGGACGAAAACGTGTCGACGCACTGGTCGAGCAGGCATTGCGGGGCCTCCTCGTCTCCAGTTCGCGTCTTTGCCTGCCTGGGAACGATCGCCAGCAGCGGGATATGGCTGTACATCCTGGTCAGTTGCGCGAGGCGGTCGTTCCCTGCGCCGCGGCTGCCGCGCAGGTCCACCACGCCTAGCACCTTGTCATTGCTGCGCACGCCAATCCCGATGTCGCCATCGATGTCGGCGCGGCGCACATGCCAGCCATCGGCAGCCAGGGCATCGCGTTCGCGCGGCAGGGGCTCGCCAAACCAGATCACGCATTGTTTCGAGAATTCCGGCAATGCAGACATGTCTGTCCTCGTTCCAATTGGGACGGATGGCCGGCAGCGGCCTGGACAGCCTGCAAAGGCCGCACCATTCGGGAGCTCCGATCCCGGGGCTCCGTCTCCCCCGCCGACCCGCATCCGCTGGCAGGCGGATCCGGGCGTTGGACCCCTTCTAACGCCGGGTCGCAGTCAAAGCGGCCACTCCGGTCGCCCCGTGCGGCTGGACCAGCATGGCCCCGCCCGGACTCGATGGTGAACGCGATCGATGACCGTGCCCGGTCAGCCACATGACACGTGCATTCAGGCTCCGCGACAGGTCGACAGGGGGCCGGCCAAGCCGGACGGTGCCATTTGTCGGCTGATGCGCCGCCAGTGTGGCGCATCCCCTCACAGGCCGTGGGTCACCTGCCGGGGAACAACTGCTCGGCTCGCTGGAACAGGATCCAGCTGGTGGCGATGAACTTGTCGCCGCCCTGCGGCCGATTGCCGCGATGGGTATGCGTGAACGCGGTCGGCGCGATCAGCAGGTCGCCCATCCGCGGGGCGATCTTGCGCTGCTGGAACAGGAACTCGGTTTCGCCGCCAGAGAAGCCGTCATTGAGGTAAATCGTCCATAGCAGGTGCCGATGCAGTGTCTCGGCGCCGGGGTCGCGCGGATACAGTTCGCAGTGCCAATAGGGATAGCCGCCCTGGTCGGCGCGGTACCACTGCAGGTTGATCGCGCCCGGACGCAGGCACGCCATGGCCAGCTCGGCCAGCCGCGCCTGGGCCATGGTCGCGAAATCCCCGGCCTGCAACCGTCGCGGTTGCCCGGCGGCATCGGGCTGCTGCAGCATCAGCGGCGCGATCAATGCCTGCGGATAGCGGCGCAGGTAGCCCAGCACACCTTCGAACACGGCGTCGTTCAGGCGCTTTTCGATGTCCGCCCATTCCGGCGCGCCGGTGATCGACAGGTCGCGGCTGTCCTTGAGCTGTGGCAGCACGCCGCCGCCGACCCGTCCCGGCCGCAGCTGGTTGCTGGCGCGCAGGCGCTCGACGATCGCCGCGCAGGTGTCGGCATCCAGGGCGCCGGGGACAACTTCGATGAAATCGGGCGCGCCGCTCACGCCTGGGCATCTTCCGGCTGCAGGCGCGCATCGTGCTCGCGGTGGTAGCGCGTCGCCACCGCGACCTCGTCTTTGGACCCCAGGAACACCGGCACCCGCTGATGCAGGTGCATCGCTGCGATTTCCAGCATGCGCACGCGGCCATTGCTGCATGCACCACCGGCCTGTTCGACCAGCATGGCCATGGGATTGGCCTCGTACATCAGGCGCAACTTGCCGGCCCGGGTCGGGTCCTGGTCCGGCTGCAGCGGGCTCGAGCCAAGCCGGCTGTCCCATGGATAGATGAAGATGCCGCCGCGGGTCAGGATGCGGTGCACGTCGGCCACCATCGACGCGATCCAGCGCATGTTGAAGTCCTTGCCGCGCGGACCGGCCTTGCCAGCCAGCAGGTCGGCGACGTACGCCTGCATGGGCGGCTCCCAGTGCCGCTGGTTGGACATGTTGATCGCGAATTCCCGCGTTTCCCCGGGAATGCGGATGTTGGACCGGGTGAGCACGAATGCCCCCAGCTCGCGGTCCAGCGTGAACGCATGGGTGCCATGGCCGATGGTCAGCACCAGCATCGTCTGCGGACCATAGATGCAATACCCCGCCGCCACCTGCGCGGACCCCGGCTGCAGGAAGTGTTCATCGCATACCGTATCCACGTCGTCCGGGCAACGCAGCACGGAGAAAATCGTGCCGACGGATACATTGACGTCGATGTTGGAACTGCCGTCGAGCGGATCGAACAGCAGCAGGTAATTGCCACGCGGGTACGCGTCGGGGATCGGCTGGCAGTGCTCCATTTCCTCGGACGCGCATGCCGCCAGGTGGCCGCCCCAGGCATTGGCCTCGAGCAGGATCTCGTTGCTGAGCACGTCCAGTTTCTTCTGTGCCTCGCCCTGGACATTGATGCTGGCATCGCCGGCCGCGGCGATCGCCTCGCCCAGCACCCCACCCAGCGCACCCTTGCCCACCGCGACGGAAATCCGCTTGCACGCGCGGGCAGCCACCTCCATCAGCAGGCGCAGGTCGGCGCCAATGTGGCCGCGACGCTCCTCTTCGATCAGGTGACGGGTCAGGGAAACGGGTTCTGGGAAGGATGTCATGGCGTCCAGGCGGTCGGGAAATCGTGGCGCCATTGTCGCTTACAGGCACAAGGGCGATCCAACCCGTATTCCCGGCCGGTCCGGGAGGCCCGCGCGAGCGCAGCGCACTGTGCAGCCATGGCATCGGATGCCACATTCGCCGCCCCTGCGCGCAACGCCGTGAACGCACGAGCGGGCGATGACGTGGTGGCCGTTTGGCTACCCCGTGGCCACGCTGCTGCCCGCCCATCGCCGCGGCCGCGGCGACACGATGGACGACTACGGCGCGACTTGGGGCGCCAGCCGCACGACCACGCTGCGCCCGGCATCGGCCCCGCTGTCGCGGATCAGCGTCCGTGTCTCCGCCGGCTCGGCAACCGACTGGTCGGCGATGCTGGCGCCTTGCTCGCGCAAGGCGGTTGCCACTGCATCGGCGCGCGCCTTGGCCAATGCAGGGTCGCCCCCGGCATGGCCGGTCAGGCTGAGCGCGCCAGCCTGCCAGCGTCGCGTCGCCCATGCGATGGCGTCGATCCGTGCCCTGGCCGTGGCATCGAGTTGCGCACTGTCATCGCCAAAGTCGATCCGCGGCAGTGGCTGCAATGCCGGCACCACCTGCACCTGCGGACCCGCGCCCTCCTGGCCGGCACCCTGGTCGGCATCCTTGTTGGCGTCCCTCTCCAGTGCCCGCGCCGCCACCAGGTCCAGTCCGGCCGAAGGCGCCAACTGCCAGCGCACCTGCCTGCCACCGTCCAGCGAGTCCATCGTCCCGAAGTGGGCCAGCGCACGCGCATGCATGGCATCCAGCCCGGCCTGGCGGGCGTCGCGATTGGCGGCATGCTGGTTGGCCGCGTCCTGCAACTGGGCGACGTTGCTGCGCAACTCGGTCAGGGTCGACTGCTCGCGCTTGAGGCGTGCCTCGTCCGCCGTCAACACCTCGCTCAGTTGCACGGTGACCGGCCGGCCGAGCCGTGCTTCCAGCCGGCGTTCGAGGATCCCGTCCAGGCCCGGCCGATCCGCAGGCGTCAGCAGGACGGCGTCGACGTGGACCGGATTGCCGCCGGCATCGACGCGCAAGGTGGTGATGCGCCCACCGCCCTCGCGGGCCGCCTCTTCCAGCGTCGTACGTACCGTGTTTTCGGCCAGGCTGCGCGCGGCGATGTTGCGCAATGCCAGGCCCAGGGGAATCGACAGCAAGACGAACGCACTGACGATCAACGCCGCCTGCCATGCCGTCTGTCGCGGCGAGTCCGCCAGGCCGAACCCGTACCAGCGCGCCATGATCGTCACCGACAAAGCGATCGCCAGCAGGTTGGTCATGAACAGGAATCCCGCGCCACCGGCGATGTTCCAGTTGCCCACTGCCAGCCCATAGCCCACGACTGCCAGTGGCGGCATCAACGCGGTCGCGATCGCGACGCCGACGATGGTCTCGCCCTTGCGGGTCACCGTCGCATAGCCGCCGGCCAGTCCGGAGAAAATCGCCACCAGCAGGTCGAACAGCGTCGGCTCGGTGCGGGAAATGATTTCCTGCGTGGGCTCCTGCAGCGGCGAGATCCACACGATCAGGAACGAGATCGCCAGCGCCAGCGCCACGCCGACCGCCATCGTCTTCAACGACCCGCGCAGCGTGCGGAAGTCGAACGTCGCCAGCGCCATGCCCATCTCGACGATCGGCCCCATCAGCGGCGAGATCAGCATCGCGCCGATGATCACCGCGCCCGAGCCCAGCAGCAGCCCGAGCATCGCGATGCCCGCCGACAACAGCGTCATGAACGCGTAACGCGGCCCCAGGTTGCCCGCCTCGTCGACATGCACCAGCACGTCGGCGCGGTCGCAGGTGGCGACCAGGTTGTCGTGCCGCCACTGACGGAACCAGCGCAACAGGGCCTCTGGGCGGATCATGGGTGCGTGCGCCGTAAGGAGTCACGGCGAAGCTTACCGGTTATCGCGCATCCCGTAGGGCGGGTCTTGACCCGCCAATGCAGGTCTCGGAAGCAAGTAGAGCGGGTCTGGACCCGCTATTGGAGGTGCCGATCGCGAGATGGCGGGTCAAGACCCGCCCTACACGTCGGCGTCGGTCGCCCAGCCCTCGCCTGTTCCCTTGTGGAACACCTTGTCGCTGTCGCGCACGGTGCCGGCCGGGAACGACTCCCGGGCGGCCAGCCTGGCGTAGATCGGGCGTGAAGTCAGGCTCGGTCGCTTCCATCAACTGCTCGAAGCTGTCGATCACGAAGTACGTCTTCTGGAAGGTGTCGATGCGGTAGCGGGTGCTCATGATCCGCTCCAGGTCGAAGCCGATGCGGTTGGGTGCATCGCTGTCCAGGCTGTGGATGCTCTCGCCCTTGGAGCTGACGATGCCACTGCCGTAGATGCGCAGGCCGTCCTTCTGCTTGATCAGCCCGAACTCGACCGTGTACCAGTACAGGCGCGTCAGGTTCTGCAGGGCGTCCTCGCCGATGCCGTGCGCCTTCACCCCGCCGCGGCCGTAGGCCTCCATGTAGTCGCCGAACACCGGGTTCATCAGCAACGGCACGTGGCCGAACAGGTCATGGAACAGGTCGGGCTCTTCGATGTAATCGATCTGCTCGGGCTTGCGGATCCACCAGGTCACCGGGAAGCGCCGGTTGGCCAGGTGGTCGAAGAAGTCCAGCTCGGGCAGGAGACCTTCGACACCGATCAGCTCCCAGCCGGTGGCCTCGCGCAGGATCGCGCTGAGCTCGCTGAACCTGGGGATCGCTTCGGGCGTCATCCCCATCGCGTCCTGCGCGGCGATGAACTCGTCGCAGGCGCGGCCCTTGAGCACCTCGCGCTGGCGCCGGAACAAGCGGGCCCAGACCTTGTGGTCGTCGTCGCTGTAATCGTCCCAGGGCTGCTCGACGATCCCGGTGGCGTAGACCGGCACCTTACCCTTGTCGGTTTGCAGGTTTTCAACGCGGCGGGGGGTGTTCATGGGCGACTCCGGGAATGTTGGCAGGGACAGTTTGGCGACTTTGCCGGACACGCGATCAGCGACTGCAATGAACGACATCGAGGCCCGGCATCGAGACGCGACTTCGATACGCAACCACGATACGCAACCACTTCGATGCGCAACTCCACATGCAAGCGTCATCCCCGCGAAGGCGGGGATCCAGTGACTTTGAACAAGTCGCCGGAGTCTTGGTGGATGTGCGGCGGCAGCAAGTCAGGCGCAGCTCCGGCGAACGGCCTCTCCACTGTAGTGGCTCCGAGGCGCAACAGGATTGCTTTGTTGCACTAATTACCACTTTCACCGCATGATCGTTGCAATAAAGCTGCCACTGGCGCATGAAATGACCGCTTCCATGCTGGACCGCACCGATCTGGCCATCCTGGCCGAACTCCAGCGCAACGGCCGCCTGACCAATGCCGACCTCGCCGCCCGCGTGCACCTGTCGGCCTCGGCCTGCCTGCGTCGCACCCAGCGGCTGGAACGCGACGGCGTGCTGGCCGGCTATCGCGCCGAAGTCGACCCCGACAAACTCGGCCTGGGCCTGCAGGCGTTCGTGCGCGTGCAGCTGGCCAGCCATGACGCCGACTCGGTCGCCGCCTTCAGCGGCAAGGTGGCGTCCTGGGACGAGGTCATCGCCTGCCACGCGTTGACTGGCGACATGGATTACCTGTTGCAGGTCGCGGTGCGCGACCTCGACCACTTCTCGCGGTTCCTGCTGGACCGGTTGCTCAACGAGTCGGGCGTGGCCGACGTCAATTCGAGCTTCGTGCTACGCACGGTGAAAGCCTTCCGCGGCATGCCGTTGCCGTCGTAGCAGCGCCCCATGGGCGCGATTGCGCGCCTGTTTGTCTGCCCAAGCACCGGATCGCGCCCATGGGGCGCTGCTGCAAGGCCACGGACGGCAAACGACGCGCTACTTCGCCAATCGCACGCCAAACGCATCACCGGCGTTCCATCGCGGGGCCTTGGCGTCGTTGCCGACCAGCCAGGCAACGCGCGCGCCCAGCCGCGCCAGGCGCGCGGCGTCGTCGTACTGGATCGGCTGGTCGGCGTCGTCGCAGGGGCGCTGGTAGCAGTTGCGCAGGTAGTAGCGCAGCGCGATCTCCGGCTTGCGGGTCTTGTCCGCGGCGATCGTGCCGCCGGTGAGGTAGAGCGCGGGGATGCCGCTGCGGACAAAGGCAGCGTGATCGCCCCGGACGAAGGCATCGTCCTCGGGATAGGGGTCCGGCGACACCGCGACGCCAACGTGCGTGGCGGCTGCCGCAAGCGCGGCCTGCAACGACGAGTGCGCATTGCCGATGGCGACCACGTCGGTGGTCGGCGCGGTCAACACCGGGGTGTCGAAGTCGATGTCGGCCACCGGCACGTGCCCCCCTGGCGGATGGGTGGCAAACCAGCGCGCACCCAGCGCGCCCTGCTCGCCGCCGGTGCTGGCGAGGAACAGTTGCGGACGCTTGGAGGACACGGTCCTGGAGGGCACGGTCCTGGAGGGCATGTCCTTGGCGGCGGTGCCTTTCAGGTCCTTGCTTCCTGGAGGCGTGTCCGTGGGCGCGACATCCTTGCCCACCAGCGTGCGCGCGGACTCCAGCATGATCGCCACGCCCAGTGCATTGTCGATGGCGCCGTGATGGATGACGTCCTGACCGGCTTTGTTTCCAGCCACCGCCTTGCCGATACCCAGATGATCGAGATGTGCGCTGGTGACGACCGGCGCGCCGGCCAGCGCGGGGTCGCTGCCCGGCAGGCGGGCAACGACGTTGCGTGCATCCAGCGACGTGATCGTGCTGTGCGCGGACAGCGTCAATGTCCCGGGAAGCGCGAAGCCCTTTCCTTGCCCGCGGCTTGCCTGGATGGCCAACTCGGCCGCCGATCGCGGCTGGTCGGCGAACAGCAGGTCGGCGGCTGCGGCGCTGACCGTCGCCACCACGCGCAACCCCGGCAGCCCGTGCAGCGGCGCGCCGTCTTCGCCACGCAGGCGCATCTGCGGCTTGTCCCAGGCCGCGGCGGTCGTGGCCCACGGCACGCGCGCTTCGTCCAACCCGCTGTTGACGAACACCACGCCAATCGCGCCGCGCCCGGCGAGCCGGCGCAACTTGTCCTCGTCGCCCCCGTGCAACGCGCGCTGGTCGTCGCTGAACCCGTCCGGAGCGCCACGGAACAGCACGGCAACCTTGCCCGTGAGATCGCGTCCGGCAAGGTCGTCGACGTGCAATGCCGGCGCGACGATGCCCTGGTTGACGAAGACGGCAGGGGCGGTCACGTCGGCCTGGGCCGCATCGAACCCCGCCGCGGGCAGGTACTGGTCGCCGAAGCGCAAAGCGATGTCGCGGCCGTTGCGATGCACCACCAGCCGGGCGCCATCGCGCGCGCGCACCGACTTGAGCAACGGTACACGCTGGAACCAGGTGCCATCGTCACCGGCGGGTTCAAGGCCGAGTTCCCGGTAGCGCGCGGCGACGTGATCGGCGGCCAGGTCAAATCCGCGGCTACCGGTCTGGCGACCTGCAAACCTGTCGTCGGCCAGCACGTCCACGTCGGCCTTGATGCGCCGCGCCGCGGGACTTCCGGCGACCGGCATCGCCGGCGGCGGCGTGGCGCTTGCACCGACACCTGCCTCCGTCGCCGCGGCGGGTGTCGTCGCCGACCGCGAAGAAGCCTCGTCGCGCTGGCACGCAGCCAGGGCCAGCAGGGCGACGAAGGCAAGCAGCATGGCCTGGCGCATCGATCCGGATCGGGAAGTCATCGGCTTGGGCGGCGATTGCGGAATCGCGACGCTAGCACAGCGTCGCCGGCCTGCTGGCGGGTATGCTCGGGGCAGACATCCACAAAGCCACCCATGCACGGACACGACGCCATCCCGACGCCGATGCCCCGGCCCGCCAGCGTTCCCGGCCGGGCCGAATGCTGGTTGTTGCTGCTGCTGGTGGGCGCGAGCCTGGCCTGGTCGGCCTGGTCCACCAGCGACTACCTGACATGGTCGCTGGAAGTCGTCTGGGTGGGGCTGGCATTGCCACTGCTGGTGCTGGGCTGGCGGCGGTTCCCGCTGACGCGGCTGCTGTGCTGGCTGCTGGCGGCACATGCACTGGTGTTGATCATCGGCGGCACCTACACCTACGCCTTGGCGCCAGCGGGTTTCTGGCTGCGCGACCTGGCCGGATCGATGGGCTGGCACGTCGCGCGCAATCCCTGGGATCGGGTTGGCCACTTCATGCAGGGGTTCGTTCCCGCAATCCTTGCCCGCGAACTGCTGTTGCGCCGCACGCCCCTGGGACGCGGTGGATGGCTGGCATACCTGGTACTGGCCGCCTGCCTGAGCTTCAGCGCCCTGTTCGAACTGATCGAGTGGTGGAGCGCGTTGATCTACGGGGCCGACGCCACTGCATTCCTGGCCACCCAGGGCGACCAGTGGGACACGCAATGGGACATGTTCACCTGCCTGTGCGGCGCGATCGTTTCGCTGCTGCTGTTGTCGCGTTGGCACGACCGGCAGCTGGGCGCCGCGATCTCCGGTCGATGAGGCGCCCGACCGGGACCGGGCGCCCATGGGATAAGGTTGCGGCGTGTTCGAACTCGATGCCGTCTGCAAACGCCATGGCGCGATCGTCGCGCTGGACAACGTCGACCTGCGTATCGCCCGCGGCACCACGACCGCGCTGATCGGCCCCAGCGGCGCCGGCAAATCCAGCGTGCTGCGGATGCTGGTCGGCCTGGAGTGGCCCGACAGCGGCAGCGTTCGCTTCGACGGGCAACCGCTGCGACGCGACCAGCTGCTCGAGCAGCGGCGCCGGATCGGTTACGTGATCCAGGAAGGCGGGTTGTTCCCGCACCTGACGGCAGCGCAGAACGTCGCATTGGTCGCCCGCACGCTGGGGTGGCCGGGACAACGGATCGCCACACGCAGCGATGAACTCGCCGCGGCCTGCCGGCTGCCCCGCGACGCCCTTGATCGCTATCCGGCCGAATTGTCCGGTGGCCAGCGCCAACGCGTCGGCCTGATGCGCGCCTTGATGCTCGATCCGCCGGTCTTGCTGCTGGACGAACCGCTGGGCGCGCTGGATCCGATCATCCGCCACGAGCTGCAGGCGCAGATGCGCGAGCTGTTCGCGACCTTGCACAAGACGGTGGTACTGGTGACCCACGATGTCGCCGAAGCCGCTTACCTGGCCGATACGCTGGTGCTGCTGCGGGCAGGCCGGGTCGTGCAGCAGGCAGGCGCTCGCGAGTTGCTCGACGCTCCGGCCGAACCGTTCGTGCGCGAGTTCATGACCGCGCAGCGCACGCTGGAAATCCCGGGATGAGGTGGCCGGCTGCACGTGCGTGGGTGCTTCGCAAGACGGCATCATGGTATGCCTGCATTGCGATGGTCACTGTTACCCTCGCGACCGCGAAGGCGGGAATCCAGGGGCGGGGCCTTTCCCGGTTCGGCCATGCGTCTGTACTGGCCATCGTGCTGGCATGCGCGTGCGCGCCCGGCAGCGCACGCGCGCAGGATGCTTCGCAATCGGCACGCGGCAATGCGCCCACGGTCACGATCGGCTCCAAGAACTTCACCGAATCGGTGATCCTGGGCGAAATCGCCACCGGCCTTGCCCGCCAATCCGGCGCCAGCGCAACGCACCGCCGCCAACTCGGTGGCACCCGCATCCTGTGGCGCGCGCTGCTCGACGGCCAGGTCGACGCCTACCCCGAATACACCGGCACGCTGGCGCAGGAACTGCTGCGCCAGCCGGAGGCCGATTTCGACACCATGCAGGCGGCACTGGCGCGGCAGCGGGCTGGCGATGACAGCGCCGCTGGGCTTCAACAACACCTATGCGCTGGGCATGCGCACCAAACGCGCACGCGCATTGGGCATCCATGCGATCAGCGACCTGCGCGCGCACCCGGACCTGCACCTGGGCTTCAGCAACGAGTTCATGCAGCGCGCCGACGGCTGGCCCGGGCTACGCGCGGCCTATCGGCTGCCGCAGCCCGCCAACGGCCTGGACCACGACCTCGCCTATCGCGGACTGGCGGCCGGTTCGCTGGACATCACCGACCTCTATCGCACCGACGCCGAAATCCCGTACTACCAGCTCACCGTGCTCGACGACGACCAGCAGTACTTTCCCGCGTACGACGCGGTGTTCCTGTATCGCCTCGACCTGCGCCAACGCGCGCCGCGCCTGGTCGAAGCGCTCGACACGCTGGCCGGGCGCATCGATGCCGCCACCATGCAGCGACTCAATGCACGGGTGAAGCTGGACGGCGAAGCCGAATCCGCCGTCGCCGCGGACTGGCTGGGCGTCGCCGCCCCGCAGGCACCCGGTCGCGCGTCGCGCCTGTGGCAACGCACGCGCGAGCACCTGGCACTGGTCGGTATTTCACTGGGACTGGCGTTGCTGGTGGCGCTGCCGCTGGGCGTGCTGGCCGCGCGCAGGCCACGACTCGGACAGGTCGTGCTGACCACGACCGGATTGCTGCAAACGCTGCCGTCGCTGGCCGTCTTCGTGTTCATGATCCCGCTGCTGGGGATCGGCGCGAAACCCGCGATCGCGGCGCTGTTCCTCTACAGCCTGCTGCCTATCGTGCGCAACACGCATGCGGGTCTGACGGGCATCGCGCGCGAGCTGCGCGAAACCGCGTCCGCACTGGGACTGCCACCGCGCACGCGGCTGTGGCGGATCGAACTGCCGTTGGCTTTGCGCACGATCTTGGCCGGCATCAAGACCGCGGCGGTCATCAATGTCGGTACCGCGACACTGGGCGCGTTGATCGGTGCGGGCGGCTACGGCCAACCGATCCTGGCAGGCATCCGGCTGGACGACATCGGATTGATCCTGGAAGGCGCCGTCCCGGCGGCGGCACTGGCGCTGGCCGTGCAAGGGGTATTTGAGCTGATCGAACGCTTACTCACGCCGCGTGGATTGCGGTTGGTGGCACGGGCGTAGGCAGCGGGTGCGGCGTTGCGCTTTCTGGTCCGCTGCCATTGGCCATTGGTCACTTTGTTTTTGTCATCCTGAGCGCAGCGAAGGATCTGCTGTCGTGGCAGGGGAAAAACCAGGACGCACCCCTGTCATCCTGAACGTAGCGGAGGATCTGCTGTGTCGTGGCAGGAAAGCATCAAAGCAGATCCTTCGCTGCGCTCAGGATGACAGGTATGGCGGCGCCTGTGGCTGTCGCTGTGGCTGTCGCTGTCGCTGTCGCTGTCGGCTGTGGCTGTGGCTGTGGCTGTGGCTGTGGCTACGGCTACGGCTACGGCTACGACTACGACTACGACTACGACTACGACTACGACTACGGCTATGGCTTTAGCTGGCGCGTGCTGCGGGGTGGCGATCGTCTCCAGGAACATGTCGCGACCCGTCCGGAAATTTCAGCCGTCGTCGTCTTCGGGCCCGCGGAACCGCAGGATCACGCCATTGCGTTGTTCCGGGCGATGCCACAACACCGGCACGTCATCGGGCGACGGCACCTCGAACTGGGCCTGGTTGGCCGCCACATCCAGCGCATGCAGCCGCGCGGCTTCTTCTTCGATGTCCCACGAGTAGCGCTTGCTCGGCGCCATCGGATCGACGCGTCGTAGCCAGACCGCCGCCAACACGCCGGCGACCGCCCCGCCCAGGTGCGACTGCCACGACACGCCAGGCTCGTGCGGCAGCACCGTCAGCAACATCCCGCCGTACAGGAAGAAGGCAATCATCGCCGCCGCGATCGCCGGCCGGTCGCGGCGCAGCAGGCCCAGCGTGAACACCAGGAACATCAGCCCGTGGCCAATCCCGCTGGCGCCCAGGTGCTGGGTGCCCGGATCCCCCAGCAGCCATGCGCCGAGGCCGGAGCCGATCCACAGCAGCGGCAACGCGCGCAAGGTCGCCTTGGGATAGACGGTCCCGGCCAGCGTGCCCAGCAGGAACAGCGACACCGCGTTGGCACCGATGTGTTCCAGCGATCCATGCAGCAATGGCGCGGTGAGGATGCCGACCAGGCCATGCCAGTCGCGCGGCTGCACCGTCCAGCGCGACCAGTCGAAGGACGCCTGCGCGAAGAACACCGCCGCCAGCACCAGCACGCTCGCCAGGCTGGCGTTGAGCGCACCCAGCACGCGCCGGCGGTCGAGCCGGCGCTGGCTGGTGGGATCGGGCGTGGTGTCCTGCGTGGAAGATGCCATGCCGCAAGGATGGCGGCGGAAATCGGCAAAGCAAGGTTGGGTGGCATGCCTGCCAGGCGCGTGGTGCGGTCGCGCCGACTGCGGCCCTGGTTGCCGCCACCCTGACCGCCACCCCGCTTCGCTGCGCGGCGTTGTCGGTGTCCCGCCCCGTGGGCGAGTGCGCCCGGGCTTGCTTGCTTCCATCTCCCCGTTGACAGGGAGACGGCGCCCGAAGGATGGATCCGGGGCACTCTCGCTGGAGCATCCCGGCATGCCTGGATCCACGACCCCGTAAACTACGCCGATGTCCTCCCAGAACCCCGTCATCCGCCTCAAGAATCCCTGGCGCTCCAGCCACCCCTGGATCTTCCAGCGCCTGGTCGAGAAACCCAACCCCAAACCCAGGCCCGGCAGCATCGTCGATGTCGTCGGCCCCGACGAGGCGTGGATCGGACGCGGGTTTTTCAACGGCCACTCGCGGATCGCCTTGCGGATGCTGGAAAACGATCCGGCGATCCCGGTCGATGCCGGCTGGTTCTCGCGCCGGATCGCCGACGCGGTCGCACTGCGACGCGACGTGCTCCGCCTGGACGAGGTATCCGACGCCTGGCGCGTGGTGCATTCCGAGGGCGACGGCCTCAGCGGCCTGGTCGTCGACCGTTACGCCGACCTGCTGGTGGTCGAATATTTCAGCGCCGGCATGTTCCGCCACCGCGAGTGGATCTACGAAGCGCTGCGCGAGCAGTTCCCGGGATGTCGCTTCCACGCCTTCGCCGACGAGCACGTGCAGAAGCAGGAAAGCTTCGATTTTCGTGGCTCCGAGCCCGCCGACCCGGCGATCATCACCGAGCACGGCATCCGCTTCCGCGCCGACCCGGCCGGCGCGCACAAGACCGGTTTCTTCGCCGACCAGCGCGACAACCGCGAGTGGTTGTCGCGGCAGTGCCAGGGCCAGCGCGTGCTCGACCTGTGCTGCAACACCGGTGGTTTCGGCGTCTATGCCGCCGCGCGCGGCGCCAGCGAGGTCGTCGGCGTCGACATCGATGCCGACGTGCTGGAGATCGCCAAGGGCAATGCCAGGCTCAACGATGTACGCGTCAAGTTCGTGCAGGCCGACATCTTCCCGTGGCTGCGCGACACCACCAATCGCCACGAGACCTTCGACGTGGTGATCCTGGACCCGGCCAAGATGACCCGCGACCGCGAGCAGGTGATCCCGGCGCTGAAGAAATACCTGGACATGAACAAGCTGGCATTGGGCGCGGTGAAACCCGGCGGCCTGTTCGCGACGTTTTCGTGCACCGGCCTGGTCAGCGAGGAGCAGTTCCTGGACATGCTGCGTCGCGCCGCGTTCTATGCCGGCCGCACGGTGCAGGTGTTGAAGGTCTCGGGTGCAGGCGCGGACCATCCGTGGCTGGCGCAGGTGCCCGAGTCGCGTTACCTGAAGGCTGCCTTCTGCCGCGTGCTGGACTGAGCCCGCATCGGGCGCGCTGGTCCCTGCGCCGACCTGGGCTTCACCCCGTCGGTGTTTAATTGCGGGCAACGAAGGCCGCGGAGGCATGCGTGAGTCCCCACCCCCGATCCACCGACTGCCCGGACGAGCAGGTGGAGCAACTTCGCCAGCGCGACGACGTGCAGCGAGCGCTGCGCCAGGCGACCGGCCGGCCCAGGACGATCGGCAACGCGGTGGTGCCTGCGCGCCACAAGCGCCGACTTGCCCTTTACCTGCTACTGCTCGTCGTCCTGTCGGTGGGTTCGTACGTATTACGGCTGCAACTGTTCGATATCCCCGGGCGCTGGGAGCCGTTGCTGCGGCGCGCGATGATCGGCGGCATGGCCATGGTGCTGGTGATGGGCCTGGCGGAACTGGTCGAAGCGGTCGCCGTGCAGCAGGTGGTCGACAGCGCGACCCGGTACAACCTCAAGCGGATCGTGCGCCTGCTGCTGTACCTGGTGCTGGCGACGATCGTGCTGTCGGTCCTGTTTGCCAACTGGTACGCAGCGTTCGCGTCCCTGGGATTGATCTCGCTGGTGCTCGGTTTCGCGCTGCAGACGCCGATCACCAGCGTCATCGGCTGGCTGTACATCCTGGTACGCGAGCCGTACGGCGTCGGCGACCGCATCTGCATCGGCAACGCCATCGGCGATGTCATCGACGTCAGCTACTTCGACACCACGCTGTGGGAGGCCCCGGCGGCCAGTGATGGTCCCAGTGGCCGGATCGTCAAGTTCCCCAACGCCAACGTGCTGACTTCGGCGGTCTTCAACTACTCCTGGCCCGCGTTTCCGTACGTCTGGAACGAGATCCCGCTGCAGGTCGGTTACGACAGCGACCTGGAGTTCGTGGCAAGGACCATGCAGGCCGCCGCCGAGGAAATCCTGGGCGAGGCGATGATCGAGCGTGCTCGCGCTTTCCGGGAGATCCTCGCGCACACGCCGGTCGACGAAGTCCAGATCAACGAGCGGCCCACCGTCAACTTCCGCGTCAGCCAGAACACCTGGATCGAAGCGGTGGTGCGCTATATCGTCGAGCCCACGCGGGTACGCGAGGTGCGCAGCCAGATCCTTGCGCTGATGCTTGCACGCCTGAACCGCGAGCCCGAGCGCGTGCGCTTTCCCAAGGGCGACTCCCGCTGACGCCGGTGGCACCGGCCCGGCGCGGCCAGACCGTTTGGCTTCGGCACCGGCATCTCGGCTACTGAGACGCAGGCCGCTACACTGGGGCCATGCCCGACACGTTCACCCTGCTGCTCCTGTTGCTGGTCGCCGTCGCGATCGTGCTGCAGGTCATCGCGCTGTTGCGCAAGCCCGACGCGGCGCTGCAAGGCCTGCGCGACCGGCTCGAAGAGGCCCTGCGCCAGGAGCAGCGCGCCGGACGCGGGGAGTTGCGCGAGCAACTCGATGGCCTGGGGCGGCAGCAGGAAACCCGGATCGATGGCTTCGCGCGCAACCTGGGCGACCTGACCACGCGCACCGACAAGCGCCTGGACGACCTGCGCGAGGCCTTGACCGAGGATGCACGCAAGGCGCGCAGCGAGTCGGGCGAGCTGCAACAGCGCGCCGCCAGCGCGCTGGGGCAGCAGCTCAAGGACTTGACCGAACGCAACGAGCAACGCATCGGCGAGATGCGCACCACGCTGGAGCAGCAACTGCAGCGGCTGCAAGCCGACAACGCGCAGAAGCTCGAGCAGATGCGCGCCACCGTCGATGAAAAACTGCAGTCGACGCTCAACACCCGCCTGGACGCGTCGTTCAAGATCGTGTCCGAGCGCCTGGAGCAGGTCCAGCGCGGCCTGGGCGAAATGCAGCAGCTGGCGACCGGCGTGGGCGACCTCAAGCGCCTGCTGGGCAACGTCAAGACCCGCGGCACCTTCGGCGAGACGCAGCTGGGCGCTTTGCTGGAACAGGTGCTGACCATCGAGCAGTACGAAACCAACTGCACCACGGTCCCGGGCAGCAGCGAGCGGGTGGAGTTCGCGATCAAGCTGCCCGGCACCCAGGACGGCCAGCCGATCCGGCTGCCGATCGACGCCAAGTTCCCGCGCGAGGATTACGAGCGCCTGCTCGATGCGCAAGACCGTGTCGATCCCGAAGCCATCGCATCCGCGGGCGCCGGCCTGGAGCGCCAGGTCAAGGTCGAGGCCAAGCGCATCCGCGACAAGTACCTGGCGCCGCCGCATACCACCGACTTCGCGCTGCTGTTCCTGCCGACCGAAGGGTTGTATGCGGAAGTGCTGCGGCGCCCGGGGTTGTTCGATGGCCTGCAACGCGACTTCCGCGTGACGCTGGTCGGCCCGACCACGTTGCTGGCCTTGCTCAACAGCCTGCAGATGGGCTTCCGCACGCTGGCGATCGAACAGCGCTCCAGCGAGGTGTGGCAGGTGCTGGGGGTGGTCAAGGCCGAGTTCGGAAAGTTTGCCGGCGTGCTTGAGAAGGCGCACGGGCAACTGGATACGGTGCAGAACAGCATCAAGCAGGCCGGCGTGCGCACGCGGGCGATCGAGCGCAAGCTCAGGGGCGTGGAGTCGCTGCCGGGGACGGACGTGCCGGCGTTGACGGGGCAGGATCCTGAAGACGGATAGCTGCGCCGGTGACGGTCGAGCCGTCACGGTTCCCTGATCTTCGGACTGGGGCACATCCCTGTGCCCCACCCGCGCTTTGCGCGGGCGACATGCGTCGGCCCACATCGTTCCAGACGATGTGTCACCCAAAGTGGCACGGCACCCAAACTCGCTGCGCTGCGCTTCGCTCAAACATGGGTGCCTCTTCGGCCTTTGGGCTGCGGTGCTCGGCTTGCTTAACGCCGCACAAGGTCAAGGGCAAAGATTCGAGACCCAAGGCCAAGGCCGAGGCAACGCTTGCATGGTTATTCCCCAGGTAGCTACAGACCAGTTCTTTTGCTGCTCGCCACCTTTCGATCGTCATTCCCGCGAAGGCGGGAATCCATGGACGTCGCTCTTTGTTTCGCAAGATCAAACGCTTCCGCGCTGTCGCGCGGGTTACTTTTGTTAAGGCAAAAGTAACCAAAACCATCCGCGACGGGCGCTGCGCCGGTGACGGTGGAGCCGTCACCGGTTCCCTGCGCTCCTCACCCAAAGTGGCACGGCACCCAAACTCGCTACGCTGCGCTTCGCTCAGACATGGGTGCCTCTTCGGCCACTTTGGGCTGCGGTGCTCGGCTTGCTTAACGCCGCACAAGATCAAGTGCAAGGTCAAAAGCCAGGCAAAGCGCATAGGCCATTGCTTTGCTTTTCGCTTTTCGCTTTTCGCTTTTCGCTTTTCGGCTTTTGATGTTCCGCGACTTAAAGCTTGCCGAGCATCGCAGCCGGAAAGGGGGAAAAGGTGCCCATGTTTGAGTGCGCGCAGCGCGCGAGTTTGGGCACCGTACCCTTTCCGGTGAGAAGCGCAGGGCACCGATGCGGCTTTACCGCATCGGCAAGCGTCAGGAGCAGTGGTCTTTGGTTACTTTCTGCCGTAACAGAAAGTAACCCGCGCGACAGCGCGGAAGCGTTTGATCTTGCGAAACAAAGAGCAACGTCCCTGGATTCCCGCCTTCGCGGGAATGACGGACCAATTTGCCTGTTGCAGTTGCACGTTGCAGTTGCCGTTGCCGTTGTCTCTTGCTCTTGCGCGACTTAAAGCTTGCCGAGCATCGCAGCCAAACGGGCCGAAGAGGTGCCCATGTTTGAGCGCAGCGAGTTTGGGCACCGTGCCCGTTTGGGCGACAGATCGTGTGGAACGATCTGGGCCGACGCATGTCGCCCGCGCGCAGCGCGGGTGGGGCACATGGATGTGCCCCAGTCCGAAGCGCAGGGCACCGATGCGGCTCCATCGCATCGGCAAGCGTCAGGAGTAATGGTCTTTGGTTACTTTCTGCCGTAACAGAAAGTAACCCGCGCGACAGCGCGGAAGCGTTTGATCTTGATCTGATCTGGATCTTGATCTTGCTTTCGCTTCCGCAGGAGCGGCCACGACCCACCATCCACTTAAATCGCAATGCGATCGTGCACCAAGAGCATCGCGACTTACCGGTGACGGCATGCCGCCACCACTCCTGCGGGAGCGACGAGGGACGGCGCGTGCCTGGTTGTGCGCAGCAAAGCTGCGCCAGGGTCCCGACCCTCAGCCGCCACTGCCCGGAATGATCGGCATCGCATCGGCCGGCACGCTCGGGTTGTCCGTGTCGTCGCGCAGGTATTCGGGCAACGCATCGTCCTGTTGCTTGCTGTCGCCGGAGATCTGGTAACGCCGCCGCTGCAGCCAGGCATCGCGGAACAACGCGTACTCGTCGGTCGCGCCTTCGCGCATGCTGTCCACCGCAAACAGCTGGGTGCGCACGTCCACCAGTTGCAGGCCCTGCAGGAAAATGCGCGACGGGTCGTCATGGATCTGGCGGATCGGCGACAACGGCGCATCGCCCACCAGGCCAAAGACATCGCGCACCGTGCGCGGCCCGAACAGCGGCAGCTCGACGTAGCGCGATTGCTTCCAGCCCCAGACGCCCAGCGTCTGGCCGAAATCCTCGTTGTTGAACGGGATGTTGGCCTTGCTGGCTGGGTCGAAGATGCCGCCGAGACCGACCGTGAAATTCAGGGCGAAACGCCCCAGCGCCTGTGCCGCTTCCACCGGCTTGCCCTGCAGCAGGGCGTTGACCGCGGTGATCGGCTGGCCCAGGTTGGAAAAGAAATTGCCCACGCCCAGCCGCACCGGGCGCGGCACCACGGCCACATAGGCCTCGGCCAGGGGCTTGGCGATGGTGCGATCGACCACGTTGTTGAAGGCATGCACCCGGCGATTGAGCTTTTCCCACGGGTCATAGCTGGTCGGCAATTGCGCCGGCGCCGGCAAGGTGGGATCGGCCACCGGGTTGTAGGGCGACTGTCCATAGATCGCGGCGTAGTCCAGCTCGGCCTGGGTTGGCGCCGGTTGGGCAACTGCTCCAGCGGGATCGGTCGGTTGCGGATCGCCAACGGCATCGTGCCCGCCGTCCGCAACAACACCGGGTTGTGGCGCCGCATCGGCGTCTTCCACCCGCGTGGCTGGGCTTGGACTGTCCAGCGCCCCATCGTCCTGGACGACGCTGTCGCCATCGGTTGCGTCCTGGCGCACGCCGCCAGGGCCGGCGCAGGCGGCCAGCGTTGTTGCAAGGAGCACGGTTGCGACAACGCGCAGTGGGGGAAGTCGGCGCATGCGGATAGTGTAATGGGTGGCGAGTGGCATCTGCCCCACGCGCGGCACGCAGGCTGCAATCAGGCAGCGAAGGCCAGCGAAGGCTGCAAACGGTAGGCGCCGCGCAAATCGGCCAGGCCCGGCGGGTCGCCGGACATGGTGACAGCGGCGACAGCGGATTTGCCGGCAGCAGACTGGGCGACAGCAGACTGGGCGACAGCCGCGCCGGCCCGTGCGGCCAGCTCGGCCAGCAGCGCCACGCCGGCGCTATCGACGCGATCGACCGCGGTCAGGTCGAACGCGTCGATGCCTTCGAGTTGCCTGGCAGCGTGCCGCCAGGCATCGGCGACGTTGGCGCGCGTCAATGCCCCGGCAAATCGCAGGGACGTGCCGATGCGCTCGATGCGCAGGCCCGCGCCGGCGTCAGCATCAGCGCGCGGCATCGGCCTTGAGCTGGTTGCTGCGCAACTCCTGCGCGACCTGCCGGATCGACTTGTGGGTCAGCTCGTTGTCGAACTGCTTGCGAAAGGTCTGCACGAACGACACGCCCTCGACCATCACGTCGAACACCTTCCATGTGCCACCGCTCCTGCGCATCAGGTAATCGACCGGGATCGGCTCTCCGCCACTGCGCAACAACTCGCTGGCGACCTTGACGCCCAATCCGCGCGGCAACACCGTTTCGGACTTGATGCGCACGCGCAGCTGGGTGTTGAAGTCCAGCAGCGACGAACCGTAGCGTCGCATCAGGTTGTCGGCGAGCGCGTCGGCGAACAGCTTGACGTCGGCATCGGAGGCGCCGCGACCATGGCGGCCAAGCACCTGGCGTGCCGCATAGTCGCGATCGAACATCGAGTTGAACTCGCTGGACACGAACGCCTGCAGCGCGCCGCGATCCTTGGTGAACTCGGCGCGGCGCTTGTCCAGCGTCGCCAGCACGCGCTGGCTGTTGTCCAGCACCATCTGGCTTGGGGAGCGCTTGGCGCTGGCGGGTGCGGCGGCGGCAGCTTGTGCCATCACCGCGCCGGGCGCAGCGGCCGCCATGACGGCGGCAAGGGCAAGCAGGACCAGGTTGTTTGTTGAAAAGACGCGTTTCATAAGCTTATTCCGTGGGGGGTGCGGGTGTAGGGGCAGTACTTGTGGCGGCATCGTTGCTGGCGGGCGCCTGCCCGCTGCTGTCCGCCGCTCCATCGTCGGACTTGCCACCACCACTGAAGATGTATTTGCCGACCATCTGCATCAGGTCGACCGCGGGAGTCGTGTAAGCGATCTCGTCGCCGGGTTTCAAGGGTTCGATGTCACCGCCGGGCTGCAGGCCGACGTAGCTTTCGCCCAGCAGCCCGTTGCTGAGGATGCCTGCGGAGGTATCCGACGGCAGGTCCTTGTAGCGATTGTCGATGTCCAGCGTGACGACGGCATCCAATTTGACCGGATCCAGCTGAATGTCGGCCACATTGCCGATCACCACGCCGCCGATCTTGACCGGCGCGGACTGGCGCAGCTGGCCCAGGTTGGTGAAGCGCGCCTTGAGCGGATAGGTGTCGTTGCCGAAGCCGAACTTGCCGTTGGTCGAGGCCAGTGCGAGCACCAGCAGCGAGGCAAGCGACAGGATGAGGAAGGCGCCGACTGCGAATTCAAGACGGGGACCGCGTGTAGCCATGGGGAACACCTTTTTCTTCTGTCATCCCGGGCGCAGCGAAGGATCTGCTGTCGCCCGGGATGGTGTCTGGAAAAACAGATCCTTCGCTGCGCTCAGGATGACATTTTGAATGGAAACGGAACGACTCGACGACGACGGGCCCCGATCATCGGAACAACAACGCCGACAGCACGAAATTGAACATCAGCACCAGCAACGAGGCATTGACGACCGCGCGCGTGGTCGCGACCGAGGTGCCTTCGATCGTCGGTTCGGCGTGGTAGCCGACATACGACGCGACCAGCGCCGCGATGCCGCCGAACACCGCCGCCTTCTCGAACGCGACCAGGAAGTCGTGCCGGAAATCGACCGCATCCTTGAGCACCTGCCAGAACGTGCCGCCATCGATGCCGATCACATGCACGGCTTCGAAATAACTGGCGGTGATGCCCAGGCTGCAGAAGATCCCGGTCAGCAGCGGCACCGTGATCACCGCCGCCCAGAAGCGCGGCGCGACCGCCTTGGCGATCGGGTCGATGGCCATCAGGCCCAGCGCGGTGATCTGGTCGGTGGCGCGCATCAGGCCCAGCTCGGCCGCGATCGACGAGCCGGCGCGGCCTACGAACAGCAATGCGGTCAGCACCGGCGCCAGCTCGCGGTACAACCCCAGTCCGACCAGTGCGCTGATCTGGTTGCTGGCGCCATAGGTTTCCAGCGCGCGATAGCCCAGCAGCGTGACCGACAGGCCCACGAACGCGCCGCCGACGGCGATGATCGGCAACGAGCGCGCGCCGATCTTGTAGATCTCGCGGACGAGTTCGCTGAAGAAGTCGCGGGTCGGCTTCGACGCACGCAACACGGACAGCGAGAACAGTCCGGCGCGGCCGAGCGAGCGTGTGGAGGTCATGAAAGGCATCAGCATGGCGGACCGTGATTCGGACAGGTAGAACCAACACGCAAAGCACCCGACACATTGTCATCCTGAGCGCAGCGAAGGATCTGCTGTCCCCACTGCCTGCAGGAAGCAGATCCTTCCGGCTTCGCCTTCAGGATGACAGGCCAGGCGCCGTGCGGTCGGGTTGCACGCCGGATCGAGGCGCGTCGCTGCGTTGTAGCGGCCAAATCCGCGCTCACGCCGCACGCTCCCGCACAGCCGTATCAAACGCGATCGGCCCATCCGGCTCGCCGCGCAGGAACTGCAGCACCAGCGGGTCGTCGGTCGCTTCCAGCTGCGCCGGCGTGCCGGAAAACACGATGCGCCCGTTGGCGATGACGATCGCGCGGTCGGCCACCGGCAGCGTTTCGTGCACGTGGTGGGTGACGATGATGCTGGTCAGGCCAAGACTGTCGTTCAGGCGCGAGATCAAACTCATGATCACGCCGCTGGCGATCGGGTCGAGCCCGGTCAGCGGCTCGTCGTAGATCATCAGCGGCGGATCCAGCGCCAGCGCGCGGGCCAGCGCGACCCGGCGGGCCATGCCGCCGGACAGCTCGCGCGGGTACAGGTCGGCGGCGGCGCGCAGGCCGACCGCGTGCAGCTTCATCTCCACCAGCCGGCGGATCACCGCGTCGGGCAGGTCGGTGTGCGCGCGCAGCGGCAGCGCGATGTTCTCGGCCGCGGTCAGGTCGGTCAGCAGGCCGTTGCCCTGCAGCAGCACGCCGATGCCCTTGCGCAGTTCCAGCAGGTCGCGCTGGCGCGTCGGCAGCGGCTGTCCAAGCACCTCGACGCTGCCCGACGCCGGCACCAGCTCGCCGGTCAGCGCCGCCAGCAGGGTCGACTTGCCGCTGCCCGACGGCCCCAGGATCGCGGTCACGCTGCCGCGCGGCACGACCAGGTCGATGTCGTCGAGCACGGTGTGTCCGCCGCGGTCCAGGCGCAGGTGGGACAGGCGGGCGGCGGCGGAGGCTTCTGTCATGGATCCCTGGGCCAGGAAGGAGATCGGGGCGCGCGGACGGCTGGCAGGTCGCAGTCGCAGGCACGCAAACGCGGGAGGATGCAGGTCGGCGCCTGAATCGCAGCCGAGCCGGGGCATTGTCGCAGGTCGCGGCCGCCGCCATGCGACACCCGCGCAACGCTGTGTCGCGCGCTGTCCGGGGCAGGCCGCGATGATCGACGGCGGGAGGCGCGACGGGGGTTGTACAGCGGTTGCGTACGCCATGACCGCTGCGGATCCGTCGGCGACGGTTCTCAACGGTTGCGACCTGCCTGCGGCATCATGCGGGGTCATGGTCCGCTCCGACGCCTCCGCACCCGAAACCGACTTCCGCCTGTACCACGCCAATGCGCTCGACGTGCTGGCGGGCCTGCTGGCCGAAGCGCTGCGCACGCCCGCGCCGGGACAGCCGCTGCTGGCCCCCGACACCATCCTGATCCCGCAGGCCGCGATGCGGCGCTGGCTGCAGGCGACGCTGGCGCAGCGCCACGGCATCGCCGCCAATCTCGAATTCCTGACCCCGGGCGAGTTCGTCACCCGCGCGCTGGACGCCAACCTGGGCCCGGTCGCGGACGACCTCGACGCCGCCACCCTGCAATGGCGCCTGTACGGCGCGCTGTCGGACGCAACGATCACCGCGACGCCGGCAATGGCGCGGCTGGCCGCGTACCTGGACGGCGACGATCCGCTCAAACCGTGGACACTGGCCGGCGAGCTGGCCGGCGTGTACGGCAAGTACCAGGCCTGGCGCCGCGACTGGCTGCTGCGCTGGGAAGCCGGCGCCGACCACGACGACCCGCAGGCGATCCTGTGGCGCGCGGTCGCCAGCGGACGCCCGCATCGCGCGCGGCGCATCCAGGACTACCTGGCGCGGTACGTCGAAGGCGACGCGCTGCCGACCGGCCTGCCGGCGCGCCTGTTTGTCTTCGCCACCCTCAATGTCTCGCCCGACGTGCTGCGCGTGATGGCGACCCAGGCGCGGGTGGGCACGTTGCACTTCTACCTGCCCACGCCCACGAAGGAGTTCTGGGGCGACCTGCCGTCATTCCCGGCGCGGCTGCCGGCCGACGCGTCGGATCCCTCCGACGCCGCGGCCAGCGGCAACCCGCTGCTGCGCGACTGGGGCGCTGCCGGCCGCGATTTCATGGCGCTGCTCGGCAGCTACGAGGTGGTCCATCCCTCGGGCGACATCCCCGCCTACACCGACCCCGCCGATGCGCCTGGCCAGGCACTGGCCGATGGCGGCCTGCGCGACAGCCTGCTGCACCGGATGCAGGCCGACCTGTTCCACGGCCGCCCGCCGCCCGCGCCCGATGCGACGGCAGACGACACCGGTGATGGCGGCGGCCGCACGCGCCTGCCGGCACCGCGCACCGACGACCCCAGCCTGCAGGCGCACGCCTGCCACACCCGCCTGCGCGAGCTGCAGGTGCTGCAGGACCGCCTGCGCGCCCTGCTGGAAGACACCCGCTTCGACCCGCCCCTGCAGCCCCGCGAGATCGCGGTGCTGGCACCGGATATCGACCCGTACGTGCCCTACCTCGATGCCGTCTTCGGCGACGGCGGGCACGACGACCAGGCACCGGGGCAGTCCATTCCCTACGCCGTCGCCGACGCCAGCCCGCTGGCGGGCGAACCGCTGGCCGAGGTCTTCCTGCGCCTGCTGGCGCTGCCGGTGTCGCGGTTCGGCCTGCAGGAGCTGCTCGACCTGCTGTCCAGCGCGCCGCTGGCCGACGCGGCCGGGCTGGACGCCGATGCGTTGTCGCGCCTGCACGACTGGCTGCACGCCGCCGGCGCGCGCTGGGGGATCGACGCCGCGCACCGCGCCCGCCACGGCGCACCGGAGGACGCCGCCTACACCTGGCAGTTCGCGCTGGACCGCTTGCTGCTGGGCCACGCCAGCGGCGACGACCAGCCGATCGCCGGCGTCGCTCCGTGGCCGGAGCTGGAAGGCGGCGCGATGGCGGCCCTGGACGCACTGCTGCGGCTGCTGCGCGTGCTCGCCCGGCGCGCGCGCGCCTTCGACACCGCGATGCCACCGGACCAGTGGCGCGAACGCCTGCTGGGCTTGCTCGACGCCCTGCTGCCGCAGCCGCCCTCCGCGCCGTCCACCCAGCGCGCGCTGGAGCGCCTGCGCGGCCTGGTCGACGACTTCGCACGCGACGCGGCCGACGCCGGCTTCGACACGCCGGTGCCCTGCGAGGTGGTGCGCGCGCACTTCGCGACCTTGCTGGGCGAAGCCGACACGCGTGCGCCGCTGCTCACCGGCGGCGTCAGCTTTGCGCGCATGGTGCCGATGCGGTTGCTGCCGTTCCGCGTGGTCTGCCTGCTGGGCATGGACGACACCGCCTTCCCGCGCCGCGATCCCGCCGCCGGCCTCAATCGCCTGACCGCGCAGCTGGGCACCGACCAGCGCCGCCGCGGCGACCGCTCCACCCGCGACGACGATCGCCAGCTGTTCCTGCAACTGTTCGCCGCCGCGCAGGACGTGTTCTACGTCAGCTGGCTCGGCGCCGACCCGCGCGACGGCAGCGTGCGCGAGCCTTCCGCGCTGGTGTCCGAACTGCTCGCCACCGCCGGCGAGTACCACGCCGATCCACAGGCCGCCGCGCGCGCCCTGGTCCTGCATCATCCGCTGCAGCCGTTCTCCCCGGCGGCGTTTGGCGCGGGCGACGACCGGCGTTTCAGCTATCGCGGGCAATGGCACGACGCGGCCGGGCAGCTGTCCGGGGCGCGCAAACCACTGGCCGCATGGATGTCGGCCGAGGCCGCGCTGTCGCCACCGGCGGCGGCCGACACCGAGCTGTCGCTGGATGCGCTGCGCCGCTTCCTGCTGGATCCGGCCGGCCAGTTCCTGCGCCAGCGCCTGGACGTGCGCCTGCCCGAGCGCGATGCCGCGGACGACGACATCGAACCGCTGCAGGCGCCCGGCCGCGGATGGCAGCGCAGCCTGCTGCAGCGCGCGGTGTTCGACGCGTTGCTGGACAAGCAGGACAGCGACGCGATGCAGGCGCGGTTGCGTGCGCAAGGCCTGCTGCCGTCCGGCCCGCCCGGGCGGCGCGCGCTGCAGGAGCTCGTCGACGAGATCGCGCCTTACGCACAGGCCTTCGCGCAATGGCGCGGCACGGCCCAGGCGCAGATCCTGCCAGCGGAAGTCGACATCGACGGCCTGCGCCTGCACGGCCGCCTCGTCGATGCCTGGCCGCAGGGCATCGCGCGACTGCGTTTTGGCACGCCCAACGGACGATCCTCGATCCGCCATGGGCTGGACTGGTTGCTGGCAAGCGCGGCCGGCATCGACCTGCCATTCGTGGACATCCACGAGGACGCCACGCACGGCATCGGTGTGCACGCACGCCCGTCGTTGTCGCGCGACGCCGCCATCGATGCATTGCGTCAGCTGCTTGCCTTGCGTGACGAAGGACTGCGCGCGCCGTTGCCGTTCGCGCCGTACAGCGCCTGGGAGCTGTTTGTCGCGGACACCCCGGAGCGCGGCGTCACCAAGGCCGCCAACCGCTGGCGCGGCAGCGAGCGCAGTTGGGCCGAAGGCGACAGCGATGCCCTGCGGCTGGCGCTGCGTGGACGCGATCCGTTTGCCGACGACGACAGCGTGCGCGCCTTCGGGCGGGTCGCCGGGCTCGTGTTCGGCGCGGTGGTCCATGGCGCACCCGCGGCCATCGACACCAGCCATGCCCGCGCACCCGAACGCGACGACGACGCGGAGGACGCGGCATGAGCACCGACGCGCGCGGCGACGCACCGCGGGATGCCTACCTCGACCTGCCGCTGTCGGGCGTGCGCCTGATCGAAGCCAGCGCCGGCACCGGCAAGACATTCACCCTGGCGACGCTGGTGACACGGCTGGTCGTCGAGCGCGGCCTGCGCATCGGCGAGATCCTTGCCGTCACCTTTACCGAAGCCGCCACCCAGGAACTGCGCAAGCGCATCCGCGAACGCCTGCAGCTGGCGTTGGCGCTGGTCGAGACGCGCACGGCCAGCAGCCGCCCGGTCGACGACGACGCGGCGGACGACAGCGGTGCGGACGTTGCACTGACGCGACAACTGCTGCAATCGCATCGCGGCCGCGGCACCGAAAGCGACGACGCCCTGCGCCGCCGGCTGCGCCAGGCCACGCTGGAAATCGACCTCGCCGCGATCTTCACCATCCACGGCTTCTGCGCCCGCGTGCTGCGCGAGCACGCGCTGGAAAGCGGGCAGGGCTTCGACGCGCCGGAACTGCTCGCCAACGACCGCGAACTGCGCGAGGCGCTGGCCGCCGACCTGTGGCGCGCGCATGCGACCGACGACGCCACGGTCGACGACCTCGCGGCGTCGTGGCCGGGGGGCCATGCGGCGTTGGCGGGCGACCTGTCGGCCCTGTTGCGCGAGCCGCGGCTGTTGCCGCCCGACGTGCCGCTGCCGCCAGACCCGATGCCGGCATTGCACGACGCGGCCGACGCGCTTGCCGACGCGTTCCGCACCCATGGCGACGATTTCCGCGCCGCGCTGTTGTCGGCGCTCGATGCCAAGGTACTGAATGCTGGCAGCTACAAGGCCGACTGGATCGAGGCGCTGTTCGCCGAAGCGGAGACCTGGTGCGCGGGCGACCTGGACCGGCCGTTCGCCCATCCCAAGTTGCCCAACCTGCTGCCCGCGACGCTGTTGGCGCGGACCAATGCCAAGGCCGCGGGGCGTACCCCCGAGTCGCCGCTGTGCGTCGCGGTGCAGGCCTACCAGGACGCCATGGACGCCATCGACGCGTGGAAAGCCGCGCGCCGCGCCACCCTGCTGCACCGCATCCGCGACGACGCCCGCACCCGCCTTGCCTTGCTCAAGCGCCAGCGCCGCGTGCAGACCTACGACGACCTGATCGACGGCGTCGCCGATGCGCTCGATGGCCCCAACGGCGATGCGCTGGCACAGCGACTGCGCGCGCAGTACGCCGTCGCGCTGGTGGACGAGTTCCAGGACACCGATGCGCGGCAATGGGGGATTTTCGAGCAGGTCTTCGGCAGCGGTGCCGGCACCGGCCATGGCCACAGTGACAATAACGGTGACGACGACAGGCACAACGACGACAAACACAACGACGACAAGCACGACGACGGCCCCCACAACCCGTCATTCCCGCGCAGGCGGGAATCCATGGACGTTGCATTGGCTTCACCGGGCATCACGCAAACGTCCCTGGATTCCCGCCTGCGCGGGAATGACGGTAAAGAGGGTGGGGAAGCGTCCTGCAATGACAACACCCCCGCCCTCTTCCTCATCGGCGACCCCAAACAAGCCATCTACGGCTTCCGCGGCGGCGACGTGCACGCCTACCTGAAGGCTGGCGAGCGCGCGCAGGCCGCACCCCCGCTGGCGCACAACTTCCGCTCCCGCCCCGCGCTGCTGGCCGCGATCGACGCGCTGTACGACAGCGCGCAGGCGGCCTACGAAGACGACGACAACGCGTCGGTCAACACGCCGCCCTTCGTGGACGCACGCATCCAGTTCCATCCGGTGCACCCCGGCGGCAAACGCAACGACGCCGACTTTCTTCGCAACGGCGCACCCGCCCCCGCGTTGACCGTCTGGCAGGCACCTCCCTCCAGCGACGTCGATGGGAAGGGCAAGCCCAAGCCCAAACCCCACAGCGCACCGCGCTCGCGCCAGCTCGCCACGCAGGCCTGCGTCGCCGCCATCCACCGCGTGCTGTCCGACGCGCGCGACGGCCGCGCCAGCATCGATGGCCGCCCCGTGCAGCCCGGCGACATCGCCGTGCTGGTGCGCACCCATCACGAGGCCATGCGGATCCAGCAGGCACTGGCGCTGGCCGGCATCGCTGCCGTCGCGGCGGGCCGGATGAGCCTGTTCGACACCACCGAGGCGCGCGAGCTGCACGCGCTGCTGCTGGCGTTGCTGCACACCGGCGACGACGCCCGCCTGCGCGCGGCGTTGTCCACGGTGCTGTTGGGCGTGGACGCGGCCGGCATCGACGCGCTGGAGCATGCACCGCAAGGGCACGACGGCGACGCACATCGCGCGTGGCAACACCGCGCCATGGCCTGGCGCGAACGCCTGCTGCGCGGCGGTCCACTGGCACTGGTCGGCGATCTCTGCGCCGCCGGGAGCGACCGCCTGCTCGGTCTGCTCGACGGCGAGCGCCGCGTCAGCAACTACCTGCAGCTGGCCGAACAATTGCAGGAGGCGCAGGACCGCGCGCTGGGACTGCACGGCCTGGTCGACTGGCTGGCCCGGCGCATCGCCACCGCCGACCGCAGCGACGACACCCAGCTGCTGCGGCTGGAATCCGACGCGCGCCGCGTGCAGATCGTCACCCTGCACAAGAGCAAGGGCCTGGAGTACCCGCTGGTGTTCCTGCCGTTTGTCGGCATCGGCCGCCACGCGCAGTCGCCCGGCAGCCATTGCGTCGTGCACGACGACGCGGGCCGCTGCCTGCACTGGAAGCTGGACCTGCCCGAAGCCGGCTGGGATGCGGCAAGGGAGCTGTGGAAGCTGGAGGATCGCGCCGAGCAGGCCCGCCTGCTGTACGTCGGCCTGACCCGCGCCGAACACGCGCTGTGGATCGCCAGCGGCCCGCTCTACCTGCACGACAAGGCGCCGCTGGCGGCGATGCTGTCCGACCCGTCGCGGCTCACGGACGCGGGCATCATCGTCGACACCAGCGCACCACCCGACACGCTGCCCCGGCTGCCGCCGGAGTCCGATGCCACGGTGCCGCCCGCGCGCACCGCCACGCGACGGCTGGCCAGCGACTGGTGGGTGTACAGCTTCAGCCAGCTGTCGCGCGCCGATGCCGGCGACACGCTGGCCGCGTCCACCGTGCCCGCCAGCGGCGGCAACGACGAGCCGGACGCGATCGGGTCGGACCCGGCCGAACGGGCAACGGACGACGCCAGCTTCGACCCGCGCTTCGCCGGCAACCGCTACGGCGTCGCGCTGCATGCCGCGCTGGAGTGCATCGCGCTGGAGCGCACCGCACCGCCCCCGGCCGCACACGCTGCAGGCGACCCCGCGCCCGTCGCCTTCGCCACCTGGCGCGATTGGCGCCCCGGCGACGACGCGCCCGCCGACCAGGCGACCGTCATCGCCGACGCCCTGCGCGCGGAAGGCTATGTCGCCGACGTCCTCGACGACGGCATCGCGCTGACCACGCAACTGATCGGTCACACGCTGACCGTCGCGCTGCCCGAAGGCACGCGCCTGTGCGATCTGCCCGCCCATGCGCGGCGGCCGGAAATCGAATTCCAGTTCTCCCTGCAACCCACGCGCGTGGACGCGCTGCTGCGCCTGCTGCACGACCACGGCATCGTGCCCGAGCGCCACGGCTTTGGCCTGCGCCAACGGCTGCAGGGCCTGATGACCGGCCTGATCGACCTGACCTACCAGCACGATGGCCGCTGGTACGTGCTGGACTACAAGTCCAACCGCCTGCCCGGCTACGACGCCGCGCAACTGGTCGAAGCGATGGCGCATGGCGAATACGACCTGCAGGCGCTGATCTACACCCTGGCGCTGCACCGCTGGCTGCGCTTCCGCCTGGGCAACGACTACGACTACGCACGCGACTTCGGCGGCATCCGCTACCTGTTCTGTCGCGGGCTGGATGCCGGCAGCGACGCGTCGCCCGGCATCCACGCGCAACGCTTCGCACCTGCACTCGTCGACGCCCTCGACGCGCTGTTCGGCCACGGCGACGCGCATGCCGATGCCGATGCCGATGCGGAGGGAGCCACCGCATGAGCCTGCTGCGCCAACTCAACACCCTGGGCGTGCTGCGCACGCTGGACGACGCGCTGGCACAAAGCCTGCGCCGGCTCGACCCCGACACGCCCGACGCCGTGCTCGCCGCCGCCGCGCTCGCCTCGCTGGCGGTGTCGCAGGGCCATGCCGGCTTCGATCCCACGCGTCCCCGGCAGCTCACCGATGCCGACATCGACTGGCCCAACGCCGACGCGTGGACGCAGGCGCTGCAATCCTCGCCCTGGGTCGCCACGCCCGACGCGCCCGACGAAGAAGCCGCCGCCGCGCCGCTCGCTTTCGAGCACGGTCTGCTCTACCTGCGCCGCTACCGCGAGTACGAACGCCGCCTCGCCCTGCGCCTGCGCCACATCGCCGCGCAGCCGATGCCCGACGCCGACATCGCATCGGTCGCGCCGTTGTTCCAGATACTGTTCCCCAACCAAGTCCCGAACCAACCGTCATTCCCGCGCCGGCGGGAATCCATGGACGCTGCTCTTGCTTCGCCAGCCCTGACACAAACGTCCATGGATTCCCGCCTGCGCGGGAATGACGGTGAAGCACCACCCCCAGACCGCCAGGCGCGCGCCGCAGCCCTTGCCCTGCGCCGCGCCCTGCTGCTGGTCACCGGCGGCCCCGGCACCGGCAAGACCACCACGATCGCGCGCTTGCTCGCGCTGCGCATCGCCGTCGCGCGCCACGCCGGCCACGCGCCCCTGCGCATTGCCCTGGCCGCGCCCACCGGCCGCGCCGCCGAGCGCATGGCCGAAAGCCTGCGCGGCGCGGCAAGCAAGATGGCCGCTGCCGGGGTCGACGCCGATGTCCTTGCTGCCCTGCCGACGCAGGCCAGCACCCTGCACCGCCTGCTGGGCACGATTCCCGACTCGCCGCGCTTCCGCCACCACGCCGACAACCCGCTGCCCTACGATTGCGTCGTCGTCGACGAAGCCTCGATGGTCGACTTGCCGCTGATGTGCAAACTCACCGAAGCCGTTGCCGACGGCGCCCAACTCATCCTGCTGGGCGACCCCGACCAACTGCCCTCGGTCGAAGCCGGCGACGTGCTGGCTGCCATCCTCGCCGCCGCCGGCACCGGCGATGCATTGGCGCAGGAAGACGCCGAAGCGCTGTACCCCTTGCTCAGCGCTTCCCCCGTCCAGGCGCCCGACCAGCCCAGCCCTGCCCTTCCTGCCGCGCGCGACCAGCCCAGCGCTTCTCCATCCCAGGCGACTGACCGCCGCAGGTCTTCCCCAACCGAAACGACCGACCAGCGCGACCCTGCCTCCCCCCAAGCGCACGACCAGCCCGACTCTTCCCAATCCCAAGCGCACGACCAACCCGGCTCTTCCCAATCCCTCGCGCGCGACCAGCCCGGCTCTTCCCAATCCCATGCGCACGACCAACCCGGCTCTTCCCAATCCCTTGCGCGCGACCAGCCCGGCTCTTCCCCCTCCCTTGCGCGCGAAGCGCGGAGGGGAGGGCCGGGGAGGGGTGCCCTTCCCGCAAGCAACCCCCTCCACAACCACAGAGTCCACCTCACCCACGGCTGGCGCCAAGCCGACACCCTGCACCTGGCGCCCCTGGCCGAAGCCATCCGCAACGGTGACGCCAACCAGGCCCTCACCCTGCTGCGCAGCAACACGCTGGGCGGCGTCCACTTCCACGAAAACACCGAAGACCCCCTGCAAGCGCGCCCCGACCTCCTCACCCACTGGCGCACCCTCGCCACCCTCACCGACCCCGCCGAAGCCCTGCGCCAGGCCAACCGCCTGCGCCTGCTCACCGCGCTGCGCGAAGGCCCCCAAGGCGCGCGCGGCCTCAACGCCCGCATCGAGGCCGCGCTGTCCGGCCGCCGCCTCGGCACCCCACCGGCCTGGTTCCCCGGCCGCCTGCTGCTGGTCACCGAAAACAACTACCGCCACGGCCTGTTCAACGGCGACGTCGGCATCTGCCTGCCCGACGACGACGGCACCCCGCTGGTCTGGTTTGCCGGCAACGGCGGCGGCAACAGCGCTGATGCAGGCACCGGCGACGTCCGCCCCTTCCACCCCGCCGCGCTGCCGGCCCACGAGTCCGCCTTCGCCACCACCGTGCACAAGGCCCAGGGCAGCGAGTTCGACACCGTCTGGCTGCAACTCCCGCGCGCCGACGCCCGCGTGCTCAGCCGCGAACTGCTGTACACCGGCCTGACGCGGGCGCGGAGCGTATTGCACCTGGCGGGCAGCGCGGAGGTGATCGAGGCGGCGCTGTCGCGGCACGCCAGCCGGGTCTCGGGCCTGGGGTGGCGACTGGATCCAAGGTAGGCGTCTGGTTGCTCCTCCCGAACCGGTTGGCGTTTATGTATAAAAGGCAGAAAAACGCCTATTAATCACGTAAACGCAGATAAACGGCACTTATCCGCCTGTTATCTTGTATATCCATAAAGAGCTATAATCTGCCTCTTGATTGATATATGGCAGGATATAGGCAATAAAACGCCTGTTACCGGACAATGCAAAACGACTCGCTCCGGAGCCCCGAAGAGATCGCCGCCGACCTCGGCGAGCGCCTGCGCGCCCAGCGCCTGTCGCAGGCCTTCACCCAGGCCACCGTGGCCGACAAGGCGGGCGTGTCGTTGCGCGCCCTGCGCGACCTGGAGGCCGGGCGCGGGTCCAACGTGCTGACCCTGGTCCGCGTGCTCAAGGCACTGGGGATCGAGCAGGGCCTGGAGGCGATCGCGCCACGGCCAACGATCAGCCCCATGCAGATGCTGACCCATCCCAAGGGGCGGGCCCGGGGCAACCGCTGATGGCGGCCTTCAAGCACGTCGACGTGATCGAGGTCTGGATCTGGGGCCAGCGCGTGGGCGCGACGGCATGGGATCCGGCCCGGCGCGCGCATGTCTTCGAGTACGACACGCAGTGGTGGCGCAAGGGCGTGCAACTTGCCCCGATCAAGATGCCCGTCGATCCATCGCAGGCCGCCGGCCACGGCGACCGCCGCTTCGTCTTCCCCGGGCTGGACGAGACGGTCTTCAACGGCCTGCCCGGCCTGCTGTCCGATGCCCTGCCCGACAAGTTCGGCAACCAGCTGATCGACGCCTGGATGGCCACCCACGGCTACCGCGCCGACCAGATCACCACCCTGGACCGGTTGGCCTACATGAACAAGCGCGCCATGGGCGCGCTGGAGTTCCGTCCCGCGCGCGGCGGACAGGTGGCGTCCAGCGACCCGATCCAGATGGCACGCCTGGTCGAGCAGGCGCGCCGCGCCTTCCAGGGCCAGCTCGAGGAGAGCGACCAGACCGCAAGGGCGCTCAACCAGTTGATCTCGGTCGGCACCTCGGCCGGCGGCGCGCGTGCCAAGGCGGTGCTGGGCTGGAACCCGCGGACCGACGAGATGCTGGCCGGCCAGTTCGACCTGCCCGCGGGCTTCGAGCACTGGCTGCTCAAGTTCGACGGCATGGGCGCCGACCAGGCGCTGGGCCCCAGCCGGCAGTACGGCAGGATCGAGTACGCCTACTCCCTGATGGCCGCCGCGGCGGGTGTCGCCATGCAGCCCTGCCGCCTGCACCACGAAGGCGGGCGCGCGCACTTCATGACGAAGCGATTCGACCGCGACGGCAACACCAAGATCCACGTCCAGTCGCTGTGCGCCCTGCAGCACATGAGCTACAACTTCCCGCGCACCCACGCCTACGAAAGCCTGCTGCTGACCGCGCGCGACCTGGGCCTGGATGACGCGGCGATGACGCAGCTGTTCACGCGCATGGCCTTCAACGTCGCCGCGCGCAACCAGGACGACCACACCCGCAACTTCGGCTTCACCCTGCGCGAGGGCGGCCACTGGCAACTCGCACCCGCCTACGACGTCACCTTTGCCATGGACCTGCAAAACAAATGGCTGTCAGCCCACCAGATGAGCGTCGCCGGCAAGTTCGAGGACATCACCCGGGACGACCTGGCCAAGGTCGCCGACCGCTTCTCCATCGCGGGCGTGGATCGGGCCATCGACGAGATCAACGCCGCGCTGGGGGCGTGGCCGGAGATGGCGGCAGAGGCTGGTGTTGGCGAGGGGGAGATCTCGCGGATTGCTGGGTTGCATCGGGTGCTTTGAGGCGAGGGGCGGATCTTTGGCTTCGTGTTGTTGCATGGCGATCATTGGGCTGATGCTGTTGTGTAACTGGGGTTGCGGAAGCGATCGAGGTGGCGCTGTCGGGGCATGCAAGACACTGGGTCGCACTTGGGGCGGCGGAAAATCGACTCTGACCCCTATCTTCTGCTAACACCCTGTTTTGCGGAAATTGTCTCTGACACCTTTTCTTACACCTTTTCTTTAGGCCGCGGCGGCTCGGAGGCGTCAGCGATTACGGTAACAACCGCGCCGACTTCCCGCCCTAGCGTCCAGGTCAAATCGCTCCCCTGCTCCCCGACAATACACATCAAGCCCGGCAGGCCTTCGGCGTCCAAACGGTCGGCGAGCGCAGCGATCTGCAGCAAGTCGGTCGAACTCGGCGAGGCCGAATGGCCCAGGGGGTGGCTGTGCCAGTGGCCGACGTAGCCCACGGCATCGAGGGTACGCCGCCGCGCTTCCGCCTCGCATGCCTCCAGGCCCTGCACGCCGCAGGTAAAGCCCGTGGGGGTTCCGGTGCTATCCGGCGGCGCCTCGACCACATCCACGACTTGGATTCGCTTCAACACGGTGTCGACAATGCCGAGCAAGACACCGCCGGTTTCGTTCGGCAGATGGGCGACGCGCAATTCCTGAAGGCGCTGGTGAATACCGTCATCCCAGCCGACGGTCCATCCCATCGCGTGACCCTGCCGCGATAGCGCAACGTCGACGGGTTCGAAGCTCACACCCCCATCGTCATGCTGCGTCCATACACCAATGCGCGCGGCGCCAGCTCGCAGCCCGGCGCGCAGCTTCTCAGACAATATGGCAGCGTGCAGCTGGACGCGTTCGAGCGATAGTACTAAGGACACGTCGCGGCAGGTGGCGCCAGGTCGCAGCGCGCCGGTCACCTGCAGATGGGTCTCGCCCCAAGTGCTGCGCAGGATGGCGCGATAGTACTGCGCCTCAAGCGCCAGCTGGCGAATGTGGCGTGCGTCATCCTCCAGCAGCAAGATGCTCGAGCGGCCCGAGGGCGACAAGAAAAGCGCGGCCGTGCGAGCGAGGTGCGGCGACTGCGACAACTCGCGCGAAGCCCCAATGCTTGCGGTGGCGTCCACCACAATGTTGGCCGTTCTCAGGGCCGATTGCACCTGCGCGTTCGCGGTAGCATCGATGTGGGCGTCGATCGCGACGGCCTGGGGCTCGGCAGGAAAGATCATGGCTGCCAGGCCAGCGCATACACTCACCTTCGAATGGCCAATATCCATGTCCACGGCGACGTGCCGGGCGAGGTTGTGCGGGGCAATACGGTCCGGGTCTACAAGCGTCCACTGCCCCCAGCCTTGGCGAACCCATAGATTCTGTAGGGCGCTGCCAAGAGCACCAGCTCCGCCCAGCACGCCGCCGAAGTCGCATTCGCTGTCCACAAGGCCGCTGTACGCGCGTGCATCCGAACGCGTGAGCGCCCACAACACTTGGGCGAAGGAAATCGGCGTTTCCTGCCAGTTGCCGCTCGGTGTGGGCGCGTTTCCGGACAGCGCGCTTCCGTAACTGCGAAACAAGCGTCCGGTGTCGGGGTCTTGGTCAAGCACGCCGAGTAGGAGACCCATTTCGCCCGGATCAATTTCTACCCGCACGGCCAACGGGTCCACGCGCTGCTGCACGCCGTCGACGACTCTGGGCACGCTCATGATCAGCATCGTGCGCTGGTTCGGACTACGCGCCAAGCCGGCGCCTTCAGGCCAGTGCGCCTGGATAGCGTGGCCAAGCGGCTCGATCAGGTCCGCGCCTTGATCTGCAAAAAACGCCGCCAAACCGCCCAACGTGGTCGGCTGGCGTCTGAGTGGCGAGTGCCCCACCGGCTTGAGCGTCATCGCCACCCCGATCAGTGCGTCCGGCGCCGCGCCAGCGGCGGGGATCGGGCGCACGGTGAAAGAATGAGGGTCGCTGGCGAAAGCCAAGTGCATAGGTTTGTGCGCGGCTACCCATGCGGACTCGAAGTCGACCGGCAGGACGACGCGAAGGCCATCGGTATAGAAAAGCTGCTCAAGGGGCTGTCCCGCCGCGTGTAACTCGTTCCGGGCTGATCGGGACAGCCACCAGAAAATTCGGTCGAGGAAGCGCTTCGGTGTCCAGCTTCGGACAGTTGTTGCCCATGGCTCCTCGTACAAACACAGGCTAACCGGCTCCCCCTCTTTGACCGCATTTTGGTGCAGCAGCATCGGAAAATCCGCGCGCAGTGCGCGCACATCGTAGGGCCGCAAGGCGCCCTCGCAGTGGATCAAAAGCAGGCGTTCGCACGGCCGAATTCCGTGAGGATTGCGCACGGGAACTTGCCGGTTGTCGATGTCTATCACGATGCCATCGGCGCCGTCGATAAGGCGGAGCTCGCGCACTTCGACGTCTGGATGGCCAGCGCACGCTGCCAGCAGTTCCCGGCTACCGTCAAAGCGCAGCTGTTCTGGCGCGAGGGAGGGCAGTGCCTCCCCTAACGGCAGCTCGGTCACCGGCTGCCCGCGCGCTGGGACGACCCCATCGCCGCCGCGGCCGCCGACGCGGCAGCCAGGTACGGCCCGTGGCGCGACAGCTTGAACTCCAGCGGCTCAGGTGCGCGGCGGCTGCGGTACTCGCCCGTGCAATAGAACCGGCCATCCGCGTTGCCCAGGATCGCAACGTACTCGCGCTTGGCGCGGATGCAGGGCGGATCACTGTCGTCGTCGTCGATCGGCTTGGAGCTGGCGACCACGATCGCGCCGTGGCGGGCTTGGCCCAAGGCATTGCGCGCATCCGCAGACACTTTCACCTTTTCACGCAGCTCGGACCAGCTGTCGCCGGACAGGCTGTGCCAAGAACAATGGTGAGGCGCCTGCAGCAGGTCGTAGGCTAGGACCTCCGGCTCAGTCTTGTAACGCATCCATAGCCGTTCCCAGATCACCACGTCCGCATCGCCACCGGTGAGGAAGCGACAGGCGTCGGTAGCGTCATAGTCCTCGGCCAAGTGCCAGTTCAGCACGATGCTCGAGTTGTTCTTCGATAGCAGTGTTTCGGTTTCATCGTCCTGCGGCGGCCGCGGTGCCAAAAGGTGCGCCGAGAAGTAGTGATTGGTCTGTCCGCCCAAGTGGTTGAAGGATTCGCCCGCGCGCACCAAGATCGGGCCCAGATCGTCAGTCTTACCGTCCTGATCTTCGCCGAGTACCTGAATTCGGTCGCCGTCGCTGACGTCGACGAACTTCTTGTCGAGGTTAATTCGCACCCGACGACGCGCTTCGTCACAGAAGGCGAGCGCGTCGTCGCACAGCTTGTGCTTCTTAGATTCGCGCCGAAAGATCATGGGCGAGGACAGCAGCTCCAGAATGACGATGCGCTTTTCATGTTCAGGCAGCTTGTCGTCGGGGTAGTCGGCCATCGGTCCCAACCAGAAATGCCGGCGCAGCCCGCTGCAATGGTCCTGGTCCGGGTGGCTGAGTAAGAACGCATGAACAAAGGGGCGGCCACGCGCGTCGACCGGTAGACGCGAGCGCAGGTCCCGCCCCACATCGCGGCAAGAGTCCTCCGAGTCATCCGCCGCCGTACGGATATTGCAGTCGATCAGAATTCGCCTGTCCTGCGGGTCGCCCAGCTGGATGAGGGTCATGTCGCCGCATCCCACCGGGAAAAAACTAATAGAACCAGTCATTTACCGTAACCTCCGAGCATTTTTGATACCGCAGGGCTAACTGTCGTGTTTTTAGGAGTATATACTTTCACGAGCCTTGTGGAGAGATATATGAGTAGCGACACGCCCAAGTTAGAGTTCAGCCGCCCCTCCGACGGGAAAACCCCATGGGGACAGGTCCGCCGCTTGGCTTTCATCGACTTCCGCCTCCAGTACGAGGGTGAGGTCTACCGGAAGGACCTGAAGGACTTCTTCGGAATCTCGGTGCAGCAGGCGTCGTTGGACTTGGCCGCCTACTCGGCTCTGGCGCCGAACCAAATTCGCTACGACGCCACGATTCGGCGCTTTGTGCCCGACATCGGCTTCAAACCCCTGTACGGCGGCGACGATGCGGCCTCCTTCCTCAACGACTTATTGGCGTTGAGCAATGAGGTCATCTCCCGGGACGAGAGTTTCATCGGCTGGGCGCCCGATTACGGCATCGTGCCAACCCTCAAGCGGCCCCTTCCTGCGTCCCAGCTGGCAACCGTGCTACTGGCGATCCGCAAGCAGCGTTCCTTGCAGATTCGGTACCAGTCCATGAGCCGGGAAGAACCCAGCCTGCGCGACATTAGCCCGCACGCACTAGGCCACGACGGATTTCGTTGGCACGTGCGCGCGTTTTGCCATAAGCGCCAGGATTTTGCGGATTTTGTCTTCGGCCGCATGCTCGATACGCAGCCAAGCGTGGCCGATTGGGTCGATGGTGCCGACGACAGGCAATGGCATAGAACCGTTTGGCTGGACTTGAAACCGCATTCGGAATTGTCGGCGGCGCAACGGGCTGCCATAGCGCTCGATTACGGCATGGTCAACGGACACACCCGAGTGAAAACGCGCCAAGCGCTCCTCTTTTACGCGCTCAAGCGCTTTGGCTTGAATAAACGCGGCGAAGCTGAAGCACGCACGCAACATATTGAGCTGGCTAACCGAGCAGAAGTTTCACAATACCTCGATGAGGAGGCGCCACAATGACCACTCCCACGGACGTGCCATTGTGGGCCAAGTTCTTCGACGCCTACGATTTGCGGGCGCGAGTCCGTCCGGCGCTGCTTTGCCTGCTGCCGCCGCTTGTCGTCCTGGTGCTTGTCTTCCCGGTCTCGATGAGCTGGCAGAAATCGGTGCTGTCGCTCCTACTGTGGTGCGGAGGTTTCTTCCTGCTGTCGCGCATCGCGCGCGACGCGGGCAAGCGCATTCAAGATGCGCTATATGAGGAATGGTCCGGCGCCCCGACGACTCATCTGCTTCGCCATCGCGATCGCCGGCTGGACGTTCACAGCAAGCGCACGTTGCACGCGAAAGTGTCAGCGCTCTCCGGTGTGCCGATGCCTTCGCCGGAGCAGGAAGATAACAACTGCGATGCCGCCGACGAGGCATACCGCGCCGCCACCTTATGGCTGATCAAGAATACGCGCGACACCAAGCGATTTGCGCTGTTGTTCAAAGAAAACACCAACTTCGGATTCCAACGCAATGCCCTGGGCCTGCGGTGGGTAGGGGCGACAATCGCGCTGCTCACCATGGCCTGGCTGCTCTTAGCATCGGGCCTGCTGTCGTTCACGGCCCCGCATCTGCATGCCGAGCGTTGGCAAACCTTGTCGTTGGGCATGGGCACGTCCCTTGCGGTCTCAGTGGTGATGCTCGCGGTTTGGCTATTGGCGATCACCCCCGGCTCCGTCCAGCGCACCGGCTTAGCTTACGCCGAACGGTTGATGGAGTGCGCCGACTCGTTGAGTGCGGATGCCACCGCCACGAAATAACCCATCTGAGGCCACGCATGAGCAAGAACATACTCATTTTCGCTGACGGCACCGGCCAAGCGGGCGGCTTGCGCCCGGACCAGATGCTCAGCAATGTGTACAAGCTCTACCGCGCCACACGCAGTGGTCCTGATAGTCCGATCGATCCGGCCGAGCAGGTCGCTTTTTACGACCCTGGCCTGGGCACGATCACCGGCGGGGGCATGGTCCATCTGAAATTTGTGGATGTGCTGCGCTCGATCGCCGGATCGATCGCCGGCATCGGCATCAGCACGAACGTTGCCGACTGCTACGAGGCCATCCTCAAGCATTACCAGCCCGGCGATCGGATCTACCTGTTCGGTTTCAGCCGCGGCGCCTACACCGCACGCAACGTCGCCGGTGTGCTGAACTTATGCGGGGTGCCGCGCCATGACGCCAATGGAGCACCTTTGCCAAGAAGCGGATCTGCACTTCGACGCATCGCCGAGGAGGCGGTGCGCCAGGTTTACGATCACGGCGCCGGAAAACCGCGAGACGAGTACGAGGATGAACGCGAGGAACTCGCGCGCCGGTTTCGCCGCAAGTACGGATCGGGCAACGACCAGTCTGCCGACGTCTATCCTTACTTCATTGGCGTATTCGACGCAGTCGCCGCGTTGGGGCTTTCGAGCGTTCCTCGGCTCGCTTTGACCGGGCTCATGCTCGCAACGCTGTTCGCATTGTCGTGGGCAGCCGGAGGGAGGGCAGAGGCATGGTTGGGATGGAATGCGGCTTATACGCACTGGAGCCTGCTAGGCGCTGCACTAGCGATGGGCGCCTTCGCGTACCTGCGCTCCACCCTCAAGTGGATCAGTCGCTTTCCTCAACGAAAGCACCGTCTCCCCTTTCACCTTGCGCGCTGGCGCGGTGAACACTACGACCGGTATCTGGATCCGCGGGTCAATGTGGTCCGCCATGCCCTGTCGATCGATGAAACCCGTCACGACTTCGTACGGGTGAAGTGGGGGCGCCCAAAGGACAATCCGCCGCAAATTCTCGGTGAGCTCGAGCGCCTGCAGCAGTATTGGTTTGCTGGTAATCACTCCGACGTGGGCGGGAGCTATCCCGAAGACGAATCACGACTTTCGGACATTGCGCTAACCTGGATCGCGGGTGAGGCAACCGATGCACTGCATCCCATTTGGATCGACGAGTCGAAGCTGCAGCTGTACCCCGCGTTCGATGGTCCGCAGCACTGCCAAGTCGCATCCCTGCGCGACAGCTATCCGCGCTGGTGGCCAAACGCACTACGAGTGACCTGGCGTTCGGCGCCTCGGGATATACCGACTAATGCAACCTTGCACCCATCGGTGCTACGTCGCTTTCAACTAGAGCAAGTGGTGCATTGTGGAAGCGTTGGGCCGTACCGTCCCGAGGCGCTACGTGGTCATAAGGACCTTACGGAATTTTACTCGTAGCCAGACGCCTCGCCCATCGCCGAAAAAGCGCCGGCATGATCGATTGAATCCAAGACTTAAGCCAATAAGGGGGTCAGGTACATTTACTAAGGGTGGTGACTTAAGCCTTGCTATTCCCTCTACGGACCTCACCACTTACCAAACTAAGTCATCCGGCACCTGGAACTGCGCGTAATACGCATCATCCTCGGACGTCGCCGCCGTTTGCCCGGCGCCCGCGTCCATGCCGTGATCCAGCACGACCATGCCGGCATCGCGCTCACGCACCTTGTCGCCAGCCGCGCGCGGCAGCAGCGCGTAGCGCTCGCCCAGGCGGGCGATCACCAGCGCGCCGGACGCCAGCTGCTTGCGTTGCGCGTCACTGACCAGGAGGCTGCGGATGGCGCCGTCGGCGTCGAAGCGGTAGTCGCTTTCGCCGGCGCCCGGCACCTGTTTGTCGTTGATGATCTGCCGGGCTTGCGCGCGCAGTTCCGCGAGCCGCGCCTGTGACTTGCGCTCGCGCGCCAGCGCACGGTCGCGCTCGACCCTGTCGGCGCGTGCGCGTTCCGCCGCCAGCGCGCTTTCGCTGGGCTTGGCCGGCCCCTTGCCATGCCGGGCCTTGTGCTGCTCGCGCGCGGCCTCGGCCACCTTGGCCTTGTTGACCAGGCCTGCCTTGAGCAGCTGTGCCTGGAGCGGGTTGGGCTTGGCCATGGCGCGGAGTCTCGTCGGGGGTCTGCGGTCCATCATAGCCACGATCCCCGCCCATCGATGCCGCACCGCCTGCCCAAGCGACCCAGGCAATGGGGTCGGGTTGCGCCCGGAAATGCGAGCAGGGCGAATCCGGAAAATTGGGGACGGAAGCAATCAAGACGCCTTGATTACCCCCGTTCCAACTTCGCGTCATGTTCGCGGGATTGCCGCTAAGGTCGACTGATCCCCACGAACAGAAGCGAGCCCATGTCCAGCAAGACCTACAAGGAAATCACGCAGGATATCGGCAAGGCGATCGGTACCTTGCGGACGGCGCAGCCGGGCACGCTGGATGGGTTTTCGGCGATGTCCAAGGCGGCGCTGGAGCCAGGCGTCCTGTCGGCGATCGACAAGGAGCTGATCGCGTTGTCGATCGGCGTGGCGACCCATTGCGACGGCTGCATCGGCTTTCATGTGAAGTCGCTGGTGCGGCTGGGTGCAAGTTTCGAGCAGCTCACCGAGGCCTTGGCCGTGGCGGTGTACATGGGCGGCGGACCGTCGCTGATGTATGCGGCCGATTCGGTGCGTGCGTGGGAGGAGTTCGGCGGGAAGAGCTGAGGCGATTGGCGACCGGCAAGAACGGGGTCGGGTTCACCACCGGAAAGCGGATGGAGGCCATCAATGCGCCTGGGTTGAAACCCCTTCCCCAATCGCTCATTGACGCTCGAAACGATACCCGTCGTACTCCATGCTGACTGCCGTGCCGCCCTTGTCCGCGAATGCGAAGGTGACCACCTCGCCGCTGCCCGTCAGGTCCACCCGCATCTGGTCCTTCGCTGCGTCGAAGGTTTCCGCGCTGCAGCGTGCGGCGCCGATCGCGACCTCCAGGTGCCCGTCCACGAGCTGCCAGGTCATCGTGCCCATCTGCGGGTTGCCGTAGCGGCCGGCATAGGCGGCAAGCGGATGCGCGAGCGGCTGTTGCTGGCGTTCGCGCACGACCGCCTGGTGCTTGGCAAGGTATTCGGCGAACTTTGCCTTGCGTTGCGCGAGCGCCTCGAACGCCTCTGCATAACGCGCGTCGCCCGACGCGTCGTCGCCATCGAGTCGGTCATAGATGGCATCGGCCAGCACGTCCACGGCGTTGGGCACGCCGACGCCGTTGACCAGCACCACCACGCCGATGCCGGTGTCGGGCATGAACGACACGTGCGAGCGATAGCCGGCGAAACTGCCGAAACGATGCACCAGCACGTGCCCGTCGTAGGTGCCCAGGTCCCAGCCCTGGCCCCAGCCGAAGCGGTGGTAGGGACCGAAGTCCTTGTCCTGGTCGGCCTGTTTGGCATGCGTGGAGGCAAGCACGCCGGCGGGGAAGATGCGCTTGCCGTCCAGCATGCCGTCGCTGGCGCTGGCGGCGACGAACTTGGCCAGGTCGCGCGCGGTGGTGAAATGACCGCCGGCCGCATGCA
>CAVVFI010000002.1:0-184437 GCA_963747445.1 uncultured Gammaproteobacteria bacterium
AGCGGTCTCAGGCCCGCCGGCCGCACCCTCGTTGAATTAAAGGGGACGGAGGCAATTTTTTTCCTTCGTCCCCATTGTTGATAGCGAACCTGACCTCGTTATTTGCACCGTTATTTCCGTTCGCTTACCCGGGCTTCGCAGGCTTGCCCTGGCCATCTTGCCAGTCTTGCCGACCCACTTTTCCCGAGCCACGACCGCATGGACCTCCTGTTTTACATCGTATTCCTTGGACAGGTGCTGCTGATCTCGGCGGTCGTTCCCCATGTCGTCAAGCGACGCTTGCGCAGGATCCTGGATGTCTTTCCGGTTTCGACCCATCCACAGTTGTACCCGCGTCCGGTATCCACCTATCGCACCGGCCTGGCCATCTTCACCTGGTCCAATCACCTGCTGTTGCTGGCAGGACTCGCGCTTGTTGCCATCCTCTATTTGCTGCATGGGACCGAAACACCCGTCCCCAGGACCTGGCCGGGGTTCTTCGGCGCCGTGCAGTTCATACCGATGCTGGTCATGGACCTGTTGTGCTTCGAGCTGTTCCGCCGCCTGCGCGAACTGCACCCAATGAAGCAACGCAGCACAAGCGCGGCACCTCGCCGCCTGTCCGACTTCGTACCGCCGTGGCTGCTCGCGCTGGCGCTGGCCATGCTGGCGATGACCGTGCTCGTGGACCTGTCCCTGCACGACTTCGCGCTCGGTCGCAAAACCCTGGCAGGGAACCTGACCCTGCTGGCGACCAACGGCCTGCTGGCGCTGCTTGGCTGGTCGAAACTGCGCGGCCTCGGCCTCACGCCGCACCCGGACCCGGAAGCACGCGACCGCGCCATCGCCGCGCAGCTGTCCGTGTTTTCGGTGATCAGCATGGCCTTCAGCGCCTACATGCTGCTCCAGGCGGCCAACGCGGCATCGGGCCTGCAGCATTTCGACGCCATTCTCATGAGCCTGTACGTCCAGACCGCCATGGCCGTGTCCATCACCATCATGCTGCGTACCGCAACGCCGTTGCCCCAGGCGTGCGCCTGACTGCCATGCGGATCAAGGCGCTGCGATCAAGGGCGCCATTGGTGAACATTGTCCCGGGGGAAATTGTCCCTGACACCATGTCCCAATGCTCACCTCGCAATGCGAGAGGTAGGGTAATTAAGGCGTCTGAAAAAGGGTGTCAGGGACGTGGCCTGCCTGTGCGACCCAAGCGGCATACTCCGCTCCATGGCCTCGCCGATTGCCACCCGCCACTTCCACGACCCGCAACGCATGTCCTGGACCTGATCGACCAGCGCCCGCCGTTGGCGGCGGCGCCTGCTGGCGGGGTTGGTGCTGGTCGTGGCTGCGGCCAGCCTCTGGGCGGCCATGCAGTGGCATGCGGCGCATCAGCCGCCCGTCACGCGGCTCGCGCTGGATGCCACCTATCCGGAGATGCCGCCGGATCGACGCCATCGCTACCTCAATCTCCCGCTGGACCATTCCGACCCGGGTGCCGGGTCGTACCGTGCGTTTTATGCGCTCAGCCCCGGCTTCGATCCCGGGGGCCCGGTCGTGTTCGTGCTGACGGACGGACAGATGGAGTTGGTCAGCCCGGATGTGGACTTCCGGTTCTTCGACGAACAGGTCCCCGGGGTGTCGTATGTGCTGATCGGCCACCGCGGCCACAGCCCGACGCTGTTTCCCGAGGTCTACCGGGATGGCCGGCTGGACCTGCGACGTGCGATGAACCTGTACGGGTCCTGGCAGGAGGTGGAGGACATCGAGCGCGTCCGGCAGGACATGGCCGCGGCCGGGTTGCTGCCGGCCGACGGCCGCATTGAGCTCTTCGGGGCTTCCGGCGCGGGCGTGCTGGCCCAGCAGTACCTGCAACGCCACGGCGAGCACGTCACCCGCGCCTGCTGGTCTCGACGGGGGCGCCGGACCTGGCCCGCGCGCACGGCTGGACCTATGCCCGCAACCTCGGGGAACTCGCCCCCGGAGCGGTCGCGTCCTTGTCGGAGCTGGCACGCGCCGATGGCGTGCGCCCCGGCCTGGCGTACATGCTGTTCCAGCTCGCACGACAGGGCAGCGCGGGGCTGGCCGCATTGCGCGAAGTGGTCCGCGGCGAGCGCGAGCATGATCCCTGGCCGTATGCATGGCACTGGCTCCGGCCTGGCCTGAACTGGCCGCTGAGTCGCACCCTGCTGCGCCTGCCCGCGGCCGATGCGGCGAAGGTGCGGATATACGAACTGCTGGGTGCCGACCTGCGGTCGGGAACCTACGGCTACGACCTGCCGCTGTACGTCTGGTCCAGGCAGGTCCTGCAAGACTTCCTGCGCGAGGATGCGCCCCTGCCGGACCTGCGCCTGCAGCGCAGTGGGTATCGCGGCGAGGTGCTGGTCATCTCCGGAAGGGAGGACGGCGTGTTCTCGCCGGCGATCGGGCAGGCCATTGCCTCGGCGTATCCCGATGCCGGCTTCCTGCTGGTGCCCGGCGGGCATCGGCTGGAGTCGGACCGCGGCTATCAGCACGCGGTGCGAAGGGCGTTCCTGTTGCACGGCCTGCACGCGGCCCGGACGACCGCATTGCTGGCCGCACCGCCAGCTGGCGATACCCGCTGACGCAAAAAAAAACGAGAAAAGGAGAAAAGCAAAACAGGGGCCAGAGTCGACTGTCCCAAGGCGAGAAAAGTGTCGGATACAACTGCTCGCTGCTCGGATGCGATACGCCAGCGCCAGGCGGCGGTCGGCCTCAAGCCGAAACGCCGGTACGTCACCCCGCTAACGCCACATCCCCCTCCAGCACCGACTGCCGCATCCGCGGCGCCTCCCCCGCCCGCCTGAGCGGAACGTCATGCCGCACGCGATACCGCAGCGGCCCGCCATCCACGCCGGGGGCGCGGTCGATCGGCCGCGCGCAAAAAGAGTGTCAGCGAAAAGGTGTCAGGGACGATTTTGCAGTCGCCTCGTGTTACCCCACCGATCCATCCACCAGTGCAAGCGACGTGGTCACGACCCTGCGGCGAGCAACGCGTCCAGCTGCGCGAATTGTTCGGGCAGGCCTTCGGCCGAACCGGCGAGCGCCTCGTCGAGGGCTTCGGTCGTGGGGTAGCGTTCGTGGAAGGTGACCAGCGTCTTGCCGGCCTGCTCTTGAAAGGTCACCGTGGTCACGGCGCCCTGGTCGCTTTCGTCGTTGGTCCACACGATGCGCTGGTTTGGCACGACCTCCTTGTAGCTGCCGAAGAAGGCCATCGGCTGGTCGGACATCGGATGGCGGAACACCAGGCGATAGGTGCCGCCGGTGCGGATGTCCATGTCGCACGAGAGCAGCGTCAGGCCCGCCGACGCCGGCACCCACCAGCGCTGGAACAGTTCGGGGTTGCTCCATGCCTCGTAGACGATGTGCGGCGGGGCATCGAACGTGCGCGTCACCTCCAGCTCGTGGTCGGACTTGCGCTGCACGACGGTACGGTTGGTGGCGCCGGGGCTACTTTGTGTTGCTGCGGACATTTGCCTTCTCCTTGCGATTCAGGTTTTCGACGATCTCGTCCAGCGCGTCGAAGCGCGCGGTCCAGAGTTGCTGGTGCTGTTGGATCCAGGCGGCCTCTTCTTCCAGCCGGCGCCGTCCGAGCTTGCAGGTGCGTACGCGCCCGATCTTTTTGGTGGTCACGAGCCCCGCCTGCTCCAGGACGCTGACGTGCTTCTTCATGCCCGTCAGGGTCATGTCGAAGCGTTGGGCAAGGTCGCTGATCGAGGCGTCCGAATCCCCGAGCTGCTCCAGCACGCCACGCCGGGTGACGTCGGAGAGCGCGGCGAAGGTGGCGTCGAGGCGGGCTTGATACTGAACCATATGGTTCACTGTATAGGCCGTGCCGGGGATTTGCAAGAGGGTCAGCGAGAGGGAACGGGGTGAGAGAACGTTTCCGTTTGGATTCCTTCCCTCCCCTTTTTCGATATTTCACCACCCTGCCGCGCCGCCAGGCGGGATGAGCGCCCGGGCGGGCAAGCGCAGTCGGTCACAGCTGCTCGCAAAGGCAAGGAAGGCATGCAAAACAATGTCCTAGACGCTATTTTGGTTCCATGACAGGTGGTTGAATTGCGAATCAACCCCTATTAACTAGCAAATAAGCCCGCTTAATTTTAGAATCCAGCATGGCCCGCCCCAATCGCTCCCCCGAGATCGAAACCGCGCTCCTGCAGGCGGTGACCGAGCATCCGCACGATCTGGTCGGCATGGTGGCTGCCCAGCTGGGCTTGTCCACGGCCCGGATCGGCATCCAGGTGCGGGCGCTCGTGGCCGGCGGCTATCTGCACAAGGCCGGCACAACTCGCCCGACCTACACACTGGGCACCAACCGTCGGTTCGAGCGACGCTTTACACGCGAAGGACTGGCGGAGGACGCGGTCTGGTTCGAGCAGCTGCTGCCACTATTACGCGACCTGCCGCGCAACCTGCTGGACATCGCGCATCATGGCGTCACAGAAATGATCAACAACGCCGTGGATCACTCCGATGCCGTGGAGATCGTGGTGGCCATGGATCGCCACGACCGCAAGCTGTGGTTCGAGATTGCCGACGACGGCATCGGCATCTTCCGAAAGATCACGCGCGCGCTCGACCTGCCGGACGAACGCCTTGCCCTGTTGGAGTTGTCGAAGGGCAAGCTGACCACCGATCCGCGGCGTCATTCCGGTGAAGGCATTTTCTTCACCTCGCGCATGTTCGATGGGTTCCGCATCGCATCGGAGGGATTGGTGTTTGACCATGATGCGAACTTTGAAGACGACCTGCTCGACATCGCCGACGAGGCGGGCGGCACGCGAGTGGAAATGGAAATCGCCACTGACTCGACGCGGACTGCGAAAGAAGTGATCGACCAGTTCTCGAGCGGACCGGACGACTACAGCTTTGCCAAAACGGTGGTGCCGGTGCGGCTGGCCAAGGTGGGCGACGAAAACCTGGTCTCACGCTCGCAGGCCAAGCGGCTGCTGCAGCGCGTGGACCGGTTCCGCTGTGTGGTGCTCGACTTCGACCAGGTCAGCAGCATCGGCCAGGCGTTCGCGGACGAGATCTTCCGGGTGTTCACCAACGAGCATCCGGACGTGGAGCTGGTTCCGGTCCATGCCGCTGCCGAGGTGCAGCAGATGATCCGCCGCGCCGAGGTGCTGCGTGACGAACAGGGCGGCCAGTTGCCGCTGTTGAAATGACCGTGTGGGAAAGGGACGGAGCAGTCAGCCCTCCGCAGCCTCGCTCTCGGTGTGCGCAGCGCACTTCCACGCACCATCGATCTTGACCCACGTGGACGAATCCACCGCGTCCATCTCCACCGGCTTGCCGTCCAGGGTGAACCGCTGGTGCACGCGGTAGGTGGCGATGGCGACATCGTCGCGCGGGAACAGCACGTGCATGTCCTTGAACTCGAACGCCAGCAGCTTGTGCTTGGGGTCGGTGGCCATCTTCATGTAACCGGCGTGGTCGAAGGACATGGCGCCATGGCCGCTGGCCATCAGCGCGGTGTCGGTGAGCAGGGCGGTCGCGGCCCGGGGGTCGTCGTCGACCAGCGATTGCCAGAAGTGGCGCTCCAGGCGTTCGATCTCGGATTGCGGGGTGGCGGCCATGGGCTGCTCCTTGCATCGGGGATGGACAGGGTGGCCATCGCCCGGTGGCCAGCGGGTGAAAGGGCGCAAGCCGGGCGGCCTTGATCCGGGCATCCCGGTGCTCGCGGCACCACCCGCGCCCGCCAAACCTGCGCGGGCCGTGGCACCGGCATGGTGTCGCCCCGGCGGGCAGCCGCGCCGGGCGCTGGATCACGCGCGCAGCGACGCGGCCGGTATCATTCCGGCACCATGAGCCCGCCCGCGACCCCCGTACGCTGCAAGACGGCACTGCTGCGACCGGCCAGCCCCAGGGGCGCGACGTGGCGTTTCCTCGTGCTGCCCAAGGCGGCCAGCGCCAGGCTGCCGACGCGCGGCATGGTCACGGTCGAGGGCACGCTGGCGGACCAGCCCTTCCTGGCCACGCTCGAACCCGATGGCGAAGGCAGCCACTGGCTGAAGATCGACAAGGCACTGCTTGCCGCCGCCGGCGTCGCGGCCGGCGACACGGTGGCGCTGGCGATCGCGCCGGTCGCCAACGAACCCGAGCCCAGGATCCCGGCCGACCTGAAGCGCGCCCTGTCGGCCGACGCCGCCGCCAAGGCGACATGGACCGACATCACGCCGGTGGCGCGTCGCGACTGGATCCACTGGATCAGCTCGGGCAAGCAGGCCGAGACCAGGATCAAGCGTATCGGCGTCGCCATCGACAAGCTGGCGTCCGGCAGCCGCCGCGCGTGCTGCTTCGATCGCTCCGGCCAGTACAGCAAGGGCAACATGGGCGCGCCCAAAGCCGCGCAGTAGCGTTGCGCCCGATGCGCATCGACCACGGTCGAGCGTATTCACCATGGTTGAACGGCGCGCGCCGTAGCGTTGTGCGGGCAGGGCCGGGCTGACGTCCCGCATTGGCCGGCGTTGCCCCGGCCATCCCTGGAAACGCATCCACCTGGAGTCGCATCCATGAGCACATTGAAGAAGGACCACATCCTGGGCGCCGGCGGTGCCGCGCTGCTGGGCGGCGCCATCGCCGGCGCGATCGGCTGGTTTGCCGGTGGGCCCATCGGCTTGACCATCGGGGCGGTGATCGGGGGCGTGCTGGGCGCGGTGATTGGCAACCGCATGTCCGAGGCGGCCGATCCCCGCGACGACCTGGGTCACTTCCAACAGATCTACAAGACCCTGCCGCACTACGTGGACGGCTACGACTGGCACGACTACGCGCCGGCCTACCGCTACGGCCTGGACACCTACGCGCGGCACACCGGCCAGGCACTGGCCAGCGTGGAGTCGCAACTGCAGGGCGGCTGGGAGGCCGCGTCGCGGTTCGGGTCGCGGCTGACCTGGGCGCAGGCACGCCCGGCAGTGGCGTATGCGTGGGAGTCGCTGGACCATGCGCGCGCCCGCGAAACAGACGCGCCCGCCGTCGGCAGCTAGCGCGCCAGGCCGCGGCGCCAAGCTTGGCTGCCCGCCGGGTCTGCGGCTCGCGCCGCGACCGGCCAGGCAGCAACGGTGCAGTACGATGCCTTTCCGATTTCCGCCTGGACCCCGCCATGAGCGACCTGCCCCCAACCCCCGCCAACGGCGACGACGCCACCCCGGTTGAAAGCCACAACGGCGTCGACCGCGCCACCGCCGAAGACGCGGTGCGCACGCTGCTGCGCTGGTCGGGCGAGGATCCGCAGCGCGAAGGCCTGCTGGACACGCCCAAACGCGTGGTCAAGGCGTACCGCGACTGGTTCAGCGGTTACGCGATGGACCCGGACGAATACCTGGCGCGCACCTTCAAGGAAGTGTGCGGCTACGACGAGATGGTGGTGTTGCGCGACATCGAGTTCGAGAGCCATTGCGAGCACCACATGGCGCCGATCATCGGCAAGGCCCACGTGGGCTACCTGCCCGACGGCAAGGTGGTGGGCATCAGCAAGCTGGCGCGCGTGGTCGAGGCCTACGCGCGCCGCTTCCAGGTGCAGGAAAAGCTGACCGCGCAGATCGCCAACTGCATCCAGCGCGCGTTGCATCCCAAGGGCGTGGCGGTGGTGGTGGAGGCCGCGCACGAGTGCATGACCACGCGCGGCATCCACAAGCGTGGCGTGAGCATGGTGACCTCGCAGATGCTGGGCGACTTTCGCGAGGACGCGCGTACCCGCGCGGAGTTCCTGCGCTTCGTCAACGTCGGCAACGGACACTAGGCCGGATGCCCGACGCGGTGGCCGCCGGCCGCAACGACGGGGACGTGCCCGACGCGGACGCGCCCGACCTGGACGTGCTGGTCATCGGCGCCGGACCGGCCGGCCTGACGGCGGCGACTTACCTGGCGCGCTTCCACCGCCGCATCACCGTGGTCGACGCCGGCAACAGCCGCGCCAGGTGGATCCCCGAAAGCCACAACTGCCCGGGGTTCCCGTTCGGGGTGTCGGGCCCGCAGCTGCTGGACAAGCTGCACAAGCAGGCCGAGGGCTACGGTGCCCGGATCGAGTCGGCGCGCATCGCGCGGCTGCAGCGGGTCGCGCAGGGATTCAAGGCCACGGATAGCGAAGGCCGCGAGCGCATTGCCCGTTGCGTGCTGCTGGCCACCGGCATCGTCGACCGCATGCCGGACATGGCGGCGATCGAAGACGCGGTTGCCTCCGGGGCGTTGCGCCTGTGCGCGGTGTGCGACGGCTACGAGGCCGCCGACGAGCGCATCGCGGTGCAGGGTGCCGCCGACGAGGCGATCCGGCACGCGGTCTTCCTGCGGACGTTCTCGCGCCAGGTCAGCGTGCTGCCGACGGCAGGCACGCAGGCATCCGAACATGGCACGCAACTGGCCGCGATGGCGGGCGTGGACGTGCTGCCGGTCCCGGCGGCATTGCATTACATCGCGGGCACCGGCTGCCGGGTCGAGTTCGACGCCGCCGACCGCGGCGATGCGCGCGTCTTCGACACCATCTATCCGGTGCTGGGCAGCGATGCGCAATCGGATCTTGCCAAGGCGCTGGGGGCCGAGGTCGACGACAACGACGAGCTGGTGGTCGACGCGCACCTGCAAACCAGCGTCGACGGGCTGTACGCGGCCGGCGACATCGTCAGCGCGCTCAACCAGATCAGTGTCGCCGTCGGCCATGCGGCGATTGCAGCCACGGCGATCCATAACCGGCTTCCGCATAATTTCCGCGAGGATCGGCCGGCGTCGCAGGACGAGCCCGGGGCCGCGCCGACTGAAGCGTAAATGGCGCGGCAGGCCAGGCTTCGGCTGTTTGTAGGAGCGACGTAAGTCGCGATCAGGAAATCCGGAACTCCTGGTCGCGACTTACGTCGCTCCTACAAACAGCCACAGCAGGATCAAGCGCTCGCGGCTGAAGCCGCTCCTACAGGACGCTGGCGACCACGTCGGCCACGCGCGCCATCTGGCCGATGCCCACGTGCATGTGCGGCGCGATGCGCACGCAGTCGTGGCGCAGGGTGGCCACGATGCCTGCGGTCTCCAGCGCCTTTGCAACGGCGTCGGCGCGGCCTGGTGGCAGCGGCAATCCGCAGATGTGCGGGGCATGGCCGGCGGTGCGCAACGCATCCAGGTCGCGCGCATGCAACGCGTCGTCCAGCGCGCCGGTGCGCAGCTTGAGTTGCGCGGCGATCTGCGACACGCCCCAGCCCAGCACCTGCCGCAGGCCAGCTTCGGCCATCGCCAGCCGCATCGCATCGCAGACTCCGCCGGCGTCGTAACGGCGCGCGCCGGGCAGCGGCCCGGCCTGCGCGTTGTTGCCCGGTTGCCACAGCGCGTCGTGGTCGTGCGCCATCCAGCCGCGCTCCAGCGGCTGTCCTTCGTCGCGCCATTGCGGCGCGGCCCAGAGCCAGGCCAGCCCAAAGCCGCCCATCAGCCATTTGTAGCCAACCGAAACGATGAAATCCGGCTGCCAGTCGTCCAGCTGCACCGGCAACACGCCCAGGCTCTGGCTCAGGTCCAGCACCAGGCTGGCCTTGCGCGCACGGGCGCGGGCGGCGATGCGATCCATGTCCAGCAGCGCACCGTCGCGCCAGTGCACCTGCGGCAAGGCCAGTACGCGGATGTCGGTGTCGGCGTCGAGCGCGGCAAGGACGGCATCGGTCCAATCCTGGCCCGCCGCGCGCTGGACGATGGACAGGCTGGCACCGGTCTCCTTGCAACGTTGCCGCCAGGGCAGCAGGTTGGACGGAAACTGGTCGTCGAGCACCAGCACCGACTGCCCCGGCCACAGCGGCACGTTGCGCGCGGCGATGCTCAGGCCGTAGGCCGCCGACGGGACGAAGGCCAGGCCGTCGGCATTGCCGTCGAACAAGCCTGCGGCCAGGGCACGGACGCGCTCGACATCCTCGCGCCAGCTCGCGCCGAACCAGCTGGTCGTGCTGCGCTTCAACGCCGCACTGGCGGCCTCGCGCACTGCGTGCAACGGTGGCCCGTGCGCGGCGCAGTCCAGGTACAACATGTCGGCGGGCAGGGCGAAGAGCGAGTTGGTCGGGGGCATCCATCGACTTTAACCCCGCCGTGGTTCATGCCGCCATCACCCGACCGGCATGCCGGTCACGTATCCTCGATTCAAACCGCACGCTGTCCTGCAGCCACGCCGCATGCCTGCCACCCCAGTTGCCCCCGCATCTGATGTCCCTGCGCCCCGTGCCCCCGGCGTCCCCGGTGACGCCATACCGGCCGCGCGGTTTGCGGCCGTGCGTGCACGCAGCCTGCAGCTGGCCGCGCCGTTGTCGCCGGAGGACGCCACCGTCCAGAGCATGGACGACACCAGCCCGACCAAGTGGCACCTGGCGCACACCACCTGGTTCTTCGAGCAGTTCGTGCTGGGCATGCGCGACGATTACCGGCCGGTCAACGCCGACTGGGCCTACCTGTTCAACAGCTACTACAACAGCGTCGGTCCCATGCACGCGCGCCCCCACCGCGGCCTGTTGACCCGGCCATCGCTGGCGCAGGTGCTCGACTACCGCCAACAGGTCGACGCCCGCATGGCGCGTGCATTCGAACGTGGCGACTTCGACACCGAAGCCTGCCAGCGCATCGTGCTGGGGACCCACCACGAGCAACAGCACCAGGAGTTGCTGCTGACCGACATCAAGCATGTGTTGTCGTGCAATCCGTTGCTGCCGGCCTACCGCGACGACCTGCAGCGCACCCAGGGCGCCAAGGCCCTGCCCCTGCGCTGGATCACCGGCGCCGACGGGGTGGTCGAGATCGGCGCGGCGCAATGGCCGCGCCACCCGCGCTTTGCCTACGACAACGAAGCCCCGCGCCACCGCGTGCTGCTGCATCCGCACGCGCTGGCCAACCGGCCCGTCACCAACGCCGAGTACCGCGCCTTCATCGACGACGGTGGATACCGCAACGCCGACTTGTGGATGAGCGAGGGCTGGGCCCGGCTGCAGGAGTCGTCGTGGACCCACCCGCTGTACTGGGACGACGATTGCGATCGCGAGTTCACCCTGGGGGGCATGCGCCGGATCGATCCCGACGCCCCCGTGTGCCACCTGAGTTATTACGAAGCCGATGCGTTTGCGCGCTGGGCCGGGGCGCGGTTGCCGACCGAGGCCGAATGGGAACATGCGGCGGCCGGGTTGCCGGTGCGTGGCAATTTCGCCGAATCGGACGCGTTGCATCCGATGGCTTGTGCCGCCGGTCCTTGTCATCCTGGGCGCAGCGAAGGATCTGCTGTTGGCGTCCATGGGCGGGAAGAGAAGAAGCAGATCCTTCGCTGCGCTCAGGATGACAGTTGGGGGAGTGGTGACAAGGTTGCGGGGAAAGGCGGCGACGGCGGTAACGGCAGGGACACCGGCAGCGCCAGCGCCAGCGACCGACTGCAACAGATGTTCGGCGATGTCTGGGAGTGGACTTCCAGTGCGTATGCGGCCTACCCCGGCTTCCGTCCGCTGCCCGGCGCGCTGGGCGAATACAATGGCAAGTTCATGTGCGGGCAGTGGATCCTGCGCGGCGGCAGCTGCGCCAGCCCGGCCGACCACCTGCGGGCGAGTTACCGCAATTTCTTCCATCCACCTGATCGCTGGCAGTTCTCGGGGCTGCGCCTGGCAAAGGACCTGACGTGACCGCAGCCCTCAAGCTGACCGACCTGCATCCAAGCCCGGACGACATCATCGGCGACGTGCTCGCCGGATTGTCGCGCACGCCCAAGCAGTTGCCGTCCAAGTATTTCTACGACAAGCGCGGCTCGGAGCTGTTCGAGCAGATCACGCGCCAACCCGAGTACTACCTGACCCGGATCGAGCTGGCGCTGCTGGAAGCCAGCGGCGCCGAGATCGCCGAGGCAGTCGGCCCGCGCGCGCACGTGGTCGAGTACGGCAGCGGCAGTGGCCGCAAGACCCGGATCCTGCTCGATGCCCTGGACGAGCCGGTGGCCTACACCCCGATCGAGATTTCACGCGCCGCGCTGATGGCCAGCGTCGAACGGCTGGACCGCGAGTTCGACGATGTCGAAGTGCTGCCGGTGTGCGCCGACTTTACCCAGCCGGTGGCGATACCGGCGCCCGAACGCAAGGCCGAGCATGCCCTGGTGTTCTTTCCCGGCTCGACGCTGGGCAACTTCACCCCCGACCAGTCCCGCAAGTTGCTGCGCGCGATGCACCAGACCATGGGCGATCGCGGTGGCGCGCTGCTGGGCGTCGACCTGCAGAAGTCGCCGGCGATCATCGAGGCCGCCTACAACGATGCCGCCGGCGTGACCGCCGAGTTCACCCTCAACCTGCTGGCGCGGCTCAATCGCGACATCGGCAGCGATTTCGACCTGGAGGGCTTCGAGCACCGGGCGACCTACTCCACGGAACGCGGCAGCATCGAGACGTTCCTGGTCAGCCGCAAGGCACAAACGGTGCGCGTGCAGGACCGCGACTTCGCGTTTGCCAAGGACGAGGCGATGCAGGTCGAATACAGCCACAAGTACACCGACGCCGGTTTGACCGCACTGGCGGCCGATGCCGGCCTGAAGGTGGTGCGCGGCTGGAACGACCCGCAGGACTGGTTCGGTTTGCGGCTGCTGCAACGCATCTGACCAGGCGCTTATGGTAGCTGCGGCTCGTTGCAGGAGCTTGCTGTGGCCGCCACCTTTGATGCTGCCTGGTGACCTTCCGGCCCCAATTTGTGGCTTCGTGGCTCCCTCGCCTTGCGGTCTCATGGCTTCATTGCTGTTGTAGGAGCGACGCAAGTCGCGATCGCACTCCCGGTTACCCTGTTCGCGACTCACGTCGCTCCTACACGGCGCGCAATCCGGCGTCCTGGACGCAAGCGTGCGTCGTGGCTTCGTGGCTCCCTCGCCTTGCGGTCTCATGGCTTCATTGCTGTTGCAGGAGCGACGCAAGTCGCGATCGCACTCCCGGTTACCCTGATCGCGACTCACGTCGCTCCTACACGGCGCGCAATCCGGCGTCTTGGACGCAAGCGTGCGTCGTGGCTTCGTGGCTCCCTCGCTTTGCGGTCTCATGGCTTCATTGCTGTTGTAGGAGCGACGTAAGTCGCGATCAGGGCGACTCCGGAAGCGCGATCGGCCCCGGGAGCCTGCGCACTCCCGGGGCCTGATCGCACTTCCGATCGCCCTGATCGCGACTTACGTCGCTCCTACGGCGGTGCGCGACGCGTGTGGCCCCGCACGTGGCCCATTGCCGCGCGAGCGCGTCTGCCTGCCAGTCACTCCGTCGGCAGGCTGCGATCGAATGAACCGTTCATGACGGCGGCACGCCAACTGTCGCGCCGCGGCGGCGTCCTTGATCGCGGGCTAACGCGGATCGGCCTAGCTTGGTCGTGTCTTCGCGGCACCCCCCTTTCCGCGAGGATCCAAGCAAGGAGCCAATCATGTCCACCCGAAATCCGGAACACCTGTCCAACACGATCCTCGACCGCAACGCCGAACGTTCGTACTGGCGCGACCAGCTCGAGAGCGAGCCCTACTACGACGACGCGTTCGATTTCGACGACTACCAACACGCCTATCGCGCCGGCTACGAGGGCTTCGACCGCCATGCCGGCAAGTCGTTCGACCAGGTCGAGCATGAGGTCAAGTCCGACTGGGAACGCACCAAGGGCGAAAGCCGCCTGACCTGGGAGAAGGCCAGGCACGCAACCCGCGCCGCATGGCACCGGCTCGAACGCGCCATGCCCGGCGATGCCGACGGCGACGGTCGCTGACCCCACCCACCGATGATGCATTCCCAAAGCGGACCTGCGGGTCCGCTTTTGCGTTGCGCGTGCTTCGCACGTCGTTGACGCACGTGCACGGATGCTCGCTGCCAGTCCAAGGAGCCTGCGCATGTCCCCACTCCAGCCTGCGACGTCCTGCCGGCACGTTTGCCCCCGACCACCGGCAACCGCGCCATGGACCACCAGGATGCGGGACTGATGCCGTCGCGACCGCGCAAGCCATCGCCGTCGTCGAACGCGGGCCTGGTCCATGTCGACGACACCGCGCCGGGGATCCGCCGACATCGCTCCGGCAAGGGTTTTGCCTACACCACGGCCAGCGGCCGCAAGCTGCGTGACAGCAAGACGCTCGAGCGCATCCGCGCGCTGGCCATTCCGCCGGCATACACGGATGTGTGGATCTGCAGCAAGCCCAACGGCCACCTGCAGGCAACCGGCCGCGATGCGCGCGGCCGCAAGCAATACCGTTACCACCCGCGTTGGCAGGCGTTGCGCGACGACGACAAGTTCGACCGCATCGTCGCGTTTGGCGAAGCGTTGCCGCGGCTGCGGCGCCGGCTGCGGCGCGACCTGAAGCTGCGGGGGTTGCCGCACGACAAGGTCCGCGCGGTGGTCGTCGCACTGATGGCCGACAGCCTGGCGCGCGTGGGCAACGACGCCTATGCCCGCGACAACCGCTCCTACGGGCTGACCACGCTGCGCAGCCGTCACCTTGAGTGGGTCCGGGGTGGGCGGGCACGCCTGAAGTACCGCGGCAAGAGTGGCAAGACGCAGGAAATCGAGGTCGACGACAAACGGCTGGCCAAGCTCGTGCGCGACTGCCAGGAACTTCCCGGGCAGCACCTGTTCCAGTACCGCGACGAGGACGACGCGGTGCGTCCGGTCGATTCGTCCGACATCAACGACTACCTGCGCCAGGCGATGGGCGAGGCGTTTTCGGCCAAGGACTTCCGCACCTGGGGCGGCACGTTGCGTGCGTTCCAGGCCTTCGCGGCGACCGAGCGTCCGGATGACGCCAGCGACAGGGCTTTGGCGCAACTGGAGAAGGGCGTGGTGTCGCAGGTGGCCGAGGCCCTGGGCAATACCGTCGCGGTGTGCCGCAAGTCCTACATCGATCCGGTGGTGTTCGACGGCTGGCGCGATGGCTCGCTGGCCAGGGCGGCGGACGCGGCCAGGGGCGCCCGCCAGTGGGAGCAGGCACTGTTGCGCTACCTCAAGCGCACGCACAAGGGCGCACGCAAGCCGCGCTGACGCGGAACGGATCCGCCCTTGCGGACCGGGCAGCAAGGATGCTGCAGCCGTTACCATCGCCAATCCACGACACCGGTCGACGATGCCTTGAACAAGCCTGCCATGCCCGCGCGCCGCGCCGCGCTCGCCTTCATCTTCGTCACCGTGCTGATCGACGTGCTGGCGTTTGGCGTGATCATCCCGGTCCTGCCGCACCTGGTGCAGCAGTTCGCTGGCGGCGATACCGCGCAGGCGGCTTACTGGGTCGGCGTGTTCGGGATGGCGTTCGCGGCGGTGCAGTTTTTCTCCGCGCCGGTGCAGGGCGTGCTGTCCGACCGCTATGGACGGCGGCCGGTGATCCTGATCTCGTGCCTGGGGCTGGGGCTGGATTTCATCTTCATGGCGCTGGCGCCGTCGTTGGCCTGGCTGTTCGTCGGCCGCATGATCTCGGCGGTGACCTCGGCCAGCTTCACCACCGCCAATGCCTATGTCGCCGACGTGGTGCCGGCCGAGCAGCGGGCCAAGGGCTACGGCATGCTGGGTGCCGCGTTCGGCGTGGGTTTCATCGTCGGACCGCTGGTCGGCGGCGTGCTGGGCGACATCGATTTGCGCTTGCCGTTCTGGTTCGCCGCGGGGTTGGCGCTGCTGAATTTCTGCTATGGCGTGTTCGTGCTGCCCGAGTCGTTGCCGCCGCGCGAACGCACCCATCGCTTCGACTGGTCGCACGCCAATCCGCTGGGATCGCTGAAGTTGCTGCGCAGTTATCCGCAGATCCTCGGGCTGGCCGCGGTGATCTTCCTGTTCAACCTGGCGCGTTACGTGTATCCCAGCGTGTTCGTGCTGTACGCCGACTACCGTTACGGCTGGGGGCAGAAGGAAGTCGGCTACGTGCTGGCGCTGGTCGGGGTGCTGAGCATCGTCGTCAACGTCGGCCTGGTCGGGCGCGTGGTCAAGGCGCTGGGCGAGCGGCGGGCGTTGCTGCTGTCGCTGGTGTTCGGCGTGCTCGGGTTTGCCGTCTACGGCTTCGCCGGCGCCGGCTGGATCTTCCTGCTCGGCCTGCCGTTGGGCGCATTGTGGGAAATCTCCGGACCGGCAACGCAGGCGCTGGTCACGCGCCAGGTCGGGCCCAAGGTGCAGGGCCGCATCCAGGGGTCGTTGATGAGCCTGGTGTCGCTGGCGGGGATCATCGGGCCGGCGATCTTCGCCGGCTCGTTCGGTTACTTCATCAGCGACGCAGCGCCGGTGCGCCTGCCGGGGATCGCCTTCCTGATCGCGGGCGGGTTGGTGGCGGTATCGGCGCTGGTGGCATGGCGGTTTGCACCGGAGCCTTCAATGGCAGCCGAGGACCCGGTGGAGCCTGAATGCCCGCCGCCGCCGATGACCGGATAGGCAGGGGCACGGCATCGTCCCGACACGCCGTCCCGCGAAAGCGGAAACCCGGGGACACCTGCAATTCAACGTCCATGGATTCCCGCTTTCGCGGGAATGACTCTTGTGGCACCCGTCGGCAGGACTACTCCTCCACCTCGACACCATTCCAGAACGCGACCCGCCCAGCCACCTGCTCCGCCCCGGCCTTCGGCTCCGGGTAATACCACGCCGCATTGGCATTGACTTCGCCATCGACGACCACGTCGTAATAGTGCGCAGTGCCCTTCCATGGACAGACGCTGGTGTGGTCGGAGGGACGGAAGTATTCCTTGTCCATCGCATCGAGCGGGAAGTAGTGGTTGCCCTCGACCACCAGGGTGTTGTCGCTCAGGGCCAGGATGGTGTCGTGCCAGATCGCTTTCATCGGTGTGTCCTTGGACGGTCGCGTCATGCGCCATGGCGATCGATGCTGCCGCAACCGGTGTAAAGCGTCGATGATCTTCCGACAGTCGATCGTGTTTCCGATGGCGCAGCGCGGCGGTTGTCGCCCGGGCGATGCGGCTTGGCCGCAGGCCGGTCCTGCAGCAGCGCGTGTAGCCGGGAATCAGGACGACATGCCAGCCAGCAGGTCCCCGGGCAACGGCATCAACGCCCAGAATGGCCGGCGCATCTTCGACCAGCCGGCGGCGGCTTCGTTGAAGATGTCCACCGCGGTGTCGAACTCCCCGGGCGCCTGCGCCCGCCACGTGGCGATGTGTTCCAGCAGCAACACGTAGCCGTCGGCCCGACGCCACGAGAGGTCCGACAGGCAATCGGCCAACGCGTCCCAGTTGCCGCCAAACCATTCGGGAAAGTCCAGCGCCCGCGCAATCCGCGCCAGTGCGTCTGCCTTGTCGCTGCAGCCGGCGAAGTCGATCCGCACCACCGCGAAATCCAGCGCCTGCGCTGCCGCGGCCAGCGCATCGCCATCGCGCGCGTCGACGACATAGGCGCCGCACTGGCTGGCATCGGCCAGCAGCGCGCGCAACTCGACGACACTCCCGCTCATTGACCCGGCCCCGGGGCGTCCACCGCGCGCGGCGACGGGGCGAACCGCCGGAAGCTGCGGTAGTGGTCGTCGGTATAGAAATATTCCAAGGGCGGGCTTTGACCTGGCACGCCGCCGCCACTCACGATGCGCCGCGCGCCACGATCACGCGAACCCGGGGTCTCCACCGTGTACTCGCGGTAATAGCCGCGTGGTCGCGGTGGCAACGATTGCTCGCGGTTGGCGAAGGTCGACCCGTCCTGGCGGTGGTCGAACGGGCCGCCGCGCTCGATCCGGCGCAAGGTGTCCAGCGCCTGCCGCGGCAGGAAGTCCGGCCAGCGGCTCGCCTGGTCAAATGCCGCCTGGTCGCCTGCCGGCCCCCGCATGGACGGTGATTGCGTTGTCGCGTTGTTGCCGGCGTCCGCCGCCACCGATGCGTGCGGCGCCTGCCACCAGGCCCAGGAGGCCAGCAACAGCAGGGCAATGCCCAGCCAGGCAACACGACGCATGGCGCCCTCCCTCGACGTCAGGGCAGTCTGCATCAAACACCGGGGGGTGCGGTAGCGCCGCATGCGCAGCGCCATCGCGCTGGCGGCCGCTCGGCGCGGCGCGCCAGGCAGGCCGCCCGGTGCCCGCGGGCGTGGCCGCTCAGCCGCAATCGAGCGACTTCACCACGCCATCGTCGTCAAGGCGGATGTTGAGCCGGTCCTGCCGGAAGTCCATCGTCGCCGGCTGGCCCGGGTGCAGGACGCGGGTCGTCCTGGCGCCGGCGTCGGTCCGCGCACGCGCCACGACCGCGGCACTGGGTTGTTGCCCGATCGCCGCCCCGGCAGCGTCGGCGTGGCATTGCATCCCTGCCGGGGAAGGCGTGCCATCGGGCGCGGGTGCGGGTGCAGGCGTGGGTGCGGGTCCGCTCGCGCAAGCTGCCAGGGACGCCACCAGCCATGCCACGACCGGCAGCAGGATGGCGCGCGACGTGTCCAGGCGCGCCGGGGTATGACGGGACATGGCGGATCCTTCGCGGTTTGGTCGCGCCAGCTTCGCGTGGTGCGCGTTACGCACGGGTCAACGCGCGGGCGCCTGCAATCCCGCGCCGTGGATGACGGCCCGGCAACCGATGTCGTCGTGCCCATGTGCCGTACATGCGGCGCTTGCTAGGCTGTTCCACAACGCCGATGCCACAGGAAATCGTCGATGCGGATTGCCGGAGTTGCGTTGCTGGTCGCGACACTCACCGCCCTGGGGGCAGCCCCGGGGACGACCCATGCACAGGCGGCCGCCGCCGCGCCCACGGACGCGCCCGTCGTGTCGCCGGCGCAGCAGCAGGCCTTCAGGACCTGCCTGGCCGGATTGCGTCCGCAGGCCATTGCGGCCGGGGTGTCGGCGGCGACATTCGATCGCTATACCGCCGACCTGCGACCCGATCCGGAAGTACCGACGTTCCTGGACCGCCAGCCCGAGTTCACCACGCCGATCTGGGACTACCTGGCCGGCCTGGTCGACGACGAGCGCGTCGCCGACGGTCGCGCCATGCTGGCCGAACACGCCGGCACGCTGGCGAAGGTGCAGGCGCGCTACGGGGTCGACCCGGCGACGGTGGTCGCGGTCTGGGGCGTGGAGAGCAATTACGGTCGCAATTTCGGCAAGCGTCCATTGCTGGTGTCGCTGGGGACGCTGAGTTGCGAGGGGCGGCGCCAGGATTTCTTCCGTGGCGAATTCTTCACCACGCTCGGGATCCTGCAAGCCGGCGACATCGATGCCGACCAACTCACCGGGTCGTGGGCCGGCGCGTTCGGCCATACCCAGTTCATGCCTTCGACCTTCCAGCGCATCGCGGTGGATTTCGACGGCGACGGGCGCCGCGACCTGGTCGGCAGCATCCCCGATGCGCTGGCCTCGACCGCGCACTACCTGGACACGTCCGGCTGGCGCGACGGCCAGCCGTGGGGTTACGAAGTGCGGTTGCCGACCGATTACACACCACCGGCGACCGGGCGCAAGGACAAGCGGCCGCTCTCGGCGTGGGTGCGCGACGGCGTCCGGCGCGCCGATGGCAGCCCGATCACGGCCAGCGACAGGCAAGCCGGCCTGCTGCTGCCGGCCGGGCGCGATGGTCCGGCGTTCCTGGTGATGCGCAACTTCGATGCGATCTACAGCTACAACGCCGCGGAAAGTTATTCGCTGGCGATCGCGCTGCTGTCGGACCGGTTGCGTGGCGGCGGCGGGCTGGTCGCCAAGTGGCCGACCGACGACCCCGGCCTGTCGCGCGCAGAACGCCGTGAGCTGCAGGCGTTGCTGCTTGCGCAAGGCCACGACATCGGCGAGGTCGACGGCATGATCGGCGGCAAGTCGCGGGCGGCGATCGAAGACGAGAAGCGCCGGCTCGGGATCACGCCCGTCGATGGCCGGGCCGGGCACAAGCTGCTCGATGCCCTGCGCGGCGACGCGACGACGCCATCACGCCCGACGCCATGACGCCGGGCGACATGACGCCGGGCGACAAACCCTTTTCGCCCTCCTGCGAGCGCAATCGCGATCCGATCCTGGCGATCCTGCGCCAACAGTTCGCCGACAGTACGCGCGTGCTCGAGATCGGCAGCGGCACTGGCCAGCATGCGGTGCATTTCGCGGCGGCGATGCCTTGGCTGGCATGGCAGTGCAGCGATGTCGCCGCAAATCTGCCCGGGATCGGTGCGTGGCTGGACGAGGCGGGGCTGGCGAACACGCCGCCCGCGATCGAACTGGACGTGGCACGGGGACCGTGGCCCGACGCGTGTTTCGACGCCGTGTTCAGTGCCAATGCGGTGCACATCATGGGATGGGCGCAAGTCGAAGCGATGTTCGAGGGGTTGGGAGGCGTGATGGATTGCGCGCCTGGCGGCGCGCGCCGCCCACCCACCCCATCGGGGCACCCGCGCGCCGCAGTCCGGGGAGAAGGGGGCAACAATGCGACCCTGGTGCTGTATGGGCCGTTCAATTACGACGGCAACTACAGCAGCGCCAGCAATCGCCAGTTCGATGCCTGGCTCAAGGCGCGCGATCCGCGTTCGGGCATCCGCGATTTCGAGGCGATCGATGCGCTTGCGCGCGGCATCGGCCTGCATCTGGTCGACGACATCCCGATGCCGGCCAACAACCGCTGCCTGGCCTGGCGCCGGTAACGCGACGCCGGCAACAGGAACCCGTTCACGCAAAGCGTGCCTTTTGGCAGGGTGTGGCACAGGGTCGGGCCGTTAGGATGGGGCGGTTGCCCATCGATCCGGAGCCACCATGCCGTCCAGCCGCCTTGCCCTGTCCCTCCTGTCGCTCGCACTGGCGGGCACCCTGCACGCCGAAGTCGCCAAACCGCAGGACGTGCCCTACGCGCCTGGCACCGTGCGCATCGATGTCGATGCCACCAACGTCGACCAGCACATCTACCGCGTGCGCGAGACGATCCCGGTGCAGGCCGGCCCGCTGACGCTGCTGTATCCCGAATGGCTGCCGGGCAACCATGCAGCACGCGGCCCCATCGACAAGCTCGCCGGCCTGGTCATCAAGGCCAATGGGCAGACGCTGCGCTGGAAGCGGGACCCCGGCAACGTCTACGCCTTCCACCTGGACGTCCCCGACGGCGTCCAGTCGATCACCGCCGAGTACGACTACCTGTCGCCCACCGACCGTTCGCAGGGTCGCGTGGTGATGACGCCCAACATGCTCAACCTGCAGTGGAATGCCGTGGTGCTGTATCCGGCCGGGCATTACGCCAGCCAGATCCAGTTCGCGCCCAGCGTCACCTACCCGGCCGGCTGGCATGCGGCCAGCGCCCTGGAATCCGACCAGGGCAAGGGCGGCGCCGCCACCGGCACCGTGCATTACGACACCGTGCCGCTGGACATCCTGGTCGACTCGCCGGTGTATGCGGGCCGGTACTTCAAGCAGTACGACCTGGCGCCTGGCGCCAGCACCCCCGTGCGCCTGGATGTCGTCGCCGACACCGCCAAGGCGCTGGAGGCCAAGCCCGAACACCTCGCGCAGCACAAGGCGCTGGTCGCGCAGGCGGTCAAGCTGTTCGGCGCGCAGCACTACAACCATTACGACTTCCTGTTTTCGCTGTCCGAGCAGATGTCCGGCAACGGCCTGGAGCACCAGCGCTCCAGCGAAGACGGCGTCGGCGCCGACTATTTCAGCGACTGGAACAAGAAGACCGGCAGCACCGACCTGCTGGCGCACGAGTACACGCATTCGTGGAACGGCAAGTACCGGCGCCCCGCCGACCTGTGGACGTCCAATTACGACGTCCCGATGCAGGACAGCCTGCTGTGGGTGTACGAGGGCCAGACCCAGTACTGGGGCAACGTGCTGGCCGCGCGCAGCGGACTGCGTCCGATGGACGCGTCGCGCGATGCGCTGGCGCTGGTCGCGGCGACCTACGCCGACAATCGTCCCGGCCTGTCCTGGCGCAACGTGCAGGACACCACCAACGACCCGATCGTGTCGGCGCGTGCACCCAAGCCGTACCGCAATTACCAGCTCAGCGAGGACTACTACTCCGCCGGGCAGATGATCTGGCTGGAGGCCGACGCGTTGATCCGCGGCAAGACCGGCGGCAAGAAATCGCTCGACGATTTCGCAAAGGCCTTCTTTGGCGTCAACGACGGCGAATGGAAGGTGCAGAACACCTATACCTTCGACGACGTGGTCGCGACGCTCAATGGCGTGGTGGCGTACGACTGGTCGACATTCCTGCGCGATCGCCTGGACGGCAACGTGCCGCTGACCGGCGGCATCGAGGCCTCGGGCTGGAAGCTGGTCTACACCGACGAGCCCAGCGCCTATGCCAAGGCGGCCATGAAGCGCTATGGCGGCGGCGGTGATTTCGTGTATTCGCTGGGCCTTTCGATCGGCAAGGACGGCAAGATCGGCGACGTGCGCTGGGACAGCCCGGCATTCAATGCCGGACTGGGCACCGACACCACGGTGGTCGCGGTCAACGACCTGGCCTACGACAAGGACACGCTGGACGATGCGGTCAAGGCGGCCAAGGATGGCAAGGCGCCGATCAAGTTGCTGGTCAAGGAGTTCAACCGCTACCGCACCGTCGAGCTCGACTACCATGGCGGCCTGCGCTACCCGCACCTGGAGCGCGTCGAAGGCACCCCGGACCGGTTGTCGAAGATCCTCGCGGCCAGGAAATAAGAGCACGAAGCCGTTGCAGGCGCGGCTTCGGCCGCGAGCGCTGGACCTGGCTTTGAATGTTGTAGGAGCGACGTGAGTCGCGATCAGAATCCCGGATGCTGATCGCGACTTGCGTCGCTCCTGCACAAGCAACAAAGCAACAGGGCGACAAGGCGGATCCAGGGCTCGCGGCTGAAGCCGCTCCTACAAAAAAGCGGGTGGTTGCGGCTTGGTCATGGCTGCAACCCGATCCCCGGCATCGTCGCCTCCCCGCGCTGGAAATACTCGGTGGTGCCGCCGACCTGCACGCCCAGCTTGCGGATGGTCACGCGGTTGAGCAGCGTGCGACCGTCGCCGGCCAGGTACATCCAGTGATGCATCTGCACCCGGGACAGCGCGTTGCCCGGCTTGAGCTGCAGGGTGTAGTCCCATTTGAAGCTGTTGCCGTAGGCATGACCGGTCGCCACGCCGATGACGTCGGATGCGGTGGCATCGAAGCGATGGGCATCGACGCGGTGCAGGCGCCAGACGCGCTGCTGCTTGCGGCCGTCGTCGAACGTGAAGTCCTGGGTAAGGACCAGGTCATCGCCCTGGCGACGTCCGACGAGATCCGCACGGAACCGCGATGTGGGGGTGCCGTCGCGTGCCTCGATCACACCCCATGAGTGCGTGGGGCCGGTGAAATAGGCGATGGGATCGAAGCCGGGCGTCGCCCCGGTGAAGTCGCGCGGCGCCAGGCTCGAGCACGCCGACAACAGCAAGGCACAAGCCACGAACACCAGGCCACGGCAGGTGGGCGGTCGATTGCGGAGGACTGTTTGCATCGCTGGACGTTAGCGGGTGCGAAGCCGGACCGGCGTGAAGCCTCCGGTGCAGCTCGGCGACGGCGTGGCGACTGCCGATATCCGCACGCATTGCATGGGTGGCGGCGAGGCAAGCGCGCGAAAAGCGTTCAGCTGCCGCCCCCCTTGGTGCAGGCGCGGTGAAAAAACCTGGCCCGGGAGCGTGCATTTGGCGGCGGGGTTCATCTGCCCGCCATGATCGTCAAGGTCGTCGTGATCGCGGTTTTCCTAGTCTGGCTGCATCCATCGCATACAGGGGGTTCCCGATGATTCGCTACGCCGCACGCCTCACCACTCGCATCCCGTCCACGCGCAAGCCGTCCACGCGCAAGCGCCACGCCATCCGCGCGATGCGTCCCGCGACGATCGCGGCCGCCCTGTTGCTCGCCGTCGCCGGCAATGCCTTTGGCCAGTCGCGAGCGGTCATGCAGCCGATGGCGGACGCCAACCCCGCGTTCGCGGCCACGGCGCGACTGGACGCGCAATCGACGCTGCAGCAGCCGCTCGTCCAGGATGTGCGGGCGGCCGACATGCAAGCCACGGACCTGCAAGCCATGGACGACCTGGGCATGGACGGCCTGGGCATGGACGCTGCCTCCGCGGAGCCGGTGCTGGCGCCAGGCGACTACGAGTGGCATCCGGAGCTGTCCCCGGCTGGCGAAGTCACCATCGTCGTCAGCCTGCCCGAGCAGGAAGTGCACGTGTACCGCGGTGGCGTCCGCATCGGGCGCTCGACCATCAGCAGCGGTCGCAGCGGCCACGAAACGCCGACCGGCGTGTTCACGATCCTGCAGAAGGAACGCGACCACCACTCCAACCTCTACAACAACGCGTCGATGCCTTACATGGAGCGCCTGACCTGGGACGGGATCGCGATGCACGCCGGGCACCTGCCAGGCCACCCGGCCTCGCATGGCTGCATCCGCCTGCCGCTGGAATTCTCCAAGGCCCTGTACGGCGTGACCGAACGCGGTGGCGTGGTGTTGGTCGCCGATGACAGCGGCTTCGCGGCGGACCTGGTGTCGCCCGGCGCCACCGAACCGGCCTCGCTGTGGGCCGCCGTCGAGCAGCAGCGCGCGGCCGAGCGGATGGAGGAACTGGAAATGACGGCAGCCACGGAAGCGGCCGCGAGCGGCACCACCGAGGTCGTCGCCAGCAGCGACGTCGGCGCCGGCATGTAAAGCCCTGCCTAGCCCCCGCGTGCATGCGTCCGCCCCGGGCGCATGCACTTGCCATCCGCAGGATTGCGATCCACATGAACGTGGAACATTGCCGCGTTCATGCAGGTGATGACGATGTCTGGTTATCCTCGCCGCCATGCGGATATTTCACGTCGTCATCACCACGCTGCTCGCCCTGCTCGCCGGTGGCTGCAGCACCCCTGCCCCCAAGGCCGAGACGCCCGCGGCTGCGTCGCTGAATGCGGCCCCGGTCGCGCCGTCGGCAGCGACGGTCAGTCCCGCCGTCGCACTCGAATCCACGACGCCTGCGCCGGATCCGGAATTGCCCGCTCTGCGGCGCATCGCCCCGCAGTTGGATCCCGGTGTATTGGCCCTGGCCTTGCAGGCGCGCCAGTGCGCGGTCGCCAACGGCGACGTCGACGCCGACACCCGCCTGGCGGTGATCGACTACAGCCTGCCCTCCACCGCCAAGCGCCTGTGGGTACTGGATGTCGCCAACCGCAAGCTGCTGCACAACGAATACGTCGCCCACGGACAGGGTAGCGGCGGCAACTACGCCACCTCTTTCTCCAACATCGACGGCAGCCACCAGACCAGCCTGGGGCTGTTCCGCACCGCCGAGACCTATATCGGCGGCAACGGCTATTCACTGCGCCTGGACGGGCTGGAGCCCGGTTACAACGACAGGGCCCGCGACCGCGCGATCGTCATGCACGGCGCCAGGTACGTGAATCCGGACCTGGCCGCCAAGCAGGGTCGTCTCGGCCGCAGCTATGGCTGCCCGGCGCTGCGCGAGCAGGTGTCGCGGGTGGTGATCGACGAGATCAAGCAGCGCAACCTGCTGTTCGCCTATGCCGACGACGCCGAGTGGCTGGACGGAACCCACGACTTCGCCTGCGCGCATCGCAACGCCAGGGACATCCTCGCCGACGCGCGACGTCCGGCCAGCGGCGGGTTCATCACCGCGTCGCGCTGAGGTTGGCGTCGAGGGATCGGAAAGCGAGCGATTGGAAAAAGCCCCGTCCAGCGGGGCTTTTTCTTATGGCAGCAATTGCGTAGCCGCGGCGCCCGGGCTCAAGCCGCCTGCACGATGCGCAGCGGGTTGTCCCACTCGCGCAGCAAGTCGGCCTCGCGGGCCCTGGCCCTGGCCAGGTGTGCGTCCTTGACGTGGCCATAGCCGCGGATGAGTTCCGGGATCGAGGCGATCTCGGCGGCGAGGGCGACATTGCCGGCATCGAGTTTGTCGAGCAGCCCCGACACCGTGGCTTCGTACGCACCGATCAGGGCGCGCTCCTGCCTGCGCTCGCTGGTGTAACCGAACACGTCCAGCGCCGTGCCGCGCAGGCCACGCATCTTCGCCAGCAGCTTGAATGCCGTGAACACCCACGGCCCGTACTCGCGCTTCTGCAGCTCGCCCTTGGCGTTCTTCTTCGCCAACAGCGGCGGCGCCAGATGGAAATGCAGCTTGTAGTCGCCTTCGAACTGCTGCTGCAACCGGCGCTGGAAGTCGCCACTGGTGTACAGCCGCGCGACTTCGTATTCGTCCTTGTACGCCATCAGCTTGAAGGCGTAGCGGGCAACGGCCTCGGTGAGATCGGTACTGCCCGGTGCCCGGGTGGATTCGGCCTTGCGGATGCGCTCGACGAAATCCGAGTAGCGGCGTGCATACCTGGCGCTCTGGTAATCGGTCAGGAAGGCGACGCGGCGCGCGATGACTTCGTCCAGGGTCCGCGACAAACGCGCGTCGTCCAACGGCAGGAAGGCCACCGTGTCGCCCTCGCCCGTCGCGTGCGCGGGGACGTGGCGCAGGGCGTCCTCGTTGCGCGTCTGGCCCAGTGCATCGGACAGGCCGGACTCGTGGCCCTCGGAGGCACGCGGTGCGAGCATCGGCAGCGCGTGGCCGGCACTTTCCGCCGCCGTCGGCGCGTTGCGGATGATGCCGGCGGCCTCCAGCACGGCCGCCATGTCGATCGCGGCCAGCCGGCCCCAGGCGAACGCGGTCTTGTTCATCTCGACCGCGGCCCCGTTCAACTCCACCGCGCGCATCAACGCATCCAGCGACACCGGCACCAGGCCCTGTTGCCAGGCGTAGCCAAGGATGAACAGGTTGGTGGCAATGGCGTCGCCGATCAGCGCCGTCGCGATGCGGGTCGCATCGACCGGCAGCAACCCATCGGACTGTTGCGCGCCATTGCCAAGCGCGGTGCGGATCGCCTTGACGATGTCGGCCGCCGGGAACTGCAGGTCGGGCCGCGTGGTGAAGGTGCCGGGCATCGCCTCGTAGGTATTCAACACGACCCGGGTGCGTCCCGCGCGGATCTTGGACAGCGTCCAGTAATCGTTGACCACCACCATGTCGCAACCCAGCACCAGGTCGGCCTCGCCGGCGGCGATGCGCACGGCGTGGATGTTCGCGGGTGTCTTCGCGATGCGGATATGGGTGGTGACCGCGCCGCCCTTCTGCGCCAGGCCGGTCTGGTCGAGCACGGTCGCGCCCTTGCCTTCCAGGTGCCCGGCCATGCCGATCAACGCGCCGATGGTGACCACGCCGGTGCCACCGACGCCGGTGAGCAGGATGTTCCAGGGCTGCGACAAGTCGCTGGCGACCTGTGGCAATGGCAGGTCCGCCAGGCGGTCGGCCACGTTTGCCCCGCCCTGTCCAGGCGTGCTGCCCTTGCGCGGCTTGCCACCGTGCACGGTGACGAAGCTCGGGCAGAATCCCTCGACGCAGCTGTAGTCCTTGTTGCAGTTGGACTGGTCGATCTCGCGCTTGCGGCCGAACTCGGTGTCCCTGGGCAGCACCGACACGCAGAACGATTTCTGCCCGCAATCGCCGCAGCCTTCGCAGACCAGGGAGTTGACGACCACGCGCTTCTGCGGATCGACCATCTTGCCGCGCTTGCGGCGGCGACGCTTCTCGGTGGCGCAGACCTGGTCGTAGATCAACACGCTGGTGCCCTTGACTTCGCGCAGGCGCTTTTGCACGTCGTCGAGCTGGCGGCGATCGTGGAATTCGACGCCGCTTGGGAAGATGGAAGGATCCGACCACTTGCCGATCTCGTCGGACAGCACCACGATCGCCTGCACGCCTTCGCTGCGCACCTGGTGGGCGATCATCGGCACCGACAGCGTGCCATCGACGGGCTGGCCGCCGGTCATCGCGACGGCATCGTTGTAGAGGATCTTGTAGGTGATGTTGACGCCAGCGGCGATCGACTGTCGGATCGCCAGCGAGCCGCTGTGGAAATAAGTGCCGTCGCCGAGGTTCTGGAACACGTGCGCGGTGTCGGTGAACGCCGCCTGCCCGGCCCAGGTCACGCCTTCGCCGCCCATGTGGGTGAAGGTGTCGGTGTTGCGGTCCATCCAGGTCACCATGTAATGGCAACCGATGCCGGCCAGCGCGCGCGAGCCTTCCGGCACCTTGGTGGACGTGTTGTGCGGGCAGCCGGAGCAGTAATGCGGCACCCGGGGGAAGTCGGCGCGCGGCAACGCGAGCTCGGCTTCCTTGTCGGCGAGGAAGGCGAGTTGCTGTTCGATGTGCTCGGTGTTGCCCGCTCCTTCCGGCATGATCCGCTGCAGGCGTTTGGCGATGGCGCGTGCGATGCGGGCGGGCGTCATCTCGCTGGTGGAGGGCAGGATCCATTCGCCGGTTTCGTCGTACTTGCCGACGATGCTCGGACGTTGTCCGTCGAAGTTGTAGAACAACTCCTTCATCTGGCTTTCGATGAAGGCATGCTTTTCCTCGACGACGAGGATGTCCTCGAGGCCGCGCGCGAAATCGCGGATGCCGGTGGGCTCCAAGGGCCAGGTCATGCCGACCTTGTAGACGCGGATGCCCAGCTCGCGGCACCCGACTGCGTCCAGGCCCAGGTACTCCAGCGCCTGCAATACATCGAGATACGACTTGCCGGTGGTGGCAATCCCCAGCCGCGCGTGGGGCGAATCGAACACCACCCGGTCGATCGCGTTGGCGCGCGCGAACGCCTGCGCGGCCTTGACCGCGTACATGTGCAGGCGCATTTCCTGGTTGAGCGGCGGATCGGGCCAGCGGATGTTGAGGCCGTCGGCCGGCATCTCGAAATCGTCCGGGGTCACGATCTGCAACGCGAGCGGATTCACGTCGACCGACGCCGACGACTCCACCGTCTCGGCGATCGTCTTGAACCCGACCCAGCGCCCGGTGAACCGCGACATCGCCCAGCCCAGCATCCCCATGTCCAGGATGTCCTGCACGCCGGCCGGGTTGAGCACCGGCATCATCGCGCTGACGAATTCCTGCTCGGAGCCGTGCGGCAGGGTCGAGGAACGGCAGGCGTGGTCGTCGGCCGCCAGCGCCAGCACGCCCCCGTGCCGTGCGGTACCGGCGGCATTGCCGTGCTTGAACACGTCGCCGCAGCGATCCACGCCCGGTCCCTTGCCGTACCACATGGCGTACACGCCATCGACGGTCGCGCCGGGGAACAGGTTGGTCTGCTGCGTGCCCCAGACCATGGTCGCGCCCAGGTCCTCGTTGAGGCCGGGCTGGAACTTCACCCGGGCCGCCTCCAGGTGCTTGCGCGCGCGCCACAGCTCCAGGTCGAAGCCGCCCAGCGGCGAGCCGCGATAGCCGGAGATGAAGCCGCCGGTATTCAGTCCCGCCGCCTGGTCGCGCAAGCGCTGCATCAACGGCAACCGCACCAGCGCCTGCACCCCGGACAGGTAGATGCGCCCGGACTCGCGGCTGTACTTGTGGTCCAGGCTGTAATCCGGATCGGCCAGGCCATTGGTGAGGGCAGGGCCGGCCGAGGCCGGGGAGCTGAGTTCGGCGGTGCTGGTCATGACGGGGGTTCCATGCGGCACGCCTGGCCAGCGTGATCCGGGACACGTGGAATGGCGCGCCACAGGCACGCCAGGGCGCGTAAAAGAGGCGGGATTGTACCAGTGGCGCTCTTTCAGGCAGGCGGGCGCACGCGGCGCGTGCGGCCCCGGCGCGGATCCCTGTCGGCCCCTGGCCGTCCTTCTCGCGCAGGTGGCACCGGGACCCAGGCTCTGCCGGGGACGACAACGAACAAAATTGCTGGATCCCCGCCTGGACCGGGGCCCTGGCTTTTTGCCTTGGCCTTGGCTTTTTGCCTTGCCTTGGCTTTTTGCCTTGGCCTTGGCCTTGGCTTTGGCCTTGGCCTTGGCCTTAGTCTTGGCGGTTGATCTTGTGCGGCGTCAAGCAAGCCGGGCACCGCAAAGTGGCCGAACAGGCACCCATGTTTGAGCGTAGCGAGTTTGGGTGTCGTGCCAAGTTGGGCGTCACATCGGGTTACTTCTTGCCTTGGCAAAAGTGACCCGCGCGCAGCGCGGAAGCGTTGGACGTTGCTCCTGCCTTTATCAGTAGCGACGCCAGTCGCGATGCCTCCTGCAGGAAGAGCATCGCGACTTGCGTCGCTCCTTCAAAAGCGAAGCTGTGCTTTCGTGGCTGCCATGATGCATGGAGGTGATCGGCAGGGTCGCAGCTTGGCCGCACGGGTTGGCGCTAATCCGCCGACACCGTCCGCGTCGAAGCCCAGTGCCGCAACGCCGCGACCGGCTCGGCCATCACCACCGATAGCGGCCGCGTGCCGTGCACCTCTGCCTGCAGCAACGCCTCGTCCACGCTGCGTGCCTCGGCGTTGGCGGCGTACAGCGAGGACACGACCGCCTGCTCGATTTCGGCGCCGGAAAACCCTTCCGCCGCCGCGGCCAGCGCTTCCAGATCCCAGCCCGAAGTATCGATCCCGCGTTTTTCCAGGTGCAGGCGGAAGACTTCGCGGCGAATGCCGATATGCGGCAGGTCGACGAAGAAGATCTCGTCGAAGCGCCCCTTGCGCAGCAGCTCCGGCGGCAGCTCGTGGACCTGGTTGGCGGTGGCGACCAGGAAGACGCGCGACTTGCGCTCGGCCATCCACGTCAGCAGGTAGCCGAGCACGCGCCGCGACACACCGCCATCGGTGTCGGTGCCGCCCGAAGCGATGCCTTTTTCGATCTCGTCGATCCACAGCACGCATGGCGCCAGCTGTTCGGTCGACGCCAGCGCATCGCGCAGGTTCTTCTCGGTCTCGCCATGGAACTTGTCGTACAAGGTGCCCAGGTCCAGCCGCACCAGCGGCACGCCGAAGCCACCGGCCACGGCCTTGGCGATCATCGACTTGCCGCACCCTTGCACGCCCAGCAGCAGCATCCCCTTGGCCGGGTCCAGCGCGTAGCCGCCTGTCGCACCCGGGGCGGCACCGTCGACGAAGGTCGCGCGCCGCTGCTGGATCCAGCGCTTCAATCGGCTGGCGCCGGCAACATCGGAAAACCGCGCGGTGTCGTACTCGTAATGCAGGTGCCCACTGCGGTTGAGCAGCTCGAACTTGAGTTTTGCCAGCTCGGGCAGGTCATCCGGGCCGATCACCCCATCGCGGAAGATCAGGTGGCGCGCGATCCGGCGCGCATCGGCGGCGCTGAGTCCCTGCAGGTTGCGCACGATCTGGCGCACGCTGTCCTCGTCGGCCTCCACGCGTTTGCCGCCGTATTCCCGGGCGTAGGCGGCGGCTTGCTCGCGCACCAGCTTGAGCAGTGCGTTGGCGTCCGGCAGGCTGGGGGTGAAGCGCACCGCCAGCGATTCCAGTGCGGGCGGCAATTCGATTTTCGCGCCGACCACCACCAGCACGTGCGGCTCGCAGCCGCGGCGCTGGATGATCTCGCGCAGCTGGCGCTGGGTGCTGGCGTAGCCCAGGTACGGATGGAAGTCGAGCAGCAGGTAGACCCCGCGCTGGTCGGCGTCGCGGATCGCCTGCAAGGTGGTGCTGGCATCGGGCGCGACCTCGCTGGCGTCCTCGCGTTCCAGGTCGATGCGGCGCAGGCCCTCGGTGATCGACCAGCGCCACAGCGCGCGCCAGACGTGCAGCAGCGATTGCCGGAACAATTCGACCACCCGGCGCTCGTCCGGGGTTTCGATCACGATCAACGGTGTGTCCGACCGGATCAGCGCGGCCAGGTCCTGCAATTCGCTCATCGGTGTTCCCTTGGGCAGTGCGGCGACGATAGCAAAGCGCGGTGGCCGGCGACGGTGGTGCCTGCGCACCGGCCGGCCGCGCGTGCACATCGGCTCCCTGCACGCGACCTGCACGCGCTGTTGCAAAGGATGGGGCCCCCAACCAAGTGGCCAGGCCGTGTCCGGGATTGCAGTGATCGTCAACCAGTCTTCGGGAACCGGCAACGCGCCGCATGCGCCGGAAGCGTTGTCCGCCCTGTTCGATGCGCACGGATTGTCCGTGCGGATCCACGTGCTTGTGCCCGGTGGCGACCTGGACCAGCTGCTGGACGAGGCGCTGGCCACCGCACCCGACGCCCTGGTGGCCGCCGGCGGCGACGGCACCGTCAATGCAGTGGCGACGCGCGCGATCGACGCGGGCCTGCCGATGGGCGTCTTGCCGGCGGGCACGCTGAACCACTTCGCCAGGGACCTGGGCGTTGGCGAGGACATGGACCAGGCGGTCGCCGTGATTGCCGGCGGACACCTGCGCACGGTCGACGTCGGCACCGTCAACGACCTGATTTTCCTCAACAACGCGAGCATCGGCCTGTACGCGACCATGGTCATGGACCGGGAGCGGCAGCGCAGGCGGCTGGGGCGCGGCAAATGGACCGCGCTGCTGCGCGCGACGTGGTCGGCCCTGCGCGATCCGCGGCCGTTCACGGCCACCGTGTGCGTGGACGGCAGCGAGCTGTGCCGGCGCACGCCGTTCGTGTTCGTCGGCAACAACGATTACATCGTGCAGGGTCCCATGGCGGGCGGACGCGACCGGCTCGATGGCGGCCGGCTGTCGGCTTACGTGTTGCACCCGCGCAACGCCTGGGGCCTGCTGTGGTTGGCCGCCAGGACCCTTGTGCGCGGCGTGTCGGGGGCGCATGACCTGGACGCGCTGACCGCGACGTCGCTCAGCGTCGAGGCCCGTGCCAAGCACATCGACGTGGCGCGCGACGGCGAAGTCGAAAGCATGGCCACGCCGGTGCGTTTTGCCGTGCGTCCGGGCGCACTGCGCGTGTTCGCGCCGCTACAGGGGGCGACCTGATGCGGACCGTCGTGCATGTTTCGGACCTGCATTTCGGACGAACCGATCCGGCGGTGTTGGCGCCGCTGGCCGATGCATTGGCCGGATTGGCACCGGACCTGCTGGTGGTCTCCGGGGACCTGACCCAGCGCGCGCGCAGCAGCCAGTTCCGCGCAGCCGCGCAATACCTGCATCACCTGCCGACGCCGCAGGTCGTGGTGCCGGGCAACCACGACATCCCGCTTTACGACGTATTGCGCCGCTTCCTGTCGCCGCTGCGGCGGTTCCGGCGTTACATCAGCGACCAGGCGTTCCCGCGCTACCAGGACGACGAGATCGCCGTGATCGGGATCAACACCGCGCGCTCCCTGACCTTCAAGGGTGGCCGCATCAATCGCGAGCAGATCGTGGAAGTCGAGCGGTACTTCCGGGGCCTGCCCGAAGCGGTCACCCGCATCGTGGTCAGCCACCATCCCTTCGACGTCCCGGCGCAGGGCGACGAAGCCGATCTCGTGGGCCGCGCGGACCTGGCGATGCAGGCCTTCGCCGATTGCGGCGTCGACCTGTTCCTGTCGGGCCACCTGCACCATTCGCGTGCCGGCAACACCGCCGCGCGCTACGACATCGCCGGGTTCGCCGCGCTGGTGATCCAGGCCGGCACCGCCACCTCGACCCGCGAGCGAGGCGAGCCCAACGCCTTCAACGTGATCCGGATCGGAGCTGCGGACATGACGCTCGAGACCTGGCTGTGGAACGCGCGGACCGGTGCGTTCGCGCCAGCGTCCACGCATGGCTTCCACTATGCATCCGGGCGAGGATGGTCGCCGTTGCCTGGTGGCAAGTCCGCCACGGCCGGCGCATCCTGACGGCACGCTGGCGTCACGGCGACCGCTGGAATCCTGTTTCCGGCCGCGTCGTTGCGGCGCAATGGCGGTCGGGCCCGGCATCCATTGCGCTGGCCGATACCCGTTGCGACCGCCAGCGCACTGCGGGCCGACAACGATGCCCTCGTTGCCTGCATCGCGCGCCACTGCAGGTGCGCCTCGCCGGGTGGCGCTGCCGTGTCGCCCGGCCGTGGTGCCGTCAGCGCAAGCCGTGTGGCGACCGGATACGCGGCCGACCGCGGTATAGCTTGACGGCGAGGTCGATGACGATGAACACGATGACCAGGGCCAACCCACCGCGGGCGCCGTCATTGGTGAGCTTCTCGACGAAGATGTCGCCTGCCGCCAACCACCACGCGATCAGGGCGACGAAGCCCAGGCTGGTGCCCAGCTCCAGCCGCCGGCTCAGCGTGGTCTTGCGACCATCGCGTGCCACCATGGCAAGGGTGGCGAACGATGCCAGCCATAGTGGAACCGCGAGCCAGGCACGGGTGCGCAGGAAGTCGGGAGTCGAACGCGAACACGTGCGCCAGGTGGGGCGGCATCAGGTCGACCAGCCACGGTAGCGCGATCATGAAGCCCGTCGCGACGGCGACACCGACCAGGCTTGCGACCATGCCGCCGCGATCGACACGGTCCGGATCGGCGATGCGGGGCGTCCACCTGGGCTGCAACAACCCGTGCGATCGCAGCCAGGCAACCAGCAGCGCCATCATCGCCATGAACCCCGGCCACCAGAACGCACCCAGCCCCCAGCTGAACCACCACGCCGCGATGGGCAGGCTGCCATCGAACACGCGCGGCAACGTCAATGCCCATTGCAGGCCGAGGCCGACCAGGGACAGCACCACGAACGATCGCGTCTGCTCGGCGGGGAGGATGACCATGGCCGCCGGCCGATAGCGCGCGGCGATCCCGGCCGGGGTACCGAAGTCGCGCAGCATCGCCAGCACCATCGCATCGTCGGCGACGCGGCCGGCCACCTGTGCGCGCTCGTCCAGCATCTCGGTCAGCAGCCCGCGCAGCTCAAGGCCCACCTCCTGGCGATCCTTGCCCGGGATCCTGCGCATCACATCGACCACGTAGGCGTCGATGACGTGGTTGGTGCGGGTATCGATGCGGCTCACGATGCGTCTCCTTCGAGCAATCCGGCCATGGTCCCGACAAGGGCGTTCCAGGTGGCCGTCAGATCAGCGAGCAACGCCTCGCCGGCGGTATTCAACTGGTAATAGCGGCGTGGCGGGCCGTCCTGGATCCGCCATTCCGACTCCAGCAGGCCCTGGCCTTCCAGCCGCCGCAGCAGCGGGTAGAGCGTGCCTTCCTCGATCGGCATGCCGCGGGCGGCCAGCGCCTGCCGCAGCGAATAGCCGTATTGGGCGTCGCGCAGCTGCGACAACACCGCCAGGACCAGCGCGCCGCGGCGCAATTCCAGTTCCAGCTTGGAGGCGGGGGCCTCGTGGGGGTCGCGCTGATTCACAGTGTCTGGCCTTGTAAGGTTCGGCGCACAGTACCTTGTTGTGCACAGTAAGGCAAGACCATGTGTTGGTGGCCGGCGAGTCGCCGCTCCAAGCCAGCGGGCCAGCAGGGTTGGGCCAGCATGGGCGGTGCATGACCCGAAGCAGTCGGGGGCAGGCCCTTGGCCCAGGCAGACCAAACCATCGAAGCAGGCGCGACCCCGGGGTACCGGACATCGTTTGGGCGGCCACGAACGCACGGACCCCGGCGCAGTGGCGTGTGGCATGGCTGGCAGCCTCCATCGCGTGCGGCGACCGCCATGCTGGACGACGCGATGCCGATGTCGACGACGACGGCCGCACCGCTTTGCGTGATGTGCCCGATCCGCGTGGATGCCCGGTTGCCTGGATTGGCTCCGCGACCGCCGCCCGCAGCGGGACGACGCAACTAGAGCGACACGGCCGTCCGTACAGCCAAGGCCACGACACCGTGCCTGCATTCCGGTGTAGGCTTTGGGCTTCGTGCTCAGGAGTGGAGTCGCGGATGAAGACAATCCTCGTGGCCAGTTCCAAGGGTGGCGTCGGCAAGACCACCATCGCCACCCATCTCGCGGCGTTGGCGGCGTTGTCGGGCAAACGCTCGACACTGGTCGATGCCGACCCGCAGCGCTCCTCGACCCGCTGGGCCGAGCGCCGCGCCGGGCTGGACAGCGCCGTGCTGCCCATCGATGCCAGCCAGCGGGGCTGGCAGCAGAGGATTCCCGACGACAGCGACTGGGTGATCATCGATGCCCCGGCCGGTGCGATGGCGCACGACCTCACGCCCTACATGGCGCGCGCCGATGCGGTCGTCGTGCCGGTGGCGCCCTCCACCCTGGACGTGGAGGCCACGGTGCCTTTCCTGGACACCCTGGCCAAGACCGCGCGGATCCGCCGTGGCGACCTGCGGGTGGGACTGGTCGGCAACAAGCTCAAGCCCTGGACCAATGCCTCCCAGCAGATGGTCGATCTCTGGCGGCAATGGCCGTACCCGCTGGTGGCGCAGTTGCGCGACAGCCAGGCCTATTCCGTGCTGGTCGGGTTGGGCAAGAGCATGTTCGATTACCACTCCGCCCAGGTACGCGACCACCAGCAGGACTGGCAGTCGCTGGTCGACTGGTTGAAGAAGTCGTGATTGGGGGAGAAACCGGGATTGGTGATTCGGGATTCGTGATTCGCAAGAGCGGCAGGCCCGCGTTTGCGGCGCGTTGCGGCGGACGTATCGCCCACGGAATCAACGGTCTCCCATACACGTGCGTCTCGGCATTTGCCGACAAGCCGCAACAAACAATGCCCTTGCGAATCACGAATCCCGAATCACCAATCACGGCCCCTAAATGCGCGAACTGATCCTGCTGCGTCACGCCCATGCCGAGCCGGCCCGAAGCGGCCAGGCCGACCTGGATCGACCGCTCTCGCCCGAAGGACTGGCCGAGGCCGAGGCCGCCGGACGCTGGCTGCTCGACAATGGCCTGGTGCCTGATTGCGCGCTGTGCTCGCCGGCCCGCCGCACCCGCGAAACACTGGAGACGGTGCTGGCCTCGGTGGGGTATGTCGAGCAACGCCTGGAAGACAGCATTTACGAGGCCACATCGGGCACCCTGGCCGCGCTGGCGGACAAGCATCGCGAGACCAACCGGCTGTTGCTGGTTGGACACAACCCCGGGCTGGAACACCTTGCCGCGCTGATGCATAGCGGGCAGTCGGGTGATTACCGCGGGATGCCGCCGGGGTCGATCGCCGTCCTGCACTTCCCCGACGATGCATCGATCGAACCGGGCACCGCAACACTGTCCGCCTTCTGGTGGCCGTGACTCGCACGGCCGAAGCGGCATCCCGATCAACCCGCCGAGCTGGCAGCGTGGCCACCGGGCGCTCAACCCGGCAATCAGCCCGGCCATCCCTCCTTCGACGCGGCGCCGGCCTCCTGGTGGCAGCCTGCCTGTCGCTCGCGCTGGCGCCGGGGCGCGCCGCGGATGTCGATACCACGACATCGCGCATCGGATTCACCATGACCACGCGCTGGGGCCAGGCACTGCGAGGCAGTTTCCCCCGCTACCGCGGTGAAGTCGTCGAACGCCCGGACGGCCGCCACCAGGTGCGCCTGCAACTGGAGACCGCCACGGTCGAGATCCTTGGCCATCCGGCCTATACGCGGTATGCGCGCGGCAGCGGATTCTTCGATGCCGATGACTGGCCGCATGTCACCTTTGTCTCCGACCCCTACGCCCCGGCCATGCTGCAAGAGGGTGGCAAACTGACCGGCGAACTGCGCATCCGCGGCGTGCGGCGGCGCGAGGTCTTCCACATCCAGCCGGCCACCTGCGCCCACCCGGGCCTGGACTGCGACGTGGTCGCCACCGGCACCGTCCAACGCGGCAATTACGGCATGACGCGGTGGAATTTCGCGCTTGCCGGCGATGTGCTGTTCGAGATGCACATCCGCATCCGCAAGCAGGCCAGCCGGTGACATGCCGGCCATGGACCGATGCTGGAAACGGCGTGCCGCTGGCGGGGAGCGGCCTGTGAGCAGGCCGATACAGGCAGATGCCGCGATGGGCGCGGGCGGCGATGCTGGCGCTGGCCTTGTCGTGCGGGGCCTGCGCGTCGCTGTCGCCGCAGCAGCAGGCGCGCACCCAGGTGCTGGTCGAGTCGGCGCGCTCCACGCAACTGACGTGCGACCGCAGGGACGCCTGTGCCCAGGCATCACCGCTGCACGAGCTGGGTGCGCGCGCCATGGCCGAAAGCATGCCCGGCGCGCCCCGGCACTATGCGCTGCTCCTGGACAGCGGCCAGGACGCGATGCTCGCCCGGCTCAACCTGATCGCCAGCGCGACCACTGCCATCGACCTGCAGACGTACATCTTCGACGAGGACGATGCCGGGCAGCTGTTCCTGGATGCGTTGCTGGCCGCGGCCCGCCGCGGCGTCAAGGTGCGGTTGCTGGTCGACCAGCTGTCCGCGCTCAAGCATGTCGACACCATCGCGGCGCTGTCGGCGGCCCATGTCGATTTCCAGCTGCGGCTGTACAACCCGATGCTCGATCGGGCGCACCTGAGCTATCCGCGCTACGTCCTGGCCGCCGCCTGTTGCTGGCGCAAGCTCAACCAGCGCATGCACACCAAGCTGCTGCTGGTGGACGGCGTGGTCGGCATCACCGGCGGGCGCAATTACCAGGACGACTACTACGACTGGAGCGACACCTACAATTTCCTCGATCGCGACGTGCTGGTCGCCGGCCCGGTGGCGCGGGACATGGCGGCGAACTTCAATGTGTTCTGGAACGACCGACGCAGCACTTCGCCCTGGCAGCTGGTGGACGTCGGCAAACGCCTGCTGCGCGATGGCGTGCCGCCGGTGCCGCAGTGGCAGTTCGAAAACCCGGACCGCGTTGCCGGCATGCGCGCGGCTGCCCGCGACCCGGCCCGCGTCGATGCGCTTGCCGCCGGGGCACTGCCGGTGGGCGCCGTGGGTTACATCGCCGACCTGCCGCAGAAGCACCATGCGCACAACGAGAAGCCCGCGCCCGCCTCCAACGAACTGCGCACGCTGATCGAATCCGCCGACCACGAAGTCCTGCTGCAAACGCCCTACCTGGTGCTGTCCGACCAGGCCCAGGACATGTTCCGCGCGCTGCGGAAAAGGCCCGATCCGCCGCGCGTGATCATTTCCACCAACAGCCTGGGCGCGACCGATTCGTTCATCACCTATGCGCTGTCGTACAAGTACAAGCGTCGCTACCTGCGCGACTTCGGTTTCGAGATCCACGAGTTCAAGCCGTTTCCGGCGAACGTGCCGATCGACCTTGCAGCCACCGACGCAGAGCTGCCTGCGCCGCCCACCGACGAGGAATTGGCGCGGGCGCGCGAGCGCGTGGTCCATGCGCGGCGCGACGGCAACAGCGCCACCGCCCGGCGGCGGCGCCAGCCACTGGAGGCCGAATACACCGCATTGCGCTACGCCCGTCGCCGGGCCACCGAGCCGGTCCCGCTCAAGCGTGCGGGCGTTCGCGTGGGCCTGCATGCCAAATCGCTGGTCGTGGACGATCGGGTCGGCGTGGTCGGCACCCACAACTTCGACCCGCGCAGCGACCATTACAACACCGAGGCGGCGGTGGTCATCGACGACCCCGCCTTTGCGCACGCGCTGGCGACCAGGATCCGACGGGACATTGCCCCGGACAATGCCTGGACCATCGCCAGGCGCCCGCATCCGCCGGTGCTGCCCGGGCTGGAGTACAACCTGGCGAAGTTGTCCGAGCGCCTGCCGATCTTCGACCTGTGGCCGGTGCGCTATGCCACCAGCTACCAGTTCCAGCCAGGTCCGGACTGCCCGGCGCCGCTATCGCCCTTCGACCCGAAATTCGGCGACTGCTATGAGCCGGTGGGCGACTTTCCCGAGGTGGACATCGGCTTCAAGCCGCTGCTGACGCGGATCTTCACCGCATTCGGGGCGGGCCTGGCACCCGTCCTGTAGGCACCCCGCGGGCTGACAATGGCGCCCTGCGGTTGCAGGAGCGGCTTCTGCCTGGAGTTTTCGGCTTGCGGCGAAGCTTTCCGGCTTTTTTGCAGGAGCGCCCCATGGGCGCGATCCGTCACGCCATGAATCCAACGGCCAGTGCTTCGCGCCCATGGGGTGCTCCTGCAACGGCCAAGCCGCGAGCTCGCGGCTGAAGGGGCTCCCGCCAGGGTGATCACCCGCTGGCCCCCGGCCTGCCTTCAGTTGGGTGACTTCCGGCCCATGCCACGGAGGACTTGGTGTTGTAGATTACCAGCACACCAATTCACCAAGGCCCACCCGGAGCCACCCCATGACCCGCATCGAACGCCGACAAACCCCCCGCACCGACACCTCAACCGGCAATGCCCAGCCCGCACCCCGCGCACGCCGTGGCCAGCATCGCGAGCGCGATTTTGGCATCGGCTACGGCAACAGCAGCGGCTATGGCTGCACCCGCCGCTATGCCAGCGACTGGAGTGGCGCGCCGCGCTTCCGTTGCGGCTGATGGCGCCGCGCGGCGGCCGCAGGCGGGCGGTGGCATTGCGCTTGCAACGATCCAACGCAGTTGGCGTGGTGTCCTCCCCCGCCACGCCAGCTGCAACCCGTTCGCTGCCCGTGGGCGCACGACGCGGTATGTTGGTGGAATGACCTCCAACCCAACCCCGTCCCAACAACCGCCTGCCCGGTCCATCTTCCGCCGCAATGCCACCCCGGCCGACCTCAATGCCCTGTCGCGCGATACCGCGATGGTGCCGCTTGGCATCGTCTTTACCGAGGTCGGCGTCGATTACGTGAGAGGCACCATGCCGGTGGATGCACGCACCCACCAACCCTTCGGGCTCCTCCATGGCGGGGCCTCGGTATTGCTGGCCGAGACGCTGGGCAGTACCGCGGGGGGCTTGTGCGTGGAGGAGGGCCAGGGCGTGGTGGGCATCGAGATCAACGCCAACCACCTGGCCGCGGTGCGCGAGGGCCATGTCACCGGCACCGCGCGGCCGTTGCACGTGGGGCGCAGCACCCAGGTCTGGGAGATCCGGATCGAAGACGACCAGGGACGGTTGGCCTGCATCTCGCGCCTGACGCTGGCGGTGGTTGCACGACGCTCCCGATGATCGCGGCCGGTGACCGCGCACGCGGCACCGCTTGGCTGCCGCACGGATGCAGGAGAGGGTGCCCATGGCCGTGAATCCCTTGCTTTAAGCGTTCTTTGCACACGATTGCCGCCATCGCATCGGGTAACCGCAATTGACGTCACCGCGAGCCACGCCATACTCTTCTGCTCTTCCCTTCCCTCTGACCTGGACCTGCCATGTCGATCACGCTCAATTTCGAACTCAACGACCGCGATCTGGAGCATTTCCACGAAGCGATGGCCAAGTCCCGGAAGGCAGCCGAGAGCAAGACCCCGCAGGAAGTCATCGATTGCGCCGCCGCCATGCTCAGCGATGCGCAGAAGATCAAGATCCCGGACTTCATCCTGCAGCGGCTGCTCAAGCTGGACGACATGATCGCGATGGTCCGCGACGAAGCCTGGGCGATGTCCGAAGAGGACAAGGACCGGGTGTTGTCGGCGCTGATGTACTTCTGCGACCCCGATGACGTGATCCCGGACAACGTCGCCGTGCTGGGCTTCCTGGACGACGCGGTGATGATCGAACTGGCCGTGCGCGAGCTCAAGCACGAGCTGGCCGCCTATGACGATTTCTGCGACTTCCGCCAGCACCAGGCCGAGCGTCGCGGCCTGGATCCCGCCAAGATCGGCCGCACCGACTGGCTGGACAACCGCCGCGAGGAGCTGGTCGACCGCATGCATGTCCGTCGCGAGCGCGACATGGGCCAGGGCTATGGCAGCAGCAGCGGTTATGCCTCGTCGCGTGGCAGCTACGTGCGTACCTGGCGCCCGGGCATGTTCAACGTCCGCTAGGCGTTGCCGCCGCACCGGGCCTGGCCGTACCGACACGGCGCCACCGACTTGCCGACTTGCGCGTGCCCCGCTGCCGGGCCGGCAGCCATCGGCTATCTTGACCCAATGAATCCATTGACCTTGTCCGCGGCCGGCCGCGCGCCGGCCGCGGTGTCCTGACCCATGCGGTGGCTCCGCTACGGCTATCGCGTGCCGCTGCTGCTGTGGCATGTGCTGGTCGACCTGCCGTTGGCGATGTTGCTGGTGACGCGGCTGACCGCCGGCATCCAGGTGGGTGGCGAGCGGCTCGATTACCGGGTGATCCGGATCTGGTCGGCCGGGATGATGCGGGTCTTTGGATTCCGCCTTCGCCGGATCGGCACGCCTTCGCCGGGCGCGACATTGTTCGTCGCCAACCATGTCAGCTGGGTCGACATCGTGGCGTTGCACAGCCAGCGGATGATGGGGCTGGTCGCCAAGCGCGAGATCGCCAGCTGGCCGCTGGTGGGCTGGATGGCCACGCGCGGCGAGACCATCTGGCACCAACGCGGCGATTCGGAGTCGATGGGCGGCGTGTTGCAACAGATGATGCAGCGGCTGAGCACGGGGCATTCGGTCGGGGTCTTCCCGGAAGGCCGGACCCGGGACGGGCATGCGCTGGGACCGTTCCATGCGCGGATCTTCCTGGCCGGGGTCGAGGCCAACGTGCCCGTGCAGCCGGTGGCCTTGCGTTACGGCGCGGGTGGCAGCGCCCAGGCGATCGTGGCGTTCCAGCCTCGCGAAACCTTCGTGGGCAATCTTTTGCGCTTGCTGGGCGAGCCGGCGCGGATCGCCGACATCTGCTTCCTGGAACCGATCCCGCCGGGCAGTGCCGAAGGCCGCCGCCGCATCGCCGGGTTGGCCCGCGAACGGATCGCCGAGGCGATGGCAGGGCAATAGCAACCGACGTGGTGGATGCGCGTAGTGGATAATCGGGCCATGGACGACCCCGCCATGACGGCACAGGCGCAGCCCGGCCCGGCCGCTGCGCGCGCGACCCTGACTGCCGCCGACTACAGGCCGCCGTGGTGGCTGCACAGCCCACACCTGCAGACCATGCTGGGTTCAAGCCCCTGGCGTCGCAAGCATGGCGCGCAATTGCTCGCCGCCACCGGCGCGGTGACCACCGAATACGTGTTCGACGGAGGCGACGGCGTGCGCCTGCAGGGCATGCACAGCGTCGTCCCCGGCGTCGAGCCGCGCGGGCTCGCGCTGCTGCTGCATGGCTGGGAAGGCAGCGCCGAATCCAGTTACATGCGCCTGACCGCGGCGCGGTTCCTGCAGCGCGGCTTCGCCACCTTGCGGCTCAACTTCCGCGACCATGGCGACAGCCACCATCTCAACGAAGCCCTGTTCCACTCCAACCGCATGGATGAAGTCGTGCATGCCGCGGGCGACATCACCCGGCGACTGTGGCCCGACGCCTCGCCCCGGCGCCCGCTGGTCGCAGCCGGCTATTCGCTGGGTGGCAACTTCGCGCTGCGGCTGGCCTTGCGCGCCCCGGCCGCGGGCCTGCCGCTGGCGCACGTGGCTGCGGTCTGCCCGGTGCTGGACCCGGCGGTGACCATGGAACACATGGAACGCGGCTGGCGCGTGTACCTGCGCTATTTCGAACGCAAGTGGCGACGCTCGCTGGTGCGCAAGCGCGAACTGTTCCCGACCACCCATGCCTTCGACCACCGCACCCTGCACCTGGGCATGCGCGACCTGACCGAGTGGCTGGTACAGCGGCATACCGATTTCGGCACGCTGGACAACTATTTCGACGGCTATTCGATCGCCGGCGACCGCCTGGCTGCCCTGCAGGTGCCGGCCGACATCCTGATGACGGCCGACGACCCGGTGATTCCACTGGATGAATTCAACCAGCTGGTGCTGGCGCCGGAGACGCGATTGGAGATTGCGCAATACGGCGGCCATTGCGGTTTCCTGGTGGGCGCCAACATGGATGGTTTCGCCGAGACCTGGGTGGCGGATCGGCTGGCCCCCGTTGATTTTCCGTGACGGGTCGTCGCATCTGACGTGATCGAAGTGCTTCGACGCGCCACCACCGTTGAGGCGCGCTGCCCTTCCTCACGATCGCGCTGCGATTCGATGGGTGTGGCATGTCGGGGCCGCTCCTGCAGGAGCGAAAGCGAGATTCGAAATCACAAGATCAAACGCTTCCGCGCTGTCGCGCGGGTTACTTTTGTTTAGGCAGAAGCAACCAAAACCACGACTCCTGACGCTTGCCGATGCGGCAGAGCCGCACGGTGCCCTGCGCTTCGGACTGGGGCACATTCCTGTGCCCACCCGCGCTGCGCGCGGGCGACATGCGTCGGCCCAGATCGTTCCAGGCGATCTGTCGCCGGAAAGGGTGCGGTGCCGGGCGCGTCACTGGCTTCTGGATCGCTGCAGGAGCGGCTTCAGCCGCGAGCTCTTGCTTTTGCCCTGCCTGTCGTAGGAGTGGTGGCGGCATGCCGTCACCGGTAAGTCGCGATGCACTTCATACACGATGGCATCACGATTTGCTGATGACGGTGTGCCGTGATCACGCCTGCAAAAGCTGGCTCAAGCTCAAGATCAAACGCTTCCGCGCTGTCGCGCGGGTTACTTTTGTTTAGGCAAAAGTAACCAAAACCATCTGCGACGGGCGCTGCGCCGGTGACGGTGGAGCCGTCACCGGTTCCCTGCGCTTCTCGCCTGTAGTGGCACGGCGCCCAAACTCGCTGCGCTCAAACATGGGCGCCTCTTCGGCCACTACAGCCTGCGATGCTCGGCTTGCTTAACGCCGCACAAGATCAACGGCAAGGGCAAGGGCAAGGGCAAGGGCAAGGGCAAAAGCCAAGGCAAAGCGCATGGCTGTTGTCATTGCTTTCGCTTTTCGCTTTTCGCTTTTCGCTTTTCGCTTTTCGCTTTTCGCTTTTCGCTTTTGATGTTCCGCGACTTAAAGCTTGCCGAGCATCGCAGCCGGAAAGGGGGAAAAGGTGCCCATGTTTGAGTGCGCGCAGCGCGCGAGTTTGGGCACCGTACCCTTTCCGGCGAGAAGCGCAGGGCACCGATGCGGCTTCATCGCATCGGCAAGCGTCAGGAGCAGTGGTCTTTGGTTACTTTCTGCCGTAACAGAAAGTGACCCGCGCGACAGCGCGGAAGCGTTTGATCTTGCTCTGCCGTTGCTCTGCCGTTGCTCTGCCGTTGCTCTGCCGTTGCTCTGCCGTTGCTCTGCCCCTGTTGCGGCGCTACCCAAGCCGAGCATCGCAGGCCGTGGCGGCCAACAAGTCGTCCGGAAGCGTTTGGACCGCCGCACGACGCCCGCGTAGCGGGTGGGACACACTGATGTGCCCCAGTCCGAAGCGCAGGGAACCGGTGACGGCTCCACCGTCACCGGCGCAGCGCCCGCCGCGGATGGTTTTGGTTACTTTTGCCTAAACAAAAGTAACCCGCGCGACAGCGCGGAAGCGTTTGATCTTGCTCTGCCGTTGCTCTGCCCCTGTTGCGGCGTTAGCCAAGCCGAGCATCGCAGGCCGTGGCGGCGCAGAGGCGCCCATGCCCGAGTACGCAGCACGGAAGCGCTTGAAAGCGAATCAGGTGGGGCCCACCCGAGGGCCTGCGAGTCGCCATTCATGCGCCAACCACGGAACGTTCGCGCGGTGGCGATAAAGTAGCCCCAATGCCAGCATTGTCCTGACATCGCAAACCCAGCCACCCCCCCGGAGGAGACCATGCGCATCCACAGCGACAGCTTCGAAAACGGCAAACCCATCCCCGCCGAATTCGCGTTCGGAGCACCCAACGGCTTCGGCGGCAACCGCAATCCGCAGCTGGCCTGGGACGATGTCCCGGAAGGAACCCGCTCTTTCGCGCTGCTGTGCATCGATGCCGATGCACCAACCGATGCCACCGACGCCGGCAAGGACGGCGTCGAGCTGCCCGTGGACATGCCGCGCACCGGCTTCGTGCATTGGGCGATGGCCGACATCCCGGCCGACGTGCGTGACATCGCCGCCGGCAGCTGCAGCGATGGTGTCAGCAAGGGCGGCAAGTCCGACCCGCCAGGTCCCGCGGGCGCCCGGCAGGGATTGAACGACTACACCGGCTGGTTCGCGGGCGACGACGAGTTGGGCGGCGACTACGTCGGCTACGACGGCCCCTACCCGCCGCCCAACGACCTGCGCACGCACCGGTATTTCTTCCGCCTGTTCGCCCTGGACGTGGCCGGCCTGGAGCTCCCGGACAAGTTCACCGCCGGCGACGTGTTCGGTGCAATGCGGGCGCATGTCCTCGCCGAAGCCTTGACCTATGGCACGTATTCGCTACATCCCCGGTCGGGTGACTGACGGGGACGGCGGATGACGCGACCGGGGACGCCAGGGACCGGCGGCGCGCTTGTGCTGGCCTGCTTGGTGCTGGCCTGCTTGCTGCTGGCCGGGTGCGCCAGCATCCCGCTGTCCACGCTATGGAAGATGCGCGGCTTCGATCCCGCCGACCTGGCCAGCGTGGAGCCGCGCGACGTGCGCCTGGCCGGCCGGATCGCCCCGGCGGCGATGCGGATCGACCCGGAGCGCTCGCACCTGGAACTGCGCCTGACGCCGCGATCCAACGCCACCGAGGAAGTCTATGCGTTTGGCTTGCGGCCGACGCAGGTCTACGACAGCCGGTTGCTGCCGGGCGCTGAACCGGATTGGCACGTCTTTTCGCTGGACGACGATGGCATCGCGGCCTGGCAGCGCCTGCGCCCGCGGCTGCTGGATATCAAGCAGCGTTACCGCAAGGTGGTCTTCAGCTTCAGTTTGCGCACGCGGGACGACCCGCCGCCTGGCGTGGACGACATGATCGGCAGTGCACGCCTGCAGCTGGGACTGGACCAGGCGCCACTGGTGCTGCTCGATCGTGCGCACCTACCGATCGAACGCCGGGATTGACCACGCAACCCGGCCCCGGTGCAGGCCTGCAGCTTGCATGATCCATGGCGCAGGGCAGGCCGCGCCGCCTGCACGCCCGGCACCAGCGACCGTGTGCCCTCGACTCAGCCGGCCGGCACCCACCACAGCAACGCCAGGCCCAACACCAGGCGATACACCGCGAACGCGGTGAACCGGTGCGACTGGATGTAGCGCAACAGCCACTTCACCGAGATGAAGGCGGTGATCGCCGAGGCGACCAGCGCGACGCACAACAAGCCCCAGTCCTCGCCGCTGCCGCCTCCGTGCCGGTACAACGACAGCAGCTCGTAGGCGGTCGCGGCGAACATCGTCGGGATGCCGACCAGGAACGCGAATTCGGTTGCGGCGGCGCGGTTGGTGACGCCCAACAGCAACGCCACGAAAATCGTCGCCGCCGACCGCGAGGTGCCCGGGAACACGCCGGCCACCACCTGCGCGACGCCCACCAGGATCGCCACCGTCCATGTGATCCGGGCGCGTTCGCCCAGCACCCGGGCACGACGCGCGGCGAGCTGCTCGGCGACCAGCATCCAGACACCGCCCAGGATCAGCGCCCAGGCGATGGGTGCGATTGCATCGTCCAGTTCCCAGCCCAGCTTCTTCACCAGCAGCCCCAGCACGGCGGTCACGCCAAAGGCAGCGATCAGCTTGAAGCCGTAATCGCGCGCTTCGGACGGATTCGATGGCGCGGTCGCATCGCCGCCCCCGTTGCCCGCCGCGCCACCGCCCGGCGTGCCCCGTCCCAGGAACGCCATGGCCAAGCCCAACAACCGCTGCCGGTAGATCAGCACCACTGCCAGGATCGCGCCGGCCTGGATCGCGATATTGAACAACTCGGTGCGCTGCCCGAGCCAGCGCTCGGCGATCAACAGGTGACCGGTGCTGGAGATGGGCAGGAACTCGGTGATGCCTTCGATGATGCCCAGCAGCAGGGCTTGCAGGAATTCGGTCATTGGGGCCGGGATTGGGGATTAGGGATTGGGAACAACAGGCGCGCATGGGCATTGTCGCCTGCACCGGACCCCTGGCGCATCGTGCCTCGCCGGCCGGGCATGTTTTATTGCCCGCGCCATTGCTGCCCGCCGCCTTGCTGCCCGCCCCGTGACTGTCATCGATCGATCCATGTCGTCGCACGCAGTGCCCCGACGCTGCCGCAACCGACGTCGTCATCCCATACAAATGCCGTCATTCCCAGCCCGCCATCCCGAGGAAGGCCGGGGTCCAGATTGACCCGGCTTTCGAGGCAACCGCGTCCTCCGTGCAAGCCGGAATGTAGATATCGGGCGGTGGGCGGGAAGATCGGCCGGCTGGGACCGACCTGCACACCAGCAATGCACCAAATCTGTGCGCACAGGAACCAAGTTCGCGCGATATTGGTGCACCCGTGGTTTATCCCTTTCTGGAAACCCATCAAAAACAATGCCTTAAGCTTTCCATGGGGCTGGCACAGCCATTGCTTGATTGCTTGGTAGAAGCCAGCGTCCTTGAATCCAGCGGCGCCCCATTCACCGCCCCCGATTTCCCATTCAGCCCATCCGGAGCCTGCGCCATGTCCAGCGACCACGTCGAAAAACTCATGAAGGACCACAAGGTCGAATTCGTCGACCTGCGCTTTGCCGATATCCGTGGCATCGAGCACCACGTCACCTATCCCGGCTCGATCGTCGACGACAGCCTGTTCGAGGACGGCAAGATGTTCGATGGTTCCTCGATCCAGGGCTGGAAGGGCATCAACGAGTCCGACATGGTGCTGCTGCCGGATCCGGCCACCGCCTTCATCGACCCGTTCACGTCCGACCCGACCCTGGTGCTGACCTGCGACGTGCTCGACCCGGCGACCATGCAGGCCTACTCGCGCGACCCGCGCGGCATCGCCAATCGCGCCGAGGCCTACCTCAAGTCCAGCGGCATCGCAGAGCAGGCGTTCTTCGGGCCGGAACCGGAGTTCTTCGTGTTCGATTCGGTGCAGTTCGGCAACGAGATGGGGCACACCTTCTACAAGATCGACTCGGAGGAGGCGCACTGGAACTCGGCCACCGATTACGCCGGCGGCAACAGCGGCTTGCGCCCCGGCATCAAGGGCGGCTACTTCCCGGTGGCGCCGGTGGATTCGCTGCACGACATCCGTGCCGAGATGTGCAAGACCCTGGAGCAGGTCGGCATCGAGGTCGAGGTGCACCACCACGAGGTCGCCAACGCCGGCCAGTGCGAGATCGGCACCCGGTTCAACACGCTGGTGCGCAAGGCCGACGAACTGATGATGATGAAGTACATCATCCGCAACGTGGCCTACCGCAACGGCAAGACGGCGACCTTCATGCCCAAGCCCATCGTCGGCGACAACGGCAGCGGCATGCACGTGCACCAGTCGCTGGCCAAGGGCGGCACCAACCTGTTCAGTGGCGACGGCTACGGTGGGCTGTCGCAGACGGCGCTGTGGTACATCGGCGGCGTGTTCAAGCATGCGCGCGCGATCAATGCGTTTTCCAACGCCACCACCAATTCCTACAAGCGGCTGGTGCCGGGCTTCGAGGCACCGGTGATGCTGGCCTACTCGGCGCGCAACCGCTCGGCGAGCTGCCGCATCCCCTACGTGTCCAACCCCAAGGCGCGCCGCATCGAGTTCCGCTTCCCCGATCCGCAACAGTCCGGCTACCTGACCTTCACCGCACTGATGATGGCCGGCCTGGACGGCATCAAGAACCAGATCGATCCGGGCGAGGCGATGGACAAGGATTTGTACGACCTGCCGCCGGAAGAGGCCAGGAACATCCCGCAGGTGTGCTCCTCGCTCGACCAGGCGCTTGAGGCGCTCGACGCCGACCGTGAATTCCTCAAGGCCGGCGGCGTCATGACCGACGACTTCATCGACGCCTACATCGCATTGAAGATGAAGGAAGTCACCGCGTTCCGCGCCGCGACGCATCCGCTGGAATACCAACTGTATTACGCAGGCTGATGCCGTAACGCGGTTTGCGCCAGCCAGGAGCCCGGCGGCGGATGGCCGGCCCACCGCAGCGCGGTGGGCGTTCCGAAGGGATGCGCGGCAGTGCCGCGCAAGCATCCCTTCCTCACCCGCTGGAATACCAACTGTATTACGCAGGCTGATGCCGTAACGCGGTTTGCGCCAGCCCGGAGCCCGGCGGCGGATGGCCGGCCCACCGCAGCGCGGTGGGCGTTCCGAAGGGATGCGCGGCAGTGCCGCGCAAGCATCCCTTCCTCACCCGCTGGAATACCAACTGTATTACGCAGGCTGATGCCGTAACGCGGTTTGCGCCAGCCAGGAGCCCGGCGGCGGATGGCCGGCCCACCGCAGCGCGGTGGGCGTTCCGAAGGAATGCGCGGTAGTGCCGCGCATCCCTTGTTCGGCGCTGGATCGCCCAATGTATTCCCGCGATCTGCGAAAGCTGCCAGGCCGCGGCCACCCATTGGCTGGGTTGCAAGGGTCGGGCGCGCGCCCTGTTTTTGCGCAACCGGTGACACGCGCACCGGTTCGCGGCTACCCGTGCCGCCGACTTGCAATCACCAACGTATCCCGGTGCAATGCGGCGCATGTCGATCCGCATGCCCCTGCTGCTCGTGCTTGTCGTTGCACTGGCTGCCTGCGCCCACACCGCGCCGAGGAACCCACTTGCCGATTGGGTGCCCTCGCCCAACTTCGGGCCACGCCAGCCGATCCTGATCGTGATCCACGCCACCGAGCAGGACAGCGTGCAGGAGAGCCTGGACACGTTGCGCACCAGCAACAGCGGCGGACCGGTCAGTGCGCATTACCTGATCGGGCGCGACGGCAGGCGCTACCAGCTGGTGGCCGACGCCATGCGCGCCTGGCATGCCGGGGGCGGGCACTGGGGCACGATCACCGACGTCAACTCGGCCTCGATCGGCATCGAGCTGGACAACAAGGTGGCCGATGCGTTCCCGCCGGCGCAGATCGCCAGCCTGATCACGCTGCTCGATGACCTGTGCAAGCGCTACGGCATCCCACGCACCGCGATCGTCGGCCACGCCGACTTTGCACCGACCCGCAAGCAGGATCCCGGGGTGAGGTTCCCGTGGCGGCAGCTGGCCGATGCAGGGTTTGGTCGCTGGCCGACAAGCGATGCGGGCCCGCCGCCTGCGGGCTTCGACCCCTGGTTGGCATTGCAGGCGGTTGGCTACCCGCTGGAAGACCGCGCGGCGACGGTGCGCGCGTTCCATCGCCATTTTCGTGGCAATGCCGATGATGGGCTGGACGACGAGGATCTGCAGATCCTGTACGCGTTGACGCGGCCGGATGACGGCGACCCGGGGGATTGATTCCAGGGACCTGCGGGACGTGACGGCAACTGCCTGCTTCGACATCGATTGTCCCGTCTGAATCCGCGCTTTCCGGCTGCCGCGCAGGCCGTTTTCCAGGCGTCCACGCCATCGTGCGGATCACCTGGCGTTACGGCAGACACCGACCAAAGACGAGGACGCCCGGTCCCTGCCGACGCGGCAGGTCCGCATCAGTGCCTGTGCTTAGGGCCAGGCAACCCGTGCCCCACACTCGCGCCGCGCACGGGCGACATGCGTCAATCCAGATCGCTGCAGACGATCTGTAGCCACGGCGGCACGTCGCCGTCGAACCCAGCGCCAGACCTGCGCACGATTCGACGTAGGAGCGACGTCAGTCGCGATGCTCTGCGGGCACCATCGCCTCGCAACTTACCGGTGGCGGCATGTCGCCACCACTCCTACAAAAGGCAAAGGCCACATCAAGATCAAACGCTTCCGCGCGTTGCGCGGGTCACTTTTGTTTAGGCAAAAGTAACCAAAACCATTCCTCCTGACGCTTGCCGATGCGATGAAGCCGCATCGGTGCCCTGCGGACTGGGGCACATCCATGTGCCCCACCCGCGCTTTGCGCGGGCGACATGCGTCGGCCCAGATCGTTCCACACGATCTGTCGCCCAAACGGGCACGGTGCCCAAACTCGCTGCGCTCAAACATGGGCACCTCTTCAGGCCGCTTGGCCTGCGATGCTCGGCAAGCTTTAAGTCGCACAAGAACAAGAACCAACTGCCAGGAGACAAGATGCAAGAGCCACAACAATACCGTCATTCCCGCGAAGGCGGGAATCCATGGACGTTGCTCTTTGTTTCGCAAGATCAAACGCTTCCGCGCTGTTGCGCGGGTTACTTTCTGTTACGGCAGAAAGTAACCAAAGACCACTGCTCCTGACGCTTGCCGATGCGATGAAGCCGCATCGGTGCCCTGCGCTTCTCAGCCCAAACGGGCACGGTGCCCAAACTCGCTGCGCTCAAACATGGGCACCTCTTCGGCCCGCTTGGCCTGCGATGCTCGGCAAGCTTTAAGTCGCGGAACATCAAAAGCAAAAAGCAAAAGCCAAAGCAATGGCAACAGCCATGCGCTTTGCCGTGGCTTTTGACCTTGCCTTCGCTTTTGACCTTGCACTTGATCTTGTGCGGCGTTTAGCAAGCCGAGCACCGCAGCCCAAAGTGGCCGAAGAGGCACCCATGTCTGAGCGAAGCGCAGCGTAGCGAGTTTGGGTGCCGTGCCACTTTGGGTGACAGAATCGTCTGGAACGATTTGGACCGCCGCACGGCGCCGCGCCCGTCGCGGATGGGGCACATGGATGTGCCTCTGTCCGGAGCACAAGTGACCCGCGTGACGGCTCGGAAGCGTTTGATCTCGGCGCAGCGCCCGTCGCGGATGGTTTTGGTTACTTTTGCCGAAAGACACAAAAGTAACCCGCGCGACAGCGCGGAAGCGTTTGATCTTGCTCTTGCTATAGGCATGCTTGCTTTGCCTTGGCTCTGCATTGCTTCTGCTTTGCTCTTGACCTTGTGCGGCGTCAAGCAAGCCGAGCATCGCAGGCTGAAGTGGCCGTGGCCGAAGAGGCGTCCATGTCTGAGCGAAGCGAGCGAGCGAGTTTGGGCGCCGTGCCACTACGCGCGAGAAGCGCAGGGAACCGGTGACGGCTCCACCGTCACCGGCGCAGCGCCCGTCGCGGATGGTTTTGGTTACTTTTGCCCTGACAAAAGTGACCCGCGCGACAGCGCGGAAGCGTTTGATCTTGCGGAACAAGGAGCAACGTCCATGGATTCCCGCCTTCGCGGGAATGACGATCAAAGGGTGGCCAGCGGCAAAAGAAGGGGTTTGTAGTTACTTGGGCAATAGGCATGCGAGCGTTGCCTTGGCCTTGGCTCTTGCCCTTGACCTTGTGCGGCGTCAAGCCCCACCAAATCCAGAGTTCCGCAGTACCGCGACAGACACACCCAACGTGCAAGCAGTCCTCGCCCCGCATCGACTGATGCACTACATTGGTGCAATGCCGGACGCCCCCGCCCTGGACTCCCTCACCACCCCGGTCGCCTGGACTGCCGACGATGGCTGCATCGAGGCCAGCAACCCGGCGTTCGCCCGCTGGCTCGGCGTCGGCGCGCGGCGCCTGCCCGGCCTGCCGCTGGCAGCGCTGGAAGCCGACGGCGATCTGCTGGCACGCCTGCTCGAGCAGCAGGCCCCCGAAAACGACAGCGCCCGCCTGCGCCGACTTCCGCTGGCCTTCCCCGGGACGACGCCGCGCTTTGCCGATATCGCGCTGTCGCCACGCAGTGGCGGTGGCTGGTTGCTGGAAGCGCATCCGGTCGAGGAATTCCCCGGAGAGGACCCCGCCACCGCGCTGCCCGGTGCCCTGTCCGCGGCGCTCAAGGGCCTGGCCCACGAGCTGCGCAATCCATTGGCCGGCATCAAGGGGGCGGCGCAATTGCTGGCCCGGCGTGCCGGGGATGGCGCCTCCCGCGAACTGACCTCGTTGATCGAGTCGGAGGTCGGACGACTGGCCGGACTGCTCGACCGCCTGCTGTCGCCAGCCCCGCCGCGCGCGCACGCCCCGCTCAACATCCATGGCGTGCTTGAACGCGTGTTGCGCCTGGCCGAGTCCGACGCCGGCTGGGCAGTCAGGCTCAGCCGCGACTACGACCCCAGCCTGCCGGAGCTCACCGGCGACGACGACCGCCTGGTGCAGGCGGTGTGGAACCTGGTCCGCAACGCCATCGAGGCCGGTGCAGCCAACGTCGCCATCCGCACGCGCGCCGAACACGGCCTGCGGATCGGTGACCAGCCGCATGCGCTGGTGCTGCGGCTGGAGATCGTCGACGACGGCAGTGGGATCCCGGACGAACTGGCCGAGCGGGTTTTCCTGCCGCTGGTCAGCGGCCGCGCCGAGGGCAGCGGCCTGGGCCTGGCGCTGGCGCAGCAGGTCGCGCGCGAACACCACGGCTCGCTGGCGTACCGCTCGCGCCCGGGGCACACGGTGTTCACGCTGCTGCTGCCGATGCTGCCGGCCGGACACGCACCTGATCCCGACGCGGCGCCCGACGTCGATCGCGATCATGCAGTCATCGAAGGGGGCGACGACGATGGCCGATGAAACTGGCATCTGGGTCGTGGACGACGATCGCGCCGTGCGCTTCGTGCTGTCGACCGCGCTGCGCGAAGCGGGGTACGTGGTGAGGGATTTCGATTCGACGCGGGCCGCGCTCGATGCGCTCGCGGACGACGGCGCGCCCGCGCTGCTGTTCACCGACGTGCGCATGCCCGGCGACGACGGGCTGGTGCTGTTGGAGCGGTTGAAAGCCGCGGTGCCGCGGCTGCCGGTGATCGTGATGAGCGCCTACACGGACATCGCCAGCACCGCCGGCGCATTCCGTGGCGGCGCGTGGGAATACCTGTCCAAGCCGTTCGACCTCGACCATGCGGTGACGCTGGCCGACCGGGCGCTGGCGACGAGGGGCATGGCCGACGACGATACCGAGGAGCCGGCCAGGCCCACCGGCAACGAGACATCGGCGAAGGCAGCTGCGGCTGGCGAGGATGCCCTGGTCGGCGACACGCCGGCGATGCGCACGCTGTTCCGCAGCATCGGCCGGCTGGCGCAGCTGCCGCTGTCGGTGCTGGTCACCGGCGAAACCGGAACCGGCAAGGAGCTGGTTGCGCGGGCGCTGCATCGCGAGTCCCCGCGCGCCCGCAAGCCGTTCATCGCGCTCAATACCGCTGCCATCCCGTCGGAGCTTCTCGAGAGCGAACTGTTCGGCCACGAGGCTGGCGCCTTCACCGGCGCAGGCAAGCGCCACGTCGGCCGCTTCGAACAAGCCGATGGCGGCACCTTGTTCCTGGACGAAATCGGCGACATGCCGTTGTCGCTGCAAACGCGCTTGTTGCGGGTACTGGCCGAGGACGAGTTTTTCCGTGTCGGTGGCCGCGAACTCATCAAGGTGGACGTGCGCGTGATCGCAGCCACCCACCAGCCGCTGGAAACACTGGTCGGCGAAGGCCGCTTCCGCGCCGACCTGCTGCATCGCCTTGACGTGGTGCGCCTGCCGTTGCCGCCGCTGCGCGAACGTCGTGATGACGTATCCAGGCTGGCGGCGCACTTCCTGGCCGTCGCCGCCGAACGCCTGCAGGCACCGGCCAAGCGCATGCTGCGGCCGGCACTGGAACGCCTGCATGCACACGATTGGCCCGGCAACGTGCGCGAACTTGAAAACCTGTGCTGGCGCCTGGCTGCACTGGCGCCAGGCGACAACATCACCGTCGCCGATATCGATGCGGTGCTGACACCGTCACCGGGCGGCGCCGCGACCGCGTCCATGGCTCCGGCAGGCGCGGCCACGGCAGGCTGGGTCGCCGGCGCGGACTGGGAAGCCGCGTTCGCAGCATGGGCACGCCGGCAATTGGCCAAGGACGCGCCCGACCTGCATGCGGACGCGCGCAAGCGCATGGAGCGCGTGTTGTTCGACGCCGCGCTGCAACATACCGCCGGCCACAAGGGCGAGGCCGCCGAACGCCTGGGGCTTGGACGCAACACACTCACCCGCCGCCTTGGCGCGACACGCAAGCAACAGTGACGCTTCACCTTCCCAGAACCCCGGCCGCGCTAGAGTGCGGCGCGCACAGCACCCTGCACCAAGCCTCCAGGAGAACCCCATGCGCAACGTCCTGATCGCCACCTGCGTCGCCACCGCGCTGGCCGCCTGCGCCAGTACACCCACCCCACGGCCCGCGCCTGTAGCGGCGCCCGCCGCCACCGGGACGGCAGACAGCGCCGTGGCCAACCTGGCGTCCGCCTCCGGCAGCCTGGTCAGCGGGAAACTGAACCTGGCACCGATGGGCAACGGCGTCCACATCCGAGGTGACATCGGCGGACTGACCCCCGGCAGCACGCATGGCTTCCACATCCATGAAACAGGCGACTGCAGTGCCGCCGATGCCAGCAGCGCAGGCGGCCACTTCAATCCGACCGGGCAGCCGCACGGCAAGGCCGAAGCCGGCGCCCACCACCTGGGCGACATCGACAACATCCGGGCCGACGCCAGCGGCATCGCCCATGTCAATGTGCACGTCCAGGACGTCGTGCTGGGAGGTGGCGCCAGCAATGACATTGCCGGCCGGGCCATCGTCGTGCATGGAAAAGCCGATGACTACACCAGCCAGCCATCGGGTGATGCCGGAGCCCGGGTCGCCTGCGGGGTCATCCAGGTGCAGTGAGTCCATGCGGGGCGATTGGCCTTGCGCTTGCCAATCGGTGATCTTCTGCCAGGCGGTGGGCCTGGACGCTCGCGCGGACGCGCCATGGCGAGGCGACACACCGTCCAGTGGGCACCCGGGCAATCGCGCGCGCCCATGCTGCGCCGCGACGACGCTCGCCGCTGACGCGACTTCCACGACCATCCCCTTGCTGCCGGAGCCCGCATGACCGCCACCATCCGCATCCGCGACGCCCACGCCGCCGACCGCGACTGGCTGGCCGACTGCAATGTCGCGATGGCGCTGGAAACCGAGCACAAGCAGCTGGACTGCGACACGGTGCGTGCCGGTGTCGCGGCCGGCATCGACGACCCGGCCAGGGCGCGCTACTTCATCGCCATGCACGAAGCCACGACCGCCGGCCGCGAGACGCTTGGAGTCGCGGTGGGTACGTTGATGCTCACTGGCGAGTGGAGCGACTGGCGCAATGGCAACTGGTGGTGGATCCAGAGCGTCTACGTCATGCCGGAACACCGTCGCTGCGGCGTGTTCGCCGCGCTGTACCGGCATGTCGAGCAAGCAGCCCGGGCCACGCCCGGCGTGATCGGGCTGCGCTTGTATGTCGAGAAGGCCAATGCCGATGCGCAGCGGACCTATGCGGCGCTGGGCATGGTGGATGCCGGTTATGCGATGTACGAGCAGGCATTCGATTGAACCAGTCGCAGCAGGACAGGCCGTCGCGAGCTACGGTGTGACCCAAGCGATGGAGCAGCACCCGCGCCGCTGAAGCCGCGCCTACAAATCGGGGTCGTGGCCGGCGTCGCAGTGGACGAAATTCACCTGGATCCCGTGCGCGCCCAGCACCGCTGCAAACTGGCGCTGCCGGCCCTGGAACTGCTGGAAACGACGCGCCAACTGCTCGCCGTCATCGTCGGCCCGTGCATGGGCTGCATAACGCGCACGCCACGCCGCGGGCGTGAACAGCGCGATCCGCGCTTCGCCGCCGGTGTAATGCACCAACGGCTCGGGCGGGTCGTCGACCCGGTGTTCCTGCGCCGGCGCGAGCAACGCGGTCTCGATCACGGGCCACAGTGCGGCCAGGCCGGCATGCTCGTACTGCAACGCCATCATCGCCGCCAGGTCGTGCAGGGTGAGGTAGCGCGCATGCTCGATCCGCAACCCAAACGCTTCCTGCGCCAGCAATGCGGTGTCGGCGCCAGCCATGCCCCGTTCGATCAGGTCGCGCTCGAACACCTCGCCTACCGATGCAGCGACGTCGGCGTCGCCGTCGAGCACGAACGGCACCAGCCGCAGCGGTCCGCCCAGGTAGTCTTCGCAAGGCCGCAATGGCTCCGGCAACTGACCATCATGGGTGCCGAAGACGACCATGCGCCCGCCATCGGTGGCGCGACCACCCGGTGCACGGGCGGCAAGCCGGCTTGTCTGGCGATGCAGCGGCCAGCCCGGACGCAGCAGTTCGATCGCGTCGTAGTGTGCGCCGACGGCGGCCAGCTGCAGCCGCGCGGCCTCGGGTGCAAAACCTGCCAGGTCGTTTGCGATCCGCTCGCCCAGCAGGCCCGCCTGCAGCTGGGGCAATGCCAGGCAACCATGCTCGCCAGCGGCGGAAAGTTCCAGCGCCAGCGCACCCAGCACCTGGGTGCCAGCGGTGGGGTCGTCGTCGATGTGGCTGGTCATGCTCATTCGTGATTGGCCGTGCACGCAGGCGGGTTTACACTGGCCTGCATTATGCCTGTCGCCTGCTTGCTTCCCATCGACAGCTTTTTGACAATGGGTCGGGCGCGCGCGACTCCCACGAGGTGTTTCGATGTTGCATGGTCGTCCTGTCGCCGTCCTCGGTGGCGTCCGTATCCCCTTCTGCCGTCGAGACACGGCCTATGCCGATGTCGGCAACCTCGGGATGTCCGTCCGCACGTTGGGCGCGCTGGTGGAGAAGTTCGGCCTGCACGGCCAGCAGCTTGGTGAAGTGGCCATGGGCGCCGTGATCAAGCACAGCAGTGACTGGAACCTGGGTCGCGAGGCGACCCTGTCCTCGGGCCTGTCGCCGCTGACGCCCGGCATCACCCTGCAACGCGCCTGCGGCACCTCGCTGGACAGCATCATCACCGTCGGCAACAAGATCGCCACCGGCCAGATCGAGGCCGGCATTGGTGGTGGCAGCGACACGACCTCGGACGTGCCTATCGTCTATGGACAGGCCCTGCGCCGGCGTTTGCTGCATGCCGCGCGTGGAAAATCGTCCATGGACAAATTGGCGGCATTCAAGGGATTCCACCTGCGCGAGCTCAAGCCGGAATTCCCGGGCGTCGTCGAGCCGCGTACCGGCAAGTCCATGGGCGAGCATTGCGAGGACATGGCGCGGACCTGGAACATCGCCCGCGATTCGCAGGACGAATGGGCGGTGGGCTCGCACCACAAGCTGGCGGCAGCCTACGAGCGCGGGTTCTTCGACGACCTCGTGGTGAGTTTTCGCGGCGTGTCGCGCGATAACAACCTGCGACCGGACACCTCCATCCAGAAGCTGGCGACGCTCAAGCCTGCCTTCGACCGCAGCTCCGGCCACGGGACGCTGACTGCGGGCAATTCGACGCCACTCACCGATGGCGCGGCCGCCTGCCTGATCGCGTCCGACGAATGGGCCGCGCAACATGGCCACGAAGTGCTGTGCCACATCCGTGATGCACAGGTCGCCGCGGTTGATTTCGTGCATGGGGAAGGCCTGCTGATGGCGCCAACCATCGCCGTGCCGGAGATGCTGGCGCGCAACGGGCTGACCCTGCAGGACTTCGACCTGTACGAAATCCACGAGGCCTTCGCCGCGCAGGTTTTGTGCACCCTGCGCGCATGGGAAAGCGAGGAGTACTGCAAGACCCGGCTGGGCCTGGATGCGGCGATGGGCCGGATCGACCCGTCAAGGATCAACATCAACGGTTCCTCGCTGGCCACCGGCCACCCGTTCGCCGCGACCGGCGCGCGTATCGTGGCCACCGCCGCCAAGGAGCTGCAACAGCGCGGCGGTGGTCGCTGCCTGGTGTCCATCTGCACGGCCGGCGGCATGGGCGTGGTCGCCATCCTGGAGCGCTGATCGTGCGCTCCCGGGGAATGCGCGGTCGCGACGTGCCCGTCGCGGGGCGTCGTCCCGGCCGCGGACATCCCTGACACACCCATGGGCGACACGCTGAATCCATTGCTTGCATGGTGGGTGCCCTGGGAGCCATCGGTCACACTGGTGGCCTGCGTCCTGGTGGCGTCGGTACTGTATGTCCGCGGCGCGCGCCGGGCGCCACGCACCGCGCCATGGCCGCGGCAACTGGCATGGTGGCTCGGGCTGCTGATGGTTTACGTCGGCCTGCACACGCACCTGGACTACTACGCCGAGCACCAGTTCTTCATGCACCGCTTGCAGCACTTGTTGCTGCACCACATGGGTCCGTTCTTGATGGTCTGGGCGTATCCGGGCACGACCCTGCGGCAAGGCCTGCCCTTGCAATGGCGTCGTCGACTGCAGCGCGCGGTCGCATGGACGCCGATCCGCCGGATGCTGGACGTGTTGCTGCATCCGCTGGTGGCCGCGGTGCTGTTTTTCGGCTTGATCTACTTCTGGCTGTGGCCGTCGCTGCATTTCGTCGCGATGCTCGACGCGTTCTGGTATCGGGTGATGAACTGGTCGGTGATGATCGACGGCCTGCTGTTCTGGTGGCTGGTGCTCGACCATCGCCCGCGCCCGCCGGCCCGGCTGGCCCCGGGTGTGCGCGTACTGGTCGCACTGGCGGTGGTACCGCCGCAGATCATCCTGGGTGCCTACATCACGTTTGCACGGCACGACATGTATCCGATCTATGCCATCTGTGGCCGCGCCTTCCTGGGCATGAGCGTGCTGACCGACCAGTACCTGGGCGGGCTGATCCTGTGGATCCCGAGCTCGATGATGGGCGTGGTGGCGGCGTTGCTGGCGTTCCGGCATTGGGTCCTGCTGGACCGGCGTGGACGGTTGCCGCGACGCACGCGGTTGCCGGGGCGTGCGCACAAGCGTTGAGCCAGGCCGTTCTCGCGCGCGAGCGGGGCTCGCCGGGACGGTGGATCCGTCCCAGCTTCCCTGCGCTGCGACTGGCGCACGCGGGTGCGCTTTCTGCCTGAGTGTGATGGGCGGCTTGCTTGACGCCGCTCAAGATCAAGGGCGAAGGCAGAAGCAATGCAGAGCCAGGGCAAAGCAAGAGCAAGATCAAACGCTTCCGCGCTGTCGCGCGGGTCACTTTTGTAAGGCAAAAGTAACCAAGACGCACTCGTGCCACCCGCTGCGCGGGCGACATTCGTCGGTCCAGATCGTTCCAGACGATCTGTCGGCCGCGGCGGCACGGCGCCCAAACTCCGCTGCGCTCAAACATGGGTGCCTCTTCGGCCGCCACGGCCTGCGATGCTCGGCTTGCTTAACGCCGCACAAGGTCAAGGGCAAAGATTCGAGACCCAAGAGCCAAGGCCGAGGCAACGCTCGCATGGTTATTCCCCAGGTAGCTACAGACCAGTTCTTTTGCTGCTCGCCACCTTTCGATCGTCATTCCCGCGAAGGCGGGAATCCAGGGACGTTGCTCTTTGTTTCGCAAGATCAAACGCTTCCGCGCTGTCGCGCGGGTCACTTTTGATAAGGCAAAAGTAACCAAAACCATCCGCGACGGGCGCTGCGCCGGTGACGGTGGAGCCGTCACCGGTTCCCTGCGCTCCTCGCCCGAAGTGGCACGGCACCCAAACTCGCTGCGCTGCGCTGCGCTCAAACATGGGTGCCTCTTCGGCCACTTTGGGCTGCGGTGCTCGGCTTGCTTAACGCCGCACAAGGTCAAGGGCAAAGATTCGAGAGCCAAGAGCAAGGCCAAGGCCAAGGCAACGCTCGCATGGCTATTGCCCAGATAGCTACAGACCGGTTCTTTTGCTGCTCGCCATCTTTCGATCGTCATTCCCGCGAAGGCGGGAATCCATGGACGTTGCTCTTTGTTTCGCAAGATCAAACGCTTCCGCGCTGTCGCGCGGGTCACTTTTGTTAAGGCAAAAGTAACCAAAACCATCCGCGACGGGCGCTGCGCCGGTGACGGTGGAGCCGTCACCGGTTCCCTGCGCTTCTCGGCCGCGGCGGCACGGCGCCCAAACTCGCTCCGCTACGCTGCGCTCAAACATGGGCGCCTCTTCGGCCGCCACGACCTGCGATGCTCGGCTTGCTTAACGCCGCACAAGATCAAGGGCAAGGTCAAAAGCCAAGCAAAGCGCATGGCTGTAGCCATTGTTATGGCCTTCAGCTTTTGGCTTTTGGCTTTTGGCTTTTGATGTTCCGCGACTTAAAGCTTGCCGAGCATCGCAGCCGGAAAGGGGGAAAAGGTGCCCATGTTTGAGTGCGCGCAGCGCGCGAGTTTGGGCACCGTACCCTTTCCGGCGAGAAGCGCAGGGCACCGATGCGGCTTCATCGCATCGGCAAGCGTCAGGAGTAGTGGTTTTGGTTACTTTTGCCGAAACAAAAGTAACCCGCGCGACAGCGCGGAAGCGTTTGATCTTGCGGAACAAGGAGCAACGTCCATGGATTCCCGCCTTCGCGGGAATGACGGCATTAATTTGCCCGTTGCAGTTGCCGTTGCCGTTTGTCTCTTGCTCTTGCGCGACTTAACGCTTCCAGAGCATCGTAGGCCAAGCGGGCCGAAGAGGTGCCCATGTCTGAGCGCAGCGAGTTTGGGCACCGTGCCCGTTTGGACGACAGATCGTGTGGAACGATCTGGGCCGACGCATGTCGCCCGCGCGCAGCGCGGGTGGGGCACAGGGATGTGCCTCAGTCCCAAGCGCAGGGGACCGATGCGGCTCTATCGCATCGGCAAGCGTCAGGAGGAATGGTTTTGGTTACTTTTGCCTAAACAAAAGTGACCCGCGCGACAGCGCGGAAGCGTTTGATCTTGCGGAACAAAGAGCAACGTCCATGGATTCCCGCCTTCGCGGGAATGACGACATTCATGCGCCCGTTGCAGTTGCCGTTGGCTCTTGCTCTTGCGCGACTTAAAGCTTGCCGAGCATCCCAGGCCATGCGGGCCGAAGAGGCGCCCATGTCTGAGTGCGATCTTGAGCCAGCTTTTGCAGGCGTGATCACGGCACACCGGCATCGGCAAATCGCGATGCACTCGTGTATGAAGTGCATCGCGACTTACCGGTGACGGCATGCCGCCACCACTCCTACGACAGCCAGGTCAAAACAAGGGCTCGCGGCTGAAGCCGCTCCTGCAGCGATCCAGAAGCCAGTGACGCGCCCGGCACCGTACCCTTTCCTGCGACAGATCGCCTGGAACGATCTGGGCCGACACATGTCGCCCGTGCGCAGCGCGGGTGGGCACACGAATGTGCCCCGGTCCGAAGCGCAGGGCACGGGCTTTGCCGCATCGGTAAGCATCAGGGGTCATGATCTTTGGTGAATTTCTGCCGCAAATAAATTACCCGCGCGACAGCGCCGAAACGTTTGATCCTGATTTGCCTGAGCGTGTCGCGACTTGCAACGCGGGCCTAGGCCCCGCTGGCATTGGCCGCTTTCACCTCGAACTCCACCGCCTGCGTCGCACCATCGGCAAAGCGCAACACCAGCGTCACGGTCTGCCCCACCTTCAACACGCCCCTGGGCTGCATCAGCATCAAGTGGTACCCACCGGGTGCCAGCGTCGCCTTGCCGTGCGCCGGGATATCGATGCCGTCGACATGGCGCATGTGCGACATGCCGCTGCTCTGCATCGACTGGTGCAACATCACATCGCCAAAATCGGCGCTGTCCACGGACACCAGCTTGCGTGAGGTGTCGCCGGTGTTGGCCATGTCCATGTATGCGGCCGCCGGCAGCCCCGCCGGCAACAAGCGGATCCAGGCATGGTCGATCGTGAGTGTCGGGGCAGCTTGCGCAGGCGCCGCGTCGGCGGCGCGGGCCGCCTGGGCAGGTAGCGCGGCGACCAGGGCAAAGGCCAGTGCGTAGGCGCCGGCAAACGTGCGAAGTGTCATGGGGATTCCTGCAGGAGTTGGGTGATGTCGTGGGTCATTGCGTCGGTATCGTCGGCAGATGTCGTCAGCAACCGCGCCTTGCCCTGGCGGTCGAATATGAAGACCGCGGAGCTGTGGCTGACTTCGTAATTGCCGTTGGCGTCGGGCTTCTTGAGGTCGAACGCGACACGGTAACGCTTGGCCAATGCGCGCAAGTCGCTTTTGCTGCCAGTGGCGCCAACCGCATGCTTGTCGAAGGCAGGCACGTATTGCCGCAACACATCGGGTGTATCGCGTCGTGGATCGACGCTGACGAACAGGATGCGCACGTCGTCGGCGGCGCCGCCAAGCCTGCCCATCACCCGGTGCAGGTGGGTCAGGGTCAGCGGACAGACATCCGGGCAATGGGTGTAGCCGAAATACAGCAGCACGACCTTGCCGCGAAAATCACTGCCACGCAGCGGCTCGCCGTTGTCGCCGATCAAAGTGAAATCAAGGTCGGGAAGATGCCCGGTGACGTCGTTGAGCGCCCACGACCGCGGCTGGGCACAAGCCGTCGCCAACAGGGCAAGCAGGAAGATCGACAGGAGGCGGGGAAGAGTGCGTCGTTGCATGGCGGGGTCCGGTCGCATCGCGGGCAATGCGTGGCGATTCGGCGAAAGCGCCATTTTAGCGCGCTCGGCCGGACATCCCGAAGCGCCTGGTCGAGACGGGTTCAGCGCAGGGGTTCCAGGCGGTCATGCCCGCGCAAGCAGCGTCAACCCCCTCCGTGGACGGCTGCGGGACACGATCTCCAGGTTGACGCGGGCGTACTTGCCTGCGGCGTGCCTACCCGCGCAACCGCGGCAAGCCATGTTCGTCGCGCTCTTCAATCGCGGCACTGTCATGGATCTGCTGTCGCAGGTCGCGGTTGGGCAGCGGCGTCGGTGCTTCGCCACGGGTGGCACGCAGCGCATTGGCGTAACTCTGTCGCGCCAACACGTCGTTGCCATGCTGGGCAAACCCGTTGCCCAACTCTTCCCAGGCATCGGCGCCGGCGCCTTGTGCCAGGGCGCGGTGCAGGTAGGCCTCGGCCTGGGGCCATTGCTGCTGGGCGCGTGCCAGCTTGGCCAGTGTCAGCAACAGCGCCGGGCTGCCGGGGTGCGCCTGCAGCCAGCGGGCGGCATTGTCGCGGCGGGTATCGACGCGGGCGATCGACAGGTTGCCGTAGCGGGCGGCCAGGCCTTCGTCCCAGCGGGTATCGAGCGCCTGTTCCAGCGATCGGGTCGCCGCTTCGTCCCAGCGCAGCGCGGCCGCACGATCGGCGTAGGCACCGACCACGGCAGGTTCGCTGCGCAGTGGTTTGGGAAGGGCTTCCCAGCGCTCGGCCAGGACGTTGGCATCGGCTGCCTGTTGCAGTGCCGCTTCGGCCCATTGCGCCTGCAATGCGTCCAGCCGTGCCGTCGGCAAGGCCTGTTGTTGGCGCAGTGCGCCCAGCAGTCCGTATGCCTGCGCTGCCTGCCCACTGGCGGCCAGCGCTTCGGCGCGCAGCGCCAGTCCGCGCGGTGGCAGGGGTTGGGCGTCCGGCGCATCCAGCGCCACCAGGGCGTCGGTGGGATGGCCTTCGGACAGCGCCAGCTCGGCGGTGGCGATGGCCCGGGCGGCGACATGCCGGTCGCCCAGTGCGTCCAGTTGCAGGCGGGCGGCGGCCAGGTCGCCGCGCGCGGCCGCGGCGCGGGCGGCGGCGATGCGCGCCCCGGCCTCGACTTCGCGCTCGTCGGCGGCTTGCGCCAGCAGTTTCTCGGCGCGGCTGTAATGACCGTGGTGCAGGGCCTGCAGGCCTTCGCCCAGGCGGGCGCGGGCACGCTGCTCGCGATGCCGGCGCCAGCTGCGGAACGGCAGCGCCAGCAGCTTCCACAGGATCCACAGGCCAGCCAGGACCGCCAGCAGGATCAACACGCCGGCCGCGACAGTGGTGGTGTAGTCGGTGCCGCGGTAGCGGACCAGCACGTAACCCGGATCGGCCAGCAGCAGTTGTGCCGCCAGTGCACCGACCAGTGCCAATACGACCCAGAACAGCAGATTTCGAAACAGGTTCATCGCGTGCCCCTGGCGTGGGAACTCGTGGAGGGAGGGCAGCTGCATGGTTGGCCGCCCGACGCTTGGCAGCCTAGCGGCCACGGTGTCGGCGCGGTGTCTGCAGCCTGTCGCCGGGCTGAACCCGGGGCCGAGGCTTGCCGCCTGGCAACCAACATCACCGCGCGGCGCGCAGCGCCTGCAACTGCTGCAGGCTGCTGCCCAGGCCCGGTACGGACAGGGCCAACGGCAGTCCGCGCAGCGATTGAAGCTGCGCACGCTGCTGGCGTCGCCCCGTCGATTGCGGCCAAAGCCGCGTCAGCCATCCGTCGCAGCGATCCAGTGCGCCCTGCCACGCAACCACGTCGCCACGCTCCAGGGCCGCACGTGCCAAGGTGATTTCCAGTTGCAGCGCGGCAAAACCCGCCGCGCGGTCGTCCGGCGCCACCGCGACATCACGATCCACTGGGCGCACCTGGACGACGCGCGACAGCGCACGCCGCCACCAGGGCAAGGCCTTATCGTGTTGAGCCACGGGCATCGGCGACGGTGCCGCCAGATGTTGCGCAAACGCATCCAGGCCAGCTGCGGCACGCAGCTTCGGGTCGCTGCCCGCCGCATCCAGTGCGGCGCGTTCCTGGGCCAGCGTCTGCCGCAGGTCCACCCACGCCGGGTTGTCGACACCACTCAATACGCCCGCGGCCAACGCGTATGCGTTGCGCGCGCCAGCCAGGTCGCCGGCCAGCTGCAGGCGCTGCATGCCGGTGGTCAACAGCAGCTCCACCTCGTCCAGGCGCAGGGCCTGCGTGCTGTTGCGGGCGGGATCGGCGAGCTTGTCGACACTGTCCTGGAGCAGGGCCGTGCGCTCTCCGATCCCGAGGATTTCGTCACGCAGCACGCGGTTGGTGGTATCGGCCTGCTGGATGCGTTGGGCCTGCGCGCGCTGGTCGCGGCGCAGCATGTCGATCCGTGACTCCAATGCCTGCGACTGCTGCTCCTGGACCTGGGCGGCGGCAATCTGGTCGGCCCGCTGCGCCTGCCACCACAGCCAGCCGCGCCAGCCAAGCGCGGCCAGCAGGGCCAGCATGGCCAGCCAGGCCACGAGCAGGGCACCGCCGCGGCGACGCGGGCGGGTACTGGCGGGGCTCGCAGGAGGCGGCCGCGGGGTCGTGGGGGCGGTGTCGGTATTGGTCACGGCAACTCTGCGCAATGGCTGGAGGCACGTCCCATCGTGCCTTGGGTGCTCATGCTAGCGGATGCGCGGTCGCCGCGGCCTGGAGCAGGTCCCGTGGGCGAGCACTGCGCGCAATGACGACGTCCTGGAAACCCTGTGCCAGGGCCAGCCGGGCCAGTCGCTCGCTGGCGGCCACCACCCGTGCGCGGCGCAGGACCGCGCTGGCATCACCGGGCAGCCTGTCCAGCAATGCATCCAGGGCGGCTGCGCTGCTCAGCGCCAGCCAGGCGGGACCATCGAGCGCGCGCAACGCCGACAGGGTGCGCGGGTTGAGCGGGGTCGGAACCCGATCGTAGACATCGGCACGCAGCACCGTGGCGCCACGCTGCTGCAGCGTGGTCGTGATCAGGTCGCGGCCACCGGGTGCGGCGACCAGGCCGATGTCGCTTCCGGCCACGTCCTGCAGGCCGGGCAGCGCGAGCAGGCCCTCGCTATCCATGCGCCCGGGGGCCGCGACGATACCGGCCCCGGCCCGCCGCAGGGCCGCAGCCGTGCTTGCACCGACCGCGAACCATCGGCTCGCGCCATCGGCCGCAAGCGCCTGCAAGGACACCGCCGCGCGCACCGCGGCCGGACTGGTGAACACGACACGCGGCGCAGCCAGCGCGACGCGCAGCGATGCACGCGTCGCCGGGTCCCGCCGTTGTTGCAGCCGCCACGGCGACAGCGCCAACACGCGCGCGCCATGCACGGCTGCCGCGCGCCGCATTGCAGCGTGGCCACCGATGGGACGCAAGGAGAGTACGTGCTGTCCGGCGAGCGCCGCGGGCGTGGATGCGACCATGGCGCCAGCTTGGCACAGCCGGCGCCATCGCCGTATGGTCGCCGGGAGCGCCAACACGCCCCCTCCACTTCACCAGGTGACCCCATGCCCCCAAACACCGCATCCGACGCCGCCGCCCTGCAACGGCTGGCCGAGCATATGCAGGCCATGCCACCGGTCGCTGCGCTGGGACTGGCGCTCGATGGCTACGACGGCGACAGCCTCCGGCTGCGGGCGCCGCTGACGCGCCACGTCAACGACAAGGGCTGCGCATTCGGCGGCAGCATGGGCTCGATGATGACGCTGGCCGGGTGGGGCCTGGTCACGATGCGCCTGCAGGGCGTGGGCATCGCCGCCGACGTCTTCGTCGCCGAGAGCACCGTGCGTTACCTGGCACCGTTGTTCGACGACCTGGTGGCCGAGGCGCGGCTGGCCGACGACGCGTCATGGGACACGCTCATCACCAGGCTGCGCGAGACCGGCCGTGCCCGCATCCACATCCAGTCCGACGTGCGCCTGCCCGACGCCGGCATCGCGGCCGAATCCAGGTCACGTTACGTGGCGATGCTCCGCGAGCCCTGACCGAGCGCCGCCACGGCGGCGCGGCAGCGGGTTAGGATGCCGGCATACCTTGGCTTCAGGAGCGGTCGCGATGCGGATGTCCATGCCTTTGCCAGCCATGCCTTTGCCAGCCATGCTTTCACCTGCCGTGCGCTTGCCGCGTTCGTCGCGCTGGACCTGGCTGGCATGCCTGCTGGCCGTACTGGCGCTGGCCGGCTGCGCGACCGGCAGCCAGATGAGCGAGCTGCAGAAAGTGCAATACGCCTACTCCGCCGCGATTCGCTGGGGCGATTTCGAAGGGGCATGGAACCTGGTCGACCCGGACTATCGCAAGGCCCACCCGATGACCGACCTGGAGTTCAGGCGCTACAAGCAGATACAGGTTTCGGGCTACCACGAGCTCGGATCGCAGGGCGGCGATGCCACCGCGATCCGCGAGATCGGCATCGGCGTGGTCAACCGCAACACCCTGGTCGAACGCGACACCCGTTACACCGAACGCTGGCGTTTTGATCCCGAGGCCAAGACCTGGTGGTTGACGGTGGGGTTGCCGGATTTCTGGCAGGGCGAGTGAAGGGTTGCCAGTGGATGGCCGAAGGCTGACCTGGTCATTGGGGCGGCTACCACCCGCGAAGCGGGCGCCACGTGGCGGTCCACGTCGTTCCTGACGATGCGTTCACGCCGAAGTGGCACGGCGCCCAAACTCGCTCCGCTACGCTGCGCTCAAACATGGGCGCCTCTTCGGCCGCCACGGCCTGCGATGCTCGGCTTTCTAAACGCCGCACAAGGTCAAGGGCAAAGAGCCTTGGCCAAAGGCAAGGCACGCTCGCATGGCTATTCCCCAGGCAGCTACAGACCCCTCTTTTTGCTGCTCGCCACCCTTCGATCTTCATTCCCGCGAAGGCGGGAATCCATGGACGTTGCTCTTGTTCTGCAAGATCAAACGCTTCCGCGCTGTCGCGCGGGTTACTTTTGTTCAGGCAAAAGTAACCAAAACCATCCGCGACGGGCGCTGCGCCGGTGACGGTGGAGCCGTCACCGGTTCCCTGCGCTTCTCGGCCGTGGCGGCACGGCACCCAAACTCGCTCCGCTACGCTGCGCTCAAACATGGGCGCCTCTTCGGCCGCTACGACCTGCGATGCTCGGCTTGCTTAACGCCGCACAAGTAAGTCAAGGGCAAGGTCAAGGCCAAGGCCAAGGCCAAGGCCAAGGCAACGCTCGCATGGCTATTTCCCAGGCAGCTACAGAATCCTCCTTTTGGTGCTCGCCACCCTTCGATCGTCATTCCCGCGAAGGCGGGAATCCATGGACGTTGCTCTTGTTCTGCAAGATCAAACGCTTCCGCGCTGTCGCGCGGGTTACTTTTGTTAAGGCAAAAGTAACCAAAACCATCCGCGACGGGCGCTGCGCCGGTGACGGTAGAGCCGTCACCGGTTCCCTGCGCTTCTCGGCCGCGGCGGCACGGCGCCCAAACTCGCTCCGCTACGCTGCGCTCAAACATGGGCGCCTCTTCGGCCGCCACGACCTGCGATGCTCGGCTTGCTTAACGCCGCACAAGGTCAAGGGCAAAGGTCAAAAGCCAAGGCAAAGCGCATGGCTGTTGCCATTGCTTTGGCTTTTGGCTTTTGGCTTTTGGCTTTTGCTTTTCGCTTTTGATGTTCCGCGACTTAAAGCTTGCCGAGCATCGCAGCCGGAAAGGGGGAAAAGGTGCCCATGTTTGAGTGCGCGCAGCGCGCGAGTTTGGGCACCGTACCCTTTCCGGTGAGAAGCGCAGGGCACCGATGCGGCTTCATCGCATCGGCAAGCGTCAGGAGCAGTGGTCTTTGGTTACTTTCTGCCGTAACAGAAAGTGACCCGCGCGACAGCGCGGAAGCGTTTGATCTTGCGGAACAAAGAGCAACGTCCATGGATTCCCGCCTTCGCGGGAATGACGGTATTATCGTGGCTCTTGCATCTGGGCTCCTGGCAGTTGGTTCTTGTTCTTGCGCGACTTGAAGCTTGCCGAGCATCGCAGGCCAAGCGGGCCGAAGAGGTGCCCATGTTTGAGCGCAGCGAGTTTGGGCGCCGTGCCCGTTTGGGCGACAGATCGTGTGGAACGATCTGGACCGACGCATGTCGCCCGCTGGCAGGTACGCCGTCGGGGACGCTCGTGCTCCGCCAACAGACCCGCCCATGCGCGAGGGACGACCTGCTCGATGGCGCCTGCACGCGATGGCCGACCCGCCTCGCACCCGTCGGCGCGACCACCGGTCAACGCTTCACGAAGCGCAAGGTCATGCGATCGCTTTCCCCGACCTGCTTGTACTTCGCATCATCTGCAGCGTCATGGTTGTTGGTCGGCGGCAACGTCCACACACCATTGGGATGCTCGGTCGTGTCGCCTGGATTGGCATTGGCCTGGCTGCTCGCATCCAGTGCGAAACCGGCCGCGGTGGCATAGCCGATCACCAGGTCCTGGGTCAGGTATCCACTGTTTTTCATGGTCTCCAGGTCCGTGCCCGGCTTGGCACGGTGGTCGACCAGCCCCAGCGTGCCGCCGGGCTTGAGTACGTCATGGAACGCCTTGAAGTAGGCCGCTGCATTGTCGGCGGCGACCCAGTTATGCGCATTGCGGAAGGTCAGCACGACGTCGGCCGATCCAGGCGCGCCAAACACCGGTGCCGTCGGATCGAAACGGACGATCCGGGCGCCAGCGTAAGCCTGCGGGGCGCTGGCGAACCGTGACTCCAGGCCCTGGACGCCGCGGGCGCGTCCATCGCGCGCCTTGCCCGCTTCCACGGCCATCGGGTCGGGGACCGCCGCCAGGTAATGGCCCGCGGGTTGCAGGTAGGGGCCAAGGATTTCGGTGTACCAGCCGCCACCGGGCGTGATCTCGATGACCGTGTCGGTGGGCCTGACCCCGAAGAACGCCAGTGTCTGGGCCGGATGTCGATAGCGGTCGCGCAGGACGTTTTCAGCATGGCGCGCCGGACCGGAAATGGCCTTGTCCAGTGCGGATGCCGTCGCAGGCGTGGCGGTGTCGGTGGCAGTGTCGACGCCCGCCGCCGTGGTCGCCCCTGGAGCAGCTTCCCCGGACGGAGTCATCGAAGCGCTGCAGGCCAACAGGGTGAGCGACAAGGCGAGGGCGGTGGCGATGGGGGCGTGGCAATGCATGGCGGGCTCCATGGTGCGAAATGCGGGCGGATATCGGGTGGCGACGCGGTGGCGCCTCGATGGGGGCGACAGGCCAGTCAGTGTGCCACCGGATGGGTCGCAGCATCGTCGGGGCGTACCTGGCGCCCGCACTGGTCGGGGTTCGCATGCCCGCCACGCGCGCGTGGTTATCGTGGTGCTTTGGTCAACAGGCAACCGACATGACGGCAAACACGACAACCCGACCCCTTGGTCGCTCCGGTATCGACGTCCGCCCGTTGGCGTTTGGCGGCAACGTCTTTGGCTGGAGCGCCGACCAGGCGACCTCGTTTGCGCTGCTCGATGCGTTCACCGATGCCGGCTTTGCGCTGGTCGATACGGCCGACGTGTATTCGGCCTGGGCGCCCGGCAACCACGGTGGCGAGTCCGAATCGCTGATCGGGCAGTGGATCCAGCGCAACGGCGCGCGCGATCGCCTCGTGATCGCGACCAAGGTCGCCAAGTGGGACCAGCATCCGGGGTTGTCGCCCGACAACATCGCCAAGGCGGCCGACGCCTCGCTCAAGCGCCTGCAGGTCGACACCATCGACCTGTATTTCGCCCATGAGGATGACGCCAGCATTCCGCTGGAAGACACGCTGGGCGCGTTTTCGCGGTTGATCGAGGCCGGCAAGGTGCGGGCGATCGGCGCGTCCAACTACAGCGCGTCGCGCCTGGCCCAGGCCCTGGATGTCTCGGAGAAACTTGGCCTGCCACGCTACGAAGTGCTGCAGCCCGAGTACAACCTGTACGCACGCAGCGGCTACGAAAACGCACTCGAACCGCTCGTGCGCGAGCGCGGCCTTGGCGTGATCGGCTACTTCTCGCTGGCCAGCGGCTTCCTCACGGGAAAGTACCGGGACGCCTCGGATGCCGGCAAGAGCAGCGCGCGCGGGAAGGCGGTCGTCGACAAGTACCTGGATGCGCGCGGCAAGCGGATCCTCGAGGCGCTCGATGCCGTCTCGTCCGCGCACGGCGCGACGCCTGCACAGGTGTCGCTGGCCTGGTTGATGGCGCGACCGGGAATCACCGCGCCCATCGCCAGTGCCACCAGCGTGGGTCAGTTGCAGGAAACGATGAAAGCGGCATCGCTGGCGTTGACCGCCGACGATATCGCCATGCTGGATGCCGCCAGCGCGGAGTGAGGCGCGATGACGTGCGCTCGTGGCGCGACGCGCGCGCGACGTGCGCGCAAGCGATCGACCCCTGGTGGACGGTGGTAGCGGCGGTAACAGTCGCCACGCGCCCGGCGATGGAAGAGCATCTCGACGGGCCGTTGGCGGCCAGCCGCACCACGCCTGCCATCGTCCAGGGTCAGTCAACGACGCGCGGCGCAGGCCGCACCCGCCCCGTGGGCGGGTGTGCGACCTTAACCGCGCGGGCCGCGATCCATCACTGGCGTGGCAGCGCCGCCAGCGCATCGTTGAAGCGCTTGCTCGGGCGCATCGCGGCCGCGGCCTTGTCCTGGTCGGGGTGGTAGTAACCGCCCAGCTCCACCGGCTTGCCCTGGACCGCGTTCAACTCGCCGACGATCGCATCTTCCGCATCGGCCAGCGCCCGCGCCAACGGCGCGAACGCTGCCTTCAACCGGGCATCGTCGTCCTGCGCGGCCAGCGCCTGCGCCCAGTACATGGCCAGGTAGAAATGACTGCCGCGGTTGTCGAGCTCGCCGACCTTGCGCGAGGGCGATCGGTTCTCGTCCAGGAAGCGTCCGTTGGCGGCATCCAGCGCATCGGCCAGGACGCTCGCGGCGGCGTTGTCGTAGCGCTGGCCCAGGTGCTCCAGCGAGGCAGCCAGTGCCAGGAACTCGCCCAGCGAGTCCCAGCGCAGATGGTTTTCGGCGACGAACTGCTGCACGTGCTTGGGCGCGGAACCACCGGCACCGGTTTCGAACAGGCCGCCACCGGCCATCAGTGGCACGATCGACAGCATCTTGGCGCTGGTGCCCAGCTCCATGATCGGGAACAGGTCGGTCAGGTAATCGCGCAACACGTTGCCGGTGACCGAGATCGTGTCCTTGCCTTCGCGGATGCGCTGCAGCGACAGGCGCATCGCTTCGACGGGCGGCAGGATCCGGATGTCCAGGCCGGCGGTGTCGTGGTCCTTGAGGTAGTGCTCGACCTTCTTGATGACCTGCGCATCGTGTGCGCGGTCGGGGTCGAGCCAGAACACCGCGGGCGTGTCGCTCAGTCGCGCGCGTGACACCGCCAGCTTGACCCAGTCCTGGATCGGCGCGTCCCGGGTCTGGCACATGCGCCAGATGTCGCCGGCCTTGACGTCGTGCTCCATCAGCACCTTGCCCGCCTCGTCGAGCACGTGCACGGTGCCGTCGGCGGGGATGCGGAAGGTCTTGTCGTGGCTGCCGTATTCCTCGGCCTTCTGCGCCATCAGGCCGACATTGGGGACGCTGCCCATGGTCGCCGGGTCGAAGGCGCCATTGGCCTTGCAGTCCTCGATCACGGCCTGGTAGATGCCTGCGTAACAGCGATCGGGGATGATCGCCTTGGCGTCCTGCAGTTCGCCGTCTGCGTTCCACATGCGGCCCGAGTCCCGGATCATCGCCGGCATCGAGGCGTCGACGATCACGTCGCTGGGCACGTGCAGGTTGGTGATGCCCTTGTCGGAATCGACCATGGCCAGGCGCGGTCGGCCCTTGTAGAGCTCGGCGATGTCGTCCTTCACCTGCTGCTGCGTGCTGCCGGGCAGCGATGGCAGCTTGGCGTACAGATCGCCAATGCCGTTGTCGGAATCGAAGCCGGCCTGCTCCAGCTCGCGGTCGTACTTGCCCAACACGGGCGCATAGAAGCGATCCACGGCGACGCCGAAGATGATCGGGTCGGAGACCTTCATCATGGTCGCCTTCAGGTGCAGCGAGAACAGCACCTCGCGGCGTTTGGCATCGGTGATCTGCGCGTCGATGAAGTCCGCCAGCTTGCGCGTATCCATCACCGAGGCGTCGATGATCTCGCCGGCCTGCACCGCGATCCCGGTCTTGAGCATGTTGCTGCGGCCATCGGTGCCGGTCAGCTCGATGCGCACCTTGCCGGCGGCGTCGATCAGCACCGACTGCTCGCTGCCATAGAAGTCGCCGTCGTCCATGTGCGAGACGTGCGACTTCGAATCGCTGCTCCACTGGCCCATGCGGTGCGGGTGCTTGCGCGCGTAGTTCTTGACCGACAGCGGCGCGCGGCGATCTGAATTGCCTTCGCGCAACACCGGGTTGACGGCGCTGCCCTTGGCCTTGTCGTAGCGCGCCTTGATGTCGCGCTGCTCATGGTTGCCGGGCTCGTCGGGGTAGTCGGGCAGCGCGTATCCCTGCTGCTGCAACTCCCTGATCGCGGCCTTGAGCTGCGGCTCGGAGGCGCTGATGTTGGGCAGCTTGATGATGTTGGCCTGGGGCGTGGTCGCCAGTGCGCCCAGTTCCGCCAGGTCGTCGGAGACGCGCTGCGCGTCCTCGAGCATGTCCGGGAACTGCGACAGGATCCGCCCGGCCAGCGAGATGTCGCGGGTTTCGACCGCGATCCCCGCCGCGCCCGTGAACGCTTCGATGATCGGCAGCAGCGACTGCGTGGCCAGCCACGGTGCTTCGTCGGTCAGGGTGTAGAGGATGACGGGCGTGTCGGGCTTGGGCGTGTCGGACATGGTGTCTGGCTCGTGGTCGGGGAGGGGGGCGGGCGAGGGCGGCTGGCTGTCGTCACGGGGGGCGCGCCAGCGCGCGACGAGGGCAGTCGTCGGCCATGCCTTGCGGCTGGACCCGCAAGCGGGGCCGCCATTGTCGCCCGGAGCGGGTGCCCCGGCAAAGCAGCGGGCGAACCGGCGGCCGATGGCGCAGCCAATCCCATCACCGGACAACATGCAACGAAAACGGGCGCGGAAATCTCCGCGCCCGTGCCGGGTTCGCGCCGAGGCGAGGCGCCAGGGGCGATGTCGCCTGGCTGGCGTGGCTTAGCGGATATCGAAATCCCGGCTCTGCACCACCTTGCCGTCCATCATCACGTCCAGCTTGTAGCGGCCGGTCGGCCAGCCATCGGGCTTGGCGATGCTGAACTCGGTCACCTGTGGACCGGCGGCCACCGATTTCTCGGTGCTGTCGACCACCTGGCCATCCTCGTAACTCCACTTTGCGGTCAGGGTGCCTGCGGCGGGGCCATCGGTGCCGATCGAGGCGTGGATGGTATCGGTAGGGGAGAAGCTGCTCATGGGTGCGGCGACGCGATTGTCGGCGCCAATCGCATTGCCCAGGTCCACCGTGGTGACGGTCAACCCGGCCGGGACGACGGGCTCCATCGGGGCGGGCGCAGCCGGCTCGCTGGCCGGTGGCGTCGTGGCCACGGCTTCATCGGCCTTCTTCTTGCAGCCAGCGACAGCCAGGGTGGCGAACAGGGCGACCGCGATGGCGGTCTGGAGTGGCTTGCTATTCATGGATATCTCCTTGCATGCGTTTGGATGGGGAATTCGCCCGGGTCCGGGCCCCGGGTAGCGGGAACCAGGTGGCGTGGACCCGGGTGGCGTGGAGCTGGGCAATCGGGGTGGCATCAGCCGCCGATGGCTATTGGCAGGCCAAGGACGACCGCTGGCCTGGATCAATCCTCCAGCGGGGGAATGTTCAACACCTGGCCTGGCTGGATCAGATCCGGGTTGTCGACCTGGTCGCGGTTGGCGTCGAAAATCGCGCGCCACCGACTGGCCTTTCCATAGTGGCGCTGCGCGATCGCCGACAACGTGTCGCCTTTGCGCACCGTGTAGATCGTGCCGCCTCCACCGCCACCGCCCCCCCGGGCAGCCACGCTGTCGGCATGGCTGCGCACGTTGGAAAAACCGGCCTTGCCGCCGGTTGCCGTGCCAGCACCAACGCTGCGCCCGGCCGGGACGGTGTCGCTGTGGCTTTGCACGCTGGAAAAATCAGCCTTGCCGGCGCCACCGCTCTTGCTGGGTTGCAACGACAGGTCGTTGGGATCTTTCGGGGGTTGCGGGGACATCACCGAGGCTCCTTCGGCGCGACTGTCGGCGTAGCCTCCCACGAGGGCTGTTAAGAAGGCATCGCGATGGCCTTCACCAGCGCGTCGCGTTGCCTCGTCCCCGGGTGCCGGCGGCTACTGCCTTGCATCGCGACCTGCGGGGGGCGCCGAGGACCCGGGGCTCGCCCGCCATGGATTGATGTCCAGCCCGCCACGGCGGGTATACCGGGCCTCCACCGACAGGGTCCGTGGGCGGCACCGCGCCTGCAGGTCGACGAAGATGCGTTCGACGCACTGCTCGTGGAATTCGGCATGGTCGCGAAACGACACCAGGTAGCGAAGCAGGCCGGCCGGATCGATACGCGGCCCGTGATAGGCAATGCGCACGCTGGCCCAGTCGGGCTGGCCGGTGACCGGGCAGTTGGACTTGAGCAGGGTCGAGGACAGGGTCTGCTGGACCATGGCACCGGCGTCGCAGGACAGGTAGCCGGCCTGCGGAGGACCGTAATCGTCGATGTCGATCTCCAGTGCATCGATGCACTGGGCGTCGTCGCCGGCAGCAGGCGCCGGCACGCCCAATGCGATGTCCACCGGCGCCCCGGCCACCCGCGACAGGTCGTCGCTCATGCGCGCCAGCATCGCGCCGGGGTTTTCGAACCCGGTCCCGTTGTACGAATTGAGGTAGAGCTTGAGCGATTTTGACTCGACCAGGCGCGGAGAGTCGGCCGGCACGGTGATCGTCGCCATCGCCACCTGCGGCTTGCCACGCGGGTCCAGCCAGGACAGTTCGTAGGCATGCCATCGATCGAAACCGACAAACGGAAGGGATGATCCGATCGCCAGCGCATCGCGCCCGGCATCGCGTGCGATCGCGAACAGCAGGCCAGGATCGTAGTGGCGCGGGTAGTCGACCGTGCGGCCGAGGGGAAGGTCGTTGGGGGTCATGGCGGCATTATCGCGCGATGGGTCTGCATCGGCCTGGGTCGCCGACAAGGGACTGCGGCTTGCCCCTCCCCTACACCCGCCAGCCCAAGGCCGTCTTGCCCGCGCAGGCGGGGCGCAGTGGATCCGGAGCGCGGGGAGGGGGCGTTACTGCAGCCTTGCCTGCCAGTCGGACGGGTGCTTCAAAGTCTTCCATCGCCTGGGGCCTGGAGGGTTTGAACCAGGCGCCTGCGCGCAGCGCGCAGGTTGCTTTTGCATGGACAAGAGTGACCCTCGCAGAGGTGCCGGTCCACGCACGGCAACGCCGACCCGCGAAGGTCGGCGCTGGTGCTTCCAGCCATGCGCGTCGGTGGCTGGCTGGTGCGCGCCGTACTGCACCGGCGCGCCGGGCAAGCAGATCAATGCCTGGTCTGCATCGCCCACTTGCGATCCCGCATCAGGTCATGGTGTGCCTTGACCTTGGGCAGGTAGCTGGTCACGACTTCCTTGACCGGCTTGGACACATCGTCGTCCTTGAGCACGTTGTGCCAGGCGCCGAGCATGCGGTCCTCGGTTTCTTCCAGCTGGCTGACGAAGGCGTAGTCCTTGTCGTCGCCCATCTTGGCGCGGATGTCGCCATAGGTCTGGCGCAGGATGCCGGTGAAGGTGCCTGCCTCGGCGGCTGGTTCGCCGCTTGCCTTGACCTCGCGGGTCATGGCACCGACCAGGCCATTCTTGGAGTCGGCCATGTCGTTGAACAACGTGCGCAATTGCGGGTTGTCCACCTTGGTAGCGGCATCGCCGTAGAACGCGGCGCTGTCGCGGGTGACCGAAATCAACTCATTGAGGGTCTCGATCTTCTGTTCGCGGATGTTGGACTGGGTCGTCGTATTCATGCATCTCCCGGGTTGTTCCCGATCGCGGCGGCCGCCAGGCTGGCAGCGCGCGGATGTCGGGATATTGGTGTGATGGATTTAGGGTGGATGTGGCAGCAAGCTGCCTTTCCAACAACGCCATTATCGCAAAGTGAGCGTGATAATTACGTGTATGTTGTTGATTTTATGATATTTTTTTGCGCCGGGAACGTTCCCGGCCGAGCCGACAGGCCATGGCATCGATGCTGATCGCGTTCAACAAGCCCCACAACGTCCTGTGTCAGTTCACCGACCGCAGCAAGCCAGCCCGCCGCACCCTGGCGGAGTTCGGCCTGCCTGCTGGCGTCTATCCGGCCGGCCGCCTGGATTTCGACTCGGAAGGCCTGCTGCTGCTCACCGACGATGGTGCGCTCGCACACAAGCTCACCGATCCCCGGCACAAGCAGCCCAAGACTTACTGGGTACAGGTCGAAGGCACGCCCGGCCCCTCGCAACTGGCCGCGTTGCGCGAAGGCGTCGAGTTGAAGGACGGACCCACGCGTCCTGCACGGGTCACCGGGATCGCGCCGCCGGCGCTGTGGCCGCGCGACCCGCCGGTGCGCGTTCGCAAGACTGTTCCCGATGCCTGGCTGGCGCTGACGATCACCGAGGGCCGCAACCGCCAGGTACGACGCATGACCGCGGCGGTCGGCCTGCCGACGCTGCGCCTGGTGCGGGTGTCGATCGGTCCGTGGGCGCTGGGGGCACTCTCGCCGGGTCGGTGGTCGGCCGTGGATGCGGTGGCCTCCGCCCCCGGCCCAACCTGAACCATTCATCCAGAGCCCCATTCAGACAGCATCGCGCGCGCCCTTTCTGCTAACTTTCCCTCCCGGGCGCCCACATTGGGGAAGGGCGCGCCGTCCAGGGGCCAAAGACAACGTAATGACCATTCCGGTACATGCCAGCGGCAGGATCCTTGTCGTCGACGACCAGGCGGCCAACATTCGCGTTGTCAGCGCATTGCTGTCGCGCCACGGTTACGAGGTCGTGACCGCCGACACCGGCGAGGAGGCTGTCGCCATGGTGCGGGCGCAGGCGCCCGACCTGCTGTTGCTGGACATGATGATGCCGGGCATGGACGGGTTCGAGCTGCTCGAGCAGGTCAGGCAACTGGAGCTTCCCGATGTCCCGGTGATCTTCCTGACGGCAGCACATGACCGCGACCTGCTGTTGCGCGCATTCGATGCCGGCGCAGTGGATTACGTCACCAAGCCGTTCATGCCCGAAGAGCTCATCGCACGGGTCAGCGCGCATATCGGCCTGAAGCTGACGCGTGATCGCCTGGAGCGCGTGGCACACGAGCGCCAGGAGCTGGTCAACCTGGTCGCGCACGACCTCAAGAATCCGCTCAGCAGCGTGCTGTTCGCCAGCGACGTGCTGCGCACCGACGGCTGTCGGCCCGCCCGGATCCCGCGCTATCTCGAGATGATCCACGAAAGCGCCAGCGACGCATTGGGCTACATCCGCCGGTACCTGGAGATGCAGGCCGATCGCTCCCACGACGGGTCTTCGCCCGGACACTGTTCGGCGAACACACCGCTGCAGGACGTGGTCGACTGGCTGGTCGGACGCTATGCCCTGCAGCTTGAGAGCCGCGGACAGACGCTGCAGGTCAAGTCGGCGCCGTCGGACGCCGTCGTGACCATCGAAGGCGTGGTGCTGCGCCAGGTCTCCGAGAACCTGGTCAGCAACGCCATGAAATATGCGCCCGACAGCGACATCGAGCTGTCCGTGCGCCAGGGTGCGCCCGGATACTGGCAGCTGCTGGTCGAGGACCGGGGCCCGGGCATCCCTTCCAGGCAGCAAAACGACCTGTTCAAACCCTTCGTCCGCCTCAGCGAACAGGATCCCGTCGACGGCCTGTCCAGCGGCCTGGGGCTATCGCTGGCACGACGGATCATCGCCCAATGCGATGGCAACCTCTGGTACGAGGACCGCGAAGGGGGTGGGGCGCGGTTCGTGGTTGAATTGCCGGACGGCGCAGCCTGAGCAACGCCGGCGTGCCTGATGGCCCGGACGCTGGCGAGGTGCTGCAGCGGCGGCCTGGGCGGCGAGCCCGGGCCTGGTCTTGGCGGCGTGACGCAGACGCGGCGATACGAGGCGCGCTACGGCCGTGTCCGACACGTTGATCGGGGGTGCCTCACTGCCAACCCGTCCCGAGGACATGTCCGCCCCTGACGGCTCCCGGGTGACAGCACCCGCCGCGATCAATCCGCGGCAGGTTTCCGGGGCGCGCGACGGGCCGACGTCGTCTTGCGTGCACGTTTCGCACCCGTACCGGCCTTGGCCGCGGGACTGGAACGCTTTGCTTCGATCCGCTTCGAGCGCCCTTCGATGACACCGTCCTGCGCCTTCATTGCATGGCGCCTTGCCGCATACAGCAACAAGCCGGCGCCCGCGGCAGCGGCGATGGTGAGCACCGGGTTGCGGCGGACCAGCCTGGATGCCACCTTCGAACCGGTCTTCAGGGCACCCAGCGCGGCGCCGGTTTCAACCCAGCCCATCGCCTTGTCCGGGACGGCATCACGGATGCCGTCACCAAGTTGCCCAGCCAGTTTCAACGCCCGTTCGGGCAGTGTGGAGAGTGCGTGGTTCATGGGGGTCATCCAGTACTAGACAGGGGGCCAGTCTCGGGGGCGCGGCGTTTGCGCCATGTGATCGCGCCGCGCCGCGCCGCGCCGCGAGAATCCGGCGGCCACTACACACCGACTACCGCCGCCGCGGGCGACAGCACGCCGCTTGCGGTGCTTTACCCCTGCCGAGCCTTCGCGCGATGGGTCGCCTGCGCCGCGCCGCGAGAATCCTGCGGCCACCACACACCGACTACCGCCGCCGCGGGGGAAGCAACCCCCGCCAACCCGTGCTTCATCGCCGCCGCGGGCGACAGCACGCCGCTTGCCGTGCTTCACCCCCGCCGCAGCTTCGCCCGATGGGTCGCCTGCGCCGCGCCGCGAAAATCCTGCGGCCACCCCAACACCGACTACCGCCGCCGCGGGCGACAGCACGCCGCTTGCGATGCTTCACCGCCGCCGCGGGGGAAACAACCCCCGCCAACCCGTGCTTCATTTCGGACGCGGCTTGGCACGATGGGTCGGCTGCGCCGACCAGGGATCCTCGGGCCAGGGATGCTTCGGATACCGCCCCTTCATTTCCTTGCGCACCTCGGGCCACGTCCGTTCCCAGAATCCCCGCAAATCCTGCGTCACCTGCAAAGGCCGTCCCGCGGGTGACAGCAGGTGCAGCGTCAACGGCACGCGCCCATCGACGATGCGCGGCGTATCGGACAATCCGAACAATTCCTGCAGCTTGACGGCCAGCACCGGCGGTTGTGCATTGCCTGCCGCATCGATGGCATACAGGATCGGACGCTGCATGCCCGAGGGGACGGTGATGCGCACCGGCGCCAGCGCATCGACGCGTTGTTGCAAGGCCCAGTCCAGCGACGTGCGCAACGCGCCTGCAAGCTCGTCGCTGGACAGGGCGTCGAGCCGGGACTTGCCGGCAAAGGCGGGCGCCAGCCACGCCTGCGCGCTCTCGAGCAATGCAGCGTCGGACAGGTCGGGCAATGCCAATGCCGGCTGCCACTGGCGCAGGCAGCACACGCGGATGCGCCACTGCGACAATGCTTCGGTCCACGGCAGCAAGTGCAACCCGCCCTCGCGCACGGCCTGGGTAAGCGCACTGGCGGCCTGCACCGGATCCACGCGCCCGCCGGGCCTGCGATCGAGCACGATCGCATCGAAACGCCGTTCGCGCACCGCGACGAGCGCGCCGCGTTGTGGGTCCCAGCGCACCACGTCGGCCTCGGTGAAGTGTTGCGCAAAGTCTTTCTGCAACCGCACCTCATCCAATGGCGCCCCACGCAGCAGCAGCGCATCGCGGGCTTCGTGGCGCAACTGGCTGGCAACCAGCCAGCGCTCGCCATGCAGGGTGCTGTCGTCGAACAGGCGCAACATGCGTCCGTTGGCCAGCTGGTAGCGATGGGCATCGTCGGCATGGCGAAACGCGATGCGATCCGGGAACGCATGCACCAACAGGTCGCCAAGCCGGTGCGCGGCGGCATGCGTCGGTGCCGGCGCCTGCAGCTTCAGTCGCCTGCGCCACTGCCTTGCGGCCGTGTCGACCTGGGCCAGCACGGCTTGGTTTGCGTTGCCTGCCGCGTGCCCCTGGCGAAACGCAGCCAACGCCTGCCAGCGGTCGGCGATCGCATCGCTGCGGCCGTGCAGGGGATCGCGCGATTCGACCAGCGCGGCCAGGTCGCATGCCAGTGCGCGCGCCGGGTCGTCTTGCTGCACAAGCAGCATGGCGGCCAGTCGCGGATGTGTTCCCAGGGCGAGCATGCGTCGGCCCAGCGGCGTGATCCTGCCTTCGCCTGCATCGCCTTCCAGCGCCCCCAGGCGCCGCAACACATCGCGCGCAGCCGCCATCGCACCGCTGGGTGGCGGATCGACGAAGCGAAGATCGCTGGCGCCCCAGGCGGCGAGTTCCAGCGCCAGCCCTGCAAGTTCGACCTGCGATATTTCCGCGCGTCGTTGCGGCTGCAGGCGCAACGACTGCGGCCAGAGCCGATAGGCCCAGCCTTCGGCGACGCGTCCGGCACGCCCGGCACGCTGGTCGGCGGAGGCTTGGGTGACCTGCACGCTATCCAGCCGCGAGAACCCCGAGTTGGGGTCGTATCTCGGCTCCCGCGCCAGCCCACTGTCGATCACCACGCGCACGCCGGGCAGGGTGACGCTGGACTCGGCGACATTGGTGGCCAGCACCACCCTGCGGCGGCCGTCGGGATCGGGCTGCAGCACGCGCGATTGCTGGTCGACCGGCAAATCGCCATGCAACGTGAGCACATCGGCTGACCGTGCCTTGGCCGTGCCACGCAATGCGGCTTCGGCCTGTGCGATCTCACGACGGCCGGGCAGGAACACCAACACGTCACCTGGATGCTGGGCCAACGCGTGCGCGACCGCGCGTCGGGTTTGTACGGTGAGTGGCTCGTCACGCCTCGCGACGAAGTGTTCGCTGGTGACCGCAAAACTGCGTCCGGCACTGGACAGCCGGGGCGACTGCAGGAAGTCCGCCAAACGCGCGCCGTCCAGTGTCGCCGACATCAATACGATGCGCAGGTCCGGTCGCAGTTGCGCCTGGATGTCCAGCGCCAGCGCCAGGCCCAGGTCGGCGGCAAGGTGTCGCTCGTGGAACTCGTCGAACAGCACCGCGCCGACACCCTCCAGGGTCGGGTCGTCCTGCAACATACGGGTCAGGATGCCTTCGGTCACGACCTCGATCCGGGTGCGTGTCGAGACCTTGTTGTCGAAGCGGATGCGGTAGCCGACGGTGTCGCCGACCGGCTCGCCCAGCTGGCGCGCCATGTAACCGGCCGCGGCGCGCGCGGCGACCCGGCGGGGCTCCAGCATCAGGATCTTGCGGCCATCCAGCCAGTCCGCGTCCAGCAACGCCAACGGCACCTGCGTGGTCTTGCCGGCGCCCGGGGGCGCCTCCAGCACCAGGCGGGGGTGCCCGGCCAGGCTGTCGCGGATTTGCGGCAGAAGCGGCGAGATGGGGAAGACGGCGTGGTCCACCCCGCCAAGAATACGGCGCCAATGACCTGCTGTTGCAGGAGCGGCTTCAGCCGCGAGCTTTTGATCCGGGTTTTCCCTGCGCAGTAGTGGCGGCATGCGGTCATCGGTCACTCGCCACCAGCAAACCAGGTAAAGCTATCGCGACCGACGTCGCTCCTGCGAAAGGCGGATCGCCGGGTGCGCCCGACCCCGGGAGGTATGCTTTGTCGAATCACCAATCACACATCCCCAATCACACGCCATGCAACTGGTCGACATCGGCGCCAACCTCACCCACGACAGCTTCGACGGCGATCGCGATGCGGTCCTGGCCCGTGCTCGCGAGGCCGGCGTCGCGCAGCTGGTCGTCACCGGCGCCAGTCGCGAACATTCGCCCAAGGCGTTGGCGCTGGCGCGGCAGCACCCGGGCTTGCTGTTCGCGACCGCCGGCGTGCACCCGCACCACGCGACCGAGTACACGGCCGAATGCGACGCCGAAATGCGCGCCCTGCTGGCGCACGACGAAGTTGTCGCGGTCGGCGAATGCGGCCTGGATTACTTCCGTGATTTCTCGCCGCGTCCGGCACAACACCGGGCTTTCGAACGCCAGCTGCAGCTCGCGGCGGACCTGGCCGCCAGCGGCGCCGGCAGGCCGCTGTTCCTGCACCAGCGTGAGGCGCACGGCGACTTCATGGCAATCATGAAGGCCTTCGACGGGCGCATCGGCCCGGCCGTCGTGCACTGCTTCACCGGTACGCGCGAGGAGCTGTTCGACTACCTCGACCAGGACTGGCACATCGGCATCACCGGCTGGCTCTGCGACGAGCGCCGCGGCACCCACCTGCGCGAACTGGTGAAGAACATCCCGGCCAACCGGCTGATGATCGAAACCGATGCGCCCTATCTGCTGCCGCGGACGGTCAAGCCGGCTCCGTCGCACCGACGCAACGAGCCGATGTACCTGGCGCACATCGTCGAGGAGCTGGCGCGCGACCGTGGGCAGGACGTTGCCACGACAGCCGGGCAGACGGCCGCCACCGCGCGCGCGTTCTTCGCCCTGCCCCATGGCCTGCCCAGTCACCCCTGACCGACGCAACCGGAGGCCGCGCATGAGCAAGCCCCACCCGCATCGCCTGTTGGCATTGGCCATCCTGTTCATCGCCTACCAGGCGCCGGAAGGCATCGGAGACCACCTGCTGCACAGTTTCCCCCTGAAGGCGGCGTTGCTGCTGGCGTTCTTCCCGATTGCCTGGCTGGTCGCGCGACGCGTGCTTGGCACGGGGTTTGCGCGCGCCTATGCGCTGGACCGCCCGGGCACCCACTGGCACTGGTTGCCCGCGATGCTGGCGCTGGCGCTGGCAGCCAAGGCACTGGTGGTGGTGGCCGGCCTATACATGGGCATCTATGCAGCCGCGTCAGGGGCCGGCGGGGCCGCGCCCGCGATCGCGTGGATGGCACTGGCACCGGTGGCCCTCACCACCGTGTTCCCGTCGCTGGCCGAGGACATCGTGGCGCGCGGCTACTGGTTCCGGCAGTGGCCCCAGCTTGGGTCAGGCGCGCGATTCGTCCTGTTCAGTGCCGGCTACTTCGTCCTCAACCACATCTATCGCCTGGGCAATGGTCCGACGGAATGGCTGATGCTGTTCGTGTTCGGTCTGGCGTATGCCTCGGCGCTGGCGCGCACCGGGACATTGTGGGCGGCCTTCGGGCTGCACTGGGGCTGGAACATCGGGGCATTCGCGGCGGGTGACGTCTTCCACGTGGACACGCTGGACCCGGCAAGCGGCAGCGTGCTGTCGATTGCCGCGCACCTGCTCATGCTGTTGGTGGTGCTGGCGCTGCCCATTGGCCGCGCACGGCACCGGGCCTCAGCTGCGCAATCCGATCCCGCGCCGCAGTAACCACAGGCCAAACGTCGCCAATACCGCGACGAACGCCAGCATCAAGGCATAGGCAATCCAGACCGGCACGTCGGAGACGCCCAGCAACCCATAGCGGAACGCGTTGACCATGTAGAAGATGGGGTTGGCGTGCGTCATCGTCACGGCCCAGGACGGCAGCAACGTCACCGAATAGAACACGCCGCCCAGGTAGGTCAGCGGGGTCAGGATGAAGGTCGGCACGATGGTGACGTCGTCGAACTTCTTGGCGTACACCGCATTGATGAAGCCGGCCAGCGCGAAGATCGTCGCGCCCAGCAACACCGTCGTCACCGTGACCAGCGGATGCGGGATGCGTACCGGCGTGAAGAACATCGCGATCAGGAACACGATCACGCCGACGCACACGCCACGTGTCACCGCGCCGGCGACGTAGCCCCACAGGATCACCCAGTTGGGCATCGGGCTGACCAGCAGCTCCTCGACATGGCGACCAAACTTGGCGCCGAAGAAGCTCGACGAGATGTTGCCGTAGCTGTTCTGGATCACGCTCATCATCACCAGTCCCGGGACGATGAACGCCATGTAGCTGAAGCCGCCCATGTCGCCCACGCGCGAACCGATCAGCCCGCCGAAGATCAGGAAATACAGGGTCATCGTGATCGCCGGCGGCACCAGCGTCTGCGCCCAGATGCGCACGATCCGGGTAACCTCGCGGCGCACGATGGTGCCCAGCGCGACCAGGTTGCGGTGGGTGGTGCTGGTTTTCGTGGTCACTTCGTCTATTTCCACTGTCCGGCTACTCATGCTCCCTCCCTTGCGAAGCAGGGGCGGGCTGGCGAGGGGTGCTGCTGGTGTTTGCGTGTGGCGTTTGAAAAGCATCCCCTCCCGGCCTTCCCCTTCGCTTGGCCAAAGGGGAGCAGACAAGCGGGGTCATGCCGCCACCTCGTCGGGGTCAACCGGCGGCTTGTCGGTCGTCAGGCGCACGAACAACTCCTCCAGCCGGTTGGCCTTCGGTCGCATCGAGCGCACCCGGATCCCGGTGTCGTTCAAGCACGCGAAAACGCGATTGAGATCCATCGCTCGCGGCATCTCCACGTCCAGCGTGTGGTCGTCTTGTGCCAGCAGCTGGGCGCCGCCGATCGTCGGCAACACATCGGGCAGGGTGCCTTCGACGTCGAACAGGAAGCCTTCGACGTCCAGCTTGGCCAGCAGCGTGCGCATCGGGCCTTCCTCGACGATGCGGCCATGGTCGATGATCGCCAGGTGGCGGCAGAGGTTCTCGGCCTCTTCCAGGTAATGCGTGGTCAGGATGATGGTGGTGCCGGCGGCATTGATCTCGCGCAGGGTCTTCCACATGCCGCGGCGGATCTCGATGTCGACGCCGGCGGTGGGTTCGTCGAGGATCAACAGCCGCGGCCGGGTCATCATCGCCCGGGCGATCATCAACCGGCGCTTCATGCCGCCCGACAGGGTGCGGCTCATCATGTCGGCCTTGTCCCACAGCTGGGCCCGCTTGAGCTCCTCTTCCGCGCGCTCCATGGCCTGGTCCCGCGCGATGCCATAGAACCCGGCATAGTTGACCAGGATGTCGCGCGGCTTCTCGAACATGTTGAAGTTGATTTCCTGCGGCACCAGCCCGATCAGCCGCATCGCGGCGCTGCGGTCGGCCGCGATGTCGACGCCGAACACGCGCACGTCGCCGGAACTCTTGTTGACCAGCGAACTGACGATGCCGATCAGGGTCGATTTGCCGGCACCATTGGGGCCGAGCAGGGCGTAGAAGTCGCCCGGCGCGACCTCCAGCGACACGCCCTTGAGCGCTTCGACACGATTGTCGTAGACCTTGCGCAGGTCGCGGATGGACAGCGCGGCGACGGGCGCCGCTGGCGCATTGTGGGATGTCATGCAGGTTTCACGTAGGCGCCCGGGCCACGGCCAACAGGGCGAAGCCGTTAGTATAGGCGGCCGGCCGGTCCCGTCCCCGTGACATTGGTCCCCGTGGTACTGCATCCCGGTCATCATTCCTCCTCAAGCTGCAACGCCCTTGATCAAGCATTTCCCCCTCAAGCTCACCGGCCGCCGCATGCTGGCGCCGACGGTTGCCCATCTCAGCTTCGTGCGCGACGATGGCCAGCCGCTGGACTTCATCCCTGGCCAGTTCGTGCAGGTGCACTTCCAGTACGCCGACGGCACCGCCACCAAGCGCTCGTACTCGCTGGCGACCATCCATGACCATGCGCTGGGGCCGGGCGAGGTCGTCGAGATCGCCGTGAGTTATGTCCCTGGCGGCGCTGCGACGGCGCTGTTCGAAGGCCTCGACGAAGGCGGCCGGATCGATGCAAGCGGGCCGTTTGGACGTTTTTGCCTGCTGCCCACCGACACCAACCAGCGTTACCTGCTGATCGGCACTGGCACCGGGGTGACGCCGTATCGGGCGATGCTGCCGCTGCTGGAACGGGCGTTCGTCGAGCGCGGCGTGCAGGTGGTGCTGCTGTTCGGCGCACGCACGCCCGAGGAGTTGCTTTACGGCGACGAGTTCCGCGCGTTTGCCGACAAGCACCCGGAACACTTCCGGTTCGTGCCGTGTTTTTCGCGCGCGCTGCCCGAACCCGGTTCCGCGCAGGCCCATGCCGACGTGCGCCACGGGTACGTACAGCAGTTCCTGGCGGAATTCGCGCCCAGCACGGACACCGATACGGCCTATCTGTGCGGCAATCCGAACATGGTCGACGCCTGCTTCGAGGCCTTGAAGGAAGCCGGGTTGGAGATCAAGCAGATCCGCCGCGAGAAATACGTCAGCAGCAAGTAGTCCAATGGTCGCGGATCGCTGGCCACGCGTGGGTGCATGTGGTGGTCGCGGATGCGGGTGGCGGGCCACCTGTGCTTTTTTCCTCTCCGCTTGCCGTTTGCCGCTTGCCGACGCCGCGGAGCCGGATCGGTGCCCTGCACAGCGCGGGCGACATGCGTCGGCCCAGATCGTTCCACACGATCTGTCGCCCAAGCGGGCACGGTGCCCAGACTCGCCGCGCTCAAACATGGGCACCTCTTCGGCCCGCTTGGCCTGCGATGCTCGGCAAGCTTTAAGTCGCACAAGAACAAGAACCAACTGCCAGGAGCCGAGATGCAAGAGCCACAACGATACCGTCATTCCCGCGAAGGCGGGAATCCATGGACGTTGCTCTTTGCTTCGCAAGATCAAACGCTTCCGCGCTGTCGCGCGGGTCACTTTCTGTTACGGCAGAAAGTAACCAAAGACCACTGCTCCTGACGCTTGCCGATGCGATGAAGCTGCATCGGTCCCCTGCGCTTCTCACCCAAACGGGCACGGCGCCCAAACTCGCTACGCTGCGCTTCGCTCTGACATGGGCGCCTCTTCGGCCCGTTTTGGCTGCGATGCTCGGCAAGCTTTAAGTCGCGCAGGAGCAAGGGACAACGGCAACGACAACGGCAACTGCAACGGGCACATTAAAGTCGTCATTCCCGCAAAGGCGGGAATCCATGGACGTTGCTCCTTGTTCCGCAAGATCAAACGCTTCCGCGCTGTCGCGCGGGTTACTTTCTGTTACGGCAGAAAGTAACCAAAGACCACTGCTCCTGACGCTTGCCGATGCGATACAGCCGCATCGGTGCCCTGCGCTTCTCGCCCAAACGGGCACGGTGCCCAAACTCGCTGCGCTCAAACATGGGCACCTCTTCGGCCCGCTTGGCCTGCGATGCTCGGCAAGCTTTAAGTCGCGGAACATCAAAAGCGAAGTGCGAAAAGCCAAAACAACGGCAAGTGCCATGCGCTTTGCCTTGGCTTTTGACCTTGCACTTGATCCTGTGCGGCGTTAAGCAAGCCGAGCACCGCAGCTCAAAGTGGCCGAAGAGGCGCCCATGTCTGAGCGAAGCGCAGCGTAGCGAGTTTGGGTGCCGTGCCACTTTGGGTGACACATCGTATGGAACGATGTGGGCCGACGCATGTCGCCCGCGCAAAGCGCGGGTGGGGCACATGGATGTGCCCCAGTCCGGAGCGCAGGGAACCGGTGACGGCTCCACCGTCACCGGCGCAGCGCCCGTCGCAGATGGTTTTGGTTACTTTTGCCTAAACAAAAGTAACCCGCGCGACAGCGCGGAAGCGTTTGATCTTCAGAACAAAGAGCAACGTCCATGGATTCCCGCCTTCGCGGGAATGACGATCGAAGGGTGGCGAGCACCAAAAGGAGGATTCTGTAGCTGCCTGGGAAATAGCCATGCGAGCGTTGCCTTGGCCTTGGCCTTGGCCATGGCTCTTTGCTCTTGACCTTGTGCGGCGTTAAGCAAGCCGAGCACCGCAGGCCAAAGTGGCCGAAGAGGCACCCATGTTTGAGCGAAGCGTAGCGTAGCGAGTTTGGGCGCCGTGCCACTATGGGCGAGAAGCGCAGGGAACCGGTGACGGCTCCACCGTCACCGGCGCAGCGCCCGTCGCGGATGGTTTTGGTTACTTTTGCCTAAACAAAAGTAACCCGCGCGACAGCGCGGAAGCGTTTGATCTTGCAAAACAAAGAGCAACGTCCATGGATTCCCGCCTTCGCGGGAATGACGATCGAAGGGTGGCGAACAGCGAAAAGAGGGGTCTGTAGCTGCCTGGGAAATAGCCATGCGAGCGTTGCCTTGGCTTTGGCCTTGGCCTTGGCCTTGGCTCTTTGCCCTTGACCTTGTGCGGCGTTAAGCAAGCCGAGCATCGCAGGCCGTAGTGGCCGAAGAGGTGCCCATGTTTGAGCGCAGCGAGTTTGGGCGCCGTGCCACTACGGCCGACAGATCGTCTGGAACGATCTGGACCGACGGATGTCGCCCGCGCAGCGGGTGGGGCACACGGATGTGCCCCAGTCCGGAGCGCAGGGAACCGGGGCGGTTCCACCGCCCCGGCGCAGCGCCCGTCGCGAACGGTTTTGGTTACTTTTGCCCTGACAAAAGTGACCCGCGCGACAGCGCGGAAGCGTTTGATCTTGAAATGCAATCCGTTGCCCGTAAACCCTGCAAGTGTCCAATCAGGTCACATCCTCTCCCTGCCGTCGTCCTGTAACCCAAGGCATCCCGCCCGACAAAGGACACAACGATGCGCAGACTCCTGTTGCTACTCGCGCTGGCCACGGCGCCGACATACGCCATGGCCTTGCACACGCCCGGGACCACCCCGCCCCTAGCCATGAACACCACCACCCTCGAGGCGCCGGCGTCAGCGGAAACCTTCACGGTGGGCACGCTCAAGGTCCAACGCCATGGCGACCACGGCCGCGCGGTCATCCTGATCCCGGGCCTGGCCGGTGGCCCCTGGGTGTGGAGGGACACGATCGAAGCATTGCGCGCCGATCACGTGGTCTACGCGGTCACCCTGGCCGGCTTCGACGGCATGCCTGCAGCGCAAGGCGAGGACAACCTGCTCGATCGCGCCGATGCGTCGTTGCTCGCGCTGATCCGCGGGCGCAGGCTCGATCGTCCCGTGCTGGTCGGGCACAGCCTGGGCGGCACGCTTTCGATCCGGTTCGCCGGCGAGCACGCCGACCTGTTGTCCGGCGTGGTCGCGGTCGACGGCCTGCCGGTGTTCCCGGGCATGGAGCGGTTGCCCGTCGAACAACGCCAGGCCGCCGCGCGGCAAATGCGTGCGCAGATGTCGCAGGCCAGCCCGGATCAGTTCCTCGCGCAGCAACGTGCCTACATGCAGGGCACCGGGCTGCTGGATGCCGATGCGGCGAAGGCCTATGCCACGCTCAATGCCCGCAGTGACGCCGTCGCCGTCGCCGCGTACATGGCCGCCGACGTCGCCGCCGACTATCGCCCGGGGCTCAAGGACGTCGCCGTTCCGCTGCTGGAGATCTCCCCGTACAACGCCCCCGACTTCAGCGCAGCGCCGATGATGATGTCCGAAGCGCAGAAGACGGCCTACTACCAGGAATTGCTGGCCGGCGCCCCGGACGCAACGGTGCTGTCGATCTCCCCCGCCCGCCACTTCGTGATGCTGGACCAGCCCGTCCGCTTCCGGGAGGCGTTGCTCGACTTCCTGCAAGCGCTGCCGGCCTCGAATTAGCCGGCCTTGTGCGCAGCATGGAAGGCTCTCCGGCCGCCTGCTCCCCGGCCGCCCGCGCACCGCGACTGTCAAGGATGCTTGACAGCCGCTTCAGCTGTCCGTAGCCTGAGTGTCAAGCAACCTTGACACCCAACCATGACCCTGACTACCCGCACCCTCTTCGTCCTCGGCTGCCTGCTGCTCGCTGCCGGGATCGGCTTGCCCAAACTGCTGCCGCTGTCGGACACGCTGCAGGGCCTGCTCTGCGGCATGGCCTTCGCCTTCCTGCTTGGGGCGCTGCTGCGCTCGCGGATGCCCGAAGCCTGCGACGGCGGGACGCCGGCGCTGCGTCGTCGATACATGCGCGAAATCATGCCGCCGTCGGTGGGCTATCTCCTGGCCGTCCTGCTGTCGACATGGCTGCTCAAGCGCGTGGAGGCGGAGTGGTTGCGGGTGGTGGTGGCGCTGCTGCCGGTCCCTCCCATCGCACTGATGCTGCGCGCGATCGTGCGCTACATCCGCGATACCGACGAACTGCAGCAACAGATCGAACTGGCCGCGGTCAGCATCGCCACCGCTTCGGTGTCGATGCTCTACCTGACCGGCGGATTCCTGCAGGCCGCCCGGGTCATCCAACTGCGCGCCGACCTGGCGATGCTGTTCGTGTTCCCGCTGACCTGCATCCTCTATGGCGTGGCCAAGCTGGCCGTCTCGCGCCGCTACAGCTGACGCCGCGACCATGCAAAGTCGTCTCCGGGAGCTGCGCGAGCAGCGCAACTGGTCGCAGGGCGAGCTGGCCGAGCGCCTGGATGTGTCGCGGCAAACCGTCAATGCCATCGAGACCGGCAAGTACGATCCCAGCCTGCCACTGGCGTTCCGCATCGCCGGGCTGTTTGGCGAGGCGATCGAGGCGATCTTCCTGCCCGGGCAGCCATGAATCCTTCCGCGTGCCTGCAGCACGCCTCCCCTTTGTCACATCACCTGCGTCGCGCCGTCCGTGTTTCAACGCAAGGCACCCGCACGACACTGCACCACTGCTAAAGGAGTTCCGCTTCAATGTCCCGCAAACTCAGAATCACCCTGGCGGTGGTATTGGTCGCCTGTCTGTTCGGCTACCGCTATTACCGCGACCATGCCAGGACCGACGCCATCGGACCGGAACAATCCACGAAGGCAAGCAAGGCCGGACCGGTCGCGCCGGCGCCGCCGCGCCTGCTGGGCAGCATTGCGTTCAAGCCGTGCACGCTGGCGCCGGAGTTCGGCGCGGGCAGCGTCGAGGCGCAATGCGGCACGTTGCCGGTCGCCGAAAACCCCGCCAAGCCCGACGGCCGCAAGATCGGGCTCAACATCGCCTGGGTTCCGGCCGATGACAACGGCGAGACCCAACCCGATCCGGTGTTCATGCTGGCCGGCGGCCCGGGCCAGTCGGCGACGGAGACCTATCCGCAGATCGCTGCCGCATTCCGCCAGGTCAACAAGCATCGCAACGTGATCCTGGTCGATCAGCGCGGCACCGGAAAATCCAATCCGCTGACCTGCAAGGGCGTGGATGCAGACATGGAGGACACCCCCGACGCGGCACGGATCCATGCCGAGCAATGTCGCGACAAGTTGGAGAAGAAAGCCGACCTGCGCTTCTATACCACCAGCGACGCGATCCGCGACCTGGATGCCGTGCGCAAGGCGATCGGCGCGGACAAGATCAACCTGGTCGGCGTCTCCTACGGCACCCGCGTCGCACAGCAATATGCGATGCGCTACCCCGACAGCACCCGCAGCATCGTGCTTGACTCGGTTGCCCCCAACAGCCTGATCCTGGGCAACGAATTTGCCGTCAACCTGCGGCAGGCTTTGAACCTGCAGTTCGACCAGTGCGAAAAGATGCCGGCATGCGTCAAGGCGCTCGGGCACCCGCGCGCGCAACTCGACGCGCTGATGGAAACGCTGCGCAAGGATCCGCCACTGGTGACCTACCGCGACGCAGGCACCGGCGAATCCAGGCAGGAGCAGCTAAAGCCCGATGCGGTTGCAGGCCTGATGCGCATGTACGCCTACGTGCCGTTGGCTTCGTCGCTGCTGCCGCTGGAACTCAGCGAAGCCGCGCACGGACGCTACGACGGATTGATGGCGCTGTCCAAGATGCTGGGCAACAGTGTCGGCGACTCCATGGCCATGGGCATGCAGCTGTCGGTGGTCTGCAGCGAAGATGCCTTCGGTTTCAAACCCGACCCGGCGGCCGAAGGCACGCTGCTGGGCAACCAGTTTTCCCAGTTCCTGGGCGCGCAATGCGCCATATGGCCCAAGGGGGAGATGCCCGCCGATTTCCACGAGCCGCTCACCGGCAACGTGCCAGCGCTGGTGCTGGAAGGCGAGATGGATCCGGTGACTCCGCCACGTTACGGCGAAGAAGTCGTCAAGACGCTACCCAATGCACGGCTACTGGTGCTGCGTGGCCAGGGCCACAACGTGATCGGCGCCGGCTGCATGCCCAAGCTGTTTGCCGAGTTCATCGACACCACCGATGCCAAGGCACTGGACGCCAAATGCCTGGACACGCTGACTTACGTGCCGCCGTTTACCAGCTTCAACGGTTGGGAGCCTTGAAAGCCGCGATTCGTGATCGGGGATTCGTGCGTCGTAATCACCCACGCCCGAATCCCGCCACGAACTTCGATCACCTGCTTTTCGCTTTTACGAATCACAAATCACGAATCACAAATCACGGACACTCCCATGATCATTGCTGAACACCTGCGCAAGACCTTTCCCGGCAAGGGCAAGAAGAAAAGCCGCGTGGTCGCGGTCGACGACGTCGGCTTCGAGGCGCGCGACGGCGAGATCACCGGCCTGCTTGGCCCCAATGGCGCCGGCAAGACCACCACGTTGCGGATGCTGTACACGCTGATGAAGCCCGAAAGCGGACGCGTGCTGGTCGACGGCAAGGACGTGGCGCTGGAGGCCGAAGCCGTGCGCCGCGCGCTGGGCGTGTTGCCTGACGCACGCGGCGTCTACAAGCGCCTGACCGCGCGCGAGAACATCCGCTATTTCGGCGAGCTGCACGGCATGTCGCCGGCGCTGATCGCGCAACGCACCCAGGCACTGTCGTCGGCGTTGCAGATGGACGACTTCCTCGATCGCCAGACAGAGGGCTTTTCGCAGGGCCAGCGGACCAAGACCGCGATCGCGCGCGCGCTGGTGCACGACCCCAGGAACGTCATCCTGGACGAGCCGACCAATGGGCTGGACGTGATGACCACCCGCGGCCTGCGCGCCTTCCTCAAGGAGCTGCGTGGTGAAGGCCGCTGCGTGATCTTCTCCAGCCACATCATGCAGGAGGTCGCGGCGCTGTGTGATCGCATCGTGGTGATTGCAGACGGGAAGGTCGCCGCGCAAGGCACGCCCGATGAGCTGCGTGCGCAGACTGGCGAGGACAATCTCGAGGACGCATTCGTGCGCCTGATCGGTTCAGAAGAGGGGTTGCACGCATGAAGACGTTGATGACCGTCTGGTTCAAGGAACTGCGCGAACTGGTTCGCGACCGGCGCACCCTGATGCTGGTCCTGCTGCTGAGCCCGTTGCTGATGCCGGCCCTGTTCCTGGGCATGTCCGCGCTCGGCGAAAGCAAGGCCAAGGAGCAGGCCGAGAAACCGCTTTCCGTAGCCATCACCGGTGCGCAGAACGCGCCCAACCTGGTCGACTGGCTGGCCAGCCAGGGCATCTCCCGCAAGCAGGTCGCCGACCCCGATGCCGCCATTCGCGCGCAGGACGAGGATGTCTACCTCCACATCGGCAAGGATTTCGCCAGGCATTGGCGCGAAGGCACCCCGGCGCTGGTGGAAATCGTGCACGACTCCACGCGGCGCGATGCGGACATCCCGGTCAAGCGGCTGGAGGGTGCGCTGCAGCGCTACAGCCAGCAGGTGGGTGCGCTTCGCCTGCTTGCACGGGGCATCAATCCCGCGGTCGCGACGCCGATGACGGTCTCGCACAAGGACCTGTCGACGCCCGAGGCACGGGGCGCATCCTTCGCCGCGGCACTGCTGCCGTACCTGCTGATCCTGAGCGCGTTCCTCGGCAGCATACAGCTGGTCATCGATACCACGGCAGGCGAGCGCGAGCGCCAGTCGCTGGAACCACTGCTGGCGACACCCGCGTCTCGTGGCGCCATCGTCAGCGGGAAGATCGTCAACGTCTGTGCCGTCGGCGCGCTTTCGTTGCTGTTGACGCTGGTCGCCTTCCGCATCGGCGCGGGCTTTTCACCGGGTGCCGGGCGACAGATGGCGGTCAGCTTCCAGGCCATGGCCATGATGATGATGATCCTGCTGCCGATGGTGTTCTTCGGTGCATCGCTGCTGACGTTCATCGCCGCCGGTGCCAAGTCGGTCAAGGAAGCACAGAGCTACATGGGCCTGTTGATCCTGCTGCCGATGATCCCGACCCTGTTGCTGATGATCAATCCGGTCAAGGACCAGCTGTGGATGTTCGCGGTGCCGTTCCTGTCCCAGAACCAGATGTTGCTCCAGGTGATCCGCAGCGAGACCATCGCGCCGCTGACCTGGGCGGTGTACCTGGTGGCCGGGCTGGGCCTGGCGGCGCTGTTCTGGTACGCCGCGATCCGGCGCTACCACCAGGAGAAGCTGGCGGTGTCTGCCTGATGATCGCCGCCGCGGCGCGCCGTTGCCTGGTGCGCGCCGCGGTCGATCCGGCGCACCGGGCCGCGACGGTCGGAACCGGCTGCTGTTGCAGGTGGCGGCCATGGAAAAGCAAACGCCCGGCATGTGCCGGGCGTCTGCGTCGAGCATGGGCCAGCCGCAGTCGCGGCTGGCCGCCTGCGATCAGTTCGGTGGTTTGAAGTTGATCGTGCGGCGCGTGGTCACTGCCTCGCCGATGGGCTGGAAACGCCAGCGATTGACTGCCGACAACGTCTCGCGGTCAAACACCCGTGGCGGCGACGCGCTGACGATGCGCGCGGAGGACACGCTGCCGTCGGTGCCCACCGTGAACTCGACCTCGACCACGCCGGACCGGCGGCGACGCTCGGCCTCGCGCGGATAGTTGGGCGCCGGCGTGCTGATCGGACGCAGGGTGTTGGAGACCCGGGGCTCCGGCGGCGGGGCCGCAGGCTTGGGTGCCGCGGCCGCGGGCTTGGCTGCCGCGGCGGCTGCCGCCGCTGCCTTCTCATCCGCCACCCGCTTGGCTTCGGCCTGCGCGTCGGCCGCTTGTTGCGCCGCCAGCTTCTGGGCCGCGTCCTGCTGCGATTTTTCCTGGTCGGCCAGGCGCTGTTTTTCGAGCTCGGCCTGGCGCTTGGCCTGCTCCTCGCTCTGCGCTTCCTGCTGCTCGGCGCGCTTGGCGACCGCCACCTGGCCATCGGCGATGGCGCTTTTCAGGCGCGGCAATGCCGGTGCCTTGGGATCGGTCTTGTCCATCAGTGCGTAGAGCCGTTGCGCCTCGGTGAAGTCCTCGCGCTTGATGCTCTGCTCGGTGGCGATCAACGCGTACGGCATCAGGTCGGTCAGCGCACTGGACACGGCCGGTGCGTCAGGCTGCTTGCTGCGCAAGGCCAGGTAATACTCCATCGCATTGTCGCCGGCCGGTGCGTACAGCCGCTGCTCGCTGAGCGCCTTGCTGGCGGCCTCGCGCAGCTGGTCGGCGCTCATGGCGTTGACCTTGTCCGAGACTGCCTGCGGCGGTGGCGCGACCTTGGCTTTTGCCGCGGCTGGCGTGGTGGAGCCCGCGTCCGGCGTGGCCGCCGACTGGTCCTTCTTGCACCCGGCAAAGGCGCAAGCCACGAGGATGACGACGGCCAACCGGGAGACGCCCCGGGACGTCAGGTGAAACCTGGCCGGTCGCCCAGGCATGCTTTTTTCGACGAACATTCCAACACTCCCCTGTACTGTGCATGGTGCACGAGTGACTAGCACGCGATAGTACGCGCCATTTGTCAAGGCCAAGACTGCCCTAACACTGGCTGCGGGGCTACTTGCCGATGCAGAAGGTCGAAAAAATGTGACCCAGTAGCGCATCGGGCACGACCCGGCCGGTAATCTCCCCGAGCGCGTCATGGCCGCATCGCAGTGCCTCCGCAGCCAGGTCCAGGGTCTCGCTGGCCAGCGCGGTCCGGGCCGCGGCCAAGTCCGCGGCCGCGCGCTGGAGCGCCTCGACCTGTCGCGCGCGCGCGCTGAAGCCGCCATCGGCCTGGCCGGCCGGCACCTGCGACAAGCTGCCAAGGCGGGCGTGCAGGGCTTCGATCCCGGCGCCGGTCCTGGCCGAGACCGCCAGGATGTCTTCGTCGCCGTGCCCGTCACCTGCCTGCCTGTCGCCAGCGGGTGCCCGTGTTTGCGCGGGACGCGCCGCAAGCAGGTCGGACTTGTTGTGCAGCCAGAGCCGCTGCGGGACGCCTTCCGTCGCCGCGAGCAAGGCCTCGCGCGCGGCGCCTGGATCCCTGGCGTCCACCACCACCAGCGCCAGGTCCGCGCGCTCCAGCTCCTGGCGTGCACGACGCATGCCTTCGCGCTCGATCGCATCGCCGCCCTCGCGCAGGCCGGCGGTGTCGACCAGGGTCAGCTCCACGCCGTCGCTGCGGATGGTTTCGACCAGCAGGTCGCGGGTGGTGCCGGGGATATCGGTCACGATCGCGCGCGCGCTGCCGGCCAGGACATTGAGCAGCGAACTCTTGCCGGCATTGGGCGGCCCCACGATCACCGCGTGCAGGCCATCGCGCAGCTTGCGACCGCGCTGCGCGGCGGCCAGCAGCTGGTCGAGCGATTGCGCCACGGCCACCAGGCGCGTCATTGCGCCGTCCGTGCCAAGCGTGTCGAGGGGTTCGTCGGCGAAGTCGATCATCGCCTCGACCTGGACGCGCAATGACAGCAACTCCGCGGCCAGCGCGTCCACGCGGCGTGAGAACTCACCTTCCAGCGCGCGTCGCGCCGCACGTGCGGCACGCAGGTCGCCGGCGGCGATCAGGTCGGCGACGGCCTCGGCCTGGGCGAGGTCCAGCTTGCCGTTGAGGAATGCGCGCTCGCTGAACTCGCCGGCGCGCGCCATGCGGGCTCCGAGTGCGCAACAGCGCGCGAGCAGCTGCCGCAGCACCACCTGGCTGCCGTGCGCCTGCAGCTCGACCACGTCCTCGCCGGTGTAACTGGCCGGGGCGGCGAAGGCCAATGCGATGCCATCGTCGATCGTGTCGTGCTGGTCGTGGAATCGCGCATGCACCGCCGTGCGCAAGGGCAACATCCTGCCGCAAATCCCGGCGGCAATGGCATGGCTGCGCGGGCCGGACAAGCGCACGATGCCAACGCCACCGGCCCCGGGGGCAGTGGCGATGGCGACGATCGTGTCGGTGGTGTCGGTGGCGTCAGGCATGCGGTTATGGTCGCAGAACACGCGCTGCCACGATCTCCAGCTTGCCGGTGCGCTTTACCTGGGCACTTGCGCGGCGTCAGGGACCTTCGCGGCAACCGCGTCGGGGGCGCGTGGCCGAAGCGCTCCCGAGGCAGGATGGATCAGGCTTTCGAAGGCGCCGGTTGCCCGTGGCGCTTGGTCATCCACCACTGCTGCAGCAAGCCAAGGCTGCCGTTGGTGACCCAGTACAACACCAGGCCGGCGGGGAAGAAGGCAAACATCACGCCCATCGCCAGCGGCATGATCTGCATCATCTTCTTCTGCATCGGATCCATGCCCGGCGACGGGGTCAGGCGCTGGGTCGCCCACATCACGGCGATGTTGATGATCGGCAGTATGAAATACGGGTCCGGGGCCGTCAGGTTCTGGATCCAGCCAATCCATGGCGCCTGTCGCAGTTCGACCGATTCCAGCAGCGTGTAGTACAGCGCCAGGAACAGCGGCATCTGCAGCAGCACGGGAAAACAGCCGCCGACGGGATTGATCTTTTCCTTCTTGTACAGCTCCATCATCGCCATCTGGAACTTCTGCTTGTCCTCGCCGTAACGCTCCTTGAGTTGCTCGATGCGCGGCTGGAAGCGACGCATCTTGGCAGCCGACTTGTACTGGACCGCCGACAACGGATACATCAATGCCTTGACGATCACCACCAGGCCGACGATCGACCAGCCCCAGTTGCCGAACAACCCGTGCAGGAACGACAGCACCGAGAACAGGATCCCGGCAATCCAGGCCAGCGCGCTGAAGCGGCTGAAATCGACCGCGCGCTCGAGCCCGGGCACTTTTTGCGCTGCGATCTCGTTGACCAGCTTGGGCCCGACCCACAGTCGCGCCGTGGTCGTGGCATTGCCGCCCGGAGCGACGTTGACGCCCGGCCCCAACTCACGGATCAGGTACTGCTGGTGCCCATCGGCGCCGTTGTGCGAAGCCAGCGAGAAGGTGGTGGCATCCTTGGCGCCGGGAATCCATGCGGCAAAGAAATGGTGTTGCAACATCGCGACCCAGCCACCGGTCACCTGCTTGTCGAGCGGACCGTCGTCGGTGAAGTCATCGAACTTGCGACGGTCGTAGCTGCCACCGCCAAACCAGGTCGCGCCGTGGAAACTGTAGGACTCGGGATGGGTGAATCCGGTCTTCACCTGCGGAGGGACGCGCACCAGCTGTCGATAAACGAAGCCCTGCCACGGTTGGCTGCCGGCATTGACCACTTCGTCGCGCACCTGCACGGCATAGCTGCCGCGGGTGAAGGTGTAGGTCCGATGGATCGTGACACCGTCAGGGCCCCGCCACACAAACGGTACCTGCAACTCCTGCTGGCCGGCCGCCAGCGTGAAGTCGCGTGCCGCCGTGGCCGGAACAAACATGTGCTCATGGCTGGGCGCGGCATTGGCGCTACTGACCCAGCCGCTCTGCGCCTGGTAGAAGGCCGCAGGATCCGCGGAGAACAGGCGGACCGGAGGGCTGCCTGCCCGCTTGGCCTGCGGGTATGCCAGCAAGTCGACCTGCCCAACCGCCCCGCCGTCCAACACCACATGCAGGACATCGGTGCCGACGGTGACTGTCTCCCCGGACTGTGCTGGCGAAGTCGCTGGCGTGATCGCGCCGGTGGCAGGAATGGACGCTGCGGCCGTCGTCGTCGACGGCATGGCCGGCACGTCCGCCCCTGCCATCGTCGGGACGGTGCTATCGCCGCCCGAGACGGTGGCCGAAGGCACCGGCGCGGTCTGTGCTGCCGCAGCCTGCGGGCGCTGGCGCGTGGTCGCGTGTCCATGCCACGAACAGGAGGGTCGCCACCATCAGCCAGGCGAAGATCAGGAAAGTGCGGGTCTGGTTCATGGGTAGCCGTTCAATCAATCGGAGTCATGGGGCGGGCATGCCTGGTGCATGCGTGCTCGGTGCAGGCAAGCTCGGTGCAAGCATGCTCCGTGCAGTCACGCCCCATGGAGGCAAGCACGACGCAAGTCCGGCCCGGGCACGCATTGCCCGCGCAGGTCCAGCCCACCAAGGGCGCGGCACTGTAAACGGGAATCACCGGCCGCAATGCCGGTGGGGACGATCGGAAGCAGCCATTGTGCCGGGCGCGCCGGGCGGCGGCAATGCGCCAGCTCGCGTCAACAGGTCCACCAGTGCCGCGCGCAATTGCGGATTGGTGGTGTTTGCCGCCATGGGCCGCGCGACCAGCACGTAGGCGCCGGGCGGCAGGCCGGACCGAAGCTGCCGGAATTGCTCGCGCAGCTGGCGCTTGATCCGATTGCGCCCGACCGCACGCGGATCGACCTTGCGCGACACCGCCAATCCCATGCGTGCTGGCTGCGCGTCGCGCAACCAATGCAAGGCCAGGATCGGGGATGCGGTCCGGCGTGCCTGCTCGAACACGCGTTTGTATTGGGCAGGCGTGCGCACGCGCGCAGCACGCGGGAAGCGCGCGCTGCCTGGGGTTTGAGCGGGGGGTGTCGTCTTCACCGGCTGCGACATCGACGGATGTCGATCACAGCGGTTGGCGTCGTCACAGCAACATCGGCCCGGAGCACCGGGCCGAAGCGTCAGGCGGACAGGCGCTTGCGACCCTTGGCACGACGACGGGCGAGGATCTTGCGGCCGTCGGCGGTTTTCATGCGGGTACGGAAGCCGTGGTCGCGCTTGCGCTTGAGGTTGCTGGGTTGATAGGTGCGCTTGGTGGCCATGACAGGTCTCGTGCGGTTAAGCGACGGAAAAGACTGACAAGTATAACGGCCTCGCGGCGGCCGCGGCAAGCATCGGCCCGGTCAGGGCGGTGTGACACTTTGCCAGCGCAGGGCCAATGGGATCCGGTCTTGCCGCCGCCGTGGCCACGGGCTTCACCGAGTGCGTCGGGGGGATGGCGGTGTTAGTCTGGCCAGCCCGCGATCCTGCCTGCTCCGTGGTGCCTGGGCGCCCTGCGCCCGGAAGGCGCCGCGGCCAGAACGCCCAGCGGTAGCCACCGGCCCCTTGCCATCAATACTTCCTCCGACACCACTGCCTCCATGGATGCCTGGCCCCGCTGCCTCGAACGCCTGGAAGCCGAATTTCCGGCCGAGGACGTGCATACGTGGCTCAAGCCATTGCAGGCCAGCCTGCGCGACGACAGCGTGGTGCTGTACGCGCCCAATGCCTTCGTCATGGAGGAGGTGCGCGAACGCTACCTGGCGCGGATCCGTGAACTGCTGTCGCATTTCGCCGGCACGCCGGATGTCAGCCTTGAAATCGGCTCGATGCGACGTACGCCCGTGGTGGACGTCGCTGGCGCTGCATCGCTGGGCCAGGGTGCCGCCATGGCGATGAACGCCGGCACGCCCGAACCGTACCAGGGCCGCCTGGACAGCCACTACACCTTCGACAACTTCGTCGAGGGCCGCAGCAACCAGCTGGGCCGCGCGGCCGCCTGGCAGGCCTCCCAGCAGCCCGGTGACCGCGCCCACAACCCGCTGCTGCTGTATGGCGGCACCGGCCTTGGCAAGACCCACCTGATGTTTGCCGCCGGCAACGCGATGCAAGCCAGCAAGCCGGGCATGCGGGTGATGTACCTGCGCTCGGAGCAGTTCATGAGCGCCTTTACCAAGGCGCTCTACGACAAGACCAGTGGCGGCATGGAGGCGTTCAAGCGTCAGTTTCGCGGCATCGATGCACTGCTGATCGACGACATCCAGTTCTTCGCGGGCAAGGATCGCACCCAGGAGGAGTTCTTCCACACCTTCAATGCGCTGTTCGACGGCAAGCAGCAGATCATCCTCACCTGCGACCGGTATCCGCGTGAGGTCGCTGGCCTGGAGCCCCGGCTGAAGTCCCGGTTGGGTTGGGGATTGTCGGTGGCCATCGACCCGCCCGATTTCGAGACGCGTGCCCAGATCGTCTTGTCCAAGGCAGCCGAGCGCGGCACCCAGATCCCCGAAGACGTGGCCTTCTTGCTGGCCAAGAAAATGCGCTCCAACGTGCGCGACCTGGAAGGTGCGCTCAACACGCTGGCCGCGCGTGCCAATTTCACGGGCCGCCCGATCACGGTGGAATTTGCCCAGGAAACGCTGCGCGACCTGTTGCGGGCGCAACAGCAGGCCATCGGCATCCCCAACATCCAGAAGACCGTGGCAGACTACTACGGACTCCAGATCAAGGACTTGCTGTCGAAGCGGCGCACGCGCTCGTTGGCCCGGCCCCGGCAGATGGCGATGGCGCTGGCCAAGGAATTGACCGAGCACAGCCTGCCCGAAATCGGGGATGCCTTTGCCGGCCGCGACCATACCACCGTGCTGCACGCGTGCCGCCAGATCAAACACCTGCTCGAAACCGATGGCAAGCTGCGGGAGGACTGGGATAAATTGATCCGCAAACTCAGTGAATGACGTGGTCGGTTCGGGGCAGGTGTGGGGGCAAGCGCCTGGATGGATCAACCAGGTTCGATCCACACCCTGTCCGTTCGAGGGCATCGACAAGGTTCCAGGCGGGGTCGAGACGTCGCGTCAAGCATGTGGGTGCAGTGGGAACAACTTGTGTATAAGTCGAAGTGCGCCCGGCGGGCCGCAACTTATCCACAGCTTGTCCGTCCGGCCACAGGGCGTTCCCCACACCCTTACGAGCGCTTAAAATATCATATAAATCAATAAGTTAACTAAGATATCAACGCAAAACGCACTACCCTACAACCACCACGGTTTTGATTTATCCATATCTTTCAAAGCTTGGGAAATCCGGACGGAACGCGCCGGGTCATCCAACCAGGACTAAGGGGTCCGCATGCGCTTCAGCCTGCAACGCGAAGTCTTCCTGAAGCCGTTGGCGCAAGTCGTCAACGTCGTCGAACGCCGTCAGACCTTGCCGGTGCTGGCCAACCTGCTGGTGCAGGTCAATGATGGGCAGTTGTCCCTGACCGGAACCGACCTGGAGGTCGAGATGGTCGCGCGCCATGGGGTCGACGATCCCGAGGATGGGGAGACCACCATTCCGGCCCGCAAACTGTTCGATATCGTGCGTGCGCTGCCGGATGGCAGCAAGGTCACCGTCTCGCAGAAGAACGACAAGGTCACCGTGCAGGCCGGGCGCAGCCGTTTCACCCTGGCCAGCCTGCCGGCGAACGACTTTCCCTCGGTGGACGAGGTCGAGGCGACCGAACGGGTGCAGGTGCCCGAAGCCGCGCTCAAGGAGCTGATCGAGCGCACTGCCTTTGCAATGGCCCAGCAGGACGTGCGCTATTACCTCAACGGGTTGTTGTTTGACCTGGATAAACAGGTCCTGCGCTGCGTCGCCACGGATGGCCACCGGCTTGCCCTGTGCGAGTCCCCGCTTGAAGGCACGGCGGACAAGCGCCAGATCATCGTGCCGCGCAAGGGCGTGACCGAGCTGCAACGCCTGCTTGAGGGCGGCGATCGCACGCTGGAACTGGAGGTCGGACGCAGCCATATCCGGGTCAAGCGCGACGATGTCACCTTTACCTCCAAGCTGATCGATGGCCGCTTCCCGGATTACCAGGCGGTGATTCCGATCGGCGCCGACCGCGAGGTCAAGATCGATCGCGAGTTGTTCCGGGCCGCACTGCAGCGCGCTGCGATCCTGTCCAACGAGAAATATCGCGGCGTCCGGGTCGAGGTGTCGCCTGGCCTGCTCAAGATCAGCGCCCACAACCCCGAGCAGGAGGAAGCGCAGGAAGAGGTCGAGGTCGAGACCAAGGTCGATGGCCTGGCGATTGGTTTCAACGTCAATTACCTGCTTGATGCGCTGTCGGCGCTGCGCGACGAGCACGTGATCCTGCAGCTGCGTGATGCCAATTCATCGGCACTGGTCCGCGAGGCCAGCAGTGAAAAGTGCCGGCACGTGGTCATGCCCTTGCGCCTCTAGGACCTGGGCGACGCGCGCCGTATGTTTCACGTGAAACACAAACGCCCGGCGCAGTCCGGGCGTTGTCTTTTGGGCCTTGCCGGCCCGGCTCGGCGGGAGTTTGGCGCCCAAGTCCTGGATCAGGGCGTCGCGGGGGAGACTGTTCATTGCGGGTGCACCGTGTCGGGAGCGCTGCCATGCATGTAACCCGACTCGACATCCACGGCCTGCGCTGTTTCGACCAGGCCAACCTGGCGCCGGCGCCGGGGATCAACCTGATTGTTGGCGACAACGGCGTCGGCAAGACCAGTGTCCTGGAAGCGTTGCATCTGATGGCCTATGGCCGCAGTTTCCGGGGTCGGGTGCGAGATGGCCTGGTTCGGCGAGATGCCGCTGCCCTCGAAGTGTTCGTCAGGTGGCGGGAAGACAAGCAGCCGCGTGATCGGCAGGCTGGACTGCGGCATACAGGTCAAGGGTGGGAAGGCCGGCTTGACGGGCAGCCCCTGGCCCAACTGGGCGATTTGTGTGCCGCCTTGTCGGTGGTTACCTTCGAGCCCGGGAGCCACGCATTGGTAATGGGAGCGGCCGACCACCGGCGCCGGTTCGTGGACTGGGGTTTGTTCCACGTGGAACCGGGATTCCTGGGGCTGTGGCGGCGATATTCCCGCGCCCTGAAACAACGCAACGCGTTGCTGAAGGCGCGGGTCCGGGATAGCCAGCTGGATGCCTGGGAGTCGGAGCTGCACGAGACCGGGACGGTCCTGACGGCCCATCGGGAGCGTTATCTATGCGACCTGGAACCCCACCTCCAGCCTATCGCCGCCGAGCTGCTGCCTGCAGCGGGCGGGACACAGTTGCGATTCCTGCCCGGATGGCGCCGCGAGGAGCTCTCCTTGGGCGACGCCCTATTGCTTGCCCGGGAGCGTGACCTGGCGTCGGGATTCACCTCGGTCGGACCACATCGCGCCGACTGGCGGATTGAACATGCCGCGATCCCCGGCCGTGAATCGCTCTCGCGTGGCCAGGCCAAACTCACCGCGTTGTCGATCCTGCTGGCCCAGGCCACGCACCAGGCAGCGCTGAGGCACGAGTGGCCCGTGGTGGCCCTGGATGACCTGGCCTCGGAGCTGGATCGATCCCACCAGGCCCGGGTCCTGCAGCGCCTGCAGGCCAGTGGAGCCCAGGTGTTCATCACCGGCACCGAAGCCCCCGCAGGACTGCAAGACCTCACCCTGCAGCCCGCTGTGTTCCACGTGGAACAAAACCGGATCCTGATTGCGGACCCGGCACCGGGCTGGCCAGCTGCGCACCAGGTGACCTAAAGAGGCGGCACGGCGCACAGTGCCGGACACAGACTCAAGACCAGCCTCGATCGGCTGCCCTTGGTATACTGGCGCATCCATAGCTAATGTGTCCCGCGCGCGGATCTCCGCATGTGGGGCCTGCCGGAGCCCGCAAACCGCATGTCGCTACCCCCAGATCACGTCGAACCCGGCACGCCGGAATCAGCGGCTGGCCAGCCGGATCCAGGCCATGCAGCCTCGAGCCAGCCCGCCCCCACCCAGCCCAACCAGGCCTACGACTCCAGCAAGATCACGGTCCTGCGTGGGCTGGAGGCCGTCCGCAAGCGGCCGGGCATGTACATCGGCGATGTCCACGATGGCACGGGTCTGCACCATATGGTGTTCGAGGTCGTCGACAACTCGATCGACGAGGCCCTGGCGGGCCACGCCGACGAGGTCACCGTCATCCTTCACGACGACGGTTCGGTGTCGGTCGCGGACAATGGCCGCGGCGTCCCGGTCGATATCCACAAGGAAGAAGGCGTGTCCGCGGCCGAGGTGATCCTCACGGTGCTGCACGCGGGCGGCAAGTTCGATGACAACAGTTACAAGGTGTCCGGCGGTCTGCACGGCGTTGGCGTGTCCGTGGTCAACGCGCTATCCGAGCACCTGTGGCTGGACATCTGGCGCGACGGTCACCACCACCACCAGGAATACGCGCTGGGCGAGCCGCTGGCGCCGCTGCAGCAGCTTGAAACGACGCAGAAGCGCGGCACGCTGCTTCGTTTCAAGCCGGCCAGCGAGATCTTCACCGATGTCGAGTTCCATTACGACATCCTTGCCAAACGCCTGCGTGAGCTGTCGTTCCTCAACTCTGGCGTCAAGATCACGCTGATCGACGAGCGCGGCGAGCCCAAGCGCGACGTGTTCCAGTACGAAGGCGGCATCCGCTCGTTCGTCGAGCACCTGGCGCAGCTCAAGACCCCGTTGCATCCGAATGTGATCTCGGTGTCCGGCGAGGAAAACGACATTGCCGTGGAAGTCGCGCTGCAATGGACCGACAGCTACCAGGAAACGATGTTCTGCTTCACCAACAACATCCCGCAGAAGGATGGTGGCACCCATCTGATCGGCTTCCGCGCCGCGCTCACGCGCACGCTGACCAATTACATCGAGCAAAGCGGCATCGCCAAGCAGGCCAAGGTCAACCTGTCCGGCGACGACATGCGCGAAGGCATGATCGCGGTGCTGTCGGTCAAGGCACCCGACCCGAGCTTTTCGTCGCAAACCAAGGAAAAGCTCGTCTCATCCGAGGTGAGACCGGTAGTTGAGCACACGTTCGGTGCACGTTTGGAGGAGTTCCTGCAGGAAAACCCCAACGAAGCCCGTGCCATCGCCGGCAAGATCGTCGACGCCGCCCGTGCCCGGGAGGCCGCGCGCAAGGCCCGTGACCTGACCCGTCGCAAGGGCGCACTGGACATCGCAGGCCTGCCCGGCAAGCTGGCCGACTGCCAGGAGAAGGACCCGGCGTTGTCGGAACTGTTCATCGTCGAGGGCGACTCCGCAGGCGGCTCGGCCAAGCAGGGCCGCAATCGCAAGACCCAGGCGATCCTGCCGCTGAAGGGAAAGATCCTCAATGTCGAGCGCGCGCGCTTCGACCGCATGCTCGCCAGCGCCGAGGTTGGCACCCTGATCACGGCACTGGGCACCGGCATCGGCAAGGACGAGTACAACCCGGACAAGCTGCGTTACCACCGCATCATCCTGATGACCGATGCCGACGTCGATGGCTCGCATATCCGCACGCTGCTGCTGACGTTCTTCTACCGGCAGATGCCCGAGCTGATCGAGCGCGGCCACATCTATATCGGGTTGCCGCCGCTGTTCAAGATCAAGCAGGGCAAAAGCGAGCTGTACCTCAAGGACGAGGCCGCGCTCAACGCCTACCTTGCCAACAACGCGATCGAAGGGGCGGCGCTGGTGCCGGCCGAAGGCGAGCCGCCGATCACTGGCGCGGCGCTGGAGAGGCTGTTGCTGCTGTATGCAGGCGCACGCGACGCAATCACCCGCAATGCATACCGCTTCGACAGCAACGTGCTTGAAGCGCTGATCGACTTCACGCCGCTCGATGCCGCGCACCTGCTGGAAAACATCGACGAGCGCCATGAACTCGACGCCCTGGAAAAGCGCATCAACCGCAGTGGCATGGGCAAACCGCGCTACACCCTGGACCTGCAACCCGCGACCGAGACGCAACCTGCGGCACTGCTCATCAAGCGCCGGCACATGGGCGAGGAAATGCTGCAAGTCCTGCCACTGGCGGTATTCGACGGCGGCGACCTGCGTCCGTTGCGTGAGTCCGCGGCGCAGCTGCATGGCCTGATCCGTGATGGCGCGACGATCACCCGCGGCAACCGGTCGCAGGAGATCAGCAGCTTCGCCGATGCGCATGCGTGGTTGCTGGAAGAGGCCAAGAAGGGCCGCCAGATCCAGCGCTTCAAGGGCCTGGGCGAAATGAACCCGGAGCAGCTGTGGGATACCACGGTCAATCCCGACACCCGGCGCCTGCTGCAGGTGAAGATCGAAGACGCCGTCGCCGCCGACCAGATCTTCTCGACCCTCATGGGCGACGTGGTCGAACCGCGACGCGAATTCATCGAGGACAACGCGCTCAAGGTCGCCAACCTGGACGTCTAGGCCTGCACGAGCAGGCCGGGCAAGGGTCAGTCCGGGCATCGGCGTGTTCTGGCCAGCTGCCGCCGTGGGGCGTGCTGCGCGAGCCGATGGCCCGCCGCCACAGCCCCTCAACCCGGCGTACTCCCCTGGTCTGGACGGCGAACGTGTGCGCCAACGCACGGCAGGCGGCGGGATTGCCGCAACCGGGCTTGACGTCTTGTTCATACGGCCTTGCTTACAACGGACCGCCCGTGGATTTGCGTGTGCGTGCATCTGCATGCATGCACGCTGCCCGCCAACTGGAGCCAGATCGTGAAACAACTTGTCCTGGGTGTTGCCATTGCCATTGCCGCCGCTGGTTGCGCGACCACCACGTCGCCGACGGGGCGCACCCAATACGTGGGCGCGGTCTCACAGCAACAGCTCAACCAGTTGGGCGCGAAGGCCTTTGCCGAGGTCAAGGCCAAGCAACCCCAAAGCCGCGACAGCCGCCAGACCGGCTACGTGCGATGCGTGGTCAATGCGCTGGTGAGCGAGTTGCCCGGGCAATGGCGTAGCAGCGGGTGGGAAACCGCGGTCTTCGTCAACGACGAGCCCAACGCATTTGCCCTGCCCGGCGGCAAGGTCGGCGTGTATACCGGCATCTTCAAGGTGGCGCGCAACCAGGACCAGCTGGCGACCGTGATCGCCCATGAGATCGGACACGTGGTCTCGCGCCACCACGACGAGCGCATCACCCGCCAGGCTGGCGCCTCGGGCGCCCTGCAACTGCTCGGCGCGGCGCTGGGCTCGCAATACGGCCAGGACGCGGCCAATGCGGCGGTACAGGGCGGCGGGATCCTGGCCCAGACCGGTTTCCTGCTGCCTGGATCGCGTGCGCAAGAGTCCGAAGCCGACGTCGTGGGCCAGCAATTGATGGCCAAGGCGGGTTTCGATCCCCGACAGGCGGTCAACCTGTGGCAAAACATGGTGGTTGCCGGGGGCTCGCGCCCCCCGCAGTGGTTGTCCACGCACCCGGATCCGCAAAGCCGCCTGGGCGAACTGCGCAATCGCGCCGCGGGGCTGATGCCCGTCTACGAGCAGGCCCGTGCATCGGGGCGCACGCCGAAGTGTGGCTGAACCCCGCCAGAGACGCAGTTGAGGGCGTTCGAGCCCTCGTGTAACCGTCTACTGGCGGGCCGCCGCCGGACAGCGCGCGGCGGCCGGGTTTCCCGGACGCGACGATGACGTCCGGTCGCCGGGTGCGAACAGCGAGCCGAGCAGGGATATGCTTGCGTAATGAGTAGATCCGAAACCAGACAAACAACGAACCAGAGGTCAGAGACATGAAAACCCCCCAGATTGCAGCCATTCCACTTTCCGCGGTCCTGGCCGCCCTGATATCCCTGCTGGCAGCGCCGCCGGTGCAGGCGCAGTCCGATTTTGGTGGCGTCACCAAGAAATCCATGCGCGAGAAACGCGCCGAGCGCCTGGCCAAGCAGCGCGGCGAAAGCGAGCAGAAGAGCAGCCGCGAGGAGGCCCCCGCGCTGTACCCCGAGGCAACCCGCGAGCAGCCCGAGGCCCAGGCATCGCGCGGCAACCTGGAGGCGCTGAAGAAGCTGCAGGAAACCTATGCCTCCGGCGACAACGCGGCAACGATGGCCGCGGCCGAACAAATCGCGGCCGCCAAGGGCGCCAACGCCTACGACAAAGCCTTCGCTTACCAGATCGCCGGTACCGCCGCCGCCGCGGGCAAGGACGAAGCCAAGGCTGCGGAGTATTTCCAGAAGGCCATTACGGCCAACGGCCTGGACAACGACAACCATTACCAGGTGATGTACAACCTGGCGGTCACCCAGAACAACCTGGGCAAATACGACCAGGCGCTCAAGACCCTGGGCCAGTTCATGTCAGAGACCAAATCCGACAAGCCCGAGCAGCTCAACCTGCGCGCTGCGCTGCTGATGAACCTTGAGCGTTACCCCGAGGCAGCCGCCATCTACCAGGGGCTGATGGATGCACACCCCGATGACACCAGCTATCTGATGAATGCCGCGGCCGCCTACCAGCAGGCGGGCCAGGACGACAAGGCGGCCGCGCTGTTGTCCAAGGCCCAGGCCGGTGGCGCGATGACGGACGCCAGCCAGTATCGTGCCCTGTATGCGACCTATCTCAATGCCGACAAGAATGCAGAAGCGCGCAAGGTGATCGAGGAAGGCGTCGCCAAGGGCATCCTCAAGCCCGATGCAGAGCTGGCCAAGGCCTATATGATCCTTGGGCAGAAGGCCTATTACGACGACGACGACACCACTGCCATCGAGATGTACAAGCGCGCCGCACCGATCGCGGCCGATGGCGAAGCGGCGCTCAATCTGGCGAAGATCTATGCGGCCAACGGCAAGGCCTCGGAGGCCAAGGCGGCGGCCAAGACGGCGCTTGACAAGGGCGTAAAGGATACCCCTGCTGCGAAGAAACTCGCCGCTACCGGCAAGTGACGGCGCCCGGCGGGGGATTGGTATCCATCTGCCGGATTGGTATAAGCTTGTAGGTTCCCGCGACCTTGAACGGTCGCGGTTCGCCATTCCCCGCGGCGCTGGCGCGCCCGGCCAACCCTGAGCTCCCGCATGACGCAACCCTTGCCGACCCGCGACAAGAATGACGATCACGAAGAAGGTGGTTTGAACTGGCCTCGCATTGCCGGTCTGACCTTCGTGATTGCGATCCATGCGGCGGCCCTGCTGCTGCTGCTGGCGCCAGTGACGCCTCCGGGCTCGGAGAAGAAGAACGACGATGTCACCCGCGTGGTGATCATCGAGCCGCCGCCGCCGCCACCACCGCCGCCGCCGCCGCCGCCCAAGCCGCCGGAGCCCAAGGAGATCAAGCAGCTGGCCCCGCCGCAGCCGACGCCGATCCCGCCGCCGCCGGAGCAGCCGCCGGTCGTGTTCGACGACCCGTCGCCCATCGATACCCCGGCGCCCCCGCCGGCGCCGCCAGCGCCGCCAGCCCCGACGCCCGACATCGCCGGCGGCAACGTGGATCCGAGTGCACGCTCGCGCTATCCCATTGAGTATCCACGCGAGGAGGAGCGGCGTGGCATCAAGGGCACCGTCATCGTGCAGATCTCCTTTGATTCGCAGGGCAACGTCACCGACACCAGCATTGCCAGCAGCAGCGGCAACCGAAACCTGGACCGCGCGGCGCTGAAGGGCGTCAAGCGCTGGAAGGTGTCGCCGGGAATGCGCAACGGTCAGAAAGTCGGAGGCACGGCGACTGTCCGGGTCGACTTCCAGTAATGGCTGAAGCCGCCGGGACTGAACCCCCCGGTTTTGGCTGACAGAGTTGCAACGCACGATTCACGAACACCTTTCGTTAATGCTCCACCTGCGTCACGATCCCGTATCACGCGATCCCGTATCACGATCCAGAGTCATCGCTGTTCAAATTGGCCACACGGCCGCAACATCCCAAACCACAACATCCAAAGGTAAGCGTCATGCTGCAGGAAACCACTCAAGCCGCCGCACCGACGGGAGGCAACGCCGCATCTGCCCTGACGCAGATGGGTGTCGACCACCTTCTCACCGAAATGTTGGCCGATCCGGGCGCACATGCCGTCCAGTGGATCGTGCTGATCACCTTGTTGCTCATGTCCGCGATGTCGCTGTACTGGATCGTGATCAACTTCTTCAAGAACATGGCCCTGCGCCGCAATGCCGACCGCGTGGTCAGCACGTTCTGGGAGACCACCAACGCGCAGGACGCGATCCGTTACATGGAAGAGCAGTCGCGTAGCGATCCGTTCTCCAAGATCGCGCTCGACGCGGCCCAGGCTGCCGCCCACCACCAGCGTCACGAAGGCTCGCGCCTGGTCGAGTCGCTGAACCGCTCCGAGTTCGTCGATCGCGCCCTGCGCCAGGGCGTGACCCGCGAGTCGATGCGCCTCGAGTCCGGCCTGACGGTGCTGGCGACGGTCGGTTCGACCGCCCCGTTCGTCGGTCTGCTCGGTACGGTCTGGGGCATCTACGGCGCCCTGATCCGCATCGGTGCCACCGGCCAGGCGTCCATCGACGCGGTTGCCGGCCCGGTCGGCGAGGCCCTGATCATGACCGCGCTTGGTCTGTTCGTGGCGATCCCGGCGGTGCTGGGCTACAACTTCTTCGTCCGCCTGAACCGGGTCACCAACAACAAGTTCGACACCTTCGCGCACGATCTGCACGACTTCTTTGCTACCGGCGCCCGCGTCGGCGAAGTCGCGCCGACCCCGCGTGCTGGTTGAACAACTGTAATTTGACGGAGTCGGCCAATGGCCTTCAGTACTGGTAACAGCAGCGGCGCCCCGATGTCGGAGATCAATGTCACGCCCCTGGTGGACGTGATGTTGGTCCTGCTCATCATCTTCATGATCACGGCGCCGTTGATGGCGCACAAGATCAAGGTCGAGTTGCCACAGGCAAACCTCGACAAGCGCAGTGAAGAGGTGCCGCCTGCACCGCCGATCACGGTCACCGTGACGGCGGACGGGTCGCTGTACTGGAACGACCAGCCTGTGGGCCGCAGCCTGCTGGAGAGCCAGCTGTCGGTCGAGGCACAAAAGACCCCGCAGCCGGCGGTCAACATCCGTGGCGACGAGACCACCAAGTACCGCACGATCCGCGAAGTGGTCGACACGGCCCAGAAGCAGGGCATCCGCCAGGTGGGCTTCGTGGCCACCAAAGTCCGGCCGCGCTGAGGAGCAACCAAGATGGCATTTGCAAGTAGTTCTGGCGGTAGCGCAATGGCCGACATCAACGTCACGCCGCTGGTGGACGTGATGCTGGTGTTGCTGATCATCTTCATGGTGACCGCGCCAATCCTGTCGTATCCGATCGACATCGACCTGCCGCAGCGGTCGACCAACCCGCCGCCGGAAAAGCTCAATCCTCCGGATCCGATCCGCTTGCGGATCGACGGGTCGGGGCAGACCTACTGGAACGACAGCCCGGTTCCGGTGTCCGCACTGCGCAACATGATGGAGACCGAGGTCCAGCGCGATCCGACCAACCAGCCCACGCTGGAGATCGACACCGACGACGCCGCCAACTACGGCGTGCTGGCCCAGGTGCTGGCGACTGCCCGCAATGCACAGATGCAGAAGATCGGCTTCGTCAAGAAATAACGCAATTCGCTTCATCGGCGCGCATGCGCCGTGACGTTTACCTGCAACAACATTCGACGCCGCCCGCAAGGGCGGCGTTTTTTATGGTGGGCCGAGCGCCGTCCGCGCCGGGGATTGTTCGAGCCACGGCAAGCACGTCGTGATCCACCCAACGCAAGCCCTGGTCGAGGCAGCACGCAAGCGCTGGCGCAAACATCCCGATCACCCAGCGCCGATGCATTCACGCAGGCGCCACGGCGGCGGGCGCATAAGCACAGTTGCGGGATGACCCGCGTCGCAAGGGGAGCGCGCCATGACGTTTTCCACGCAGGTTGCCGGCCACGACAGCGTCGCCACCATCAACATCACCCCACTGGTCGACGTCATGCTGGTGTTGCTGGTGATCTTCATGATGGCCGCGCCGATCCTGACCCAGCGGATCGGCATGGACCTGCCCGGTGCCGCACCACCGCAGCCACTGAAAAGGCCGCCGCCGCCAATCCATCTGCGCATCGATGCTGCCGGCCAGCTGTACTGGAATGGCAATCCGACACAGGTGGCTTCCCTCCAGACATTGCTGGAATCGGAACGGGCACGCGCTGGTGGCGACATGGCCACCCTGCAGATCGATAGCAGCGACGACGCCGACTATGGCCAGGTCGCGCGCGTGCTGGCAGCGGCCAGCAATGCGCACTGGACGCGGGTGGGGTTCGTGCGCCGGTAGGCATGGACCTGGCACACCGTGCCGAATCCACCTTGATGCCAGGCCGCTTATCCATCGCGCGTGCGGTGAAGCCGACGGGTCACCTGCGCGCAACGCCATTGAGGCCGCGGCGAGTCAGTCCGGGGTCGGCGCGGCCAGCAACCGCAGGTACGCCTGGACGGTGGCTTCCAGCCCGGCGTACAGCGCCTCATCGATCAGGGCGTGGCCGATGGAGACCTCGGCCAGGTCCGGGACACCGGCCACGAAGGCCGCCAGGTTGCGTTGGTTGAGGTCATGGCCGGCGTTGACCGCCAATCCGGCCGCCTGCACGCGCCGGGCACTGTCCGCGCAGGCCGCCAATGCGACGGCGGGGTTCCCGGCCGCAAACGCATCGGCATACGGGCCCGTATACAGTTCGACCCGGTCCGCCCCCAGCGACGCGGCGTCGGCCACGTCCGGGTTGCCGGCGTCGACAAACAAGCTGACACGGCATCCCAGCGCCTTGAGTGCAGCAATGCGTGGTTGCAGCGCCGCGGCATCGCGCCCGAAATCGAAACCATGGTCCGATGTCAGCTGGCCATCGTCATCCGGGACCAGCGTCGCCTGGGCCGGCCGGGCCTGGGCGCACAGGGCCTCGAAGCCGGGATAGCCCGGACGCGGCGGTGCAAATGGATTGCCTTCCAGGTTGAACTCCACCCCGCGATCGCGACACAACGCGGCCAGCGCCAGCACGTCGTCGGCACGGATATGGCGCGCGTCCGGACGCGGGTGCACGGTGATGCCGTGCGCGCCTGCATCCAGGCAGGTCCGGGCAGCGCGCACCACGTCCGGTGCATCGCCACCGCGCGAGTTGCGCAGCACCGCGATCTTGTTGACGTTGACGCTCAGCACGGCCATGGGTTCGACGCCGCCGCTGCTACTGCAGGTCGCGGCACTTGCCGATGGCATGGCGCGTGTCCGCCATGGGCCTCACGGCGCCGGATTGTCCGGGGATTCGGCGGACTGCGCCTGGGCACGACGCGCCTGCGCCTGCTCTCGCAGGCGATGCAGCTCCAGCGGGTCGATCATCATCGACGCGTCCTGGCTTCGACTGTCGATACGCCGCGCCAGCAAGGCCATGGTGCCTGCCACGAACAGGCCAAGCGCCACCAGCAGGCACAACACCATCAATGCGATCGATGCGGTCTTGAAGGCGACCGCCAACACCAGCACCGCCAATAGCAGGAAGACCCAGGGCATCGCCGCACCTCCTCGTCAGGGCCGCAGTCTATCGCGAACACCGCCAGGCTGGCAGCGTGGCCAGGGCCCCTGGCTGGCTACCTGACAGGACGAAGGCTGGCCTGGGCCGGACCGCTGGTCGTCGTGCCTGCAGTTGCCCTGCGCTGCACGGCCGTCGCGCCGTAGTCCGCGGTGCCCACTACAGCAGGGGGGACAACAGGCGCGCCAGGGCCTCGGGCAGGCGGACGGTCCACAGCGAGCGACCGCGCTCATCGCGGACCTGCGGCGCCTGCTTGAAATCACCCTGGACCAGCTCAGCCAGTTGCGCTGCAATCCGGGTATTGCGGATCAGCATCGCCACCTCGAAATTCAGCCTGAAACTACGTGCATCGAAGTTCGCGGTGCCGATCATCGCCAGCTCGTCGTCGACCAGCAGCGCCTTGGTATGCAACATGCGCGGGCCGTATTCGTGGATGCACACGCCGGCGGCAAGCAGCCGGTCGAAGTACGAACGCGCCGCCCACGTCACCAGTTTGGAGTCGCTCATCTTGGGAACCATCAGGCGCACGTCCAGGCCGCCCTGCGCCGCCGACGTCAACGCCATCATCGCCGCCTCGCCCGGGACGAAGTACGGCGTTACCAGCCACACCCGACGGCATGCGGAGTGGATTGCATTCACGTACAGCCGGTGGATCGGCTCCCACGGTGTATCCGGGCCGGACACCACGACCTGCGCCGCGATCTTCCCGGCCTCGGCCCTGCCTGGACCAGGAGCCGGTGCAGGCGCCGGCGCGGACTTGAAGAATTCCTCGGCAAACCCGGGCTCCTCGATCGCATAGGCCCAGTCCTCGACGAACACCGTCTGCAACGAGTGCACGGCTTCGCCTTCCACCCGCATGTGCAGGTCGCGGAAAGCGTCATCGCCGAGGGCATCGTTCTCGTCGTCGGTGATGTTGATCCCGCCGGTGAAACCGATGTGGTCGTCGACCACCACGATCTTGCGGTGCGTGCGCAGGTTTACCCAGGGCCGCTGCCACACGCGCAGCACGCGCATCGGATGGAACCAGGCGAATTCGCCCCCGGCCTCGATCAATGGCGCGAAGAAGTGGCGCGTGCAGGCGACAGAGCCCACCGCGTCCAGCAGCAACCGCACCTTGACCCCGGCCTTGGCGCGCTCGACCAGCAGGTCGCGCAATTGGGTGCCGGTCTGGTCGGGTTTGAAGATGTAGTACTCCAGGTGGATGCGCTCGCGCGCTCCACGCACCGCCTGGAAAATCGCCTCGTAGGTCTCGCTGCCATCCACCAGCAGGTCCAGTTGCGTGGCCGTGGTTGCCGGCAGGCCGGTGCTGACCTGTGCCAGTTTCGCCAGTTCGCAGAACGGATCGTGCCCTGCAGCCTCCCCGGGCGTGGGCTGCGCAGTCCTGGCGCGATGGCGACGGCGCAACTGCCGGTGGATCCTGTGCGGGCCGAACACCGCGTACACCAGGAACCCCACGAAGGGCAACAACGCCAGGCCCATCAGCCAGCTCAGCGTGGCCACCGGCTCGCGTTTTTGCAGGATGATCCAGCCGCCCAGCCACACCAGGTAACCCAACCATGCCAGCAACAGGTATAGCCGCAGGTGGGGCAGCCCCGCAAAGGCATCCCATGCGGCAGTCAGAGATTCCAGCATGAAGCATTCATCCAGGCGTCGCGGAAGCTGCGACCCGGCAAGCGTAGGCTTTACAGGTGATCGATGCATCCATGACGCGTGAAGACGGCGACCCGGACGACGTGCGGCAGCACGACGTCGACGCATGCGCGCCGCAAGTCCCGATCAAGGGGCGCGGCGCGGCCTCGCGCGTCGCCGGCCGCTTCCAGAAGACCATCGCCCACGGCGAGGACGACGGCTGGGGTTCGGTCTACGACACGGCAATCGACGACAGCGGCGAGCAGGTCGCCCCCCATCCCGATACCCGGGTCGACGAGGAGCGCGCACGCAGCATCATCAGCCGCAACGACTCGCCCGACGTCGGTTTCAGCCAGTCCATCAACCCGTACCGTGGCTGCGAGCACGGTTGCGTGTACTGCTTCGCCCGTCCTTCCCACGCGTACCTGGACCTGTCGCCGGGGCTGGATTTCGAGACCCGCCTCTACGCCAAGACCAATGCCGTCGAGCAGCTGCGCAACGAGCTCGCCAGGCGCGGCTACATCGCCAAGCCGATCGCACTGGGCATCAACACCGATGCCTACCAGCCGATCGAGCGTCGCTACCGCGTGACCCGCGGGTTGCTGGAGGTGCTGGCCGAAACGCGGCATCCAGCCAGCATCGTGACCAAGAGCGGCAGCGTGGTGCGCGACATCGACCTGCTGGCCGACATGGCGCGTCAGCAACTGGTCACCGTCCATTTTTCGATCACCACCCTGGACAACCGGCTGGCCGCGCGCATGGAACCCCGCGCCACCGCGCCGCATGGCAAGTTGCGCGCGATGCGCAAGCTGCACGACGCCGGCGTGCCGGTCGGGGTGATGGTGGCGCCGGTGGTGCCGATGATCACCGACCACGAACTCGAACACATCCTCCAGGCCGCGCGCGACCACGGCGCCCGGTCGGCCGGCTATGTGCTGTTGCGACTGCCGCACGAGCTCAAGCAGGTCTGGCGCGAATGGCTGCAGCTGCACTACCCCGAGCGCGCGGACCATGTCATGAGCCTGATCCGGCAGATGCGCGGCGGCAAGGATTACGACAGCAGTTTCGGCAAGCGCATGCGTGGCGAAGGCCCGTTCGCCGACCTGATCGCGATGCGGTTCGCCAGGGCGCACAAGCAGTTCGGGTTTGGACGGCTGCCGCCGCTGGACGGCACCCGCTTCGTGGCCCCGCGCAAGCCGTCGCCGCAAGGGACCTTGTTCTGAGCGCCATTCCTGGGCGACACGGCAGTCCACCGGACCACCGCCCTTCGTAGGAGCGGCTTCAGCCGCGAGCCCTTGCCCCCGTCCCCCGGCCCCCTGTAGGAGCGACGTAAGTCGCGATCTCGGCTTCGGCGGAAGGACGATCGCGACTTACGTCGCTCCTACGCAAAGTCAAAAGTCAAAAGCCAAAAACCAAAAACCAAAAGCTCGCGGCTGAAGCCGCTCCTACGAAAAGCCGCGCCTGCGCAACGCGGACTGCCGCCAGGCACGGGGCGCGCCTGCGCTCATCCCTCGCGCGGCCACACCTTGCGATTGGGGTCGAACTCGGACGTCACCAGGGTCGCCGCGCGCTGGCCGAAGCCGCACACCACCAGCGGGCTCTGCACGTAACCGGTCGTGCCGAAGGCGCGTTCGAGGTCGACCTCGTTGATCGCGCCGGTGACGAACGGCCCCAGCCCGGCCTGGGTCGCGCACAGCTGCAACGTCTGCGACAGGTGGCCGACGTCGAGGATGGCGACGCGGTAGGCCTTGGCGTGGTTGCGGTACTTCCAGTAGTTGCGGTGGAAGCGCGGCGCCAGGATGCACAGCACCGGCGCGTCGGCAAACCAGTCCTGCCCGGCCACCGCGATCCGCGCGAAGGCGCGCAATTCGTCCGTGGTCCAGGCGCGCGGCTCGGCGTCATCCAATGGCCGCGTCCCGGCATCGCCCGGCTGCGGCGGCGCGATGCCCGGCGTCACCGGCTCCAGCGCGTGGGTATCGATGCGGTAGCGGTACAGCCCGGGCGCGACGTCTTCGACCCGCTGCACGACCAGCCAGCAATCGGTCGGGTGCAGCGCGCCGCCCGACGGGCTGGTGCGCTTGTACACGTCGAAGCCCGGCGCCGGATGGCCGCTGCCGCGCGCGCCGAACACCCGCGCCATCAGCTGCGAGAACATCTCCAGCGGCAGCGCGGCCTCGGTGTCGTAGTTGCGGCAGGTGGCGCGGGTGTCGAGCAGGGCGTCGAAGGCGTCGCGGTCGATGCGCGGCAGGGCGATCTCCGCATCGGGGTCCGCGGACGGCGGCACCGACGGCGGCGGCGCGCCGTGGTTGCGCAGCAGGCCGGCGTTGGTGTCCAGGTCCTGCTCGGCCATGCCCCTGGGGCCGTCGATGCCTTCCCAGCGCGCGGCCATGTGCGCCACGGCGGCGGGCGGATGCCAGCCCATGGCGCGATAGGCGTCGTCGGCCAGCGCGGCATCGTCGTCGGGCTTGGCTAGCAACAGGCCCAGCGCCAGCAGCGCGTCCACCGCATCGCTGCCAAAACGCGCGTCGAAGTCGTCGCGCTGGAGCCAGTCCACCGACCCCAGCGCGCCCAGCAGCGGCACCTGCGCCGCGTCCACCTCCACCGGCGCGGGCAGGTGCGGCGCATGCGCGAACCAGCACAGCTGGGCGACCACGCCGGTGCCGCCGTCGAGCAGGGCGGCCAGGTCGAAGTGGGCGGTTTCGCGGGGTTCCAGCCAGAGGGTGGCGCAGCGGCGCAGGTGCATGGCATGTCCTTGTCTTTGCCGGCAGTCTATCTTGGGCGTTGGGGTGTCTTGGCGTGTCGTGGATTGCTGACAAGATCAGATGCCTTCGCGCTGGCGCGCAGGTCACCCTTGGCCTCTTGTAGGAGTGGTGGCGGCATGCCGTCACCGGTCAGTCGCGATGCTCTTAGTGCGCGATCGCATCGCGACTTGCTGGTGATGGTTTGTCGTGACCACGCCTGCAAAAGCAAGAGCGCAAGGTCAAGATCACAAGGTCAAGATCAAACGCTTCCGCGCTGTCGCGCGGGTTACTTTCTGTTACGGCAGAAAGTAACCAAAGACCATTACTCCTGACGCTTGCCGATGCGGTAAAGCCGCATCGGTGCCCTGCGCTTCGGACTGGGGCACATCCATGTGCCCCACCCGCGCTTTGCGCGGGCGACATGCGTCGGCCCAGATCGTTCCACACGATCTGTCGTCCAAACGGGCACGGTGCCCAAACTCGCTGCGCTCAAACATGGGCGCCTCTTCGGCCCGCTTGGCCTGCGATGCTCGGCAAGCTTTAAGTCGCACAAGAACAAGAACCAACTGCCAGGAGCCCAGATGCAAGAGCCACAACAATACCGTCATTCCCGCGAAGGCGGGAATCCATGGACGTTGCTCTTTGTTCCGCAAGATCAAACGCTTCCGCGCTGTCGCGCGGGTTACTTTCTGTTACGGCAGAAAGTAACCAAAGACCATTGCTCCTGACGCTTGCCGATGCGATGAAGCCGCATCGGTGCCCTGCGCTTCTCACCCAAACGGGCACGGTGCCCAAACTCGCTGCGCTCAAACATGGGCACCTCTTCGCCCGCTTGGCCTGCGATGCTCGGCAAGCTTTAAGTCGCGGAACATCAAAAGCGAAAAGCGAAAAGCGAAAGCAATGGCAACTGCCATGCGCTTTGCCTTGGCTTTTGACCTTGCCCTTGATCCTGTGCGGCGTTAAGCAAGCCGAGCACCGCAGCCCAAAGTGGCCGAAGAGGCACCCATGTCTGAGCGAAGCGCAGCGTAGCGAGTTTGGGTGCCGTGCCACTTTGGGTGAGGAGCGCAGGGAACCGGTGACGGCTCCACCGTCACCGGCGCAGCGCCCGTCGCAGATGGTTTTGGTTACTTTTGCCTAAACAAAAGTAACCCGCGCGACAGCGCGGAAGCGTTTGATCTTGAAAAGCAAAGAGCAACGTCCATGGATTCCCGCCTTCGCGGGAATGACGATCGAAGGGTGGCGAGCAGCAAAAGGAGGAGTCTGTAGCTGCCTGGGGAATAGCCATGCGAACGTTGCCTTGGCCTTGGCCTTGGCCTTGGCCTTGGCCTTGGCCTTGGCTCTTTGCCCTTGACCTTGTGCGGCGTTAAGCAAGCCGAGCATCGCAGGCCGTAGTGGCCGAAGAGGTGCCCATGTTTGAGTGGCGCAGCGAGTTTGGGCACCGTGCCACTACGGCCGAGAAGCGCAGGGGACCGGTGACGGCTCCATCGTCACCGGCGCAGCGCCCGTCGCGAACGGTTTTGGTTACTTTTGCCCTGACAAAAGTGACCCGCGCGACAGCGCGGAAGCGTTTGATCTTGCTCCTGCTTTGCCCTGGCTTTGCCCTGGCTTTGCCTTGGCTCTGCATTGCTTCTGCCTTGGCCCTTGACCTTGCGCGGCGCCAAGCAAGTCGCCCAAAGGGCGAAGGTCTTTGATCTCGTGACTTGATCCCCCCGGATTCCGAGCAAGCCGCACCCAAGTCGCCTCGCCCCCAATACTGCCCCGGGCAGCACCGTACGCCCAAACCACGTGACCCGCGTCACACGGTGCTATTGTCCGTTCTTCCAACACCAAGGGGGCAACACGCATGACCGAGCAAGACAAGATCCCGCCGGCCGGGCTGCATCCGCGCCTGGTCCGCAAGCTGCTGGACAACCTGGAAAGCAACCATGATTTCCGTGCGCTGTTCCAGGAATCGCCGGAGAAGGCGCTGCGTTCTATCGGCTACTGCGATCCGTGGACTGCATGCAATTGAAGAGCGGCAAGCTGGCATCGCCGGAACAGATCAAGGCGCAACGCAACAAGCTGGAAGACATGATGGTCGGCATCCAAGGGCATACTATGCCCCTTCGACGCGCAAGAAGGGGGCTGAGGCGACGTCGCCTCCGGAGTTCGGCCTGGCAGCGCATCCGCCGGGTCGAGCCCCGACTTCAAATCCGCTGCGCGAAGGCGATCAGTCCTTCCTGCGCTGCCAGTCGCGTTTGCCGTCGCCGCCCGCGCTTTTTCACCCTGCATGGCTTCGGCGGACACCGCTACGTTGAAGAAGCGCAGCACATCGGTCGTCGTGGCTTCGGCGAACACGCGGCCGCGATGCGTGGCCAGCCAGTGGGCCTGCGTCTTCGCGCCGGTCGCATCGCCCGCAGCCTGCTGGGCGCGCATCAGCGCCCAATGCGCTGCCACCAGCGCGTCGTCGCGCTTGACGATGGGCCGCAGGCGCGCCACGGCCGCCTGCGGCTTGCCGGACAGGCGCTCCTGCTCGGCCAGCACCACCTGCCGCAGTTGCGCCAAGGTTGGAAAATCGCGGATCGCCCCGCTGCCCTGGGTGCGACGCAGGGCATCGGCCACTCCCGCCGCATCCTCCATGCGCGCCGCCAGCAGGCCCGCGTACAGCTGCAACTGGGTGGACGGTGGGCGGGTAGAGCGCATCCGCGGCCGCGGCTTTTGCGTCCACGGCCGTCAGCAGTTCCTGCAGCCGATGCGCCCGGCATCGGCCTGCCCTGTCATCACCGCCAAGCTGGCGATCGCGGCGCGCGCGCGCAGGACCTCGAGCACGTCGCCGGCGAGCCTCGGCCTGCCGTAGCCAGTCCTGCGCGGCATTCGGCGGCGCGTGGCCACTGGTCGCGGTCGATCCCGGTGACCACCGCCGCCTCGCGCTGCCAGCCGTCGCGCCCGCTCGTGCTGGCCCGATAGACCTTGTCCGCCTGCGCATGCTGGCCGCGGGCATCGTAGGCCCGGGCATACATCTCGCCGGCACCGGCGTAGCCTGCCGCGCGCGCGCGGCTGAACTGCACAAGCGCTTCGTCGTAGCGTTCCTGGCCCAGTAACATCATGCCGAGGCTGTAGCGGGCGATTTCCGCGTTCTCGTATTGCGGCGCCATCGCCCGCCGGAACGTGGCTTCAGCCAACCGGAAGTCGTTGAGCTGGTGCCACTGGTTGGTACCCAACCGTCCGATCAGCCGGTAATCATCGGGATACAGCGCCAGGTACTCACTGGCCTTCCGGAAATAGGGAGCCGGTGCGTCGTACTGCAGCTGCAGCAGCTCAATGCGCGCGCGTTCCTGGGGCGACAGGCGCTGCGGAATGGCCAGCGCCTTGCGCCGCTCTTCGGCGGCCAGCGCGACCTCACCGAGCCCCGCGTACAGGTCGGCCATGTCCGCATGCGCCTGCGCGAATTGCGGGTCCAGCTGCAGGGCGCGGCGGTACAGCCCCAGCGCCTGCTCGCGGTCGCGGGTGGTACTGACCACCTTGCGCGCCACGGCGAACGCCTTGAGCGCGTCGAGGCTGGGCGTGGCGACATTGGGCAGCGCCACCGAGGTCTTCTGCACGTTCTGCAGCGCCTCGCCCAGCTTCTGCCGCAGCTGGTCGGTGACGTCGTCGATCGAGGCCAGCGCGGATCCGACGCCCTTGCCGTCGGCGGACACCGCGTACACCGTGGTCTGGGTGCGCGGGTCGATCACCTCGGTGCTCACCCGCAGGTGGCCGCCGATCTCGGCCACGGTCGGCAGCAGCAGCGCGCGGGCGCCGTCGCGCAGGGCGATCTCCGAGCCCAGGGCGCGGTCCACCGGCGCGCCGGGCTTGCGCTGCATGCGCTGCAGGGTCTCGCGCACCTTGAGGTCGCTGAGCACGTTGACGTAGCGCGATTGCTGCAGGCTGATGCGGAAGGCCTGGTTGAGCGAATCGTCCAGCAGCTTGTCGCCGGTGAGGTTGCGCAGGTCGCCGACCACCACCCAGTCGCGTTCGGTAAAGGCGATCGCCGGTTGCGGCCGGGTCATGAACCAGGCGCCGCCGACCAGCCCCGCAACCAATAGCAACTCGGCCGCAAGGGCGGCGGGCCGTCGCCACAACGGGATGTCGCGCCAGGCCTTGGCGTGGTTCTGCTCGGGCCTGCGCAGGGGGGCGATGCCGGGCTCGCCGACTTCGTAGATCTCCTGCGGCTGCGGCACGCCCTTGAAACGCCAGCGGCCCCAGTGCTTCCAGACCAGGTCCTTGCCGCGCTCGTCGAGCTCGCTGACCGCGCGCCGGGCCATCGGCTCGGCACTGGCCGACAGCAGGATCTGCCCGGGCCGGGCCATGGTCATCAGCCGGCCCGCCATCGGCTTGGCCAGGCCTTCGACTTCCAGCGGCTTGGCGCCAAACTGCACGGCGATGTCGCTGTTGCGCCAGGTCAGCACCTCGCCCACGTGCAGGCCGGCGCGGGCGAGCAGCTCGATCTTGAGCGACTTGCCCAGCTCGCGCAGGCCGCGGTTGTAGTCCAGCGCGAAACCAAGCCCGTCGATGGGGCGTTCGAACAGCAGCAGCAGGCCGTCGGAGCGGTCGATCAGGCGTCCGCGCCAGCGCTGCTGCAGTTCCAGCACCAGCCGGTCATGGGCACGGAACAACTCCCTGGCGGGGGTGTCGCCGAGCCGTTCGACCAGGCCGGTGGAGTCGCACAGGTCGGTCAGCAGCAGGGTGCGGACCTTCGGGCCGTCTGCCCTGTCCTCCGGCGGTGCCGGGGCGGTGGGCTGCGCGCTGGCTGCGTTGGGGGCAGTCACGGATTACACCGGCGTGCTCATGCCGTCATCCAGCGTGCCGTCATCCAGCGTGCCGTCGTGCAGCGTGCCGTTGTCCAGGCTGTCGTCGTCAAACTCCACCCGGTTGCCGCCCAGGCGTTTGGCCCGGTACAGCGCGGTATCGGCCTGCGCGTAACAATCGTCCCAGCGCTGGCCGGCGCCGATGATGCAGGCGCCGACACTGAGGGTGGCGACCTGTGGCGGCGACGGCTGCAGCTGGTGCAACGCCGCTGCGGTGGACACCACGAATTCGGCGATGCGACGGATCTCGGCGGTGTGCTCGCCACGGACCAGCAGGCAGAACTCGTCGCCCCCGATGCGGCAGGCGACATCGTCGGGCCCGGCGGCCGAGCGCAGGATGTTGGCCACGCCCTGCAGCACGCGATCTCCGACCAGGTGGCCGTGCCGGTCGTTGATGCCCTTGAACTCGTCGCAGTCGATCAACAGCAGACCGCGTCCGGCCAGCGCGTCGTTGCGACGGCGCTGCTCCAGGTGCAGCTGGAAACCGCGGCGGTTGCTCAGGCCGGTCAGCTCGTCGGTGCGGGTGAGCGCCTCGGTCTGGGACAGGCGATGGGTGGTCGCGCGCAGCGTGTCCAGCGTGGTCTGCAGGTCCAGGTTGCGACGGCGCAGGCGGCCGATCAGGCTTTGCTCGTTGAGCACCACCCGCAGGATGGCCCGGCGCAGGAAATGCGCCAGCAGGCGCGGGTCGCGTTCCGACAGCGGCTCGAACTCGTTCTGGCGCAGCTCCAGCAACACCCCACTACTGGCAGCGGTGGCATCCGCGCTGCGGGCATGGTCGCCGATCAGCAACCCCAGCTCGCCGAAGAACTCACGCGGCCCCAGGCGCTTGGGCACCAGGTCGTCGCCAAAGTCCAGGTCCACTGCGCCCTGCACCACCACGAACATCGTGGTGCCCAGGTCGCCGCGCTTGAACAGCGACTCACCCGGCTCCATCAAGCGCGGGCGGCCCACCTTCTGGAACAGCGCGTACTCTTCCGCGGTCAGCACCGCAGCCGATGATGGTCCAGTCGTTTCCGGCATTGGGGCCAACGCCGGCCCCGCAGCATCTGCGCTCATCCCACGACCCCCTCGCCGTGTCATCCACCGAGGATACACCGGAACAACGTTCATCCCGGTGCATACGCAGACGGCGGCCTGAAACGGACGCGAAAGCCGACCCGCCCAGGCGCCGCAAGCTCAACGCCCTTCGTAGGAGCGGCTTACAGCCGCGAGCTCTTGATCCCGGGTCCCACCAGCCCAGCCCAGCAAGCATGGCAGGAGCGACGCCAGTCGCGACCGCCTTGCACACCCCGGATCACGATTTGCGCGTGCAGTCTGTCGTCGCGCGCCAACAGCTCGCGGCTGTAAGCCGCTCCTACAACAGCGCCGCGCCTGCAAATGCGATGCGTGTTGCGCCCGGGCATTACGCGGCCACGGCAGCCCGCGGCGCGTCGAACTGCTCCTCCTCGGTCGACCCCTTCAACGCCACCGTCGAGGACTGCGCACCCTGGATGGTCTGGTTGATCGCGTCAAAGTAACCGGTGCCCACCTCGCGCTGGTGCTTGACCGCGGTGAAGCCCTGGCTGGCGGCGGCGAATTCGGCCTGCTGCAGCTCGACGAAGGCGCTCATCTGGCGGCGGGCGTAGCCATGGGCCAACTGGAACATCGAGTGGTTGAGCGCGTGGAAACCGGCCAGGGTAATGAACTGGAACCTGTAGCCCATCGTCGCCAGCTCGACCTGGAATTTCGCGATGGTGGCGTCGTCCAGGTTGGCCTTCCAGTTGAAGCTGGGCGAGCAGTTGTAGGCCAGCAGCTTGCCCGGATACCTGGCGTGGATGGCCTCGGCGAACTTGCGGGCGAACTCCAGATCCGGCTTGCCGGTCTCGCACCAGACCAGGTCGGCATACGGCGCGTACGCCAGGCCGCGGCTGATCGCCTGGTCGATGCCCTTATGCGTCTTGAAGAAGCCCTCCTGGGTGCGCTCGCCGGTGCAGAAGGCCTTGTCGTTGTCGTCGATGTCGCTGGTCAGCAGGTCGGCGGCCTCGGCGTCGGTGCGCGCGATGATGATCGTCGGCACGCCGCTGACGTCGGCCGCCAGGCGCGCGGCGACCAGCTTCTCGACGGCTTCCCGGGTGGGCACCAGCACCTTGCCCCCCATGTGGCCGCACTTCTTGGCGCTGGCCAGCTGGTCTTCGAAATGCACGCCGGCCGCGCCGGCTTCGATCATCCCCTTCATCAGCTCGAAGGCATTGAGCACGCCACCGAAACCAGCCTCGGCATCGGCCACGATCGGCTGCAGGTAGTCGATACTGTCGTCGCCCTCGGCGTGGCTCAGCTGGTCGGCGCGCAGCAACGTGTTGTTGATGCGCTTGACCACCTGCGGCACCGAGTTGGCCGGGTACAGCGACTGGTCCGGATACATCTCGCCGGCGCCATTGGCATCGGCGGCAACCTGCCAGCCCGACAGGTAGATGGCCTTCAGCCCCGCCTTGACCTGCTGCATCGCCTGGTTGCCGGTGAGCGCGCCGAGCGCGTTGACGAAGTCCTCCTTGTGCAGCGAGTCCCACAACTTGTTTGCGCCGTGCTTTGCCAGCGAATGCTCGATGGCGACGGTGCCGCGCAGGCGCACCACGTCGTCGGCCGAGTACGGGCGGCAGGTACCGGCCCAGCGCGGATTGTTGTTCCAGTCGGTGGTGAGTTGGTCGGCGGTGGGCAGGGTGGTGGTCATTGGGGTGTCCTTGGGTGGGATGGTTATTGTTGGTTGTGTTGGTTGTTGTAGGAGCGACGTAAGTCGCGATCGGGGTGCCGTGATCGCGACTTACGTCGCTCCTACGAAAGGCAAGAGCGGTCAATCCAAGCTGGCGTAGGCGGGAACAGTCAGGAACTCTTCCAGCACGTCGCTGCGGGTCAAGTCGCTCAAGCAGCGTCATGGCTTCATCAAGCTTGTCGGCGCCGGGAATCAGCGTGCGATCGCCGAGCCTTGCGGGCAGGTTCAACAGCACGCACTCGAACAGCACCCAGTCGATCGGGCTGCCATCGTCCAGGTGCAGCGGATCGCGGCGTGCGCTGTCTGCGTAATGCAGCCACTGCCAGAGCTGCGCGCGCGCGATCTCGGCGGTGGCGGCGTCCTCCATCAGGTGGTGGATCGGGACGCAGCCGTTGCCGTCGAGCCAGGCGGCGAGATAGCGCACGCAGACCTCGACATTGCCGTCGAACCCGGCACGGGTGATGCTGCCGCGCGGGCTGCGCAGCAGGTCGTCGCGGGTGACGGCGACATCCTTGCGCAGGACATCGTGCTGGTTCGCCCCGGGCATGTGCGCGTCGAACACCTCTCGCGCCAGCGGCACCAATGCCGGATGCGCGACCCAGGTGCCGTCGTGACCGGCGTGCACTTCGCGCAGCTTGTCGTCGCGCACGCGCTGCAACGCCGCGGCATTGGCGTCGTCGTCGCCCTTGATCGGCACCTGCGCGGCCATGCCGCCCATCGCGTGCGCGCCGCGGCGGTGGCAAGTCTGGATGAGCAGGTCGGAATAGGCCTTGAGGAACGGCTGCGTCATCGTCACCTGCCCGCGCTCGGGCAATACTTTGTCCGGGTGCGCGCGCAGGGTCTTGATGCAGGAAAAGATGTAGTCCCAGCGTCCGCAATTGAGGCCGGCGATGCGGGCGCGCAGCGCATGAAGGATCTCGTCCATCTCGAAGGCCGCCGGCAAGGTCTCGATCAGCACGGTGGCCTTGACCTGTCCGTGCGCGAGTCCGAGCGCCGCTTCCATGTGGGCCAGCGCGTCTTCCCACAGCGCCGCCTCTTCCATCGTCTGCAGCTTGGGCAGGTAGAGATAGGGGCCGCGATCGCTTGCCGCGAGCGCCCGGGCGTTGTGGAACAGGAACAGGCCGACGTCGAACAGGCTGCCCGACATCGCCGCGCCGTCCACCCGCAGGTGCTTCTCGTCCAGGTGCCAGCCGCGTGGGCGCACGATCAGGACCGCGCGCCCGGATTCGGGCTTCAACGCATAGGTCTTGCCGCTGTCGCCGGTGAACGACAGCGTCCCGGCGACCGCGCCGCGCAGTGACTGCTGGCCGGTGAGCAGGTTGGCCCAGGTCGGGGAAGTCGAGTCCTCGAAATCGGCCATGTAGCAGCTGGCGCCGGAGTTGAGGGCGTTGATGACCATCTTCGGGTCGACCGGGCCGGTGATCTCGACCCGACGGTCGCGCAGGGCGGCTGGCAGCGGGGCGACCTGCCAGTTCCCGTCGCGGATCGCCACCGTATCGGCGCGGAAATCGGGCAGCGCGCCGCTGTCGTAGGCGGCCTGCTGTCGGCGGCGTCGGGCAAGCAGGTCCTGGCGGGTTGGCTCAAAACGGCGATGGAGATCGGCCAGGAAAGCCAGCGCGGCGGGCGTCAGCAGGTCGGACCGGTCTTGGACGCCGTGGGCGGCTGCAACGCCGGGGACGCCTTGGGCCTGTTCTTCAAGGTCGTGCTGGACTGCTTGCAATACCGCCGACATGCCGTGCTCCTGGGGAATCCTTCCGGAACGACAACATGCGGGGCCGTATGCATATTTGACAAACCATAGTTATCAATACATAACATTAGTTCTACTTATATATGGCTTGAGAATGGCTCGCCGTCCCGCTGCCGCCCCCCGGTTTTCCTATAAGGGCAGCCGTCTCAAGCCGCTGCGGGCCTTCTGCCAGGTGGCACGACTGGGCTCGGTCTCACGCGCGGCCGAGGCGCTGTACCTGAGCCAGCCGGCCGTCACCCTGCAATTGCAGGCGCTGGAGCGGGAAATGGGGGTGCAGCTTTTCGATCGCAGTGGCCGCCGGCTGGCCCTGAGTCGCGAGGGTGAAGCCCTCTATGCGCTGGCGCGACCGCTGGTCGAGGGCATCGAGGGCCTGGACGGCGCCTTCCGCGAACACCTGCGTGGGCTGGATGCAGGCACCCTGGACATTGCCGCGGGCAGTTCGACCATCCTGTACCTGCTGCCGGCCATCGTGGAAGCGTTCCGCGAACGCGCATCCCGAAGTCCGCCTGCGGCTGCACAACGTCACTGGCGAAGGCGGGCTGGACCTGCTGCGGTCGGACGGCGTCGACTTTGCGGTCGGCTCGATGCTGGAGGTCCCGGCCGACCTGGAATACGCCAGCGCCTACCACTACGACCCGATGCTGATCCTGCCGCCCGGGCATCCGCTGGCCGACAAGGCCGAGCTCCGGCTGGAGGACCTGTCGCCCTACGGCCTGATCCTGCCGCCGCAGCGGTTGACCACGTATCGCATGGTCGACCTCGTGTTCCAGCGCGCGCGCGTGCCGTACACGGTGGCGCTGGAAGTTGGCGGTTGGGAAGTGATCAAGCAGTACGTGGCGATGGGCCTGGGGATCTCGATCGTCACCGCGATCTGCCTGACCGATGCCGATCGCGCGCGGTTGGCGGTGCGATCGCTGGCCGAGTATTTCCCGGCGCGCAGCTACGGGGTGGTCAAGCGGCGCGGCAAATACCTGAGTCCGCAGGCGCGTGCATTCGTCGAGTTGATCGGGCCGGATCTGTTTGCGCGGCGCGAGTACGACCAGAGCGGGCACTCGGAGCGGTGAGGGGGTTGCGATCGCAGACGCGCTGGATTGCCGTTGGTCGGTAACACCTCCGCGGAATCTGCCTTTGTAGGAGCGGCTTCAGCCGCGAGCCCTTGATTTTGTCCTGGCTGTCGCAGGAGCGACGCAAGTCGCGATGCACTTCGTACACGAGTGCATCGCGATTTGCCGATGACGGTGTGCCGTCACGCCTGCAAAAGCTGGCTCAAGATCGCACTCAGACATGGGCGCCTCTTCGGCCCGCATGGCCTACGATGCGCTGGAAGCGTTAAGTCGCGCAAGAGCAAGAGACCAACGGCAACGGCAACGGCAACGGGCAAATTAATGTCGTCATTCCCGCGAAGGCGGGAATCCATGGACGTTGCTCTTTGTTCCGCAAGATCAAACGCTTCCGCGCTGTCGCGCGGGTTACTTTCTGTTACGGCAAAAGTAACCAAAGACCATTGCTCCTGACGCTTGCCGATGCGATACAGCCGCATCGGTGCCCTGCGCTTCGGACTGAGGCACATCCTGTGCCCCACCCGCGCTGCGCGCGGGCGACATGCGTCGGCCCAGATCGTTCCAGACGATCTGTCGCCGGAAAGGGTACGGTGCCCAAACTCGCTGCACTCAGACATGGGCACCTCTGTCGGCCCCTTGGCCTGCGATGCTCGGCAAGCTTTAAGTCGCGCAAGAGCAAGAGCCAACTGCAACTGCAACTGCAACGGGCAAATTAGTGCCGTCATTCCCGCGAAGGCGGGAATCCATGGACGTTGCTCCTTGTTCGGCAAGGTCAAACGCTTCCGCGCTGTCGCGCGGGTTACTTTTGTTTAGGCAAAAGTAACCAAAACCATTCCTCCTGACGCTTGCCGATGCGGTAGAGCCGCATCGGTGCCCTGCGCTTCTCACCGGAAAGGGTACGGTGCCCAAACTCGCGCGCTGCGCGCACTCAAACATGGGCACCTTTTCCCCCTTTCCGGCTGCGATGCTCGGCAAGCTTTAAGTCGCGGAACATCAAAAGCGAAAGGCGAAAGGCGAAAGGCGAAAACAACGACAACAGCCATGCGCTTTGCCTTGGCTTTGGGCCTTGCACTTGATCTTGTGCGGCGTTAAGCAAGCCGAGCATCGCAGGTCGTGGCGGCCGAAGAGGCGCCCATGTTTGAGCGCAGCGTAGCGGAGCGAGTTTGGGCGCCGTGCCGCCGCGGCCGAGAAGCGCAGGGCACCGGTGACGGCTCCACCGTCACCGGCGCAGCGCCCGTCGCGGATGGTTTTGGTTACTTTTGCCTGAACAAAAGTAACCCGCGCGACAGCGCGGAAGCGTTTGATCTTGGAAAGCAAAGAGCAACGTCCCTGGATTCCCGCCTTCGCGGGAATGACGATCGAAGGGTGGCGAGCAGCAAACGAACCGGTCTGTGGTTACCTGGGGAATAGCCATGGGAGCGTTGCCTTGGCGTTGCCTTGGCCTTGGTCTTGGTCTTTGCTCTTGGATCTTGACCTTGTGCGACCTTTAGCAAGCCCAGCACCGCAACCCAGAGCGGCCGAAGAGGCGGTGTGCCCGAGCGCCCAGCGCGCAAGTTCGGGCGCCGCGCCGCCGCAGGAACAGCGCCGCCGGTCCGGGAACCTACTCGTCCCGCACCGGCACGAACAACAAATCCTGGTAATCGAAACTGAAATCCGCCAACGGCGACACCGCCTGCAACGTGATGCGATCGACCTTGCCCGCGGCGTCCAGCGCAAACGTCAGGTAGGCCGGCTCGATGTTGTTGTCGTCCCAGTCGGCGCGGAACGTGTCGTACTGCCAATGCGACAGGGTTGCGGTCATGCCTGGTGTCTGCTTGAAGTCCACGCGCAGCTTGCCGCCCTGGGCCGTGATGGCGATGGGCCCGTACCAGGCATCGGTGTACTGGCCGGCATACCCTGCCAATGGCAACGATGGATTCGAAGGCACGGGGCGTGCGCCCGCGGAATCCAGCGCCTGCAGCGCGCCGGCGGTGCGCGCGGTCTTGAAAGCCCTGAAGTCGGCAACCCAGTCGTGTGCCGGGCCGGCGTTCGCAGGCGTGTCCAGGTAGTGGTCCAGCAGCTCGTACATCAGGCCGCGCATCAGGACACCGCCATCCTCGGAGTTCACCTGCATCGTGAACCCCAGGTTGCGGCTGGGCACCAGCACGAACAACGACTGCTCGCCGAACACCGCACCGCTATGCTGGATGATGCGCACGCCACGGTAGTCCTCCACGAACCAACCCAGCGCATAGGCCGAGAATTGCGGCGTGAGTGCGGCCAACGGTCCCGGGTACGCAGCGACGGGCGTCAGTACCTGCGGCGTCCACATCTCACGCGACGCATCGGCGCTGAACAGTCGCGGACCATCCTCGCCCGACCCGGGCAACGCGCCATGGGCCAGCTGGACCTGGAGCCAGCGCGACAGGTCGTTGGCGCTGGACGCGATCAGGCCAGCCGGCGCGGTCACCTGCGGCAGGCCGGCGCGCTCGTCGAGCACCGACACCGGGCCCGTGCCGCGGATGCGGCCATCGATGCGTGCATGCGGCTGCGCGCGGTTGGCGACCTTGAACAGGTCGGCCTGGTCGGTGGTCGAATGCACCATGCCCGCAGGCTGCAGCACGTGGTCGCGGACGAAGTCTTCCCAGCGCTGGCCGCTGACCGCTTCGATCAATTGGCCGGCAACGACGTACAGCACGTTGTCGTAGGCGTAACCGCTGCGGAAACTGGTCGCGGGCTTGAGGTAGCGCACGGCCTTGACGATGTCGGTGCGGCTGCGCGTGGTGTTGGGGATGAACAGCAAATCGCCCTCGCCCAGCCCCAGCCCGCTGCGATGCACCAGCAGGTCGCGGATGGTCATCTCGCGCGTTACCCACGGGTCATGCATCTGGAAGCCGGGCAGGTGGTCGATGACCTTGTCGTCCCAGCCGATCCTGCCCTCATCGACCAGCACCGCAAGCGCGGCACTGGTGAATGCCTTGGTGGTTGATCCGATCACGAAGAGCGTGTCGGCGTCGACGGTTTCGGAACCGCCGAGCCGGCGTACGCCAAAACCCTTGGCATAGACCGGCGTGCCGTCCTCGACGATGGAGACCGCCATGCCGGGAAGGCCATCGGCGGCCATGCCGGCCTTGATGCGTGCGTCCAGGTCGGCCGGAACCTCGGCCGAAGCGATGCTCGCAAGGAGCAGGCCTGCCGCAATCAGGGCAGTGCGGTGGAAGGTGGTCATGGCGGGCATCCTGGTCTCCTGGACAGCATCGATCCTGGGCAAAAGCAAAGCCACCTTTCATCGGTGGTTACGCAAAGGTGGCAATGCAGCGACTTTGATGCGCGGCCCAACTTCACTGGATGGGCGCGCAGTTCATTCACGCCGTGCCGCCGCGTCGTTCACGACAGGCACGCGTCCACCAGTCGGTCGAACGCAGCCCCACCACGCATCGGATCGGCGACGGCACGACCGAGGCGATCGCTTTCGGCCGCAATCAAGCGCGCGGCATCCGTGGGGGCAAGATGCGACGTGTTGAGGCTGACGCCAGCGCAACGGATGCCCGGTTGCGTGCGCCGACCCAGCTGCAGCGCCAGCGCGATGGTGTCTTCGATGGTGGGCAGCGGGTAGTCGGGATAGCCGAGCACATGCCTGCGGCCAGGTTGGTGGCAGACGACCACGACATCCGGCTGGCTGCCGTGGAGCAATGCGAGCGACACGCCGGCGTATGCGGGATGGAACAGCGATCCCTGCCCCTCGATCACGTCCCAATGGCCGGCTGCGGCGTCGGGCGACAACAGTTCGGCGGCACCGGCGGCGAAGTCCGAGACGACGGCATCCATGGGGATGCCACTGCCGGCGATCAGGATCCCGGTCTGCCCCGTAGCGCGGAAATCAGCGTCGACGCCCCGATCGGACAACGCCCGGGCCAGCGCGAGCGCGGTGTATTTCTTGCCCAGTGCGCAATCGGTGCCCAGGGTCAGCAGCCGGTTGCCACTGCGCCTGCGGCCGTTGGCCACTGGAATGCCCGGCGGCGGATCACGCACGTCGATCAATTGCCGGCCAAGGCGTGTCGCGGCGGCCTTCAGGACCGGGATGTCGTCGAGCCGCGCATGCATGCCGCTGATCAGGTCAAGCCCGGCCTCGAGCGCGCGCACCAGCGCCGGAAGCCATGACGCGGGGATGATGCCACCCGCGTTGGCGACCCCGATCACCATCGCGCCTGCGCCTGCGGCACGCGCCTGTGCCGGATCGAGGAACGACAGCCCGGTGCTCACCGTGGCGCCGTCGATGAAGTATTCGCCGACGCAACGCTCCGGCGCCCAGTCGCGCAGGCCGTAGGCGGTCTTGGCGTAGCCGGGTTCGGTGGTGTCGCCAAGGAACAGCAGGTAGGGCGCCGGTAGCGCCTGCAGGGCCTGCTGGCTGGGGGTGCGGTGCGCAAGCATGGGGAATCCGTTCACCGGTGGTAGGGCGGTGCACCCGCGTCGCGCCGGCGGTGTTGCCAGTGCCGGCTCGGCGCGGTGCGGCGGATGCCGGGAGCGATCCCGGCGCTAGAACCTGTAATCGACCTCGATGCCGAAGGTGCGCGGCCGCAGCGGTGCGCCGACCTGGTACTGCACCTCGCCGGTCAGCGCATTGGTGCGGTCGGCGATCGTCTGGTAGGCGCGCTCGTCGGTGACGTTCTTCATGTAGGCGCGGATCGACCAGTGGTCGTTGGCGATGCCGGCATAGACATCGAGCGATTCATAACTGCCGACTTCGATCGGTGGCGTGGTGGTGTCGTCCACGACGACCGGTGGCGTGTCCGTGGTCCGGATGACCTGGCGCTCGCTGGTCTGGGTTGGACGGCTGTCCACCCAGCGCAGCCCGGCGCCGACGTTGCCCTCCCAGTCGCCGCCGATGGCGAAGTAATAATCCGCGGTCGCCGACCAGGAGTATTTCGGGATATACGGCAGGACGTCGCCTTGAAGGCCGTTGTTGAGCTGGACCACATACGGCGGGGACGGGATGAACAGCGGCGGCAGGTCCTCGCTCAAGGTGGCGTCGGTGTAGTTGGCATTGAAGCCCAGCTGCAGGTTGGTGGTGGGGTGGAACACGGCGGACAGCTCGAAGCCCTGGCTGCGTGCCTTGCCCCCGTTGGCCAGTCCGGAGTTGCCATTGAAGAAGGTGATGATCTGGATGTCTTTCCAGTCGATGCGGTAGGCGGCCAGGTCCAGCTGCAGGCGGTTGTCTGCGAACAAGCCCTTCATGCCGACCTCGTAACTGGTCAGCGTGGACGAATCCACCGATGGCGGAATGCCGGGAAGCACCACGTTGGGCCCGCCCGGCTGGTAGCCGGTGGCGATCTTGCCGTACAGCATCGTGTTTTCGCTGAGCTGGAACTGCGGGCTGAGGCTCCAGGTGAAGACGTTTTCGCTGGAGCTGTTGAAGGTCTCGTCGATCGGAAGCAGGATGCCTTCAGTCACGTTCTGGCTGAAGTTCTGGTCGTTCTGCGCATAGCGCACGCCGGCGCCCAGCTTGAAGCGGTCGGTGAACTGGTAGGAGACGTTGCCGAAGACCGCCGTTTCCTTGTAATCCGTGGGCAGGGCCAGGTAGGCCAACGTGCCTGCGATGCTGTCGTAAGGTGCCGGCAGCGCACTGCCATCGATTTGCCGCAGCGCGATGAACTGGCTGTTGTCGCCTTTTTCCTTGGTATAGAACACGCCGAGCAGCCACTCGAACGGCGATCCGGACTTGGACGTCAGCCGGAACTCCTGGGTGAGCTTCTTCAGCGAGAGTGCGTTGTCGAAAAACGAGCTGCCCGGGTCGGGCAGGCCCAGCCCCAGGTTGGTGAACTGCCCATAGTCGACGGTGGTGTCCAGGCGGATGAACGCCGTGGTGTCCGAGTACCCGGTCGCCGAGGTGAAATCCGCCCAGCCCAGGTCCCAGTCCAGGGTCGCGGCGTAGAAGTCGATGTCCCTGCGGAAGGTTTCGTCGAACCAGATCCGGTTGCTCAGGTCGCCGTCGAACGGCGCGGCGATGCCGGGCACCAGCGCGACGTTGGCATCGTTGTTGGTATCGGCGGTCTGCCGCATCGCCGAGAGCTTCAGGCTGAAGGCATCGCCCTGCCACAGTAGCGCGGCGCGCGCGCTGGTCTGGGTGCCGTCGTTGATGTCCTTGTCGCCGTTGATCGCGTTGTCGATGTAGCCGGGGATTTCGTTGCGCGTGTAGCTCAGGCGCAGGCCGAGACTGTCCTTGGAGATCGGCAGGTTGGCGCCAAAGCGGACGGTGTTGCCGACTTCGCCGTCCTGCACGCTGGACAGCCCGGCGCCGACGCGGAATTCGGTCTCGTCCAGGTCGGGGTCGCGCATGACGTACTTGAGCAGGCCACCCATCGAGCCGGCGCCATACAGCGTGCCTTGCGGGCCGCGCAGGACCTCGACGCGCTCGATGTCGTAGGGCAGCAGGTCGAGCGCCAGCTGGGTTGCGCGCTGGTAGAGGCCGCTGGAACCCACCGGCGTCTCGTCGATGTAGGTACCGATGGTGGAGCCCGACGACAGCGGTGCGATGCCGCGCATGGACACGATGGTCTTGCCCGGGGAGCCCAGCGAGACCACCTGGAAGCCCGGGATGTAGTCGGCGTAATCGCTGAGCTGGGTTGCGTTGAGCTTTTCCAGTTGCGCCCCGCCGACGACGCTGATCGCTGCGGCGACCTTGTTGATGTTTTCCGCGCGCTTGTTGGCGGTGACGATGACCGTGCCCAGGCTGTCCTGGCCGTTGGCATTGCCGGAGGCCTGGTTCGACCCATCCTGCGTGGCCGTGTCGTCGTCGGAAGCCGGGACCGCCTGTTGGGGCGCCGCCGTCGGCTGCGCCGGGGCGGCCTGTTGTGCCATGGCGACGCCGCTGGGCAAGGCCAACACGCCAGCGATGGCGATGACGAGCGGCGCGTAGCGCGGTGCGTTGCTGGAAATGGTGGTGCTCATGCCTGCTCTCCCCGAGTGGTGGTCGCCGGCCGGACAGCTCCGATGCCGGCCGGCCGCGCCAGCAGCTGACTGGCGCATCCGGACAATAATTATCCCGGACGGGACTATTGATCCTAATCAGAGAAAAGTCAATCCGCGGGGCGACCCGCCCTTGGCCGGGTCCGGCCGCCAACACTGCGTGACCGCGGTCAGTCGCCCCGTGCCTTTGCGCCCGTCCAGCCCGGTCCACGCACCACCTGCCCGGGCATGGCGCCGGTGTGTTCGCCATCGCGCAGTACCTGCACGCCATTGACGAACACGTCGCTGACACCGGTGGCGTATTGCATCGGCTGGTCGTAGGTGGCGTGGTCGATGATGGTGGCCGGATCGAAGACCACGATGTCGGCATGGCAGCCCACGGCCAGGCAGCCGCGGTCGGTGAGTTTCCAGTTGTGCGCGGGCAGGCCGGTCAGCCGATGGATGCCTTCGGCCAGCGACATCAGCTTGCGGTCGCGCACGTAATGTCCAAGGAAGCGCGCGACATTGCCGTAGGCGCGCGGATGGGTGCTGGATTTCAGGAACACGCCTTCGGGCGCCGCGGACTCCGCATCGGAGCCCAGGCTGACCCACGGCTGCTTCAGTCCCAGCTCGACGTTGTCCTCGCTCATCAGGAAGTACGCCGTGCCCACCAGCGAGTCGTCCTCCACGATCAGGTCGAGCACCGTTTCCTCGGGTGACTTGCCGCGCATCTTCGCCACTTGCGTCAGGGTCTTGCCGGTCAACGGCTTGAGCGCGTCGTTCTTGAAGCCGAGCAGCAGCACGCGATCATTGGAGCCGGTGAGCAGGCGGATGTTTTCCCAGTCGGCGTCGGGGTCCTTCATTTCGGCGATGACGCGCTTGCGGATCGCCGGGTCCTTCAACCGCGTGATCATTGCTTCCAGCCCACCGGCCTGCACCCACGGCGGCAATCCGGCCGTGAGACCGGTCGCGCCGGCGGTATAGGCGTACATGTTGGCGCTGACCTTGATGCCGTCCGCGCGCGCGGCATCGATCCTGGCGATCGCCTGCGCCATCTTCGGCCAGTTCTTCTCGCCGGCGGCCTTGAGGTGGTAGGACTCGGCGCGTTCGCCGGTGGCGCGGGCGATGGCGATGTTTTCGTCCAGTGCTTCGAGAAACCGGTCGGCTTCGCTGCGCATGTGCGCGATGTAACCGCCACCGGATTCGGCGGCGGCTCGTGCCAGTGCGGTCAGCTCCCTGGTATCGGCAAACGTGGCCGGCGGGTAGATCAGCGATGCACCCACGCCAAGCGCACCTTCGTCCATGGCTTGGCGCACCAGGTCCTGCATGCCTGCGAGCTGCGCGGCATCGGGCTTGACGTCGCCTTCGCCCAGTTCGTGGATGCGCACCGTGGTCGCGCCGACAAACGAGGCGACATTGGGGGTGATGCCGCGTCGGGCCAGGGTGTCGAGGTAACCGCCCAGCGTGGTCCAGGTAATGGGGTAGCGGATGTCTGCCTGCTGCTGTTGCAGGTCGGACTTCATCTTGTCGGTGTATGGACCCATGGACCAGCCTTCGCCGAAGACTTCCAGGGTCACGCCCTGCTTGGTGTCGCTCATGCCGCGGCCATCGGCGATCAGCGAGTCGACCGCCCAGCTGAGCATGTTGATGAAGCCGGGGGCGACGGCCTGGCCGTGGGCATCGAGCACCTGCGTGGCCTGGGCATCGCTGCCGGGCGGCAGCAGCGCGACGATGCGGTCGCCGCGCACTGCAATGTCGACATCTCGTCCTGCGCTGCCGCTGCCGTCGTAGACGATGCCGTTGCGGATCAACAGGTCGTAGTGGGCGGTGGCTGGTGTCGTGTCGCTGGGAAGCGGTGTCGAGGCGCAGGCGGCAAGTGCAGTCGCCAGTGCTGGGATGAGCATGCGGATGCGTGGCAGGGCGGGCAAACGGTTCATTGCAGACTCCGGTTGGTGCACGAGGCGTTCCACGAAAGGCGGTCTGTTTCTTGCCGTCATCCCCGCGAAGGCGGGGATCCATGGACGTGGATTCTTGAGCTTGTGTATGGGTGGTCGAGGCCTTCGGTGTCTTATCCACCTTCTTCAACGTCAAACGCTTCCGCGCTGTCGCGCGTGTCACGTTTGTCAAGGCAAAAGTAACCAAAACCATTTCTCCTGGCGCTTGCCGATGCGATAGAGCCGCATCGGTCCCCTGCGCTTCGGACTGGGGCACATCCCTGTGCCCCACCCGCTGCGCGGGCGCCATTCGGCGGTCCAAATCGTTCCAGGCGATCTGTCGGCCAATCGGGCACGGTGCCCAAACTCGCTGTGCTCAGACATGGGCACCTCTTCGGCCCGCTTGGCCTGCGATGCTCGGCAAGCTTTAAGTCGCACAAGGTCAAGATCAGAAGCAAACGCCAACAGCAACAGCACGCAACAGCAACAGCAACAGCAACAGCAACAGCAACAGCAACAGCAACAGCAACAGCAACAGCAACAGCAACAGCAACAGCACCAGTCCTACCAGCACCGTCATTCCCGCGCAGGCGGGAATCCAGTGACTTTCGCTGCATCAACCGCAGCGTCCCCGGATGGATAGATGTTCGACTGCCAAAAGACCCGTCCGCGCGGAAAACATGGGCTCGCATGCCGCCGGTGTCCTGTCGAACAACCACATCAGCCAAGCCACTCGAACAACCCGATGCCCACGAAATTCCCCAACACGTACCCCAGCACCCCGGTCGCCACCGCCGGTACCGCCAACCGTCGCCATCCGAACAGCACCGCGAACGCGATCGAGATCGGCGGCCCGCCGATGCAGGCCGCCGACGCGATCACGATCTCGGCATGGTTGAGCCGGCACAACCGCGCGCCGGCAAGGATGAAGACGATGTGCACCGCGAAGATGATCAGCACGTAGGCAAACAACGCGGGCGCCGCACCCAGCATCGCGCCGATGTCGGCACCCGCGCCCAGCAGCGCGAAGAACAGGTACATGAACAAGGTCGCCGCCAGTTCGGGCCCGGCGATCGCCTTGAGCCAGCGCCGTCCCAGCGTCGCCACCAGCACCATCAGCATGGTGATGTACAGGATCGCGTAACTGGCGTGGCCCAGCGCATCGGCAATGGCATTGCCCAACGCGCAGGCCAGCGTCGCCAGCCCCAGTGCCACCGCAAGGTCGATGATCGTGGGGATGCGTTGCGCGTCGTCGTCGCCTTGCAGCGGCTCTGTCAGTTGCTCGCTGCGCCAGGCAAAGCGGCACTTGAACAGCGACCATGACGCCGCGGCGCCGATGAAAAGGAAGTAGCCCAGGCCGACGACGTTGTCGATCGCCACGCCTGCGGCCAGGCTGGTCGGGTCGCGGAACCCGATCGCTTCGGCGACCGCCGCGAAATTGAGCGAACCGCCGACATAGGTGGCGCTGAACACACCCGCGTATTCGGCTTCGTGCGGCCCAAGGTCGAGCAGCTGCGCCCCGAGCCATGCGCCCACCACCACGCCGATGCCACCAAACAGGAAGGCGACCAGCGTGCGGCCGCCCTCAACCACGATGCTGACAAGGTCCGCGCGCACCAGGAACAGCGCGATCGCCAACGGCACCAGGTACGTCCAGATCACGTCGTAGGTCGGCGCCGACGCCGGGATGACATGGAAGTTGGCCAGCGCGATGGCGATGGCGATGACGAACATCACGCCCGAGACGCGTTGCCCGACTTTAGTCTTCTCCAGCGTCGCGCCGATCGCCGTGATCGCGAAGAACACGGCCAGCAACGCGAACGCGTTGTCGGCCGGGATCAACGACGTGGCGGCGGCCGGGGTCATGCCGATGCGGTGTCGTCCGTGACGGGTGCGCCCCAGACGGTGTCGGGGCAGTCGACCAGGCCGTCGGCATAGACGACGCCGGGTGTCCGGTCGTGCTTGAGGAACGTCGGGCCGTCGAGGTCGACCACGTCGCACAACTGGCCCAGCACGAACGAAGGCGCCATCGCCCAGCTGGTGCCGGCCATGTTGCCGACCATGACCTGCATGCCGAGTGCTTTCGCGCGTGCGGCGATCAGCAGGCCTTCGGTCAGGCCGCCGCACTTGTCCAGCTTGATGTTGACCACGTCGAAGCGCCCGACCAGGGCGTCGACTTCGGACAGGCCCTGCACGCTTTCGTCGGCGGCGATCGGGATGCCGTGGTCAATGCCGTCGAGATCGGCTTCGTGGCCGCGGCGGCAGGGCTGTTCGAGCAGCGACACGCGCGCGTCGTGCAGGGCAGGCATCAACCGGTCGAGCGTGTCGGGGACGTAACCCTGGTTGGCATCGACACCGATCCAGACATCGGGCCGTGCCGCACGGACCGCACGCACGCGCTCGGCGTCCAGGTCGGCATCGCCGGTCAGCTTGAGCTTGATCGCGCGAGCGCGTGCATAGGCTTTCGCGCCCGCGGCCATGGCGCCGGGGTCGTCGGCGCCCAGGGTGAAGGTGGTCAGCAGCGGGCGTGTCGACGACAGCCCGGCGAGTTTCCAGGCGGGGATGCCGGCGCGCCGCGCTTCCAGCTCCCACAATGCGCAATCGAGCGCATTGCGCGCGCCGCCGGGTGGCAGCAGGTCGCGCAGCAGCTCGCGGGTGAGGCCTGCTTCGATGGTGTCGCGCAGGCCTTCCAGCGTGGCCAGCATGCCTTCGGGCACGTCGTCCAGGTAGTACACGCCGGCGGCCTCGCCGCGTCCCTCGTGCGTCCCGTCATGCAATCGCACCACGGTTGCCGGCATCGCTTCGAAGGTGTAGCCGGAGATCCGGAAGGGTGCCTTCAGCGGCAATGGTTCGTTGTGCAGCGTCAAGGTGACACGGGGCGGTGCCTGCGGGCTCATGCGTGCGGTTCCGATGCGTGGGGCTTGGACAGTTGGTGTCCGGGTGCGTTGCCGGAATCCGGACGCGGTGCTGCCGCACCGCGTCCGGGGCGGGCATCAGTAGTGCGCGCTGTAGCCGGGCAGGCCGAAGGCAAACGCGACCCACGCGATGACCAGGCACGACAGCGCCAGCACGATCGCCCAGAACTTGGCCCACTTGCGCCGCGGCCCACGCAGCACCACCCAGGCATTCCATAGCGACACCAGTGCGCCGATCGGGAACACCACCAGCGCCGCTACCCGCACCAGGTGCACGATCCAGTCGTTGCGCGGCGCGAGCATGTCCAGGCTGCTCATCATCAGCGCCATCGTGGCGGCCGCGCCGACGAACACCAGCAGCACCACCAGTGCGGTGATGCGCATGACGCGATGGGCGCGGGCATCACGTCCGGCGAGCGTGTACCGCGCCTTGTAATGACGGCGCGTCAGGGCCGAAACCGGCCACGCCAGGACCGTCAGCAGCAACGCCAGCAGCGCGGCGACCAGTGCTGGGATCAACCACGTCGACGACTTCCACCACGGGACGCGGTCGTAGACCATGAAGGGCGATACCGGCTCGAAGGCGAACCGCACCACCTTGCCGTCGACGACCTCGCCGGCCAGGCGATCGCTGCCGTTGGCGTCACGCCAGACATACGGCGCGATCTCGACCCATTTGATCGGGTTGCCCGCGATGTCGGGCCACCCGGAAAAGACGATGGAGTCCTTGCCGTCGTATTTGATCCTGGCTTGCGAGACCAGGTTGAGCAGCGAGATGAAGGCGTCGTCGGCACGCCGGCTGACCTCGTACACGCCAGCCATCTGCTGGGCATGTTGCCTGGCGGTGGCGGCATCGACCTTGCCTTCGGGTCGCGGCCCGGGCAGGTAGCGGTCGGCGAAACGCTTGAACAAGGCGATGCGCAGCTTGCCGGCGATGCCTTCCTTGCCGGGACTGTTGAACGACACGAACAGGCCGACGCCGTCATCGATGAACAGGTCCAGGTCGCTGTGGAACCACTGCGTGTCGCCGGCATGCGCGATCACGCGGCGACCGTTGACGTTTTCCTCGTAGAAGCCCAGCAACATCCGGTGCAGGGGCGGCAGGATGTCCAGGGCGGTGCCGTGCATTTCCTCCGCGGTCTTGGCCTGCAGGATGCGGTTGGAGCCGAATGCCCCGTCCTGCAGGTGCGCGATCATGAAGCGACCCATGTCCGCGCCCGACGCAGACAGGCTGCCGGCCGGAGCAGGGTTGACGATTTCAAAGCCCTGCGGCTTGTCGTCGCCGGGTTTGTAACCCTTGGACATTGACGCCATCAGCGACTTGGGCAGCGGCTGGCGGAAGCTCGCATGCCGCATCCCCAACGGCTTGAAGATGTGCTGCTCGATGTAGTCGTCGAACGGCTGCCCCGACACGCGCTGCACGATGTAGCCGGCCAGCGTGGTCGCGTAGTTGGAATAGGACGGCGTGGTGCCCGGTGCGAAGATCCGGGTCGGGATCACTTTCACATAGTCGTCCAGGGCGATGGCGTCGTCGGGGTTGGCCGTGATCAGCCCGCGTGCGGTCTCCTCGATGCCACTGGTGTGGGTCATGATGTTGCGCATCGTGACCGGCTTGCCGTCGTAGGCCGGGACCTTGAAATCCAGGTAGGTATTGACGTCCGCATCCAGGTCGATCTTGCCCTGCTCGACCAGCTGCATCACCGCCGTCCACGTGAACAGCTTGGACACCGAGCCCGGCCGGAACAGCGTGGTGTCCGCGTCGACGGGGGTGCGCTCGGCGACATCGGCGTAGCCAAAGCCCTGCTTGTAGAGCACCTGGCCGTCCTTCACGACCACCACGACCGCGCCCGGGATATCGGCCCTGGCCATGGCATAGGGCAGGAAGCCATCAAGCCAGGCCGACAGGTCCTGGCGGGTCAGTGCGGGCCGAGATGCCGCTGCGGCCTTGGCCGTGTCGGCGGGCACTTCGGTGCCGGGGGCGTCCGTGTCGGGGGTGAGGGGCTGGGTGGCTGGCGGGGCGGGCTGGACCGCCTGGCCCGTGGCCATGGCCGTGGAAGCCGGCAGCAGCAGTGCGCCCAGCAGGGCTCCCAACAGGTGCAGGCAGGTGGTACGCAAGGCAGTCGAAGGCATCGCACATCCCCAGGTCTTGGCCGCACGCAAGCCAGCCGTGGGCAATGGAATCTGTCCGACCTGCGTGGCGCGTCCGGGCCGGAACATCAGAATTGTCTATTCTGCAATAATGATCCTGATTAGAGAATTGTCAACCCGGGATGGTCAATCCAGCCCAGAAGCCGGATCATGGCCGCGAGCCAATCCATGGCCAGTAAGCCTCGTTTGCCGGAGCCAGCAAGCCAATGACACCGCAGCACCCCGCCAGCAAAAAGCCAGCCCACACCAGCGCCCAGGGCAACCGCACCATCGGCAGCCTGCTGCGCGACCTGCGTGCCGGCAACGGCTGGACGCTCAAGGAAATGAGCGAACGCTGCGGGATCCCGCTGTCGACCCTGTCCAAGGTCGAGCACGACCGCCTGACCCTGACCTACGACAAGCTGCAGCAGATCAGCCAGCGCCTCAACATGCGCATGTCCGAGCTGTTCGCCGAGCAGGACCCCGACGACGAACCGCCCATCACCGCGCGCCGCAGCATCGGTCGCATCGAGGACGCGGTGCGGGTCACGACCCCCAACTACGACTACTACTACCTGTGCCCGGAACTGCGCCGCAAGCGCATGATCCCGGTGCTCACCCGGGTGCGCGCGCGCAACCTGGATGAGTTCGGTGCGTTGGTGCACCACTCCGGCGAGGAGTACATCCACGTCCTGGAAGGCGAGGTCGCCATCCACACCGAGTTCTACGACACCATCGTGCTCGGGGCGGGCGAGGGGGTGTACATCGATTCCAACATGGGCCATGCGTATACGACGGCCGAGGGTTGCGAGGAAGCGGTGCTGCTGGGCATCTGTTCGAGCGCGGACGACCAGTTGCTGGAGTCATTGATGACGCTGCATGGCGACGAGACGCCGACGACGGTCACGGCACCTTCGCAGGCACGCCGCCTGGCGATGCCCTCCACCGAGGCGGCGAAGTCGCGGCCGCGCGATCGGCGCAAGCGTGCGAGCCCTGCGGCTGGCAGGAAGTCGAAACCGGCGAATTGAGATGTGTGCGCCGGTCCGCGGGGCTGGTCATGCTTGCGCGGCCAGGCCTGCCGTACGAGCCGCTCAAGCCGCGAGCGCTTGCCCTTGTTGTGTTGTTGCGGGACCACCTTCAGTCGCGAACTCGTGCTCTTGCCTTTGGCTATTGCAACATCAACATCAAACGCTTCCGCGCTTCCGCGCTGTCGGGCGACATGCGCCGGTTCAGATCGTTGCAGACGATCTGTATCCATGGCGGCACGTCGCCGTCGACCCGGGCGCCAGGCCTGCGCGCCATTTTCCGTAGGAGCAATGTAGGAGCGACGTCAGTCGCGATGCTCTGCGTGCGCGATCGCATCGCGACCTACCGTGGCGGCATTCCGCCACTACTCCTACAAAAGGCAAAGGCCGCCGCAAGATCAAACGCTTCCGCGCTGTCGCGCGGGTTACTTTTGTTACGGCAAAGGTAACCAAAACCATTCCTCCTGACGCTTGCCGATGCGATGAAGCCGCATCGGTGCCCTGCGCTTCGGACTGGAGCACATCCATGTGCCCCACCCGCTACGCGGGCGACATGCGTCGGTCCAGATCGTTCCACACGATCTGTCGCCCAAACGGGCACGGTGCCCAAACTGGCGAAGCCCAGACATGGGCACCTCTGCGGCCCGCGTGGCCTGCGATGCTCGGCAAGCTTTAAGTCGCGCAAGATCAAGGGCTAACGGCAACGGCAACGGCAACGGCAACTGCAACTGCAACTGCAACTGCAACAGGCAAATTGGTCCGTCATTCCCGCGAAGGCGGGAATCCATGGACGTTGCTCCTTGTTGCGCAAGATCAAACGCTTCCGCGCTGTCGCGCGGGTCACTTTCTGTTACGGCAGAAACTAACCAAAGACCATTGCTCCTGACGCTTGCCGATGCGATGGAGCTGCATCGGTGCCCTGCGCTTCTCAGCCAAGTGGGCACGGTGCCCAAACTCGCTGCGCTCAGACATGGGCACCTCTTCGGCCCACTTGGCCTGCGATGCTCGGCAAGCTTTAAGTCGCACAAGAACAAGAACCAACTGCCAGGAGACAAGATGCAAGAGCCACAACAATACCGTCATTCCCGCGAAGGCGGGAATCCATGGACGTTGCTCTTTGCTTCGCAAGATCAAACGCTTCCGCGCGTTGCGCGGGTTACTTTCTGTTAGGGCAGAAAGTAACCAAAGACCACTGCTCCTGACGCTTGCCGATGCGATAGAGCCGCATCGGTGCCCTGCGCTTCTCAGCCAAGTGGGCACGGTGCCCAAACTCGCTGCGCTCAAACATGGGCACCTCTTCGGCCCACTTGGCCTGCGATGCTCGGCAAGCTTTAAGTCGCGGAACATCAAAAGCTAAAAAGCAAAAGCCAAAGCAATGGCAACAGTCACGCGCTTTGCCGTGGCTTTTGACCTTGCCTTCGCTTTTGACCTTGCACTTGATCTTGTGCGGCGTTTAGCAAGCCGAGCACCGCAGCCCAAAGTGGCCGAAGAGGCACCCATGTCTGAGCGAAGCGCAGCGTAGCGAGTTTGGGTGCCGTGCCACTTTGGGCGACAAATCGTCTGGAACGATTTGGACCGCCGCATGGCGCCCGCGTAGCGGGTGGGGCACATGGATGTGCCCCAGTCCGGAGCGCAGGGAACCGGTGACAGCTCCACCGTCACCGGCGCAGCGCCCGTCGCAGATGGTTTTGGTTACTTTTGCCTAAACAAAAGTAACCCGCGCGACAGCGCGGAAGCGTTTGATCTTGCAGAACAAGAGCAACGTCCATGGATTCCCGCCTTCGCGGGAATGACGATCGAAAGGTGGTGAACAGCGAAAGGAGGGGTCTGTAGCCACCTGGGAAATAGCCATGCGAGCGTTGCCTTGGCCTTGGCCTTGGCCAAGGCTCTTTGCCCTTGACCTTGTGCGGCGTTTAGCAAGCCGAGCACCGGAGCCCAAAGTGGCCGAAGAGGCACCCATGTTTGAGCGAAGCGCAGCGTAGCGAGTTTGGGTGCCGTGCCACTTTGGGTGAGGAGCACAGGGCGCCGGGACGGCTTCACCGCCTCGGCGCAGCGCCCGTCGCGGATGGTTTTGGTTACTTTTGCCCTGACAAAAGTGACCCGCACCACAGTGCGGAAGCGTTTGATCTTGGAAAGCAAAGAGCAACGTCCATGGATTCCCGCCTTCGCGGGAATGACGATCCAAGGGTGGCGAGCACCAAAAGGAGGATTCTGTAGCTGCCTGGGAAATAGCCATGCGAGCGTTGCCTTGCCTTGGCCTTGGCCTTGGCCTTGGCCTTGGCTCTTTGCCCTTGACCTTGTGCGGCGTTTAGCAAGCCGAGCACCGCAGCCCAAAGTGGCCGAAGAGGCACCCATGTCTGAGCGAAGCGCAGCGTAGCGAGTTTGGGTGCCGTGCCACTTTGGGTGAGGAGCACAGGGCACCGGGGCGGCTTCACCGCCCCGGCGCAGCGCCCGTCGCGGATGGTTTTGGTTACTTTTGCCTGATCAAAAGTAACCCGCGCGACAGCGCGGAAGCGTTTGATCTGGCCCTGGCTTTGCCCTGGCTTGCCTTGGCCCTTGACCTCGTACGGCGTTTGGCAAGCCGACCACTTTGGGCGACACATCGTCTGGAACGATGTGGGCCGACGCATGTCGCCCGCGCAAAGCGCGGGTGGGGCGGCTCCATCGTCACCGGCGCAGCGCCCGTCGCGAGTGGTCTTGGTTACTTTTGCCTGAACAAAAGTAACCCGCGCGACAGCAGGAAGCGCTTGATCTTGATCTTGCTTTCGCAGTGACAGGAGCCCCATCACGCAAGATGCGACCGTGCCATAAGAGCATCGCGACTTACGTCGCTCCTACTCTTTGACCTTGATCCTGTGCGGCGTCAAGCAAGCCGAGCACCGCGGCCCAAAGTGGCCGGAGAGGCACCCATGTTTGAGCGCAGCAAGTTTGGGTGCCGTGCCGCTCTTGGCGACACATCGTCTGGAACGACATGGACCGACGCATTCGCCGCGCAATGCGGGGAATCGTTGGACTCCAAATCCGCAAAAGGAAAGCCCGGACAACTCGCACATTACCGCCGGATTGAAAAAGACAAAGGCTCCTTCCTGCGCAAGATGAAAAGGTCCCCGGATGGACGGGCATGCGCCTGCAGAAGACACCCCTGCGTGAAATTGGAGCCGTGGGCCGGCGGGCAAGCGCCGCGCCACCCAGTCCGTCGTCCGTAGAAGCGGACATTACTGCACCACGTCCACGACGACCTCACGCGTGTCCGCCCGCCCATGATCATCCACGGCCGACAGCCGGAAGCGGCCGGCACGCCCCGGCGTCCAGGTCGCCGTGCCACCGGCCACCGTCGCTGCAATGAACGTATCCCCGGAAAACCAGAACACCCGTGAGACATCCGCATCGACCGTCGCCGACAAGGTGATGCCGGATTGCTGCGGACGTGACAAACGCAGCGTGTAGCGCGCCGCACGCAACGGCGACTGGATCCGCGGCGGTGAACCCAGGCCGTTGTCGATCGCGCAATCGGCATTCTTCGGCGGTGGCCGACGCGGGATGCCGGCCTGCGCGAACACATGCGCCAGGTCCGATGGCCAGAACTCGAACACTTCGCGTCGCATCCGCGCCGGATCGAAAGGACCGCATGCGGCCAGCCCCGTGACGCGGTCGATATTGACCGTGCGATGCACGCGGCTGACCTGGATCGGCGACTTGCCGGGGATGAACCAGGTCCAGCTGCGCTGCGGACACTCGGCATTGGGCAAGTCGCCACTGGCGCTGCACACCTCGACGCGCTTGAGGTCCAGGGACCCACGCCGTCCTGGTTCGCGCAAGTCCACGTGCGCGGCGCGCAGGCCGTCGACGATCGAGAAGAACAGCGGCGCGGCGGTGCGTGCACCGACCAGCGCCTGGTTGGACGAGCCGTCGAAATTGCCGACCCAGACGGCCAGCACGTACGGACCGACGATGCCGACGCTCCAGGCATCCCGGAACGCCCACGAGGTGCCGGTCTTCCACGCCACCGGCGCATCGCGCACGCCAGACATCGCACTGAAGTCCGGCCGCGGGTTGTGCTTGAGCATGTCGCGCACGATGAACGCCGCCTCGGCGCTGAGCAGCGCGGTGCCACCAACCTGCGGGTCGTCCTTGCGGAAACGCAGCGGACGCAACAGCCCATCGTTGCCGAGCATCGCGTACAGGCGTGCCAGTTCCTGCATCGTGACCTCGCCGCCACCCAGTACCAGGGCAAGGCCGTAGTGGCGCTCGCTCGCCATGCGCGCGATGCCCGCACTGCGCAGGAACTGGTAGAAGCCGGGCTGGTGCAATTGCGCGGCCACCGTCACCGCGGGGATGTTGCGGCTGCGTACCAGCGCGTCCTGCGCAGTGACCGGTCCCAGGAAGCGGCCGTCGAAATTCTCCGGCGTGTACGGCCCGAACGAGGTCGGCACGTCACGCAGCACCGTGGCCGGATGCAGCACGCCCTGGTCCAGCGCCATGCCGTAGATGAAGGGCTTGAGCGTCGAGCCTGGCGAGCGCTTGGCATCGGTGCCATCGACCTGGCCGTCGATGGCGACATCGAAGAAGTCCGCCGAACCGACCAGCGCACGCACGCCCATGTCGCGGGTGTCGACCAGCAGCGCGGCGGCGTTGCGCAGGCCGCGCGAACGCAGGCCGTCCACCTGGCTGCGCAGGCGCTCCTCCAGCAGGTGTTGCAGGCGCAGGTCGAGCGTGGTCGCCAACTGCGGTCCGCCATCAGGATGCAGCCCGCGTTCCCCGAGCACATGGCGCGCGAAGTGCGGTGCCTCGAAGGGCAACGCATGCGGCGAGCGCAGCGACAACGGCAAGGCCATCAGCGCGTCGGTGGCGGGGTCGCTGGCATGCCGCCCGCGCCAGCGCGCGTAGAGCCGGGCCCGTGCAGCGGACAACCCTGCACCGGCGTAAGTCGCTTCGCCCTCGTCGCCATCGCGCAGGCGGCCGCGCCGTGTAGGCGCCTGCGGCAGCACGGCCAGGGTCAGGGCCTCGGGCAGGGTCAACGCCGATGCGGGCTTGCGGAAGTAGATCAGGCTGGCGGCGCCGGCGCCTTCGATGTTGCCGCCGTAGGGCGCCAGGTTGAGATACGCCTCGAGGATGTCGTCCTTGGAGTAGCACGCTTCCAGCTGCAATGCGCGCGCGATCTGCAACAGCTTGCCGCGCGGGCTGCGCGTATCCAGGTGCCAGCGCAGCCGCGCCAGCTGCATGGTCAGCGTCGAACCACCGATCCGCGTGCCGCCGGTGTAGGTACTCCACGCCGCGCGCACGATGCTTGCCGGGTTGACGCCGGGATGCCAGCGGAACCAGGCGTCCTCGTGTAATTGCACGCCGTCGACCAGCAGCGGCGACAGCTCCGGCAACGGTGTCCACAAGCGGTAGCGCTGGTCGTCGGCCAGTGCCAGGCGCAGCAGGTTGCCGTCGCGGTCCAGGACTTCGACCGATTGCGGGACGCCATGGGAAAGCGGCGGATGGGGCAGGGCGCGGATGACCAGCGCGATGACCAGCAATGCAGCCGCGACGACGGCCGCACGTTTTCCCCGGCGTCGCCAGCGTGACGCCGGCTGTGTGCTGGTCATGCGTGTCGACCGATGTTCAAGCTACGGATCCTTGTTGCCGGCGTCCTGCCGGCACAAGCAATGCGAACGCGCCATCTCCGATTGGACGACGCAAGGCAAGGGCAAAAGCACCCCCTCCCGGCCTCCCCCTGCGCTGCGCGCAAGGGGAGGAGGCAAGCAAGTTCTCGCGCGCATCCACGCCAACCCGTTGCTTGCCTTGCTCCCTCCCTTGCGCAGCAGGGGAGGGTTGGGGAGGGGTGCCCTTGACCTTCGCGCACCACATCAAGCCTCCGCCTTCGCCGTTCCGGGACGCGAGTCAATCAATTCCATTCAAGGCGTGGTCGCCTTGGGCGGCCGCACCGTCAGCGTCTCGCCGGACCTGCCCTGCGCATATACCGAGCGCACGTACATCGCGTCGGCGCGGATCGGCGGCACGGCGAAGGTGCCTATATTGCCGGCGCGGATGCGGTAGCGATATTCACGTACGTCGCCGTAGACGGTCCCATACAGCAGCACCCGGTCCTCGCGCGGTTCGACATGGTCGGGCACGAAAGTCGAACCCGGCAACGCCAGCGTCGGCGCGGCGGGCTCGGAGCCGCCGTCGCCTTCGCTTTCGTCATCGGCGCTGTCCTGCGCGGGCGTCTGCATCACCGTTTCGAAGCCACCCGGCAGCAGGTCGATGATGGCGATGTCGCCACGCGCCTTCGCTCCAAGCGCGCGGACGCGCAGGCGCACGGTGACTTCCTGGCCAAGCGCGACGCTGGCGACCGGCTTGCCGTTGTCGTCCAGGTAGTCGCGCAACACTTCCAGGCCCTGGTCCTGCACCGCAGGCACCGGAACCCGGTCGAAGCCGGATTGGGTGAGCGAGTACCAGGCCGTCGTGTCGGCGGCGGGCGTCACCCGCAGCCGCGTATCGGTGGCAGCGAAGCTGGCACGGCGCAGCATGCCTTCGATGGTGCCGATCGGCCGCATGCGCTTGTCGGCGCCGAAAGCCTGGAGCATCGGCGGTTTCGCGGCGGCATTCGCGTCGCCATAGGCTTCCAGCGCCAACAACGTGAGCGCCGAGGACAAGGTGTTGTAGGAGTTGTCGCGCAGCGGCTGAAGCAGGCGGTCGATCGCCCGCGACGACAACCGCTTGCCCAGGCCGGGGAAATGCTTGTGCAGCAGGTATACCGTCCAGGCCTGCTCGATGCCGGCGTCGTAGTAGTGCTCGAAGGTGTCCGGCCTACCGTCGCCGAGCCTGGGATTGACTGCAGCGTTGGCGTGATCGAGCGCGGCCGTGGCCAACGTGCGCGCCGGAACGTCCTGTTGCAGCAAGTGGTAGCTGGACGCGACCAGCAAGGCGGTGGCGTCATCGTCCTGCCAGGTCTTGGGATAGTCGCGCTGCAGCTGCTGGCGCAGCCCGGCCAGCAGGTTGCCGGCGTTGCTGCCCTGGCGCACCAGCAGGTACACGGCCATCGCCCGCGCGCGCAGTTGCCATAATCCGGTCATCGACCGGTCGGCGGCCAGCGAGCGCAGCCAACGGTTGGCCGCGTCGAGCGTGTCCTGCGGGACGCGTTGTCCACGCTCGCGCGCCTCGACCAGGTACAGGGCGGCGTACGCGGAGACGAACGGATCGACCTCGGGCGTCGCCAGCCAGGTGCCGAACCCGCCATCGCTGTTCTGGCGCGTGCGCAGGGTGTCGATGGCGGCCGTGCCCGCATCGCCCTTCGCGGGCTTGTCCCGTGAGGATCGCGGCAACAACGCGAACTCCGGATGCGAGGCGTCGATCAGGTCCGGCACTGCTGCGCTGACGATCTGCTCGGTGCACAGGTGTGGGTAGTCGCGCAGGTACGCCGCCAGCCCGTCGACCGCGACGAACGGCGATGCCGATGCGGCCAGCCGGCGGGTCGCGCGCTGGTCGTACATCTTCCGCAGTTGGGTGAAGTCGTGCGGCTTCGTGGTCGAGCCGACCTCCAGCGCCTGCCGCATGGGTGTCGCCGGGCGGATCGACAGTTCGATCCGGCGCGTTGCCTTGTACTTCCCTGATTGCGCGACCAGCGTTACCGCGGCGGCGCCCAGGTGCTTGCCGGCGCGCAGGCGCAGGCGCGCGGTGCCTTCGCGGCCGGACGCGAGTTGCAGCGTTGCAGCAGGATCGCCGACGACGGACAGCGATGGCGGTACGGTCATGCCGACTTTCACGGGGATGGCGGCGTCGCCACCGCCGTCAATGGTGTTGGCGACACCGATGGGCAACTCGAACTCATCGCCCGGCGCCACGTGCGTGGGCACCGTCGGCGTCAGCACGAAGTCGCCACGCAGCAACGCCGAGGTTTCGGCCAGGCCGATCCGCTGCGGCGTGACCGCCACCGCGACGATCCGCACGCGGCCGTTGAAGTAATCGGGCAGGGTGAAGTGCAGCGTGCGCTCGCCATCCACCTCGACCGGCCCCGACCACCACACCGCCGGCTTCTCGGACTTGCGCTTGAACGGGTTGAGGTTTTTCGCCAGGTCGCCGCCGGCGTCGCCGCCGGGTGCGTCCATGCCGGTGAGGCGGCTGAACTCGGGCAGGATCAGGTCGAGGATCTGCGCCGTATCCACCTGCAGCATCTTCTTGGCGAAGAACGTGTCCAGCGGATCGCCGACGCGGTAGCGCGCGACCTGCAGGATGCCTTCGTCGACCGCGAAGGCAATGACCCGCGCCTTGCCCTGGGTGCGGATCGTCAACGGAATGTCGCTGCCGGGCCTGGACACCTTCGGCACATCCAGCGACAGCGGTTGCGTGCGCCGTTCGCGGTCGACCGTGAACGCCGCCACGCCGTACGACAGCGGGCTCATGAACACGTCGTCGGAGTCCGGATCGCGCACGAACTGCACGTTGACGTAACCGTTGCCCTCGAAATCCGCCGGCAGCGTGATGTGCTGCACCGAGCTGGTGGTGTCGGCCTTGAACCAGGCGTGCGCATAGACCTTGTCGCGCTCGATCGTGATCAGTCCCGAGCCGGCGTACGGCGCACGGATGCTGATGGCGATGTCGTCCCCGGGTGCGTAACCGGGTTTGGACAGCGACAGCTGCAGCTCGGCATTGCGATCCAGCGAACGGGTCACGTTGGCCTTGCCCGCCACCGAATAATCGATGCGGTTGAGCGCCTCGCCCTTGCCGTCGCGGATTTCCAGCCGCCAGTCGCCGGGCTTGTCGGTCGGTAGCGCGATGGTCGCTGGCGCCGGCAGGCAACGACAGCGCCTTGTCGCTGCGGTCGTCCAGGCGCAACTGCGAGACGTACTTGTACAAGCCCGAATCCTGCTTCGTCAGCACCGACACGTAGCGGCGCTCGATGATCACCGCATGCAGGCCCGACACGGCCCGCGCCTTGGCATCCGGCCCGATGGCGACCAGGCGGACCGCACGCTTGCCGCCGCGCGGCACGTAGTCGAGCGCGTCGCCGCGCTTGATGCCAATGAGATAATCGTTGCTGGACACCAGCGTGCTGGCGCTGGCGGCCACGTTGCGGCCGCTGCCCGGCTCGAAGGTGCGCGCCAATACATTGAGCTGGTAAGTCGCGCGCGCGTACTTGTCCAGGTGCAGCGGGATCGTCGCCTTGCCGTCGGCGTCGGTCTTTGCATCGGACAGCTGCTCGTCGTAGCCGTCCTTGGCGCGTTGCGGGTCGTAGAAGCTCCAGCCCTTCCAGCTGGGGAATTCCGGAAAGGCGGGACGCAGCACCAGGCTGGCCTCGACGCGCCGGTCCTGTGCCGGCGTGCCGAACAGGTTCTCGGCGCTGATCAGCGCCGACAGCCCGTCGGGCTTCACCCAACCCTCGTCCACCTGTCGCGACAACCGCGCCTCCACGCGCATGGCGTCGGGTTGGAACTGGCGAACCTGCACGCTGGTGGCGCCGATGCGGGTGCGCTCGTCGTTCTTGCCGATCAGGTACAGCTGCGCTTCCCAGGTACCGCTGGGCGCGCTATCGGACGGCGTGTAGTCAAAGGATTCGAAACCGACTTCGCCCAGCGCCAGTCGTTGCCGGCGCGCGACCGAACCGCGCGGGTCGGTCAGCACCAGCTCCAGCGGCAGGCCCTGCAGTGGCCGCGACCAGTCGGTCGCGCGCACGATCAGCCCCAGGTGCATGGTGTCGCCGGGCCGGTACAACCCACGGTCGGAGAACATCGACGCCTTCAGCGCACCGGCCTCGATCTCGTTGGGCTCGCCACCGACGTCGAAGCGCGAGTAGTCCAGCGTGCGGCCGTTGCCGTCCATCGGCAGGAACGACAAGTCCTGGCCCTGCTCGACGGTCAACATCACCGGCTGCTTCTCGCGCCGGAAGTCCTTGAGCGTGGGCAGCGTCGCGAGCCCGCTGGCATCGGTGACCACCGAGACCAGGGTTTCGCCATTGCGGGCGATGGCGCGCACCCGCGCGCCCGCCACCGGCGTGCCGGCGGAGATCGACTGCACGAACACGTCGCGACTGCCGTCCAGCGCCTGCTTGGCCAGCACGCCCAGGTCGGTCAGCACCACCAGGCGATGGTCGGTCTGCTCGCCGGCGTCTTCGGCCAGGGTCTGCGATGCGGGCTTGGCGGCGTCGTAGGGCTCGAGCTTGTGCAAGGCCAGCAGGAACACGCCACGCTTGCCGTCAACCAGGTATTTGCCCAGGTCGATGCCTTCGTAATGGGTTTTCGCAGGATCGGTGTTGGCGAACTGCAGCCGGGTTTCCTGGCGCTCGACCAGGCTGTCCTCGGACAGGCCGTAGAAGTCGGGCTGGCCATAGTCGCCTGCGTTGTTTTGCACCAGCTGGTGCAGCGCGCCGGGCAGCACGCGGGCGATTTCCATGCGCAGGCCGGTGACGTTGCGCGCGGCGATGCTCACCCGGCGTTCGCCGCGCAGCGACAGCAGCGAACCTTCGCCCAAAAAGCGCAGCAACTCGGGGTACGGCGGCACCTGCTCGACCTTCGTCGCGGGCTTGCCCAGCAGGAACCCGCCAAACGACTGCAGCCCTCTGTCCACGCGCACGTACAGCCAGCGGTGCGGCGGTGCGGAATACTTGAAGCCATGGGTTTCGGTGAATTCGCGCTCGGACGGTGTCGGGTACAGGTCAATGGCCTGCGACTGTTTCAACACCGACTCGCTGACTTCCGACCCTGACCAGCGATAGTGCCCGTTGCGCTGTTTCGGCGGCGTGCCCGGCTTGTCGGCCGGCAGCAGCCAGGCATGCACGGCGCGGGCGACATCGCTATCGCGCATGGCCTTGTTGAACGCCACCACCAGCACCTGCTCGGGCTCGTAGCGGTCGTTCTCGACCAGCGTCGGGCTGATCGCATCGACGCTGACGCTGTACAGCGATGGCAGCTTGACCTCGGCGTCGAGCGGTTTGGCGGTGCCCTCGCCACCCAGCGTGCTGGCCACGCCCTTGTCGATTTCGAGTTTCAGCTTTCCGCCGTTCTCCGGCAGCGTCAGCGGCGCCGAATGCACCCAGGCCTTGAGCCGGCGCTCGTCGTAGACGAAGGTCGCCTGCGGCGAGGCCATGACCCGGCCGGCGCCGTCGGTATAGGTGAACGAGATGCGTTTTTCCAGCGACGCGGCGTCGATCGGGTGCGAGGACTCCAGCGCGTACACCGCTTTCTTGAGGTTGGGATCCTCGGGATCCTGGTAGAACTCGGCGCTGGCCAGTTTCAGCTCGAAAGCCGCGCTGCTGAAGTCGAAGCTGTCCTTGGCCAGTGTCACGCCCTTGGCGATCGCCTTGCCCGGATCGATGTCGACGGTGTAGCCGGTCCCGACCGGCCAGTCCTTGGCCGGCGTGAACACCAGCGTGTGGTCGTCGGTCCATTGCCAGGCGCCGGGCTGCGCCGGCGTCAGCGTGACGCCGGCCGGTGCCTTGCCGATGGCCTCGAGCGGCGCGGTGGAGGCTGAAAAACGCAATCGCAATGGCGACAGCGTGGGCGGCGTCTTCGTGTAGTCGGTGCGCGCGGGCGCGGTCAGCCTGACCGTGATCGCGTCGGGCGGGATCGCTTGTGGCAGACGGGTGGTGAACCACAGCAGCGCGATGAGCAGCACGTAGATACCGCTGAGCCAGTGCATCGGATGCGACTTGAGGCTGCCGCGCCAGCCGGTGTACCAGCGCGGCGGCTGCCAGTGCACGCGGCCGATCAATGCGTCGCCTGCGCGCTCGGTCCAGGGTGTGCGTGGTGGCGTCGTGCCAGGTGAGGGTGGCGTGCTGTCCGGTCCCTGGTGGCTCATCGTGTTCCCCGACGATATGACGATGCGCCCCGAGTAGCGCGACGAGCACCCACCTTAGCAGGGCGTGGCGCGCGGGCCGCTGTTATTCAACGCGCTCGCTGCGCCTGTCCGGACATGCTCAAGCGACGTCGTGGTGCTTGCCCTGCCACGGCCGGTACCAGTCGCGGATGCGGGCCATGTCGGTGGCGAAGTCGTCGCCGGGTTGGAACAGCGGCCCGATGCCGATGACCTTGTCCGGATAGTGGAAATACGCGGGCAGGATCGGCACGCCGGCCGCCTTGGCGATCTTCCAGAAACCGGGCTTCCAGCGCTTGACGCGCTTGCGGGTGCCTTCGGGTGCGAGTCCAAACCAGAGTCGGTCACTGTTGCTGATCATGGCCGCTGCCTGCTCCACCACGCCGGCCGCGGCTTCGCGATCGATCGCGATCACGCCCAGGCTGCGCAGGATGGGTCCCAAGGGCCACCAGAACAGCTGGTGCTTGCCCAGGATGCGCAGGTCCAGGCCCAGTGCCAGCTTGGCCGCAAAACCCCAGAACCCGTCCCAGTTGGACGAATGCGGGGCGCCGATCAACACCACGCGCGGCAGGTCGGGGAACGCACCGACCATGCGCCAGCCGCCCAGTCTCAGGATGCTGCGCCCGAGCCAGCGGGTGAACCGATTGCCGTTGCGCGGCACCGAAGGCGGCAACGGCAGCACCGGACCGTCGCGGGCGGGCGTGGGCGGGTGCGGGGCGTCGATCACGCGATCAATCCCAGTCCTGCGCGCCACGCGTCTTCTTGCGCTGGCCGCGGACGCGCTTGTCGTCGAGCCGGCGCCGCTTGGACGCACGCGTCGGCTTGGTGGCAATGCGTGGTTTGGGTGGGCGCAGGCCGGATTCGACAAACGCCGCCAGGCGCGTGCGCGCATCCTCGCGATTGCGCTCCTGGGTGCGGAAGCGCTGCGCCGACAACACCAGCACGCCATCGGTGGTGACGCGACGATCGCGCTTGGCCAGCAGGCGCTCGCGGACAGGCTCGGGCAGCGATGGCGAGCGGGCGATGTCGAAGCGCAGCTCGACCGCGGTGGCGACCTTGTTGACGTTCTGCCCACCCGGTCCTGCCGAGCGCACGAAGCGTTCGACGAGTTCGTCGTCGGGAATGGTCACATGGGCGGCGATGCGCAGCATGGGGACGATTGTAGGGCGGGTTTCAACCCGCCGTAACGGCGATGGCGATGTCTTGCCGGAGCCAGGATTGAACCGGCGGGCTTGTCGTGGAAGGCACGGGATGGAAAGTGGTGGCGGGTTGAAACCCGCCCTGCGGCGGCTGCCTGCCCCGGCACGCCGGGCTTCAGACGCACGGCGACTGCATCTGGAACAGCGCCACGGCCTTGGCGAACTCGCCGTGCGGCGGCGCCACCGCCTCGACCACCCGTGCATCGTCGGGATGGGCGAAAGCCAACCGGTGCGCATGCAGCAACATCCGATGGATGCCGAGCATGCGGAAGTTGCGGTTGTGACGGCCGTCCCCATGGCTGGTGTCGCCGATCAGGTGGTGCGAGGCGTGCTTGAGGTGGCGGCGGATCTGCCGGAAGCGCCCGGTCTGCGGCATGGCACGCAGCAGTGCGTAGCGCGAGGTGGGAAATCCGCCAGAAGGGACATCGAGCTCGGCGGTCGCCAGCCGCTCGAAGACCGTCAACGCCTCCTTCTTGACCGGTTTGCCCGGCCCACCGTCGAGCGGATGGTCGATGGTGAAGTCGGCGTCCGGCCAGCCGCGACAGACGGCCAGGTACTCCTTGCGCACGTCGCCGGACATCAGCGTCTTGCCCAGTGCCGAGGCCGCCTCGCGATCAAACGCGAGCAGCAGGCAGCCGCTGGTGGCGCGGTCGAGCCGATGCACCAGGAAGATCGGCCTGCCGAACTGCGCGCGCAGGCGGTCGGCGGCGAAGTCGGTTTCGCCGCGCGCCAGTGCGCTGTCGTGGACCATCAGCCCGGCGGGCTTGTCGACGACGGCCAGGCGGTCGTCGGCGTAGAGGACGGGGAGTTGCATGAATATCGGTGTAGTGCCGTTGTAGGAGCGGCTTACAGCCGCGAGCTCTTGATGTTGCTTTTGCTGTCGCGGGGTGGTGGCTACATGCCTTCATCGCCCCTGCAACGGCAAGCAAGCAGGCAAGAGCTCGCGGCTGTAAGCCGCTCCTACGACAACCACGTCATTTGCGGCGGGGCCAGGCGGCGAGCAACGCCCACAATCCACCCAGGCCCGCGATCCAGGTCGCGCCGGGGATCCCCCAGAAGTGCGGCCCGCCCGCTTCCAGCCCGTACAGCACCGCGGCGACGATCAACAGCCCGGTGCCCAGGATCGCGGCCACCATCCGCCGCTGCCCGTCGCGCGCAGTCCTGGCCAGCTCGGCCAGGTCATGCGAGCGCATGCGCAGCTCCTGCTTGCCTTCGACCTGCTGCGTCAGCCAGGCATGCAGCAGGCGCGGCATGTCGGGTGCTTGCGTGATCATTTCCGGCAGCCGCTTGCGGAACTCGCTGGCCAGCCGCGTCGGGCTGTAGCGCTCGACCAGGATCTTCTCCAGCACCGGCCGCGCCACCGCCCAGATGTCGAGCCTGGGATCCAGCAACCGGCCGACGCCCTCGATGTTGAGCAGGGTCTTCTGCAACAGGATCAACTGCGGTTGCAGCGTCAGTTCGTAGCGTTGCGCGGTACGGAACAGCTTGATCAGCACCTCGGCCAGCGAGATTTCCGACAGCGGCCGGGTGAAGTAGGGCTCGCACACCGAGCGCGCGGCGGCTTCGAGCTCGTCGATGCGGATGTGCGCCGGCATCCAGCCCGCCTGCACGTGCAGTTCGGCGATGCGGCGGTAGTCGCGGTTGAAGATCGCCATGAAGTTCTCGGCAAGGTAATACTGGTCCTCGCTGGAGAGCTGGCCCATGATCCCGAAATCCAGGGCGATGAAGCGCGGGTTGGCCCTGCGCGCGGGATCGGCATCGACCCAGATGTTGCCGGCGTGGGCATCGGCGTGGAAGAAGTTGTCGCGGAATACCTGCGTGTAGAACACGCGCACGCCCTTCGCCGCAAGCGCCTTGCGGTCGATGCCGGCCGCGTCCAGCGCCTCGATGTCGTCGGAGGGGATGCCGCGCACGCGCTCCAGCGTCAGTACGCGGTCGGCGGTGTGCGACCAGATCACCTCGGGCACGTACAGGTCCGGCGAGTCCTGCCAGAACCGGCGCAGCACCGATGCGTTGGCGCCTTCGCGCGGCAGGTCGACCTCGGCGGCAAGGGTGGCCTGGACCTCGCGCACGATCTCGCGCGGCCGGATCTTGTCGGCCGACGGGTGGGTGCGGTCGACCAGGCCGGCGATATTGCCCAGCAACGCGATGTCGTCGGCGATCTGGCGCTCGATGCCGGGGCGCAGCACCTTGACCACGACCTCGCGCGGCGGCGCGCCATCGACCGGGGGCAGCGTGGCGGCATGCACCTGGGCGATCGAGGCCGAGGCCAGCGGCGTGGTGTCGAAGCTGGCAAAGGCCTGGGCGATCGGCTGCCCCAGTGCATGCTCGACGATGGCGCGTGCGCTGTCGCCATCGAAGGGCGCGACCCGGTCCTGCAGCAGGGTCAGTTCCGCGGCCACGTCCGCCGGGACCAGGTCGCGCCGGGTCGACAGGATCTGTCCGAACTTGACGAAGATCGGACCGAGCTCCTGCAGTGCCAGCCGCAAGCGTGCACCGCGCGATTGCGCAGCGATCCGTTCCGACGCCCGGGGCACGAACGGACGCATGAGTTTCAGCCAGCGCTCGGCCGGCGTGCCGTCGAGCAGGTCGTCCAGCCGGTAGCGCAACAACACGCGGCCGATGCGCAGTGCGCGCATGCCCGCTGTCATCGATGGCCTCCCGACGGACCTGCGGCATCCATGGCGGCGCGCAAACGGGCGACCCGGGCAACCAGGCGCGCGGCGTCGTCGCGCAGGGTATCGACATCGTCGTGGAAGGCTTCCAGTTCGGCGCGCGGAACCACGTCCCGCGATTCCTCGGTCACGTACTCCGCGGCACTCTGCGCGAGGTTGCTGCCCGCGATCCGCGCCTGTCGCAACCCCGCGGCGATGGCGTTGGCGACCTGCACGCCGATGACGTCGCCAAGGACGGCGGCAAACGGTTGTTGCCAGTCGGGATCGAAGCCTTCGGCAAGGCGTTGCAGGCGCCGGGCCAGGTCGGCATCGCCGGAGATATGCATGCGGCCCACCGGCGGCGCGTCGTCGCGCCCGGACAGCCCGCCAAGCAACGATGGCAGTTGCGACAGCACGCCGCCGATGGTGCTGCGCACGCCCAGGTCGGGGGCGTCGCTGGGGTCGGCCGGGCCGACGCGCAGGTGGTCGCCATCCACGCGCAGTTCCAGGGCCAGCCCGCCACCTTCCAGCGCCAGCGCGACCCGGCGTCCGTCGAGCCTGCGCAAACCCTCGCGGGTGTCCGGATCCAGCGCCAGTGCCCGGTTGAGCGCGGCTTCGAGCACCCGGGCGGCATGTGGCTTCCAGTTGAATGGCGTTGCGGTCATTGCGGCATTCTACCGGGCCGCGCGGCCGCCCTCGCCGCCGCGCGCCGCAGGCCTTAGTTGCGGGCGGTTGTGCTCGCGCCCTGGGCTGCCGCCAGTCGCCTCAAGCCCTCGTCCATCGACACCGCCGGCACATAACCGAAGTCGCGCTGCGCCGGCGCCATGCTGTACCAATGCGTGGTCGCCAGCTGCTCGGCAAGGAACCGCGTCATCGGTGGCTCGCCCCGCAACGGCAGCACCGTCCACAGCGCCTCGGCCACCGCACCGGCCGCGTAGGCCAGCGCAAAGGGGATGGTCTTGTCCACCTGTGGCGCCCCGACGGCACGCAGCAGCCCGTTGACCACGTCGCGAACGCTCCTGGGCTCGCCATTGCTGATGAAGTACGCGCGGCCCGCGCAGGCCGCGCCTGGCGCGAGATGGTCGAAGGCATCCAGGTGCGCCTGTGCCGCGTTGTCGATATAGGTGGTGTCGATCAGGTTGTTGCCGTCGCCGACAAAACGCAGGCGGCCATTGCGCGCCCGCTCGACCAGGCGTGGCAACAACTGGTTGTCGCCCGGCCCCCAGATCAGGCGTGGACGCAACGCGACCGTCGCCAGCGTGGCATCGTTGGCCGCCAGCACCGCCTTCTCCGCGATCAGCTTGGTGCTGGCATACGGCGCCTTGAAACCCTCGCCATACGGCACGTCGTCGGCGGTCCCGCCAGCCACCGGATGGGTGGCGCGATGGGTGACGCTGGGCGTGGACGTGTACACCAGTTGGCCGATGCCGTGGGCGCGACAGGCGGCGATGACGTTGTCGGTGCCCATGACATTGGCGCGGTGGTAGCTGTCATGGCTGCCCCAGGCACCGGCCTTGGCGGCGTTGTGGAAGATGGCATCGCAGCCGGCGGCGGCCGCGACGACGGCATCACGGTCGGCGAGGTCGCCTTGCACCTGCCGCACGCCAAGCGTGTCCAGCGCCGGGTAGTGGCCGCGATTGAAACTGGTGACGACGTGTCCGCGCGCGACCAGGCCGCGGCACAAGGCCTGGCCGAGGAAGCCGCCGCCGCCGGTGACCAGGATGTTCATGGGGTTGTTCCGCGCAAGATCAAAGGCACCCCTCCCCAACCCTCCCCTTCGCTGCGCGAAAGGGAGGGGGCAAGAGCAAAGGCAAAGGCAAAGGCAAAGGCAAAGGCAGAGGCAAAGGCAAAGGCAAAGGCAAAGGCAGAGGCAAAGGCAGGGGCAAAGGCAGGGGCAGAGGCGAAGCCCGAAGCTGCGGGCATGTCATCGGGAGGCATCACGCTGGCTCCCTCCCTTTCACCGCAGGTGAAGGGGAGGGTTGGGGAGGGGTGCTCTTGCTCGCGTGGCGCAAAATGTCCTCAAGCACCGCATCGGTGCGTACCAGCACATCGTCATTCCAATACCGCAAGACCCTGTAACCCAGCGCCACGAGCTTCTCGCTACGCCCATCATCGTAGGCCTGTCGATCGACATGCTGGCCACCATCCAGCTCGATGATCAACTTCAGCTGCGGGCACACGAAGTCGGCGATGTATCCGGCAATCGGCACCTGCCTCCTGAAACGCATGCCATCGAGTTGCCGCCTGCGCAGGTGGCGCCACAGATGGCATTCGGCATCCGTCGCACTGTTGCGCAGTTGCCTGGCGCGGCGGCGCAGTCGGTCCAAGCGCTACCCCTCCCCAACCCTCCCCTTCGCCTGCGGCGAAAGGGAGGGGGTAGCGCGCAGCGTCTTCGTAGCCCATGCAGCCAGCTTTTCCCGTCCGATCTTCGCGTTGTGGCGGATGTCGACCGGAAAGCCGGGGTGGAACAGGAACCCGTCGACCTTGGCCGCATGCACGTGTCCATTGCCAAGGTGACGCAGCTCCCCCGCGATGCGCTCGTGCTGGTCCTTGCCGATCCCTGGACGCAGCTCCACGCACAGCACCGGCCGCTGCGCGCCACGGCTTCCATCGACGTGGCCGCCGATCCCCACCAACGCCGTGCGCGCAACGTCGGGATGCGTGTTGTAGATGGGTTCGACCTGCTCGGTGCACAGGGTGGTGGTGTCGTCGACCACGACGCGTTGCGACTTGCGGCCACAGAACCAGAGGCGCCCGGCATCGTCCATCCAGCCCAGGTCGCCCATGCGATGGACGATGCGTTCGCCGCCTCCGGCAAGGGGCTCGCGGATCTTGGCCAGGCGTGTCGCGGCATCGCGGTTGAAATAGCTGTCGGTCGCGGTCGGACCAGCGACGGTGATTTCGCCGACGTGCCCGGGTTGTACCAACAGGTCGTCGGACCAGGTATCGATCGCGCCGTCGTCGATGCCGATGATGCGCACGTCGTTGGGCGGCACCGGGCGGCCGACGCAGGTGCCTGCACCACTTTCGGTGCGCGCGCGCGTGGCCTGCAGCTCGCGACCTTCGATGACCGCGACCGGCAGGCATTCGGTGGCACCGTAGGGGGTCCAGAACCGTGCGTCCTCGGGCAGCAGTTGCAACATCCTGGCCACGACATCGGCAGGCACCGGCGCACCGGCCGAGGTGGCGCGCATGACCGTCGGCATGTGGGCACCATGATCGGCCAACACCCGCATCAGGGCCGGCGACCCGAACAGCTGGGTCACGCCAAACCGCTCGATCGCCTGCAACAGCCTGCGCGGATTGGCGCGTGCCGGCCGGGTCGGGTCCATGTCGGGGATGATCGAGGTCAGCCCGAGCGCCGGATCGAACAAGGCAAACGGCGGGAACGTCGGCATGTCGATCCCGCCAGGCACGAAGCCGAAGGCATCGCGCAACATCTCCACTTGCGCCACGAAATGGCGGTGCCGATACACCACCCCCTTGGGGACGCCGGTGGACCCGCTGGTGAACAGGATCGCGGCGATGTCGTCGGGCCGGGTCTGGTCGAACTGCATGCTGGCGCCGACCCCGTCGCGCTCGACCTGTGCCAGGGTCGCATCGGCCAGCACGGCGCGCCTGCCGGTGGTGATGGCCACGCGCGCCGTCGGCGCCCAGCGCAGCACGGCGCGCGCCAGCAGCGCCAGCGGGATGCCGATGAAGGCATCGGGCCGGGCTTCGTCCAGGCATTGCCGCAGGGCCCGCTTGTCGATGCCCGGATCGACCAGCACCGGTATCGCGCCGATCTTGAACAGCGCGAACATCAGCAGGAAGAACTCCGGCGTCGGCCGCACCATGACCACCGTCCGGGTCCCGCCAACGATGCCGCGGCGCGCCAACCCGGCGGCGATGGCATCGCTGCGCGTGTCGAGTTGGGCATAACTCAGCGCGACGTCGTAACGGCCGGCGCGGCCCGGGCAGCGGATCGCAACCTGGTCGGGGCGTTCAGCGGCCATCCGCGGCAGTGCCGCCGCGATGTTGCAGGCGTCCAACGCATGCGGCAAAGACGCACCGTCCAACCCCCTCCCTTTCGCCGCAGGCGAAGGGGAGGGCTGGGGAGGGGTGCTCTTGATCTTGCTTTCCGGACTCACCTCGAAAGCTTAACCCGTCCTACCCACGCCACCCTGGCCGCACCGTGCCCCGGGCGCCTCGAGACTTGTCCCGCCAGCCGCCAAACCAGTGGCCACGCCAAGGACCAGCGCATCGACAAGCAAGCGCCGTCGCAGGGGCAGGATCCGCTTGCGTCCGGCGCGGGAATCGGCACAATGCCGCACCCGGTCCGTCCTGCCACGGACCCACGCGAGTCGCGCATGCCACACCCCTGCCTGACCTGTGGCGCCTGTTGCGCGACGTTTCGCGTCGGCTTCCATTGGTCGGAAACCGACCCGGCGCTGGGCGGCACCGTCCCGGCCGCCCTGACCGAACCGCTGGACCCGCATCGCGTGGCGATGCGCGGCACCTGGGAGCAGGCGCCACGTTGCATCGCGCTGGATGCCGAGATCGGCGTACGCGCACGTTGCAGCATCCATGCGATCAAGCCCAGTGTGTGTCGCGAGGTGCCTGCGTCGTGGGAGTTCGGCGCATCCAGCCCGCAATGCGACAAGGCCCGCATCGCGCACGGCATGCCGGTGCTGACGCCGGCGGACTGGCTGGATGCCGGAAGCGGCATTCCCGCGACCCTGGTCGACAGCTCCATGGCGTTGCCGGAAACCGCACCACCCGACATGACGCCGCCGCCAGCGCCGTTGTAGGAGCGGCTTCAGCCGCGAGCCTTGCTTCCTGTCGTGGCTTGTATGTAGGAGCGACGTGAGTCGCGATCGCTTTACCAAAGATGTTTGTCGCCGCTTGCACCGCTCCTGCGTAAAAGGCCACAGCAGGATCAAACGCTCGCGGCTGAAGCCGCTCCTACGAAGGGCGCAGGGGGTTCGCGTCGATGAGATTCGCGGGGAGCGGGTTCGCGTCGAGGAATCGCCGGATTTCGGGCACCAGCACCTCGTGCTTGTCTTCCAGCACGTAATGCCCGGCATCCTCGAACGCATGGACCTGCGCGTCAGGCAACGCCGCGACGAACCCTTCAAGGAAGTGCCGGTCGAAGACGAAGTCGCGCAATCCCCAGCCGATGAACGCAGGTCGGTTGGCGAATTCGTGCAGTCGCCGTCCTGCTTCGGCCACCAGCGGCCATGCGGCATCGCCTTCGCGCAACGGGATGTCCTGCATGAAGCGCAGCGTGCCGATGGCGTTGCGCCAGCCGTTGTAGGGCGTGATGTAGGCGCGGCGCACGGCGCTGGACAGCCGGCGTTCGGTGCCCAGCCATGCCGCCCCACGCGCGAACAGGTTGAAGGCCCGGATGCAAAAACCACCGATGCGCGAATCGCGTCCCAGCGACAATTGCCACGGCATCGGCTTGGCTGCCGGCAACGGGAAGGCTGCGGTATTGAGGACGACCAGGCGCTTGACCTGGGCAGCATGCGACAGCGCCCAGCCAAACCCGATCATCCCGCCCCAGTCGTGCACGGCCAGCGTCACCGGGCCGGTGATGTCCAGGTGCCGGAGCAATGCATCGACATCGTCCACGCGCGACTGCAAGCTGTAGTCGTATCGCGGCGATGCATCGGGCGCGTCGTCGGGACGGCTGGACAGGCCCATGCCGACATGGTCCGGCACGATGCAGCGGTAGCGATCGGACAAGCCGGACACCAGGTGCCGCCAGTAGAAGCTCCACGACGGATTGCCGTGCAGCATGACCACGACCTCGCCATCGCGTGGACCCTGGTCCAGGTACGACATCGCGATGCCCGGCCGCACGTCGAAACGCTGCGGGTCGAACGGGTAGTCAGGAAACCCGGTTGCGCCAGTCGTCACGAACCACGTCCCCGGATTGGCCACGTCGGCCTGCATGAAAAGGGCCGGACGAGCCGGCCCCCGCGGTCAGCCTGGTGATCGCGCTTACCAGACAACTTCGGCCATCGAGCAGTTGAGCCCGGAACCGATCCCGAGCAACGCGACGCGGTCGCCCTTCTTGAGCCTGCCCATCTCACGCAGCTTGCTCAGCACGATCGGCACCGACGCGGGGCCGATGTTGCCGTGCTCGCCAAAGATGGTCAGCACCTTCTTGGGGTCGATGCCAAAGGCATTGACGAAGGCAGCGGTGTGGACCTTGCTGACCTGGTGGATGACGAACTCGTCCATCTCCTCCACCGCCCAGCCCAGTGCGACCTTGGCGGCCAGGAAGGTCTTCTGCGCCAGCTTGATGCCCTCGATCAGCAACATGCGGGTGTCGGTGACCATGCGGTCCAGGTTGCCGCGGCACAGGCTGTTCCACTGGGTGGCGGCGCGGGTGACGCCGCCCCGATAGCGCGGTGCACCCGGCACCAGTTCGGCGCGTGCCAGCACCATCGCGGCAGCACCCGACCCCAGGGTCAGCGTGGCCAGCTCGTTGCGGAACTGCTCTTCGGTCACGTCCGGCTGCAGCATCCGCTCCATGGTCTTGTCGTAGGCCATGTCGGCGGTCTCGCCGTCCACGATCAGCGCGTAATCGATCTCGCCGCGCTCGATCATGCGGCTGGCGATGTCCATGCCGTTGAGGAACGCCAGGCAGGCGTTGGCCACGTCGAAGTTCTGGCACAGCTCGCCCAGGCCCAGGTTGCCGCTGACGATCGATGCCGTCGATGGCTCCAGGTAGTCGCGGCTGACCGAGGTGTTGACCAGTAGCCCCACCTTGTCCGGATCGATGCCGGCATCGGCCAGTGCCTTGACCCCGGCAAGCGTCGCGGCGTCGGAGGCCTGCATGCCTTCGTCCCACAACCGCCGGGCATGGATGCCGGCGACGTCGCCCAGGACATCGGTCTTGATGCCCAGGCGGTCGAGCGTGGGCTTGAGCCGGGCGTTGATCTCGTCCGTACTCAGGCGGCGCGGCGCGTCGATATGCGACAGGCCGGCGATGGCGACATGTTGGAACAGCATGGGCGTACTACCTGACTCGAGGCGCCTGATGGGCGCGGAGAACTGCGCAGGATACCGCGCAAAGGCGCCGACGTCATGGAAACGGGCGGCGGGCCCCCGGGAGGGGCCGGATCCTGTGACCGCGACCGCATTCACCCCGGCCACGGTATTGCCATTGCCGTTGCCGTTGACGTTGCCCTTGTAGGAGCGGCTTCAGCCGCGAGCTCCTGGTCCCGAAGACCAGGCGCTCGCGGCCAAAGCCGCTCCTACAACCGCCACCCGCCAAGACGGCCTGAGCCCGGCCGTACTATCGCTTGCAGCGCCGCGCCGCGCCGCGACAGCGACTCGGCTGCGATCCGGCTTCAACGCGCCGCCGCGCGCCGCGCCGCGATGCAACGTCGGATGCAGGCTCATTCCAGCGCGCCGCCGCGCGCCGGTGAACTCCGCTTGCAGGCGGGTGGGGGGTCAACGCCCGCAGCGGTAGGCCGCGAACCGCTGCTTGCCGTCGGCCGGCGGGGCAAGCGGCTGCACGGTGTCCGCGCCCATTCCGGGGGCCTCGTTGCGCGCCGCGCCGCGATGGAACGTCGGATTCAGGCTCACTCCAGCGCGCCGCCGCGCGCCGGTGAACTCCGCTTGCAGGCGGTTGGGGGGTCAGCGCCCGCAGCGGTAGGCAGCAAACCGCTGCTTGCCGTCGGCCGGCGGGGCAAGCGGCTGCACGGTGTTCGCGCCCATTCCGGGGGCCTCGTTGCGCGCAAGAGTTTCCAGCTCGTCGCGGACGCGAAGGTCGTTGCGCTCGTACGGACCCAGCCTGTCCTTGACCGAAACTTCGACTTCGCCGCGGTTCTCGCAGCCGGCCGGTGCACCGCTCACCACTTGTACCGCGCTGGCACCAGGCGCCATGTGGACCCAGGTGCAGCCTTGGCTGGCAAGGGCGGCGGTCGTGGCGAAGGCAATCGCGGCAAGCGTGGTCAGGCGCATGGAAACTCCAGGTCCGGGGGGCGCATCGACAGGGTCGTGCGCACAGGGCAATACGGCCGGTGCCGAAAAACAAAAACGCACGGGATTGTCGCCCCGTGCGCATGAATGCCGGCTGGTCTCCTCCTCTTGCCCGCGCAGCGGGCAGGGGGAGGCCGGGAGGGGGTGCTTTGGGCTGCTCTGTGTGCGAGCAAAAACGACAACAGCACCCCTCCCCAACCCTCCCCTGCTTCGCAAGGGAGGGGGCAGGCGCGGCTTACTTCTCCGCGACCGGCTTGCCGTCGGCGTCGATCACGGTGACCGTGCCGATGTCCAGGTCGCGGATCGGCTGTTCGATCTTCGACAGGTCGCCGACCACGACCCAGGTCAGGGCCTTGGGATCGATGGTCTTGATGGCTTCGTTGACGTCATCCGGGGTCAGCGCCTCGATCTTCTCGGCGTTGCGCACCACGTAGTCGTCCGGACGGTCGTAGCGCACGATGCCGCCGATCGCGCCCATCACCGCGCGCGCGGTCTCGTAGGAGCCGGGCAAACCGTTGATCTGGTCGGCCTTGACCTTGTCGACCTCGGCCTGGGTCGCCGGCTTGGTGCCGGTGGCGTAGGCGGTGATGTCGCGCGACATTTCCTGCAACGCCGGCGCGGTCTTGTCGATCTGCACCGGGGCAAACGCCAGCCACGGCCGCTGGCCGATGGCATTGTTGAGGAAGCTGTAGGCGCCATAGGCCCAGTGCTTGTCCTCGCGCAGGTTCATGTTCAGGCGCGAGGAGAACTGGCCGCCCAGCACCGTGTTGGCGAACTCCAGCGCAGTGGCGCCGTCGTCCTTGGTCGAAGGCATCAGCTGGCCGGCAAAGATGTTGGCCTGGATCGCGCCGGGCTGGTCGATCAGGAACACGCGCGGGCCATCGGGTCGTGCCACCGCCGGGATCGCCGCGGTCGCCGGGGCATCGCCGCTGCCGTGCCAGTCGCCGAACACGGCTTCGAGCTTGGGCATGATCTGCTTGAGGGTGGTGTCGCCGACCACGATCAGGGTCGCGCCCTGCGGACGCACGTAGGCATCGTGGTAGGTGGTCAGGTCCTGGCGGCCCAGCGCGCCGATCGATGCTTCGGTACCGGTACCGCTGAACGGGATCGCATAGGGATGGCCATCGCCATAGAGCAGTGGCGGCAGCACGCGTTGCGCCGCACCGTTGGGGCGCGCCTTTTCCTGGGCGATGCCCGCGATCCAGGTCGCCTTGACCCGGTCGATTTCCTTCTGCTCGAAGCGTGGCTTGCGCAGCATGTCAGCGAACAGCTGCAGCGACGGCTCCAGCTGTTCATTCAACGCCGACAGATAGGCGCTGCTGCCATCGATGTCGGCACTGGCGCCCAGGTTGGCACCCAGCGATTGCGCGCGTTCGGAGAACGCCTGCGCGTCGAGGTCGCCTTCGCCCTCGTCGAGCATGCCCATCGCAAAGCTGGCCGCGCCCAGGTCGTTCTTGCCGTCGGACGCATAGCCGCCGCCAAACTCGTAGCTCATCTGCACCACCGGGATGTCATGGCGCTCGGCCAGCACCACCTGGGTCCCGTTGGACAGCTTGGCGCGCTGCAAGGTCGGGAACTTGAGGTCCGGGAAGTCGGTGACGGCCGGGACGCCCTTGCTGCGGTCCAGGTCGCTGGCCACGGTCGTGTACTTGGCATCGACCGGCGGCAGCGTCATCGGCGCGGGCTTGACCGTCGGCTCCTCGGCCAGCGGCGTGCGTTCACCGGGCTTGACCACGAAGGTGTGGCTGTTGCGCTCCAGCCACTTCACCCCGGCCTGGCGCACCTGCTCGGCAGTGGCTTCGTCGACATTCTTCAACGTGTCGCGGAAACAGCCGGGATCGCCGGTATAGATGGTGCACGACGCCAGTGCGTCGGCCTTGCCACCAAAGCCACCAATACGTTCAATGCCGCGGATGAACCCGGCGCGATACGAGGTCTTGACCCGGGCCAGCTCCTCGGCGGTCGGGCCATCCTTGAGCAGGCGCTGCAGCTCCTCGTTGGCGATCGCCTCGACCCTGGTCGGGTCGACCCCGTCCTTGACCCGGCTCTCGATGCCGAACATGCCCACCAGCTGGGCGCCGTTGTAGTACGCACTGATGCTGTCGACCAGCTTGTCGCCAAAGACCAGCCGGCTTTGCAGCCGCGACGACTTGCTGCCGCCCAGCACGCCTGCGAACAGTTCCAGCAGGTCGGCGTCGCGGGTGCCGACCTGGGCGACGTTCCAGACCCGGTCCACCAGCACCTGCGGCACCTTGTCTTCCAGCACGGTGCGGCCTTCGGTGGCCATGTCGGGGATGTCGGCCTTGGGCTGGGCCAGGGTGGGCGTGGCCGGGATGTCGCCGAAGTACTTGGCCACCTTGCGCTTGGCCGTGGCCAGGTCGATGTCGCCGGCCAGCACCAGCACCGCGTTGTTGGGGCCGTACCAGCTGCGGAACCAGCTCTTGACGTCATCCAGCGACGCGGCATTGAGGTCGTTCATCGACCCGATGACGGTGTGGTGGTACGGGTGGCCGGCCGGATAGATCGTCTTGGTCTCGACGGCGCTCAACTGGCCGTAAGGCTGGTTCTCGCCCTGGCGCTTTTCGTTCTGGACCACGCCGCGCTGCTCGTCCAGGGTTTTCTGGTCGATCGCGCCCAGCAGGTGGCCCATGCGGTCGGACTCCATCCACAGCGCCATGTCCAGCGCGGTGGTGGGGACGTTCTCGAAGTAGTTGGTGCGGTCGGAGTTGGTGGTGCCGTTCTGGTTGGTGGCGCCGGCCAGCTCGAAGGGCTCGAAGTACTCGCCCGGATGGTTTTCCGAGCCGTTGAACATCAGGTGCTCGAACAGGTGCGCAAAGCCGGTGCGGCCCTGCGGCTCGTCCAGGCTGCCCACGTGGTACCAGATGTTGACCGCGACGATCGGCGCCTTGTGGTCCTCGTGCACGATCACGCGCAGGCCGTTGGGCAGGGTGAACTGCTGGTAGGGGATGTCGACGCTGCTGCTGGCCGACGTCCTGGCAACGGCTGATGGCGCATAAAAGCTGCCGCCCAGGGTGGCGGTCAGGGCCAGCGCCAACGCACCGCCTCGCAGCAGGTTGCGCGACAGCGATACGGTACGGGAAGGTGAGAAGGACATGGGCACTCCTGTGCAAAGGTCGGGCAAGGCGCGCGGCAGGGTGCGGCGCGGACCTTGCATCCTAACCGCCGGCAAGGCTGCAGGCACTAGGCCACAAGTCCCTGCGTGGAGGCCGGCGACAGGCATCGGCGATCCGTGTGGGCGCGGCCGACCCCCGTCCAGCGGACGGATCCGCTGGGCTGCAGGATCCCTGGCGCCGCTTGCCGGGCATGCCAGCCGCCAAGGCTGGTCGCGCCGGGATCAGGCATCATCGCCCGATGTTCGACGTCATCCTGCACCAGCCCGAAATCCCGCCCAACACCGGCAACGTGATCCGCCTGTGCGCCAACACCGGTGCACGGCTGCACCTGGTCGCACCGCTGGGATTCGACCTGGACGACCGCCAGCTGCGCCGTGCCGGGCTGGACTACCACGAGTACGCATCGCTGCAGGTCCACGACAGCCTGGACGCCGCGTTTGCCGTACTCGCGCAAGCCGGCGGACACGCCCCCAGGGTTTTCGCGCTGAGCACCCGCGGCACGATGCGCCACGACACGCCCGCCTTCGTGCCCGGCGATGCCTTCCTGTTCGGCGCCGAGAGCAGCGGGCTTCCCGCCACCGTGTTGGCGGCGCTGCCTCCTGCGCAGCGGCTGCGCCTGCCGATGCAGCCACGCAGCCGCAGCCTCAACCTGTCCAATGCCGTCGCGGTGGTGGTCTACGAGGCCTGGCGGCAATGCGGATTTGCCGGCGCCGGCTGACGACGCGCCGGCAGGCGTGCCCGACAAGTTCGTGGCAGGAAGGTTCCCGTAGCGCGCACGGTGGGCTTCAGGTGACGTTGCGCGCCGGTGCGCACAATGCATCACCGGTCCGGGCGACCCCCCTACGCCCGGCACCGCCGCAGATCGCGGGCGTTCCCTCCCCTGACACCGCGATCGGACCCGGCCGGAGACGGCCGGGTTTTTTTATGCGCCTTGCCATCGCGCCTTGCCATCGCCCCATGCAGGCGCTGGCGTGCGCAGGCTGGCACGGCCCGTGCGCGGGCAATACGCTTGTCGGCCTGACGACAGGAGCAGGTCGATGACCGACAAGCAGGCCCCCAGGCGCATCGTTCCGGATGCCTTGCCGCGTTCAACCGGAACCAACTATCCGCCCCCTTTTGATGCCCCGTGCCAGCGCCGCGAGCGCATCGGCCTGGGTGATGCCGCGGGCCTGTCGCAGTTCGGCGTCAACCAGCTGCGCCTGGCGCCGGGCACCTGGTCCAGCCAGCGGCATTGGCACAGCCACGAGGACGAATTCGTCTACGTGCTGCAGGGGGAGGTCGTGCTGGTCACCGAACATGGCGAGGAAGTACTGCATGCCGGCGACTGCGCCGGTTTCCGCGCCGGCGTTGCCAATGGCCACCACCTGCAGAACCGCTCGCAGGCCGATGCCGTGGTGCTGGAGATCGGGACTCGCGACCCTGGTCGCGATGCCGTGGTGTATCCCGACATCGACCTGCGCTGCGGCCCCGGCGAGTCAACCCACGGCTATACGCACCGCGACGGCACGCCCTATCCGGAGTGACCAGGAAGCGCGGCCTATCGCGGGCAATCCCGGATCGTTGCACGTCGCCAGCGCCCCCTCGACTGGCGTCCTGGGCGCAGCAAAATCGTCGTCCTGGGCGCAGCAAGAATTGTCGTCCTGGGCGCAGCACGAACTGTCATCCTGCGCGCAGCAAAAATTGTCATCCTGACCGCAGCAAGAATTGTCATCCTGCGCGCAGCAAAACTGTCATCCTGAGCGCAGCGAAGGATCTGCTTTTTCCGCGCAAGAAAAACCGCAAGCAGACCCGTAGAACCCCTCCCCGCGCCACAATGACGTGCACCAGGGCGTGCGGTCCCCACGCGCCCCCGCAGCTAGCCGTTCTCGGCCTTCTGCCCACGCGCCAGCAACCGCTGCAAGGCCTCGGCCGGCGTGATGTCGCCATGCAGCACGTCGCGCACGTTGCTGGAGATCGGCAGTTCGACGTCGTAGCGCTCGGCCAGGCGCATCACCTCGTCTGCGGTCTGCACCGATTCGACCACCTGGCCGATCTCGCGCACCGCATCCTCCAGCGACTGCCCGCGGCCCAGTGCCAGCCCCAGGCGCCGGTTGCGCGACAGGTCACCGGTACAGGTCAGCACCAGGTCGCCCAGGCCGGACAAGCCCATCAAGGTTTCCGCGCGGCCACCGATCGCGGCGTTGAGCCGCAGCATTTCGTTGAGCCCGCGGGTGATCAGCCCGGTGCGTGCGTTGAGGCCCAATGCCATCCCGTCGGCGGCACCGGTGGCGACCGCGAGCACGTTTTTCATCGCGCCACCGAGTTCGGCGCCGCGGATGTCGTCGCCGGTGTAGGCGCGAAAACTGGGGCCATGCAGCACGTCGGCGACCTGCTGCACGAAGTCCGGGTCATCGCCATGCACGGTCAGCGCCGTCGGCAAGCCCTGCGCGACTTCCTTGGCAAACGAGGGGCCGGTGACCACGGCCAGCGGGACATCCGGCCCCAGCACCTCGGCCGCGACTTCATGCAGGAAGCGTCCGGAGCCGGGTTCGAAGCCCTTGGCCGCCCAGGCCACGCCGGCCTGCGCGGGGCGCAACGGGGCCAGCGTGCGCAGTGTTTCGGTAAAGGCATGCGACGGCACCACCACCAGCACCAGATCCGCATCGCGCAGGCATTCGGCCATGTCGGTGCTGGCGCGCAGCGCGCCGGGCAGTGCGATCCCGGGCAGGTAGCGCGTGTTCTCGTGGCGCTGGTCGATGGCCTCGACCACCGCCGCATCGCGGCCCCACAGCACGGCATGGTGCCCGTGCCGTGCGATCAGCGCGGCAAGCGCGGTGCCCCACGACCCGGCGCCGAGCACCGCGACGCGCAGGGGTACGGTGACGGGCGCCGGCTCCGATGCGCGTGGCTCGGACGCCAGTGTCCCGGGCGTTTGCGACACCAAGTCGATGGATCCGGTCGGGTCAGGCGTTGCCGGCGGTTTCCGCGTCGGCCAGGCCATCGCCGCCTTCGGCTTGCTGGGCCGCGCGCTGGCGCAGGCTGTCGGCGTACAACGCCTCGAAATTGATCGGCTGCAGCAGGAACGGCGGGAAACCGCCATCGCTGATCAGGTCGCCGATCGCCTGGCGCGCATAGGGGTACAGCGCGGTGGGGCAATGGGTCCCCAGCATCGCGTCCAGGGTCTGCTCGTCAAAACCTGCCAGCGTAAACACGCCAGCCTGCTTCACCTCGGCCAGGTAGGCCGTCTTGTCGCCGATGGTGCAGGTCAGGGTGACGCCCAGCACCACCTCGAAAGCGTTGTCGGACAGGCGCTGCACCTGCTGCTGCAGGTTCATCTGCAACTGCGGCTGGCCTTCCTCATTGAACACCTGGGGCGTACCCGGCGCCTCGAACGAGACATCCTTCAGATAGAACTTCTCCACCGAGAAGACGGGCCCATTGGACTGGGCGGGCGCAGCGGCGCCATTGGCGGCGTTATCAGGGGTGTCTTGCTCGGACATCGGAAACTCCAGCGGGATGCTTGTTAAGAGAGGGATTATCGCACGGGGCCGGTCGGGCCCATGGCTCTGGATGGGGGCGCGCGCCAATCAGGTCAAGACCTGGCGCCCGCCGCGGCAGGCGGTGGGCGCAGGCGCGGCGTGTTCAGCCGCGACCCTTGACCAGTGGCAGATCCGCCTGCTGCCAGGCCTGGATGCCGCCGTCGAGCACGAACACGCGTTCGAACCCGGCCTTGCCCAGCCGCCTGGCCGCACCCCCCGCCGTCTGTCCGCTCTTGCATACCAGCACCACGGGCAACCCCTTGGCGGGCGCCAGTCGCTTGCTTTCCGGGTCGAACTGGCTCATCTGCACGTTTTTCGACCCGGGGATGTGTCCCTTGTCGAAATCCGCGATCGGCCGCAGGTCGACCACCAGCGCATCCTCGCGGTTGACCAGCGCGGTCACGCCGGCCGGCGCCACGCCCTTGTAGCCGCGGAACCGGGACCGGACTTCGTTGACGACGATCGCCACGGTCAGCGCCACCAGTGCCAGCGACAGCAGTTCGTGGGCGCGGGCAAACTCGATCAGTTCCTGGAAGCTCAAGGCAGGTCTCGCGGCAAGTGCGGGCCGGCGATTGTCGCGCTTCGGGGGCGGCGAGGCAAAAGTGGCGGCCGGGGCACGGATGCCAGGCGGGCAGGACGCGGCGTGCATGCCACCGGGCGGGCCGCCAGGCCTGCATGCCCACTTGCGCCCGTGCCATCGCCTGCGGACGCCATGCCGGATGTGGCACATCGCACTTCGACGCGTGGGGTCACAGCGCCCCGCACCAGCAGGCATGCGAGCGAAGATCTGCGTCGGCCACCAACCGGTCAACACCTGGGTGAACCCGGACCGCTGCGCGGCACGGCGGTGTGGTACACGTCACCGCCGCAGCCGAGCCGCGAAGCGTCTCGGTTTGAACGAATCATCAGGCGGCGACTCGACTTGCGCCTGCCAAAACCAACCTAGCTCCTGACAATGTCTACAGAGATCTCAACGGCCGGTACGGTCCCTTTGTTCTCCAGCCAGTGCATGGTGTTCCGGTCTTCAGGCCAGCCAACTCCGGGACCGTAGTCGGTAGATTCGCCATTTCTGTGGTCGGTGATTGTTCCTTGGAGCACATAGACCATGCCCGGCCGGTCGACATGATCATGAACGGGTCCGAAGACGCCACCAGGATCGATCGTGACCATTCGCATGCGAAGTTGCCGCCCGGCCATGCCCTCGATTTCAGGGCCAAGGTCCACAATGGAAAGAAGCTCCACCTTCACGCCGTGAGTTTCGGGTGCTTCCCGATCGTCAGACATCTTGGACTCCTTGCGGCAGGTTAGCCGCTTAACGTCTAGGTCAAGCCGAACCGCGTAACGGAGCCAGACACATGGCAAGCTTTTTCTGCCATGTGTTTGGTGGAGCGAAGTGCGTTGGGCTTGAACGCATTGTCAGGCGTCATTGACCGCTGCACTCAGGCAACGATTTTCCAGATGGCTTTGACTCGACAATGAGAGCGTGCGTAGGCGTATTGCCGACGTTCTCGCCGATGTGGGTCTGCGCGGGCGACCAAATAACATCACCCGTCTTGAACTTGCGGCTGATGTTCTTGCCATTGGACAGGTGGATCACCCTTTGGAAAGGCTCAAGAGCGTAAAGGACGAACGCGGGATGGCGGTGCTGATGAGTCTTTTCACCAGGTTGATCTTGATAATCAAGGACACGAACACAAGGATTGTCCAAAAGGACCTTGTACTTGTCGCCATCGGTTGTGGTGGGATCCTGGGCGAGACAGGGCAAAGAGGCTGCTAGCAACAAGAGAACGATTAACTGGCGACTCATGTGAATCTCCTGTTCGAGTTGGGACACTATTTGTGATGACGCCTGGCACTTAACGCTTAACGCCTAACGCCTAATTAGGCGGTCGCGGCTTGAGCGCATCGTCACGCCTCACTGCGGTACAGCCACTGAAATGCCCCGTCAGTGTCTTTGGCGAGCGCAACTGAGCCGGTTCCATAACTGTGACAAACCGTGAACTCGTGCTGCAATTGAGCGGCCGCCGCACTAAACGTGGCGCTCCTCTCAGAAAGATCATTTAGCACATCTTTTGAACGAGCAAGCTGAGCTCTGGCGTGCGCCTCACTCGTCTGCCCGGGCCCCCAGTCACTAAAGGAGTCAACGTGCAGGGTGTGTGCGTTGGTGTAGAAGGCGACGCCGTGATAGGTGATGGTATCCCCTGCAAGGAAGCGATCCACTCCAAGGCCCAGCCGCTCTTCTCGCGCGTCGGTGATATCCATGTTGTGAGGCCCAACGCCTGAACTAAGCCGACCCGCGAAACGAGTTCGGCTCGAATGAATTGTCAGGCGCGATCGCGATTGAGCACGAATCGCCTACCTCGACCTTAGCCGAAAGCGACACTGCCATCGGGACGAGTAGCCAGAACTTGTGCGAACGGGCAACCACAACGCTGTCAAACGGGAGGCCGTTGAGCGCAGCGTGAACCGGGAATCCGCGACGACCTGGCCACAGGGGTTGCGATGGCATTGACCAGCGAATGCCAGGGTCAAAGGGGACTTGAGCCGCATTGCCCTTGTGCCCGCTTAGCAGTTCAGATTGGAAAGTCTCTGGTTGCATCGGTGCCTGGCAAGCGCGTAACACCAAAGTCAAGCCGCAGCCAGCGCACTAACCATGACGTAGTACCCGTTAGGGTCGCGCAGCGCGAACTCCCTGGTGCCTGTGCCTGGATTCACATTAGGCTCCTCTTCAAGCGCTGCGACAAGGCCGCGCGCGCGACCTAGCGTTTGGTCAAAGTCATCTACGCGGAAGAAGAGGAGTAGCCCATTGCCAGGCTCTGCACTTTCCGGACTGCTGAGAGACGGGTGCTCGTGGTCGCCCCACCGATGAAGGCAGAGCAGGACGGTCCCATCTGTGTCGAGGATCTGCCCGAAATAGTCATGAGCAGGCTGTGTGGCAGCTTGCCCCAAAAGCGACTGATACCACGCGAAGCTGCGAGCAACGTCCGCGACGGCAATGATTGTCCACAAGCGCTGCATAGTTGCTCCTGCGGCCTAACGCCTTATGTCTTGAGTATCCCCCGCGTAGCGGAGCCGAACACATGGCAAGCTTAACCTGCCATGTTGCTGGTGGAGCGAAGCAGGTTCGGCTTGAACGAATTGTTAGACGTCGCGAGTTAACAAAGTAAGTGCAACACCTGCGGCCAGCCAGGAAGAAGAGGTGAGCTGGCAGACTGGGAGGGACTTCTCCGGCAAGAGACGATCCCGCATGTACCACCAGCTCACCGAGCCAGAACGATACACCCTGTCCGTGCTCAAGCGCGATGGGCGCTCGCTCCGCGACATTGCCCGGCTCCTGCGCCGCAGCCCCAGCACTATCAGCCGGGAGATCCGACGCAATGCAACGTTCTTTCCCGGGAAAGGACGATCGTTCTATGTGCCCAGCAAGGCGCAGGAGCATACCAATGGCCGGCGCTGCCGCAGCCGGCGGGTCAAACACCACGGGCCTGATGTGTATGCCCACGTCGAAGCGCTATTGGCCCAGGAGCAATGGAGCCCGGAACAGATTGCCAACCAGCTGCCTGCCCAAGTGGGAGTGCGCCTGAGCCACATGACGATCTACCGCCACGTGCGACGCGACCAGCGTGCCGGTGGCCTCATGTTCCGGCACTTGCGCCAAGGCGGAAAGCGACGACGCAAGCGAACGTATGGCCCGGAAAAGCGAGGCAAGTTGAGCAACAAGCCCATGATCGACACGCGGCCGGCTGCCGTTGAAGGACGGCAGCAAGTCGGGCACTGGGAAGGCGATACGGTCATGGGCACAGCCGGAGAGCGGGCCTGCCTCTTGACCCTGGTCGAGCGCAGCACCGGCTTTGCAGTGGTGACCAAGCTGCCTCACCGCACGGTGCGAGCAGTCAACCGGGCCACCATCCAGGCGATCAGGACAAGTGGCCTGCCGTTCAAGACCATCACCTGGGACAACGGCACCGAGTTCCATGGCTACCGGCAGATAGAGATGGCCACGGGAGTGCAATGCTACTTCGCCTACCCCCATCACCCGTGGGAGCGTGGCAGCAACGAGAACTTCAATGGCTTGTTGCGACAGTACTTCCGCAAACGCAAGAGCCTGACCAACAAACGCCAGCACCACTGCGACCAGGCAACCGATAAACTCAACAACAGACCAAGGAAACGCTATGGCTTCCAGACGCCAGCCCAACGCATGCGAGAACTCTCAGGGGTGTTGCACTTGGCCTGTTAATTCACCCCTCACGCTCTTAATTTTCCTCAGACACTAACAGTGAAGAAGGGTCAAAATCTGAAGCATAAAACTTGGCGGCGATATATTCAGGTGTCTCACTGTCGCGACACGGCTGAAGACGTGAAGCATGTTGTCATTGTCTGCAGTTAGCACTACGAAATAAGCACCTTTGCCGTCTCTATAAACGACTTGCACTACCCGTGTTCCATCGTTCCCAACACGGGCGAGCACGAAAGGGTCACTGGCCAATCGCTCTCGATCTAATGGGTAGCTGACTCCAGGCTGCCCACTCAATAAGCGCAGCCTCAGCGTATTTTTGCGCCACTTCTGCATTGACCCAAGGCGGCAAATCGGCAGCCGAAGCGTGCCACGGGAGAATGAGCACCATGCAGTAGAAGTAGTTTTTTCATTGTGAGGTCTAACACCTAAGTTAAGCCGAAACGCGCAGTGGAGCCAAACATATGGCAAGCTTTTTCTGCCCTATGTTTGGTGGAACGAAGCGGTTTCGGCTTGAACGCATTGTTAGCTGCCAACCCGACGAACCCTCCGTTGGCGAAGCTCTGTGAGTGTAATGATTCCATTTGCTTGCAGAAGCGAATCCAGTTGCAGCACCTGCTTAGGTGAAAAATCTTGCAATCCCTCCAGGCAATCATTAATCGCTTGCCGTAAGCCAACCAATGCTTTTGATTTACCCACAGCCGCAACAATGTCTTTTCCTACATTGGTGGGGTGGCTCGGGCTATCCGGATCAACCTTCATGAAGTGTGTGGCGTACATGTCCAAGAATGCGCTGAGTTCGGCGTATTCGCGTTCTTTTTCAGGTGGCAAAGGGCGAGACATATTTTGTGGCAGCTAACACCTGAATTAAGCCGACTTGCGTAGTGGAGGCAAAAGCGTGGCAGGCTTTTTGGCCACGCTTTTGATGTAACGAAGCAAGTTCGGCTTGAATGAATTGTTAGGCTTCAATTGCGCTGCGCAATTTGCCCATAAGCTCTTTTATTCTGCCTTGGTCTGAACTAGACAAGTAGGACAGGGGTCCCCAGCTGCCATTGGCGTGGACGCGAGGCAGCAAAAGTTCGGCCTTTTTGGGGGCGGGGTAGCGTCCGGCGAAAACGACGTTGTGCCATAGACGCTCTAACAGCTCCAGCTCCTCTACGTCGAAGCTTAGGGCTGTGTCTTCTGCCAGCTGAAGAAGGTTGTGGTGCCCAAATTGGAACTCGCCCTTTTGATTAAAGGCACCCATGACTGCAACGCATATTGCCTTTAGATAGTTTTCAATAGCTAAGCCAGCAAGAAGCAAATAAGGGCCCGTAACCGGGTCCCAGCTTGACCGCGCGTCTTGCTTGAGTAGCGCAAAGTCCCTTTCAATCTCCAGCCAGAGAATGTCTGCGGATCGCTCCAGTGAGCGTCCCTTCAATAGCCAGGCGCTCTTCCACTCCATACCGCGCTTCCAAGCTTCTTCAGCCCGAACGCGGTGATGGCTATCGGAAAGAATCTTCATGGGCGCCATGTTTTGAAGCCTAACACCTAAGTTAAGCCGAACTGCGTAGTGGAGCCAAACACATGGCAAGCTTTTCCTGCCATGTGTTTGGTGGAACGAAGCGGTTTCGGCTTGAACGCATTGTTAGACCTCGCGGCCATGTCTGTAGCGGATCACAATGCCGGAAATAGCGCAGGCCAGGAAGGCGCCAAAAAAGATGTAGGCGATCGAACGATGGCCCGAATGAGAGGCTGCAATATAAGCACCAAAGAACAGCCCCCACAGACACATAAGAGACCGATTCGCGCGACTCGGCACCATGCGTCCGGTGAGCATGCCAGGCCCAAAAAGCTTTGACCTACCGATTGCCGGGAAGAGCCATACACCTGCGAGACCCGTAAGGCCATAGAGGACAAGAAGTGCGCCAGCACCAGTAAGCAGATGATCCATCATGTGAAGTGCTCCTTGAGGTCTAACCCCTGAGTTAAGCCGACTTGCGTAGCGGAGGCAACAACATGGCAAGCTCCTTCTGCCATGTTGTTGGTGGAGCGAAGCAGGTTCGGCTTGAACGAATTGTTAGGCGGCGTGTGCTTTAGGCCACCGCCAAGCGTTCCAAAATATAGTGGCGGTCAGCACAGCCTCAACCACTGCGAAAACTTTGTAGAAGTACCATTTAGTCACAAAAGCCAAAAGAACCATCAAGAGCGTGTAAATGACGCCTAAGATGAGATTGAAAAGCCTACTGGCCGTGGCTGGTAAGACGACTGACAGAAATACCATGACGCTTGGGATAATGAGTAATACGCCCGCTCCAAGCAGAGTCCACTGCGAGACCGGGCCGAACGGCCCAGCCCCCTCCAAGATATGTTGTACCTTGCTTGGCACATAAAGTTCAAAGTAGTCACAGTAGATGTAGCACAGAACAGTAGCGGCCCAAGCTGCGCTGAGCTTTAACGGGGTAGGCACGTCAAAATCTTTGAGCCGCATCATTGCTATTCGCTCTAGTCTGGGAGAGACCAACGGACACTACCTTAGACGGCACATAGCGCGCAGTGGCACAAGTTGCTGTAACCAATGGCACGCCGCCTAACAAAAAAGATTAGCCGACGTGCGAAGCACGTTCGGCTACAGCGCCTTGTTATGGGGCGGCCCACACGGAAGAAATAAAGATGGCGGCAGAGAAACCGAAACGACGCAAGCGCAGCAGCATGACCAATGCCGAGGCTTTGGAGGCATTCGCCGATCTCGCCACGAGAATAAATAGGTTTGGCGAAACATCGGGAGGCGGAATGTTCAGCGAGTTTGCGCCAACAGGACAAATATCAGTTCAGTTCTTGGTCGATGGAAACTTTGGCGATAACGACCGGGTTTTTGAAGCCGCACGAGTGTTGGCGGGATTCAAGTTGCCTGCCGCCGTATAACACCTAAGTTAAGCCGAACTGCGTAGTGGAGCCAAACACATGGCAAGCTCTATCTGCCATGTGTTTGGTGGAATGAAGCGGTTTCGGCTTGAACGCATTGTTAGGCGCGTACCGTTGCTCTTACCAGTTCTCTGTGCGATAGGCCGCGATTCGCGCTCGCGCCACTATCTCGTGCACGATGGCCCGCGAATAGTGCTCGATAGGGTTCTCAGGTTGGGCGAGTCCGAGACTCTGGCGCAACTCGCATAGTGCGGCGATCTTTGATGGGCTCATAGCTGACATTGCCACCGCTGCCGGGCGCTCGAACATCGACTCTGCAGGGTAGTAGTCCTGCAGCCCAAAATCGAAGATCTCACGCTTCAGTTGCCACCAGCAATGCTCATTGTGAGTCCTCACAGCGCGAATTGCGTCTCTTAGGATTTGTCGCTCACCTGGACTCATGATCAGCGCCTAACACCGGAGTTAAGCCGACTTGTGTAGCGGAGCCAAACACATGGCAAGCTTCTTCTGCCGTGTGTTTGGTGGAGCGAAACAAGTTCGGCTTGAACGAATTGTTAGGGCTCACCCAAGCTATTTGACGAAATGTGCTTGTAGTACTGCCCCGTTGCTGGAGTCAATTGTGCAGATGTGAGATGAGAACGAGTTAGCTACCAAGGGTGCTGCTGAGGCGAGGCGATAGTAGTAGTCCGAAGCTTCCGGGAGCTCGGCCTCCCAGAGCTTACGCCCAGCAAAGTCGAATGCCCACAAGTTGCGGAGAGCCGGCTCCTGTTTGCTGTAGCCGGGGCTCGTGAGATACGCATCCGGATCGAGCAGGACGAAGACCTTACCTTGGTGGTCCATTGCTTGGAGTACTGGCCAAGGCAACTCTACTGAGTGCCCGTTGATATCCAGGTTGGTTCCAACAAACGCGATAGACATGTTGTGAGCCCTAACACCTAAGTTAAGCCGAAACGCGTAGTGGAGCCAAACACATGGCAAGCTTTTTCTGCCATGTGTTTGGTGGAACGAAGCGGTTTCGGCTTAAACGCATTGTTAGGCCTCGCCGGTACCAGAAGACACGTGAGTAGAATCGCCGGACATACGCGGATTGCTCTTAAGAAAGAAAGCTGCAGTAAGCGTTACAACGCCAAAAGCAGCCAGAACTATTGCAGAGATGTAGCCAATCACTGCCTCGTTTACCTGACCAGTCGGAATTGTCGCTGATGCATAGATCGCTGCTCCGAGAAAAATAAGTGCCACCAGGAGCGACAGTGCACCAAGACATTTCTAAGCCCACTGGATTAATTTGCGAATGCTCATGCGAGGCCTAACACCTAAGTTAAGCCGAACTGCGTAGTGGAGCCAAACACATGGCAAGCTTTACCTGTCATGTGTTTGGTGGAACGAAGCGGTTTCGGCTTGAACGCATTGTTAGGCCTTAGTTGCGCTACTACGCCAAATGCGCAAGCACCAGTAGGTGCCGAGAACAATCATGAGCACGCCCAAAGCCAAATGAAAGTACAAGCGGAAGTATGCGCCAGGCTGATCGAGTGAGGTAAAGGTGTTTTCGCGCGATATCGTTGGCGATAAGCCGAGTCTTAGAGGTATCCAGTAAAGATTGACAACTGTCCAGATGCCAAAGCTATAGAAAAAAATGAGCGCCCCGATCGCTCGCAATTTGGGCGCGTCGCGATAGGTAGATTTCAAGTAGCGCAAGAACAGATAAATTGCCAATGCAACGGCAAAGCCTCCGTAAGCGACCAAACTTAAGATATGTGGAAGTCTTTCCATACTTTGTTCTAAGGCCTAACACCTAAGTTAAGCCGGCGTGCTTGGCGGAGGCAACAACGTGGCAAGCTTTACCTGCCACGTTGTTGGTGTAGCGAAGCGCGTTCGGCTTGAACGCATTGTTAGCCCCTTTTTTGGGACCATTTCTTATAAAGCATTTGTCGCGCGCGTATCTTTTTTGCGTCTCCCCATCCGACATACTTAAGACTAAGCCAATAGAGAATAATTGCTGGCGGGAGGGATATGGCAAAAATAAACCAAGAGTGGTTTCGCCCGAAAGTTTGGACAGCAGGCAGCTTAATAAGCTGCCATGTAGTGAGCGGGGAAATCATAAAAAAAGAAAAGAAGAAGCAAAGACAGAACGAAGCGTGCCGGTAATAGAAACGCAAGAGAAGGTTTGGACTATTTATTGATTCGGTCGATAGCCGAAATGCCGCGCGAT
>CAVVFI010000003.1:0-1253601 GCA_963747445.1 uncultured Gammaproteobacteria bacterium
AACGCGTTTAATCACGGCCAAGGCGCCGTAATTCCGCCGGGGCAGCCTGGAGCGGGGACACCGATACCAGCTGCCCCACGGCATAGTCATCATGCGGCACCAACTGGAATCATCGCGCAGCCTGGTACTACTCCGCACTACCAACCTGTCACGACTACTGCATCACCTGGTCAGCGTGGTTTGGCCACATAGAGGTCGCCGTATGAACGTTAAGTTTCTTCCTATTCCGTTCTTGCTACTTATGACTGGAGCTGCGTGGTCGCAGACAGCCTGCCCGGCGGGCGTGGCAGCCGGAAGTGCAAGTTGTGGCCCGAGTGGTGGGGGCTTTTATATGCCGCCGCCGCCAAGGCAGCCTCATTGGAAGCTGACATGGGGCGCTATTGCCATGTCTACACACGCGCATCTAGGTACTTCGGCCGGCTACCTGTCGGAACGGAAAGCTAAGCGTGAGGCACTTAAGCGGTGCGCAAATGTCGGAGGCGAGGATTGCACAGTGACAATTACATTTAATAATCAATGCGCGGTAGTTGCGTGGCCCTCGGTGCCCGGAGGTCATGCTGTGGCTCAAGGCGCGCTGTCCATCGAGGTTGCAGCCGATCTTGCGTTAACTCAGTGTTCTCATCTTCAGGGGGGCGGAGTTTGCAAGATTGTGTATTTCGAGTGTGCCGATCCGGTGTTGGTTCAATAAAAGCTTTTTGGGAAATGTCGGTTGTGCTTTGAGAGAAAAATATTTAGATTAGATTAATAATTATAAGATAGAGGATAAATTCGACACTTTCGAGTTTTGCCACAGATGTGAGTTGAGTACAAAACGGAGAGATGAATGGAGCTGACGAAAATTATATTGCTGATCTTGGTCGCGCTAATTACCTCGTGTAATGCGTCCGAATCCGAGATCGATATCAATTCCACGCCCAATCAGCCTCATGCTTCCGAGAGTGAGGTGCCAGCTAAAAATATGGAGCTGCAAGCTTATTTATCGTCCAGCACGGTCGATAATACCCAGACCAAAAATGAAAAGAAGCTGCGAGATAGTTACTTCCAATGTCTTGACTCCGCAGCCGGCGTAACTCCGCAGATGCAGGACTGCATTGATGAGGAATTTGATTTCCAAGAGAATCGCTTGAGAGATATTGATCAGAGATTGATCAACAGAGCCAACAGGCACGGACAGACTGCACTCAAGACCGCCCATGAAGAATGGGTGATCGATCGCGATAAAAGCTGCAGTTCCAATCGGCAGGAGGGGCAAGGGTCGCGTCTAGAGACCAATGCATGCGTGCTGGAGAGGACGGCGAAACGGGCGACTGAGATGGAATCGCAATTGGAACCGATCTAGGATTTTCTGAGCGATATAAAGTTGTCTAAAAATAAGGGAATATAAATATGGAGAGCCAATCGGAATGGCATCTTGGTCAGACCTCGCGCAAGTACGAAACAGGTGGGCGCGGAGCCGGTGTGGTCTCTACGGGTCGGGGTGATCACGGGGGAGTGTCTTATGGCTCATACCAGCTTTCCACAAACGCGGGGACACTGGCCGAATATTTAGATCGCTCTGTCTACAAGGATCAATTCGCAGGGATGGCGCCCAATACAGCTGCATTCAATGAGAAGTGGGTTGAGCTGGCTGGGCAGGATCCCGGATTTGCAAAGGATCAGCATGCCTTCGTCAAGGAAACGCATTATGACATTCAGCAATCCAAGCTGAAGGACTCGGGGCTGGATCTCTCGACTCGCGGCCCAGCCATCCAGGATCTTGTCTGGAGCACGTCGGTGCAATTCAGGAACCTGACGCCGCGCATCTTCATGGGTGGTTTGAACGAGAAGTTTGGCGACGACTATAAGCTCGAATCGTTGAGTGACCGGCAGATCGTCGAAGCCGTGCAGGACTACAAACTCACGCATAACAATACGTTGTTCAGCAAGTCGCCCACCTTGTGGAACGGCTTGATGAGCCGTGCCAAGAACGAGAAGGCAGACCTTGTTTACTTGGCGGAAAAAGGCGACCAGGTCATCGGACCCAGTCCCAACCAATTTGGTGCCGATGCGACGCGGGGCGAGGTCAACCCGTTGCTTCGCGCGGGCCAAGATGGTGCGGAGATCCACATTTTGCAACGATCGTTGAATTTCTTGGGATTCACTGATGTGGATGGCCGGAAGTTGCTCGAGGATGGCGACTTTGGCCACCGCACCAGGGAGGCAGTCGAGACGTTCCAGCGAGACAATGGATTATCAGTAGATGGTATTGCTGGCCCTCGGACTTTGGGTCTGATCAATCAGCGTCTGCTAGCTCGACAAGAGGTTGTGGTCGCAGGGCTTGCCGAGGGTTTTGTCGATTTTACGATTGCCAATCCCAGTTATCCTGGGCATTCGCTGTACAAACAAGCTTATGAACAGATTAAAGCGCAGGGCCCACAGGCGTTCGGGCTGGCAAGCGAACACGAGGTGCGTAATGCAGCTGGCACGTTAGCGTTCGAGGCTAAGGTCAGCGGTATGCAGCGGATTGACCACGTCATCGCCAACGTGGACGCTACCGGCTTGCTGGCTGTGCAAGGTGCCTTGAGCGATCCGGCCCATCACCGCATTTACGTGGATCGCGCGCAGGCGGCGACACAGTCCGTGGAGCGCAGTAGCGAGCTTCTGCGGCAAGAGGGTGGATTTCAGGTCCGGCAACAGGCAGAGGCACAAGTCCTGTCACAACAGTCGGAACTCGTGCGCACAGCATTGATGCATTAGCTCTTCTGAGGTCCTTCTCGGCTTGCTCTCGATCGTGACTAGTGCGCGGTACATTCCCTTGGGATCGAGCATCGCTGTACCCCGGACGAGGAACACATTTTTGTCGGTTGGATTCAGGCCCGCTCCCCTCCGATTTTGATTCTATGGGCACATAACATGGAGAGTTTAGATGTCTTTCAAATGCGCTTTTGCAAGTACTGCATTGATCCTGCTGATGGGGGGATGTTCAACGATTGCAGGGAAATCCAACACTTTGACCGATGAGAGAATCAAGTCCGAATCGGCAGGTGCCCTTGGCTATGATCCAGCCCAGTTGACCATCGCAAGCCGTCGTACGGAGGGGACAAATACCTACGTCAACCTGACTGCGGTGGACGGCAAGCAATTTTCCTGCATCATCAATGGAGGGAACATCTTGACGTTCGGGATGATTAATCCACCCAGGTGCAGCAAGAAGGGTGAACCAATCAATGGAAGCGTCCTGTAGGGGAGCTTCCGGGTGCAGTTTCGAACGCGGTATGGGCTTGGGGCGGCATCAAGTTGTTCGAATCCACGTTTACATGCGCGCACGCGTTGCATCGCGACTACCAAGCTCGGGGTGGCGTGTGCGGCTGGGTTGAGTGGATGGATGAGTCATCTGACTGGTGTCATCAGCGTCCAGGGGACCTGGCGCCACCGCTTGTCGTGCTTTGCTGCCTTCGTAGCGGCGGGCGGGATCTAGGTCCCGTGGCACGGTTTGACAAGAGGGCTGATGACTGTCCCCGGCATACTCGTGGGGCCTTTACCTAATACGAAAAAAGCCTGCATCTCTGCAGGCTTTTTTTCATATCTGGCGCCCGAAGTTGGACTCGAACCAACGACCCCCTGATTAACAGTCAAGTGCTCTAACCAGCTGAGCTATTCGGGCGGGGCCGCTATTGTGCCGTTGGTCGCTTGGCTCCGCAACCGCATCAGGCGGGTTGGGTGCAGGCCGCTGCGGCGGTCGGGGAGGGCGTGCCCTGGCGCAGGCGGCCACTGTTGGCCAGGACCAGGGTGGTGGCCTTGGCCGGGCCGCGGCTGTCGCACAGGGTAAAGGTGACATTGGAGCCGCTGGCGGCGCCGCCGTGGGGTTGCAGCACGATGCGGGTGCGGCCGCTGGTGCTGCGCAGGTGGACGCCGTTGCCCAGGGCGTGGCCATGGTCGAGCAGGGGCTCGTTGGCGCCGTGGCGTCGGTCGTCGTCCAGGTCCGGGAACGCGATCCAGCCAGCGCTCCAGTCCGTGCTGCCGCTGCAGTCGGTGCCCGTGGGGCTGGGACACACGATCACCCGGGTCTGGGTCAGGGTGGCATGCCTGAACCCGGTGAACAGCGTCGCCGCCAGATCGACGCGGGCCTTGCCGGCCCGGCTGGCGGCCACCGCGTTGCCGTAAGCGGGGATGGCAATGGCGGCAAGGATGGCGACGACCACCAGGGCGATGAGGGTTTCGATCAGGGTGAAGCCTTGTGCATGCGACATGGGGTGCTCCTTGGGGCAATGGGGAGCACGTTAGGCAGGCGCGCGTCGGGGCGGGATCGGGCGCTGTCGGGTTGTTGGGTCGGGGAATGGCGGATGGGGTTGTCGGGGTGTCCTGGTGCATGCCGCGAGCGTCGGGTTTGGCGTTGGCCGGATCCGTGTCGCGACTCACGTCGCTCCTACGGGGGGCAACGGCAAGCTGTGTAAATCCCGGCTGAAGGCGGGTCTACGACGACGGGCGGGTAGCGATAGACTGGTCAGTGGTTTTTTTGGGATCGCCATGAACGACGACATCCATCCAGCCGGGTTTCAACTGGTCTCGCCGTATTCGCCGGCGGGCGACCAGCCGCAGGCGATCGACAAGTTGATCGCGGGGTTCGAGTCGGGGCTGGCGCGGCAGACGCTGCTGGGCGTGACCGGCTCGGGCAAGACCTACACCATCGCCAACGTGATCCAGGCGATCCAGAAGCCGACCCTGGTCATGGCGCCCAACAAGACCCTGGCCGCGCAGCTGTATGGCGAGTTCAAGTCGTTTTTCCCGCACAACGCGGTCGAGTACTTCGTCAGCTACTACGACTACTACCAGCCCGAGGCCTACATCCCGTCGTCGGATACGTTCATCGACAAGGACAGTTCGGTCAACGAGCACATCGAGCAGATGCGGTTGTCGGCGACCAAGGCGCTGCTGGAGCGGCGCGACACGATCATCGTGTGCACGGTGTCGGCCATCTACGGCCTGGGCAATCCGGACGAGTACCACAAGATGGTGCTGCACATGGTGCGCGGCGAGCGCATCGACCAGCGCGAGCTGATCCGCCGGCTGACCGAAATGCAGTACACGCGCAACGAGACCGAGCTGTCGCGCGGCACCTACCGGGTGCGCGGCGAGACCATCGACGTGCATCCGGCCGAAAGCGACGTCGAGGCGTTGCGGGTGGAGTTGTTCGATGGCGAGATCGAGCGCTTGACGCTGTTCGACCCGCTGACCGGCGAGACCCTGCGCACGCTGCCGCGCTACACCATCTATCCCGGGTCGCATTACGTCACCACCCGGCGGACGGTGCTCGATGCGGTCAAGACCATCAAGGACGAGTTGAAGGAGCGCCTGGAGCAGTTGTACTCGGCCAACAAGCTGGTCGAGGCGCAGCGGCTGGCGCAGCGCACGCAGTTTGACCTGGAGATGATGGCCGAGGTGGGGTACTGCAACGGCATCGAAAACTATTCGCGCCACCTCACCGGCTACATGCCCGGCGAGCCGCCGCCTTGCCTGTACGACTACCTGCCGACGGATGCGTTGCTGGTGGTCGACGAGTCGCACGTCACCGTCCCGCAGATCGGCGCGATGTACAAGGGCGACCGCTCGCGCAAGGAGACGCTGGTGGAGTTTGGCTTCCGGCTGCCTTCGGCGCTGGACAACCGGCCGTTGAAGTTCGAGGAGTGGGAAGGGCGCGCGCCGCGCACGATCTTTGTCTCGGCCACGCCAGGGCCGTACGAGCTGGAGAAATCCGACGGCGAGGTGCGCGAGCTGGTGGTGCGGCCGACGGGCCTGATCGATCCCCAGGTCGAAATCCGGCCCGTGGGCACCCAGGTCGACGACGTGCTGGGCGAGATCAACCTGCGCGTGGAGATGGGCGACCGCGTGCTGATCACCACGCTGACCAAGCGCATGGCCGAAAACCTGACCGAATACCTGGCCGAGCACGACGTGCGCGTGCGCTACCTGCACTCGGACGTGGACACGGTCGAGCGGGTGGAGATCATCCGCGACCTGCGGCTGGGCAAGTTCGACGTGCTGGTGGGCATCAACCTGTTGCGCGAGGGGCTGGACATGCCCGAGGTCTCGCTGGTGGCGATCCTGGATGCGGACAAGGAAGGCTTCCTGCGTTCGGCCGGCTCGCTGATCCAGACCATCGGCCGCGCCGCGCGCAACCTGCGCGGCAAGGCGATCCTGTATGCCGACCGCGTGACCAAGTCGATGCAGAAGGCCATCGATGAAACCGACCGCCGCCGCGAAAAGCAGGTCGAGTACAACGCCGAACACGGCATCACGCCGCAGAGCGTCGTGCGTGCGGTCATGGACGTGATGGAAGGCGCGCGGCCGGAACCGGGCATGGTCAAGGCCGGCCGCGGCAAGGGGCGGCGCGTTGCGGAGGTGGCCGACGATTACGCCACCATGTCGCCCAGGGAGCTGGCCAGCCGGCAGCAGGCCCTGGAGCAGAAGATGTACCAGCATGCGCGCGACCTGGAGTTCGAGGACGCGGCGCGGGTGCGCGACGAGATCCATCGGCTCAAGGACGCCAGCCTGGGCGTTTGAGGCCACCGCTCCACGGCTCCCCGCATCCGTCGACACGCCACGCTAACCCGGCTTCTGCAACGCTGGTCCTTCAATAAGGAGGATTCACATGGGCATGTTCGACTTCATCAAGGACGCCGGCGCCAGGATCCTTGGCAAGGACCACGACGCCAAGGCCGATGTCACCAAGCCGCTGAGCCAGCACCTGCGGGAAAACGGGATCGATCCCACCAACATCCGGTTCCGATTCGAGCCCGTGGGTACCGTGGAGATGACGGGCACGGTGAAGGACCAGGAAACACGCGAGAAGGCGGTCGTGGTGGTCGGCAACGTCCAGGGCGTGGAGCGGGTCAACGACCAGCTGCGTGTCGCCGCGTCGGGGGCCGATTTCAGTAACGTCACCTCGCACACAGATACGGTCGCCGACACCGGCGATCCGGGTTGGAAGTCCACCACCTACACGGTGGAGTCGGGTGACAGCCTGTCCAGGATCGCGAAAGAGGTCTATGGCGACGCCAGCGAGTACCCGCGGATCTTCGAGGCCAACCAGCCGATGCTCAAGGACCCCGACAAGATCTACCCGGGCCAGGTATTGCGGATCCCGCCCAAGGACTGAACCGCCCGGGTGAAATGATCGGTTGTCGGCCCCCACCGGCTGGGCTAAACTGCGCGCCCCAAAGGAGCGGCCCTGGCCTGCATCGATGGGCGACAGGGGCGGTTAGCTCAGCGGTAGAGCACTACCTTGACATGGTAGGGGTCACAGGTTCGAACCCTGTACCGCCCACCACCTTCACGGGTGGGACAAGATGACGGCGCGGCCCCCTTGGGCTCGCGCCGTTTTCGCTTTTGGCGGACTGGTTTGCAGCCAGGCAAGGGCAGTCCTGCCCACGGGGCTGGCGATCATCGTGCAGGAGCGCCCCATGGGCGCGATCCCGCTTGGCCCTGGCCCAATCCCTGGCGGCCGCCACATGCTGTCGCGTCCATGGGGCGCTCCTACAGTGGTGCGTTGACTTGATATGGCGCAGCCACTAACTTTGCGCTACTGGAATGCCCACAAGGCGGCCCGCGGCAACGCCGGCCGAGCGTGCGACATGGACACTACCACCGCCCATTGCTGATCCATCCCGAGGCATCCGCATCCCGCCGGCGCCCTCGTGGCGCTTTTTTAATGCGCTGCGCGCGGAGATTGGGGATTCGAGATTCGGGATTGGATGACAGCCAAGCCGCATCTTTCGCCCAATCCGCAATCCCGAATCCCCAATCCCGGCCTTCAAATGATCAACATTACTCTCCCCGACGGCAGCCGCCGCGAGTTCGACCATCCCGTGTCCGTTGCCGAGGTTGCCGCCTCGATTGGTGCCGGCCTGGCCAAGGCCACCGTGGCCGGCAAGGTCGATGGCCACCTGGTCGATGCCAGCGACACCATCGACCACGACGCCACGCTGCAGATCATCACGCCCAAGGATCCCGAGGGCGTCGAGATCATCCGCCACTCCGCCGCGCACCTCGTCGGGCATGCGGTCAAGCAGCTGTATCCGGACGCCAAGATGGTGATCGGCCCGGTGATCGACGAAGGCTTTTATTACGACATCTGGCGCGAAAAGCCGTTTACGCCAGAGGACCTGGCCGCGATCGAAAAGCGCATGGCCGAACTGATCGCCACCGAATACGACGTCATCAAGAAGATGACGCCGCGCGCCGAGGTGATCAAGACCTTCGAATCGCGTGGCGAGGAGTACAAGCTGCGCCTGATCGCCGACATGGACGACGACGTCACCCACATGGGCCTGTACCACCACGAGGAATACGTGGACATGTGCCGCGGCCCGCACGTGCCCAATACGCGGTTCCTGAAGGCGTTCAAGCTGACGCGCATTTCCGGCGCGTACTGGCGCGGCGATGCAAAAAACGAACAGTTGCAGCGCATCTACGGCACCGCCTGGGCGGACAAGAAGCAGCTGGCCGCCTACATCCAGCGCATCGAGGAAGCCGAAAAGCGCGACCACCGACGCATCGGCAAGCAGCAGGGCCTGTTCCACCTGCAGGAAGAGGCGCCGGGCTTGGTCTTCTGGCATCCCAAGGGCTGGTCGATCTGGCAGGTGGTGGAGCAGTACATGCGCAAGGTGTACCGCGACAGCGGCTACGACGAGGTGCGTTGCCCGCAGATCCTGGACGTCGAGCTGTGGAAGAAGTCGGGCCACTGGGACAACTACCAGGACAACATGTTCTTCACCGAGTCGGAAAAGCGCACCTACGCGCTCAAGCCGATGAACTGCCCGGGCCACGTGCAGGTGTTCAACCAGGGCCTGCATAGCTACCGCGACCTGCCGATCCGCTACGGCGAGTTTGGCGCCTGCCATCGCAACGAGCCCTCCGGTGCCCTGCACGGCATCCTGCGGGTGCGCGGGTTCACCCAGGACGACGGCCATGTGTTCTGCACCGAGGACCAGATCGAGGCCGAGGTGACCGCCTTCCACCGGCAGGCGATGCAGGTCTATGCCGATTTCGGCTTCCAGGACGTGCAGCTGAAGATCGCGCTGCGGCCGGAACCGCGCCTGGGCAGCGACGCGGTCTGGGACAAGGCCGAGGAGGCCCTGCGTGCGGCCCTGCGTTCGGCCGGGGTCCAATGGGAGGAGCTGCCGGGCGAGGGCGCCTTCTACGGCCCCAAGATCGAATACCACCTGCGCGATGCCATCGGCCGGACCTGGCAGCTGGGCACGATGCAGGTCGATTTCATGATGCCCGAGCGCCTGGGCGCCGAATACGTCGACGAGCGCAGCCAGAAGCGCCATCCGGTGATGCTGCACCGGGCCATCGTCGGCTCGATGGAGCGTTTCATCGGGATCCTGATCGAGCACCATGCCGGCAGCCTCCCGGCCTGGCTGGCCCCGGTGCAGGCGGTGGTGATGAATATCACCGATGCCCAGGCCGACTGGGTCGAGGAAGTGAGGAAAACCCTTTCAAATCAAGGATTCCGGGTAGCCTCGGATTTGCGGAACGAGAAGATCGGCTATAAAATCAGGGAGCATGCGCTGCAACGGGTGCCGTACCTGCTGGTGGTCGGGGACCGCGAGAAGGATAATGGTGCCGTGGCGGTACGCAGCCGCGGCGGTGAGGACCTGGGGACAGTTTCCGTTGCCGACTTCGCCGCACGCCTGCGCTCCGAGCAGTCGCCTGCAAGCGATGCACGGTGACGGCAGGCGGTAAACGCACGCGGTAACAGCAAGACACTCCCGCCCGAGGTAGATGGGCGGCTCGTTCCACTTTGGAGATCGCAACATCAGCAGCCCTGTCAAGCAGAACCGCAGCAACCAGGATATCCGCGTCCCGCAAGTCCGCGTCATCGGTAGTGATGGCGAGATGGTCGGCGTGTTGTCGCGTGACGAAGCCCTCGAACTTGCCCGCAGCGAAGGCCTGGACCTGGTCGAAATCCAGCCCAATGCCGAGCCACCGGTATGCCGGGTCATGGACTTTGGCAAGTTCAAGTTCGAGCAGCAGAAAAAGACCAACCTGGCCAAGAAGAAGACCAAGCAGGTCGAAATCAAGGAAGTCAAATTCCGTCCGGTCACCGACATCGGCGACTACGACATCAAGATGCGCAAGATGCGCGCCTTCCTGGAGATCGGCGACAAGGTCAAGGTCAACATCCGGTTCCGTGGTCGCGAGATGCGCCACCAGGACCTGGGCATGGAGATGGCCAAGCGGATCGAGAAGGATCTTGGCGACGAGGTCGTCATCGAGTCGCGCCCGCGTTTTGAAGGCCGGCAGATGGTGATGATGATTGCGCCCAAGAAGAAGACCTGATCGCGCGCGGCGTGATCAACCGACCGTTGTCCTCGCCCCGCTGGCGGGGGAGGGCAAGGGTGAGGGAAGGGCGCCGTCGGCGCCCTTTTCTGTAGCAGTGCTCGCCAGGAGCCGGGAGCGCCCCTGATCCGCCCTTCCGCGCCTCCTGCCCGCTGGCGCGCGCGGAGAAGCAAGTGCATCGCGCTCCGGGCCCCGCTAGCGCGGGTGCGGGTTTGCTGCCCGCGAGCCATTGGCTGGAGCACGACCGAGGGACGTTGCGGATTGCTCAAGGGTCGGGCAGGCGCAGCGCGGGATCGCTTCGCGCGACGAGGCAGGTAGGGGTGTCTCAGTTGCAATCCGCCTGCATGTGCGCCCCTCATCTGCCCTACGGCACCCTCTCCCCGCTGCCGGGGAGAGCTGCCGGGGAGAAGGGACATGGCGCAAACTTACTGATTCGCAAGGAAAACATTGCAAGCCGGCCAGCCAGCCGCCATAATGTGCGGCCCGGTTCGCCGGGTCTGTGTGTGCGGGACCCAGGACCCCTCTTCGATCCTTTGAGGATCAAAGACTTACAACCGGCAAGGGCAGGACGGAAAGCGTGGCAACTGCACGATCTGCATCAGCATGATCCGCAGGCGCCGCCGCCCAGGCCAGTCATCGATTTCGCAAGGACACTCCAATGCCCAAGATCAAGACCAATCGGGCGGCGGCCAAGCGCTTCCGGAAGACTGCTTCCGGTAAATACAAGTGCGGCCACGCCAATCGCAGCCACATCCTCACCAAGAAGGCGACCAAACGGAAACGCAACCTGCGGCAGACGAACCACGTTCGTCCCGAGGACGCGGGCCGTCTGGACCGCATGCTTCCGTACTTGTGAGGAGATAGGAAATGGCACGAGTCAAACGTGGTGTACAGGCGCGTCGGCGCCACAAGAAGGTCCTCAAGCAGGCCAAGGGTTACTACCATGCCCGCCGCAAGGTCTTCCGCGTCGCCAAGCAGGCGGTCACCAAGGCGTTGCAGTACGCCTATATCGGCCGCAAGCAGAAGAAGCGCAACTTCCGTTCGCTGTGGATCACCCGCATCAATGCGGCCGCGCGCATGAACGGCTTGAGCTACAGCCGTTTCATGAACGGCATGCTCAAGGCGGGCATCACCCTGGACCGCAAGGTGCTGGCGGACATCGCCGTGCATGATGCGGCGGGTTTTGCGGCGCTGGCTGAAAAGGCCAAGGGCGCACTCGCAGCGTAAGTTTGTCGGCCGGTCGCAAGCCGCACCCCGGTGCAGGCTGGCGATGGCCGGAAAGGTTTCACGCATGGGGAAGGGCGCAAGTCCTTCCCCATTGTTTTTTCAGGGGCGTCATTTTTCATTTGTCATCCTGAGCGCAGCGAAGGATCTGCTTTCTTCGGCGGCAGCAAACAGCAGATCCTTCGCTGCGCTCAGGATGACAAGTTTTCAGGACGACAACATCCCGGGATAGCGAGGGCGGGGCGACAGCGCAAATGAGCGAAATCGAACAACTCAGCAAGCAGGCCCTGGCGGATATCGCTTCGGCGGATGCATCCGACAAGCTCGAGGCACTGCGCGTTTCGCTGCTCGGCAAGCAGGGCAGCATCACCATGCAGCTCAAGTCCCTGGGCACGCTGCCGGCCGACCAGCGCAAGGCCGCGGGCGCGGCGATCAACGAGGCCCGCGACGCCATCGGACAGGCGCTGGCCGCGCGCAAGCGCGAGCTCGACGATGCCGCGCTGGACGCGCGCCTGGCCACGGAAACCATCGACGTCACGCTGCCCGGCCGTGATGCCTCGCGTGGCGGCCTGCACCCGGTCAGCCGCACGCTGGAGCGCATCGCCGACATCTTCGGGCGCTTGGGATACGAGCTTGCCGACGGCCCGGAGATCGAGGACGACTGGCACAACTTCGAGGCGTTGAACTTCCCGCCGCACCATCCGGCGCGCGCAATGCACGACACCTTCTACTTTGGCGACGGACGCATGTTGCGCACGCATACGTCCGGCGTGCAGGTGCGGTACATGCAGGACCTGGTCGCCGCGGGCGGCACGCCGCCGTTGCGGATGATCGCCGCCGGCAAGGTGTACCGCAGCGACAGCGACCAGACCCATACGCCGATGTTCCACCAGGTCGAAGGCCTGCTGATCGACGAGCACGCCAGCTTTGCCGACCTCAAGGGCACGTTGAACGAATTCGTGCGCGCGTTCTTCGAGCGCGATTTCGCGATGCGCTTCCGGCCGAGCTATTTCCCCTTCACCGAGCCCTCGGCCGAAGTCGACATCGCCTGGCAGCAGGCGGACGGTTCCAGCCGCTGGCTGGAGGTGCTGGGATGCGGGATGGTGCATCCGGCGGTGTTGCGCAACGTCGGCATCGATCCGGAGCGTTTTACCGGTTTCGCGTTCGGTATCGGTGTCGAGCGCCTGGCGATGTTGCGCTACGGCGTCGACGACCTGCGTAGTTTCTTCGACAACGACGTGCGTTTCCTGAAGCAATTCGCATAACCACATTGTCGTCCCTTGCTGCGCCCGGGATGACAGGATCGAGGTTCCATGAAATTCTCCGAAAACTGGTTACGGCAACACGTCAAGACCGACGCCACGCGCGAAGAGCTTGCCGCGACGCTGACAGCCATCGGCCTGGAGGTCGAGGAGCTGACGCCACTGGGCGAGGCGCTCGACGGCGTCCTGGTGGCCCGCATCGTGTCGGCCGAGCCCCATCCCGATGCCGATCGCCTGCAGGTCTGCCAGGTGGACGCAGGCCCGGCCGGGCCGCTGCAAATCGTCTGCGGTGCGCCCAATGCGCGCGTTGGGCTGTGCGCCCCGCTGGCAACCGTCGGCACCAGGATCGGCGACATGACGATCAAGGCCGCCAAGCTCCGCGGCGTCGCATCCAACGGCATGCTGTGCTCGGCCAGGGAGCTTGGGCTGGACAGCGACGGTGCCGGACTGATGGAGCTGCCTTCCGACGCGCCGGCCGGCACGCCGCTGGCCGACTACCTCGACCTGCCCGATGCCAGCATCGAGCTCAAGCTCACGCCCAACCGCGCTGATTGCTTCGGCGTGCGCGGGATCGCCTACGACGTGGCCGCTGCCTGCGGAAGCGAAGTCGTGGCGCTGGACGCCACCCCGATGCCAGCCCTGGGTGATGCGGCGCTGCATGTGGAATTGCACGCCGGCGCCGACGCGCCGCGTTACATCGGCCGCGTCATCGAGGGTGTCGATGCCAGCCGTCCGACCCCGGTCTGGATGGCCGAGCGCCTGCGTCGCAGCGGCATCCGGCCGGTCAGCCTGCTGGTCGACGTCACCCAGTATGTGATGCTGGAACTTGGCCAACCGATGCACGCCTTCGATCGCGACCTGCTCAAGGGTCCGGTCGGCGTGCGCCGTGGACGCAAGGGCGAAACGCTGACCTTGCTCGATGAGCGCGAAGTGACCGTCGATGACGGCTTCCTCGTGATCACCGACGCCGATCGCGCGGTGGCGCTGGCCGGGATCATGGGCGGGTTCGACACCCGGGTAACGGACGCCACGCGCAACGTCTTCCTGGAAGCCGCGCATTTCGCACCCGACGCGATCATCGGTCGTGGACGCAGGCTGGGTTTGCATACCGACGCGGGGCATCGTTTCGAGCGCGGCGTGGATCCGGGACTGCCCCGACAGGCGACCGAAGTGGCGACACGACTGATCGTCGAGATCGCGGGCGGCGCCCCCGGGCCGGTGGTCGAAGCCATGCTGCCCGAATACCTGCCACGTCCCGAGCCGGTCTTGCTGCGCAGTGCGCGGCTGGCGCGCGTGCTGGGCATCGCCATCCCGGACGGCGAGGTGGAGCGCATCTTCAAGGCGCTCGGCCTGGCGGTACAACGCGCTGATGGCGGTTGGCTGGTGACGCCGCCGACGCGACGCTTCGACCTGGCCATCGAGGAAGACCTGATCGAGGAAGTCGCGCGCATCCACGGTTACGACGCCATACCGACCACGCTGCCCGGCAGCGGGACGCGCCTGGCCGCGCCTGTGGAAACCCGGGTTGGCGAGGGTGACGTGCGTCGCCAGCTTGCCGCGCGGGACTACCAGGAGGCGATCAACTATGCCTTCGTCGATGCGGACCTGTTGGCGCGCTGGCAAGTCGACCAGGGCGCCGTCGCGCTATCCAACCCGCTCAGCGCCGAACTGGGCGTGATGCGGACGCGGTTGCTGCCCGGACTGGTCGCGGCACTGGCGCGCAACGCCGCGCGGCAGCAGCCCCGGCTTCGGCTGTTCGAGGTCGGCAAGGCGTTCCAGGCGGCACGCGCCGGAGCAGCATCGCCCCCGGACGGTGCCCCGCTGGAAACATTGCGGGTTGCGGCGGTGGCCTGCGGCGATGTCTCCGGCGAGCAATGGGGGGCGTCGACCCGACCGGTCGATTTCCATGACATCAAGGGCGACCTCGACAGCCTGGCTGCGTTGTCCGGCGCGCAACTCGAATACCGTCCTTCGCAAGCGCCCTGGGGGCATCCGGGTCGTTCGGCCGAGGTCTATCGACTGGCTGGCGACGGCCAGGCCGATCCCGTCCGCCTGGGCTGGATCGGTCACCTGCACCCGCGTTTGCGGCAGGCGCTGGATCTGGACGTGGACGTGGTTGCGTTCGAACTGGACCTGGAGCCCCTGCTGTCCAGGCCGCTGCCGGAAGCGCAGCCGCTGTCCAGGTATCCGTCCGTCCGCCGGGACCTCGCGTTCGTCGTCGCCGAGTCGGTGCCGTGGGCGGCCGTCGAGACCAGCGTCCGTGCCGCCGCAGGCAAGCAACTGCGCGCCCTGCGGCTGTTCGACCGCTATGCCGGCAAGGGGGTCGAAAGCGGATGCAAGAGTCTGGCTATGGGCTTGATTCTGCAGGACGAATCCCGCACTCTGACCGACCGCGAAGTGGAAACGGTGGTGGCCGATGTGACGGCCGCCCTGCAACGCGACCACGATGCGGTCATTCGTAGCTGATAGGGGAAGGGACGAATGGCTTTGACCAAGGCCGAAATGGCCGAACGTCTTTACGAGGACGTCGGCCTGAACAAGCGTGAGGCGAAGGAATTCGTCGATGCGTTCTTCGATGCGTTGCGCGAGGCGCTGGAAAAGGGCCGGCAGGTCAAGCTGTCGGGTTTCGGCAACTTCGACCTGCGGCGCAAGAGCCAACGCCCGGGCCGCAACCCGAAGACCGGCGAAGAGATTCCGATCACCGCCCGCACCGTCGTCACCTTCCGGCCAGGCCAAAAGCTCAAGGAACGCGTCGAGGCGTACGGCGGCATGACCGCTGGCGACACGCTACCGGGCGACGCCCATGCTTGATCCGGGCAGCAACCGCGAACTGCCGCCGATCCCGGCCAAACGCTACTTCACCATTGGCGAAGTCAGCGAGCTGTGCGACGTCAAGCCGCACGTGCTGCGCTACTGGGAGACCGAGTTTCCCAGCCTCAAGCCGGTCAAGCGCCGCGGCAACCGCCGCTACTACCAGCGCCACGACGTGCTGATGGTCCGCCAGATCCGCGGCCTGCTCTACGAGCAGGGTTACACCATCGGCGGCGCCAGGCTGCGGCTCGAGGGTGAGGACGCGCGGCAGGAGTCGACCCTGAGCTCGCAGATCGTCAAGCAGGTGCGGGCCGAGCTGGAAGAAGTCCTGCACCTGCTCAAGCGCTGAGTGGCCTGGGCTGTTGTAGGAGCGGCTTTAGCCGCGAGCTTTTCCCAGATCCATCGCCAATGCCCTCGATACCCAAAGCCAATACCCAAAGCAAAGAGCTCGCGGTTAAAGCCGCTCCTACAAAAGCGCCGTCCCCGGTTCATCCAATCCGCGCGCCCCATCGTCGCTGGCTACGCTATAATCCGCGCCTGATCGGGGTATAGCGCAGCCTGGTAGCGCACCTGTCTGGGGGACAGGTGGTCGTCGGTTCAAATCCGGCTACCCCGACCAAACATGCAGTCATCAAGAACGCCCGGCTTGCCGGGCGTTTTTTGTGCGTGCGCGCCGCCGGCATCCTGCTTTGCAAATGGCTGCCAAGAGGGGCGGGGCAGGCCTGTTTGCCAAGCCGGCCCCCGGCCATCAGCCGGAAGCGCTGCGCGCCGAAGTGCTGCTTTCCAGCCAGGGCCAGCGCCGATGCAGGGCCGCGCGGATGCCGGCAACGTCGAGCCCTGCCTCGGCCAGCAGCTGTTCGCGGCTGCCATGGTGCTGGAAGGCATCGGGCAGGCCCAGGTGCAGTATCGGCGTCTGGATGTCTTCCCCGGCCAGCAGTTCGGCGACCCCCGAGCCGGCGCCGCCCATCACCACATTGTCTTCCAGCGTGACCAGGCCGTCGTGGGTGCGCGCCAGTTCGAGGATCAGTGCGCGGTCCAGTGGTTTGACGAAACGCATGTTGACCACGGTCAGGTCGAGTTCGTCGCCCACGGCTTCGGCGGCCGGGACGATCGCTCCAAAGGCCAGCAGCGCGATACGCTGGCCCCGTCGGCGGACATCGGCCTTGCCGATCGGCAAGGTGTCCAGTGCCGGCTGCACGTCCACGCCGGGGCCGGTGCCGCGTGGATAGCGCACTGCGGCAGGACCTTCGTAGCGGAAGCCCGTGGAGAGCATCTGCCGGCATTCGTTTTCGTCAGCGGGAGCCATCACGACCATGTTGGGGACGCAGCGCAGGTACGACAGGTCCAGGTTGCCGGCGTGGGTGGCCCCATCGGGGCCGACCACCCCGCCGCGATCGATCGCGAACAGCACGTCGAGGTTCTGGATCGCGACGTCGTGCACCAGCTGGTCGTAGCCGCGTTGCAGGAAGGTCGAGTAGATCGCAACCACGGGCTTGGCACCTTCGCAGGCCATGCCGGCGGCCAGTGTCACCGCATGCTGCTCGGCGATGGCGACGTCGAAATAGCGATCGGGGAATTCCTTCGAATAGCGCACCAGCCCGGAGCCTTCGCGCATTGCCGGCGTGATCGCGAGCAATGCGTCATCGGCAGCCGCCATGTCGCACAGCCAGTCGCCGAACACGTCGGTGTAAGTCGGCTTCTTGGCGCCGGCCTTCTTGACCAGGCCTTGCGTGGGATCGAACGGGGAGACCGCGTGGTAACCGATCTGGTCGCCTTCGGCGCGCTCGTAACCCTTGCCCTTGGTGGTGATGATGTGCAGCAGCTGCGGGCCCTTGAGCTTGCGCAGTGTCTTGAGGGTCGCCACCAGTGCGTCGACGTCGTGGCCGTCGATGGGCCCGGTGTAATGGAAGCCCATTTCCTCGAACAGGGTGGAGGGTACGAACATGCCTTTCCAGTGCTCTTCCCAGCGGCGTACGAACTTCGCCGTTGGCCTGTTCTTGTCGCCCAGCAGCTTCTTGCCGCCTTCGCGCAATGCATTGAGGGTGCTGCTGCCGGAAATGCGGCCCAGCATCTTGGTCATGCCGCCGACGTTCTCGGAGATCGACATGCGGTTGTCGTTGAGCACGACGAGCAGGTTTGGCTCGGGATCCATCCCGCCTGCGTGGTTGAGCGCCTCGTATGCCATGCCCGCCGTCAGCGCGCCATCGCCGATCACCGCGACCACGCGGCGATCGTTGCCGGCACGCGCGTTTGCGATCGCCATGCCGAGCGCCGCCGAAATCGATGTCGAGGAATGCCCGACACCAAACGTGTCGAACTCGGATTCCTCGCGCTTGGGGAAGGGCGCCACGCCGCCGGCCTGCTTGACGCTGCGGATGCTGTCGCGGCGACCGGTCAGGATCTTGTGGGGATAGCTCTGGTGGCCGACATCCCACACGATGCGGTCTTCGGGCGTGTCGTACATGTAGTGCAGCGCGGTGGTCAGCTCGATCACGCCCAGGCCCGCGCCAAAATGGCCGCCGCTTTGTCCGACCGACTCGATCAGGTAGGCGCGCAGTTCGTCGGCAACCGTCTGCAGATCGTCTTCGTCGAGCGCGCGCAAGTCGGCCGGCACGTCGATGCGCGAAAGATACGGGTAGCGTTGGGTGTCGATCCTGCCGGCTTCGCGCGATCCGGACGTGGTCGGGCGACCCGCGGGCGCGCCGCTTCCAGGCTCGCTGCCGTCGATGTTGGGGGTGGTCATGCCCCATTTTCGCCCCCGCCGCCGTGACGGGCAAGGAAATACCCGTTCGGGACGCATCAATGGCCTGCCGCTGGCCTGGAAGGATGGCCAGCGATGCGATGCGAGCAGGTGTTGCGCGGCACGACGGGCCATGGCGACGCCCAGGATCGGCTGTACGGCATGCGTCGCATGGCGGCATGCGGTCGCGCGGCGCTTGGTGGGCGCAGCTTTGCGCCGGGATGGCTTTCGTCCCCGCGCCGGGCGCTACTTCCCGCGCAAGCGGCCAAACAGGCCGGAGGATTTCGGGGCTTCCGTCGGTTCCGGGGTGGCGTCCGACTCCAGCTCGGCAAACCCGCTGACCAGGTTGGCATTGATGAAGTCGACCACCTCGTCGCGTGCGACGCCGCTGGCGGCAGCGATCTCGTCGATCGTCGCCGGGCCTTTCATCATGGTCGTGGCCAGTCGGAAGTGCTTGGGGAATTCGCGTTCGGTCTGGGGCCACTTCCCCAGCTTGTAGCGGCCTTCCGGATCGGATCCGTGCAGCAGTGCACCCTTGCCGGCGACCAGCCCGCCGTACCACTGCAGGCGCGACAGCGGCTGTGCCGCGCCGAGTGCGGCGCTTTCCCTGGCCCAGGCGGCGTCATCCATGGCCACGAACGCGTCCTTGCCGATGACCGCCTCGAAATGGCCGGCCAAGGGCTTGAGTGTCGCGGGGCCGTGGTACTGGCGCTTGTCGGCGTCGATCAGCAGCGGATCCTTGCCAGCGGGCTGGTAGCGATGGCGGCCGCTGAGTCGGCCCGGCTCCAGCCAGTCGGCCAGACGGTACTCGCGCGTCGGGGCCGGCGCTGTCGGGACAGGCGATGGTTTGCTCGCCGCTGCTTCCACCGTCGCGGTTGGAGCCGGCGGTGGCGTCGCCGGCTGGTTGCCGATGGCGGCCTCCTTTGCCGGCGGCTCGGGGGCCCGGGGCTCCGGGTCGGTCGAAGCGGCGGAGGGCGCGGCGTGGGCCGGGGCCTCCGCCGCGATCCCGGGCTCGGCCGGGTCTTCGACGACTGTGCCGTTGGAAGCCTTTTCGAGGATCTGCGCGACGCTGTTTGCGTCAAACGGCCGCAGCAGGTGGAAGTCGGTCTGCGTGCGCGATGCCGATGTCAGCCCGATGACGCGCTTGCCTGCCGCGTGCAGGCGCAACCAGCTCATCGGTCCATACATGCTGTCCATGTCGACCACGACATGTTCGGCTTCGGACTCGGGCAGCAGTTGCCACGGTTGCCTGAGGCGGGTATTGGCCTCTTCGACTGCGGCCTTGAGAGCGGCTTCGGTGTCGGAGTCCATGCCGGTCATGCCGAGCGTCAAGGGCATCTTGGTAGGTCCTGGCGGGTTCGCTTTCGAGTTTAACGCGAGGTGCGGTGTTTGCGGACGCAAGCACCGTGCCGGGCAGGCCGATATCGTGACGCAGTCACGGTAACCGGCGTGAACAACGCGGGATGGTCCCCGCCGGGTAGCGGCGGTGGGCGGGTCGATCGACCGACAGGGTCAATCCAGGCGGCCGCCGCGCTTGCGCCTGGGCAGGTGGTTCTTCAGGAAGGCCATCTGGTCGGCCAGGATGTTGCGGTTGGACAGGATCAGGTGCTCGACCCAGCTGGGGCGATAGGGCACAGCCAACAGTGGCATGCGTGCCTGTTGCGGGGTGCGGCCGCCCTTGCGCGAATTGCAGTGGAAGCAGGCAGCGACCACGTTTTCCCAGATGTCCCTGCCCCCGCGTGACAGCGGCACGACGTGATCGCGGGTCAGGTGCTGGCGGCGGATCTCCTGGCCGCAGTACAGGCACAGGAACTGGTCGCGGGCAAACAGCGCGGCATTGGTCAATGCCGGCGTCGGCGACAACGCATGCGCGCGGGCATGGCCACGTGCGGCGATGATCGGCGGCAACTCCAGCACGCTGGGGATGCCGGTTGCGCGGCACAGGCCGCCATGCACGGTCAGGCAGGGCTCGCCCATGCTCCAGGCGACCGCCCCGCGCGCATACAGGCACGAGGCGTCCTGCCAGGACATCCAGTCGAGCACGCGGCCGTGGGCATCGAGTGAAAGCAGGCGGACCGCATCCAACCGCTGCAGCCCGGTGCGGTGGGCAGGGGCCAGGGCAGCGGCAACCGCAGCGTCGCCAGCGTCCGCATCGGGGTCCAGGTTGGGTCCCCATGCGGCCCTGCCGCGTCCCAGGCGAAACTTCGCTCTGTCGGTCTCCATTGGGAAACCAGCTTATACCCGTTTGCCGGCGGTTTGTGTAGCGCCCGGAGCCCATGTTGCTGGGCAGTCAACGGTCTTGAAACAGGCGGGCACGGCTGTCCACTGCATGCCGCGCGCGGCAGTCCATGGAGCGCGGACCCATCTCGTGCGGGTGGCTGGCGGCAACCTGCCCAGGCCTGGCGATGGTCGCCGGGCGTGCGCAGGCAGCGGATATGCCGTGTCTTGCCGCGGCGATGATGCAATCTTGCCGCGGGCTTGCGCCAAGCCGCCCTTGCGTTTGCATTCGTCTGTACCCGCCTGCAATCGTCCCCGCAGTGCGTTCAGGCGTCGAACGCTCCGGCATCCAGCGACATCAGCGGCCTCGCGCCGCTTTCGATCACGGCTGCGTGCATCAATGTCCGCGGCAGGATGCGGGCATAGTAGAAACGTGCAGTTTCTCGCTTGGCATCCTTGAAGGCCTGCGATTGCGAGGATGCTTCGGCCGCCGCCACACTGCGTGCCCACCAGTACGCCAGCACGACATAGCCTGAGTAGAAGAGGTAGTCATGGGCCGCCGCACCGACTTCGTCGGCGTTCGCCACGGCGCGCTGTCCGACTTGCATGGTCAGTGCTTGCCAGCGCCTGGCGTGCTCGCGCAGCGGCACGATGAACTCGGCCACCACGGCATTGTCCTCGTGGTCGCTGCAGAACGATTCGATCAGCTCCAGCATGGCCTGCAGTCCCACGCCCTGCAGTTGCATGATCTTGCGTCCCAGCAGGTCCAGTGCCTGGATGCCCGTGGTGCCTTCGTACAAGGTCGTGATGCGTGCGTCGCGTGCGAGTTGCTCCATGCCGTGCTCGACGATGTAACCGTGGCCGCCATAGCATTGCTGCGCGTTGTAGGTGCATTCGATGCCCCACTCGGTGAGGCAGGCTTTCACGATCGGGGTCAGGAAACCAAGCAGGGCATCGGCCCGCGTGCGCTCGTCATCGTCGTCGGTGTGCGCCACGATGTCGATCAGCGATGCGGCGTGGTAGCCCAGTGCGCGTCCTCCTTCGACCAGTGCCTTGCAGGTCAGCAGCATCCGCCGGACGTCGGGGTGGACGATGATCGGGTCGGCAGGCTTGCCGGGGAACTTGGGCCCCGTGAGCGAGCGCATCTGCAGTCGCTCGCGTGCATAGGCCAACGCATTCTGGAATGCGCGATCCGACAGTCCCAGCCCCTGCAGCCCGACCGCCAGCCGCGCGGAATTCATCATGGTGAACATCGCGGCCAGGCCCTTGCCGGGCGCGCCGATGAGATAGCCCTGGGCCCCGTCGAAATTGATGACGCAGGTGGCCGAGGCGTGGATCCCCATCTTGTGTTCGATGGCACCGCAATGGACTTCGTTGCGCTTGCCGACGGCGCCATCGCGCGCGACCCGGAGCTTGGGCACGATGAACATCGAGATGCCCTTGCTGCCGGCGGGCGCATCCGGCAATCGCGCGAGCACCAGGTGCACGATGTTGTCGGTCATGTCGTGCTCGCCACCGGTGATGAAGATCTTGGTGCCGGTAATCGCGTAGCTGCCGTCGTCGTTGGGGGTTGCCCGGGTCTTGAGAAGGCCCAGGTCGGTGCCGCAGTGCGCTTCGGTCAGGCACATGGTTCCGGTCCAGCGGCCAGCCACCAATGGCCCGAGGAACACTTCGCGCTGCCAGTCCTCGCCATGGCGCAGCAGCGCCTCGATGATGCCGTGCGTGAGCAGTTGCAGGTTTCCCCAGGCCAGGTTCGCCGCGTCGATCATCTCCTTGATCGGTACGCCCACGGTATGCGGCATGCCTTGGCCACCGAATTGGGCCGGTGCCACCAGTCCCGGCCAACCGGCTTCGACATACTGATCGTATGCCCTGGAAAATCCCGGTGGCGTGGACACCGCGCCGGTGTCCTTGTCGTACTGGCAGCCGGCCATGTCGCCGACGCTGTTGAGCGGCGCGAGTACGGTTTCGTTGAATCGTGCGCCTTCCTCGAGCACGGCGTCGATCACGTCGCGCGTGGCGTCGTTGTAGCCGAGCCGCGGAAACAGCGATTGCGCGTCGAGCAGGTCGAACAGGACGAAGCGCATGTCAGGCAGCGGGGCTTTGTAGGTACTCATGATCGATAACCTGGGGGCTGTATCAAGGGGAAGGGGGCGTCGATGCTTTCTTTGTGGGGACACCGGCGCGTTGGCTGGCAACGTTCTGCCGGTCGGCAACGCCATGGAAGGTTCCCGGCGGCGCGGGGAGCAGCGCTGCAGGGGCCACGCTACGCGGCAGCCGCAGTGGCAACAGCCGGCATGGCCCGGCTAGCGCAGGACGCCGGTCAAGCCGGGTACTGGACTGAGCGCATTGTCCCGCTTGAACTCGTAAACGCGCGGACCCCCATCTTCAGGCGTTGCGGTCAGCGTGCCGTCGAGCGTGTAGTCGATGCGCTGTCCACGTGCCAAGGCATCGGCCACGGCGATGCGCGCGGCCGACGTCGGCGCCAGGGTGGTGGTGGTGACGTCGGCCGATTCCGGGCCAATCGTGATCACCGGGGAGGCCTGGAGCATGCCAGCGGGCTGGCCATTGACGGACAACGCCAGGCGGACACTGTCGAAGCGCATCGAAACACTGCTGAAATTGTCGAGTCGCAGCTCGACCGACCAGCTGCCATCGCTGCGGACGTTGAGCTGCTGGATGTTGGCGGCTGGTTCGGATACCCGCCTTGGGGTTCCGCTGCTCGCGCAGGCGGTGACGAGGAGCAGCACCGACAGGGTGGCCGCGATGGCTGCAAATGGGATCAACCGCTTCATGGCAAGGCCTCGTGGACGGGTCTGCATGAGCATACCGCGTGCGTGCCTGCTGACAATCCATCGAGCTGCGCGCCGCCAGCGGCCATGATCGGCCGCCATCCAATGCATGCAGCTATTTGCCGCCCAGCAACGGATAGGGATCGATGGCCGTGCCTTCCCACCATCGTTTCTCTGGACCCAGGACGAAAATCGCAAAATGCAGGTGCGGTGCATCGGGGCTGGCGTTTCCGGTGCTGCCGACGTAACCGATCACCTGTCCGCGCTTGACCCTGCTGCCTTCGGAAAGGCCAGCGGCGTAATGGTCCAGGTGCGCGTAGTAATAGGCATGCGTACGCGACGGACCAAACTGGTAGATGGTCAGACCCCCGAGCTTGCTCGTGAACAGCTTTTCGATGGTGCCGTCACGCGTGGCCAAGACCGGTGTGCCGCGTGCCGCCATGATGTCCTGGGCTTCATGGCGACGCCCGCCGCCGCGGGTATCGTTGAAGGTGTCGCCAAGCTGGTCGACGGTGATGCCTTGCACCGGCAGCAGCAAACCAGCCGGTGGCGTCGGTGAGGCACCCAAGGGTGCTGCCACAGCCGTGTCGGGTGCCGCAGGCCTGGCCGGAGCGACAGGCCTGGAAGGAGCGACAGGGCTGGACGATGCGATCGGCTGGCCTGCAGGTGGCTGGGCATGGGTCGTTGCCGGCTGCTCAGTCGATGGCCGTGTTGTCACCGGGCTGCCTGCCGCGGGGCGCGCAGGCTGCCTGGATGCATCGTTGCCGGACATGCCCGTGGCGTCGGTGGCCCCGGTCGCGGATTGCGCCGTCGGAGTCGGGACATTGTCGGGCGGCACCGGGATGCCGGGTCGTACGACGAGGAAATAAACAACGTTGGCGCCGACCAGCACGCCGGCGAGGAACAGCAACACCGATTTCATGGGTCGTCCGTGCCCACGCCGTTGCCGACCAAGCGGTCTGGCAAGAGGGAAATGCCGGCAGTGCGCCGCGTCATTCCTGCAATACCGCTTTCATGCCAGGGGACACGGCCGAAGCCACCGCCAGTGCATCCCAGTTGGTCAACCGGATGCAGCCGTGCGAAGCGGTCTTGCCAATCGTGGCGGGCACGGGCGTGCCATGGATGCCGTAATGGGGCTTGGACAGATCGATCCAGACCATGCCGACCGGATTGTTGGGGCCGGCGGGAATGACGGCCTTGGAGTCATCGGCATCGGCATCCCAGAACAGGTCGGGGTTGTAATGGAAGGTCGGGTCATGCGCGACCCCCTGGATCTTCCAGTCGCCCAACGGCAGCGGGTCGTGCTCGCTGCCCATGGTTGCCGGAAACTGCGCATACGTCTTGCCGGCGGCATCGACCAGGCGCACGGCGCCATCGGACTTGTCGACCACGACCTTGTCGGCCTTGGCCAGTGTGCTCTCATCGGCCACGTTGGGAACCACGATCTCGTCGCCGGCGACGAACGATTTGCCGGGATTCAGCCGCTTGAGCAGGTCGGGACTGGCGTGGAATTGCTCACCCAGGGCTTCGGAGACCGACTCATAGCCGAGCTTGGACATGTTTGCCTTGTCGGCCATGTCCGAGGGGATCTTCTTGAACGGCCCGGCGACGTCGGCCTGGGTCAGCGTGTAGGTCACCAGGGCCGGTGCAGTGTCGCCGGCCAGCACGGTCCACGTCCTGGCATCGAGCTCTCCACTTGCTTCGATGTCATGGGCTGCCTGGAATCCCGACACGGCGCGACTTGTATTGGAGCCAGGCAATCCATCGATCTGGCCGGGCGAAAAATGTGCGCGGTCCAGCAGGACCTGGGCCCGCAGCGTGGCGGCACGCGACGTGCCATCAGCGCTGTTGACGGTGTCGGGCGTGGGAGGCTGCGTGGTCTGCGGCAGCGCCATGACCGTCATCGGCAGCATTGCGCACAATGCCATCGTCAGCGAACACAGGGAGATTGGTCTTGGATACGACATTCGTGGGCACTACTTGTCCGGAAGATGCATCCGATGCTGGCGGAGGGTGGCTGGTTGCGGCGTGAAGGCCGAAGCATTCATTCAGCCACGGCCCGCCGCTGCAGCGCACGCAACGTCATTGCGAACGACGACGCCATGCAGGTGCGGTCTGGGGTACAGGTAGGCTTGAAGTGTCATCTCACCGGGACGATCCCGTAGACGACGGATGCCTGCGAACCGGGGAGAGGGGGCTTTCGCCCGTGCCCGGCAAGCGTCAGTCGAGCAGACCCTTGCGCAGCGCCAGACGCACCAGTTCGGCGGTGTTGCGGACATCCAGCTTGCCCAGGACGCGGGCCCTGTGGTTTTCGGCGGTCTTGACGCTGATGTCCAGGCGGCGGGCGATTTCCTTGGTGGTCAGGCCTTCCGCCACCAGGTGGAAGACCTCGCGTTCGCGCGGGGTCAATCGACCGTACGGATCGTCGAGCGTGCGTTCGGGATGCTGCAGCTGGTCGGCGAGGGTCTTGGAGGCCTGCGGTCCGAAGTAGCCACGGCCTTCGCGCAGGCTGCGTACCGCGGCAAGCAGCTCGGCGGCCGCGCTGTCCTTCACCAGGTAGCCTGCCGCACCGGCGCGGACCGCCTGCAGGACGTATTCCTCTTCCTGGTGCATGGTCAGCACCAGGATCTTCGTGTCCGGCAGTGCCTCGTGCAGCCGGCGGACGACTTCGATGCCGTTGAGCCGTGGCATCGACAGGTCGGCCACGACCACGTCGGGCCGGGTCTGCAGTGCTTTTTCGACAGCCTCGATGCCGTCGGCGGCCTGCGCCACGACCTGCATGTCGCCCGCGGCCTGCAGCAGCCCGACCAGGCTCTCGCGGACCAGGGTGTGATCGTCGGCAATCAGCACCCGCAGCGGTTGGATCCCCATGCCGCTACCCTGCGCGTGGGCTCACCCGGCGTCAAGCGGGACCAGGACGCGGAGGCGGCAACCTTCGCCGGGGATCGAGTGCAGCTCCATTCGGCCATCATGGAGCCGGAGCCTTTCCCGCATCCCGCCCAGCCCGCTGCCTCCCGAGGAGAACGCGGCCACCGGATCGCAGCCATTGCCGTCGTCGGCCACCTGCAGCTGGAGTCGACCGTCGCGGGCGACCAGGCGGAGCAGCACGGTGTCCGCGCCGGCATGCTTGGCGACGTTGTTGAGGGCTTCCTGGGCGACCCGGAACAACAGGGTCTGCAGTTCGCTGTCCAGTTCCGGCAGGGGTTCGATCTCGACGCCGACTTCGATGCCGGCCGATTGCCCGATGCTGCGTGCCAGCCAGCGCAGGGCAGCGTCCAGGCCGAGGTCGTCGAGGACCGGAGGCCGCAGCAAGCGCGACAGGCTGCGCGTATCTTCCAGCGTTTCCGAACACAGGTCTATCGCCGACTGGATCCGCTGCAGCAGGTCCGTGTCGTCTTCAGGCACCTTGCCTGCGGCGTGTTCGAGCCGGTGCTTGAGTGCGGTCAGGTTCTGGCCGATGCCGTCGTGCAGTTCGCGGGCCAGTCGCCGCCGCTCGTCCTCCTGCACGCGCCAGACGGCGCGGCCGAGGCGACGGAACTCGCGTTCGTTGGCCTCCAGCCTGTGCAGCAGGCCCAGGTATTGCTGGCGCAAGGCTTCGTTGTCGTCGTGCCCGCTGCCATCGTGGACGTCACGGCGACTCATGCTTCGCCGCTCCGATCGATCCAGTCGTCGTAATCATCCAGCAGTTCGCGCGGCATTGCGGCGCGCATCTGGTCGAGGGCGGCCTTTGCGGCGGCGCGCGCATCGCTTGCGGCGGCCTCCTGTCCCGTGGCGGCGAGGGCACGTGCACCAAGGACATGCAGTTGCCACGCATACCGGGAGTCACCATTGCGCAACAGGCTCCGCGCATCGCGATAGGCATGCAGTGCGCGGTCGGTATCCTTGGCTGCCAGCGCCCGTTCCATTTCCGCTGCCAGCCATTGCTGGCGCAATCCGGCATGGCCCAGGCGCGACGTTGCCGCGTCCAGACCGGGATTGGAGCTGCCGTTCGCGCTTTCCAGCAACAATGCGATCGACAGTTTCAGCTTGACAATGCCCGACGCCTCCGCGAGCTTGCCGGCCCGGGCGAGATCCTCCGTGGCGATACGCGGCTTGCCGGCATCGAGCGCCAGCGACGCCCGCGACAGGTCGGCGATCGCCTGTGCCTCGGACGAAGCGCCGGCGATCGGCTCCTTCAAGTCTTCCAGGGCCTGCGCCGCATCGGCATCGGCATGTGCGGCCAGCAGCGCCTGCACCCGTAGCAGGCCCGCATCGCTGATACCGCGCACGTCCTCGCGCTCGCGGAACATCGCTTCTGCCTTCGACGCCTGTGCCAGGGCCGCGGCCAGGTGGCCCTGTTCGAGCTCCAGCTCCGCCAGGTTGCGGTGGCTCACGGCGGCCTCTTCGGGCATCTGTTTCTTCTCGGCATCGGCAAGCGAGGCTTGCAGGTCCGTTCTCGCCCTGGCCCAGTCGCCGCGCGCGGTTTCCAGCAGGCCCAGGTTCTGTCGCGTGCGGACCAGGCCGGTCTGGTCGCCGATTTTCCCGAACGCCTGCGAGGCGCGTTGCCAGTAGGCTTCGGCGTCGTCGTAGGCACCCAGCTGGAAATGGGCGAAACCGATGTCGTTCAACGCCTCGGCTTCGCCGTGCGGATCCTCCACCCCTTGCCAGCCCTGCAGGGCGCGACGGAACGCGGCCAGTGCATCGGGATAGTTGCCTTGTTCTTCGGCCAGCAGGCCGAGTTCATTGTCGACCGCGGCCAGTCCGGCACGGTCGCCGAGTCGTTCGTTGAGTTCGCGGGCTTCGGCCAGGTTGCTTGCGGCCCCGGAGAAATCCCCGCTCATGCTCGCCACGTTGGCGAGATTGCGCAGGCTGGTCGCTACCCCGCGCAGGTTGCCGACCTGGCGGCGCAGGGCCACGGCCTTGCGGTACTGCTCCTGCGCATCGGCGGTTTGCCCGAGGCGCCCGTATCCGATACCGATGGCGTTGTCGGTTTCGGCTTCCCCATATCGGTCGCGGCTACGCTTGAACAGCACCAGTGCCCGCACGAGATACTCGTCGACCGCGCGTCGTGCGTCCCCGCTGAGGATCGAGAACTTCCCCAGCTCGAACCAGATCCGTGGATCTCCCGCATCGCGTGCGGCCAGGGCACCCAGTCCCTTGAGGGCGGCTTCGAAGTTGCCGCCGGCGCCGAGCGCGCGCTGCAGCTGGAGTTCGGCCAGGGTGTTGTCCGGCAGTTGCTGCAGTTGCGTTCGCCATTGCGTCGCTGCCGCACTCGGATCGCCATCGAGCAACGCATGCTGGGCGGCAATCCGGGCCTGCAGCCAGGGCGTGGCCAGGGTCTTGGCTCGCTGTCCGCGCTCAAGCGCGGCCCAGGCACCATCGTCATCCCCGATGAGCAGCAAGGTGTCGGCCAGTTCCAGCCAGAAAGGTGCCAGGTCGGGCGCGGCATCGGTGGCCTTGCGGAAGGCCGCCAGTGCATCATCGAGGTTGCCATCCTCGCGTGCGAGCAGGCCCCGGCCATAGGCTTCGAGTGCCTGCGCCGGAATGGGGGCCGCCGGGGCTGCCGGCCACTTGGCGGCGCCGGTGGCGGTCGCCAATGCCGGTTGTCGCGACCATGCGCCGAATGCGGCGACGGGATCCGGGGCGGCAGGGCCGGCGATGCGTACCGGATCGCCTCCGGCCGATGAAAGCTCGCCGGCGACATGCCAGCCATCTGCCTGCCTGGACAGGCTGCTTTGCAGGATCCTGTCGGATGCAGCCGTGCGCCTTAGTGAAGCGGGGTCGGGGTCCCCGCCGGCGGTCGTCAACTGGCGTATCGCCTGTGCGCTGCGCTCGCCATCGACCACGGCCACGCCGGCTGAGGTCAATGCATCGCGCTCGATGGCGGCCAATGCCGCCGACAGCGCCGGGGACATGCCGTCTCCGGTGGGGCCCAGGACCAGCACGCGATGGAGTGGTGGCGAGATCGGCACATCGATAGGGGCGGCATCCCGTTGCCACCACCAGGCGGCCAGGGCCCCAAGCAGGAGCAGGGGCGCGGTGATGGCAAGCAGCAGGCGCCTGGTGGCATGCGGTTCGCGGGGTACCTTGCGTTGATCGATCGCGGCGATCACTTCGGCCGCGTTGCGGAAACGGTGCGAGGGTTGCGGGCGCAGCAGCCGGTCCACCAGACGGACGATCCAGCGTGGCGTGTCCGGTCGGTAGCGGTCGACCGGGGGAGGGGGGCGGGTGATGCGCTGCGCCAGCGCCTCGGCCATCGTGCTGCCGGAGAAGGCGGGTTTGCCGGCCAGCATTTCGTACAGGATCAAGCCGAGGGAATACAGGTCGCTGCGCTCATCGACGCGGTCGCCGCGCGCCTGTTCGGGTGAGAGGTAGTCGGGGGTGCCAACCACGGTGCCCGATTGCGTGAGGCCGCTGGTCGCCAGCGACCGGGCCACGCCGAAGTCGCTGATGTAGGCATTGCCTTCGGCATCGAGCAGGATGTTGGCGGGCTTCAGGTCACGATGCACCACATGCCGGGCATGGGCGGCCTGCAGGCCCTCGGCGAGTTGCCGGGCGATCGCGAGGGCGGTTTCCAGGTCGGGCGGGTCACGGTCGATGCGACGGTCCAGCGACTCGCCCTCGACCAGGTCCATGCTGATCAGCCACTGTCCCTCGTGCTGCGCAAGGTCGTGGATGCGGACCACGCGCGGGCTGGATACTTGCCTGGCGAGCAGCAGTTCCTGCCGGAACCGTTCGAAGGATTCGGGGCGGTGCGCCAGTTCGGGTCGCAGCAGCTTGACTGCGACGGGTACGTCGAGCGACGTATCCATGGCCCGGTAGACCACGCCCATCCCGCCGATGCCCAGCATCGACTCGATACGGAAACGCCCGGCCAACAGCGTGCCGGGCGTCAGTTCCGCCTGAGCGTAGAGACCGGTCGCAGTGCCGGTTGGGGTGGTCCCGCTCATGCGGGCGCCTCGTGCGCCAGGCGGGAGACGATGGTGTTCCAGCGCGGGGCTGCTTCGATCGCGTGGATCGCCTGGCCGGCCAGCAACCAGACGGCCGCGTTTTCGCAGAAGGCATGCAACAGGTCCAGGTCGAGGTCGGTGATCGGTTCCCCGGCTTCGCGCCGGTCGGCATAGACCACGCCGAGGACACGCTCGCCGTCGAACAAGGGCACGCACACGACGCTGTGCAGCTGCATGGCCACGACCGAGTCGCGACCTGCCAGCCACGGTTCGCAGGCGACCTGGTTGACCACCAGCGGGGCGCGCTGCGCGACCGTTCGCTGGACCGCGCCGACGCTGCCGGCGAAGGATTTCGGATCCGCGACGCCGGCTTCCAGCCCGCAGGCGGTCTGGACCTCGAAATCGCCGCCGCGTGCCACCAGCAGGAATCCGCGACTGCAGCCGGCCAGCTCGAGGACGCCGGACAGCACTTCGCGCAATGCGGTGCCGGAATGCGGTTGGACATCGGCGATGCGGCGGGTCATGGCCTGCGACATTGCACGGTGGCTGCGCTCTCGTTCGCGCAATCGTTCGGCCTCGGGGTCTTCGAACAGGCTCAGTTCGCAATGCACGTCGCCGAAGCGCAGCCAGCTGCTGGCCGGCAGCGTTGCCTCGTCGATGCGGCTGCCGTCGATGAAGCTGCCGTTCTTGCTGTCCAGGTCGCGCAGGATCCAGGCGTCACCGGCATCCACGAGCTCGGCATGGAAGCGCGAAATCGTAGGGTGGTCGATGGTCAGGTCCGAGTCGTGGGAGCGGCCGATGCGCAGTTGGCGGCCGGGATCGACCCAACGCGCGATGGCGGCGTTATCCGGGGGGTAGACGATCAGTCGCGCCTGCATGGACCCATCTTACCGCCGTGTCCATGGCGGTGGTCGGGGCGGTGGTCGGGGCGGAGCCGCCGTTGCAGTCGCCCGCCGGGCGCCTGCCCATCGCTCCATGCTGGCGTTGCGCAGGCTACTGACCGTAATCGCGCAGATAGGCAATGCTGAACTTCAACGTGGCCGAACCGGCGATCAATTCGCCCGCTTGGTTGACGAGGTCATGGGTGGCGCGCCACTGGTCGTGCAGTTGCTGGCCGGCCCGGTCGGCGGCCCGTTGCCGCAGCACGTCGAGCATGGCCAGCGCATTGCTGTAATCGCCCGTGTCGACCGCCGACTCGATGGCATCCAGGTCGCCGTCGAACGCCGGTTGCTCGCTTGGGGAAAGCTCGTCCACCCGCGCACGCATCCAGCCGAGTTTCGCGGCAATCACTTCGCTGGTCGGACGCACGTCGGCCAGGACCAGGAATTGCGAAAAACCGCCCGTGGTGCCGCGCGCGCGCACGCTGCCCGGCGCGATCTCGTCGGTGATGTCCCGGAATGCGCCTCCGATCGGCGCCTTCAGCAGGCGATAGTCGCTGCCGGCCGTGTAGGCCAGGGCATGGGTGTGGACTTCGACCCGGACCGTCCGATGGAAGCTGAGCCCACCGGTCGAGGGTGGCTCGATGGTCACCAGCAATGGAAAGGCCGGATTGAACTGGGACAGGCTGGCATCGGGCAGGCGCGAGAGCAGTGCAGGGCTGGTGATGTCGACCAGTTGCGCGCTGACCCCGAGACTGGCCGGGCTCAGGCCCGAGGGATCGTCGAAGGTCAGCGTCAGATCGGCCAGTGGCTGGGCGGCGTTGCCGACCTGCACGGTGGCGACATTGCCGGACACGTTGACCGAAACGGGCACCGGTTGTGCGGCGACGGTGCCGGCGAAAAGCATCAGGCACGCTGCGATCAGGGTCCGCAGTCCGTTGGGCGGGTTGAACATGGCGGTTGACCTCCGAAGGCCGGGTTCCCGAAGGAATCGTCCGGCAGGCGATGGGCGCCGTCCCGTGGCATGGAACATCGAATGCAACAACCCTAGCCGATGCGGAGTGAGGAATCTGTAGGGGAATTCCCTCACGGCCGACAAGCAGTCGCCAGGCGATGGACGCTCCAGCCGGGCCCCGCGCAGTCAAGGACTTCACAATACTGAACAGATCATGGAGGGGAGGGCCGTTCGCCACCTCCTGGGGGATTTCCCCTCCCGGCACTGGGGGGGATTCCGGATGGGCCCGTCCTTTACGGGCACCAATACTCAAGGTCCGCCTCGATCACGGGGCGTCTTCCCCTCGAAGAGGAACCACCCCATGTCCCGTACCCATCGCAGCTCACCCAAGACGCGCCTCAGGATGTTCCGCGTATCCGCCATTGCCGCAGGTCTGCTGGCCAGTGGCGTCGCGCTGGCAGACGCCCATCTTGATCCACAGCTGGTGTCCAGGCTGGGCGCCGCCGCGGCCACCGACCAGTTGCAGGTGGTCATCAGCTACAAGCATTCCGGCGCGCCCACTGCCGCCGATGTCGCCGATCTCAAGGCGATCGGCATCGACAAGGGCGTCACGATGCGCAGCTTGCCGATCGCCGGTGCGCTGGCCACCCCCGCCGAAATCCAGGCCCTTGCCAAGGATGATGACGTCGCCTCGGTGTATTGGAATGCCCCCGTGCGCTACATGGACGAGGACGCCAACGGGCTCTCTGGTGCCAGGGCTGCAACCAGCCGGCCTGCCGATTACGGTCGAGCGATCCCGTTCAGTGGCGCCGGCGTCACCGTTGAAATCAACGACTCCGGCATCGACGCCACACACGACGACCTCAAATTCGGCAACCACGTGGTGCAGAACACGCAGGCCGCGACCAACCTGGCTGCCTACGACACCATGCTGCCGATCACCTATGTCGAGGGCATGCCCAATACCGATACCGGTTCCGGCCACGGCACCCATTGCGCCGGCATCGTCGGCGGCACGGGCGCCAAGTCCAATGGCCTTTACCACGGCGTCGCTCCCGGGGCGGACCTTGTCGGCTACGGTTCCGGCGGCGTGCTGCTGATCCTGGACGCCGTCGGCGGCCTGGACTATGCCGCCACCAACCAGTTCAGCTATGACAGCCCGATCCGGGTGGTCAGCAACTCCTGGGGTTCTTCCGGGCAATTCGACCCCTTGAACCCGGTCAACATCTCGAGCTACGAGCTCTACAAGCGTGGCATCGTCAGCGTATTCGCCGCCGGCAACGATGGCCCGGGCGAAGACACCCACAACCCGTATGCCCAGGCACCCTGGGTGATCTCGGTCGGCGCCAGCGAGAAGGACGCGGTGCTGACGGGCTTCTCCTCGCGTGGCAAACGCGGCGAGATGGGCACGTTCACCATGCCCGACGGCAAGCAGTGGACGTACATCAACGAGCCGACCATCGTCGCGCCAGGCGTGGACATCATTTCCACCCGTGACCTGACCGGTGCACTGCCGCCGCTGGCCGCGGAGCAGGATGCCAATGGCATCGATCCGGCCTACCTGCCTTTCTACACGCACATGAGCGGTACCTCGATGGCCACGCCGCATGTGGCGGGCATCGTTGCCCTGATGCTTGAAGCCAACCCGCATCTGACTCCGATGCAGGTCAAGGACATCCTGGAGCGGACCGCGACCAACATGACCGGACGCCTGCCCTGGGAAGCCGGCGCGGGCCATGTCAACGCCTACACCGCGGTCGCCGAGGCCGCCGGGTTGCGCTACGACTTCGGTGCCACGGTCAATTCCCTCAACGAATTCAACAGCAATGCGCTGCTGGGCCCGGGAGCCGATCCGGTGCCGTTCTCGATCTTCTTCACCCCGGTCGGTACGGTCGAGACCCAAAGCTTCGAGGTCGGTCCCGACGTGGCCTACGTCGCGGCGCGTGCCGACATCGGCGACAACACGGTCGCGATCGTGCTGACGGATCCCGACGGCAACCGCTACGGTTCGGCGATCTCTTTGCCGGTACTTGGCGAGACCGTGGTCGCCGGTGGTCCCGGCAAGGCAGGGACCTGGACGATCACCGTGCGTGGCATCGGTTCGGTTTCGGGCACCGCCGTCGATCCGGCGGGAGTGACCAATGGTTACGGCGCTCCGGGAACCGTCTCGGGCCAGGTCAGTTTCCTCAACAGCGGCGGCTATACCGGACTCGATGACATCGGCGGCCACCCGGCGCAGAAGGCGATCGAATTCGCGGTCGCGAACCGCCTGGTCGACGGCTACTCGGACCGGCGCTTCCGCCCCGACCAGCCGATCAAGCGCAAGGAAATGGCCAAGTACCTGCTGATGGGTGCCAGCGTGCGCCAGTACCTGCCACTCGACCATCAGGCCAGCGCCAGCGACGTGGACAGCAGCGATGCGTACTACCCGTTCATCCAGTCCGCGATCGCCGACGGCGCACCGCTACGCGACCTGGGCGAGAGCCAGAATGGCGTGATGGGTACGCTCAACGGCAAGTTCTATCCCAACGACAAGGTCACGCGTGTCAGCCTGGCGTATTCGCTGGTGCAGGCCGCCGGCCTGCAGGACCAGGCCACCAGCTTCGAAGGCGACCTGACGGCGTTCTACGACGGCAAGCGCATCCCGCTGGATGATGCCGCGTCGATACCGCCACTGTTGCGCGGTTACGTGCAATACGCGCTGGACCAGGGCATCCTCAACGCCCGTTTCACCGTCACCCAGGGGCCGTACGACCTGGCACCGACCCTGCACGCGTATTTCGACCCGGGCAACAACGTCAGCCGGGCCGCTTATGCGGTGGCGGCCGGACGCTTCATGACCTACTTCCAGAGTGCCGAGGACTGATCGCAGCCATTGCGAAGGAAACGAAACGGCCCGGGGAAACCCGGGCCGTTTTTTTGTTGTCCTGGTGACGGCTGGCGCAGGGATCGCCCGGGGCGGTCCTGGCCAACGGTCGAATGTCCCCTTGCCGGCTGCGCATTCGTCGCGGCGCGCGTTTCCCGCGCAGCCTGACCGAATAGCAACCGTTATTGCGCGCGTCCGGTTACCGTCAGCGTCACCATGCTCTCGCCGATCGACTGCATGGCCTGCGGGTCCAGCGACAGCGCCAGGTGCGATTGCCCGAAGGAAAGGATGAGAGCGTGTTCACCGGGGATCCGGCCGGGGCCGAGCGCGATGGACGATGGGGCGACCAGCGCGCCGGAACTGTCCGTTTCACCGTCGTTCGCGGGCAGGTCGTCGGCCACGTCCTTGGATGCGGCAAGCATCGCCGCGGCCATGTTGGCGACATCCAGCGGTGACAGGGTGAAATCGCCAAGCAGGATCCCGTCCTTGGCGAAGCCCACGGCGATCTGACCGTCCTTGGCGGGTTCGATCAGCAATCCGGTGGTGAAATCGGCTGGGACCTGCATGGTGTTGCCCTCGATCTGGTGCGGACCAGTTTCAAGCTGGTCGGAATGGAACTCGTCGGAACGGAACTCGTCGGAATGGAGCTGGCCTTGCCCGGGTCGGACGGCGTCAGGCTGGATCACCATCCATTCCGGATGGACAGGGTGACTGGCCAACCTGGGCGTGACCACCAAGGTGGTGGCCGGGGACGGAATCGAACCGCCGACACGGGGATTTTCAATCCCCTGCTCTACCAACTGAGCTACCCGGCCATGGGCAACGTCCGGGCCGGAGCCGGGATGCCGCGCAAGTGCGCACATGCGAGGGGCGCGATGATACGGAGGCCGGGGCCGCGGGGCAAGCCGCATGTGGGCTGAATGATATTTGCGGAGGCGCACCGGTGGCCGCCGGGAGGGGGCAATATAGGTGGCATGTCCCACGATCGAGGAGTCCCCATGCGCAAGTACGCCATTTTCGCCCTTCTTGCATCGTTCCTGCTGGCTGCATGCGCGTCCACGATGGGCCCGCGCAGCGGTAGCGAGAAGTTGGCGCTGTACACCGGCCATGCTGGTGCCCCGGTGCGCGATATCCGCTATACGACGCCGCTGGGCTGGGACAAGGTGGACGATCAGCACCTGCTGCTGACGATGCGACCGACCGAGGTCTACCTGTTGCGGATTTCCGGTCCCTGCCTGGATTGGAGCGCCAGCCCGACCATCCAGATCAGCACGCAGGTCAACAGGCTCAGTGCCGGGTTCGATCGCATCAGCACGCCCGATTCGCCGGCACAATGCCGGATCGAGGAGATCCGTCCGGTGGATATCGCCGCAGTACGCGCCGAACAGGAGCGGATGAGTTCCAAGTAGACGCCATTCCGGATCCACGCGCGCCGCGGATGGACATGGTCAGTCGGAGCCCGGCTCCGGCGCGACGTAGCCTGCCGGCTTTTCCGCGCCGCCGGCAAACAGGAACTTGCGCATCTCGTCCTCGATCAGGGCGCGATGCTCCGGGTTCATTGGTGACAGGCGGTTCTCGTTGATCAGCATGGTCTGATGGGCCAGCCATGCAGCCCAGGCGGTCTTGCCGATATGGGCAAACACGCGCTTGCCGAGTTCGCCGGGCCATGGCACGAAATCCAGGCCATCTGTGTCGCGTTGCTCGTATTCGCAGAAGACGGTACGGGGCATGTCAGGTCCTCGGATGATGGTCGAAAGGATGCTCGTGGAGCAGCGGCTTCAGCCGCCAGCTTTCGCCCGGCGCAATGCAGTCCATCGCCGGCAGCATCGGGTCGTGCAGGAAGGGCTGTCGGCCGAAGCCGCTCCTACGACGTCAGCATGCGTGATTCCAGCAGCTTGCGGATCGGCGCCGGGATGCCCAGTGTCACCAGGTCCGAGGCTTCCACCCAGCGCATGTCGCCATTGTCCGCCACCTGCGCGCGCAGGGCCACATCGCGCAAGTGGAGCGGGTGCAGTTGCAGGCGGTAGTGCGTGAAGGCGTGGGCGATGGAGGCCAGCGCGTCGGCCTGGTCGTACCCGGCTTCGGCGTGGCGCTGCAGCCAGTCGGATGCACTCGGGCGGTCGGGTGCCTCGGGCAGGGACCACAAGGCGGCCCATATGCCGGTGGGTGGGCGGCGTTGCAACAGGACGCGGCCCTCGCGATCGCGCAGCAGCAGGACGATAGCCTCGCGCTCCGGCAGCGGTTTGCCTGGCTTGGGCGTGGGCAATTCGGCCACACGCCCATCGCGCAACGCAACGCAGCCTTGCTGGAGCGGACATGCGGCACAATCGGGGTCGTGGCGGGTGCACAACGTCGCGCCGAAATCCATCTGTGCCTGGGTGTAATCGGCAAGCCGTGATTCAGGCAGGTGCGCCTGGGCGAGTTGCCACAGGGTTTTTTCCACGGCGGTGGCGCCGGGCCAACCAGCGATGCCGTGCCAGCGCGCGAGCACGCGCTTGACGTTGCCATCCAGGATCGGAAAACGATCGCCCCAGGCTTGCGCCAGGATCGCGCCGGCGGTGCTGCGACCGATGCCGGGCAACGCGACGAGTGCATCCAGGTCGCGTGGCAGGTCGCCGTCGTGGTGCTGCATGCATGCCTTTGCCGCGGCATGCAGGTTGCGGGCGCGGGCGTAATAGCCCAGGCCGGACCACAACGCCATGACGTCGTCCTGCGGGGCGCGCGCCAGCGCGGCCACGTCGGGCAGGGCCGCGACGAACCGTTCGAAGTAGGGCGCGGCCACGCTGACCTGGGTTTGCTGCAACATGATTTCGGACAGCCACACACGGTACGGCGTGCGCGGGTGTTGCCAGGGCAGGTCGTGGCGGCCGTGGCGGTCGAACCACGCCAGCAATCGCGACGCAAGATCGTCGGTGCCGTCGATTGGCTCAGGGCCGGTCATGCGCAGCGTTGTCGGTCGACGCACCAGACGGCACGTCCGGATCGTCGAAGATGACTTCGACCCCTTGCAAGCGCGCGCCAGCGATTTCCAGCTCGGGCGTGACCAGCTTGCCCTCCAGCGGCGGCAGTGGCGATGTCGCGTGGCCATCGCCCACCCAGGCGGTGACGTCGGGTAGGCGGAACAGGCCGTTGAATCGACTGCGGTCCCGCCGCAATCGCAGGGTGGCGACCTGTGACAGATCCGTCGTGCCGGCGTAGCCCAGGGTGAACGCCAGGGGCGATTCGGATTGCGAGATCGGTGGTGGCAATGCCGGCCATGCCTTGGGCCAGCCGTCGATGCTGCCCTGCAGGCCCACTACCAATCGAGCTCCCAGTGCCAGCTGGCCACGCGCGGCCAGGGACGGGACCAGGTCCTTGTCCGGGTCATCGGCACGTCCGTGCAGGACGACCGTCGCCGGCGCGAACGTCCATGTCGCGCCCTTGAAGCGCAACGGGCCATGCATTCCCAGCGAAAAAGGCAGTCGCGTGTTGCCAGCGCCATGACCAGACGCCTGGAAACTTGCCGCCACGCCCACGCGTGCTGGCGTGAGCTGCAGCTCGCCTGCTCCCATCGTCAGCGGGCCCGACAGGATGACGGTTGCCGGAAGTGTCCAGTCGCCCTGGTGCTGGATACTGGCATGGCCGGCAATGGCAAAGCCGGTTGTCCTGCCGCGGAACAATGCTTCGGGCTGCTCGATCGCCACCGCCAGATCCACGGGCATCGCCAGCGGCGGATCCAGGTAACGACCGCGCAAACGGGCGTGGACGGGTTGGTCGGAGGCAAGCCGTGGCAGGTCGACATCGATGCCATCGATGCGCCAGGCGTGGCCGGAAGCGACGTCGTTGAGGATGCGTCCGTCACGGATCTGCAAGCCATCAGTCAGCGTTGGCAGGCGCTTGCGGGACGATGGCCGCGTCGCCAGCCAATGCTGCAGGGCGGGCAGGTCCAGGATGGGCGCATCGAGTTCGATGCGGGTGGCGTCAAGGACATCGCCACGGGAGCGGATCGTCGACCAGGGCAGGGCGATGTACAGCCGCTTGGCGCGCAACAGGGGCTTGCCGGCACCGGGTTCGCGCGCCACCAGGTCGCGCAGGATGAGGACGGGCGTGCCGCGCAATCCGTATTCCGGTTTGCCGGTGGCAGCGATCTCCAGTCCCAGGGCCTTGCCGGTGCGGTCGAGCAGCAAACGCGCAACCTGGCGCGGTTGCAGGAAGTAATTGAGCAGGACGAGCAACAACACCGTCAGCGCCACGACCAGCGCCAGCCATCCGCGCACATTGAGATAGGCTCGCAGCGACCTGGCATCGGCCTTCATGCCATGCATGCCGGCCTAGGCGCCAAGCGAGCCTGGCAGCAACGCGTCGACGAAGGCTTCGGCGTCGAACACGCGCAGGTCCTCGGGGCGTTCGCCAATGCCGGCGAATCGGATCGGGATGTCGAACTCGCGTGCCAACGCGAACACCACGCCACCCTTGGCGGTGCCATCGAGCTTGGTGACGACGAGTCCGGTCACGCCGACCGCGGCGTGGAACTGGCGCAGTTGCGACAGCGCATTCTGCCCCGTGGTGCCGTCGATCACCATCAGCACTTCGTGCGGCGCGGCGGGGTCGAGCTTGCCCAGTACGCGGCGGATCTTCCCCAGCTCGGCCATCAGCCCTTGCTGCGTGTGCAGGCGACCTGCGGTGTCGGCGATCAGGATGTCGGTCTTGCGCGCCCTGGCCGCCTGTAGCGCATCAAAGGCGACCGAAGCGGCGTCGGCATCCTGTCCCTGTGCGATCACCGGGACATCGTTGCGCTCGCCCCAGGCTTGCAGTTGGGCAACGGCGGCCGCGCGGAACGTATCGCCCGCGGCCAGCATCAGCGTGTTGCCTTCGTCCTTGAAGCGGCGGGCCAGCTTGCCGATGGTCGTGGTCTTGCCAACGCCGTTGACGCCGACGGTGAGCAGTACGAACGGTTTGGCGGCCGGGTCGACCAGCAATGGCCGGGCGACCGGGCGCAGCAGTGCAACCAGGTCTGCACGCAACGCGGACAGCAGCGCGGGCGCATCGGCGAACTCGCGGGCGTTCATGCGCTGGCGAAGGTCGTCGACCAGTTGGGTAGTGGCGCTTACGCCGACGTCGGCTGTAAGCAGGGCGGTTTCGATTTCGTCGAGCAGTTCATCGTCGAGCTTCGGGTTGCGCGAGAAAACGCTGCCCAGGCCGCGCGCAAAGCCGGTGCCGCGCAAGCGGTCACGCCAGGTGGCCTTGACCGGCGGCGGTCGGTCCTGCCGGGCCGCGGCTGCATCCTGCGGGCTCGCCGCACTTGCCGGGGTCCCGTCGTCGGGATTAGCAGCCTTCGAGGAATCGGCAGGGACGTCGCCCCTGGCACCCGGTTCGCGCTCGGGATCGACAAGCGCCGGGTCAGCATGCGCAATGGCAGGCGGAGGGCTGTCGGTTGCGTTCGCGGGGGCGGCCGGGAAGGCGGCAGCCAGCTCCTCGACGCTGTAGCGGGGGCTGGGGGACCCATCCGCAGCGGGCGCCGCAGCCTCTTCGGGCTTCTTGCGGCGGAAAAAACTGACCATCATGGGGACCATCGCGCAGAATGGCGGGCATGTTAGCACCGCATCGCGTTCATTCCTGGTGAGTCCCCAGCGCAAAAACCCGCCCCGGAAAGCCGCTGCCGACCAGGTCCGCATCGTCGGTGGACGCTGGCGCGGCACCCGCTTGCCGGTGGCCGACGTGCCGGGTCTGCGGCCCACGCCCGACCGTGTCCGCGAAACGCTGTTCAACTGGCTGCAACCGGCCTTGCCCGGGGCCCGGGTACTGGACCTGTTTGCCGGTAGCGGCGCACTTGGCCTGGAGGCGCTGTCGCGCGGTGCGCGCGAAGCCTGGTTGATCGAGCAGGATCCAGGCCAGGCCGAATCGTTGCGCAACACCGTGGCGCGATTGCACGCAGGTGACCAGGCCAACGTGGTGCGCGCCGATGCACTGGCATGGTTGCGTACCCCGATGCAGGGGCAGTTCGACATCGTCTTCATGGATCCGCCCTTCGCAGGCGATCTTTGGCATCCCGCGCTGGCCTTGCTGTCGCCGTGGCTGGCCGCAGGGGCCTGGTTGTACATCGAGTCGCCGGTCGCCCGGGACGTGGCGCCCGGCCCCGGCTGGTTGCCGCACCGCCAGGGCAGTACGCGGGAAACGCGTTATGCCTTGTATCGACGCGGCCTCCAGCGCCTGCGGGCGGCCGCTGGTACACTGGCCTTCGACCTTGACGCCGATGGCGCAATCTCTGAATGAGTGTGCACTGGATGAGTGTCGCCCAATGAGCGTGGCCCGCACCCGGATCGCGGTTTACCCTGGCACGTTCGATCCGATCACGAACGGCCATGTAGACCTTGTCGATCGCGCAGCGCCGTTGTTCGAGCGCCTGATCGTCGGTGTCGCCGAGAGTCCGGGCAAGAGTCCTGCGCTGCCGATGGAGCTGCGGGTGACCCTGGCACGCGAGGCGCTGTCGCATTTTCCCAACGTGCAGGTGCAGGGGTTCGACTGCCTGCTTGCCCATTTCGTCAGCGACGTGGGCGCCGGGGTGCTGCTGCGGGGCCTGCGCGCGGTGTCGGACTTCGAATACGAATTCCAGTTGGCAAGCATGAACCGCCACCTGATCCCCGACGTCGAGACGTTGTTCCTGACTCCCGCCGAGGAATACGGATTCATCTCTTCTTCGCTGGTACGCGAAATTTCCCGCCTGGGCGGGGATGTGTCAGGTTTCGTGCCGCCGGCGGTGGCCCAAGCGCTGCAGGCCGAATGGCAGCGCAATGTTGCATGAATGATTCCCGGGGGACATCGATGAAAACAATTACCCGTTTGATGCTTATCGCCTGCCTGGTGCTGCCGTTCGCGGCCTGCAAGAAGGCCGAGGCACCCGTGCCGGAGGCCAAGGCGCCGATGAGTGCTCCGACCACCAAGGACAAGCAGGCTTGGGTGGCGTTCCTCAACGATGTCGTCAATCGCAATCGCGGCGACATTACCAACGAGCCCTTCGTCTACTTCCTGCCCGATGTCGAAAACCCGGACGAAGCGCAGGGGTACTACGACAGGCTGGCCGAGAAAGCGCGATCCGACGTGGCCCGCGGCATCATCGCCGGCAACATGCTGGCCTACGCTTCGCCGGAGTCGGCCAAGATGGCCGACATGGTGGTCTATGCCTTCCAGGACGTGCCGGCCGATTCGATGAAGGACGTCAAAGTGTTGTTCATCGGCAAGAAGGCCGACAGCGACAGGGTCAAGGCAGCCGTGACGCCAGCTGGCGTCAACTACGTCTTCGTCGCGACCGACTGACCTTTACCAGGGGCTGCCGTCATGGCAGCCCCGTTCCGTCGTCCAGGCCACGCGCGTGGGCTGGTGCATCGACGCCCCCGGACTTCGCTCCAGACAGATGTCGCTCAAGATCAACGAACTCTGCGTCAACTGCGACGTCTGCGAGCCGGCCTGTCCCAACCAGGCGATCTCGCAGGGCGAGAGCATCTATGTGATCGACCCGGCGCGATGTACCGAATGCGTCGGCCACCACGATGAGCCGCAATGCGTGGTGGTCTGCCCGGTCGAGTGCATCGATCCGGATCCGGAACATCCCGAGTCCGAACCGCAACTGCTGGCAAAGCTGCGCCGGCTGCAACAGCAAGGCCAGGCTCCGGCCGCGTAGCGCGCCCGGAGGGGCAAGGCCGGGCTGGCGTGCTCGGTTAAGGTATTGCGTACCCAACGCACCTCAGCAGAGGAAGCCGCATGAAATCGATCCCCCGTACCCGCCATTGGCTGATGGTGGTCCTCGTTTGCCTGTCGCTGCCTGCCTGGGCTGCGGGCAGGCCAGTAGCAGCCCGGCCCGCCGGCACCACGACCGCGGCCCGGGCCGGGCATCCTTCCGGTGCTGCCATCGCCAGCGCGCACGCCCTGGCCACGGACGCGGGCTTGCAGACGATCAAGGCCGGCGGAAACGCGTTCGATGCCGCGGTCACCGTGTCCTCGGTGCTTTCGGTGGTCGAGCCGATCAGTTCGGGCCTGGGTGGAGGAGGATTCTTCCTGCTGCACGATGGCAAGACCGGCAAGGACATCTTCCTGGATGCGCGCGAAATCGCGCCCGGGTCCGCGACGCCACAGGCCTATCTGGACAAGAGCGGCGACCTGGACGTCAACCGCGCGCACAACGGCCCATGGTCGGCCGGCATACCGGGCTTGCCCGCGGCGTTGGTGAGGCTGGCAGGGAAGTACGGCAAGTTGCCGCTAAAGACCACGCTGGCCCCGGCGATCCGGATCGCGCGCGAGGGCTTCCCGGTCTACCCGCGCCTGGAGAAGGGCTACGCGCAGCGCAGCAAGGTGATGGAGCGCTACCCGGGCACGCGTGCGTTGTACCTTGCCGATGGCGATCCCCCGAAGGTAGGGGAAGTCTTCAAGCAGCCCGATCTGGCACGCACGCTGGAGGGCCTTGCAGGCAAGGGCATGGACGGTTTCTACCGTGGTGATGTCGCCGACAAAATGCTGGCCTCGGTCCAGTCCGAAGGCGGCCACTGGACGGCCGCCGAGCTGGCCGGTTACACCGTCCGCGAGCGTGAACCCGTCGTGTTCCCGTACCGCGACTGGCGCATCGTCACGGCGCCGCCGCCGTCGTCTGGCGGCATCGCGCTGGCAGAGATCCTGCAGGTGCTCGAAGGCTGGGACCTGTCGAAACTGGATGTCGCCCACCGTACGCACCTGGTGGTAGAGGCCATGCGCCGCGCCTATCGCGATCGCACCATTTACCTGGGCGACCCGGACTTCGTGAAAGTGCCGGTGTCCCGCCTGACAAGCCCCGATTACGCAGCCGGCCTGCGTGCCACCATCCATCCGGACAAGGCCACGCCCAGCAACTTGCTGCCCGGTCAACCGGCGCCGCTGGAAGACGACGAAACCACGCACTTCTCGATCATCGATGCCGACGGCAACATGGTGTCGGCCACGCAGACGGTCAACCTGCTGTACGGGTCGGGCATGGTGGTCCCGGGTACCGGCGTGCTGCTCAACGACGAGATGGACGACTTCGCGCTCAAGCCCGGCACGCCCAACGCCTTTGGCGTCATGGGCTTTGCCGCCAACGCCCCGGAAGCGGGCAAGCGCATGCTCAGCTCGATGACCCCGACCTTCATGTTCTCGCCGGACAAGGTCACCGCACTGGGTGCGCCGGGTGGTAGCCGGATCATCACCGAGGTGCTGGTCGGCATCCTTGGCTACGACGACGGATTGTCAGCGCAACAAGTCGCCGCGCTGCCGCGTTACCACCACCAATGGATGCCTGATGTGATTTCGGCCGAGTCCGGTGCGTTCGACGCGGACACGGTCAAGGCGCTGGAGGCGATGGGTCACAGGGTCAATGCCGGCGAGGGGACTTGGGGCAACTTGCAAACGGTGGAGTGGGATCGCGACACCGACACCCTGTCGGGTGGTAGCGATCCACGGCATCCCGACGGCAAGGCAGCGGTGCTGGCGCAACCCTGATCCCCCCTGGGAGGGGCTTCAGTCGCGAGCTGTTGGCTCGCGGCTGAAGCGGCCCTGCGAAAGCATGTCCCGGCTTGCAGCGATTCAACGTCCATGGGCGTTAGAATCGGTCCATGAAACTCTGGTCTATCCTGGGTAATTCCCAGAAGCTCGATGGCGGCGCGATGTTCGGCAACGCACCGCGTGCGATGTGGCACAAGTGGCTTGCGCCCGACGAGCAAAATCGCATCCCGCTGGCATGCCGCGCGTTGCTTGCCAGCCCACTCAACGGAAAGACCGTGCTGTTCGAGACAGGCATTGGAGCTTTCTTCGAGCCGAAGTTGCGTGAGCGTTACGGTGTGCAGGAAGACCGGCATGTATTGCTGGAGTCGCTGAAGGCGGCCGGCTTCGAACACCAGGACATCGATGTGGTCGTGCTCTCGCACCTGCACTTCGACCATGCCGGCGGGCTGTTGTCGCAGTGGCAGGAAGGCGAGGCGCCGCGATTGCTGTTTCCCAACGCAACCTATGTGGTCAGCGCCGCTTGCTGGGACCGCGCCCGCAACCCGCATCCGCGCGACCGCGCCAGCTTCATTCCTGAATTGCCGGGATTGCTGGAGCAAAGTGGCCGCCTTGAGATCGTCGACGGGCAGTACTCGCGTGCGCTCGGCAAGACCGTGCGTTTCCACTACAGCGACGGCCATACCCCTGGCCTGATGCTGGCCGAAATCGTTGGTCCGGAGCACGTCGACGGCGAGGCCCATGGCGGCGTGGTGTTCTGTGCCGACTTGATCCCGGGCCGCCCGTGGGTGCATGTACCGATCACCATGGGATACGACCGCAGTGCCGAACTGTTGATCGACGAGAAGCGTGATTTCCTCGCCGACAAACTGGCGCGCAACGTGCACCTGTTTTTCACGCACGATCCCGGGTGCGCACTGGCGCAGGTGACCCGCGACGCGCGAGGCCGCTATGGCACGGCGCACGAAGTGTCGGAGCTGCACGCCAGGGCGTTGTCTGCATGATGTCCCTGGGGCGGCTTGCGGGAGCGCTGCTTCTGGTTGCCGCTTCGCTGCCTTGCGCGTCACTGGCGCAGGTGGCAGGTGCCGCGGGGGCGGACGCGAGGCAACCGTTGGGTACGCCCCAGCCAGACAAAAGCGTGCGAGATCCGGAGTTTGGCGTCACGGCGCGCCATCTTGGCCTGGAACGCCATGTCGAGATGTACCAGTGGCAGAAGGCCGGGAAGGCGTACGTCCACGCATGGAGCGAACACGCGCTGGACTCCTCCGGTTTCGCGCCGGGGCACGCCAATCCGCCGTTTCCCTTGCAAGGCAGGCGGTGGCGTGCGGCATCGATCAGCATCGATGGCCAGCCGCTGGATGGCCAGGTGGTGCAGGCACTGGGCCAGTGGCGCGGCTTCCGTCCCAGTTTCAATGCGTTGCCGCGCAATCTTGCCGCGACGTTCCAGCCTTTGGGTGATGGCCTGGGTAGTGGCGAAAACCCGCTGGACCCGCAGGTGGGTGACCTGCGCATCACCTGGCGCGAACTGGTGCTGCCACCACTGCAGGACAAGGTCGTGCTGCGCGATGGGCGCTGGCAACTTGCCTCGGCTCCCGCTGCGGTTGCGGTCTCCATGCCCGAAGCGGACATGCCTGCCGAAGCGGTGCCGGCGCAACGACGCTTGACGTGGCTGTCGGGTGGAGGCGCCCTGGCGGTGTTGATCGCCGCACTGGCCGCGTGGCGTCGGCGACGCCGACGTTGAAGCAGTGCAACCGTGATGTCGATGCCGGGGATGGCCCGGCAGCAAGTCACGGGAATGCCTGGACAAGTCCTGACCCCGGCCAAGGACGCAATCCATGTCGATCGCCAACATCTGAAGCACAATCGATTGCGGCTTTCTCCGGAGAGATCAGGCGGGAACCACAATCCGACCAGTAAACAGCCGCATCCAAGCCACCGGGAAACCAAGATGCCGAAGATCACATTGCTATTCACCGCCTTGCATGTCGTGCTGATGATCGCTTTACTCGTGCCGATTTCGCGGCATCGACACGGCAAGCGCATCGGGCTGGGCGATGGTGGCGACGACGCGCTGGTGCGCAAGATCCGCGTCCACGGCAACTTCGTCGAGCACGTGCCGATCGCCTTGTTGTTGCTTGGCCTGCTTGAACTTTGCGGCATGCCTGCCAACGCGCTCTGGGTTTTTGGCGGTGTGCTTCTGCTGGCGCGGTTGATGCATGCGGTTGGGCTGTCGCGCACCGCAGGCAAGTCCCTTGGGCGTTTCTACGGCACCGCGCTGACCTGGCTGGACCTATTGGCGATGGCGTTGGCGGGGGTGTGGCTGGCCCTGGTCCACCTGTAGGTGGAGCGCAGGGTCTGCTTGATGTGCAGGAGCGGATCAGCCGCGAGCGCTTGATCCTGCTTCTGCAGTGCCGTTGCAGGAGCGACGTAAGTCGCGATGCCATGCCGGGATACCGATCGCGACTTGCGTCGCTCCTGAAAAAGCCCTGGCCAGGACAAGATCAGGCGCTCTCGGCTGAAGCCACTCCTGCAGCAACAAAAAAAGGCCGCGCAATGCGCGGCCTTCCTTGGTTGTCCTGATACGACCATCAGGCAGCGGCAGACTGCTCCTGCCGAGGCCCTTCCTGGATCGCACGCTTGACCAGCGCCACCAGCAGGTCGAGCTCGGCTTCATCCATCGCGAAGTGCGGCGTGAAGCGCAGCGAGTTGGTGCCTCCGTGGATCACGCCCAAACCGCGCTCGCGCAGCCATTCCTCGGTGGAGTCGCCGCCGTAGCACTTGAACTGAGGCGCCAGCTCGCACGAAAACAGCAGCCCCGTGCCCTGGACCTTGGTGATCTCGCCTCCCAGTTCGGACTTGAGCGCCTCGAGCTTGGCCACGGCCTGCTTGCCGCGGTTGCGGATGTTGTCGCGCATCGCCGTGGTGAGGCCGCCCAGCACCGCACAGGCGACGTCGCAGGCGCGCGGGTTGGTGGTCATGGTGTTGCCATAAGTGCCGCGCTTGTAGATCGCGGCCGTGGCTGCATTGACCGCCAGCACCGACAGCGGATATTGGCCGGCGTTGAGGGCCTTGGAGTAGGTCTCCATGTCCGGCGCCTCTACCGCCTGGAAACCGGGATAGTCGACGATCGACAGCACGCCCTGCGCACGCAGGCCGGCCTGGATCGAGTCCACCAGCAACAGCGCGCCATGCGCCTTGGTCAGCGCCCGTGCCGCGTTGTAGAAGTCGACCGGCACGCTGCGCCCCGGGTCGCCTTCGCCCATGACCGGCTCCAGGAACATCGCCTCGATGAACCAGCCGTTGGCATCAGCATCGGAGAAGACCTTCTTCAGCGCATCGATGTCGTAGGGCTCGACCGCGATGACCGAGTTCTCGTCGCGATAGCTGGCCAGGAACTTGAGGTAGGTATTGCGGGTGGAGTCCGAATACAGGGCCGGACGATCGGTGCGGCCGTGGAAACTGCCCTTGACCACGAGACGCTTGACGGTACGACCGGCGTAACGGCCGCCCGGATCGGTCATGGTGCGCGTGTTGGTGTCGGCGATGCGTGCGGCCAGGCCCACCGACTCGGAGCCCGAGTTGAGGCACATGAACTTGGCGAACGGGCAGTCGCCCTCGCGCGAATGGCCGATTTCCTTGCGCAATGCGCGCTCCAGGCGCAGCTGCGACAGGCTGGGCGTCATGATGTTGGCCATCGACTGCGGTTTGGCCATCGCATCGAGGATGTCCTGCGGCGCATGGCCCAGTCCGAGCATGCCGTAGCCGCCGGTGTCGTGCAGCACGGCGCCCTTGAGCGTCACCACCCAAGGTCCGCGTGCGGTGAGTGCGACGTACGGGTTGACGGCATCCTGCGGATAGAAATTGACGAAGCCGTCCTGCACCAGGTGTGCCTGCCCGGCTTCGTCCATGTCCAGCAAGTCGGCGAAGTCGCCCTTGATGGCGGCGTATTCGGTGGCGGCGGCCTGCACGGCCTCGACGAGGTCGGGGTGGGTCTGGGCGAACTTGAGCAGCGTGTCGTCATCCAGGCCGACGGTGCGCCGGGCGCCCTTGTGCGCGCGCAGCGGGGCGAGGGTATCGAGCAGGGTCATGGTGCCTCCCGGAATTGAATCGTGTGATGGGTGCTGGGATCAGTCGGGCGCGTGGGCATGCGTTGCTGCACTTGCGCGGCAGCATCCGAAAAGGCGTGTCCCCGCAGGGCATGCCAAATGGCGTAGCGAACCGTCGTTTTCCAGTTAAAACAAGTATTTGCGGGATTTTATCATGCGGTTTGTGGCGCCGTAACCCCCGTTGGCAGGACAGGCAGCGCTTACAATGCGCGGCCGACCGGGCGCTCAAGTCACTGTTTGGCTTGCGGTTTTGGGGGTGGCCGTGAACTGGTTTCCTGATGTTTGCCTGGCCCGTCCATCGCCACCCGGAGGGCAGGGAAGGATCTGCTGGCTCCCCTGGCCTTTTCCAGACTTTTCGCAGGAGCGGCTTCAGCCGCGGGCTTTGGATGCTGGCCTCCTGCTGCCGGCCGCTTGGTTTTTGGTGTTCACGGCGTTGCAGGAGTGACGCAAGTCGCGATGCTTTCCCCGACATCCGATCGCGACTTGCGTCACTCCTGCAAGAGCAATGGCAGGGTCGAGAGCTCGCGGCTGAAGCTGCTCGCGCAACGGCAAACAGCAACAATGGATCCTTCGCAGCTCGCGATGGCAGGGCGAGGGATGGCAAGCGTGGTGAAATAGCATTGCTCCTCGTTCGATTTGCGCGTACCCGGGCCAACCCCCTTGAAACGATCCGACTTCCACTACGAACTGCCTGCCGACCTGATTGCACAGACGCCGCTACCGGAGCGTTCGGCCAGCCGCCTGCTGGTCGTGCCGCCTGCGCCTGCGCCCCTGGTGGATGGGGGCATCCGCGACTTGCCGGACCTGCTGCAGCCGGGCGACCTGCTGGTGTTCAACGACACCCGCGTGATCCCCGCGCGGCTGTACGGACACAAGGCCAGCGGAGGGCGGGTCGAAATCCTGATCGAGCGGTTGCTGGCCGACAACGAAGCGCTTGCACAGGTGGGCGCCAGCAAGTCGCCCAAGCCTGGCAGCCGCATCACGCTGGAGGCAGGCGGCGAAGTCGAGGTGTTGACGCGCGACGGTGGCTTCTACCACTTGCGGTTCGACATCGAGGGCGCGTTGGTCGAGTGGTTGCAACAGGCGGGCCGGTTGCCGCTGCCGCCTTACATCCATCGCGACCCGGATGCTGCCGACCTGGAGCGCTACCAGACCGTGTTCGCACGCGAAACCGGCGCAGTCGCCGCGCCGACCGCAGGCCTGCATTTCGACCAGGCATTGCTGGATGGTCTGCGTACGCGCGGTATCGCGTTTGGCCACGTGACCCTGCATGTCGGCGCAGGCACCTTCCAGCCGGTGCGCGTGGACGACCTGAGCGAACACCGCATGCACAGCGAGTGGCTCAACGTCAGTGCGCCGCTGGTGGCCCAGATCGAGAAGACCCGGGCCGCGGGCGGGCGGGTGGTCGCCGTCGGGACGACCGTCGTGCGCGCACTGGAAAGCGCGACCGCCGGGGACGGCCAGCTCAGGCCCTACGCGGGCGAGACGACGATCTTCATCCTGCCTGGATACCGGATCAGCAGCGTGGATGCGCTGCTGACCAATTTCCATCTGCCCGAGAGCACGTTGCTGATGATGGTCTCGGCGTTCGCGGGCAAGGAGCGCATCATGGCGGCGTACAGGCATGCAATCGGGCAGCGGTACCGGTTTTTCTCCTACGGCGATGCCATGTTGCTGTTTCCTCGCCGCGACCAGGATCGGATGCCAAGCGAATGAACGCGTCGACGCACGCCATGGAGAAACAGATCCGGGAGACCGCATTCGCGGGTCACGCCAGCCAAGGCAGGGGTCCAGGGTCGAGGCAGCGAGCAAAATCGCCGGATCCCCGCTTGCGCAGGGGTGGCGACTTCGCGCGGGGAGAGGCGAAGTGAGCCGCATGTCGTTCGAGTTGCTTGCTTCGGACGGCGCCGCTCGTCGCGGCCGCCTGGCATTCCCCCGCGGTACCGTCGAAACGCCGGCCTTCATGCCGGTCGGGACCTATGGGTCGGTCAAGGGCATGTTGCCCGAGCAGGTGCGCGCGCTCGGCGCCGAGATCATCCTCGGCAACACCTTCCATCTTTACCTGCGCCCGGGACTGGACGTGATCCAGGCACACGGCGGGCTGCACCGCTTCATGGGCTGGGACGGCCCGATCCTGACCGACTCGGGCGGGTTCCAGGTGTTCTCGCTGGCGCACCGGCGCAAGATCACCGAGCAGGGCGTGACCTTCCAGGCACCGATCGACGGGTCGACGGTGTTCCTGGGCCCCGAGGAAAGCATGCGCATCCAGCAAGTGCTCGGTTCGGACATCGTCATGATCTTCGATGAGTGCACGCCATATCTTGTCGACGGGGCTCCGGCGACGCAGGACCTGGCGCGCAAGTCGATGGAACTGTCGTTGCGCTGGGCCGAACGCAGCAAACGCGCGCACGAAGGCAACGATGCGGCGTTGTTCGGCATCGTGCAGGGTGGGATGCACCATGCCTTGCGCACGCAATCGGCCGAGGGGCTCAAGGCGATCGGTTTCGACGGCTACGCCGTTGGCGGCCTCGCGGTCGGTGAGCCGGAGCAAGCGCGCAACGCCATGCTCGAGCACACCGTCCCGCAATTGCCGGCGGATCGCCCGCGCTACCTGATGGGCGTGGGGAGGCCCGAAGACCTGGTCGAGGCGGTCGCGCGGGGCGTGGACATGTTCGATTGCGTGATGCCGACCCGCAACGCCCGCAATGGTCATTTTTTCACCAGCCGCGGGATCGTTCGCATCCGCAATGCCAAATACGAGCGCGATACCCGCCCGATCGAGGAAGGCTGCGGTTGCCATGCCTGCAGCAGCGGTTACAGCCGCGCCTACCTGCGCCACCTGGACCGTTGCAACGAGATGCTCGGCCCGATCCTGGGCACCCTGCACAACCTGTGGCATTACCAGAAGCTCATGGCTGACATGCGCGCGGCGATCGCGGAGGGAACCTTCCAGGCCTTCCGGGACTCTTTCCATGCCCTGCGGCAGTGAGTCCTCGCTTTCGTGCAGGCAAGGGGATGGCTTTGGAGGCGGTTCCTGGCGGAGGGCGCCGGGAGCAAGCGCCCCTCACGGCCTCCCCTGCGCTGCGCGCGAGGGGAGGGGCACCGCTTGAAAGCGCCCGATGGCGCCTACATGCCATAATTCCCTGCTAATCGATCACCGGACACCCTGATGAACCTGCTTTCCAACAGCCCCATTGATTTCGTGATCAACGCGCTCGTACCGCCTGCATTCGCCCAGGCAGCTGCCCCGGGGGCGGGTGCCGGCGGCCTGTTCGGCGGCGGCATGGGTGGCCTGCTGTTCCCGATCATCATCATCGGCGTCATGTACTTCCTGATGATCCGCCCGCAGATGAAGCGGCAGAAGGAGCACCGCGCCATGCTCGACAAGCTCGGTAATGGCGACGAGGTGATCACCAACGGCGGCATCGCCGGCACCATCCGCGAACTCGGCGACAGTTTCATCACCATCGAAATCGCCGACAACGTCCGCGTGCGCCTGCAGAAAGGCGCGATCGCCAACGTCCTGCCCAAGGGCACGCTGAAGTCCGCTTGACCGACCTCTTTTTTCACCTTTGAACGCCGGCCCCCGGGTCGCGCGCGGGATTGATCGATGCTTGTATACGGCCGCTGGAAATACGCCCTTGCCCTGGTGATCCTGTTGTTGAGCGCGCTGTATTCGCTGCCCAACCTGTATCCACAGGATCCCTCGGTACAGATCACCGCCAGCCGCGGCGCGCAGATCGATGCTGCCTTCCAGGCCAAGGTCGCCACCACCCTCAAGTCGGCCGGGGTCACCCCGAAGCAGACCGAGGTGCAGAAGGACGGCAACCTGCTGGTGCGTTTGTCCACGCCCAACGACCAGGTCAGGGCCGCCGACGTCCTGCGCGACGGCGTTGGCAGCAACTATGTCGTTGCACTCAACCTGGCATCCACGGTGCCGGACTGGATGACGGCGATCGGCGCCAAGCCCATGTTGCTGGGCCTGGACCTGCAAGGTGGCGTGCATTTCCTGATGCAGGTCGACCAGAAGGCGGCGCTGGAAAAGCGGCTGAGCGCATATACCGACGACCTGCGCGTGGTCCTGCGCGACAACCACGTGCGCTACGAGTCGGTCGATCGCCGACCGGACAACTCGATGGTGGCGACGCTGCTTCCGGGCGCCGATGTCGCCGCCGCACGGGCACTGGTTGCCAAGAACCTGTCCAACCTGGAAAGCGATGTCTCGGGCAACACCATCATCGTCAAGGTGCCCGAGCGGGAAATCCAGGCGATCACCACCGATGCCATCGAGCAGAACGTCGGCACGCTGCGCAACCGCATCAACGAGCTGGGCGTGGCCGAGCCGGTGATCCAGCGCCAGGGAACCGACCGCGTGGTGGTCGAGCTGCCGGGCGTGCAGGACACCGCCCAGGCCAAGCGCATCCTGGGCGCCACCGCGACCCTTGAATACCGCGGCGTGGTCAAGGATTACGCCTTCGACGAAGCCAAGAGCGGCAACATCCCGCCCGAGGGACGGCTGTATTACCGCAAGGAACTCGGCCCGGACGGCAAGCCGATCCCGATCATCCTCAACAAGCGCGTGATCGCCACCGGCGACCAGCTTGTCACGGCACATTCGGGATACGACTCGCGCAGCGGCACGCCGCAGGTGACGGTCAAGCTCAATGGTGTCGGCGGCCAACGCATGTTCGACTTCACCAGTGAAAACGTCGGCAAGCCGATGGCGGTGGTCTACATCGAGCGCATCCCAGAGGTGCGCATGGTCGATGGCAAGGAAGTGCGCACGACCCGCAGCCGCGAGCAGGTGATCTCGGTCGCCAACATCCAGGGCGTGTTCGGCAAGGACTTCAGCACAACGGGCCTGGACAGTCCCAAGGAATCGGCCGACCTGGCATTGCTGCTGCGCGCCGGTGCCCTGGCCGCGCCGATGGATTTCGTCGAGGAGCGCATCGTCGGGCCGAGCCTGGGCGCCGAGAACATCCAGAACGGCATGCGTGCCGTGGGCTACTCGTTCGTGTTCGCACTGGTGTTCTTCCTGTTCTACTACCGCGTCTTCGGCATCATTACCTGCCTGGCGTTGCTGCTGAACCTGCTGATGGTGATCGCCCTGATGTCGGTGATGGGGGCGACCATGACGCTGCCTGGCCTGGCTGGCATCGCGTTGACGGTCGGCATGTCGGTCGATGCCAACGTGCTGATCAACGAGCGGATACGCGAGGACTGGCGTGCGGGAATGCCGCCACTGGCGGCGATCAGCGAAGGCTACAAGCGCGCGACCGGCACCATCGTTGATGCAAACATCACGACCGTGCTTGCCGGCGTGGCGCTGTTTGCCTTCGGCACCGGGCCGATCAAGGGCTTCGCGGTGACATTGATCGTCGGCATCATGACCTCGATGTACACCGCGGTCTCGGTGTCGCGTGGCATCTCCGCGCTCATCTACGGGCATCGCCGCAAGCTCAAGTCGATCGCGATCTGATCCCGCCGCCGAACTGGCAACCTGCTTCGTCGCGCGCCTGGCCTGGCGCGTGAATCCAAGGAACTGAAATGAAACCGTTCAACCTGTTTCCGCCGGACGCCAACCTGGACTTCATGAGCTGGAGGCGCGTGTCGCTGACGATCTCGGTGTTGATCATGTTCGTCTCGATCGGCGCGATGGCGTTCAAGGGCTTCAATTTCGCCCTGGACTTCACCGGCGGTACCGCGACCGAGCTGGTCTTCGAGAAGCCCGCGGACGTGGACCTGGTGCGCCAGAACCTGGCCAGGGCCGGTTACGACAACGCCCAGGTCCAGCGGTTCGGTGCCAGCAACGACGTACTCGTGCGCCTGCAGAGCAAGTCCGGCAACGAGGGAGAGGCCGCCAAGCGGACGGCGGAAGACGTGCTGCGCGCCGTCTCCATGCCGGACAATCCGGCCAAGGTGCAGAAGAGCGATTTCGTCGGCCCCCAGGTCGGCAAGGAGCTGGCGCTCAACGGCATCTACGCTCTGCTCTTCGTGATGCTCGGTTTCCTGGTGTATATCTCGGCCCGGTTCGAGCTGAAGTTCGCGATCGCGGCGATCATCGCCACCCTGCACGACGTGATCCTGGTCTGTGGCTGGTTCGCGCTGAGCGGGCACGAGTTCGACCTGACCGTGCTGGCCGGCATCCTGGCGGTCATGGGCTTTTCGATCAACGACACGATCGTGGTCTTCGACCGCGTACGCGAGAATTTCCGCGGAATGCGGCTGGCGCCAATCGACATCATGAACAAGTCCGTCAACCAGACGCTGTCGCGGACGATCATCACCTCGTTCGTCGCGTTCCTGAGCATGCTGGCGCTGTACCTGTTCGGCGGGGCTTCGCTGAAGGGCCTGGCCGAGGCGCAGATGATCGGAGTATTGATGGGTACGCTATCGTCGATCTACGTCGCGTGTCCGTTGCTGCTCTTGCTGAAAGTCACCAAGCAGGACCTGATGCCCAAGGCCAAGGATGAAGCGGCGCTCGCGCGCAGGCCGTAAGGGGGCGAAGGCAGACAGGCAAAAGGCCGCGCTCGGCGCGGCCTTCTGCTTTTCAGTACCGGCTTCAGCCGCGAGCTCGTCGCTCGGGCAGCTGTAGGAGCGCCGTCGGTCGCGATCGCTTTCCGGGCAACCGATCGCGACTGAGGTCGCACCTGCATGGGCAAGCGCCAAGCCCTCGAGCTCGCGGCTGGAGCCGCTCCTGCGAAGGCATGGCGTTTCAGGCAAAGCTGGCTGCGTAGCCCGAGCCCACGATGGTCTTGAGCAATGGGTCGACGATCTTGACGTTGCCGGCGACCACCTGGCTGCCGCGCGCGGTGGCGACATCCATCCGCCCGGGTGCTGCCCCCCGGTAGTCGCAGACGCGCCCGCCGGCCTCGCGCACCAGCAACACGCCCGCGGCGATGTCCCACGGTTGCACGCCGGCTTCGAAGTAGGCATCGGCGCGTCCGCAAGCGACGTAGGCCAGGTCCAGCGCGGCCGATCCGGTGCGTCGCACGTCCTCGGCGTCACGCAGCAGTTCACCCAGGCATTTCAGCTGCGCGTCGGCACGCGCCCGCTCGCGCGGTGGAAAGCCGGTGATCAGCATCGCGCCAGCCAGCTCCCTGCGCTCGCCGATGCGGATGCGGTGCTCATTGTGCTGTGCGCCCGAACCGCGGCTGGCGGTGAACAGTTCGTTGCGCAGCGGGTCGAAGATCACGCCGTGGATCGGCTCGCCATTCTCGACCAGGGCGATCGAGACGCACCAGTGCGGCCAGCCATGCAGGTAGTTGCTGGTGCCGTCCAGCGGGTCGATGACCCAGGTCAGACGACTGCTGCCGCCACGACCCTTCTGCGCGCCGCCTTCCTCGCCCAGGATCGCGTACTCCGGGTTGGCCCGGCGCAGCTCCTTGACGATGGCCTCCTCGGCCAGGCCGTCGACTTCGCTGGCGTAGTCCATGCGGTCCTTCTCGACCACGTTGAGCGCGTCGAGCTTGTTCATGTGCCGCAGCAGCACCCCGCCTCCGGCCCGGGCTGCCTTGACCATGACGTTGACGGCTGGTTTTTGCATGGCGGTACGACCTCGGCAGGCGAAAGGAGTGGGCGGGCGGCAATGGACGGGGACAAAGAGCAGCCCGGCGCGGTGGCCGGGGCGCGGAGTTTACCATTGCACCCATGGACAACGACTTGAGCATCCCTTCGGCCACCACTGCGGCCTGCATTCGCATCGTCCTGGTCGGCACCCAGCACCCCGGCAACATCGGCTCGGCGGCCCGTGCGATCAAGACCATGGGCCTGTCGCGGCTGGCGCTGGTGGCGCCCGAGCGCTTTCCGCATGCCGAGGCCGACGCGCTGGCCGCCGGTGCCGGCGACATCCTGGAAGCGGCCAGCCTCCATGGGACCCTGGCCGAAGCCGTGGCCGACTGCCGGCTTGTCCTGGGCTGCACCGCGCGCAGCCGCCGGGTGCCGCTGCCCGAGCAGCGCCCGCGTGATGCAGCGATCCGGCTGGTGGACGCAGCAGGCGCGGGAGCGGAAGTCGCACTGGTCTTTGGCCGCGAGCGCACCGGCCTGGACAACGACGAGCTGCAGTTGTGCCACGGCGCGGTGCATATCCCGGCCGACCCGGGCTACAGCTCGCTCAACCTGGCCGCAGCGGTACAGGTACTGGCCTATGAGGTCCGCCTGGCGCTGCTGGAGGTCGAGGCGGGCAAGGATGCCGGGGTGGCAGTGGCAGCGGGAGTGGGCGCAGGTGGTGGCGCAGCCCCGGCCCCAGCCAGGCTGGAACCCGAAGCAAGACGCGACCCACCGGCCACGCATGCGGAGCTGGAGGGACTGTTCGCGCAACTGGCGCAGACCCTGGACGCCATCGACTTCCACAAGGGGCGCGCCCCGGAATCAGCCATGCGAAAGCTGCGCCGGCTGTTCCTGAGGGGCGAGCTGGACCAGCGCGAAGTCCGCCTGCTGCGCGGCGTCCTGGCCGATGCGCAGCGGATGGCGCGTTTGGCAGGCGAGCGCACGCCCCCGCTGTCGTAGCCGGGTCTTTTGGGCTAGGCTCGCCGTTGTTTCCCGAATCCGAATGAAGCATTTGCGAGAGTCGATGCCACGGCTGCTGTCCAGTCTGTTCGGCCTGTTGGTCGCTGTGGCACTCGTGCCGCTGGCGCATGCCAGCGATCCGCACGTATTGGTGCTTGGGCGGATCAGCGACGATCCCAAGGCGCATTACGAGCAGCTCAAGCCGTTGCTCGATTATGTCGTCCCGCGCATGGCCGATGTCGGTATCACCGAAGGCCGCATCCTGATGGCCCGCGACATGCAGCAGATGACCAGTTACCTGCGTCGCGGCCGCGTCGACTGGGTGACCGAGACATCAGCCAATGCCATGCGGCTGCAGGAGCGCGCCGACGCCCGCCCCTTGTTGTTGACCGAGCGCAACGGGGTCAGCCATTACCACTCGCTCGTCTTCGTGCGCAAGGACAGTGGCATCGCCACGCTTGAAGAGCTGGCCGGGCGCAGCATTGCCTTCCAGAACACGTCTTCCACCAGCGCGTACGTGGCGCCGGTGATCGAGTTCCTGCAACACGGCATGTCCTTGCAGATCCTGCTTTCGCCGCTGGACCGGCCCGATGAAAAGTCTGTGGGCTACGTGTTCGCGCGATCGGAATCCAACATCGCCACGTGGGTGCACAAGCGGCTGGTGGACGCCGGCAGTGTCAGCAACCTGGACTGGAGCGACCCCCAGAGGATCCCGGCGTCGTATCGCACGGATTTCCGTATCATCGATGAAGGACCCGAATACCCGCGCGCCCTGGAAATGGTGCGAGGGGACCTGGACGACAAGGTGCAGGCACGGTTGCGCGCAGTGCTGCTTGAAGCCGGCACCGACCCCGATGCCCGCGAAGCGCTGCTGGAGTTCTTCCGCACCACGCGATTCCTGCCGATCGACGATGCGACCGAAGCCTCGTTGGCCAATCTGCGCCAGGGCGTCAAGCGCATCCGGGCACAGGTCGAATGAAGCTGCAGATGCCCGGCCGGGGCTTGCATGGCAAGTTCACCGTCCTGGTGGGCGCGACACTGCTCTTCATGCTGGCCATCGTGGCCCTGATGCTGCAGCGCCAGAACGCCATGCAGCACGAAGTCGCCCGGCAGAGCCGCGACTCGCTGCATGCACTGGTATTCGAACGCCTGCGCCAGCGAGGTGAAGCGACCACCGGACAACTCGCCGACTCGCTCGTCAACCCCTTGTACTACTTCGACCTGGACGCGATCGGGGGCATCGCGCGCAATGCGATGCGGCAGCCGGACGTGGATTACGTCATGGTGTTCGACGAGAAGGGCAACATCATCCATGACGGTTCAGGCGACATTCCAACGTATGGCAGCGCGATGCGCGACCCGCTGGCGTTCGAAGCGATTTCCGCGCAGTCGGTGCATGCGCAATGGAGCGACAGCGTGCTCGACGTCTCCAGCCCGATCCGGGTTGGAGACCAGCGCCTGGGGGGCGTGCGCGTCGGCTACTCGCTGGATTCCGTGCGTGCCGACCAGGATCGCGCCACCGCGGCGCTGGCCGAGCGCCTGCAGGAAATCGGCAGGCGCCACCTGGTCTGGATCTGGCTGTTGATGCTGGCATTGCTGGGCATGGGCCTGGTGGCCAGCCTCTTGCTCAGGCACGCGCTGGTGCGCCCGATCCGGCAGCTTGCGGACGCCGCACGGGAGATCGAGGCGGGCAATTACGATGCCCGGGTGCCATCGAGCAGGAACAACGACGAACTCGGCGACCTGATGCGCGCCTTCGCGCGAATGGGCAATGGTATCGCCCGCCATGACCGCGACATCCGCCGGATGGCCTATACCGATGCCTTGACCGGCCTGGCCAACCGGCTTGCATTCCGCGAGAGCCTGGATCAACGGTTGCTGCAACTTCGCGGGACCGGGCAGCCACTGGCTTTGCTGTTTGCGGATATCGATGACTTCAAGCGCGTCAACGACACCCTGGGCCACGATATAGGCGACGAGGTGCTGGTGCAGTTTTCCAACCGCATCCGCGCTGCCGTCGCGCGCCATGGCGATGATGACTCGATCCTGCTCGCGCGCTTTGGTGGCGACGAATTCGTCATCCTCGTGCAAGGCGCCGTTGGCGCCAGCGGCGAAGTCCGCAACACGGCGACCGGCTTGGCCGAAACGCTGGTTGCCGAACTTGGCCAGCCGATCCTGGTGCAGGGCAGGCAGGTGTTCCTGGGGACATCCATCGGCATCACCTTGTTTCCCGACGATGCCGATGGCGCGACTGCCCTGATGAAGAACGGCGACATCGCCATGTACCAGGCCAAGGTCGCGGGCAAGAGTTGTTATCGCTTTTACAGCCGCGCGATGGACCAGGCCGTGGAACGCCGGGTGCGCATGGAACAGGACCTGCGTGGAGCATGGGAGCGCGGCGAGTTGAGCATCGCCTACCAGCCGATTTACCGGCTGGAAGACAATGCGCTGATGGGCGCCGAAGCCCTGCTGCGCTGGCGGCATCCGCAACAGGGCAATATCGCGCCATCGGTGTTCATCGATGTCGCCGAACAAAGCGGCCTGATCGAGACCATAGGCCGCGAAGTCCTGCGTGGTGCGTGCACGGACGCCAGGAAGTGGAAGCGCGAATTTCCGCGCAATGGCGACCTGTTCGTTTCCGTCAACGTCTCTCCACGGCAACTGCGCAGCGTCGAGTTTCCCGAGCTGGTGGCTGAAGTCCTGCGCGATACCGGATTGTCGGCGCAGAAGCTGCACCTGGAGTTGACCGAAACGGCGGTGATTGGCGACGAAGCCCATGTCAGCGCCCTGCTGTCGAGGTTGCGCGAGACCGGGGTCAAGGTCTGGCTCGACGACTTTGGCACGGGTTTCTCGGGTTTGAGCCACTTGCGCCGGGTGCCGGTGGATGGCGTCAAGATCGATCGCAGTTTTGTCTCCGACGTCTTGCGTGATCCGGACGACCTGGCGTTGACCAGCGCGATCATCGCGATGGCGCACTCGCTGGGGATCACCGTGGTCGCCGAGGGCGTCGAGAAGGAAGGGCAGTACGACATCCTGCGCGAGCGTGGTTGCGACCTGGCGCAGGGGTTCTGGTTGGGACATCCGATGACCGCGCAGGAGTTTGCCGGGTTGTTGGCCTGATTCGGTTGCTGGCAGTGACTTTCCCCCGGTTCGGCACCCGACCATGGTGTCCCGGGAAAGACGGGACATCAGTACCGCGGTCGCGCGCAGCGACCCACCATGTCGTTTCCATGCAGGCGGACTCGTCCGGCAGACGCATGCGAGTCCATGGAGCCGGTTCGCCACCGGCACGCAAGCTTGTGCCCAGCCCGGCCGCCGTTCCTGCTGTTACCCGTCCTTGAGGTCCAGTGCTTGCGTGCTACGGCGCGGAAGCATCGGTCGCGTGGCTTGCTCTGGGTCCAAATCTGGAGCTGGGCCATCGCCTGGCCGATCGGCTGTGAAAGCCTCAGAAAAACTTGTCCAGCCACGCCGCCGCCAACGCGGCAAGGTTTCCCGACGCCACTCCGAATACGACGATCGCCACGATCCCGAGCCCCCAAGCGACGAGCATCAATGCCCCATCGCGTTCCAGCAGAGCAAACGCATACAGCAGCAACAATCCACCAAACAGGTAATTGGTAAACGGGATGGGCAGCATCAGCAGGATGCCAAGCAGGAACAACAGCAGGCCGGAGAACGATGCCGCCACCCGGTGGCCGAGCAATCCGCGCATGCGTGGCTGGATCAGTTTTTCAAGGCGTTCCAGCCATGGAGAGATCTTGCGCTCGAAACGCGCCAGTACATGGCGATGCGGGCCGCGACTGGCCAGGAACTTCGGCAGCCAGGGGCGCCGCCGCCCGATGAGCAACTGCGCGCCAATCAACACCACCAGCGGGCCGCTGATCGCGCCGCCAATGGGGATCGGGATGAAGGCAGGCAGTGTCGCGATGAGCAGGAGCATGCCGAACGATCGGCGTCCCATGCCGGCCAGCAATGCCCCTAGCTGCAGCACCTCGTCCGGATCACCGGTGGCAAATTCGTTGAGCAGTGCGCGCACACCGATATCACGGGCCATCACGCCTCCGCACTTGGCAGGCGCTGCAACAGTAGCTTGTCGATGCGCGGACCGTCGAGGTCGACGACTTCGATGCGCCAGTCCTTCCAGTGGAAGTGCTCGCCGGGATTGGGGATCCGGCCGAAATGCGCGATTGTCATGCCGGCCGCGGTATGGAAGTCGTGGTCTCCTTCGCCCGGCAGCATGCCGCCTCCCAGTAGCTCGCGCAGGTCATCCGACTGCAGCGAACCATCCACCAGCAGCGATCCATCCTCGCGTACCGCGACCAATGGCTCGGCGTCCTGGCTTTCGCCGGACTGCACGCGACCAAGTACGGCGCCCATCAGGTCGTTGACGGTGACCATGCCGGTCAGGTCGCCATACTCATCGACCACCAGTGCCAATGATTGCTGCTCTTCCCGGAAGATCTCGAGCAGTTTCAACGCGTGCGTGGATTCGGAGACAAACACCGCCGGGCGCAGCTCCTGGAACAGATCGGGGGTGCGCTCATCCAGGCGGTCCATCAGCGACTTGACCTCCAGCACACCCAGCACTTCCGAATCGCTGCCGCGATAGACCGGGTAGCGGGAGTACGGCGTTGCCCGCATCTCGGCGAGGTTTTCCTCGAAGCTGGCCGCGGCATCGAGCCAGATGATGCGGGTGCGCGGCGTCATCATGCTGTCGGCGGTGCGATCGCCCAGGCGCATGACGCGGTGCATCATGTTGCGCTCGTCGGAGTCGATCACGCCTTGCTCGTGGCTTTCGCTCACCAGCAGGCGGATCTCTTCCTCCGTCACCAGTGACAGGTCCCCGCCATGGAGGCCAAACAAGCGCAGGACGCTGCGCGTGCACAACGACAGCAGCATCACGATGGGCTTGGCCGCCTTGGCGAAGAAGTCCATCGGGTACGCGACCGCCGAGGCGATCACCTCCGGCCGCATGGTGCCGATGCGCTTTGGCACCAATTCGCCGATCAGGCCAAACACGAACAGCATCACCAGGAACCCGGCGGCGAATCCCAGTTGCTCCGCGTACGGTGCCAGCCACTCGAGCCGCGACAGGGGTTCGGCGATCCTGCCGCCCAGCGACTCGCCACCGAGATAGCCGATCAGCAGGCTCAGCAAGGTAATCCACAGTTGCACGGCGGACAGGAAGCTTTCCGGATGCTCGGCCAGTTGCAACGCCTTGCGCGCGCGCCTGCTGCCCACGGCCATGTGCTTGAGCCGGATCTTGCGTGAGGTCATCACGGCCATCTCCGACATCGCGAAGAAACCGTTGAACAGCACCAGGACGAGGACGATCAGCAGCTGCAGCACGGCGGCGACTCCGCGCATGGCCGGGGCATGCGTCGATCGTGGTGGCGCTGGCGCCTGGGGGTCAGGGCGCAGCAGGCAGGCAGGGGCGGGGGGGCATGGTCCATAGGTCGGCGCCGGGGCGCGAGGCCGATGATAACAGCCACGGCGAGGCGATCATGTCCCTGGCCAATGCTACGGCCGTGCGTCCACGGGCGCCCCTGCACGAAGTGCCACGAAACCGTCATAATTCCCCCGCCGCCCGGCCATCGCCTCCAGGTCGTCGGCCTTCCAGATCGAACCACACTGTCACGGGCTCCTTGACTATGTTCTCCCTGCAGACCATCTTCGGACAGGGCAAGCAGTTCTACGCCCTGTTCAACGAAGCCGCCGACGCGGCCCATGCCAGCACCGTCGCGCTTCACAAAATGCTGCGCAGTCCCGATCGCGTGCATGCGCTGGATGCCTTCAAGCTGGCGCGTCAGCGCGAGCGCGATGTGTCGGAAAAGATCAGCCAGGCGCTGGTCGACAGTTTCATCACGCCGATCGAGCGCGAGGACATCGAAGCGCTGGCCTCGGCGCTGTACAAGATTCCCAAGCAGGTCGAGCGTTTCGCCGACCGCTTCATGCTGGCCCAGCATCGGCTCGAACACATCGACTTCGCCCCGCGCGCCGCCATGCTGGAAAAGGCCGCCGGTGTGGTGGTCGAAATGGTCAGGGAGCTGCCCAAGCTTCCGCTGGACAAGATGAAGACGCTCAGTGACCGCCTGCGCGTGCTGGAAAACGAGGCGGACCGGCTGATGCTGGAGCTTTATCGCGAGATCTATTCGGGCAACATGGAAGCTGCGGACATGTTCCTGCTCAAGGAGTTCTTCGAGATCATGGAAAAGGCGATCGACCGTTGCCGGGAAGCCGGCGTGGTCGCCTACGAAATCGCGCTGAAGAACAGCTGAGGCCGGGCAAGATGGGAGTGACCGCCAAGCAAGCGACCACGACGCAGCCGTCGCCGGTGGAGGAGACCTCGTGCTGACCCTGCTGCTGGTGGTGATCGTCGCCGCGTTGTTGTTCGAATTCATCAACGGTTTCCACGACACCGCCAACTCGATCGCGACGGTGGTCGCGACCAAGGTGCTTTCGCCCGGGCATGCGGTGATGCTGGCGGCGGTGATGAACCTGATCGGCGCGTTCATGGGCACGGCGGTCGCCAAGACCATCTCCACCGGGCTGATCGATGCCGAGGTCGTCAATGTCACCTCGCAGGTGATCCTGTGCGCGCTGGGCGGCGGCATCACCTGGAACCTGATCACCTGGTGGGTGGGCCTGCCGTCGTCGTCCTCGCACGCGTTGATCGGAGGCTTGTGCGGTGCCGCGCTGGCGGCGTCGCACAACAACTGGCATGCCCTGGTCTGGTCGCAGAATGTCGGTGACTGGACCCACAACAAGGGCCTGCTGTGGAAGGTGGTCGTGCCGATGATCACCTCGCCCCTGGCCGGCTTCGCATTGGGCGTGGCGCTCATGGTGCTGCTCTGGGCGGTGATCTCCTCCATGGCGGCCGCGGGCGGTCCACTGGCGAAAATGGCGCGACCGCGTTGGGTCAATGCATTTTTTGGAAAGGCACAACTCCTGTCTGCCGCGTACATGGGTTACGCGCACGGCACCCAGGATGTCCAGAAGACCATGGGCGTGATTGCCCTTGCGTTGTTCGCCGCGCAGTCCAGTGGCACCCTGGACGACCTGCCCGGATGGCTTGCGTTCCTGCACCCCACCGGCGCCGAAGGCCACATCGACAACTGGATCATCATCACCTGTGCCCTGGTGATGGCAATGGGTACTTCGGTGGGTGGCTGGCGGATCATCAAGACCATGGGCCACAAGATGGTCAAGCTGCATCCGATCCACGGTTTTGCCGCGGAGACCGCGTCTGCCAGTGTCCTCACGCTGGCTGCGCACTTTGGCATGCCGGTGTCGACCACGCACAGCATTTCCACCGCGATCATGGGCGTGGGGTTCGCCAAGAACCCGCGTGCGCTCAAGCTTGGCGTGATCGAGCGCATCGTCTGGGCCTGGATCCTGACGATCCCGGCGGCCGGCATCGTCGCCTACAGCCTGTTCAAGCTGTTCGAGCTCGTCGGCTGGACCTGATCGGGTGATGTCTTCGCAGGAGCGTGCCATCGCAGGCGAGGCTCCCGGCGGGAGCGCTTGAGCCTGGTCCAGCGTCGGCCGTCGCAGGAGCGACGTCAGTCGCGATCGCGGGTCCGGGCATGCATCGCGACTGACGTCGCTCGCGCGACGGCCGAATGCCGAGGAAATAGCTTGCCGCTGAAGCCCTGCCTGCCGGGGTCCGGCGGCGCGGCGCGGTTACAACAGGTCGCCGCCTGCGGACAAAGCCAGCTCCATGCGGTCGGCCATGCCACCTAGCTCCAGCACCATGCGGTCGACTTCCGAGGGGGTCAGCCCGTCATAGGGGCGGTTTTCGCACAACTGCAGCCAGGGCACGCCGTCGAGGTCGCCCACGGCCAGGTAGCCGACCCGGCTTTCCCAGTTGAACGCCAGTGCACGGCGGCAGTCGATCCCGGTGATCGGGGCAAGCACGCTGCTCACGCGCAGGTAGCTGCGTCCGTCGTCGTCCTCGATCTCGGACAGGAAAATGGCCTGGTGGCGCTTGCCGCCATCCAGCGAGAGCTCCACGCACAGGACGTAAGGCTCCTGCATGGTGATGTTGAAGTTGCTGGAGGCCAGGTGGCCGCGGATCTGCTCGAAACTCTGCATGGGTAATGGCCTGCCTGGTGGAAACCATGGCTTCGTGATGCCCTATGCTAGTCGGGTATGGACGACCTGTCTTCCGCCGGCCGGATCCTTGCCGCCGTGCGCGCCATCGCGCGTGGCCAGGTGGCGGGCTATGGCGAAGTGGCACGGCGCGCGGGCCTGCCGGGTCGCGCCCGGTTGGCAGCGAAGGTATTGAGCAGCAATACCGACCCCGCCGTGCCCTGGCACCGCGTACTGCGATCCGATGGCAGGATCGCCTTCCCGGAAGGCTCTAGCGGCTTCCTGGAGCAGGCCCGGCGCCTGCGAAGCGAAGGCGTGGTCGTACGCAATGGGCGGGTGCGCATGCCCCGGCGCGACGTGGACCTGGATGAGGCAGTCTGGGCGATGCGCTGAGCGAAGCCGGCACGATGGCATGCATTTGCATCCTTGCCGGGGACCCGTGCGCCATGCCAGGCGCCCGTCTGGTCGTCCCTGGCACCGTCCGTCCCTGCGAGGCTTGACGCTGCCGGCGGGCGATGCGACGCATCCCACACCGTCGTCCTGGCGGGGCCGTCCGCAAGGCAGCGGCATGCAAGCCACCGCTGACGCACCCACCCGGGCGCGGGTTGACCCCACGGGCCGACGCCCGCATCTCCAGGGTCCGGGCCGTTATCATGACGGCCCGACCACGACGCCGCGACTCCGTCCGACCACGCAGGAAAGCAATGTTCTCGAATATCCCCCCGATCACCAAGGCGCTGTTGATCGCCAACTTCGCGGTGTTCCTGCTGCAATCGGTCGTCGGTCTCTACAGCCCGACGTTCCAGCCATTCATGCTGTGGCCCTTGGGTGATGGTCCCGACCCCTTCTCGATGGCGCAGACGTTCCTGCCGTGGCAGTTGCTGACCTACGGCTTCATGCATGGCAGCCTGGCGCACGTGGCCTTCAACATGCTGGCACTGTTCATGTTCGGTGCGCCGCTGGAATATACCTGGGGCAACCGTCGATACCTCACCTACTACCTGGTCTGCATCGTCGGCGCCGGCATTTGCCAGCTTGCGGTGTCATCGTGGATGACCTCGCATGGCACCCCGGCCTATCCGACCATCGGCGCATCGGGCGGGGTGTTCGGGTTGCTGTTTGCCTACGGGATGCTGTTCCCCAACCAGCGCGTCATGCTGCTGATACCGCCGATTCCGATGAAGGCGCGCACGCTGGTCATCGTCTATGGCGCGATCGAGTTGTTCCTGGGCGCATCGGGCTTGCAGCCGGGCGTCGCGCACTTCGCGCACCTGGGCGGGATGCTGTTCGGTTGGTTGTTGATACGGTATTGGCGTGGGCAGCCACCGTTCGGGAAGAAAGGACCGCCGCGACCGCGGATCGTACGTTAGCGGCGTCCTGAGCCACCCTGCAGGCGGCTGCAGCCGCGAGCCCTCGATCCTGCTTCGACTGTTGCAGGAGCGGGGCCCATCGCGATGGATGGGCCGGAAGACCTGATCGCGACTGGCGTCGCTCCAACGAGAATCCAAGCCTGGCAAAGCCAAGCCTGGCAAAGCCCAGCCAAAGGCCACAGCAGGAGCCCGGGGCTGAAGCCGCTCCTGCTACATGGCCGGCGGTCAGCGCCAGATCTTGATCTGATCGGCGTCCTTGCGCTGCATCGGGGTGCCGGCCTTGCAGGTGAACGCCTCGCCGAAGCCAGGTGTGTTGGCCAGGGGGCCGTTGGTACGCCATTGCCCGGGGGCGTGTACGTCGCTGGCGGCCATGCGGGTGGCGATATCCTCGGACATCTGCTGCGGCCAGACGTGCGCCCAGCCCAGGAAGAAGGCCTGCTTGGCCTCCTTCGATGCGTCCGGCTGTGCCGTGTTCAGCGCATCCCAGGCCAGTTCGATGCCGGCCAGGTCGGCGGCATTCTCGGCCAGCGTCTGCTGGCCATCGACAAAGGTGGCCGCCAGGCCCGGCCAGGCATAGCTCCCGTACTGGCTGGCCAGCGGCCCCAGTCGCCCGTTCCATGCGGTGACGTCAGCGGGTGTCCACCAGTCGCGCACCTTGCCGGCGGCGTCGACGTTGCGGCCACTGATGTCGAACCCATGGGTCAGTTCGTGCCCGACCAGGGCGCCAAAGGCACCATAGGCGGATGCCGGATCGGCGGCCGTGTCCAGCACCGGTGCCTGCAGCATCGCAGCGGTCACGATCAGCCGGTTCTGGGTGATGTCGTACGCCAGGGCGGGCTCCTGCGGCAGGACATTCCAGCGACGGTCGGCATTGCCGCGGCCGATCCGCTTCATTTCCTCGCGATGGCGCCAGGTCGAGGCGATCAGCATGTTGCCGCCAAAGCTGCCGCGACCCATCGGCTGCACGGTGTAATCCAGGTCGCGCGCCGGGGCACCGATCTCGATCTTGAGGCTGGCCAGCTTGGCCTTGGCCTGGGCCTTGGTGGCGCTGTCCATCCAGGTGTTGCGGTCGATGCCGCGGCCCAGCGCATCACGGACCTGGCCGGCGACCTGCGTGGCACGCGACAGGGTTTCGGCGGGCAGGTAGCGACCGACGTACTCGCGTCCCAGCATCGGGCCGGCTGCCAGGTTGATGGCGTCGAGCACCTGCTGCTCGCGCGGCGGCGGTGCATCCTCGCCGCGCAGGACCTTGCCGCGGAAGCTCGCATCGGCGTCGCGCCAGGCCTTGGCCAGGTACGGGGCCATCGCGGCACCGACCTGGTAGCGCAGGTAGACCTTCCATTGCTCGGGCTTGAGCTGGTCGACCAGCGTGTCGAGCTGGGCGAACAGCGCCGGGTTGGCCAGCGAGACACTGTCGTCCTTGACATCCTGCGCTTGCAGGAACGCATCCAGCTTCAGGTTGGGGTATTGCTTGCCCAGCCCGGCCACGGGGACCAGGGCATAGTTGGTGCGCGGATCGCGTAGCGCCGACAGCGGCTTGGAGGCCTGGGCGATGCGGGTTTCCAGGTCGATCACGGCCTGGGTATCGGCCTGGAGCTGGTCGGGCTTGGTGCCGGTCAGCGCGAGGATTTTCGAGACGTATTCCGTATAACGGCCGAGCAGGGCGCGGGTGTCGGGGTCGTTGCGGGTGTAGTAACCGGGATCGGGCAGGCCCAGGCCGCCCTGGCTGAAGTAGCCGATGTGCCGGTCGAGATCGGCCAGGTCGACGTCGGCACCGAAGTTGAACAGGACCGGGATGCCGACCTGGTGCAGCGCGGCGACCGCGGCGGGCACGTCCTTGCCGCGGCGGATGCCGTCGATGCGCGACAGCAACGGCGCGACCGGGTTGGCACCGTCGCGCTCCACGGCCTGGACGTCCAGGCCGCTGGCCCAGAAGTCGCCCAGAAGCTTGGCCACGCCACCCTGGGCGTTCTGCATGTCGTCGTTGAGCAGGTCGATCTGCTGTTGCCGTGCCCGGTCCGCCAGCTGGCCCAGCGCGGACTGCATGCCCGAGCCGTCGACGACGGTATTGGCGGCCAGCCAGTCGCTGTCGGCATGCTTGTAGAAGTCGTCGCAGGCGGCCACGCCGGCGTCCTTCTTGCTGGATTTCTTCGCGGCGTCGGCGGACGGGGACAGTGCGAGCGAGGTGGTCAGGACCAGGCCGAGGGCGAGCGCAAGCGGGCGCGGGTTGGGCATGCTGTGGTGTCCGATTCTGGGAATCGGCGAGTGTAACAAGCGCTGCGGGCGAGTCGCTGAACACGGCGGGCCTGGAAGCAGGAGCAAGTATTGCAGCATCCTTCGATGCCCATTTGCAGGGTGGAAAGGCGAAACGCGGGATGGCCCGGCGTCGGCGGTGCAGGCTTTCCACGTGCGCCAGTGGTGCCACGACAACGCCCGCACTCCGTCAACGCCGCACGGGTTTTCCGCAGCAACGCCCGGGACGGACTTCACGCGGGATGTTCTGATTGCCTCGCCTTGCCCGGGGGAGGGAGCCTAATTGGGCGCCAACGTACGCGCGCACCGCCAAATGCCGTAGGGCGGGAGAAGGACGACGGCGCCGATCGCATGATGGTTTGCCGTGCGCGGCTGGGTGAGGGGTCGCGGTCGCAAGCCCTGTCCTGGATCGGCTGATCGCCCCGCGCCAAGATTGGATCGGCTTGCCATGCCACTGCAACGCGCCGCCGCGCGCCGCGATAAAGGGGCGCGCGACGCACGTTGGATCGACATCACCAGATCACGACGCGTTTGTCGTCTGGACGGACCGCGCCGCGATCGGATCGGCTTGCCATGCAACTGCAACGCGCCGCCGCGCGCCGCGATAAAGAGGCGCGCGACGGACGTTGGATCGACATCACCAGATCACGACGCGTTTGTCGTCTGGACGGACCGCGCCGCGATCGGCTCGGCTTGCCATGCCACTGCAACGCGCCGCCGCGCGCCGCAATAAAGGGCGCGCGACGCACGTTGGATCGACATCACCAGATCACGACGCGCTTGTCGTCTGGACGGACCGCGCCGCGATCGGATCGGCTTGCCATGCCACTGCAACGCGCCGCCGCGCGCCGCGATAAAGGGGCGCGCGACGCACGTTGGATCGACATCACCAGATCACGACGCGTTTGTCGTCGGGACGGACCGCGCCGCGATCGGATCGGCTTGCCATGCAACTGCAACGCGCCGCCGCGCGCCGCGATAAAGGGGCGCGCGACGCACGTTGGATCGACATCACCAGATCACGACGCGTTTGTCGTCTGGACGGACCGCGCCGCGATCGGATCGGCTTGCCATGCAACTGCAACGCGCCGCCGCGCGCCGCGATAAAGGGGCGCGCGACGCACGTTGGATCGACATCACCAGATCACGACGCGTTTGTCGTCGGGACGGACCATCCCATCCCCCGCCTTGCACTGGAACGCAGTCGCAAACGCCGGCATGTTGGACGGCGCGCCGATCGCACGGAAGTTGGCCGGTGCATGTGGGTCGGTATTCAGGCGTACCTTCAACTCTTCCGGGTTGAAGTTGCGGCGCCAGACCGTCGCCCAGTTGATGAAGAAGCGCTGGTCCTCGGTGTAGCCATCGATTTTCTCGTCCGGACGACTTGCCGGCATCGGCCAAGGCTTTTTGCATTGCGTCGTAGGCCACGGTCAGGCCACCCAGGTCGGCGATGTTTTCGCCCAGGGTCAGTTTGCCCTTGACCGGTAGGTCGTCGATCGAGCGGTAGTCGTCGAACTGCTTGACCAGCTTGCCTGTACGGGCCTCGAAGCCCTTGCGGTCGGCGTCCTGCCACCAGTTGGCGAAGTTGCCCTGGGCGTCGAACTGGCTGCCCTGGTCGTCGTAACCGTGCAGCATTTCATGGCCGATGACCGCGCCGATGCCGCCATAGTTGAGCGCCGGATCAGCCTTGGGATCGAAGAAGGGCGGTTGCAGGATCGCAGCCGGGAAAACGATCTCGTTCTGCAGCGGGTTGTAATACGCATTGACCGTCTGCGGCGTCATGCCCCACTCGGTCTTGTCGACCGGCTTGCCGATCTTGGCCATGCGCCAGTCGTGGTTGAACTTGGCCGCGGCCATCGCGTTGGCCGCGTAGCCATCGCGCGAGGTCGCCAGTCCGTCCCACTCGCGCCACTTGTCGGGATAGCCGATCTTGGGCGTGAAGCTGTTCCACTTGTCGATCGCCTTGGCCTTGGTCTCGTCGCTCATCCAGTCGAGCTTTGCCAGCCGCGCCTTGAGTGAGGCGCGCAGGTTGTCGACCAGCTTCTCCATCGCCGCCTTGGACTCGGCGGGGAAGTACTGTTTGACGTAGATCTGCCCCAGTGCTTCGCCCACGTTGCGCTCGGTGGCGCTGAGCACGCGCTTCCAGCGGGGCCTTTGCTCCTTTTGTCCGCGCAGCTTCCTGCCGAAGAAATCGAACTGCTCGTCGGCGAAGCTGTCGGCCAGGTACGGCGCGGCGCCGTCGATGGCCTGCGCACGAAGGTAGGCTTTCCATTGCGCGACCGGCACGTCGGTCAGCATCTTGTCGAATGCCGCGAAGAACTTGGGCTGGGACAACGAGAAACCTTCGACGTCCAGGCCCTGGGATTGCATGAACTGCGACCAGGAAAAGTCGGGCGAGGCCTTGTCTGCCTCGGCGACGCTGACGAAGTGGTACTGGTTGTTGGGGTCACGCAGGTCGATTGGAGACAGCGAGGCCTTGGCCAGGCGGGTTTCGAAGGCCAGCACGTCCTTGGCCTGCTGGTCGGCATCGGCCTGGGCGATGCCGGCGTTCTGCAATTGCTTGCTGACGTGTGCGACGTATTGCTCGCGCAACGTCTTGTAACTGCCATCCTTGCCGTCTTCCAGGTAGTAGGCGCGCTCTGGCAGCGCCAGGCCGCCCTGGTCGGCGTAGGCGATTTCCTGCGACGAATGCTTGAAATCCGCCTCGGGGTAGAAATTGAAGACCTCGCCGCGACCGGCCGCGAACTCGTCGCGCAGGTACTGGCCGATGTCGGCCGGCGTCTTGATCGCGTCGATGCGGTCGAGGATCGGCTGGATGGGTTCGACGCCAGCGGCATTGATCGCGTCGGCGTCCATGCCGGTGGCGTAGAAGTCGCCGACCAGCTTGCTGACGCCCGAGGCATCCTTGTCGGCCGCGGCGGCCTCGGAGATGGCCTTGCTTGCGACCTCGGAGCGCTCGCCGAGCATTTCGAAACTGCCCCAGGTGGTGCGGTCGGATGGCACCGGGTTGGCTGCCAGCCACTTGCTGTTGACCACGTCTGCGAGGTTGTCGCAGAAATCCTTGCCGGTATCGAGCTGGTCGATCTTGAACCCGGCCGTGGGCGGCAGTTCCACCGTTGGCGTGGCGGCAGGTTTGGCGGCGGGTGCGGCAGTGGCGTCGGCCGACGCCTGCGCGGCTTCGGGCTTCTGGGTGCAGGCGGCCAATGCGGCCGTGATGGCCAGGGACAGCAGCAGGGTGCGGGGTTTGCGTGCAATCACGTTGGGGCTCCAGGGTTGGGAGGCGGTATGCGGGCTAGGGTAGCGGTTTTCACGGGTGCAGGAGCAGTCCCGGCGATCGTCGCCTGCGCCTGCAAGACAGCCTGCATGAATGGTTCGCGCGCGCCAGCGCAGCGTGGCCAGTCGCTCAGAGGGGCCCGGTCATGCCGGGCCCCTTGCGCATTGCATCGGGTCGCCAAGGCGCTACCAGATCACGACCTGGTCGTCGCCGCCGCGCGCCATCGCATCGCCGGGTTTGCAAGAGAACGCCTTGGCGAACGCCGGCAGGTTGGCCGGTGCGCCGATCGCGCGGAACTGCGCCGGTGCGTGCTCGTTGGACGCCACGATGAGCTTGGTGACGTCCGGGGTCATCTGGGACCGCCAGCTGGTGCCGAAGTTGAGGAAGAAACGCTGGTCGCGGGTCAGCCCGTCGGTCATCGGATCGGGCTTGTCGCCGACCGCGAGTTGCATCGCATCGTAAGCCGTCGCCAGGCCGCCCAGGTCGGCGATGTTTTCGCCCAGGGTGTGCTTGCCGTTGACGTGCAGGCCGGGAAGCGCCTCGTAGTCGTCGAACTGCTTGACCAGCTTGTCGGTCCGCGAGGTGAAGCCCTTGGCGTCGGCGTCGGTCCACCAGTTCTCGAAGTTGCCGGTGGGGCCGAAGCGACTGCCCTGGTCGTCGTAGCCGTGGGTCATTTCGTGGCCGATGACCGCGCCGATCGAGCCGTAGTTCATCGCCGGATCCGCGTCGGGATCGAAGAACGGCGGCTGCAGGATCGCGGCCGGGAAGGTGATCTGGTTGGCCAGCGGGTTGTAGTAGGCATTGACCGTCTGTGGCGTCATGCCCCATTCGGTCTTGTCGACCGGCTTGCCGATCTTGCCAAGCTGCCACTGGTAGTTGAAGGCGTTGGCGGCCAGCGCGTTGCCGATGTAGCTGTCGCGCGAGGTCTCCAGGCCGGACCAGTCACGCCATTTGTCCGGGTACCCCACGCGCGGCTCGAACGTCGCCCACTTGTCCAGCGCCTTCTTCTTGGTGTCGTCGCTCATCCACGCCAGGTCCTGGATGCGTGCCTTGAGCGCAAGGCTCAGGTTTTTCACCAGTGTTTCCATCTTGGCCTTGGAGTCGGCCGGGAACGCGACCTTGACGTAGAGCTGGCCCATGGTCTCGCCAACATCGCTGTTGATCGCGCCCAGCACGCGCTTCCAGCGCGCCTTCTGCTCCTTCTGGCCGCTCATCGTCTTGCCGTAGAAAGCGTAGTTTTCCTGCACGAAAGGTTCGCTCAGGAAGGCCGATGCGGTGTCGACGGCATGGAAGCGCAGATAGGCCTTCCAGGTGTCGACCGGCGCGTCGGCGATCATCTTGCTGACCTGCTCGTGGAATGCGGGCATGGCCAGCGAGAACATCTTGGGTGTCGCGATCCCCTGAGCCTTGAAGAACGCATCCCAGGAGAAATTGGGCGTGAGCTTGTCGGCATCGGCAGGCGAGACCGGGTTGTAGTACAGCGATACGTCGCGGGACAGTTCCTCGCTGGATTTGGACGCCTTGGCCAGGCTGGTTTCGAACCCGAGCACGGCCTTGGCCTGTCGGGCTGCGGCGTCGGCATCAACGCCGGACAGCTCCAGCACCTTGGCCACGTGCGCCTGGTAAGCCTCGCGCTTGTCCTTCTTGTCGGCGTCGAAGTAATAGCCCTTGTCCGGCAGGCCCAAGCCACCCTGGGTGGCGTAGGCGATGTTCATCGACGAGTCCTTGAAGTCGGCCTCGGGGCCGAAGTCGAACACGAAGCCCTCGCCGCGCGACGCCGAGGTGCGCAGGTACCCGGCGATGCTGGCTGGATCGGACAGGGCGTCGATCTCGGCCAGGCGGTCTTTCAATGGCGTGATGCCCTGGGCGTCGATCTTGTCCTTGTCCATGCCGGTGGCCCAGAAGTCGCCGACGATCTTTTCGACGCCGGTGGCGCCGTCGTCCGCCGCGGCCTGCTCGGCCAGCTGGTGCTGGATGGCCAGCGAGCGCTCGGCCAGCACCGCACCCGGACCCCAGCTGCTGCGGTCGGCGGGAATCGGGTTGGCGGCCAGCCACTTGCCGTTGACGTAGCCGCCGAAGTCGTTGCAGGCGTCCTTGGACTTGTCCAGGTCCTCTTGCGAGAAATGGATGACCTTGGGCAGCTTGCCCTCGTCGATGGCCAGCGTCCTGGGCGCGGCTGGCGCGGTGTCGGCGCCGGCATCCGCGGAGGGTGCCTGTTCGCGATTGCAGGCGGCCAGGGCGATGGTCACGCCCAGGGTCAACAGCAACAGCTGTGGTTTGCGTCGGGTCATCTGGATACTCCGATGGCGAGCCATGCCTGTTCAGGATGGGTCGGGAAGATGGGTCGGGAAGATGGATCTGGTGGGTGCGCGGCGGAAGCTGCGGAGCTTCCGCTGGAACTGCCGACTATAGCGGCTGCCGGTGCGCAGGCGCCGGCCAAAGGTCATGCCTTGGTAAAACGGTACCGGCCGCGATCTCCGATGCCGTGCATGCGGCGATGGGCGCCGCCGCTGGGGATTTGGTGGAAATCGGGGTCCTTCTGGAGGCCAGGCTGAAAACATGGAGCCTCCGAGCCCTTCACTGTTGATGAAGGGGGCTCGCGCGCCTGCGCCCGATGCCGTGCCAGCTGGCGTGCTAGCTTTCATGCAGGCATGACCGGGAGCCAGCGATGCGGGTGATCTTCCACGGGGCCGCGGGCATGGTGACCGGATCGATGCACCTGGTCGAAGCGGCCGGCAAGCGGATCCTGCTCGACTGCGGCATGAAACAGGGCAGCCGCGAGGTGGAGGCAGGCAACACGTCCGCCTTTGGATTCGATGTCGATTCGATCGATGCACTGGTGGTCAGCCACGCTCACATCGACCACATCGGCCGCACGCCGTTGCTGGTCAAGCGCGGCTACGGTGGTCCGATCCATGCACAACGCGCCACCGCCGACCTGATGCCGATCATGTTGCTCGATGCGGCCCACATCCTGGAAATGGACGCCCGCTACGACAACGAGCACCGCCGCGAAGGTGAAGCGCTGATCGTGCCGCTGTACACGCAGGACGATGTCCGCGACGCGCTTGCAATGCTCCAGCCACACGACTACGGGACGCGCACTGAAATCCTTCCCGGTATCGAGATCTCGTTCAGCGACGCTGGACACATCCTGGGTTCGTCGATCATCGAATTATGGGCCGATGGGCGCAAGCTGGTGTTCTCCGGCGACCTTGGTCCCAAGGGCTCACCCATCCTGCGCGACCCCACCCCTGTCACCCGCGCCGACCTGGTGGTGATGGAATCCACCTACGGCGACCGGAACCATCGCGATCGCGCCGAAACCGTGGCCGAGCTCGGCGGCATCCTGGATGCCGCCTGGCGCGACAAGGGCAATGTCTGCATTCCCGCGTTCGCGGTCGGGCGGTCGCAGGAATTGCTGTACTGGTTTGCCAGGCACTGGGAGCAGTGGGGCCTGTCGCGCTGGCGGATCTTCCTGGACAGCCCGATGGCGGCCCGCGTGGTCGAGGTCTACGACCGCCACGGCGAACTGTTCGACGACGAAGCCAGGAAGGTCTGGAAGGGCCGGCCCAATCCCTTCCGCCTGCCCAACCTGCATGTCGTGCAGACCCGCGACGAGTCGATGGCCATCAACCGCATCCAGAACGGCGCGATCATCATCGCCGGCAGCGGCATGGCCAATGGCGGTCGCATCCTCTACCACTTCAAGGAAAACCTCGGCCGCCGGCAGGCGCATGTCGTGTTCGTCGGCTACCAGGCCGAAGGCACGCTGGGGCGGCGCCTGGTCGACGGGGCCAGGTGGGTACGGATCCATGGCCATGATTTCCGTGTCAATGCGCAGGTGCACACCGTCGGTGGGCTGTCCGCGCATGCCGACCAGCGCGGGTTGATCGAATGGTATGAAGGTTTCCAACCGCATCCAGCGCTGGCGCTGGTGCATGGTGAGGACAAATCGCGCGAAGGGCTGGCCGGCGAGATCGGCGAGCGCGATGGTGTCGAAGTCGTGATCCCGCGTCCGGGAACCATCGTGGACGTATAAGTGGATGTTGCAGGAGTGGCTCCAGCCGCGAGCGCTTGATCTTGCCTTGGGTTGGCTTTTGCAGGCGCGACGTCAGTCGCGATCGCTTGACGGGATACCTGGTCGCGACCGACGTCGCTCCTGCAAAAGCAATAACGCCAAGGATCAGGAGCTCGCGGCTGCAGCCGCTCCTGCAATCGCCTGGGGTAGGGCGCTACCTGAACCCTGCCACCCCACCGCTGGCGCATTCAGCTCGAATGGCGTACAGTTCGCCGGTTCGCGCACGGCTGATCCGTTTTCCTGGTAAGCCTGCCGCCGGTCGAATCGCCCTCCACGGGCCGTGCCGACCACCAGCGGCCTTTTCCCCGCACGCCTTTCGTCGCGCAGACACGGCACCGGAGCATCCGGCGTCGTCAAACAGATCGCTCGCAGCGCGGTTCAAGGAACGCTCCGGGTAACACTCGCATCGCCCCAATCGGGCCGACGATCTTCCGATCGCCGACCGTTGGATTGCGTCCGGGTTGCAAAACGGAGCTTCAAATGACTTTCGAAACACTCGGGCTTTCGCCCGCACTGCTGCGCGCGCTCGCCGACAACAGCTACACCACGCCCACGCCCATCCAGGTGGAGGCGATCCCGCTGGCGCTGGCCGGCCACGACCTCATGGGCGGTGCCCAGACGGGTACCGGCAAGACCGCGGCGTTCTCGTTGCCGTTGCTGCAGCGCCTGTCCAAGACCACGCCGCCCAACGGCCCGCGCAAGCCGCGCGCGCTGATCCTGACCCCGACCCGCGAGCTGGCGGTGCAGGTCGCCGACAGCCTCAAGACCTACGGCCGCCACCTGCGCCTCAACGTCACCGCCATCTACGGCGGCGCCGGCATGGGCCCGCAGGTCGAGCAATTGCGTCGCGGCACCGACATCCTCGTTGCCTGCCCGGGACGCCTGCTGGACCACATGGAGCGCGGCACCGCCAAGCTCGACGCGGTCGAAGTGCTGGTGCTCGACGAAGCCGACCGCATGCTGGACATGGGGTTCCTGCCCGCGATCAAGCGCGTCCTGGGCCGCGTGCCCAAGGACCGCCAGACGCTGCTGTTCTCGGCCACGTTCGAGGACCGCATCAAGGCGTTGGCGATGGAGTTCATGCGCAGCCCCAAGCAGGTGCAGGTCACCGCGCGCAATACCATTGCCGAGACCATCGTCCACCGTGCCCACCCGGTCGACAACGCCCGCAAGCGCGACCTGCTGGTCGAGATCCTGGCCAAGCGCCATACCGACCAGGTGCTGGTGTTCGGCAAGACCAAGCATGGTTGCAACCGCCTGGCCGAGCAGCTGGAGAAGTCCGGCCTTAGCGCAGTCGCCATCCACGGCAACAAGAGCCAGGCGCAGCGCCAGAAGGCGCTCAACCTGTTCAAGGCCGGCAAGGCCCGCGTGCTGGTTGCCACCGACGTCGCGGCACGTGGCCTGGACATCCCCAACCTGCCGCTGGTGATCAACCACGACCTGCCGATGGTGGCCGAGGATTACATCCACCGCATCGGTCGCACCGGCCGTGCCGGCGCGCAGGGTGAAGCCTTGTCGCTGGTGTCGCCGGAAGAGGGCGGCCTGCTCAACCAGATCCAGCGCATGCTCAAGACCGATATCGTGATGGACACGGTCGAAGGCTTCGCACCCAGCCGTCCGATCCGCCTGGACACGCCGATCCCGAAGAATGGTGGCGGCCAGCGCCAGCCACGTCGCCCGGGTGCCAAACCCGCGCATCGCCCGCATGGAAAGCCTGCTGCACGTAGTGCGCATGCCGGCCCCAAGCAACGCAGCGCGGGACGCGATGCGCGTGGTGGAAGGCGGGGTTCGCGCGCCTGACGGCACGCGTCGCGGGACATACAGGAGGGCCGGCATTGCCGGCCCTTTTTTTTGGGCTTGCCAGGCGGTCGCGGATGCGTGATGCGCGATCGGGCATCCTCACGCAACGCGCCGGCAGGTCACCTGCATCATGGAAGCGTGAACTTGCGCGTGGCGCGCAGTGGCCACAGTGACCGGAACTGCGCGCCACCGACCAGCCTGGATGCCGCAGAGACGCCCCGCAGCAGATCCAGCCTCTCAAGCACGTCCTTGACACGGCGAAACGAGTGGCGCGGATCGGGCGTGACTACGAACAGATTGATTTCCCTGGGACTGACGTCGTATCCGTCTAGCCGCGCGGTGTGCCCCAGGGCCTGTGTCAATTCGCCCTCGATCGTAGCCAGGAAGGCTTCGTCGTCCAGGGATTTGCGCCAGAACTTGATGACGAGTTCATGATCCATGATGTCTTGGTCCAGCGACCGGGCGGCCCGACAGCGTAGCGTAGCGGGCATGCTGGTTTGGTTTGGCGTGCTGCCGCAATGATCGTGTCGACAATCATGTCAGCGTGAACGCCGCCGCTTGCATCGCTGTAATGTCCAGTACCGGCAAGCCAACCGGATCGGCATCCCGATGGCGGCATCCTCGAGCCTACGGTGGCCAAAAGCCCGCCCTGATCCCCTGGCCGAAACGCACACAGGTGGCAATTGCCCAGGAAGCGGCGATCGTCACTGCGGTCACGGACGGCTTGCCAACTTCGCGCGCGCTGATGCAACGGGCTGCGTTGGATCTGGCGCGCTGTGCAACCCGCGCACCCGGTTGGGCACGCGGGTCATGCAATGCACAGCCACTGCGCCTGCGAATGGACGCTTATCCAGACCGGGTAGAGCGCGAGCAGGCGGACGACTGCCTTGCAAGGACCGGCATGGTCGGCCATCGCGAACCTCAGCCGGCCATCTTGTCCAGCATGTGGTCAATCACCTGGCTGTGTTCGTGCTGCGGGCTGAACATCACGATCTCGGCATCTTCGCCGACCTTCACCGTGTGTCCGGGCGGCCAATGGAACATGTCTCCGCCACGCACCGTCTCCTGTCCGCCGTCCGTGTAGGTGACGGTCAGTTGCCCCTGGATCAGGTAGCCCCAGTGGGGCGCCTGGCACAGGTCGTCCTTCAGGCCCTGGAGCAGCGGGGCGATATCGGTTCCGGCGCCGAGGGAAAAATATTCGCCGCTGAGGGATCCGTAACCCGTCGCGTCGCCAAAACCGGTCTGCTGGCGGGCGGTGGCGCCCGGGATGTCGATCCGTACCGGGACATCGTTCTTTTGCATGCGCATGGTCGATTCTCCTTGGTGCTGCCTTTCGGCAAGATGGGCCGACGATCGCATCGCAACGGATGCGTCACGCTGCCGGCGCGATGGACTCGGGATGTGGATCGGGCGGCCCACCGGCCGCGGCGGCGAAGTAGAAGTCGAGCATGTCCCGCAACGGGGCCGGGTCGCGACGCAGGCGAGTGCGCAGCGCGGCGCCTTCCCAACAGTTGACCAGCAGCTCGGCAAGCCTCTCGGGTTGCGCACCGGGGGGAAGGTCGCCCCGTCTGGCGGCTTCGTGCAGGCAGCCGGCGAGTTGCCCGGCGATCTGGTCCAGGCACTGCTCCACCTTGTGGCGAAAGACCTCGCTCACGCCGGACAGCTCCTGACCGAGGCCACCCAGCAGGCAGCCCAGATAGCCTTGCGTGCGGTACTTGTCCTCGCTGGCTTCGAAGAAGTTGCGGATGCGGTCGAGCGGGGGGCAGCGGGTGTCGCCCAGGCATGCCTCGAGCCCGGCGTGCACGTCCTGCATGTACAGGTCGATGACCTGCAGGGCGTAGTCCTGCTTGGAACCAAAGTGGTGGTAGAAGGAGCCCTTCGGGATACCGGTGGTCTCGAGCAAGGCCGCGATCCCGAGATCGTGGTAACCATGCTGGAGTAGTAGTTCGATCCCTTTTTCCAACAACAGTTGTCTGGTTGGTTGTGCCATGACCGGCATTAATAGACCGGTCGGTCTGTTGTGTCAACCCTACCGTCATCCCGAGCCACGGCCGTGCCGGGCACGGGACGACGGCGCACCCCACGGATGAATGCAATTCGCCGTAGTGGCCGTTTGGTTGATCGATGGCCTGGCCAAGGCCTTGCGGCGGAGCGCGCGTGACCCGCCTGATATCCGGGCTGCGGCGATTTACCGGTCTTGCGCTGCCGACCAGACGGCAAACTCGTTGCCGCTTGGCTCGGTGAAATGGAACCTGCGACCGCCCGGGAACGGGAAGATCGGCTTCACGATCCGTCCGCCGGCATCCGTGACGTTGGCCAGCGTTTCTTCAAGGCGGTCACTGTAGAACACGACCAGCGCACTTCCGGTGTCCGTACGCGCAGCCAGGTCGGACTGGAAGAATCCACCATCGAGTCCGGCGTCGGAGAACGCGGCATACGCCGGGCCGTAATCGACGAAGGACCAGCCAAACGCGGCCTCGAAGAAGGCTTTGGTGGCGGCCAGGTCCCTGGCAGGATATTCGACGTAATCGATCTTGCCGTGTGCGGGCATGCCGGGCTCCTTGGTGTGTGCTGGCAATCCTACGCCGCATCCATCCCGCGCAACCATCCCCGCGCATCCATGCCCGCGAATCCATGCCCGGTCGGCATCGAGGGGTCGAAGCGAACGGTCCCCTGATCAAAGCGACGCTGCAATCGCCTCGGCAAACAGGGTCGCTGCAGGTGGATGCAGTCGCAACCACAGTTCCGGCTCGATCAGTTCGAGCTCCATCACGGCGTCATGTCCCCCGGCAGCATCCACCGCACCGACGCGGACCATGTCGACGCGTCCGTAGATCGGCATCGTGTCGCACGCAGCCATTGCGCGTTCGGCCAGCGCGATCTGTGCGGCGGTCGGCTCGTAGGCGTGCACCGTGCCGCCGTGATCGTCCTGCACGCGGAAATCGCCGGGTTTGGCGACCTTGCGCACGGCATGCGAATAGCGCCCGCCGATCATCATCAGGGAATCCTCGCCCTGCGCCATGATGGCTGGTTCGAATGGCTGCAGCAGAAAGGCCTTCGTGGCCAGCAGCGCCTGGATGATGGGTTGCAGTTGCCTTGCGCTGGCCCGGTCCACGCGATAGGTGTGGCGCGCGCCCCCGGATACGCAGGGCTTGATGACCGCTTGGTCCCAGCCGGTTTCGTCCAGGAGCGCGCGCAGCTCGAGCGTCGTGCCGCGTTCGATGAAATGCGAGCGGACGATCGATACGCCCTTGGCGTCCAGGTCGGCCAGGTAGTGCTTGTCCATGTTCCAGCGGATGATCGGCGGCGCATTGAACAGTTGCGTCTGCGATTGGACGCGGTCGAACCAGGCGTTGAATTCGGCGAAGCGGTCGAAGTAATCCCACGTGGTGCGGAACACCGCGCACCGGAACCGCGACCAGTCTTCGGACGGGTCCGCCCAGTCCACGCGCTGCGACGACAATCCGAGCTGTTGCAGTGCGAGCTGCAGCAGCCGGTCGTCGTGCAGGATGTTGTCGAGGTACCAGTCGCCTTCGCGGGCCTGCGAGGCGAGGTAACGGTGCGAGGTCAGCAGGGCGATGTCGGTCTTCATGCGCTGCATTGTCGTGCGTCGCGAGTCGTCGTGTCATGGCATGCCCGGGCGGGCGAACGGGCGGCGTCGTGCATCGTGACGCCGCCGTTCATGCGATCCGTGCGAACGGCTGGCTGGTGCGTCGGCTACCGGGATGTTGCGGAAGCCTCCGGTGCTGCACTGGCCGCTTCACGCTGGCGACGGATGTCGATCAGCGCCGCAAGCGTCCGGCGCATCGCGGCGACATCGTCCTTGCCGGCGCGTGCCACGAGTTCGGCATCGATTTTTTCCCGCGCCGTCGCCTGGGTCGCGGCGGCTCCCTTGCCACGCTCGGTGAGGGTGATGGTCAGCTTGCGGCGGTCGTCGGCATCGACGGCACGATTTAGGTAGCCGCGGGTGACCAGTGCATCGACCAGTTGGCCGGCGGCCTGCTTGGAGATGCGCAAATCACGGATGAGCTTGCCCAGCGGGGTCGCGCCCTTGCCCAGGGCCAGTCCGCCGATCAGGTAAAGGCCATTGCGCGGGATGTCGTCGTAGCCGGCGGCCTCGAGCGCGTCGCGCATGGCCATGCCGTAGGTGACGCGGGCGTGCCGGAGCAGGCCGGGGGTGACCACGTCTTGGTACCAGGGGGTGTCTTCAGTCATTGCCAGGCCAATTGGTAGTTAATATTGATAGTCAATATAAGATACTAAATGGCGATGTCAATGGTGAGGCCGCCGGCTGGATCCTGCGTGACCAAGCGGTTGCAGGAGCGGTTTCAGCCAAGAGCGCTTGCTCCGCTGTTGTAGGAGCGACGTCAGTCGCGATCGGTGCTCCACAAGGCAATCGCGACTGACGTCGCTCCTACAAAAGCCGCGGTCAAGAGCTCGCGGCTGAAGCCGCTCCTACAGGTCCACCGTCACCTTCTTGCGGTTGTCGTTGGAATCCCGGTCGACCAGCTTGTTGTACGGGTCGATCCCGGCTTCGTAGGGCGCCTGGTCGAGGACGAGTTCGATCGTGGTGTCGGCGGTCGTAATCCGGTGCTTGTGCAGGTACAGCACCTGCTCGTCTTCCTCCTCGCCGCCCGGCGGCCGCGCGAACACGCCGATGTCCACCGTCTCGTCGATCTTCTCGTCGTGTTCCTTGCCCTTGCCATCGGCGACCAGCTTGGCCGAATGCACTTTCATGGTGAGCACGTACTTGCCGTCCGCGCGCTTTTTCGCGGTTGCCGTCACCGCCCGGTTGTCCCAGAACACGATGCGCTCGAACAGATCCTTGATGAACGGATGGAACTTCGGATCGGTGCCGGCATAGAGGTCGGCCATGAAATCGCGGGTGGTCGGGTACGGCGGGCCCTTGAACGCCCACTTGTCGAGGAACCCGGACAGGATATGGTTCAACGTGTCCTCGCCGATCGCATCCTGCAGCGCGTAGAACACCACCGAGCCCTTGCGGTAGTGGATGTACTGCTGGTTTTCGTTGAGCGCCAGCGGCTCTTCCTGGCGGCGCTCGGTGGCGCGACTGGACAGGTAGTTGTCCAGTTCGTACTTGAGGAACTTGCGCATCTTGTGCGCGCCGTATTCGTGCTGCATCACCATCAGCGACGAGTACTGCGCCAGCGACTCGGACAGCATGGTCGCGCCCTGCACGTTGGCGCCGATCACCTGGTGCGCCCACCACTGGTGCGCGACCTCGTGCGCGGTGACGTAGAACACGTAGTCGATGTCCGTCTTGTCGCGCAGGTCGGCGATGAAGCCGACGGTCTCGGAGTAGGGGATCGTGTTGGCGAAAGACTGCGCGAAGCTCGCGTAGCCGGGGAACTCCAGGATGCGCAGCTGGTGGAACTGGTACGGCGAGAAGTGCTTCGAGTAGTAGTCGAGCGACTTCCTGGCCGAGTCGATCATCCGGTCGACGTTGTAGGGGTGCTTGGCGTCGAAATAGACCTCGATCGGCACGTCCTTCCACTGGCCGCGCTTGATCTTCCAGTCGGCCGACAACCACGAGAAGAACGGCACCAGCCTGGCTTCGGACTTGTAGTGGTAGTAATGGCGTCCGTCCCTGGTCCATTCTTTTTGCAGGTAGCCAGGTGCCAGCGCGATCTGCCCCGACGAGGTGGAGACCGTGGTCTCGAAGTTGACCCAGTCGGCATCCTTGCTGATGTAGCTGTTGTTCCACTGCGCGCGGTCGTCGATCGGCGGCATCCGCGGCAGGTCGGGCAGCCCGTACTTGCGGCGGTCGTTGCGGTCGTCCAGCTGGCGGCCAGGGTCGTATCCGAACTGCGGAAGCACCGAGACGTTGTTGAAGAAGCTGCCGTCGTAGACCACCGACGTGTCGCCGCCACCCAGCGGGAAGCCGTGTGGTTGCAGGCGCAGGCTGTAGTCGAAGTCCATCGTCGCGCCCGGGGCCAGCGGTGTGTCGAGGCGGTAGATGGTGTAGCCCGACACCGCATCGCGGCTGACCTGCGTGTGGGCGGGGAAGTCGAGTGTTTCGATGACGATGTCCGGGTCGACGCTGACGTGCAGCTGCCTGATCGGCTGTCCGCTGATGTTGCGCATCGCGTAGTGGCCGCGAATGGCCACGCTGCGGGTCTCCGGGTAGATGTCGACGTCGGCGCGGATGTCGGTGATGCGCGGCTGTGGCAGGCCGATGTATTTGCGGTAGGCCTTTTCGTAGTCGGCCGCCTGCTGCTTGGCCAGGTCGCTCGGCACGTAGTCGTTAAGGACGTTGGTGTTGTAGTAGATCCATCCGCCCAGGCCGACGAAGGCCAGCAACGCGATCGCCAGCGTGGCCCGTAGCGGCGTGCTGCGCAGGCGCTGCCTGGCGGTCCTGGTCCGGTCGCGCCAGGACAGCGACGTGCCACGCGGCCAGAACGCCGTTGCCACCCCGAGCAGGAACACCGCGAACACGGCCCAGTAGGCACGGAACCACAGCCACGGCCCGATGAAGTGGCCGTAGCCGTTCATGTCCGAATAGGTCGTGCGCGAACCCTTCGCATACGTGTACAGCACGTGGTCCAGGCCGTAGAAGCCCATCACGCTGAGGCTGATGAGGTACGCGATCATCAGCAGGTAGCCGATGAACTTGTTGCCGCTGAGCACTTGAAGAAACACGGCCAGCGCGGACATCAGCACGAACGGCGCCATCTGCAGCAGCAGCCCCTTCGTGTACAACGCGGGCTCGAGGTTGGAATAGCCATGGGCCAGCTGGTAGACCATCGCCGCCAGCGAGCAACCCGCCAGGACGACGGCGGCCACGCCGACCAGCGCGGTCATCTTGGCGGCCAGCGGCACCCAGTCCGGCGTGGCGTAGGCGTCGGTGGCCTCGGCCACGCGCAGCGAGCGTTCGCGCCAGATCATCTCGCCGGCGTAGAAGCTGACGATGATGACCAGGAAGATGCTCATCCCATTGGTGGTCACGAACAGCATGTGCCCGGTGACCGGGAGGATTTCGGTGCCGTACATCTGCCCGCTGGACTTGAGCAGGGCAAATACCAGCAGCAGGCCCAGGAGCAGCATCACGATGAAGGGCGCGCCGCGCACCGTATCGCGCAGGTCGAACCACGACTGGTGCAGGTACTGGCGCCAGTGCGTGCGCCAATCGTTCTGCAGAGTGACGTGAGGGACTGCCACCGCCGCGGTACGCGCCGCTGGCGCATGTGTGCGGACCACCTTGCGCTTGCGCAGCACCAAGCCTTCGCGGTCGGCGCGGAACAGGCGGAACGCCGCCCACAGCAGCACGACGGTCACGCCTAGCCAGAGCGCGCGGTTGCCAAGCAGCTGGCCGTCGAGATGCGGCAACAAGGTGTTCATCTGCGCGCTGGACCAGTAGCGGATCTGCTCGCCGATGGCGCTGCCGCCGGACGGGTCGATGAGGCTGCCGATCCAGCGCGAATCCAGGTCGCGGGTGAGGTAGCCGGCCATCGTCCACAGCACGAAGAACGCGATCACGCCCAGGTAGGAATAGAGCATCGAGCGCGTCAGCGTCGCCAGCAGGAAGATCAGCGCCGACACGAACAGCAGGTTGGGGACGACCAGCACCGCGAACGCCCAGCCATATGCGGTCCACGGCGTCGGGCCGAGCCGGGCGGGGTCCAGCCACGGCATCTGCGACCCGAGGAACAGGCCCAACGCCATCGCCAGCATGATCGCGACCGCCGCGATCATGCCGCCGCCAAAGCGGCCCAGCAGGTAGTCGCGGCGTTTCATTGGCGTGGCGAAGAACAGCTCGGCCGTGCGTTGTTCGAAATCGCGCAGCGCGATCCCGCCCACGAAGATCGTGGCCAGCAGCACGCTGAATACGCTGAAGGTGCCCAGGATGCTCAGCACCACCGCCGGCGAATTGCGCATGATGTTGCCGACGCCGCCGCCGAAACTGACGTCGTCGGAGGCCATCGCGCCGAAATCCGAGCAGCGCGTAGACCGCGAGCACGATCCAGAACACGCCGTTGCGCAGCAGCAGCCGCCGTTCGAAGGCGAGCAAGTGGCGGAGCATGGCTCAGGCCGCCTTCGCGGCAGGGGCGTCGGTCGAAGCCGCTTGCCGCAACTCGCCGAAGTACACATCCTCCAGGTCCGGTGCCACCGCACTGAAGCCATCGCCGGGATGGCTGTCGTCCAGCACGTGGATCACCGAGCGGCCGCCGACCAGGCGCGTCGACAATACGGTGTGCGCGGCCAGGTGTTGTTCCAACGCGTCCTTGCCGACGGTCTTCTGCCAGATGCGGCCTTCCAGCGAGCGGATGGCTTCGGCCGGCTCCCCGCTCAGCCGCAGTTGCCCTTGCGCGATGATCGCCATGCGTGGACACAGGTCGGTCACGTCCTCGACGATATGCGTGGACAGGATCACCACCACTTGCTCGCCGACTTCGGCCAGCAGGTTGAGGAAGCGGTTGCGTTCTTCCGGATCCAGCCCGGCGGTGGGTTCGTCGACGATCAGCAGGTCCGGTTGCCCGATCAGCGCCTGGGCGATGCCGAAGCGCTGGCGCATGCCGCCGGAAAACGTCCCCAGCTTGCGGTGGCGCACCGGCCACAGGTTGACCTGGTCGAGCAGCGCTTCGACCAGCGCCTTGCGCGGCTTGCGCTCGACCACGCCCTTGAGGATCGCGAAATGGTCGAGCATCGCCTCGGCCGTCACCTTGGGGTAGACGCCGAACTCCTGCGGCAGGTAGCCCAGCCGCCGCCGCGCCTGCGGCTTGTCGGCCAGCATGTCCAGCTCGCCCAGGTGCACGCTGCCGGCGTCGGCGTCCTGCAGCGTGGCGATGGTGCGCATCAGCGTGGACTTGCCGGCGCCGTTGGGGCCCAGCAGGCCGAACATGCCGGTCGGGATGTCCAGGGTGATGCCCTTGAGCGCCTGCACGCCGTTGGCATAGGTCTTGGACAAGTCGCGGATCTTGAGCATGGCGTTTCCCCCGGAAGCAGGGGTCATCCTAAACGCCCGGGCGACCCGGGTTGTGCGCCGGAAGTCACCACGCCGGAAGTCATGGCATGCAGGTCGCGGGATCTATTTGCCCGGTGACTGCGTCCCTTGCGCCGCGATCCAGCGATCGATCTTGGCCTCGAGCACGTCCAGCGGCAGTGAGCCGTCCTTCAGCACCTGGGCATGGAACTGGCGGATGTCGAACTTCGCACCGAGTGCCTTTTCGGCCTTGTCACGCAATTCCACGATCTTGAGCTGGCCGACCTTGTAGGCCAGTGCCTGTCCCGGCACGGCCATGTAACGCTCGACTTCGGCGGCGGCCTGGGCGGGGGTGGCGGCTGAGTTGTCGAGCAGGTACTGGATCGTGCGCTCGCGGCTCCAGCCGCGATTGTTCAGGCCGGTGCCGGCGACCAGGCGCAGCGCGCGCCAGAGTTGATTGTGCAGGTAGCCGAAGCGGTCATAGGGATCCTTGTACAGGCCAAGGTCGTCGCCAAGCGTTTCCGCATACACGCCCCAGCCTTCGGTGAACGCGGTCTCGCCTCCGAAGCTGCGGAATTTCGGGAGCCCACGCAGCTCCTGTTGCAACGCGATCTGCAGGTGGTGGCCAGGCAGGGCCTCATGCAGGTAGAGGTCCTGGGCTTCCCAGGTGTGCCGACTGTCCGGATTGGATGTGTTGACGTAGAACGTCGCGGGACGCTTGCCGTCGGCGCTGCCGGCCTGGTACTCGCCAGCCGGGGTGGTCGCTTCGCGGTATGGCTCGACCGCGCGCACTTCGAGCCGGGAGGTCGGCAGGGTCGAAAACAGCCTGGGCAGGCCATCGTCGACCCGACGCTGGATGTCGCGGTAGCGCGCCAGCATCGCGTCGGCATCCTTGAAAGCAAAACGCTTGTCGGTGCGCATGGACTCGAAGAAGGCATGCAGCGAGCCCTTGAAGTGCACCTGCTGCATCAGCTTGCGGATGTCAGCCTGCAAGCGCGTGACTTCATCCAGCCCCAGTTGGCGTACCTGCGCCGGGGTCATGTCGGTGCTGGTGTTCTGGCGGACGTCGTAGGCGTACCACGCATCGCCACCGGGCATCGCACTGATGCCGATGCCGGCGCGCGTATGCGCCATGTAATCGTTGGCAATGTAGTCGCGCAGCCGCTGGTAGGCGGGGAGCAGCTGCCGTGAGATCAGCTCGCGGTAGTCGTCGGTGATCCGCGTGCGCTCCTCGTCCGGGAATGAAGGCGGCATGGTCTTGACCGGCATCCAGAACGGCGTGTCCTCGGGCTTGTCCCTGATCACGGCATCGAGCTGCGGCACCACGCCCTCCATCAGCGCGCGGGGTTGCACCACGCCCTTGGCGACGCCGGCGCGCATGTTGGCGATGGCCTGGTCGAAGATCGCAGGGAACGCCGCCGCGCGCTTGCGCCAGTTGTCGTAGTCGGCGACCGTCCTGAACGGTTGCGCGCCATTGCCCGAACCCAGTGTCACCGCCAGGTTGGCGACGTTGTAGAACTGGTTGATCGGCAATTGCCAGCTGGCGAATTGTTCGCCGTCGATCGCGCTCCTGGCGTCGTGCACGAAGATCTCGTAACTGATCAGGTCCGGACCGGACAGGCCTGCAGAGCCAATGGCCTGGATCTTCTTGAGCCAGCGCGCATTGAAATCGTGGGAGCGCTTGCGGTAGTCGGCGCCCAGGAAGTTGGGTAACTCGTCGTTGTAGCGTGGATCGCCCTGGAAGGTCGCCTGCAATGGGTTGAGCTCGAGGCTCTCGTCCCAGAACTGCTCGTAGGCGCGGTCGAGGGCAGCCGCGCGGTCGGCGATGACCACGTCGTTGCGTCCGCCCCTGGTGGGTGAAGCCACGCATCCGGCCAACGCAATGGCGAGGGCGGCAAGCAGCAGGATGGGCAGGCGGGGCTTCGGGGGGTGCGGCAGGCGGGACAGCATGTTGACTCCGTGGTTGTCTGTCGCGGCCAGGCCGCTGCCCGGCGATATGTCGTGCGGCATGGAACCTGCATGTGCTTGCGACCCGGGAGCGGGGCAGGGTAGCGCGCCGGATGCTGGAATTGCGTTAAGCAGGCGCGGCACTACGCATGCCGCAGGCGGTTGGCACCGGTGACGGATGGCGGAGACCTTCGCCCCTGGCGCGTGTTCGCGCAGGCATCGATTCGATGGTCGTGTTCCCGGTTGGCTTTGATCTTGCAAGCATCGTCCGGCCAAGTGGCGTATGTCCTGGCCTATTCCGGCTCCGACTTCCTGTACGGGGGCGTGGTGAACGGGATCGTATCGGGCGAGACCGCGCCGCCGGAGATGATGAAGCTCATCGCCTGGTCGACGGTCCATTCGGTTGGCGTCAGCTTTTCGATGGGGACGATCTCCAGGTAGCCCGAGGTCGGGTTGGGCGTGGTGGGGACGTAGACCGCGGCCAGCTCGCGGCCGGTGCCCACCTCGCGGATCACCCGGGTGACGAAGCCGACCGATTTCATTTCGGGACTGGGAAAGTCGATCAGTACCACGCGTTGCGCGCCATCGGGCTTGGTCTGCAGGATGTCCAGCAACTTGCGGGCGCTGCCATAGATGGTACGGGCCAGCGGGATGCGGCCAATCATTGCTTCGAACCACAGCAGCATGCGTTGGCCGAACACCCACCGCGTCATCCACCCCGCGAGCAGGATCACGCCCAGCGTCGCCAGCAACGCGATCGCGGTCTGCACCCAGTCCTGGTCCAGCCAGCCCAGGGCACCGGGCGCGGACTCCGCGGCGCCGTGCAGCAGCGATCCGATCACCGGCCGGCTGGCATCCGAGAGCAGGCCGAAGACAAACTTGAGGACGACCCAGGTCAGCCACAGCGGCAGCAATGTCAGCAGCCCGGTGAGGAACAGGCGTTGCAGGCGATGGATCAACGATGGCCGGGGTGGAATGTCTTGCGTGGGAAGGTTGGACGTGGGCATGCAAGGATTGTATGGCGCGCCCGACCTGCCGTCGCCCTGCATCGAGCGAGCCTTCCCCCACTCGTTTCCCTGTAACGTTCCCGCCGGGGTCGCGGCGAGGCCGACGTGGTGCTTCGGCGGTATGGGCGCAGGGCGTGTCGGAGACCGTGCGTCCTAGAGTTCCCGCACCAGCCGGAAGCCCACGTCGTCGTAGCCGCGGGTTGCGTCCAGGGCGCGGCCATTGTCGGGCTCGCGCCAGCTGCGGCCGGCAGTCCTGCGTTCACGGCAGCCATTGCTGCATTCGAGCAGCCACTCGGCAACCGGTTTCTGGCCACCATTGGATGGCAGCAAGCGCGCTTCCGCCGCCGTGGGCAGGCGGTAGTGGTGACCGCTGCGCTTGCTCATCCAGCGCGCGTAGCTGTTGGCATCCCCCCAGGAGACGCACACAACCGGTTGCCCCGGTGATTGCGTGAAGCCAGGCGAGTTCCAGTCGATCGGCTTGACGATGCGCAACAACGAGGCACGGGCACGGCATAGCGACGCGGGACGCCGGGTGGCGGCAGCGAAGGCCGCGTAGGCACTGCGACTGATTTCAACGGGCGAGATGCCAATCAGGTCGCTGCCGGCGCGCACGACTTTCAGGCGAGCCGCACCATCGAGCGTGTCGCCTGCCTGCGGCACCGCGTCGGCACGCGCCTGCAGCATCTTGAGCGATGCCGGGTCGACGCCTGCCTGCTTGGCCTGGGCCACGGCGCGCAAGGCAGCGGCCTGGTCGACGCGCTTGATCGCGCTTTCTATGCGACGCCGGTAAGCGTCGGTGACCTGTCGGCGCAGCGCGTCCATGGCCTGGCCGTCAGTCTGGGTAGCGAGCATGGCGATGTCCCGCGCATGCCCGATCGCCTTGCCTGCGGCGGCGTCATCCGCGCGGTCGATCTGGTGGGTGGCATCGCGGGCAAGCGCCTTGATCAGGCGTTCGCTAGCCGAGGCCAGGTCCGGGTTGGACGGGTCGGCCTTCCAGCCCGCGACCAGGCTGTCGTAGGCATTGTCTCCATCGGGCGATGTCAGATTGTCCTGGTCCAGTTGCTGGTTGGCCGCCACGACCCAGCGCTCGGCCGGTGACACGGGCAAGGGCCGAAGCATGGCTTCGGAGGCATCGCGTGGCTTGTCCGCAGCTTCGGCACGGGGCGACTGCGAATCGCGACCGATCCGGAAAAAGTCGTTGTCCTGCTCGCTCCCCAGTTGCCGCAGGCCCAGGCCCGCCGCGGCGGCGATGAACAACGCAATGCAGATCCATGCCGCCCTGGGCAGGTGCCGCGCTGCGGCGAGGCCGGCGCGCGCCCGGTCCAGCAGGCGCGACACCGCGCCGGTGCGGCGTTGCGGGACGCGATCGAGCGCCAGCCGCATTTCCTCGGCGCTGCCGAAGCGTTTGCCCGGGTACTTGGCCAGTGCGCGATCGATGAAGCCCTGCCAGTGGCGCAGCGGGCGTGGCAGGCGCGGGATCGGATCCTGGGCGTGCTTGACCGCCATCGACAAGGCATCGTCGGCCATGTAGGGCAGGTGTCCTGTCAGCATTTCCCAGGCCAGCACGCCAACGGCATACAGGTCGGCGCGGGCATCGACTTCTTCCCCGCGCGCCTGCTCCGGCGCCATGTACGCAGTGCTGCCCACGGCCAGGCCCGCGGTGGTCACGCGCGAGCCGAAGCCGCGGCGCAGCGCGATGCCGAAATCCGCCAGCAGTGGACGGCCGGCCTCGTCGAACAGGACGTTCTCGGCCTTGACGTCGCGATGCACCACGCCGCGTGCGTGGGCGTACTCGAGCGCCGACAACAGGTCGCGCAGGATGGCCCGGACTTCAACGTGTCCCGGGTCGGCCTGGCCGTCGCTGAAATCCCGCTGGGCCAGGTGGCCGCGAGGCAAGTGCGGCATGGTGTAGTAGGGCAGCCCGTCGCTGGTGCGGCCGACCTCGTGGATGCCGACGATGTGCGGATGATCGAGGCGGGCGATGGTGCGGGCTTCGTTTTCGAAGCGGCGACGGCTGGTCTCGTCCCCCAGCGCCTCGGGCAGCATCACCTTGATGGCGACCTCGCGTTGCAAGGCCACCTGTTTACCCAGGTACACCGTGGACATGCCACCGCTGCCGATCACGCGCGATAGCTTGTGGCCGCGGATTTCCGGCAGCGTCGTCTTTTCGTCTTGTCCTGACGGCGTGGTCAACATGCGATCCCCTGTAGGGGGCGAGCATACGCTGGCCATGCCCGTCTTTGCACGCATGGCGGGCGGCGTCAGCGTCCGCGTTTGCGCCGGATGTAGAGTTGCTTGCGCACGCGGGCGACGAGTTGTTGATCGTCGTCACATTCCCCGGCGGCATGGATTTCGCAGTCAAACCATCGCAGCAACTTGTCGCCGCCGGCAGTCTCCCTGGCGATCGCGTCGACCGCGGCCGCGTCGAGCCTGAACTGCGCCCAGACCGTGCCCCGGCCGGGGCTGTCGAACTGGATTTCCGCGGCCCGGTCCCAGACGATGTAGTCGTCGCCCAGCGCATGCATCACCAGCAGCATCCAGAACGGATCGGTCATCGCGAACAGGCTGCCGCCGAAATGGGTGCCGACCATGTTGCGGTTCCAGGGGCGCATCCGCAGCTCGACCCGGGCATGGCCCCAGTCATCATCGATCCGCGTGACGTGTATCCCGGCAAACAGGAACGGCGGCCAAAGGTTGAGCAGGTGCCGCAACACCCGCGCCGACGGGGCGCGCATCCGGGTCAGACCAGCAGCAGCGAGGACATCTTCCTGCGGTAGCGGCTGACCAGCGCTGCGTCGTCGATGATGCGGAACGCGTCGAGCAATGCCTTCTTTGGCAGCCCGTCATTGAACTCGCGATCGCGTCGCAGCATCTCCAGCAACTGCTCCAGGCCGGCTTCGTTGTCACCGGCGACGATCAGCTGCACCGCCAGCAAGTGGCGGGCACGCAGGTCGTCGGGGTTGGCGGCGATCGCGGTTTCAAGGGTCTGGAGGGGCGGCGCATCGGTGAGCAGGGCGGCAAAGTCCATGCGCGCACGCGCCTTGATGGTGCGGTCGTCGGTGGCAAGGTTGGCGGGCAGGGCATCGAGCAATTGGCCGGCCTCGTGGGCGCCGCCGGTAGCCAGCAGGGCCAGTGCCAGGTCGAGCTTGAGCTCGGGCTTGTCCGGTTCGCCCTCGATGGCCTTGCGCAGGCGCATGACTTCGGCGTGCGGGTCGACGGGCGCCGCGACTGGCTGGGCGGCGGCATCGCCGGCATTGACACCGCTGATCTCCAATGGCGGCGTGGCCGGCTCGATCCCGTGCTGCTTCAGGAAGTCACGCAGTTGGCCCTCCGGCAACGCGCCGGGGAAGCCGTCCACCGGCTGTCCGTCCTTGAGCAGGACCACGGTCGGGATGGACCGGATCTGGAAGGCGGCGGCAAGTTGCTGCTCCTTGTCGACGTCGACCTTGGCCAGCCTGAAGGCGCCGTGGTAGTCGGCTGCCAGCTTTTCCAGGATGGGACCGAGCTGCTTGCACGGTCCGCACCATTCGGCCCAGAAATCGACCAGGACCGGGGTCTGCAACGAAGCCTGCAGGACGTCGGACTCGAAGGTCTCGGCGGTGGCGTCGAAAACATGGGAAGACTTGTTGGCGGGGGAGTTGGCGTCGATGTCCATGCCTGGATCCTTGTGCGTTGAGGACGAGATTGTGGCAGGCCGCTGGAATTCCAACCCGTGCGGCATGGCCTGGGTCTGGTCGGGGCGAAGGCGACCGGGATCGCAACGACGATCGGCCCATTGCCCCGGAGCCGGGCGACACGGTCGGCACATCCTGCGGCGGCGCACCAGGGCGGCCTCCCGGTTGCGTCGCGGGTGGATCCGGCAGAGGCCATGAGCAAAGCCAGCACTGACGGCTGGACGGCTGCCGCCGGCTAGCCGTGCCGGAGCTTCAGCGCAAGGATGATCACGGCCAGCCCCAGGGTGACGATGTTGGCCAGGATCATCGGCCACGAACCCAGCGCGATGCCGTAGCCCAGCCAGCAGCCGACGCCCAGGGTAAACATGACATACATCGCCAGCGAGATGGCGTGGGTCTGGCGGCTGCGGATGGTCTTGAGCGCCTGTGGTACGAATGACAGCGTGGTCAGTGCCGCGGCGGCGTAGCCGATCCAGTCGGGACTCATTGCCGCGCTTGCTCCCTGGGTGGGTTTCCGGCCTGCATGATACGTCCGGCGCCGGCGTGGCAGCGCGTTGTGCACTGCGGTACGCTGCTTCGTCCTGCCGCTCTTTTCCTGCGATCCCCGACCGTGCCCTCGCCGACCCCGCCCACAGATAACGCCGCGAACGAGCCAGCCGCCTACGAGCCCGCCGCCTACGACCCCGCCGCCTACGACCCCGCCCAGGTAGAGGCCGCCGCTCAGCGGTTCTGGACCGGCACCCGGGCCTTCGAGGTGGTGGAAGACAACGGAAAGCCAAGGTACTACTGCCTGTCGATGCTGCCGTATCCCTCCGGGGCACTGCACGTTGGGCACGTGCGCAACTACACGATCGGCGACGTGATCAGTCGCCACCAGCGCATGCTGGGCAAAAACGTATTGCAGCCCATGGGCTGGGATGCATTCGGCTTGCCGGCCGAGAACGCCGCGATCCGCAACAGGACCGCACCGGCCAAGTGGACCTACGGCAACATCGAGCACATGCGCACGCAGCTCAAGGCGATGGGCTATGCGCTGGACTGGTCGCGCGAATTCGCAACCTGCCAGCCGTCGTATTACGTGCATGAGCAGCGCATGTTCGTGCGGTTGATGAAACAGGGATTGGCGTATCGAAAGAACGCGGTCGTCAACTGGGATCCTGTCGACAAGACCGTACTGGCCAACGAGCAGGTCGTCGAAGGGCGGGGCTGGCGCACTGGCGCATTGGTGGAAAAGCGCGAAATCCCGCAGTGGTTCCTCAAGATCACCGACTATGCGCAGGAACTGCTGGACGGACTGGACACGCTCGATGGCTGGCCGGAATCGGTCAAGACCATGCAGCGCAACTGGATCGGGCGCAGCGAAGGCCTGGAGATCGACTTCGCCGTCGCCGATGGGCACTTCCAGCCGTCGGGCGAACACGTGACCGTCTTCACCACGCGTCCGGACACGCTGATGGGGGTGACGTTCCTGAGCATTGCCGCCGAGCACCCGCTGGCGCAACGCGCGGCCAGGGACAATCCAGGGCTGGCCGCCTTCATCGAAGAGTTGTCCCGCGGTGGCGTCTCCGAGGCCGAGCTGGAAACCCAGGAAAAGCGCGGCATGGACACCGGCCTGCGCGCGCTGCATCCGATCACCGGCGATGCGATCGTGATCCACGTGGCCAACTTCGTCTTGATGGGTTACGGCACCGGGGCGGTGATGGCCGTGCCAGGCCACGACCAGCGCGACTGGGAGTATGCGCAGGCCTACGAACTGCCGATCAGGATGGTCGTCGTGCCTGACGAGGTACGTGATGCGGTCCGCGAGATCGAGCAGCACGTGCAGGGCCATGACGATGCGATGAGCAGCGCACTGGGCGAGGACAGGTCGATCGACGCCTACACCAGCGATGCCGCCGTGCACGTGGTGGAAGCCTACGAGCGAAGGATCAGCGACGAGTCCGCGTATACCGGGCGCGGATGGCTGGTCAATTCAGGCGATTTCGACGGCCTGGATTTCGAACAGGCTTTCGAGGCGATCGCCAGGCGGCTGGAGAGCGAAGGCCGTGGCCGGCGCCGGGTCAACTTCCGGCTGCGCGACTGGGGTGTGTCGCGCCAACGTTACTGGGGTTGCCCGATCCCGGTGATCTATTGCGAAAGCTGCGGCGCGGTGCCCGTCCCCGAGGACCAGTTGCCGGTGGTGCTGCCCGAAGACGTCGCCGATGCATTCGCCAAGGGCGTGGTGCAGTCCCCGATCAAGTCGGACCCCGAGTGGCGCAAGACCACCTGCCCGCAATGCGGTGGTGCGGCCGAGCGCGAAACCGATACCTTCGACACCTTCATGGAGTCGAGCTGGTACTACGCACGCTACACCTCACCCGGAGCGGACACCCAGGTGGACAGGCGCGCCGATGACTGGCTGCCTGTGGACCAGTACATCGGCGGCATCGAGCACGCGATCCTGCACCTGCTCTACTTCCGCTTCTACCACAAGCTGCTGCGCGACCAGGGCCTGGTGCACAGCGACGAGCCCGCCAGGCGGTTGCTGACGCAGGGGATGGTCGTCGCCGACACGTACTACCGCGAGGACGGCGATGGCCGCCGCGAATGGATCAATCCCGCGGACGTCGATGTCCAACGCAACGATCGCGGCCAGGTCGTGGGCGCCAGGCTGGTGGGCGACGGCAAGCCGGTGTCGATCGGCGCCACCGAGAAGATGTCCAAGTCCAAGAACAACGGGGTCGACCCGCAGGCGATGGTCGACCGCTACGGTGCCGACACGGTGCGCCTGTTCTCGATGTTCGCCGCGCCACCGGAACAGTCGCTGGAATGGAGCGAGGCGGGGGTCGAGGGCATGGCGCGGTTCCTGCGCCGGTTCTGGCGCGAGGTGGTGACCCACGCGTCGCAGCCGGACCATCCCCGGACCGATCCATCGCGACTGGACGACGCGCAGAAGACGCTGCGCCGCCAGCTGCATGAAACCATCAGCAAGGTCGGCGACGATTACGGACGCCGCCACAGCTTCAACACCGCAATCGCGGCATTGATGGAGCTGCTCAACCATGTCTCGAAATTCAACGACATGTCCGACCAGGGGCGCGCGGTCCGCCACGAAGCCCTCGAGGCGATGGTGTTGCTGCTCAATCCGGTCACCCCGCACATCAGCCATGCCCTGTGGCAGGTGCTGGGCCATGCCGAGACGCTGGTCGAGGACGTGCCGTTCCCCAGTGTCGACCAGGGTGCGCTGGTCCGCGAAGCGGTGACCCTGGCCGTGCAGGTCAATGGCAAGTTGCGAGGCACCATCGACATGCCGCTCGATGCCGCGCGCGACGTGATCCAGGCGGCGGCACTGGCCGACCCCAAGGTGGCGAAGTTCCTTGATGGCCAGGCGGTGCGCAAGGTGATCGTGGTGCCCGGCAAGATCGTGAATATCGTCGTGGGCTGAGGGCGCTTCAGGTGGGCCTGCGGTTTGCTGCCTGGCTGCTGCGAGCCATGTGGTTCCAGCCATGCTGGTGGACGGGTAGGCCGGCTGCGAGACCGCATGCAGCGCACGACGGCCTGCACCTGGGCTGCATGGAAGTCGGATGCACGGACCAGGTGCACGGAGCCACGTGCACGGAAGTGGATCGCCTTGGAATCGGCCCCTGGCCCGAGGGCGTTCAAGCGTTGGACGACGCACGCTGTCCTCCCGGTCGCGGCCCCGATCAAGGCATCTTCCCGGGATAGCGCGGTGGCAGCGCGGAGCGGGGCGGCGCCGCCTTGTCCGTGCGCGACCCCATCCGCACGCCGCTGGAGCCACCCGACATGGACCGGCCGCCATCATCGCTTGCCCGCCATCGAGCCGTCGTCCAGACTGCGCCAATGACCAGATACCCCGCCATCGCACGTGCCGCCACCGTGACCGTCCTGTTCGCCGCGCTGCTGCTGTCGGCCTGCGGCTTCCACCTGCGCAACGCTTTGCTGCTGCCACCGGACCTCGGTCCGCTGCGGGTAGCGGCCAAGAACCAGGACAGCCAGCTGGTACTGGCGGTGCGCCAGGCGCTCGACAATGCCGGCGCGACCATGGCCGCCGCCGGAACCACCGACGTGGCCACCCTCACCCTGATCAGCGAGCGCTGGGCCAATACGGCCATCAGCGTCGACCAGTTCGGGCGGGCGCAGGAATTCACCTTGCGCTATGCGGTGATTTTCAACCTGCGTCGTGCCGACGGCACCGACCTGGTGCCGCAGCAGGCGATCGAAATGTCGCGCGATTACATCTCGGTGCCCACGCGATCGGCGGGGACCGAAGGCGAGCGCGAACTGCTGGCCAAGGAAATGCGCCGCGACATGGTGGCCTCGATCCTGCGCCGCATCGATGCGGTTTCGCGCATGCGCGGTGCGTCGGGGGACGCGCAGCCCACGCCCGAGGAAACGCTTCCCGACCTGACGCCGGCCTCTCCGGCGCCCTGACCGGCAGCGCACGGACCGATGCAGTCCAGCCCCGAAGCGTTGCCGGAACAGCTTGACGGCAAGCCATTGCGGCCTGCCTATCTGATTTCGGGGCAGGAGCCGCTGCGCGTGCTCGAGGCTGCCGATGCGGTCCGCGCCGCAGCGCGCCAGCAGGGCATCACCGAGCGCGAGGTATTTGCCCCCGACGGCCAGCGCGAGCCGGACTGGGTGGGCCTGTCGGCCACCTTCAATGCGCCGGGCCTGTTCAGCGCCCAGCGGCTGGTCGAGCTGCGGCTGCCCACGGGCAAGCCTGGCAAGACCGGTGAAAAGGTCCTGCTGGATTTCTGCGCGGACCCGCCACCGGACGTCAGCCTGCTGGTGACCTGCAACGACTGGAGCCGGAAACACGGGGGAAAGTGGAGCGAGGCGATCGCACGCATCGGGGTCGTTGTCACGGCATGGGCGATCAAGCCGCACGAACTGCCCGACTGGATCGATCGCCGCCTGCGTTCGCGCGGGTTGTCGGCCGACCGCGCCGCGGTCCAGCGCCTGGCCGAGCGGGTGGAAGGCAACCTGTTGGCCGCCGCGCAGGAAATCGACAAGCTGGCCCTGCTCAGCGACGGCACGGCGCTGGACGTCGAGCGCATGGACTCGCTGGTGGCCGATGCGGCCCGCTTCGATGTCTTCCGCCTGGTCGATGCCGCACTCAATGGCAATGCAGCCCAGGCCACGCGCATGCTGCACGGCCTGCGCGCCGAAGGGACCGCGGTCCCGGCGCTGCTGGGCATGGTGGTCATGGAACTGCAGCGCGCCGCCGCGCTGGCGCGCGTGCAGGCGCGTGGCGGCAACCTGGGCGCCGAGTTCAAGGCACAGCGAATCTGGGATTCCAAGCAGGCGACCTATCGCCGTGCACTGCAACGCCACGATACGCAGCGCTGGGAGCGGCTGCTGGTGGAAGTCGGCAAGGTGGATCGCATTTCCAAGGGCCGCATGCGCCCGGGCACCGAGCCTGCCGATGCCTGGCAAATGCTCGAGCGGGTGCTGGTGGCCGTGGCCGAACCCAGGGCGATGGGATTGCTGGGCGCGCGCTGAGGGCAAGTCGCGCTGCGGTAGCGGGCCAGTAGCATTGAAATGCGGCAGGCTTGCGGCAAGGCTGCGACGCAGTCACGACGGCGAATGCAGCATCCAACCTGACTGCGTTTCGAAACGGGGCGGGGATCAAAAGGTATCCCGTTGCTCGCCCTGACGATGGGAAGGCCGGTGCCTTCTTCCGCCTCCACTGATCACCAAAGCGACGATGCCTTCCAGTCCACAGCCCGCAGCCCGCAGTCACCACGACTCCCCGCCAACGCCCGGCGCTGGGCTTGTCGTCTTTTACGGCGGCACCTTCGACCCCGTCCATAACGGCCATCTTGCAATCGCGTGTGCCGCCCGGGATGCATTGCGCACGGACATCCGGATGATGCCTGCGGCCGATCCCCCGCATCGGGCTCCGCCGGGAGCAACGGCGGTCGACCGCCTCCAGATGTTGCGCCTGGCGATCAAGGGCAGGTCCGGATTGTGCATCGATACCCGCGAAATCGAGCGCGGCGGTCGCTCCTACAGCGTCGACACGCTGCGGGCATTGCGCGCCGAACTGGGCAGCGCACCGGTCGCGCTCCTGCTGGGCGCGGACAGTTTCCTGGACCTGCCGCAATGGAAGGACTGGCGTGAACTGTTCACGTTGGCGCATTTCATCATCGCCCGGCGGCCCGGCAGCCCGCTCGACACGCCCTGGCCGCCCGAACTGGCCAGCGAAATCCTGGGTCGCCAAGTCGATTCCAGCCAGGCGCTCCAGGCCGTCCCCTGCGGCAAGGTGCTCTTCCTTGGCCAGCCTTTGCATGCCCAGTCGGCCACGGAAATACGCCGTGCGATCGCCGCGGGACGGCCATGGCGTGGCGCATTGCCGGCCGGCGTGGCCGACTACATCGTGGCCAAGGGCCTGTACGGCGCGACCGGCGCCGCGGCCGGCGACGAAGCAGTCATCCGGCGATGACGGCTGCGCGGTTATAATCGTGGCCGGATCCCCAGCCGCAGAGCGCCCTTGACCAGCCAAGCCCAGGTCATCAAGACCCAATTGCCCAACCCGCCACCGCCGGTCGATGCCTTGTTGCACTCCGTGCAGGAGGCCGTAGCCGAACTCAAGGCCAGGGATGTCGTCGAGATCGACGTGCGCGGCAAGAGTAGCGTCACCGACTACATGGTCGTGGCATCGGGAAACTCCACCCGGCACGTCAAGTCGATCGCCGACGAAGTCGTCAGGTATGCCAAGAAGCTCGACGTCCAGCCACTGGGCGTCGAAGGCGAGCGCGAAGCCGAATGGGTACTGGTCGACCTGGGCGATGTCGTCGTCCACGTCATGTTGCCGCGCGTGCGCGAGTTCTATGCACTCGAGCGCCTGTGGACGGTTGGCGACCAGCCGCCGGATGGCGACCGCGTCGACGCGTAACCCCGGCCCTTGCAGCATCGGCTTGGCTGCGACCGCTTGATGGTTTCTCGCCCTGTGCCGTAGCGGTTGCAAGAGCGGCGTGAGTCGCGATCAAAGCGCCTGGAACGTGTGATCGCGACTTTGATCGCTGCCGGGACAACCAGATCAAGACGTCGCGGCCGAAGCCGCGCCTGCGTCTTTCGAGGCAGCAGGCGCCTCGCCGATGCAACGCCCGTTACCATGCCCCCATGAAAGCCCGCCTGATCGCTGTCGGCGAACGTGCCCCGGACTGGGTGTCCGCGGGATTTTCCGAATACCAGAAGCGCCTGACGCGCTGGCTCCCATTGGAGCTGGTCGAGGTTGCCCCGGGCGTGCGCGGCAAGGGCCGCGATACCGTGCGCGCGATGGCGGACGAAGGTGCGCGGGTACTGGATGCGCTGCCCAAGTCGGTGCATGTGGTCGCGCTGGATGGACGCGGGAAAACATGGTCGTCCGAGCAATTGGCCGGGCGACTGGAGCACTGGCGTGGCGGCGGTCGTGACCTGGCGTTGCTGGTTGGCGGCCCCGAAGGCCATGCTCCAGATGTGCTGGCGCGAGCCGATGAGCAGTGGTCGCTGGGTCCGCTGACGTTGCCGCACATGCTGGTGCGGTTGGTGGCGGCCGAGCAGCTCTATCGTGCCGCGGCGCTGCTGGCCAACCATCCCTACCATCGCGCATGACGCGCATCGCGCGAATCGCACGGTGTCCGCGCCATTGTCATCCTGAGCACAGCGAAGGATCTGCTGCATTTGCTGTTGCAGGAGCGGCTTCAGCCGCGAGCTCCTGATGTTGCCTTTCGGCTTTTATAGGAGCGAGGCAAGTCGCGATCAACGGCTCCGGCGAAGCTAGGATCGCGACTTACGTCGCTCCTACAACGGCAATGGGGCAACGGCAACGGCAAGATCAACAGCTCGCGGCCGAAGCCGCTCCTGCAACAGCAAACGCAAAGCCGGCCTTGACCGGCAACCCCGGATCGCGCGATGCAGCGCGATCCGGGGTGTTTACCACCAGCGCGTCACTTCATCGCGCCAGCTTGAACTCCACCGGGACCAGCCCGATCGCCTGCACCGCATGGCCGTCCTGCATCGCCGGACGGAAGCGCCAGTGCCGCAGGACCTGCTCGCGTGCCGCCGCGTCAAGCCTGCGATCACCGCTGCTGTCCTGGACCTCGGCCCGCAGCGGTTTGCCATCGACATCGACCAACACCTGCAGCAGCACCTTGCCTTCGCTATGCATGCGCAGGGATGCACGCGGATATGCCGGTGGCGGTGCCTGCAGGTATTCCAGGCGCACGCCCGGGAGCGGTGCGCCTGACGGCTCGATGGTCGGGGTCGCTTCCGTGTTGGTGGTGGGCGGCACGTCGATCGCACTTCGCTGCCGTCTTCAACGAGCACCGGTGCCGGCGTCCGTGGCGACTCCACTACGGGTTTGGTGATCGTGCGGGTTGGATCGGGTTCTGGTTTCTTGATCGGATCCTCGATTGGCGGGACCTTGACCGGTTTGATTTCGATGGGTTTGGGCTGTATCCATTGCAGCTGCGGCACCATGTCCGGCAGCGATGGTATCGACGGCACCTGCATGGGTGTCATCAACAGCAACAACAGCCCGGCATTGAGCGCGATTGCGACCGCGTAGCCGGCAATACGGCCCGGGTCGGGATGGATCGAAGCGTGATGGGGATGGGTTGCGTGCACCATGGGCCCTCTCCTGTCAGTCGCGCCTACCTGGCGCAGGAATGAGAACGCGGCAACACCGGCGGTGGGGTCGAACCCCTGTTGTCTTCCCCCGAGGACACCGCAACCTGAACATGCGCCATAGCGATGCGTGTGGCGTGTGAAGAGCGGGCGTGAAATAGAGACGGGTGTGCCTTGTGCTACGGCACAGGCTTGCCAAGGCAACCCACGAAAGACGTCATCCCGGCGCAAGCCGGGATGACGGAACCGTCTGGGTTTTGTCGAGATGGTGGAGCTGGAGCGGCCCCGACCATCGAGCCGTCAGGCGCAGCGCACCCGGATGGAGCCTGCGGCCTTGTCCGGGCCTCTCGTTCGATGCGTGTGGATACCAGGCGCTTACTTGCCCAGTTCGAACACCACATCCAGGTCGGCACCCAAGGCGGTCTCGCCGGGCGATACCGCCGTGTCCGACTCGGCCTTGCCACGTGCCATGGCCATCACCGGCATCGGCCGCGGCGGCTGGAAACCGGCACCTTCGCTGATGCTGACGATGCGGCGCACGCGCAGGCCCAGTGTCTTTGCGTACATCGCTGCGCGCGCCTGTGCCTTGTCCAAGGCGGCACGACGGGCTTCGTCGTAGGCGGCTTCGGGTTGATCGACCTCGAAGCTGGGCCCGTTGACCTGGTTGGCACCGCTGCCGACCAGTGCATCGAGCACCTTGCCGAGCTTGCCGATGTCGCGGACCTTGAGACTGACCGTGTTGCTGGCCTGGTAGCCCGTGATCGACGGGGCCTGGCCTTCGCTGTAGTTGTATTGCGGATTGAGGTTGACACCGCTGGTCTGGATGTCGCGTTCGGCGATGCCGGCGTCCTTGATGGCGGCCATCACCTTGTCCATCTGGGTGGCGTTGGCACGCATCGCGGCATTGGCATCGGCGGCCTGGGTGACGACACCGGTCGAGATCGTGGCCACGTCGGGCACCCGGGTCGTTTCGGCGTGGGCGGTGATGGCCAGCAGGGTGCCGTCGGTGCCTGCTGCAGGGTGGGCCGGTGCCTGGGCGGAGGCATCCATGGCGAACATGCTCAGGGCCAACGCACTCAATGCCATGGCGAGCAGGAGTGACGCACGCGATCGCAGCATCCAGTGTCGACTGTGCGCGCGGATGGATCCGGTGGCGTGGGACGAGCGGGTCATCGTGTTCTCCGTTGGGAAGGCGGTCGGGACAGGGTCAAGCGACCGGAGTGAACGCGCGGTGAGCCGTGCCGGGGTCAAAGGCCTGAAAACACGCGGGATCCGGCGGCCACGGGTTATTCTTCAAGCAATGCTCTATCTCGCCTCGAAGTCCCCACGCCGCCGTGAACTCCTGTCCCGCCTCGGGGCCGATTTCCGGCTGCTCGACATCAACGTGCCCGAGCATCGCGGCCCCGGCGAGCCTGCTCAGGATTACGTGCGCAGGGTTGCCCGCGAGAAAGCCGGCGCAGGCCTGCTGCAGGTCGTCGCCGTGCCCGGCGCGCTGGTACTGGGTTCGGATACCGAGGTGGTGCTGGACGACCACGTCTTCGGCAAACCCGCCGGCGCGGAGGACGCGGCCGCGATGTTGCGACGCTTGTCGGGATGCACGCACGACGTGGTCTCGGCGGTGTCGCTGGTTTCGGCCGGACGCGAGGCGCAGGTGGTGTCGGTCTCGCAGGTGACGTTTGGCGAGCTCGACGAGGCCATGATCGCCGGCTATCTGGCCACCGGCGAATGGCGGGGCAAGGCCGGCGGTTATGCCATCCAGGGGGCGGCGCAGGCGTTCATCGCGCATCTTTCCGGGAGTTACTCGGGTGTCATGGGGTTGCCGTTGTACGAAACCGCCCGATTGCTGCGCGGGTTTGGCCACGCCGTCGAAGCCCAGGCAGCCAAGGCCGATATCGACGGGGCGCAAGCCGTTGACGTCACGATGAAGGCAACACGATGAGTGAAGAAATCCTGGTCAACGTCACTCCCCGCGAAACCCGCGTGGCGGTGGTCGAAAACGGCATGCTGCAGGAACTGCACATCGAGCGCGGCGGCAATCGCGGCGTGGTCGGCAACATCTACAAGGGCAAGGTGCAGCGGGTCATGCCCGGCATGCAGGCTGCCTTCGTCGAGATCGGGCTGGAGCGCGCCGCGTTCCTGCATGCCAACGACATCCAGCGCCCGCTGCCGCCACGCGAAAGCGAAGGCGGTGATGCGATGCCCGCACCCACCGTGCCCGCACCGGTTCCCCTGATCACCGAGCTGTTGCGCGATGGCCAGGAGGTCGTCGTGCAGGTGGTCAAGGACCCGATCGGCAGCAAGGGTGCGCGACTGACCACGCAGATCAGCATCCCGTCGCGCTACCTGGTGCTGTTGCCGCAGTCGCGGCAGATCGGCGTGTCCGCGCGGATCGAGGATGAGCAGGAGCGTGCGCGGCTCAAGGCGCTGGTGACGCCTGCAGCCGGTGATGACATTGGCGACGCTGGCGGCAGCGATTCCACCCAGGGCGGGGCCGGGGACAACGGACCCGGCTACATCGTGCGCACCAACGCCGAGGGCCAGCCCGCCGAAGCGCTGGCGGAGGATATCGCCTACCTCGATCGCGTCTGGACATTGGTCGAGCAGCGGGCGCGCGATTGCAGCGTCGGCAAATGCGTGTACGAGGACCTGACCCTGCCGATGCGCGCGGTGCGCGACCTGATCCGCCGCGACGTCGACAAGGTCAAGGTCGATTCGCGCGAAACCTACGACCGGCTGCGCGAGTTCGCGGCGCAATACATGCCCGGGCTGGCGGCCGACGACGCGTCTGGCCTGGCCGAAAAGATCGAGCACTACACCGGCGAGCGCCCGATCTTCGACCTGTACGGCGTCGACGACGAAATCCAGCGCGCGCTGCAAAACGAAGTGCCACTCAAGTCCGGCGGCACCCTGGTGATCGACCAGACCGAGGCGATGACCACGGTGGACGTCAACACCGGCTCGTTCCTGGGCCAACGCAACCTGGAGGAAACCGTCTACCGGACCAACCTGGAGGCGGCGCAATCGGTGGCGCGGCAACTGCGGCTGCGCAACCTGGGCGGGATCATCATCATCGACTTCATCGACATGCACGATCCCGAGCACCGCCGCCAGGTGCTTCGCACGCTGGAAAAAGCGCTGGCGCGCGACCACGCGCGCACGACCGTGTACGACTTCTCGCCGCTGGGCCTGGTCGAGATGACGCGCAAGCGCACCGTCGAGAGTTTGCAGCGGCAATTGTGCGAGCCCTGCCACGAGTGTGGTGGCCGCGGGATGCTCAAGACCACCGAGACGGTGACCTACGAGATCTTCCGGGAGATCACCCGGGCCGTCAGGCAATTCGAGGCCGCGCGATTGCTGGTGATCGCCTCGCCCAAGGTCGTGGTGCGGATCACCGACGAGGAGTCGTCGGCCGTGGCGGAGCTGGAAGAGTTCCTCGGGAAATCGATCCGGTTCCAGGCCGACGAGCAATACCAGCAGGAGCAGTTCGATGTCGTGCTGTTGTAGGGCCGGGACTCGGGATTCGAAGTCGGCGAGCAGGCAAGGGCAAGCGCAGGGGCAACGCAGCCGCCAGGGCCCGGATCCCCAGGCGCCAATCCCCGCGGGCGAAGCGGGCTGATGCAGCACCGCTTGCGCATCGCGCGACGTTGGCTGGCCTATGCCGTCGCCATCGTGCTGGTCCTGATGGCGTTGGGGTCAGCCGTCGTCAGCCGGCTGCTGCCGCTGGCCGAACGCCACCCCGACCATGTCGCTGCCTGGCTTGGCGACCGTATTGGCCGGCCGGTTGCCTTCGATCGTCTCCAGACCCAGTGGACCCGTCGTGGACCCCTGTTGCGGTTGGACGGGTTGCGCATCGGCGAGGGCGACAAGGCGATCCGCATTGGCGATGCGGAAATGCTGATCTCGCAATACGCCGGGCTGTTGCCCGGGCGCTCGTTCACCGAATTGCGGTTGCACGCACTGGAATTGACGCTGGAGCGCAGCGGCGATGGGCGCTGGCACGTGCGGGGCCTGCCGGGCGAGCGGCAGGGCGCGGGCGCTGATCCGTTCGCGTCCCTGGAGGGCCTGGGCGAGCTGCAGGTGATCGACGGCAAGCTGACCATCCTTGCACCGCAGCTGCATATCGATGCGCACCTGCCCAAGGTCGACGTGCGCTTGCGCGTGGACGGTGATCGCGTGCGCGCCGGCATGCGCGCCTGGATGAAGGTTGGCACGTCGCCGCTGGTGGCCGTCGCCGATTTTGGTCGCCGGCAGGGTAATGGCCATGCCTATTTCGCGGCCAGGCAGGCAGACATGGCGGTGTGGGGGCCGCTGCTGCACCTGGCTGGCGTCTCCGCCACGTCGGGGAAGGGACGCGCGGAAGCCTGGGCACGGCTGCAGGGCCACCGGGTCGCCGGCTTGCAGGTGCGGACCATGCTGGAAGATGTCGCGCTGCAAGGTGCGCCACTGGACGATGGCAGCGTCCCACGGGTGCAGTATCCGGCCCTGGACATGCAACTCGCCTGGCGCACGGATGCCAATGGCTGGCGGCTGGACGTGCCACGGCTGCGACTTGGGCAGGCCGAAGGCGTCAACGTGGTGGACGGGCTGGCGTTGCGCGGCAGTGGCGAGCGCCACGTCGGGGTGGCCAGGCACGCCGATGCCACCGCGCTGCTTTCGATCGCGGCGCTGAGCGACCGGTTGACGCCTGCGCTGCGGCAATGGGTGGTCGCAGCAAAACCCCAGGGCACGGTCGACGATGTGCGCCTGGGCGCCTCGGACGGCGGCAAGCTGCTCGTGCAGGCACGCCTCACCGGGCTCGGGTTCGCGCCCGTCGGGGATGCCCCTGGCCTGCAGGGACTGGGCGGTGTCCTGCAGGGCGACGATGCGGGGTTTGCACTGCAGCTCGACGATGCCGCGGTGGTGCACGTCGATTGGCCGCGTGGCTTCGGCGTGCCACACGATGCGCGCCTGATCGGCACCGTCGCCGGCTGGCGCGAAGGGGCGGGATGGCGCGTCGGTACCTCCGGCCTGCACGTACAGGGCGATGATTTTGGTGCCAGGGTGCGCGGCGGGTTGTGGTTCCAGGGCGATGGCACGCTGCCCTGGATCGACATCGCGGCAGCCGTCGATCCAACGCAGGTCGCGGCCGCCAAGGGCTTCTGGGTGCACCACCTGATGTCACGAGCCACGGTGGACTGGCTCGATGCCGCGCTGGTCTCCGGGCGCGTTGAAGACGGCAAGGCGCTGATCTCCGGCGACCTGGACGACTGGCCGTTCCGCGACCACGACGGCCGCTTCGAAGCCACGGCGCGCATCCGCGACGCCACCGTCAAGTTCCACCGCGACTGGCCGGCGGCGCAGCACATGGACGCGACGGTGCGCTTTGTCGCCAATGGATTCGATGTCGCCGGCAAGGCGATGCTTGCAGGCGTCGGGATCCAGCGCTTCGATGCCGCCATTGCCGACTTCGGACAGGCGCAACTGGCGATCCACGCCGAAGGCGGCGGCGATGCCTCGCGGTTGCTCGGGCTGACGCGCCAGAGCCCATTGCAGAAAACCTACGGCGAGACGCTGGACAATATCGATGCCAGCGGCCCGGCTGCGGTGACATTTTCGATGGATGTGCCCTTGCACGGGAACGGGCGCAGCCAGCTCGGGGGAACCGTGACTTTGTCGGGCGCGAAGCTGGCAGAGAAGCGGTGGGATTTGGCGTTTTCCAATGTCCGCGGCCTGGCGCGGTATGACCAGGGTGGATTCGTTGCCGACAAACTGGCAGCCAACTTTTCAAGCCGCCCCGGCACGCTGTCGCTACGCGCCGGGACGCATGCGCGCGATCCGGCGCAGGCCTTCGAGGCGACGCTGGAGACCGTGCTCGATGCGCGTGAACTGCTGGAGCGCGCACCGCAGCTGGATTGGCTGCAACCCTATGTTTCAGGGCAATCGCGCTGGTCGATCGCCGTGTCGGTCCCAAGAACCGTGCAAGCCTCCTCGCCCGGTGGCACCAACGCAACGACGCCACCAGCGCGGCTGAGGCTGGACTCCAGCCTGGTCGGTACCGCCCTGACACTGCCGGCGCCTTTGGACAAGCCGGGACAGGCCGCGCTGGCGACCCGCGTCGATACGCGCCTGCCCCTGGATCGGGGCGAGATCGCTGTCGCCTTTGGTCAACGGCTGGCGCTGCGCGCGCGCAGCAATGACCGCGGTACCGGTGTACGCGTTGCATTGGGAAGCAGCCAGGTGGCCGAGCCGCCGCCGACGTCGGGGCTGATGGCGACCGGGCATGCCGCCACGCTGGATTTGATCGATTGGGCGATGCTGGCCGGCGGCGGGGCGACGGCAAGCGACAAGGGCCGCGCGGGCGGTGGCACTGGCAAGGCTGCCGACAACAGCGGGTTGTCCTTGCGCAGTATCGATGTCACCGCCGATCACCTGCACCTGCTCGGCGCGGACTTCCCAGGCATCCGGGTTCGAGCCAATCCGGCGGCCGGGGCAACACGCCTGCAGCTCGATGGCGATGCGTTGGCCGGCGTCGTGCGGTTACCACAAGCCGACGGTGCCGCGATCAGTGGGCGCTTGCAGCGCATGTATTGGCACAAGGCCGACGCTGCCGTTGCGGGCAAGCCAGCCGCAGGCAGGCAAACTGCGCAAAGGCAGGCCCCGGCCAGGCAAGCCGCGAACGCGGCGGTGGCCAACCCGGCACCAGACGATGTCGACCCCGCGAAGGTCCCGCCGCTGGATCTGCGCGTGGACGACCTGCGTCTGGGTGACGCCCTCATGGGTGGTTTGTCTTTGCGTACCCGGCCGACGCCGACGGGCCTGCATGTCGAGCAATTGCAGGTCCGCGCACCGGGGCAGCGCATCGACGTCACCGGTGACTGGACCGGCCGAAAGGGCGCGACCCGGACGCGGATGGGCCTGCGGATCGACAGCGAGGACTTTGGTGCGTTACTGGCCGGGTTCGGCTATGGCGACCAGCTGTCGCGCGGCAACGGGAGTGCGGTGCTGGATGCGGCCTGGGCGGGAAGCCCTGCCGCATTCAAGCTCGATGCCGTCGATGGAAGCTTGATGCTGGATGTGCGCGACGGCCAGTTGGTCGAGGTCGAGCCCGGCGCCGGACGCGTCCTGGGCCTGCTCAGCATCGCCCAGCTCCCGCGCAGGCTGACGCTGGATTTCCGCGACTTTTTTTCCAAGGGCTTCGCGTTCGACAAGCTGGCCGGTGACGTACGCGTGGGCAACGGCAAGGCGCGCACGGACAACCTGGTGATCGACGGTCCATCGGCACGGATCCAGATCAGCGGCGCGGCCGACCTGCGCGCACAGACCTTCGACCAGACGCTGCTGGTGCTACCCAAGACCGGCAACCTGCTGACAGCCGTGGGCGCGATCGCCGGAGGGCCCGTGGGCGCCGCGATCGGCGCGGCCGCCAACGCCATGCTCAAGAAGCCCCTGGGGGAGTTGGGGGCCAAGACCTATCACGTATCGGGGCCCTGGAAGGACCCCAAGGTGGAAGTCAGCGCGCGCGAGCCGTCGCGCCGCGATGCGGCGGAGCCCGCCGTGCCGGCGGGTTGATTCACGCGCACTTGCCGCCATGTCGTCCTGCAGGTGCAAGGCCTCGAGCGGGGCGCCATGCCTCCCGCCGCGCCCGCGCGCATGCTGGCTCCCGGGTCGCACGCGTTCCGCGCACGCCCCAATGCCCATTGCCATTCCCCTTTCCGTTCCAAAGAAGCCCGATGACCCTACCTATCGACATTGCCTCCTCCCGACTCCTGCTCCCGGCCGGGCTCGACAACGCCCGCCTCGAGCGCACCTTCGGCACGCTGCTCGGGCCGGGGATCGATTTCGGGGACCTGTATTTCCAGCATTCGCGGCGCGAGAGCTGGGTGGTGGAGGACGGGATCGTCAAGGACGGTGCGCACTCGATCGGGCAGGGCGTCGGCGTGCGTGCGATTTCGGGCGAAAAAACCGGCTTTGCCTATTCCGACGATATCAACGGCGACGCCTTGATGGTCGCGGCCACCTCGGCGCGTGCCATCGCCCGCAACGGGGACGCGCATGGCGCGCGCACGCTGGTGCCGGGCCACGGGCGCGCCCTTTACGCCGCCCAGGACCCCATCGATGCGCTCGACAACGCCGACAAGGTTGACGCGTTGCGCAGGCTCGACAAGTTGCTGCGCGCGGCCGACCCGCGGGTGCAGCAAGTCGTCGTGAGCCTGGCCGGCGGCATCGACACCATCCTGGTTGCCCGCAGCGACGGCGTGCTGGGCGCCGACGTGCGTCCACTGGTGCGGATCAACGTGCAGGTGATCGTCGAGCAGGGCGGTCGGCGCGAGTCCGGCTATTCCGGTGGCGGAGGCCGCTATTCGTATGGCGAGCTGTTTGCCGACGGCAAACCGGAGCAATTCGCGCGTGAAGCGTTGCGGCAGGCGCTCGTCAACCTCGAAGCCGTCGATGCACCCGCGGGCCCGATGCCGGTGGTGCTCGGCAACGGCTGGCCCGGTGTGTTGCTGCACGAAGCGGTGGGCCACGGCCTGGAGGGCGACTTCAACCGCAAGGGAACCAGTACCTACGCTGGGCGCATGGGCCAACGCGTGGCATCTGCCGGCGTGACCATTGTCGACGACGGAACCTTGGAGGGCCGCCGCGGTTCGCTCAATATCGACGACGAAGGCACCGGGACCAACTGCACGACGTTGATCGAAGACGGCATCCTGGTGGGCTACATGCAGGACACGCTCAACGCGCGCCTGATGGGCATGGCGCCTACCGGCAACGGCCGTCGCGAGTCGTACGCGCATTTGCCGATGCCGCGCATGACCAACACCTACATGCGTGCCGGCACGCACGACCCGGAAGAGATGATCCGCTCGGTGAAGAAGGGCCTTTACGCCGTCAACTTCGGCGGCGGGCAGGTCGACATCACCAGCGGCAAGTATGTGTTCTCGGCCACCGAGGCGTACCTCATCGAGGATGGCAAGGTGACTGCACCCGTCAAGGGAGCAACGCTGATCGGCAACGGCCCGGAAACCATGCAGCGGGTGACGATGGTCGGCAACGACCTGGCGCTGGACGAAGGCGTGGGTGTCTGCGGCAAGGACGGGCAAAGCGTGCCGGTGGGCGTCGGGCAGCCGTCGCTGCTGATCGAATCGATCACGGTAGGTGGCACGCAGTCGTGAGCGGGATGCGTGCGCCCGGCGGCAACAGAAGGTCGACCGTAGCAGCGGCTCCAGCCGCGGGCGCCCGTGGTTGCCCTGGCAGGAGCGACGCAAGTCGCGATCAGGTGTCGCGCAGTGGCGATCGAGACTTGCGTCGCGCCTGCAACGGCCAGGGCCAGGTCGAGAGCTCGCGGCCGGAGCCGCTCCTACAGGGGGCCGTCCGCGGCTTCGTCTGGCGCCGTCAACTCGCGCAATGCACGGAACAACTCGCGGAACGCATGCGGCGGTTTGTTGCGCTTGCGTTCTTCCAGCGTGTTGCGCACCAGTTGTCGCAGGTGCTGCCGGTCGGCGCCGGGATGCGCGTCCAGCAGCTCGGCCAGCGCCGCATCGCCTTCGTCGAGCAGGCGGTCGCGCCAGTGCTCGGCGCGATGCAGGTCGGCGGTTTCGCGACGCGCGGCTTCGCCACCTGCGTCAAGGGCATCGCGGATTGCCTCGAGCGTGTCGTCGTCTTCGCGGCGCAACAGTTTGGCCAGGTAGGCGCATTGCCGTTTGCGCGCGCCATGGGCAGTAATGCGGCGGGTATCGCCGATCGGCGCCAGCAGGTCCTCGGGCACCGGCAGCTTGGCCAGTTGCGCTTCGCTCAACGTTGCCAGTTTGCCGGCCAGCGCCAGCACGTCCAGCGCAGCGCGGCGTTGTTCACTGCGGCTGGGCGCCAGGTATTCGCCGCTGTCTTCATCGCGTCCACGCATGATCGACTCCAAACGTTGTCATCCCGGACAGGTGGCCTTCGGCCCATGGGCGGCGAGGCGACCGCAGCTGCGTCGCCATGCCCGGGAGGATGGTGAAAACAAAAATGACCAAGATACGAAGGATAAGGCATTGAACCAAGTCACCAGCGTCATCGACGAAGACAGCCAGGCACAACTCGATCGCCTCGCCGAGACGGCGCAACAACTGCTTGATCGCAGCATGGCCGCCGGCGCGACCCAGGCCGACGTCAGCTGCCACCAGGAAAACGGCCTGAACGTGAACGTGCGGATGGGCCAGGTCGAGACCGTGGAGGCCACCCGCGACCGGGGTGTTTCGGTCACGGTCTACTTTGGCCAGCGCAAGGGCAGTGCCAGCACCAGCGACCTGCGCGAGGACAGTTTGCGCGCGACGGTGGAGCAGGCCTGTGCGATTGCCCGCTACACCGAGGACGATGCCGCCGCAGGGCTGGCCGATGCCGCGCTGATGGCACGCCGCCCCGATGGCGGCTTCCCCGATTTCGATGCCTGGCACCCGTGGGCGCTGGATCCGGATCGGGCCATCGACCTTGCACAGGCCTGCGAGGCTGCCGCGCGCGAGGACGCACGTATCGAGAATTCCGACGGCGCATCGGTTGGCAGCAGCGCCTCGATGGGCGTGTACGCCAATTCGCATGGATTCGTCGGACGGGAGCGCAGTACCCAGCATTCCATCGGGTGCGCGGTGATTGCGGGCCAGGGCGACGGCATGCAGCGCGATGGGTGGTATACGACCGGATTGTCGGCAGACGACCTGGAAACCCCCGTCGCCGTGGGTCGCCGGGGTGCGGCGCGGGCGGTCGCACGGCTGCAACCGCGGTCGCTGGCGACCGGCCGGATGCCGGTGCTGTTTTCGGCGGAGGTCGCGCGCAGCCTGATTGGCCACCTGCTGGGTGCGGTCTCCGGTGGTGCGCTGTATCGCAAGGCGAGCTTCCTGCTCGACAGCGTCGGCATGCCGCTGTTTCCCGGCTGGTTTTCGATCGATGAGCAACCCTTCCTGCGCCGTGGCTTCCGCTCCGCGTCGTATGACGGCGAAGGCGTGGCCACGCGGGAATCGTCGCTGGTGCGCGACGGCATCCTGCAACGCTACGTGCTGGGCAGTTATTCGGCGCGCAAGCTGGGATTGCACAGTACGGGCAACGCAGGTGGCGTGCATAACCTCAGTGTCGCGGCCAACGCCGGGGGTTTCGATGACCTGGTTGGTGGCATGGGCGATGGCCTGGTCGTCACCGAATTGATGGGGCAGGGCGTCAACCCGGTGACGGGCGATTATTCGCGTGGCGCAGCGGGCTTCCGGGTCGAGAACGGTCAACTTGCCTATCCGGTCGACGGGATCACGATCGCGGGCAACCTCAAGCGCATGTTCGAGGCCTTCGAGGCGGTCGGCACGGATGTCGATCCGCGCTCGCATATCGCCACCGGCTCGATCCTGGTCGGCCAGATGACCGTTGCGGGGCAGGTTTGACGTTTGAGTCCGGTGATGGCTTTATTGGAGCCTCGCCAACCGGACCAGGGAGACCGTAATGAGCGAAACGAACGATGCAATGAGCCCACCGCCCGCGCCTGTCGGGGAGGCTTCTTCTGAAGACCGTACCCTGGCGCTGTTGACCCACCTGTCGGGGATCATCCTTGGTTTCATCGTGCCGCTGGTGCTGTGGCTGGTGAACAAGGACAAGGCCGACAAGGCGTTCCTGAACGACCAGGCCAAGGAGGCGCTGAACTTCCAGATCACGGTGGCCATTGCCTGGGTGATCGCGGTGGTGTTGAGCGCAATCGCCATCGGCTTCCTGCTCTACCCCGTCATCTGGATCATCAACCTGATCTTCTGCATCATTGCCGGCATGAAAGCCAACGAGGGCGTGGCGTACCGCTATCCGTTCGCGTTGCGCCTGATCAAGTAGGGCGCCCGGCCATCCAGGCAACTGCATGCGGCGGCCCCAGGGCCGCCGTGTCGGTTTGTCGACGCCGCCCGCAGGTGTCGCACCCGGACGGCGGCATCGATCCGGGACGACCGACTAGCCCATCAGTTGGGTTGCACCGCTGCCGCCAGTCCCCATCATGTCTCCATGCCGGCCCCGATGTGCCGGCACGGAGAGTCAAGATGGAACACACTGTCGATGGCACCCTGCCACAGACCCGCGGCCCGACCGAAAGCGAGCGCCAGTGGGCCGTCGCGGCCCACCTGTCGGCCCTGGTCCTGGCGTTCCTCACCAGTTGGTTTGCCGGCTTCGCTGGCGTGGTCGCCGCAACCGTCATCTATCTCATCAAGCGCGATGACTCGACGTTTGCCCGGGAACACGCCCTGGAGGCGTTGAATTTCAACCTGAGCATGTTCATCTATGCCTGTGCGGCGATCGCGATCGGGCTCGTGCTGGTGGGTGCGACGGTGCTGACGTTGGGGATTGGCTTGCTGGTCACCGCGCCTGCTGGATTGGTGCTGGTGCTGGCGGTTGCCGCGATTGCGGTCATGTGGCTGGTGTGCAGCATCGTCGCGACGATCAAGGCCTGGAACGGTGAGCATTATCGTTACCCTCTTACGTTGCGCTTGGTGGGTTGAGGGCATCACGGATGCGTTGTTCCAGCAACGACGCGATTTGACCTTCGTAAAAGGAACTTCGGCCGCGAACGCCTGATCCTGCCGTTGCTGTTGCCGGAGCGCCCCATGGGCGCGATGCTCTGCGAGCAGGATCCCATAGCGACTTGCCGGTGACGGCATGCCGTCACCACTCCTGCAAAGACACAAGCCGGATCAAGATCGAACGCTTACGTGCTGTCGCGCGTCTCACCCATCGGCAGGCAGGGCATGCTTTTGCCAAGGCATCAATAACTGAAACCATTCCTCCTGACGCTTGCCGATGCGATGCAGCCGCATCGGTGCCCTGCGCTTCGGACTGGGGCACATCCGTGTGCCCCACCGCGCTTTGCGCGGGCGACATGCGTCGGTCCAGATCGTTCTGGACGATCTGTCGTCCAATCGCTGGCGCCCAATCGGGCACGGTGCCCAAACTCGTGGCGCTCGGACATGGGCACATCTTCGGCCCGCTTGGCCTGCGATGCTCGGCGGGCTTCAGGTCGTACAAGAGCTCAAGCAAAAGCCAACGGAAAACGATCCAAAGAGGACAGTGGGAAACGGTTGGAGTCGGTCCCTGCCTTGAAAACAGGCATGTGAGCGATGCCGTGGCTCTGGACCCTGGTCCTTGACCTTTCTCGGGCTGTTGCTTATGCAGGTGGGGACAACGTCGCTATTCAACTTCTTGCGAAAAGCATCGCGACCTACGTCGCTCCTGCACGTAGCCGACTTGGCTGGATGGCATGCGTTTGCCAAACGGGCCCTGCTACAGGCGATCAAACATGAAGCGCAATTGGCAAAACCGGCTGCGTCACCGCCGCGAGCTTCATTGACGTTTGGTATACGACTCCAGGCCAGTCATTCCGCCGCTATCAATCCGGTCCAGCCGGTCATCCAGCGCCGGATGGGTCTTGTATAACTGGGCGAGGGCCGCCGACTGCGTCCCCAGCGCGGTCATCTTCTGCAGCACGGCGTACAGCGCAAGCGGATTGCATCCCGAGCGTGCGAGGTAGATTTCCGCGGCATGGTCGGAGCGGAACTCCGCATCGCGGTCCAGTTTGGTCAACATCACCGTGGCACCATGCCGACGCACGTAGTCCTTGGCCATGCTGCCGGCGATCCCGCCACCGACGTTGATGTTCCCGGCGACGATGTTCTGCCCGGTTTCGGTGATCTCCTGTTTTCGGATCACGTTGTAGTGATCGCGCTCCACCACGTGGCTGATTTCGTGGCCCAGTACCGCGGCGACTTCGGCATCGTCTGCGAGAAGCGCATACAGCCCTTGCGTCACCAGCACGTAGCCCCCCGGTGCGGCGAACGCATTGACCTCTGGCGCATCGATGATGCCAAACGTCCATGGCAGGTCGGGGCGCGTGGTTTGCGATGCCATCCAGCGGCCAATCAGGTTGATGCGGCGCTGCGCGTCCGGGTCCTTCACCAGCGGTGCCGCGCCGAGGATGCGGCCTGCGATTTCCGGCCCCAGCGCGAGCTCTTCGGCGGACAACTCGTCTTCGGACTTGCCGGCGGCGGCATCGGCGACGTCAGCCGCTTCGCTGCCGTGACGGCCCAGCAGGCCGCCGCCGATCGATGACAGCAGCCCCCGGGCAACCGACAGCGTGCCGCGCTTTTGCGCCTGGGTGGTGCCGCCACGTGCACCGGGACGGGCTTCCTGGGCAAAGGCCACCTTGGTGGCACTCCAGCCGTTGCTGCGTGCCAACGCCTCGGCGGCGTCCGGCGTTGCGCGATAGGATTCCAGCAAGGACATCTGCGCGCCGTCGTAGCTGGCCGCTTTCAGGCTGCTTTCGTCCAATCCGCGCACGCCTGCAGTCTCGGTGACGCGACCTTTTCCGGCCTTGCCTGCAAACAGGGCGCTGACGCCTCCCGTGCCTGCGTCCTTGCCCGCGTAAGCCATGCGCACATCGTTGACGCGCAGGAATCCGGACTCCCCGGTGGGCAGCGCGACCTTGAACCACATGCCTTGTTGTCCGTCCACCCGGACTGCTGCATCGCGCTTGAGCGTGGCGATGGCCGGGGCGTTGAAGTCCGGTGCGCTATGCACGTCCACGGAGGCCTTGTGGATGGTCGCCGGGCGGCTGGCGGCAGCGTCACCGGCGTGCGCGGCAGGTGGCAAGGCCAATCCGATTGCCAGCAGGGTCGCCGCCAGGCGGACCGGGAATGCCAAGGCTGCAAATGCAAATAAACGCATGGGATCTCCTGCAAGACGAATTGGCACCGCTACCGCTGAGGGAGGGGACCGATGTCCTGGTCCGCCACGCCGGATTCGCCGGATCCACGGCAGCTTCATCGGTGGGATACGTCAAAACCCCAAGCCGCAGGTCAACCAGGCAAGTTTGCGGTCTTGGCATCGTCGCCACCAGACGTGCCAATCCATCCGCTTTGCCCATTCAGCTTTCGCCTGGCCCGACGCCTGGTTCGCGGGTGCCCGTCTCATCGGCCGAAAACGCATCTTGTGCCGACAAGGGCCGCTCCTCGCTGCTCGCCAGCAGCCGGCCGAGCACCGCGCACACGCGGGCACGCGTGTCTTCGATCGACTCGTCCCGGGCCACGGCCTGGCTGACCAAGCTGGCCACGCGCACGCTGCCGTCATCGGGCAGTACGTCGTCATGACCGGCAAGGTGCTTGCGCAGTGCAGTGAGTTCGCGTTGCGCGTCGGCAGCGACCGTGGCGCGATCGGGCCCGCCCCACATCAGTACGGTGATGTCGACCAGCGAGTCGTACAACCAGCTTTTGTATTCGACGATGCCTTCCAGCGCCACCCCGTCGGTGCCGCGGTAGAGGAACCCACGCAGGCGCCGCCGGTATTCGCGGATCCGGCGATTCACCGACCGCGGATCCAGGGTCGGGTCCGGGACGAAGCGCAGGCGCGCGAGTGCCAGCCACTGATCGTGGTCGGGGTTGAATTGCGGCCGGTAGTCGTCGTTGCCGATCGCCCGCCCACGTTGGGTCCCGGCGTAGACACGACACAATCCAAAGGTCAGGCTGACAAAACCCAGTGCGGCGAAGATGTCGAAGAAGACACCAAACGCTGTCAATCCGATGAAGGCCGTCGCAACCAGCGCCAGGTTGCTGGCGACGAAGATCTCGTCGATTTCCCATGCGGGCTCGCCGCGCCAGAATGCGAAACCACTGAACAGGGTCAGCAGGGCGGCCAGCAGGTATTTGAAGCCCGCCGGAGGCATCCATATCTCGCTGTCCGCAAGCATTGCCTCTACAGCCTCGGCATGTACCTCGACGCCCGGCATCGCGGCGTTGACCGGCGTCGGCTTGGAGTCGTTGAGGCCGGCGGCACTGTACCCGACAAGCACCGTCGCGCCCTTGAGGACGGGAACCTGGCCTGCGCGATCGCAGATGTTGCGGCCTTCGATCAGGTCCGCCGCACTGGCGTAGGGCAGTTGCGTGCGCGTGCGCCAGTTGACGCGCAGCGATTGCGGATACGACGCCATGGCTCTTCCCTGGGCCCTGGCGGCCAGCTGCAGGGACAGCGAAGGCAGCGCCCACTGGCCGAACGACTTGTACAGCGGCACGTCGCGCAACACACCGTCCGTGTCGCGCGTGACATCGATCAGGGCGCTGTGGCGCGCCAACGCCTTTGAATACGGCAGCAATATCGCGACCCGCGGTCCGGGGCGTTGCGCATCGGCGACAAGAGCGAACGCGCCAGGGACCTGCGAGACCGGGATGGCACCGGGCGCATCATCGAACCCGGGCGGCATCCGCGTCGACCCGAACAGGAAGCGGCCCTGGCCGCCCGCCGCCAGCGCGTCCAGCGAAGCGTCGCCACCGGGATCCTGGGAGGACGGTTCGGCGAACAGGATGTCGTAACCGACCGCGGCCACCCCTGCACGGTCGAGCGCATCGAGCAGGTCGGCGTGGCGTTGCCGGCTCCAGGGCCAGCCACCTTCACCCTGTGCACGGTAGTACTCGATCGAGCAATCGTCGATCTCGACCACGACCACGCGGCCGGACGGCCTGGGTTCCCAGGGCCGCAGCTTGATGACCTGGTCGAAGATGGCGTTTTCCGCCGAGGCCAGGCTACGGTCGTGGTTCCAGTCCCAGGCCAGCCAGCCCAGCGCGACCAGCACCAGCACCGGGTAGAACGCGAAACGCAGGCGCAGTGCGATCCGGGCATAGGGACGCCGATAGCCGCGTTCGAAGATGGCCCACTTGTTGACGAACGTGTAGCCCATCCAGGCAAACACGGCTTCGAGCCGGGACGCCACACGGTCGCGCCAGGCCTTGCCGGGTGGTCGATTGCGTGGCGTGCTGCCTGGCTGGTCGCTCCCCATCGCGTGTGCTTCTTCTTGCAGGCGTCGCTTGATGATGACGCAAAAAGCGCGCTGGAAGTGTCAAAACGCGACGCAACCGCAGCCGGGCTCCGCAGCGGCAGCCCGGGCATGCGCTGTCGATGGACGGCGCCTTTCCATCGACCCATGGACGTCGCGCCCGTCATTCGGGATCCGCGGGAGGCCTGCACCACCCTTGCGGGAGGAGCCACGATTGGCTTGATCGCGCCCCGGCGCGCGCTCAACGATCCCGTTCGATGGCGTGTTGGCCCAATGCCGCCAATGCGTCGGCACGCGCGCCCAGCGGAGCCAGCGCCTCGTGCATGCTCGCGCGCAGCGATTGCAGGCGCGCACGCGAGGCCCCGGCCCCCAGCAGTGCGGGAAACGTCGCCTTGTCCTGCGCCGCATCCTTTCCTGCGGTTTTGCCCAATGTCGCACTATCGCCTTCGATATCCAGCAGGTCGTCGCGAACCTGGAACGCCAGGCCGAAGGCATCGGCGAACAGGTCAAGCCGGGTGGCGGTGGCTTCGTCCACGGTGGACGCGATTGCGCCCATGCGCACCGCTGCGCGCAGCAGCGCTCCGGTCTTGAGCGCATGCAGGCGTTGCAGGTCGTCGATGGTGGTGCCGCTGCGACCGGTCGCGTCGATGTCCAGCGCCTGTCCGCCGCACATGCCGCGTGCGCCAGCGGCGATTGCAAGTTCGCGCAGCATGGCCACGCGCATGGCATCGGGTGCGGGTGCCGACGCCAGCAATTCAAACGCCAGCGATTGCAGCGCATCGCCGGCCAGGATTGCCGTGGCTTCATCAAAGGCGACATGGACCGTCGGTTTGCCCCGGCGCAGGTTGTCGTCGTCCATGGCTGGCAGGTCGTCGTGGACCAGCGAATACGCATGGATGAGTTCGACCGCGGCGGCAGCGACGTCGAGGATGGCGGCACCGGCTCCGAATGCTTCGCCACAGGCATACACCAGCAGCGGTCGCATGCGTTTTCCGCCGGCCAGCGCGGCATGGCGCATCGCGGCGTGCAGGCGGGCAGGCGCCAGGTCCGCGGCAGGCAGTGCGTCGGCGAGCGTGGTTTCGACACGTCCGCGCCACTGCGCGAGGAGCGCGGCGGGCAGGGCGGGGTCAGGCATCCGGCGGCGCGTCTGCCGCGCCTGCATCCGGGAACGCCTCGGCGGTGTCGGGGTCCTGCGGATCGCTGAGCAGGCGCACGCGCAGTTCTGCCTGCTCCAGCGCGGTCTGGCAACTGCGGTAGAGGCCGACGCCGCGCTCGTAGGCGGCCAGCGACTCCTCCAGTGTCATCTCGCCATGTTCCATTTTTTCGACCAGCTGCTCGAGCGACTCGAGCGAGGCTTCGAAGTCGGCGACCGGCGAAGGCTCTTTGTTGGCTTTGCGTGGCATGCCTGCAGTTTAAGCCATCCGGCAGGCGATGGCTTTGCAGGGCGTTGCTTGTGGGAGCGGCTTCGGCCCTGAGCCCTTGCCGCGGCCGTGGGCTTCTTGCAGGGGCGCCACCGCTCGCGGTAGCGGCTCGCCTAAGCCCTTGCCGCGCCCGGCCGGCGAATGCATGTCACCGCCGCTCCTCCACATCAGGAACCAGGGCCCGTCAGGCGCTCGCGGCTGAAGCCATTCCTACAGCTGTGGGGCCCAGGCCAGGCTTGCGCCCTGTTGCTCCAGCCAGGCGCGAAATCCGGCGGAATACACGACATCACCCGCTGCCACCAGGGTCTCGCCATCCGACATCAGCGGCATCGCGGCGCGCAGCCACGGTGCGACATGCAGTTCCTGCAGCACGTGCTTGAGCGCATGCGAGTGGGTGCGCCCGGGCAGGACGATCCGCTCGCCGCCCTGGCGTGCATGGACGCGCAAGGGGCGGGTGAAGCCACCAGCTCCGTGCATCGACAACGTGCCGCCATTGGGCAGGGGCAATTCGGAAGCGCCATCCCAAACCGCCGCCCAGTCCACGGGTAGCCTTGCAGGAGGCAGGCCGGCATGCAGGCATCCACGCCAGCGATGGATGACCGCGCCAGCCCACGCGAATTCTGCGCGCGTATCGGTGGTGGCGGTAAGCAGGTCGGCTTCGATCCGCGACAGTCCCTGCGAGGGCAGGGGCGGCAAGCCAAGATCGTCGATCCAGCGGCGCAGCACGCGCGCGCGGCGCGCCTTTGGAAGCGATTGCAGTGCGGCGACATGCAACGTGGCGACACCAACGCTGTTGTCCGCGCCTGCACGCACGTCGGACAGGGCACGCGCGTCCTCGTCGGCGAGCAGTGCGACGGCCTCGTCGCATAGCGCGGCACTGCGCGCGAACGCAGCATCGGCGTGCGGCCAGCGTTGCTGCAGCAGTGGCAGGATGCGATGTCGCAGGAAGTTCCGGTCGAGGTCGGTATCTGCGTTGCTGGGGTCCTGGATCCATTGCAGTGCGTGCTGGTGCGCATAGGCAACCAGCTGCGCACGGGGTACGTCCAGCAGCGGCCGCCACAACCGGCCACGGCCGAAGCTGCGCCAGCGACGCATCGCCGCCAGGCCGTCCGGGCCCGAAGCGCGCAGTGCGCGCAGCAGGAAGGTTTCGGACTGGTCGTCGCGATGATGGGCCAATGCCAGGGTCTCACCGGCGTCCAGCTCGTCGGCGAAAACGGCATGCCGTGCCGCGCGCGCCGACGCTTCCGGACCCCGTCCGTCGTCGTGGTCGATGCTGGCCGCCTTCACCGTGAGTGCGATGCCCGCTGCCGCACACAGTCCTTCGCATCGTCGAGCCCAACTGCCGGATTGGGCGTGCAAGCCGTGATCGACATGCAGCGCGCGTAGCCCGCGCTCGCGCACGGCCGGGTCCCGGGCCAACAGGTGCAGCAGTACCGCGGAGTCCATGCCGCCGCTCAATCCGATGCAGACCGGGCCGTCGGGTGCGTCGTGGAAAGCTGACGCCAGGGGCTGTGGGGCATCGCGCAAGGGCATGGCCCCATGTTGCGCGTAGACCGGTGGCATCGCAATCCGGATGCTGCATTGCATGCATGGACGCGGTTGGCGCCATGGCAGCGGCTATCCTGTCTTTTACATGGTTCCTGGATGAAGTTGATGGCCTTGTTCGACCCGTTCCAGCAGCGCAGCCTGTGCTTGCGCAATCGCATCGCGGTCTCCCCGATGTGCCAGTACAGCGCCCCCGACGGCGTGCCGACGGATTGGCACCTGGTCCACCTGGGCAGCCGCGCGGTCGGTGGCGCGGCAGTGGTGTTCACCGAGGCGGCCGCGGTGTCCGCACCAGGCCGGATCTCTCCCGACGACGCCGGCATCTGGAATGACGCGCAGGCGGATGGCTGGCGCCGGATCACGGCATTCGTGCGCGATCAAGGCGCCGCGCCGGGGATCCAGCTGGCGCACGCGGGGCGCAAGGCCAGCACCGCCGCGCCGTGGCTTGGGGGAAAACCGCTTCCCGCGGATGATCCGCGCGCCTGGCAGCCCGTCGCTCCGTCCGCCATCGCCTTCGATGCCGGATATGTCGTCCCCCGCGCTCTGGACCCGGGGGGCATCGCCCAGGTCATCGCCGACTTCCGGGCCGCCGCGCAGCGCGCCCTGGATGCGGGCTTCGAGCTGGTCGAAATCCATGCGGCGCATGGCTACCTGCTGCATGAATTCCTGTCGCCACTGTCCAACCTGCGCGACGATGCCTATGGCGGTACGTTCGACAATCGCAGCCGCATCCTGCGCGAAGTCGTCGTCGCCATCCGCGAAGTGTGGCCCGAGCGGCTGCCCCTGTGGTTGCGCATTTCGGCGACCGATTGGGCAGATGGTGGTTGGGAGATCGAGCAAAGCATTGCCCTTGCCAGGCAACTGGCGCCGCTGGGCGTCGACCTGGTGGACTGCTCCAGTGGAGGACTGGTGCCGCACGTACAGATCCCGACAGGTCCGGGATACCAGGTGCCGTTCGCGGCGCGCGTCCGACGCGAAGCCGGTGTCGCCAGCGGAGCGGTCGGCCTGATCACCACTGGCGCCCAGGCCGACGCGATCATCGCCGAAGGCGAGGCCGACGTGGTGCTGCTGGCGCGGGAAATGCTGCGTGATCCTTATTTCCCCCGGCGTGCCGCCGACGCGCTGGGCTGCAAACTCACCCCGCCGCCGCAGTACGGACGTGCCTGGTGATCGCCGCGTCGTGCGCGCCTTCCAGTTTCATGCTTGCAAGATCGACCTCCGCCAAGAGGCACGTCGCTGCCCGCACTGGCGATGAGCCACGAGCGATTGGATGCGCGTTTCACGCAGGATCATTTCGTCGACGCGCTGGATCGCAGCGGCAGACGGGGCTCGCGCGGACTGCTGCGGCACTCGATCAGGCCGCTTCGTAAGCCCCGTATCCACGCAGGCGCTCGTAGCGCTTCTGCAGCAGCTCGTCCATCGGCAGTTGCTGCAACGCATCCAGCTCGTTGAGCAGCACGGCCTTCAGGCGCTTTGCCATCTGCGTGGGGTTGCGGTGCGCGCCGCCGATCGGCTCGCGGATCACCTTGTCGACCAGGCCCAGGCCCTGCAGCCGCTTGGCGGTGATCCCCATCTGCTCGGCGGCGTCCTTGGCCTTGGCGGCGTCGCGCCACAGGATCGAAGCGCAGCCTTCGGGCGTGATCACCGAGTAGGTGCTGTATTCCAGCATCAGCGTGCGGTCGCCGACGCCGATCGCCAGCGCGCCGCCGGAGCCGCCTTCGCCGATCACGGTGCACAGGATCGGCGTGCGCAGCTCGGCCATTTCCATCAGGTTGCGGGCGATGGCTTCGGACTGGCCGCGCTCTTCCGCGCCGATGCCGGGATAGGCGCCGGGCGTGTCGATGAAGGTCAGTAGCGGCAGCTTGAAGCGCTCGGCCATCTTCATCAGGCGCAGCGCCTTGCGGTAGCCCTCGGGGCGCGGCATGCCGAAGTTGCGGCGGACCTTGGCCTTGGTGTCGCGGCCCTTCTGCTGGCCGATGATCACCACGCTGCGGCCATCGATGCGGCCAAGCCCGCCGACGATGGCGGCATCGTCGGCGAAGGCACGGTCGCCGGCCAGTTCCTGGAACTCGTCGCAGATCACGCGGATGTAATCGTTGGTGTACGGGCGGGCCGGGTGCCGTGCCAGTTGCGAGATCTGCCAGGGGCTGAGGTCGCGGAAGATGTGCGCGGTGCGCTGGCGCAGTTTGTTCTGCAGCGTGTGCACTTCGGCGTCGATGTTGACGGCCGGCCCATGGCTGGCATGGCGCAACTCCTGGATCTTGGCTTCCAGGTCGGCGATGGGCTGCTCGAAATCGAGGTAGTTTGGGTTCATCGGCTGTGTTGCGCGCGGAAAGCCGACAGTGTAGCCCGGGTAAGCGCAGCGCACCCCAGGCTGCCCGCGACCCCGGCCGCCTGCGCCCCGGGTGCGCTGCGCTTACCCGGGCTACAAGGCTGTCGTAGGAGCGGCTTCAGCCGCGAGCTCTTGATCTGGCTTGGGTTCTTGCGTCGCTCCTGCAAACGTCCAAAGCAGGGTCAAGAGCTCGCGGCTGAAGCTGCTGCTGCGAAAAAGCCGACCAAAGCTGCTTAAGTCAGTCGGCCCAGGGCTTGTTCAGTGACAGCCTCACCTTGCGTACGCCCGGCAGGCCGCGCAGCAGGTCGGGCAGGTTGGCTTCGGCCCGGATGCCCTGGCCGCCGTTGATGCTCAGGCGGCCCACGGCGCTGGTGGTGATCGCTTCCAGCAGGACCGGAGTAGGCCCGGCGTGTCCCTGCAATGCTTGCGTGAACTGGGCAAGCGCATCGTCGTCGCGCAGGTCGAGCTTCACCGACAGGCGCTGCGCGTGCTGGCTGCAGACCTGGGCGTAGTCCCAGCAGCGGCGCGCGCGTAGCGAGAAGCCGCCATTGAAGTCGTCTTCGCGCAGGCCGCCTTCGACCAGCAGGATGCGGTCGCGGGTCAGCAGGTGCGCGAACTCGGTGTTGGTCTCGGCAAAGAACGCACATTCGACCCGGCCGTTGCCGTCATCCAGCTGAACGAACGATTGGCTGTCGCCTTTCTTGCGTAGTCCGACGACCTGGCCGGCGACGACTACCGTAGCCTCCTGGCGCCAGCCGCGACGCTGGTCCTGCGGGCGTTCGTTGAACAGCCGCTCGAGGTCGCCCAGGGTGTGTCCCAGCAGGGACTTCAGCTCATCGCGGTAAGGATCCAGCGGATGTCCGCTGAGATAGAAACCCAGCGTGTCGCGTTCGCCTTGCAGCCGTTGCAGCAGCGGCCATTCCTCGGCCTCGGGCAAGTCGATGCGCAGGCAGGTGGCGGCATTGCCGGGCCCGTCGCCCCCCAGGCCACCGAACAGCGACACCTGGCCGGCGTCGCGTTCGCGCGCGAGTTGTTCGGTCGCCTTCAGGACTTCGGGCAGTTGCAGCATCAGCGATGCGCGGTTGCTGCCCAATGCATCCAGGGCGCCGGCATTGACCAGGGCTTCCAGCGCGCGCCGGTTGAGTTTTCCCGAATCGACGCGTTCGCAGAAGTCGAGCAGGTCGGCGAAGGCGGCGCCATGGGCACGCGCTTCGACGATCGCGTCGCACACGCCCCGGCCGACACCCTTGATCGCACCCAGGCCGTAACGGATCGTCCTTGCCTGGCCATCCTCGACGGGTGCGGCTTCGAACATGTACGACGATGCGTTGACGTCCGGCGGCAGCACGTCCAGACCCATCGTGCGCGCCTCGTCGAGGAAGCCGACGACCTTGTCGGTGCTGTCCATGTCGCTGGAGAGCACGGCGGCCATGAACTGGGCCGGGTAATGCGCCTTCAGCCACGCGGTCTGGTAGGCGACCAGCGCATATGCGGCAGCGTGCGACTTGTTGAAGCCGTAGCCGGCGAATTTTTCCATCAGATCGAAAATGGACGAGGCCTGGCGCGATTCGACGCCGCGCTCGCCCGCGCCGGCCTCGAACTTGGCCCGCTCCTTGGCCATTTCCTCGACTTTCTTCTTGCCCATCGCGCGGCGCAGCAAGTCGGCACCGCCCAGGGAGTAGCCGGCCAGCACCTGGGCGATTTGCATGACCTGTTCCTGGTACACGATCACGCCGTACGTCGGCGCCAGCACCGGTTCCAGGTCCGGGTGGGGGTATCGCACTTCCTGGCGCCCGTGCTTGCGCTCGACGAAGTCGGGGATCAGGTCCATCGGGCCTGGCCGGTACAGCGAGACCAGGGCGATGAGGTCACCGAAGCGGTCGGGCAACGCGCGCTTGAGCAGCTCTCGCATGCCGCGTGATTCAAACTGGAACACGGCGACGGTATCGCCTCGGGCGAAGAGGTCGTAGGTCGCCTTGTCGTCCAGGGGGATGGCGGTGATGTCGAGGGGGGCGTGATTGGTGATTTGTGATTGGTGATTCGCAGGAGCGGTTTGCGGCTCTTGCGAATCACCAGTCACAAATGACGAATCACGTCCATTGATCGCCTTCACCGCCCAGTCGATGATGGTCAGCGTGCGCAGGCCCAGGAAGTCGAACTTCACCAGGCCGATGGTCTCGACGTCGTCCTTGTCGAACTGCGTCACCGGGTTGCGGCCGCCGCCCTGGCCGTCGTGCTCGGCGAACAGCGGGCAGAAATCGGACAGCGGCGCCGGCGCGATCACCACGCCACCCGCATGCTTGCCGGCGTTGCGGGTCAGGTTTTCCAGCTGCAACGCGAGGTCGATCAGGTCGCGCACGTCTTCCTCGGCGCCATAGCGCTGGATCAGCTCGTCCGAACGCCAGTTGTCGTCGCCGCGCGATTTGTCGGTGCGGCCCAGGGCGTCGGACAGCGAGATGCCCAGCGTCATCGGCACCAGCTTGGCGATGCCGTCGACGAAGCCGTAGGGGTAGCCCAGCACGCGCCCGGAATCGCGGACCACGGCTTTCGCGGCCATGGTGCCGTAGGTGATGATCTGGCTGACGCGGTCGCGGCCGTACTTGGCGGCGACGTAGTCGATGACCTCGTCGCGGCGCTCCATGCAGAAGTCGATGTCGAAGTCGGGCATCGACACGCGTTCGGGGTTGAGGAAGCGCTCGAACAGCAGGTCGTAGGGGATCGGATCCAGGTCGGTGATGCCCAGCGCCCAGGCCACCAGGGAACCGGCACCGGAACCACGGCCCGGTCCGACCGGGATGCCGTGGTCCTTGGCCCAATTGATGAAGTCGGCGACGATCAGGAAGTAGCCCGGGAAACCCATCGCCACGATGACGTCGAGCTCGGCATCCAGTCGTGCGTCGTAATCGGCACGCGCACGCCCCGGCGCCAATGGTTGCCTGGCCAGTCGCTTGTCGAGTCCTTCGCGCGCCTGGCTGCGGATCCAGCTGTCCAGCGTCTCGTCGGCGGGCACCGGGAAGGCGGGCAGGTAGTACGTCCCCAGCGAGAGTTCGACATTGCAGCGCGTCGCCAACGCGATGGTGTTGTCGATCGCGTCGGGGACGTCCGCGAACAGGGTCGCCATGTCCTGCGAGGACTTGAGGAACTGCTCGGCGCTGTAGTCGTGCGGGCGGCGCGGATCGTCCAGGACGCGGCCGGAAGCAATGCAGGCGCGCGCCTCGTGCGCATCGAAGCCTTCGGCATCGAGGAAGCGCACGTCATTCGTGGCCACGACCGGGATGCCGCGTGCGCTGGCGGCCGACAACGCGAACGCGTTGAAGTCCTCCTCGCCTTCGCGTCCGCTGCGGGTCAGCTCCAGGTGCAGGCGTTCGCCGGTGTGGCGCTGCCAGTCGGCGAGCCATTGTTCGGCCAGGTCGTGCTTGCCGGCGGCGACCAGCCGTCCAGCGTGGCTGTTGCGCCCGGCCAGTGCGAACAGGCCGGTATTCGCATCCCGCAGCCATTCGGGCCGCAGCATGACGCCGTCATGGCGCTGGCCTTCCATCCAGGCGCGCGTCAACAGCCGTGACAGGGTCAGGTAGCCCTCGCGGTCCCGGCAAAGCAAGGTCAGTTGCGCGGGCGGCTCGTCGGCCTCGGCGAGCAGGACGTCGGCGCCGGTAATCGGCTTGATCCCCCTGGATTCGGCCGCCTTGTAGAACTTGACCAGCGCAAACAGGTTCTGGTGGTCGGTGACCGCCACGGCCGGCTGGCCCAGCGCAACACAGCGATCGACGAGTTCCGGGATCCGGATCGTCGAATCGAGCAGCGAATACTCGCTGTGCAGGTGCAGGTGGACGAAGCGGGCGGACATGCCTTCCCGGGTGCATTGGATGGACAGCGGTGCTTGGGCTGCCTGCGCGCGGCAGTCGATCGCGGCAGGCGTCCAGCCAGACTAGCTGCGGCCCGCTGTCCGGACAAGGCTTGACAGGGCCGCGTGGAGCCTTGGCCTGGGGCCGTCATTTCCCCGGAGGCGGCAATGTGGCAGGTCGATCGCTACCTGCGGTACCCGGGCCGCTGAAGGGGTCGCCACGCGGCCAGCAGCGGCCCTGCCTTGCTGCAAGGAGGCATGGGGAAGTCCGTCCCGCACGGCAGTGGGCACATGGTCCGGCGATGTTGTGCCCGCTTGCCGCGGAGGGTCAGCTGACGCGGAACAGCGGACTCGGCGGGTCGCCGCCGTCATACCGGCTGTCATGCACCCGCAACCGGTGTTGCCACAGTGAGATCTCCGCCATCCTTTCCCGGATCCAGGCATTGCGCCGGGCCTGGCCGTCGCCGGTGGGGTTCTCGGCCGTGCGGTACTCGCAGAAATCGCGGTAGTCCTCGGCCTCGTCGGCGAAGACAGGCCACGTCAGCTCGATCAGCAGTACGTCGTCCAGTTTGCCCAGCAGTGGTTCGCGGTCCGGGATCAGGTCCTCGCCCAGGTCGATGTAGGCAAACAGCTTGTGCAGCCGTCGCTGCAATGCAGCGTCGGTGTCCCAGTCCGCATCCTCGAAGATCGCGCGCAGCGCCTCCATGCGCTGCAGGCGGCGGGCCAGTACGTCATGGGCGTCCTGGGGTGGCATCGAGGCGAGCCAAGCGCACAGCACCCGCAGGCGAGTGCCGTCGACGCGGGGCGCGTCCGGGTTGATCTCGTGCAGCAGTGCGTTGAAACCCGCGACAGCTTCGGGAGACAGCAAGGGGGCCGCGGGCAGGTCGCTGGACAGACCGGCCCCGACGACATCGTCATCGGTCAAGGGCAGGGGGCTGTCGATCGGGTGGTGGACGTAGAGACGCATGGCGCACCTCCAGGTGCCGGCAGGGGGGCGTGGGGGCGTCGGCCGGCGTCGGCGCACCCGGGCGAGGATGCGCCAGGGCCGGATGGGCCGTCCAAGGGGAGGGAGAAGGCCCATCCGGCTGGCAAGTGGCCGCTGGATGGCGGCCATACTCCTTTGGATGCACCACCAGACTGCGCCGTTGCATGGTGGTTGTCACGGGGCGGAAGTCGTGATGACCTTGGACACATGGGGGCGGCCCCGAGGCGGCACGAAGGCTGCCCCGGCTGCACCAGTGCGGCGCGGCGAGCGGGGTTGGCGCGATGCCAGGAAAGACGAAAGCCCGGGGGCGTGTCCTGTGGCCCGCGCCGCGGCAATCGATGGCATTGCCGTTTGCCTGCCTTGGACGACGGCAGTCGACTTGCCCGGCCTCCCGCCAGCGCGTCAATGGCAGCGTACCTGCCGGCCCGACGCGACCAGTCAGCGCGTGCGCCCCAGGTGCTGACGACGGAAAAAAAGCAGGCCTAGCAAGTCGCGAAGAGATCGGGCAACTGCAGTGCCGCCCGAACCGGAGCAAAGCTGCGCCGATGCTCCGGGCAGGGGCCCAGCCGTGCCAGGGCTTGACGGTGCGCCGGCGTGGCGTAGCCCTTGTGCACGTCGAATCCGTAGTCGGGAAAGCGCGCATGCAGCGCGTGCATGTGCCGGTCGCGGGCGACCTTGGCCAGGATCGAAGCGGCCATGATGCTGCGGTCGATGGCATCCCCGCCGACCAGGGCTTCGGCCGGACAGGGCAGGTCGGGCGGCAGCCTGTTGCCATCGATGCGCGCATGCTGCGCGCTGGGCATGACGCCTTCCAGCGCGCGGCGCATGCCGTGCATCGTGGCATGGAAGATGTTGCGGCGATCGATCTCGTCGACTTCGACGAAGACGATCTTCCACGCCAGGGCGCGCGCGATGATCCGCGGATACAGCGCCTCGCGGCGGGCGGGGTTGAGCTGCTTGGAGTCGTCCAGGCCGTTGACCGGCGTGCGTCCCGGTGCAAAGACCACCGCGGCGACCACCAGCGGGCCGGCCAAGGGGCCACGCCCGGCTTCGTCGATGCCGGCGATGCGCAGGGTCCCGGCATTGATTGCATGCAAGGCCGTCATGCCCGTTGCGAGGCGGGCGCGCCGACGCCACCGGGGGTGGCGTTGGCGTCGGAAGCGCCGAGCAGTTCGGCGACCGCCTGGGCTGCCCGTGCAGAGGCGTCTTGCCGCAGGGTCTCGTGGATCGCGCGGAATCGTGGCCGCAGTGCGGCAACGGCTTCGGGTTCCCCAAACCAGGACAACACGGCCGTGGCCAGCGCCGGCGCCGTGCAATCGTCTTGCAGCAGCTCCGGCACCAATCGCTCCCCGGCAAGGATGTTTGGCAGGCTGACGTTGCTGGTCCTGAGCAGTCCCAGGGTCTTGACGATTCGATAGGTCAGCGGGGCGATACGGTGGCCGACGACCATCGGCCGCTTGGCCAGCATGGCTTCCAGGGCGGCGGTTCCCGATGCCAGCAACACGACATCGCTGGCGATCATGGCCTGCTGTGCCTGCCCCTGCAGCACGTGGATGCGCATGGGTGCGCCGGCATCTTCCCCGGCACGCTTGATTGCGGCGTCGATGGCATCGTTGCACGCCCTGTTGGCGGCCGGGACCAGCACATGCAGGCCGGCCATGTGACTTGCGACACGCGCCGCGGCCGCAAGGAAGGTCGGGAGCATGCGTTCGATCTCGCCCAGCCGGCTTCCGGGCAGCAGCGCCAGTACCGGATCGTGGAAGGCGATGCCCAGGCGTTCACGCGCGGCGGCGCGATCGGGTTCCAGGGCGATGGCGTCGGCCAGCGGGTGGCCAACGAAGCGCGCGTCCACGCCGTGGCGCGCATAGATCGAGGGCTCCATCGGGAACAGGCACAGGACGCGATCGGCGCTGCGGCCGATGTTCGCGGCACGCCCTTCGCGCCAGGCCCAGACCGACGGGCTGACGTAATGCACGGTGCGCACGCCACGCCGCTTGAGCCAGCGCTCGACACCGAGGTTGAAGTCCGGCGCATCGATGCCGATGAAGACGTCCGGCTTCCAGTCCAGGATGCGTTGGCGCAGGCCTCGTCGCAGCCGCAGCAGGCGCGGCAGGTGCGCCAGCACTTCGGCCAGCCCCATCACTGCCAGCTGGGAAGCGTCGAACCAGCTTTCCAGCCCCGCCGAACGCATCGCGTCGCCACCCACCCCGGCAAAGCTCGCATCGGGGAAACGTTCGCGCAAGGCCTCGATCAACCCCGCACCGAGCTGGTCGCCGGAGCTTTCGCCGGCGCAAAGCGCAATGCGCCTGGGGCCGGGATCCGGGATTCGTGATTCGGGATTCGCAAGAGCAACGGCCGCCGCCGCAGCTGCTTGCGATCCGCTTGCTTGCTCTTGGCTTTTACGAATCACGGATCACGAATCCCGAATGACGGCTTTCACCGCAACAACGGCCGCTCGCCGCGCTCGATGAAGTCCAGCAGGGCGCGCACGTCGTCGCTCCCGCTGGCGATCTCGGCCAGGCGCACGCGCGCCTCGTCCAGTTTGGCGCCTGACAGGTAAAGCGCGCGGTACGCCCGTTTGATCGCGGCAATACGGTCGGCGTCGAAACCGCGACGCTTCAGCCCTTCGGCATTGATGCCGCGCGGCCGGCCGTAGCCTTCCTGCGCCACCATTACGTACGGCGGCACGTCGCCATTGACGAACGCGCCCATGCCAATGAACGCATGCGCGCCGATCCGGCAGAACTGGTGCACGCCGACGAAGCCACTGAGGATGACGTGGTCGCCGATCTCGACATGTCCGGCCAATGTCGCGTTGTTGGAGAACACGCAATGGCTGCCGACCTGGCAGTCATGGGCGATATGGGTGTAGGCCAGCAGCCAGTTGTGGTCGCCGATCCGGGTCACGCCACCGCCCTGGCGGGTGCCGCGACTGATCGTGGTGAACTCGCGGATGACGTTGCCGTTGCCGATCACCAGCTCGGTGCGTTCGCCGCCGTACTTCTTGTCCTGCGGGTCGCCGCCGATCGCGACATGTGCATGGATCTGGTTGTCGCGACCGATGCAGGTAGGGCCCTGGATGGTGCAATGGGTGCCGATACGGCTGTCCTGGCCGATCTCGACCGCGGCCCCGACCACGGCGAACGCCCCGATCCGGACGCCATCTCCGAGCCGTGCCGATGGATCGACGAGCGCCGTGGGATGTATGGCGGGCGCGGGCACCGTCGTCAGTCCTTCACTTCGGCGCAAAGGACATCCGCGCAAGCGACCTGTTCGTCGTCCACGCGGGCAATCCCGGTATACAGGGCCATGTTGCGGATGTTGCGCTTGAGCGTCACGTCCAGCTCGAGGCGGTCGCCGGGCACCACCATCCTGGAGAACTTGGCATTGTCGATCTTGACCAGGTAGAACAGTTTTCCGGCCGCATCCGACGCCTTCGTCAGCTGGCTCAGGACCCCGCCGGCCTGTGCCAGCGCCTCGATCACCAGCACCCCGGGCATGACCGGGCGTCCCGGGAAGTGGCCCTGGAAGAATGGCTCGTTGACGGTGACGTTCTTGGTGCAGACGATGCGCGTGCCCGGCTCGAACGCCACCACCCGATCCAGCAACAGGAACGGGTAGCGATGTGGCAGCAGTCGCTGGATCGCGTTGACGTCTAGCGGGAGCTGTAGCTGGGTCATGCGCTTTCCTTGTTTCGTTGACGCTGGTTTCGTTGACGCTGGTTTCGTCGAAGCTGGTTTGGTTGATGCCGGTACGGTCGATGCCGGTTACGTCGATGCGGGCGTATCGTCGCAGTGCCTTCGATGCATGGCCGGCGCCGAAGCCGACCGCGGTGCGCAGTGCCTCGTGGACACGGACGCAGTCACCCGGCCGGCGTCAACCCCGTCCCTGATTATCGCGCAAAGTGGCCAGGCGGCGGGCCAATGCATCGAGTTGCTTGAAGCGCGCGGCGCTTTTACGCCAGCCTCGGTTGTCCATCAGTGGGGTCCCGGACGAATATTCGCCGGGCTGGCGGATGGAATGGGTCACCAGGCTCATTGCCGTGACCACGACCCGATCACAGACTTCAAGGTGTCCAAGGACGCCAGCGCCGCCGCCGATGAGGCAGTAGCGGCCGATCGTCGCGCTGCCGGCAACGGCCGAGCATCCGGCCATCGCCGTATGCGCACCGATGCGCACGTTGTGGCCAACCTGGATCTGGTTGTCCAGCCGCACGTCCTGCTCGAGCACGGTGTCATCGATCGCTCCGCGGTCGATGGTGGTATTGGCACCGATTTCGCAATCGTCTCCGATCACGACGCCACCCAGTTGCGGCACCTTCAGCCATGCGCCGGCATCCATGGCAAGGCCAAATCCGTCGGCACCGATCACCGCGCCGGGATGGATCAGTACACGCCTGCCCAGCCGCACACGCTTGACCAGCGTCACGCGGGCGCCAAGTTCGCAACCTTCACCGACAATGCAGTCCTCGCCGATCACGCAGCCCGCGCCCACCAACGCGCCGGCAGCAATGCGGCTGCCCGGACCGACGAAGGCAAAGGGGCCAATGCAGGCCGCGGGGTCGATTCGAGCAAGCGGGTCGACCACGGCGCTGGCGTGGATCCCGGGTGAGGCCGGCGGTCGTGTCTCGAACAGCGCGGCCGCCCTGGCAAACGCGACGTAGGGGTCCTCGGCAACCAGCGCGGAGCCCCTGTGGCCTTCCACGTCACCGGCACGCAGGATCACCACGCCTGCACCGGTGGCTGACAGTTGCGAGCGATACCGCGGGTTGGCCAGGAAGCTCAGGTCACGGGCCGTCGCCCGCGACAGGGTCGCCACCGACGACACCGCGGTGCCGGGGTCGCCATGGACGGTTAGCCCAAGGCGTTCGGCGATCTCACCGGCCGTGAACTGCGTCGCCGTGGTCTGCATCGCGTCGTCCTTGCGGCCGGCGCTAGAAGTTGCCGCCAAAGGTGAACTGCAATCGCTCGGTCTGGTCGAATTCCTTGGTACGCAGCGGGATGGCATAACTGATCGAGATCGGTCCCATCGGGGAGCGCCAGAGCAACGCCACGCCCGTCGAGGCCCGCAGCTCGCTTGCATCGAAGGTGTTCCAGTCCTTGTACACGTTGCCGAAATCGAGGAATGCCGAAACACGTGCCGCATTGGTATCGAACAGCCTGGGGAAGAACAGCTCCAGCGAGCCGACGGTCTTGAGTGCCCCGCCCAGCGGGCGCGCATAGCCGAACGTGGAGACTGTCCGCGGGCCCAGCGTGTTGTCGACGAAGCCACGCACCCGGCCACCGGAGCTGATGCCGCCGGCATAGAAGTTCTCGAAGAACGGAAGTCCGTCCGCGGTCACCGTCTTGACGTAATCGGGGGACGTGCCCGGTACGCAGGGATCGCTCGGTGGCGGCGGCGGCAGCGGGTTCGGGTTGCCGGCGGTGGGCACGGTCGGCGCGGTGTAGCAGATGTCGCGGCTGAAGGTCTGGCCGTAACTGTCGCCATAGCCAAGGTTCACCCCGGTGCGCAGGATCAGCGACGGGCTGAGCGGCCAGTACTTGGAGAATTCGTACTCCAGCTTGTAGTACTGGGCGGTGGACCCGGGCAGCGCGAACTCCGCCGTCAGGCGCTGGTAGACGCCGACGCTGGGCATGAAATAGTCGTTGCGCGTATCGCGCGACCAGCCAACCTGGCTGCGCACGGTATGGAACGTGCGGTTGCCGACCGCATCGATGTAATCGATGATCTCCGGCGGGGAGGTGCCGGGGAAGGCCAGGATCTCGTTGCGGTCGATGCCGAACGAACCCGAGACCGAATCGAACTCGGAAATCGGCACGCCCAGGATCACGTTCGCGCTGCTGTTGGTGTTGGAGTACTGCGCGACATTGAAGTTGGAATAATCGAACTTGCTCGATGACAACTGGTATCCGACCGACACGCCGCTGTCGGTGAAATACGGGTTGACGAAGGAGAAGTCGTAACGGGTCTGGTATGCGCTGCGTTGCGCGGCCATCGAGACCCGGTTGCCGCTGCCAAGGAAATTGTTTTCCGACAACTGGACGGACGTGTTGATGCCGCTGAGCTGCGAGTAGCCGATGCCGAACAGGAAGCTGCCCGACGTGGTTTCCTTGACCGTGTAGACGACATCGACCTGGTCGTTGGTACCCGGGACCGGGATGTTTTCTTCGTCCACGGTCTCGAAGTAGCCCAGGTTGCGCAGGCGGGTCTTGGAACGGTCGACGGCGGCCTGCGAATACCAGCTGCCCTCGAACTGGCGCATTTCGCGCCGCAGCACGGTGTCGGCGGTGCGCGAATTGCCCTTGAACTCGACATGACGGACGGTGACGCGCGGTCCCGGCACGACATTGAGCTTGATCGCGACCTCGCGGTTGTCGCGATCGACCTCCGGGATCGGATCGACCTTGGCGAAGGCGTAGCCGATATTGGCCAGCGTCAGGCTGATCGCGTCCGAGGTCGCGTCCAGCAGGCGGCGGGAGAAGATCTGGCCTTTCCGGATGAAAAGCCGCTTTTCGACGACGTCCTTGGGCAGTACCGTATCGCCGGTGAGCTCGACGTCGGAAACCTTGTACTGCTCGCCCTCTGAGATGCCGGCGGTGATGAACATGTCGCGCTTGTCCGGGCTGATCTCCACCTGCGTGCTGTCCAGGCTGAAGTCGATGTACCCGCGATCCAGGTAGTACGCGTTGAGTTTTTCAAGGTCACCGGACAGTTTCTCGCGCGAGTACTGGTCGTCGCGCTTGTAGAAACTCAGCCAGTTGGATTCATGGGATTCCCAGCGATCGGTGATGGCCTGCTGTTCGAACTGCTCGTTGCCGATGAGGTTGATGTGCCGGATCCGGGCCGCCTTGCCCTCGATCACGTTGATGGTGACATCGACGCGATTGCGATCGAGCTGGGTGACGACCGGATTGATCTGGACGTTGTACTTGCCGCGGTTGTTGTACTGGCGGGTCAGTTCCTGGGTGACGCGGTCCAGGCTGAGCCGGTCGAAGGTCTCGCCCTCGGCCAGCCCGATGTCGGCCAGGCCCTTGCTCAGGTCCTTGGTCTTGATGTCCTTGTTGCCGGAGATGGTGAGCTTGTTGATCGCGGGACGCTCGGCCACCGTGACCACGAGGATGTCGCCTTGGCGCCCGACTTTCACGTCCTCGAAGAACCCGGTCTTGTACAGGGCGCGGATCGCCTCGGCGATCTTGCCGTGGTCGACGGTGTCGCCACGCTCGATCGGCAGGTAGGTGAAGACGGTGCCTGCAGAGATGCGCTGCAATCCGTCGACGCGGATGTCGCTGACCCTGAAAGCCTCGGCCGGCGGAGCCACCGTCATCGCGGCGGCCGCAGGTGCCGGAGACGCGCCCGGAACCGAGAAGGGGCTGCCGGACTGGGGCTGGGCGGACTGCGCCAGCACGGGAAGCGCTGTCGTGGTCAACGCCGTGGACAGGGCGAGGGCGAGCAGGCGGCGAGGGGGGAGTCGCGTCATCATCACTTCCGGTTGGAGGTCTTGCGGTTCTGGGACGGGCCCGTCATGGGCGCGGTGCAAACGGGGCGGAACGCAAGCAGGGTGGAAACATCTGCCTTGGAGCGTTGCGGCCGATGCGGGTGCCACGGTGTCACTGGATCAGTCGCAGGATGTCATTGTAGAAGGCCAGGCCCATCAAGCCGGCCAGCAGCGCCAAGCCGATGTATTGGCCCAGGATCATCGCGCGTTCGCTCAGCGGACTGCCCTTGACCAACTCTATAAGGTAATACAGCAGGTGTCCGCCGTCCAAGACCGGGATCGGCAGCAGGTTGATGATCGCAAGACTGAGTGACAACAGGGCCAGGAAGTTCAGGAACCATGCAGGTCCCAGTTGTGCCGAGGCGTTGGCGTAGCGGGCAATGGTGATGGGTCCGGAGACGTTTTCCACCGAGGCGCTGCCACGCAGCAGGCGGCCGATCATCGCCACCGAGTCGCTGGCCAGTCTCCAGCTTTCCTGCACGGCGGCCGGCACGGCTGCAGCCATCCCGTAACGCAGCGTGGCGTCGTAATCGGGCATGGGGGCCGAGGCAGGGCCGATCCCCAGCGCCCAGTAGTCGTCGCGACCCGGCTCCTGGCGACGTTGCGGCGTGATTTCCAGTGCAAGCCGGTCGCCATCGCGCTCGACCTCGACCATGGCCTGGCGGTGGCCGACCTGCTGCAGCATGGGACCGATGTCATCGAAGCTGTCGATCGGCTGGCTGTCGATCGCGGTCAGCCGGTCGCCCTCGGCCAGCACGCCCCACGCCGCGCTTCCCGGCTCGATCCGCCCCACCACGGCGGGCAGCAGCTGGTGGCGCGGCGTCAGTCCGATCAGCGACAGCGTGCGCTGCTGGTCGTAGTCGGCAGGCAATCGTGACAGCGGCAACTGGTCGACGTGCTCGTCGCCCCCGGCCGAGCGCACGCGGACCGGGACGTCCCTGCGATCGATCGCCGCCGTGGCCAGCGCCATCGCCGCCTCGCTCCAGGTGGGCGTGGCCCGGCCGCCGACGTCCAGCAGGGTGTCGCCCTTGTGCAGCCCGGCAGCGGCTGCGATCTGCGTGGCCTGGCCGACGACCGGCGCATAGTCGGGACGACCGATCACGAACATCCCCCACAGCAGCGCCACGCACATCAGCAAGTTGGCCACCGGCCCGGCGGCGACGATCGCGATCCGGCGGGCGACCGACTTGCGGTTGAAGGCATAGGGCAGGTCGGCGGCATCGACGTCGCCTTCGCGCTCGTCCAGCATCTTGACGTAACCGCCCAGCGGGATCGCGGCAATGACGTACTCGGTGCCGTCACGCCCCCGGCGTAGCCAGAGTGGCTTGCCGAAGCCCACCGAAAATCGCAGCACCTTGACCCCGCAGCGCCGTGCGACCCAGTAATGGCCAAATTCGTGGAACGTCACCAGCACGCCGATGCTGACGATCATCCACCAGACGGAGCCGAGGAAAGTCGTCATGGGGTCGGCACCCGGTTGACGTTGTCGAAGGGCCCGGGCACTTGATCAATCAGGAATGCAGTCCGCAAAGGACGCCAAGGACGCAAAAAAAGCGTTTGAATGGACCTCTGCATGTCTTGTTTTGCGCCCTTCGCGTTTTTTGCGGACCCCGTGTCTTGGTCTTGGCTCTGGCCTGGCCCCGTGCACCGATTCATGCGATCTCCTCGTGCGCGACCCGTCGCTCGACGTGCCGGCGTGCCTGGGTATCGGCCGCCATCAGTGTGTCCAGGCAGTCCGCCGGGACGGTGGGGAGCGCGGCCAGGCAATCCTCGACCAGCGCGGGAATGGACAGGAAAGCGACCTGGCCCTGAAGAAAGGCTGAAACCGCGATTTCGTTGGCGGCGTTGAGTACCGCTGGCGCGGTCCCGCCAGCGGCCAGCGCATCGAAGGCCAGCCCCAGGCATGGGAAGGCTTCCAGGTCGGGCGGCTCGAACTCCAGCCGGCCATGTTTCAGCAGGTCCAGTCCGGCAACACCCGAATCGATCCGCCGTGGCCAACCCAGCCCGACCGCCAGCGCGGTGCGCATGTCCGGCAAACCAAGCTGCGCCAGGGTCGAGCCGTCGACGAACTCCACCAGCGAGTGCACCAGGCTTTGCGGATGGACCAGGACATCGATCCGGTCGCCCGGCATGCCGAACAGATGGTGCGCCTCGATGACTTCCAGGCCCTTGTTCATCAGGGTCGCCGAATCGACCGATATCTTCGGGCCCATGTCCCACTTGGGATGCGCGACGGCCTGTGCCGGGGTGACGTCGGCCAGCTGGGCGCGGGTGCGGCCGCGGAAGGGGCCACCGGAAGCGGTCAGGATGATCCGTCGCAACCCGGGCACGGCGGCGCCAACTGGCACGTCGGTCCCCGGAAGGCATTGGAAGATCGCGTTGTGCTCGCTGTCGATCGGCACGATCATCGCACCGCCATCGCGCGCCGTGCGCATCAGCAGTTCGCCGGCCAGCACCAGCGACTCCTTGTTGGCCAGCAGCAGGCGCTTGCCGGCGCGGGCAGCGGCCAGCGTCGAAGGCAGGCCGGCGGCGCCGACGATCGCGGCGACGACGGTGTCGCAGTCATCACCGGCAACGAGGGACTGCAGCGTGTCGTCGCCGGCATGTGCCTCCGTGGCCAGGCCGGCCTGGCGCAAACCGTCGCGCAGGGCGGGCAACGCGGTCGCGTCAGCGATGACGGCATGGCTGGGCACGTGGGAACGGCACAGGGCGACCAGGGCGTCGACGTTGCTGCCCGCCGCAAGCACCGTGGCGCGCAGGCGCCCGGGATGGCGCGCGATCACGTCCAGCGCCGAGGTGCCGATCGAACCGGTGGCGCCGAGCACGGCGACGTTGCGAATGCATTCGCCAGGCACGGTCGGATCGGGTTGCGGGGACATGCTCAGAACCCCAGCCATGCCTTCCCGAGTGCGAACACCGGCAGGGCAGCGATGACACCGTCGATGCGATCCAGGACGCCCCCGTGCCCGGGGATCAGGGTGCCCGAGTCCTTGGCGCCGACGTGGCGCTTGAGCAGGCTCTCGAACAGGTCGCCTATCACCGAAAACCCGACCGCCACCACGGTGGCCAGGGCGACAGCCGGCAATTGCGAGAGGCTCGCGCCCGCCAATGGCGCGAAGACCAGCGCAACCAGCAGGCCAGCGGCCATCCCGCCGAGCAGACCTTCGACGGTCTTGTTGGGACTGATCCGGGGGCTGAGCTTGCGCCGACCGTAACGGCGGCCAACGAAATACGCACCCGAGTCCGCGGCCCAGACCACGGCAATGGCGACGAACAGCCAGCGATGGCCATTGGGCTGGGATCCGTGCAGTACGCTGACCGCGCACCAGGCCGGAATGATCGCAAGGGTGCCGGCCGCGAGCTTGAACACGCGTGCATGGGTATCGTGGTCGGATGCGAAGTCGTAATGCTTGAGCCACAGTGCCGCCAACAGCCACCAGATCACGCCAACGACCACCATGATCTGCAGCAGCACGTAGTTGAAACCCAGGTCGCTCCGGGAGCCCCAGACGATGGCGACCATGAGCCCCAGGTTGGCCGCCAGCAACATGCCGCGCTGCAGGGTGTCCTCGATATCGGCCAGGCGCAGCCATTCCCACAGGCCGGCCAGGAAGATCACGGCGGCCAGTGCCGCCATCCACGGCGTGGGCAGCAACAACATGGCGGCGATCGCCAGCGGCGTGAGCGCGAGCGCTGCGAGCACGCGGGTCTTTGTCATGCGGGGGTCTCTTCTTGTAGGCCAGCGGGGGGTAGGCCGCCTTGCTGCGTGGACTGGCGCTGGGCGCTGGTCAGGCCGAACCGGCGTTCGCGGCCGGCATAGTCGTCCATGGCGCGCTGCAGTGTGGCGGTATCGAGCTCCGGCCACAATATCTCGGTGAACCACAGCTCGGTGTAGGCCAGCTGCCAGAGCAGGAAATTGCTGATCCGGGTGTCGCCGCCGGTGCGGATGAACAGGTCGGGCGGCGGCAGGTCGGCCAAGGCCACGCGGCTGCCGAACAGTTGCTCGTCGATGTCCTGGGGCCGCAGCTTGCCTGCGGCGACATCGGTGGCCAGGGCACGCGCGGCAGCCGTGATGTCCTGGCGACCGCCATAGCTGGCAGCGATGCACAGGTGCAGGCGGCTGTTGGCGCGCGTCGATGCCTCGGCGTGGTCCATGCGGGCCTGGATTGCGGCAGTGAAGCGATCGCGCTCGCCGATGAAGCGGATGCGCACGCCACGACGATCCAGCTCGGCGACCTCGCGATCGAGCGCGTTCATGAACAGCTTCATCAAGGCGCCGACTTCGTCTTCGGGCCGGCCCCAGTTCTCGCTCGAGAAAGCGAACAGGGTCAACGCTTCGATCCCGGCATCGATGCAGAAATCGATGCAAAGGTTCACTGCGCGCGCGCCGGCACGATGGCCGATGACGCGCGGGCGCCGGCGCTGCTGCGCCCAGCGCCCGTTGCCGTCCATGATGATGGCAAGGTGGCGCGGGAGGGTCATTGGGTGGTGATTGGTGATTCGTGATTGGCGATTCGCAACGGCCGCGCGATGAATCCTGGACGCAAGGGATGCGAGCCCTTCGAATCACGGATCACGAATTCCGGATCACGCACCTCCCTCATACCGCCATCAACTCCTGTTCCTTGGCCTTGACCACGTCGTCGACATCCTTGATCGCGCTGTCGGTGAGTTTCTGGATCTCGGTCTCGCTGCGGCTGGCATCGTCCTCGGTGATTTCCTTTTCCTTGAGCAGTTCCTTGACCTGGTTGTTGGCATCGCGGCGGATATTCCGGATCGCCACCTTGCTGTTTTCACCCTCGGCATGGACGTGCTTGGACAGTTCCCTGCGGCGCTCCTCGGTCAACGCCGGCAGGTTGATCCGGATCACGGTGCCGGCGGTGTTGGGATTCAGGCCCAGGTCCGAGGACAGGATCGCCTTTTCCACGGGGCCTACCATCTGCTTTTCCCAGGGCGTGATGGTCAGTGACCGTGCATCGGTGACCGCGATGCTGGCGACCTGGCTCAGTGGCATCTCCGACCCGTAGTAGTCCACCCGGAGATGGTCGACCAGCGCGGTCGAGGCGCGTCCCGTGCGGACCTTGGTCAGGTCATGGCGCAGGGACTCGACGCTCTTGGCCATGCGCGTGTGCGCGTCCTTCTGGATGTCGCTGATCATGGTTGGCTCCGGGCCGAATGCAATCCGTGAAGTATAGCGAAAGCCCCGCTGACGGCCGTCTGCAGCGTCTTGCACCCATCCATCCGCCGAAGGGCGCGAGCCAGCCCGCGCCGGACCGCGAAACCGCGACATGCCAGGCAGGGCACCGGGAGCGCGGATCGGGGCAATGCGGACTGGCCGCTGGCAGGCACGCGTGATCGTGCTGCCAGTACCTGCCGGGAATGGACAAGCGGGTGCGGGTGCGCTTGTCCGGCAACCTTCGGTTAACCGGCGCCAGGCGCGGATCAGGCGATACCGTGCGGTGCCCGGTCATGCAGGTCGTGCGCGCAGGCGTCGCCACGTTCGATCTGCAAGGTGGGATGGTTGATCCCGTAGCGGTCGTCGAGTTCTTCCGCCACGCGGTCGATGAAGGCATCGTGGTCGTCGATATCCAGTCGCACCAGGTGCGCCGTCATCGCGATCTCGCCGGCACCCAGCGACCAGATGTGCAGGTGGTGCACGGCATCCACGCCCGGTTGCGCGGCAAGCCAGTCGCGTACCTTTGCCTGGTCGATGGTCGAGGGCACCGCGTCCATGGCTGCGTTGAAGGCATCGCGCAGCAGGCTGAAGGCACCGATCGCGACCACGACCCCGACCAGCAGGCCGGTCACCGGATCCAACCAGCTCCAGCCAAACTGCAGCATGCCAACGCCGGCCAGCACGGCGGCCAGCGATACCGCGGCATCGGCAACCAGGTGCAGGAATGCGCCGCGCTTGTTGAGGTCCTGCGCATGGCCGCCGCGCATCAACCAGGCAGCACCGAGGTTGACCACGATGCCGATCGCGGCGACCACGATGATCGGCAGGCCGGGGACTTCCGGCGGCGCCATGAGCCTGCGTACGGCTTCCCACGACAATGCGCCGGAAAAGGCGACCAGCAACAGCGCATTGGCCAGTGGCGACAGCAATGTCGCGCGTCGCCATCCATAGGTGTGGCGGCCACTGGGCGGTCGCCGGGCGATGACCGCGGCCCCCCACGCCAGTGCAAGCCCGAGCACGTCGCCGAAGTTATGCAGCGCATCGGACAGCAGTGCCAGCGAGTCGGTGCTGAAGCCATAGCCAGCCTCGACGACGGTATAGGCCAGGTTGATCAGGGTGACGGCCGCGAAGGCGCGGGTGGTCGACGAGCCGGTATGGTCGTGGGAATGCATGCGTGGATGATGCCGTGGCGCGCGGGCGGACACTATTGCATCGTGGTGCCGGCGAGGCGTCCTACGACAGCGGGGCGCTCATCCTCGGCCCTGCACCAGGGTGCCGATGCTTTCCCCGCGCAGGATCTTGAGCAGCGTCCCCGGCTGCGACATGTCGAACACCCGCAGTGGCAGGTCGCTGTCTCGCGCAAGCGCAAACGCCGCCGTATCCATGACCTGCAGGTTGCGAGCGATGACATCGTCGTAGGTCAACGTTTCGTAGCGCACCGCGTCGGCGTGCTTCTTCGGGTCCTTGTCGTACACGCCGTCGACCTTCGTGGCCTTGAGCAGCAGGTCCGCGCCGATCTCGATGGCCCGCAGGGCGGCGCCCGAGTCGGTGGTGAAGAACGGGCTTCCGACACCGGCGGCGAAGATCACCAACCGCCCTTTCTCAAGATGGCGGATCGCGCGTCGGCGGATGTAGTCCTCGCAGACGTCGTTGATCTTGATCGCGCTCATCACCCGTGCCTTGGAACCCAGCTTTTCCAGCGCATCCTGCATCGCCAGCGCGTTGATGACCGTGGCCAGCATGCCCATCTGGTCGCCGGTGACCCGGTCCATGCCACCCGCGGCCAGCCCGGCGCCGCGGAAGATGTTGCCGCCACCGATCACCAGCGCGACTTCGGCGCCGGCCTGCTGGGCCTCGATGACCTCGCGCGCCAGTCGCCCGATCACCTTGGGATCGATCCCGTAATCCTCGTCCCCCATCAGCGCTTCACCGGACAGCTTCAGCAGGATGCGGCGATAGGCGAGTTGGGACATGGGGCGCTCCGGGCGGGCAAACGCGTGGATTGTAGCGGAACGGCCATCAATGCCGTAGATGGGCCGCGCCGGCTGCTTCATGCGCTATCTGTCATTGCAGGCGCATGAAGGTTTTGCTGGTTGCCATGTAGGAGCGGCTTCAGCCGCGAGCTCTTGATCCTGCTGTTGGCTGAGCCGAAACCAGGGCTCGCGGCTGAAGCCGCTCCTACGAAAAGCGATACTGGGGGCGCAAACAAAAAGCCCGCGACAGGCGCGGGCTTTTTGCAGGCTGTACGAGGCAGCCGGTCGTTGCATGCTGAAGGCTTACGCGAGGCCGGCCTGCTTCATGACTTCGGACGCAAAGTCGTCTTCCTGCTTCTCGATGCCTTCGCCCACCGCCATGCGTTCGAACCTGAGCACTTCGGCGCCACCGGCCTTGAGCGCGGCTTCGACGGTCATGTTGGTGTCCAGCACGTAGGGCTGGCCGGTCAGGCTCATCTCGGCCAGGGTCTTGGCGATCTTGCCCGAGATCATCTTCTCCAGGATTTCCGGCGGCTTGCCCGAATCCTTGACCTGGGCCAGCGCGATTTCCTTTTCGTGGGCGACAAAGTCGGCCGGCACGTGCGCGGGGGAGATGTACGGGGGGTTCATCGCGGCGATGTGCATCGCCAGGCCACGGGCAAGCGCTTCATCGCCACCCTTGACCTCGACCAGCACGCCGATGCGGCCGCCGTGCACGTAGGCACCGATGGTGTTGCTGCTCTCCATGCGGGCGAGGCGACGCACCTGCACGTTCTCGCCGACCTTGGCGACCAGCCACTGGCGGCCTTCCTCGACGGTCGGGCCATGCGAGCTCTTGGCGGCCTTGAGCGCCTCGACATCGTCCGCGCCGCTGTCCAGGGCGGTATTGGCGACCTCGTCGACGAACTTGAGGAAGTTCTCGTCCTTGGCCACGAAGTCGGTCTCGGAATTGATCTCGACCAGCACGGCCTTGCCGTCGGCCTGTGCCATCGCGATGCGGCCTTCGGCGGCGACGCGGCTGGCCTTCTTGTCGGCCTTGACCAGGCCGGTCTTGCGCAGCCAGTCGGCGGCGGCCTGGATGTCGCCATCGTTCTCGGTGAGCGCCTTCTTGCACTCCATCATGCCGGCGCCGGTGCGCTCGCGCAGTTCCTTGACCTGGGTTGCGGTGATTGCCATTGGGTTACCTCGGTGGATTCGTAGAAAGACTGTAGGAGCGGCTTCAGCCGCGAGCTTTTGGCTCTGGATGTTTTTTTTAGCTTTTTGCAGGAGCGACGTAAGTCGCGATCAGGCATCCGGTGTTCCTGATCGCGACTTACGTCGCTCCTGCAACGACCGGAGCAACGGCGAAATCAAGAGCTCTCGGCTGAAGCCGCCCCTGCGAAAAGCGGGAGCGGCCGCGCAGCTTGGCGCGGCCGCTTGCCGGCCGGATTACTCGGCGGCGGGGGCGTCGTCGGACTTGGCCTCGTCCGGCTTGGCTTCGGCCTTGGCGTCGGACTTGGCGTCGGCCTTCGCTTCGGCAGCAGGCTTGTCATCGGCAGCCTTGTCGTCGGCCTTCTTTGCCGCCGGCTTCTTGGCTGCGGCCTTCTTGGCCTTGCCGTCGGCATCGGCGAAGTCGTCCTCGCGCACGCTGCCCGGGGTCGGCGCGGCGGCCTTGCCTTCCAGCACGGCGTCGGCGGCGGCGCGTGCGTACAGCTGCACGGCGCGGATGGCGTCGTCGTTGCCCGGGATCGGGTAATCGACCAGGGCCGGGTTGTAGTTGGTGTCGACCACGGCGATCACCGGGATGCCCAGCTTCTTGGCTTCCTTGACGGCGATGTCTTCATGGCCGATGTCGATCACGAACAGCGCGTCGGGCAGGCGGTTCATCTCCTTGATGCCACCCAGCGAGGCCAGCAGCTTCTCGCGCTCGCGGCGCAGGCCCAGCACTTCGTGCTTGACCAGCTTCTCGAAGGTGCCGTCGGTCTCGAACGCTTCCAGCTCCTTCAGGCGCGCCACCGACTTCTTCACCGTGGCGAAGTTGGTCAGGGTGCCGCCCAGCCAGCGCTGGGTCATGTAGGGCATGTCGGCGCGCTCGGCTTCTTCCTTGATCGCGTCGCGGGCGCTGCGCTTGGTGCCGACGAACAGGATCATGCCGCGCTTCTGCGCGATGCCGGAGATGAAGTTCATCGCGTCGCTGAACAGCGGCACGGTCTTCTCGAGGTTGATGATGTGGATCTTGCCGCGGGCACCGAAGATGTACGGCGCCATCTTGGGGTTCCAGTAGCGCGTCTGGTGGCCGAAATGCACGCCGGCTTCCAGCATCTGGCGCATGGTGATCTGAGGCATGGGTAACTCCTGAAGTGGAACCAGCCGCCGGATGGGTAGGGCGGCCCGCACGCGCACGCAGGCGCGGACGGAAGGTTCCGGGGTTGGGCTTCCCCGCTGCTCCGTGGCCAGATCCTTCAATCTCCTGGATTTGAAGGACACCCCGGCACGGATTGAGGCAGCGGGTGTGTATTCGCCGGTGACGCCCGGCGTGGGCGCGATTCCAGGGCCAAGGCCAAGGAAATCCGGCGAATTGTAGCCGTAACAATGGCTTGCGGCAAGCGACCGGAGGGCCCGGCTTTTGTAGCAGCGGCTTGCAGCCGCGAGCTCTTCCCATGGGCTTGCCTGCCGCCCCTTCAACCGAAGGGAGGTCCTGGAGCCACGGATCAGGAGCTCGCGGCTAAAGCCGCTCCTACAACGTCGACGGGCCTGTCAGGCGGGCGCGAAGGCCTCCGGCCGCGGATCGGCGATAATGCGCCCATGGCAATCACCCTCAAGACCCCCGAAGACATCGAGAAGATGCGCATCGCCGGCCGCCTGGCCGCCGAGGTGCTGCAGGTGGTCGCCCCGCATGTAAAAGCGGGCGTGACCACCGAAGCGCTGGATCGCATCTGCCACGACCACATCGTCGACCAGCAGCAGGCGATCCCGGCCAATATCGGCTATCGCGGCTATCCGGCCACGGTCTGTACCTCGGTCAACAACGTCATCTGCCACGGCATCCCGAGCCAGGCCAAGGTCCTCAAGGACGGTGACATCGTCAATATCGACGTCACCGTCATCAAGGACGGATGGCATGGCGATACCAGCCGCATGTATATCGTCGGCGAGCCATCGGTGATGGCGAAACGACTGGTGGACGTGACCCGCGAGGCCATGTTCCGCGGCATCCGGGTGGTCAAGCCCGGCGCCACCCTGGGCGATATCGGTCACGCGATCCAGCAATACGCCGAGTCCGAGCGCTTTTCGGTGGTGCGCGAGTACTGCGGCCACGGCATCGGCAAGATCTACCACGACGAACCTCAAGTACTGCATTACGGGCGGCCCGGCGAAGGCCTGGTACTGGAGAAGGGGATGACCTTCACCATCGAGCCGATGATCAACGAAGGCAAGCGGCACACCCGCGTGCTGCCCGATGGCTGGACGGTGGTGACCAAGGACCGCAAGCTTTCCGCGCAGTGGGAGCACACGGTGCTGGTCACCGACGACGGCGTCGAGATACTGACCCGGCTGCCGGGTGACGACAACGACCTGTGAAGCCGGCTGTGACCAGGCCGACGCAAGACGGGTCGCCTGCCGACGGGACGACTCCCGGTCGGCAGGTCGCGAACCAGCAAGTGGCGCAAGAGCGGTCCTCCGCGGGGGCGGGCGTCGATCGACCTGGTCCCGATCTGCCCGACCCGGACCGGCCCGACCCGGATCGGCCCGACCCTGATCGAGAAGATGACGCGGCGTGGGCCGCCAAGGCGCGTGCCGCGCTCGCCAACGACGATGCCGCGTTTGCCGCGCGCTTCGATGCCGAGGAAGACATCGACCGCCTGCTCGCCGCGCGCACGCGTGCGGTCGATGCCTGGGTGCGTGCCGCGTGGGAACGCTGCGTCGGCACCGATCCGACCGACCTGGGCCTGTTCGCGGTCGGCGGCTATGGCCGCGGCGAGTTGTTCCCGCATTCGGACATCGACCTGCTGGTGCTGGCCGAACCCGAGGCGCAGGCGACGCAGCACGATGCGCTGGCGCGTCTTTTCGCATTGTTGTGGGATGCCGGCCTGCCGGTCGGCCACGCGGTGCGGTCCGCGGCCGAGTGCAGCGAGGCGGCGGCCGGCGACATCACCATCCTGACCGCGATGCTGGAAGCGCGCCCGCTGCAGACCAATGCCGCGGAGATCGCGCGCCTGCAGGCGGCGATCTCGCCGCACTACGCCTGGCCGCCACGCGACTACTTCCTCGCCAAGCGCAGGGAACAACGCGAACGCCACGCCCGCTACGACGACACCGCCGACAACCTCGAGCCCAACATCAAGGATGGTCCGGGGGGGTTGCGCGACGTGCAGACGCTGCACTGGATGGCGCTGCGGGTGCTGGGCGCACGCGGACTGGAGCCGCTGGTCGCGCTGGGCCAGTTCGGCGCCGACGAGTACGCCACGCTCGAGCGCCAGCGCCGCGCGTTGTCGCGGCTGCGCTGGGGCCTGCACCTGGTCGCGGGACGCCGCGAGGAACGCCTGCGATTCGACTACCAGAAACCGCTGGCCGAGCGCTTGGGTCATACCGGCGACGCCGGCAACCTGGCGGTCGAGCAGATGATGCAGGCGTTCTACCGCAGCGCCGCGCTGGTGCTGCGGATCAACGAACGCCTGCTGCAGCGCTTCGAGGAGCAGCTCGAGGGCGAAGCGGCGGCCGAACCATTGGAAGCGGGTTTCGAATCGATGCGGGATTACCTGCATGCGGCCGATCCGGAGTGGCCGCACGGCATCGACGACGTGTTCGATGTGTTCGCGGTCTGGGCCGCGCATCCGGAGCTGCGCGGGCTGCATTCGCAAACCGCGCGTGCGCTGGCCGAATCGCTGCCCCGGTTGCCGGCCAGCACCGATGCCGACCCCGCCCAGCGCGCACGTTTCATCGCCTTGTTGCGCGGCGGCCAGCCGGTGGCGACGCTGACCCGGATGGCGCGGCTGGGCGTGCTCGGGCGCTGGCTGCCGGCCTTCGCGCAGGTGTCCGGGCGCATGCAGTTCGACCTGTTCCACGTCTACACCGTCGACCAGCACACCATGGCGGTGCTCAAGAACATCGACGGTTTCACCGACGGCGCCGGCGATCCGCGTTTCTCCATCGTCCACAACGTCTGGCCGCGACTGCGCAAGCCGGAACTGCTGCTGCTGGCCGCGCTGTTCCACGACATCGCCAAGGGCCGCGGCGGCGACCATTCCGAACTCGGCGCCGTCGACGCGCGCGATTTCTGCGAAGCGCACGGCCTCTCCGAAGGCGACACCGCGCTGGTCGAATGGCTCGTGCGCAAACACCTGCTGATGTCGATGACCGCGCAGAAGCAGGACATCAGCGATCCCGAAGTCATCCATCGCTTCGCCACCCAGGTTGCCGACCGAGAGCGCCTGGACCTGCTGTACCTGCTGACCTGCGCCGACATCGCCGGCACGTCACCCAAGCTGTGGAATGCCTGGAAGGACCGGCTGCTGGCCGACCTCTACACCGCGACCCGGCTGGCGTTGCGACGTGGCCTGGAGCATCCGCTGGCCGCGGAGGAGCGTATCGCCGAAACCCGCGAAAATGCGCGCATGCGGCTGGTCGACGCGGGCCTGGACGACGACGAGATCGCGGCCCTGTTCAAGCGCATGCCCGATGCCGGGTTCCTGCGTGGCCGCGCCGATGGTGTCGCGTGGCAGGCGCAGGTGCTGCACGGCATGGGCACCGGCCAGGAAGATGCGCAGCAGCCGGGCAGGCAGGGTCTGGCCGTGCGTGCGCGCCCCTTGATGCAGCACGCGGGCGCCCTGGAGGTGCTGGTGGTGTCGCCGGATCGCGATGGGCTGTTCGCCGCGATCGTGGCGGCGCTGGACCGGCTTGGCCTGGCCATCCAGCAGGCGCGGTTGCTGGTCGGGCCCGAAGGCAACGTGTTCGACACCTTCGAGGTGCTGCCGACCGATCCCCAGCGCGTCGTCGACGCGCAGGCGGTCGAACGCAAGCTGGTCGATACGCTGTGCAACCAGGACCTCGACGCGATCCGCCCCCCACGCCGTGCGCAACCCCGCCACCTGCGCCATTTCCGGCTGGTGCCGCAGATCGGATTCGATACCATCGGCGACGCTGGCACCGGGCCCGGCCGGCGCACCGTGCTGAGCCTGGTCTCGACCGACCGGCCGGGCCTGCTGGCCGACGTCAGCCAGGTCCTGCGCGCGCTGGACCTGCGCGTGCACGACGCGCGCATCGCCACATTCGGCGAGCGCGCCGAGGATGTGTTCCAGATCACCGACGAGCGCGATCGGCCGCTCGAAGACCCACGACAGCAACAGGCCCTGCGCGATGCGCTGCTGGCCTGTATCGAAGGAGAGAAGTCGCGATGAGTGCCAAGGGTTCCGGCAAGAAGGATCCGGGTAAGAAGCCTGCCGCCAAGAAGCAGGCCACGAAGAAAGTTGCCCGCAAGAAGGTGCCCGCGAAGCCTGGCGTGGACGAGCTGCGCTTCATGATCGAAAGCGCCTTCGAGCGCCGGACCTCGCTGACATCCACCGAGATCGAGGGTTCGACCCGACCGGTGGTCGAGCGCGTGGTCGACGGCATCGAGAGTGGCGAGTTCCGCGTGGCCGAGCCCGACGGCAACGGCGGCTGGCAGGTCAACGAGTGGCTGAAGAAAGCCGTGCTGCTGTATTTCCGCACCCAGGACATGGAATTGATCGAGTCCTACCCGGCACCGTTCTGGGACAAGATCCCGGCGCGCTTCGAAACCTTCGACGAGATCGATTTCCGCAAGCTCGGCGCCCGCGTCGTCCCCGGCGCGATCGTCCGGCGCGGCGCGCACATCGGCAAGGACGTGGTGCTGATGCCGAGCTTCGTCAACATCGGCGCGCACGTGGGTGCGGGCACCATGGTCGACACCTGGGCCACGGTCGGCAGCTGCGCGCAGGTCGGAAAGCATTGCCACCTGTCCGGCGGCGCCGGCATCGGCGGCGTGCTGGAACCATTGCAGGCGACGCCGACGATCATCGAGGACCACTGCTTCATCGGTGCGCGCTCGGAAGTCGTGGAAGGCTTCGTCGTCGGCCACCACAGCGTGATCGGCATGGGCGTGTTCCTGGGGCAGTCCACGCGGGTCTACGACCGCGCGACCGGGGAAGTCACCTATGGCTCGGTGCCTCCCGGGAGTGTGGTGGTCTCCGGGCAGCTGCCGTCGAAGGACGGATCGCACTCGCTGTACTGCGCGGTGATCGTCAAGCAGGTCGATGCCAGGACCCGCGCCAAGACCAGCATCAACGATTTGCTGCGTGGACTGGCCGACTGACTTTTTGCCCGTCATTCCGCGTAGTTGGCAATGATGCGACTTTGGCTTCTTCTGGCCCGATCGTCCAGAATCAAAGTCACCGGATCCCCGCTTCCGCGGGAGTGACGCTGAACAAAGGCAGGCATGCATGACCACTCTCTACGGCCTGAAGAACTGCGACACCTGCCGCAAGGCCCGCAAGTGGCTGGACCGCTTCGACATCGAACACGACTTCGTCGACTATCGCGACGATCCGCAGGCACCCGCGACGCTGCTGCAATGGCGCGATGCCGCGGGCGGATGGGATGCGCTGGTCAACAAGTCCTCGACCACGTGGCGAAACCTGCCACCCAATCGCAAGGCGCCCGGGTCGGACGCGGAATGGAAGCTGCTCCTGAAGGAGTACCCGCAGTTGATCCGACGCCCGGTCGTGGTGACGGAAGATGGGGCAGTCGGGCAGGGCTTCAGCGACAACGGATTCAAGCAGCGGTTCGGGAAGTGAGTCCTGCCGCTAACCATTTTCCAAACCTGTCATCCTGAGCGCAGCGAAGGATCTGCTTCCCGGTGCGCTTGGATAAGGCAGATCCTTCGACCTGCTGGCAGAGCAAGGGACAAGCTATTGAGCGAAGTACTCAACCTGACGAAGGAACTCATCCTGCGCGCTTCGGTCACGCCTGACGATGCGGGCTGCCAGGCATTGATCGCGCGGCGGCTGGAGCGCGCCGGCTTCGCCTGCGAGCACCTGCGACTGGACCAGGTCGACAACCTCTGGGCCACGCATGGCAGTGGCGGCCCGGTACTGGTGTTGCTTGGCCATACCGACGTGGTCCCGCCCGGGCCGGGCGCGGCATGGACCAGCGATCCATTCGTTCCCGAGGTCCGCGACGGCGTGCTGTACGGCCGTGGCGCGGCGGACATGAAAGGCAGCGTCGCGGCCTTCGTCGTCGCGCTGGAACGCTTCGTCGCGCAGCATCCGGGTCATGCCGGCACCGTGGCACTGCTGCTGACCTCGGACGAGGAGGGCGATGCCATCGACGGCGTCCGTCGCGTCGCCGGCATCTTCCGCGAGCGCGGCCAGGCCATCGACTGGTGCATCACCGGCGAGCCGTCCTCGAAGGAAAAGCTCGGCGACCTGCTGCGGGTGGGCCGTCGCGGCAGCCTGTCGGCGACGCTCACGGTGCGCGGCATACAGGGCCATGTCGCCTATCCCGACAAGGCCCGCAACCCGATCCACCAGGCGTTGCCCGCGCTGGCCGAGCTCGTCGCGCGCGACTGGGACGATGGTTACGAGACGTTCCCGCCGACCAGCCTGCAGGTGAGCAACATCCACGGCGGCACCGGTGCCAACAACGTCATCCCCGGCGAGCTGCAGGTGCTGTTCAACCTGCGCTACAACCCGCGCTGGCAGGCGGCGCAGCTGGAAGCCGAATGCGAGGCCGTGCTCGAGGCCCATGCGCTGGACCATGAGATCCACTGGCACCGTAGCGGCGAACCGTTCTATACCCCCGAAGGCAAGCTGCGTGAAGCGGCACGTGACGTGCTGGCCGGATTTTCAGGTGCGCGCCCGGAGGAAAGTACCGGCGGCGGCACCTCGGATGCCCGCTTCATCGCCCCGCTGGGCGCGCAGTGCATCGAGGTCGGGCCGGTCAATGCCAGCATCCACCAGGTCGACGAGCATGTCCGCGTGGCCGACCTGGAAGCGTTGCCTGACCTGTACCAGCGTCTCATGGAGCGCCTGCTCCCCTGAAGCGCCTTTGGTTCGCCTTTCGCAGGAAGGGCTTCAGTCGCGAGCTTTTACTCCTACCGTGGCCTTTGTAGGAGCGACGTAAGTCAGTCGCGTTGCCTTACGGAATGCCGGTTCGCGACTCAGGTCGCTCCTGCAAAGGCAGGGACAGGACCAGGAGCAGGAGCTCGCGGCTGAAGCCGCTCCTGCGATAGGCCGGCCGGGAGCTTGCCAAGCCTTCGGCGACGGCATACATTCGGCCCCATGCGCACCCTTGCCACCAACAACAACCGCAATAACGCCAGCCCCCCGCGGGTCGGCGATTAGCGCGCGCAACACACGCAAATCGACCGAAGGCCCGCACTGCAACGTGCGGGCCTTCTTCGTTTTGGCCTCTAAATCCGTGCCCACCCGTTGCTTCGCCCACCAGCCACCAAAGGACTGTCCATGTGCTCGATCCTCGGCGCCTTCGACCTGCGCTCCAATGCCGACCTGATGCCTCTGCGCCCGCTGGCACTGTCGCTCTCGGCACGGCAACGCCATCGCGGCCCGGACTGGAGCGGCGTGCACGCCGAGCCGGCCGCCCTGCTGGTGCACGAGCGGCTGGCCATCGTCGACCCCGCGGGCGGCGCGCAGCCGATCCGGTCGGTCGACGGAGACCTCGTGCTGGCGGTCAATGGCGAGATCTACAACCATCGCGACCTGGAGCGCAGCCTGGCCACGCCCTATGCCTTCGCGACCGGTTCCGACTGCGAAGTCATCAATGCGCTTTACAGGGACGGCGATGCGCCAGCGACCTGGTTGGGCCGACTCAACGGGATCTTCGCCTTTGCGCTGTGGGATCGCGATGCACGCCGCTTCCTGCTCGCCCGCGACCACATGGGCGTTTGTCCGTTGTACTGGGGGCATGACGCCGATGGCCGCACCTGGGTCGCCTCGGAGATGAAGGCGCTGGTGCGGGTGTGCGATGACGTCTCCGCTTTCCCCCCCGGCCATTGTTACGACAGCGCCACCGGCGAGCTGACACGGTGGTACCGGCGTGCCTGGCGCGACTACGACGCGGTGCAGGGCGTCGCGGCCGACAAGCAGGTGCTGCGCGACACCTTCGAGCGGGCCGTGCATCGGCAACTGATGAGCGACGTGCCGTACGGCGTGCTGCTGTCCGGCGGCCTGGACTCGTCGCTGGTCGCAGCCTGCGCCGCGCGTTTCGCGCGCAGGCGCGTGGAGGCGGACGACAGCGCCGAAGCCTGGTGGCCGCGGCTGCACTCCTTCGCCATCGGCCTGGAAGGCTCGCCGGACCTGGCCGCCGCGCAGGTCGCCGCCGACGCACTGGGCACGGTGCACCACGGATTCACGTACACCTTCGAGGAAGGCCTCGACGCGCTGCCCGAAGTCATCCGCCACATCGAAACCTACGACGTCACCACCATCCGCGCATCGACGCCCATGTACCTGCTGGCGCGGAGGATCAAGGCGATGGGGGTCAAAATGGTGCTGTCGGGCGAGGGCAGCGACGAACTGTTCGGCGGCTACCTGTACTTCCACAAGGCGCCGGACGCGCGTGCGTTCCACGAGGAGCTGGTGCGCAAGCTGGATGCCTTGCACCACTACGATTGCCTGCGGGCCAACAAATCGATGATGGCCTGGGGTGTCGAGGCACGGGTGCCGTTCCTGGACAAGGAATTCATGGATGTCGCCATGCGCATGGACGCCGTCCACAAGATGGCGGGCATCCAGGCCGACGGGTCGCAGCGCATCGAGAAGGCGATCCTGCGTGAGGCGTTCGAAGGCGTATTGCCGGACGAAATCCTGTGGCGCCAGAAGGAGCAGTTCAGCGACGGCGTCGGTTACGGGTGGATCGATGGCCTCAAGGCACATGCCCAAGCGCAGGTCAGTGATGCCCGGCTCGCCGATGCCGTGCAGCGTTTCCCGGTCAATCCTCCGCAGACCAAGGAAGCGTATGTCTATCGTTGCCTGTTCGAGGAGGTTTTCCCGGCGAGGCCTTCGCGCGCACCGTTCCCGGTGGCAAGTCGATCGCGTGCTCCTCCGCCGTAGCGGTCGAATGGGATGCGTCTTTCGCGGCCATGGCGGATCCGTCGGGTCGCGCGGTGGCCGGGGTGCATCGACAGGCGGTCGCCCAATAGAGCGAAGTCCCCGATGGCGAGCCTCTTTTTAGCGGCGGCTTTGGTAACAGCGGCCTTGCGCAGGAGCGGCCTTGCGTAGGAGCGGCTTCAGCCGCGAGCCCTTGCGCTCGCCTTGGGCCCAGCCCTTGCAGGAGCGCCGCAATTCTCGATCGGTCACTCCAGACCCCCTGGCCGCGACTCACCGGCGAAGCATGCCGCCGCCGCCCCAGTAACAGCAACGGCGGTCGGGATACCCCTTCCGCCGTTGCTGGTCGCCATGCAAACCTAGAAGGCGTACTGATAGCCGGCCGTCAGCTGCCAGTCGGTCTCCAGTTGCGGCCCACGTAATTGCTGGTGCACCGGCCGAAGTAATTCGATGCCCAACCGGTTGCCTGCAAATGCACCCTGCGCGGCGTAGTTGAGCCCCAGCGCCAGGTCGATCCGTTGTCCGCCCTGTCGGGACGGGTCGGCGGTCTGCACCGGCGCCATGATCATCGGGTCGCGGCCACGGATCGATCCCTGGCTGGATTCCTGCAAGCGCAGCGAGGTGCTCACGGCGGGCGACCACAGTTTCGACACCCACACGGTGGCTTCATGGCGGTCGCCGAGCCGGTAACCCTGGTCGTTGTCCTGCACGCGCCACCGGCTGGTCCACTGCGCGCCCCAGCTCCAGTCGTCGAACTTGTGGACCACGGTCAGGCCCAACAACGGATCGGTGGTGCCACTGCCCAGCTGCATCGGGTAAGGCAGGCGCAAGGTTGGCGTCATGCCGGTGGGCGCGAGCACCTGGTCGGTGTGGTCGATGGCGCCGGTAGGAAGCGATACCCCCACCGTCGCATGCCAGCGACCAAGGCGATTTTCGCCCAGCCCGACCAGCGCCGACAGCTGGCTGTCGCCGAGGCCGCGATTGTGCGTGGTGAAACGCCCCAGTACGGTCGTGCCCATGCCGCCGGCATAGGTCTGGTGGGTCATGTCCAGCGCGATGTAGTTGAGCATCGCCATCAGCGTCACGCGGTCGCTGGGTGCGTACATCACGCCCAGCATCTGCATGTCCATCTGCATGTCGACGGGCACGACGCGCAATGTCGGCGGCATGCCTGGCATGCCCGCGAAGGGATTGGCCGCCGTCGTGGCGATCGTGTCGGGCGAGACCCGATCGCTGCCATCGCGGTTGCCGGCCATGTCCATGTGCATGGTGCGCAACGACACCATCCACTCGCCGGCGTGGTGGCGATGGTCGCCCATGACGCCGGTCGGGGCGTGGTCGTCGGCACGTACGGGATGCGTGCGGCCGTTGTCGGGTTCGGCGCAGGGCGCCGCGAAAGGGAGGGCGAGCGCGAGCGCCGCCGCAAGTTGCAGTTTCATGGCGAATCCTTGTTGATCGCACCGTGCCGGACCAGCCGCATGGCTGGCGGCGATGGACACGGTGCAGCGGGCCGCCGGCGTGGAGCGCCTGGCGGCATCTCAGGTGGGTCGTGGCAGGCCGATCAGTCGCGGCGGGCCACGCGCCTGGTAACGGCGATGCGCAGGCAATGGTGGTGCGGCCTGCGGCAGTACGGTTGCAATGCGTGGCGCCAGCGGGGCCAGCATGGCCAGGTGCAGGGGCAGGAAAGCAGCGACGGCGTGCAGCGCCGCATCGCAGGAGGCATCGGCGTGCTGGTGGGGTGGGCTCTTGCCTGGGTCGACGCCGGCATGGCCCACCCTGCGTGAGACTCGGCATGGGCATCCGGCATGGCCCATCCCGGCGTGCAGCCCACCCTGTCCGGCATGCAATGCCCCTGGCAACAGGAATGCCGCTTGTGCATCACTCAGGCCGCTTGGGCAGATCGCGGCATAGCCCCCTGCGTCGGCCATGTAGCCCGTGGCGAAGGGCAACCGCAACGCCATCGCGAGCAACGCCAGCCAGAGGAGCGCGTCCACGCCGGGCCATGGGCGCGGCATGGATCTGGAACGCAAGGGGCGGACGTCGGGCATGGATGCGCATTATCCCATTCGTGCGCCTTCCCAACGCAGGAGCGACGACAGTCGCGATGCGCTTGCCTTCGGTGGGATCGCCACCCACCGGTGTCCACATGGCATCGTCGACGCTGCGGCATCCCACGCAACAAGCAGGAGTTCGCGGGCGAAGCCGCTCCTGCGGTCGTTGCTCCCGGAGGTCGTGTCGGGAGGGCGGAGACGAACAGGGACAAGCGCAGGAAGCGCTGCCTGCGGCTTCGTATCGACGGATCGATCAGGCGTCGCGGCGATCCAGCCGGTAGGCCGCGGTCTGCAGGTGGGTGACGCCTTCGACGGCAAACCCCGGTTGCTGGGCGAGGATATCCTGGTGTTCCAACGTATCCACGGCCCAGTCGCGGCCATACAGGGCCTGGACTTCCGAGTCCGGAACCGAGAAGGGCGGCCCCTGCTTCTCGACCTGCGGATAGTCCAGCGTGACCAGCAGGCCGCGGCAAGCGGAGGGGAGGCGGACGTACACCTCCCGGCGTAGCGGTGGCGCAGATCAGGGGGCAGGGCGATCAGGGCGGCGCGGTCGAAGACTGCCGTGCAATCGGACAGGAGGCCGGGATCGAGGTCGAAGACATCGCCGCAGACCAGCTCGATTTCGCCGGCGCCGCCTGCGGGGTGCGATGTAATGGCGGCCATCGGGGGCATCGTGGATTGCGGGCCGGAGGTGGTGTTCGGCGAAGAATTGCCCGATGGCCAGTTGCGATAGTTCGACGCCGAGGACGCGGTGGCCGCGGGATGCGAGCCAGAGGATGTCGAGGGATTTGCCGGCCAGCGGGCACGAAGACCCGGGTCCGGTCGGCAGGTCGAGGGTGGGCCAATGCGCTTCAAGCATTGGCGTGACCCGATCCTGGTGGAAGCCGATGCGGTTTTCCTGCCAGCGCTGGTGCCAGAAGTCGGCTTCCATCTTGTGCCTCGTGTGTGTCGTACGTGCTTTTTCCAGGAGCGGCTGAAGCCGCTCCTGCGACAGCACCGCTTCGCGACCTGTCGGATGCCTGGCTTATTCGACAGACAACCCATCCACCTTCTGCCACCCCCGCGGCAACAATCCGCCGCGACTCGCCCGCGCACCGACGTAGCCATCCAGGTCCTTGAACGACAACGTCATCGTGCGCTGTCCCGACTGCACCTGCAGCGCACCACCCGGAGCGACCACCGCGACGGCGACCACGCGTTCGGTGCCGCGCTTGGCCTTGGGGATGTCGATCAGCTTGTTGCCCTTGCCCTTGTCCAGTTCCGGCAGTTCGGCGACGGGGAAGGCGAGCAGGTGGCCGGCGCTGGTGGCGGCGACCAGCAGGCCATTGTCGAGGTCGCCGACGATGGCCGGTGGCAACACGCGCGCGCCTGCCGGCAGCGACAGCATTGCCTTTCCGGCTTTTTGCCGGCCCACCAGGTTCTCAAAGCGCGTCACGTAGCCGTAGCCAAGGGACGAGGCAAGGACGAGGCGGGTGTCGTTGTCCCCGGTGGCCATGGCCTCGAACGCCGCGCCCGGTGCCGGCGAAAAGCGTCCGGTCAGCGGTTCGCCATTGCCGCGTGCGGAGGGCAGGGTATGCGTGGCCGTGGAATAACTGCGGCCCTTCGAATCGAGGAACGCCACCTGTTGCGTGCTGCGTCCCTTGACCGCGGCGCGCAGGGCATCGCCTTCGCGGTAGGACAATCCTGCCGCATCGACATCATGGCCCTTGGCGGCGCGCACCCAGCCCTTCTCGCTCATGACCACGGTCATCGGCTCGCTGGGGACCAGGTCGGTTTCGTCCAGCGCCTGCGCCGCCCCACGTGCAACCAGCGGCGAGCGGCGGGCGTCGCCGTATTTCTTCGCGTCCGCGAGCAATTCGTCCTTGATCAGTTTCTTGAGTTTCGCCTTGCTGCCGAGCGTGGCGATCAGCTTGTCGCGCTCGCTGTCCAGCTCGTCCTGCTCGCCGCGGATCTTCATTTCCTCCAGTCGCGCCAGTTGCCGCAGGCGGGTTTCGAGGATGTAGTCGGTCTGGTCCTCGCTCAGGTCGAAGCGCTTCATCAGCACCGCGCGCGGCTCGTCTTCGGTACGGATGATGCGGATGACTTCGTCCAGGTTCAGGAAGGCGGTCAACAGGCCTTCGAGCAGATGCAGGCGGCGTTCGACCTTCTCCAGGCGATGCTGCAGCCGGCGGGTGACGGTGTCGCTGCGGAACGACAGCCACTCGGCCAGCAGCGGCTTGAGCGGCTTGACCTGCGGGCGGCCGTCCAGGCCGATGACGTTCATGTTGACCCGGTAGCTCTTTTCCAGGTCGGTGGTGGCAAACAGATGCCCCATCAGCTGTTCGACATCGACCCGGTTCGAGCGCGGGATCATCACGATGCGGGTGGGGTTTTCGTGGTCGGACTCGTCGCGCAGGTCTTCCAGCCAGGGCAGCTTCTTGGCGCGCATCTGCGTGGCGATCTGCTCGATCACCTTGCTCGGCGACACCTGGTGTGGCAGGGCGGTGACGACGATGTTCTGGCCTTCCTTCGCAAACGTCGCGCGGGCTCGCACGCTGCCATGGCCGGTGTCGTAAATCGCACGCAGGTCCGCGGCCGGGGTGATGATCTCGGCTTCGGTCGGATAATCCGGTCCACGCACGTGCTCGCACAGGTCGCGTGTCGTGGCATCGGGATCTTCAAGCAGGCGCACGCAGGCGCTGACGACTTCGTTGAGGTTGTGCGGCGGCACGTCGGTGGCCATGCCGACAGCGATGCCGGTGGTGCCGTTGAGCAGCAGGTGCGGCAGCCGCGCAGGCATCCACGAGGGCTCGTCCAGCGTGCCGTCGAAGTTCGGCACCCAGTCGACCGTGCCGTGGGCGAGTTCGCCGAGCAGGACTTCCGCGATCGGCGTCAGCTTGGACTCGGTGTAACGCATCGCGGCGAACGACTTGGGGTCGTCGCTGGAGCCGAAGTTGCCCTGGCCGTCGACCAGCGGATAGCGGTACGAAAATGATTGCGCCATCAGCACCATCGCTTCGTAACAGGCGCTGTCGCCGTGCGGGTGGTACTTGCCGATCACGTCGCCGATGGTGCGTGCGGACTTCTTGGGCTTGGCGCTGGCCTGCAGGCCCAGTTCGCTCATCGCGTAGATGATCCGGCGCTGCACCGGCTTGAGGCCGTCCCCGACGAAGGGCAGGGCGCGATCCAGCACCACGTACATCGAGTAATCGAGGTAGGCGCGCTCGGCATACTCGCGCAGGGGGATCTGTTCGAAACCGTGGAACACGGGGCGGACGGGGTCGTCGGTCATGGGGTGGGCTGGCTCATCGGGACTGCTGGGTGCAGCGTCGATTCTAGGGCATCGTGGCGGCGTGGCCAGTGTGGTTGGGCGGCCTTGGGGCCACTGCCGCACTGTCATCCTGAGCGCAGCGAAGGATCTGTTGTTGCTTTTCAGGCACTTGCCGAACGCAGATCCTTCGCTGCGCTCAGAACGACAGAATTGGAGATGAGCGGGGTGCGGCCGGCTCAGGCCAGCTTGAACGCCCAATGCCAAGGCTCATGGACGATGCCGTGCGGGTTGTCGCGCGGATAGCTCATCGTGAAGCCATGGGCGGCGGCATTGTCCTGCAGCCAGGCGAACGCGGGCGTGCCTTCGAACGATTCCTCGGCAGGCGGTTCGCCCGGGGCGCCAATGTCGAGTGCGAGGCCGGAATGATGCTCGCTGAAACCAGGCGCGGCGTTGACGGTGAGGATGTCATCGACTTCCTGGCCACGCGCGAGTTTGCGCTCGAAGATGCCCAGCTGGTAATCGTGGCTGCGGTAGCCGGAGATCGCCTCCAGCACGACGCCGTCGCGCTGTGCGGCGGCGCGCAGTTGCAGCCAGGCGCGGGCAGCGTCGGCATGCAACCACAGCGGGCGGCGATAGCGGTCGAAGCCTGCCAGGGCCAGCCAATCGGGTTCGGGGACCAGGTCCAGGCCCGTCCGTGCGGCATAGGCGTCGGCATCCAGGTCCAGCGCGGCCAGCCGGTCCTGCAGGCGCTGCAGCGGCAAGCTGCCTACGTGCTCGATACCTGTGCGGCGATGCGTCATGGGAATGGCATCGAGGGCGTCTTCCGCGGCATCCATGCCCGGCTCGTGTCCCAGGCCGGGGACCAGCGGGAGCAGGCCTTCGGGCAGCACCGCGGCGAGGTAGCGTCCGTCGCGCTTGCGCCGAAGCACGAATCGCGAACGCGCGATGGCGCGGGCGTCGCGATTGCCGCGGGCATGCAGCAGGCGTGCGGGCCAGAGTTCGATCCGGTCGGTGTTGATCAGGATATCGATGGCCGGGCGCATGGCAGCAGGTTAACCGGGGCAGGGGGCGACGTCACCAGCGGGACAGCATCGCCGGATGCATGACGCCTGCCGGTGCGGGAGCAGCTGTTGCGAGCTCTTCACCAGCCCGTGGCTCCGGGTTCTTGCAGGAGCGACGTCAGTCGCGATCAAAGGGTCATGCAAAGCATCGGGACTGACGTCGCTCCTGCAAAAGCAGGAGCAAACACAAGCGCTCGCGGCTGAAGCCGCTCCTACGATGGCGTGCGCTGCTGGTTCAACGCGCGCAGGCGATCCAGCACGGCCTGCGGATTGCGCGGTTGCAGCAGCAACGTATGCCCGCGCGTGGTCGGCAGCCACAACAGGCGCTTGCCGCCGGCGGTGGCCACGAACTGCTTCTTGAACTTGCGGCTGCGGAACCAGCCACTGCGGAAACCGGGCAGCGCCATGCCCCTGGACTTGAGCAGGGGCCTTCGTTCGGGATGCTCGTCCAGGTCGATCACGCGTGCTGCATCCAGTTGCAGGTCCTGCAGCGGCACGCGGTCGCGGTACAGCGTGGTCACGACCTCGATGCCGCCAGCATCCACGCTGAGCCGATGCCGGGACATCAACCGGTTGACCACGGCCCAGATCGGCACGGTCACCACGGCGATCCACAGCGGCAGCAACAACTGCCGTGGCAACAGATGATGTCCGGGGAAGCGCGCGATGGCGCCGCTGTCTGCATCGCCCAGGAAAAACGGCAGCACGATCGCCAACAGCATCGGCAATGCGACGGCCATCAGCAACAGCCACAGCCGGCTGCGCATCGACGCCGGCTCCAGTTGCAGGCCTGGATATTTGCCGCTGCCGGCTCGCGTCGTTCCAGCAGACGTCATTCCAGCAGGCTTCATTTCAGTGCGCCTTCACCCAGGCGGCGACATCGTCGATCAGTTGCGCATCCACATGCCCGGGCGTGCTGTATTCGGCCAGCGAGCCCTCGCCATCACCGGCGATCCCCAGGTGGTTCAGGGCCGGATACAGTTTGAAGGTGACCTTGTCGTTGTCATGCAGGCCGCCTTTCCATGCTTGCCAGTCGGCATCCACGACCTGGATGTCGCGTGCGCCCTGCAGCACCAGCATCGGCAGGTCGTCGGCCTGGGCTTCGGCGACCGGATCGACCGCGTCCGTGCTGCGCCAGTAATCGGCCGGCTGCTTCATCGGCGAATCCTCCGCCGCGACCTCGCCCCCGGCGCGGACCGCCTTGACCTGCGCGACCAGTTTGGCGATCGCCGCCGCCTCTTCGTCGCTGGTGTGCTGGTCGTCGAGCACGGCCAGGCGGCGGTTCTGCTCGACCAGGATGTCCAGCAGCTTGCGCGCGGGTGCCGCCATCAGGATCAGGCCGTCGACGGGGGTACCGGCCTGGGCCGAATGCGCGGCGATGCGCGGCGCCATCATGCCGCCCTGGCTGTGGCCGAGGACGAACAGGCGCTTGCCGTCGATGCCGGGTTGCGCCTTGAGCGATTGCAGGGCGGCGACCGCGTCGTCGGTGGTCTCGGTATCGATGGTGAGGTTGCCGGCGAACCTGCCACCGTCGGCATAGTCCTGCGGCCGTGCCTTGCTGCGCTTGTCGTAACGCAGCACGGCCACGCCCTGCGCGGCGAGGCCGCGCGCGATGTCGAGGAAGCGGACGGTTGGGGCCGATGGTCTCGTCGCGGTCGTGCGCACCCGAGCCATGCACCAGTACGACGGCGGGGAAACCCTCGGCCGGTGCATCGCCCTTGGGCATGGCCAGCGTGGCGGGAAGCGTGGTGTCGCCCTGGCCGACGGTGATGTCGCTCTCCTCGTAGTTCGCATCGGCCGCGGGCGGCGGGGCAGCCGGCGCTTGCGCGGGCTGGATCAGGAAGCCTTCGATCTTGCCGTCGCCGTCGATGACGACCTTGGCGACCAGCTCGGCCTTTTCGTAGTGCAGCGGGATCACCACCATGTGCACGTCACCCTGGGCCTGGGTCTGCGCGTCACCGCGCCCCGTGGCCGTGCCGGCCTGCGTCGGAAGTGATTCCCAGACGGCCTTGAGTTTGTCCTCGGGGACGGCGGCGGCCATCTTGTCCCCGAACATGGCTTCGGCGGCGGCGTAGTCGCCGGCGTCGAGGTGATCGAGCAGCTGCGTGGCGGTGGCTTCGGGGGTGCTGTCGGCAGGCGTGGCATCCGCCGCCAGGGCCGGCACCATCGCGCACAGCGACAGCACCAGTGCGCCGAACGTCAACTGGATTGCTTTCATGTCATGACTCCTTCTTGAAGAACATCCGGAATGAATCCATGGCCGCGTGGCCTTGCTGCGCCACCGCGACCAGTTCCCAGCCCTGCGCACCCAGCTTGTCCAGCTCGGCCTGTGCGCGTTCGGTGGTCTTGCCGCCGAACATCACGTGTTTGATCTCCACGACCTTGTGTTGCCATCGTTTGCTCATGGGGTGTCGCCCTCTTGTCTGGTGTCCTTGTCCTTCGACAAACGTCCCGCCTTGCGCAATGCGTCGCGCAGGACGTATTCGATCTGTGCGTTGATCGAGCGCAACTCGTCGTCACTCCAGCGCTGCATCGCTTGCAGCACGTCGGCGTTGATTCGCAGCGGGTAGGATTTTTTCTTTTCGCTCATTGCATCAGGGGCGCCGGGCGCCGGTCAGTGCAGGCTATCGGGGATGCCGGTCAAAGCGCGCCGTGGGTTGCCGCCAGTGCCATCCCGACGCCCAGCAGGGCGAGCGAGACGCTGCCCAGGACCAGGAAAACCGGCTTGCGGACAGGGCTGCGCCGACGGCGCAGGTACAGCATCAGCGGCAGGATCGGCAGCAGTGCGATCAGCACGATGGCGCCGGAGGAATAGGTGTTTGCGTCCATGGTGTGTCTCCTCTAAGTGCAGGCTGTTGTAGGAGCGGCTCCAGCCGCGAGCTCCTGGCTTTAACGCTTTTGTAGGAGCGACGTCAGTCGCGATTGGGTATCCCGGTTGCCTGGATCGCGACTGACGTCGCTCCTGCAAAAGCAGCAACAGCAACAGCAGGGATCAGGAGCTCGCGGCTGGAGCCGCTCCTACGAAGAGCGGGTCAGTACAGCGACCCGGTGTTGACCACCGGTTGCGTCGCGCGGTCCGAGCACAACACCACCAGCAGGTTGCTGACCATGTTGGCCTTGCGCTCTTCGTCGAGCTCGATCACGCCGGATTTCTTCAACTCGGCCAGCGCCATTTCGACCATGCTCACGGCACCGAAGACGATGCGCGTGCGTGCTGCCACGATCGCGTTGGCCTGCTGGCGCTGCAGCATTGCGTTGGCGATCTCGGGCGAGTAGGCCAAATGGCTGATGCGTGCGTCGATGACGTCGACACCGGCCCTGGTCAGGCGCTCGTCGAGATGGTGCTTGAGCCGCTCGCTGATCTCGTCGGGATGGCTGCGCAGCGACACCTGGCCTTCCTCGTGCTGGTCGTAGGGATAGCTGGTGGCCATCGCCCGGATCGCCGACTCGGACTGGATGTGCACGAAGCTCTCGTAGTCGTCGACGTTGTAGACCGCCTCGGCCGAGTCGTTGACCTGCCAGACGATCACCGCGGCGATCTCGATCGGGCTGCCGTCGAGCTCGTTGACCTTGAGCTTGCCGCTCTCGAAGTTGCGTACGCGCATGGACACCTTGCGCTTGCCGTAGAACGGGTTGTTCCAGCGCAGGCCGTTTTCCTTGACCGTGCCGACGTATTTGCCGAACAGGCTGAGCACGGCGGACTGGTTGGGCTCGACCATGTACAGACCGACCAGGCAGAACAGCGCCAGGACGGCCAGCAACACGCCAGCAATGGCGGTGGTGACACTGGCGGCCCGCGCGCCGCTGAGGATCAGGTAGGCGGCGGCCAGCATGGCCAGCAGCAGGCCCAGCAGCATCGGGATGCCGGGCAGGGAACGGATGGGATTCTCTTTCATGGCGGGTCTCTCTTGGCAGGTCTGCAGGTCTCGGCTGGAGTGCCGTGAGGAAAAGATATCAGAGTGATATCACATTGGCAAGAAGTGGGGTGGATGGGGGTGCCGCGCGCAGCGGGCGGGAAGTCAGCTTTCCAGAGGGCGTCCGGACGATGGCTGCATCCCGCCGGGCTTGCCGCGATCGGCCGTCAGGGATTGAGGTAGAACAGCGGCGAAGGACTGATCTCGCCGCTGGCATAAAGCCCCCGGCTATCTGCGCTCCAGCCCAGCGCTTCGGCCTGGGGCAGCCAGGGCAACGGATGGACTTCGGGCTGGCGCGACAGCGCCTGTTGCCACGACTCGCTGCCGCGACGCGGATACACCAGCACGTCGCGATAGGTCATCACGGCGATGGCGTGGCCATCGGGGGCGATGTCGGCGGCGGTCACCTGGCTGCGGATCCTGGCCACGCGCTGGTTGGCCCCGGGCGCCCGGCGGCTGGCCAGCGGGACGGCGGCCAGGGTGCCCAGCGGCTGCGCGACCTGCAGGCGTTTGTCCACCGGGCGCAGGGGCAGGGCGAACAACTGGGGCGGCTGCCTCTTCTTGCTGACCAGCAGGATCCGCCCATGCGCGGCATCGACCGCCACGGCCTCGCAGTCGCGTGGGCCGTCGGGCCAGCGGAAGGCGATCGACCAGGCGGGCCTGGCAGTGGCGTCCGCCAGCGTTGCCGGCTCCTCGATGACATGCAGTTGCAGGCTGTGGCGCAAGCCGCCGTTATCGCCAGTGTCGGCGATCAGCAGGTAGTGGTGGCCGTCCAGGTCGAAGGCGGCGATGTCTTCCCAGTCGGTATTGTCGACCCCGGCGATCCGCAGCGTCGCCAGCTTGCTGCCGCGGCGGCTGGTCGCATAGAGCGCGGCCGGGTTGCCGCCGTCGTTGAGCATCCACAGGGTATCGGCATGTTGCCGCGAGGCTGCAAGACCGCTGATTTCGTCCAGCTGGGGATCCAGCACCAATCCGGACAACTGGGCAAAGGGCGGCGGTGGCGGGCTGCAGCCGGCCAGCGCAAGCAATGCCGCCAGCGCTGTCACCAAGCGGCGCCATGGCGGCGTCGCATGCGTTCGAGGCGGCCGGTGGCGGGGCGCGGGCGCGGGCATGGCGCAAGCATGGCATGGCGCGATTGCCGGACGGAAGTTGTCGGCGCAGGTTCGATACATCCGCTCACCTGGACCAGGGCCGGGTCTTGCACCCGGTGTCCTCGCATCGACGACGCCGCGTACCCCGGTGGGTTTCCAGGCCACGAAGCACCGCCCCAGGCCTGCCGCCCATCGGCGACGGGGCAGCACCCGCGATCCGGGACGCCAGCCGGTCCTGCCGTCCTGGATGCAAGGCTGCCGCTAGACTAGGGCGCAGGTCCCCACGAAGGCATCCCAACGCATCCATGGTCACGATCGGTACGCCACTGTCCGCGGGTGCGACCCGTGTATTGCTGCTGGGCTCGGGCGAGCTGGGCAAGGAAGTCGCGCTGGAGCTGCAGCGTTTTGGTGTCGAGGTCATCGCCGTCGACCGCTACGCCGACGCACCGGCGATGCAGGTCGCCCACCGCAGCCACGTCGTCGACATGCTCGACGGGGACGCGATACGTGCGTTGGTGGCGCGCGAAAACCCGCACCTGGTCGTACCCGAGATCGAAGCCATCCACACCGCGACACTGGTGGCGCTGGAGCGCGAGTTCGGCGAAAGGGGTTGCGGCACGCGGATCATCCCGACCGCCCGCGCCGCGCGCCTGACCATGGATCGCGAGGGCATCCGGCGGCTGGCCGCCGAGACGCTGGGGCTGCCTGTATCACCGTACCGGTTTGTCGATACGGCCGATGAATACCGTGCCGCGATCGCATCGATCGGGTTGCCCTGCGTGGTGAAGCCGGTGATGTCTTCATCCGGACACGGGCAGAGCCTGGTACGCGGCGAGGACGACATCGACAAGGCATGGGACACCGCGCAAAGCGGCGGCCGTGCCGGCGCCGGGCGCGTGATTGTCGAGGGGTTCGTCGACTTCGACTACGAAATCACCCTGTTGACGGTTCGCCATGCCGGGGGCACCACGTTCTGCGCGCCGGTCGGGCACCTGCAGCGCGACGGTGACTACCGCGAGAGCTGGCAACCACAGGCAATGTCCGACATCGCATTGGGGCGTGCGCAGGAGATCGCCCGCGCGGTGACGGATGACCTTGGTGGCTGGGGCATGTTCGGTGTCGAGTTCTTCGTCAAGGGCGACATGGTCTGGTTTTCGGAAGTGTCCCCACGCCCGCACGACACCGGCCTGGTTACCCTGCTGTCGCAGGACCTGAGCGAATTCGCGTTGCATGCGCGCGCGATCCTCGGCCTGCCCATCCCGGTGATCCGCCAGTTGGGCGCGTCGGCGTCGTGTGCGTTGCTGGCCGAAGGCAATGGCGTGCCGGTCTTCGGCAATGTCGAAGCCGCGCTCGCCCACCCGGACACGGGATTGCGGTTGTTCGGCAAGCCGCGCGTCTCGGGCCATCGCCGCGTCGGCGTGACCCTGGCCCGCGGCCAGGACACCGACGAGGCCCGGCGCATTGCGCGGGACGCTGCTGCCGCATTGACGATCGAACTGGCCTGAGTGCCTTGGACTTCCTTCAGCGACGGATGACGCAATGACAGCAAGCAATGGTTACGCCGTGTTTTTCTTCCCGCCGGCGCTGGAAGCGCTGGGCGATGCGATCAAGCCCTACCTGCAGGACAGCCCCGCCGGCACGCATGTGCTGTGCAACGAAATCGATACCGGTGGCGCGCTACTGGAAATGACCATCCAGGGGGCCACCAGGGATGGCGGAAGCGTGATGCTCGACCTGATGGTGCCTGCATCGATGGTGCGGATGATCGTGTCCAGCCAGAGCGATGCTTCGTTCGGGTTTGGTCCGCGTGTCGCCGAAGCGGGAGCCAGCGTGCCGCTGGGTGGCGTTGCCGATACCAACAATGATGGTGGGCCGGTCGGGGCCGAGGACAAGGCAAGGGCCAGGAAGCCCGGGGTCAAGCCAGGCAAGGGAAAGGCGCAAGCGGCAAGCAAGTCGTCCAAAACCAGGCCGGTAAAAGACAAGCCAGCCAAGCGCAAGCCGGCAAAGCGCAAGCCGGCAAAGGGCAAGCCAAGTCGGTCCAAGGGGAAATCTGGACAACAGGCCTGAACGTTCGCCGGGTCGTGGGTCGCCCGACACTCCAGGATCGCCGGCCCCCGCGAAGGCGTGGATCCATGGATGTTCAGCCAGTCGAAAGGCAAGGTCCATGGTGTTCCGTCTGCGCGGAAATGACGCGTGGGAAAGTAACGCGGACTTGTTTTCCAACCACGCAAGCGACTGCATCGCGACTGCCGGCCTTGTCAGGATGACGAGCGCGGTCCAGCCAGGCCGCCAGACAGCTCCAGCCATAGATGGAGGACGGATCGATACGTCCCATCCACACGCAAGGCCCGTGGCTCGATGGCGTATGCCATGAAGCCACAGGCTTCGTACAGGGCGGCAGCGGACGCATTTCCTTCGATCAGGCTCAGCTGCACCACGGTGACCCCGTCGCGTGACGCAGCGTGCGCCAGTGTTGCAGACACAAGTTGTCTGCCCAACCCCATCCGGCGATGGGATGGCGCGACATGGATGCCGAACAGCGTTGCCTCGTGGCGTGTCCTGTCGAGCTCGCCGAACCGGATGCCGGCCATGCCAACCAATGCATCGCCAACGAAGGCCCCGAAGGCAAGACTGGTTCCGCGGCTGCTTTCGATGCGATCTTCCCACCAGTCGATGGGTAACGATGCCCGCTCATCGACTGTGGAAATCCATGCGCCAGGCGCCTGCGCATAGGCTTCTTGCATCAACTCCCTGTAGGCCGGCGCGTGCGCGCGGGCCAGGCGTTCGATGCGCGCTGAGCGCCGATGACCGGTTTTATCCACCATCGGCTGTTTGCAGGGGTTTCCACTCGCGCCCGTCAAATGCTTCGACAGGCCGGAAGCGCGCCTTGTATTCCATCTTGCGATGGCCTGCGATCCAGTAGCCCAGGTAGAGGTGCGTGCGGCCTTCGCGTTTGGCCCAGTCGAGCTGCCGCAGGATCGCCAGCGTCCCGAGGCTGCGTGCATGTTCGTCGGGATCGTAGAAGGTATACACGGCCGACAGTGCATCGCCGACCAGGTCGGTCACCGCGACGGCCAGCAGTCGATGCGAATCGTGTTGACGCAATTCGAGGAAGCGCCCCTGCGACCAGCTGCCCACCAGGAACTGCTCGAACTCCGTGCGCACCATGGTCGTCCATGCCGCCACCGGCATGGCGCGCGGTGAGGTAACGCTGGTACAGCGCGAGTTGCTCGTCGGACCGCTCGGCCGGCAACACGCGCATGTCGATGTCGGCATTGCGCGCCAGGCAGCGGCGTTGGCTGCGATCGGGCTTGAAGTCGGCGACCGGGATCCGCACCGCCACGCAGGCGCGGCAGCCGCGGCAATGCGGTCGGTAGACGATGTCGCCGGAGCGGCGGAAGCCCCAGTCCAATGCCTGCGGATAATGCTGAGGCAGGCGTGGATCGCGCGGATCCAGCACCAGGTCGCGTGCGACACGGCCTGGCCAGTAGCCGCACGGGTGCTCGCCGGTGTGGAACAGGCGCATGGCCTCGCGGGTGTCGTGGCTGGAATTGCTGCCCATGTCCGCAGGATAGCGCCAGCGGCTGCCTATCCGCAGGCTGAATGGGTCGGAGTCGTGGACAGGATCGGGTCAACCATGGCCATCGGCCTGCGTTTCCCCTTGCGATGGCGGCATCCGGCCGCTGGCACACGCAAGACCAATCCCTGGAGATGACATGAAATCGACTGCAATCCTCACCCTGGCCCTGGCGACCGCGATGACGGCAGGCGCAGCACTGGCGCAGCAGGCGACCGCCCCGTCGACGACCATCCAGAAGGGCGAGCCGGCGCCGGGACAGACCCGACACGCTGGTCGGATGATGCTCGACACCAACCACGACGGCGTGATCGATCGCGCCGAGGCGGCAGCGCATCCGCGCTTTGCCGCGATGTTCGACAAGCTCGACACCAACAAGGACGGCCGTCTCGAGGCGAGCGAGCGTCCGCAGTGGGCCGGCCACGGTGGCAAGCCAGGTGCGCGTGGACACGGCAACATGCGTCGTGGAGGCACGCATCATGGCGGCATGCATGGCAGCGGCATGGCCCGTCTGGATGCCAATGGCGACGGCCGCATCAGCCGGGACGAGCTGGGCAAGATGCCCAGGCTTGCGGAAAAGTTCTCGCAGATGGACGGCAACAAGGACGGATACCTGGTGCGCAGCGAGATGCAGGCTTACCACGAACGCATGCGTCCGCAGCGCGCCGCCGAGATGCAGAAGCGCTTCGACGAGCGCTTCAAGGGCGCCGACCTCAACAAGGACGGCAAGCTGAGCAAGATCGAGGTCGGTGAAAAGATGCCACGGATGGCCAAGTCGTTTTCATGGATGGATGAAGACCGCGATGGCTTTCTCAGCCGCAAGGAGCTGCAGCCCCGGCATCGTTGATACCTGGCTGGTTGAAGTGATGGGATGAAGGATGGAAGTGCATTGCCCACGCCGCTGGCGTGGGCATTTTTTTGCCTGCCAGCTTTTTTGCAGTAGCGGCTTCAGCCGCGAGCGCTTGGTTGGGCTTTGCTTTTGCAGGCGCGGCGTAAGTCGTGATCGACATTCCCGCAAGGCATCGTGACTGACCGCTGGCGGCATGCCGCCACCACTCCTGCAAGAGCGAAGGCAAAAAAGACAAAAGACCGGCCAAGAGTTCCCGGCTGGGGCCGCTCCTACAACGGCAAACGCCCAATGAAGATCAAATCCGGCCGCTGCTGATGAGGCCGTAGACCATGCCACCAAGGCCACAGGCCAGGCCGATCCCCGCGCCGAGCCAGCACAGGATCCGTTCCCTGCGCCGCTTGCGTGCCGCGCCGACCGGGTCGCGCTGCGCCTCCTGCGCATGGCGGCGACGCAGCGTGCGCGGTTGCACGACCAGCGATTGGTAAAAGATGACCGCCATGAACGCGAGCATGGCCAGCGTCGGCAGGAGCCAGCCAGAGGTGAACCGGGCCGCCAGCACCAGCACGCAGACGAATGCGATCGAAGCCAGCGAGTTGATCACCGCGCTGCGGGCCAGTTCCTGGCGTTCCCGCGCATCGATGGCACCCTTGGCCTGCTTGCGGAAACCCAGCCACACGCCCGCGAGCGAGCCGACGATGGCAAAACCAAGGCTGCCGGCCGCGCCGAGCAGGATCTTGCCCAGGGTCTTGGCCCCGACGGCGGCACCGACGCCGAGGATCCCTTTTGCGGCAGCCGGCGGACTGGCGACGGCCAGCGCCGACGCCACGACCGTGGCGAACGCAGCGGAAGGCGCGCTACCCAGCGCGAAGTCGCCGAAACGCTTGAGCAGGTCGTCGCGCAATCCCTGTCGGGCGCGCGACAGCCGCTTGCGTACGGCGGCATCGGACAGCCCCAGCAGGTCGGCGACCTGCTGCGAGCTCTGGCCTTCGCGGTAATACAGCAGCAGGACTTCGCGGCTGTCCTCGGGCAGTGCGGAAATCAGCTCGCTGGCTGCCAGCTCGCGCTCGTCCTGGATGACCTGTTGTGCAGGCGTGGGCGACGGATCCGCGGCGAGCGAAATCGCCATCTCCGCGCCTTCGCCATCCAGCGGCCGGTGCCGGTTGGCGCGCAGGTGGTCGCGCGCCAGGTTGCGGGTGATCTGGCGCAGCCAGGGCAGGAAGCTGGCCGGATTCTGCAGGCGCTTGAGATGCTGCCACGCGCTGAGGAAGGCTTCCTGGGCGATGTCCTCGCTGGTTGGGACGTCGCGCGTGATCGCCAGCGCGATCGCGGTGATCGAATTCTGGCAGGCCTGCACGATGCGGCCGTAGGCATGGCGGTCGCCGCGCCGGGCGGCGGGGAGCTCGTGTGCAATCAGTTGGGAGATGGCTTCGGCGTTCATCAGCGGGGTGGCCCGAGCAGCAAGCGTTGCCAACAGGACGTGGCGCAGGCGCGGATGTGACTGGTGGACAGCGCCCATGTCCAGGGCGGGATTCACCGGTAGGGTTCGATCACCCGCCAGCCGTCGCCCTCCGGGCGCACGTCGTAGGTCTGCGACAGCAACAGCGCGGCGTCACGACGGCGTTCCAGCGTGATCTTGCCGTCGCCGGGCCGGTAATTGTTGATCGCCAGCACCGGCCACTTCCCGAAAGCGCATTGCGATGCGGGCAGCACCTTGCCGGGGGACGCCGGCAGGGCGGACAGCAACGCTGGCGTCGGGTCGTGGTTGTCGATTTCAAGACAGGCCGTCTGGTCGGCGCGGGTGGGCAGCTCGCCGGCGAGCACGGCGATGGCCAGTGTGTCCGGCGTGGCTGCGACACCGTCAGGGAACACGGGGCCCTGTGCGGTCTTCGTGGCTGGAGCGCCGGGCCCGGGCGCACGAAAGGCAAACAGCGCCAGCACCAGCGACACGGCAATCACCACCAGCAAGCCGACCTTGAGCCGGAACATGCGCTTGCGCGCCGGATCGTCGCGCTGCTCGCTGTGGAACGTGGGTAGCGTGTAGCGGGTCTCGCCACGGGTACTGTCGAGCATCCCGGCGTCGCGCAGGATCTTGCGGCCGCTGGGCTGGTCCTCGGACTTGACGATCCAGACTGCGGGCACCGGATCGGTGCGGGCATTGTCGCGATAGCTGAAATTGGCCTGGATGCCGCCCTTGTACGAGCGTCCATTGGTGATCCGGACTTCGATCCCGGCATCGCGCAACAATTGGGCGACGCGTTCGACGTTTTCCAGCCGCGGGCTGCTGAAGACCTGGCGCATGTCAGTCCCGTGCCGGCACGTGGCCGGCGGCATTGGCGGCATCGTCGACCACGCGGATCAGGCCTTCCTGCGCGGTACTGGCGACCAGCGTGCCATTGCGGTCGTAGATGAGCCCGCGGGCCAGGCCGCGACCGTCCTGCGCGCTGGGGCTGTCGATCGAATACAGCAGCCACTCGTCGGCGCGGAACGGGCGGTGGAACCACAACGCATGGTCCAGCGAGGCCATCTGCACATTGGGCTGGTAGTAGCTGATCCCGTGCGGGAAGGTCGCCGTGCCGAGCAGGTGGAAGTCGGAGGCGTAGGTGAGCAGGGCGCGGTGCAGCTCCGGCGCATCGCCGACGCGTTCGGCCAGGCGGAACCAGACCTGCTGGAACGGAGGGCGTTTGGGCGGCTTGAGTTCGTCGCGCGGGTAGACGTGTCGAAACTCGAACGGCCCCATCCGCGACACCCAGCGCTGCACCTTGGTAGGCAACTGCGCCAGCACCTCGGGTGGTACCGAGGGCGAGGGGTCGATGTCCTCCGGGCGCGGCACCTCGGGCATCGACAGCTGGTGCTCGGCGCCCGGCTCGCTTTCGTGGAACGATGCCGCGCAGAAGAAGATCACCTTGCCATGCTGGATGGCCGTGACCCGCCGCACCGAGAAGCTGCCGCCGTCCCTCGTACGGTCCACCTCGTAGACGATCGGGTGGTCGACATCGCCCGCGCGAAGGAAGTACGCATGCAGCGAATGGGCGTCGCGCGGGGTGGTGATCGTCGCCTGCGCCGCGGACAATGCCTGCCCCAGCACCTGCCCACCGAACACGTACTTGGTGCCGATGTCGCGGCTTTGGCCGCGGAACAGGTCGTGCTCCAACCGCTCCAGCGAGAGCAGGTCGATCAGTTCGGACACCGGATTGATGGAAGTCGAAGAGGTCATGCCGTGGAGGGTGGAGGGCGTCGGCGGATTATACGGCCCGGCTGGTTTTCACGGCCTGCGGCGCACGTCCCGGCTACCGGGGTCGCCTCTCCACTACAACGCGCTTTCGTGCTGCAGCCGCCGCAGATCGGTCGATGCCATCACCCTTTCCCACGGAAACATCGGTCCCGGATCGCGCTTGCGCGGGACGAGGATCGACGGATCGTCGCTGGCACGGGCTTGCCCGGTATCCAGGTCTTCATGGCCGGCAACGAACGCCAGGCCGGCAAGCGAGTGCTGCAACTGTTGCAGCAATCCCGACAGGGCCGCGATTTGCGCTTCCGGATACGGTTCCGCCATGGCCTGGTGCCGGGAGTCCAGCCAGTGCGGATAGCGGCCTGCATTGACCAGCTCGATGCCGATCGAGCGGGGGTTGTAACCACGGACATGGTGGGCGACGCGGTCCAGGTCGACGTACTGGTGGATCGCGCCGTCGTGGTCGATGTAGTAGTGGCCGCTGTTACCGGTGCCGCTGTCGGCATACAGGATGCGCTCGCCGAATGCGCGCGATTCGGACAGGCTCGGCACCTCGGTGCAATGGATCACCACCAGGTCGACCTGCGACAGGTCGCGCAGCTGCAGTTTCGACGCGTACGGCAACAGGTCGACGTGTACGCGCGGGAGGGCCGGGGACATGGGCGGATGCTAGCATTCGGCCGATGCCGTCGACGCCAGACAGATTTCCTCCCGACTCTCCACTGGGCAGGCTCATGGCGACGCTGCCGCAGGTGGGGCGCGTGGCATGGATCGGCGTGCGCCCGGCGCGTGGCTCGGCATTACTGGAGCTCGACACGGTCGAAGCAGTCACCGGCGGTGGGCTCGCAGGCGATCGTTATGCCGGCAGCAGTGGCAAGCGAGGGGTGACGTTGATCCAGGCCGAGCACCTGCCGGCGATCGCGGCCCTGTCAGGGCACCCCGTCGTCGCCCCGGGATTGTTGAGGCGCAACCTCGTGGTCTCGGGCATCGCACTGGTGGCGCTGAAGGGCCGCCGTTTCCGTGTCGGTGACGTGGTGCTGGAAGGCACCGACAGCTGTGATCCGTGCTCGCGCATGGAAGCCGCACTCGGGCCGGGTGGTTACAACGCCATGCGCGGCCATGGCGGGTTGTGCGCGCGGATCGTCCAGGGCGGGATGTTGCATCTTGGCGATCCGGTCGCGGTGCTTGCCAAGGCAAGCTTGGCGTGAGCGTGTCCGCCACTGGAAAGCGCGGCCACTGCATCCTCTCGCACGGGTTCGACAGTGGCCCCGATGCCAGCAAGGTCACCGCGCTGGCTGAAGCGGCCGAACGCCTTGGCTGGAGCCATGAACGGCCCGACTACGGCGACCTGGACGCCATGCAGCAGGTCACCGCGCTGGGCGACGTGCCCGCAAGGCTGCAGCGCCTGCTCGGGCTGGCACGCGCGGCAAGCACGCGCGGGCCGCTGGTCCTGGCCGGATCGAGCCTGGGGGCATGGATTTCCGCGCAGGTATCGCGGCAGGTGCCGGTGGCGGGCTTGTTCCTGATGGCCCTGCCGGTCTCGATGGGCGACGCACCGCCGCTGCAGGCGGCAGCCGTGCCGACGTCGATCATCCACGGCTGGCACGACGAGTTGATTCCCGCGACGCAGGTGATCGACTGGGCAAGGGCACGCCAGGCCCAGTTGTTGCTGGTCGACGACAGCCATCGCCTGTCGGGCCACGTGGCTGCGTCGGCGCAGGCGTTCGCCGCGTTGCTGGAGCGCCTGCGGATGCCCTGACCCGCAGCAGTCATCCCGGCGCAGCCAGCGACTCGTCGAAGTTTCCAGCGCGGCCTGGCCTTGGCCCGTCACCGGGCAGTCCCAGGCCAGCGCATCGCCGTCCAGGCAGCGACGTCGAGGCTTTAGAATCACGGTGGATCCCGGCTTTGGCCGGGATGACTTTCAATGCGCTCCAGGAGTCCCGTGGAATTCTTCGCTTCCTGCGGTAAAGGCCTCGAATACCTGCTTGCCGACGAGCTGCTTGCGCTGGGCTGCAGCAAGGCGACCGCGACGATGGCCGGTACCAATGTCCAGGGCAGCCTGGCCGATGCCCAGCGCGCCGTGCTGTGGTCGCGGCTGGCAAGCCGGGTGTTGTGGCCGCTGGCCGACTTCGACTGCCCCGACGAGGCCGCCCTGTATGCCGGCGTGGCCGCGGTGCCGTGGACCGAGCACCTGGCGACGGACATGACGCTGGCCGTCGATGCGCACGTCTCTGGTGACGCCATCACGCATGCACGCTACGCCGCGCAGCGCACCAAGGATGCCGTCGTCGACGTGATGCGCGATGCCACCGGCGCGCGTCCTGACGTGGATCTGGAAGCGCCCGACCTGCGCCTCAACCTCGTGGTGCGCAAGGGCAGGGCGATCGTGTCGGTCGACCTGGGCGGCGGGCCGTTGCACCGGCGCGGCTGGCGTCGCAAGCAGGGCGAGGCCCCATTGAAGGAAACGCTCGCTGCCGCCGTGTTGCTGCGTGGGGGCTGGCCGCAACTGCACGCCGAGGGTGGTGCGCTGCTGGACCCGATGTGCGGCAGCGGCACGCTGCTGATCGAAGGCGCGTTGATGGCGGCCGATGTCGCCCCTGGCCTGCAGCGGTACCGGCAATGGATCCCGAGCCGCTGGCGCGGCTTCGACACCGCGGCTTGGGCGGATTTGATGGAGGACGCCCGCACCCGGGAGATCGCCGGGCGTGCTGCCCTGCAACCCGTCTTTGTTGGTTGCGACCAGGATCCGCATGCGATCCGCGCCGCCCGCGAGAACGCGGTGATGGCCGGCCTTGCGGGCCTGATCCAGCTCGACGCACGCGACCTGCGCGACTTGCCGGGGCAACCATCCCCACGCGGACTGGTCGTCTGCAACCCGCCTTACGACGCCCGCCTGGCAGCCGATCCGGCGCTGTATCGCGCACTGGGCGACGCACTGCGCCGCGCCGTACCCGGCTGGCGCGCCAGCCTGTTGTGTGGCGACGCCGACCTTGCCTTCGCCACCGGCCTGCGGGCCCGCAAGAAGTACCAGGTGTTCAACGGATCGCTGGAATGCAGCCTGGTCGTCTGCGACCCGGTGGCGCCGCCACGGCGCGCAGGCGACGATGCACCGCGTGCCTTGTCCGAAGGTGCGCAGATGGTGGCCAATCGCCTGCGCAGGAACCTGCGCAAGTCCAAATCGTGGCGCGAGCGCGAGCAGGTCTCGTGCTTTCGTGCCTACGACGCCGACCTGCCCGAATACGCGGCTGCGATCGACGTCTACGTCGCCGCCGACGACCCGGGACAGCTCTGGCTCCACGTGCAGGAATACGCCGCACCGGCCGACGTCCCCGAGGCGCTGGCGCGCAAGCGGGTCAATGAACTGCTCGCCGCTGCGCGCGATGTCTTCGCCGTCCCCAGCGAGCGCATCGCGCTGAAGACGCGTCGGCGCGACAAGGGTGGCAGCAAGTATGCCGACGTGGGTGCGGCGAGCCGACATCACGACCAACCCCTCGTCGTGCGCGAAGGCGATGCCCGGCTGCGCGTGGACCTGTTCGGCCACCTGGATACCGGCCTGTTCCTGGACCATCGCCCGCTGCGGATGCGCATCGCGGGGGAAGCGCGCGACACGCGTTTCCTCAACCTGTTTGGTTACACCGGCGCCGCGACCGTGCATGCGGCCATCGGCGCGGCGCGTGCGACCACCACGGTCGACCTGTCCGCGACCTACCTGCAATGGTGCGCGGACAACCTGCAGGAAAACGACATCGGCGGCCCCAGGCACCGGCTGGTGCAGGCCGATGCGATGCAGTGGCTGGAGGCGGACACGGGCCAGTACGACCTGGTGTTTTGCGACCCACCCACGTTTTCAAATTCCAAGCGTGCCGGGGACTTCGATGTGCAGGCGTCGCACGTGCGGCTGCTGCGTGCGGGGATGGCCCGGTTGGCGCCTGGAGGCGTGCTGTATTTCTCGAACAACTTCAGGCGTTTCAAACTGGATGGCGAGGCCGTCGCAGGGTTCGCCGATTGCCGGGAGATCAGCGCGGAAACCATCCCGCCCGACTTTGCCCGCAACCAGCGAATCCATCGCTGCTGGCGGCTGTGCCACCTGTAGGAGCCGCTTCAGCCGCGAGCCCTTGCCTTCATGTTTTGATTTCGCGGTTGTAGGAGCGACGTCAGTCGCGACCCTTTCAGCGGCATCCTGATCGCGACTCACGTCGCTCCCACGCAAGGGCACGGCAACATTGAAAGCCAGCGGCTGAAGCCGCTCCTACGACAGCGTTGGAATCCACTGTTCCAGCCGTGGCGCTGGTTTCGCATGATCGGCCCCCGATGATAGGGCCAACGCTTCCCGACGGAGACCACCATGAGCACGCCTGCCTCCACCAACGCCCGCATCCAGCGCACCCTGCGCGGGACGCCCGCATCCGATGGTGCCGGGGTCAAGTTGACGCGCGTGATCGGCTCGCCCCAGCTGGACAGCCTGGATCCCTTCCTGTTGCTGGACGAGTTCGGCACCGACAGGCCCGAGGATTACCTGGCCGGTTTCCCCGAGCATCCGCACCGCGGCTTCGAGACCGTCACCTACATGCTCGATGGCCGCATGCGCCACAAGGACAACCATGGCAACGAAGGCCTGCTCGTGCCTGGCAGCGTGCAGTGGATGACGGCCGGGCGCGGACTCGTGCATTCGGAGATGCCGGAGCAGGAGCACGGGCGCATGCGCGGTTTCCAGCTATGGGTCAACCTGCCTGCAAGCGACAAGATGGGTGCGCCCAGGTACCAGGAGTTCGCTCCGGACAGCATCCCCGTGGCCGTGCCCGCCGACGGTGTCACCATCAAGGTGATTGCCGGTGCGGTGGCATGCGGTGATGCGGTGGTGCGGGGACCGATCGAGCAGCCTGCCACCGAGCCCCTTTACCTGGACGTGGGCCTGGATGCGGGTGTTGCCTGGCGCCACCGGCTGCCGGAAGGACACAACGCGTTCGCCTATGTCTTCGAAGGCGCGGTGACGGTGGGCGAAGGCGATGATGCCCGTCCGCTGGCGTCGCAGGAGCTGGGCGTACTGGGTGGCGGCGATGTCTTCATCGTGCGCGCAGGCGATGCGGGGGCGCGGCTGATCGTGGTGGCCGGCCGACCGCTGCGCGAGCCGGTCGCGCGACACGGTCCGTTCGTGATGAACACGCGGCAGGAACTGATGCAGGCCTTCGTCGATTTCCAGGAAGGCAGGTTCTAGCCCACGGTGGCGCCGTCACGGCGCCCCTAGAACCGCAACTGCGACACGGTCAGCAGGCGTTGGGCCAGTTCTTCCTGTGAGGTGGTCTGCATCCACACATGCACCCAGACGCCGTCGCTCAACTCCAGTGCTGCTTCGCGTGCAGCGATGTCTGGATTGCCTGCGATCTCACTGCGATACCAGAACAGGGGCTTGTTATCGAGGCTCCCCTGTTCGAGCTGGTTGCGCCTGCTGGGCTTGAACCCCGGCTCTGGTGAGATGTACAGCCCGAACGCTTCCGTGCCGTCGGCCTGCAGGGCCTGGCAGAACGCGGTGCCATCGCCGATCCGGGCGTCCCAGTGCAGGTTGGCGCTGGCAGGCAGTCGCGGGCATGCCGGTTGCTGTTGGGCCAGGACATTGCCGCTGGCCAGCATGCCGGTCAGCAGCAACACGGTGCTGGTGGTCTTGTTCATTTGATCGCCTCCCCCGGACAGTCGTTTGCAATGGGCGAGCCCCGAACATAGTCCAGCGATGCGGTGTTGACAATTGCCATGCCGTGGTTGCCAGCGGACGGGTTGCGTTGCCCGGACGGCAGCCACGGTGCGCGTGCGCATTCAGCGCTCGGGCAGCGGGATGAACTCGTCGTCGTCGGGCACCTTGCCGAAGCGGCCTTCGAGCCAGTCCCGTTTGGCGGTTTCGATGCGCTCGCGCGAGGACGAGACGAAATTCCACCACAGGTGCCGCGGGCCATCGAGCGGCTCGCCTCCCAGCAGCATCGCCTTGAGCGGGGTCCTGGCGCGCAGGCGGTGGCGGGCGCCGGGGTCGAGCACGACCAGGTGCTGGTTCGGCACGTCGCTGCCGTCGAGCTGGGCCTCGCCGTCTAGGATGTAAATCGCGCGTTCGGGGTGCGATGGCTCCAGGGCCATCTCGGCGTCGGCATCCAGGTCGAGGGCGATGTTGAGCGTATCGGCGAAGACCCGGACCGGCGATTCCATGCCATACCCCCGGCCGGCGATCACCCGCAGCTTGACGCCGTCGTGCTGGAGGACCGGCAATGTGTCGGAGGCATGGTGGTGGAACGCGGGCGCGGTCTCCTCGTGCGCCCTGGGCAGGGCGACCCAGGTCTGCATGCCATGCAGCGGATGCTCGCCCTGGCGCAGCAACAGCGGCGTGCGCTCGGAATGGGCGATGCCGCGACCGGCGGTCATCCAGTTGACGTCGCCGGCGGTGATGTCCTGGGTGCTGCCCAGGCTGTCGCGATGGGTGATCGTGCCCGACCAGAGAAACGTCACCGTGGCCAGCCCGATATGCGGATGCGGACGCACGTCGATCCCCCGGCCAGGCGCGAAGACCGTCGGGCCCATCTGGTCGACGAACACGAATGGGCCGACGCTGCGGGCCTGCACGCTGGGCACGGCCCGGCGGACCTCGAAACCGCCCAGGTCGTGCACCTTGGGGGCGATGATCGTGGTCATGGCTGGCTCCGATGGGATGTCGCCGTCCAGCATGCCACCTGGATGCCCGCGGTCAATGACGCCCGGTGGAAGGCAGCGTTGCAATGCCGGCTGCATCGCGCCACGCAGACGCGATGCCGGGGACCTTACTCTGGCGGCCGACACCACGGAACGTCGCTCCTGGCGGGGCGCGAAGGTTGCGGGAAGCCCGGGTATCGGTGCGCTTGGGGCTATTGCCGATGCCCAGCCCCGCTTGAGTGCCCCTCAGGACGCGGGTTCGACCCGCAGTCTTGCTTCTGGCGCCGGGCCGCGCGCCAGCGATACCAGCTCGACGCGCTGCTTGCCCAGTGCGTGCGTGGTGGGCCCACCGCGCGAACTGGTGTTGAGGCTGAAGGTCTCCTGGCCGCCGCCGGGCCTTTGCCACCGGAACGAGAGCTCGGCATTGCCGGCCCAGATGCATTGCACGTTGGGCATGCATCGCGAGTCGTTGACCATGCTCATATAGCGCAGGCTGCCGTTGTCGGGCAGGTCGACGCTGTCGCCGGGCCGCATGCTGAACTCACGGGTCGTGGTGGCAGGTTGCCCATCGCTGCTGGCCGACGCACCGGCGTCCGCGGAGGAGGCGTCCTGGTTGGCGGAGGTGTCCTGGTCGCGCGTCTCCTGGCTCGAGGCAGAGGACGCCGCGCCGGTCGCATCCACGCCGGCAGCCGCCGCGTCGGAGGCCGTAGTCGAGCAGGCCGTCGTTGAAAAAACCGCCAAGGTGACAAGCATCGCAGTGGCCAGCGTGGAACGCGACATCTGTGGCATCGACATCATCGGGTTTGCTCCGGTCAAGGTCGAAGCAGTCTATGCGGGGGCTTTTGCAGGGGAGGTGAACGTCCCGATGCAATCCTGCTTGTCCCTGAACCGGCATCGATGCCATGCAGATCCCGGGTCGCCCGAGGCATGCAGGCCCGCTTTTCCGGTGGGCGGCTACTGGACCGGCGAAAACGCCGCCAGCATGCCGCGCGCGGCCTGGAAGCGCGTCGCCGCATCAGGCAGGTCGAGTTTGACCCTGATCTTGTCCGGGCCGTCCATTGCGTAATGCCTTGGCTGCCCCTGGATCAGGCGGATCACCGTCATCGGGTCGACGTTAGGCTTGGCTTCGAACTGGACCCGGCCGCCGTTTTCGCCGAGCACCAGTTTGCGGATGCCCAGCGCGGTTGCTTCCAGCTTGAGCACGGCGATCGCGAACAGGTGCCGGGCGGGGTCGGGCAGCAGGCCGAAGCGGTCGATCATCTCGACCTGCAGCGCGCGCAACGCGTCCGCATCGCGCGCCGAACTGATCCGCTTGTACAGGGTCAGCCGCGTATGTACGTCCGGCAGGTAGTCCTCGGGGATCAATGCCGGCACGTGCAGCTCCACCTCCGCGCCATGGGTGTGCAGTCCATCGGCATCGGGCAGCTCGCCGCGCCTGATGCTGCGCACCGCGCGCTCGAGCAGCTCGGTATAAAGGCTGAAACCGACCTCGGCCATCTGCCCGCTCTGGTCCTCGCCCAGCAGCTCGCCGGCTCCACGGATCTCCAGGTCGTGCGTGGCCAGCGTGAAACCGGCACCAAGTTCGTCCATCGCCGCGATCGCATCCAGCCGCTTGCGCGCATCGCTGGTGATGCTGCGATTGTCCGGGACCACCAGGTAGGCATAGGCGCGATGGTGCGAGCGGCCGACGCGGCCGCGCAGCTGGTGCATCTGCGCCAGGCCCAGCTTGTCGGCCCGGTTCATGATGATGGTGTTGGCGTTGGGGATGTCGATGCCCGACTCGATGATGGTGGTGCACAGCAGCACGTTGCTGCGTTGCTTGTGGAAGTCGAGCATGACTTTTTCCAGCTCGCGCTCGGGCATCTGGCCGTGGGCGACGGCGATGCGTGCTTCCGGGACCAGTTCCTCCAGCTCGCGCTGCATCCGCCCGATCGACTCGACGTCGTTGTGCAGGAAATACACCTGGCCGCCGCGCGCGAGTTCGCGCTCGAAGGCTTCGCGCAGCGTCGCGCCGTCCCAGGGCGCGACGAAGGTCTGCACCGCAAGCCGGTGTTCGGGCGCGGTTGCGATGATCGACAGGTCGCGCAGGCCGGCCATGGCCATGTTGAGCGTGCGCGGGATGGGGGTTGCGGTCAGGGTCAGCAGGTGCACGTTGGCACGCAGCGCTTTCAATGCCTCCTTCTGGCGGACACCAAAACGTTGCTCCTCGTCGACGATCACCAGGCCCAGGTCCTTGAATTTGACGTCCTTCTGCAGCAACCGATGGGTGCCGACGATGATGTCGATTTTTCCTTCCGCCAGCTTCTCGAGCTCGGCCTTGATCTCCTTGGTCGACTTGAATCGCGACAAGACTTCGACCTTGAGCGGCCAGTCGGCGAACCGGTCGCGGAAGTTGCGGTAATGCTGTTCGGCCAGCAGGGTGGTGGGGACCAGCAACGCCACCTGCTTGCCGGCGGTGGCGGCGACGAACGCGGCGCGCACCGCGACCTCGGTCTTGCCGAAACCCACGTCGCCACACACCACGCGATCCATCGGCTGGCTGCTGTCCAGGTCGCGCAGCACGGCATTGATCGCGGATTCCTGGTCCGGGGTTTCCTCGAAGGGGAAGCCGGCGGCGAACGGCTCGTACATCGCACGGTCGACCTGCAGCGACAATCCGGCACGCGCCTGGCGCCGGGCCTGGATTTCCAGCAGTTCGGCGGCGACGTCGCGGACTTTTTCCGCGGCCTTCTTCTTGGCTTTGGTCCATTGCTCGCCGCCCAGCGAATGTAGCGGGGCGGTTTCCGGCGATGCGCCGGAGTAGCGGTTGATCAGGTGCAGCTGTGCGACGGGGACGTACAGGCGGTCGCCCTTGGCGTACTCGATTTCCAGGAATTCGCCGGGGGTGCCACCGGCCTCGAGCACGATCAGGCCGCGGTAACGACCGACGCCGTGGTCCTCGTGCACGATCGGCGAGCCTTCGGACAGTTCGCCCAGGTCGCGGACGATCGAGTCCGGGTCGCGTCCGACGCGTTTGCGGCGACGCGGTTGCGAGGCGCGCTCGGGGAACAGCTGGCGCTCGGTGAGCAGCGTGAGCGCCGGCTCGGTGACCGCGAAACCGTTGTCGAGCGGCGCGACCGCGATCGCGAATCGTGCACGAGCAGCGGCAGAGGCAAAGGCCCTGAAGTCGGGCAGCACCACCGGATCGAGGTTTGCCGCCTGCAACATTTCCAGCAATGCCTCGCGGCGCCCTGGCGAATCCGCGGCGACCAGCACGCATCCCGGATACGTGTCGAGGAACGATTTGAGCGCAGTCGCCGGCGGCGCGTCCTTGGTGACCAGGGCAAGGTCGGGTGCCGGTTGCACGCCCAATTGCGCGGCGTCGCCGTAGCGCGGATGGGTGTCGCCGCAGACATCGATGCGGTCGCCCTGGTTCAGGCGCTCGCGCAGGGCCTGCGGGGACAGGTACAACTCGTCGGGTGCCAGCAATGGCCGCTCGATGTCATGGCGGCGCTGCTCGTAACGCTCGGCGGTATGTGCAGCGAAGCGTTCGGCGGCATCCATCGCACCATCGGCGACCATCGGCAGCATGTCGTCGCCAAAGTAATCGAACAAGGTCGCGGTGCTGTCGGGGTGCTTGCCCTCGAAGAACAGCGGCAGGAAGTACTCGACGCCGGCGGGTGCCAGTCCCGCCTTCAGGTCCTGGTACAGGCCGCTGCGGCGGGTATCGATGTCGAAGCGTTCGCGCAGTGCGTCCATCGCGCGCTGCACGGCTGCATCGTCCATCGGGACTTCGCGTCCGGGCAGCAGCTGCACGGCTTCGACCTTGTCCAGCGAGCGTTGCGACTCGGGGTCGAAGGCGCGGATCGTGTCGATGTCGTGGTCGAGCAGCTCCACGCGGTAGGGCTGGTCGGCGCCCATGGGGTAGACGTCGAGCAGTCCGCCCCGGACCGCGAAGTCGCCCGGATCGAGCACCTGCGGGACATTGCGGTAGCCAGCCGACTGCAGCCGGCGTTTTTCCGCATCCAGGTCCAGGACCTGGCCCACGCGCACATCGAAGGTATTGCCGATTACATAGCGCAGCGGGGGCAACCGCTGCAACAGGGTCTGTACCGGGACCACCACGATCCCGCGCTTCAGCGTGGGCAGGCGATGCAATGCCGCAAGCCGCTGCGAGACGATATCCGGATGTGGACTGAACTGGTCGTAGGGCAGGGTTTCCCAGTCCGGGAAGGCAATGATCGGCAGCGCATCGGTGGCGGGCAGGCCACCGCCCGACAGCGTGCGCAGGTCCGCTTCGAGCTGCTGCGCGCCATGGTTGTCGCGGGCGATGGCCAGCATCGGACCGCGGTGGGCACGCGCAGCGTGCAGTAGCACCCAGGCCAGGGCGGAAGGCGATGCAGGCGCGCGCCAGTACGCGCGTCGTTGCCCGGCTTTTGGCAGGGGCGGCAGGGGGAAGGTGTCGGTCATGGACCGGGTATTTTAGCGGGCTCGTCCAAGGCGCATGCGTGATAGGGGTGCCGCGGCGGAACCACGTCGGCGGCGAAGCGCTGGTCCAGGGCCGTCAACGCGCCTCCACGTCTTCGTTCTGCGGCATGCGGCAAGCCTGGGTCCATGTCCGGGGAAACGCCACCTCCAATCAGCCGCGGCATCGCTACAACATCATCGACCGGAGGCCCGATCCACCTGCACTTGCTGTTGCGCGCCCCCTGCGCCGATGGCGCTTGGTCCCGCCAGCAAGCTGCCTGGGGAGCGGCGTCCGCCGGCGGCCAGCCTTCATGGAATCATCTGGCCGATGTCGCCACCACTGCCGCGGCCGGGGGCCATCGAGCGGCCCGGCACGCGCTCATCCCGCCGCGTCGTCTTCCGGCGTTGCCTGCTTCGGGGAGGCCGGCGCGACGGCACCGGTTTTGGCGACCTTCAGGTCCAGCACCACCCGTACCAGCCCTGGCGTATCGGAGGTTGCCCGGCGAAAGCCCAAGGACTTGGCCAGCGCCAGCATGGGCTGGTTCTGCTCAAGGACATCGCCATAGATGCAGTCGAGCTTCTTGCCGCGCGACCATCGCACGATGCGCCCCATGAGATGGCGCCCCATGCCCATGCCAGCGATGTAATGGCTGACCAGGATGGCGAATTCGGCCTGGCGCAGGCCTTGCTGTCCTGCGCGGTCGTGCGCATGGTCGCCGCCGGCTACGTCGTCGATCGATACGCGCGCAACCGCGCCGACCAGGGCTTCGCCCGGGGGCAGCGGTTCCGCGACCACGATCGCGAATTCCCGCTTGGGGTCCGGCCGGGTCAGGCGATCGGCCGCCTCGACCGTCAGCTCCTTGCGCGGATGCAGGAAGCGATGGCGGATTTCGTCCGGCTCGAGCAATGCAAAACCGGCCCTTAGCGGGACGGCATCGTCGGGTCGGATCGGGCGAACCAGCACCTCGCGGCCGTTGGGCAGGCGCAGCTGCTCGTGCCAGGGGGGCAGGCGATTGCGGGCAGTCATGGTCAGGATGCTCGCACGACCAAGGTGAAGCCCGGCTGCACAAACGGGTTGCTAGACTTTGCCCATCCCGTTGGCACGCGGGGGACACTGCGCACCACGGCCTGACACGATTGCAGGACCGGGTCCGGGCAGGTCGTTCCGCCGTTGCGGCGGTTCCATTCGATTCGGAACGACCCATGGCATCCAGCGGCAATTCAATCCGCGCGATCCTGTTCGCGCTAGGCGCCAACTTCGCGATCGCGGTGGCCAAGGGGGTGGCCGCGGCGGTGACCGGCTCGGGTGCGATGCTGGCCGAGACCGTGCATTCGCTGGCCGACTGCGGCAACCAGTTGCTGTTGCTCCTGGGCATGAAGCAGGCATCGCAGCCGCCCTCGGCGGAGTACCCGTTGGGGCACGGGCGCGCGATCTACTTCTGGTCGTTCCTGGTCGCGGTGATGCTGTTCACCGTCGGCGGCATGTTTTCGCTGTACGAAGGCGTGCACAAGTTGCAGCACCCCGAACCCCTGCAGCAATGGTGGTGGGCGGCGGGCGTGCTGGTGTTCGGCATGGTGGTCGAGGGGATTTCCCTGCGCGCTTGCGTCCAGGAAATCGACAAGTCCCGGGACGGACGCAGCCTGTGGCGCTGGTTCCGCGACAGTCGCCAAAGCGAATTGCTGGTGATCTTTGGAGAGGACATGGCGGCAATGGTCGGCTTGACGCTGGCGCTGCTGGCCGTGCTCCTGACCGTGGCCACCGGCAATCCGATGTGGGATGCGTTGGGCACGCTGGGCATTGGCATCCTGCTGGTCGTGGTTGCGGTGCTGGTGGCGATCGAAGTCAAGGCGATGCTGATCGGGCAGGGGATCGAACCCAGTGAGCAGGTCCGCATGCGCCAGTTCCTCGAGCAGCGCCCCGAAGTCGATCGCGTGCTCAACCTGATTACCATGCAGATGGGCGAGCAGGCCCTGGTCTCGGTACAGGCGGTCATGGTCGAGCAGGACGACGCGATGCTGTTGACCCGCCAGATCACCGCGGTCGAGCGCGCGTTGAAGGAACGGTTCCCGGTGGTGCGCTGGAGTTTCTTCGAGCCCGAAAGCAGGGCGCATGCCGAGGCGAGCAACGGACCGCCGGTTTAGCCGCGTGCGGGCAAATGAAGCCACCGTGACCTAGAAGACGAGGACGATCATGGCAGGAAGAGAGGGTTCGAGACGCGCCATCATCGCGGCGCTTGGCGCCAATTTCGCGATCGCGGTGGCCAAGGGCGTTGCCGCGTTCTTCAGCGGCTCCGGCGCGATGCTGGCCGAAACCGTGCATTCACTGGCCGATTGCGGCAACCAGCTGCTACTGATGCTGGGCATGCGCAAGGCGCAATTGCCGCCTTCGGACGATTACCCGCTGGGCCACGGCAAGGAGATCTACTTCTGGTCGTTCATGGTGGCGGTCCTGTTGTTCAGTATCGGCGGCATGTACTCGCTGTTCGAAGGCTGGCACAAGCTGCAGGCGCCCGAGCCCCTGAAGCAATGGGGTTGGAGCGTGGGCGTGTTGGCGTTTGCGATCGTCGCCGAGGCCTGGTCGACGCGCGCCGCCCTGAAGGAAGCGGGCGCCGAACGACATGGCCGCAGCCTGTGGCGCTGGTTCCATGAAAGTCGGCAGGCCGAGCTGATCGTGATTGTCGGCGAGAACGTCGCTGCGGTATTTGGGCTGTTGCTGGCGCTGGTCGCGGTGGTCGCGACCGTGGTGACCGGCAATCCGTTGTGGGACGCACTGGGCACGCTGGCGATCGGCACGCTGCTGATCGTTGTCGCCGTGTTCGTGGCGATCGAAGTCAAGGCGTTGCTGGTGGGGCAGGGCATCGACCCGGCGCGAAAGCGACAGCTGCGCGCCTTCCTGCAGGATCGGCCGGAAGTCGATCGGGTACTCAGCCTGGTGACGTTGCAGATGGGCGCGGAGGCACTCGTGTCCGTGCAGGCGGTGATGAGCGAGCAGGAAGATGCAGTCGTGCTGACCCGTCATATCACGGCGGTGGAGCGGGCGATGAAGGAGCAGTTCCCGGAAGTCCAATGGAGCTTCTTCGAGCCCGAGAACAGGGTGCATGCCGACGAAAGCAGGACGTCCCTTGTCTGATCGCTGCCAGCCAGATCGTCACTGGTCAGGTCGGTGGGCAGCGTAACCCGTGGCGACAGGCTATTCGCCGCGCAACCAGCGCACTTCGGGCGCGCTCGCCCCTGCCTCGGACAGCGCTGTCGCCAACTTTGGTAGCGCCTGGGCCAGGCTTGAGTCGACCTGGTAGGGCGGATTGACCAGCAGCATGCCGCTGCCGTTCAGGCGCAAGGGCGAGTCGTCGGGGTGCACCAGCAACTCGGCGACCAGCGTCGATTTTGCAGCGAGCGAAGCAGCCTTGCGATAGAAGGGGTGCAGCGTGCGGCGCTGCTTGATCGGATACCACAGCGCGAAACAGGCCTGTGGCCATCGCGCCAGGCCTTCGCGCAAGGTCTTCAACGCGTTGTCGAATTCCTCCAGCTGCGCCTCGTATGGCGGATCGATCAATACCAGCCCACGCGCAAACCGGGTGCCGCCGATGCTGGGTGGGAGCAACGCCTTGACGGCGGCATAGCCGTCTCGATGATGGATCGCGAGGCGTGGATCATGCCCGAGGTGTTGCCTGAGCGTGGCGGCCTCCACCGGTTGCAGTTCGCAGCAGGCGATCCGGTCCTGCTCGCGCAGCGCGTGCGCCAGCAGCCACGGTGATCCGGGGTAGGCGTGGCGACCATGCGCGGCGCGGCAGGCCCGGATCGCCTTGAGGTAGCGCTTGATCGCCGGGTCGTGCGGGGCGTCGGCCAGCAGTCTCTCCACGCCGGCGTCGGCCTCGCCGGTGCGCTTGGCGGCTTCTGCATCCAGCGCGTACAGGCCGCGTCCGGCATGGGTGTCCAGGACAAAGCAGGGTGCCGGCTTGCGCTGCAGGGCATCGCACAGGGCCAGCAGCACGACGTGCTTGAGCACATCGGCATGGTTGCCGGCATGGAAAGCGTGGCGATAGTTCATCCGCCTAGGGTACGGGCAAGCGCGCAGGCTGCCTATCTTTGCGGGCATCCTGTGCGCAGCGGCCGAACGGGGTTGGCTTGCGATCGCATGCGACCCAGCGGGGCCGTCATGCAGCTGCCAGCACGGCACTGGGGCTATGCTTTGCCCCAGTGCTGGTTGCCCATCGAGCTCGCGATTCCCCATGTCCCACATCCTCCTGGCGGAAGACGAAACCGCAATCGCCCAGACGGTGCTCTACGCACTGCGGGCCGATGGCTTCGCGGCGACGCATTGCCTGACCGGCCGCGATGCGCTCCAGGCCGTGCGCGAGCCATCGCCTGGCGGCCGCGGGTTCGATCTGGCGATCCTCGACGTGGGCCTGCCCGATGTCGACGGCTTTGCACTGTGCCGTGAATTGCGTCGTCATGGCGATCTGCCGGTGATTTTCCTGACTGCCCGCGACGGCGAAATGGATCGCGTACTAGGACTGGAACTGGGTGCCGACGACTACGTGGTCAAACCGTTTTCACCACGCGAACTGGTGGCGCGCGTGCGCGCCGTGCTCCGGCGCTTCCAGGGCGCAACGGCCGCGCAGTGGACCACGGCCTCCGGATTCGAGCACGACAATGCCGGAAAACGCATCCGCTACGGCGGCGCCCTGCTGGACCTGACGCGCTACGAATACGGTCTGCTGGCGGCATTGCTGGCGCGCCCGGGTGCCGTCCTGTCACGGGCCCAGCTGATGGACCGCGTCTGGGGCGAGGCCCTCGACAGCAGCGACCGCACCGTCGATACCCACGTCAAGACGCTGCGCGCCAAGTTGCGCTCGGTCGCGCCCGATGCTGATCCGATCCGGACCCATCGTGGCCTTGGGTACTCCGTCGATGCCTGAGCCGCGGGACGTGACGGCATGAAGATCGGCCTGCGCGTATTGGTTGGGTATTTCGTGATCGTCGCACTGGCGGGGCTGCTGCTTGCCAAGGTGTTCGTCCAGGAGGTCAAGCCCGGTGTGCGCCAGGCGATGGAGGATACGCTGGTCGATACCGCCAACGTGCTGGCCGAGCTGGCCACCGACGATTTCCTGGCCGGCCGCATGGACAGCGGCCGCTTCGCCGGACATGTGCGGGCGCTGGGCAGCCGCGACATCGGCGCCCGCATCTGGGACTTCCCCAAGCGCCAGGTCGATTACCGGGTGTATGTCACCAATGCGAGCGGGATCGTCGTGTTCGATTCCAGCGGGCGTGATGTCGGCAAGGACTACTCCCGCTGGAACGACGTCTACCTCACCCTGCACGGCAAGTACGGGGCGCGCTCGACCCGCAGTGATCCCGACGACGAACAATCGACCGTGATGCATGTCGCCGCCCCCATCCGGGATGCCGATGGCCGCACCGTGGGGGTCCTCACCGTCGCCAAGCCCAACCAGGCAATCGCGCCTTTCATTGCGCGCAGCCAGCAGACCGTGCTGCGTTGGGGGCTGGTGTTGCTCGGCGTCGCCTTGATGGTCGGCGTGCTTGCCGCCTGGTGGCTGTCGCGGCAACTGGGCAGCCTGCAGCGCTATGCCGTCGCGGTGACCGCCGGTGAGCGGACCAGCCTGCCCGAAACCGCGGGTGAGTTCGCCGATCTCGGTCGCGCACTGGAAACCATGCGCACGCAGCTGGAGGGCAAGCAGTACGTCGAGCAATACGTGCACGCGCTGACGCATGAGCTCAAGAGTCCGCTGACGGCGATCCGTGGCGCGTCCGAACTGCTCGACCCGCCGCCGGGCGGCGCATTGCCGGCCGCGGATCGCGCACGCTTCGTTGCCACGATCCGTGCACAGGCAGAGCGCATGGCGCAGATGATCGACAAGCTGCTGGCGCTGGCGGCTGTGGAGCATCGACAGAAAATCGAGCAACCCGAAGACATCGACGTGGCCGCGCTGCTGCGCGAGGCCGCAACGCAGGTCGGCCAGGTTGCCGCCGACGCTGGCGTCGGCGTGGACGTCCACGCTGCGCCGCTCACCCTGCGCGGCGATCGGTTCCTCCTGCGCCAGGCGCTGGTCAACTTGTTGGACAACGCCATTGCGTTTTCGCCGGCTGGCAGTCGTGTCGCGGTACATGCGTCGTCGGTCGAAGGCCAGGTGCAAGTGACCGTGGCCGATCATGGTCCCGGCGTCCCGGACTATGCGGTCGATCGGGTTTTCGAGCGGTTCTACTCGCTGCCGCGCCCGCGCGGTGGCAGTCGCAGCAGCGGCATTGGGCTGCCTTTCGTCGCCCAGGTCGCCGATTTGCATCGGGGACGCATCCTGCTCGCCAATCGCGAAGGCGGTGGTGCCATCGCCACGTTGACGATCCCCCTGTCCTAGGCGTCGCGCGGGGCCGCTTCACCCCCGCTTCACCGGCGCGCCATCCTGCCCGCATCCACCTGCGCCATGGTGCGCCCACACACGGCTGCGGAGCGAGGCGATGCGACTTGGACTGAAGATCCTGCTGGTACTGGGCATGACGCTTGCCATCCTGGTACCGCTTTCGATGATTCGCGGCACGATCCACGAGCGCCAGGCGTACCGGCAGATGGCGGTGGCGACGATCGCAGGCAGCTATGCAGGCGAGCAGGTGATCACCGGCCCGGTGCTGGTGGTGCCCTACGAGGAAACAGTGGAAGTGCAGGAGAAGGATGCCCAGGGGGCCAGCCATCGCGTCTGGCGCAAGCGTGCCGGCCAATGGACCTACTTTCCCACGACGATGCAGCTGGCCGGCAAGCTGTTGCCATCGACGCGTCGGCTGGGGATCCACGAAGTCCGCGTCTACGAGTTCGATGCCACCGCCGATGCAGCGTTCAACGTCCGTATCCCCGGAGACGCCGATGCCGACAATCCGCGCCGGATAGGTCGGCCCCGGCTGGCCTATGGCTTCAGCGACGTACGTGGCCTGGTCGGTGCGCCGACGCTCAAGCTGGACGGAAGGCAGCTGGCGTTGCAACAAGGACTGGGCAACGGGAGAGGCGGTGGGGTCCATGCCCGCTTGCCCGTGCCGCGGGCCGGGCAGGCGCTGGATTTGCAGGCCCGGCTCGCGTACGCACTGGGCGGGACCGAGTCGTTGTCGATCGTGCCGCTTGGTAAAGGCAACCGCATCGTGATCGACTCGCCGTGGCCGCACCCGCAGTTCAATGGCGCCTTCCTGCCGCGCAGCAAGCGCATCGACGGCAACGGCTTCCACGCCCAGTGGGACGTGTCGTCGCTGGCGACCAATGCACAGGCGCAATACATCGACGGCGGCGGTAGCGGGCTCGACAAGGTCGGCGTGTCGATGGTGGAACCGGTCAACATCTATTCGCAGGCGGATCGCGCGACCAAGTACGGGGTGCTCTTCGTGGCGCTGACCTTCGTCGGGTTCTTCATGCTGGAGTTGATCCGGCAGTTGCGCATCCACCCGATCCAGTATGGGTTGGTGGGCCTGGCACTGGCGATCTTCTTCCTGTTGCTGGTCAGCTTGTCCGAGCACATCGCCTTTGGCTGGGCATACCTGGCCGCAAGCGTGGCATGCATCGGATTGCTCGGTTTCTATGTCAGTGCGGTACTGCAGGGCGTGGCGCGCGGCATTGGCTTCTCGACGATGCTGGGGTTGCTGTATGGCGCGCTCTACGGACTGTTGATCTCCGAGGACAACGCGTTGGTGCTCGGTGCAGGCCTGTTGTTCGTGATCCTGGCTGCGATCATGGTGGTCACCCGACGCATCGACTGGTACCGCGTCGGCAGGACGGGATCCGCCGTTTGAGGCCATCCTCCGGGGCGTCCTTGCAAGGGAGCCAGGCAGGCATGTTTTCCTGCCTGGCTTGATGCCCGGACGCGGCTTGCCCGTTGTAGCGTGCGGGAAATTCCACCACCCATGGTTGGCTTGCTGCCGGCCGTGGCTGGTGTGGGCTTCCAGGCACCTGGTCGACCGGGCGTTACACCGTCACCAGCGACACGCCGGGCACCAACCACAGCGACAGCGCCGCGAGTGCGGTACCGATGCCCGTTGCGGCCAACACATCGCTGGGATAGTGCAGGCCCAGCACCACCCGCGACGCGGCAACGCTGGCGGTGAACGGAATCAGCAGCCATGCCAGCCACGGATAGTGCGCCAGCGCGACGAGCGTGAACGCGACCGCATGAAGCGTATGCCCGGAAGGAAAACTGAACTCGTCCAGCGGTGCCACCCAGGCGCGGATGCGCAGGTCGGCAGCGCAAGGGCGCGGCCGGCGCGTCCAGCGCTTGAGGACCTTGTAGAGCAGCAAGGCCACGACGCCGGTCGCGGCAAGGTGCAGCGATGCGCGCAACCCTGCCGGGCCATCGAACACCACCAGTGCCAGCATCAATCCGTACCACCACATGCCGTCGCCCAACCGGCTGACCAGCGCAAATCCGTTGCGCACCAGGCGGTGCGCGCACAGACGGTTGGCTTGCAGGCACCAACCGGACTCGCCTGCCGACAACCTTGCGCGCAGGAGCTGCCCACGCCCCGGGCCTTCAGGCGACGGCGATATGCGCATCGCGTCCGCCTCGCAAGCACAGCTGTTGCAGGATGGCATCGAAGTCCTCCGCGACCTGCCGTGGACGCAGTCCGGCCACCGCCTGCCGGGCTGCCATGCGCATGGCGCCACGCAGGCGGTCGTTGCTGCCGATGCGCACGCAGGCAGCGATGAACCCGTGGTCGTCGCCGTCGGCGATCGCCGCGCCGTGGATGCCGTGGCGCAGGTGCGCGCGTGCCGCGCCGTAGTCGAAGGCCACGGTTGGCACCCCGCTTGCCAGGGCTTCCAGGGTGACGTTGCCGAAGGTCTCGCTGCGGCTGGGGAATACGAACAGGTCGGCGCTGGCGAAATGCTGCGCCAGGACCTGGTCGCGCTGTACCCCGCAAAACACGAAGTCCGGGTTCTCGCGCGCCAGGCGCGCGCGCTCCGGGCCGTCGCCGACCCAAACGAAGCGCGCATCGGGCCGCAGTTGCTGCAGCGCGCGGAAGGCGCGCACGGCCAGGTCCAGGTTTTTCTCCGCCGCGATCCGCCCCAGGTAGATCACCGCCAGAGCGTCCGCAGCGATCCCCCACCGCAAGCGCAGCGCAGGATCGCGCCGACGCGGATCGAACATTTCCGTATCCACCGCACGTGGCAGGTGCAGGATCCTGTCGAACCCGCGCGCCCCCAGGAATTCCTGCAGTTCCCGCGTTGGCACCAGCGTCGCGTCGGCCAGGTTGTGGAAGCGTCGCATCCAGCGCCACGCCGTCGCCTCGAGCCACGCGGCACCGTAATCGCGCATGTACTCGTCGAAGCGGGTATGGAATCCGGTGGTGACCGGAATCGCCAACCTGCGCGCTGCACGCACGGCCGACCACCCCAATGGGCCTTCGGTGGCGACATAGATCGCGTCGGGGGGTGCAGCGCGCCAGGCTGCGGTGAGTCTGCGCGTCGCCGGCAGGCCGAGGCGCAGCCCGGGATAGCGCGGCAGCGGCATCCCGGCCAGCAGCATGTCGCCTGTGGTCTCGTCGCAGGTGCCTGGCTGGCGCGGTCGCACGACGGTGACGTCGTGTCCGCGTTGGCGCAATCCCGATGCCAGGCCATGCACGGTCAGGGCGACCCCGTTGACCTCTGGCGGATAGGTCTCGCTGACGATCGTGTAGCGCATGCAGCCTCCCGTTTCGGGAAGCCTGCCGGGCCCGGATGAAAGCCTGTTGTCAGGGGAGTGACTGGCTGATGACGTGGCGGCCCCCGACGTCGCATCGACGGGTTCGGGCGCTGCCTGTGGCCCGTTGGCCCTCGTGAACGCTGGACCTGGGTCGCCTAGTCGGTGGCGAGCTTCAGGGTGATCCCCAAGGCAGCGAAGGGACGGGGTTCGTCGACCAGGTCGGCATGCAGCAGTGGGCGGGCATCCAGCCAGCGTCGCGGCAGTGTCAGGGTCAAGCGGTTGCCGTCGGCCGACAGACGCGGATCGGGGGCGGCTTGCGGCTCGTGCGAACGCTGCAACAGCACTGCGAGTCGCAACAGTGCAGCCATGTCCTTGGTGGCGGCAAGCAGACGGTCCGGTATCAGGTCGAACGCCGTCTTGGGAATGCCGCGGCGATGCGTGCGCACCAGTGCCGCGAGCACGCGTTGCTCCTGCACCGAGAAGCCGGCGATGTCCGAGTGCTGCAGCAGGTAATCGGCGTGCACCTGGTGCTGGCTGTGGGCGATGGTCAGGCCGATCTCGTGCAGGCGTGCCGCCCAGCCCAGCATCAGCCGGTCATCGGGGCCAAGCTTCCAGGTCGCGGCCACCTGGTCGAACAATCGCAATGCCGTTGTTTCCACCAGGCCCGCTTGCGCAGGATCGATGCCATACCGCTGCGCCAGTGCAGCGACCGCGACATCACGCGGATCGTCGGCGCCACCACGGCCGAGCATCTCGTACAGGACCCCTTCGCGCAGTGCGGCGCGACTGACCGCCATGCGCTGCATGCCAAGCGTGGCGAAGGCGGCCTCCAGGACCAGCACCCCGCCGGCGATGATCGGGCGCCGTTCGCGCGACAGCCCCGGCAGGTCGATCGCATCGATGTGGCCGGCGGACAAGAGGCGATCGCGGACCTGTCCAAGCGCCTCGGCGGTGATGGCGCCCTTGGTCAGGCCCAGCGAAGCGCAGATCTGGCCGATGGCCTTGTTGGTGCCCGATGCGCCCAGCACTTCGTCCCAACCCAATGCGCGGTAGATACCCGCGAACTGCTGGAAATGCGCACCTACTTCGATGGCGGCCTGCTTCCAGCGTTTCGGGGTGAGCTTGCCGTCGGCAAAAAAGCGCCGGGTGCTGGCCACGCAGCCGACCTGCAGGCTTTCGCGCTCCAGCGTGTCGAAACCACGGCCGATGATGCATTCGGTCGAACCGCCACCAATGTCGATGACCATGCGCAGCTTGCCAGGCTTGGGCGGCTGCGCATGGGCGACACCCTGGTAAATCAGGCGCGCCTCCTCGCGGCCGGAGATGATTTCGATGGCATGTCCCAGCGCGGTTTCCGCCGGCATCAGGAAGCTCTGTGGGGTGCGCAAACGACGCACGGTGTGGGTGGCCACGGCGCGCACGCGTTGCGGGGGAATCTCGCCGATGCGCTGCCCGAAACGTGACAGGCACTCGAGCGCGCGCTGCCGGACTTCCGGCTGCAGGCCGCCCTTGTCATCCAGGCCCTCGGCCAGGCGGACCATCTCGCGCAGGCGATCGACCGTGCGCAACTGGCCCAGCAGGTAGCGCGAGACCACCATGTGGAAACTGTTGGAACCCAGGTCGATCGCGGCGAGCAGGTCGCCATCCTGGAGGGGCAGCGCGGGCACGCGCGGCAGGGCGCCATCGCTGGTCATTTCATTGCTCAATGGCTGGTCCCCGCGAGCAATTCGACCTGGGCCGAATATGGGGACGCGTCGGGCGCCGGGGACAACGGCAGGTAGACCCCGTCGGCCTGCAGTTGCCAGGCATTGGCGTTGTCGCGCAGGTAATTGTCCAATGCTTCGCGCTTGACGCGGGCCGCCAGCTCGGGGTCGAGGATCGGAAAACACGCTTCGACCCGTCGCAGGAGATTGCGTTCCAGCCAGTCGGCGCTGGCGCAGAACAGCTCCGGCGCCCCGGCGTTTGCAAACCAGTACACCCGGCTGTGCTCGAGGAAGCGCCCGACCACCGAGCGCACCCGGATGTTGTCCGAGACGCCGGCCACGCCAGGGCGCAGGGTGCATGCGCCGCGCACGATCAGGTCGATCTCGACGCCCGCTTGCGAGGCGGCGTACAGCGCGCGGATGACCTGTGGCTCGTTGAGTGCATTCATCTTGGCGATGATGCGGGCAGGCTTGCCCTGGCGCGCATGCGCGGCCTCGCGCGCGATGCGTTCGAGGATGCCGGCATGCAACGTGAACGGTGATTGCAGCAACCGTGTCAGCTTGGTCACCGGTGCCAGCCCGGACAGTTGCTGGAAGATCTGGTGGACGTCGTCGCCGATGTCCGGGTCGGCGGTGATCAGCCCGAAGTCGGTGTAGGCACGCGCTGTGCCGGCATGGTAATTGCCGGTGCCAAGATGCACGTAGCGACGCAGGCGGCGCCCCTCGCGACGCACGATCAACAGCATCTTTGCGTGGGTCTTGTAACCCACGACGCCATACACGACCTGCACGCCGGCGTCCTGCAGCCGGTCGGCGAAACCCAGGTTGGCTTCTTCGTCGAAGCGCGCGCGCAGTTCGACCACCGCCGTCACGTCCTTGCCATTGCGCGCGGCCTGCACGAGGTGCTCGACGATTGCAGAATCCTTGCCTGTGCGGTACAGCGTCTGCTTGATCGCCAGCACGTTGGGGTCGTCGGCAGCCTGCTTGATCAGCTCCAGGACCGGCGTGAACGCATCGAATGGGTGGTGCAGGAGGATGTCCTCGTCGCATACGCGTTCGAACATCGCCTCGCCCCCGGCCAGCATCCGTGGCTGGAACGGCGTGTACTTGAGTTCCGGGCGCTGCACCAGGTCATACACCTGGATCACCCGGTTCAGGTTGACCGGGCCGTCGATCCGATAGACGGCATTGTCGGTCAACTCGAAGTTTTCCAGCAGCGTGCGAACGATCGGGCGCGGACAGTCGCTGGCGATCTCCAGCCGCATCGCGCTCAGGTAGCCGCGGCCGACCAGCTCGTCACGCAGCGCCAGGGCCAGGTTTTCGACTTCTTCCTCGTCGACGATCAGCTCGGAGTTGCGGGTGACGCGGAACTGGTAGGCGCCCTTGACCTGCATCCCCGGGAACATCTCGTCGACGAAGGCAGACAGCACCGCGGACAGGAACACGAAATCGTGCTCGCCGCCGGAAATGCGGTGGGGTAGCTGGATGATGCGCGGCAGCGAGCGTGGCGCGCGCACGACGGCCAGGTGGCCGGCCCGGCCGAAGGCATCCTTGCCCTTGAGCACGACCACGATATTGAGTGATTTGTTGAGGATGCGCGGGAACGGGTGCGCCGGATCCAGCCCGAGCGGCGACAGCACCGGCATGATCTCGTTGCGGAAATACGCACGCAGCCAGCGCGTCTGCTTTGCCGTCCAGGTGTCGCGCGCGAGCACGCGTACGCCAGCATCCCCCAACGCCGGCCGCAGTACATGGTTCCAGCAGTGGTATTGGGCCTGGACGAGCTCCGCGGCACGGTCATGGATGCGATTGAGCACGACCGCCGGCGCCAGCCCATCGGCTGCCGGCGGCAGGCCGAACTGTTGCGCGTGGCGCACGGTGGCGGCACGGATCTCGAAGAACTCGTCGAGGTTGGTGCAGGAAATACACAGGAACCGGAGCCGCTCCAGCAGCGGCACGGATGGGTCCTGTGCCTGCGCCAGGACGCGGAAGTTGAAGTCGAGCTGGGAGAGCTCGCGGTTGGCGAACAGTGCCGGATCGCACAGCGGATCGTCGGCTTCCGGGTCATCCACCATGGCGTGCGCCGTGGCCCTGCTGTTTGCCGCGGTTTGTTTTGCCGTGGCCCGTCCAGTCGCAGGCCCGGCGCTCTCCCCAGGCCTGCGCGCACGCGGTGCCGGCTTGCCTGGCCCCGGCTGTTTGCGCCCTGGTGGCCGGCTCACGCCCGGCTCCTCCGGGATGGGTTCTGCTTTGGTGTTTCCTGCTTCGATGTCGCCTGCTTCGATGTCGCCGGCTTCGTCGCGTCAGGCCCGGACGACTCGCGCGCAAGCACGCGTTCACTCCCGAAGTGGCATGAGAAGACGCTGCCACGACCCACCTGGCTTTCAATGCCAAGGCGTGCCTGGTGCAGGCCCAGTACGTGTTTGACGATGGCCAATCCAAGGCCGGTCCCACCGCTTTCCCGCGAGCGGCTGGTGGAGACGCGGTAGAAGCGTTCGGTGATCCGGGACAGGTGCGCTTCCGGGATGCCATAACCGCTGTCACGCACCGACAGGACCGCGCCGCCGTCGGGCGCCAGCGTGAACACGATGTCGATGCTGCCCCCCGCCGGTGTGTACCGCACCGCATTGCCGACCAGGTTGGAGAACGCCGAGTGCAGTTCCCGCGTCGAGCCCCACAGGTCGACGTGCGCGCTGTCCTGGACGCTGATCGTGTGCTGGTGCTTGCTCAACGCCTCGGCCTCGCGCTTGAGCGTGCACAGCATCGAAGCCATCGCGACGCTTTCGTCGTTGATGCCGTCCTGGGCTTCCAGCCTCGACAAGGTCAGCAGGTCTTCGACCAGTTGCGTCATGCGCTGGGATTGGCGTTGCATTTCCGCCAGCATCGGGGCCCACTCTGGATGCTCCTTCGGATCGAGCATTTCCAGGTAACCGTGCACCACCGTCAGCGGCGTGCGCAGTTCGTGCGACACGTTGGCGACGAAGTCGCGGCGCATCTGTTCCAGCCGCATCAACCGGCTGACGTCGCGCGCGATCAGCAGCCACAGTGACTCCGAATAAGGGATCAGGCGCAAGCTCAGGCGGCGGTCGGGATCGACCGGGGACGCGACGTCCATCAGCGGTTCCGCGTTGCGCCCGGCAGCGAGCCAGCGGGCGATCGGCAGCGGCCGCAGGCGTTCGCCCAATGCCGCGTCCACGTCCTGGGGATGGCGCAGGCCGAGCAGCCCCGTCGCCGCAGCATTGAACCAGGCGATGCGCTGGGTATTGCGCTCCACCACGACGACGGCGTCGGGCAATGCATCGGCCACGGCACGGTAGGCGTGCAGCATGTCCAGCAGTCGGCGCTTGCGCCCCTGCATGTCATGCTGGCTGCGGTGCATGAGGCGCTCGACCTCGTTCCAGGCACCGCCGCCCCGTGGCGACGCGAATCGGCGCCGCATCGTGAGTTTCATCAACAGTTGCCGCAGCTTCCAGGCTTGCCAGGCGATCAAGGCCAGGGCCGTGATGGCCAGCGCTGGCCAGGCATGTCCAGCGATCAACCCCGCCACCAGTGCAACGGCAAGCACGCCCAGCATCAGGCCGAGCGTTCTTAACCAGGCAATGCGGGCATGTCGGGGCATGTGGGGATTGTGTCAGATAGGAGTGGCAGTTTTATGTAGACAGCGGCGGCGCCGGCAGGAAGCCGCTTGCGGTCAGGGAGGCGGTTGCATGGGGTGGGGACTTGCCTGCCGGAGGGCGCGGGCGAGCACGGCATGCGTTGGCGCGATCGGCGTCCCGGGCTGCCGTCGGCGTGGCCACGCCGCCTGCCCGTGGCTCAGATCGATGCGGAAAACCGGTAGCCCGCGCCGCGCACCGTCTGGACCATCGCGTCGGCGCCGGCGGGCTCCAGGGTCTTGCGCAACCGGCGGATATGCACGTCCACGGTGCGCTCTTCCACGTACACGCTACCGCCCCAGACATGGTCGAGCAGCTGCGAGCGCGTGTACACGCGCTCGGCGTGGGTCATGAAGAAATGCAGCAGCCGATACTCGGTCGGTCCGATCTGGATCGGTACTTCATTGTCGGCATGCGCGTCGCCGCCCGATCGCGCGAACAATCGGTGCGCGGCGCCGTCGATGCGCAGCGGGCCCAGGCGGATGCTGCCGTCGTCGTCGTCTTCGCGGCTGCGCCGCATCACCGCGCGGATGCGCGCCAGCAATTCGCGTGCTGAAAAAGGCTTCACCACGTAATCGTCGACGCCGGCCTCCAGGCCGCCGACGCGATCGTTTTCCTCGCCGCGCGCGGTCAGCATGATGATCGGGATTTCGCGGGTGAGCTCTTCCCGGCGCCAACGGCGCGCAAGATCAAGTCCGCTGGTGCCCGGCAGCATCCAATCGAGCAGGATCAGGTCCGGGACGCGGTCGACGATGGCCGCCTGCGCCTCGCGGGCGTCGCCGGCATGGACGGGCTCGTACTCGCCCTTGCGCAGGGCGAACGCGAGCATGTCGCGGATGGCGGGCTCGTCTTCAACAATGAGAATGCGCTTGGACATGTCGTTTGCTGCGTCGTGGGGGCGCGGATATGGCGACCACGGCAGTAGACTACGGTTTGATGACGGTTGCGTGACAGGGCAGCCGGGCGCAAGCCGGCCGTGGGAGCGGCCCTGCAGGCGCCGGTTCGCGCCTGAATGACGGTAAATGGTCAGTCGGTCCGGAACCCGTCCCCCGGTCCTTGACGTCGCTTTCCAGTACGCGGCGCGGCAAGCGCTACCGCCGATGCAGGTCCTCGTCCCGGATCCCCTGGCGGCGCAGTTCAAGCACGATCGGGGTAATCGCGGCGATCCGGGCATCGATCCGGGCGCGGGCATAGTAGTCGACGTCCTCACGCTTCTTGAGGGTGTTGAGTTGCACCAGTGCCTGTTCCGGCCGGCCGTTGAGGTAGGCGGTTTCCGCCCAGGCTTCTCCGGCGCGGACGGGGTCGCCGCCGATCTCGCTGGCACGTGCGAAGGTCCGCTGGAATACCGGGTCGTCGGCCGCGCTTTTCAGCAGCGGCCGCAGGATTTCCTGTGCACGCTTGCCGGACGCCGGGGTATTGCGCTCGTTGAGCATCCCGGCATAGGTCAGGGCCACGGCACGGTTGTTGGGACGATGCGCCAGCAGTGCCTCGAAGCGTGCGTCTGCCGCCTTGCGCTTGCCGGAGCGCGACTCGGCCTGTGCCAGCGCAAGGGCCACCCAGGTATCGTCGGGCTGGCGCGCGAGCAAGCCGGACAGGTCGGCAGCCGCCTCGGCGGGCTTGCCGTCGAGCAGTTTGGCCAATGCCAGTCCGTAGCGCTCGGGGTCGTCGAGCTTGTCCTTGCGCGCCATGCGCTCGTACTCGCGGATGGCGGTCCCGGGCGTGGTCGCGCTGAACACGCGCAGGCGTTCGCGCGCCCACTCGAATTGCCCGGTATCGGCGCTGGCCAGTCCCGAGCCGATATGTAGCGATGCAGGCAGCAGCGGACTTTCGCCGCCGCCGATGCTTCCGGTGAATGCGGGCTGGTTTGCGCTGACCTGTTTTGCCCGCTCCCTGGCCTCGCTGATGCGGGTGGTGGTCACGGGGTGCGTCTGCAGGTAATCGGGCGTGCTTTCGCGTCCCGGGTTACTGCGGATCACCAGTTGCAGCTTCTGGAAGAAGTCTGCCATCGCCTTTGCGTCGTACCCGCTGCGGGCCAGGGTGCGGATGCCGATGCGATCGGCTTCGGATTCATTGGACCGGGTGTAATCGATCTGGCGTTGTGCCATCAGGCCCTGCGCCGAGGTCAACGCGGCAATGGTGGCGTCGTCTGAAGAGTTGCCGCCCGTGGATTGCGCGATCGCGATCGCACCAAGCATGGCCAGCAGGATCGGGACGCTGTCGCGTTGCGCGCGCTCGACGCCACGCAGGACATGCTGCTGCGTCACGTGCGCGATTTCGTGCGACAGCACCGCCGCGACTTCGTCTTCCTCGTCGGCAGCCAGCACCAGGCCGGCATTCACCGCGATATAGCCACCCAGCGTGGCAAACGCGTTGATCTGGCGATCCTTGAGCATGAACAGCGTGTAATGCTGCGAGGGCTTGTCGCTGGCGGCCCCCAGCCGATTGCCCACCGATTGCAGCCAGCTGCTGATCAACGGGTCGTCCAGCGTGTAACCGTAGTTGCGCAACTGGCTGAGCACGTACTGGCCGTATTCGGCCTGCTTGGCGGGCGACAGCACGGTGCCGGCCGACGAGCCGATATCGGGCAGGCGGCTATCGCTGAATCCGGCATCCTGCGCCGACAGCGGTGCCCCGGCCTGCAGCAGCCCGGCGATGGCAAGCGTGGCGATGGCGGACAAGGAGGCTGGTCGCATGGGCATGCTGGAGAGAAGTCCGAAAGGTCCGAAGCAAGGCAGCGGACGGGTCAGTGGATCGTCCGGATCGAGGATGCCCGGCTTGGGCGGCGAGGGTGTGAATGCGTGGTTAACCCCGCCCTCCATGCAGCCAAGCGAAGCGCGCGCCACGGGGCGCGACGCCGCCATCGTCGTGGGTGGGCTGGAAAAACAGCAACGATGGACCCATATTCAGACCCTGGCCCGCGAGACAAGTTTCCGGAGGACATCCTTGAACGAAGACCCCGTTGCCTCTGGCACGCCCCCTGAAATCACCATGTACACATCGGCGGTGTGCGGTTATTGCGTGGCCGCCAAGAACTTCCTGAAAAGCAAGGGCTTGGCCTGGAACGAGGTCCGGATCGACCAGGATCCTGCCCAACGCGAACGCATGCTGGCCCGCGGCGGGCGCACCAGCGTGCCGCAGATCTTTGTTGGCGATACCCATGTGGGAGGCTACGACGACCTGATGGCGCTGCATCGCGCAGGCAAGTTGCAGGCGGTGCTGGACGGAAAAGCGGGGGTCGGAAAAGCCGATTAGCGCTGTCGATGCTGCCCGGGCATCCTGGCGGGCCGCTGTCGTGGATCAAGCAACCCGGTTCCCGGGCATCTCTCGCAGGCGGGCGAGTCCGTCGATTGGAGTCATCGTGAGCTCAAAAAAGAACAGCGCCCCGGCGGGCGGGTCACCCCACGGCGCCCAGGACGGGGCCACCACGGGCGAATTCACTAAGTTTCGCCAACGCATGAACGATCGCATCCTGGCCGAGCCCAACCAGGTCGTTCGCCGGTTCTTCGCCCTGGATACCCAGACCTACCAGGCCGGGGCGCTGGATGTGAAGACCAAGGAGCTGCTGGGCCTGGTCGCCTCGTTGGTGCTGCGCTGCGATGACTGCATCGCCTACCACGTCGCGCAATGTCGTCAGGCAGGCGTGGGTCGTGACGAGATGTTCGAGGCGTTTTCGATCGGCCTGGTCGTGGGTGGCAGCATCGTGATCCCGCACATGCGGCGCGCGGTGGATTTCCTGGACCAGCTGGAGCAGGGCGAAGCTGCGCCAGCGGTGCATGAACACGCGTAGGCAACCTCGGCATCGGTGCTTTGCAGTGCACCGGCGGCAGGGCGCCTTGATCGCGAGGCCTATGATCTCATTGCGCCGCGCGGCATAATTGGCGGCTGAAATTCCCGTGCGTCGCGGCCGGAGCCGCCGCACCATCCGCCTGGAACCCCCGCAATGACCCAGACAATCACCGTGATCCGCGGCGATGGCATCGGCCCTGAAATCATGGATGCCACCTTGCACGTGCTCGACGCACTGCAGGCCGGACTTGAGTATGAATTCGCCGACGCCGGCCTCGTCGCACTGGAAAAGACCGGCGAACTGCTGCCGGATGCGACCATGGAGTCGATCCGCAAGAACAAGGTCGCGCTCAAGAGTCCGCTGACCACGCCGGTCGGTGGTGGTTTCAGCTCGATCAACGTCGAACTGCGCCGTCGCTTCGACCTGTACGCCAACGTGCGCCCGGCCAGGAGCTTTCCCAATACCAGGTCGCGGTTCCCGTCCGGGATCGACCTGATCACCGTGCGCGAGAATACCGAAGGCGCATATACGCCAGACGGGCAGGAAACCTCGGCAGACGGCGAGACCGCGATCTCGATCATGCGCATCACCCGCAAGGGGTCCGAGCGGATCGTGCGCTATGCCTTCGACCTGGCACGCCGTACCGGCCGCAAGAAGGTGACGGTGGTGCACAAGGCCAACATCCTCAAGTCGACCTCGGGATTGTTCCTCAACGTCGCCCGGGAAGTGGCCAAGGACTATGGCGACATCGAATGCAATGAGCTGATCGTCGACAACTGCTGCATGCAGCTGGTGATGCGGCCCGAGCAGTTCGACGTGATCGTGACCACCAACCTGTTCGGCGACATCATCTCCGATCTGTGTGCCGGGTTGATAGGCGGCCTGGGCCTGACCCCGGGCGCGAACATCGGCAAGGACACTGCGATCTTCGAGGCCGTGCACGGCACCGCGCCGGATATCGCCGGCCAGGGCAAGGCCAATCCTTGCGCGCTGATGCTGGGTGCCGCGCAGATGCTCGACCACCTGGGCCAGGGCGACAAGGCGGAGCGGCTGCGCGCCGCGATCGTCGCCACGCTGGAAGCAAAGGACTCCCTGACCCCGGATCTGGGGGGTAGCGGGAATACGATGTCGTTTGCCGAGGCGATTGCCGGCCGGGTCTGAACCGGTGCCAACGGGCCTTGTCCTGCATTGACAGGGCAGGGCGCCCTCCGGACAATGGCCGGCCTTTCGTGGCGTTGGCGCGCGCGGGAGTCCGCGGTTTCAACGGCCACCGGCCAAGCACGGCGGGGTATAGCGCAGTCTGGTAGCGCGCCTGCTTTGGGAGCAGGATGTCGGGGGTTCGAATCCCTCTACCCCGACCACCGGCTTGCAGGCGGTCGCCAGGCTGAACGATTTGCCGGCCCGGCAGTTATCATGCGAGCACCTATGCAGTCATAGGCGCCCGTAGCTCAACCGGATAGAGCACCGGCCTTCTAAGCCGGTGGTTGCAGGTTCGAGTCCTGCCGGGCGCGCCAGTGCACTGTAAAGGGTTATCCTGTTTTTACCGTGGTGGATGTAGCTCAGCTGGTTAGAGCACCGGATTGTGATTCCGGGGGTCGCGGGTTCAAATCCCGTCTTCCACCCCACACAGCAAGTCTTCGCGCCGCTTGCAGGGCGTGGGGTGATTGTCGTGCATTGCATGACTGCGGTATTATTTGCAGTTCGGGGCCGTTAGCTCAGTTGGTAGAGCAGTTGACTCTTAATCAATAGGTCCAAGGTTCGAATCCTTGACGGCCCACCAAAACTTCAAACGCCCGGCTTCGGCCGGGCGTTTTTTTGTGGGCACCCGGGGCAGCTGGGCGCGCGGCGGCGCGTTGGGGTCGCGATGCAGTCGTGGTCGTGTCGCGGCGCGGTTCGAATCCTTGACGGCCCACCAAACTTCAAACGCCCGGCTTCGGCCGGGCGTTTTTTTTGCGCGGCGCCCGCGGGGCCTGGGCGCGCGGCGGCGCGTTGGGGTCGCGATGCAGTCGTGGTCGTGTCGCGGCGCGGTTCGAATCCTTGACGGCCCACCAAACTTCAAACGCCCGGCTTCGGCCGGGCGTTTTTTTTGCGCGGCGCCCGCGGGGCCTGGGCGCGCGGCGGCGCGTTGGGGTCGCGATGCAGTCGTGGTCGTGTCGCGGCGCGGTTCGAATCCTTGACGGCCCACCAAACCTGGAATGCCCGGCTTGCGCCGGGCATTTTTTTGTTCCATGGGTCAGGCATCGTGTTGCAATGCACTTGCATCCTGCGCGCCGCGGCTTGTGTCATGCGCTGCCGCCCGGACAGTCTAGAATTGCCGATAGCGCGAAAGTGGCGGAATTGGTAGACGCCCTGGCTTTAGGTGCCAGTGCCGCAAGGCGTGGGGGTTCGAGTCCCCCCTTTCGCACCACGCCGCCAGGGCAGACGGCCGCACCGACGCTCGTCGCGCCGTCGCGCGTCATGTGAATGACGTTGCGGTGCGGTGCTCTGGAAGCGTGGGCTGGGCGGACAGGCTCGCGGCGGCGCGGCGTTCGGTATCCCCAGCGGGAGGTGGCGCGGTTCGAGTCTCCCCTTCGCACCAGCAGCCAGCAGCTGGGGGTTCCCCGGCGCGCGGCGGCGCGTTGGTTCAGGATCCCAAGCGGGTCGTGTCGCGGCGCGGTTCGAGTCCCGCCTTTCGCACCACGCCGCCAGGGCAGACGGCCGCACCGACGCTCGTCGCGCCGTCGCGCGTCATGTGAATGACGTTGCGGTGCGGTGCTCTGGAAGCGTGGGCTGGGCGGACAGGCTCGCGGCGGCGCGGCGTTCGGTATCCCCAGCGGGAGGCGGCGCGGTTCGAGTCTCCCCTTCGCACCAGCAGCCAGCAGCTGGGGGTTCCCCGGCGCGCGGCGGCGCGTTGGGTCAGGATCCCAAGCGGATCGTGTCGCGGCGCGGTTCGAGTCCCGCCTTTCGCACCACGCCGCCAGGGCAGACGGCCGCACCGACGCTCGTCGCGCCGTCGCGCGTCATGTGAATGACGTTGCGGAGCGGTGCTCTGGAAGCGTGGGCTCGGGTGGATGGGCGCGTGGCGGCGCGGCTGTCGGTGTCCCAAGCGGGAGGTGGCGCGGCTCGAGCCCCCTTTCGCACCACCGGACGAGGATTAGCGGTCAACGTACCAACCGCCGCGTCGTCGCGCGCCATGTAAGTGACGTCGCGATGCTCTCGTCGCTGCGCTGCGAATGCATGGCTCAGGACTTCAAGCGCTCAACGACAACGCCCCGGTTGAATCCCGGCACGGCGCCCCTGGCGGCGCCGTGCTGCCCAGTCTCCCAGGCGGGCAGGGCGATGGGAGAGCTTCATTTCGCCAAAAACACGCCATATCGCTGGCGGCCAGCCCGTAAATCCGCCAAACTATCCCGTTCTGCCGCTTGCCCCTGGTGCCACCGCGCCCGGCGGGCGGTCCGACAAGCCAAACAGAAGTGCCGCGGCCGGGGTCGTGGTTGCAGGAGTGGGTATGCCAGCTTCAGAGATGCAAACCGCAAATTCGAAGGCGTCGATCGAGTCCGTGGGTAACCTCGAGCGCAGGATCACGCTTCGCCTTCCGTCCGAGCAGGTCGATAGCGAAGTCGGTGGCCGCCTGCGCGAGATCGCGCGCTCGGCGCGGATCAAGGGTTTCCGCCCTGGCAAGGTGCCGACCAAGGTAGTCGAGCAGCGGTACGGCAAGCAGGTCCGGTCCGAGGTACTGGATGGCATGTTGCGCGAAGGCTTCGATGCCGCGATCCGTGAAAACGAACTGCGCGTTGCAGGCAACCCCAACATCGAGCCGATCAACGACAAGGACGGCGACGCGCTGGAATTCGTCGCCACGGTCGAACTGATGCCTGATTTTGGCGACATCGACGTCGAGAAGCTCCAGGTAGTGCGCGATACCGCCGAGATCGAAGACGCCGACATCGACCGCATGATCGAGAACCTGCGCGTCCAGCGCCGCAGCTGGACCGCTGTCACGCGTCCGGCGAAGGAAGGCGATGCCGTCGACGTCGAGACCTGGTCCCAGGCCGGCGACGAGCGCATCCCGGCCGAGGGTGTGGAGCAGGCGACCGACGTGATCGGTAGCAAAGCGATGTTGCCGGAGATCGAGGCGGCGCTGGTCGGGATGAGCGCCGGGGACGAGAAGACCATCGAGGTCGCGTTCCCCGAGGAAGCGCCGTCGCAGCTGGCCGGCAAGTCCATGCAGGTCCACCTGAAGGCCGAGCGCGTGTCCGAGCCGGTGATGCCGGAGGTGGACGGTGCCTTCATCCGCAGCTTCGGCGTCAAGAGCGGCGAGATGGAGAAGTTCCGCAGCGAGATCCGCAGCAACCTGGAGCGCGAGCTCAAGGGCGCGCTGATGAACCGCCTGCGTCGCGAAGTCGGCGAACAGCTGGTGGCGACCTATTCCGAGGTCGAGCTGCCGCCACGGCTGGTCGAGGACGAGGCCAGGCAGATGGCTTGGCAGGCGATGCAGCAGCAGGGCGTCCAGGGCAAGGTGCCGGAAGGCGCGCACGCGCCGTTCATGGACGCTGCGCGCAAGCGCGTGCTGGTCGGGCTGCTGGTGAGCGAGGTTTCGCGTCGCAACCAGCTGCGGCTGGACCCCAAGCGCGCCAATGAGTTGTTGCGCCTGATCGCCTCGACCTACGAAGAGCCCCAGCAGGTGGTTGAGTTGTACCAGAACGACCCCCAACTCATGCAGGGTCTGCAGGCACGTGCGATGGAAGAGCAGGTGGTCGACTGGATCGCCGAGCGCGCGCAGCATACGGAAAGGAAGCTGACGTTCCAGGAAGCCATCGCGCAGCAGGGCTGAGCGCGGCAGGGATCCGGGCAGGAAAGATCGCAGCAGCAACCCAACAGCAGGTATCCAAGTGGACAATCGCGAAACAGCACTCAACCTCGTGCCGATGGTGGTCGAACAGACCAGCCGTGGCGAGCGCGCGTACGACATCTATTCGCGGTTGCTGAAGGAGCGCGTGATCTTCCTGGTCGGTCCGGTCGACGACCATACCGCCAACGTCATCGTGGCGCAGATGCTGTTCCTGGAAGCCGAAAACCCGGAAAAGGACATCAGCTTCTACATCAACTCGCCCGGCGGCGTAGTCACCGCCGGCATGGCGATCTACGACACCATGCAGTTCATCAAGCCCGACGTGAGCACCATCTGCATCGGGCAGGCAGCCAGCATGGGCGCGCTCCTGCTGGCGGCCGGCGCCAAGGGCAAGCGTTATGCGCTGCCCAACTCGCGGGTGATGATCCATCAGCCGTCGGGCGGATCGCAGGGCCAGGCCAGTGATATCGAGATCCAGGCCCGGGAGATCCTTGCGTTGCGCCAGCGACTCAACGAGATCCTGTCCAAACACACCGGCCAGCCGCTGGACACGATCGCGCTGGACACCGAGCGCGACAACTTCAAGAGCGCCGAGGCCGCACGCGAGTATGGCCTGGTCGATGAAGTCCTCGAGCGGCGCCCGGACGAGTCGATCCGGCCGGCGTGAAGAGCATCCGCTTCAGTGTCCTGGAACGATTGCAAGGCATTGAATACCATCATAATTCAGCACGCGTCGAGGTCCGGGCAGGCATGCCCGGCCGCTGTGCTATTCTCGGGCCGCAACCGCGCCTGCAGCAGGTAACTGGGGAATGACCGAAGACCGTCAGGGCCGATCCGGCGACAGCAGCAAGATCCTCTATTGCTCGTTCTGCGGAAAGAGCCAGCACGAGGTGCGCAAGCTGATTGCGGGCCCAAGCGTGTTCATCTGCGATGAATGCGTGGAGCTGTGCAACGACATCATCCGCGAGGAGCTCGAGGAAAAGGCCCAGTCGGCGCGTAGCTCGCTGCCCAAGCCCAAGGAAATCCTGGAGGTCCTGGACCAGTACGTCATCGGCCAGGCGCGCGCCAAGAAGACCCTCGCGGTCGCGGTGTACAACCACTACAAGCGCATCGAGAGCCGGCAGAAGGAGGACGACGTCGAGCTGGCCAAGTCCAACATCCTGCTGGTCGGGCCGACCGGCTCGGGCAAGACGCTGCTGGCCGAGACGCTGGCGCGCATGCTCAACGTCCCGTTCACCATGGCCGATGCCACGACGCTGACCGAAGCCGGTTATGTCGGCGAGGACGTCGAGAACATCATCCAGAAGCTGCTGCAGAAGTGCGACTACGACGTCGACAAGGCGCAGCAGGGCATCGTCTACATCGACGAGATCGACAAGATCTCGCGCAAGAGCGAGAACCCGTCGATCACCCGCGACGTGTCCGGCGAAGGCGTGCAGCAGGCGCTGCTCAAGCTGATCGAGGGCACCGTGGCCAGCGTGCCGCCACAGGGCGGCCGCAAGCACCCGCAGCAGGAATTCCTGCAGGTCGATACGCGCAACATCCTGTTCATCGTCGGTGGTGCGTTCGCCGGCCTGGACAAGATCATCCAGCAGCGCAGCACCGACTCCAGCGGCATTGGGTTTGGCGCCAAGCTCAAGAGCGCCGAGCGCAAGACCGAAATTGGCAAGATCCTGGCGGAGGTCGAGCCCGAGGACCTGATCAAGTTTGGCCTGATCCCCGAGTTCGTCGGCCGCCTGCCGGTGGTCGCCACCCTCGAGGAGCTTGATGAAGCCGCCCTCATCCAGATCCTGACCGAGCCCAGGAACGCGATCAGCAAGCAGTTCCGCAAGCTGTTCGAGATGGAAGGCGTCGAGCTGGAGTTCCGCGAAGACGCGCTGGCCGCCATCGCGCGCAAGGCGCTCAAGCGCAAGACCGGGGCGCGCGGGTTGCGCACCATCGTCGAGTCGGTCCTGCTGGACACGATGTACGACCTGCCGTCGCTGGAGAACGTCAGCAAGGTGGTGGTGGACGAGTCGGTGATCGAGCACAAGTCCGACCCGTACCTGATCTACCAGACCCCGCCGGCTGCCGCACCCAAGGCTGCCAGCGGAGAGTAGGCGCTGCCCGCGCTGGCCTCGCCGCGTGGGCGGATCTCCTGCCTGACCACGACCAACTTCCAAGCGCAAGCCGGGCTTGCCGGATCTTGCTGGCAGGTCCCGTGCCAGCCCCGTGACCCCCTGCCAATGTCCTGAATGGCCGCCCCGTGGGCGGCTTTCGGTGCTTGCATCCTGCCCTCGCATCCCCATAACCCTATTCAGTGACGCGCTGCGTCTTTTCCTCCCCGTGGCCGGGTATCGTTAGGGGCGACTGCCCCAGCCTCCGACAGGAGCCGGCCAGTCGAGCGCTTGCAACCCCTCCGCCGGAGCCAGCATGACCGAAGTCCGCACAACCACCACCCTGCCGGTATTGCCGCTACGCGACGTCGTCGTGTTTCCGCATATGGTGATCCCCCTGTTTGTCGGTCGCGACAAATCCATCCATGCGCTGGAACAGGCGATGGAGGCCGACAAGAGGATCGCGCTGGTGGCGCAGAAATCCGCCGAGACCGACGACCCCGGGGCAGACGACCTGTATTCCATCGGGACGCTGGCCACGGTGCTGCAGCTGCTCAAATTGCCCGACGGCACGATCAAGGTGCTGGTCGAGGGCATCGAGCGCGTGCGCGTGGACGACATCGGCGAGACCGATGGCGCACTGAGCGGGCGTGCGACCCCGGTCGATACCACCGATACCCGCGAGCCGCGCGAAACCGAAGCGGTGGCGCGCTCGTTGATGTCGCTGTTCGAGCAATACATCAAGAGCAACCGCAAGCTTCCGCCCGAACTGCTGCAGACCCTGTCGGGTATCGAAGAGCCCAGCCGCCTGGCCGACACCATCGCCGCCCACCTGGGCGTGCGCCTGGCCGACAAGCAGACGTTGCTGGAGACACTCGACACCGCCGACCGCCTCGAAATGCTGGTCGGTTTCGTCGATGGCGAAATCGACGTGCAGCAGATGGAAAAGCGCATCCGTGGGCGCGTCAAATCGCAGATGGAAAAGTCGCAGCGCGAGTACTACCTCAACGAGCAGATGAAGGCGATCCAGAAGGAACTGGGCGACATGGACGACGCGCCCAACGACGTCGAGGAGCTGGCCCGCAAGATTGCCGAGGCCGGCATGCCCAAGGCGATCGAGGCCAAGGCCAAGGCCGAGTTCAACAAGCTCAAGCAGATGTCGCCGATGTCGGCCGAGGCCGCCGTGGTGCGCAATTACCTGGACTGGCTGCTCGGCGTGCCGTGGAAGAAGCGCAGCCGCGTGCGCAAGGACCTGCATGCCGCACAGGACGTGCTCGATGCCGATCATTACGGCCTGGAAAAGGTCAAGGAACGCATCCTTGAATACCTGGCGGTGCAGACCCGGGTGAAGCAGATGAAGGGCGCGATCCTGTGCCTGGTCGGACCACCGGGCGTGGGCAAGACGTCGTTGGGCCAGTCGATCGCCAAGGCCACCAACCGCAAATTCGTGCGCATGTCGCTGGGCGGCGTGCGCGACGAGGCCGAAATCCGCGGCCACCGCCGTACCTATGTCGGCTCGATGCCGGGGCGCGTGGTGCAGAACCTCAACAAGGCGGGGACCAAGAATCCGCTGTTCATGCTCGACGAGATCGACAAGATGTCGATGGACTTCCGTGGCGACCCGTCCTCGGCGCTGCTGGAGGTGCTCGACCCCGAGCAGAACAACGCATTCAACGACCATTACCTGGAAGTCGACCTCGACTTGTCCGAAGTGATGTTCATCGCCACGTCCAACTCACTCAACATCCCCGGTCCTTTGCTCGATCGCATGGAAGTCATCCGCATCCCCGGTTACACCGAGGACGAGAAGATCAACATCGCCACGCGTTACCTGGTGCCCAAGCAGCTCAAGGCCAATGGACTGAAAGCCACGGAACTCAAGATCGCCGAAAGCGCGATACGCGACATCGTGCGCTACTACACGCGGGAGTCCGGCGTGCGCAACCTGGAGCGTGAGATCGCCAAGATCTGCCGCAAGGTCGTGAAGGAAATCGCGTTGGCCGGCCCCCAGCCCAAAGCGAAGAAGTCCAGGTCCGTGTCGGTCAATGGCAAGAACCTGGACAAATACCTGGGCGTCCAGCGCTTCGATTTCGGCCGCGCGGAGCAGGACAACGAGATCGGCCTGGTCACTGGCCTGGCCTGGACGGAGGTCGGCGGCGACCTGCTGCAGATCGAATCCACGCTGGTGCCGGGCAAGGGCCAGCTGATCCTGACCGGGCAACTGGGCGACGTGATGAAGGAATCCGCTTCGGCGGCCTTGTCGGTGGTGCGCGCGCGGACCGAACCGCTTGGCATCGACCTGGACTTCCTGCAAAAGACCGACGTCCACGTCCACGTGCCCGATGGCGCGACACCCAAGGACGGGCCCAGCGCGGGCATCGCCATGGCCACCTCGCTGGTGTCGACCCTCACCAAGGTGCCGGTGCGCGCTGACGTGGCGATGACGGGCGAGATCACGCTGCGCGGCAAGGTCACCGCGATCGGCGGCCTCAAGGAGAAGCTCCTCGCCGCCATGCGCGGTGGTGTGCGCACGGTCATCATCCCGGAGGAAAACCGCAAGGACCTGGCTGATATTCCCAAGACGGTCACCGATCACATGAAGATCGTGCCGGTACGCTGGATCGATGAGGTGCTCGACCTGGCGCTGGAGCGGCCGCTGACGCCCAGGGTGGTCGAAAAGGGCGTCGCCAAGGTGGTCGCCGATGATGTCGTCAGCGACAAGGACCAGGTGGTCGTGCAGCAGGACGTCAAGCACTGAGCGCGCCGACGAGTGGCCGAAAGATGCCTGGAACCCGCGCCAACATTGGCTTTGCGTGTTGCTTGTGCCATGGGCCGCTGGTATAACGAGGGCAACTGCAACGCGCGCATGTGCGCCTGCGTTGGCGGTCAAGTCGACCGGGCTATCCTGCGATCCATGCGCGCAGGCGGGGAGTCCCGGTCATCTTTCCAGTCTTCTTTCCAGCGATTTTCATTCCAGCGATCGCATCTGCGGTCGCATATTCCGCAAAGGGAGTTTTCAATAATGAATAAAAGCGAATTCGTCGATGCCGTGTCCGATGCCTCGGATCTGTCCAAGGCCGATGCCGCTCGTGCCGTCGAGGCCGTGATCTCGTCGATCACCAAGGCGCTCAAGAAGGGCGACACCGTCACCCTGGTCGGCTTCGGTACCTTTGAAGTCCGCAAGCGTGGCGCCCGCACCGGCCGCAACCCGCGCACGGGCGAGACCATCAATATCGCCGCCTCCAACAACCCGGCGTTCAAGGCCGGCAAGGCGCTGAAGGACGCGGTCAACTGATCGCAGGCCAAGTCCACGGTTTCGCTAAAGCCCGGCAACAGCCGGGCTTTTTTGTGGGTGCTTGCGCACGCGGCCAGCGTGACCCGTCGGCCATGGTCGCTACGCTGGCGATGGCTGCGCCGTCTCGCCGCATCGCCAGGGAGGGGGCGACCGGGGAGGCGCAGGGGAAGATGATCCGGCCGCTGCGCATGCAAGGGTTCGTCATGCCGTTCCCGGTCGGGCCAATGGTGGTGGAGGAATCGATCGTCGCAATGGCCCGACGGGGTTACCATAGGGGCGCGGGTGCTTAGCTCAGCGGTAGAGCGTCTCCTTTACACGGAGAGGGTCGGGGGTTCGATCCCCTCAGCACCCACCAGGTTGGTATGTGGCCACGGCCATCGGGTCACTTGCTTGCGGTCGTCGTCATGCCCCGGTATGATTGCCGGCTTCGCGGAGTGGTAGTTCAGTTGGTTAGAATGCTGGCCTGTCACGCCGGAGGTCGCGGGTTCGAGTCCCGTCCACTCCGCCATTTGTTGTATTGAAGCCTCGGCTTCAATAAAGCTCCAGGCCCAAAGCCCGCCCTTGGCGGGCTTTTTGCCGTGCGGCCCATGGGTGTTGCCCTGCTGGCGCGGATTTCGTTGCTCCCTGCGATCCTGGCCAGGCGGCGTTTGCTTGCCCCGCCCGGCAGGGGCGGGTGTCGGACCTGTGCATTGCGGTTAAACTGCGCGGCTACGCCCAACCGCGACCACCAGATGCTTCAGAAACTCCGCGACAAGACCTCCGGCTGGATTGCAGGCACGATCCTGGGATTGCTGACGATCCCGTTTGCCTTCTTCGGCATGGAGCAGTACCTGTTCCAGCGAAGCGATACCTCCGTCGCCAAGATCGAGGCGCCGCCGACATGGTGGAAGACCGCCCCGACCTGGTGGCCCGCAACCATGCTATGGCAGCGCGAAACGATCGAGGTCGAGGATTTCAAGACGGCCTTCCAGCAGGTGCGGCAGCAGCAAAGCGCACAGCAGGGCGACAAGTTCGACGCACGCGAGTTCGAGAGCGCCGACAGCAAGCGCAAGGTGCTCGATGGCCTGGTCGACCAGCGCGTGTTGAAGATGCTGGCCGACGACAACGGCATCGTTGCCAGTGACGTGCAGGTGCGCGACGTCATCCAGGGCATTCCTGCGTTCCAGATCGATGGCAAGTTCAACCCGCAGCAATACCAGATGGTCCTGTCTTCGCAGGCGCCGGTGCGCAGCCCGAAGCAGTTCGAGGCCATGGTGCGCGAGGACATCGTGCAACGTTTCGTTCCCGACGCATTGGTGTCTTCGGCCTTCGCGACACCCGCGGAGGTGGATCGCGTGATCCGCCTGCTGGGTGAGAAGCGCGACGTCGCCTTCGCGATCATGCCCGCACCGCAGCCCGACAGTGCCGCGGTCAGTGCCGCGGAAATCCAGAAGTGGTACGACAGCCACGGCCGCGATTACCGTGCACCCGAGACCGTCACGCTGGAGTACGTGGACATAGACGGCGCCGCGCTGCCGGCAGTCGCCGCCGCGGACGATGCGACCCTGCAGCAGCGCTACGAGCAGGAGAAGAGCAAGTTCGTGGAGCCCGAGCAGCGCTTGGCCTCGCATATCCTGGTCAAGGTGGACAAGGATGCGGACGCCGCCACCCAGCAAGCAGCCAGGCAGAAGGCCGAGAAGATCGCCGCATTGGCCAAGGCGCCGGGTGCCGATTTTGCTGCACTGGCACGCGCGGACTCCCAGGATAGCGGCTCCAGGGACGCCGGCGGCGACCTCGGGTGGGTCACCAGGGACATGATGGACAAGGCGTTCGAGGATGCCTTGTTCGCGATGCAACCCGGAGAGGTCAGTGGCCCGGTGAAGTCCGAGTTCGGTTGGCACGTGATCCAGTTACGCGAAGTCAAGGCTGGCAAGCAGACGCCGTTTGCGCAGGTCCGTGACCAGCTTGCGAGCGAGCAGGCCGAAGCCGATCGCGAACGCGAGTTCAACGACCTGACCGGCAAGCTGGTCGACCAGGTCTACAAGAACCCCAACAGCCTGGCACCAGCCGCCAAGCAGGCCAACCTGCCGGTGCAGAAGTCCGGCCCGATGGCACGCGGGCAGGGCACTGGCGTGCTTTCCAACCCGCTGGTCCAGCGCGCGGCATTCTCCGACACCCTGATCCAGGACGGTACGGTGAGCGATCCGATCGAAGTCGGTCCCGGCCACAGTGTCCTGATCCGCGTTGTCGGCCACCAACCCGAGCGCCAACAGCCACTGGCTGAAGTGAGCAAGCAGGTCATCGATGCCATCCGCCGGGATCGCGCGACCAAGGCGGCAGCGGAGCAGGCCGATCAGATCGTCTCGCAGGTGCAAAAAGGCAAGTCGTTGTCGGAGATCGCGAAGGCCAGCGATTTCGTTTCCAGCGAGATGCCGGGATTGCCACGCGGTGCACCGGTACCCGATCCCGAGTCCAACAAGGCGCTGTTCGAAGTGCCTGTGCCGGCCCAGGGCAAGGTGTCGGCCGGAAAGGTCGTGCTTGGTGATGGCCGCATCGTCATCTTCGCCGTCAGCAAGGTCGTGCCCGGCGATCCCAAGGAAGCGACCGAAGAGCAGCGCAAGACATTGCAGGCGCAACTCACCCAGGTCGCCGGCAACAGCGATGCGGAGGCCCTGGTGAAAGCACTGCGCAAGAAGATGAAGATCACCATTTCCGAAGACAAGCTGTAGTCGCGGCGCCTCGATCGAGCAGCCGTGACTGGAAATGTTCGCTTGTTGATGAAAAACCCGGCGCTCGCCGGGTTTTTCACTGGCTGGCAACGCGCCGCTCCAGCCTACGGGAAGGAACGTTCGGCGTCGTTTCCGCATGCGGGAGCATTGGATGCGGATGCCTGCTTCAGGGTGCGTGGGTTCACGAACGCACGCGGTAACGTCGGGTCGCTGCCGGATCGGGGTGGGTCTGTCGCTGGCGTGATCGGCAATGCGTCGTCGTCGGGGAACCAACGCGGTTTTATGGCGGCGTGCCCGTAAAACCCAGCAAGCTTCCGTCCACGGGTTGATGCCGCGCAAACATGCCGGTCAGCGATGCGTACCCACCATCGACGCTACCTGCCCTGTCCCTGGAGTCAGCTTCCAATCGCAGCGTTTGTCACGATGGCACGCGCGCAATCGAATCGCGCCGTGCCGTGCCCGGCCTGCGGCGGCACCCGTCGCAACCTGGCTTTCTGCCGGAAGGCCGGGTCGGGCTGTTTGCCAGACCAGGTTTGCCGCTGCGCCGGCACCGGCTGGCAACCCGGGATCCACGAAGTCCCAGCCCTGGCGACAGGGCCCGCCGACGCGATCCATCGTGGACGCTGCTGTCGGCGCGCGTTTTGTTGCCGCGTGGGTCGCATGCGTCCCTGACTGTCCCCACACCTGCACGCAAGGGAGAAGCCCCGGAAAGCGCAGCGCATGGGGCAAGCCGCCTCCCGGATGCACTGCGCCAAGCCGGACTGGCTGAGGCGGTGTGTTGGAGCCGAATCAGCTCCCGCTCACTCGATCCCGGTCATTCCCAGGATGTTGTAACCGGCGTCGACGTAGGTGACTTCGCCGGTGACACCCAAGGCCAGGTCGGAGGACAGGAAAGCGGCGACGTTGCCGACATCCTCGATCGTGACCGTGCGACGCAGGGGTGCGTTGTCCTCGACGTGGCCGAGGATCTTGCGGAAGCCGGCGATGCCGGCCGCGGCCAGGGTCTTGATCGGACCGGCCGAGACCGCATTGACGCGTATGCCCTCCGGCCCCAGGTTACCGGCCAGATAGCGCACGGTGGATTCGAGGCTGGCCTTGGCCACGCCCATCACGTTGTAGCCCGCCAGTGCGCGCTCGGAGCCCAGGTAGGTCAGGGTGAGGATCGAGGCGTTTCGGCCCTGCATCATCGGCCGGGCGGCCTTGGCCATTGCCGCGAGGGAGTAGGCCGAGATGTCATGGGCGATGGCGAAATTCTCGCGGGTCAGTCCATCGAGGAACTGTCCGGCGATCGCTTCGCGCGGGGCGTAGGCGATGGCGTGGATGAGGATGTCGAGGCCGTCCCAGTGCTTGCCCAATTGCTCGAAACAGGCGGCGATCTGCGCGTCGTCGGACACGTCCAGCGGGATGACGATGTCACTGCTTTGCCCTGGCTGGCGATATTCGGCGGCTGCCTTCTCGACCCGTGTCTTGAGCTTTTCGTTCTGGTACGTGAACGCAAGTTCCGCACCTTCGCGGTGCATGGCCTCGGCGATGCCGTTGGCGATCGATCGCTCGCTGGCGATGCCGGTGATCAGGGCGCGCTTGCCTTGCAGGAATCCCATGTTGCCTCCATGGCGCCGCCGCATCGGGGCGCGTCGTGTTGTGCTGGCCATGGCGCTGTCCACGCCAAGCGGGCGGGGCCAGGCCAGGTGAGGGCGCTAGTTTGCCTGCAGCGACGCTCGCGGGCCAGCGGCGCCCGGATCGGCTGGGTGCGGATCGGTCGGGTCCGCAGGATCGCTGGCATCCAGCTGCAGCACCATGCCTGGTTGCAGCACGCTGTCGCTGGTCAGGCCGTTGCGCAGGAGCAACTGGCGGGTGCTCAGCCCATGGCGGTGCGCAATGGTCCAGGCCGACTCGCCGCGCGCGACGGTGTGCGTCTCGGGAGCCACGGGCTGGTCCTGGTCGATCGCAGGCGTGGCCTGTGTCGTTGGAGATGGCGAGATGGCCGCGATGCTGCCGCTTGCACCTGCCGTGGCCACCGCAGCGACTTGCGCGCCCACGGCGTCCGTCAGCGGCACCAGGACGGGCTTCCCGCGTGCGGATGCCCTGACATGGCCAGTGGCGAATCCCGGGTTGAGGTGGCGGATCCTCCTCACGTCCAGGCCATGCTGCCTGGCCCAAACGCCCAGGTTGTCGACGTCGGGCGGGAGCGCCTGCGCCTTGAGTACCGGCACGGGCCGGTCCATTGCGCTCACCCACTCGGGGTCGTCGTCGGCGCGATCGAGCAGGCACGACAGGGCGTGGAGCTTGCGCACGTAGGTGCGGGTGATGCCCGACAGGCTGGTAAGTTTTTCCGGGTCCGCATCGCGCGCGACCTGCCCACTGCGCTTGAGTGCGCCGAAGACGCGGTATTCGCCCGCGTTGTAGGCCATGACCGCCAACCGCCAGTCGCCGGCAAACATGCCGTGCAATGTCTTGAGGTAGCGCACGGCGGCGCGCGTGGAATCCACGGGCGACAGGCGGCCGTCGTAGCCGTTGCGGATCTGGATGTGGTGGTTGCGTGCGGTGACCTTGATCATCTGCCACATGCCCGCGGGACCGCGTGGGCTGCGTGCGCCGGGCTTGTAGCCGCTCTCGACGAATGGGATCAGGGCGTACTCGGTCGGCAGGCTGGCAGCGCGCAGGGCATCGACCACGTATCCGAACAGCGCCAGGGTGTCGTCGTCCCGGGCGATCAGGCGTCGTGGCGCATTGGCAAAATGGCGGCGCCAGCGCGGGCTGCTGCTGTCTTTTTCGCAGACTGGATCGGCGAGTCCATCGTGGAAGCGCTGGTAGACATCGCGGCCGTTCTGGGTCGGGGCCGCGAAGGCGTCTGGGGTGCCAGCGTCAGCAGGCGTTTCCGCGGCGAGCGCAGGCAGGGCAAGCAGCAGGGCCAGTAAAGGGCCTGGGGCCCAACGGACTGCACGCCCCGCCATCACGCCTTGAATCCGTCTTTCCAGCGCCGCAGTTCAGCGAAGGTTTCGATCCGATCCGCCGGCGCCCGCCCCAGCCGGCTGGCCACCGCGGCACGGATCGCGGGCGCATCCGCCCGCAGGAAGGGATTTGAGACGATTTCGTCGGCGATGGTGCTGGGAAGGGTGGGTAGTCCGGACTGGCGCATGGCAGTGGCCTCCTCGGTGCGACGTCGCAGGGCCGGGTTGTCGGGGTCGACCGTGCCTGCAAAGGCGGCGTTGGCCAGGGTGTATTCGTGCCCGCAACACACGCGGGTATCGGTTGGCAGCGCGGCAAGCCGATCCAGCGAAGCCAGCATCTGCGCCGGCGTACCTTCGAACATCCGGCCGCAACCCAGACTGAAGAGGGTGTCCCCGCAAAACAAGTGCCCATGGCCCAGGAATGCGATGTGGCTCACGGTATGTCCCGGGACGGCCAGGACCTCGAAATGCCAGGCAGCGACCTCGACCTGGTCGCCTTCGCCCACCCGGATGCAGGGCAGGTCGATGCGTGCGTCATCGGGTGCGAAGACAGGCAGGCCGGGCCAACGTTGCAGGAGTGCGCCCGTCCCGCCGATATGGTCGGGATGGTGGTGGGTCAGGAGGATCGCGGCAGGCGCAAGGCCGGCTTCGGCAGCGGCAAGGACGGGGTCGGCTTCACCAGGATCGACGATGACGGCACCATCCATGTCAGCCAGTGTCCAGATGTAATTGTCGGTCAGTGCAGGCAGTGGGTGCAGGCGCATGGGCGGCTCGGAAGGGGCGGCTCGGAAGGGGCGGGAGCGCGGCGGGCAGGCCGCTAGAATGGTGACCATGCCCCTGCCCTCCGCGACCGGTCAACCCGACAACGCCAGCGACTGGTTTGCGACGGCGCCTGGCCAGTGCCTGCTCGAGAGCGAGTCCGCGGCGCTGCGCGAGGCATTTTCCGAGCGCCCCATGCAGCCCTGGCTGTGGCTGTCGCCGGTCATGGACAAGGCGACGACCGATCCCCGCAGGGACATTGCGAGCCGCGGCCTGCGGCTGCAGCCCGGGCCAGGCGGCTGGCGAGGCGACGTGCGCTGCGCATTGCCGTTGCCGCTGGCCAACGAATCGCTGGCAACCGTCGTCATACAGCATGCGGCCCGCAGCAAGGGCAGCGAACTACTGTTGGCCGAGTGCGCCAGGGTGCTGGTACCGGGAGGGCGTTTGTGGCTGTTCGCGCTCAATCCGCTGTCGCCTTACCGCTGGCGCTGGAAGGGGCACGGGCTGCGGGCAACCGAGCCGATGCCCTGGCGCTGGCGGTTACGCGCGGCAGGGTTGCAGCCCGATGCGGTGTCCACCGGGCTGGGTCCGCGCTGGCGGATGCACATCGACAGTGATCGCCAGCATGGCCCGGGCTTGCACGCCGCGTGGCTGTTGCGGGCGGAAAAACGCACGATTCCCCTCACCGGGCTGCGCGCACGCCAGCGCCTGAGGATCGGTGGCGGGGTGCCGGCAGGATGAGGGGGCAGCCACCGGACATCGAGCGCCGCCAAGTGCGCGTTTCGATCAGGCCACTTCCGGGCCGGTCGTTCCCCATGTGTCGTTCCCTGACGGCTCCTTCCCGCCACGGGCGACCAGTGACGATGGCTGCCCGGTGGCAACAGGTCGCTGGACACTCCACCTGGCTGCGATGACATATCCGTGCCGGGCCGGACCCGCGTGTTTTTAGCAAATTGGACGAGTTGATTTGAAGCAGATCGAAATCCACACCGACGGCGCCTGCCTGGGCAACCCCGGCCCTGGGGGCTGGGCTGCGTTGCTGCGCTATCGCAGCAAGGAGCGGGAACTCTCCGGCGGCGAGGCGCAGACCACCAACAACCGAATGGAGCTGATGGCCGCGATCGTCGCGCTGGAAACCTTGAGCGAGCCCTGCGTGGTGATGTTGCAGACCGATTCGCAATACGTGCGCCAGGGCATCACCGAATGGATGCCCAACTGGTTGCGACGCAACTGGAAGACGGCCGGCGGCACCCCGGTGAAAAACCGCGACCTGTGGGAACGGCTGCACGTCGCGGTGCAGCAGCACCGGATCGAGTGGCGCTGGGTCAAGGGGCATAGTGGCGATCCGGACAACGAGCGCGTCGATGAACTGGCGCGGGCGGCTGCGGTTGGAATCAAGCAGGGCAATCAAGGGTGACGCCGATCCCGCCTGCAATCGCGCCCGAGACGCCCGGGCGGCATTAAACTCCTTCCACCAACCCAACACCGGGGCTACATGCGACAGATCGTCCTCGATACGGAAACCACCGGCCTGTCATGGGACAAGGGCAACCGCGTCGTCGAAATCGGCTGCGTGGAGCTGGTCGAACGCCGCCCGACCGGCCGCACGTTCCAGCGCTACCTCAAGCCCGATCGCGAGTTCGAGCCCGGGGCGCAGGAAGTGACCGGCCTGACCCTGGAGTTCCTCGCTGACAAGCCGCGCTTCGCGGACGTGGTCGATGAGTTCCTGGAGTTCATCGAAGGCAGCGAACTCGTGATCCATAACGCCGCCTTCGACATCGGGTTTCTCGACAACGAGTTGTCGCTGCTTGGCCCGCACTACGGGAAAATCCACTCGCGCTGCGCAGTGGAGGATTCACTGGTACTGGCGCGGCAACGCTTTCCCGGCCAGCGCAACTCGCTGGATGCATTGTGCAGGCGACTGGGCGTGGACAATACCCATCGCCAATTGCACGGCGCGCTGCTGGATGCGCAGCTGCTGGCCGAAGCCTACCTGGCGCTGACCGCCGGCCAGCACGAAATCGGTTTCGCCGCGTCGGGACAGGTTGAAAAGAAAGCGGTGCGCGCCGTGTCCATCGCCGTCGGTGCCGGGCCACGTCCGGTGGTGGTCGTGCTGCCGGATGAGCTCATGGCGCACGAGGCACGCCTGGTGCAGTTGCGCGAAAAGGCGGGACGGGCGCTCTGGGATGCCGGCGCGGCGTCGTCGCCGGCCTGACCCGGCGTCGCGCGGGTCCTCGGCTGGCTGGGCGGCCTCATGCGGCGTGCGCGGCGAAGGACGCAAGGACGATCGCCAGCGCGCGGGTACGGGCGCGGCTACTAAAAGGGGTGCTCGTTGCCGCCGGGAACGCTCTCCGCGGGCCGCGCATGGGGATCCGGGGAGGATTCCAGGCGCGGAAGAGCTGCCCGGTTTGCGCCTCCACCCAGGGCCGCGCGCGGCCATGGGGTTTGCACAACGTTGCCTTGCACGCTCAATGCCGGCGGATCAACACCACCGTGACATTGTCCGAGCCACCCCCATCCAGCGCTGCGGCGACCAGGCCGTCGACGCACTCCTGGGCGCTGCACTCGGTGTGGGATAGCACCTGCGAGATGCTGCCGTCCTCGACTTCCTCGGTCAGGCCGTCGCTGCACAGCAACAATTGCATGCCCGGGCGCAACTCGCCGGACATGGTTTCGACGTTGAGGTCCTGGGGATTGGTCACGCCCAGGGCCTGGGTCACCACGTTGCGATGCGGATGGCTGCGCGCCTGCTCGATGCTGATGGCACCCTGGCTGATGAGCTCCTGGACGTAGCTGTGATCCTGTGACAGTTGCGCCAGCTTGCCGTCGCGCCACAGGTAGACGCGACTGTCGCCCACCCAGGCGACCTCGAAACGGTTGCCCTCGGCACGGACGGCGACCACCGTCGTGCCCATTGGCAGGGCATCGTTGCGCTTCTTGGAGGCCTGGATGATCTCTTCGTCGGCGATCCGGATTGCTTGCGCCAATGGCTTGCCGTCACGGACTTCACGCACGATGGTTTCGCGGGCCAACGCGCTGGCGACTTCTCCATATTCGTGTCCACCCATGCCATCGGCGACCAGCCACAGCCCCAGGTCGCTGTCGCCGTAATAGGTGTCCTCGTTCAGCTCGCGGCGCAGGCCAACATGGGTCAAGTGTCCGAATTCGATCATGCCGTTGGCTTTTTCCTGCTGCTTTGGAGGGTTAACGGAATGATCAGGCCCATCCGGCCGTGGGGCAAGCTTGGCGGCAAAATAATCATGGCAACAGGCAACCCCAAGTCGTTTGAACCATTCGTCCGGGCCAGCCCCGACGTGCCCGGTGTGGCGGCCGGCTTGTGCCGCCACGCCCCGGCCCCGTATCATTTGCGGCCCTTCCGTGCCCCGGAAGGCGCCAGACCACCGGAGAGGTGGCAGAGCGGTTGAATGTACCTGACTCGAAATCAGGCAGGCGTTTATAGCGCCTCGGGGGTTCGAATCCCCCCCTCTCCGCCAGATTCGGAACGGCCCCCGCAAGGGGGCTTTTTCGTGTTTCCCGCGGCCCTCCGCTTGCGGGCGGATCACGACGCCGGGTTGCCCCGGCCGCTAGACTGTCGACAACCTTCCAGCCGTGGTGCCGCATGACAGAAATCCTCGCCCCCGTGTCCTTCGGTGAACTGCTCGACAAGATCGCGATCCTGCAGATCAAGTCCGAGCGCATGACCGATCCTGCCAAGCTGGCCAATGTCCGCAAGGAACTGTCCGCGCTGGAAAAGACCTGGATGGCGCATCCCGCCGCCGGTGGCGATGTCGCCGCGCTGCGCGTGCAGCTCAAGGCTGTCAACGAGCGGTTGTGGGCGATCGAGGACGACATCCGGATCAAGGAAAAGGCGCGGGAGTTCGATGAGGGCTTCATCCAGCTCGCACGCAGCGTGTATGTCGAGAACGACGAGCGTGCGCGCATCAAGAAGGACATCAATCTTGCGTTGGGCTCGGCCTATGTCGAAGAAAAGTCCTACGAGGATTATCGCAACGACGCAGCGGATTGATCGTGCTGTTGTAGCAGCGCCCCATGGGCGTGATTGCGTGGATGTCTCATGATCCGTCGCCGTGTCCATGCGGCGCTCCTGCGAAGACCAGCCATCCAGGATCCAGCGCTCCTGGATGACGTCGCTCCTACAGCGTGCCCTGGGCCCGATCGGCGATATACCTCTCGAAAGCTGCAATGGCATCTTCGACCGTAACCAGCGCCATCACGCCGTCGAGTTCGATCTTGGTCCCCCACCTGAGGCTGTCCGCTGGCTTGCGCAGGTATTTGCGCGCGGCATCGTCGTAGCGATCGACGCAGTAGCGGCGGTCCGAGTAGGGCCCGCTGCGTTCGGGGTTGCTGGCGGCATGCAGACCCAGCACCTTGCTGCCCATGGCATTGGCGATATGCATCGGGCCGGAGTCCGGAGTCATCACCAGGTTGGCGCGTGCAAGCAGGGCGGGCAGCTGCTTGAGAGTGTCCTTGCCGATCAGGTCGACCACCTTGGCCGGATCCGCGTCGACCTTCGCAAGGATGGCATCGCCGGTCTCGCGCTCCAGCGTGCTGCGTCCGCCGCAAAGCACCACGCGCCATCCGCGGGCGATGGCGTGGTCGGCGACGGCGGCGTAGCGGTCGGGATACCAGTTGCGGCGGATGTGGCTTGAGCACGGCGATATCAGCAGCGTGGCCATGCCGTCCGAAGGCCATTGCGCGCGCGCCCAGTCATGGGCGTCGGCGGGGACCGGCAGGTTCCATTGGACCCGTGACTGTACAAGCCCGAGCGGTTCGCAGAAGCTGCCGATGGCATCCAGCACATGGATGCCACGACGTGTCGGGATGCGCGTGTTGATGAACAAGCCGTGCAAGTCCTTGGAGCGCGCGTGGTCATAGCCCACGCGCATGCTGGCGGGGATGAACGCCGACAACAGGTTGGCGCGGGCGGCGACCTGCATCTGCAGCAGGACGTCGAAACCGTCAGGCGGGTACGGGGCACGCGTCAGCCGTCGACGCAGGGCGCGCATTCCGGCAAGCCCCGAAGCCTTGTCGTACTCGACGAAGCCAACCCCGGCAAGACCTTCGAGCAGCCGGTGTTCGCCACGGCCGATCACCCACGATAACCGTACTTGCGGCCAGGCCTCTTGCAGGGTGTGCACCAGCGGCAGCACATGGGTGACGTCGCCCAGGGCCGACAGCCGCAACAGGCAGATCGCACCGGGCGGTTGCGTTGTACGAACGCCGCCACGCCGGGAAGGGTCTCGACGGCGGCTGCGATGGCGGGAGATAGTGGGCACGGGGCTTGCTAGACTCGCACGATGGCCGCATTCGACGCCAGTGAGAGCCTGACGCCATTCAAGATCGGGCAGGGTGCCCGCGCGGATGCGTATGGCGCGATTCTGTGCGACGCGGCCGATGCCCGGCAAGTCGAGGCCGCCTGGTTCACCCCTGGTTATTGGGGCGATGACGCCCAACGGGTTGCCAATGGCGGGCGCGGCGGGGCCTGGTACGTGCGTACGCCGCTCGGCCCGGCCGTACTGCGCCAGTACCTGCGTGGTGGCTGGGCAGCGCGGGTCAGCCGCGATCGCTACCTGTGGCGCGGTGCCGACCGTGTGCGCAGTTTTGCCGAGTTCCGCCTGACACGGACGCTGCATGCGCAGGGCTTGCCCGTCCCGCGGCCCATCGCTGCCTGCTACCGCCATCGGGGCCTGGGTTATCGCACCGCCATCCTGCTGGAGCGACTTGAAGGCGTGCAGACCCTGGCCCAGCTCGTGCAACTGGATACCGGACTTGCGCCGTGGGAGGCCGCCGGGCAACTGGTGGCTCGCTTCCATCGCGCCGGCCTCGATCATGCCGACCTCAACGCGCACAACATCCTTTTCGACACTGAGGGGCACGGGGCCGCCCGACACGGCTGGCTCATCGACTTCGACAAGGGTCGCCTGCGAATCCCCGCCACCGGCTGGCGCAAACGCAACCTGGCGCGGTTGCGGCGCTCGCTGGAGAAGGTGCGTGGCGTCCACGTCGCCGACACGGCCAGGAATGATTTCGATCGCCTGCAACACGCCTATGATGCGGCATGGGAGCTTGGCTACTGATGCGCGTCGATTGCATGGGGGTCCGGGCCCGGGCCAGCCGGGGAAGGTCCCTGGGGGCAAGCCAGTGAGTCGCTGGGCATTGCGGTTCCACGGCGTCGGGAATTCCGGAGCGGTGGAGCTGGGCTCGGCGATGGCGACGATCGAGCGCGATGGCGCGCCGTGGCTGACCATTGATTGCGGCAGCGAAGGCCTGACTGCTTGCGTGGCGCATTACGGTGTGATGCCGCGCGCGGTCTTCGTCACCCACACCCACCTGGATCATGTGGGTGGTTTCGAGCGCCTGTTCGGTGGCAACTATTTCGGCAGCGGTGATCGCGATACACGGCTGTACGTGCCCGCGCCAGTGGTGCCGCTGCTGCATCAACGCGTGGCGAATTATCCCAATGTCGCAGCCGAAGGTGGCGTCAACTTCTGGGACGCGTTCCGGCTGATCCCCGTCGGCACGCATTTCTGGCACGACGGAATCCGGCTGGAAGTCTTCCCGGTCCGCCACCATTGGCCGGAAACCGCCTATGGCTTGCGCCTTCGCGGCAGCCTGACCTGGACGGGCGATACGCGTCCGATCCCCGAAATGCTGTCGCGTTTCGCCGATGCGGGGGAGCTGGTGGCGCACGACTGCGCATTGCACGGCAACCCCTCGCACAGCGGCATCGACGACCTGGAGCGCGAATATCCGCGCGAGCTGCTGGGCCGTTGCCTGCTGTACCACTACGGTGGCGGCGCTGAAGGCGACCAGCTGGCTGCGCGTGGTTACCGCGTGGCGCGGCCCGCCGACGTGATTGCACTGGACGATCCGTTGCCGTCCGCTGGCGAACGCAGTACCTCGACGGGGATGGCATAGGTGGCGCAGGCATGAGGTCCATGGGTATCGACGGTCTTGGCCAGGTCCTGACTCCATCGGCGAGAAGCGGTGACGCACGCGACGTGCGCGACCTGCGCGATCGCCCAGTGCGCGACCTGCGGCTGTCGTTGATCGACGCCTGCAATTTCCGCTGTCCCTACTGCATGCCTGCCGACCGCGTCGCAAACGACCATGGCATGGACAGTGCGATGCGCATGGATTTCGACGAGATCGAAACCCTGGTGCGCGGATTCGCCCGGCTGGGCGTCAACAAGTTGCGGCTGACCGGCGGTGAACCGCTGTTGCGCAAGCACCTGCCGCAACTCATTGCGCGGTTGGCCGTGGTTCCCGGGATCGACGACCTTGCATTGACGACCAATGGATCGCTACTGGCCGGGCAGGCGGGCGCATTGCACGATGCGGGCCTGCGACGGCTGACGGTGAGCCTGGACGCGCTGGATCCGGCATTGTTCCGTGCGCTGTCGGGTGGGCGTGGAAACGTCGCGGACGTGCTCTCCGGGATCGCGGCGGCACGGGCTGCCGGGTTCGATCCGGTCAAGATCAATTGCGTGGTCCAGCGCGGCGTCAACGAGGACGAGGTATTCAACCTGCTGCAGGCGTTTCGCGGCAGTGGACATGTCGTGCGATTCATCGAGTACATGGACGTGGGCACGTGCAACGGCTGGGATCCAGCGCGCGTGGTCCGGTCTGCCGAGCTGCGCGACCGGATCCATGCACGCTGGCCACTACGCCCGCTGGATCGCCATTACCGGGGCGAGGTGGCGACGCGCTACACCTTCGAAGATGGTGCTGGCGAGATCGGGTTCATCAGTTCGGTCAGTGCGCCGTTCTGCGGCGACTGCCACCGCGCCCGCGTGTCGGCCGATGGCAAGCTGTTTACCTGCCTGTTCGCCGGTGGCGGCAGCGATCTGCGCGGCGCACTGGGGCGGGGCGAAGACGCGCTGGTTGAACGCGTCGCAGCCCTGTGGTCGGCACGCGGGGATCGCTACAGCGAGTTGCGCAATGTCGCCGGCACATCGCGCCGGCATGTCGAAATGTACCTGGTAGGTGGCTGATGGCTGCAAAGCTGACCCATGTCGATCCGCAAGGCCGCCCGGCAATGGTCGATGTCTCCGGCAAGGCCGTGACGGCACGCGATGCGGTGGCAGAGTGCGCGGTGGTCTTTCCACCCGGGGTCGCCGCGCAATTGCGCGACAGCGGACTGAAGAGTGCCAAGGGCGGCATCGTGGAGACCGCGATCATCGCCGGGACCATGGCAGTCAAGCGGACGCACGAGTTGATCCCGTTCTGCCACCCGTTGCCGATCGATGGCTGTGCCATCGCCATCGACTGGTCGGGCGACGAGGTGCTGCGCATCGAGTGCGCGGTCCGCACGACCCATCGCACGGGCGTCGAGATGGAAGCATTGACGGGGGCCACGGTGGCCGCCCTGACCGTTTACGACATGTGCAAGGCGCTGTCGCACGCGATCGACATCGGACCTGCGCGGGTGATTGGAAAACACGGTGGCAAGCGCGACTTCGGATTGGGTGCGCAAGCGCGATGACGCAGGTCAAGCTGCTCTACTTCGCAAGCCTTCGCGATGCGGCCGGTGTCCCGGAGGAAACATTGCAGACGCAAGCGGCGGATCTACGGGCGCTATACGCAGAGTGCGGTGCACGACATGGATTCGTGCTGCCTGTCGAGCGTTTGCGGGTGGCCGTGGATGGTGCGTTTGCGCAGTGGGGCGATGCGGTTGGTGACGGCAGCGAGATCGCCTTCATCCCGCCGGTGAGTGGTGGCTGAGATGGCGCGTTTCGAGCTTTCCGAGACGCCCTTCGATACGGCGACGCTGCGAGCGCAACTGCTCGATGCCCGCGTCGGAGGCTATGCCAGCTTCGAGGGCTGGGTGCGTAACCACAACGAAGACCGGGCGGTGCTTGGCCTGCGTTACGAAGCCTATGGCGCGCTTGCGCGACGCGAGGGCGACACCGTCATTGCCGAAGCCTTGTCGAGGTTCGACATCGTCGATGCGCATTGCGTGCATCGCATCGGCGATCTGTCCATCGGTGAACTGGCGGTCTGGGTGGGCGTCACATCCGCGCATCGCGAGGCCGCGTTTGCTGCCTGTCGGTACGTGATCGACGAAGTGAAGTCGCGCGTGCCGATCTGGAAACATGAGCATTATGCCGAAGGGGATGCGGGGTGGCTGCATCCGGAAGCATGAGGTGAATCCGGCCGTGGTGTGTTCTGTCCGGCCGTGCATGGGGCAATCATTCCACTGCAAAGTGGGATGGATCCATCGGGAATCGTCATTGCCGCGAACCAGGAATCCCTTGCGAAACGCGATCCCCGCGGGAGCAGGAATCCATCAAGAATCGTCATTCCTGCGAAAGCAGGAGTCCAGTGACTTTCGATTTCACTCGCAAGGCAAGCCCCCCTGGTAAGGGGGCGCCGCGAAGGGGCGGGGTTTGGAGGCATACAGCCGGGGCCCACCATTTGCGCAGAAATTGTGGGTTTTCCATGCGCAGCATGGAAAAGGCGATGGCCCCGCCAACTGACCTCGGCGCCCGCGTCGATCGATACCGTTGCTGCCTTCCGGCCCTGGCGGAGTTTTCGACCTAGCGTCGCGAGGGGCCGACGGGGCCACCATAGACACTGCGTCCTGCGACGCTTGATTCCTGCAACTGGCGGAGAGAGGGGGATTCGAACCCCCGAAGCGCGGTTTAGACGCTTACACACTTTCCAGGCGTGCTCCTTCAACCACTCGGACACCTCTCCGGACCCTGGATCGCCTGCATCCATGCATTCAGGGCCGGGAATTCTAGCGGTCGCAGGCAGTTACCACAACAAAGGCCGTCGACACCGGGACCGCTTGGCCGAGCGGACACCATGCCTGCAGCATTCCCGGGCGGCGGTTGGCGGGTGGCTTCGACCGCCACGGGGCGGCCGCCGGAGGTGTGGCCATGGCCACCGCTGGGCTGGCCCGTCCAGCAGGCCCGCGTGCGCATGGCGGCGCGCGCGCATGGTCGCATGGGACCGCGGCCGGGCTTGCAGGCGTCCTCGACAGCGCTCCACGTCGCGACCGACGGCAAGGCAGGCAAAATTCTTCGCGGCGCGGCAGAATGGACGCATGTCCTACCTCGTACTCGCCCGCAAGTGGCGCCCCAAGCGTTTCGCAGAACTGGTCGGGCAGGAGCATGTGGTCCGCGCGCTGACCAACGCGCTGGATTCGGGCCGCATCCACCACGCTTTCCTGTTTACCGGCACCCGCGGCGTCGGCAAGACCACGATTGCGCGGATCTTCGCCAAGTCGCTCAACTGCGAGCGTGGGACCTCGTCGGAGCCCTGCGGTGAGTGCGAGACCTGCCTGGCGATCGATGCCGGACGTTACATGGACCTGCTGGAGATCGATGCCGCGTCCAATACCGGCGTCGACGATGTCCGCGAGTTGATCGAAAACGCGCAGTACATGCCTTCACGAGGCCGGTTCAAGGTCTACCTGATCGACGAAGTCCACATGTTGTCCAAGCAGGCGTTCAATGCACTGCTCAAGACGCTGGAGGAGCCGCCGGAGCACGTCAAGTTCCTGTTCGCGACCACCGACCCGGAAAAGCTGCTGGTGACGGTGCTGTCGCGCTGCCTGCAGTTCAACCTCAAGCGCCTGGACGAAGACCAGATCGCCGGCCAGATCGAAAAGATCCTCCAGGCCGAGGACATCGCCGCCGACCACGGCGCGGTGCGCCAGCTGGCCAAGGCTGCCGACGGCAGCCTGCGCGACGGGCTGTCGCTGCTCGACCAGGCCATCGCCTACACCGGCGGTGAAGGCGGCGGAAAGCTGGACGACACCACCGTGGCGACGATGCTCGGCACCGTGGATCGCACCCGTGTCGGCAACCTGCTGACAGCCCTGGCAGCGGGCGACGGCGAGGCCCTGCTGGGCGAAGTCGCCGCCCTGGCCGAATTGTCGCCCGACTGGATCGGCGTGCTCGATGCATTGTCCGATGCGCTGCACCGGATCCAGGTGCGGCAGCTGGTACCGACCGCGCAGGTCGCCGTCGACACCGTCGATATCGACGGGCTGGCAGCGCAGGTGCGGCCCGAGCTGGTGCAGCTTTGGTACCAGATGGCGCTCAATGCCCGCCGCGACCTGCCGCTGGCCCCCACCGCGCGTGCGGGATTCGAAATGTGCATGTTGCGGATGCTGGCCTTTCGGCCGGAAGCCAGCGGGGCGCAGGGGGCGGAGCCTGCCAGTGGCGCGGCTGGTGGCGGGGCAAAGCGCGTGTCCGGTCCCGCCGCGGCCCGGGCGGCGTTGGCAGCAGGTGCGGGCGCCGGTAAGCCCAAGTCCCAATCGGCCCAGGGACGCGTCGCGTCATCGCAGCCTGCTGCGGAGCCGGCACCAACACGGGCGAACCCGGTTCAGCCAGCCCGCGCAGCAGCACCGCCCCAGGAAGCGCAGTCGGAACGGTTACTGCCTGCAGGACGGCAGCCTGCCCGTGAGCAGCCTGCCCATGGACAAGAAAGCGTGCCGGCCGAGCCTGGTGATGTGCCATCGGCGGTGACGGCCGAAGCCGCACCCACGCATCGATCGGCGTCCCCGGTACTCGACGCCGCGCGCTGGCTTGAGATCCTCTCGGCCAGCCACCTCAAAGGGCCGCCGAAGGAGCTCGCCGCACACGCGACCTTCCTGTCCTTCGCCAACGGCGTGCTGCGCTTGTCGTTGACGCCGGCCGAGGAACTGCTCAAGACATCCGCATCGATGCGAGCCATTGCCAAGGCGCTGGCGCCTGCCCTGGGACTGGTACCCAAGCTGGAATTCGAAATCGCAGACGTGGCCGGTGAAACGCTGAGCCAGCGCACCCAACGCGAACGCGACGCGCGCCAGAGCGCGGCCGAGGCCGCGTTCATGGCCGATCCGGGCGTGCAACGCTTGATCAGCCAACACGGCGCCCGCCTCGTGCCGGACTCCATCCGCCCCTACGACGAAACCTGAGAAGCGAGCCCCGCCCAGGGCAAGGCCCGGTGCCCGCTGTCCACGCAGCAACCCCCCATGTACATCGAGGTAACGACATGCGCGAAAACATCGCCCAACTCATGCAACAGGCGCAGAAGATGCAGGAAGACATGCAGCGCGCGCAGGAGGAGCTTGCCCACATCGAGGTGACCGGCAGCGCCGGTGGCGACATGGTGAGCATCACCCTGAGCGGCCGCATGGAATGCCGCAAGGTGCGAATCGCCCCGAACGTCATGGCCGATCCGGAAATGGCGGAAGACCTGATCGCGGCCGCCTTCAACGACGCGGTCAACAAGGTCAATGCGGCCTCGCAGGAAAAGCTCGGCGCAGCCACGGCAGGCATGCAGTTGCCGCCGGGCATGAAGCTGCCGTTCTGATCCTGTCGCCACGCCCCGGCCATCCTGGGCCCGGCACTCGACTTGCTGCCCTGGATGACGACAAAGACAGATCCTTCGCTGCGCCAGGATGACAAGTCGGATGGATGAGCGTCGCCCGTAATGACCACCTCACTGCTCGAACAGTTGATTGAAGCCTTCCGCGTCCTGCCAGGCGTCGGACAGAAGACCGCGCAGCGGATGGCCTACCACGTGCTCGAGCGCGAGCGGTCGGGCGGCCAGCGCCTGGCCGATGCACTGGCTGCCGCTGTCGAGCGGGTTGGCCACTGCAGCCGCTGCCGCGACTTCAGCGAGACCGACCTGTGCGCGACCTGCGCCAGTCCTGCGCGCGATGCCCAGCAACTGTGCGCCGTCGAGTCACCGGCCGACCGGTTGGCGATCGAACAGGCCACGGGCTATCGAGGCCTGTATTTCGTGCTGCAGGGCCGGCTGAGCCCGCTCGATGGCATTGGCCCGGCGGACCTGGGCCTGGACAAGCTGGGCGACCGACTTGCCGAGGGTGAAGTCAGGGAACTGATCATCGCCACCAATCCCACGGTGGAAGGCGAGGCCACCGCGCATTACCTGGCGCAGCTTGCCCGCCACCATGGCGTCGGGCCCAGCCGGCTGGCGCACGGGCTGCCACTGGGCGGCGAGCTGGAATACGTGGATCGCGGCACGCTGTCGCATGCCTTTGGCAGTCGCAGCGAGATCCCGCAATGAGCCGCGCTGTTGCAGGAGCGGCTTCAGCCGCGAGCTCGCGATCTTGTTGTTGCTCCTCGTGGGAGCGACGCAAGTCGCGATGGATATCCGGGACACTGATCGCGACTTGCGTCGCTCCTGCAAAAGCCAACGCAAGATCACGAGCTCGCGGCTGAAGCCGCTGCCACACTGGATGGGTACGCATCTGCAAGGAGACGTCATGGGCAACGACACCATCTTCCACAAGATCATCCGTCGCGAGGTCCCGGCCGACATCGTGTTCGAGGACGAGCACGTTATCGCCTTCCGCGACATTGCCCCGCAGGCGCCGGTGCATGTGTTGTTCGTGCCCAAGCTGGATATCCCCACGCTCAACGACGTGGCGCCACCCCAGGCGGAGGTCGTCGGTCGGCTCGCCATCGCGGCGGCGGACTATGCCAGGCAGGAAGGTTTTGAACAGGACGGTTACCGCATCGTCATGAACTGCAACGAGCATGGCGGGCAGACCGTGTTCCAGATCCATCTGCACCTGTTGGCAGGTGCGCAGTTGGGGCGGTTTGGTACGCCCGGATAGCGGTCGAATGCTTTTTGCGCGGGCGACTTTCTTGTGTGCAGGCTGTTGCCGGCTGTTGCAGGCGCAGCTTCAGCCGGGAGCTCCCGGCTTCAGGTTTTCGCAGGAGCGACGACAGTCGCGATCAGGAAACCGTCCCTGCCATTGCGACCGACGCTCCAGCGAAAGGCAATTGCACGATCCAATGCCCGCGGCTGAAGCCGCTCCTGCGACAGCGTCGCGCCTACGGCAGCCGTGCTCTTGCGACAGCCGTGCTCTTGCGACAGCCGTGCTCCGGCAAATGTACGGCGACCCGATGCGCCCTACCAGTATCCCCACCACGGCCATGGCGCCGGGCGCGTGATCACGTCGACACGATCACGCTCGGGCCACAAGTAGACGACATCGGCGGCGACGTGTGGGAAGCGATAGTCGTAACCGCCGATCTTGCGGGTCTCGTAACCGTCGATGCGGCCGGTAAACGTGACTTCGCGGTTTTTCTGGAACAACGCCGGGTCGTAAAAACCGGCACGGCAGGCGATGAAACGACCGCCGATGTCGTCGCTGGCCCAGGCGGGCCGGGCGTCGGCATTGAGCCGCGTCGAGATCATCTCGAAGCAGGTGCGGTTGTCGTGCGGCTCGACCTGCACGATGCGCCCACCCCAACGCACCAGCGTCCCGGTATTGTCGGTCACGATCGAGTCCCGTGGCGTGACCTGGGCGTATTGGCCCTGTAACGGCATCGGTTGCGTGACACAGGCCGCGAGCAGTACGCAAGCCATCGCCGTCAGCGCCAGGCGGATGCCTGGCAAGGTACGCGGCGCGCGAATAAGGCCTTGGATGGAACTACTCATATCGCATCTCCGTGGGTTTGTCCGGCGTTGCCTGCCCGATCTCCTGGAGGAGACGGCGGGGGGCGGTGCCGGCGCAGGTCGCGCAGCAGGTTGGCATCGGGCTGGCCTGCCTTCACTCGCCTGCCAGCGTACCGCCAGTCGTTGAAACGCCGGGTGAGTGCCAGCAATGCCGGCGCAAGGTCCTGTCGGACCATGCCGACGCGTTCGGCCCAGCGCGAGGCTGGTTCATGCGGTTCACGCGCCAGGCCGATCCGCGCGTAACGCCGGGCCAACCCGTGCCAGGCGCGCAAGACCGGGTCGGCCTCGCGTTCGGCGCGGGCGCTGAGCCACAGCATCCACAGCAACGCAAGCAGTGCCGCGCCGCCAAACAGGCCCAGCAAGGTGGCGTCGTCGATATCGTCGATGCCCAGGGGGCGCAGCAGTTGCCGCTGGCGCGCGGCATTGAAGCCCAGGATGAAATCGTTCCAGCCGCGTCGTAGCCAGTCGCCGGTATCCAATAGCGAGGTCACGCCGCCGATGCCACCGAGCAGGCCGTCATTGCCGGGGATGCGGTCGGCCAGCGTGTCGTAGATCCGGTCGGGCGAAACCGCTGCGGTCGGATCGGCCCGCACCCAGCCAGGCCCGGGCAACCACACTTCGGCCCAGGCATGCGCATCGGAGCGGCGTACCAGCCAGTATTCGCCGATGCGGTTGTAATATCCGCCGGCGTAGCCGGTGACGACCCGGGCGGGGATGCCCGCGGCGCGCATCAGCACGACGAACGACGAGCTGAACTGCTCGCAATAGCCTTCCTTCTGGTCGAACAGGAACTCGTCCACCGCGTTGCGTCCGGGCAACGGCACCGCCAGCGTGTAACCGAAGCCGTCACGCACCATGTCCAGGGCGCGCTTGACGATGGCGGCATCGCTGGTGGCACTGGAGGGGCCGGCTTCCAGGCGCCATTGCCGCCCCAGCGCCAGCGTGCGCGGGTTGTAACCGGAGGGCAGCCGCAGCGCCAGCCGGCGGCGGGCCGGGTCCAGTTGCGGCTCGAACGCGGCCGGTGGCGACGAGTGCAGCTGCCATTTGGCCAGCGCGGTCTGGGACTTGTCGGCGATCAGCCCGTAATCGACCGTTAGCCGGGCGCCTTCCGGCGCGCTGGTCGGCAGGTCCAGCGCGACCAGTTGCCTGTGGTCGGTCGGCTCGACATCGATCTGGTAGTCCCAGCGGGTACTGCTGGCGCGGGCCGTGGCGCGCGGCAGTGCCTGCATCCATTCCGGGCGGGTCCAGACGCGACCGTCGAACTGCCACAACGTGGTCCCGCGCCAGTACATCTGCGACGGCACCGGCACCTGTCCGAAAAACTGCACGCGCAGCGCCGGGGTGTCGTCGGTGAGGATGTCGCGGAACGAGCCCGGCTCCATCTGGTCGGACAGGCCCGGCCTGGCCTGCGATTGATCGTCCATGCCCCACAGCGGGGTCGCCAGCCGCGGGAACAGCCAGAACGCGGCCAGCGCCAATGGCAGCCCGATGACGACCATGCGCCAGACGCTGGTGAACCGCCGCCATGGCGAGAGCCTGCGTGCGCCATGGCCGCCAGCGGGTTCGCCCGATTCCAGCTCTGCCAGCCGCAGCAGCGCCGCCAAGGCAAGCGTCACGCCTGCCAGGCCAAGGGCAAGCGACAGGGGTCCCTGGTCGAGCAGGAAGGTGGCGAACGGAGCGAAGATGGCGAAGCCAATCAGGCTGCGGCCATCGCGCAGGCTGGCTGTTTCCGCAGGTTTGAGCGCCAGCATCGCCGCCAGCAGGGCGCAGCCGGTGTCGCGACCCAGCGAAAAGCGGGTCGTTGCCAGCACGGCGGCGACCAGGGCCAGCGCCAGCAAACCGCGCAGCCAGCCCGGCATCGGGCGCCGCCAAGCCGACAACGCGACCACGGCTGCCACCACCGACAGTGCGATCGCCACCTGCGTCGGCAACTGCAGCAACAACGGCAGCAGGCACGCGCCCGCCGCGACCAGCGACCAGGCGCGGCTGGAGGGATCCAGTGCCATGGAGGGCCGCCTAGCCATCGGGCAACTGCGCCAGGGCGAGCAGGCAGGCGTGGCGATGGGCAGCGCCTTGCGACGGCCCGATCGGCGGTTGTCCGGGCAGCAGCAGCTGGTAGCGGCGGTTGCCGCGTTCGGCCTCGTCGACCCAGCCTGCCAGTCGCTGGATGCGGGCTTCGTACCCGATCGGGTCCAGTGCCTTCCAGTCGAGCCGGATGTCGGCACCCTGGGGTTGTTCGTACTCGCGTACCAGCAGGCTGTCGTGGCGCGCGGATGCCTTCCAGGCAATGGCGCGGCGCGGGTCGCCCCGGCGATAGTCGCGCAGCTGGTGGATGTCGTCACCGGCCGGATGCAGGCGCGCGACGGCATGGTCGCCAGCGCCTTCGGGCAACGGGGGCCCCTGGATCTCGGGGGCCGGGTAGACCAGCAGCGGCGTTTCCGGCCAGATGTACCCCCAGGCCCGGGCCAGTCCAAGTGGACGGGTGGTGGACAGGCGCATCCGCCCGGGGTCCAGCCAGCCACGTCGGGAGGTGGGCAGGACCAGCGTCGCAAGTCCATGACCGTCGGCCAGCGACAGCGTGCCGCGGCTGCCGAGGCAGTCGACGAGCAGGCCCCGGCGGTTGCGGCCGGGCGCGGCACGGGCATGCAGGTGCAGTTCCAGCGGGGTGCCAGCGGCCACTGGCAGCGCATCGATGGCCACGACCTGCAGGCCGGACAACTGCAGGTGGGCGATCAGCAGGCTGGTGTTGGCCGCACCCGCCAGCAGCAAGACCAGCAACAACGCCGGATTGTTGTTGTAGTTGAGTGCGCCCAGGCCCATCACCAGCAGCGTCAGCGCGAAGAACAGGCCAAAGCGCGTGGGCAGCACGTAGACCCGGCGACGGTCCAGCTGCGCCGGCAGGGTTTCAGGCTGGCGTGGCCGGGTCAGCGATGCCAGACGCTGGCGCAGCCGTTGCGATGCGCTTTCGGCCATGCTCGGCGTGGGCACGGTCGGACTGCCCATCCCGGCTCAGTCCACCGGGACTGCGTGCAGGATCGCCTTGGCCAAACCGTTGTGTTTGCCGGCATCGGCGTCGGGCACCAGCCGATGCGCGGCGACCGCGGCGAACAGCGCCTGTACATCCTCGGGCAGCACGTGGTCCCGGCCCAGTACCAGCGCGTACGCGCGGGCCGAGCGCAGCAGCGCCAGGCCGGCGCGCGGCGACAGCCCGACACGGACGCCGGGGTGTTGGCGGCTGCGGTTGAGCAATGCCTGCACGTAGTCGATCAGGGCATCACTGGCGTGCACGCCCCCGACCACCCCACGCAGGGCGATCACGTCGTCCGCACCCAGTACCGGCACTGCGTTGGAGATCAGTTCGCGACGATCGGTGCCGGCCAGCAGTGCGCGCTCGGCCTGCTCACCGGGATAGCCCAGGGTGAGCCGCAGCAGGAAGCGGTCAAGCTGGGAGTCGGGCAGGGGATAGGTGCCGGCAAGATCGGTCGGGTTCTGGGTGGCGATCACGAAGAACGGGTCGGGCAGGCCGTGGGTATTGCCATCGACGGTGACCTGGTGCTCGGCCATGGCTTCGAGCAACGCACTCTGCGTGCGCGGTGGTGCGCGATTGATCTCGTCGGCCAACAGGACGTGGGTGAACACCGGGCCCGGGTGGAACTCGAAACGCCGCGCCTGCGCATCGAAAACCGATACGCCGACGATATCCGATGGCAGCAGGTCCGAGGTGAATTGCACGCGCTGGAAGCCCAACCCCAGCGTTGCCGCGAGTGCGTGCGCCAGCGTGGTCTTGCCCAGGCCGGGCAGATCCTCGATCAGCAGGTGGCCGCCGGCCAACAACGCCACGAAGGCGAGTCGCACCTCCTGCGGCTTGCCCAGCACCAGTGTGTTGACCTGCGCCAGGGCCTGCCTGAGCTTGTCGCGCAGTGTGTCGGTTAGCATGTTGGCGGCGATGGGCGTGGCGGACATGCGAACCTCTTTGCTTGGCGGCTGGAAGTCGGACCAGTTTGCCCGATGGGAGCGGCATGCCTGGCGCAGACGCGCCAGGGACGACAACATGATCCATGCGGAATACCCGTGAGTTGGCGCGATCCAGGTACGGGTTCAGGTTTAACACGGGATGCGCCGCGGGCGAAATATCGCAAGCGCCGCGAATGTATCCGGGCAGTCTCCGGCTACGGACCCATCGATGTCCACGGCCGGTGCGGTTGACCGGCTCTTTGCTGCTGCAACGAGGCGCGTGAGATGCGTAACGAAATCCAGGCGCGACGATGGTTCCTGGCGCTGTGGATCGTGCTGCTGGCGCTCAAGCTGCTCCTGGCCACCCGGTTGCCGCTGTTCGTCGATGAAGCGTTCTACTGGCAGGAAAGCCGCCACCTGGCGTTGGCGTACTCAGACCTGCCGGGGATGACTGCCTGGCTGGCGCGGATCGGTACCGGAATCGGCGGCACCAACACCTTGGCGTTGCGCGCGCCGTTCCTGCTGCTGGCGGCCTGCCTGCCCTGGCTGGTGGCGCGGATTACCGCACGCGAGACCGATGCGGTGCAGGGCTGGCAGGCAGGCATGTTTGCGATGCTGCTGCCGCTGGCCGGCACCTTGGGTTTGTTGGCGCTGCCCGATGTGGTGATGGCGCTGGCGACACTGATGTGCATGGATGCCGGCAGCCGCGTGCTGCGCGGGGTCACCGCGACCGCCGCGCTGGAGCTGGCCCTGGGGCTGGCCCTGGGTGCGCTGAGCCACTATCGCTTCATCGCCGTGATCGCGGTCGGTGGCCTGGCATTGCTGCTGCTCCCGGAAGGCCGGCGCGCGCTGCGCGATTCACGCATCTGGGTGGCGATCGCCGTGGGTGCGGCGGCCTGGACGCCGTTGGTCGCGTGGAACATGGACAACGCCGATGCCGGGCTGCGATTCCAGCTGGTCGACCGGCATCCCTGGGCCTTCCACGCCGATGGCATCAGCTTCGTCTGGATCCAGGCGCTGATGGTGACGCCGTTGCTGTTCGCCGGATTGCTGTGGGCTGCGTGGCGGCATCGCAACGACGACAACCACGTCGCGCGGTACTTCGCCTGGCTCGGTGCGCTGGTGGTTCTCGGTTTCTTCGTGCTGGGCTTTTTTGCCGACACCCAGCGGGTCAGTTTCCACTGGCCGCTGCCCGGCTATGTCGCGCTACTGCCGCTGCTCCCGGGCGTGCTCAAGGCCTGGCCACGCTGGTTGCGACGCGCGACGTCGGCAATGGCCGCACTGGGCTTGCTGCTCATGCTGGGCTATTACGCCGCGGTATCGCTGCCCTCGGTGCGCGCGCATGCCGTCGGTACGCGCTGGTACCCGGGCAACTTTGCCGGTTGGCAGACGCTGGCCGATGCGGTAAGCGACCAACTCGCACGCATGCCTGCGGACACCGTGTTGCTGGCCGACAACTTCAAGGTAGGTGCCGAACTGGGGTTTGCCCTGGACGAACCGGGGATCGCAGTGCTTCCGCACCCGCTCAACCGAAAGCATGGACGTGCGCCGCAACTGCGGTTGTGGGGCATGCATGTCGACGACCGTGCCGCACTTGGCCCGCATCCGGTCTTGCTGGTGGTGGGCGCCACCGAGGTCGAATACAAGAACCTGCTGGCGCATTACCACGACCTGTGCCGGCGGATGGGTCCGTTGCCGCCACCGCGCGTGATCAATATCGACCACGGTAGCCAGCGCTTCGTGTTGCTGGCCTTTGACCGCAGGCCGCGCAAGGGCGCCTGCACCACGCCGGCGATGGCCTGGATCGACGCGCCAGCCGCCGGCGCACGGGTGGGCCAGGCATTCGACGTCGCTGGCTGGGCATTCAAGGACGGCGTCGGCGTCTCCCGGGTGGACGTCACCCTGGATGGGCACGTGCTGGCGACGGCCAGCTATGGGTCCGCGCATTCCTATGTCGCGCAGTATTGGAAGATTTCGACGGATGCGTCGCATCCGGATGTCGGTTTCAATGCCAGCGTATCCCTGCCAGCGGGGACCCGTGGCGTGCATTGGCTGGGACTGACGCTGCATGGGCTCGATGGAAGCGTCGAGCGCTGGTCGCAGCAACGGATCGTGGTGCAGCCGGAAGGTGACGACCAGGAAAACTGACGGTCGGGAAAATCGAAGAAGGCGGATCAAGGCGCGCATCGCTGCCGCCGTCATCCCGGGGAAGGTTGTGGTCCATCGTGATCCCGAACCGCCCGGCAGCACCGGGCGCGGCCCTGGCGAGCACGGATGGCGTCCACGACGCGGTTATCCAGTGCCGATCAGGGCGCGGCGGGCCAACCAGCAGTGCGTCGCATTGACTTCTAGTCGCGACTCGCCACCACCACCGTACGGGAATGCCCGAACCATGTGTTCGCAGGCGCCCACAATGCAGCCCGGCCAAACCCGGCGAGACGCAAGCGCTCGACGATATCTGCGCCATAGTCGCGGTAGACCAGCACCGTGCCGGGGCCGTTGATGCGATCGCCGTGGAAGGCTGGTGGCTGCAGGTGGATGGTTTCCCCGCCCAGGATCCGTGCGCGTTCCACCGTGCTCCCCGCGCCCGACATGGGCACGGTGAACAGGACGCTTCCGCCGGGCCTGAGGACACGATGCAGTTCAGCAAAGCCGGCATGGTCGTCCGGCACGTGCTCGAAGACTTCCGTGGAGGTGCACAGGTCGAAGCTGCCATCGGCAAAACTCAGCCGCTGCACGTCCTCGCAACGCATGCCGGCACGCACGCTGCCGGGTTCGACATCTTGCAGGTATTCGCTGGTAACGACGTCGCGACAATGCCGGCGCAGGTAGGCGAGCACGGCCCCGGTGGTGGAAAGCTCGTAGGCATCGCAGCCGGACAGGTCCCCGGCATGCGCCTTCAACGCCGCGATCAGCGACAGGTGTACCGGGGTGCCGCGGCAGCGCACGCAACGGGTCAGCATCTCATCCGCGCCGACCCGCAGCAGCAGCGACGGGCCGCAACCCGGGCATCGAAATGGCTGCAGGCGCAAATGCTGCGGCGCGATGCGCAGCGCCTTTGGTGGTGGGTTCATGCGGCTGCAATCACGGCAGCTGGAATCCGGCCGCGCGCAACAGGCGGGCGGTCTGGATCAGCGGAAGTCCGACCAGCGCAGTCGGGTCCTGCGACTGGATCGACTCGAACAGAACGATCCCCAAACCTTCGCACTTGAAGCTTCCCGCGCAATCAAAAGGCGTTTCGGCATCCACGTAGCGCGCGATTTCCGCGGCATCGAGCTTGCGCACATGCACCATGGTCGTATCCAGTGCGCTGAGCCGTTGGCCATCGGGATGCGCCAGGCAGACTGCGGTACGGAAGGCGATCACGCGGCCGGACATGGTCGCCAGCTGCGCCATGGCGGCCTGTCGATGGCCGGGTTTGCCCAGGGCGATGCCATCCACTTCGGCGACCTGGTCCGAGCCAATGACCCAGGCGGCGGGGCGGGAGCCAGCCTGGCCGGAGGCGGTGATGGCTTCAGCCTTGGCCAGGGCGAGCCGCTGCGCCAGCGCCGTGGGCGACTCGCCTTGTCGTGGGGTTTCGTCGGTTTCCGGGCGCGCCACGTCGAAGGGCAGGCGCAGGCGCGCCAGCAGCTCGGCCCGATAGGGAGAAGTCGATGCCAGGATCAGGGATGGCATGGGGCGGGTGGCCATGGGGTGGATGGCATGAGTGGGCTCATGGGTGCATTCGAATAGGGTGCTGGGGCGGGTTGCCGGGCAGGTGACGTGGTTCGCCAGGCGCCTGGGCCGATGACAGGACCTGTCTGGTCAATGCCCGGTCGCGCGCGCGCGCTCGACCATCAACAGTTGCTGGTCCAGGCGATGGGCGCCGGCCTCGATGGTGTCGCGGACGGCGACCAGCTGCTCCACCGAGGCTTCGTCGCCGTGCTGCTGCAGCCAGAGGCGCTGGCGCAGCATCTCCTGCTGGGCTTCGAGCACGGGATTGTCCTGGCTGCCGGTGATCGCCTCGATTTCGGTACGGGCCGTGCGCAGCCGCGCCTCGAGCGCATCGGCGGCGTCCAATACTTGCTCCATGGCCTGCTGGCGCCCGCCACCGCGTCGGCGGACCAGGAGGGTCAGGACCACCGCCAGGGCGGCGATCAGGAGCAAGATGAGGGTCGTGGTCAACGGTTTGGTCCGGATTGGCGCTGCCGGCAGTCTGCCGCGCCTGCCGACGGCGGGCAAATTGCACGGCCCGACAAGGACTTGGCGTCAATGGACCCGGCATGGGCCGATTTGACAGGGCGGGGCCCGGGCCCTAACATTTCCCGGCTTATGTCCCCGCAATCGCCTGAATCCCGGTCGCACGGGCAGTTACCCGAGGCGCTGGACGCCTTGCGCATGGTGGCTGCACGACGGGGATTTGAAGGCGTACTGCGGTTGTCATCGATGTCGCGTTTGCGGGACCTGTTGTTCGATGGCGGGCACGATGCGCAGGGTGAGGTGCGTTACGCGCTCGAATTCGACCGCGATGCGCTGCAGGTGCCTTTCGTCGAACTGCGGATCGATGCAGCGTTGCCTTTGTTGTGTCAGCGCACACTGCAGTGTTTCGAGCAGCCGATACAGGTGCTGCAACGACTGGCGCTGTTGCAGGAAGATGACCACGACGCGGCGGATGGCGGGATGGAGGCCATCGAAGCCGGGCTGCCGCCGGACTACGAGCCGCTGTTGCTGCCCGCAGATGGCATGTTGGACCCGGTCGCACTGATCGAGGACGAACTGATCCTGGCGATCCCGGTGGTACCGGTGTCACCCGGCAGCCAGGCGCAGGCCCGCGAATGGCCGGTGTCGGAGCAGGAAGCGGCAAAAGCCAACCCGTTCGCGGCGCTGGAGCGCCTGAAGAAGCATTGACGGGGCGGCAAGCGGCAACAGCAGGACAAATAACATCCGACGCAGGTCGTTCCGGGTACCGGCAACCTGCAGCGCCAAGTAAACTACAACGCATCGAAGCTGGAGCAAGACCATGGCCGTACAGAAATCCCGCGTCTCCCCGTCCCGTCGTGGCATGCGCCGCGCCCATGACGCCCTGAGCGCCAAGCAGTTGTCCACCGACCCGACCACCGGCGAGACCCACATTCGCCACCACGTCACCGCTGACGGCTATTACCGCGGCAAGCAGGTGATCGTGCCCAAGAGCGCGGTTGTCGAAGAAGATTGATCGCATCGGGTCGCCTTGTGACCCGCACGTGTTCATCGCAGGGCTGTCGCCGTGCCCATCAAGGTGCGGTAACGTGCAATGCCAGAAGCTTGCAAATCCGGCAGCCTGCGGTGCACCAGCGCAGCATTTGCGTAGCGCGTGATTCCACGGGCAGGTGCATGCACGCATGCTGCCCGGAATGAAGTTCCTTGCCGGGACGACAGGACCATGGCCGGGGTGGCCTGCATCGTGCCCGCTCGTGCCTTGCAGTCGCTGGAGTACATCGACAGCGCTGCAATGGGTCGTCGTCATACTGGCTGTCGCTAACCAACGGGATCGCGCATGACCGACCGGATCTACTCCCGCATCGCTGGCACCGGCAGCTACCTGCCCGAGAAGGTGCTGACCAACGACGACCTGGCGAAGATCGTCGACACCAGCGATGAGTGGATCGTCAGTCGCACCGGCATCCGCGAGCGCCATGTCGCCGCCGAGGGCGAGACCACCGGCGACCTGGCCTACCACGCATCCCTGCGGGCAATGGAAGCCGCAGGCGTGGATGCCAGCGAGCTTGACCTGATCGTGCTTGGCACCACGACGCCGGATCTCGTGTTTCCGTCCACCGCCTGCCTGTTGCAGCACCGGCTTGGCGCCAACGGCTGTCCCGCGTTCGACGTCAATGCCGCTTGTTCCGGGTTCATCTACGCGTTGACCATTGCCGACCAGTTCATTCGCAGTGGCACCTCCAAGACCGTGCTGGTGGTCGGTTCTGAAACCCTGACGCGCATGGTGGACTGGACCGAGCGCACGTCCTGCGTGCTGTTTGGCGACGGCGCAGGCGCCGTCGTGCTCAAGGCCGACGCCACCACCGGCATCATCAGCACCCACATGCATGCCGATGGGGGCAAGAAGGAATTGCTTTGGAATCCGGTCGGCGTCTCGGTCGGTTTCAGGCCCGACCTGCCCAACTGCGGCGTGCGCATCAACATGAGTGGCCACGACGTGTTCAAGCACGCGGTCAAGGCCATGGACTCCGTGGTGGAAGAGACGCTCCAAGCCAATGGGCTCGATCGCCACGACATCGACTGGCTGATCCCGCACCAGGCCAACCTGCGCATCATCGACGCCACTGCCAAGCGACTGGACATGCCCAAGGAGCGCGTGGTCGTGACCATCGACAAGCACGGCAATACGTCGTCCGGGTCCGTACCACTGGCGCTGGATACGGCGGTACGCTCCGGCAGCATCAAGCGCGGCCAGTTGCTGCTGCTCGAAGCCTTTGGCGGCGGTTTTACCTGGGGCTCGGTACTGCTGCGCTACTAAGCGCCAGGCGCCACTGTTTGCAGGAGCGGCTTCAGCCGCGAGCTTTGTTGATTCCGCTTCTTGAGCCGGATTCGGCCGGATGCACGGATCCTGCGCGCGCAAGGGCTCGCAGCTGAAGCTGCTCTTGCAACAGCCCGATGCGCCTGCTGGCCCATGGCGCCACATACGCCGTCGTACAGACATCCAGCGGCCACAGCCCGTATCATCGCGGCTTGTCCATGATCATGGGATCGCGCGTGACCGCATCCACGCTTGCATTCGTCTTCCCCGGCCAGGGCTCGCAGTCGCTGGGCATGCTGGCGGGACTGGCCGCCGCACACCCTGCGGTGCGCGAGACCTTTGCCGAGGCCAGTGAAGGCGCCGCTGTCGACTTGTGGGCGCTGTCCCAGCAAGGCCCCGAAGACGACCTCAACCGCACGGAGTTCACGCAGCCCGCACTGCTGGCCGCCGGCGTGGCCGTGTGGCGTGCATGGCAGGCGCAGGGCGGGGCCATGCCGGCGCTGCTGGCCGGCCACAGCCTGGGTGAGTACAGCGCACTGGTCGCGGCCGGTGCACTGTCGCTCGCGGACGGCGCGCGACTGGTTCGCCTGCGCGGCCAACTGATGCAGGAGGCCGCACCAACAGGCGTGGGCGCCATGGCTGCAGTGATTGGTGCCGAAGATGCCGTGGTGCAGGAAGTCTGTCGCGAGGCCTCCGGCGACGACGTCGTCGTGCCGGCCAATTACAACTCGCCCGGCCAGGTCGTGATTGGCGGGCACGCATCCGCGGTCGACCGCGCGCTGGCGTTGCTGGCCGAACGCGGTGTTCGCAAGGCGGTCAAGCTTGCCGTCAGCGTGCCCTCGCATACGCCGCTCATGCGTGAAGCCGCCAACCGCCTGTCGTCGGCCATGGCGGACATGGACTGGCACGAGCCAATGCTGCCGGTCGTGCAGAACGTCGATGCCGAAACCCATGAAGGCACCCAATCCATCCGCGATGCTCTGGTACGGCAGTTGTACCTGCCTGTGCAGTGGACCGGATGCACCCAGGCGCTGGCCGGACGCGGGATAGAACGCATTGCCGAATGCGGCCCGGGCAAGGTGCTGACCGGACTGGCGCGTCGTATCGACAAATCACTCCAGGTGCGCGCGATTGGCATGCCGGAGGAGTTCGACGCCGCACTGGCCGAGTGGAAATAGTCATCCTGTTGCGGGAGCGGTTCCAGGCGCGGGTTTGCGCCTTTGCCCTGGCTGTTGCAGGAGCGACGCAAGTCGCGACCACGAACTCGGGGTTGTCGTGGTCGCGACTTGCGTCGCTCTTGGAAAACAACCGCAAGTTCAAGAGTGCGCGGCTGAAGCCGCTCCTGCGAAAGCACCAAAGAATTTCGACATCGAGGTTTGTAATGACAGGCTTGCCATTGAAAGACGAAATCGCCCTGGTCACCGGTGCCAGCCGAGGCATCGGCGCAGCCATCGCCGACATGCTTGCCGCGCAGGGCGCCACCGTGATCGGGACGGCAACGTCCGGGCCCGGCGCTGCCGCGATCGGCGATCGCCTCAAGGCTGCCGGTGGCCACGGCCGCATGCTCGACGTCACCGACGCCGCAGCGGTCGACGCACTGATCGAGGACATCGCCAGGGAGTTCGGCGCGATCTCGATCCTGGTCAACAACGCCGGCATCACCCGCGACAACCTGTTGATGCGGATGAAGGACGACGACTGGCAGGCGATCATCGACACCAACCTCACCAGTGTCTTCCGCACCAGCAAGGCGGTCATGCGCGGGATGATGAAGGCGCGCAAGGGGCGGATCGTCAATATCGCTTCGGTCGTGGGCGTCACCGGCAACGCCGGACAGGCCAACTATGCTGCCGCCAAGGCGGGGATCATTGCGTTCAGCAAGTCGCTGGCCAAGGAAATCGGTAGCCGTGGCGTGACGGTGAACGTGGTTGCGCCGGGTTTCATCGATACCGACATGACGCGCTCGCTGCCCGAAGCGGCGCGCGAAGGCCTGGTTGGCCAGATCGCGCTGGGACGCCTGGGCGCGCCCGAGGACATCGCCCATGCCGTGGCTTTCCTGGCCGGGCCGTCGGCGGCCTACATCACCGGCGAAACCCTGCACGTCAACGGCGGCATGTACATGCCGTAGTCCGCACGCAGGCGCGTGCTTCGACCAGCAGCGCCCAAGCACCTGAATGGCAAGGCCCGTTCCAACGCCTTGCCGATGGTCTTGACCCTGAAAGCCGGCTTTCCCTTACACTATCCCGTCTGTACAGACTCCCCGGAGGAGCGAGCATCCATGAGCAGCATCGAAGAACGCGTCAAGAAGATCGTCGTAGAGCAACTGGGCGTGAAGGAAGACGAAGTCACCAACAGCGCTTCGTTCGTCGACGACCTCGGCGCAGACTCACTCGACACCGTCGAACTGGTCATGGCGCTCGAAGAGGAGTTCGAGTGCGAGATCCCTGATGAGGAAGCCGAGAAGATCACCTCGGTGCAGCAGGCGATCGATTACGTCAAGGCACACGTCAAGGCCTGACGCAGCCCTGTCACACGCACCCGGCCCATCGGGCCGGGTTTGCCATGGAGCGGTCGCTGATTGCCAGGCGGTGGCCGAATGGCACGACGGGGCCGCGTTCGCGGCCCCGTGCATTTGCAGGCGGGGATCCGTGGCGCCCATGTGCAACCGCGCATGGATGGCTGCGTGCCGCCGGTTCAGGGAACCCGCACGCATCATCAGCCGGGCGTGAGCAGTTCCAGCCATCGCTTCCCGCTTTACCAGTCCAATGCCAGACGGCCAGGGCCAGCAGACCAAACGGAGTCCGGAGATGTCCAAACGTCGCGTCGTAGTCACAGGCCTCGGCATCCTCTCGCCGCTGGGTAACGACCTGGCCACCAGCTGGGATGGCATCGTCAACGGGCGTTCGGGGATCGGGCAGATCACCCATTTCGATACCTCCGCCTTCGCCACGAGGATCGGCGGCGAGGTCAAGGATTTCGATCCCACCCGGTGGATCGCGCCCAAGGACGTCAAGAAGATGGACCCCTTCGTGCATTACGGCGTCGCCGCTTCGATGATGGCGATCGCCGACGCCGGGCTGGAGATCTCCGGTGAAGACGCAGAACGGATCGGCGTCGCGATCGGCGCCGGCATCGGTGGGCTGAGGGGTATCGAGGAAACCACGCTCAAGTGGGCCGAGGGTGGCCCGCGCAAGATCTCGCCGTTCTACGTGCCCAGCACGATCATCAACATGATTGCCGGCCAGGTCTCGATCATGACCGGCGCCAAGGGTCCCAATATCGCCGCGGTGACCGCTTGCACCACCGCCACCCATAACATCGGCCTGGCCATGCGCATGATCCAGTATGGCGAGGCCGACGCGATGATCGCCGGCGGGGCCGAGTACGCCATCACCCCGACGTCGGTCGGCGGATTCTGCTCGATGAAGGCGCTGTCCACGCGCAACGACGATCCGCAGGCCGCCTCGCGACCCTGGGACCAGGGACGCGACGGTTTCGTCATGGGCGACGGCGCCGGCATCCTGGTGCTGGAGGAGTACGAATACGCCAAGGCCCGCGGTGCGCGCATCTATTGCGAGCTGGCCGGTTTCGGCATGAGTGGCGACGCCTACCACATGACCGCGCCCAGCGAGAGCGGCGAGGGCGCCGCGCGCTGCATGCGCAACGCGATGAAGGATGCCGGCGTCGATGGCGCCGGCATCGGCTACATCAATGCCCACGGCACCTCGACCCCGGCCGGCGACCTGGCCGAGACGCTGGCGGTCAAGGCTGCGCTGGGTGATGCCGCCTCCGGGGTGATGGTCAGCTCCACCAAATCGATGACAGGACACCTGCTGGGCGCGGCCGGCGGCGTCGAGGCGGTGTTCTCGGTGATGGCGCTGGAGACCGGCGTGATCCCGCCGACGATCAACCTCGACAACCCTTCTGAAGGATGTGACCTGGACTACGTGCCCCATACGGCGCGCGAGAAGCAGGTCGACGTGGCGATGTCCAACTCGTTCGGGTTCGGTGGCACCAACGGCACCCTGGTCTTCAGGCGCACGTGATCCACCGCCGGCAGGTCCGCGAAGGCGGCGGGGATTCCGCGACGTTGCAATTGCCTGGCGACCAGCTGGCCAGGATCGGTTTTTGCTCCCGGCGAACCGGCGGCGCAAGACCATGCTTGTCACCCGCACCCTAGACCGCGACATCGACCTGCTGGCCCTGCACCGGCTGGCACCGGCGCGCTATCCGCTACTGCTTGAATCCTCCGCCGCGGGGACCGCGCAGGGCCGCTGGGACCTGTTGCTGGCATCCAATGGCGAATCGCTGACGCTGGGCCGCGACGGCTGCACCCGGCGTGCCGACGGCGGCCTTGTTGGCCGAGCGGGCGAGGGCGTCGGGTTCCTGGATGCGCTCGACCGCGATTGGCAGGCATGCCGCATCCCGCGTGACGAACCCCGCTGGCCCTTCCGCGGTGGTTGGGCCCTGCTGCTCGGCTACGAGCTGGCAGCCCAGGTCGAGCCGGTCCTGCGCCTGCCGGCGGCGCCCGGGGCCGTCCCCGTGGCGACTGCACGTCGCTGCCCGGCGGCCGTGCTGCGCGATCGCCGCAATGGCGACTGCGTCATCGTCGCCGAAACCGCGCACGCCTCGATGCTGGAATTGATCGACGCCGATATCGCCCTGGCCAAGGGGCTGCCGCCGCTGCCCGGGTGGGTCCCGCCCGCAACGCTGGATGAGGATCCTGCGCGGCATTACCTCGACGGCGTTGCCCGCATCCTCGACTACCTCGCTGCCGGGGATGTCTTCCAGGCCAACCTGTCGCGGGCATGGCAGGCAAGGTTCGATGGCGTGCTTGATCCGGCCGCATTGTTCCAGCGCCTGCGTGGCCATAATCCCGCGCCCTTCGCGGGGCTGTTCGCGGGCGAAGGCTGGGCGGTGGTCAGTGCCTCGCCCGAGCGGCTGGTATCGGTGCGCGGGGAAATGGTCGAGACCCGTCCGATCGCCGGGACCCGGCCACGCTTCGTGGGCGACGACGATGCCGCCCGCATCCGCGATCTGGTCGGCAATCCAAAGGAGCGCGCCGAACACGTCATGCTGATCGACCTCGAACGCAACGACCTGGGCCGCGTCTGCGTGCCCGGCAGCGTCGAGGTCGACGAACTGATGACGGTGGAAAGCTACGCCCACGTCCACCATATCGTCAGCAACGTCCGCGGCCGCCTGCGCAGCGATGCGACGCCGGGCGACGTGATCCGTGCGACGTTCCCGGGCGGCACCATCACCGGCTGCCCCAAGGTGCGCTGCATGCAGATCATCGCCGAGCTGGAGCAGGTCGGTCGTGGCACCTATACCGGCGCCCTTGGCTGGCTGGGCCGCGATGGCGACCTCGACCTCAACATCCTGATCCGCAGCGCGGAGGTCGAGGGCAACGTTGCCGGCGACGGCATGCATGGCGACGGCATGCATGGCAACAGCGTGCTTCGCTTCCGCACCGGCGCCGGCATCGTCGCCGACTCCGATCCGCAACGCGAACTCGACGAAACCCGTGACAAGGCGCGCGGCATGCTGCGCGCACTGGGAGTGGCGTCGTGAGCGTACGCATCTTCGTCGGTGGCCAGCGGGTCGATGCGATCCCGCCGCACGACCGGGGCCTGGCCTATGGCGACGGCCTCTTCGAGACGATGCGCGCATGGCGCGGCGAGGTACCGTGGTTGGACGCGCACTGGGCACGACTGGCGCATGGCGCTGGTCGGCTGCGCATGGCGCTGCCAGCCCGGCAGCAAGTGCGCGACGAAATCGCCTCGATGCTCGGCGAGCAAGCGGAGCGAGCTGGTGGTGTCGTCAAGCTGCTGCTGACGCGAGGCAGTGGCGGACGCGGTTATGCGCTCCCGTCGGACGGCATGCCGGCGTGGATCTTGAGCAGCCATCGGATGCCTTCGGCGCCACCCGGGGCGGGGCTGCGGCTGCGGTGGTGCGAAACCCGCCTGGCTTCGCAACCGCTGTTGGCGGGCCTGAAGCACTGCAACCGCCTGGAACAGGTCATGGCGCGCGCGGAATGCCAGGACGCCGGCATGGATGAAGGAATGCTGTGCGATCACGCGGGCAATGTCATTGGCGCCACCAGCGCCAATCTGTTCGTGCTCCATCAAGGCAGCTGGCTCACGCCACGGCTCGATCGCTGCGGCGTGGCCGGCGTCTGCCGCAGCCAGCTCATGCAGCCGCTGGGAGCCCGCGAAGTGCGCCTGGACCGCGCCATGGTCGAAGCGGCCGACGCGGTTTTCCTGTGCAATGCCGTGCGGGGTATCCTGCCCGTGGCCGAGCTCGATGGGCGCCGTTGGCCGCCGCACGCAGCGGTGGCCGGGGCCAGTCGAGTCCTGGCGCGGTTGCATCCGGGATTTGCCATTGCAGCCGGGCAGGATGCACTCAACGACCGTGCATCGGACCATGACGCATCGGACAGGGAGCCAACGTGAGCGCCAGCAGCAAAAAACCAAAGCGCGGATTCGGCGCACTGTTCGTGGTCACGGCGCTGCTGGTCGGCGCCTTGTGCTATTGGGCGCTGGATCGCTACCAGGCATTCGCCGATGCACCCATTGCGGGCCTGCATGCCGGCGACACGCTCCAGGTTGCACGTGGCGATTCGTTCCCCGTCGTGTTGCGAAAACTGCGCACGCTTGGCGTCTCCAGCGGGCACGACCTGGAATGGCGGGCGATCGGGCGCCAGTCGGGCGCAGCCAGCAAGCTGCAGGTGGGCGAGTACGCCGTCGCGCCGGGGACCACGCCACGCCAGTTGATGCTGATGATGCGCGACGGCAAGGTCATCAGCCATCGATTCACCATCGTCGAGGGCTGGAACCTGCGCGAGCTGCGCGCGGCAATGGCCAAGGCCGACCCCCTGGAGCACGACACCACCGGCCTGGACGATGCCGCGCTGATGGACAAGCTGGGCCATCCCGGGCAGCACCCGGAAGGCCGGTTCCTGCCCGAAACCTATCTCTACACGCGTGGCGACAAGGACAGCGACGTCCTGCGTCGCGCGCACGACGCGATGGACAAGGCGCTGTCCGCGGCCTGGGAGTCCCGCATGCCCGGCTTGCCCCTGAAGACACCGCAAGACGCGCTGACGCTTGCCTCGATCGTGGAAAAGGAAACCGGCATCGCCGCGGAGCGCCCCCAAATCGCCGGCGTCTTCGTCCGTCGTCTCGAACTGGGCATGCTGCTGCAGACCGATCCCACCGTGATCTACGGCATGGGCGACAGGTACGCTGGCAACATCCGCAAGTCGGACCTGACAACCGACACTCCCTACAACACCTACCTGCGTGTCGGCCTGCCGCCGACCCCCATCGCGATGCCCGGGGTCGCCGCGCTGCAGGCCGCAACCCATCCCGCGCCGGGCGATTCGCTGTATTTCGTTGCGATCGGCGATGGCAGTGGCCGCCATGCCTTCACCCGGACGTTGTCCGAACACCAGTCCGCCGTGCGCGACTATCTGCGACAGTATCGACAACAGCGCCAGCTGGATGAGCGACCGCAGCAACCGCAGCAACCGCAGCACGCGCCGTGACGCAGGTCGCCCCGCCATTGCCCGTGCACCCGCGCTTCGTCTCGCTTGAAGGCGGCGAAGGCGCGGGCAAGACCACGGTGCTGGAAGCGCTGCGCAAGGCGCTCAACGACGACGGGTTCGAGGTCGTATCGACGCGTGAGCCCGGCGGCACGCCGCTGGCGGAGCAGATCCGTTCGCTGCTGCTGGGCACATCCGGCCCGCATGAACCTCCGGCGCCGGAAACCGAACTGTTGTTGATGTTTGCCTCCCGCGCACAGCACGTGCGCGAGGTGATCATGCCTGCACTCGCCCGCGGCGCCTGGGTCATCAGCGACCGTTTCACGGACTCCAGTTACGCCTACCAGGGCGGCGGGCGCGGGCTGGATACCGACTTCATTGCCGATCTCGAACGCCGGGTCGTCGGCCTGCAACCGGGTCTGACCCTGTTGCTGGACCTGGGTGTGGACGAAGGACGGGAGCGTACCCGTGGCCGGCGGCTGGCGCTGGGCGATACCGGCCCGGACCGGATCGAGTGCGAGCGCGATGATTTCTTCGAGCGCGTGCGCAATGCCTTCCTTGCCAGGGCCGATGCGCAACCGGGGCGTTTCCAGATACTCGACGCATCCCGCCCCGCCGACGAAGTCGCAGCCGACGCAGTACGACGTTTGCGCGCACTGCAGGAGACGACGTGACCATGTCCGATCAAGGCATGCCCGCGATGACGCCATGGCAAGCGCGTGCCTACCAGCGCGCCGGCGCCGCGTTGGACAGCGGCCGCATGGGTCACGCGCTGCTGATCACGGGTCCTGCCATGCTCGGCAAGCGGGTCGTCGCCGAACGCCTTGCGCAACGCGTGCTCTGTACCCAGCGGCAATCCGATGACCAACCCTGCCGGCAATGCCGCAGCTGCAAGCTGTTCCAGGCACGCGCCCAGAACGATCCGCTCGAAGTGCGTCCGGATGGCTCCCCGGCACATCCGCATGGCCACCCCGGACATCCGGACGTGTACTTCATTGGCTATGCCATCAACCCCAGGACCGGCAAGCCGCGCACGGAAATCGTCATCGAGCAGATCCGGGCATTGTCCGAGAAACTGTCACTCACCCCGCAGTACGACGGCGCCCAGATCGGGATCGTCGAGCCAGCCGATGCGATGAACCGTTCGGCAGGCAATGCGTTGCTCAAGACGCTGGAAGAACCGCAACCGGGTCGCTACCTGTGGCTGGTCACCTCGGATCCGTCGCGGTTGCCCGCCACCATCCGCAGCCGTTGCCAAAGCTTGGAAATGCAGCTGCCGCCACGCGCCGAGGCGCTGGCCTGGTTGCTTGCCCAGGGCCACGAGCCGGACGTCGCCACCGAAGCGCTGGACGCCGCGGGCGGGCATCCGGGCTTGGCAGAAACCTGGCTGGGCGACGGCGGGCTGGTCGTGCAGCGTGAAGTCGCCGCCGACCTGGACAAACTGGCCAGCGGGATGGCGTCTCCCGCTGCGACCGCGCAACGCTGGGTTGCCGATCCGCGAGCGGCGCTGCGCCTGCGCTTTGCCGCCGAACAGGCCCTGCGCGAAGCCGGTGGCGCGTGCGGCAGCCTGGCCGCTTCCTCCGGCTTGACCGATCCGGCGCGAACACGCAGGCTTGCGGCGTGGTTCGACGCCGCCAACCGCACCCGCGCATTGCTCCGCACCACGGTGCGGGCCGATCTTGCGGTCGCCGAATTGCTGCTGGCATGGCAGGCCGATGCCATTGCGGGCGGGCAGCGGGGTAGGCGATGACGATGCATTTGAGTGGCATGCCGACGATGTGCTTTGAGACGCTGACAAGGGGACGTAAGTGATGGCAACCAACATCGGCGGCGCACGGCAAGGCATCCTGTCGCTGGCAGTCAAGGACAAGGCCCAGCTCTATGCTGCCTACATGTCCTACCTCAAGCAGGGCGGCATCTTCGTGCCCACCGTCAAGCGTTACTTCATCGGTGACGAAGTCTTCCTGCTGCTCACCCTGCCCGAGTCCAGCGAGCGCCTGCCGGTCGCTGGCAAGGTCATCTGGGTCACGCCGCCGGGTGCCCAGGGCAACCGTCCCGCCGGCATCGGGGTGCAATTCGCCGACAGCAACGAAGGCGACCAGGTCAAGGGCAAGATCGAAACATTGCTGGCCGGCATGCTGACTTCGGACAAGATCACGCAGACGATGTAACCGCCTGCCTGCGCTGCAGCCGCGGGACATCCCCCTGGCACAGCCGTTCCTTGCGCAGCCAGGCGACTGCCGCCAGGGCGTGGCGCCGGTGGTGGCCGAGCCGTGCGCCCGTCAGCCGGGCGCCATCATCCCAGGATGCCTGGATTGAGCTGCCAGACGGAGAAATTGAGCGCGGACGCAAAACAGATCCACAGGAGATAAGGGATCAGTAGCGCTCCCGCGAGGGGGCGTGCGCGCCAGAAGCAAACCAGCGTGGCAATCACCAGCAGCACCAGCACGACGATATCCACGAATGCCAATGCGCCACGATGCCAGGCAAAAAACAGCCAGCTCCACAGTGCGTTTACCGCAAGCTGCACGACGAACAACGTCAATGCAGCGCGGTGCGCACGGAAGCCGCCCTTGCGCCAGACCAGCCAGGCCGCGATGCCCATCAATGCATAGAGGGTCGTCCACACCGGGCCGAACACCGACGAAGGCGGTGCCCATACCGGCTGGACAAGTTGGCCGTAGAAAGCCTGCGCGCGTACCGATGCAACCGCGCCGATGCTTGAAGCAATAAAGCTGAGCGCAAGCCAGCCAATCAGTCCTGGAACCTGTTTTTGCGGGGACATGGTTCTCACGATGGTCGCCTTGTCATCGACGCGTAGCGGGGGTGGACGAGTCCACGAACGCCCCCGGGGACGGTCTGCTTTCAGTGTGGAACGGACAACGACAGTTCCATGCTCCATAGCCCATGGCCCTACAACCCATGGCCCTACAACCCCATGTCTCCACTGCGTTCGGGCTGGTACGTCACTTCGATGATCTTGACCCGCGTCGCCTTGCCGCCGGGTGCGGGCCAGGTGATCTCGTCGCCTTCCTTGAGGCCAAGCAAGGCGCTTCCGACCGGCGCGAGGATCGAGATCTTGTCACTGGAGCCGTCGGCATCCTTGGGATACACCAGCGTCAGCGAGAACTCGGCATCGCTGGACGCGACCTTGAAGCGCACGGTCGAATTCATCGTTACCACCGTGGGCGGCACTTGCGTAGGCTCCACGACATGGGCGCGCGCGATTTCGTTTTCGAGCTCGTCCACCCCAGGGAAGCGTTTGCCGCCCATGGCGTCAAGCAGTTTTTCCAGTCGCTCTGCATCCAGACGCGAAAGCGTGATTTCGGGCTTGGTATCCATGTCTTTCCAGGTGTCTCCAAGGCAATGATTACGGCTTTACAACGACGAGAGCCGCGATTGTCCAATGTCGCGACGCTCGGCTGTCGCGATTGTCCAGAAGGACTGTCCGGATACTGCCCAGGGTAGGCGATTCCCATCGGCGCCGCCGTTTTGGACCGTGCCGATGAGGCATCTCGCCCATTGGGTTTGCATCCTTGGCCCGGGCAAGCGCAGTGCACACGGCCGTTGTTGCACCCCGGGCGCGGCCTGGCCCGGCCTGGGGGCTACTCGCCGGCCAAAGCCGGCGAATCCCACCCGGGCCTCGGCGCAAATCGATCCCCATGACGGGCCTGCAACTGCTTGAGTTTTTCGACCAGCTTGTCCGCACCCGCCGTGCGCACGTATTGGATCGGACCACCCCGGAACGGAGCGAAGCCGGTTCCGAAGATCACGCCCGCATCCAGGAGGTCCGCGTCGCGGACGACGCCGTCGTGCAGGCAGGCCACGGCCTCGTTGATGAGCGGCAGGATCAGGCGGTCCTCCAGGTCGGACGGGGCCGTGTAGTCGTTCGGCACGTCGGGTTTGACCGGCTTGCCGTCCTCCCATTTGTACAGACCCTGTCCATCCTTCTTGCCACGCCTGCCTTCCTCGGGCGGGGTGGACAGCGACCCAGGCACATCGATGTGCAGGAAGGGCGCCAGCTCCTGCGCGACGCCGGCGGCAACATCCAGGCCGACGGTGTCGATCAGTTCGATCGGCCCCATCGGCATGCCGAACTTCTTCGCGGCCTTGTCGATCACCGCACCGGGGATGCCTTCGGCATGGGCGGTGGCGGCTTCGAGCATGTACGGGAACAGCACGCGGTTGACCAGGAAACCGGGCGTGCCGGCCACCGGCACCGGCAGCTTGCCGAGCGCCTTGCAGAAGGCAGCCAGCCGTTGTTGCGTGCTGTCGGCCATACCGTCGTGGTGCACGATCTCCACCAGCGGCATCTTGGCCACCGGGTTGAAGTAATGCAGGCCGGCGAACTGCGCCGGGCGCTGGATGTGTCCCCGCAATTGCGTCAGCGGGATCGACGAGGTGTTGGTGGTGAGCAGCGCATCGGCCTGCATCTTCGGTTCGACATCGGCATAGAGGCCGCGCTTGGCGTCGGCATTTTCGATGATCGCTTCGATCACCAGGTCGGCGTCGGCGATGCCCTCGCCACCGAGGTCGCTCTTCAGGCGCGCCGCGACCACGGCACGCCTGGCGTCGTCCTTGACCTTCTTCGCGAACAATTCCTGCGCGCGGGACAATGCGTTGTCGATGTAGCGCTGCTCGCGATCCGACAGCGTGACTTCGAAACCCTTGTAGGCCGACCATGCCGCTATGTCGCCGCCCATCACGCCGGCGCCCACGACATGGACGCGTTTGATCTGCGAGTCCTTGCTGCCGGACTTGAGTTTTTCCTGCAGGAAGAAAACCCGGATCAGGTTGCGTGCCGTCTCGGTACTGGCCAGTTTGGTGACCGAGCGGCGCTCGGCCGACAGCAACGATTGCATGCCGCCACCACTGCGTCGCCAGGTTTCGATCAGCGCGTAAGGCGCCGGGTAATGCGCCTTGGGTGCCTTGCGGGCAACCTGCTTGACCAGCATCGGTGCCAGCGCCTGGCGTACCGGCCACCAGTTGGTGATCCAGCCCATGAAGCGTTGCTTGAAGGGGCGCGTGGTGCCTTTGCGTGCCATGGCGACCGCGGCATCTTCCAGGGTCGCGGCGTCCACGACCTTGTCCACCAGCCCGATCGCCCTTGCCGCCTTTGCCGACAGCGCGCGCCCGGTCAGCATCATGTCCATCGCCGAGGGCGCACCCACCAGTCGCGGCAGGCGCACGCTGCCGCCCCAGCCCGGATAGATGCCCAGGTTGACTTCCGGCAGGCCGATGCGCGTGGAGGCATCGCCGGAGGCGACGCGATAATCGCAGGCCAGTGCCAGCTCGGTGCCGCCACCCATGCAGTAGCCATGGATCGCGGCGACCGTCGGGCAGGGCAGGTCCGCGATCTTCTGGAATACCTGCTGGCCGCGGAACAGCGCGTCCTTGACCGTTCCCTTGGCGTCGAATTGCTGGAACTCCTTGATGTCGGCGCCGGCGACGAAGCCCGAATCCTTGGCCGACGCGAAGACGACGCCTTCGGGCGGGTCGATGGCGAGGCGTTCGACCAGGTTGTCGAGCTCGATCAGCATGTCCTGCGACAACGCATTGACTGGCTGCCCGGCCCGATCGATGCCGATGACGACGATGCCGTCGTCGCGCGATTGCACCTGCCAATGTTCGAAGCGGAGACCGTCGAGGCCCGCCCCCGTCCTGTCTGTGGTCATCTGGGCACCATCCAAGGCGATACGGAATCGATCATGAACAGTATCATCGGCAGTGCGTTTGATTGCAGTCAACGGGTCGGCCAACCCGGGGCAGGGCCAGTGTGCTGGCCTCCGGGCGCTTTCGCCGCCGGGGCCGGCCAGGGCGGGCGACGGGCTTTTTTTCCAGCAAAACGCGCCCAGATCCCCTGGGTACTGCCAATCGGATGGGGAATGCGAGCCTGATGCGGGCTCTCCGCCCGAGCCGGGCCATCTATGCAATGGCTGCGACTTGCGTCGGCATTCATTGCAAATCGTTAAGGTAGCGGAACTTCCCCGCGTTTACGTTGTCCCAGTGCCCGGTTGTCGCCGGGCCGACACACAGGAGTGCCGGCACCGCATGGCCGATGTTGAGTTGTCCCAGCAGTTGGATCGCGAGCTTGTCGAGCGTGTCCAGCGCGGCGATTCGGCGGCGTTCGATCTGCTGGTGCGCAAGTACCAGCACCGGATCGTGGCGCTGATCGGGCGCTATGTCAGTGACTGGAGCGAATGTCAGGACGTGGCCCAGGAAACATTCCTGCGCGCGTATCGCGCGATGAAGAATTTCCGTGGCGATGCCCAGTTCTATACCTGGTTGCACCGGATTGCAGTGAATACCGCCAAGAACCATCTCGTCGCCGGAAACCGCCGCCCGCCCACCGAGGACATCGATGTCGGCGATGCCGAACAGTTCGACTCCGGTATCCGCCTGCGCGACAGCGACACGCCCGAACGCGAATTGATGCGCCAGCAGATGGAACAAACCGTCGTGCGCGCGGTCGAAGGGTTACCCGAGGAATTGCGGGCGGCGATTACGCTGCGCGAAGTCGAGGGCCTGAGTTACGAGGAAATCGCCCGCAAGATGGACTGTCCGATCGGCACCGTGCGTTCGCGTATCTTTCGGGCCCGCGAGGCCATCGACGCGCAGTTGCGACCGTTGATGGATCCGCAGGAAGCGGGGCAATCGGCGACCCGTTGAGTCGATGCCCGTTGCTCGAATGACCATTGACCGCATCGCCATTTGATGGCCACGACACCAGCCACGCCATTGCCATCGCGCCATCCACTGCAGCAGACCGCAGGTACAAGACCACCATGACCCACGACAAAGACGCCATCGACAAGATCCTCGACCACAATCGACAACAGTTGTCGGCATTGATGGACGGTGAGTTGTCGCCGGACGAGGCCCGCTTCCTGTGGCGTCGCCTCCAGCATGATGAATCGCTGGCACGATCACTGTCGCGCTGGCAGCTGTGCGGCGACATCCTGCGTGGCGAGGCTTGTGCGCCGGCGCCGGAAGGTTTCGCACGCGGGGTCGCCGCCGCCATCGCCGAGGATCCTGCCGACGCGGCGCCCGCAGACGGCTGGCGCCCGGCACGGTGGGGCACCGGCCTGGCGCTGGCGGCCTCGGTTGCGGTCGTGGCGCTGTTCGTGGCCCGGCAGGCCCCCCAGCTGGCGACGCCCGACGCTGCACAGCAATCGATGCAGCTTGCAGTGCGCGGGCCGTCGGATGCTGCGCAGCCGGCACCTGTCCAGGCCATCGCCAAGACGTCACCGGAGGCATCCGTCCCGATGTCACCGGCGGGCTCCGCCCCCCGGCCGCAGCAACCCGATGCGCCGGGGACGGTCGCAGATGTCGCCGCCGTGGCGGCCGCCGCCGAGTTGCCACGACGTGCCATGGCCCGCCGTTCGCGCGGCCAGAGCCAGCGCGCCGCCAGGCGTGTTGCCGCCCAGCGCGACGCGGAGCCCCAGGTGGCGATCGCGGCAGCCACGCCCGCACCGGGGACGACGCAATCGGTGGGGGCCGCGCGATATGCGCCGTCGCGGCCGGGCCAGTCGCAGGCCACGGCGCAATCGATGGTCGCAGCTGACGGCGGGCATCCGGCCAGCGCCAATCCGTTCACGCCCAGGGACGACACGATCACGACACGCCCCTGGCCGCGGGCATTGTTGCCTGCTGCAACGTCGGGTGCGTTCAACGTCGACTACGGCCGGGAGCAGGCAACCGGGGGGTTCTATCCGTTCCAGCTGCGCGCCGCGCCCGATCGGACGCAACCAGTGCCTGCTGCAGCCCAGCAGGACGATGCGACAGCCACGGCCCAGCCGGTTCCCATCGAACGCGCCGACGGGGACATGCCGTAACTAAAAGTATGTGCCCGCATCACCAGCCCAGGGTGCCGGAGCCGACGTCATCGCGGCCTGGCATCGGGATGCGGATTTGCCCGGTGGATTGACTGCGTGCGTGGAGAAGTCTTGCCCTGGGCGATGCGTCACCGCCAGGCAAGCCAGACAAGCCAGGCAACCACCCTGGATTTGCGACAACTTGCGATCTGCAATGAATCCCGGCTTTCGCCCGGATGACGGGAGCGTCGAGTGCGCGGCGTTCCCGGATTCGTCCATCCGTTCACTTGTCTTCGTAGTCGAGGTGCTTCCGCAATGAAAGACATCGCTCCTGAAAACACCACGCCCAGTAAATCCCCGTTGCGCAGGAGTGCCCCGGGCATGGCGCTGTTCCGCAAGAACGCCCAGGTCCTGGCGCTGGCCATCGTTGCAACGGCTGCAGCGACCACGGCCATCGTCTTGCCCGTCGCCACTGCGCAGTCCCCGACGCCGGCACCCGAGATGGTTGCCGGCTTGCCCGACTTCACCCGGCTGGTCGAGCAAGTAGGACCCGGAGTCGTGCATGTCGAAGCGCAGATCGGCGCCAACCATGGCCGCCAGGCGCAGGCACGAATGCCCGACGAGGACCAGCTGCCCGAGATCTTCCGCCGGTTCTTCGGCCCGGGCATGCCGATGCCCGGTGGGCCCGGCGGTCCGGGCTATCCGCAGGATTCAGGGCCGCGCGGCATCTCGATCGGCACCGGTTTCATCATCTCGCCCGATGGCTACGTGCTCACCAACCACCATGTGGTCGATGATGCCGACTCGGTCAAGGTCACCCTGTCCAATCGCCGCGAGTACACCGCCAAGGTGGTCGGCAGTGACGAAAAATCCGATGTGGCCCTGCTGAAGATCGATGCCAGCGGAATGCCGGCGCTGCGGCTGGGCGATTCCAGCCGGCTCAAGCCGGGGCAATGGGCGGTCGCGATCGGTTCGCCGTTTGGCCTGGACAACTCGGTGACCGCGGGCATCATCAGCGCGGTCGGCCGCAGCAATGCCGGCCAGCAGTACGTGCCCTTCATCCAGACCGACGTCGCGATCAACCGTGGCAATTCCGGTGGCCCGCTGCTCAACACCCATGGCGAAGTGATCGGCATCAATTCGCAGATCTTCAGCAACTCGGGCGGCTACATGGGCGTGAGCTTCGCGATCCCGATCGACCTGGCGATGAACGTGGTCAAGCAACTCAAGACCACCGGCAAGGTCAGGCGCGGAATGATCGGCGTGGCGCTCCAGGGCATCGGTGCCGATGACGCCAAGGGTTTCGGCCTGCCCGATACCAATGGCGCGATCATCACCAAGGTCGAAGCAGGCAGTCCTGGCCAAAAGGCCGGCCTGGAGACTGGAGACGTGATCCGATCGGTCGATGGGCGCAAGATCGTCCAGTCCAGCGAGTTGCCGCCGATCATTGGCGCCAAGGCGCCGGGCACCCGGGTGGAGCTCGGCATCCTGCGCAACGGCAAGCCGCGCACCGTGGACGTCGTGCTGGCCCCGCTGGACCAGGGCCTGCTGGGCGGTACCATCGACGACGATGGCCAGTCCGGACCCGCCGCTCCGGCACACAAGTCATCCAACCCGCTGGGCCTCATCGGCGAGACACTGGACGGCAGCGACCGCAAGCAGCTTGGGCTGGATCCGGGCGAAGGCGTTGGTATCGCCCGGGTCGAGGGGATGGCGGCGCGCGAGGCGGGGATCCGTCCTGGTGACGTGGTGTTGTCGGTCGGCCGTGAGGCTGTTGGTAGTCCGTCGAAGCTCGATCAGGCACTCGCCGGCGCCAAGCCGGGACAGACGATCATGTTGCTGATCAACCGTCGCGGCGCACGGCAGTTCGTGGCGGTGACGCCGCGCAGCCGGGACACGCAATGAACACTGGTGGCTAGGTCCTTGCAGGCCAGCCTGCGCCAGGCTGCGCGCTTGTATCCGGCCTGCGCCTGAAGCCCGTGGCCGCGCCTGGTGCGCGGCCACGTCGCATCTGGCCATGCGACGGCCGCCCGATGCGCGTGCATCCCTGCCCGGGTCAGCGCGCGGCGGCGGCATGCGATAATTGATCGTTTACCGTATCGCCCGCGTTTCCCGGCCGTTGCCGGGCTTGGCCGGGCGCCATCCGGCGCCGGCCTGCTTCCAGCGGTCCCGCGCCCTCCAGTGCAGCCCATGTCGTCCAATTCCAGCCAACAAGCCCCTACCGAACGCGCCCTTGCCGAGAAGGCATCGATGGAGAAGATCCGCAACTTCTCGATCATTGCCCACGTCGACCACGGCAAGTCGACGCTGGCCGACCGCATCATCCACCTGTGCGGTGGGCTGACCACGCGCGAGATGGCGGCACAGGTGCTGGACAGCAATCCGATCGAGCGCGAGCGCGGCATCACCATCAAGTCGCAGTCGGTGTCGCTGCCCTACACGGCCAGGGACGGGCAGACCTACCAGCTCAACTTCATCGACACCCCGGGCCATGTCGACTTCAGCTACGAGGTCAGCCGCTCGCTGGCCGCCTGCGAGGGCGCGTTGCTGGTGGTCGATGCCGCGCAGGGCGTCGAGGCGCAGTCGGTCGCCAACTGCTACACCGCCGTCGAGCAGGGCCTGGAAGTGGTGCCGGTGATCAACAAGATCGACCTGCCCACGGCCGACATCGAAAAGGTCAAGGCCGAGATCGAGGCCGTGATCGGCATCGACGCCAGCGACGCGGTCGCGGTCAGCGCCAAGACCGGCCTCAACGTCGAGGATGTGCTCGAAGCCATCGTCACCCGGATTCCCGCCCCGGTGCAGCGCCAAGGCGATGCATTGCAGGCGCTGATCATCGACTCCTGGTTCGACAACTACCTGGGGGTGGTCTCGCTTGTGCGCGTCATGCAGGGCGAGATCAAGCCCGGCGACAAGATCCTGGTGATGTCGACCGGGCGCACGCACCAGGTGGACAACGTGGGCGTGTTCACGCCCAAGCGCAAGGAACTGGCCAAGCTCGGCGCGGGCGAGGTGGGCTGGATCAACGCCAGCATCAAGGATGTCCATGGCGCGCCTGTCGGCGACACGCTGACGCTGGCCGGCAATCCGGCGGCCGGGCCGCTGCCCGGTTTCCAGGAAATGCAGCCGCGCGTGTTCGCCGGGTTGTTCCCGGTGGATGCGGACGATTATCCGGATCTGCGCGAGGCGCTGGAAAAACTGCGCCTCAACGATGCCGCGATGCGCTTCGAGCCCGAATCCTCCGAGGCGATGGGGTTTGGCTTCCGCTGCGGCTTCCTGGGCATGTTGCACCTGGAGATCGTGCAGGAGCGGCTGGAGCGCGAGTACAACCTCAACCTGATCACGACCGCGCCGACGGTCGTCTATGAGGTGCTGTTGACCGACGGCAGCATCCTGTCGCTGGATAATCCTGCCAAGTTGCCGCAGAGCAACCTGGTCGAAGAGGTGCGCGAGCCGATCATCCGCGCCAATGTCCTCACGCCCCCGGATTACGTCGGCAGCGTGATCAAGCTGTGCGAGGAAAAGCGCGGATCGCAGGTCGGCATCCAGTACATGGGCAGCCAGGTCCAGATCAGCTACGAACTGCCGATGGCCGAAGTGGTCCTCGACTTCTTCGACCGCCTGAAGTCGGTTTCGCGCGGCTATGCCTCCCTGGATTACCACTTCCTGAGGTTCCAGGCTGGCCCGTTCGTGCGCGTTGACACGTTGATCAACGGGGATCGCGTCGATGCGCTGTCGCTGATCACGCACCGCGCCCATGCCGACCGGCGTGGTCGCGACCTGGTCGAGAAGATGCGTGAGCTGATCCCCAGGCAGATGTTCGACGTGGCGATCCAGGCGGCGATCGGCTCACAGATCATCGCGCGCTCCACGGTCAAGGCGCTGCGCAAGAACGTGCTGGCGAAATGTTACGGCGGTGATGCCAGCCGCAAGAAAAAACTGCTGGAAAAGCAGAAAGCCGGCAAGAAACGCATGAAGCAGGTGGGTAACGTGGAAATCCCGCAGGAAGCGTTCCTTGCCGTATTGCAGGTGGACAACAAATAACCGGGACTGGCGATCGGGGATTGGAGATTCGTAGCGGCAGGCGGGACGACCGCAACTGCGAACCTCCAATCCCCAATCCCGAATTCCGGCTCCGAAGGAGCATGTATGCGCTGGTTTGAAATCGCCCTGGTCACCCTGACCCTGTTCACCGGCCTTGTATGGCTGCTCGACAAGCTGTTCCTGCGCAAGCGCCGCGAGCAGCGCGCCGGATTGCTGGATGTGCACGAGCCCGTCGTGATCGACTACTCGCGCGCTTTCTTCCCGGTGCTGGCAGCGGTGTTGTGCCTGCGCAGTTTCGTCGCCGAACCGTTCCGGATCCCGTCCAGCTCGATGATGCCGACGTTGCTGATCGGCGATTTCATCCTGGTCAACAAGTTCGCCTATGGCCTGCGCCTGCCGATCACCAACAAGAAATTCATCGCCACCGGGGAGCCCAAGCGGGGCGACGTGGTGGTCTTCCACCCGCCGCAGCACCCCGAGCAGGACTGGATCAAGCGCGTCATGGGCGTGCCGGGCGACACCATCGCCTACCATGACAACACCGTGTCGGTGAATGGAAAGCCGCTGCAGTACCGTGCCGATGGCATCTATGTCGGCAAGGGACGGGGGATCGACGCGACCGGCTCGTCGTTGTTGACCGAAATGGTTCCGGGACGGCCCCATGATGTCCTTGAACGCAAGGATTCGCCGTTCTTCATCCAGGGGGAGGGTGAGTGGACGGTGCCGGCGGGTCAGTATTTCGTGATGGGCGACAATCGCGACAACAGCGAGGACAGTCGCTTCTGGGGCTTCCTGCCGGAGGAAGACCTGAGGGGCAAGGCCTTCCTGATCTGGATGCACTGGGATTCAAGCGCCGGTGGGGTCGATTTCAAGCGGATTGGCAATTCCATCCCCTAGCCATTTGGCGCGCTCGCGATACCGTAGAATCCGGGGCAGGGCGCCGGGGACCAGGCGTCCACGGGGCTGCGGCCGCCAACACGGCATGTGCCAACAGGGGCATGCCCCGACACGGCGGTCGTCAGTCGGCGCAGGCAACGACCAACGCTGGCAAAGGGGAGAAGAGATGAAGCGCAAGCAAAGTGGCATGACCCTGATCGGGTTCGTGATCGTCCTGGCGTTAGTGGGCGTGTTCATCTACATCGGCATGAAGCTGATACCGATGTACCAGGAGTATTACTCGGTCAAGCAGGCCCTGAGCGGCATGGCCGAGGAGCCGGGCATCGCCGACAACAGCCCCAACAAGATTGCAGACCTGTTCTTCCGCCGCCTGTATGTCAGCTACTCCGACAACGTGAAGCCGAGCGACGTCAAGATCAAGCGCACCGACAAAGGCTGGAACGTGGACGTCAACTACGAAGTCCGCAAGCCGATCATCGGCAACCTGGACGTGGTGGGCAAATTCTCGGCATCCAAAGAGCTGACCAAACACGCCGCCGGTGAGTGAGCGTCAAGACGACCGCAGGGTCGTGGCGGGTAGGTCTGCCTTCATCGGCTACGCATTCGACGATCCGGGCCTGCTTGCGCAGGCCCTCACCCATCGCAGCGCCGGCAGCCCGCACAACGAGCGACTCGAGTTCCTGGGCGATTCGCTGCTCAACCTGGTGATCGCCGAGCAGCTGTACGCGCGTTGGCCCAAGGCCGACGAGGGCGCGATGACCCGGGCACGCGCCGAACTCGTGCGCGAGTCGACCTTGGCCAGCCTGGCGCGAGACCTGCAGCTCGGGGCCGCGTTGACGCTTGGCCCGGGCGAAATGAAGTCCGGCGGCCACCGCCGCGATTCGATCCTGGCCGACGCGGTCGAGGCGATCATCGCCGCGGTCTACCTGGATGCCGGTTTCGATGCCTGTCGCGGCGTGGTGCTGGAGTGGTTCGAACCGTTGTTGTCGGCTTTGCCGCCACTGCACCAGGTCGGCAAGGACGCAAAGACCCGGTTGCAGGAGTGGCTGCAGGCGCGGCAACAAGCGCTGCCGATGTACGCGCTGCTTGGTGAAAGCGGCGATGACCACGACAAGACGTTCCTCGTGTCCTGCACATTGTCAGAACCCCATCAGGCGAGCCAGGGCAGTGGCGGGTCCCGACGCGCCGCCGAGCAGGCGGCTGCCGCTGCCATGCTGGACCTGCTCAAGGCGCCCTAGCGCCGCCGCTGGATACGCGGTCACCGCGTCCATCCTGTTTCGGGCGGACCCCGGCCATGGGCGTCGGATCAGGTCGCGGCCTACAATGCACACATGACTGACACTCCTTTTCGCGCCGGCCAGGTGGCCGTCATCGGTCGTCCCAACGTCGGCAAATCGACCCTGGTCAACGCCCTGGTGGGTGCCAAGGTCAGCATCGTCTCCAATCGACCGCAGACGACGCGCCACCGGTTGCTGGGCATTGCGACCTTCGAGCGCGGCCAATTGCTGCTCGTCGATACCCCCGGCATCCACGGTGACCAGGGCAAGGCCACTGCCTCGGCGATGCATCGCTGGATGAACCGGGCCGCCCGTGGAGCGCTGGAAGGCGTGGACGCGGCCATCCTGGTCATCGAGGCCGGGCGCTGGGATGACGGCGACACGCTGGCTTTCCAGGCGCTGCAGTCCGCTGGCGTGCCGGTGGTGCTGGCGGTGAACCAGGTCGACCGGATCAAGGACAAGGCGAGCTTGCTGCCGTTCTTGTCCGAAGTGGCGCAGGGCCGCGATTTTGCCGCGATCCATCCGATCTCGGCGCTCAAGCGCAAGGGCCTGGAGGCGCTGGTCGATTCGCTGCTGCCGCTGATGCCCGAGCAGCCCGCGTTATACGGCGAGGACGAGATCACCGACAAAAGCCAGCGTTTCCTGGCGGGGGAACTGCTGCGCGAACAACTCATGCGCCAGCTGGGCGCGGAGTTGCCGTACGCGACCACCGTCGAGATCGAGAAATTCGAGGAAGACACCACGACGCGTGCGGGCATGTTGCTGCGTATCGCTGCCATCATCTGGGTCGAGCGCGATGGCCAGAAGGCCATCGTCATCGGCAAGGGCGGCACCCGCCTGCGTGCGATCGGCACCAGTGCGCGCGAGCAGATGGAACGGCTGTTCGGCAACAAGGTGTTCCTGGAGACTTTCGTTCGCGTGCGTGCCGGGTGGTCGGACGACGAGGCGGCGCTGCGGACACTGGGCTACCACGAGTAAGCCCATGCCCAGGCTGCATCTTCCTGGACGTGGCAAAGGATCGGTTGCGCGCTTGTTGCAGGAGCCAGGCCAGTCCCGATCCACTGCTACCCGACGCCCCTCCCGTAACTGACATCGCTCCCGCCCGGAGCCAAGGCGTCCATGTCCGCGTCGCGACCCATGGGGCGAGAGGGAATATGCTCTTCCCCACGGACTGATTTCGACTCCCCCCTTGCGCATCACCAACGAACCCGCCTTCATCCTGCACACGCGCCCCTGGCGTGAAAGCAGCCTGCTGGTCGAAGCGCTGGGCGCCAACCATGGTCGCCTTGGCCTGCTGGCGCGCGGCGTGCAGGGCGGCGGCAAGCGCCATGTCCAGCGAGCGGCCCTGCAACCGCTGCAGTACGTGCGCCTGGAAGCGGTCCAGCGCGGCGAGCTTGCCCAGTTGCGCAGCGCCGAAGCGCTGGATGCCGCGCCCAGGCTGGCTGGCGAAGCCACCATGGCTGCCTTCTACCTCAACGAGTTGGTCCTGCGCCTGGCGCCGCGCAACGATCCGCAACCGGGTCTGTTTGCAGCCTATGCCCGGGCCCGGGCACGGCTGGGTGCCGAAGACCACCTGGGCTGGACGCTGCGGCGGTTCGAACACGACCTGCTGGGTGCGCTGGGTTTCGGATTCGACCTGGCCACGGATGGCGACGGCGCCGCCATCGACCCGGCCGCGCGTTACCGCCTCGACCCCGAGCACGGACCGCGCCGGCTGCTCAGCGATCGCGGGCACGACGATCGCAGCACGGCCGCCACCGGCAGCGCGCTGCTGGCACTGGCGAGCGGGGACGAGGGCCCGGGTGGTACGGACAGCGACTGTGGCGTTCCCGCCGCCAGCGACCTGGCCAGCCTGCGCCGGGCGCTGCGGCCAGTGCTGGCGTACCACCTTGGTGGACGCGGGCTGAGATCATGGGAACTGATGGGTGACCTGGGACGGATGGTGCCGGTGTCGCGCCGCTGAGGCGGGGCCCGGCAGCGGTTCTCAGGTCGCGACATGGCCCTCGTCGGCGTGCGACGACGGTGACAAAAGGCCGGCTACCGCGGCCTGGAAGCAGCCAAACGCCTGCGCGCAAGCCGGCTCGCATTCCAGCGCCTGCACCATGGAGCCCAGGCGGGTCGCACCGACGAAGCCGCAACTTGCGCGCAAGCGATGCAGCTCCTGTCTGGCCTGGCAGGTATCACCTGCGGCCAGGGCAGTGGAAATGGCGTCTCGTTGCGATGGGAGTTGCTCCAGGAACAACTGCCGCAGTGTCGCGACATGCGCATCGTGCCCGTTGAGTGCCCGCAACGCAGCGGCGTCGTCCCAATCGGGCAAGTGGTCGTAGCGGGCCGGGACATCGGCGACCGTTGCGGTCGCGTTGCCCAGCGCGCGCCGCACTGCCGACTGCAATGCCGGCGTCGCGAGGGGTTTGACCAGCACGTCCGAAAACCCGCCGGCGACCAGTGCATCGATCACTTCACGCTGCCGGCTGGCGGTATGCGCCACGGCCCTGGTGCGCGGCGCCGACGGGCGCAACGTGGCCAGCAGTTCGACCCCGCTGCCGTCCGGCAAGTGTGCGTCGATCAACCACAGTGCATGCCCGGGGGCATCGGCACAGATCCGTCGCGCCTGCGCACAGGAAGCAGCGGCGTCCACCCGCGCCGGCAGCGATTCCAACGCGGCCACCAGGAATGCCTGGCTGACCGGGTCGTCTTCGACCAGGAGGATGCGCGGCCCAGGTGGTGGGGACGCCGGGTCGTGACGTGGTTTCATCGCGGCTTCCATCATCGTAGGTATGCTTGCTTCCATGCCCCGCCGGATAGTACCGCTGTTGCTCTGCCTCACCTACCTGGCGACGTCGCTGCCGGCGATGGCGGGCAGCAAGACCGCGCCACCTGCAACGGCGCCGGCCGCAACGGCACGCCAGGCAACGGCACGCCACGCAACGGCACGCTCCGCGCAAGCGCATATCGACCGGATCACGACCGGCGTCGCTACGCTTGATGACGTCCGGGTGCGACTGGACTGGCATCCAGGCGCGACGCAGGGGCAACTCAGCGTATGGGCCGGCAAGGTGGTCGCGCCGGACCTGGGCTATCGCTTCCATGACCTGCAATGGCAATGCCCGCTGCAGCGCGACGGCAACCAGGGCTGGCGTTGCGACGGCACGGTGCGCAGTGGTCGCGGCTCCCCGTTGCGACTGACGGTCGACCTGGGAACGGCCAGCACCGAGGCGACGTTGACGCAGGGCGCCTCGACCCTGGCGCTGCATCGCTCGGCCGCCACGCCCGACGACACCGCGCTGGATCTGGCGAAAGTGCCGCTGGTCTGGGCGCAGGCGTTGCTGTCGCAGGGCTGGGCCGATGGCCAGCTCAAGTCAGGCACGCTGGACGGCCATCTGCGCGTGCATGTACCCGAAGCACCGCCCTTGCAGGTGGTAGGCACCTTGTCGACGGCAGGCGCGGGTTTCGACACGCCCGACGCCACCATCGCCGGCGAGGGCCTGGCCGGACGCTTCGATATCGACTATCGCAAGTGGCCGGCGCGCACGATGGTGACGGTGGATGGCAAGCTCCACGGCGGTGAGTTGCTTGCTGGCAACGCGTATCTCGCGCTGCCCGGCACGCCGGTGGGATTGCATGTCGCCGCGCGGCGGGCGGGCGAGGGCGGCTGGCAGTTGCCCCGCTTCGACTGGAACGACGGCGACGCCCTGGTTGCGCAAGGCAGCGCCGCATTCGACACCGACGCCAATCTGCAGGCGCTGGACCTGCAGCTGCACAGCCGCGACGTGGCACCGTTGCGCAAGCGCTACCTGTCCGGCTGGTTGGGCCTGTTCGACCTGGGCGAGCTGCAGATGCGTGGTGCGCTCGATGCGCGACTGGACATGGTGGATGGTCGGTTGCAGGCCGCACAGGCCTGGCTGCATGACATCGACCTGGTCGACCCCCGTGGACGTTTCCGCTTCGATGGCCTCAACGGCAAGCCTGGTTTCTCTGCCACCACGCCCGTATCGAGCGAATTGCGCTGGCGTGGTGGGCAGCTGTATGGACTGGATTTTTCTGCCGCGACCCTTCCCATCGACAGCCGCAATGGCGTGATCAGGTTGCGCAAGACCGTCAGCGTGCCCGCTTTCGGCGGCAGCTTGCGCTTCGACGACCTGGTCCTGCGCCCGCCGAAAGGCGATGAGGGCCTGCGCATGCGGTTTGGCCTGGGCCTGGACAGGCTCGACATCGGAAAGATCGCCAAGGCATTAGGCCTGCCCGCGTTCGAGGGCGAGTTGAGCGGCAGCATCCCCACGGCGCGCTACGCCAACGAGCACATGGATTTCGAGGGCGGACTGACCATGCAATTGTTCGATGGACAAGTGCAGGTGTCATCGCTGTCGCTCGAGCGCCCCTTTGGCGTGGCGCCATCGCTGAGCGCCAACCTGGCGCTGGACGACCTGGACCTGGCGGCACTGACCGGGGTGTTCGATTTCGGGACCATTACCGGGCGGCTGGACGGGCGCATCTCCGGCCTGCGCCTGGTCGACTGGACCGCGACCGCCTTCGACGCCGAGTTGCACACCGACGCCGACCAGGCGCGTCGGCGCGGGGTCAGGCAGCGCATCAGCCAGCGTGCGGTGCAAAACATCTCAAGCGTCGGCGACGCGTCCTTCGTCAACAGCCTGCAGGGCAAGCTGATCGGGTTCTTCGATGATTTCGGCTACCGGCAGGTCGGGATTTCGTGTCGGTTGGCCAACGAAGTCTGCCTGATGGGTGGGCTGCACCCGGCAGAGCCGTCGCGCTCGCTATCGCTGGGCGCGTCGGTAGAGCCGGGTTCACGTACGGGCTTTACCATCGTGGAAGGTGCCGGCATCCCGCGATTGCGGGTGGTGGGCTTCAACCGCAGGGTCGACTGGCCGACCCTGCTGGAAAGGCTCGAAGCGGTCGGCAAGGGCGAGGTCAGCCCGGTCGTGCAATGATCCGGGCATCGATCCGGACACGGCAGGCCAACCACGGCAAGCCGGTTGCAGCGAGCAGCCACCTGGAAGCCATGATTCAAGGCAACATCGCACACGACATAGGGAGAAGACGATGAAACGCTGGATGGGAATGCCAATCGCCGCGGTGCTGCTCACCGCCTGCGTCACGATCAATGTCTATTTCCCGGCCGCCGAGGCCCAGGAAGCGGCCAAGCAGTTCGTCGAGAAGGTCATCGGCGAGGATGCACAGCAGCCTGCGCCAGCACCCGACGAGGGCGGCGATGGCGGTGGCATGGCCAGCAATGGCTTCCACTTCGACCCGTTGATGCTGGTCGGCATCAGCCCGGCCTACGCACAGGCGCGTCCGGACATCAGCATCAAGACGCCGGCGATCCAGGCGATCCAGGCCCGCATGGAATCACGTTTCAATGCCACGCTGCGGGCGGGGTTCGACTCCGGCGCCCTGGGCTTTGGCAGCGATGGCCTGATCGTGGTGCGTGATGCCGGCAAGCTCGGCCTCAAGGATCGCGTGGCGATCAACCAGGCCGTTGCCGACGACAACCGTGACCGCAAGGCCGTTTACCGCGAAGTGGCCGTGGCCAACGGCCATCCGGAGTGGGAATCGCAGATACGCGACGTCTTCGCCAAGCAATGGGTCGCCAGTGCCCGCAGTGGCTGGTGGTACCAGAGCGGTGGAAGCTGGAAGCAGAAGTGACCTCGGCAAAGCCGAGGTCATCCTGAGCGCAGCGAAGGATCTGCTGTTGCCGGGGCAAAGCCGAGGTCATCCTGAGCGCAGCGAAGGATCTGCTGTTGCCGGGGCAAAGCCGAGGTCATCCTGAGCGCAGCGAAGGATCTGCTGTTGCCGGGGCAAAGCCGAGGTCATCCTGAGCGCAGCGAAGGATCTGCTGTTGCCGGGGCAAAGCCGAGGTCATCCTGAGCGCAGCGAAGGATCTGCTGTTGCCGGGGCAAAGCCGAGGTCATCCTGGGCGCAGCGAAGGATCTGCTGTTGCCGGGGCAAAGCCGAGGTCATCCTGGGCGCAGCGAAGGATCTGCTGTTGCCGGGGCAAAGCCGAGGTCATCCTGGGCGAGGCGAAGGATCTGCTGCCGGCCTTGTGCGGGAGCGCCCTCAGTCGCGGGCCCAGTGCGTTGGCGCCGCTTGAGGGCCGAGCTCGCGACTGAAGGCGCTGCCGCAATGGCAAGCCCCAAACGTCCAGGCCAACGCCGCCTCTGCGACAATACCCGGCCACCCAGCCCCACCGAGCCGCCGTTGGCCCGTATCGACCAGACCCCCTTCGAGATCGACATCATCGACCTCAGCCACGATGGCCGCGGTGTTGCCCGCCGGCCCGAAGGCCATGCCAATCCAGGGAAAACCGTTTTCGTCGCCGGGGCGCTGCCCGGCGAACGCGTCGCCGCGCAGCAGACCCGTCGCCAGCGCAGCTTCGACGAGGCCAGGACGCTGGAGGTCCTGCGGGCGTCGCCCGATCGCGTCGAGCCTCGCTGCCCGCACTTCGGCACCTGCGGCGGTTGCGTCCTGCAACACCTGGCGCAGGACCAGCAGATCCACGCCAAACAGCACATCCTGGTGGATAACCTGGCGCGCATCGGCCACGTCACGCCCGAAACCATCCTGCCGCCGCTGACCGACGCCGCCTGGGGCTATCGCCGCAAGGGGCGCTTTTCCGTGCGCCGCGTGGAAAAGAAGGGCAAGACCCTGGTCGGCTTCCGCGAGCTGGATCCACGCTTCGTCGCCGAGCTCACGCAATGCCATACGGTGATCCCGCAGATCGGTTTCAAGATCGATGCATTGGCAGCCTTGGTCGACGGCATGGATGCGCGCGGCGACATCCCGCAGATCGAGTTCATAGCGGGTGATCCCACGCAGGATTCCAGCGGAATCGCGCTGGTCTTCCGGCACATGCAGCCGTTGTCGCAAGCCGACCAGGACGCCTTGCTGGCGTTCGCCAGGGAGCACGACGTTGCGATCCTGCTGCAGCCCGGCGGTCCGGACTCGGTGCACGCGTTGTGGCCGGCGGATCCGCGACTTGCGTTTCGCCTGCCGCAGTGGGACGTGGAGCTCCAGTTCCGCCCGCTGGACTTCATCCAGGTCAATGCCGGACTCAACCAGAAAATGATCGCCCGCGCCTTCGAGCTGCTCGACGTGCAGCCCGGGGATCGCGTGCTCGATCTGTTTTGCGGCCTGGGCAACTTCACCTTGCCGCTGGCGCGCAGCGTGCGTGAAGTGGTGGGTGTCGAAGGCGATGCAGGCCTGGTGCAGCGCGCCCGCGACAATGCCGCGCACAACGGCCTGGACAATGCGCATTTCCATGCCGCCGACCTTGCGCAGGACCTGCGCGGACACAGCTGGATGCGGCGGACGCAGGGGCAGGGCGCCGATGCAACGGGATTCGATCGCCTGTTGCTGGATCCGCCGCGCTCCGGTGCCGACGTCGTGTTGAAGCAGCTGCCGCTCGAAGGCCTCAAGCGCATCGTCTATGTCAGCTGCCACCCCGGATCGCTGGCGCGCGATGCCGGTTACCTGGTCAACGAGCGCGGCTGGAAGTTGCGCGCGGCAGGCGTGATGGACATGTTCCCGCATACCGCGCACGTCGAAAGCATTGCGCTGTTCGAGCAATGATGGTTTCCGGTCATGCCTGCAAAAGCAGGAAAAAAAGTGCCTTCGAACGCACCTGCCATCGAACGGCGATGAGGCAGTCCGGATCACTGCCCGGGCGTAAAGCAGGATGGAGCCGGTCGCATGGCGATTGAAATCGAACGCAAGTTCCTGGTCGTCGGCGACGCCTGGCGCGACCAGGCCCACGAGGTCGTGCCGATGGCGCAGGGCTATCTCAATGACCTGGCCACGGTCGACAGCGGATCCATGCATGCCTCGATCCGCGTCCGTATCGCCGGCCACCAGGGTTACCTCAACCTCAAATCGCGCGAGCTCGGGCGCAGCCGCCAGGAATTCGACTATCCAATTCCCGCCGATGATGCGCGCGCCCTGATGGCGCTGTGCGTCGGCGGCGTCATCGACAAACGCCGCCACTACATCGAGCACGCCGGCCATCTCTGGGAGGTGGACGAGTTCATCGGCGACAACGCAGGCCTGGTGGTGGCGGAAATCGAGCTGTCCACCGTCGATGAGGGATTCGAAAGGCCGCAATGGCTTGGCATCGAGGCCACCGACGCGCAGCGCTACTACAATCTGGCCCTGTCATCGCGCCCTTATGCACAGTGGCGCGATGATGAGCGCATGGCCACGGATTTGCACAAAGCCGGACAGCGTGGCGCCGGCACCAGGGAGAACAAGCAATGCTCGTGATCGGCGTCGCCGGTACCCAACTCAATGCGCAGGAGCGCGACTGGTTGCAGCACGATGCCTGCGCCGGCGTGATCCTGTTTACCCGCAACTTTGCGTCCCGGGCGCAAGTGGCCGAACTGTCGCAGGCGATCCGCGAGGCCGCGCCACGTCCGCAACTGGTCTGTGTCGACCAGGAGGGCGGGCGCGTACAGCGTTTTCGCGACGGCTACAGCGCCTTGCCGCCATTGGCAACCTTCGATGCGATGTATGCCAGCGACCGCAATGGCGCCTTGTCGAGCGCGCGCGACCACGCCTGGCTGATGGCCAGCGAAGTGCGGGCCAGCGGCGTCGACCTCAGCTTTGCACCGGTCGTCGACCTGGGCCGTGGCAATCGCGCCATCGGCGACAGGGCGTTTTCCGCGGACCCGGAAGTGGTCGCCGCTTTCACGCGTGCCTATGTCGAAGGCATGCATGCCGCCGGGATGCCCGCGACGCTCAAGCATTTTCCCGGACACGGCTCGGTGCTGGAAGACACGCATGTCGACACCGCGATCGACGACCGCACGCTCGATGAGATGCGTGCGCTGGACCTGGTGCCCTTCGTCGCCGGCATCCAGGCCAAGGCAGACGCGGTCATGATGGCGCACGTGGTCTATCCGAAGGTCGCGCCGGAACCGGCCGGCTACTCGCCGCGCTGGATCAAGGACATCCTGCGCGACGAGATGAAATTCCGTGGCGTGGTGTTTTCCGACGACATCGGCATGGCCGCGGCCTTTTCGGCCGGCGGCGTCAAGGCCCGCATCGATGCGCACCTGGATGCGGGCTGCGACGTGGTGCTGGTCTGCCATCCCGAGCTGGTGGACGAATCGCTTGCTGCCGTCGCAGGGCGCCAGCTCAATACCGCGGCACTGATCGGCCTGATCGGGCGTGGCGCGATGGGTTGGGACGGGTTGCTGGCCGATGCGCGCCATGGCCAGGTGCAATCGCGACTGGTCCGGGGCAGCGCATGAGCAAGGACATGGATTTCGCGACCGCGCTCGCCAACAGCGATGTCATCCACGACCGCGCCACCATCGAGCGCGCGATCGCGGCGATGGCGGTCAAGATCGGCGACGACTATGCAGGTAGCGTCCCCGTCTACCTGACGGTCATGAATGGTGCGTTGCCGTTTGCAGGTGCGCTGGCGCTGGAAATCGGTGCGCTCGGCGTCGACCTGCAATTCGACTACCTTCATGCCACCCGTTATCGCGGCGCGACCTCGGGTGGCGAGCTGGTCTGGAAGCATCGCCCGGAAACCCCATTGAAAGGTCGCAGGGTGTTGCTGGTCGACGACATCATCGACGAAGGCCACACCCTGGCCGGCGTGCGCGAGTGGTGCATGGCGCAGGGGGCGAGCGAGGTACGCATCGCCGCGCTTGTCGTCAAGCAACACGGCCGCTGCATCGATGGCCTGTGTGCCGACTACGCAGGCCTCGACGTCCCCGACCGTTACGTCTTCGGCTACGGCATGGATTACCACGAGCAGGGTCGCAACCTTCCGCGAATCCTTGCCCTGCGCGATTAGCCTGCGCCGTTGCAGCAGCGGCTCCAGCCGCGAGTTCTTGCTGCTGCCCCTGCAGGAGCGACGCAAGTCGCGATATGGACGCCCGTCACGCAACCGCGACTTGCGTCGCCCCTGCGAGGACGAGAGCCAGTACAGGCGCTCTGGGCTGGAGCCGCTCCTGCAACAGCACCCCCGTTCGAGGACCCATGCATGAGCACGTCATCTCCTCCCATCGACCTGGCCATCATCGGCGGCACCGGCGTCTATGCGCTGGCCGAGCTCACCGACGTCGTGACGCATTCCCCGTCGACCCGTTTCGGCGCACCTTCCGGCCCGGTCCGCGTCGGTACCTGCGCCGGCAAGCGTGTCGCCTTCCTCGCCCGCCATGGCGAAGACCACGGCATCCCGCCACATCGCATCAACTACCGCGCCAACCTCGCGGCACTGAAAGCCGTCGGCGCCGAACGCTTGCTTGCGCTCAATACCGTCGGCGGCATTACGCAACACTATGGTCCGCGGGTCCTGGGCTGTCCCGACCAGTTGATCGACTACACCTGGGGGCGCATCTCCACGCTGTGCGAAGGCGATGTCGATGCAGGGCTGGACGGCGAGGTGCTGCACGTGGATTTTGGCCAGCCCTACACCGCATCACTGCGCACTGCCGTATTGCAGGCGGCACAACGCGCCGGTATCGACATGGTGGATGGCGGTTGTTACGGCGCCACCCAGGGGCCGCGCCTGGAAACGCGGGCCGAGATCGTCCGCATGCGTCGCGACGGCTGCGACCTGGTCGGCATGACCGGCATGCCGGAGGCAGCATTGGCACGCGAACTTGGCCTGGATTACGCCTGCCTTGCCATCGTCGCCAACTGGGCCGCGGGTGCCGGACCAATGCCCGACGAGGTGATCACGATCGATGACGTGCTTGCCAATGTCGCTGCGGCCATGGCCGGCGTTTCAGCCACGCTGGCGTCCCTGTTGGCGGCGTGATTGCAAGCAACGCCGGTGCTTTGCATACTTGCCCGGTGCACCCGTAACCCACGGACCGGTGCACGCACTTTTCCAGACGAGGTCATCAGCACTATGCAGTACGGTACCGTGAAGTGGTTCAACGACGCCAAGGGCTTCGGTTTCATCGCCCCGGAAGATGGCAGTGCGGACGTGTTCGTGCATTATTCCGCGATCAGTTCCGAAGGCTTTCGCAGCCTGCAGGAAGGCCAGCGCGTCAGCTACGAAGTCACCCAGGGCCCGAAGGGCGCCCAGGCCGCCAGCGTGTCGCCGGCAGAGGCCGCCGGGTAAGGTAATCCGGCCGTTCTTTCGAGCCCCGCCACGGCGGGGCTTTTTTGTAGGCGCAGACCGTGTCCTGCGCGCACCAGCATTGCCTGGGCGACCGTGGTCCGCGCATGGCGGAAGATATGACTTGTGGTCATGCGGGGTTGATCGATTCGCCCTGCCACCCCGGTTGCCGCACAATCGGCCTGGACCCCAGCAGCCATCGAGGCCGCCATGTCCCAGCCACCGAGCGTTGCATTCGAGACGCATGCAGTGAGCAACCAGCCACCCGGGTTCGCCGCGCGCGACTTGTGGGCGGACGATATCGCCCTGCGCGAAGCGATCCAGCGTGAAGGCGGTGGAGCGTTCTCGACACGGGTGGCAACCTATGGCGCGCTGGCCGGCGACAGGTTGCTTGCACTGAGCTTCGATGCGCACCGTGATCGTCCGCGGCTGCGCACCCACGACCGCTTCGGCCACCGCATCGACACGGTGGAGTTCCATCCCAATTATCACGCGACGATGCAGGCCGCCATCGCGCATGGCCTGGCCGGACTTCCATGGCGCGACCCGCAACCCGGCGCGCATGTCGCACGTGCCGCCCTGAGCTACCTGCATTACCAGGTCGAACCCGGCACCAGTTGTCCGTTGACGATGACCCATGCCGCCATACCGGTGCTGCAGCGCGAGCCGGCATTGCGCGACTGGGCCGACAAGGCGGCGGCATCGCATTACGATCCGCGCGACGTGGCGATCCAGCACAAGGCTGGCGTCACCGTTGGCATGGGGATGACCGAAAAGCAGGGTGGCAGCGACGTCCGTGCCAACACCACCAGGGCGACTGCGTTGGCCGGTGGCGATGGGCAAACGTATTCGCTGGTGGGCCATAAATGGTTTTTTTCCGCACCGATGTCCGACGGTTTCGTGGTGCTGGCCCAGGCGCCGGAGGGGCTGGGCTGTTTCCTGATGCCGCGCAGGTTGCCCGACGGCGGCAAGAACGCCTTTCGCCTGCTGCGCCTCAAGGACAAGCTGGGCGATTGGTCCAATGCCTCTTCCGAAATCGAGTTCACCGGCGCCCGGGCCTGGCGTATCGGCAACGAAGGCCGCGGCATCGCCACGATCCTGGAAATGGTGATGCTGACGCGACTGGATTGCATGCTGGGCTCGTCGGGCCTGATGCGCATGGCCCTGGCGCAGGCGATGCATCACTGCCGTTATCGCCAGGCCTTCGGGAAGGTGCTGCTCGACCAGCCGTTGATGCGCAACCTGCTCGCGGACCTGGCGATCGAAGCCGAAGCCGCGCTGGCGCTGTCGATGCGCGTGGCGCGGGCGGTGGACGCCGCGCCACGCGATCCGGGCGAGCAAGCCTTCGCGCGCATCGCCACTGCCATCGGCAAGTACTGGATATGCCGTCGCGCCGCTGCCTTCGTCAACGAGGCGCAGGAGTGCCTGGGCGGGAACGGTTACGTCGAGGAATCCCTGCTGCCACGGCTTTACCGGCAGGCACCGCTCAATTCCATCTGGGAAGGCAGCGGAAACATCCAGTGCCTGGACGTGCTGCGCGCATTGGCACGCACGCCCGCCAATGGCGCCGCGTTGCGTGCGGAGCTGCAATGCGCGATGGGCCGCAACGCCGATCACGATGCGGCGGTCGAGCGCCTGTTGCCATCGCTGTCCCCCGATGCGCCGTTGCATGAGGCAACGGCCCGGATGCTGGTCGAGGACCTCGCATTGGCCTTGCAGGCGGGGTTGCTGTTGCGGGCCGGGAACCCTTCCGCCGATGCCTTCTGCAGCAGTCGACTGGCGCGATCGCATGGTCTTGCCATGGGTACGCTTGCCACTGGCATTGCGCTGGATGCCACGTTGGACAGGGTGCTTCCGGTGGGCTGAGTCGCGCGCGGGAGGGGCGCGTGGCGGATGCGCGTGCCGACGGGCGAGTCGCAGGTGGGGGCAGGGCGCACCTTGGATGGGCGCATCGGCGCCGTGAGTCCCGCATGCCGGTTTCAGGGGCTTGCCCCGTGGTTGTTGTCTTGCCGGCATGCGTGCATGCATTGGCATGCTGTCCGGCGGGCCCTGGATGCAACGCAATACCAAGCGTCCGGGCAGCGCCGGCAGGTTGCGACCCTGCGTCGGGAGGCGCCGGGGTGACGTGCAGGTCCTATCCCTGGATCGACGTGGAGTCCGGCAAGCACATCGAAACGCGCTGGCTGGTGCGCGGCGAGGGGTCGCGCGCCTTGCATTTGCAGGCGCGCCAGGTCGGGCCCGACTTGAATGAACCATTCATGTTGGCGGCCGCGTTTTTCACGAAGGATGGATGTGCCCCTGCCTACGGTATCCGGGCGGCGCAAAGCCGTTCACAACCCCCAAGGAGTACACGATGACAGACCTCAAGAAAGACCACAGTATTGGCGAAGGTACCGGGGCAGGCGCGGGCGCGATCACAGGTGCCGCCATTGGTTCCGCGGCGGGCCCGGTAGGCGCGGCGGCCGGTGCGGTGGTGGGTGCCGTTGTCGGTGCCAAGGCTGGTGGTGCGGTGGCCGAGGCGGTCAACCCCACCGAGTACGTGGAGCATTTCCGCGGCCGCTACGAGTCCGCGCCGTACTACCAGTCAGGTCGCACGTGGAACGATTACGAGCCGGCGTACCAGTACGGCTACGATCGTTACGGCCAGTACCGGGGCCAGCGCTTCGATGACGTCGAGGACAAGCTGGAGCAGGATTGGGCGCAGACGCGCGGCGAGTCCCGCCTGGCCTGGAGCGAGGCCCGTGGGGCGGTGCGCGATGGTTGGCATCACATCGAGCGTGCGATGCCGGGGGATGCGGACGGCGACGGGCGTTAAGCCGGCTGCCCCGCCAGGCAGGCCTGCTGTCCGATGGATGGCGTGTCCGCCAAGGTGAAAGCAAGAAGACACCCCGCATTGGCGGGGTGTTTTTTTGTGGGCTTGTTTTGCCGTAGATGCACCGATGCGGGCAGGGTCCTTGCCTGGGCAAGCGGTGCGTCCTGGCGATTTTCCCCGCCCGGCAGCGCGCCTCTGCAGCGAATGTCTTGTGGACATGGTCTTGTGGCTTGCTTTTTCAGGCGCGGCCTGGGTCGTGTGCTTTTGATCCGGGCGGTTGCCTGTTGTTGCAGGAGCGAGGCAAGTGGCGGTGCTCTTGGGACTGCCATCGCGATCTGTGTCGCTCTGCAGGAGCCAAAGAGCCAAAGAGCCAAAGAGCCAAAGAGCTCGCGGCTGAAGCCGCTCCTACGAAAGCTGGATCCCCGGTTTTCGAAAATAACGTGTCTTCGCCTGGTTTGTCGGGAAAGGCATCCAAGCCCTTGATCCACCGATGATCTCGATGGGTGAGACCGATGCAGGGCCCAATCGGTCCTGAAGCCGGGGCTTGCGCGCGCCGGCAAAGGTAAATAGATTTTTACCCATGAGCCACGACCGCACCCACGACCACACCCACGACCCCAGCCACCAGGCCGACCTCACCGACCGCCAGCAGGCGGTGCTGGCGTTCATCCAGTCGCATGCCGCCAGCGAAGGAATGCCGCCAACGCTGCAGCAGATCGCCGATGCCTTTGGTTTCCGCCAGGCCTGCGCGGCACACAAGCATGTGCGCCGGCTGCAGGAGGCGGGATACCTGACGGTGCGGGCCAACCGCGCGCATGGCATCCGGCTGGCCAGCACGCACGGCAGCGCACGCGATGCGCGCCTGAACCTGCCGATCCTGGGACGCGTCGCCGCGGGCGCGCCGATCGGTGCCGACGCCGGGCTGGAGCGGCACGTGCTGCTGGATCGCACGTTGTTTTCCAGCAAGCCCGATTACCTGCTGCGGGTAAAGGGCGACTCGATGCGCGACGACGGCATCTTCGACGGCGACCTGGTTGCGGTACGACGCAGCAGTGATGCGCGCAACGGGCAGGTGGTGGTGGCGCGGCTGGACGGCGAGATCACCATCAAGCGCTTCGAACTCACGCGCACGCGGATCCGTTTGCTGCCGCGCAACCCGGACTTCGCCCCGATCCTGGTGCCGCGTGGCAGCGACTTCGCCATCGAAGGCCTGTATTGCGGCCTGGTGCGGACGGATTGATGGGCGGGTCCGCTGCCAACCTGATGCCAGCACCCACGCTGGAAACCCTGCTGTCGGCGCAGACGGTGTGGCGTGCCGGCCGTCGCTCGGCCGCACGCACCGATGGCGAGCCGACGGGTCGCACCGATCTGGACGCCTGGTTGCCGCAGGGCGGTTGGCCGCGACGCGCGCTGACCGAGCTGCTGGTGCCCGCCGACGGCGTCGGTGAGCTGTCCCTGCTGCTGCCGACCCTGGCGCGGCTGACGCAGGACGACGGCATCGTCGCCTTGATCGCACCGCCTTACGTGCCCTATGCGCCGGCATGGCAGGCGGCGGGCGTGGACCTGCGGCGACTCGAGATCGTGCAGGCCGATGCGCGCGGTGCGTTATGGGCGTTCGAGCAATGCCTGCGCAGCGGTGCCTGCGCGGCGGTCCTGGGCTGGCCGGTGACGGCCGATGCGCAGGTGCTGCGCCGGTTGCAGGTGGCGGCCGACAGCGGCGAATGCCTGGGCTTTGCCTTGCGGGATCGGCGTCATGCCATCAATGCATCGCCGGCGGCGTTGCGGCTGGAATACACGCAAGGCGACTGGCATGTGCGCAAATGCCGTGGCGGGCGGGTGCCGGTCGAAGGGTTGTCGGCGCGGACGCAGGCACTGGCGCCTGTTTCCTTTGCGTCAGCCGGGCATGCGCATCGGCTGGGTCCGTCGTTCCAGCAGGGCTCTGTCGGGTCGATGCCGCCGTTGCATGTCGTGCAGTGAGCGATGGGCATGGACGTCATCCACGTATCCCGTTGCCTGGTACCCGTGAAAATCCACGGACGGGGGGCGAACGGTCTCCACCCACCCGCGAATGCCCGATGGAATGCGACTGGTTTCCACCCATCCGCGGATGACGGATGTCGTGCGCACGATGTCTCCTTGCAGGATTCGCGTCCGCGCGCGGATCACGGATGTCGCGCGCATGTTCCTTCCTTGCAGGACGCCCCCTCGCAGGACGCCCGTTCGTGGGCTTCCCATGCCCGCGGGAGTGACGCGCGAGGCCCGCGCTAGCGCACCGACATGCTCTGGACCTGCATCCAATTCCCGCAACTGGCGCTCGACGCCGTGCTGCGCCGCATGCCCGACCCGTCACGGCCGCTGGCACTGGTGGCGGGCCCGGGACACCTGCGCTGCCTGCACGCGGTCAATGCCACGGCAGCCGATGCCGGCCTGGCACCCGGGATGCGGCTGTCGGCCGCGCAGGCCCTGTCCTCCAGCGTGGCACTGGTCGAGCACGACCCGCAGTCCGACGCGCGCTGGCACCGGTTTTTGGCCGCGTGGGCGTACCGGCACAGTTCGCAGGTGAGCCGGCAGTGGCCGGGTGCGATCGTGCTGGAAGCGCGGGCCAGCTTCCGGCTGCTGGGACCCTGGCCCCGATTCGAAGCGCGCTTGCGCGAAGAGCTCACTGGCCTGGGATTCGCGCATCGCATCGCACTGGCGCCGACGCCGCGTGCGGCGCTGGTGTTTGCCGGGCTGCGCGATGGCTTCGCGGTGATGCAGGCCGACGCCATGCACGATGCACTCGCACGCGTCCCGGTGCAGCGTGCCGCTTTGCCGCCGGGTGCGGACGGCAGCGACACCGGCGCCCGCCTCAAGCACATGGGCGTGGCCACGCTGGGCGCGCTGCGGCAACTGCCGCGCGCCTCCCTGCGGCGACGGTTTGGGGTGCAACTGCTCGAGCACCTGGATCGCCTGCACGGCGAGGCCGACGATCCGCTGGACTGCTACGCGCCGCCGGATCATTTCGATGCGCGGGTGGAGCTGGGCTACGAGGTCGAAAGCCACCAGGCGTTGCTGTTCCCGCTGCGGCGGCTGGTCGGCGACCTGGCCACCTACCTGTCGGTGCGCGACGGCGGCGTGCAGCGTTTCGTGCTGCGGCTGGAGCATGAAGACCGGCATACCGATGTCAGCGTCGGCCTGCTGGCAGCCGAACGCGAAGCCGGGATGCTGTTCGAGCTGACCCGCAGCCGGCTGGAGCAGGCATCGATCCCCAAGCCGGTGGTCGCGGTGCGGTTGCTGGCGCGCGAGTTGCCGCCGTTCGTGCCGGCATCGCGTGACCTGTTCGATACCCGGCCGGCACAATCGTTGCCATGGCCACAATTGCGCGAACGCCTGCGCGCGCGCCTGGGTGACGAGGCCGTGTATCGGGTCGCGCCTTCTCCCGACCCGCGCCCCGAACGCGCCTGGCGCCGCGATGATGGACGCGCCTATGGGGTATTGCCACGCCCGCCGCGTCCTGCGTGGTTGCTGCCACGTCCATTGCCGTTGCGTGACCACGCATTGAAGATCCTGTCGGGTCCCGAACGCCTGGAAAGCGGCTGGTGGGACGGCGATGACGCGCGTCGCGACTATTACGTACTGGAAACCTCACAAGGCCAGCGCGCCTGGGCGTTCGCCGGGCTTGGCGAGCGCGACGGCTGGATGTTGCACGGGTGGTTTGCATGAGCATCGACAATGGCGGCCACGAGGGCCCGCGCGACATCCCCGGCACGCACGTGCCGCGCCTGGTGCGCATGCGCGAGCGACTGGGTGGCGCGGCCAACGAAGAAGCCACGCGCGCTGACCTGTTCGGCGACGACGCGCTGCCGGCCTATGCCGAACTGCACTGCCTGTCGGACTTTTCGTTCCTGCGCGGCGTGTCCAGCGCCGAGGACCTGTTCGAGCGTGCCAAGCAATGCGGCTATCGCGCCCTGGCGATCACCGACGAGTGCTCGCTGTCGGGCATCGTGCGTGCATACGAGGCCGCCAGGCTGACCGGCGTGCACCTGGTGGTCGGCGCCGAGTTCCGCCTCGACGACGGCCTGCGGCTGGTGCTGCTGGTGCAGGACAAGCGCGGTTATGCGCAGTTGTGCCGGTTGATCACCGCCGCACGCATCGAGGCGACCAAGGGTACCTACCAGCTGTCGCGCGAGGACCTCGCGCGCGAGGCGTTCGACCACGACGGCACGGGCCTGTTCGCCCTGTGGCTGCCGGGGGCGGTGCCGGATGCAGGGGAGGGCGCCTGGATGCGGGCGCTATTCGGTGAGCGCGCCTACCTGGCCATCGAGCTGCATCGCGAGCGTGACGACGAAGCGCGCCTTGCGCAGTTGCTGGCCATGGCCGATGCGTTGCAACTGGTGCCGCTGGCCAGTGGCGACGTGCACATGGCCACGCGCAGGCAGCGGGTATTGCAGGACACCGTCACCGCGATCCGCAATGGCCTGCCACTGGCCGACGCCGGTGCGCACCTGTTCCGTAACGGTGAGCGCCACCTGCGCACGCGCCGCGCAATCGGCAACATCCATCCACGCCACCTGCTGCAGGCCGCGGTCGAGCTGGCCGCGCGCTGCACGTTTTCGATGGCCGAGCTGGCCTACGTCTATCCGCGCGAACTGGTGCCCGAGGGCGAGACGCCGGCATCGCACCTGCGCAAGCTGACCTTGGCCGGGATGCACCGGCGCTGGCCCGAAGGCGTGCCGCAGGCCATCGTCGCGCAGATCGACGACGAACTGGCGCTGATCGCCGACCTGCAGTACGAGGCATTCTTCCTGACGGTCGAAGACATCGTCCGTTTTGCCAACGGCCGCGGCATCCTGTGCCAGGGACGCGGGTCCGCGGCCAACTCGGCAGTGTGCTATGCGCTGGGCATCACTGCGGTGAACCCTGCCGAAAGCCGGCTGCTGATGGCGCGGTTTCTGTCGAAGGCGCGCAACGAACCACCGGATATCGACGTCGACTTCGAACACGAGCGCCGCGAAGAGGTCATGCAGTACATCTACGGCAAGTACGGCCGCTCGCGTGCTGCACTGGCCGCGACCGTCATCCGCTATCGCGGCAAGAGCGCAGTCCGCGACGTGGCCAAGGCCTTCGGCTTGCCGCCCGACCAGGTCACCCTGCTGGCCGGATGCTACAGCTGGGGCGGCGGCGACACGCCGATGGCGCAGCGCGTGGCTGAAGCCGGGTTCGACCTGGACAGCCCGCTGGTCGCGCGCGTGCTGGCGGTCACCGAGGCGCTGCGCGGCCGGCCCCGGCACCTGTCGCAGCACGTGGGTGGCTTCGTGATCTCCGATGCACCGCTGTGGGAGCTGGTGCCGGTCGAGAACGCGGCGATGGCCGACCGCACCATCATCCAGTGGGAGAAGGACGACCTGGAGTCGCTGGGACTGCTCAAGGTCGACTGCCTGGCGCTGGGCATGCTGACCTGCATCCGCAAGACGCTGGACCTGGTGCGGGCGCATCGCGGCCGGGACCTGACGATCGCCACGATCCCGCGCGAAGACCGCCAGACCTACGAGATGATCCAGCGCGCCGATACCGTCGGCGTGTTCCAGATCGAGTCGCGCGCCCAGATGTCGATGCTGCCGCGGCTCAAGCCGGAGAAGTTCTATGACCTGGTGGTCGAAGTCGCGATCGTGCGGCCCGGCCCAATCCAGGGCGGCATGGTGCATCCCTACCTGCGGCGCAAGATGGGCAAGGAGGCGCCGACCTATCCGTCCGCGGGCATCGAGGAGATCCTCAAGCCCACGCTGGGGGTGCCGCTGTTCCAGGAGCAGGTGATGGAGCTGGTGATCCACGCCGGCTACACCCCCGGGCAGGCCGACCAGTTGCGACGGTCGATGGCCGCATGGCGGCACGGCGGCGACATGGAACCGCATCGCCTGCGCATCCGCGCGTTGATGGAAGCCAAGGGATACGACTCGGGCTTCATCGACCAGATCTTCGAGCAGATCAAGGGGTTTGGTTCGTACGGGTTCCCGCAAAGCCATGCCGCGTCGTTCGCCAAGCTGGTGTATGCCAGTTGCTGGCTCAAGCGACACGAGCCGGCGGCTTTCGTCTGTGGCCTGCTCAACGCCCAGCCAATGGGGTTTTATTCGGCCAGCCAGCTGGTACAGGACGCACGTCGCGGCAAGGGTTCGCGGACGGCGGTCGAGTTCCTGCCCGTGGATGTTGCCTGCAGCGACTGGGACAATATCCTGGTTGATGGCAAGCGGCAGCCGCAGGACGTTTCACAAGATGTCGCCGGCACCAGGCAGCCTGCGGTCCGCCTTGGACTGCGCCAGGTGCATGGCCTTTCCGAGAAGGTCGCCAACGCCATCGTCGCTGCGCGAATGCAGGAACCATTCCGGGATATCGCCGATCTGTGCCTGCGCGCCAATCTCGATGCCAGGGCGCGCAGCGTGCTGGCCGAAGCTGGTGCGCTGCGCACATTGGCCGGCCATCGGCATGACGCGCGCTGGCAGGTCGCCGGCATCGAACGCCAGCAACCGCTGTTTCCCGGCAGTCCGGAAGAAGACAAGGTCGCGTTGCCTGCACCGCGCGTTGGCGAAGACGTCCTCTCCGACTACCGCGCCACCGGGCTCACCCTGCGGGCGCATCCGCTGTCGCTGCTGCGCGGGCGCCTGCGCGCACGGCGCCTGCTGGACTCGGGCGAGCTGCAGGCCCAGCCCCATGGCCGCGGCGTGCACGTGGCGGGCATCGTCACCCAGCGCCAGAAACCCGGCACCGCCAGCGGCACCATCTTCGTCACCCTGGAGGACGAGCACGGCATGATCAACGTGATCGTCTGGCCACGCGTCGCCAACCGGGCGCGTCGGGCGCTGTTGAACGCGACCCTGCTGGCGGTACGCGGGCGCTGGGAACGCGTGGATGGCGTCGAGCACCTCATCGCGCGTGACCTGCAGGACTTGAGTGGCCTGCTGGGCGGCCTGTCCGCCGCGTCGCGCGACTTCCACTGAGGGCACGTTGCATGGATCTGTTCGCGCCCACCCGATTGCAGGTCATCGCGGACGCCGAAGGTGGCGTGTGCTACTGGCCTGGTTTCGTCGATCGCGTGCAAGCCGACGCCTGGTTCGATGCATTGATGGCGGGCGCCGACTGGACGGCGCAGCGTCGCCGGATGTACGACCGCACGGTCGACGTGCCGCGACTGACCGCGTCGTATCCGATGGATGCGCTACCCGACGCCTTGCCCCTGGCCAGCATTGGCCGGCTCGTGCAGGAACGCGTGCCCGCACCCTACAACGCGGTTGGCCTCAACCTGTATCGGGATGGCCGCGACAGCGTGGCGATGCACAACGACAAGCTGCACACGTTGGTGGCCGGGCAACCGATCGCCCTGGTCTCGCTGGGCGATGTGCGCCGCATGTCGATCCGCGCCAAGACCGGCGCGCGCGAGCGCATCGGCATCGACCTGGAACACGGCAGCCTGCTGGCCATGAGCCATGCCTCGCAGCTGACCCACGAGCATGGCATCGCCAAGACCACGCGTCGGCTGGATCCACGCATGAGCGTGGTCTTCCGGGTCCGTCCACGCACCTGGAAGCCCGATTGAAGGCCTGCCCGTGATCGACAAGGACAGCCCGCCGGTCCCGGGCCGCGCCCATCGAGGATGCGGACAGGCCGACGGCACACGCCACCGCGTGCCCGCCGGCCGCTGTTTCGTGTACGTGTTTGCGTGTACGTGGGAGGACCACTGCAAGATCGGGTTCTCGCGCGATCCGCTGCGACGCATGCAGGAGCTGCATCATCGCTATTTCGAGTTCTTCGACCTGGACGACGGCTGGCTGGTCCAGACCGAGACCGAGCGCGAGGCGCGCGCACTCGAGCTGGAGCTGCACCACATGCTGGCCGATCACAGCGCACCCGCGCCGCTGGGCGTGCGCCAGGCAGCAGCGGGCCACACCGAATGGTTTCGCGGCGCACGCACGTTGCTCAAGACCGCCATCGACGACCTCGGGCAGCGCGGATTCATCATCCATGGCCCGTTGCGCGCCTGGACCCGGCATGCGCTTGAGCAGCGGGCCGACCTGCTGTTCGCCTGGACGTCGGCCCAGCTATCCCCGGATGCGATCGCACCGGACTGGAGTCCGTCCGGTGACCATGTGCCGGGGCAACCCTGGCTGGCGCACCCCATGCCGGAACAGGCCAGCGGCAGGGCCTCATGGTCGCCTGCCCACCAGCTGGTGCGCGATGCGCTGGACGCCTGTGTCGCGCTGGAGATCGACCTGCAACCCTGGTTGCCGGCCGCCATCGCGCAGTGGCATCGCCAGCTGCGTTGAGCGCGGCAAAGCATGGGGTCGGCCCCCCTGGCGTAGCCCGAGATGGCGCACCGCGGCATGACATCGCCCTGCGGCTGCGTATGCTCGGTACGGTACGCCTGCGTATGGATGGCGGGCGCAACGTCCACGCAATGGGGGCAGGACGCTGGGGGAGTGCGTGGCAAGCGGGTCAGGGAGGGGAACATGGATCGTGGGCAGTGGAACAAGCAGAAGCTTTTGTGCGGTATGGCGCTGGGCGTGGCTGCACTGGGGATGGCGCCCGGCGCCACGGCGTCGGACACCACCGGGGTGGCGTTCGTGCATGGCACGGGCCACCAGACCAATGCGTACCAGGATTACTGGCAGCCGACGATGGTCAATTCGGTCCGGCAAGGGCTTGCGGATCCGTCCAACTACGTAGTCGTCAACTGTGATTTCGAGCAATACATGTGGGACAGCCGGGCGGCGGGCTGCCTGGCCGAGCAGCTGACCACGTTCATCAACAACAGGCACATCACGCGGCTGGTGGTGCTGACGCACTCCAACGGCGGCAACGTGATGCGCTGGATCCTGTCCAACCCGACATGGGACAGCCGCTATCCACTGATCATCAGCCGCATCGCCAAGGTCGATGCGTTGGCGCCGTCCTCGGCGGGGACGCCGCTGGCCGATGCGGTGATCAATGGCAATGTGTTCGAGACCTCGCTGGGCTGGTTGCTGGGCTACAAGTCCGATGCCGTGCGCATGCAGCAGGTGAGCTGGATGGCGTTCTACAACGGCAGTTACCTGTATGGCACCAGCGGGCGACCGGCGTTGCCCAAGTCGTTCCGGTCGGTGGTCGGGACCGATGTCGAGACCGCATTCTGGGATTCGGACAGCTATTGCGGCGGGTATGCCGAAAACGTGGGGCTGGAGGTCACCCAGGCGTGGCTGGATTCGTGTTCGGACGGGTTCCTCAATTGCTCGAGCCAGTCGGCTGCGGGCAGTGTGTGGTTCACCGACAAGAGCCGGATGCGTGGGCGTGAGCCGCTCAGCCACAACCAGAGCCGGCGCGCGTGCTTCGGCCTGGACGTCGTCCTGCGTAATGACCTGAACTCATGAGGCCCGCCATGCGAACTCTTGTTTTTTGTGCGTTGTTGACGGCGAGCCTGCAGGTGATGGCCGCCGATGTTGCATTGTTGCCTGCCGGCACTTCCGACCAGGTGCCGACGCGAGTCGTGTCACGGCCGATGCCGACGATGCCTTCTGAACACAAGCCGGTACGGTTTTCGTGGGCGCTGGATCCGGCCAGCGCGTTGCAGGAGCCCGAGCCGTTCGTGGTCGAGAGCCGCGAGTATTGGCAGACGGTGGATGCGTCGGAATTGCGGCGTGGGGTTGCGATTTCGACCACGGCGCCCGGGGCTTTGATCCGCGTGAGTCCGGCACGGGGAGCTGCGGCCGTGGATCCGGCCTCGGTGCAGGTGTTGTCTGCGGGGCGCCGTGTCGGCATCGAGATCCGCAGTGGCGCGGCGCAACTGCGGGCGGCCGGCATGCCGGTGTCCGAGGGTGTCGCTGCACTCAAACTGGGCCGCGGCGCGGCAGCGGGCCGCTACGCGGTACTGGTGCCGCAGGCACGCGGGCAATATGTCGTGCACGTGTACGAGCCTGAGAGCACGGTGCGTTTGTACGCCGCGCTGGGCCGCGACCGGGTGCTGGCAGGCGGGGGCAGCACGATCTCCGTGACCATGGGCGATGGCGGTCGCAACATGCCGGGCTTGCGGGCGACTGGCTTGCTGGTTGCGCCTTCGGGCCAAAGCTGGCCGATCGCATTGCGTGCCGGCACCGATGGCGTGCTGCACGGCAAGGTGCCGGTGCCAACGCAGACCGGCGACACACCAGGGTTGTGGGAGGTGCAGGTGTTTGCCGGCAATGGCAGCGCGCAACGCGATGCACGTACTGCAATGGCGGTGGCGCAGCCGACGGCGCGGTTGGCGGGCGATGTCGCCTTCGACGCGGCGCGGTTGCGGTTCGCGCTGCCGGTGGAGGTTGGCTCGCCGGGACGCTACGAAGTACGCGGGACGTTGTATGCCACCGGACGCAATGGATTGTTGCAGCCGGTGGCGATCGCGCACAGTGCAGACTGGCTGGAGCCCGGCAGGGTGGAGCCTGGCAGGGCGCGGCGTGGCGCCAGCCGGTTGCTGCTGGCATTCGAGCGCGGGCAGTTGCCGGCCGGATATGGCGCACCGTTCGAGCTGCGTGACCTGGAGCTCAACGATCAGTCGCGGATGGCGCCGATCGAGCGACGCGCGCGCGCCGTCAGGGTGACGCGCTGAGCGCGTCGTGTCTTACCCCGGCAAGCATGACGAGGCCCCGTTAGCGGGGCCTTTTTTTGGCCGGGCAAAGCCTCCCGCCATGGGCCAGCGTGCAAGCCAGGCAGGCACGGCGCCGGACCGCGTACCCGCAGCGGGTTCATTGGACCACCTGATCTCCTGGCGGGGCGCCCTCCAGCCTCGCGCCGGACACGGGTGGCCTCTGGCGTTCGCGGCCGAAGCCGCTCATGCGCAGGGCCGCCGTCGGTTTGCTGGAAGTGGTCCGGCCAGGCATGACTTCCGGGAGTAGGGCGGGCCGGCTTTCCACGGCACCATGGATGGATTCATGTGTCCCGGCCATTTGGGCCGTCACGTCATCCGAGGGTTCTTCATGCGTCGCATCCTGGTATCCGCAATCGCACTGGCGCTGTCCGGCGCCTCAATGGTGGCCGCAGGCGCCGAGCAGCCTGCCCCGCAGGTCCGCAATGCCACCACCCAGCTGCCGCGCACGGTGAGGCCTACCCATTACGCCGTGGCGGTGACGCCGCATGCGGACAAGCTGGCGTTCGACGGCAAGGCCAGCATCGACCTGCAGGTGCTTCAAGCAACCTCCACGCATCGTCCTGCAGGCAGTCAACATGACTTTCGCCAACAGCACGCTGGTCTCCGGGCGCGGCGCACCGATGGTGGCCAGGGTCAACATCGACGCGGACAACCAGACGGCCACCTTCGCTTTCGACAAGCCGCTGGCGCCGGGCAGCTACACACTGTCCACCGACTACACCGGCGTGATCAATACCCAGGCCAACGGCCTGTTCGCGCTCGATTACCAGACCGATGCGGGCAAGAAGCGCGCGCTGTATACCCAGTTCGAGAACTCCGATGCGCGCCGCTTCATCCCTTCGTGGGACGAGCCCAACTACAAGGCGACCTTCGACCTGACCGTCAATGCGCCGCAGGGCGAGATGGTGGTCAGCAACATGCCGGTCGCCAGCGAAACGGACGTGGGCGAGGGGATCAAGCAGGTGGTGTTCCGGACCACGCCGAAGATGTCGACCTACCTGTTGTTCCTGGGCATGGGCGAGTTCGACCGGGCCACGACCAGGGGCGAGAACGACACCGAGATCGGCGTCATCGCGCAGAAGGGCAAGGTTGGCCAGGCCCAGTTCGCGCTGGAGGCGGGCCGCGACGTACTTCGCGAGTACAACGACTACTTCGGCGTGGACTATCCGCTGCCCAAGCTCGACAACATCGCTGCGCCTGGCCGCAGCCAGTTCTTCAGCGCCATGGAAAACTGGGGGGCGATCTTCACCTTCGAATATTCATTGCTGCTCGACCCGGCCATCTCCAATGTCAATGACAAGCAGCGCGTGTTCACCACCGCTGCCCACGAAATCGCCCACCAGTGGTTCGGCGACCTGGTGACGATGGCCTGGTGGGACGACCTGTGGCTCAACGAGGGCTTCGCCACCTGGATGGAAGGACGCACCACCCGGAAGCTGCATCCCGAGTGGGACATGGACCACGTCGATGCGGTGTACACCAGCCGCGGCGCGATGGGCCGCGACGCCTACGAAACCACCCACCCGATCGTGCAGCACGTGGCGACCGTGGAGCAGGCCAGCCAGGCCTTCGACGGCATCACCTACGGCAAGGGTTCGGCGGTGATCGGCATGCTGGAGGACTACGTCGGATCGGACAACTGGCGCACCGGCGTGCGCAGCTACATCAAGAAGCATGCCTACGGCAATGCGGTCACCGACGACCTGTGGCAGGAAGTCGACAAGGCTGCACCGGGCAAGCAGTTCGTCCAGGTCGCGCACGATTTCACCCTGCAGCCAGGCGTGCCGCTGATCAAGGCCAGCGCCAGCTGCGACGACGGCAAGACCGTGGTCGCGCTGGAGCAGGGCGAATACACCATCGACCGCCCCGGCAAGACGCCGCTACGCTGGCACGTGCCGGTCAGCGTGCGCGGTGGTGACGGCACCGTCGCGCGCACCCTGGTCGATGGCAAGGGCAGCGTCACGTTGCCCGGCTGCGGCGCGCCGGTGCTGGTCAATGCCGGACAGAAGGGTTACTACCGCACGCTGTACGCGCCGGCGCAGTTCCGGATGCTCAGCGAGGGGTTCGCCGACCTGCCGGTGATGGATCAGTTGGGCGTGATGATGGACGCCGGCGCGCTGGCCACGGTCGGCCTGCAACCCGAGTCCGACATGCTGGACCTGACGACCAAGGTGCCGCTGGATGCGTCGCCGAGCCTCTGGCAGATGGTGGCCGGCACGCTGGGCGGCATCGATGACATGTACGACGGCAAGCCCGCCCGCCAGGCGGTGTTCCGGAAGTATGCCTTGTCGCGGTTGTCGCCCAAGTTCCAGCAGCTGGGCTGGGAAGACCGGGCGGGGGATTCGTCGACCACCAAACAGCTGCGGACCCAATTGATCGGCGTGTTGAGCGCGCTGGGCGACGAACAGGTGATCGCCCAGGCGCGTCGCCGGTTTGCCGCTTCGCAGACGGATCCTTCGGCGCTGCCTCCGGAACTGCGTCGCACCGTGTTGGGCATCGTCGCGCGCAATGCGGATGCGGCGACCTGGGACAAGCTGCACGCGATGGCCCGGCAGGAAACCTCCTCGATGATCCGCGACCAGTACTACGGCCTGCTGGCGGCGGCCAAGGACGAGGCGTTGGCGCAGCGTGCGCTGGACATGGCGCTGACCGAAGAGCCCGGCGCGACCAACAGCGCGGGCATGATCGGGTCGGTCTCGCGTGAGCATGCCGACATGGCCTTTGACTTCGCGGTCGCCCATCGCGAACAGGTCGACAAGCTGGTCGATTCGACCTCGCGTGCCCGTTACTACCCGGGCCTTGGATCCAGCGCGAGCGATCTGGCAATGGTCGACAAGATCAAGGCATTCGCCGACAAGCACATCGCCCCGACCTCGCGGCGCAGTGCAGAAACGGCGATGTCCAGCATCCGGACGCGGGTCAAGCTGCGTGCCGAACGACTGCCGCAGATCGATGCCTGGCTGGAGAAGAACGGCAACTGACAGTCGCCCGGCGACGCGACATGCTGTCGCGTCGCCGCATCGCTCCACGCAGGCCCTTGCGATGCGTGGCCTGGCAGCCGGCCAGACCGGACACTGGCCCGCTCTTTTTTCGTGGACAGGCATCTCGGCGACACAGGCGATCCAGGCGGGGAGCCGATGCAATGCTCATCGATTTCCTGCTTGGCCGGCGGTGGCAGCTGCCGTACGGTCCGGCGGCCGCGCATCGCGCGGTGCGCCAGCGGGCCCTCGACCCGTGGACTGCCTCCGGCCCGGACTGGCTTGCTGGCTGGTTCGCTGCGGTGTAAAACCCAAGCCAGTGCCGCGCACCCGGGGGATTCCCATGTACAAGGACTTCGTCATGCCATCGACCGGCGCGCCGGGCGACGAGCAGGCCCTGGACATGGCCATTGCGATGACTGCGCGGGCACAGGGGCATCTGTCCGTCCTCGTGCCGGTCAACCTGCCCACCCTCATGGTCGGGCAATGGGGCGCACTGCCGGACACGGTCATCGCCGAAATATACGACCAGTTGCGTTCACAGGCGGACGCGCAGGCCGAGCGCGTGCGGAACCGTTTGGGACGCGAAACGATTTCCAGCGAAGTGCGCATGCTCGAGTCGGTCGCGACCGAACCGTCCTTGACGGTGGCGATGCAAGCGCGCCATGCCGACCTGTCCGTGCTGACCGGACCTGGCGGACGCGAGGATGCAGGCGGCTCGATTTCGATCTACTTCGGCAAACTGCTGATGGAATCCGGCCGGCCGCTGCTGGTGGTGCCGCCGCATCATGACGTCGAGGCGACCGCCAGGCGGGTCATGGTGGCCTGGCAGCCCACGCGTGAAGCGACGCGCGCCCTGCACGATGCGCTACCGCTGATGCAACATGCCGATGTCGTCGAGGTGGTGGCGATCGAGTCCGAGCCGGGCGAGCGCGGCCATGGCGGGGAGCCATGTGCCGATATCGCTGCCCACTTGGCGCGTCACGGATTGGAAGTCAACGTGCAAGTGCGACGGCGTCGCAGCAGCGAGACGGTCAGCACGGCACTGCTGCGCCTGGCGGCGGATTCGGGTGCACAGCTGCTCGTCGCGGGTGGCTACGGCCATTCACGATTGCGCGAATGGGCATTGGGCGGCACCACGCTGGAACTTCTCGAAGCCGCCCACCTGCCGGTGCTTTTTTCACACTGAGCACGTGCTTGTGTCCGCGCCTGTCGAAACCGGGCAGGCAGGCTGGAGCACGATTCCGCATGGGCTGGCGTGCCCTGCATGGCACGCCGCCCGGATGCCCGCAGTGCGGCGGCAGGCCTGGGTAGTCGACGCCGGAGCAGGGGCCACTGCAGAGGTGCGAAGGTCATGCCATCCGCCATCCGTGATCGGTTACAGGGCGAGCTCGTGGATCAGCTGGGCGGAATCATCCGGATCCGGGCGGGTATGGAAGCCAAGATGACGGGCGAGGTCCTTCATCCGCGTGTTCTCGGCTGAGTCGATCGAATACATCCGCTCGATGCCGCGCGCACGCGCAACGTCGACCAGATGCTTCATCAGCAAGGTCCCGAGCCCCTTGTCCTGCCAGTCTTCCTCCACGGTGATGGCGCACTCGCACTCGTGCCCGTCGTCGGCCAGGCTGTAGCGGCTGACGCCCACGATGCGTTCGTGGGCGTCTTCGTGCACGACGGCGGCGAAGGCGACCTGATGCACGTGGTCGATGTCGGTCAGCTGCTCGATCAGGCGGTTGCTGGGCTCACCGATGGTGCCCAGGAACCGGTAACGCCGCGACTCCCCGGTCAAGCCCTCGATGAACGCGCGCTCGGGGCCCTTGTCCAGCTTGTTCAGCGGCCGGATCAGCACGCTGCTGCCATCGCGAAGGGTTTCCGTCCAGCGGGGCTGCTCGGGATCGTCCGAAGGGTGGGGGGTCAGCGGTGTGTTCATGATGGCTCTCCGAGTCGGGTGGCCGGCGGCAGGCGCTTCCGGGTCCGGGGCCTCCCAGGGCCATGGCCGGTGCGGGTCGAAAGATCGCAGTCGAAGCGGACGCTCAGCGGGCAGTGTAGCCGCCCTTGATCGAAATGCCGCAAGCGCGCCGGGACGCGCCCCTTGGCAGCATTCCCCTGCGTGCAGGCCATGGAAAGGTCAATGGCGTTGCAGCGTCGGCCCGTGCGCAGTGCGCGATCGCACGTGCGGTGGAGCACGGGACGCCTCGGACCGTGTCCCGGGCGCTTGATCGTGCCGGTCGCGGATCGCGACATCGCCGCCCTCCTGCGCCCGCCGTGACGCAAGCGCACTCCCGATCCTTTGCGTGCCTCCGGCGCTGGACAGTGCCAAGGGTCGCGATGCGCGGCAGCCACCCTGTGTGCTCGGTGATGCCGTCCCCGCGCGTCGCCCGGATGCGGCCTGCAGGATGGCCAGGCCGCTCGCGGACGGGCCCTGGCCGCCGGCATGCAGGTTGACCAGGATCAAGTCCGGGCTTGCGCGCTCGTGCCTCAATGGCGACTATCGACCAGGGAGGCGAACGATGACGAGCGTCGAAAGCCCGGAACCGCCGAAGCCGATCGCGCAGATCCGCAGGCGCGCCTTGCTGGCCGTCGCCGCCAAGCTGGCCCTGCTTGCCATCCTTTACCTGCTGTTCTTCTCGCCGGCGCACCGCACCAAGGTGGATGCGTCCTCGGTCGAACGACACCTACTGCTCCCGAGGTGACGCCCATGCCCGACCTCCAGGTCGTCGATCTGTCGCGGCTGCAATTCGCGCTGACCGCGCTCTACCACTTCCTGTTCGTGCCGTTGACCCTGGGCCTGGCGTTGATCATGGCCATCATGGAAAGCGTGTACGTGATGACCGGCCGCGCGATCTGGAAACAGATGACGCGCTTCTGGGGCGTGCTGTTTGGCATCAACTTCGCCATGGGCGTGGCCACGGGCATCACCATGGAGTTCCAGTTCGGCACCAACTGGGCGTACTACTCGCACTACGTCGGCGACATCTTCGGCGCCCCCCTGGCGATCGAAGGATTGATGGCGTTCTTCCTGGAAAGCACCTTCGTTGGCCTGTTCTTCTTCGGCTGGAACCGCATGAGCCGGGTGCAGCACCTGGGGGTGACGTGGTTGACCGCACTGGGCGCGAATCTCTCGGCGTTGTGGATATTGATCGCCAACGGATGGATGCAAAACCCGGTGGGCGCGGAGTTCAACTTCGAAACCATGCGGATGGAGGTGACCGACTTCTCCGCGGTCGTGTTCAATCCCGTGGCACAGGCCAAGTTCGTGCACACGGTCGGCGCCGGCTACGTGACCGGTGCGATGTTCGTGCTCTCGATCAGCGCCTGGTACCTGTTGCGCGGGCGCAACCCGCAATTCGCGCGGCGTTCGATGGCGGTGGCAGCCGGCTTCGGGCTGGCGGCGGCGCTGTCGGTGGTCGTGCTGGGCGATGAAAGCGGATACACCGCTTCGGAAAACCAGAAGATGAAGGTCGCCGCGATCGAGGCGGAGTGGCATACCCAGCCCGCACCGGCGTCGTTCACGCTGTTCGGCATTCCCGACATGCAGTCGCGCCAAACCAGGGCCGGGGTCCACATACCGTGGGCGCTGGGTTTGATCGCCACCCGCTCGCTGGACCAGCAGGTGCCCGGGATCCACGAGCTCGTCGAGGAGAATCGCTGGCGGATCCGCAATGGCATTGCCGCCTACGACGCGCTGCAGGCATTGCGCGCCAACCGCGACGATGCGCGCGCGCGGGCCCGGTTCCTGGCATTGCGCCCGGACCTGGGTTTCGGCCTGCTGACGCTGCGCTACGTCAACGACCCACGCAAGGCCGACGAGGCGGTCATCGACCGGGCGGCGTGGAGCACCGTCCCCAACGTGCCGGTGCTGTTCTGGTCGTTCCGGATCATGGTGGCGCTCGGGTTTTTCTTCATCGCCCTGTTCGCCTGGGCGTTTTACCTGTCGACCAGGCGAAAGCTCGACACCCCCGTCTTCCTGCGCGTTGCCCTGTGGAGCCTGCCGTTGCCATGGGTCGCACTGGAACTGGGCTGGATCGTCGCCGAGTACGGACGCCAACCCTGGGCGATCGACGGCGTGCTGCCGACGTTCCTGGGAGTGTCCTCGACCAGTAGTGGCCAGGTCATCGGCAGCCTGGTGGGGTTCATCGTTCTGTACACCGGTTTGGCGGTGGTCGAAGTCGTATTGATGTTGCGCGCGATCAGGTCGGGGCCGGACGGCATGGGCTTGTGGGCGTCGTCGGAAGGAGGGCAGCCATGATCGACTATGAAACCTTGCGGGTGACGTGGTGGCTGCTGCTGGGCGTGCTGCTGGTGGGCTTCGCGGTCACCGACGGTTACGACCTGGGGGTGGGGGCGATCCTGCGCCTGATCGGCCGCGACGACGTGGAACGCAGGATGGTGTTGCATGCGATCGAGCCGCACTGGGAAGGAAACCAGGTCTGGTTCATCCTGGGCGGCGGCGCGGTGTTCGCGGCATGGCCACTGTTGTACGCGGCTTCGTTTTCAGGGTTCTACTTTGCGATGTTGCTGGTGTTGCTGGCGCTGATCCTGCGGCCGGTGGGCTTCGTGTTTCGCGACAAGCTGCAGAACGCGCGCTGGCGCGACGTCTGGGATTGGGCGCTGACGATCGCCGGCGTGGTGCCGTCGCTGGTATTCGGCGTGGCGTTCGGCAATCTGTTCCTCGGGGTGCCCTTCCACTTTGCCGACACGATGCTGCCGGTTTACGACGGCGGTTTCTGGCAGCTGTTCCAGCCGTTTGCGTTGCTCGCCGGCGTGGTGAGCCTGGCGATGCTGGTGATGCACGGTGCGTGCTACGCCGCGCTGAAGGTCGACGACCCGGTCGGCGCGCGTGCGCGCCGGCTCGCGCGCATCTTTGCCGGAGTGACGCTGCTCGGGCTGCTGGGTTGTGGTGCATGGCTGCCGGGCATGCCGGGCGCGCAGATCGTGGGCGATCCGGCCATGTCGGCGCCGTCCAACCCGCTGGCCAAGCAGGTGGTGCTGTCTGCCGGCGCGTGGCTGGCCAATTACGGGCGCCATCCCTGGATGACCGGCGCCCCTGTCCTTGCTGGACTGGGCCTGGCCGCCGTCGTGCTGGTCCGTGGCCGGCGCATGGCCTTCGTGGCCAGTGGGCTGGCGGTCGCGGCGATCATATTCACCGCCGGCTTTTCGCTGTTTCCGTTCCTGTTGCCATCGTCCACCAATCCATCGCACGGCCTGACCGTCTGGGATGCCTCGTCGAGCCAGCGCACCCTGGGCATCATGCTGGTCGCGACGGTGGTGCTGTTGCCGATGGTGCTTGCCTACAGCACCTGGGCTTTCCGGGTCATGCGCGGCAAGGTGACGCGCGCCTACATCGAGTCGCATGGCTCGGGGGAGCATTACTGATGTGGTATTTCGCATGGATCCTGGGTGTCGCGCTGGCCTGCAGCGCCGGCGTGCTCAACGCCATGTGGTACGAGATGCGCTCGGACGAGGAAAACGGACGGCGCTGGGTGCTAGAGGATCATTGAGACGCGTGCTGCGCACGCGTGGGTTGGCGACCTGGGGTTCTACCGACTCAAGCCATTGCCATGCCCGGCGTCGGGCGAATGAGGGTGCCGGGGTGGTCAACGGACGGGTGGTTCGATCTGCCTTCGTGGTTCCTGATCCGTTGTATCGAGGGTGTGATGCGAGGGTGTGATGCGAGGGTGTGATGCGAGATGGCGCGGATCGGCTTCGGTGGCAGGTCCCCGTGGCATGCTTGCGCGATGATCGAATCGGCTGCTCTTCATTCCGCGATGGCAAATTCCGCCATGATCGATTCAACGGATCTCTCCGCCGAAGGGTTGTCCGGACTGGCCGTGGCGCTGGGTATCGGGTTGCTGGTCGGGATCGAGCGCGAGCGCTCCAAGGGGCAAGGGCCGACGCGTGAAGTCGCGGGTGTGCGCACGTTCGTGCTGCTCGGGCTGGGCGGGGCGGTCGCGCAGCTCCTTGGGCCGTCCGCGATCGCCGTTGCGGGCGTGTTCCTCACCATGGCGATGTACCTGGGCTACCGCCGCACGCAGTCCGTGGATCCCGGGTTGACCACGGAAATGGCGATGCTGGTGGTGCTCCTGCTCGGGGTGCTCGCGATGCATGCCGCCGCGCTCGCCGCCGCGTTGGGCGTGGTGGTGGTGGCAGTGCTGGCGAGCAAGTCGCGATTGCATCGATTCAGCCGCGAGCAGCTCACGCAACAGGAGCTGCATGACCTGCTGCTGCTGGTTGCCGCCGCGTTCGTGGTGCTGCCGCTGTTGCCGGATCGCGCGATCGATCCGTGGGGCGCGCTCAATCCGCACAAGCTGTGGCTGCTGGTCGTGGCGGTGATGGGGGTGAGTTCCGCGGGCTACGTGGCCTTGCGCGTGCTGGGGTCGCGGATCGGGCTGGCGGTGGCCGGGCTCACCGGGGGTTTCGTTTCCAGTACCGCCACCATCGCGGCCATGGGCGATCGTGCCAGGGCTTCGCCGGAACTGGTGGCCTCCTTCGCCGGCGCCGGCTTGCTGTCCAATGTGGGCACCGTGGTGCAGCTTGGCGTCGTGCTCGCGGCGATGTCGAGCGACCTGCTGCTGCGTGCCGCCGTGCCGTTGGCGGTGACCGGCGTGGTGGCTGTGGCCGTAGCCGCCCTGTCGAACTGGCGCGCGTTGGAATCATCGCAAGGCCGTGATGGCATGGTGCTGGCGGGCAAGCGCCCGTTCGAACCGCGCCGCGTGCTGGTGTTCGTCGCGGTGCTGGCCACGATCATGCTGCTCGCCGCGATCGCGCGACAATGGCTTGGGGCGGCGAGCCTGCCGTGGGTCCTGGCTGCCTCCGGGCTGGCGGACGTGCATGCAGCCGCGGCATCGGCGGCGCAGCTGGTGGGCGGCGGACAAATCGATACGGATCTTGCGCTGATGTCGATCACGGCGGCCTTCGCCACCAACTCACTGTCCAAATGCGTGGTTGCGTTCACCACTGGCGGAAGCGCCTACGCGTGGCGCGTCGCCCCGGGCGTGGCGATGATGGTGGCGGCTTTCGTGATCACCTCCTGGCTGACATGAGCCGGCAAGTGACAAGATCCTGCTGGCAAGAAAAAGGCCCCGCGCCGCGGGGCCTCCTGACGGACCGGTCGTGGCGGGTCAGGCCACGTCCGGCTCGCTGAATGCCTCGATCTCGCCCTTGAACTCGTTGATCGGCACGCAACTGCAGAACACGTTCTTGTCGCCATGGACATTGTCCACGCGGGCCACGGGGGGCCAGTACTTCTGCTGGCGCAGCACCTCGAGCGGGAAGGCCGCCAGCTCACGCGGATAGGCATGCGTCCATTCGCTGGCGGCGACCATGGTCGCGGTGTGCGGCGCGTGCTTGAGCGGGTTGTCTTCGCGGTCCAGCTTGCCTTCCTCCACCGCGCGGATCTCGTCGCGGATCTGGATCATGGCGTCGATGAAACGGTCGAGCTCATGCAGGCTTTCCGACTCCGTGGGCTCGACCATCAGCGTGCCGGCGACCGGGAAACTCAAGGTCGGCGCGTGGAAACCGAAATCGATCAAACGCTTGGCGACATCCTCGGCGCCGATACCTGTCGCGTCCTTGAGCGGGCGCAGGTCGAGGATGCATTCGTGCGCGACCAGGCCGTTGCGGCCGGTGTAAAGGGTCGCGTAGTGCGGCGCCAGCCGCTTGGCCACGTAGTTGGCGTTGAGCAGCGCGACTTGAGACGCCTTGCGCAGGCCATCGCGGCCCATCAGGGTGATATACATCCAGCTGATGGGCAGGATGGATGCCGATCCGTAGGCAGCCGCACTGACCATGCCAACGCCACCTTCAGCCGCGGCTTCGACACCCGTGGGGACAAGGGCGGGCAGGTACGGAGCCAGGTGCGACTTGACCGCGCAGGGGCCGACCCCGGGGCCGCCGCCGCCATGGGGGATGCAGAAGGTCTTGTGCAGGTTGAGGTGCGACACGTCCGAACCCCACTTGCCGGGTCGCGCGACGCCCACCAGCGCATTGAGGTTGGCGCCGTCCGTGTAGACCTGGCCGCCGTGCTGGTGGACGATGTCGCAGATCGCGACCACGTCCTCCTCGAACACGCCATGCGTGGACGGGTAGGTGAGCATGATCGCGGCCAGCTTGTCGCTGTACTTCTCGGCCTGTGCACGGATGTCGTCGACATCGACGTTGCCGTTGGCGTCGCACTTGGTCACCACCACGCGCATGCCGCACATCTGCGCGGAGGCCGGGTTGGTGCCGTGCGCGGATTCGGGGATCAGGCAGACGTCGCGACCGCCTTGGCCGCGGGCGCGGTGGTAGGCGCGGATCGCCAGCAGGCCGGCAAACTCGCCCTGCGCGCCGGCGTTGGGCTGCAGGCTGACATTGTCGTAACCGGTGATCTCCACCAGCATCGCTTCCAGGCCGTCGATCAGCAGCTTGTAGCCAACGGTCTGTTCGGCCGGTGCCAGTGGATGGATGTTGGCGAACTCGGGCCAGGTCACCGGGATCATCTCGGCGGTGGCGTTGAGCTTCATGGTGCAGCTGCCCAGTGGGATCATGGTGCGATCCAGCGCCAGGTCCTTGTCGGCCAGGATGCGCATGTAGCGCAACAGTTCGTGTTCGCTGTGGTGGGTGTTGAAGACCGGATGCTGCAGGAATGTCGACGTACGCAGCAGCTGGCCCGGCAATGCATCGGCGGTCTCGGCGTCGATCGCATCGATGTTTTCGCCGCTGCCTGCGGTGATGTCGGCGCCAAACAGCCCGGCCAGGCGGATCACGTCGTCGCGCGTGGTGGTCTCGTCCAGGCTGATGCCGACGCTGGTCGCATCGATGTGCCGCAGGTTGATGCCGGCCTCCTGCGATCGCGCGTGCAACTCGGCCGCATCGATGCCGGTGACATGCAGCGTGTCGAAGAAATCGCCGCCCACGGCGACACCCTGCTTGCGCAGGATCCCGGCCAGGATCGCCGCCAGGCGATGCACGCGCCGCGCGATGCGGACCAGGCCATCGGGACCGTGGTAGACGGCATACATGCCGGCCATGACGGCCAGCAGCACCTGCGCGGTGCAGATGTTGCTGGTCGCTTTCTCGCGACGGATGTGTTGCTCGCGCGTCTGCAGCGTCAGGCGGTAGGCGGGCTTGCCTTCGCCGTCGACCGAGACGCCGATGAGGCGGCCGGGCATGGAGCGCTTGTAGGCGTCGCGGCAGGCCATGAAGCCGGCGTGCGGGCCGCCATAACCGAACGACACGCCGAAGCGCTGCGAGTTGCCGACCACGATGTCCGCGCCCCATTCGCCTGGCGCGGCGACCAGGGTGAGTGCCAGCAGGTCGGTGGCGACCGCGACCAGGGCGCCGCGCGCATGCACGGCGTCGGCCAGCGCCTTGTAATCGTTGATGCGGCCAAACGTGTCGGGGTATTGCAGCAGGACGCCATAGCAATCGACATTGGCGGCATCGGCGTCGTCGCCGACATGCAATTCGATGCCCAGGCCGTCGGCACGCGTCCGCAGGACTTCGAGCGTTTGCGGGTGCACGTTGCGCGAGACGAAGAACACGTTGGACTTGGACCGGCCCGAACGCTTGGCCAGCGTCATCGCCTCGGCCGCGGCCGTGGCTTCATCCAGCAGCGACGCATTGGCGATCTCCATCCCGGTCAGGTCGCTGCACATGGTCTGGAAGTTGATCAGCGCTTCCATGCGGCCTTGCGAGATCTCGGCCTGGTACGGCGTGTAGGCCGTGTACCACGCCGGGTTTTCAAGGATGTTTCGCAGGATGACGTTGGGCGTATGGGTGCCGTAGTAGCCCTGGCCGATGAAGCTGCGGAAGACCTGGTTCTGGTCGGCGATGCCGCGGATCTTGGCCAGCGCTTCTTCCTCGGTGATCGCTTCGGGCAGGTCCAGCGCGCCGGAGGATGCGCCCGCACCCATCTTGATCCGACCGGGCACGATGGCGTCGGTCATGGCGTCCAGCGAGTCGTGGCCCACGACACGAAGCATGCGCGCGATTTCCTCGTCGTTGGGGCCGATGTGGCGCGCGACGAAGGCGGCGTGGTGTTCCAGCTCGAGCAAGGTCTGGGGACGCGGTGAAGCGGTCTGGCTCTGGGTCATGTCGGGGTCGCCTGCAGGCATGGTGCCGTGGAGTGGGCGCCCCTCTGTCCTTTTGCCTGAGAGTTTGGAAACGTGGCGGGCAGGGGAGGTACCCACGACCACGTTTCTTGCCCCTTCGGCGCCGGTTCCTGCATCGCAGGCCGGACTCTCCAGAGTTTTGAGTCACACGGCGGTTATGGGGCCTGAGCGATTACGGGCGTTACGCCTTCGGCAGCGGGCCGGTCCAGCATGGCCTGCTTCTCCCACCGTGTGCTGCGGGGCGGATTATAACGTGGCAGGCGGGGCCAGGCTGCCTTCGTGGGACGGCTTGATCCGCAAGCGCTCGGCCTGGCCGGATCAGGCCATGGCCGGCGCCCCGACAGACGGCAATGACAGGCGCAACCACCCACGGTCCAGGTCGCTCCTGCAGGCCGCGGGGGCGAGGCTTTACCATGGGGCCATGGCCAGCGTTCCTTTCCAGCTGCAGCAGATCGACCATGTGGTCCTGCGCGTACACGACGCCGCGACGATGCAGGCGTTCTACCGCGACGTGCTGGGTTGCACGCTGGAGCGCCGGCAGGATGCGATCGGCCTGATCCAGTTGCGGGCCGGCGACTCGCTGATCGACCTGGTCTGGGTCGAAGGCAAGCTCGGACGGATGGGGGGTGCCGGACCCGGTGTCGAAGGGCACAACATGGACCACCTGTGCCTGCGCGTGTCGCCCTTCGATCGTGCGGCGATTGTCGTCCATCTCGAAAGCCATGGCGTCGCGGTGGGCGAATTCGGCTCGCGTTACGGCGCCCAGGGAGAGGGCCCATCGCTCTATCTCGTCGATCCGGAAGGCAACGCCGTCGAGCTCAAGGGCCCGCCACATCCGGCGACCAGGGACTGACCGGCGATGCCTGGACCGGCACGCGCGCCGTCGATCCCCATGCCCATCCGCCGCTTGGCCATCCTGCTGGGCGGGCTTGCGATGTTCGGGCCGTTTTCGATCGACACCATCTTCCCGGCGTTCCCGGCGATTGCAGGCGACTTTGGCGCCGACAAGCTGGAGATGCAGCAGACGATCAGCGTCTACTTGCTGGCGTATGCGTTGATGAGCGTGGTGCACGGTCCGCTGTCGGATGCGATCGGACGCAAACGGGTGATCCTGGGGGGCTTGACGGTCTTTGCACTGGCATCGGCCGGTTGTGCGTTGGCGCCGGACCTGGGCACGCTGCTGTCGTTTCGTGCGCTGCAGGGGCTGTCGGCGGGCGTGGGCATGATCGTGGGTCGCGCAGTGATCCGCGATGTGCTTGATGGCGACGATGCGCAGCGATTGATGAGCCATGTCTCGGTGATTTTCGGGATCGCGCCAGCCATCGCCCCGGTGATCGGGGGCTGGCTGCTGGGCTGGAGCCGATGGCCGACGATCTTCTGGTTCCTGGCGGCGTTTTCGCTGGCATTGCTGGTGGCGACCTGGCTGGGCTTGCCTGAAACATTGCCGCCGGAAGACCGGCTGTCGATACGACCCAAACGCATGTGGCACGACTACGTGGCGATCTTCCTCAATCCGCGGTTCCAGCGGCTGGCGGCGGCGGGTACGTTCAACTTCGGTGCGCTGTTCCTCTACATCGCCTCGGCGCCGGCTTTCGTGCTGGACGTGCTGCGCCTGGACGAGCGCAGTTTTGCCTGGTTCTTCGTGCCGATGATCGGGGGGATGATGATCGGGGCGTTCGTGTCGGGACGTCTGGCCGGCAGGTTCAGCGGCATCGCGCAGGTGCGCATCGGGTTTGCATGTTGCGGTATCGCGGCCCTTTGGAACATCGCCTACAACCTGATGGTGGCAGCGCCGGCGGTGCCTTGGGCGGTCTTGCCGATCATGCTCAATTCGTTCGGAGTGGCGCTGGTCTTCCCGATCCTGACCCTGGCGATCCTGGACATGTATCCGCGCCAGCGGGGCAGCGCTTCATCGTTGCAGGCATTCACCGCGCTGGTGTCCAACGCGATCATCGCCGGTGTCCTGTCGGCATTGTTGAGCCATATGGCGATCCACCTGGCGTTGGGGGCCGCGGCATTCACGCTGGCCGGCTGGGTGTTCTGGCGCTGGGAGATGCATGCCGGCCAGGGCGTACCCCGTGGGCAGCCGCAGGCGGCTGCACTGGAGCCCACCGACAGGATGTAGGGCAGGGGATCGAGGTGCCGATGCGTTGCAGGCGGGATTGCCAGCCATCATTGGTCCGGGATTGCCTTTTTGCGCTCAGGGGGCAGTGTCGTTCGGAGCGACCTGCAACTGCCGCTGCGACATCCGCATCCATGCGAACACCGGTACGCCGGCCAACAACAGCACTGCGCCCCAGGCCAGCGCTTCGCCACCGGCGCCAAACAAGGCATAGACGCTGTACACCAGCGCCAGGGCCGCGACGAATCGGCCGCCATGTCCTGCGCCACTGCGCAACCAGGCGGCACTGCTCGCCGCGTAGGGCAGCAGGATCGCCGAGGTGGAGATCAACAGGATGAAGGTGAACAGTTCCACCAGCGAGCGACTGTAGCTGGCGATCACCAGCACGCTGGACAGTGCGGCACCCACCAGGATGCCGAAGGCAGGTGTCCCATTCTTGTCCAGTCGCGCAAACCGGCGTGGGAACAGGCCGTCATCGGCGGCAGCCAGCGATACCTGCGCGCAGACCAGGACCCAGCCATTGATGGCCCCGAACGTCGAGACAGCGGCAAGGATCGCGATGCCCAGCGCCGCGCCCGGTCCCCAGATGCGGCCAGCGGCCTCGGCCATGGGCGCCCCGGAATCCTTGAGGATGTCGGTAGGCACCAAGCCGATCACGACGGTGCAGGCCAGGATGGTGGCGATACCGGCCAGCAGCGTGCCAAGTACGGTTGCGCGCGGGATCGTGCGCTTGGCATCACGGATCGAGCCTGCCGGCACGGTGGCGACTTCGAGGCCGGCGAAGGCCCACATCGTCAGGATCACCGTGACCTGGGCGACGTGCGGAAGCGATGTACCGGTCGGGTTGAAGGGCACGTAGTGGCTGGCGTCGACGAACCACAGGGCGACGATGCCGAAAAGCAGTAGCGGCAACAGTTTCAGCGTGGTCGCCAGGACCTGCAGCGCGCCGGCCTGGCGCATGCCCACCAGGTTGACCACCGTACACAGCCACAACGCCGCCAGGGCGCAGGTAGCCGCGCGTACGGGGGTAGCGGTCAGTGCCGGGAAAATCGCGCCGATGCTGCCGGCAAAGGCGACCGCGATCGCGGCCATGCCGGACCAGATCGAGATCCAGTAGCTCCACGCGATACCAAAGCCCGCCGCATCCCCAAAGCTGCGTCGGACATAGGCATAGGGTCCGCCGGTACACGGCCAGTGCACGGCGAGCTTGGCAAACGTGGCCGCCAGCAACAGCGCGCCACACAGCGTGATACCCCAACCGACCAGGCTGGCCGCGCCAAAGGGCGCCAGCGATGCTGGCAGCAGGAACACGCCACTGCCGATCATGCTGCCGACGACCAGTGCGGTGGCCATCCAAAGTCCAAGTGGACGGGTTGCCTCGGCGTGGCTGGCCTCGCTATCTGACTCTGTCATGCGGCGAATCCTTCTTTCATGTCGGCGGGTGGTCGGTCGGCGGGCCGTTGTAGGAGCGGCTTCAGCCGCGAGCTCTTGATCTGGTTCCGGCCTTTGTAGGAGCGAAGCAAGTCGCGATCAGGCATCCCGGTACAGCTATCGCGACTTGCGTCGCTCCTACAGAAGCAAACCCAAGTGGATAGAGCTCGCGGCTGAAGCCGCTCCTACAGCAGCGTGGTATCGGCGTCCCGGTAAGACTGGCGCAGCAACTCGTGGAAATGATGCACGGCTTTCTCGCGTAGCGGATTCAGGCGGCCGGCCTGGTAGGAGCCCGAGGCCAGTCCGCGTTGCACGGCTTCGCAGATCATGATGTCTTCGTCCTGCACCTGCTCGCTGAAAGCAGCGTCGGCGTCGTGGTCGGCAACGCCCGTGCCGGTGCCGGCGTCGCGATAGTAGTAATCGAACTCCACCCGGCAGCGGTCCACGCCCAGGGGGACGACGCGATTGGTCTGCAGCCGCCCGGGCAGGATATTGAGCATGGTGTTGGGCCAGAGCCAGTAGTACAGCGCGTCGCCATTGCCGTAGACGCTGTTGTCGCTCTCGAGTGGACTCCATTGCAGCGAGTGCCAATCGGAAAGCTCGATCAGGTAGCTACGATAGTCCAGCAGCCGGTTGAGTGTCGGATGTACGTGCGGCAGATGGTAGCCCTCGAGGAAATTGTCGACGTAAACCTTCCAGTTGCAGGCGATCTCGTAGGCGACGTGGTGGTGGCGGCCGTAATCTGAAAACCCGCCCGTATCCCCGAGGCGTACATCGATGCCAGCGACGAAGGCATCGAAGTCCGGTGCGGCATCGGCATCGTCCGTGGCAAACACCAGCCCCTGCCAGACATGGACATCCATGCGTGGCAGATGGATGGACGACTTGTCGAAATCCTCGGCGGTGTCCATTTCCGGCGCGGATTTCAGGGCACCGTCGAGCCCATAGTTCCACCCGTGGTAGCGGCAGCGCAACGAGCGTGCCGCCAATCCGTCGCAGGTGGCGATGGGGCCGGCGCGGTGCCGGCACACGTTGTGGAAGGCGCGGATGACGCCGTCGGTTCCGTGCACCGCAATCACGGGCAGTCCGCAGCAATCAACCACGACATGGTCGCCCGGATCGCGCAGCCGACTGACATGCGCGAGCAGGTGCCAGCCGCGGCGGAAGACGGTGGTCCGTTCCATGGGCGCGAATCGCGGATCGACGTAAGCGGCAGGTTGCAGGGCGCGTGAACGCGCGAGCGATTGCGGCGCCAGCCCTTTTTCACCCATCCCCTTTCCAGTCGTCGATATCGCCATCGTCGCAGTATGGCTGGCGCCGGCGGCCAGTGCACCTGGGGTGCGCATCTGCCCGGAGGTCGCCCATCGCCCAGGGACTTCCCGGTATCGAAGGGTCGGCAAGGACGTGAAGGTGAGTGGTTGCTTCGGGTTTCGTGCGGTGCCGATTCCTGAATCGCGGACCGCCCTGCATGCCTTCCCCGAGGTGACTGGCCGGCTGCCCACGAAAAAGGCCGGCTTGCGCCGGCCTTTCCAGGCAGCTTGCATGTCGCGCGTGCTACTGCACGCGCGCGGTGCTGCCGACCACGACCCTGATCGAGCGGCTCATCGTGACATTCCCGTCCTTGTCGGTCACCACGACGGTGTAGTTGCCGGTCGGCACGCGGCGAAGCTTGTACCTGCCATCCTTCTTGATCTGGATCTCGCGGTGGAAACCGCTATCGGCGCCCTCGATCGTCACGGTTTGACCCGCAGACGCTTCGCCCGTGATGCCGCCACCGCTGGACTGCGCCAATGCGATGGCTGGAACGCCCACCGCCAAAGAGATGGCGAGCAAAATGGTTTTCAGTTGGATTCCAAGACGTTGCATTGCATGCCCCTGTTAGAAGATTGCCTCGTACAGCGAAAGTAGCGCAGGCCCCAACCAGGCTCAAGTGACTGATGGCACACTCGCGCCCGTGCCATTGCGGCCAGGACCAACTGAATCCGGACTTTTCCTGGTCCGCTCCACATTCAGCTTGTCGGAGCTGCAGCCTTGGACTTGCCTTGATGTGTCGCTGCTCGCGTCGCGCCAGCCGCAGCACCGGTCCAGCCACAGCTCTGGCCTTCGTTCTGCTGCGTCAGCCATTGCTCGCAGCGGCGCGAAGTATTCAAGCACCGGTGCGGCATCGAGCTGTTCGCCGCCCGTGAGCTCCTTCAGCGTCTGCTGCCAGGGCTGGCTTGAGCCCTTGCTCATCATCGCCTCGAACTTCCTGCCCGCAGCCTTGTTGCCGTAAAAGCTGCACTGGTACAGGGGGCCCTGGAAACCCGCCGCATCGCAAAGCGCCTTGTAGAACTGGAATTGCAGTATCCGGGCCAGGAAGTAGCGCGTATAAGGCGTGTTGCCGGGAACGTGGTACTTGGCGCCCGGGTCGAAGAATTCCTCGCCGCGCGGCCGTACCGGCGCCACGCCCTGGTACTGCGCCTTGAGCTTCCACCACGCTGCGTTGTACTGGTCGGGCGGGATCGAACCGTCGAAGACGCCCCAGCGCCAGCGATCGATCATCAGCCCGAACGGCAGGAAGGCCACCTTGGACAGCGCCATGCGCATCTGTGCATTGATCAGCGCTTCGCGGCTTTGCTGTTGTACGTCGACCAGGCCGATCGAATTGAGGTATTTGGGTGTCATCGCCAGCACGATGGTGTCGCCGATGGCCTCGTGGAAGCCGTCGTTTGCGCCGGCCTGGAAGATCGGCGGCAGCTTGTTGTACGCCATGTAGTAATAGACGTGCCCCAGCTCGTGGTAGATCGTGGTCAGGTCTTCTTCGTTGGGCTGGATGCACATCTTCGTCCGGACGTCGCCTGCCATGTCCATGTCCCACGCGCTGGCATGGCACACGACGTTGCGGTCGCGCGGCTTGATGAACTGGCTTTTTTGCCAATAGCTTTCCGGCAGCTTGGGCATGCCCAGCGAAACGTAGAAATCCTGTGCGCGGTCCGTCATTTGCCTGGCGACATCCAGGTGCGCCGTTCGCTGGATCTCGGCCAACTCTCCAGTCCCGGGGATCCCGGCATGGCGGGCCAGTGCATTGGTGTAGTCGCCTTGGTACTGCTGCTCCAACGCACCGGTGATATCCAGGCTGCCTGCACCCTGGTAAGGCTGCAGCAGATCCCACAAGTTGCTCCAGTCCTGTTGCCACATGTTGCCCATCAGGTGCGCGGGCAACATGCCACCGGCGACTTCACCGCGGCGCTTGCCGTATTTGTCGTCCAGCCGGGACCGTGCATAGCAGTGCAACTGCTCGTACAAGGGCTTGACCTGGCCCCAGAGGCGGTCGGTTTCGGCGGCGATCCTTGCCGGCGGCATGTCGTAGCTGGAGCGCCAGACTTCGCCGGCATCGGCAAAACCCATGTCCTTGGCGCCTTCGTTGACCAGCTGCACGAAGCGCGTGTAGTCGCTGCGCATCGGCTTGGAGATGGTGTGCCATCCACGCCATGCGTCCAGCTGCGCGTCGTAGTCGCGGTTGCTGCGCAACACGTCTTCAAGCGCACCCAGCTGGCGGCAGTTGCTCGTATCGTCGTTGCCTGTGCCGCCGGGGCCCGTCGCGCCGTTACCCGTGCAGTACTCGCCCGCGCCGTACATGCCCTCCATCCTGCTGGCGATACGCGTCAGTTCCGCCAGCTTGGCCCGGTCGTGCGGTGCGGGCATCGCGGTCATCAGCTTGAGCTGGGTCACCGCGCGCCCGGTGGCCGGGGACATCTTCTGGCCTTCGAACTTGCGCGACTGCGCTATCCAGGCATTGAGGCGGGTCAGCCAACGCTCGTTGGCCTTGGCCGCGAGCATCTCGCTGTCGTCATTGATGTAGGTCGATGAAATCCACTGTGCGGCACTGAGCTCGGTGTAGACATCGCGCATTTCGGCATTGACGCGGGCGACGAAGGCGTCGGCGGTTTCGTCGGCGGGTGCCGGATGCGCGGTGACGACGGATGCCCTGCCGTCTTCGTCGGGCGATGGCGTGCGTTTGCAGGCAGGCAAGGACAGCACCACGGCGGCAAACACGACTGGCGCAACGGTCGCGAACAAGGTGTGGCGCGATTTCACGGACCAGTGATTGACGGCGGGTTTCATGGCAATCCTCGGTGACCGCCGTGGCGATCCGGAAATGGTGGGCGTTCAGGTTGGATAGGCAGGCTAGTGCCGGCGGGGTGGCGGCGCAAGTTGCCGGCCGCTTTGCGTGATCGTGCCCTAGCAGGAGCGATACCAGCCGCGAGCTTTTGATCTTGCCGTGGCTGTTGGCTCCTTGCAGGAGCGCCCCATGGGCGCGACGCCCTGGATGTTTACGTGATGGCTTGCGCGTTCGCGCCCATGGGTGCTCCTGGAAAGGCATGGGCGTAACACGCCAGAGCTTGCGATTGGAGCAGGGCCTGCAAAGAGCAATTACGACGAGCGCCTTGGTGGCATGCACAAGCCGTCGTCGGCATCGACCAGTCCGCGTTGCTGCAGCCAAGCCCAGGCGGTTTGAGCATCTCGCTCGACATAGGCGCGGGCACTGCCTAGTCGGAAGGTGTATCCCCAAGCATCCATATCCGCCCACACCCGTTCGCGGCCAACGCCGGGCAGCTGGTCGCCGAGCAGGCCCTGCAGCACGCAGACAGCGTCTTCCTCTTCAATCGAATCCGTAGCGTCGGTGTGCACCACCGCGCGGCGTTCAGCTGGCAGGACAATCAGGTGCGCGGCTTCGTGCAGCAGTGAATGCACCGGGGTGTCCTGGCGCACGTACACCGTGTTGCCGATGATGCCGGCTTCGCAGTCGCCCCAGTAACTCCCGGGGATTGCGCCGCCGCCGGGCACGTGACGCAGCACCAGGTCGTAACGGTCGAGCAGGGCGGCGGCACAGGCGAAGGAGATGTCGTCGAGCAACAGGACGGTGCCCGTCATGGCTGTAGAAGCGACTTCAGCTGCGAGTTTGCGATTGTTCACGATGGGAGTCGCAAGAGCTCGCGACTGAAGCCGCTCCTATGAAAGGCAGGGTACTTCAGGTGCCAGTCCGCGCAGCGCGCTCTTCGGGCAGCGAGACCGAGATATCCAGCACGTCGTGTTCGCCATCCTTGACCAGGTCGACCTTGACGGCATCCACGTCGACGTTGACGTATTTGCGGATCACCTCAAGCAGCTCGCGGCGCAGCAGCGGCAGGTAGTCCGGGCCACCGTGGGAGGATCGCTCCTGCGCGATGATGATCCGAAGGCGATCCTTGGCAATCGAGGCGGTGTTCTTCTTCGCCTTCAGGAAATCAAACATACCCATGGTTCAACCCCCAAAGAGCTTGTTGAAGAAACCCTTCTTTTCGGGTTGGGTGAAGCGCATCGGCCGTTGTTCACCCATCAGCCGCGCGACGGCATCGTCGTAGGCCTGGCCGGCGTTGGATTCCATGTCGAGGATGACCGGCTCGCCCTTGTTGGAGGCATTGAGCACGTCGCCGGATTCGGGGATGACGCCCACCGTCTTCAGCCCGAGGACCTCCTCGACATCCGTGACCGACAGCATCTCGCCTGTTTCCACGCGCGAAGGGCTGTAGCGGGTGAGCAGCAGGAATTCCTTGACCGACTCGCCGGATTCGGCGCGCCGGGTCTTGGACGCCAACAGTCCGAGGATCCGGTCGGAGTCGCGCACCGACGACACTTCCGGATTGACCACGACGACGGCCTGGTCGGCGAAATACATGGCCAGGAACGCGCCCTTCTCGATGCCTGCCGGGGAGTCGCAGACGATGTAGTCAAAGCCGTCAGCAGCCAGGTCGTCGAGCACTTTCTGGACGCCTTCCTTGGTCAGCGCGTCCTTGTCGCGGGTCTGCGAGGCCGCCAGCACGAACAGGTTGTCGAATCGCTTGTCCTTGATCATCGCCTGCTTGAGCGAGGCCTCGCCCTGGATGACATTGACGAAGTCGTACACCACGCGCCGCTCGCAGCCCATGATCAGGTCCAGGTTGCGCAGACCGACGTCGAAGTCGATCACGGCGACCTTCTTGCCATGGCGCGCCAGCCCGCAGGCCAGGCTCGCGCTGGTGGTGGTCTTGCCAACGCCGCCCTTGCCGGACGTCACTACGATGATTTCGGCCAAAACACTTCTCCTTTGGTGCGCCGGCCCCGGGGGCGGCGCTGGTTGTCTGGTAGGCCCTGATTGTTCCGTCATCGCGATGATGGACGGGCGTCGAATCGAGCTGGGTCTGGTCGCTGCATCCGCTCCTCGTGGACTGTCGCTCCTCGTGGACTGCGGGCAACGGCCAGGTGGATCCTGGTTTTCGCAGGGACGGCGACTACGTGTGTACCGGCTGCATGGTTGACCACGGCAAGGTTACCGAAAACATGAAGGAGCGCGGCTTGCCTCAGCCTTGCTCCAGTAAAGCGATCTTGAGCTCTTCATTGTCCAGCCAGATCTGCACGGGCTTGCCATGCAGCTCCCTGGGGATATCTTCCAACACTTTGTAATGCCCCGCGATCGCGACCAGCTCGGCATGGAATTCGCGACAGAAGATGCGGGCCTTGTCGAAGCCCTGGGCGCCCGCCAGCGCGCGACCGCGCAAGGCGCCGTAGATATGTATCGACCCATCGGCGATGACTTCGGCGCCGGCACCCACCGTGGCCAGGACCGTGAGGTCGCGATTGTCGGCGTAAACCTGCTGGCCCGAGCGCACCGGCGTGGCCTGGACCAGGCCGGGTTGGGCCGCGGCCGATTTGGCAACCGGGCCATCGCCCGCGGCGCTTTTCGTGGGCGCGGTTGTTGCCGCGGGCTCCCTGCCGCCACCCGTCGTGGAGGGAGCGCTCGCGACCTGGGTGCCTCCCGCGGCAGCCTGGGTTGCAGCGGTGGTGGCCGGCTCGTACTGCGCGCGGAATTTGGCCAGCAGCGGCAGCCCCAGCTCGATGGCCAGGGCTTCGTTGTCGCTGGTGCCATAGGCCAGGGCCACGGGCGACACGCCGGCATCGCGAAGGGCGTCGACCAGCGCTTTTGCCGTGTCAGGATCCGGGCTCTTCGACAGGCCGCCAAAATCCACGACGACCGCTGCCCGCGCGAACAGCTTCGGGGCCCGCGAGACGCGGTCGCGCATTTCCCCGGCCAGCCGTTCCACGTCAAGGGTGCGCACGCGCAGGTTGGCGATGCCGACCTGCCCGATCTTGAGCTCGCCGGCCGTTTCGTAATCGATGGCCGTGGACGTTTTTCCCGCGCGCGCCGCCACCCTCAGGTGCCCGTGGCGCGTTGGGGGGCGTGGCCGGCGCTGCGCGCATCGGAGATCCACGGCACGTCCGGCAGCTGCGTGCCATAGGTGTCACGCACCCAGGCGTAGCTGCACATTTCCTTCATGAGCATCGCCGCGCGCAGGCCGTTGCCGGGGTCGCGCGGATCGGGCACCACGTGCTGGCCGATTTCACGAAAGCCAAAGCTGCCGTGGAACAACAATGCCGGATCGCTCTCGTGCTCCAGGAAGACCTCCGAGGCCAACTGCGGGTAGCGCAACTCGGCATGGCTCTGGACGTCGGCGTAGAACGCCCGGCCCACGCCGCCACCGCGTCGCCGGCTGGCGACCACGATGCGGTCGATGTAGAAGAAGTCGGGGAAGCGCTCGCTGAACCAGCCGAAATTGCTGCTGTCGTGCGCGTCGCCGGCGCCAAAGCCGACCAGGAAGCCGGCAAGCGCGCCTTCACGCTCGGCGATGCGGAAATACTCGGCCTGGTCATAGAACCGGCGGAGTCGGGCGGCATCGAGCGGCAGTATGGCGGGACCGGCGGCGTTGTTGAGGGCAAGGACGGAATCCAGCTCGTGCTCACGCACGTCGCGGATGACGATCGACATTCCAGACTCCCGGCGGTTGCTTCGAAAGTAACGGGGAAAACGCGAGAAAGCCAAGGTGAAGCCACGACGAGGGCCGCGATCTCGTGCGGTGGTGATTATCGCACGGCCGGCACCCTGCGGGCGAACCCGGGCGGTGCCGGCAGGCATGACTTTCGCGGGGCGGCGCATCGCCCCCTTTATGCCTAAACTGCAGCATGTTCACACGCCTGAACCATAGCCGCCTGCTGCGTTATGCAGGCCTGTTCACCTGGGCCGTGATCGCGATGCCGCTGCTGCTGCTGTCGCTGATCCCGGTTGACCAGGGCGCCGCACTGGGCGAGGAGGCAGTGACGGTCGCGGGCGTGGGTTGGCAGGCGTGGTTCGCCTATGCGGCCTTCGGCCTGAGCTATGGCTGGTTGACTCGGGGCCTGGGTGGTCGCCGCGTGGGCACGTTGGATTACGTCCTGCTGATGGTCCTGACCGGCAGCGCCGTGGCGATCAGTTATTACAGTGCCAGCGGATTGGGCAGCATCCTCTTGATGGTGGCGGCCAGTGTCCTGCCGTGGCTCCTGCCGTTGCCGGTGGGGGTGGCCTGGCTGGTGGTGAGCGAATTCCTGGTCGTCCCGGTGTACGTGCGCTGGCTGGACATGTCCTGGCCCGAGGCGCTGATGCAGTCGCTGCTATATGCGGGGTTTTCGGGTTTCGTCTTCGTCACCAGCCTGGTGGCGCGCCAGCAGGCACAGGCCCGCGATGAGCAACGCAGGCTCAACTCCGAACTGCGCGCCACCAGGGCGCTGCTGGCCGACAGCGCCCGCTTCAATGAACGCACGCGGATCTCGAGGGAGTTGCATGACTTGCTCGGCCACCACCTGACCGCCTTGAGCCTCAATCTCGAAGTCGCCGGCCACCTGACACAAGGCAAGGCCCGCGAGCACATCAACCAGTCCAACACGTTGGCCAAGTTGCTGCTCAGCGATGTGCGCGAGGCGGTCAGCCAGTTGCGCGACGACGATGCCATCGACATGGCCGCGACCCTGAAGCCGCTGGCCGAAAACGTCACCGGGCTGGAAATCGCGATTCAGATGCCAGCCCCCTTCCTGCTCGAGGATCCCGAGCGTGCGCACGTGTTGCTTCGTTGCACCCAGGAGATCGTCACCAACGCCGTGCGTCATGCGCAGGCGGAAAAGCTGCAGCTGCGCTATTGGATCAATGATGGCGTCCTGTGCCTGCACGCGCGCGACAATGGCCGGGGAGCCGATGCCCTTGTCGTGGGCAACGGCTTGCGGGGCATGCGGGAGCGGCTGGACGCCTTCGGTGGTGTATTGGAAGTCGATACCGGCCCTGGGCGCGGGTTTGCCCTCGACATCCGGCTGCCACTCGAGGCCCGCCCGGCCAGGGCCTTGGTCGCGGCGCTGCCATCGGCGCTCCGCGATGGCGATGCCGGACCGGCACAGGCAGCAGCCACATCGAAATGAAGCACGCTCAAGCCACACACCCAGAAACAAGGCAAGCTGGAGCGAGCCTTGCCAACACCGCCACCCCCGGAGAAACCCCATGACCCGCATTTGCCTGGTCGACGATCAAACCCTGGTCCGCCAGGGCATCCGCTCGCTGCTGGCGCTGGCCGAGGATATCGAGGTCGTTGCCGAGGCGGTGGATGGCAAGCAGGCGGTCGAGATCATTCCCGAGGTCAAGCCGGACGTGGTGTTGATGGACATGCGCATGCCGGTGATGTCCGGGCTGGAGGCGCTTCAGGCACTGGCGATGGCCGGCACCTTGCCGCCGACGATCATCCTGACCACCTTCGACGACGACCAGCTGGTGCTGGCCGGGCTCAAGGCCGGGGCCAAGGGTTACCTGCTCAAGGACGTGACCCTGGAGCAGCTGGTCGGGGCCATCCAGACCGTTGCCGCCGGCGGCTCGCTGGTGCAACCGGCGGTCACCCAACGGCTGCTGTCCGGGCTGGAGCACATGCGCAACGATTTCGTCAGCCTGGACCGGCCGGATCCGCTGACCGACCGCGAGACCGAGATCCTGCGTCTGATGGCCTCGGGCTTCTCCAACAAGGAGATCGCCAATTCGTTGGGCGTGGCCGAAGGCACGATCAAGAACCATGTGTCCAACATTTTGAGCAAGCTGGGGGTGCGGGACCGGACCCGTGCGGTGCTCAAGGCATTCGAGCTGCAGCTGGTCTGAGGCAACCTTCCAGACCAGTCTGGCAGTGGATTTTCCATCTATCTGGCGGGCCGGCTGGGGCTGTTTTTCGCGCAACCGCCAATGGGACGCCTTGCGGCATCTCCCGTCGTCCGCCTGCAGGCCCAGGCAGGCCCGTACCGCGGCAGCGGCGGACGGTTGTCGCGGGCAGGGCTGTCTAAACGGCACCTTCTTGCTACGATTGGAGGTCTGTACCCCGGCCAGTGGCCGGATCGGGCCTGCCCTGGAGAACCCTGAATGACCCGTTTGATCGAGATCCTGATTGCACTGGCGATCGTCGCCGCGCTGTTCCTGCTGGTGGGTGTGGTGCTGCCGTCCAGCCGCCACTTGAGCGAGCATGTGGAAACCAACCGCAAGATGACGATTGTCTACGACACGCTCAACAGCGTGCGCCGCTTCCGCGACTGGAACCCGCTGGTGCTTCACGACCCCAAGATGAAGCTGCGGCTGTCGGGTCCCGAATCCGGCGTCGGTGCACGCCTGGACTACAGCTCCGACAACGTGCAGGTCGGTGACGGCAGCTGGGAAATCGTCGCCAACGAGCCGCGCCGCAGCGTGACCTATGCGTTGACCAACCCGTCGCGCGGCAGCAACAAGCGCATGACTTTCTATCTCAAGCCCACCGGTCGCAACAACCGTAACGTCGAGATCACCCAGACCTACGACGTCGATTACGGCTGGGACCTGTTGGGTCGCTACGCCGGTCTGTACGTCAGCCGCCATGTCGGCGATGACGTCCAGTTTGGCCTGGAGCGCTTGAGCAATTCCCTGGCGCAGGTGCCCAACGTGGACTACCGCGTGCAGGGCAGCAAGCTGGCCGACCTGAAGGTCGAAGAGGTACCCGCCGAGAACCTGCTGGTGGTCAACTCCGGGGCCGTGGAGCGCAACAATGCCGCGATCAAGGCTTCGATGAAGGCCAACATGGAGTGGATCAAGCGCAGCATGGATGCCAGCGGCCTGGTCGCCGCTGGCCCGATGCGGATCATCACCGCCGATTTCGGCCGGGAGACCTACACCTTCCAGGTGGCCCAGCCGGTCCGCAGGAAAGGCAACGCCGACACGGCCTCCGACGAAGCTGACAAGTCCTCCAGCGACGCGCCCGGCGATGCCGACACGGCCGACGCCACTGCCGAAGCGACGCCAGCCGCACCTGCCGGCGAGCTCACCGGGTTGACGCTGAAAGGCCCGGTCGAGTACCTGCGAACCGAGGCGGGACGCGTGGCCACTGGCAGCTATACCGGCTTCATGGCCGAGCTGGACAACGTTCGCAACGCCGTGCGGGCCTGGGCAATCACCAAGGGACTGCAGGTCATCGGCCAGCCGTACGAGGTTTACAAGTCCGGGGTGGATGAATCCTTCACGGCCGATGGCCAATACGATGTCTACTGGCGATTGAAGCCGCCGGGCAACCCCATCGAGGCCAAGCCGGCTGCCGCCAACGAGCCGGCTGACAACGAGCCGGCTGACAACCAGCCGGCTGAAAACCAGCAGTGATACCCCAGGCGCCGCGTCCAACAACGCGGCGCCTGCGTTTGGGCCTGGGCGCGATGCCCGGCCGATAGCCATGCCGACGCCTGCTTCCGAAACCAGGACATCCGCCAGTGCATCTGGGGGGCAGCCTTCCGGCCAGCCCTCCCAGCCGAGTGCGCCCCCGGGCAGGGGTTCGGGGCTGTCGCGGTGGCTGGCAGCCAATGGCGCGCTGTGTGCGGGTGCCGCGGTCGCCTTGTCCGCATATGCTGCGCACGCAGCCCAGGGCATGGCGCAAGCGCGCTTGCAGACCGCTGCCATCATGGCATTCGGTCATGGCCTGGCTTTGGCGATGTTGGCGCCGGCAAGGCTGGCACGCGCAACACCCCTGCGTGGAAAGCGGGCTGCCACCAGGTCCCTGGCGCTTTGCCGGATGGGCTTGTGCGCGATCTACTTGGGGACCGTGTTGTTCGGCGGCAGCCTGGTGTTGAACGTGCTGGCGCAATGGCCAACCACGCTGGCGCCCGCGGGCGGGGTGCTGTTGATCGGCGGCTGGCTGGCGCTCGCCATCGATTTTGCGCGGGGCTGACCAGATGCCACGCCATAGGCGCGGATTCGACACGGAAACGGCCTTCGCCGACCTCTCGCGCCGGGACCGCAAGCTGGGTGCGTGGATGCGCAAGATGGGGCCATTGCCTCCGGATCCACGATGGCGCAAGCGCTTCGACCCGGTCGATGCCTTGGCGCGCTCGATCCTCTACCAGCAATTGAGCGGGAAGGCCGCCGCGACGATCGTCGGGCGCGTGGAATCCGCCATCGGCAGCAAGCGCCTGCACTGCGACACCCTGGGGCGTTGCGACGACGTGGTCATCCGCGCCTGCGGCGTCTCCGGCAACAAGTTGCTGGCCTTGCGCGACCTGGCCCTGCGCGAATCGCAAGGCGAGATCCCGGACCTGCGCGCGATGGCGCACATGGACAACGAAGCGATCATCGATGCCCTGGTCCCGGTGCGCGGCGTGGGCCGGTGGACCGTGGAGATGATGTTGATGTTCCGCCTGGGCCGGCCGGATATCCTTCCGGTCGACGACCTGGGCATCCGCAAGGGGGCACAGGCGGTGGAAAAGGACGACGCGATGCCGCAGCCCAGGCAATTGGCGCAGCGTGGGCAGCGCTGGGGTCCGTACCGTACCTATGCCAGCATGTACCTGTGGCGGATTGCCGATACCGTGGGGCCGGCCAGGAAGGCGGGCAAACGATCCCAGGACTGAACGTACCGGGCCAGGGCGACATGGAGTCAGGAAAAATCGCCGCCATGCGTTGACAAGCCATACGCGGCAAAGCAACATACGCGGCTCACCTGCCCAGGTGGCGGAATTGGTAGACGCACTAGCTTCAGGTGCTAGCGGGGGCAACTCCGTGGAGGTTCGAGTCCTCTTCTGGGCACCAACTTGGCCAGACCCGGTTAGCCGGCGTCCGGCGGTTGACAGGAAAACCCCGCCAGGTGCGGGGTTTTTTTGTGCCCGGTGTTGCTGGTCGGACGCAGTTGCCGCAATCGCATCGACATGGTCGCGTCGCGGGCATCTGCATGCAGCCGTGCACGTGGACCAGCCTGCGGTCCTCGTCGGGTAACATGGCGGCTTTGCAACGCGACCCATGGCCCATGTTCGAACCTGAAAGACGGCAAAACGCCAGCCAAGCCAATACCCAGGAGTTGCGCAAGGGCCTGAGCCTGCAGCAAATCGCGACCCTGGACACCATGGATGCGTTCGGCTGGGAGCTGAAATTCGTACGCAGGAAGCTGTTCCAGCCGCCGATGCCGGTGGTCTTCGATCGCAAGCGCGAACGTTTCGCGGTGGTCGAAATGGACGGCACCATCAACGAGTCCCCGGGGTTCCGCATTCGCCCGACGCGCTGATCGCGGGAATCTTGCGCCACGCTGACATCCGGCGCCATCGTCCGCGGGAAGGCGGCGGATGGCTGGTCGGCAGCCGGCGGTCCGCGATGGCGGCACAAGGAAGGAGTGCACCCACATGTATTTCATGTCCGTGTGAGATCATGGCCGGATGAGCAAATCATCTGGTGGTGGCAAGCCGGACGGTCGCAAGTCGAGTAGCCGCAGTTCCAGCGGCTCCAAATCCGACGGCACCAAGTCCGGGTCAGGCAAGGCGCCCAAATCGAAATCCGCGAAGTCCCGGGCGACCAAGTCGAAATCGGCTGGCCCGATGGGCAAGCGGTCGCCCGCAAAACGCGCCAAACAGCCTGGCTGGCTGCCTGAGCCTGATCCGCGAGGCAAGCACGGGGCGCCTCCTTCGAACAACGCCGGTCCGCCCGCGCGCGATCCGCACGCGGCGCGTGAGGCGAAACGCTACGACCACCCCATTGCCAGCCGCGAGATGATCCTGCAGGTGCTGGCGGCCCACGACGGACCGATGGACGTCGAGGCATTGGCCGCCAAGCTCGACCTGACGGCACCGGATCGTGCCGATGCGCTGTCCAAGCGACTGGGTGCGATGTTGCGCGATGGGCAGCTGCTGCAGAACCGGCGCGGCGGGTATGTCCCGGCCGAGCGCGCCGACCTGGTCGCAGGCAGCGTGATCGCGAATCCCGACGGGTTTGGCTTCCTGCGACCGGACAAGGGCACGGGCGACGATCTGTTCCTGCCGCCGTTCGAGATGCGCAAGGTGATGCACGGCGACCGCGTGCTGGGGTGCGTCACCGGCGTGGACAACCGTGGCCGTCGCGAAGGTGCGATCGTCGAGGTGCTGGAACGACGGCTGAGCCGTTTGATCGGACGCTACACCGTCGAGGCCGGGATCGGTTACGTGGAGCCGGACGATGCCCGCATCCAGCGCAATATCCTGATCCCGCCCGAGGCGCGTGGCGAGGCCCGCCAGGGCCAGCTTGTCGTCTGCGAAATCACCCAGCCCCCCGAGGCGCGCAAGCCGCCGATTGGTCGCGTGCTGACGGTGCTGGGCGACAAGCTGACGGCATCGCTGGCCGTCGAGGCGGCGATCCACGCGCATGACATCCCACACGAGTTCCCGCCCCAGGTGCTGTCCGAAGCGGCCGCCGTGCCGGTCGAAGTCGATCCAGGCGTAGCGGCGGGCCGGGTCGATCTTCGCGACACACCGCTGATCACCATCGATGGCGAGGATGCCAAGGATTTCGACGATGCGGTGTACTGCGAAAGCAATCGGGGTGGATTCCGGCTGGTGGTCGCGATAGCCGACGTCTCGCATTACGTTCGGCCGGGCACGCCACTGGACGACTCGGCGCAGAACCGGGCGACCTCGGTGTATTTCCCCGGTTTCGTCGTGCCCATGTTGCCCGAGACCCTGTCCAACGGCATCTGCTCCCTGAAGCCCAAGGTGGAGCGGCTGTGCTTTGTCTGCGACATGCAGGTCGATCGCGACGGCAACGTCGGCAAGTCCAGGTTCTACGAGGCGGTGATGCGTTCGCACGCGCGCCTGACCTACACGCAGGTATGGAACGCCGTCGGCGACGGCATCCCCGAAGACGATCGCCAGCAGGGACTGGCCGCCGTTGGTCCTCTGCTGCCACAGGTCGAGCAACTGCAGCAGCTCTACCGGATCCTCGACAAGGCACGCGCGAAACGCGGTGCGATCGAGTTCGAGACGTCGGAGGTGCGGTTCGTCCTGGACCAGAAAGGCGAGGTCACCCAAGCCGGCATGATCCAGCGCAACGACGCGCACAAGCTGATCGAGGAATGCATGATCGCGGCCAACGTGCAGGCGGCCCGGTTCCTGCTTGAGGCCAGCGTGCCGGCGCCGTATCGCGATCACGACAAGCCACCCGAAACCAAGTACGCGGACCTGCTGGAGTTCCTCAAGGAATTCAAGTTGACGTTGCCGCCATGGAGCAAGCTCAAGCCGCGCGACTTCCGCAACCTGCTGGAAACCATCCGCGACCGTCCGGACGCCGCGCTGCTGGAATCGGTGGTCCTGCGCAGCCAGAGCCTGGCCGTGTATGCACCCGAAAACATCGGACATTTCGGGCTCGCGCTGGAGGCGTACGCGCACTTCACGTCGCCGATCCGGCGCTACGCCGACCTGCTGGTGCATCGCGCGATCAAGCATGCGCTCGATGGCGGCGACTCCGAGTCGTACGAGTATTCCGATCACGAGATGACGGCGTTGTCGCTGCAATGCTCCGAGCGTTCGCGTCGCGCGGACGAGGCCCAGCGCGAGGTGGACGACCGGTACCGTGCTGCGTGGATGGAGCAGCATGTCGGTAGCGAGTTCGATGGCGTGATCAGTGGCGTGACCAGCTTCGGCCTGTTCATCGAACTGGACCAATCCAAGGTCAATGGACTGGTGCACGTCACCCAGCTGCCCAACGACTATTACCATTTCGATCCGATCCGCAAGACCTTGTCGGGCGAGCGCCGCGGCCGGGAGTTCCGGCTTGGGGACCGGGTACGCATCAAGGTGCTCAAGGCGAGCCTGGAAGAGCGCAAGATCGATTTCAGGCTGGTCGAGGGCGATGATGCCGGCCATGGTCAACCCAAGCCGCCGCCGCCACGCGGCAAGCCGTCCAAGCGGCAGAAGAAGCGGTATTGATGGCGTGCCGGCCCGTGGGGCGTACCCATGGTGCCGGTGGTCGTTGCCTCATCGTCTGATCCGCGTTTGCGCCCGTGCGGTAGTCCGGATAGGCGGGGCACGGAAGATCAACCAAACAAGGCAAGATATCCGCTTGAGCAACATCGGATGAGCAACCTCGGATGAGCAACCCCGGATGAGCAACAAGGACAGCCAATGGATCGCAGGCATCAATGCCGTCGCTGCCGCGATCGAGCACGACGCCGGCAACGTTCGCGAGGTGCTGTTGGAGGCAGGCGGGCGCAATCCGCGCATCACCGAGATCGAGGGCAATGCCCGCCGCCACGGTATCGAGGTGCGCCGTGTTCCGCAGCAGGCACTGGACGGCGTCGGTGGTGGCATCCGCCATCAAGGTGCGGTCGCGCGTTACGCTGCGGCAAGGACCTGGGGCGAAGACGAACTGGGCGGACTGGTCGAAGCCGCGCAGGGGCGGGCTTTGCTGCTGGTGCTCGACGGCGTGCAGGATCCGCATAACCTCGGCGCGTGCCTGCGAAGCGCCGCCGCGGCGGGCGCCACGGCTGTGATCATCCCCAAGGACAAGGCTGTGCAGGTCAACGCCACGGTACGGAAGACATCGGCCGGGGCCGCCGACAGTATCCCGGTCGTGCGCGTGACCAACCTGACGCGCTGCATGCGCGATCTGCAGCAACTCGGTGTCTGGATCTATGGCCTGGCCGGTGACGCCCCGGCGTCGCTGTATGCGCTGGACATGACCGGCAACATCGCGCTGGTGCTGGGTGGCGAGGGCGGCGGCTTGCGCAGGCTTACGCGCGAGCATTGCGACCAGCTGGTGACGATTCCGATGCCGGGCGCGACCGAAAGCCTGAACGTCTCCGTCGCGACCGGGGTGGCGCTGTTCGAAGCTGTCCGGCAACGAGGCGCATGACCGCAGGTCTGCCAGCGATCTGTCGGCAATCCGGGGCACGGGCTTGCGGTCCATCGCGGCCCGGCGTCGATCCGCAACCAAAGACAGGACGGTAGCCTTGAACATGCAATGGTTCGACTGGGTGGGGATGGTCGGCACGGCCATGATCCTGGCAGCCTTCTGGTTGCTGCAGGCGCGTCGCCTGTCCGGGACCGGGATCGTCTACCAACTGCTCAACCTGTTCGGCGCCGCAGGTGTGCTGGTGTCGCTGTTGGGCGACTTCAACATCTCCGTGTTCCTGCTCGAATGCGCCTGGGTACTGGTCAGTGCCTATGGGATCATGCGCTCGTTGCAGGCGCGCAATGCGGCCGCAAAGGACGATCGACCATCACGCGTGCGCGGCGACTGAAGGCGACCACGCATTGGCGATCGTGCAGAACAACTCGGCGGTGCGTTCGGTGTCGTAGACGGCCGAATGCGCCTCGTCGCTGTTCCACTGGAAGCCGGCCGCCTGGACTGCACGCGCCAGCACGGTCTGGCCGTAGGCCACCCCTGCCAGCGTTACCGTGTCGAATACGCTGAACGGGTGGAATGGGTTGCGCTTGTGCTGCACGCGCGCAACCGCGGCATTGAGGAAGTTGAGGTCGAAGTGTGCGTTGTGCCCGACCAGGATCGCGCGCTGGCAACCGTGTTTGCGCACGGCGGCGCGGACGCCCGCGAAGACATGGTCTAGCGCTTCCTTCTCCGGCTTGGCCAGGCGGAAGGGGTGGTCAAGGATGATGCCGGTGACTTCCAGCGACTTCGGGTCGATCAGCGTCCCGGGAGCGGGCTCCAGGTGCGCGCTGGTGGTTTCGCCGGGGATGAAGCGGCCATTGTCGTCGAGGTCGATGGGGATCGCGGCGATTTCCAGAAGCGCATGCCGGTTCCAGTCGAAACCACCCGTCTCCACGTCCACGACCACCGGCAGGTAGCCGCGGAAGCGGGCAGCCATCGGTGGGAAAGCCGGTGCGTGTGCACCTGTTGCGTCGTCGGACGGGGAGTCTGGGGGCATTCGACAAGCCTAGCAGAGCCGGATGCAGTGGCGCTGCGGTCGAGCTGATGCACAGGGATGTAGCGTCTCCCTGGACCATGGCGCTCGATCGGTCCGGCGCTCCGATCCCTGCACCCTCATCGACCAGGCCTGTCGACCGCCCGGGACCTTCATCCCCAGCGATAATCAAGGCCGTGCCGTCGAAGGCACCTGCAAGCAGCAGATCCTCCGCTTCGCCGGGGATTGCGGTCGTGGCAGGACGACGGCAGGCGAAGCCAACGTGGCGGAGCGTGCCGCGACAACCATGGCGACAGGCACCAATGCGTCACGGAGCAGCCGTATTGGTCTCGTCGCGCTTGTCACGTGGCGGCAGCGTGTCCTCTCCATGTTCGAGGAACCACACGTTCTCGGCGATGTTGGTGGCGTGGTCGCCGATGCGCTCGATGTTCTTGGCCATGAACAACAAATGCGTGCATGGCGTGATGCTGTGCGCATCTTCCATCATGTAGGTCAGCAGTTCGCGGAACAGCCCCGTATAAAGCATGTCGAGCTCGGCGTCGCGTTCACGCACGCGTTGCGCGGCTCCGGCGTCATTGTCCCGGTAGGCGGACAGCACGTCGCGCACCTGTTGCGCGGCCAGCACGCCCAGCGTGCGCAAGCCGCGGGTATGCGGGAGCGGTGGCGTCATGTTGAGCGCCTTGGAACGCTTGGCCAGGTTGGCGGCGTAGTCCCCGATGCGCTCGATGTCCGATGCAATGCGCAACGCGGCAAGTATTTCGCGCAGGTCGCGCGCCAACGGCCCACGCAGGGCAAGTCGCATCACGTCGTGGCTGACTTCCAGTTCGAGCGCGTCGATCGCCTCGTCGTTGCCGATGATGCGGTCGGCGGCCTTGTCGTCGCGGCGCTCGATGACGTCGAGCGCCGCTTCGAGCTGGGCAACGGACATTTCACCCATGCGCTGGATTTCGTTGAGCAGGCGCTGTTGCTCCTGGTCATGGCTTTTGACGATGTGATCGTGGGTCTGGGTATTCATGGGCAGGGATCCGGGACTGGGAAAGCGGGGTTCGGGATTGCCGCGCAGTGGACGCGCGCGCGGACCAGGTGACGGGCCGGCGTCGCAGTGTCGACGAAGCGGTCCTGCGAACCAATGCCGGATCCCCGGGCCGGGCGCTTCATCCGAAACGACCGGTGATGTAATCCTCTGTCTGTTGCTTTGAGGGATTGGAAAAGATCGTGCCTGTATCCGCGTGCTCGATCAGCTCGCCCAGGTACATGAAGGCGGTGTAGTCCGACACGCGCGCCGCCTGCTGCATGTTGTGGGTCACCATGACGATGGTGTAGTCCTGCTTGAGTTCCTCGACCAGTTGCTCGATCTTGCTGGTGGAGATCGGATCCAGCGCCGAGGTGGGCTCGTCCAGCAGCAGCACCTCGGGGCGCAGCGCCACGGCGCGCGCGATGCACAGGCGCTGTTGCTGCCCGCCCGACAGCCCCAGCGCGTTCTGCTTGAGTTTGTCCTTGACCTCGTCCCACAGTGCGGCCTGCTTCAGCGCGTGCTCGACGCGGTCGTTCATGTCGGATTTCGAAAGGCGCTCGTGGTGGCGTATTCCGTAGGCGACATTCTCGAAGATCGTCATCGGAAACGGCACCGGCTTCTGGAACACCATGCCGACCTTGCTTCGCAGCCGGTTCATCGGGTACTTCGGGTCGAGCACGTTTTCCCCGTCCAGCATCACCTCGCCCGTCGCCACCTGCTTGGGGTACAGAGAGTAGATGCGGTTGAAGACCCGCAGCAGCGTGGACTTGCCGCAGCCCGACGGGCCGATCAATGCCGTGACGCGCTTCTCGGGCATGTCGAAATTGACGTCGCGTACCGCGTGGAAGTCGCCGTAGTAGAAATCGAGGCCACGCGCGATCAGCTTCGCGGGCGGCTTGGCGTCATGTGCGACTTCGCGTATCGGTGGCGATACGGAAACAGTGGCGTCATTCATGGACGGCTTCCAGGCATCGGAAAGAAGGGGGCGGTCGTGGCGGGTGTCATTGCGCAGCATGAGGTCAGTCATGGGAAACCCGGCGGCGCGACACGATCGCGCGTGCGACCAGGCTGACCGCGAGCACGAACAGGGTGAGCACGAAGGCGCCTGCCCAGGCCAGCGAATGCCAGCTGTCGTAGGGACTCATCGCGTACTGGAATATCACCACGGGCACGTTTGCCATCGGGGCGGTGAGATCGGTGCTCCAGTATTGGTTGTTGAGTGCGGTGAACAGCAGTGGCGCGGTTTCGCCACTGATGCGTGCCAGCGCCAACAGGATCCCGGTGACGATGCCGGGCAGCGACGACCGGTACAGCACCTGCACGATCACCTTCCACTGCGGGACGCCCAGCGACAATGCCGCCTCGCGCATCTGCGCGGGGACCAGCCGCAACATTTCGTCGGTGGTGCGCACCACGACCGGCAGCACGATGAAGGCCAGTGCAATGCCACCGGCCAGTGCGGAGAAGTGCCCGACCTGCGCCACGACGAGGGTGTAGACGAACAGGCCGAGCACGATGGAAGGCGCCGACAGCAGGATGTCGTTGACGAACCGCACCGTCTCGCCGATCCACGACTTCTGCGAATACTCGGCCAGGAACGTGCCTGCAAGTACGCCGATCGGCGCGCCGATGACGATGCCCAGCAGGCTCATGACCGCGCTGCCGAAGAACGCATTGAGCATGCCTCCCGCCTCGCCGGGGGGCGGCGTCATCTGCGTGAACAGCGCCAGGTTGAGCGAGCCCAGGCCCTTGGTCAGCGTGGTCCACAGGATCCAGGCGAGCCAGAACAAGCCAAAGGCGGTTGCAAGTACCGCCATCACCTGTGCGACCACGTTCTTGGCGCGTCGCATGCCGTACAGCGGCATGCCGTGGGAAAGCAGGCTCACGACGTGCCCTCGCGTTTGGCCAGTTGCCGCAGCATGAGTCTTGCAGCTGCCAGTACCACGAAGGTAACGATGAACAGCACGAAGCCCAGCGCGATCAACGACGAGCGGTAGATCGCGGAATCGGCTTCGGTGAATTCATTGGCGATCGCCGCGGCGATCGAGTTGCCCGGCATCAACAGCGAGGCGGACAGTTCATGCGCATTGCCCAGCACGAAGGTCACCGCCATGGTCTCCCCGATGGCACGGCCCATCCCCAGGAAGATACCGCCGATCACCGCCGAGCGCGTGTAGGGCAGCACCACGTCCCAGACGACTTCCCAGCGCGTCGATCCCAATGCATACGACGACTCCTTGAGCCGCCCCGGCACGGTCAGGAACACCTCGCGCATCACCGAGGTGATGAACGGGATCACCATGATCGCCAGCACCAGGCCCGCGGTCAGCATGCCCAGGCCAAGCGGCGGGCCGGAAAACAAGGTGCCGACCAACGGCCATTGGCCAAGGTGCGCATCGATCCAGGGATAGACATGCTCGGCCAGCACTGGCACCAGTACGAACAGGCCCCACATGCCGTAGATGATCGAGGGGATGCCCGCGAGCAATTCGATGGCCGCCCCGACCGGGCCGCGCAGCCATTTGGGCGCGATCTCGGTCAGGAACATCGCGATGCCGAAGCTCACCGGTACCGCGATGATCATCGCGATCAACGATGTGACGATGGTGCCGTAGATCGGCACCAGCGCCCCGAACTGCTGGCCGACCGGATCCCAGACATCGGACCACAGGAAAGCCAGCCCGAACTTTGCGAAGGCTTCGCGTCCACCCCACAGCATCGACAGGGCTGCGGCACCCAGGGCGACGAGCACCAGGACGCCTGCGCCGGTGACCAGCCAGCGGAAACCGTTGTCGGCCAGGTGGTCGCGTGCGTTGCGTTTGTCGGCTGCAGAGATGGGCAGGGATGCGGTGTTCATTGTTTCCTTGGCTCGTCATTCCTGCGAAGGCGGGAATCCAGTGTCTTCACGCTTTGGTCCCATGGAATGCCAGGAGTGTCTTGTTCCATGGAACGTCGTCCGTCTTTCCCGCCAAGGCGGGGACCCAGTGACGCTGCTTCCCATGGTCAGGAGCGGGCGTCACTGGATGCCCCCAGCGCGGGGACGACGCAACGGCAAAGGCGTCCGCTGCGCGGACGCATCATTGCATCACTTGAACTCGCTTCCCCAATACGCTTCGATCTGCTCCACGAGTGCCTTGGGGAGCGGCACGTAGTCCAGTGCCTGCGCCTGTGCCTGTCCGTTCTCGAGCGCCCACTTGAAGAAGTCCAGGGCATCCTGGGAACGCTTGGCGTCCTTGGGCTGCTTGTACATGAGGATGAAGTTGGTCGCGGCCAGCGGCCATGCATCGGCACCCGGTGCATTGGTGATCACCAGGCTGAAGTCCTTGGCGTTGGCCCAGTCGGCCGTCGCGGCCGCGGCCTGGAAGCTCTCCGTGCTGGGTTGGATCCAGTTGCCGGAACTGTTCTGCATGGCAGTGAACGCCATGCCGTTCTGCGTTGCATAGGCAAGTTCCACGTAACCGATCGAGCCCTTGATCTGCTTGACATAGGCGGCGACGCCTTCATTGCCCTTGCCGCCGATGCCGCCGGGCCACTGCACAGACGTGCCCTCGCCAACGCTGGTCTTCCATGCCGGGCTGACCTTGGACAGGTAGTTGACGAAGTTGAACGTGGTACCGGAGCCATCGGAGCGATGCACGACGTTGATCTTGGCGTCTGGCAGGGCCAAGCCCGGATTGATGCCGGCGATTGCCGGATCGTTCCACTTGGCGACCTTGCCCAGGTAAATGTCAGCCAGCAACGGGCCGGTCAACCTCAGCTTGCCGGCGTCGATGCCTTCGACATTCACGACCGGCACCACGCCGCCGATCGCCGAAGGAAACTGGCCCAGGCCGGACGCAGCCAGTTCCTTGCTGTCCAGCGGCTTGTCCGACGATCCGAAATCCACGGTCGCCGCCTTGATCTGCGCGATGCCGCCGCCCGAGCCGATCGACTGGTAGTTGATCTTGTGGCCGGTGGACTTGTTGTAGTCGTCAGACCACTTCGACAGCAACGGATAGATGAACGTCGCGCCGGCTCCGGTGATCTGTGCCGGGACTTCATCGCCCGTGCCGGGTGCACCGGTCGTCGGTGCGGCGTCGTGGCTTGCCACGGGGCTTGCATCGTTGCCCGGCTTGCAGGCGACAAGGGCGGCGGCGACCGCCACGGACAGGGCAAGGGTGCGAAGGGGCGATTTCATGCGCGGCTCCAAGTCGAGGTTGGCTGGACGAGTTGTCGATGGGTCTCGGCGGACCCCGCCATGAAATGATGTTTTTGTTACAACCCGATGACACGGCACGCTGCGCCGCCGCAACCGACCCTGGGGCGCCTCGCGGGGCGCCGGCTGGCCGATCCCGGTGGGCAAGGAGCGTTGCGAACGCGCCAGGGATCGGCGTATGTCCATCCCCCCGGCCCATCTCCCGATGCGCCGCCAGGCGACGCCCTCCGCCCTCGTCCCGGCGGCAAACGAAAAAAAGCGGGCCCGAAGGCCCGCCTGAAAAAACCCCATGGAGGAGGCTGGCTTGGATCTGGGCGGTTCGGGCCGCGATCGCCGCGCTATTTGATGTTCTTCGACCAGTAGCCTTCGATCTTCTGCACCAGCGATGCGGGCAGCGGTACGTAATCGAGTGACTGGGCCTGAGGCTGGCCGTTCTCGAAGGCCCACTTGAAGAAGTCCAGGGCAGCCTTGGACTGCGCGGGATTCTTCGGCTTCTTGTACATGATCGCCCAGGTGGTCGCGGTGATCGGCCAGGCGTCCTGGCCCGGGGCGTTGGTCATGATCACGTTGAAGTCGGGCGCCGATGTCCAGTCGGCGGTCGCCGCGGCGGCCGAGAAGCTTTCGCTACGCGGCTGCACGAACTCGCCCGCGGCGTTGCGCATGCGCGTGAACGCCAGCTTGTTCTGCAGTGCGTAGGCGTATTCGACGTAACCAATGCCACCGTTGATCTGCTTGACGTACGACGCCACGCCCTCGTTGCCCTTGCCGCCGATGCCGGCCGGCCACTGCAGCGAAGTGCCTTCGCCGACCTTGTCCTTCCATTGCTTGCTGATCTTGGACAGGTAGTTTGAATAGTTGAAGGTCGTGCCGGAACCGTCGGCACGATGCACGACGGTGATCTTCAGGTCGGGCAGTGCAAGGCCGCCGTTCATCGCGGCGATCGCGGGATCGTTCCAATTGGTGATGTTGCCCAGGTAAATGTCGGCCAGCAGCGCGCCGTCGAGCTTCATCGCACCCGCGGCCACGCCGGGGACATGGACGACCGGCACGATGCCGCCGATGACGATCGGAAACTGGCCCAGGCCGAATTTCTTGAGGTCGCTGGCGGGAAGCGGTTTGTCGGAAGCACCAAAGTCGACCGTGGCAGCCTTGATCTGCGCAATGCCGCCGCCGGAACCGATCGACTGGTAATTGATCTTGGTGCCGGTCTGTTCGCTATAACTCGCCGACCATTTCGACAGCACCGGGTAGACGAAGCTGGAGCCGGCGCCGGTGACGTCGGCGGCCCGGCTGTTGAAGGACAGCGTTGCAGCCAGCGTGGCTGCTGCGATGAGCAGGGAAGTGGTTTTCACGAAACATCTCCTGGAGTGTCAGGCAGGTGGAGTAGCAGGTGGGAACTTGGATGTGCCGACGCCATTGCAAGGCTGTTTCGTGACAGCAGCAAGACAATCGCGTCGCGATTGCGTGGATTTCGAGAATGTCTGGCAGCGCAGCGCAGCGCGTCCGGCAGGCAAGGCGCGTTTCCAACCCTGGCGTGCGCTCGCGGCGGGTGTGCGTGCCTGTTGGGATTTTGTCCGCCGACTGTCGTAAAACGGTCATGTTCTTAGCGGATTCTTAACGCCGTTCCGGTAATGCGGTGCCGCCGTCGCGGCGGTCGATGTCCCTTCCAACCTTCCATCTTCCACCTTCCACATGGAGACAACCCATGCGTCACAACATGCTCGCGATCGCCGTTGCAGCCAGCCTGGGCCTTGCCGGCCTGGTCGCGACCAACCCTGCCCATGCCGCCGGCCAGGACGCCGCGGCCACCGACGCGCAGCTGCAGCAGCTGCAGGCGCAGGTCGCCGCACTGCAGGCACAGCTCGATGCGCTGCAGGAACGCACCGATGCGCAATCCAGCATCAACACCGCCACGGCGCAGGATGTCGAACAGGCGCAGGCCACCCAGGCCAAGGTCGACAAGCTCGAGAAGCTGGTCAATGACACGAAGATCAGCGGTCGGATGTACTACGACCTGACCAACATCGACGACACCAGCCATGGCGACAAGACCGACAAGTCCGGTTTTGCTTTCGACATCAAGCGTTTCTACCTGGGAGTGGACCACGCTTTCGATGACACCTGGTCGATGAACCTGACCACCGACTTCCAGTACTCCTCGGCGATCGGCGCGACCGAGATCTACATCAAGAAGGCGTACCTGCAGGCCAAGTTGAGCGATGCCTTCGTGCTCCGCGCCGGTGCCACGGACTTGCCGTGGGTGCCGTTCGCCGAGGGTGCCTACGGTTACCGATACGTCGAGAACACGCTGATCGACCGCCTGAAGTACGGCACCTCGTCCGACTGGGGCCTGCATGTCGGTGGCAAGGTCGCTGGCGGCGCGGTCGAGTACGCCGCCGCCGCGGTGAACGGCAATGGCTACAAGAACCCCAGCAGGAGCCAGGGCGTGGATTTCGAAGGCCGCGTCAGCTACAGCCCGACCGACAGCATCGTGCTGGGCGTTGGCGCCTACTCGGGTACGCTGGGCAAGGAAAAGCAGAACGTCGACGCCCAGCACACCGCAAACCGCGTGGATGTCATGGCAGCCTATGCGTCGGGCAATACCCGTTTGGGCGTGGAGTATTTCCAGGCAGACAACTGGAACAACGTATTGACGCTCGAGTCGGACAAGGCCAGCGGCTATTCGGTGTGGGGCAGTGTCGGCCTGACCGACGGCGGTATCACCGCCTTTGCCCGCTACGACCAGGCAGACCTGAGCAAGACGCTGGATCCGAGCCTGCAGGACACCTACTACAACATCGGTGTCGAGTTCCCGATCATCAAGGGCGTGAAGCTCGCCACCGTCTACAAGCACACGCAGCGGGAAAACGACTCCAAGAGCGTGGACGTGAAGACCGATGAATTCGGAGTCTGGGGCGAATTCCGCTTCTGATGCGGCCCTTCGGGTGCAAGCCCACGTCAGGCGGAGCACGCCGGACACGCTTGCGCCAGGCGAACTCACGCCAGGCAGTCCATGCCAGGCATGGTAAGACGGCGGGCCGAGGCCCGCCGTTTTTTTGTAACAAGTGGCCTGGTGCCAGGCCGCACCGACGTGGATCAGCCTGCCGGGGTCTTGTCCTTGTATTTGCACAGGTCGTGGATGGGGCATTGCGGGCACAGCGGCTTGCGCGCCTTGCAGGTGTAACGGCCATGCAGCAGCAGCCAGTGGTGCGCGTCACGCAGGTATCTTGCAGGCACCACCTCCAGCAACCCGTCCTCGACCGCACGTACGGTCTTCCCAGGCGCCAGGCCGGTGCGGTTGGCCACGCGGAAGATATGCGTGTCCACCGCAATCGTCGGTTCGCCAAACGCAGTGTTCAACACGACATTGGCGGTCTTGCGGCCTACGCCGGCCAGCGCTTCAAGGGCTTCACGCGTTCTTGGCACCTTGCCGTCGTGTCTTTCGAGCAGTTGCCCGCACATCGTGATGACATTGGCAGCCTTGGCGTTGTACAGGCCGATGGTGGCGATGTATTGCTTCAGTCCGTCCTCGCCAAGCGCGAGGATCCCGCGCGGCGTGTTGGCGACGCGGTACAGTCGGCGCGTTGCCTTGTTGACGCCGACATCGGTCGCCTGCGCGGACAGGATGACCGCGACCAGCAATTCGAAGGGGCTGGTGTATTCGAGTTCGGTCCGGGGCGCCGGGTCGAGTTCGCACAGGCGTGAAAACAGTTCCTGTATCTCGTCCGGGCGCAGCTTGCTCTTCTTCGTGCGTGTTCGAGGTTTTGCTTTGCGCCTGGGCGTGGCCGCGGGCCCAAGTTTGCGGCTACTTGCAGTCATCGTCCTTCGCGGCTCGCGGCTTTTGCCTTGGCACGCTCCAGCGCGGCTGCGGCTGCGGGGGGCAGGCCTGGACTGACGTCCCGTGCGGGGCCTGCGGTCCCGGACGCAAGCCGCCGTGCGTCGCGCTCATGCCGGCGGCGCGTCAGCCGCGCGTCCCGCATGCGAAACCGCTCGCGCGCCTCCAGCGCCCGCTGGCGTGCACCGCGCGCCGCCTGTAGCGATCCGCGACAGGATGCCGCGCAGCCGGCGCAGTCGCTGCCGATGTCCAGCAGGCCGCGCTCGATCGCGGCGTCGAGATCATCCACGCGCAGCGCCGCCTGGATCGCATGGGCCGCGGCGCCCGTGTCGGCATCACAACCACAGATGGGGCAGGGCATCGCCGCATGGCTGCAGGAGACGTGGTGGATAGCCATCGGCCGGCCTGCCGTCAACGTCCGACGAAGGACGGTTTGCGGCGCTCCAGGAAGGCGGTCGTCCCCTCGCGCATGTCGTCGGTGGCAAACATCAGGCCAAATTGCGTCGCCTCATAGGCCAGGCCTTCCTCGATGCTGCATTCACCGCCCACGTTGACGCAGTCCAGCACCCCACGCAGCGCCAGCGGCGCCGAAGCGGCCAGCTGGGAGGCGAGTTGCATGGTCTCCCGCTCGAGCTGGTCGGCGGGGACCACGCGGTTGACGATTCCCAACTGCAGCGCGCGCGCCGCGTCGATCGGCGTGCCCGCCAGGCAGAGTTCCAGGGTGGCGGCGCGCCCGGCCAGCCGCAACAGGCGTTGACTGCCGCCAAAGCCGGGGATCAGGCCAAGGTTGACTTCCGGTTGCCCCATCTTGGCGGTGTCCGCGGCGATGCGCAGATGGCAGCACATCGCCAGTTCCAGGCCGCCGCCCAGCGCGAACCCGTTGATCATCGCGATCACGGGTTTGGGCAGCGTTTCGACCCGGCGCATCATCCGTTGCCCGCGCAGCGAGAAATCGCGGCCTTGCACCGGAGTCAGGCCGTTCATCTGGGAGATATCCGCGCCGGCGACGAACGCCTTCGGTCCGGCGCCCGTCAGCACGATGGCTCGGACACCATTGTCGGCGGCGCAGGCCTCGAAGGCCGCATCCAGTGCGTCCAGGGTCGCGCTGTCCAGGGCATTGAGCTTGCCCGGGCGATTGATGGTGATGGTCCGGACCGCGTCGTGGTCGCTCGTCAACAGGAGTGAATCGGTCATGAGTGCTCGCCGTGATGGGTGGGCCCGGGCGCCCGCTGCCCGGAACTTGTCGGGGAAAGGACGGTCGGATCACCGTGATGGGAAGGGCGCGTCAGTGGCGGTTAAGCCCTATGGCCGTTATCCTATCGCGTCAATTGTGTCTGGTCCGCAGGGACGGTCGTGACCGACCCCCCGCGTGACCGGGTATCGATCCTGCAAGCTCCAGTACCGGAGGTTCCACCGAATGAAGTTGCGTTTGCTTGCTGCCACCCTGGCGGCCCTGACCCTGACCGCCGGCATTGCCAGCGCCCAGGACACTTCCTCCGCCAAGGGCAAGCTGAGCTATGCGCTCGGTTACCAGCTTGGCCGCGAGGCCATCGAGAGCGGTGAAGCGCTCGACCTGAACACCATGACCAAGGCCGTGCAGGACGGTTACGCCAAGAAGGATCCGGCGGTGCCCGTCGAGCAGATGCGCGATGCCTACCAGGCCATGCAGAAGCGTCAGCAGGCAAAGGCCAAGGCTGCGTTCGACAAGGCGTCCGCCGAGAACAAGACGAAGAGCGATGCCTTCCTGGCCCAGAACAAGGCCAAGCCCGGGGTCAAGACGATGCCCAACGGCATCCAGTACAAGATCCTGGAAACCGGCAACGGCCGCAAGCCGACCCAATCCAGCACGGTTTCGCTGGAAGTCGGCGGTCCATACCCGTGGGGCCAGCATCCCAACCCGGACAAGCCTGCGCAGAAGATGCCGGAAACCCAGGTCAGCAAGATCGAGATGGCCGCGATCCGCGATGTCCTGATGCAGATGCCGCAGGGGTCCAGGTGGGAAGTCACCCTGCCAGCGGACAAGGCGTTTGGCGCCGACCCGCGCTCGCCGTTCCCGCCAAACGTTGCGGTGGTGTTCGACGTCAAGTTGGTCAGCGTCAAGTGACGCATCGACCCGCTCGCGCTTGCGCGAGCGGCTTTGCCGATGCGTCTCATCCCCGCGCAGGCGGGGAACCAGTGACCTGATCACCATGTGATCCGACTCACTGCCCAAGTACCATCACTGCGCCGGCATCTGCCGGCGCAGTCGTTTTGAAGCCACATCCGTGCAAGCTTCGCCCAAGCCGGTAACCTGACCCCCTGCGATGAATGACTCGTTTCGTGCCGTCCTCAGCCCCTGCATCGGCGTTTGTACGCTTGATGAGGCCGGCCTGTGCCATGGCTGCCATCGCACCGTGTCCGAGATCGCGCATTGGTCGCAAATGAGCGACGACGAGCGCTTGCGGATCATGGAGTCGACCCTGCCGGCACGCGATGGATCGACCACGGGACAGGGCTGACGTGGCCGCCCCGACGGACCTGATTGCGCGCATACGGCGCGTGGTGCATCCGTTGCATGTTGATCCAGGCACGGCATGCTGGAACCTGGCCGATATCGCCGACCTTCTCCCCGACACGGCCCCGACGCCAGCGGCCGTCCTGGTGGGCCTGGTGCCACGCCCGGAGGGGGTGCAGGTGCTGTTGACCCGGCGCAACGATGCGATGCGACACCATGCCGGGCAAGTCAGTTTTCCAGGCGGCCGCATCGAGGATGCCGACCGGGACGCCTGCGCCGCCGCCCTGCGGGAAACGCGCGAGGAAATCGGCCTGGCCCAGTCGCACATCACGCCGCTGGGATGGCTCGACCCGCTGGCGACGATCACCGGGTTTACCGTAGCGCCTTTGGTCGCCACCATCATGCCGGACTACATCGCCAGACCCGACCCTCGCGAGGTCGCGGAGGTGTTCGAGGTTTCGTTGGACTTCCTGATGGCGCCGGGCAACCTGCAGCGCACCCGGGTCGATTTCCGTGGCCGGCCGCGCGAAGTGCTGGAATACGTAGACGATGGTATCGCCGGGCAACGGATCTGGGGTGCGACCGCCTCGATCCTCTACAACCTGCGGCACCGAATGGAGGATGCGTGATGGCTGGATGGACGACGCTGGTGCAAGCCGAGACGTTGTCGGTTGGACTGGGGCGCGCCGACCTCGTCTTGATCGATTGCCGCTTTTCGCTCGCCGAGCCCGATGCGGGCGAACTGGCCTACCGGCAGGCCCACCTGCCCGGCGCGGTGTACGCACACCTGGATCGGGACCTGTCCGACATGCGCAAGCACGGGCAAGGTCGCCATCCGTGGCCCGATGCCGCCGACTTCACCGCCCGACTCGGCGCCTGGGGCATCACGCCACGCCACCAGGTCGTCGTTTACGACGGCGCGGATGGCGCCCTGGCTGCGCGCGCCTGGTTCCTGCTGCGCTGCCTGGGGCACGAAAAGGTGGCCGTACTCGATGGCGGCTGGGCCCGGTGGACGGCGCTCGGCTTGCCGGTGGACTCCCACCGTCCTTCACCGATCACGGCAAGTTATCCCGCAGCGGCCTTCGACGAGAGCCGGTTGCTGGATGCCGCGGCCGTGCAGACGCGACTGGAAGCGGGTGACCTGCTGCTGGACGCGCGAGGTGCCGACCGCTTCCGAGGCGAGAATGAAGTGATCGACCGGATCGCCGGCCACGTGCCTGGGGCACGCAGTCGTCCGTATTCCGACAATCTTGCCGATGGTCGAATGAAATCACCGATGCAGTTGGCGGATGAATGGCGCCAGGTCATGGGCGGGCATGCGCCGGAACAGACGATCGCCATGTGCGGCAGTGGCGTCACTGCCTGCCACCACCTGCTCGCGATGGAGCGTGCGGGACTCAAGGGCGCGAAGTTGTTCACCGGCTCGTGGAGCGGATGGATTTCCGATCCGGCGCGCCCGGTGGCGACCGGTCCGGACTGACCCGGGAGGCATGCCCGCTTGACCGGAGCGCGCCCCATGCAGGAGCGGCCTCAGCCGCGTGTTCTTGCTGTGTCGGCCCTTGCAGCTTTGCCTTTCGTGGCAGCGACACGCGAGTCGCGATCACGTGTCCCGCACAGCAATCGCGGCCGGCTCACCTCGCTCCCGCCAACAGGCGAACCAGGCGCGAGAGGCTGCAGCCGCTGCCGCGGCAGCAGCAAGAGCTATTTGCCCAGCTTGGCGACAAGTGCATGCAATCCCGCTTGCGTATCGGCGTCGTACCAACCATCGATGAAGCGCGGCAGGTCGATGCGCCCGGGCTGCAACGCCGCGACCAGATCGGTACGTGCGATGGCGCGAGTGGCCAACATCGGCTGCCTTGGCAATGCCAGCAGTGACTCCAGCCACGCCACGGCGCGCGCGCTGACGTGGTCGATATCCACCAACTCATCGACCAGTCCGATCTCGCGCGCCTGTTCGGCTTCGACCAGGTCCCCAGCCACCAGCAGGCGCTCGGCACGATGCGGTCCAACCACACGCGCCATCACGGACTGGATGCCCTCGGGCGCGACCAGTCCGACCTGGGTTTCGTTGAGGCCAATACGGAACGGCCCATTGGCCATGATCCGATAGTCGCAGCACAACGCCAGCACGCAGCCACCAGCGGGCGCGTGACCGGCCATCGCCGCGACCACGGGCACGGGTGAGGCCACCAGCGCGCGCGCCGCGGCAAAAAACGCCTCCCACGCGGCCTGCAGTGCCTCCCGGTCGGCGCCAAGCGATAACAGGTAAGGGACATCCAGTCCGGCCGAAAACACTTTGGGGCCGCCACTCAGGACCAGGCCGGCCACGCCATCGGCGACGGCCTTCGCGACGGCGTCGGTCAGTGCGTTGCAGAGCGCGGGATCGAGTGCGTTGACGGGCGGCCGCGCGAGTTTGAGTTCGCGGATGGTGCCGTGGTCGCTGGTGGCGTGATCAGTGATGCCAACGAGGTGGGTGTCGGTCATGGTTTGACGTCCTGTGGCCAGCGGTAGCGGACGGTGTAGGTCACCACGGTCTGGCCCTTTGCGGGAATGGATGCTTCGAATTGGGCATGTTGCGCGTCGCGCCTGGTCGCCGGGACGCTGCTGGCCACGATTTCCCAGGCATTCCAGCGTGGCAACGGCTCGACCACGGTAATCGTCTCGGCGTTGGTCCTGGCATTTCGCAAGGTGATCGCGAAGGTCTCGGTCATGTTGCGCCCGCCGCGGTCGACATCAAACGCCGTGCGCGTGCGCTCGGCGGTCAGGTCGAAGGCCGTGCCGACATCCAGGTGCAGGTCGGCGCCTTCGGGCGTGTGCGAGAGTCGTGACTCTCCGAGCAGGTCCTCGCCATCGAACAGGCGGACACGGCCCGCTGGCAGTGGACGACCCAGGCCGGCCGCTTGGGTGTTGTCGAACGAGACTGTTGCCTTCACCGGTTGCGGACCACTCGCGTCGTCCTGGCCTGGGCCGATCAATGGGCGCGGTGGATCCCAGGTACCTGTCGCGGGCATGGTTTCGTAGGTTCGCTTGCAGGCGATGCCAGGCTGTGGGGGGAACAACGCCACCCGCTCGATGCCGCCATCGGCAAGGGTTGCGTCGCCGGGGATGCGGTAGGCCTGGTACTCGCCCGAGCGGCGGGGCAGGGGAGCGCCTGCGGCATCCGCTGCAACGGCTGGCGCGGCGATTGCGGCATACCGACGTGGCGACACCGTGGCGTCCGGGATCCGGTTCGGCTCGCCGGCCACCAACGTCAATGCCACGCGGTCGAAATCCACCCCGGAACGATTCACGACCATCGCGGCACCGTCCAGCGACATCATGCAGTCATCACCAGGAGACAACGTCGCCCGGTATTCCGCGCGCCAGGCCAGCCCCCCGGTCGGATACGACAATGTGAATCGCGCGTCGCCAGCCTTCGGTGCGTGGATTTGCCAGCGCACGGCTGGCGCAAGCGTGGGCTGCCCGGCGACATCGAGCAGGCTGAAGTTGTCGTAGTTGCGGATGACCTTGGTGCGGCCATCGGGCAGTGCCAGCACCAATGCATCGTTGCCGGCGACCAGGATGCCATTGTCGGTCTGCTTGGTGCCGCCGGACGTGTGTTCGACGACGACACGTTTTCCCAGCGCAGCGCGGAGCAGGGCTGCGCCACCCGTTGGCGGTGACAGGTAGCGCTGACCCGCCACGGTGATCGCGGGATCCTGGGCGCGGAGAGCGACGGCGGCGACGTCCAGTGCGCGCGGCCAACCGGTGCGCGTGACCAGGTTGTCGCCTGCCTTGAGCGCATGGCGGACCTGGCTGTGGACCAGCGCGAGTCCTGGGACGCCATCGTCGTCCCCACGCCACGCGGCAAGCGCGTCGTAATCGCCGCTGTACACCGTCAGCCGCGTTGCCGTGGCGGCCGCGTGCGGCGCGTCGGCGGCATCATCCAGCCCTGGCGCCGGGCTGGCCTTCGTCGCCTGCGTCCTGCTGGCAGGTCCCGGTGATCGCGACTGGTTGCAGCCGGTAACCAGGCCACCAATGGCGAGCGGTGCAAGCGCAAGAAGCAACAGGCGTTTCATCGGAAGATCCCGAGCTGGCTTGTTGCACATGATAGGGCCAAGCCGATGTAACGGTGAGGTGCACCGGACGCCAGTGCCAGGGCAACAGAACCCTGGCGGCGCACGGGAGCAGCGACTACGGTCGGGAGCTGGAGAGCCAGGTCATACCCGCAGCGGTGCAGGGCGCGATGCACGTCAGTCGCCTGGTCCCGACTGACGCAGGCGGCACGCTGCCTGCGCTGCAGCAATCGGATGCCCATCCGGCTCGCGAACTCCCGGCTGAAAGCCGCGCCCTGCAACGGCTGCGCCCCTTGGGGTCAGGCGCCGCGGCAGGCCGTGCGAATGACTTCCGGCAATGCGGCTGCCTTGCCGCCTTGCTTGTCTATCCAGACCATCACCACGTTGCCGTCGGCGTACAGCGCACCATCCTCGGTGGACCCGACGATGCGGTGGCCAATGGTCAGGCTGGTGTTGCCCAGGCGCTCGATGAACAGTTCGATCGCGATTTCGTTGGGCCATGCGATGGGGCGCAGGTAATTGATGTGCGCGGCAGCGACCACCGGGGCGATGTTCTCGTCGATCCATTCTCCGGGTAGCGTCATCAACCATTGCAACCGCGCCTCTTCCAGGTAACTGAGGAACTTGGAATTATTGACGTGGTTGAACGCATCCAGGTCCCGCCAGCGGACCATCATTGGCACGCTGATCAGGGTCGCGGTTGCTGCAGGTTGCCTGGGTTGCGCCGCGGCGTCATCGCTACGCGGGGGCATGCCCGTCGCTTCGCGCGTCGCGGGCTTTTCGGCCTTCGACGCGGCCTTGCGGCTTTTCGGGGAGGTCGTTTTCTGGCCGCCGCCCCTTGGTCCGTCGTTTTTCTTGCCGCCGGTGGCTGGCTGTCCGTTGCCTGCGCGCTTGCGCGCCGATGGCTTCGACGCGGCTTGCTTTGGCTTGTCCTGGGCCGCCCCGGCCTTCTTCGCGGCGCGCTTCTTTGGCGCGGATGTGTCCTGCTTGCTCATGCAGCGGATTTCCTCTTGGAAGGTTTGCGGTCGATGCCCAGGGTCTTGGCAAGGAACTGTCCGGTCCAGGACTGTTTCATCCTGGCCACGTCCTCGGGCGTGCCGGTAGCGATGATGCGTCCACCACGATGGCCGCCTTCGGGCCCCAGGTCGACGATCCAGTCGGCGGTCTTGATCACGTCCAGGTTGTGCTCGATCACCACCACGGTGTTGCCGTCGTCGCGCAGGCGGTGCAGCACCGAAAGCAGGTGCTCGATGTCATGGAAGTGCAGGCCCGTGGTCGGTTCGTCGAGGATGTAGAGCGTGCGTCCGGTGTCGCGGCGCGAGAGCTCCTTCGACAGTTTCACCCGTTGCGCTTCGCCGCCGGACAACGTGGTCGCACTCTGGCCGAGCTTGATGTAGCTCAGGCCCACGTCCATCAGCGTTTCCAGCTTGCGTGCGATCGACGGCACGGGCTCGAACAGGTTCAGCGCATCCTCGACGGTCATGTCCAGGATGTCGGAGATGTTGTGGCCCTTGTAGAGGATCTCCAGCGTCTCGCGGTTGTAGCGCTTGCCGCCGCAGACGTCGCACGGGACGTAGACGTCGGGCAGGAAATGCATCTCGACCTTGATCAGGCCGTCGCCCTGGCAGGCCTCGCAACGGCCGCCACGGACGTTGAAGCTGAAGCGGCCCGGCGCATAGCCGCGCGCACGCGCTTCAGGCACCTGCGCGAACAGTTCGCGCAGCGGCGTGAACAGTCCCGTGTACGTCGCCGGGTTGGAACGCGGCGTGCGGCCAATCGGTGACTGGTCGATATCGACGACCTTGTCGAACAGGTCCAGCCCGTGGACCTCGCGATACGGCGCGGGTTTGTGGGAGGCACCGTTGATTTCGTTGGCGGCCAGCTTGTAAAGCGTGTCGTTGATCAGGGTCGACTTGCCCGACCCCGATACGCCGGTCACGCAGGTGAACAGGCCCGATGGAATCTCGACATCGACGTCGTGCAGGTTGTTGCCGGACGCGCCTTCGAGCTTGAGCAGCATCTTCGGGTTGGGCTTGTGCCGCAGCTCCGGCACCTCGATCTTCTTCTTGCCGCTGAGATACTGGCCAGTGATCGAACGCGGCGCCTTGAGCACCTCGGCATAGCTGCCTTCTGCGACGACTTCACCGCCGTGCACGCCCGCGCCCGGGCCGATATCGACGATGTGGTCGGCCAGGCGGATCGCGTCCTCGTCGTGCTCGACGACGATCACCGTGTTGCCCAGGTCACGCAGGCGGGTAAGGGTGCCCAGCAGGCGTTCGTTGTCGCGTTGGTGCAGGCCGATGGAAGGCTCGTCGAGTACGTACAGCACCCCGACCAGCCCCGCGCCGATCTGCGATGCCAGTCGGATGCGCTGCGCTTCTCCGCCCGACAGCGTCCCGGCGCGACGTTCCAGCGTCAGGTAATCCAGGCCGACATCGACCAGGAAACGCAGGCGGTCGGCGATTTCCTTGACGATCTTGGCCGCGATCTCGCCGCGCCAGCCGGGCAGCGTCATCTGCTCGAAGAAGCCCAGCGCTTCATCGATCGGCAGCACGACGATGTCAGGCAGCGGCTTTTCGGCCACGAAGACATTGCGCGCAGACCGATTCAGGCGTGCACCGTCGCAGGTGGGGCAGGGCTGCTCGCTGATGTACTTGGACAGTTCCTCGCGCACCGCCGAGGACTCGGTATCGCGATAGCGACGTTCCAGGTTGGGCAGGATGCCCTCGAACTTGTGCCTGCGCTGTCGGCGTCCGCCGGCATCGGTGAGGTAGGTGAACGCGATTGCCTTGCCGCCACTGCCGTACAGCACCGCCTGCTGCACGGCCTTGGTGAGATCCTGCCACGGCGTGTCGACATCGAACTCGTAATGCCGCGCGAGCGAAGCGATCAGCTGGAAGTAATACGCATTGCGGCGATCCCAGCCGCGCACGGCGCCGGCAGCCAGCGACAGTTCCGGATGCACGACCACGCGCGACGGATCGAAGAACTGGCTGACACCCAGGCCGTCGCACTCCGGGCAGGCACCGACCGGCGAGTTGAACGAGAACAGGCGAGGTTCCAGCTCCGGCAGGGAGTAGTCGCAGACCGGGCAGCTGTAGCGCGAGGAGAACAACAGTGGTGCCATCGCGTCGTCGTCGATCGACTGCACGATGGCCATGCCTTCGCCCAGGCGCAATGCGGTCTCGAACGACTCGGCGAGGCGCTGCTTGAGGTCATCCCGTACGCGGAAGCGATCGATCACCGCCTCGATGGTGTGTTTCTGGCGCAATGCCAGTGTCGGAACGTCATCGATTTCGTGCAGCGTGCCGTCCACGCGCACGCGCACGAAGCCTTGCGCGCGCAGTTGCTCGAAGACCTGTGCGTGCTCGCCCTTGCGCTCGCGGATCACCGGGGCCAGCAGCATCCAGCGTTGTTCGGCGCGCTTGTCGTCGTTGCCAAGTGCGATGACCTGGTCGACCATCTGGCTGACGGTCTGCGCCTCCAGCGGAAACCCGTGGTCCGGGCAGCGCGGGGTGCCTACGCGTGCGTACAGCAGGCGCAGGTAATCGTAGATCTCGGTGATCGTGCCGACGGTCGAGCGCGGGTTGTGCGATGTCGATTTCTGCTCGATCGAGATCGCCGGCGACAAACCTTCGATGTGATCGATGTCCGGCTTTTCCATCACCGACAGGAACTGCCGCGCGTACGCCGACAACGATTCGACGTAGCGGCGCTGTCCTTCCGCGTAGATCGTGTCGAAGGCCAGCGACGACTTGCCAGAGCCGGACAGGCCCGTGATCACGATCAGTTTCTCGCGAGGCAGGTCCAGGTCGATGTTCTTGAGGTTGTGGGTACGGGCTCCGCGGATGCGGATGAAATCCATCGCCATTGGGGCGCTTGTCCTTGGGCAGCATTGCTTGGAAATCCGGCCGGGATCGATCCTGGCCAGGCTGCCGCGGGGGCGACAGGCAACTAACGAGCGTAACGAGCCATCGATTTGGGGGCAAACCCGGGCAAATGCCAGTCTGCGGGTGGCTGGTTTCAAGGGCTGAGATCGATGAGGGGGTGTTCGTTCAGCTTCAATAGCTTGCTGACGCCCCTCCCTTTCGCTGCAGGCGAAGGGGAGGGTTGGGGAGGGGTGCTCCAAATGTTGCGCGTTAAGAGCAAAGGCACCCCCTCCCAACCTCCCCCTGCGCTGCGCGCAAGGGGAGGAGACAACCAGGAGCAGCTGAGAAGGCGAGAAGGCGAGAAGGCGAGAAGGCGAGAAGGCGAGAAGGCGAGAAGGCGCAGCGTGCCTGCGACTGGAAAAACCAGTCAATCGCACTGTTGTCATCCTGAGCGCAGCGAAGGATCTGGTTTTGCTCTTTCCTGGATGTGAAAACCAGGCAGATCCTTCGCTGCGTCCAGTGTGACGGGGGCGCGGGCCCGGGAAGACAGGGGTGAGGCGGGAAGCAGGCGTAGGCCGGACCCCGGCCCGCCGCTATCGACCCGTGACAAGCCCTTTCCCCTGGGCGCCATCCCCGGCCAAGGCGCTGCCCGTTGTGGAGCGATGGCGGGCCTGCCCGCCCTATGGTTTCGACTTGCCCCTAACCCGCTGAATCCTTTACAATTCCGCTTCTGTCTGCCCGCATGCCTGTTGGATGCCGCAGTCAGGTACCTAGAAGAACTACATAAAAGGAAAGCAATCATGTACGCAGTTCTGGTCACGGGCGGTAAGCAATACCGCGTGATGAAGGGCGAGACGATGCGGGTCGAGAAGCTCGACGCGGAAGCCGGCAAGGAGATCACGTTCGACAACGTGCTCATGCTGGGCGACGGCGACGGCATCAAGCTTGGCGATGCGCTCAAGGGCGCAAGCGTTACCGCCAAGATCGTCAGCCACGGTCGCGCCGACAAGATCCGTATCGTCAAGTTCCGCCGCCGCAAGCACCATCGCAAGCAGATGGGCCACCGGCAGCACTACACCGAAATCGAAATCACCGGCATTGCCGGTGGTGACAACAAGACCGCTTCAGACAAGAGCTAAGGAGACGCAGCCATGGCACATAAAAAGGGCGTAGGTTCCTCGCGCAACGGCCGCGATTCCAACCCGAAATACCTCGGCGTCAAGATGTACGGCGGCCAGGCGATCGAAGCCGGCAACATCATCGTGCGCCAGCGCGGTACCCAGTTCCATCCGGGTACCGGCGTCGGCCTGGGTCGCGACCATACGTTGTTCGCGCTGGTCGATGGCAAGGTGGAGTTTTCGGTCAAGGGCGCCAAGAAGCGCCGCACAGTGAGCATCATCGAGGCCTGATCCTCGCGACGGCTGACGAAAGCCCCGCTTCGGCGGGGTTTTTTGTTGAAAAGCCGGGATTGGGTATAGGTGATTCGGGATTCGAAAGAGCGATCCGGTCACACGCCCCGTACGGCTAAATTGATAAGAATGTGTCCTCGCTTTCGCGAATCCCTGATCCCTGATCCTTAATCCCTAATCCCGGCCCTCATGAAACTCGTCGACGAAGCCCAGATCACCGTGACTGCCGGAAATGGCGGCAATGGCTGCGTCGGTTTCCGACGCGAGAAATTCATACCGCTCGGCGGCCCCGACGGTGGTGACGGCGGCGATGGTGGAGACGTCTGGCTGCAGGCCGATGAAAACCTCAACACGCTGGTCGACTTTCGCCACCAGAAGCAGTTCCGCGCGCAGCGGGGCGAAAACGGCATGGGCAGCCAGATGTACGGCAAGGGCGGAAGCGATGCGACCATCGCCGTGCCAACCGGAACCGTGGTCATCAATGTCGACACCGACGAGGTGATCGGCGACCTGACCCGCCATGGCGAGCGACTGTTGGTCGCTCGCGGCGGCAAGGGCGGGTTGGGCAACATGCATTTCAAGAGCTCGACCAATCGCACGCCGCGCCAGTCGACGCCGGGTGCCGAGGGCGAGCAGCGGACGCTGAAGCTGGAGCTCAAGCTGCTGGCCGATGTGGGCCTGCTGGGTTTTCCCAATGCCGGCAAGAGTACCTTCGTGCGCGCGGTGTCGGCGGCCACGCCGCGGGTGGCCGACTATCCATTCACCACGCTGTACCCCAACCTGGGCGTGGTGAGCGTCGAAGCGCATCGCAGTTTCGTGATCGCCGACATCCCCGGCCTGATCGAAGGCGCGGCCGACGGCGCAGGCCTGGGTGCGCAGTTCCTGCGCCACCTGCAGCGCACCCGCCTGCTGCTGCACCTGGTCGACATGGCGCCCATGTCCATGGACGGCGACCCGCAGACCGGTGGCGTGGAGGGTGCCGGTCCGGTCGAGCAGGTGCGCGCGATCGAGCGCGAACTGGAGCGACACGACCCCGAATTGCTGGACAAGCCGCGATGGCTGGTCCTCAACAAAGCCGACCTGCTATTCGAGGACGAAGCCAAGGCCCAGGCCGAGCACATCGTGTCCGAGCTGGACTGGAAGGGCCCCTGGTACCTGACGTCCGCGATCTCGCGGCAGGGGACCTGGCCGATCATGCTGGACGTGATGGCGCTGCTGGATCGCCAGCGCGAGGAAGCCGCCGAAGCCGCGGCGATTGCGGCGCCTTACGAACCCACTGGCGATGCGAACTGACACACGGCTGCTGGACGGCGCCGCGTTGTCATCGGGAGGGTCGTCACCACCGTGGCTGGTGGCATGCACATCCATGGCAGCGGCACCGATTGCAGCAGTATCAGTGGGCGCAACGCAGGGAGCAGCGGCGCTGCAAGCAGCCGCACTGGAGAAAACAGATGCATTGAAAACAGATGCATTGAAAACCGCTGCACTGAAAGCAGCCGCGTTGAAAGCAGCCACTCCAGGTACACACCTGTCGAAACCATCCTGCCATCCTGAGCGCAGCGAAGGATCTGCTGTCCTGCGCGCAATGCAGGAAGCGGGACTTTCGGCTTCGCCGCGGGATGACAACGCAGGGGTCGCGGACACCGGGTCGATTGCCGGTGCTGGTATCACGCTACCCGTCTGCCTGCAGCGCCGTGGTCCGACCAACAAAGCCATCTCAACCGTCGACGTGATGGCAGGCAGCCTTGCAACACCCACGAAAAAACCCGGCCGGAGCCGGGTTTCCTGTCAATCCCCGAGCGTTGGCTCAGGCGGCCTGCAACGCCTTGATGCGCGCGGTGAGGCGGCTCTTGTGGCGGGCGGCCTTGTTCTTGTGGATCAGGTTGCGGGCGCTGAAGCGATCGATGATCGGCTGTGCCACGGCGAACGCGGCCTGGGCACCGGCCAGGTCGTTGGCGTCGAGCGCCTTGAGGACCTTCTTGATGGAGGTGCGCAGCATCGAGCGCTGGGCGCTGTTGCGGGCGTTGCGCACGACGGTTTGACGGGCGCGCTTCTTGGCGGACTTGATATTGGCCACGAGGGAATCCTGGGAACTGTTGTAATTTGGGGTGGGGCTGCGAAAGGTTTCGCAGACGCTGCAGGGGCAGGTGACTGCCCGACCAGACAGGAAAGTATGGGCGATTCAGAGGCTTGCGTCAATATCCGGGCGCTCCCACGGTCCCAAGCCGTTGTAGGAGGGGCTCCAGCCGCGAGCCCCTGTCGTGTGCCCTTGCGCAGGATCGCCCGCAGGAGCGACGCAAGTCGCGATAGGAGCCGCCGGAAAAGCGATCGCGACTTGCGTCGCTCCCACATTGGCCACAGCCAAACCAGCCACCGTCCAAAGCTCACGGCTGAAGCCGCTCCCACGAAAACCGCGGGGCTGGCATCGTGAGCACCACCGACCCTGGCCCCCAAGCCGCGGAAGCACCTCGCAAGGGCGGCCTGCTGCGCTCCACGGCCGTGTTCAGCGGGGTGACGCTGCTTTCGCGCATCTCGGGGCTGGTCCGCGACCAGGTCTATGCGGGCGTCTTTGGCGCCGGTCCGGCCATGGATGCCTTCGTGGTGGCCTTCCGGATCCCCAACTTCATGCGTCGGCTGTCGGCCGAGGGCTCGTTCTCGATGGCCTTCGTCCCGGTCCTGGCCGAGTACAAGGCGCGAGGCGACCATGCAGCGGTCAAGGCGCTGGTCGACCGCGTCGCAGGCACGCTGACCGCGTTCCTGCTGGTGTTGACGGCGGTCGCGGTGCTGGCAGCACCGTGGGTCATGCCGGTGTTCGCGCCGGGCTTCGGTGCGGACACCGAGCAGGGCCGGTTGGCCGCCGAGATGCTGCGCATCACCTTCCCGTACGCGCTGTTCATTTCATTGGCTGCGTTGGCCGGCGGGATCCTCAACAGCTACGACCGGTTCGCGATCCCGGCGCTGTCGCCGGTGCTGATGAACCTGTCGATGATCACCGCAGCGCTCTGCGCTGCAAGGCTGCTGGACCTGGACGAGCCGGTCATCGCGCTGGCCTGGGGTGTGTTCGTCGCGGGCATCCTGCAGCTGGCGATCCAGCTGCCGTCACTGCGCAGACTGGGCCTGCTGCCTCGGCCGCGATGGGGAATTGGCGACCGCGGCGTGCGCAAGATCATGCGGCTGATGGTGCCGACGCTGTTCGGCGCCTCGGTGGTGCAGGTCAACCTGCTGCTCAACACCATCGTGGCCTCGTTCCTCATCGGCGGCAGCGTGACCTGGCTGTATTACACGGACCGGTTGCTGGAGTTCCCGCTGGGGATGTTTGGCGTGGCGATCGGCACCGTGATCCTGCCGCACCTGTCCGGACGCCATGCCTCGACCGATCCGAGGGGGTTTTCCAAGGCGCTCGACTGGGGGTTCCGGCTTTGCATGCTGATCGGCGTGCCGGCCTGCCTGGGGCTGATCCTGTGCGCCAAGCCATTGATCGCGACCTTGTTCCAGCACGGCCAGTTCACTGCATTCGATACGCGGATGACCCAGCTGAGCCTGGTCGCACAGGCAACCGCGTTGCCCGCCTTCCTCCTGGTCAAGGTATTGGCGCCGGCGTTCTACTCGCGCCAGGACACGCGCACACCGGTCAAGGCGGCGCTGGTCGCCGTGGCGGGCAATGCATTGTTCACCGTGGTCCTGATGCTCGGCCTGTTGTGGCTGACCACCGCCGGGCATGAAGCACTGGCGGCGAGCGATGGCCACGTGTTCCAGGCATTGGGTCGCGTCCCCGGCGCGCACGCCTGCCTGGCCATGGCGATCGCATTGGCTGGCTGGCTCAACGCGCTGCAGTTGTGGTGGTACCTGCGGCGTGCGGCGGTCTATGAGATGGAGCCGGGCTGGGGGCGCTTCCTGCGGCAGTTGCTGGTGGCCGTGGCCGCGATGGTGGTCGTCGTGCTGCTGCTGATCCGGGCTTGGCCGGACTGGACGGCCTGGCATTGGTCGACACGGATCTGGCGGCTGGCGGTGCTGGTGGGTTCCGGCGGGGCGGCCTACGCGGCGCTGCTGTGGCTGCAGGGCATCCGGCCGCGCGATTTGCGTCATTGAGTTGCAGGCCTTTGCACGGCGTGGGGATTGCGTCGTCGCTATACTCGACGGTTCACATGAAACGACTGTTCCGCGACCTCGAAGGCGGGCCCCCGTGCCCCCAGGGCAGCGTGGTCTGCATCGGTGCCTTCGACGGCCTGCACCTGGGCCATCAGGGCCTGGTGCGACACGCGGTCGCGCGTGCGCGTGCGCTGGAGGTGCCGGCGGTCGCATTGAGCTTCGAGCCGCTACCCCGCGAGTATTTCGGCCGGCACGCCGCGCCGGCGCGCCTGACCCTGCCCCGGGCCAAGTTCGAAGGCCTGCGCGCACTGGGCATCGACGTCGTAGGCCTGCTGCGCTTCAACGCGCGACTGGTGGCGATGTCGGCCCAGGACTTCGTCCGCCAGTTGCTGGTGCAACGGCTGCGTGCGCGGGAGGTCTGGGTCGGTCCTGGATTCGGCTTCGGCAAGGGCCGGGCGGGGGATTTGTCGCTGCTGCAGGCCATGGGCGCGGAGCTGGGTTTCACGGCGGGACAGATCGAACCCGTGCAACTGGCGGGAGAGCGCATTTCCAGCACGCGCATCCGTGCGGCATTGCAGGCGGGTGATTTCAACACGGCTGCGACGTTGCTCGGGCGTCCGTATGCGATTGCCGGCAAGGTGGTCCATGGCAAGCAGCTCGGGCGGACGCTCGGGTTTCCGACGGCCAACCTGCGCTACGCTGGCAAGGCGCCGCCGCTGTCGGGGGTCTTCGCGACGCGCGTGCATGGCATCCAAGGGCCTTCGGGCCAAGCGGGCGACGGCGATGCCGGCGCCCGGGCTTCGGTGTCGAGCTTCGGCACCCGGCCCACCGTGGATGGCAGCGAGCCACTACTGGAGGCGCATCTGTTCGATTTCGATGGCGACCTGTACGGGCGCCGGATCGAGGTCGAGTTCGTGGCCAGGCTGCGCGACGAGGAAAAGTTCGACGACCTGCCGGCGCTGATCGCGCAGATGCAGCACGATGCCCGGCAGGCGCGCGGTATCCTCGCGTCCGCTGCGAACACCGTCACCGGCAGTGGCACCGCCGCGGGCGACACGGCCGGCAACGACATCCCCGATCACCCCTTTCAACAGGCCCACGCGTGAGCGCCGACAAACCACAGAAAGCCGACAACCCGTACAAGGCGACGATCCACCTGCCGGCCACGGACTTCCCGATGCGTGGCGACCTGCCCAGGCGCGAGCCGGACACGCTTGCGCGCTGGGAGGGCGAGGACCTTTACGGCCGCATCCGCGAGCAGGTGCGCGGGCGGCCGTCGTACGTTTTCCACGATGGCCCGCCGTATGCCAACGGCGCGATCCACCTGGGCCATGCGGTCAACAAGGTGCTCAAGGACGCCGTGGTCCGGTCGCGTTTGCTGGCCGGCTTCGATGCGCCCAACGTGCCCGGCTGGGACTGCCACGGCTTGCCGATCGAACTGGTCGTGGAAAAGAAGCACGGCAAGGTCGGCGTCAAGCTGGATGCGGCTGAATTCCGCGCCAAGTGCCGCGAATACGCCGAGGCGCAGATCGACCTGCAGCGTAGCGACTTCAAGCGCCTTGGCATCGTCGCGGACTGGGAGAACCCCTATCGCACCATGGATTACGCCTACGAGGCGGACATGCTGCGCTCGCTGGCGACGATCGTGGAGCGCGGCCACCTCACGCGCGGCGTCAAGCCGGTGCACTGGTGCTTCGACTGCGGCTCCGCGTTGGCCGAGGCGGAAATCGAATACGCGGACAAGCAGTCGCCGGCGATCGATGTCGCCTATCTGGCGAAGCAACCGGACGCGCTTGCATCGGCATTCGGCGTGACGCTCCCGGACGACGTGCAGGTCGCGATGCCGATCTGGACGACGACACCGTGGACGTTGCCAGCCAGCCTGGCCGTGTCGATCGGTCCAGAAATCGAATACGCGCTTGTCGAAGGTCCACGAGCCGGCGATGGCAGCCGTCGCCTGCTGGTCGTGGCCGGTGCATTGGCATCGCGCGTCCTGCAGCGCTACGGCGTCGATGACGTCGTCGTGCTCGGACGCACGCAGGGCGCCCAGCTGGAAGGCCTGCACCTGCAACATCCGTTCTATGACCGCGACATCCCCGTCATCCTTGGCGACCACGTCTCCGACGAGGACGGTACCGGCGTCGTGCACACCGCACCCGGCCACGGCCAGGACGACTTCATCGTTGGCCAGCGCCATGGCCTGGTCGAAAAGTACACGGCGGCGCAACTCAATCCGGTCGATGGCCGCGGCGTGTACCTGCCGTCGACGCCGCCGGCGGGCGACACGGTGCTGGCCGGCACCCACATCTGGAAGGCCAACGACGCCATCGTCCAGGTGCTGCGCGACAACGGCAGCCTGCTCGCCTTCGAGACCATCACCCACAGCTATCCGCATTGCTGGCGGCATCGCACGCCGGTGGCGTTCCGTGCCACGCCGCAATGGTTCATCTCGATGGAGCAAGCCGGGTTGCGTCGCGCCGCGCTGGCTGCGATCGAGACGGTCGCCTGGTTCCCGGAGTGGGGCAGGGCGCGCATCGCGGGCATGGTCGAAGGCCGCCCGGACTGGTGCATCAGCCGCCAGCGCACCTGGGGGGTGCCGATCGCGCTGTTCCATCATCGCGAAACCGGCGAGCCGCATCCCGATACGCCTGGGCTGATGCGGCAGGTGGCCGACCGGGTCGAGCGCGAGGGCGTGGAAGCCTGGCACGCACTGGACCCGGCCGAACTGCTTGGCGACGAGGCCGCGCACTACGACAAGGTCACCGACATCCTCGATGTCTGGTTCGACTCGGGCGTCACCCACGCCTGCGTGCTGGCCAAGCGCCCGCAGGACGGGCTGCACAAGCCGGCCGACCTGTACCTGGAAGGCTCGGACCAGCATCGCGGATGGTTCCAGTCGTCGTTGCTGACCGGCGTGGCGATGGATGGCGCGGCGCCCTACAAACAGTGCTTCACCCACGGTTTCACCGTCGATGCGCAGGGCCGCAAGATGTCCAAGTCGCTGGGCAACGGCATCGAGCCGCAGGACATCATCAAGACGCTGGGCGCCGACATCCTGCGCTTGTGGATCCTGTCCACCGACTACCGAAACGAGATGTCGCTGTCGCAGGAAATCCTCAAGCGCACCGCGGACGCCTACCGTCGCATCCGCAACACGTCGCGGTTCCTGCTGGGCAACCTGCACGGCTTCGATCCCGCCCTGCACACCGTCGCGATGGACGACATGGTCGCGCTGGATCGCTGGATCGTGCATCGCACGCATGGACTGCAGCAGAGGATCGCCGCGGCCTACGAGCGCTATGATTTCGCCGAAGTCGTGCAGGCGCTGTCCAACTTCTGCAGCGTCGACCTGGGCTCGTTGTACCTGGACGTCACCAAGGACCGCCTGTACACGATGCCGGAAGACGCGTCCGGCCGCCGCAGCGCGCAGACCGCGATGCACCACGTCGCCGAGGCGCTGGTGCGGTGGATCACGCCGATCCTGGGGTTCACCGCGGACGAGATGTGGCGGTACCTGCCCGCGACGCAGGGGACGCGGGCGCGCCCCGACAACGTGCTGTTCGCGACCTGGTACGAGGGGCTGCAGGCGATGGGCGAGGACGCCGCCGCTGTCGCCGGAGCGCTTCGAGCGCTTGCTCGACCTGCGCGAAGAAGTCAGCGCGGTGCTGGAGCCCATGCGTGCCAGTGGCGAGATCGGTGCCGCGCTGGAAGCCGAGATCACGCTGCGCTGTGGCGTCGCCGACCAGAACTGGTTGGCGCCGCTGGCCGAGGAACTGAGGTTCCTGTTCATCAGCGGCGATGTTTCGATCCTCGCCGACGACGACGCCAAGGACATCGCGGTGACCGCGGCGCGCACGGCCAAGGCCAAGTGCGTGCGTTGCTGGCACCACCGCGAGGACGTCGGCAGCGTCCAGGCGCATCCGCAGCTGTGCGGGCGTTGCGTGTCGAACGTGGAAGGACCTGGCGAGGAGCGGGCCTGGTTTTGAGTCGGCTGCGGGAGTGGGCGATTGTCCTTGGATACCGGGTTGGTCATCCCGCTGGAGGCGGGCTCCGGCGACTTTGGATCAACGTATCGACAGATCGATGAAGAACGACCGGGCGCTATCGGGATGGCAAGCGCCGGCGGCCGGGTAACCGCCATCATCCACTGGAAGTCACTGGATTCCCGCCTTCGCGGGAACGACGAGCAAGGCCGGAGAACCCATGCAACACCCCAAACCCAACGCACTTGCCTGGCTGGTCGTATCAGCCGTCGTCATCGCCCTGGACCAGCTCAGCAAGCTGTGGGTCCTGCGCACCCTGCCCGAGTTCCAGCCGGTGCCGGTGATCGAGGGCTTCTGGAACTGGTATCGCACCTACAACACCGGCGCGGCATTCAGCTTCCTGAGTGGGGCCGGCGGTTGGCAGAAGTATTTCTTCGTGGTGCTGGCCCTGGCGATCTGCACGATGCTGGCCTGGTGGCTGGCAAAGACCGCGCGCAGCGACTGGCGCACGGCGCTGCCGTTTGCGCTGGTGATCGGGGGCGCGCTGGGCAACGTCATCGACCGCCTGCAGCACGGTCATGTCATCGACTTCATCCAATGGTATTGGCAAGGCCATTACTGGCCGGCGTTCAACCTCGCCGACTCCGCGATCGTGGGCGGTGCGATCGGCATTGCCGTGTTCGGACTGCTGCAAGGGCGGCCCAAACAGACGTAGCCCGCGTGAGGCAGCGGGCGCCACGCGCCGAGCGGACACGGACCCTGTACTGCGCTTTTGCGTCCAGGGCGTAAAATGCGCGCATGGACGTCATTCTTGCCAACCCCCGCGGCTTCTGCGCCGGTGTCGATCGCGCCATCGAGATCGTCAAGCGCGCGCTCGACACCCTGGGCGCACCGATCTATGTCCGCCACGAAGTCGTGCACAACCGCTACGTGGTCGACGACCTCAAGCACCGCGGTGCGGTGTTCGTCGAGGAGCTGGACGAGGTGCCCGATGGCGCCACCGTCATCTTCAGCGCCCACGGCGTTTCCCAGGCGGTGCGCAAGGAAGCCGAGCGGCGGGGCCTGAAGGTCTTCGACGCAACCTGCCCGCTGGTGACCAAGGTGCACCTGGAAGTCGCGCGCCAGTGCCGCGCCGGGCGTGACATGGTGCTGATAGGCCATGCCGGCCACCCGGAGGTCGAAGGCACGATGGGGCAGTGGAACCGCCAGGATGGTGCGGGCCAGATCCATCTGGTCGAGGAGCTTGCCGACGTCGGGACGTTGCAGCTCGCCCAGCCCGGAAACTGCGCCTACACCACGCAGACGACGCTGTCGGTGGACGACACCCGCGCGATCATCGATGCACTCAAGCAGGCCTTCCCGGCGATCCAGGGCCCGCGCAACGACGATATCTGCTACGCCACCCAGAATCGCCAGGACGCGGTGCGCGAGCTGACCCGCGATTGCGACCTGGTGCTGGTGGTTGGTTCTCCCAACAGCTCCAACTCCAATCGCCTGCGTGAGCTGGCCGAGCGCGAGGGGGTCGAAGCCCACCTGATCGACGGGGCCGCCGAGATCGACCCGACCTGGATCGAGGGCCGCCGCCATGTTGGTGTCACCGCCGGCGCCTCCGCGCCCGACGTGCTGGTCCATGGTGTCATCCAGCGCCTGCACGAGCTGGGGGCGCATTCGGTCCGTGAGCTGGAGGGTGAACCGGAAGGGATGGTCTTTGCCCTGCCAAGGGAATTGCGGCTGCAGCTGGTCGATTGAGCCGCGACCGGCTAGAATTCGCTCCCTGCGGCGTCGCTGGGGCCTCCGGGCACCACCGCGTCGCATGCTGTATGCAGGAGCAATGCCGGAGTAGCTCAGTTGGTAGAGCACGTCACTCGTAATGACGGGGTCGTAGGTTCGATTCCTATCTCCGGCACCATCCCTGCCATGTCGGAAAGCCCGTACTGCGGGCTTCTCCTTGATCCAGGCCCGCGCCAGGGCCAGCCAATGGCATGTACACCTGGCCGGTGGCATGATGCAACGATGTGACCGGGACAATGCCGTGGACCCCATCTCGCTGGAAGACCTTGCCCTGCTTGAAGTGCTGCAGCGAATCGACCAGGCGATCCCGCTGGAGTCGGGCGATACCGAGATCCGCCAGCGCATGGTGGAGACCGGGCTGGTGACGGAGGACGGCGAAGGCTCGCAACTGACTGCGGCTGGCGTCGAATTGTGCAAGTCCTTGCAGCACCGGGTCGCTGCCGACAAGCAGGCAGCCAGGATCATCGAGCAGCGCAAGGCGGAAGCCGGCGACGGGGCCGACACGGCGCACCTCGATCCGGCTTCAGCGACCGCCGACCGGGCTTCTGCCACGCCAGGTTGACTCGTCGCGCGATGGTCCGGCTTACCCGTGCGGACATAGCCACCGATCAGTGCATGGCGGATTTCACGCATCCAGGTCAGCGCAACTCGTAGGGGCGCGTTTCACGCGTGCGCCCTTGCCTGCGCGCCCCCGCTGCCCGACTCCAAAAAGGCCATGCGCGGATCGTATTAAACCTTGCGGACGGCAGGGGTGCCCCTCCAGGTCCTTTCCGTGTCTCGTCCCGGGTGCCGTCTGCGCTCCCTTGCGTCTCTCGCACAGCACTGGTGCCCGAGCTCCCGGTTGGCGCCCCCGGATTCCATGGGCATTCGAACAGCGCACCTGCGCAAAGGCCGTGTGCCACCAGCACGTTTAGCCCGGTCGTCTTAGCTGTTGCGACCAAAGCCGATTACAGTGGCAAGCTACTCCCCAATCGCGATCCATATGGCCAAGCCAGCACCCAAGGCCCGCACCGCCTATGTCTGCAACGACTGCGGCGCGGATTACAACAAATGGCAGGGGCAGTGCAGCGAATGCCGAGCCTGGGACACGCTTTCGGAAATCGTGCTTGAGTCGGCAGCGGCTGCCAAGTCGTCGGCGAGTCGTCGTAGCGGGTGGGCGGGCAAGGCGCAAGCGCCTGCCATCACGGCACTCAAGGACGTCCACCATGGAGAGGATGCGCGCGTATCGACCGGCATCGGTGAGCTCGACCGCGTTCTCGGCGGTGGTCTGGTCGAAGGGGCCGTCGTACTGGTGGGCGGCGACCCAGGCATTGGCAAATCCACGCTCTTGCTCCAGGCCGTCGCGCAAATGGCATCGGCGCAATCGACTGGCGCCGGGTTCTCCTGCCTGTACGTGACCGGCGAAGAGTCGCTTGCGCAAGTGGCGGGGCGTGCGTCGCGCCTGGGGTTGCCGCTGGACGGCCTCGATGCCCTGGCCGAGACCGGGGTGGAGCGGATCCTTGCCCATGCGGCGGCGGCCAAGCCTCGGCTGATCGTGGCCGACTCGATACAGACGTTGTGGACCGAATCGGTGACCGCCGCGCCGGGCTCGGTGAGCCAGGTCCGCGAGTCGGCGGCGCGACTGGTGCGCTATGCCAAGGAAACGGGCACGGCGGTCTTCCTGGTGGGGCATGTCACCAAGGAAGGCGGCATTGCGGGACCGCGCGTGCTGGAACACATGGTCGACGCGGTGCTCTATTTCGAGGGCGAGTCGGGGTCGCGATTCCGGGTATTGCGCGCATTCAAGAACCGCTTCGGTGCGGTCAACGAGCTGGGTGTGTTCGCGATGGGTGACAGGGGCCTGAAGGAAGTCCCCAATCCGTCCGCGATCTTCCTGTCCGGTGGAAGCACCCGGCAACCCGGAAGCTGCGTCATGGTCACCCGCGAGGGTACCCGGCCGTTGCTGGTCGAAGTACAGGCGCTGGTGGATTCGTCCCCCTTGTCCAACCCCCGTCGGGTCGCGGTCGGCCTGGAGCAGAACCGGCTGGCGATGCTGTTGGCGGTGTTGCACCGCCACGGCGGCATCGGTGTCGGCGACCAGGACGTCTTCGTCAACGTGGTCGGTGGCATCCGCGTGCAGGAAACCGCCGCCGATCTGCCGGTACTGCTCGCGGTATTGTCGTCGCTGCGCGACGCGCCGCTGGCGGACAAGACCATTGCTTTCGGAGAGGTCGGGCTGTCGGGCGAGATCCGTCCCGTCCCCAATGGCGAAGAGCGTCTGCGCGAGGCGGCGACGCATGGGTTCCTGCGTGCCATCGTGCCCAAGGCCAACGCACCCAAATCAGGCGCGTTCAAGGGCATGGAAGTGATTGCAGTCGAACGGCTCGCCGACGCACTGGAAGCGGCTGGCTGAGCGCATCGGCGTTTCGCAGGAGCGGCTTCAGCCGGAAGCTTTCGACCTGTTTCCGGTCGAAGCGACGTAAGTGGCGATCAGAGTTTCGGGAAGGCACCGCGACTTACGTCGCTCCCGCAACAGCCACGGCAAGAAACGTGCGGCTGAAGCCGCCCCTACGAAGGCAGGGTCAATGCCCGCCGGCTGCAGCGCCACTCGAGGGCTTGGCCCCGAACGGCGGCTTGGCGATCCACACAAACAGGATCACCACCAGGAAGATGATCCCGAGCAGGTGGAAGATTTCGTTGAAGCCGATCTGCGCGGCCTGTTGCGAGATCATCTGGTTCATGATCATCGCCCCGCGCTGCACGTCTCCCTGGCCGAGCGCGTTGATCGCATGCATGACGGTGGGATCGGTGGCGCTGATGCTCTCGGTCAATTGCGCATGGTGGGTGACCGTGCGCTGGTTCCAGGCCCATGTGGTGAGCGATGCGGCAAAACTGCCCCCGAGCGTGCGCACGAATGTCGCCAGCCCCGCGCCCGACGCGATTTCGTGTGGCTCCAGGTCCGACAGCAGGATCGTCAACACCGGCATGAAGAACAACGCGACGCCCAGGCCCTGCCAGAACTGCACCATCGCGACGTGCTGGAAATCCACGTCGAGGTTGAAGTGCGAGCGCATGAAGCTGGTCGCGGCCATGACGATGAATGCCAGGCTGGCGACCACGCGCAGGTCGAAGCGCGTGGCATACATCCCGACGAACGGCGTCAGGACCACCGGCAGCAATCCGATCGGCGCGGTTGCGAAGCCTGCCCAGATGGGCGTGTAACCAAGATTGCGCTGCAACCAGAGCGGGACCAGCAAGCCGATGCTGAAAAACGCCGCATACGCCAGCACCATCGCAATCGTGCCGCTGGCGAAGTTGCGGTGGCGGAACAGCTTGAGATCGACGATCGGATCCTTTTCGGTCAACTCCCAGATCAGGAACACGGCCAGCGCGATCGCCGCCACGATGGCCAGGACCACGATCCTGGTCGAGTTGAACCAGTCGTCGTCGTTGCCCAGGTCCAGCAGGACCTGCAACGCGCCCACGCCGACCACCAGCGTGGCCAGGCCCATGTAATCCATCTTGGGCTTGTCCAGTTTCTCCGGCCGCCCGCGCAGTTGGCTGCCCACGACGAAGCTGACGAAGATGCCGATCGGCACGTTGATGAAGAAAATCCACTCCCAGCTGTAGTTGTCGGTGATCCAGCCGCCCAGCACCGGGCCCGCGATCGGTGCGACCACCGTCACCATGGCCAGCAGGGCGATGGCCTGCCCACGTTTTTGCGGCGGGTAAATGGAGATCAGCAGCGCCTGCGCGACCGGGTACATGGGGCCGGCGACGAAGCCCTGGAGTGCACGCGCGACGACCAGCATGCCCATGGAGTTGGCCAGTCCGCAAAGCAGCGATGCCATGGCGAAGGCGAACGTCGCCCACACGAACAACCTGCGCTCACCGAAGCGCCGCGTCATGAAACCGGTCAGCGGCAGCGCGATGGCGTTGCTGACCGCGAAGGAAGTGATCACCCAGACCGCCTGGTTGGCACTGGCACCCAGGTTGCCCGAGATGGTCGGCAACGAAACGTTGGCAATGGTGATGTCCAGCACCTGCATGAACGTCGCCAGCGAGATGCCGATGGTGGCCAGGGCCATGTTGGGCGGACGGAACTCGCCCGGTTTGGCTGGGGCGTGCTCGGCGGTGGCGGGTGTTGAAGCCATGCGGGGTTGTCCTTTCCGTCATTCCGGCCCGGGCCGGGGTCGTTTCCACCCTTGGAACCGTGCCGCCGGCCGCTCGCGGTCCAGGCGCGCCGGGTGCCAGCGGCGGGGCAAATGGATCCGGCGTTGGCCGGGATGACGGAGTGTCTGGAAATCCTTTGATCAGGTTGCAAGATGTGCCGCAGTCCCGACTGGGGTTTCCTCGGTTTCCGCGACACCGGAACCCGATCCATGACCAGTCGCTGCTGACGGCGCCGGGGTGCCTGGGGGCAGCCCGCCAGTTGTCAGCCCTTTCGCGCTCCTGGCAGGTTCTTTTCCACGATGCGATGGATCAGCGCGTCGGCATCGGCGAGTTGCTTTGCATATGCATTGGTCGACAGCACCGGTTTGGTCGGCGTGACCGCGGGCAATACCGGACCATCCTGGTCGCGGATGGAGACATCGACGGACATGCTCATGCCCAGGCGCAGCGGATGCCTGGCCAGCTGCTTCGGGTCCAGTTCGATGCGCACCGGTATGCGCTGCACGATCTTGATCCAGTTGCCGCTGGCGTTCTGCGCCGGTAGCAGCGAGAACGCGCTGCCGGTGCCCAGGCCCAGGCTCACCAGCTTGCCGCTGTAGGTCACGTCGCTGCCGTAGACGTCGGATTCGACCTCGACCGGCTGCCCCAGGCGCATCCTGGCCAGCTGTGTCTCCTTGAAGTTGGCCTCGACCCATGCCTGTTCGAGCGGGATGATGCTCATCATGGGCGCGCCTGGCTGCACGCGCTGACCGAGCTGCACGCTGCGTTGGGCGACGTAGCCGCTGACGGGCGCCACGATCGCCACGCGTTGCAAATTGAGGTACGCAGAGCGCAATTGCGCTGCCGCGGCCTGTACCTGCGGCTGGTCGCTGACGGTAGTGGCATCGACCAGCGCGCGGTTGCGGGACAACTCGCCGGTCGATGCCGACAGTGCCGCCTGGGCGGCAGACAATGCATCGCGCGCATGGGCCAGTTCTTCTGCGGACACCGCGCCGGTGGCGACAAGATCCTTGCGGCGATCCACGTCGGCACGGGCCTTCTGCACGGCGACTTGCCGGGCCTTGAGGTCGGCCTGGCCCGCGTCGACCACGCTGTAGAGGCCGCGGACCTGGCGCACGGTGCTGGCCAGGTTGGCGACGGCTTGTTCATAGGCGACCGTGGCATCGCTGGGGTCGAGCCGCACCAGCACCTGCCCCGCGACTACCTGCATTCCGTCGTCGGCGTTGATCGCGACCACGGTGCCGCTGGTTTGCGGGGTGATGCTGACCATGTTGCCTTGCACGTAGGCGTCATCGGTGCCTTCGTGCCAGCGTGCAACCAGCAGGTACCAGAGCAACCAGGCGACCAGGGCGACGACCACCACGGCGGCCAGGACCAGCAGCGCGCGATGGCGCTTGCTCCTGGTCTTCGTCCGCGGCGCGGCAGCGTTGATGTTTGGGTTGATTTCAGTCGTCATGGCGTGGGGCCCTGGCAAGGTCTTGCGGTGTGGAATTGGTGTCGCTTTCGCTGACGCTGGTTGACGTGGCGTCGGTCACGCGTGGTCGGGGCATGCCTGCGTCGGGCAAGGACAAATCAAGGCCGCCACCCAGGGCGCGATCCAGCTCGACGGTTGCCTCCAACCGCCGGGCCAGCAATGCGGCCCGCTGCTGTTCCAGGTCCAGCAGTGGCGCTTGCGCGGCAAGGACATCGAGTTGGGTGCCCAGGCCCGCCTTGTACCTGGCCTGCGCCAGTTCCAGCGCCGCGGCGGCGGCATCACGCGCCTGTGTCGCGGAAGCCAGTTGCCGGTCCAGCGAGCGAGCGGCCTGTACCGCATCGGTGACGCCATGCAGTGCATCGACCAGCGTCTGGTTGTAACCGGCAACGGCAAGATCGTAGGCCGCGTCGCTCTTCGCGAGGTTGGCCCGCAATCCGCCACCGTCGAAGATCGGCAGGCTGATCGCAGGCCCGCCAAAAGCGAGGAGGGCATCGCTGCTGAACAGGTCCGACAAGCCCGAAGACGCCAGGCCGACGATGGCATTGAGATTGACGCTGGGCTTGAACGACGCCTCGCTGGCGTCGATGCCGCGTCTTGCGGCTTCGACGCGCCAGCGTGCCGCGACGACATCGGCCCGGTGGCCGAGCAGTTCGCTGGGCAACACCTGGGGCACGGATGGCGCCGGGGCATCGAGCAGGTGCGGCGGCGTGATTTCCAGCCCTCGATCCGGACCCTTGCCGAGCAGCGCAGCCAACGCATTTTGCAGGCTGTCGATCTGCTGTTGGGCAGCTTGTGCCTGGAGTTTCGCGCCGGCGATGCCCGCTTCGGCCTGCCGCAGCGACAACTGGTTATCGATGCCGGCCTTGACGCGCTGCCGGCTCAAGTCCGACAGCTGCGATGCGCGCTGCCGTTGCTGCTCGGCGACAGCGCGCGCAGCGTAGGCCTGCGACAACGCGATGTAGGCGTGGGCGATATTCGACGACAGTGTCAGGCGCGCGGCCTGGGCATCGACCTGTGCCGCACGCGCCTGGCCGACGGCCGCTTCGTACTGCGCGCGCTTGCCGCCCCAGATGTCGGGTGCGTACTTGAGGTCGAGCATCAACACGGTGCTGGCCTGCAGGTCGCCCCCCAATGGCGCGGGCGCCAGGGTTTCGGGGATCTGGACGACGGTTTCCTGCGCGCTGGCACCAAGCGTGGGCTTGCGCGCGGCGTCGGCCAGCCCGGCCTGGGCGATGGCCTGCCGTGCGCGTGCATCGGCGGCATCCAGCGATGGGTTGCCCGCCAAACCTTCCTTGATCAGCGCATCGAGTTGCGGGTCACCGAAGGCGCGCCACCAGTCGAACCGGGGGAACGTGGCATCCGACGTCCTGGCGTCACCAAGGCTGCGGGCGTTGGTGAGCTTGTCCGCGTCATGCATGCGTCCCTCGGGGGCGAGCCCGTGCGTGCTTGCGCACCCGGCCAAGAGCAGGCTAGCCAGGGCCGCCAGGCAGGCGAGCACGGCAACCAGGGGCGCGCCGGCGACGACGCCAGCAGTGGACGGGCGTGCCGCCTTGGATTGCGCGCGGTATTGGTAGCGTGGACGGTTCATCGCGTATCGCCTTCGTTGGCCGTGGCCGCGGTGGATAGATTGTCGCGGACGCGCTCGAGCAGGCCGGTCAGTCGTGCACGGTCTGTTTCGCTCATCCCGGCCATGGCCTGTCCACGCACGCGCTCACCACAATGGTTGATGTCCAGCCAGATGGACTTGCCGGCTTCGGTCAGGTGGATATGTACCGCGCGCCGATCGTTGGCGTCATGGACACGAGTCACGTAGCCCCTGGCTTCGAGCCGGTCCAGCAGCCGGGTCATCGCACCGGGATTGAGCTCGGCGGCACGGGCCAGGTCGGTGACGCCAGCCATGCCGTCGGCCAGCTTCTTGATGGTGATGTATTGGCTGAAGGTCAGTTCGTGGCCGGCTTGGGCCATCTCATCGGCCATCCGCGCCCACATCGCGTCGCGGACCTGGCGAAACAGCAGACCAAGCGTGGAACCGTTGCAGGCAGAGGGGGTCGGTGCGTTCATGACCGCGCACTTTGCCCGCCCGCGCAATAGTTGTCAATGCAAATATTGTTTCAGCAATGGAATGCGGTGTTGCGCGAGCAGGGTGTCCCGTGAGCGCTGCCGGTCATGCGGGGCGGTGCAGGATCAGTTCGAGGACGAGCTGGCTACCGAAAAACGCCAGGACCAGCAGCGCCATCGCGGCCAGCGTCCAGCGGACGGCCACTGCCCCGCGCCAGCCGCGGCGCCAGCGTCCCAGCAGCAGCCCGCCAAACAGCAGCCACGACAACACGCTGAGCACGGTCTTGTGGACCAGATGCTGTTCAAACAAATCGTGGACGAACAGGCTTCCGGTCAGCAGGGTCGCGGTGAGCAGCACGAACCCGACCGTGATCGTGCGGAACAACAGCGACTCAAGCTCGGTCAGGGGCGGAAGAAGCCAGTCGCCCGGCCGTGCCACGGCATGGTTGCGCAAGGCCCGTTCCTGCGCCAACAGCATCAGCGCAAGCAATGCGGCGATGGCCAGCGTGGCAAACGCGAGCAAGGCGATGAAGGCATGCAGTTGCAGTTGCCAGGCGATGGTCTGCTCCGGGCCGGTGCCATACAGCCCGTAGGCGAGCACCGTCAGCAAGGCGATCGGAAACACCACCAGCCCGATCAGCGCCGCCTGGCGACGCCAGGCCAGGGTCAGGGAGATCAGTGCCATGCCCAGGCTCACCCAGGACAGCGCTGCAAAGAAGTGCAGGTCTGGCCCGCCCAGCTGGTCCCAGGCCAGCACGTGCACGCTGGCGTGGCAGGCCATCGCCACGATGGCCAGCGTCAGGGCGATGCCGGCCGGAATCTTGCGGCCAAGCGCACCATGCACGCGCGGGCTGCAGCCCAGCGTGGCCAGGCCGTAAAACACGACGGCGGGAAGGGCGAACGGCAACATCGCGGCAGTGTCGCATAGCCGCATGCTCTTGTAGGAGCGCTGCAGCCGCGAGCACTTGCCTGGTGGGTGTCCCTTGCCTTTGCAGGAGCGACGTGAGGCGCGACCAGTTGGCCGGAACAACAAGCGCGCCGGCCGTGGCTTCCAGGGAAAGTCCGGGCAAGATCAAGAACCCCGGCTGAAGCCGCTCCTGCCAAGCGCACCATCGCCGCAGGCTATAATCGGCGTCCGTTTCCGGTGGTTTTTTCCATGTTCGAATCCCTGACCCAGCGACTGTCCGGCACCGTCGAGCGCCTGCGCGGCCGCGGCCGCCTGACCGAGTCCAACATCGCCGAGGCCACGCGGGAGGTGCGCATCGCGCTGCTCGAGGCCGACGTCGCGCTGCCCGTGGTGCAGGCGCTCATCCAGCGCATCAAGGTGCGGGCGCTCGGCCAGGAGGTGCTCAAGTCGCTGACCCCGGGCCAGGCGTTGATCAAGATCGTGCGCGACGAGCTGACCACCGTCATGGGCGCTTCGGCGACCGAGCTGAATCTCAACGTACCGGCACCGGCCGTGATCCTGATGGCTGGCCTGCAGGGCGCCGGCAAGACCACGACGGCCGCCAAGCTGGCCAAGCACCTCAAGGAAAAACGCAAGAAGAAGGTCATGGTGGTCAGCGCCGACGTCTATCGTCCGGCTGCGATCGAACAGCTCAAGGCATTGGCGCAGCAGGTCGACGTGCAGTTTTTCCCGTCCGATGCCGGCGACAGGCCCGAGGCCATCGTCCGCGCTGCCATCGCGGACGCGCGCAAGTCCTATGCGGACGTCCTGATCGTCGATACCGCAGGCCGCCTGGCCATCGACGAAGCGATGATGACCGAGATCAAGGCGCTGCACGCAGTCGCCAATCCGGTGGAAACCCTGTTCGTGGTCGATTCGATGACCGGCCAGGACGCGGCCAACACCGCCAAGGCCTTCTCCGAGGCGCTGCCCCTGACGGGTGTCGTGCTGACCAAGACCGACGGCGATGCACGTGGTGGTGCCGCGCTCAGCGTGCGCTACATCACCGGCAAGCCGATCAAGTTCATTGGTACCGGCGAAAAACCCGACGGGCTGGACGTCTTCCACCCCGATCGCATCGCCAGCCGCATCCTGGACATGGGCGACGTACTCAGCCTGGTCGAACAGGTCGAGCAGCAGGTCGACAAGGACAAGGCGACCAAGCTGGCGGAGAAGGTCGCCAAGGGCAAGAAGTTCGACCTCAACGACATGCGCGACCAGCTCGAGCAGATGCAGGGCATGGGCGGATTGTCCGGCCTGATGGACAAGCTGCCCGGCGTCGGCAAGATCCCGGACCACGTCAAGGCGCAGGTCACCGGCAAGGAAGTGCCGCGGATGGTGGCGATCATCAACTCGATGACCAAGAAGGAGCGTCGCAACCCGGCGCTGCTCAATGGCTCGCGTCGCCAGCGCATCGCCAAGGGCTCGGGCATGCAGCCTTCGGACGTCAACAAGCTGATGAAGCAATACCAGCAGATGGAAAAGATGATGCGCAAGATGGGCCGGGGCGGCATGAAGGGCCTGATGCGCGGGATGCAGGGCATGATGGGTGGGCAAGGCGGACAGCCGTTCCGTTGAGCACCACGACTCCATAAAGGGATTGGCGATGCCGCATCGGGGACGGGAACGACATCGGGGCGCGCACAGCGGTTGGCTGCGTGCCGCCGTGCTGGGCGCAAACGACGGCATCGTCTCCACCGCCAGCCTGGTGATCGGGGTCGCGGCCGCGGGTTCGAGCCACGGGCAGGTGATGCTCGCCGGACTGGCGGGGCTGGTGGGCGGCGCCATGTCGATGGCGGCCGGTGAATATGTCTCGGTCAGCTCGCAGTCCGATACCGAGACAGCGGACCTGGCCAAGGAACGCCAGGAGCTGGAGCAATATCCCGAAGGCGAGCACCTGGAGCTCAAGGCGATTTACGTGGCGCGCGGCCTGACACCGGAACTGGCCGACCAGGTCGCCACGCAGCTGGCCCGCCACGACGCGCTGGGTGCGCATGCCCGGGACGAGTTGGGAATCACCGAGACACTGCGTGCGCGGCCGGTGCAGGCGGCCCTGGCGTCTGCGGGTGCCTTCGCCTGTGGTGCCCTGCTGCCGCTGGTGATCGCCTGGCTGGTGCCGCTGGACCAGGCCAACGGCTGGGTCGGGGGCCTGTCATTGCTCTGCCTTGGCGCCCTGGGTGCACTGGCCGCCCGTGTCGGCGGGGCGTCGCTCTGGCGGGGAGCGGTACGGGTGATGCTGTGGAGCGCATTGGCGATGCTGTTCACTGCGGCCGTGGGCCGGATGTTCGGCGTCGCCGTGGCTGGCTGACAACGAGCGTCGTGACGCCGCACGGGTTTACCATCGCGATGGCAATGGCTTACAATTGTCGGCTTACCTCGGCAGTTCGCCGACTGGGCACCACAGGAACAGTAGTCATGGTCAAGATCCGCCTTACCCGTGGCGGCGCCAAGAAGCGCCCCTTCTACCACATCATCGTCACCGACAGCCGCAGCGCCCGCGATGGCCGCAACATCGAGCGCCTGGGTTTCTACAACCCGGTTGCCGCCGGTGCCGAGAAGCGCATCGAGCTCAACACCGATCGCGTCAAGCATTGGGTGGGCCTGGGCGCGCAGATGAGCGACAAGGTCGCTGACCTGTACAAGCAGGCATTGAAGTCTGCCGACCAGCCGGCCGCTCCGGCCGCCTGACCAGCGTGTTGACGCGTCATGCCTCGCGACAGCGGGCCGCGCGACAGCATGGATAAGCAACACACCACGACTGCCGGGCAGGATGCTGCCGGGCAGCCTTCGGCTGCAACGTCCCCGGGCGCACAGCGTGCAGTCGATCCGGCTCCGCTCGAGCAACGCGTAATCATGCTCGGCAAGCTGCACGGCGCGTTCGGCGTGCGTGGCGAGCTCAAGCTTGAGTCGTTCACCGATCCAAGGTCCGCGATCTTCCGCTATCAGCCGTGGACGTTGCGCAATCCGCATGGCGGGGAGCGTTCGGTCGAAGGCGCACATGGGCGCGAGACCGCCAAGGGCGTGGTCGCGACATTCCCCGACATCGAAGATCGCGATGCTGCCGAGGCGATGCGGGGCTACGAAATCTTCGCTCCGCGCTCGGCACTGCCTGCGCCCAAACCCGGCGAGTATTACTGGATCGACCTGGAAGGCTTGCGGGTGCTGAATGTCGACGGCGCCGACTTCGGGACCGTTTCCCACCTGTTTTCCACGGGTGCCAACGATGTCCTGGTTGCGCGCGGCGACCGCGAGCGGATGATCCCGTTCAAGCAGCCTGATTACGTCCGGTCGGTTGATTTCGACACCGGCGTGGTCACCGTGGACTGGGACGCGGACTTCTGATTTGCAGCGTGCCTGTCGCTCGCGACTGGAATCCACCGCGGGATCGGTTGTCACTGGATAATCTGTCATCCGGAGCGCAGCGAAGGATCTGTTTCATCTCCGGATCTGCATCCAAATTTGCAAATTCACGCCTGTGGCTTTGTACCGGCAGCTGCATATTTGCGATGCGCCCACGACGTTCGTCCCACAAGCGGATCCTTCGCTACGCTCAGGAAGACAACCATGCGCATCGACCTGATCAGCCTGTTTCCCGAGTTCGTCGCCCAGATCGCCGGGCATGGCGTCGTCGGCCGTGCGCTGGACAACAAACTGCTGTCGCTGCACGGCTGGAATCCGCGTGACCACGCCCAAGGCAACTACCGCCGCGTCGACGACCGACCTTTTGGCGGGGGTCCGGGCATGGTGATGCTGATCGACCCGTTGCGCGACACCATCGCCGCAGCCCGAGCGGCTGATCCTGCACCGGCCAAGGTCGTCTATCTCAGCCCGCAGGGCCAGCGCATGACCCAGGACAAGGTCCGTGAGCTTGCGGGTCGTAAGCGAGTCATCTTGTTGTGCGGCCGTTATGAAGGCGTCGACGAGCGTCTGGTCGCGGCCGAGGTCGACGAGGAGTTGTCGATTGGGGATTACGTGCTGTCGGGTGGTGAGCTGGCTGCCGCGGTTGTCATCGACGCCGTGGCACGCCTGCAGGAGGGCGCTCTGAACGACGCCGAGTCCGCCGTGCAGGACAGCTTTGAGGATGGGTTGCTGGATTGCCCGCATTACACCCGCCCGCTCGAGCACGATCTGGGCGAAGTGCCGCCCGTGCTGCTGTCCGGCAACCACGCTGAAATCGCCCGTTGGCGCCGCCAGCAAGCCCTGGAGCGTACCTGGCGGCGTCGCCCGGACCTGCTAGGTGAGGCAGGTCTGACAGAGGCGGATCGCCGGTACCTGGAAAGCCTCAAGGGGTAGGCCAGCTCCGGGGTGCCTGCTCTTGCTGGCAATGCTGGCCCGGTAGTCGCAGGCAATCGCGCGACGTCGATACCCCGGAGCCGGCGAGCGCGCGTAACCCACTAGCAACTCAGGGAAAAAGCCCGCTATAATGTGCGGCTTCGCGTCACCGTAGCACCCAAAGCTGTCCCAATGCCAAGACGCGGGTCCACGTGCACTCGCGCTACAACACGACTGGTTCCACATGCTGTCCCGCGGCCTGCCGCAAGCGGCCTGGAGGAAACCGGCATTCCAACAGGCAAGCCACTCGTGGCCATCACAACAGGTCCCACCATGAACAAGCCATCGCTCAACACGCTGCTGCAGAACTTCGAATCCGAACAGGCGCAGCGCGAACTGCCCGTGTTCAGCACGGGCGACACCGTGGTCGTCAACGTCAAGGTCAAGGAAGGCAACCGCGAACGCCTGCAGGCCTATGAAGGCGTGGTCATCGCGCGCAAGAACGCCGGCCTCAACTCCTCGTTCACCGTGCGCAAGATTTCCCATGGCTATGGCGTCGAGCGTGTGTTCCAGAACCACAGCGCCATCATCGACTCGGTGACGGTCAAGCGGCGCGGCGCCGTGCGTGCCGGCAAGCTGTATTACTTGCGTGGCCTGGAAGGCCGCAAGGCCCGCATCAAGGAAGACCTGGCAGGCAACGCCAAGGCCAAGGCGCTGGCGGCCGCTGCCGCTGCCGAGGCAAAGACGGCCGGCAAGAGCGACACCGGCACCGACGCCTGATCCCTGGATCGCGTCGTGCCACGAACGGCCGCCCCAGGGCGGCCGTTTGCGTTGCACGATACGCCTTGCGGGACCCGGCATGGCACAAGCAGCGCTGCCCTTCTCCTGACTGGATGCGCTGCAACCGTCGCTCCCGCGAAGGCGGCAATCCAGTGACGCCGGGGCTGTCGCAACATGCAACGTCATGGATCCCCATGGACCTCGCGCATCCTCATGCCCCCATGGGACCCCAAGCGTGTGCGCTGCCGGGCCTGCCGGCATCGCGCCAGTGGCTCCCCAAGCCTCTCGTCATTCGCGGCATGACGTGCTTCGAGGGCGTCGAGGCACCTGCCATGCCACACGGCTTGTCGTTGGCACGCGCTGGCGCTAGCGTCGACGCATGACAACCGACGCTACGACCGGCGTGCGCCTTGACCTGTGGTTGTGGGCCGCTCGCTTCTTCAAGACCCGCGGCCTGGCGCGGGCAGCCGTGGTCGGTGGAAAGGTCGTGGTCGACGGGCAGCGTGCCAAGGCGGCGCGTGTCGTGCGCATCGGCAATGCGTTGAGGATCGAGCGCGGCGAGGAGGTATTCGAAGTCGAAGTCCGCGGGCTCGGCGATCGTCGCGGCCCGGCGCGGATCGCGCAGACGCTTTACGTCGAAAGCGAAGCATCCCGGCTGGCGCGCGAGCAATCGCATGCGATCCGCGCGGCTGCCCGTGCCGGCTACCGGGCGCCGGAGACCAAGCCCGACAAGCGAGCACGGCGCCTGATCCGGGCGCTGGGTGACATCGACGCCCTGTAAGGCGCCATCGCGCTGCGGGGGCCAGGCCCCCGCGATCGGGTGTGGGTGAGGCGGGCGCGCCCATCGAAGTCGCCGGGGCCTGGTCCCGCTGCAGGCCGACCGCGCAACCATGCACGCATCGATCGATGCCTGGCGCGCGGAATGCCGCCTGCAGCGCCGGCAGGCCGAAGTCGACCTCGACCTCCACGTGGCGGTGATCGGGCACAGGGTCGTGAAGCCGCCTGGCGTTCATTGGGCAATCGCAGGAGCGAGCCGGGGAGCGGACGGGTCGCCCAGCCCCAATCACAATCGGCAGTCATCCTCACCCGATACCCGGAAGCGGCGGCACTGCGGCTGGGTTCGCGCTTCCCGACCCCGGGCAAGCGGCGGGGCAAAATGTGGCTCGTTGGCGTAAAGATGCGCGGGGCGCTGGCCATCCACGACGGCACGGGTCGTCGGCACGCAGGCAGTCCGGAAAGGGGCGCCTGTGCGTGGGCCATTGATGTCGGGCGCTATCGCCTCCTCAGCGGCCACCACCGAGGAAGCCGCTACCCATCTTGAGCAGGTCGCCGATCCCCAGCTCGCCGTCGCCATCCTGGTCGAGCACCGCGCCGAGCAGTCCGCCTGCCAGGCCGCCCTGCTGTTCCAAGCGCTGGTGTTCCCGGCCAAGGATGTCGCCCAGTGCCTGCGGTCCGGCAGTCGGCTCCGCATGCGCGCTGCCCTGGCCAAGGAAGTGCTTGGCCAGGTAGGCCATCACGATGGGCGCCAGGATCTTCAGCAGCGTACTGGCCTGTTGGTTGCCGATGCCCGCCAACTGGCTGACGCCGGCCTCGGCACGCGGCTGCTTGCCTCCGAACACATGGCGCAGGATCTCACCACCTTCACTGCCTCCGCTCCCCAGTACCGAACCCAATACGCTGCCGATGTCCAGTCCCGCGTGGTCTTTTTGCAGTGCGCCATAGAGGGCCTGCGCGCCCTGAGGCTGGCTGGCATTGCGGCCCAGCGCACCCAGCAGCAAGGGCAGGGCCGCGCCGACGGCGGCGCTGGCCTGGGTGGGATCGATCCCCAGTTGCTGGGCGATCCGGTCCATCGGCATGCCTTGCAGCTGGGCGGTGAGATCAGACGACAGGGGAGCGGTCATGACGAAATCTCCGGAAGCGGAACGCTCAGCATAGTCCGCCCCGGACCCAGGCCGTCGTGATCAAGCCAGATCTGGAGGCGTGGCTGGCCACCTGCCCGTCGACGGCTTCGATCAGTCGCGATCGTCGGAATCGGCAGTGGTTGAGGCCTGCATGGCACCGGTGTAGACAGGCAGTTCCGGGTTGCGACGGAACGAGAAGATCAACCGGGTCTCGATATGCGCCACTTCCTTGCGCTCGGTGAAGGCTTCCAGCGCAAAGTCGCGCAGGTGCGCGCTGTCGCGCACGCCGACGTGTACCAGGAAGTCATCTGCACCGGCCAGGTGGTAAAACGCCAATACCTCGGGGCGCGACAGCAGGTGGGCGTGGAAGCTGTCGACCAGCGCGCGCGAATGCCTGGCCAGGCGAACCGAAACCAGGGCCTGCAGGCCGATGCCAACGGCGGCAGGTGCGACCTCGGCGTGATAGCCCAGGATCGCCTTGCTCGACAGCAGCCGGCGCACCCGTTCAAGCGCGGTCGACGGCGCGATCCCGGTATGTGCCGCCAACGCCTTGTTGGAAAGCCGTGCATTCTTCCGCAGGAGGCGGAGCAGGGCGAAGTCGATTCGATCCAATACCGGCATATCGTTCCTGTACGGAATATAATTCGACGACAGTTTACCAGCAGGAATATGATTCTAGAATCGGCACTCACCCAGCACGATTGCCGCCCATGCCCCACTTCGAAACCCAGGCCGTCCATGCCGGACGCGAAGACTTCGCCGAGCTGTGCGTGCACGCGCCGCCACTGGATTTGTCGACCACCTACCCGGTAACCGATCTGGAACAGGGCACGGCCAGCTTCGACGCACTCGTCGCCGGCCAGGCAGAGGCCGCCAACCCGATTTACGCAAGGCTTCACAACCCTACGGTCGCGCGCACCGAAAACGCGTTGGCGCAGCTCGAACGCACCGAGGCATGCGTCGCTTTCGGTTCGGGCATGGCGGCGTTGACGGCGGTGTTGCTGGAGCGTCGCCAGCACGGCGCGCACGTGCTGGTGGTCCGGCCGTTGTACGGGACCTCGGATCACCTGCTGGCCAGTGGCCTGTGCGGACTGGAAGCTGAGTTCGTCGACGCAGGGCAGATCGCCGGGCGGCTGCGCCCGGACACCACGCTGGTCATCGTCGAGACACCCGCCAATCCGACCCTGGCGCTGGTGGACATCGCCGCCGTGGTCGCGGCGGCCGGGTGTGTCCCGGTGCTCGTCGATTCAACCTTCGCCACGCCGGTGCTGCAGAATCCGGCCGACCTGGGCGCGGCTTATGTCCTGCATAGCGCCACCAAGTTCCTCGGTGGCCATGGTGACGTCATTGCTGGCATGGTCTGTTGCAGCGAGCAACGCGCACGGCCATTGCGCACGGTGCGCGCGGCGACCGGCGCCCTGTTGCACCCGCTCGCCGCCTACTTGCTGCACCGCGGACTGCCGACCCTTGCGTTGCGGGTAGAGCGGGCGCAGGCGAATGCACAGCGCCTCGTGGACCGACTGGCAGGACACCCGGCGGTGGCGCGCGTGCATTACCCGGGTATCGCCGGTCCAGACGCTGCCGCACTGCTGGCCCGACAGATGCGCGGACCAGGCGCCTTGATCGCCTTCGAACTCGTTGGCGGCCACGCAGCCGCGGCGAGCGTCATGGGCTCGGTGCGCCTGGTGACCCCGGCTGTCAGCCTGGGCTCGGTGGACACCCTGATCCAGCATCCGGCGGGCCTGACCCATCGGGTCGTGGCGCCCGATGCACAGGAGGCACACGGCATCGTGCCGGGGTTGATGCGACTGTCGGTGGGCATCGAGCACGTCGACGACCTGTGGCAGGACCTGTCGCAGGCGTTGTCACGTTTCCAGGCCGGGAAGATGTCGCAGGCTGCGTGACCCACGCGCACCCGGGTCGCGGCATCGCGGTGTCAACCGAGGAAGCCAGGCCCGCACCGATTCACCGCGCATCACCGCTTTCGGGAAGACCCGATGGCGCGTGGTGGACGGTGGAGTGATCTTGGAAACTAGCCTGTTCGCGGTGCTTCTCCGCGTGGTGGGTGCTGTTCATGCCGGTCTTGGGCACGCGGTGCTGGATAGTCCATTGCGCGTCGGCCGACGCCATGGGCATCGGTTGGCGAAGATGGCACGGCACGGGTGTTCCTGCATTGATCGGCAATGCAAAATGCCTGCCCGCTACTTCGCTGGTGGTGGAATGGAATGTCCGCCTGGCGGTCACAGCGCCTTGAGCCGATACAAGGCTTCCAATGCCTGCTTGGGCGTCAGTTCGTCGGGATCGAGTGCGGCGAGCGCCTTCAATGCCGCCGATTCCGTGGCGAACAGCCCGATCTGTTGCGGCGCGTCCAGTGCGTGCGCGGTCATCGGAGTCGACGGCATGTCGCGGGTGTTCTGCTCCAGTTCGGCCAGGCGCGCACGCGCCTGTTGCACGACGGCCCTGGGCAAACCCGCCAGCGCGGCGACCTGCAGGCCAAAGCTCCGATCCGCTGGACCGTCCTTGACGGCGTGCATGAAGACCAGTGTGTCGCCGTGTTCGCGGTCATGGTGTTCGACGGCATCCAGGTGCACGTTTGCGATGCCGCTTCCCGGCTGGGCAAGCGCCGTCAGTTCGAAGTAATGCGTGGCGAACAGCGTGTAGCTGCGGTTCACCGATGCCAGGTGCCGTGCGCAGGCATCGGCCAACGCCAGTCCGTCGTAGGTCGAGGTGCCGCGTCCGATCTCGTCCATCAACACCAGCGATTCGTCGGTGGCGTGGTGCAGGATGTAACTGGTTTCCGCCATTTCGACCATGAACGTCGACTGCCCGCGTGCAAGGTCGTCGCCGGCGCCGATTCGCGTCAGGATGCGGTCGATCGGGCCGATCGCCGCGCGCGATGCCGGCACGAAGCTGCCGATGTGCGCCAGCAACACGATCAGCGCGTTCTGGCGCATGTAGGTGCTCTTGCCGCCCATGTTGGGGCCGGTGATGACCAGCATGCGGCGGCCGTGGCCGGTAGCGTCTTCGTCCAGCATCAGGTCGTTGGGCGTGAAGGGTTCCTCGCGCACTGCTTCCACCACGGGATGGCGCCCATTCTCGATGCACAAGCCGGGGGCGTCGGTCAGCTCCGGTCTGGACCAGTCGAGCGCCTGGGCACGTTCGGAGAATGCCGCGAGCACGTCGATTTCAGACAACGCCGCCGCACAGCGCTTGAGCGCCTCCAGGTTCTCGTTGAGCGCGTCGAGCAAGCCCTCGTACAGCAGTTTTTCGCGCGACAAGGCGCGTTCGCGCGCCGACAGCACCTTGTCTTCGAACGCCTTCAGCTCCTCGGTGATGTAGCGCTCGGCATTGGTCAATGTCTGTCGGCGGGAGTAGTGGGTCGGTGCCTTCGCCGATTGCGCCTTGCTGATTTCAAGGAAATAGCCATGCACGCGGTTGTATCCGACCTTCAGCGTCGGGATGCCGCTGGCTTCGCGTTCGCGCGCCTCCAGGTCGACGAGGAACTGGTCGGCGCTCGTCGACAGGCGTCGCAACTCATCCAGCTCGGCGTCGTAACCGTCGGCGAAGATGCCGCCATCGCGCGCAACGACCGGTGGCTGCTCGACCAACGCCGATGCGAGCAGGTGGGCGTGCTCGCCGTGCTCCCCGAGCTCGGCTGCCAGCGACTGCAGTCTTGGCGAGTCCAGTGGCGACAAGGTCTCGCGCAACGACGGCAGCAGGCCTAGCCCGTCGCGCAGGGTGCTCAGGTCGCGGGGACGGGCGCTACGCAGCGCAACTCGCGTGAGGATGCGTTCCAGGTCGCCCAGCGCGCGGAAGGCTTCCCGGATGTCGTCATCGCTGCGATGTTCGACCAGCGTGGCGACCGCATGGTGGCGTTCGCCCAGCACGCGCCGGTCGCGTAGCGGGCGATGCAGCCAGCGCCGCAACAGGCGCCCGCCCATCGGGGTGACGGTACTGTCGAGCACACCCAACAACGTGTTGCGGGTGTCGCCGTCGATGCGGGTGTCGAGTTCCAGATGGCGTCGGGTCGCGGCGTTCATCGCGATCGCACCGTCGCTTGCCTCGACCGCGATCGCGGTCAAATGCGGCAGGCGTTGCTTCTGGGTCTCCTCGACATAGCCCAGCAGGGCCCCTGCCGCGGCAACGGCCAACTCGCCCTTCGCGGCCATGCCCTCGTCGATGCCGAACCCGTTGAGGTCGTGCACGCCAAGGAAGTCCAGCAACTGGCGACGGCAGGTGCCGGTTTCAAACAACCAGGGCGCGCGTCGCCGGATGCCATCGCGGCTGGTCACCGCCTGTTGCCAGCCGTCCTCGTCCGGCAGCAACAGTTCGGCCGGGTCCAGGCGCGCCAGTTCCGCCTCCAGTGCATCCTCGCCGGAGACCTCATTGACCAGGAAACGGCCGCTGGACAGATCTGCCCAGGCCAGGCCATAACGATGGCCCCTGGCCTCGCTGCCACCGCGGGCAAGCGCAAGCAGCAAGGTGTCGCGGCGCTCGTTGAGCAACGCCTCGTCGGTGACGGTCCCGGGGGTGACGATGCGCACGACCTTGCGCTCGACCAGGCCCTTGCTGGTCGCCGGATCCCCGATCTGCTCGCAGATGGCAACCGATTCGCCCAGCGCCACCAATCGTGCCAGGTAGCTTTCGTGGGCGTGCACCGGCACCCCTGCCATCGGGATCGGTTTGCCCGCGGAGCTGCCGCGCTGCGTCAGGGTGATGTCCAGCAGCTTGGCCGCGCGCCGCGCGTCGTCGTAGAACAGCTCGTAGAAATCGCCCATCCGGAACAACAACAGCACGTCCGGATGGTCGGCCTTGGCGGCCAGGAACTGCTTCATCAGGGGCGTGTGCTGGTCGTTTGGCATCTAGGGTGGTGGCTTGCTTGTCGTCGGCCGCGACGAGGCGGCGTTGCGGGCTGTCTAGTGTGCCTGATCGGGTGGCCTGGCTGGAGGCGAATGCCGCTTGCGGATGTGCTAGCTTCTGCTGGTGGAAGATGGATGCGTCAGGGACGCGCAAGGCCGCACCCGGGGGTGCAGGGCGCCATCGGCTTGTTGGTGGCCATGTTTCTCGATTGTTTGTTGCTCAGCGCCATCTTTCGGGAGGGAGATCCCATGACCAAGCGTCGTCTGCAACGCCAACCACTCGTGGTGGCCATCTTCGCCGCATGCCTGTCCATGTCGCTGGTCCCGCTTGCACAGGCCCAGGACGCACCTGCACAAGCTGCCCCGGCACAAGACCAGGCGGCGCCGACGACGCAAGCGCCGGACCAGGACAAGCCTGTCACGCTGGACACGGTGGTCGTCACCGCCCAGAAGCGCGAAGAGCGCATGCAGGACGTGCCGATCATCGTCAATGCGCTGCCGCAGGAGCTGTTGCAGGACACCGGCGTGCACGATATCAAGGACATGCAGACGCTGGTTCCGGGCCTGACGGTAACCAGCACCCAGAGTGAAGCGCAGACCACGATCCGCATCCGTGGCATCGGTACGGTGGGTGACAACGCCGGCCTGGAATCGTCGGTTGGCGTGGTCGTCGACGGAGTCTACCGGCCGCGCAACGGTGTCGGCTTCGGCGACCTTGGCGAGCTGGAGCGGATCGAGGTGCTCAAGGGTCCGCAGAGCACGGTCTTTGGCAAGAACACCTCCGCCGGCGTGGTCAACGTCATCACCCGGCATCCCGACTACGAGACCTCGCTGCAAGGCGAGTTCACCTACGGCAATTACGGCGCTTTCGGCGTCGCGGGCGCGTTCAACACCGCAATGGGCGACAACGCGGCCTTCCGCATTTTTGCCGCCCGTCGCAAGCGCGACGGTTTCACCCGCGTGGTGACCGGCGCGGGACCTCGCACCGAAACCGAGGATGGCAACCAGGATTTCAATTCGGTGCGCGCCCAACTGCTGCTCGAGCCGACCGACAACTGGAGTTTGTTGCTGATCGCCGACCACACCGTGCGCGATGAGGACTGCTGCGTCGGCGTCACCACGGACCGTGGCCCGACTGCCGGCATCATCAACGCGCTGTCCGGTGGCGAAGGCGTGATCCCGGTCGCCGATCCCGACCGTCGCGTTGCCTACAGCAATCGCTCCACCGCGCAGAACATCAAGGACCAGGGCCTGTCGCTTCAGAGCACCACGGACCTGGGCTGGTTTGGGGGCTCCACGCTGACGTCGATCACCTCGTGGCGCGAATGGGACAGCATCAACGGCCTGGATTTCGACTTCACGACGGCCGACATCCTGTATCGCAACCCCAGGGAAAACGAATCCTTTACCGGCTTCAGGACCTACACTTCGGAATATCGGCTGGCCGGAAGCACCGATCGCGTCGACTGGTTGGTGGGTGCGTTCTTCTCCCATGAAGACCTGGATCGCAAGGAGTCGTATCGCATCGGCCCGGCGTACGAGCCGTACCTGTCGATCGCGCTGCTGTCGCGCATCAACCCGGCGCTGGGCGGGTTGCCCAATGCGCCCACTTTCCTGTCCGATACGACGGGCCAGCCTTACGGTACGGCCTTCGTCGGCTATGGCGCGCAGGATGCCTACCAGCAGACCGCCACCAGCACGGCGCTGTTCACCAACAACACCTGGCACGCCACCGACGCGTTCGACCTGACGATGGGGCTGAGGTACACGAAGGAAGACAAGACGCTCGACGCTGCTTACAGCAATCCCAATGGCAGTGCGGGGTGCGCCTCGTACTTTGCCGCCGATGGATCGATCAGCCCGGTGGCCATCGGTCGCATCGCCAATGCGCTGACCACCCGCGGCGTGCCCTTTGCGTCATTGCCACCGGCGCAGCAACAGGCGTTGATCGGCAACATCGTCGGCTTCAGCTGCCTGCCCTGGGCCAATGTGTTGCACGATGGCCGAAGTACCCACCAGGAGCGTACCGAGAAGGAGTGGTCCGGCACCCTCAAGGCCGCGTATCGCTGGAACGAGCATGTCATGACCTACCTGTCGGGTGCGCGTGGCTACAAGGCCGGCGGCTTCAACCTGGATCGGGTGCAGTCGGCCAACGGCCTGTCCAGTGGAACGGCGGGCATCGTGCCGGTCGACGACACGTCTTTCCCGGGCGAATTCGTCGACAGTTACGAGCTGGGCGCCAAGACGACCTGGGCCGGCGGCAACCTGTTGCTCAACGCCAGCCTGTTCCACCAGACCTACAGCGACTTCCAGCTCAACAGCTTCCTTGGGACCAGCTTCGTGGTGCGATCGATTCCGAAAGTGGTCTCGCAGGGAATCGATGCAGAGGTCCTGTGGCAGTCCGACAACGGGCTCTCGTTCCAGGGCGGCGTGACCTATGCCGACACCAAGTATGGCGATGATCCACTGCCCGACGCCGACCTGGCGTTGCTGCCTGGCAGCACGGCCAGCTTCGCGCCGAAGTGGTCCGCGACGGGTTCGATGACCTACGAGTGGGACTTCTCGGATGCCTTGCAGGGCCGTTTCAATCTGGGCGCCAAGTATTCTTCCAGCTACAACACCGGTTCGGACCTGGATCCGCAGAAAGAACAGTCGGCATACACCCTGTTCAATGCCCGCTTTTCGCTTGGACCCGAGGACGGGCGCTGGGCGGTCGAGCTGTGGGGCCAGAACCTGACCAACAAGACCTACAAGCAGGTCGGCTTCGACGCACCGCTGCAGACAGGGTCCTGGAATGCGTTCCTGGGTGCGCCCCGGACCTACGGCGCGACGCTGCGCCTGCGTTACTGAGTCGGCGGCGATGTGATGCCCCCTGGCTCCGGGGGCAAGCCCACGGTCCCGTTGCAATGGCGGCTGGCGCACGCCAACAGCCCGCGTGACCGCTGGCCGTGCTGCCAGTGAGTCAGTGCCGGTAGCGCTGTCGAAGATGCGACAAGACAATGCTTATCGGTTACAACGGATCCATCGCCACCCGCCTGGACAGCTCCGACGATGCCGACCCCTACCGATGCCGACCTGTATCTCCTGGTCGAGTCGCTCGCGACCCGCCTGCGCGCTACCCATGATCGCCTGGTGACCGCCGAAAGCTGTACCGGTGGATGGATCGCCAAGACCGTCACCGACCTCGCAGGCTCGTCGGACTGGTTTGATTGCGGCATGACCGCGTATAGCTACGAAGCCAAGCAGGCGTTGCTGGGCGTGCGTGCGGAAACACTGGAGCTGCATGGCGCGGTCAGTCGCGAAACCGTGGTCGAAATGGTCTCCGGCGCGCTGGTGAATTCCGGCGCCAGCATCGCGGTGGCGGTCACCGGCATCGCCGGGCCCGGATGGCGGAAGCGACGACAAGCCTGTCGGCACCGTATGGATTGGCTGGAAACGTCGTGGCGGGTATGCCCAGGCCGAAGTCTTCCATTTCGACGGCGACCGCGAAGCGGTGCGCCGGCAGACCGTCGCGGCGGCGTTGCGTGGACTGGAGGCCTTGGCCGCCTGACTGTCGTCGGGCGGCGTGCCGCGATCAGTCGTCGGGCCGGTATTCCAGCAGATCGCCCGGCTGGCAATCCAGTGCTTCGCAGATGGCCTGGAGCGTATTGAACCGCACGCCGCGGACATGGCCTTGCTTGAGCAGCGACAGATTGGTCTCACTGATGCCAATGGCGTCCGCCAGCTCCTTCGACTTCATCTTGCGCCGGGCCAGCATCACATCGAGGGTGACCAGGATGGCCATCAGACGAAGGCCTCGTTTTCTTCCTGCAGCCGCACTGATTCGCGCAGCAGCCAAGCCGTTGCGTAGATGCAAAGGCACCCGACTGCCAGCAGGTAAAGGGTAGGGAAGGCGAACCGTTCCGGGCTGATGTACGTCTGGCCCGGGAAGCTATGCAGGCTGGGGACAGGCACCACCAGTCCGAACACACCCAATGCCAACAGCGAGTGCCCGAGGCGCTTGAAGGCCACGACAAGGTTTTGGCTGATCCCCGGTGAGCGCAGTAGCGTGGCGCCCACGCCGCGCAGCTGCCACAAGTTCCACAACTGCAGCAGCAGGACCGCCACCAGCAAGAGCCGACTGCCGGTCGTCCACGGCATGGAAAGCTTCGCACCGGCCAGCACCGTGGCACCATCGTCGATTGCATAGGCATAAAGACCGCAAAGGATCGTGCCCAGCCAGGCCGCGCCGATCAGGCCCATCGGGATCAAGCGTGCGTTCTTCATGACAATCTCGTTCGGTAATTTACGTAAAAGATAAAACTATTTATGTAATCGTCAATGATTGATGCCTGCCGTTGATTCGCGGAACAGTTAGTAGTATTACTACTAACCATGGACGCCCTGACCGAAACCCAGCAAGCCATCCTCACCCTGATTGCAGAGCGCATCGAGGCCGAGGGCATGCCGCCATCGCAAGCGGAGATCGCGCGCGCGTTCGGCTTCAAGGGCGTGCGTGGTGCCCAGTACCACCTGGAAGCGCTGGAAGCAGCGGGGGCGATCGAGCGCATTCCCGGGCGGGCGCGTGGCATCCGGGTGTGCCGCATGCCGGTGTCGCCACAACAACAACTCTCCCTGGAGCACGACGCCTCCAGTCCACGGATGCAGGCCGCCAACGACAACGCCTTGTACCTGCCAGTGCTGGGGCAGGTCGCCGCGGGTGCGCCGATCGGCTCGGGCGCCGATCCATTCGGCGCCACCGATGACGTGATGATCCTCGACCGCGTCCTGTTTTCGCCAGCACCCGATTACCTGCTCAAGGTGAAGGGTGATTCCATGCGTGACGAGGGCATTTTCGAAGGCGACCTGATCGGCGTGCACCGCACCCGCGATGCACGATCCGGTCAGATCGTGGTCGCCCGGATCGACGACGAGGTCACGGTCAAACTGCTCAAGATCGGCAAGGATCGCATCCGGCTGCTGCCGCGCAATCCCGATTACGCGCCGATCGAGGTCTTGCCGGACCAGGATTTCGCGATCGAAGGATTGTACTGCGGGCTGGTCAGGCCCAATCGATGACTGATGGCTGTCGCCACGGCATTTCCCGACATGCCGCTGCCCTGTTTCCGGATGCCTGCCGATGCCGTGCTCAATCAACCTGATGCCGTGATCGCTGCAATCTCAAGCTACGCGACACGGCTCCCGTAACCTCCAATCAACGCCTGAAAACACACCGAGGACACCACGATGGACGAGAACAAGAAGCGCGCGCTATCCGCCGCCCTGACCCAGATCGAGAAGCAGTTCGGCAAGGGCTCGGTGATGCGCATGGGCGATCGTGTCGCCGCACCTGCCGAGGTGATCTCGACCGGTTCGATCCTGCTCGATACGGCGCTGGGTATCGGTGGCCTGCCCAAGGGAAGGGTCATCGAGATCTATGGCCCGGAATCGTCCGGCAAGACCACGCTGACGCTGCAGACCATCGCCCAGTGCCAGAAATACGGCGGCACGGCGGCCTTCATCGATGCCGAGCACGCGCTCGACCCAATCTATGCCGCCAAGCTCGGGGTCAATGTGGACGAATTGCTGTTGTCGCAACCTGATACCGGCGAGCAGGCACTGGAAATCGCCGACATGCTGGTGCGCTCCAACGCCGTGGACATGGTGGTGATCGACTCGGTCGCGGCCCTGACCCCGCGCGCCGAGATCGAAGGTGAGATGGGCGATCAGCTGCCCGGCCTGCAGGCGCGATTGATGAGCCAGGCGCTGCGCAAGCTGACCGGCAACATCAAGCGCAGCAACTGCATGGTGTTCTTCATCAATCAGTTGCGCCACAAGATCGGCATGATGATGCCAGGGCAGAGTCCTGAAACCACCAGTGGCGGCAATGCCCTCAAGTTCTACGCCTCGGTGCGGCTGGATATCCGCCGGATCGGATCGGTCAAGAAGGGCGACGAGATCATCGGCAACCAGACCAAGATCAAGGTGGTCAAGAACAAGCTGGCGCCGCCTTTCAAGATCGTGGTGACCGAGATCCTCTACGGCGAGGGCATCAGCCGTGAAGGCGAACTGATCGATCTGGGCGTGCAGGCGAAGCTGGTGGAAAGGTCGGGCGCCTGGTACAGCTATGGCGATGAGCGCATTGGCCAGGGCAAGGAAAATGCCCGTCAGTACCTGAAGGACAATCCGGCTGTCGCAGAAGAGCTGGAGGCGATCCTGCGCAAACAGCTCATGCCGGATCCGATTGAAGCAAAGGCAGATGCGGATACGGACCTGGATGCAGGCTCCGACAACGACAGTGACACCAAGCCCAAGCCCAAGGGCAGGGCAGGTAAGGCTGAAGAAGCGGACGACTGAAAAAGGCGCCCGCAGTCAAGGCTGCAGCCACAAGGACGACTGTACCGATGACCGGAAACACGGCAGGACGGGAAGAGCCGGAAATGCCCGGGCCGGAAAAGCGCAAGCGCCGCCGGGGCGAGTTCACCCCGGCGCAACGCGCACTTGGCTTGTTGGTGCGGCGTGAGCACTCGCGGCAGGAGCTGGACCGCAAACTGCGGGCCAAGGGCGTTCCCGACGACGAGGCCGCCGCTGCTGTCCGCAAGATGAGTGAAGCCGGCTGGCAGGACGATGCCCGGTTTGCGGTCAGCCTGGCCCGCACGCGAGCCAACAGCGGCTATGGTCCGGTCCGTATCCGCGCGGAGCTGGGTACCCATGCGTTGGAGGCCGGAACAATCGAAAGCGCGTTCGAGGCACTGGCCGAGGCTGGAGAGGATGACTGGCGAGCCAACGCAAGGGCGTTGGTCCTGCGGCGTTTCGGAGAAGCCCGGCTGGATATCCGCCAGCAGCGCAAGGCCGCCGACCTGCTTTTACGCCGGGGCTTTGATGGGGATAGCGTGCGTGCAGCGCTGAATGACCCGTTCGAAGGCGATTGAAGGTCGCGCGACGCGCAGTCCAAAGTGACGCGAAGGGATGTTGATCGGGGCAGGGGTGGCCATCGACCAACGATTGTCATCGACCAACGATGGTCAACGAAAACCAATGGTTGCCAGCAGGCAGCATGCTCCCTCGGTGTCCGCTCGCCAGCCCGTAGTCTTGATGACTAAAAGTTGGCGGTTCTCGATGCCTGCGCAGGTCGTTTTTTCGATGGTGCCCAGTTGCGGATCCTGTCCATCTCCAGGAACGGAGGCCACGGGAAGCGCGGTACATCGATTCGCAGGCTCCGTCGCCTTTTTTTGCAGTCGCCATAGATCTTCTCATCAGGCAGATCCATTCTCGCAAGTCGCGCAGCCTGCTCAAAGCCCCAAGACATCCACGCGCGTCAAGGGTGCAACCAACACAGGCGGCTAACCTAAGGGGAATGTGCGCAACCCGGGCCCGCGCGGGCAGGGGGGTGTCGCTGCGCCGAGACAGGATTCCGCGATACTTCATGGTCGTCGTGCTGGCAATGCGCCGGTGGAGCGCAACGGGATCCTCCCCACCGTGACGCGTTTGGCCTCTCCGGTCACGGCCTGTCCGCGATTGCCCGGGCCGCGGCACTCGTCCACTCGGTGTCCCCTGTTGAATGTCTCACGCAGGGCAAGGTCGGTGCGCCGGTGCCCCTGAGGTCCACTGGTGGGCGGCCATCGCTGGGACGCTGTGGTTCGCCGGCAACCGCGTTGCGTCGCGGTGGCTCAGTGGATGCTTCCGGTTGCCAGGCACGGCCGTTGCCTGCAGCGGGGGCAGCCCCGCCCCGGCCGCCAGTTCCGGGATGGATTCGGAGGACAGGCTGTTAATCTATGCCCTTCATCTCCTGCCGGCGACCTGGTCCAGCTGGCGTATACGAGCGGGTCAAGACCCGAAATTGTCCATGAAAACCACCTCAGAAATCCGCAGTGATTTCATCGATTTCTTTGCCGCGCGCGGCCATACCGTCGTGCCGTCGGCACCGCTGGTCCCCGGTAACGACCCGACGCTGCTGTTCACCAACTCGGGCATGGTCCAGTTCAAGGACGTTTTCCTGGGCGCCGAAAAGCGCAGCTACGTGCGCGCGGTAGATGTCCAGCGCTGCCTGCGGGCCGGGGGCAAGCACAACGACCTGGACCAGGTCGGCTACACGGCACGCCACCACACGTTCTTCGAGATGCTGGGCAACTGGTCGTTTGGCGATTACTTCAAGAAGGAGGCCATCGCCTGGGCATGGGAACTGCTGACCCAGGTCTGGAAGCTGCCTCCCGAGCGCCTGCTGGCGACGATCTACCAGGATGACGACGAGGCCTTCGATATCTGGCACGAGCAGATCGGCTTGCCGGCCGATCGCATCATCCGGATCGGGGACAACAAGGGTGCGCCGTACGCCAGCGACAACTTCTGGCAGATGGCGGATACGGGCCCGTGCGGTCCGTGCAGCGAGATCTTCTACGACCACGGCCCGGAGATCCCCGGCGGCCCGCCCGGTTCGCCCGACGAGGATGGCGACCGTTTCATCGAAATCTGGAACCTGGTGTTCATGCAGTTCGATCGCCAGCCTGACGGCAGCCTGCAAGCGTTGCCTGCGCCTTGCGTGGATACCGGCATGGGGCTGGAGCGCGTCGCCGCGATCCTGCAGCACGTGCATGGCAATTATGAGATCGACCTGTTCCAGAAGCTGATCGCAGACGCCGGTCGCCTGACCGGCACCACCGACCTTGGCAACAAGTCGCTTCGCGTCATCGCCGATCACATCCGCGCATGCAGCTTCTTGATCATCGATGGCGTGCTGCCTTCCAACGAGGGTCGCGGTTATGTATTGCGCCGGATCATCCGCCGTGCCTTGCGCCACGGCTGGATGCTGGGCGTGCGCGAAGAATTTTTCTGGAAGATGGTCGCACCGCTGGTGGAGGTCATGGGTGCGGCCTATCCGGAGCTGGTCGCCAGGCAGGATTTCGTGGAGCGTGCGTTGCAGGCCGAAGAACAGCGCTTCAGCGAGACACTGGAGCAAGGGATGCGGATCTTCGACGAGGTCGCCGCAGGCGACGTCGTCGCCAGGTCCGCGACCATTCCCGGCGCGGATGCCTTCCGGCTCTATGACACGTACGGCTTTCCTGTCGACCTGACAGCGGACATCGCACGCGAGCGTGGCCTGTCGGTCGACATGCCCGGCTTCGATGCAGCCATGTCCAGGCAACGCGACACTGCGCGGGCCGCCGGCAAGTTCGGCGGTGGCGTCACCCTGCCTGCAGAGCTCGTCGCGCAACTGCGGCCGACGCAGTTCCTCGGCTATGACGCATTGGATGCCGGTGGACTCCAGGTCGTTGGGTTGCTCAAGGATGGCCGTTCCGTCGACGCTATCGACGCGGGCGACGAAGCCATCGTCCTGCTCGACCGGACGCCTTTCTACGCGGAGTCGGGAGGCCAGGTCGGCGATGCCGGCGAGCTGGCGGAGAAAGGCGTGCGTTTCGAGGTCACCGATACCCAGAAACTTGCTGGCCAGTTCCATGGCCATGTCGGCCGACTGGCATCGGGATCGCTCAAGCGGGGCGACCACCTGGTTGGTGCGGTCGACACCGACCGCCGCGCCGCGACCGTGCTCAACCACAGCGCCACGCACCTGCTGCACGCCGCGCTGCGCCTGGTCCTGGGAACCCACGTTACCCAGAAAGGCTCGCTGGTCGCGCCCGAACGTTTGCGCTTTGATTTCTCGCACCTGCAGCCGGTGTCTGCCGGCGAGCTTGCGGAAATCGAGCGTCGCGTCAATGCCGAAATCCGTGCCAACCATGCCACCGAAGTCCGGCACATGGACATGCAGGAAGCGCTGGATTTCGGCGCGATGGCATTGTTTGGCGAGAAATACGGTGAGCGCGTACGCGTGTTGCGCATGGGAGAGACGTCCACCGAGCTGTGCGGCGGCACCCACGTAGCGCGGACTGGCGATATCGGCTTGTTCAAGATCACCTCCGAAAGCGGAGTCTCCGCCGGCGTGCGCCGGATCGAGGCCGTGACCGGGCAAGGCGCGCTGGACCATGTCGGTGGCGAAGAACACAGCTTGCATGAGGCGGCACGACTGCTGGGCGGGAACGCCGCAGAGGTCGGCGACAAGTTGCGCGCGTTGATCGACCGCCAGAAAAAGCTGGAGCGCGAACTCGACCTGCTGAAAGCCAAGGCAGCGTCGGGAGCGACCTCCGACCTGGCGTCTGAGGCGGTCAGGATCCGTGGCGTGCATGTGCTTGCCGCACGCCTGGAGAACCTCGACGGCAGGGAATTGCGCGAAACGGTTGACCGGCTCAAGCAACAACTGGGCGACGCCGTGATCGTTCTTGCTGGTGCCAGTGATGGCAAGGCGGCGCTGGTGGCGGGAGTCAGTGGAGCAGCAAGCCAAAACATCAAGGCTGGTGAACTATTGGCGCATGTCGCCGGTCAGATCGGCGGCAAGGGCGGTGGTCGTCCAGACCTGGCGCAGGGTGGTGGTGACGATGGCGCGGCACTGGTGGCAGCGCTGGCAGGCGTCGAGGGCTGGGTCGCTGGCCGCCTGGATCAGGGATTTGCGTCACCCAAAACATGACTTCTGCCTCTGTCGCAATGCCTCGGAGACCGGTAGTATCCTGCGGTTGATATGAATACTTGTCATGCGCACGCCAGAGGGCGAGCCCCGGCGGAACGGTCGCCGGATACAGGAGATTGGACATGCTGATTTTGACCCGCCGCGTAGGCGAGACCCTGATGATCGGTGACTCGGTCACCGTGACCGTGCTCGGGGTCAAGGGCAACCAGGTGCGGGTGGGGATTACCGCTCCGAAGGACGTTGCCGTGCATCGTGAGGAAATCTACCAGCGCATCCAGCGTGGTGGCGAACCCGGGGACGACGTTGCAGGGGGGGCCGACACTGGCGCCGACGGCGGAGATTTGCCGCCAGCGGGGTGACCCGGTATCCTTCCGCATCCGCTCAGGCGGCTGTAGTTGTACCGGAGAGTTGCCCGAGTGGCTGAAGGGGCTCCCCTGCTAAGGGAGTATAGGGTTTATAGCTCTATCGAGGGTTCGAATCCCTCACTCTCCGCCAGATCCGTTCCATCGCGTTCCATACAGTTCCATTGCACGTTTTCAATTGACGGAATCACCTCCGATTCTGCACAATTCCGCTTCTGCGCCCGTAGCTCAGCTGGATAGAGCACCAGGCTACGAACTTGGGGGTCGGGAGTTCGAATCTCTCCGGGCGCGCCAAACGCAGGAAAGCCGGCAAGTTTACTTGCCGGCTTTTTTGTTTTTGGGCAGGCAGGCCTTGGGCGGCAGCCAACGCGACCCGCACCGCTTCGGCACCGCGATGGGTGAGGCCATCGTCCCGTCGCGCGTCGCCAGCTAGGCGCCGCCGTGCGGCGGCCGCCCAGGCGTTGCGCATGCCTGACCCGCGCCAAAGTGGTCGAGCACGCTGATCCCGCCGTGTCCAGGCTGGTGACTGCCCAGCAAGGCCCGCGCCACGAATCCGGTCGCATCCGCGCAGGCCGCTTGCAGCGGCATTGCCAGGCACAGGTTGGCAGCGATCGCCGAGGCCAGGCTGCAACCGGTGCCATGGCCTTCGATGGCGACCCTTTCGTGTACGAATTCGCTGCTGCCGCTGGCATCGATGAACCGGTCGATCACCGTGCTGCCTTCGTCCAGGTGTCCGCCCTTGAGCAGTACCGCCCGGGGCCCGAGCGCTTGCAGGTCGACGAGCGCGCGCTCTGCGTCGCCACGATTGGCAATCGTGCGGGCAAGCAACAATTCGGCTTCCGGAATATTGGGTGTCAACACGCTTGCCAACGGCAGTAGTCGCGTGCGAAGCGCAGCCAACGCATCGTCGGCAAGGAGCTTCGCGCCGGAGGTGGCCACCATGACAGGATCCAGCACGACGTATCTTGGGCGGTAGGTCATTAACGCCTCGGCAACGGCCGTGATGACTCCAGCGGTGGCGAGCATGCCGATCTTGACCGCGCCGATCTCGAAGTCGTCGAAGCAGGCGTCGATCTGCGCCCGCAGGAAATCGACAGGGGGCACGTGCACCGCGGTGACACCGCGGGTGTTCTGTGCGGTCAGTGCCGCGATCGCGCTCAATCCGTGCACGCCGTGCGCGGCGAAGGTCTTCAAGTCGGCCTGGATGCCTGCGCCACCACCGGAATCGGAGCCGGCGATGGTCAGGGCGCAGGGCGGGCGGCCACTCATGCCGCTGCACTCCCCGGGCCGCGCCATTGGCGGTACCCGCCATAGCCGACACCCACCAGGCCGGTCAACATGGCCGGCAGGTACAAGGTGGCGTAATGCAGGCGTTGAAACAGCCAGGCGCCACAGATGCCGCCGATGAAAAAGAAGCTGATCACCAGCCCGCACAGAGCAAGCCGCCTGTGTTGCAACGGCATTCCACGCAGCGCGTGTCCCAGCATGATGCCCAGGTCGGTGTACATGCCGCTGACGTGCGAGGTGCGGATCACCGCACCACTGTAGGTGGTGGCCATGGCGTTTTGAAGGCCGCAGGCTGCAGCGGCACACAGCGCCCCGGCCCAGTAGCCATGCTCGAACAATGGCACGGCAACAGCCAGCAGGAACGACTCGATTGCCAGTACGACGCCATAACGCCTGCCCAGGCGCAACGTGCTGTCCTGGATGATCAGGCCGCTCAGCGCGGCGCCGGCGACGAATGCAGCCATCGACATCGCCAGCGTCAAGGCCGCATGCCAATCACCTCCCGCCAGGGATATGCCGAGCAGGCTGGTGTTGCCGGTCAGGTGGGTGATGGCCTGGTGCTGGAAACCCAGGAAGCCGACGACGTTGACGATCCCGGCCACGCAGGCCAGCGCGGCAGCGCCCAGCCAGACCCACGGGGCCAATCGTTCAGCCATCGACTACATCACTTCGGATGCGTAATCGGCCAGGCGCGAGCGTTCGCCACGGCGCAGCGTGACACTGGCGCTGTGGCCCCAGTCCTTGAACCGGTCCACGGCATAGGTCAGGCCGGACGTGGTTTCAGTGAGATAGGGCGTATCGATCTGCTCGACATTGCCCAAACAGACGATCTTGGTGCCGGGCCCGGCACGGGTGATCAGGGTTTTCATCTGCTTCGGGGTGAGGTTCTGGGCTTCGTCCAGGATCAGCCAGCGGCTCAGGAACGTGCGGCCGCGCATGAAATTGAGCGAGCGGATCTTGATCCGTGATGCCAGCAGGTCGTTGGTCGCCGCGCGGCCCCAGCTGCCGCCCTCCTCGTTGTGGGTCAGCACCTCCAGGTTGTCGGTCAGTGCGCCCATCCAAGGGGTCATCTTTTCCTCTTCGGTGCCGGGCAGGAAGCCGATGTCGTCACCGACGCTGACCGTTGCGCGGGTCATGATGATTTCCCGATAGCGCTGCTGGTCCATCGTCTGCGCAAGTCCGGCTGCCAACGCAAGCAGCGTCTTGCCGGTGCCGGCGGTACCGAGCAGGGTGACGAAGTCGATGTCCGGGTCCATCAGCGCATTGAGTGCGAAGTTCTGCTCGCGGTTGCGTGCCAGGATGCCCCAGACCGCGTGCTGGTTGCTGCGGTAGTCGTCGACGATCTGCAGGGTGACTTTATTCTCGTCGACCTGGGCAACCTTCAACTCGGCTTCGTCGTCCCCTGGCAGGTACAGGAACTGGTTTGGGTGCCAGTCATCGTCGCCCCTTGCGATCTCGTAGAACGTGCGGCCTTTTTCGGTCCACGAGCGCAGGCTCTTGCCGTGGCGCTCCCAGAAATCCGATGGCAGTTGGGTCGCGCCGGTATACAGCAGGCTGAAATCGTCGAGCGCACGATCGTTTTCGTAATCCTCCGACACGATCCCGGCGATCGAGGCCTTGATCCTGAGATTGATGTCCTTGGAGACGAATACCACCGACGCATCGGGCTGCGCTTGTTGCAGGTCGAGGATCGCCCCGAGGATATGGTTGTCCGGGATCACCGCGCCAAAACGCTTGCCCGAATCGAATTCGCTGGTCTGGAAGCGCAGCACGCCACCACTGTCGACTCCCCGCAGCTGCAGCCCGTGCGGATTCACCAGGGGGATCCCGCTTGCGATCTTGTCGCTGCCCTGCGCCTGGATGAGCTCGTTGAGGAAGCGGCTGACCTGGCGGGCGTTGCGGCTGGCCTCCGACGTGCCTTTCTTGGCGTTGTCGAGTTCTTCGATGACCTGCATGGGCAGGAACACGTCGTGCTCCTCGAACTTGAACAGCGCGGTCGGATCGTGCATCAGCACGTTGGTGTCCAAAACGTAGATGCGCTTGCCTTTGGTCATGTAGTGCGAATCCTGCAAGGAGGAGTGGGGAGGGACTGTTGGACGTTGGATGCCGTCGTTCCCGCGCAGGCGGGAATCCAGCGACATTGAAGCAAGTACGCAGCACGACGAGGTCGGCGGCCCGGACGCATGGATCCCCGCCTGCGGGCCGATGACGGGATCCAGGGTGGTGGGGAGCATCGTGACGGGCACGGCCACCGGGAGCGCGTCCATGAAAAGGCGTCGAAGCGCCCGCGGGCTTCCATGCCGCAAACCACCGCAGCCTGCGGTGCAGGGCGGTGGCGCGCGATGGAAACCGATGCAGTCACTGCTATTGGGTGGCCTGTTTCTGCAATGCCTTGAGTGCATCGAGCACGGCCTGGGCATGGCCGGCCACCTTGACCTTGCGCCATGACGCCCGGATGACCCCCTCCGGGTCGATGAGGAAGGTGCTGCGCACCACGCCCATGACCTTGCGGCCGTACATGTTCTTTTCGTGGATCACGTCGAATGCCTTGCACAGCGCTTCGTCCGGGTCGCTGACGAGATCGAACCTGAAGCCTTGCTTGGCACAAAAGTTCTGGTGCGACTTGATCGAGTCGCGGGAGACGCCAAGCACGTTTGCGCCGGCACGCTTGAAGCTTGGCAGCAGGGCATTGAAGTCGTTGCCCTCGGTGGTGCAACCGGGCGTCGAATCCTTCGGGTAGAAATACAGCACGACCCATTGCCCGGCATAGTCGGCAAACCTGGCGGTCTCGTCGCTGGACAGCGCCAACTCCAGCCGGGGCGCTTTCTTGCCGATCATCTTGTCGGTGCCGGAGCCTGTCATCTCAAGTGCGCCTCTCGCGATTGCATCGGGTCGGACATGATCCGGTCAGAACTTCATTGGATCCATGATCGCGTCCAGGTTCAGGTGGTCGCAGAACTCGAGGAAATCGTCGCGCAGCGCAGCGATATGCATGTCCGCCGGGATGCCGATCGTGACCTGCGCGGTGAACATCTCGGCACCGGTCTGCATCGCCCGGTAGCGCGAGCAATGCAGCCCTTCGATGGTGATGCCCTGCTGGTCGAAGAAATCCGCCAGCTGGAACATGATCCCGGGCTTGTCGGCCGCGACGACTTCGACCACGTACGGCAGCAGGTTGGACTGGACCGGCTTGGGCCCGGTGCGATACCAGACCAGCTTGAGGTCCTCCTCGCGCTCCAGCCGCGAGAGCATCGCTTCGAGCTTGGCGACCGAATCCCACGAGCCGGTGGCCAATGCCGTCACCGAGACATCGCGGCCGACGGTCGCCAGGCGGGTGTCGACCATGTTGCAGCCGCTATCGGCGATGCGCCGGGTCACCGCCAGCAACGGTGAACGCGGATGCGTCGTGTAGGCGTTGATCAGCAGGTGGTTCTCGGTCGGGGCAGGCCGGGCGGCGGAGGCGGGGTCGGTCGAAGGGTCGGTCAAGGCAGCGTCCGCGGCGGGTGTTGGGTTGACGGCTTTGGTCTGGCAGCGTGGTCTGAACGGTGTCCGACAGCTGCCTGGACATCGTGGCCAGCATACTTGCCCGCGCTTTGGCCCCGCAAGTAACATCGTCGCTGGCCCACGCCTGCTGCGTGCGCGATGTCCCGCGAGGCCCGAGCCACTGGCTTGCGGGCCAGGCGGCGGCCATCGCGTCCCGGCGCCACTTCCCAATACGAGCACGCATCCTTGCGAATTTCCGGCAGCATCACCGCGTTGGCGACGCCGTTCACGGCCGCCGGCGAAATCGACCTCGACGCCTGGCAGCGCCTGTTGCGGTTGCAGCTGGAGGGCGGCACCCAGGCGCTGGTGGTCGCTGGCTCCACCGGCGAGGCCGCGGCGCTGTTCGATGCCGAGTACGACACCCTCCTGCGCAGCGCGGTGGAATTCGTGGCAGCGCAGGCCGACGGGCGCGACATTGCGGTGCTGGCCGGCACCGGCCAGTCCAGCACTGCCAAGACCATCGAACACACCCGCCGCGTCGCCAACCTTGGCGCAGACGCCGCATTGGTGGTGACGCCGCCGTACGTGCGACCCACCCAGGCTGGCCTTGTCGCGCATTATCGCGCGGTGGCCGACGATGGCGCCTTGCCGGTCGTGCTCTACAACGTGCCTGGGCGGACCGGGTGCGACATGCAGCCCGGCACCGTGGCGGCACTGGCCGGACACGACCGCATCATCGGCATCAAGGAGGCGGTCAACGATCCCGCCCGGATGCAGGCCCTGTTGCCTCTGCGTGACGATGGTTTCAGCGTCCTCACGGGCGACGATCCCACCGCGATGCGGGCCATGCTGGCGGGCGCCGATGGCGTGGTTTCGGTCGCATCCAACGTCCTGCCGCGTGCCTTCCGGCAACTGAGCGACCTGGCACGTGGCGGCAAGCGTGAGGCCGCCGAGGCCCTGGATGCGCGATTGCGGACCAGCATCGACTTCCTCGGCATCGAGCCCAACCCGATCCCCCTCAAGGCGATCCTCTCGCACATGGGGATCGGCCACGGTTTGCGACTGCCCCTGACGACGTTGTCGCCGGCCCATGCGGACGCTGCCATGCGTATCGCCGCACAGGTCCGGCAACTCGAACTATCCTGTCGCGATATCATCACCGCCTGACTCATCGACGCCTGGTCCACAGGGCTTCGTCCATGAGGGCTTGATCCGTCAGGGCTCGATCCATCCAGGCTCGACCCTTTACAGCCAGACCCGCAGGAGAAACAAATGCGCCAGCTCCAAGTTGACCAAGGCATCGTCCGCCGCGCCACCGTAGTGCGTTCGCTCGTCCTCGCCGTCGCCGTGGTCGCCGTGCTCGGTGCCTCGGGTTGCAGCTTGTTCAAGCACAAGACCGAGGCCTACAAGATGAGTGCCGAGAGCCGGCCACTGGAAGTGCCGCCGGACCTCAACCTGCCCAACACCACCAGTGCCATGGAACTTCCGGGTGACCAGGGCAAGTCGGTGACACGCTCGTCGATGGGCGCGACGTCCGCTGCCGCCAACGGCTTTACCGTTGCTGCCGACAGCGACACCACGTTCACCAGGGTGGGCGATGCGCTGGCCGCGATGGACGGCGTGACCGTCGCCAGCAAGGCCCAACTTCTCGGCGTGTATGACGTCAGCTACGAGGGCGCCGACTTCCTGGTGCGGGTGGCCAAGGTCGATGCAGGTTCGTACGTCTCGGCGGTCGATCCGCGCGGACAGGCCGCCACGGCAGCTGCGCCGGCCAAGTTGATCGCGGCGTTGAAGGCTGCGTTGGGCGGCTGAGGCCGGATTGATTGCCGGATTGACTGCCGGATAAAAAGCGGGCGCCCTCGAGCGCCCGTTTTTCTGGCTGCAGCAGCTGGCAAAAGCCGCATGGGTCAGCGGCCGTCGTTGGCATCCCGGGTCGCGCGTGCGTGTTTGTACCTTGTCGACGATGCCCCGGGCGCGCTAGCGCTCCAGCAAGGGCAACTTGTCCGGTTTGCCCTCCCACTCCTTGGCATCCGGCGGCGCGTCCTTGCGGACGGTCAGCACGGGCCATTGCCTGGACAGTTCGGCATTGAGGGCGACGAAGTTTTCCTGGCCGCCGGGCACGTCGTCCTCGGGATAGATCGCGTTGACCGGGCATTCGGGCTCGCACAGCGTGCAGTCGATGCATTCTTCCGGGTCGATGACCAGGAAGTTGGGGCCTTCGTGGAAACAGTCGACCGGGCACACCTCGACGCAGTCGGTGTACTTGCACTTGATGCAGTTTTCGGTGACGACGAAGGGCATGGCTTGGCTCCGGACTCGATGCTTGGGACTGCTGGTTAGTGTACGACCGTCACATGTGTCGTGGAAAAACATGTGGCCGGCACGATGCGATGGAAATGACGCTTGACGCCATGTGGGCCCGGATCCAAACGCTGCAACCTTTTGCGTGTTGTCATCCTGAGCGCAGCCAAGGATCTGCTTGTGCTTTGCATGCCCCGGAGACAGCGGATCCTTCGCTGCGTTCAGGATGACGACGGGAGGTGGCGACACGATGCAGGGCATGACAGTGCAGGGCGCGACAACGCAGCGCGCGACAGCCACTGTTTGGCCCCGGTCCGGGGTCACTCGCACGTTCCCACAAAAAAGCCCGCCTTCCTTGGAAGGCGGGCTTTGGGCAGATGGCGCTCCCTACGAGATTCGAACTCGTGTTTTAGCCTTGAGAGGGCCACGTCCTAGGCCTCTAGACGAAGGGAGCAGGGTGGTCGGCAACCATGGGTGCTCGGCCGCTGGCGCGAGGGCCAGCCTGTCCCCGGGGCGGATTTCCTCAAGCCCCGGTACACAAGCTTGCTAGTATATGGGGCGCGCCTGCCGCAGGCAACGCAAACCCACCAACTTTTCCATTGATCCGCGGCACTGCCGCCACCGATGCCTATCCCAGACCCGACACCTTCCAGCCCGGACCACGCCGGCGCGGCCCCGGACGACCCGAGCACGGCCGGCCAGCAGGCGGCCAGCCCCCGATTGCAGCAACAGGTCGTCGCGCGCGACGCCCACACGATTTCGCGCAAGGACATCAGTCCCAATGCGCTGCGGGTGTTGTACCGCCTGCGCGATGCCGGGTATGCGGCCTACCTGGTGGGCGGGGCGGTCCGCGACCTGCTGGTCGGCGGCCACCCCAAGGACTTCGACATCGCCACCGATGCCACGCCCGAGCAGGTCAAGCAGCAGTTCCGCAACTGTCGCCTGATCGGCCGGCGCTTCCGGCTGGCGCACGTCGTTTATGGCCGCGAGATCATCGAGGTCGCCACCTTTCGCGCCAACAGCGACGATGGCAGCGGAGACCGCCAGCAGCACGCCGATGGCCGTCTGCTGCGCGACAATGTCTACGGCACGATCGAGGACGATGCGATCCGCCGCGACTTCACCGCCAATGCCCTTTACTACACCATCGAGGACTTCTCGGTACGCGACTACACCGGCGGTTTCGAGGACGTGAAGAACCACGTACTCAAGCTGATCGGCGACCCGGTGCAGCGTTACCGCGAGGATCCCGTGCGCATGCTGCGGGCCGTGCGGCTGGCGGCCAAGCTGGACTTCAGTATCGATGCAGCCACCGCGGACCCCATCCCGGAACTCGCCGACCTGCTGCGCGAAGCCGCGCCGGCGCGACTGTTCGAAGAGTGCCTGAAGATGTTCCTGTCCGGCCACGCCGTGGCCAGCTATGAGGGATTGGAGCGCCATGGCCTGCTGCCGGTGCTGTTGCCCGAAAGCGCAGCGGCACTCAAGGCCAATCGCAGCGGCGCATTGCGCAGGATGCTGATCGAAGGCCTGCGTGGCACCGATCAGCGCGTGGCCGACGGCGAGCCGGTATCGCCTGCTTTCCTGTTTGCCCTGTTGCTGTGGCCTGCGTACTGCCGCGCGCTGATGGCGTTGCAAGCCCAGGGCATGCATGCGGCCGAAGCGCAGCGGCGAGCCGCCGATCGCGTCACCGTGCACCAGTTGGAAACGATCGCATTGCCACGCCGGTTTTCGCTGCCGATGCAGGAAATCTGGCTGCTGCAATCGCGGCTGGCCCAGCGCCAGCCCAAGCGCGTGGGCCGCCTGCTGGCGCACCCGCGATTCCGTGCCGCCTACGACTTCCTGGCGCTGCGCCAGTTCGCCTCTGCAGAGCACGCCGACGAGGTCCAGTTCTGGACGGATGCCCAGGCGGCGGCCGGCACGATCACCACCGACGAGGACCATGAGCAGCTGGTGGAAGATGGCCGCGAGCCGCGCAAGCGCCGCCGCCGTCGCCGTGGTTCGCCCGCATCGGCCTGACGGCCATTTCGTTGCGATATCGTCGTGGGCCCACTGGCTTGAAACCGCAAACGGTCGTGGCTGCCATCGGCCTGGGCGGCAACCTGGGGGATGTCGCGGGCACCATGCGGGCTGCGATCATCGCGCTGGGGGGCTTGCCCGGTTCGCGCCTGTTGCGGGCCTCGCGGATGTACCGCACACCGGCCTGGGGCATGGTCGAGCAACCCGACTTCCTCAACGCGGTCGCCTTGCTGGAGACATCGCTGCCGGCGACGGACTTGCTGGACGCATTGTTTGGCATCGAGCGCGACTTCGGTCGAGATCGCGGGCTGGGCGAACGCTGGGGGCCGCGAACGCTGGATCTCGACCTGCTGTTGTATGGCAACGCGGTGATCGACGCACCCGGGTTGACGGTGCCGCACTGCCACCTGCACGAGCGCGCTTTTGCGCTGTTGCCACTGGTTGAGATCGCGCCGCAGGCGGAGGTTCCCGGGTGGGGGCGCGCTGTCGACCTGCTGGCTGGCCTGGATGCTCGCGATTGTGTGGCAGAGGAAGATTGAAGGTCGCCAGTCGACGAGTCGCGATTCGTTTCGCTTCCATTCCTTCTCGTCTCGTCATTCCGGGCAGGTGATGGACCGGCTGTCCCGGTCAAATGAACGGCAACGTCCGGAGGGCACTTCCCCGGCAACGGCGGCGCGGGGGACGGTAGCGTTATTCACCTGCCGGCCGGATAATCGGTCGCACCTTGTCGACTGCAGGATCACGCCGTGTACGCACAGCCCGCCGACGCGCCCGACCGCAAGCCCTGGACCGTGCCGATGCTGGCCAAGGCCAAGGCAGAAGGCCGCAAGCTGGTCATGCTGACCTGCTACGACGCCGGTTTTGCGCGCACGATGGATGCCGCGGGCATCGACATCGTGCTCGTTGGCGATTCACTGGGCATGGTGGTGCAGGGCCACGACAGCACGCTGCCGGTGACGATCGACGACATGGCCTACCACACGGCTTGCGTCGCCCGCGGGCTGCCTACTGCCTTGCTTGTGACCGACCTGCCGTTCCAGGCCGATGCCACGCCCGAACGCGCCCTCGAAGCGTCGGTGCGTTGCCTGCAGGCGGGCGCAGGGATGGTCAAGCTCGAAGGCGCGGGCCACAAGCTTGGGGTGATCCGGTTCCTGGTCGAGCGCGAGATCCCGGTATGTGCGCACCTGGGGTTGACGCCACAATCGGTGCTGCGCCTGGGCGGCTACAAGGTGCAGGGACGCGATGAGCGCGCCGCGACCACGTTGCGGCAGGATGCCATCGCCGTGACGGAAGCGGGCGCATCGCTGCTGGTGCTTGAGTGCGTCCCGTCGCAGCTTGCCGCCGACATCACGGCGACCGTCGGTATCCCGACCATCGGCATCGGCGCCGGACCACGATGCGACGGGCAGGTACTGGTGCTGCACGACATGCTTGGCCTCAACAGCGGGCATCGCCGCCCGAAATTCGTGAAGGATTTCCTGGCTGGAGGCGGCTCGATCGAAGGCGCCATGCGTGCGTATGCAGATGCGGTGCGCGATGGCGGCTTTCCGGACGAAGCGCATTCGTACGCCGGATGATCGCGAACCCACGATCCATGGCAGCTACCGCTTCAGCCGCGAGCTCTTGATGTCCGCCCAAGGTGCCTGCAGGAGCGACGTCAGTCGCGTTGCCGCAAGCACCTGATCGCCACTAGCGTCGCTCCTACGACAGCAGGCCATCCGCAGCATGATTGAAACCATCGACCAGCTCGCCGCATTGCGCGCTCGCATCAACCAGTGGAAGCGCGACGGCTTGCGTGTTGCTTTCGTGCCGACCATGGGAAACCTGCACGCTGGCCACCGCTCGCTGGTGCTGCTGGCGCGCGAACATGGCGATCGGGTCGTCACCAGCGTGTTCGTCAATCCGACCCAGTTCGGTCCCAACGAGGACTTCGCTCGATACCCGCGCACACCGGAAGCCGATGCCGCGGCGCTGGCCAGCGCCGGTTGCGACCTGCTGTGGCTGCCATCGGTCGAGACGATGTACCCGCATGGCGTCGATGCCACCGTGCAGGTGCGCGTGCCCGGCGTCACCGAAGTACTGGAAGGCGCGCATCGATCCGGGCACTTCGATGGTGTCGCGACGGTGGTCGCCCGGTTGTTCAACCAGGTGCAGCCGGACGTGGCGATCCTCGGGCGCAAGGATTACCAGCAACTGGCGGTGATTCGCTACATGGTGCGCGACCTGGCGTTTGCGCTGGAGGTCGTCGCCGCCGACACCGTGCGCGAGGCGGACGGCCTGGCGATGAGTTCACGCAACCAGTACCTGTCCACCAGCGAGCGCGCGCTCGCCCCGGAACTTCGTCGCACGCTCCTGGCGATGCGTGACGCCTGCATCGCCGGCTTGGCGCGCGCCGACGTCGAGGCTGATGCACGACGACGACTCGCGGCGCGCGGTTTCGATGTCGACTACATCGTCGTGCGGCGGCCCGACCTGACCGAGCCGGATCAAGGCGAAGGCGGGCCGCATGTCGCGCTTGTGGCCGCGAGGCTGGGCAGGACCCGGCTGATCGACAACCTCGAATTCGAGATGGCCTGAGCCTGCTTCCACGGGGCAGCGGGGCCAGGCCGGCTTCCTCAGCGTTACCCATGCCTCGGCGCGAGCTCGCCAAGCCGGCTCCCGCAGCCATGCCCCGAGCCATGCTGCAGCGCGACAAACCCTGCTAAAATCAACGCTTAGCCGCGCCGAAGACAGCCTGACCATGCAATTGAGCCTGCTCAAAGCCAAGATCCACCGCGCCACCGTCACCCATGCCGAGCTCCACTACGAAGGCTCTTGCGCGATTGACGGCCGCCTGCTCGATATCTCCGGCATCCGCGAGTACGAGCAGGTGCATATCTTCAACGTCAACAATGGCCAGCGCTTCATCACTTACGCGATCCGCGGTGAAGAAGGCAGCGGCGTCATTTCGGTCAACGGCGCTGCTGCGCATCGTGCCCAGCCGGGTGACCTGGTGATCATCTGCGCCTATGCCGCGATGGACGAGGCCGAGGTCGCAGGCTTCAAGCCGACGCTGGTGTATGTCGATCGCCACAACCACTTGACGCATACCAACGATTCCATCCCCCCGCAGGCGGAATAGCGGCCTGGCGTATGCCACCTGGTTGAGCGGTCAGGTGGGGGCGATTGTCGCTGCCGGCGAAAGCCGCGATGGCGACCAACCATCTTCGGGCATCAGCCGGCGCCGGCATGTCGTGCCAGCGCCCAGGTCACGTGCTCGCGAACGACCGGGTTTTCACTGTCACGTCGTGATTCCAGGGCTGCCAGCACGTCCTGCGACGTGGGTGCATTGCCCAGCGCGACGGCAATGTTGCGCAGCCAGCGTTCGTACCCGCTGCGACGTATCGCGGTGCCTTGCGTGCGTCGCAGGAACTCCTCCTCGCTCCAGGCGAACAGGTCCGCCAGCGAGGCCTTGTCCAGATCGTTGCGTGCGCGAAAGTCTGGCTCGTCCGTCGTCCTGGCGAACTTGTTCCATGGGCATGCGAGCTGGCAATCATCGCAGCCAAAGATGCGGTTGCCGATCAACGGGCGCAAGGATTCGTCGATCGAGCCTTCATGCTCGATGGTGAGGTAGGAAATGCAGCGGCGTGCGTCGAGTCGATACGGTGCGGTGATCGCCTGGGTCGGACAGATGTCGATGCAACGGCGGCAGGTGCCGCAGTGTTCGCTGGCTGCCGTATCGACGGGCAACGGCAGGTCGACGTAGATCTCGCCGAGGAAAAACCAGCTGCCTCCATCCTTGTCGATCAGGCATGTGTGCTTTCCGATCCATCCCAGGCCGGCGTTGCGTGCCAGGGCGCGCTCGAGCACGGGTGCCGAGTCGACGAAGACACGATGGCCGAAGGGGCCGACCTGCGCGGCGATGCGGTTGGCGAGCGCCTGCAGTCGTTGCCGCATCAGCTTGTGGTAATCGCGCCCCAGTGCGTAGCGGGCGACATAGGCGCGCCCCCCGTCGTCGATGGTCTGCCATGCCTCGTCGACGTCGCGCCCGTAGTCCAGCCCGACCGATACCACCCGCACCGTGCCAGGGATCAGTTCCTGTGGCCGCGAGCGCTTGTCGCCATGGCGCGCCATCCAGTCCATCGAGCCATGGAATCCTTGCGCCAGCCAGTCGCGCAGATGCGCCTCGTCCTCGTCCAGGGCGACGTCGCTGATGCCACAGCGCTGGAAGCCGAATTCCGTAGCCAGCGTTTTGATGCTGATCGCCAACGCGCCGTAGTCGGGTAGCGGAGCGGGGCTGTTTTTGGCGGTAGGGTCCACCTTGCAAGTATAGAATCGGCCCATGCCACATGCCGTCATGTCGCCTGCCGTCGCGCCGCCAACTGTCGCCTTGCACGACATCGCCGCCTTGCGTGCGCTGGAAACGCAGGCCGCTGCGGCGCTCGGCGACGATGACGCCTTGATGCAGCGCGCAGGCGAGGCCGGCTGGCGCCATGTGTTGCAGCACTGGCCGCAGGCGCGCCGGATCGTCGTCGCCTGCGGGCCTGGCAATAATGGTGGCGACGGATATGTGCTCGCCCGCCATGCATGGCAGGCAGGCCGCGAGGTCCGGGTCGTGCAGGTCAAGCCACCGGACAGCGCACTGGCAGCGCGTGCCTGTGCCGAGTTCAGGTCGGCAGGGGGCCGCGTCGATGCCTTCGAATCGCAGCTGCCAGAGGCGGACCTGGTGGTGGATGCGCTGCTCGGCATCGGCCTGTCGCGTGCTCCCGAAGGTGCCCTGGCGTCATGCATTGCTGCCATCGCCGCCCAGGACGCGCCGGTACTGGCGCTGGATGTGCCCAGCGGCGTCGATGCCGACCGCGGCTGCATCCGCGGCCACGCCGTCCAGGCTGCCCGCACACTGCAACTGATGGCGGCGCATCCGGGGCTGGCGACCGGTGCGGCGTTGGACCAGGTGGGTGCTTGCGATCTGGCGACGCTTGGCGTCGATCCTGGATTGCTGGAGCGGTTGCCGGTGTTCGCCCGTGCATTGCAGCCCCGGGCGCTGGCTGGCTGGTTGCCGTCGCGCAGGCGCGACAGCCACAAAGGTACCAATGGCCATGTCCTGTGCATCGGCGGCGACCACGGCAGCGCAGGCGCGATCATGTTGTGCGTCGATGCTGCATTGCGCTGCGGAGCTGGCCTGGCCAGCGTCGCGACGCGCACCGGACATGTCGCGGCGTTGCTGGCCCGCCGGCCCGAAGCCATGGCGCATGCAGTCGAGTCCGAAGCCGGCCTTGCTGCACTTTGCGCGCGCGCCGATGTCATTGCCGTCGGCCCCGGGCTCGGCAAGGCGCAATGGGGCAGGGACCTGCTTTCGTGCGCACTGTCCGCAGGCAAATCCCTGGTGGTCGATGCCGACGCGCTCAATCTGCTGGCAGCGCAACCCCGTGAGCTTTCGCCGGGCACGATATTGACGCCGCACCCAGGCGAGGCAGCGCGGCTGCTTGAATGGAGCGATGGCGCGCGGGTGCAGGCCGATCGCTATGCGGCCGCGGCTTCACTGGTGGCGCGATACCGGTGCGTGGTGGTCCTCAAGGGGGCGGGAACGATAGTCGCGGCACCCGGGTGCACGCCTTTCGTGATCGCGGCAGGCAATCCCGGCATGGCGGTGGGTGGCATGGGTGACCTGCTGACCGGGGTGATCGCAGCCTTGCGCGCACAAGGCCTGGAAGCCTTCGATGCGGCCGCCTGCGGGGCACTGCTGCACGCCGTCGCGGGCGATGTGGCCGCCGGGCAGGGGCAACGCGGCATGCTGCCCAGCGATCTGCTGCCGGCTTTGCGCCAATGTGCGAATCCGACATCCCGGGATCGTGCCCTGTGAGTGCGGCCCCGATGGCAATGTGGTTGCCGGATGCAGCAGCCACCGACCAACTCGCACAGGCCTTGGCGCGATCGCAGCCGGACCCGGCCGTGGTCTACCTCCATGGCGAGCTGGGCGCCGGCAAGTCCACGCTGGCGCGGGCCTGGCTGCGGACGCTGGGAGTGACCGGCGCGATCCGCAGTCCGACCTACACCCTGGTCGAGCCCTATCGCCTGGCCAGGGCGGACGGATCCACCAGGGGCAGGGCGCTTCATCTGGACCTGTATCGGATCGGTGACGCAGCAGAGCTTGAATTCCTTGCGCTGGACGATGCAGACACCACGTTATGGCTGGTTGAATGGCCTGAACGCGGCCAACAGGGGCTGCCGCCCGCCGACCTCCATGTCAGTCTCGCAGTTTCGGGAGACGGGCGCTCCGCGCGCATGGAGGCAGCCAGTCCATCGGGTCAGGCCTGGTTGGCGCGCCTGGCCAATGGCCCGCATGAAAAACCGGAGTTGCGGCCCCTTTCTGAATCGGGGCCGTAGGAAGTTGCGCCAGCCCACGGATATATAAGGGAAAAGTGGTTGCATATTTGGTGACATGGTGCTTGAATCCCCTCCATGCGCGTGAAGGGGACCTCCATCCAGCAATTCCTGCTTGCCATGGCCTTGGTGGCCGGGCTGTGCTGGAACCTCGTGCACGCAGGTGAACTGCCGGCCGGTGAGCTGCAGGCCAGTCAGCTGCAGGGAGTCGACCTGACGGCCGGTGCCACGGGGACGCGCGCCGAAATCAAGCTCGATGCAGAAGTGCCTTTCACGGTCATCTCGCTGTCCGGCCCCGACCGGCTGGTGATCGACATGACCGGCATCGCCATGGACAAGCACCTGCAATTGCCCGCCGGCAATGGGCTGGTCACGCGCGTACGCAGTGGCCATCCGGTGCCGGGGACCACCCGGATCGTGTTCGATCTGGACGAATCCGTGGTAGCGCTGAAGCCGCATTTCGAAAAGGATCCGGCCGGCACCCGACTGGTCGTCGAGTGGCCGGGCGATTCCAATGGACACGCGACTCCGGCGGCGACGGCCGTCACTGCCCGCCAGCCATCGACCCGCCTGCAGGCGCCGGTGCAGGCATCGGTGCCCGACCCGCAGGCAGCCAGTCAAGCGACCTCGCAATTGATCGCTTCGTTGCCGCAGTCGGCCGCTTCCGGAACGACCCGCGCCGGGGGCGGGGGTGCCGAAGCAGATCCTGCAGCAATCCTGGCAGGGTCTCCAACCGACGCTGCCAACCTCCACGAGCGTTCGGGGACAGTCGCCAGCGGCATCCCGACGCGGGTGGCGACCGGTGTGCCTGCCAGCGTTACTCCCGAAACGCGTGCGCAAGCGGTCGAACGTAGCGGCCAGGCGCCGGTCAAGACCGTGCAGGACATCGCGCGACGTGCGGGCATGCGTCCGCTGATCATCGCCATCGATGCAGGTCATGGCGGGCAGGACCCCGGTGCGAGGGGCCCGAGCGGCAGCCGCGAGAAGGACATCACCCTCAAGATCGCCCGGGAGCTGGCGCGACAGGTCGATGCCACCCCCGGGCTCAAGGCGTACCTGACCCGCAGCACGGATGTGTTCATCCCGCTGACCCGGCGCTACCAGCTGGCGCGCGAGCACAAGGCAGACCTGTTCGTATCGGTGCACGCCGACTCGTTTACCAGCCCCAGCGCGTCGGGCTCGTCGGTGTTCGTGCTGTCCAAGCGCGGCGCCTCGTCGCAGGCGGCACGCTGGCTGGCCAAGCAGGAAAACTCCGCGGATCTGGTCGGTGGCGTCAAGTTGCAGGACAAGGACGACACCCTGGCGTCGGTTTTGCTGGACCTGTCGCAAAGCGCAACCCAGAAGGCGTCCGAGGACATGGCCAACCAGGTCCTGGGTGGCTTGAAGGACCTGGGGCGCGTCCATAAAAGCCACATCGAGCGTGCGAACTTCGTGGTGCTGCGCTCCCCGGACGTGCCTTCGATGCTGGTCGAGACCGCCTTCATCTCGAATCCGGACGAGGAGCGAAAGCTCAACGACGCGTCGCACCAGACGCGGCTGGCCAAGGCGATCCTCAATGGCGTCACCAACTACTTCACGCGGCAGCCGCCACCGGGCACGCTGTATGCGGCCCGTGCCGAGGCGGCAACGGGTGGCAGCAGCTATGGGGGCGGGGCACCCTAGTTGGTGGAGGCTCGGGCAGGTCGGGACGTCCGTCGCGCGCATGCGCAGGGTGCCCCGGCGGCTGGTCCCGCGAGCCCTCGTTCCTCAGTAGTCGCTCGGTCAAAGTACCGGAAGGCAGCCTGCCCCTCGTGGCAGCGTTGACTTGCGACAATCCTGGACTTGCGACAATCCTGGACTTGCGACGAGCAACGGGGTCCTGTGTTGCCCGGATGGGTTCGAGTCGCCGGCGCTCCAGCTTTCTGCTCCAACGGGCTTTCCGCACCCGCCGCATTGCCACGCTAGTTATCATGACGCGTGCCTATCCAACAGCTGCCCGATACCCTGATCAACCAGATCGCTGCCGGCGAGGTCGTCGAGCGGCCCGCGTCCGTGGTCAAGGAACTGGTCGAGAATGCCCTGGATGCCGGCGCGCGCCGCATCGACATCGACCTGGAGCAGGGCGGGGTACGCCTGATTCGCATCCGTGACGACGGCGGTGGCATCGCCCCCGGCGAGTTGCCGCTGGCGGTGGCGCGCCACGCCACCAGCAAGATCGCGTCCCTGGACGACCTGGAGGCCGTCGCCACGCTGGGATTCCGCGGTGAAGCCTTGCCATCGATCGCATCGGTAAGCCGGTTTTCCCTGAGTTCGCGGCACGATGGAGAGCCCCACGGCGCCGGGTTGCAGGTCGAAGGCGGGCGTGTCGGCCAGGTCACGCCCAGGCCGCATCCGCCCGGGACCACGGTCGAGGTGCGCGAGCTTTTCTACAACGTGCCGGCGCGGCGCAAGTTCCTGCGCGCCGAGCGTACCGAGCTCGGACACATCGAGGAATGGCTGCGGTCACTGGCCCTGGCGCGCCCCGACGTGGAATTGCGCGTATCGCATAACGGCAGGCCATCGCGGCGTTATCGCGCGCTGGACCTGCTGGAGCAGGCCAGCGACGAGATGCCTGTCGACCGACTGCTCGAAACCCTGGGCGAAGAGTTCGCGCGTCACGCGTTGCGTGTCGAGCACAGCGGCGCCGGCTTGCGCCTGCACGGATGGATCGCGCGGCCAGCGTACAACCGTGCCAGTACCGATCAGCAATACCTGTACGTCAACGGCCGCGGCATTCGTGATCGCAGCGTCGCGCACGCGGTCAGGCAGGCGTATGCCGACGTGCTGTTCCATGGCCGTCATCCGGCGTACGTGCTGTTCCTCGAGCTCGATCCGCACGGTGTCGATGTCAACGTGCACCCAGCCAAGCACGAGGTGCGGTTCCGCGAGGGCCGGCTCGTCCACGATTTCGTCTATCGCACACTGCACGGGGCGCTGGCCGGAACCCGGGCCGGCATGGCTGGCGGCCATGCGCGTACGGGCAGCCCAGCCGGTGACCTGGCCATCACTGGTGCGGGGGTCGCAGTGCTCCCCACATCCGGCGCGGCTCCGCAATCGGGGTTGTCGCTACGCGTTCACGGGCAGCGGGTCGACGAGCACGGCGCAGGCAGCCCGGGCGTCGAAGAGTATCGCGCAGGCTATGCCAGGCTCTACGGCCCGCCCTCGGGCGTGGATGCGGGTGCGCGGGTGCAGTTGCCGCCTGCCGATGACGCCGCCGCGCCGCCGCTGGGCTATGCGATCGCGCAACTGCACGGTATCTACATCCTGGCCGAGGCCGCCGACGGCCTGGTCGTGGTGGACATGCATGCCGCCCACGAGCGCATCGGGTACGAAAAACTCAAGCGCGCCCATGACGATGCGGGCCTGCGTACCCAACCATTGCTCGTGCCGCAGTCGGTGGCCGTGTCCGAGCGCGAGGCCGATGTCGCCGAGCGTGAAGCGCAAACCCTGGCGACGCTGGGATTTGAACTGACCCGGAGCGGGCCGCAGTCGCTGCTGCTGCGAAGCGTGCCGGCGCTACTGGCCGATGGCGATGTCGAGGCGCTGCTGCGCGATGTGCTTGCCGACCTGCGCGAGCACGGTGCCAGTCGCAGGATCGCCGAGAAACGCGACGAATTGCTGTCGACCATGGCCTGCCACGGCGCGGTCCGCGCCAACCGCCGATTGACGTTGCCGGAGATGAACGCCTTGCTGCGAGAGATGGAAGCCACGGAGCGTTCCGGACAATGCAATCATGGGCGACCGACCTGGACCCGTTTCGGCCTGGGCGAGATCGATCACTGGTTCCTGCGAGGACGTTGAATGCCCCGACCGTATCCAGCCATGCGTGTTTTCGACATCGCGCCCGCGGCCATCCTGCTCGTGGCCATCGCCAGTGGGTGCGCATTGGCCGGCTGCGGGGTGGGATCCGACACGTCCACCAACGACGCGGCCACCAACCAGGCTGCCACCGCTACCGCAAAGGCCTTTGCCATGGAAGAACGCACATGGCGCGATGATCGCGTCGAACGCCTGCTCAAACCCGATGGCTGGGCCAGCCTGGTCGGGCTGCACTGGATCGACCCGGGCAGTCACTACCTGGGCAGCGCCGCCGACAACGGCATCCGGCTGCGGATGGGGCCGCCGCACCTGGGCATGATCGACCTGGATGGCAAGCAGGTGCGCCTGGTGCCCGACAAGCGGGCGACGCTGACGCTGGACGGCGAGCCATTGACCGGAGTCGACGCTGCTGCGCACCGACATGTCCGACGAAGGCCCCAGCGTTGTCGGATTCGACCAGGGCAAGGGCCAGGCCACGGTGATCGAGCGCGGTGGTCGCCATGCGTTGCGGGTCAAGCATGCCGATGCCCCGACACGCACCGGCTTCGCTGGGCTGCAGTACTGGCCTGCGGATGCGTCGTGGAAGATAGAAGGCACGTTCGTGCCCAATCCCGCGGGCACGACCATTGAAATCAACAGCATCATCGGAACGGTCGACCAGGTTGCCAATCCGGGCAGGATCGAGTTCCAGCGCGACGGCAGGACGTACAGCATCCAGGCGCAGGACGAGGGTGGGGATGATCTCTTCCTGGTGTTCGCCGACCGCACGAACGGCCACGGCAGTTACGGCGCTGGCCGTTTCCTGTACACCCCCAAGCCCGATGCCAATGGCAAGGTGATGGTCGATTTCAACCAGTCCTACAATCCGCCTTGCGCATTCACCGATTTCGCGACCTGCCCGCTGCCGCCGCCGGAAAACCGGCTCGACCTGGCCATCACCGCCGGCGAGAAGGCCTACCAAAAGCCAGGACAACCGTGATGCGTGGCGTCCTCGGGCCGATCGCCCTGTCGATGTGCTGCGCCGTCGTGTTTGCGGGCCTTCCGCTGGCGGGCAAAGCCACGCAGGCGGCCGATGTCCCGCGATCGCCCGCCGCAGGCACGCCTCCGGTGCCGCTGCTGTGGAAGGTGTCGGATTCGGACAACAGCGTGTACCTGCTTGGGTCGTTCCATCTGCTCCGGCCCGGGGATTATCCGCTGTCGCGGGACGTGGATGCCGCATTCGAGGATGCCGAATCGTTGCTGTTCGAGATGCCACCGGAGCAGATGGAGTCGCCCTCGCTTGCAATGGACATGATGAAAGCCGCATTGCGCACGGACGGCACCACGCTGGACAGTGAGCTGGCACCGGACACGGTGGACAAGCTGAATGCCTGGTTCGACGCAAACGTCACGCCTGGGCAGGGTGCGGCCATGACACCGCGCATGCTGCAGGCCTTCGAGCCCTGGTTCGTGGCGTTGACCATCAGCATCACCGACATGACCAAGGCCGGCCTGGATCCGTCATTGGGGCTGGACCGGCACTTCGCGGATGCAGCGAAGGCGTCGGGCAAGCCCACCGATGGCTTCGAGACGAGCGCCCAGCAGATCGCGTTCCTGGACGGCATGGGCCAGCAGGAGCAACTGCAATTCCTGCGCGAAACACTGGACGAATCGGGACAAGGTGGGAAAGAGATCGAGAAGCTGCATGCGCTGTGGCGATCTGGCGATGCGGAAGGCTTGTGGAGGGGCCTGGCCGCCGACATGCGCCGCGACTACCCGCAGCTCTACCAGCACATCAATGTCGAGCGCAACGACGCGTGGCTGCCAAAGATCCAACAGCGACTGGATGCCGCCGGCTCGGACGACACGCTGGTCGTGGTCGGTAGCCTGCATTTGTTGGGCAGCGACGGGATTGTGGAGAAGCTGCGTGCGAAGGGTTACCAGGTTGAGCGTATCTGCTCGGCCTGCACGCCGTAAGTCCTCGAAGGAGCGCTCGCGGCCGCGAGCGCTTGCCGGAGGTCCGGCATATTGCAGGAGCGATCCATGGGCGCGATTGCCCGCATGCCTGTTGGATGGCTCTCCGGATCGCGTCGCCGGGTGCGCTCCTGCAAAAGCCCGGAGCCCAAAGCACAACCTCGCCGTGGGTGCCGATCCTAGATGGCGTCCGTGTCCCGTCGTGGCAACGCGAGCAACTCGATGCAATCCACCGGGCATGCCGGAATACACAGCTCGCAGCCGGTACACAGCGGCTCGATCACGGTATGCATATGCCTGGCGCCGCCGATGATCGCGTCGACCGGGCAGGCCTGGATGCACTTGGTGCAACCGATGCAGTCGGCTTCGACGATGACTGCGACCTGTGCCGGCGCGTGCATGCCGCGACTGCGGTCGAATGGCTTGGGTGTGGATCGAAGCACATGCGCCAATGCACGCGCACCGGCATCGCCGCCGGGTGGGCAACGGTCGATATCCGCATTCCCCGCGGCCATGGCTTCGGCATAAGGACGGCAACCGGCGTAGCCGCACTGTCCGCATTGGGTTTGCGGCAGGATGCGGTCGAGGCGTTCGGTGAGGCCAGGCTTCATGTCGATGGACACTGAGTCGTCCATCCTGCTTCATGCCGCAACTTTGTCATCCTGAGCGCAGCCAAGGATCTGCCGTCAGCGGGTGTCACGGAAAGCAGGTCCTTCACCACGTTCAGGCTGACAGGGCACGGCACGCGCTCGATTGAATGCACGCCAGGCCGTCAACGCACCGGCATGCCCGGTTGCGCGCCCTCGTCGGCATCCAGCAGGAACAACCCACCACCATCGTTGCCGGCCGACAGGATCATGCCTTCGCTGATGCCAAAGCGCATCTTGCGCGGTGCCAGGTTGGCGATGAAGACCACGCTGCGGCCGACCAGCGATGCCGGGTCGCCGTAGCTGGCGCGGATGCCGGAAAAAATCTGGCGCCTGCCAAGCTCGCCGGCATCGAGCTCGAAGCGCAGCAGCTTGTCCGAGGTTTCCACGGCTTCGCAGGCAAGCACCTTGCCGACTCGCAGGTCGAGCTTCGCGAAGTCGTCGATGCCGATCGTCCGGTCGCTTTTTGCAGGAGCGGCTTCAGCCGCGGGCTTTTTCCCGGCAGCCCCTGAAGAGCCCGGGGCTGAAGCCGGTCCTGCAGGTGCGGGTGCGGATTTGGAGGTGTCCTTGCTGGCTTCGGTCATGGCGTCGAGTTGTTTCGGATCGATACGGGTGAACAGCGGTTGGTACGGCTGGATCGTGCGCGCGAGCAGTGGTCCGGCCAGGTCCGCCCAGGTCGCAACCGGTGAGGCGAGGAAGTCCTCCGCCTGGCTGCATGTCCGCGGCAGGATCGGTTTCAGCGCCGCGGCCAGCACCCGGAACAGGTTCAGCCCCTGCGTGCAGACCGCTTGCAGCTCGTCGTCGCCGCCGTCCTGCTTGGCGATCACCCAGGGCTTGCGCTCGTCGATCCAGCGGTTGGCCTCGTCGGCCAGCGCCATGGTCGCGCGTACGGCCACGGCGGGCTCGTTGCGCTCGTAGGCGGCCGCGACCGTCGGCAATTGCGCCACGAATCGCGCATACATGTCCGGGTCCGGCAGTGCGGCAGCCAGCTGGCCGTCGAAGCGCTTGTGGATGAACCCGGCGCAGCGACTGGCCAGGTTGACGAACTTGCCGACCAGGTCGCTGTTGACCCTGGCAACGAAGTCGGACAGGTTGAGGTCGAGGTCGTCGGTGCCGCCCGAGGACTTGGCGGCGTAGTAGTAACGCGCAGCCTCGGGGTCCAGCCCGACATCGATGTACGTCCGTGCCATCACGAACGTGCCACGCGACTTGGACATCTTGTCGCCGTCCACCATCAGGTAGCCATTGACGTGCAGCCGCGTTGGCGCGCGCATGCCGGCGCCATGCAGCACCGCCGGCCAGAACAGGCCATGGAAGTTGACGATGTCCTTGCCGATGAAATGGTGCAGCTCGGCGGTGCTGTCGTGTGCGAGGAATTGCTGGAAGTCGATGCCGGTGCGATCGCACAGGGCACGGAAGCTGGCCAGGTAGCCGATGGGCGCATCCATCCACACATACAGGTACTTGCCCGGATGTCCGGGGATTTCGAAACCGAAGTAGGGCGCGTCGCGGGAAATGTCCCAGGCGCGCAGCCCGCCTTCGCCATCCAGCCATTCCCTGAGCTTGGCCTTGACCCCGGGTGCGGCGACGTCGCCAGCGAGCCATTGCCGCAGGAACCCTTCGAACTGCCCGACCTCGAAGAAGAAGTGCTCGGACTCGCGCAGCTCGGGGGCTGCGCCGGACAGCACCGAGCGCGGTTCCTTCAGGTCGGTGGGCGCGTAGGTGGCACCGCAGTGCTCGCAGTTGTCGCCGTATTGCTCCGGCGTGCCGCAATTGGGGCAGATGCCCTTGATGTAACGGTCGGGCAGGAACATGCCCTTGGCCGGGTCGTAGAACTGGGCGACGCTGCGGCGCGAGATGTGGCCGTTGTTGTCCAGCCTGGTGTAGATCGCTTCGGTCAGGACGCGGTTGCCGGACGAATGGGTCGAGTCGTAATGGTCGACCACGACGCCGAACGCGTTGAGGTCGTCCTCGTGCGAGGCCTGCATGCCGGCGATGAAAGCTTCCGGCGTGGTACCGGCCTTTTCCGCGGCGAGCATGATCGGCGTGCCATGGGTATCGTCGGCGCTGACGAAATGCACCGTATCGCCGGCCATGCGCCGTGCGCGCACCCAGATGTCGGCCTGGATGTAGCCCACCAGGTGGCCCAGGTGCAGCGGACCGTTGGCATAGGGCAGGGCGAACGTGACAAGCGCATTGCGTGGCATGGCGATGGTGTCTTCAGGCGGTTTGCGGCGGGGCAGGCAGGCGATGCCGGACGAAGCGCGTCCGGAAGCACGCAAGGGCCTGGTGGGCCGACGATTATCGCATGCGTGCGGGAGCAGTTCCGGTCATTGCCCGGCGGAACCGGCTGGCCCACAAGCAGGAAGCCCGGCATGGCCGGGCTTCCTGAGTCACGTCCTGGGATTGCGCGCTTGCCGCCACGCAGGCGCGCGTGGCTCGCGCGCAACGGCAGGGGTTACTCCACGCGCCGCCAGGTCTGGGTGCGACCCAGCAGCGAAAACCCCATGTAACCGCGGACATCGAGGGTCCGGCCGTCGGCGCTGGGCGTCATCTTGGCCGAGTAGACCTTGCCGCTCTTGGGGTCCAGGATCTTGCCGTCCTTCCAGCTGTCGCCATCGCGCTTGAGGTCCCAGGCGATGACCATGCCGACGATCGGCTTGTTGTGGTTGCTGCCCTTGCACGCGTCGCAGACCGCATTGGGCCCCTTGTCGGAGTTGAGCAATTCCAGGACCTTGCCTTGCAGGCTGCCGTCGCTGGTCTGGTAGATCTGCACGATCGATTTCACCTTGCCGGTCTTGTCGTCGATGGTGTGCCACTTGCCGACGGGGGTGCTGCTGGACGACGCGCTTTGGGCGAAGGCTGCCAGCGGCAGCATCAGGGCCAGCAGGGCTAGCAGGGCGATGGATTTGATGCGCATGGATTCCCTCCGGGGATGCGGGTCGGGTCGGGCGGCGGATGCCGTCCTGACCCGGGGTTTATACCGCATTCGGAAGCGTATGGAAGCATTGACACGCGATTTGTTCAGTTTTTGAGTGCGTGCTGGTTGTCGCGACATGGCCGGGAGCTGCGCCCTTGGGTTGTCTGGGATCACGCAGCATCGGGATCAAAAAAAACCCCGTCCAATGGACGGGGCTGGAAGTACACGTACCTCGGTATTACTCGGGACCCACTGGAACAGCGGGTTAGAACTTGTAAGTGAAGTTAGCGAAGACCGACCTGCCGTACCAGTCGTATTGCGTTGCAAATGCAGGCACGTTGCCGTAAACCGTCGCAACGCCGCTGGATACGACAGGAGGTGCGGAATTGAACAGGTTGTTGACGCCCACGACCATAGACCATTTCGGTTGCGCGTAGCGCAGCGAAAGACCGTGGTACAGCCTGGCTTCGGCCCGGATGTCACGGATGGCATCGGGATAGCCGAAATACGAATAGCTTTTCGAAGTCTGCAACGGCTGGGTACCGTTCACGTAGTCCATGAACCAGGTCACGGTCCAGTCGTTGCGCTGCCACGCGGTCCGCACGTTGCCGACCACGGTTGGACGGCTGATCGTGCCGTTCAGGTCGTTGGTGTCGAAGCCCGAAGCAAGCGATGAATCGAACAGTTGTTCGAAGTCCTCGAACACGTAGGTGAACTTGCCTTCGACCTCCAGATTGCCCGCAGCGAAGTCGTGGTTATAGTTGAACAACATGTCGTAACCGCGCGTCTTTTGCTTGTTCACGTTGAGATACGAGTCGCGCACCTCCGAGATCGCGTTCGGAGCGGTTGGATCGGTCGCCGAATTGCGATCGAACAGATCGCAGAAGGCATTGGGGAAGTTCGGGGAGCCGTAGCAGCCACCCAGGATGGCGCCGCCGCCGAGCTGCGCGATCTCATCGTTGACGGTGTACTCGAAGTAATCCACGGCCAGGCTGAAATCAGCAAACGTCGGCGTGAACACAAAGCCGGCGGTCAGTGCATTGGACGTCTCCGGCTTCAGCACGCCGGCGCCACCACCAGAAACGATCGTTGCCGATGCGGCACCGCCGGCGTAGTCGCCGGGAATTCCGGCAGCGGCGCAGTTGGCCTGGATGTTGGTGTTGGTGCTGTTCTGCCAATCGATGCAGGGGTCGATCGACAGCTGGCTCAGGAATGCAGTCTGGTTGCCAAGGAAGAGCTCGTACAGGCCAGGGGCGCGGTAAGAGGTGCCACGCGTTGCACGCAAGCGCAACGACGGGATCACCTGCCAGCTCAGGCCTACTTTCCAGACGTGGCCGGTATCGTCCACTGAGTCGTACTTGAACGCGCGGGCCGAGGCATTGGCCGTCAGCGACTCGACGGCGGGCAGGCCTTTGAGCAGCGGAACTTCGACTTCGCCGAACGCTTCGGTCACGTTGTCGTCACCCTTGGTGACCTGCGCAGAGGACTGGCCCCAAAGGTCGCCGGCCTGCGACAGTGCGCTGGGCGTGTCGTCGATGCTGAAGCGACGGTGTTCGAGGCCGAATGCGGCACCGACGGCGCCTGCCGGCAGTTCGAACAGGTCGCCCGTCACGACGCCGGTCAACACGGACTGATCGTAGACCGTGTTGCCGGTGTTGTATTCGCCGATTTGTTGCTGCAGGGCATTCATGTCACGCCCACTCAGCAGGCCGGGGCTGAAGTAGTCCAGGACCGGCGCATCATCGTCGTACTGGACGTCGCCAGAACGCGAGGCGACGATGCCCAAGCTGGTGTAGTCGCCATCGGAGCGCGAATACGATGCATCCAGGCTCCATGACCAGGTGTCGGTCGACTTGAACAGCCCTTGCAGGGCGGTATTGACGTAGAAATAGTCGACCGTCACGGAGGTGTTTGAAGGGAAGGGCATGACTGGCTGCGCGATGCCCGAGGGGACGGGTGCCACGTAGGTTGGATCATTGGCATAGGAATAGCTCGGGATCAGCGCCGTCGCGCCGCCGACCAGTGGGAAGAACTGACGGAACCGGTTGTTGTGGGTCTTGCGGCGCGTGAACAGCGCCTCGCTGTTCCAGTCGAAGTTCTCGAACGAGAAGTAGGAGCTCGCATACGCGCTCATCCGCTCGTTCTTGTTGATGATGTATTGATTCTTGAAGAAGTCGTAATTAAGTACGTCCTCGTAATACGCCTGTCCTGCCGGATCATCGTAGCGGCCATTCTGGCGCGGACGGTAGCCGGGGATCAGACCGATGGTCGAGCCGTCCGGCGATGGAATGTAGCGGTCGCCAAATAGGGCGTCGATAACCGTGTTGGCGTACAGGTTGTTGCACCCGGCCAGGCTGGTACCTGCAAGGATGGATCGATCTTCGCGATCGATGCGGTTGCCATTGGCATCCATGGCCAGGTCCTGCGGGCAACTGAAATAGCTGCGATCACCCACGCGCAGGGGTTCGAATTTCTGCCACTGCGCGCCGGCCACGATGCTGCCGTTGTCGAACTTCCAGCCCGTAGCGCCGGAAATGGCGAACGAACCGCCGCCATCTTCAAGCGGAAGCCGCCCGCTGACGGTGAACTCGGGAGAATCGATGTCGGCACGCGTGATGATATTGACCACGCCAGCCACGGCATCGGAACCATAGATGGATGAGGCGCCATCCTTCAGGATTTCCACGCGTTGGATCAGCGAGGAGGGAATGACGTTGAGGTCGAAAGCACCGACCTGGCCGCGTGTCCCCGACGGACCCGGGCGATGGCCGTTCAGGAGCACTAATGAGCGCTGGGCGCCCAGGCCGCGCAGCGAGATGCTCTGCACGCCGGTACCGCCTTCAAGCACGAAGCCGCCAAACTGATTGTTGAACTGGGTAGAGCCCGAGGCGACGCTCGCCTTCTGGATGTACTCCGCCGTGTCGACTTGTCCCATCTCGACGCTGGTGTCGGCGGTGATGACCTCGACCGGAGAAATCGTTTCGTACTCCTGCCGACGGATCAGCGAACCGGTGACAGTGACCGTCCCCAGGCTGGCTTCCTTGGATTCATCGGTCTTGGCCTTGTCTTTCGCAGCCTGGTCCTGCTCAGACTGGGGATCCTGAGCCGGGGCCTGCCCGGCTTGCGCCTGCGGTTCTTGCTGCGCTTGCGCCGCGTCTTGCGCGATCGCCGTCGGGCCATACAGGCAGGCAACCATTGCAATCACCAAAGGCAGTCTCTTCGCTGCCGCGTGCTTCTTGTTGTTCCGCATCTCTACAATCCCCATTTTCAGCCCCTATTCAATATCGTGTTTAAGTACTTGCTTGAACGAATACGATCGGAATGTATAGCGTGAAACCCAAGGTTTCGCAAATCGCACCACGCGCCGTGCGGACATGTATACATTCCGCCGCACCGACGTCTGGCGGCATCATTTTATTCAGCTATTTTCGTAAAGACGGGCACACAGAGTCAGGGAATCGATCGCATGGGCAAGAGCGATTGATGATCGGCATCGCAACTGGACAGCCAAGTCAGCGCGCGAAGCTGACAAGCAAGACGTACCGGCGAGAAGCAGCAGGCGCTGTCGAATCGGGAGGGCAGGCCATTTGCCGGGACGCGTCGACTCCAGCGCCGATGAAGAGAGGCGTGGCCGCATGGATGGCAGAAGGCAACCAAGGCGCGCCAGTCTGGCGCAACGCCTGGTCGGACGCCGCGACGCGGCGCCCAACCCAATCAGGCGATCACAGGCCGCCAGGGCCGCACTCGTTGGCAAGGAACCCGTCAATCAACCCAAGTGTCTGCATCTGCTGCTGATAGGACCATGGCAGGCTGTGTGGCATGTCAGGGATCAGTTCGAACCTGGCTTTCACCTTGTCGTGGACTGCGTCGTAGAACCCGCGTGCATGGAATGCCGGTGCCCTGACATCGCGGTCGCCAACGTAAAGCAGGATGGGGATATTCGCCTTGTCGGTATTGCGCATCGGGTCCATGCCGGAGACGGTCTGTCCCTGGAGGATGCGCTGTATGCGGTTGTCGCTCCAGGACCGTCCCAGGCGTCCCAGGTCGGTCACCGGCGCACCCGCTATCGCACACTGATAGGGACTGTCCGGCCGGACAGCGGCTGCGGCAGCTGCGAAACCCCCATAGGAATAACCGAAAATCGCGAGTCGGTCCGCGGCCGCAACGCCCTGGTCGACCAGCCACTGCGCGCCGTCGTCGTTGTCGTCCTGCATCTTCTGGCCCCATTGCGCATCGCCAGCGAGCCAGAGCTTGCGGCCAAGACCCGATGAGCCACGGTATTGCGGACGAAGGACTGCATAACCCCGAGACGTCAGGAACGGAACCCAACCGCTGACATCCCAGCCGCCCTGGTCACGGGCCCACGGACCGCCATGCGGATTGATGACTGTCGGCAGCGGGCCATCAGCCTTGCTCCATCCAGCCGGCAGGTCCAGCAGTGCGGGGATCTTCACCCCGTCGCGTGCGGCGTAGGTCACCCATTTTTGTTCACCGATTTGCGCGGGATCGATCCAGGGCCGTGCATTGCCCAGCTCTTTGACGTTCTTTCGATCCAGCAACAGATGAAAACTCGTTGGATGTCGGGCGCTCTGCGTGGTGAACAGCACGCGCGAGAGATCGTCGTTGTAGCCGGTGAGCATCACGCTCTGGCCCGGATAGGCTTTCTGGAGGCCCTGATGGATCGATTTCATCGCCGGATCGACATACATCGTGACCGGCTGCTTGCCGTCCACGGTAAAACCAAGGACACGATTGAAGTTGCTCTTCTGCGTACCCAGGATGAGGCTGGAAACGGAAAAATGCGGATCCGCGACGAGGGGCTCGCTGTCGAACCTGCTGGTTTTCGGGTCGTACATCCAGGCCTGGACCATGTCCGAGAACAGGTCGGTGAGGACATAGAATTTGCCCGATGCTTCATCGCGTCCTACGACATTGACCGTGTAACGGTCGCTCAACTTGCGGGTGAGGTCCTTGTGGATCTGGAACTCGCCCGTTTCGGGATTCTTGATCAGGATCCGCTGCTCATACTCATTTCCGCCAACCGGCTCGAGCTCGGTGCGGGTCAATACCTCTCCGGTGCGCGGATCGAAGAGCCCTGGCTGGGAGCGCCCGCCTCCCTTGAACAACAGCGTGGTCTGGTCGTCACGTAGGTTATAAAGGTAAAAATTGGAATTGAGGCTGAGTTCGTTGCGTTGCTCGATGATCACGTTGTCCGGATCGAGCGGCAGTGTATTGACCAGGTTCGCGGTACCCGCGATTTCCAGGCAGCGCTGGGTCTCCTTGCTGACGCCGATCTTGCGTGTGTTGTCGGCAAAAGCTTCGCTGAAGTCCTTGAGCTGGGTGTCGGTCAGGTAGGTCTTGGATACGAAGGTCTTGGTCGCACCGTCCACACGCCCCTCGCCGCAGCCGCCCAGGCGCCCCGTCCATTGCTGGCGCCCGACGACGAGTACCCGGTTTGCCTTCAGTGCAGCGACCGCCACGAATTTCATGCGATCGCCCGACGGCGTGATCGTCGGCCCGGCGTCCGGTGTATCAAGATTCCACGATGCCACTGCCGTGTCGCGATAGTCCGAACCTGGCGCGGCAACCAGTGCGACCAGGTTCTTGCCGTCGGCGCTCATCGAAACGGACTGGATCGCGGGCACCCGCGCCAAAGCGTCTGCAGCGATGGGTTCGCCGGCGATTGCGCAGGTGCTCACAAGGAGCAGGCATGCGACGAGAAGTCGTGCGTTGGCGGTACGGATTTTCATGCTGTTGGAACCCTGGTTCGTGGTCAGGCGCATGGCCTGCAAAAATTGCGTCCCTTGGGCGCTAGTGACTTGCTTATTTTACCTCGTCTCCCAGAATAGCAGCTGGGCGCGCGCCGGATATCGGCACTCGATCGCCAGGAACGTTTTCGTGCGGGCCTCGTGATGCATGTCAAGCGACGACGGCCTGGAGGTCGATACAATGCCCACATGGGTACCCTAGAAGAACAAGCCGCGAAAACCGTTGCCGATGTCATCGACCCCGCTTGTGGGCTGTCGTTGCGTGAAACACGGGCCCGGGTCACTTCAGTGCGCAGCGATGGTTCGATGCAGGTCTCGGTCGTGCTGGGTTACGCACTGGACGCCGGGGCCATGGGCGCACTTACATCGGTTGTGGAGCAAGCGTTGGCCGCCACGGGCACGGCCGGCGCCACGGTCGAGGTGACATACAGGATCGCCGGCCACGCCCCGCAACCCAAGGTGTCGCCTTCGCCACGGGTGCGCAACATCATTGCGGTGGGCTCGGGCAAGGGCGGAGTGGGCAAGTCGACCACGGCAGTGAACCTGGCCCTCGCGCTTGCCGCCGACGGGGCGCGGGTCGGCGTGCTGGATGCCGATGTCTACGGTCCCAGCGTCCCGACCATGCTCGGCTTGTCGGGACGTCCGGATAGTCCCGATGGCAAGGCCATCGAGCCGATGCGGGCGCACGGCATCGAGGCGATGTCGATCGGGCTGCTGGTGGAACAGGACACGCCGATGATCTGGCGCGGGCCGATGGCGACATCTGCGCTGACGCAGTTGCTGGAACAGACCCTGTGGGGCGGCCAGGCGGGGCTGGCGGGCCCGGCACTGGATTACCTGATCGTCGATCTGCCGCCCGGCACGGGCGACATCCAGCTGACCCTGGCGCAGAAAATTCCGGTTGCCGGTGCCGTGATCGTGACCACGCCGCAGGACGTGGCCACGCTGGATGCGCGCAAGGCGTTGAAGATGTTCGAGAAGGTCGAGGTGCCGGTGCTGGGGCTGGTCGAGAACATGGCCATGCACGTATGCAGTCAATGCGGTCATACCGAACACATCTTCGGCAGTGGGGGCGGCGAACGCATGACGGCGCAATTCGGCGTGCCGTTGCTTGGCAGCCTGCCGTTGGAACTGTCGATCCGCGAGCAGGGCGATGCCGGGATGCCGGTGGTGGCCTTCGCGCCGGAGTCGACCGCGGCGCAGGCCTATCGCCGCACTGCGAGGCGGATGGCGGCCCTGTTGGCGGCGCGTCCGCGTGCCGCGATGCCGATCGCCGCATCGATTGTGTAGGCGCGGGATGTGCCGCGGGGCGCCAACTCCCACCCTGTCATCCCGGGCGAAACGACGGATCTGCTTTTGCAGGAGCGGCTTCAGCCGCGAGCTCTTTGGGCAAAAGGCACGAGCTCGCGGCTGAAGGCGCTCCAGGCAGGACAAGCAGATCCTTCGCTTCGCCCAGGATGACAGGCGTGGGCAGGACCACTTTGTTTTCAGGGCCGCCTGCGGCTTGGCGGCAGGCCTGGCAGCCGCAAAGAGGCCCTACAATGCGCAGTTACTTGTCCATCGATTGCCGGGAATTGCTGCATGAGCATCAAGTCAGACCGCTGGATCCGGAAAATGGCCGCAGAGCAGGGCATGATCGAGCCGTTCGAGGCGGACCAGGTGAAGCATGCGGCCGACGGCCATCGCATTGTCAGCTACGGCACGTCGAGCTACGGCTATGACGTCCGCTGCTCGCGCGAGTTCAAGGTCTTCACCAACATCAATTCGACGATTGTCGATCCAAAGGCCTTCGATCCCAAGAGTTTCGTGGATGTCGAGGCGGACGAGTGCATCATCCCCCCCAACTCGTTCGCACTGGCCCGCACGGTGGAGTTTTTCCGGATCCCGCGCGACACGCTGGTGGTGTGCCTGGGCAAGAGCACGTACGCGCGCTGCGGCATCATCGTCAACGTGACGCCGCTCGAGCCGGAGTGGGAAGGCCACGTCACGCTGGAATTCAGCAATACCACGCCGTTGCCGGCCAGGATCTATGCCGGCGAAGGCGTCGCACAGATGCTGTTCTTCCAGGCCGACAGGGATGACATCTGCCAGACCAGCTACAAGGACCGCGGTGGCAAGTACCAGGGGCAGACCGGGGTCACGTTGCCGCGGACCTGAATCCAGATCACATACGTGCCGCGGTGGAACGGCGCCAGGCGGCAAGCGCCTCATCGTGCTGTTTCCTTTCGTGGCGTGCCGATCGTGGCGTGCTGATCGTGCCGTGCTGATCGTGGCGTGCCCACGAGAGGCTGTTACCGGCGAATCGCGGTTGGTTTCCACAACCGCAACTGCATTCACTGCCGCAAGCCACGATATCCCAAGGCTTCGGCGCCGAAGACGCGCCTGCGAAGGCGGCTCAGGGTGTCTGGTAGGTGACGAAGAATCCCTGCAGGTCGCCATTCTCGATATAGGGCGACACATCCACGACCTTGTAGCCGCGACTGACGAAGGCCTGGTGCGCGCTGCTAAGAGAATTGGCGGCCCCTTTCTTGCGGAATCCCCAGCTGGCATCGACCCAGATCGTGACCGCGCCCAGGTGGGCGCTGACCGCTTCCCGCGCGGCATCTTCAGGTGATTTTCCGAACAGGCTGGCATTGGCAGGCGGGGCGGCGCTTGCCAACAAGACCAGTGCAAGCAACGTGGTGGCGAGGGTGCGTTTCATCGTCTACTCCGGGGGGCGGCAAGGCAAAGACTAGGCGCGTGCCACGCATGGTGCAATCCGATTGCTCCATCACCCGTCGTGCCCACGGCGTCGATGGGGGCGGGCGTGCCGGCAGGTGCAGCGATCGCGCTGATTGCTACGCAGTGCCTCCGACCTGCAGTTGATTGATCCTCTCCACCAACTGTTCGGGACTGTACGGGCGCGCATCCACGCGCCCCCACACCGGTGCCGGCCACGCGGGATCGTCGCGGAAGCGTGCGATCACATGGACATGCAACTGCGGCACCAGGTTGCCCAGCGCGGCGACATTGAGTTTGTCCGGGCGGAAGGCATCGCGCAGCATGCGGCCGGCGAGGTCGATTTCGTCCGTCAGCAGGTGGCGCTGTCCGGTGTCGAGGTCGATCAGCTCGCGGGCCCCGGGCAGGCGTGGCACCAGGACCAGCCATGGGTAGTTGGCATCGTCCATCAATCGCAGGTCGCATAATCCAAGGGTGGCGACCGGATGCGTATCGGCCGCCAGTTGCGGGTGCAGCTCGAATCGGGCTGCGTGCGGGGCTTGATGTCGATGCATGCGTCCTGTTTTCCTCAACCAAGGGCCTGGGCAAACATCGCCATCGTGCGGCCATGGGCCAATTTTGCGCTCGCCGGATCGTGTGCCGACGGGTCGACCTCGCGATTGAAGGCATGTCCGGCGTGGTAGGTGTAGACCTCGGCTTCCGGGTATTTTTCGCGATGCGCCGCGATCGCTTCGGGCGGGATGCTGGCGTCGTTTTCGCCAAAATGGAACTGTGCCGGTGCGCGCAACGGTTCGTCCAGGAACAATGTATTGCGTGCGCCGTAGTAACTCGACGACGGTAAGCCGAGCCGCTGGTTGGCCAGCAGGGCGATCGTGCCTCCCCAGCAGAAGCCGACGGCACCAACCTTGAATCCCTCGCGCTGCAGCAACCGGGCGCCCGCGCCGACAATCGCGGCCGCGCGCTCGAAACCCAGCTCCATCACCAGCGCCTTGCCGCGTTGCGCGCCGGCGGCATCGTAAGCCAGCTCCAGGCCGCTCTCGATTGGATCGAAGAACGCCGGAGCCAGGGCCACGTAACCTTCGGCGCCGTAATGGTCGACGACGCTGCGTATGTGGGCGTTGACACCGAAGATTTCCTGGATCACCACGAGGGCGCCGCGCGGCACCTCGATCGGATCCGCGCGCCAGGCGCCGATGCTGCCAAAGGGCGTGTCCAAGGCGATGTCGCGGCCCATGGGCGGTTCCTGTCCGGGTCTGGTGCTTGATTCTAGCCCTCCCCGAATCCCGGGCAATCACGCCTGCGTCAGGCTGGATGGCGATCTGCCCGGGGAGCACCAGGACCGCGCGCAGTTATACTTCCGCCCCGATTTTCCCTTGGCATCCCATGTCCAGCCTTGTCCGCACCGGCCGCCCGGCCACCGCCAATCCCAAGGTCGGCTTCATCAGCCTGGGCTGCCCCAAGGCGCTGGTCGACTCCGAGCGCATCCTCACCCAGCTGCGGGTCGAGGGCTACGACCTGGTGCCGACCTATGACGATGCCGACGTGGTGGTCGTCAACACCTGCGGGTTCATCGACTCGGCGGTGACCGAGTCGCTGGATGCGATCGGCGAGGCGATGGCGGAAAACGGCAAGGTCATCGTCACCGGCTGCCTTGGCAAGCGCGAGGACGTGATCCGTCAGGCGCACCCCGGCGTGTTGTCGATCAGCGGGCCGCAGGACTACGACAGCGTGCTCGATGCGGTGCATGCGGCACTGCCGCCGAAGCACGATCCGTTCATCCACCTTGTCCCCGACATGCAGGTCGACGGCGTCGGCATCAAGCTGACGCCCAAGCACTATGCGTACCTGAAGATTTCCGAAGGCTGCAACCACCGCTGCAGCTTCTGCATCATCCCCTCGATGCGTGGCGACCTGGTGTCGCGCCCGGTCGACGAGGTGCTGCGCGAGGCCGAGCGGCTGGCGATGGGCGGCGTGCGCGAACTGCTGGTGATCTCGCAAGACACCTCGGCCTACGGCGTCGACGTCAGGTACGCGCCGCGCGAATGGCGCGGCAAGCAGTACCAGACGCGGATGAAGGCATTGTGCGAAGGCCTGGGCGAGCTCGGCCTGTGGACGCGGTTGCATTACGTCTACCCGTATCCGCATGTCGACGACATCATCCCGCTGATGGTCGAAGGAAAGATCCTGCCGTACCTGGACATCCCGTTCCAGCATGCGAGCCCACGCGTACTCAAGTTGATGAAGCGGCCCGGCGCGATCGACAAGACCCTGCAGCGCATCCATCGCTGGCGCGACATCTGTCCGGACATCACCATCCGCTCGACGTTCATCGTCGGGTTCCCGGGCGAGACCGAGGCCGAATTCGAGGAGCTGCTGGATTTCCTCGACGAGGCGCAGCTGGATCGCGTCGGCGCGTTTGCGTATTCGCCGGTGGAAGGCGCAAAGGCCAACGCGCTGCCCGACCCGGTGCCCGAGGACGTCAAGCAGGAGCGCCTGGCGCGCTTCATGGCGCGGCAGGCCGACATCTCCACCGCCAAGCTCGAGGCCAAGGTCGGCAGCGTGCAGCGGTGCCTGGTCGATGCCATCGACGGGGAGCTGGCGATCGCGCGCTCGATGGCCGACGCGCCCGAGATCGATGGCCTGGTGCAGATCCAGGATGGTCGCGCCGCCGGGTTGAAGCCGGGCGACTTCGCCGATGTCCGCATCCTGGGCAGCGACGAGCACGACCTGTATGGCGAGGTCGGCGAGGATTGAGCGTGGCGGCCCGGCCACGCGGGCTTCGCGCGTGCCCCGACGCAGGGCGGGCTGGGTGGTCTGCCCGGACAAGCTTGCCGGTCGCATCTGCCGATCGCGCCGGGACGTAACTTCCCACCGCTCCACGCGTATGCTGGGGTAACGCAGGAGACCCGCCATGGCATCGAGTCCAGACGTGGCCGGCAGCGACCCGGCCCACAGCGCATCGCATGACGCATCGCCAGCGGGCGCACCGGCACGCGTCGTCCTGCGCCACCGTTGGCCCTTGCGGGCCATGCACTGGATCAACCTGGCCTGCATGCTGGTGCTGGTCGGCAGCGGTTTGCAGATATTCAACGCGCATCCGGCGCTGTACTGGGGGCATGCCTCGACGTTCCACGACCCGGTGTTCGCGGCACGCGCCGTGCGTGGCCGCGGCGTGACCACGATCGGGGACACGCAATTCGATACCACCGGCGTGCTGGGTGTCTCCAGGCAGTCCGACGGACGTCTTGCGCAGCGCGGGTTTCCGAGCTGGGCGACCATCCCCGGCCCGCAATGGCTGGCCCTGGGACGACGCTGGCACTTCTTCTTCGCCTGGTTGTGGGTGGTCAACGGCGCCTGCTACCTGCTCTGGTCGATCTCCAGCCGGCACCTGTCGCGCGACCTGGCGATGAAACGGCGCGACTGGCGCGGGATCGGGCAATCGATCGTCGACCACCTGCGCTTCCGGCATCCCAGGGGCGAGGAGGCCGCGCGTTACAACCCGCTGCAGAAATTGACTTACCTGATCGTGATCTTCGTGCTGATGCCGCTGGTCATCCTGACCGGACTGTCGATGTCGCCGCAGATGGACACGTCGCTGGGATGGTGGCTGGCCTTGATCGGCGGAAGGCAATCGGCACGCACGATCCATTTCACGGTGATGGCGCTGTTCGTGCTGTTCACCGTGGTGCACGTGTTGATGGTGGTCTATGCCGGGCCGGTCAACGAGATGCGCTCGATGATCACCGGGCGATTCAAGCTGCCTGGCGGCGCGTCGGATGCAGGTACGCCTGCGGAACCCCATGGGGAGGCGAAGCCATGAGCAAGGACCTGTTCGTCCAGCGACGACGCCTGCTGCGCGGCGCCCTGGCCGGCGCGGGTGCCGGTCTGCTGGGCGGCTGCGATGCGCTGTCGCACGACGAGCGCTTCGTCAAGCTGCTGACCATGGCCGAACCTGTCTCGCAGGGCGCGCAGCGGCTGGTCACGGGCAAGCGGCTGGCGCAGGAATATCCGGAATCGCGGATCTCGCCGGTGTTCCGTCCCAACGGGTCGACCAACCCGCAGACGCCGGAATACCTGGCCATGAAGGCCGCGGGATTCAGCGATTACAAGCTGGCCATCCGCGGCCTGGTCGCAAGGTCGCTGGAGTTCACCCTCGATGCGCTGCGCGGCATGCCGCAGCGCACCCAGGTGACGCGCCACGACTGCGTCGAGGGCTGGAGCGTGATCGGCAAGTGGCAGGGCGTGCCGCTGTCCCACCTGCTGGACTTGGCGCAACCAACGCCCGGTGCACGCTACGTGGTGTTCCATTGCTTCGACGACCTCGGCGGCAATGGCTCGCGGTACTACGAAAGCATCGACCTGCTCGACGCCTACCATCCGCAAACCATCGCCGCACACCGGCTCAACGACGCGGCGCTGCCGGTCGCCAACGGCGCCCCCCTGCGGATGCGGATCGAACGCAAGCTCGGGTACAAGCAACCCAAGTACGTGCATACCATCGAACTGGTCGACGGCTATGCGACATTGATGGGCGGCAAGGGCGGCTTCTGGGAAGACCAGGGCTACGACTGGTACGGCGGGATCTGAAGCCGGGCCGGGACATGACGCCGCCTTCGCGCCGGTCCTGGACCAATGCGTCGTAGGCACTCGCGGAGCAGGTGATGCGCAAGGCAGGCTGGTTCACACGGATGGCCAAGGCCGCCTCCCGGTTTACCGGGCGGCCGCTTTGCTTCGCGCTTGCGGCGGGCACGGTGCTGGCCTGGTCGATCACCGGGCCGCTGTTCGGCTTCAGCAACACCTGGCAACTGGTGATCAACACCGGCACCACGATCATCACCTTCCTGATGGTGTTCCTGATCCAGAACACGCAGAACCGCGACACCCAGGCGCTGCAGATCAAACTGGACGAGCTGATCCGGGCGACCCAGGGCGCGCACAACGTGCTGCTCGACCTGGAGGAGCTGGAAGAAGAGGAATTGCAGGAGTTCCAGGACCGCTACGAAGCGCTTGCGGAGAAGGCACGCAACTCCAGCCCACTGGATGAGGACGAGTCGGGGAGTCCCGAGGTCCAAGCGCCCCCGCACCACTGACCCGACGTGCATCCGGGCCGCCTCACGACGCCAATCGATCCCCACCCCCGGGAATCGTTCCGGCCCGGGCAGCCCGGTCCGCGGTGGCAGGTGCTGGCGCGGACCAGGGCATGCCCCGACTCGCCCCGATTTTCGACCCGATCCGATCCAGTACGACGCGCTGGTCGCGTAGGCGCAGCCCCTGGCGGGATCACTGGCGCGAAGGATTGCAATTCAGGCGTTGGCCGCCGGGTATTCGACCTGGACGATCCGATAGCGGACGCTGCCGTTGGGTAGCAGGGCCTCGAATGTCTCGTCGGCGCGTTTTTTCAACATGGCGCGCGCAAGTGGCGAGTCGATGCTGATGTGGCCGAGTTTCGCGTCGGTTTCGTCAGGCCCGACGATCTGGAAGCGCGATGCCTTGCCGCTGGGGAGTTCCTCGACCGCCACCAGGGCGCCGAAGAAAACGGCGTTGCGGTCTGCCGGTGGGCTGTCGATCGCACGCAGGACCTGCAGCCGCTTGCTCAGGTAACGCACGCGCCGGTCGATCTCGCCCAGCTGCTTCTTGCGGTAGCTGTACTCGGCGTTCTCGGAGCGGTCGCCTTCGGCCGCGGCAGCCGCCAGCGCAGTGACGACTTCCGGTCGACGCACGCGCCACAGGTCATCGAGCTCGGCTTTCAGGCGGGCAAGCCCCGCCGGCGTGATCAGCGCGGTGCTGTTGGCAGCGGGTGGGCGCCAGCGTCCCATGCAGGCCTACGGGCCGTTGCGCTTGAGGGTGAGGTCGACGGGGCTGTGGATCCGCGTGCCATCCATGCCCAGCGGGGCCAGGGTCCCTTCCTGGTCGATCGCGAAGACGCGGTCGACGTCGCGCTGATTGTCCGGATCCAGTCGCAGCTGGGCGCGTTCGGCTTGCAACGACCAGGTGCCATGCACGACATGGGTACTGTCCGGGCGGGCGCGGTAGACATCGGTCAGCTCGAACCGGCCGTCGGCATCGAGCTGCAATGTCTCGTCGATGCCGGGGCAGTCCGCGCAGGGCAGGGTGCCGGTGAACGTGCCTGCAAACGAGGCGCGGTCGAAGTCGTTGTTCGCGGGACTGGCAACAGGTCCTTGCCCCCGGGTTGGCGGCACTGGCCGACTGGTGGGTGCAATCGTTCGGGTATGCGCCGGGGCGGGGTCGCCGCCGGGTGCGGCGACCTGATCCTGCTTTTGGCAACCTGCCATTGCCAGCACGCCGGCCATGGCAAGGCAGGGCAGCGAGCGCGACGCGCCGCGCGTCCGATCCGCGTCCTGCGCCGGGAGGCGGGTCGGGTTGCGCGGGGCCTGCGTCGGTTTCCGCCCGGCGTTCAACGCTTGCCACCAAAGATGCCGCCGAGCACGCCGCGCAGGATCTGCCGACCAACCTGGCTGCCCACGGTGCGCGCCGCCTGCTTGGCCATGGATTCGACCATGCCCTGTCGGCGCTTGGTGCCGAACACGGCGTCCTTGATCGCCTGTCCAAAACCGCTGTCGTCGTCCTGCGTCGTCCCTTTGGCCGCGGGCGCATCGGCATGGGTGGCCGCCGTTTCCGCACGCCTGGCCAGCATTTCCGAAGCCGATTCGCGATCGACGGCCTGGTCGTACTTGCCGCCGACCGGGCTGCCTGCGCGCACCTGGGCGCGCTCGGCGTCGGTGATCGCGCCCATGCGGCAGCGTGGCGGCGCGACCAGGGTCTTCTCGACCGGCATCGGAATGCCCTTGTCCTGCAACGTCGACACCAGCGCTTCACCGACCCCGAGCTGGCCGATGGTCCGGGCGACATCCAGCGCCGGATTGGCGACGAAGGTTTCCGCGGCGGTCCTGACGGCTTTCTGGTCGCGTGGGGTGAACGCTCGCAAGGCATGCTGCACCCGGTTGCCGAGCTGGCCGAGGATGTCGTCGGGCACGTCGTCCGGGAACTGCGAGCAGAAATACACGCCCACGCCCTTGGAGCGGATGATGCGTACGACCTGCTCGATGCGTTGTTGCAAGGCTGGCGGCGCGTCGTCGAACAGCAGGTGCGCCTCGTCGAACACGAATACGAGTTTGGGCCTGTCCATGTCGCCGACTTCGGGCATCTGCTCGAACAGCTCCGACAGCAGCCACAACAGGAAGCTCGAATACAGCCTGGGTTTCAGGATCAACTGGTTGGCGGCAAGGATGCCGATCACGCCGCGGCCGTCGGTATTGGTCCGCATCAGGTCGGCCAGGTCCAGGGCCGGTTCGCCGAAGAAATGCTCGGCGCCGTCCTGCTCCAGCCGCAGCAACGCACGCTGGATCGCGCCGACCGACTGGCTGCTTACCAGTCCATATTCGGTCGACACCGCCTTGCGCTCGTCCACGACCAGGTTGAGCAGCGCGTGCAGGTCCTTGAGGTCGAGTAGCAGCAGGCCCCGGTCGTCGGCCAGTTTGAAGACGATGTCCATGACGCCGGACTGGGTGTCGTTGAGCTCCAGGATGCGTGACAGCAGCATCGGCCCCATTTCGCTGACCGTGGTGCGCACCGGATGGCCGAGCGTGCCGTAGAGGTCCCAGAAGATCGTCGGGCTGCCCTCGCTGGTGTAGCCGTCGATGCCGATCTCCTCGATCCTCGCCTGCAGCTTGTCGCTGGACGTGCCTGCGACCGCGAGCCCGGACACGTCGCCCTTGACGTCGGCCAGGAACACCGGCACCCCGATCCGCGAGAACCCCTCGGCCAGCGTCATCAAGGTCACCGTCTTGCCGGTCCCGGTGGCGCCGGCGACCAGCCCGTGGCGGTTGCCGAAGCGCGGCAGCAGTTGCACGTGGCCATTGGTGGCCGGCAGGGAGTCGGGCGTGGTGACGGCCTTGCCGATGAGGATGGGGTCCATGCGCTGACCTTCGAGTGTGGGTAGGGCGATTCTATCGGTCTGGATGCTTTCTTTTCAGGGAGTCCGGCCGGTCCGGGCCCACGGTTGGACGGTGGCCTGACTTGCCTTGTAGTAGGAAGGCCCCGGCTTGCGCCTTCATCACCGCGCCGCTGCTCGTGAATGGATTACGACGCATCTCGTTCATCCCGTCCCACGGTTGCCGCCACGCGGCTGCGGCAGCTACCCTGCGGGTACCCCACAACGCGTGTTGCAATGACCTTCATCACAAGCGGCTCCCGGCGTCTCGCGCCGATCCTCCTTGCAGTGGCCTGCCTGCTGGCCACATCCCAGGCGCTGGCTCTTTCCCGTCGTGACCAGGCCGCAGCCGAAGCCATCCGGCAGCGCATGTCTGCGGCCGAATCCCGTTACCGCGATGCCTTGGTGAAAATCGCGAACAGCGATCCGGGTGGCCGCCGGCAGGGCGATGCCGCACTGGAGGACATGGAGGACGCAGTCGCGGCCTGCAGCAAGCAAAACGGTTGCCAGGTGCTGGCACTGCTGACGACGTACAAGCGCCTGCTCAAGGAGGCTGCCGACGGCGAAGCGATCCAGGACGATGACATCGATCCGGACGATCCCGACCCGGATCATCTTGGAGTCGCGCAGGCCGGTTCGCTCGTTGCCGGCGTCCCCGAAGCCGCCCGTGCAGCCAGCCTGCTTGATGACAAGACGCATCGTTTCGATGACATGGTGCAATACAACCCGGCGGTGCAGGCCGCCATCCGCCGATGGCTGACCGACATGCGTGGCCAGCTCATGGACAGTTACGAGAACTACCAATACCTGCGACGCACCATGTGGCCTTCGTTCGAGCGCGCCGGCCTGCCCGAAGCGCTGCTGTTCGGGATCATGGCCAAGGAGTCCAATGGCAAGGTGCACGCCACCTCGCGCTCCGGGGCCGCCGGGCCGATGCAATTCATGTATGCCACCGGCCAGCGCTTCGGGCTGGGCAAGGATTCGACCGGTTTCGACACGCGCTACGACCCGCATGCCGCGGCCGAGGCCAGCGCCGCCTACCTCAACGAGCGCATGGGCCAGCTCAACAACAGCATCGAGCTGGCACTGGCTGCCTACAACGGCGGCGAAGGGCGCGCGCTGCGCGTGTACCAGGGCGGCGGCGGGCGCGGCTTCTGGAATGCGGACGTCTACAACCAGTTCCCTGCCGAAACGCAGGATTACGTGCCGATGGTGATTGCCGCGGCATGGCTGTACCTGCACCCCAGGCAGTACGGGCTGAGCCTGCCTCGCGTGGACACGCGGCCGGCGTTGCTGGACATCAAGCAGCCGACCTCGATCTACGCCCTGACCATCTGCCTGGGCAACCGGGGCGAGCGCGACGGCTACATGCGCGCGCTGCGCAACCTCAACCCGCGCTACCAGGCAGACAGCCTCGTCCCGGCCGGGGCGACACTGAAGGCCACTACCCGGATCGCCGGCCTCTACAGCCGGTATTGCCTGCATGGCCCGCGCGCGACGCTGGCCCAGCAGCTGGTGCGTAGCGATCCGACGTTGGCGATCGTGCGTGGTGGCGAGGTGCCCGATGCTGGCGTGGGCAGTGGCGGCGTCGAACAGGCCGCCGGGACCGCAAGCGCTTCGGCAGCAGTCGGCGTCAAACGCCCGCATGCTTATACCGTGCAACGAGGCGAGACGCTGACGTCGATCGCCAGGAAGTTCCAGTGCGCAACCACTGAACTGGCCAGGGCCAACCGGATCAAGGCGCCCCGCTACGCGGTGCGGACGGGACAGCGGTTGCGGCTGGAAGGCTGCAACGACTGACCAGGGTATGGCAGCCCACCTGGCGGCCCCTCTTTCCCGTCCGCGACCCGTGCAAGGTGGTTGGTTGTCCTGGCGATCGAGCCGACCTGTTTAGCCCGGCGTTCGCATCGCTTTCAGGATGCGGGCCTATCAGGGTTCCAGGCTTGCCAGCTTTTCACCCAGGCGCACTGGCGACTCCGCGGACAAGCCGGGGGCGAGGTCCGCGACCCCCGGGGGCAACAGCACGATCACCGTCGAGCCGTAATTGAAGCGTGCCATCTCCGCAAAGCGCTCCAGCTTGATGCCCTGGCCCCGGTAGTCCTTCGTGGTGACGGGGCCGCCATAGGGTGGGATCTCGATCCCGCCCCAGACCGTTTCCACGCCCGAGACCAGCAGCGCACCCACCATGACAACGACCATCGGGCCGAAGTCGGTGTCGAAGTGGCAGGCGATTCGCTCGTTACGTGCGAACAACCTCGATACCGACCCGACCGCATCCGGACCGACGCTGAACAGGCGCCCGGGGATGTGCACGGTTTCGCGCAGGGTCCCGGTCCAGGGCATGTGCACGCGGTGGTAGTCCCGCGGCGACAGGTAGACGGTGGCAAAGAGGCCGCCGTCGAAGGTGCTTGCGGCGGCCTGGTCGGCAAGCAGTGCCGCGGTCGTGAAGCCGCGGCCCTTGGCCTGGAAGATATGGCCGGCGTCCTGGTGCCGCATGCCGCCATCTGCCAGGCCAATCCGGCCGCACTGGCTGATGCGGCCATCGGCGGGCATCAACAGGGCGCGGGGGTCGGGATCGGGCGTGCGCGCGCCGGGTCGCAGCGCGCGGGTAAAAAACGCGTTGAAACTTGGGTAGGCGGTTGCCTCGGCTTCGGCCGCCTCGGACAGGTCGACGCCGAACGTCGCCACGACCGTGTCGATCAACCACTGCTTCAATCGAGGGCTGCGCGAATAGGCGAGCTTGCGTGCCAGCGCTGAAAGCAGCCTGTGCGGCAGGACGTGGGTCAGGGTGGTGGTCATGCTCATGGCGATGCCCGGTTTTGCGTACTGCGCGCCAGGGCAAGCATGTCGGCCGCGATTGCCTTGGGATCCACTGGCGCCACGACCACGCCTGCCATGCGTGCCTGCGGATCCAGCACCGCCAGTGACGTCGAATGATCGATGCCGTACTGGTCCGCTGGCGCGCCCTCGGGTGCCGGCACCTTTGCAAAGACCAGCGACATCGACCGCGCCAATGTCTCCAGTGCCGGGACGTCGCCTGTCGCCGCCAGCGTGTCCTTGTCGAAACCATGGGCATATTCGCCCACCCGGTCGGGCGTGTCGCGGTCGGGATCGACCGAGATGAAGAGCACGCGGGGTCGCGATGCATCCGGCAGCGCGGCCCATTGTTTTTGTGCCTGCGCCAAACGCGCCAGCGTGGTGGGGCAGACGTCCGGGCAATGGGTGAAGCCCAGGAACACGAGCGTCCAATGTCCCTTCAACTCGCCGGGGATCAGTGGCGTGCCATCGGACTGCTGCAAATTGAACGACGGCAGCGCATGCGGGCGTGGGAAGAGTTGCACCGCCTGCAAGGTTGGCGCGCCGCTTGCATCGTCATGGCCGAGCCATTTCTGCCCGGCCCACAGGACGATCGCGGCGAGCAGCGCTACGATCAGGATGATGGCGGTGGCGCGGTTGAACATCGCTTCCTACTTAACAGATGACTTGAAGTTCGGCCATGATAGCCGCGTCACCGCTATAATTCCCGGCCCTGCACAGCATTGGCCGTGGCCGCCGACATGACCGACGAGCTCAGAACGATCATCGACCTGATCCGCTACGGCGCCAGCCGATTCAACGCGGCGGGGCTGACATTCGGCCACAGTTACGACAATGCGGTCGACGAAGCGACCCAACTGGTCCTGCACGCCTTGCACCTGCCACATGACCTCGGCCCGGCCTATGGCCAGGCGCGGGTCACCCTGGCGGAAAAGGAAGACGTGCTTGGGCTGTTCCTGCGACGGATCGAGGAGCGGGTGCCGGCGGCCTACCTTGCCGGTGAGGCCTGGTTCGCGGGGCTGAACTTCAAGAGCGATCCGCGCGCGCTGGTGCCGCGCTCGCCGATTGCCGAGTTGATCGAGTCGGGTTTCGAGCCCTGGCTGGGCGGGCGGGAAGTGCGGCGCGCGCTGGACCTGTGCACGGGTTCGGGCTGCATCGCCATCGCGATGGCGCACTACAACCCGGACTGGCATGTCGACGGCGCCGACCTGAGCGATGACGCATTGGCGCTCGCGCGCGAAAACGAGTCTCGGCTGCACGCCGACAACGTGCGTTTCCTCAAGTCGGACCTGTTTGCCGGGTTGTCCGGCGAGCACTACGACCTGATCGTCAGCAATCCGCCGTACGTCACCAACGCTGAAACCGACGCATTGCCGCCTGAGTATGCCCACGAGCCCGAAATGGGCCTGCGTGCCGGTGACGACGGCCTGGACCTGGTGCTGCAGATCCTGCGCGACGCGCCGCTGCACCTGACCGACGACGGCCTGCTGATCTGCGAAGTCGGTGAATCCGAGCGTGCGCTGGTGAAGCTGCTGCCGGAGCTGCCGCTGGCGTGGGTCGAATTCAGGGTGGGGCAGATGGGGGTGTTCGTTGCCGAGTGCCATGACCTGGCAACACACAATGCGCGCATCACCGAGTTGGCCGATGCGCGTGGCGCGACCGCGAAGACGCCGGAGACGCTGCTTTGATCGACCTGCACGCGCCTCCAGCCGGGTTTGGTCCGCCTGAGCAGTGAACACCTTCGGCCACCTGTTCCGCGTTACCACCTTTGGTGAGTCCCACGGGCCGGCCATCGGCTGCGTCATCGACGGCTGCCCACCTGGCATCGCCATCGCACCCGAAGACTTCACCAAGGATCTCGCGCGCCGCGCCAGCGGCAAGACCCGGCATACCTCGGCCCGTCATGAGGCCGATGCCGTCGAAATCCTGTCCGGCGTCCACGAAGGCCGCACCACGGGCACGCCGGTCGCACTGCTGATCCGCAACATCGACGCGCGCAGCAAGGATTACGACCGGATCGCGGCGCAGTTCCGTCCCGGGCACGCCGATTACACCTATTGGCACAAGTACGGCGCGCGCGACCCGCGCGGTGGCGGCCGCTCCTCGGCCCGCGAAACCACGATGCGCGTCGCCGCGGCCGTGATCGCCAAGAAGTGGCTGCACGCCAGGCATGGTGTCACCGTGCGTGGCTGCATGACGCAGATCGGGGAGATCGTGCCCGATGCGCACGACTGGAGTGCCGTCGGCTCGAATCCGTTCTTCTGGCCGTGTGCGTCGCAGGTCGATGCCCTGGAAACCTACATGGACGCCCTGCGCAAATCAGGCGACTCGGTCGGTGCCCGGATCACGGTTGTCGCCGATGGCGTCCCGCCCGGCTGGGGCGAGCCGGTCTACGGCAAGCTCGATGCCGGGCTTGCGGCGGCGATGATGTCGATCAATGCGGTCAAGGGCGTCGAGATCGGAGATGGCTTCGCCTCGGTGGCACAGAAGGGCAGCGTGCATCGCGACGAGGCGACGCTGGCCGGATTCGCCTCCAACCATGCCGGCGGCATCCTGGGCGGTATTTCCAGCGGGCAACCGGTCGTGGTGTCGGTGGCGTTCAAGCCGACCTCCAGCCTGCGCCTGCCGGCACGCGGGCTGGATGTCGACGGCAACGAAGTGGAGATCGTGACCACCGGCCGCCACGACCCGTGCGTCGGCATCCGCGCCACGCCGATCTGCGAGGCGATGCTGGCGCTGGTGCTGATGGACCAGGCACTGCGGCATCGCGCGCAATGCGGTGACGTCGGGGAGATGTCACCACGGATCCCCTCGCAGGACACACCGAAACCGTAGGAGCGGCTTCAGCCGAGAGCCCTTGGCTTTGCTTGCTGCCGTTGCAGGAGCGAGGCCCCTCGCGATCATCGACCACGGCAGGGCCATCGCGACCTGCGCCGCCCCTGCAAAAACAAAAAAGGACGCGCGGCCGAAGCCGCTCCTACAACAGCAAGAGCAACAGGAAGTGGAATCAAGCATATGGGCAAGCAGTTCAAGGTCGCGGTCGTCGGGGCCACCGGCGCGGTGGGCGAGGTCATGTTGTCGGTGCTGGCCGAACGCAAATTCCCCATCGGGGAGCTGGTCGCACTCGCCAGCGAGCGCTCCGCGGGCGGCAAGGTGTCTTGTGGCGACCACGAGGTAGTGGTCCAGGACCTGGCCACGTTCGATCCAGCCGGCGTCGATATTGCGCTGTTTTCGGCAGGCGGTTCGATTTCGAAGGAGTACGCGCCGAAATTCGCCGCGGCCGGTGCGGTCGTGGTCGACAACTCATCGGCTTTCCGCCGCGACGGCGACGTCCCGCTGGTGATCAGCGAAGTCAATCCCGAAGCCGTGAAGCACCGCCCGCGGGGCATCATCGCCAATCCCAACTGCTCGACCATGCAGATGCTGGTCGCCCTGGCGCCGATCCATCGCAAGGTCGGGATCAAGCGGATCAACGTGGCCACTTACCAGTCCGTCTCCGGCACCGGCCGCAGCGCGCTGGAAGAGCTGGGCCGGCAGACAGCCCGCCTGCTCAACTTCCAGCCCGCGCAACCCGAGGTGTACCCCGTACAGATCGCCTTCAATGCGATCCCGCACGGCGGCGACTTCATGGACAACGGCTACACCAGCGAAGAAATGAAGCTGGTCTGGGAAACCCGCAAGATCCTGGGCGACGACAGCATCGGGGTCAATGCCACCGTGGTGCGGGTGCCGGTGTTCTATGGCCACTCCGAGGCGGTCAATATCGAAACCCGCGACAAGCTGACCGCCGCCGACGCCCGCAGGCTGCTTGAGGACGCCCCTGGCGTGGAAGTCGTCGATGAGCCGGTCGATGCGGGCTACCCGACCGCGGTGACCCACGCCTCCGGGAACGACCCGGTGTATGTCGGCCGGATCCGCGAAGATTTATCGCATCCGCGCGGCCTGAACCTCTGGATCGTCGCGGACAACATCCGCAAGGGCGCCGCCCTGAACGCGGTCCAGATCGCCGAACTGGTCGCGGCGGAGCGCGCGTGACGGCGCTCGCCGCCATTGCGGACGGCAGCCATGGGCAGCTAGAGTCTGGCACTGGGTGTATCGGGGGATGGGCGTGACCAGCAAGTCGTCGGCCAAGACATCGACTGTTTTCACGATCCTGCTTGCCGTGGTCCTGGCGCTGCTGGCGGTACCTGCATGGGCCCTGGGCCTGGGGCAGCTCAAGGTCAAGTCAGCACCCGGGCAGCCGCTCGTGGCCGAAATCCCGATCATCTCCAACGATCCGTCCGAGCTTGAAAACCTGCAGGCGCGGCTGGCTTCGCCGGAGACGTTCAGTCGTGTCGGCCTGCAGCCCCCCAACTCGGAAGTGCAGGGGCTGCAGTTCTCGGTCGCACTGGACGGGCGCGGCAATCCGGTCATCCGGGTGACCAGCGCAGCCCCGTTGCGGCAACCGCAGCTGACCTTCCTGCTGGAAGTCGATTGGGGCGATGGCCGCCTGGTGCGCGAGTATTCGGCACTGGTGGACGTGCCGCGCACGGTTGCCGCGCCGGTCCAGCCGGTGCAGGCGCCGTGGTGGCGCCTTCCAATACGATCGTGCGGACGCCGGCGGTGGCCGCCAATCCACCGCAACCGGCGGCGACGACGCCTGCAACGAATCCGACAGCGCCAGCACCCGCTCCCGCAGTACCGGCGCCCCCGACACCGGCACCTGCCGCGGCGGCCCGGCCATCGGACAGTGCCATCGCGCCAACCGCGCCAGCACCGCGGCCAGTGGCTCCCGCGCCGCCGGCACCGGGGCCGTCCCTCTCGGGTGATTACCGGGTGCGGACCGGGGACACCCTGAGCAAGATCGCGGCGGGGGTCGGCCAGGATGGCCAGAGCCTGGCCCAGACCATGCTGGCCTTGTTGCGTGCCAATCCCGACGCCTTCATTGGCGACAACATCAACCTGGTCAAGGCCGGTGCGGTCCTGCGCATGCCGCAGGGCAACGAGTTGTCGCGATACAGCAAAAGTGAAGCCGCAACGCTGGTGCGCACCCAGATCGCGCAATGGCGGCAGATGCAGGCGCCGCAGCAACAGCCAGGGGCGGTTGCGCAGACCACGACCAGCAACCCCGCAAGCAACAGTGCGAGCGCCGGCAAGGATCAAGGCAACAACAAGGCGGCACCAGCCAAGACGGCGGCGCGCCTGGAAATCGTGCCGCCGTCGTCCGGCGACGGCAAACAGGCAGGTACACGATCCGGCATCGCCGCCGGAGGCGAGGGCGACATGGAGCGACAGCAATTGCAGCAGGCCAAAGAGACACTGGCCGCACGGGATGCCGAGGTCAGCGAGCTCAAGTCGCGCGTGGCCGAGCTGGAGAAAGTGCAGGAGCAGCAGCAACAGCTGATCCAGATGAAGGACAGCGCGCTTGCCTCGGCGCAGCAGGACCTGGCCAAGAGCAATGCGACCCAGGCCACGACCCGGCAGCCCGCGGAAGCGGCCGATGGCCGAACCGGTGTCTGGCTCGGCGCAGGGCTTCTCCTGCTGGTGGCTGCGCTGGTCGCGTGGCTGCTGATGCGTAGCCGTCGCGACAAGGCTCCGGTGCGGCCTCGCTTCGATACCAGCATGTTTGCCCCTGCCGCACCTGCCGACGGTCCGTCTCCGGTCGCCGAGGCCAGGGATCCTGCTGCCCTGCCAGGCGCGGAGGTCGCCGGGGAGGGTGTCGATGACGACGCGCTGACGCCCCGGCCCGAAGTCGCATCGGCCGTGACACGACCCACCCTTGAGCAGCCGCACTGGACTGCCGCACCTGCCCTGGTCGGTACCGCCCCAGCCTGGCACGCGGGCGATCACGTCATCGAGGATGCGCCTGCCGTCGTCGGGGGTGAAGCGGCCGCTGCCAGCGGCACCGAAAGCCCGGCCCGGCAGATCGAGCTGGCGCGCGCCTACCTGGATCTCGGCGACGACGACGCCGCACGTGCGTTGTTGCTGGAAGCGCTGGACGGGCGCGACCCCAGCGCACGCGAAACTGCTGCGCGGATGCTGCGCGACCTGTGATCCCCCGGTTTTCCTGGCGTTTGCCGTGGGTGTATTTTCAGGTTTCCGCGGTTGCCCCCGGCAAGGGCGGTCGATGCGCGGACGCCATGTGCCATGACGGCGGTGACCATGCGTTACGCATTGGGGGTTGAATACGACGGCGGTGGATTTTCCGGCTGGCAACGGCTGAACCGGCCCGGCGAACCCGAACGCCGTGGCGAGCCGACCGTGCAGGCTGCCCTGGAGCGGGCCGTGTCGTTCGTCGCGAACCAATCGACGGAAGTCGTTTGCGCAGGACGCACGGATGCCGGCGTACATGCCCTTTGCCAGGTCGTGCATTTCGACAGCCAGGCAGATCGCGACCCGCGCAGCTGGGGCCTGGGCATTACCTCGCGGCTGCCACCATCGGTCTGCGTGCGCTGGTGCGTCCCGGTCGCGGACGACTTCCACGCCCGTTTCTCGGCACGTGCCCGCCGCTACCGGTACCGCATCCTCAATCGCGCGGTCCGTCCCGCGTTGCAACGCCAATACCTGTCCTGGGAGCGTCGACCGCTGGACGTGGCAGCGATGCACCGTGCCTCGCAATCGCTGGTCGGTGAGCACGACTTTTCCGCGTTCCGCACGGTGCACTGCCAGGCGCCGCATGCGCGCCGTGACATCCAGCGCATCAGCGTGTCGCGGCCCGGGGGTGGCGCCGATGCAGGCGTGCCTGGGGCGGACATCGTGGACGTCGAAGTCCAGGCCAATGCATTCTTGCACCACATGGTGCGCAATATCGTCGGCAGCCTGCTGCCGGTGGGGCGTGGCGACCGGCCGGTCGAGTGGCTCGGCCTGCTGCTCGCTGGACGCGACCGTGCCGTCGCCGGGCCGACGGCGCCGCCCGATGGGCTGTTGTTCCTGGGGCCACTTTATCCGGCATCGTGCGGGCTGCCGGATGAGGTCTCGTTGCCTTCCCGGTCGTAGCGACCGCCGGTCGGCTGTCCTGCTGCGTTGCAGCCAAGGTGCAAGTCAATCAGGTCCGCGACCCAAGCCTGCCTGCAGACTTGTGGGCAGGCCCTGGGTCCCTGCGTCTGTGCGGCATGCTTGAGCAAACGTCGACGGGGCAAAGAGTAAGCTGTCACGCAGTCGTCCCTGCAGGAATCCACATGAAAAAACTCCTGTTCCGCACCCGTATCAAATTCTGTGGTTTGACCCGGCCGGGGGACGTCCGCCTGGCAGGGGAGCTGGGCGCCGATGCGATCGGTTTCGTATTCGCCAGGAGCAGTCCGCGTCACGTCCCGCCGACGCAAGCGCGGTTGATGCGCAATGCGCTCGCCCCACTGGTCGATGCCGTGGCCCTGTTCATGGACAACACGACCGAAGAAGTGCGCGATGCGGTCAAGCAGGTCCGGCCGACCCTGTTGCAGTTCCATGGCAACGAGGATGACGCCTTCTGCCGGAGCTTCGGCGTGCCCTACATCAAGGCGGTGCCCATGGGTGAAGGCGCGGAAGGCGCGGGCACCGCCACGGCCTTGCAGGTGCGCTACCCGGGGGCTGCCGGCTTCCTGTTCGACAGCCATGCCGCGGGTGAGGCTGGTGGCAGCGGGCGCCGCTTCGACTGGACGGCGATGCCGCGCGATATCAACAAGCCGATCCTGCTTGCAGGGGGGCTGCACGAGGACAACATCTTCGACGCCATCCTGGCGACGCTGCCATGGGGCGTGGATGTGTCCAGCGGGATCGAAAGCGCCCCCGGCATCAAGGATGGTGACCGCATGCGTCGATTCGTGGAGGAGGTGCGGCGTGCCGATTGCCACGTCGAGCACGACGATCCAGGCGGCGATCACTGCGCGGCATGAACCCGGCGACTCCCGGCGGTGTTTGCCTCTACACTGGCCGGCCAAGGTCCCGATCAGCTTTCAGGGCCTGTCTCCAGAGCCGGTCGCCAGCCCATGAACCACGAGTCCCCTGCCGCTTCCGTCGCGCCCACCCATGACGCTTCCTTGCCCGGTATCGATTACCACGCATGGCCTGATGGCCGTGGACACTTCGGCCGTTTTGGGGGGCGTTTCGTCGCCGAAACCCTGATCGGGCCGCTGGAGGAGTTGGCTGCCGCCTACGATGCGGCGCGCGTGGATCCGGCGTTCATCGCCGCCTTCGAGGAGGACCTGGCGCACTACGTCGGCCGTCCAAGCCCGATCTACCACGCACGGCGCCTCAGCGAGGAGGTGGGGGGCGCGCGCATCCTGCTCAAGCGCGAAGACCTCAACCACACCGGCGCGCACAAGATCAACAACACCATCGGCCAGGCCCTGCTGGCCAGCCGCATGGGCAAGACCCGGATCATCGCAGAGACCGGTGCCGGCCAGCACGGCGTCGCCAGCGCCACCGTCGCCGCACGGCTCGGGCTCGAATGCGTCGTCTACATGGGCGCCACGGACATCGAGCGGCAGAAGATCAATGTCTATCGCATGCAACTGCTCGGTGCCAGGGTCGTGCCGGTCACCAGCGGCTCGGCCACGCTCAAGGACGCCCTGAATGAAGCGATGCGCGACTGGGTAGGCAATGTCGACGATACCTTCTACATCATCGGCACGGTCGCCGGCCCGGACCCGTATCCGCGCATGGTGCGCGACTTCAATGCCGTGGTCGGACGCGAGGCACGGGCGCAGATGCTGGCCGAATACGGGCAGCTGCCCGACGCGGTGACTGCCTGCGTCGGCGGGGGAAGCAACGCCATTGGCATCTTCCATGCCTTCCTCAACGATGCCGGGGTGCGCCTGGTCGGTGCGGAAGCGGCGGGCGCGGGCCTGTCCAGCGGCCAGCACGCGGCATCGCTGGCGGCGGGGCGCCCGGGTGTCCTGCATGGCAATCGCACCTACGTCCTGTGTGACGACGACGGCCAGATCGCGGAGACGCACTCGGTCTCGGCTGGCCTGGATTATCCCGGTGTCGGCCCCGAACATGCCTTCCTCAAGGAGGCGGGTCGTGCGGACTACGTCGGCGTGACCGACGACGAGGCGCTGGCCGCTTTCCACCAGCTGGCGCGCAGCGAAGGTATCCTGCCGGCGCTGGAGTCCAGCCACGCCATTGCCCAGGCGATCAAGCTTGCCCGGGACCTGCCCAGGGACGCGATCGTGCTGTGCAACCTCTCCGGCCGCGGCGACAAGGACGTGCATACGATCGCCGCACGCGAGAGAATCGACCTGTAGCGAGCGCTTGCACAGGCTGGCGACCATCCCCATGGATGGCGGTGAGGCTGCATGCAGCCCCACCCCATGCGTCAATCCATCAATACGTGAAATCAAGGAAATCCCGTGACCGAAGACACCAAGAACCCGGAACAGCCCACGCAGAGCGGCACTGAGAGCGAAGCCAACACCCCCACCCAGCTCGATCCGGCGTTCTTCACCTGCGTCAACGAGTACCTGGAACTGACCAACAAGCAGTCCAAGGAACAAGGCCTCAAGCGCATCAGCATGGCCAGCATGTACGCCGCCGCGCGGTTCAATACGCACGTCTACCTGTCCCAGGTCGGCACCAATGCCGCCGAGGAGCGCAAGGACTTCCTCGATTACATGTCCACCATGTACCGCCGCATGCTCAACGAGCACCTGGACGGACTGGGCGCCGAGCGCGGCATCGATGTCGGCGACTCCGAGCTTGCCGAGGAATACGCCGCCGCCGGTTACACCCCGCCGGGCCCGCAGACCCCAGAAGCCGGCAAGTGAGCCGCCTGCAGGCGCGTTTCGACGCCCTGCGCAAGGCCGGTCGCAAGGCGCTGGTGCCGTTCATCACCGCGGGTGATCCCGCGCTCGAGGCCACGGTGCCGGTCATGCTTGCCCTGGTGGCGGCCGGTGCCGACGTGATCGAGCTGGGCGTGCCGTTTTCCGACCCGATGGCGGACGGGCCCACGATCCAGCGCAGTTCCGAGCGGGCGCTGGCGCGTGGTGCCGGCCTGGCCTATGTACTCGATAGCGTGCGTGCATTCCGCGAGCAGGATCCCGACACCCCGGTGGTGCTGATGGGCTACCTCAATCCGGTGGAGATCACCGGAGCGGAACGCTTTGCGCGGCAGGCCACCCAGGCTGGTGTCGATGGCGTCCTGCTGGTCGACCTGCCACCGGAAGAGGCGGGTGATTTCCGTGCGGCTTTCGCCAAGACTGGCCTGGATTTGATCCTGCTGGCCGCGCCCACCACGTCGGGGTCGCGCATGGCGCAACTGTGCGCTGATGCGCAGGGTTATCTCTATTACGTCAGCTTTTCCGGCGTGACGGGTGCCGATCAGTTGGACACGCACGCGGCCAGCGCACGACTGGCGTCGATCCGGGCCGACAGCCCGGTGCCGGTGGTGGCCGGGTTCGGAATCAAGGATGCAGCCTCGGCCAGGGCCATGGCCGACCAGGCCGATGGCGTCGTCGTGGGCAGCGCCCTGGTAGCCGCGATGGCCGATGCCAGCGGGCCGGAGGAAGCCGCCACCCGGGCCGGGGCGTTCCTGTCCCGGCTGCGCGAGGCCCTGGACCAGGGCTGAACGTCCTTGCGCCCAGACCCTCGCGTGGCGGCTGGCCCGGGGCCGGCAGGGCCGGCACGTTGCCTGGCGGCCCATGGCGCGCTGCCGGGAGCCTGCCTGGATACCGCACGCATGCGCGTCTTGGGCGAGGCGCACTGGGCGCCTGCGCTAAACTCCCGGCCTGACCTGATTCCACGGCAACAAGGCACTCCTACCGCATGTCCTGGCTGAAGAAAGTAATGCCCGCGCGCATCCGCACCGAAGCAGCGTCAAGTCGCAAGCGCAGCGTGCCCGAAGGGCTGTGGGAAAAATGCGACAAGTGTGGTGCCGTGCTTTACCGGCCCGAGCTCGAGGAAAACCTCGAGGTCTGCCCGAAGTGCGGCAAGCACCGCGCGATCCGCGCCCGCGCCCGCCTGTCGGCCTTCCTTGATGAGGGCAGTGGCCAGGAGATCGCCGCCGGACTCGGGCCGGTCGACGTGCTCAGGTTCAAGGACCAGAAAAAATATTCCGATCGCATCAAGGCCTCCCAGAAGTCCACCGGCGAGCGTGACTCGCTGGTGGTCATGCAGGGGATGCTCAAGGGACGCCCGGTGGTCGCCAGCGCGGCCGACTTCGTGTTCATGGGCGGGTCGATGGGCTCGGTGGGAGGCGAGAAATTCGCCCGTGGCGCCGAGCAGGCGCTCGCCGGTGGCATGCCGTTCGTGAGCTTTGCCGCCAGTGGTGGCATGCGCATGCAGGAAGGCCTGTTTTCGCTGATGCAGATGGCCAAGGTGTCGGCCGCGCTTGCACGGCTGCGTGAGGCCGGCCTGCCGTACATCTCGGTCATGACCCATCCCACCACCGGTGGCGTCTCGGCGTCGCTGGCCATGCTGGGCGATATCAACATGGCCGAGCCCGAGGCCCTCATCGGCTTCGCGGGCCAGCGCGTGATCGAGCAGACCGTGCGCGAGACCTTGCCCGAAGGCTTCCAGCGATCGGAATTCCTGCTCGAGCACGGCACCCTCGACCAGATCTGCGACCGCCGCGAAATGCGCGACCGCATCGCCGACCTGTTGGCGCTGCTGATGCGCCAGCCGCAGCCGCAGGACGATGCGGAGGACGTGGCGTGAGTGGTTGGGGACCAGGGACCGGGGACCGGCGACCGGGGCGGAGCAACAGCAAGGTTGCTCCTGCAATGGTTTCGCCATGCTTGCAGTCCCAGGGTCCGCGTAGCGCATCCACTTGGCTTTCCCGCTTTTCCCGGTCCCTGGTCCCCGGTCCCCAGCCCCCGGTCCCCAGCCCCCGGTCCCCGGTCGCCGCCCCATGACCCGCAAATACTTTGGTACCGACGGTATCCGTGGCCGGGTCGGCGAAGGTGTGATCTCGGCCGATTTCGTGTTGCGCCTGGGCAATGCGTACGGCCATGCCTTGCCGCGCAACGACTGGCGCAAGCCAGTGGTGATCATCGGCAAGGACACGCGCATCTCCAATTACATGTTCGAAGCAGCCCTGGAGGCGGGTCTGGTCGCAGCCGGTGTCGACGTGCAGCTGATGGGGCCGATGCCGACACCCGCCGTTGCACACCTGACGCGTTCGTTGCGCGCCGACGGTGGCATCGTGATCTCGGCTTCGCACAACCCGCACCACGACAATGGCATCAAATTCTTCTCGGCAAAGGGCGAGAAGCTGGATGATGCAACCGAGGCCGCGATCGAGTCGGCGCTTGAACTGCCTTTCCGTACCGTCGCTTCCGAATTGCTGGGCAAGGCGGTACGCACCCGCGATGCGATCGGTCGGTATGTCGAGGCCTGCAAGAACTCCGTCCCCAGGGGCTTCGACCTGGGCGGCATGCGCATTGCCATGGATTGCGCCAATGGCGCCACCTACCAGCTCGGTCCGCTGGTGCTGCGCGAGCTGGGTGCGCTGGTCGATCCGATCGGCATCGATCCCAACGGCACCAACATCAACGATGGCGTGGGTTCGATGCATCCCGGGGCGCTGGTCGCAAGGCTGCGCCAGTCCGGTGCGGACGTCGGTATCGCCTTTGACGGAGACGGCGATCGCGTCCTGTTCGTCGACGCCGAGGGCACGGTCTGCGATGGCGACGACCTGCTGTACGTGCTGGCGACCGACTGGCAGCAAAGTGGGCGCCTGCACGGACCGGTGGTCGGTACGCTGATGAGCAACTATGGCTTCGAGCGCGCGCTGGCAGAGCGGGGCATCGACTTCGTCCGAGCCAAGGTGGGGGACCGGCACGTACATCGCGCACTGCTGGAGCATGGCGGCGTACTCGGTGGTGAAGCCTCCGGGCACCTGCTGTGCCTGGACCAGGCCAATACCGGCGACGGCATCGTCAGCGCGCTGCAGGTCCTCGAGGTGCTGCGCCGGCGGTCGATTTCCTTGCGTGATGCCTTGCAGGGCATGCAGCGCGTGCCGCAGAAGACCGTCAACGTCCGCTACGGCAACGGCGCCAGGCCGGTCGAGGCCGCCAGCGTGCAATCGGCGCTGGCCGATGCGCAGGCTGCCGTGGCGGGCCGGGGGCGGGCATTCCTGCGGCCTTCGGGCACCGAGCCGGTGGTCCGGGTGACGGTGGAGGCCGACGATGCGGCGTTGGTGCAATCCACGCTCGACATGCTGGCGGCGGCGGTGAAGGCCGCCGTTTGAACCACATCCGGCGGCGCGACGCCTCGCCACTGTCGTGCCCTGCGGGCAAAGTGCCGGGTCCACTTCGTGTTTCAGGCTGCGGCGATGCCGTCCGTCAACATCACGGGTTGCGGCTTGGCCAGGAGCAAAATACTTGATTTCCCGAGTGTCATACACATGAACATCCCGCAGATCCCAACCCTCGACATCCGCCGTTTCACGTCCCCGCAAAGCGATGCCGATCGCGCCGCATTCGTGGACGAACTGGGCACCGCATACCGCCAATGGGGGTTCGCCGGTATCCGCGGGCATGGCATCTCCGATGCCCGTATCGCCGACGCCTACCGGGTGTTCGCCGAATTGTTCGCGTTGCCCGAGGCCGTCAAGCGCAAGTACCACGTCCCGGGCGGGGGTGGGGCGCGCGGCTACACACCGTTTGGGGTGGAGACCGCCAAAGGCGCCACGCATTACGACCTGAAGGAGTTCTGGCACATCGGACGCGAGATTCCGCGGGATTCGGGCTATGCGGACGTCATGCCCCCCAACCTGTGGCCCGCGGAGGTCCCGGACATGCGCCGTGTCGGGTACGGGTTGTTCGAGGCACTGGATGCGTTGGGATCCAGCGTGCTCGCGGCGCTGGCGCTGCATATCGATTTGCCCGAGGACTACTTCGCGGACAAGACCGATCACGGCAACTCGATCCTGCGTCCGATCCACTATCCGCCGATCACGGCCGGCAACGTTCCCAATGTCCGTGCCGGTGCGCACGAGGACATCAACCTGATCACGCTGCTGGTCGGCGCCAGTGCCGCCGGCCTGGAAGTGCGCTCACGCGCGGGCGAGTGGATCCCGTTCACTGCCGATGCCGACACCATCGTGGTCAACATCGGCGACATGCTGCAACGCCTGACCAACCATGTGTATCCGTCCACCACGCACCGCGTCGTCAATCCGCCAGGCGAAGCGGCGCGCAAACCGCGTTATTCGATACCGTTCTTCCTGCACCCGAATCCGGATTTCGAGATCGACGTATTGCCGTCCTGCACCAGTGCGGACAACCCCAGTCGATACCCGGAATCGATCACCGCGCAGGGATACCTGGAAGAGCGGTTGCGGGAGATCAAGCTCAAGTAGTGCAGGGCGATTTCGGCGCTGCGGGCCGCCAGCAACCGGCGCATCCGACGGCAGCATGGGTACCGTGCTTGCCGTCCTGCCTGGAAGATCGGCAGTGCCAGGTTTTACCGACGCCGTCTTCCGACCTTCGTCTCCCGTCCATCAAGCCATCCAGAAAAATACCGCCGCCATCCGTTTTTCCTCCAGCGTTTGCCCGCAATACGCGCTCGCGCTGTGGATCATGTTGGCGCGATACAGCAGCAGGCTGTTGAAACGATGGTCGATGCGGACGTCTTCCTGGAACGATCCCAGTGCCACGTAACGCGTGCCAAGGGCCTCGACCAGGTTCGCATGCGGCGGCATCACGGCATTACCGCCCAGGCGGCCGTCTGGCAGGCGCTGACGGTAGAAGCCGGTGCCGCAATGCGCAGGTGCGTCGGGGTTGAGGTAGAGCACCGCGGCAAATCGGCAAAGCGCCCGCGAGTCGGTGTGCGGTTTGGGGCCCGACTCGTCCTGGCCGACCACCTGCACGCAGTTGTGGTTGAGGTGGCCGCCATCGGGCAGGGTTTCCACCCAGAGCCGCTTGGCGCCGGTGGCTTCGCGCACCCGGGCCTCGAGTGGTGCCAGTTCCTCCGGGGTCAGCGCGGGCAGGGCACGCATGCCGGGCCACGCCTCGGGCTTGTACGGGTAGCCTTCGCTCCAGTCGGTGCGCGCCAGCAGGCGTTCGCGCACGCCCATCGGATCGGACAGGGCATCGTCCAGGATCCAGAAGTCGCGGCCCTGGGTAGGCTTGCGATAGGGGAGCAGTTTGATCGGAGGCGTGGATCTTTGCATTGGCCTGTTCGTGGACGATGGCGTAATGGGGCGCGTTCGGCTGTCTACCGTGGCAGGGTCTCAGTCCGCGTCGCGGAAGTCCTTGCTGCGTCGGCCGATCAGCGCCCGGGCAGCCGAATCGGGCAGGAGTTTGCAGATCGCAGCGATCAAGCGGTTGGCGTTGCCGGTGACGCAGCGCATGTCGCCGCGTTCGACGGCATCCACGCCAAGCCTGGCGACGCGATCGGCATCCAGCCACAACCACCCGGGCAGCTGCGAGACTCGATCGCGCATGCCATTGACGTCGTGGAACTCGCTGTAGGTGAAGCCGGGGCACAAGGCCGTGACATGCACGCCCCGCGATCGGGTTTCCTGGGCGAGTGACTCGGAGAATCGGATCACCAGGCCCTTGGCCGCGCCGTACAACGTATGCCCACCGGAAGGTGGTGTCAGGCCCGCCAGCGAGGCGACATTGAGGATGCGGCCGTGGCCCGCTGCTTCCATGGCCGGCAGGAAGCGCCAGGTCAGCTCCGCCACTGCGGTCACCATCACCTGCAGGAAGTCGGCGTGGGTCTGCCAGTCCGAGGACAACAGGCGCCCGGGGACACCGTAACCGGCGTTGTTGACCAGGTGCGCGACCGCGAGTCCACGACGACGGACCTCGTCGTACAGATGCCGCGGCGCACGCGGATCGGCGAGGTCGGCTGGAATGCATTCGACCTGGACTTGCGTCCGTAGCGCCGATGCCAGCATGTCCAGTTTGTCGGCCCTTCGGGCGGTCAGGACCAGCGGCACGCCGCGGCGGGCATATTCCCGTGCGATCGCGGCACCGATACCGCTGGATGCGCCGGTGACCAGGGCAAAGCCCCCGGGATCGGACACGGCAGTATTGTGCTCGGCGGGGTTGGGCACGTCAGGGGTCCCGGGTCTGGATTGGCCATCATGGCACAGCGCTTGCGCGCTGGATCCGGATGCCTGGGGCATCTTCGCCGGGCGGCGATCCATCGGATGTGGGGAAGAAGGGGCGCCGGTCTCGGTGATGTTCAGACGGCGGCGCGCGACGCGATATCGCACTGCGGCGTCTAAGACCGCCACCGATGCGCGCCCCCGCGGATACGGAACTGAAAGCATTGCAAGGGCTTTCGTTAGCTCAAAAGAGGCCAATGCACCGCGACCACTGGCGATGCAAGCAATCGAGCGCTCCCGCAGGCCTTGGAATGCAGTGCCAGGCGCGTGACCGCCGGAATGGCGTTGGGGGCAGGTGCGACTGGGGGCACAAGCCAGGTGCAACGTACCGGTGGACCAAAATGAGTTCCGGGAGGCGCGGGCCAAAGGTGACGCGCCTACAGCGCCCACGGCCGCGGTCCGCGATATCGATCGCAGGGGTGCGGGGCTCGCATTGCCGCGCGCTCCAGCGGAGCCGGGGGTCCGTCAGACGCTGTGGAATCGGCCAGCTGGCCCTGGGCGCGCGGAACCGCCTGATGCGCCGGAGGGCGGCAATCGTCGACTGCTGACATGCCCGATGCGTGGCAAAGCCCCGGCGACGTGACTTAGCCCGTCGCGCGATGCATCGAGGCGGTAGGCGGCCACGCGCGTTGCCGGTATCCTTGCCCCATGGCCAGAGGAAACGACACCATGCGTCGCAGGATCGTGGCGGGAAACTGGAAGCTGCACGGCGATCATGCTTTTGCCCATGCATTGCTGGATGCCATCTCTGCCGAACCGGCGCCTGAAGGTGTCGAGCGCGTGGTGCTGCCGCCATTGCCGTACCTGGGGGACCTGGTCGAGCACTATGCCGCCAGGGGCATCGCCTTCGGCGCCCAGGACGTCAGTGCCAACGAAAAAGGCGCTTATACCGGCGAAGTCTCGGCGGCGATGCTGGCCGATGTCGGTGCCAGGTACGGTTTGGTGGGCCATTCCGAGCGCCGCCAGTACCACGGCGAAAGCAGCGACCTGGTCGCTCGCAAGTTCATCGCGGCGCGCAATGCCGGGCTGATTCCGATCCTTTGCGTGGGCGAGACCTTGCAGCAGCACGAGGCCGGGCAGACCGAGTACTGCATCGAAGGCCAGCTGCAGCCGCTGTTCGAGCTGGGTGGGGCCGACGTGCTGGCTGGCGCGGTCGTGGCCTACGAGCCGGTCTGGGCCATCGGTACCGGCAAAACGGCCACCCCGGAGCAGGCGCAGGCGGTCCATGCCTTTATCCGTGGCGAAGTAGCGGCCCGCGATGCTAAAATTGCCGGCTTGCTGCCAATCCTCTACGGCGGCAGCGCCAAGCCGGACAATGCGGCTGCGCTGTTTGCGCAACCGGATATCGATGGCGGACTGATTGGCGGCGCTTCGTTGGTCGCCGCGGATTTCCTTGCCATCGCCGCTGCAGCGTCACCCTAGATCGAATGTCCCTGGAACGCACACAAATGAAGTCGCCCGAATGTTGATGTTGATTGCAAATGTCGTCTACGTGCTGATCGCGATCGCGATGGTGGCCCTGATCCTGATGCAGCGTGGCGCTGGTGCGTCCGCGGGTGCGGGCTTCGGCGGGGGCGCATCGGCCACGGTGTTCGGCTCGCGCGGCGCATCCAGCTTCCTGTCCAAGGGCACCAAGTGGCTCGCGATCGCCTTTTTCGGCATCAGCCTGGGCATGGCCTGGTATGCCACCCACAGCGCGATCAAGGCCTCGCCCAACCAGCAGGACCTTGGCGTGATGGCGCAGCTGCCTGCGGCGCCTGCCGGCGGCACGGCTGCACCTGCCGATGGCGATGCCGGCGTGCCGACGGCTCCGGCGCAGCAGCCCTCGGCAATGCCCGACGCCATCGTGCCGGATGCGCCCAAGGGCGATGCACCGACAGGTGCCGCTCCGGTGGCCAGTCCGCCCGTGTCCAGCCAACCGGACGCGGCGAAACCCACGCAGCCTGCCCGACAGCAGGCGCCCAATCCGCCTCCGGGCGGCTGATCCAACGTTCGACAACCTCGTTTGAACCGGTTTGAAGCCCTGGGTCCCAACCCGGGCTGGTACGGCAACAACGCCTGCCCAGATGGCGGAATTGGTAGACGCACTACCTTGAGGGGGTAGCGACTTCGGTTGTGGGGGTTCGAGTCCCCCTCTGGGCACCAACTTACAAGAAGCAACAAGCTGCAAGCTCGAAGCACCAGGTTTCACGAGATAGACCTGCTACATCGCCAGGTACCGCGCCAAGCGCGTCGCAACGCCCGGTACAGGGCCCGGCATCGCCGGACTCTCCATCCCACAGCGAAGGACCCTGCAACCCCGTGCTGTCCGAATACCTGCCGACACTGTTGTTCCTGGTCGTCTCCGCCGGCATCGGCGTGGCCCTGATCGTGATCGGGAACGTGCTTGGCCCCAAGCGTCCGTCGGCCGAGAAGCTGTCGCCGTACGAGTGCGGGTTTGCCGCATTCGAGGATTCGCGCATGCAGTTCGACGTGCGCTATTACCTGGTGGCCATCCTGTTCATCGTGTTTGACCTGGAAATCGCCTTCGTATTCCCGTGGGCGTTGGTGTTCCGCGACCTGGGCGTGTTCGGCCTGGTGGAGATGGGTGTGTTCCTGTCACTGCTGGTCATGGGCTTCATCTACGTCTGGAAGAAGGGGGCGCTGGAATGGGAGTAATGCAGGTACCAGCGATCAGGGACCGGGGACTGGCCGACAGCAATCGCCTGGCGGCTCGTGACGTGTTCTCCCTGGACGCTCCCTCCCGCCAACGGTCTTCGCAGGCTTCCCGGGTCCCGGTCGCGGGTCCCCGGCCTCTATTCGGAGCCCCGGTCTGATGGGTATCAGTCAATCCGTCGAACGCTTGATGAACAACCCGCTGCCCGAAGGGCGGCTGGACGACATCCTGCGTCCGGACGGCGAAAACCCCATGCAGGAGCGTGGCTTCGTCACCACGACGTCCGATGCCCTGCTCAACTGGGCGCGCACCGGCTCGATGTGGCCGATGACCTTCGGCCTGGCCTGCTGCGCGGTCGAGATGATGCACGCTGGTGCCGCGCGCCTGGACCTGGATCGCTTCGGCGTGGTGTTCCGCCCGTCGCCGCGCCAGTCCGACGTCATGATCGTGGCCGGCACGCTGGTCAACAAGATGGCCCCGGCGTTGCGCAAGGTCTATGACCAGATGCCCGATCCCAAGTGGGTGATCTCGATGGGTAGCTGCGCCAATGGCGGCGGTTATTACCACTATTCGTATTCGGTGGTGCGTGGCTGCGACCGGATCGTGCCGGTCGACATCTACGTGCCGGGTTGCCCGCCGACCGCCGAGGCGCTGGTCTACGGCATCCTGCAATTGCAGAAGAAAATCCGTCGTTCGACCAATTTTGGCGACGACAAGACGGGTCTGCGCTGATGGACCAGAGCATGCCTACCTTGGCGGAGCAGCTGCGCGCGCGATTCCCCGATGCGCCGGTAGCCGTCGTCCAACCGCGTGGCGAAGTCACGATCGTCCTCGACGCCGCTGCCTGGCACGATGCTTGCCGCGCATTGCGTGACGAGTTCGGCTTCGAGCAGCTGATGGATCTGTGCGGCGTCGATTACCTGGGCCATGGCAGTGACGAGTGGGATACCGATACCTCGTCGGAAGGCTTCAGCCGTGGTGTCGAGGGCAGGGGGCCGGGCCGCTTCAAGTTTGGCGAATTGCCAAGCGAGCAGGTTCCGCAGCCCGAAGGCGAGCATCTGTTGGTGGCGCCCGAACAGCGCTTCGCCGTCGTGGTGCAGCTGCTGTCGGTGCAGCACAACCGCAGGCTTAGCGTGAAGACATTCGCCCCGGATGATGCGCTTCCGATCATCGATTCGGTGACCGACCTGTGGCCTGTATCCAACTGGTTCGAGCGCGAGGCGTTCGACCTGTTCGGGATCGTCTTCGACGGTCATCCGGACTTGCGCCGGATCCTGACCGACTACGGTTTCGTGGGGCATCCTTTCCGCAAGGATTTCCCCCTGATCGGCAATGTCGAAGTGCGTTACGACGCTGAAGCCAAGCGCGTGGTCTACGAGCCGGTGACCTCGGTCGAGCCGCGGGTGCTGGTGCCGCGCGTCATCCGTGATGATGCGCGCTATGCCACCGCGCGAGGCGAGGACAAGGATCTCAAGATCGGCAGTACCCTGGGGCCGGCTGGCGCAGGCGTGTCGGGCAAGGCGTTGCCGGGAGTGACACGATGAACAGCAGGTTACGCGGCGCCGACGCACCTCCGGCATCCACCAGCACCGCGTTCGCAGCGGAACCGCCGCTGTTGGCCGGCCGCCCCGAAATCCGCAATTACACATTCAACTTCGGCCCGCAGCATCCGGCGGCGCATGGCGTGCTGCGCCTGATCCTCGAAATGGACGGTGAAACCGTGCGCCGCGCCGATCCGCACATCGGCTTGCTGCATCGTGGCACCGAGAAGCTGGCCGAGTCCAAGCCCTTCAACCAGTCGATCGGTTACATGGATCGCCTCGACTACGTGTCGATGATGTGCAACGAGCACGCCTACGTGCGCGCCATCGAAACCCTGATGGGCATCGAGGCACCCGAGCGCGCGCAGTGGATCCGCACGCTGTTCGACGAGATCACGCGCATCCTCAACCACTTGATGTGGATAGGCTCCAATGGCCTGGACCTGGGCGCGATGGCGGTATTCCTGTACGCCTTCCGCGAACGCGAAGAGCTCATGGACGTGTACGAGGCCGTGAGTGGCGCGCGCATGCATGCGACCTACTACAGGCCTGGCGGCGTCTATCGCGACCTGCCCGATCGCATGCCGAAATACCGCGAGTCACCGTGGAAGAAGGGCGGCAACCTCAAGCGCTTCAATGCCTGGCGCGAAGGGTCGATGCTCGATTACCTGGAAGGCTTCGCCGGCGACTTCCCGCATCGCATCGACGAATACGAAACCCTGCTGACGGACAACCGCATCTGGAAGCAGCGCACCGTCGGCATCGGCGTCATCCCCCCGGAGCAGGCGTTGGCCTGGGGCATGACCGGCCCGATGCTGCGCGGCTCCGGCGTCGAATGGGACCTGCGCAAGAAGCAACCCTATGCCAAGTATGCCGAGGTCGATTTCGACATCGCCGTTGGCGTCAAGGGCGACTGTTACGACCGATACCTGGTCCGCGTGGCCGAGATGCGCCAGTCGGTTCGGATCATCGAGCAGTGCGTGAAGTGGTTGAAGGCCAACCCGGGTCCGGTGATGGTGGATAACTTCAAGGTCGCGCCGCCTCCACGCGAGGAGATGAAGGACGACATGGAAGCGTTGATCCATCACTTCAAGCTGTTCTCCGAAGGCTACTGCGTACCGGCAGGCGAGACATATGCCGCAGTCGAAGCCCCCAAGGGGGAGTTCGGTTGCTACCTGGTGTCCGATGGCGCCAACAAGCCCTTCCGCTGCCATCTGCGCGCGCCGGGTTTTGCCCACCTGTCGTCGATGGACGAGGTCGTGCGGGGCCACATGCTGTCCGACGTGGTGGCGATGATCGGCACCTATGACCTCGTTTTTGGCGAAGTCGATCGATGAGGACCGGCGACCAATGAGAGCAACTGGAAATTTCGAGGCCGCACGCAATGTCGATCCGCAGGTCGCACTGTCGGACAAGACCCGCGCGCATATCGATCATTGGCTGGAGAAATTCCCGCCGGATCGCAAGCGCTCGGCCGTGCTGCAGGGCCTGCACGCCGCGCAGGAGCAGAACGGTGGCTGGCTGACCGACGAGTTGATCGCGGCGGTCGCGAAATACCTGGGTATCCCGCCGGTCTGGGCATATGAGGTGGCGACGTTCTACTCGATGTTCGAAACGCACGAAGTCGGTCGCAACAACGTCGCGTTTTGCACCAATATCAGTTGCTGGCTCAACGGCGCCGAAGCGCTTGTCGCCCACGCAGAGAAAAAGCTGGGCTGCAAGCTGGGGGAATCGACCAGCGACGGCCGCGTCTTCCTCAAGCGCGAGGAAGAATGCGTGGCCGCCTGTTGCGGCGCGCCGGTCATGTTGATCAACGGCCACTACCACGAGAAGCTCGACGCCGCGAAGGTCGATGCGCTGCTGGACGGGCTGGAATGATGGCTCGGGCAGATTCCATTTTCCGCAAACCAGCTCCCGCCGGAGCTCATTGATCCATGGCTGAGCATTCCAACCACGCATCCACCGGCTACGGGCCCGTCGGGCCCGCCCCCCAGGAGCACAACGTCGTCTACACGACGCTGCACTTCGACAAGCCGTGGTCGTACGAAAATTACCTGAAGACCGGCGGCTACAGCGCACTGCGCAAGATCCTCGAAGAGAAGATCGCGCCGGCCGACGTCATCGAGATGGTCAAGCAGTCGGGTCTGCGCGGCCGTGGCGGTGCCGGCTTCCCGACGGGCTTGAAGTGGAGCTTCATGCCCAAGGGCGAGGGCACGAAATACATCCTGTGCAATTCGGACGAGTCCGAGCCGGGCACTGCCAAGGATCGCGACATCCTGCGCTTCAATCCGCATGCCGTGATCGAAGGCATCGCGATCGCCTGCTACGCGACCGGCAGTACGACGGCCTACAACTACCTGCGCGGTGAGTTCCACCACGAGCCGTTCGAGCATCTGGAGGAAGCCACCGCCGAGGCCTACAAGCACGGCTGGCTGGGCAAGGACATCCTGGGCTCGGGCATCGACGTCGACATCCACAACCTGCTTGGCGCCGGCGCCTACATCTGCGGCGAAGAGACCGCGATGATGGAATCCATCGAAGGCAAGAAGGGGCAGCCGCGTTACAAGCCGCCGTTCCCGGCCAACTTCGGCGTCTATGGCAAGCCGACCACGATCAACAACACCGAAACCTACGCCTCCGTGCCGGCGATCATCCGCAATGGCGCCGAATGGTTCCTCAACCTGGGCAAGCCCAACAATGGTGGAGCCAAGGTGTTTTCGGTGTCCGGCCATATCAACAGGCCCGGCAATTACGAGATCCGGCTGGGTACCCCGTTCTCCGCCTTGCTCGAGCTCGCCGGCGGCGTGCGCGATGGCCACAAGCTCAAGGCAGTGATCCCGGGTGGCTCGTCCATGCCGGTCCTGCCGGGCGAGACCATGATGTCGCTGACGATGGATTACGACGCGCTGCAGAAGGCAGGCTCGGGCCTGGGCTCGGGTGCGGTCATCGTGATGGATGAGACCACCTGCATGGTGCGCGCCTGCCAGCGCATCGCGCGTTTCTATTACGCCGAGTCGTGTGGGCAGTGCACGCCGTGCCGCGAAGGCACCGGCTGGATGTATCGCATGCTGACCCGCATCGTCGAAGGCCAGGCCACTGTGGACGACCTGCAGATGCTCAGGGCATCGGCCGGCCAGATCGAAGGCCACACGATCTGCGCGTTTGGCGAGGCCGCGGCCTGGCCGGTGCAGGGGATGTTGCGCCACTTCTGGGACGAGTTCGAGTACGCCATCGTCAACAAGCGGTTCCTGGTCGATGACCAGCGTGCGGGCACCGTCGTGCAGAAGCAGGTCATGCAGCAGCAGGTGGTCGCATGAGCGCCGAAGCGGTGAAGAAAGAAGGCCAACCCGTGCCCGAGGGCCATGTCTCGCTCGAGATCGACGGCGTGCCGATGACGGCGCCCAAGGGTTCGATGATCATCCAGGCTGCCGACAGCGCCGGAATCCCGATCCCGCGGTTCTGCTACCACGACAAGTTGTCGATCGCGGCCAACTGCCGCATGTGCCTGATCGATTCGGAAATGGGAGGCCGGGCATCGCCCAAGCCGCTGCCTGCCTGCGCCACGCCGGTCGCCGATGGCATGAAGGTGTTCACGCGCAACGACAAGGCGCTCCAGGCGCAGCGCAACGTGATGGAATTCCTGCTGATCAACCATCCGCTGGATTGCCCGATTTGCGACCAGGGCGGCGAATGCGAGCTGCAGGACCTGTCGATGGGGTATGGCCGATCCGTCAGCCGCTACTCCGAGCGCAAGCGCGTGGTGGCCGACGAGGACATGGGCCCGCTGGTCGCCACCGACATGACCCGCTGCATCCAGTGCACGCGGTGCATCCGGGTGACGGCCGAGATTGCCGGCACCTACGAACTCGGCGGCATGCGTCGCGGCGAGAACCTCATGATCGGCACCTATGACGGCAAGCCGCTCACCACCGAGCTGTCGGGCAATGTCATCGATGTCTGCCCGGTCGGTGCGCTGACCAACAAGGTCTTCCGGTTCCGCGCACGTCCCTGGGAGCTGATTGCCAAGGAGTCGCTGGGCTACCACGACGCACTGGGCAGCAACCTGTTCCTGCATTCGCGTCGCGGCGACGTCCTGCGCACGGTGCCGCGGGACAATGAAGCCGTCAACGAGTGCTGGTTGTCCGATCGCGACCGTTATTCGCATCAAGGCCTTTACGCCGCCGATCGCGCGACCGTGCCCCTGATCCGGGACGGCGAGGGCTTCCGGGAGGCGACCTGGGACGAGGCGCTGGCCAAGGCCGCGCAAATCCTGCGTGACAATGCAGCCGACGACCTGGGCATCCTGGTGCATCCGGCCACCTCCAACGAGGAGGGCGCACTGCTCGCACGCCTGGCCAAGGCGCTTGGCAGTGGAAACATCGACCACCGGATCGCGCAAAACGACCTCTCCGACGGCGCGGTCGCCGAAGCGTTCGGCATCGCGTCGGCAGCCATCGAGCAGGCCGATGCGATCGTCATCGTGGGCTCGCACATTCGCCACGAACTCCCCTTGTTGCATGCCCGTATCCGCAAGGCGGCACTGCGCGGGGCGAAGGTGCATGTGGTCAATCCGGTCGATTTCGAGTTCGCCTTCGATATCGCCACCCGGCAGATCGTGCCGCCGTCGCGGATGTCCGCGGCCCTGGGCAAGGTGGATGTCGCCAATGCCGGCAACGTGGTGGTGATCGTCGGTGGCGTCGCCGAATGCGGCCCGCACGCGGCAGCCATCCGGGCCGCCGCCCGCGAGTTCGCCGGCACCGCCAATGCTGCGCTGTGCCGTATCCCGCAAGGTGCCAATGCATTGGGGCTGGCCCGGCACGGCGTGTTGCCCGCCAGCACGGACGCCCGCGGCATGCTGGCTGCGGCGCGCGGTGCGTACATCCTGTATGGCATCGAGCCGGGACTGGATTTCTGCGACCAGAGCGAAGCGATGCGGGCATTGGGCGGGGCGCAGGTTGTTGCGTTCAGCCAGTACGCCTGCCAGTCCACGCGTGCTGTCGCGGACGTGATCCTGCCCATCGGTGCGTTGCCTGAAATCGACGCGACCCTGACCAACCTGGACGGCATCGATCAGCGCGCGTTTGCCGCCGGCAAGCTTCCGGGCGAAGCGCGTGCCGGATGGCGGGTGCTGCGTGCCCTGGGTGCGACGCTGGAAGTCGCCGAAGGCTTCGAATTCACCGATCTCGCAGGGCTGCGCGCCAGCATCACGGCCAACGCCGGGCCGACAGCCAATGCAGGTTCCGCGTCCCCCGTGGAAACCGGTACGGGCCTTGAAGTCATCGCCGTGCAGGCGATCTATCGCACCGACGCGGTCGTTCGTCGCGCCAGCGCATTGCAGGCGCACCCGCTGACCACCGGGCCGCGCATCGTGCTGCATCCCGACGACGCCGGGTCGGCCGGAATCGACCCCGGTGCGATCGTCACCATCGACAACGCGAAGGGCAGCGCGAGGCTGCCCGCCGCGGTCAGCAGCGATGTCGCCCCCGGCTGCGCATGGATCGAGTCCGGCTACGGCGCGACCGCACCGCTGCTGGCCAGCGCACGCGTGGAGGTGCGCAGCGCATGAGCGGAATCATGTTCCTCGTCGATCCCCTGCGTGACTGGCTGCTGTCGTTCGGTACCTTCGGCCTGCTTGCCTGGATCGTCCTGAAGATCCTGGCGATCGCCGTGCCAGTGATCCTGGCGGTGGCCTTCTACGTGGTCTGGGAGCGCAAGCTGATCGGCTGGATGCACGTGCGCCATGGGCCGATGTATGTCGGCATGGGCGTGTTCCAGGCGTTCGCCGATGTCTTCAAGCTGCTGATCAAGGAAGTGATCCAGCCCACCCAGGCACAGAAGTCCCTGTTCATCCTGGCGCCGTTGATCGCCATGGTGCCGGCCTTCGCGGCATGGGCGGTGGTGCCCTTCGATGCGAAGGCGGTCTTGTCCAACGCCAACGCCGGACTGTTGTACCTGCTGGCGATGACTTCGCTGGGAATCTACGGCGTGATCATCGCCGGATGGGCATCCAACTCCAAGTATGCGTTCCTCGGTGCCATGCGCGCCGCAGCCCAGATGGTCAGCTACGAAATCGCGATGGGCTTCGCGCTGGTGGGCGTGCTGATCGCCGCGGGCAGCCTCAACCTGACCGATATCGTCAATGCGCAGGCGGGCAACGCGGGCTTGTTCGAGTGGTTCTGGCTGCCGCTGCTGCCGTTGTGCGTGGTGTATTTCATCTCTGGCGTGGCCGAGACCAATCGTGCCCCGTTCGACGTGGTCGAAGGCGAGAGCGAAATCGTCGCCGGGCACATGGTCGAATATTCGGGCTCGCAGTTCGCGCTGTTCTTCCTGGCCGAATACGCCAACATGCTGCTGGTGAGCACGCTGGCCTCGTTGTTCTTCCTGGGCGGCTGGCTCAGCCCGGTACATGGCATGGGCATTCCGCTGCTGTCGGTCGACGGCTGGTGGTGGTTGTTCGCCAAGATCTTCTTCTTCGCCAGCTGCTTCATCTGGTTCCGGGCGACCTTCCCGCGCTATCGCTATGACCAGATCATGCGCCTGGGGTGGAAGGTGTTCATCCCGATCACGATCGCCTGGATCTTCGTGACTGCGCTGATGGCGTATTACGGCGTCTTCGAGGTGGGCCGCTGATGGACAAACCAGCCAACAACACGGTGTTCAACTGGTTCCGCGGGCTGCTGCTGATCGAGATGCTGCAGGGCATGTGGCTGACGCTCAAGTACCTGTTCCGTCCCAAGTACACGCTGATGTACCCGATGGAAAAAACCCCGCAATCGCCGCGATTCCGTGGCCTGCACGCGTTGCGCCGCTATCCCAACGGCGAGGAGCGGTGCATCGCCTGCAAGCTGTGCGAGGCGGTGTGCCCGGCATTGGCGATCACCATCGATTCCGAGCAGCGCGCCGACGGCACGCGCCGGACCACGCGCTACGACATCGACCTGTTCAAGTGCATCTACTGCGGGTTCTGCGAGGAATCCTGCCCGGTCGACTCGATCGTCGAGACCCACGTGCTGGAGTACCACTTCGAGAATCGTGGTGAAAACATCATGACCAAGCCACAGCTGCTGGCGATAGGCGACCGGCTGGAGCCGGAAATCGCCGAGCGCCGCGCCACCGACTCAGCGTACCGCTGACCCCACAGCATCGAGAGCCCGGATGGATTTCCCACTACTCGCCTTTTACGCCTTTGCCATCGCGGCCGTGCTTTCCGCCGGTGCAGTCATCAGCGTGCGCAATCCGGTGCAGGCGGCGCTTTTCCTGGTGCTGACGTTTTTCACCGTCGCGTGCACCTGGATACTTGCCGGCGCGGAGTTCCTCGGGATCGCGTTGGTGCTGGTCTATGTCGGTGCGGTGATGGTGCTTTTCCTGTTCGTGGTCATGATGCTGGACATCGATGTCGCACGGATGCGCGAAGGCTATGTCCGTTACCTTCCGGTGGGTTTGATCGTGGCGGTGGTGATGCTGGTCGAGATCCTGGCGTTGATCGGCGTCAAGGCGAAGATGGCGGTGCCGTTCGGCGCCAACGCGGCCATGGCCAGCGACGGCCAAATCCCGAATACGAACTGGTTGGCGCAGGCCCTGTTTACCGATTTCCTGTTGCCGTTCGAAGTGGCGGCAGTGATCCTGACCGTGGCCGTGGTGGCGGCAGTCATGCTGACCCTGCGCCGCCGGGTCGGCGCCAAGCACCAGAATCCGCTGCACCAGGCCAATGTCCGGGCCGGCGACCGCTTTCGCATGGTGAAGATGGATGCAGTCAGGCCGGCGGTCGCCATGCGGCCTGCCGCCGATGACGCGTCCACGCCCGACCAGGAGGGCACGCCGTGACCGACATTGCCAGCCATCTCGCGCTTGGCCACTACCTGGCGCTCGGTGCCGCGCTGCTGTGCATCAGCGTCGCCGGCATCTTCCTGAACCGCAAGAACGTGATCGTGTTGCTGATGTGCATCGAGCTGCTGCTGCTGGCGGTCAACATCAATTTCATCGCGTTCTCGCGCGACCTGGGCGACGCGGCGGGGCAGGTGTTCGTGTTCTTCATCCTGACGGTGGCCGCGGCCGAGGCAGCGATTGGCCTGGCGATCCTCGTCACCTTGTTCCGCAATCGGCGCTCCATCGACGTCGATGACATCGATAGTTTGAAGGGCTGAGGCGATGCCAGGCGTTGAACACATGATCTCTAGTTCGATCTTGCTGGCCATCGTGCTGGCCCCGCTGCTGGGTGCGGCCATTGCCGGCCTGTTGCGCCGGCAGGTCGGCCGCGTCGGCTCGCACGTCGTGACCATCGCCGGCGTCGGGACCAGCTGCGTGCTCTCGTGCTGGGTACTGTGGCAGCTGGTGGCGCAGGGTGCGCCGCCGTTCAACGAAAACGTCTATACCTGGTTCCAGGTCGGCGACCTGTCGGCGCATGTCGGGTTCATGATCGACAAGCTGACGGCGATGATGATGGTCGTGGTGACCTTCGTGTCGCTGCTGGTGCACATCTACACCATCGGCTACATGGCCGAAGACCCGGGCTACCAGCGTTTCTTCAGCTACATCTCGTTGTTCACCTTCAGCATGCTGATGCTGGTGATGAGCAACAACTTCCTGCAGCTGTTCTTTGGCTGGGAAGCCGTCGGGCTGGTGTCGTACCTGCTGATCGGGTTCTGGTTCAACAAGCCGACCGCGATCTTCGCCAACCTCAAGGCGTTCCTGGTCAATCGCGTCGGTGATTTCGGCTTCCTGCTGGGCATCGCGGCGGTACTGTACTGGTTCGGCACGCTGGACTACGCGACCGTGTTCGCCAATGCGCCGACGATCGCGGGGATGACGGTGCCGATCATCAGCGGCCACGAGTGGGCCGTGCCGACCGTGATCTGCATCTGCCTGTTCATCGGCGCCATGGGCAAGTCGGCACAGGTGCCGCTGCACGTGTGGCTGCCCGACTCGATGGAGGGCCCGACCCCGATCTCGGCGCTGATCCATGCCGCGACCATGGTCACCGCCGGCATCTTCATGGTGGCGCGGATGTCGCCGTTGTTCGAGTTGTCGGCCACCGCGCTCAACTTCGTGCTGTTCATCGGCGCGACGACCGCCTTGTTCACCGGGCTGATCGGCATCGTGCAGAACGACATCAAGCGCGTCATCGCGTATTCCACGCTGTCGCAGCTGGGTTACATGACCGTGGCGCTGGGTGTGTCGGCCTACAGCGCGGCGGTGTACCACCTGATGACCCACGCGTTCTTCAAGGCGCTGCTGTTCCTGGGCGCCGGATCGGTCATCATCGCCATGCACCACGAGCAGGACATGCGCCGCATGGGCGGCCTGCGAAAGTACATGCCGGTGACGTTCTGGACCATGGTGATCGGCACGCTGGCGCTGGTTGGAACCCCGTTCTTCGCCGGGTTCTATTCCAAGGACACGATCATCGAGGCGGCAGCCGAGCATGCGCACGAGGCGCACTACTGGATCGCCTCCTATGGTTACTGGGCGGTCCTGCTGGGTGCCTTCATCACCTCGTTGTACAGCTTCCGCCTGCTCTACCTGACCTTCTCCGGCGAGGAACGCTTCCGCGATGTCGCGCATGGCCACGGCGATGCCCCGGCCGAAGTCGTGGAAGACCACGACGATGGCCACGGCCACGGCGCGCACGAGCCGCACGAATCGCCCTGGGTCGTGACGCTGCCATTGATCCTGCTGGCGATTCCGTCGGTGGTTATCGGTTTCCTGACCGTCGGCCCGATGCTGTTCGGTACCGACATGATGGCGCATGCCAGGCAGTTGCCGTTCTTCCTTGGCGCGATCGACGTGGCTAACGGCAACGACGTCGTGGCCCGGCTCGCCGGGGAATTCCACGGCCCGGTCGACATGGCGTGGCACGGCATGGCATGGCACGGGTGGCTTGGCGGACCCTTCTACCTGGCCCTGGCTGGTTTCCTGGTCGCGACAGTCATTTACTGGTGGAAGCCCGGGCTGCACGTCCGCGCGCGGCGTGCGCTTTCGCCGCTGGTTCGCCTGCTGGAGCGCAAGTATTTTGCCGACGACCTCTGGATCAAGGGCTTCGCGGGCGGCAGCCTGGCGCTGGCACGCCTGTCGCGCCGCAACGACGAAAAGGTGATCGACGGGTTCTTCGTCAACGGCACCGTTCGCCTCATCGACTTCTCCGCCGGGCTGCTGCGCAAGACCCAGTCCGGCTATCTCTACCATTACGCTTTCGCGATGATCCTCGGCCTGATTGGTTTGCTGGCCGTGCTGCTTCGCTACTGGCAATGACCCAAGGATCGGCTACGTGACCTTGCAATCCTCCCTGCCATTGCTGAGCGTGCTCATCTGGCTGCCGATCCTCGGCGGCATGCTGTGCCTTGCGCTGGGCAACGAGCGCCCCCAGGCCGCGCGCTGGGTGGCGCTGGCCACCGCGCTGGCGACGCTGGCGGCGAGCGTGCCGCTGTTCAGCGGCTTCGACTACGCAAACGCCGGCATGCAGTTCGTCGAGCAGCATGCCTGGATCCCGGCTTACGACATCCGCTACGCGCTGGGCGCCGATGGCATTTCGGTCGCGTTGATCGGATTGACCACGCTGACCACGGTCCTGGTCCTGGTCGGCGCCTGGGGTTCGGTGGACAAGCGCGTGAATCAGTACGTCGCCTCGATGCTGATCCTCGAGGGCGTCATGATCGGTGTGTTCGCCGCGTTGGACGCCATGCTGTTCTACGTGTTCTTCGAGGCGATGCTGATCCCGATGTTCATCCTCATCGGGATCTGGGGTGGGCCGCGCCGCGTGTACGCAGCGGTCAAGTTCTTCCTCTATACGTTCCTCGGCTCGGTATTCATGCTGGTGGGCTTGATCTACCTGTACATGAAGGGTGGAAGTTGGCAGCTGGCCGACATGGTCGCGTTGCAGCTGACGATGCCCGAGCAGATGTGGCTGTTCTTTGCTTTCCTGATCGCCTTTGCGGTCAAGGTCCCGATGTTCCCCGTACATACCTGGTTGCCGGATGCGCACGTCGAGGCGCCGACCGGCGGCTCGGTGGTGCTGGCGGCGATCATGCTCAAGATCGGCGGTTACGGTTTCCTGCGCTTCACCCTGCCGATCGTCCCCGATGCCGGGCACGAGTGGGCGTGGCTGGTGATCGCTCTGAGCCTGGTGGCGATCATCTACGTCGGCCTCGTGGCGCTGGTGCAGGACGACATGAAGAAGCTGATCGCATACTCGTCGGTCGCGCACATGGGCTTCGTGACCCTGGGCATCTTCATCGCCTTCGCGCTGGTCCGCGATTTTGGCAACGTGGAGGCGGCGCAACTCGGCCTGCAGGGCGCGATGGTGCAGATGATCTCGCATGGCTTCATTTCTGGCGCGCTGTTCTCGTGCGTGGGCGTGCTGTACGACCGCATGCACACACGGCGGATCAGTGACTACGGCGGCGTGGCCAACACGATGCCGTGGTTCGCGCTGTTCTGGATATTCTTCGCGATGGCCAATTCGGGCCTGCCTGGTACCAGCGGCTTCGTGGGCGAGTTCATGGTGATCCTGGCCAGCTTCCAGCAGCATCCGCTGATTGCCTTCGGTGCCGCGACCACGCTGATGACCGGCGCAGGCTATTCGCTATGGCTGGCCAAGCGCGTGATCTGGGGCAAGGTGGCCAATGCGCACGTCGCCGAGCTGCATGACATCGACATGCGGGAGTGGATCGTGCTGGGCGTCTTCGCCATCGGCGTGCTCTGGATCGGCGTGTATCCCAAGCCACTGACCGACCTGATGGATCCTTCGATCGCGCAACTGGCCGGCCAGTTGTCGGCGAGCAAGCTATGAGTCGTCATGCTGGATACCGTGGAGCGATCGGTCCTGGTTCGCCGACGCGACCGCTGGACCAGTCGAACAGCGGATCCTTCGCGCCCAGGATGACAGTGAGAGACAAGTGACGATGACACCCAACATGCCCGCCGCGACCGACCTGCTGCCCCTGCTGCCAGAACTGGTGGTGATGGGTGGTGCCTTCGCGTTGCTGATGCTGGACCTGTTCCTCGACGAGCGCCGGCGGGCCGTGACCCTGGTCGCATCGATCATGGTGCTGATTGCTGCCGCATGGATGCTCTGCACCGGCGTTGGCGGGCAGGGCACGGTGCTCAACGGCATGTTCGTGCGCGACACCATGGCCGATGTACTCAAGGTAGGCGTTTGCCTGATCACGGCGCTGTCGATGGTGTACGTCTGGCCGTTCCTGCGCGAACGCGGGCTGTTCAAGGGCGAAGTGCCGGTGCTGATGCTGTTCGCGGTGGCCGGCATGATGCTGCTGATCTCCGCCGGCAGCCTGGTGATGGTGTACCTGGGACTTGAACTGCTGGCGCTTTGTTCCTACGCGCTGGTGGCACTGGACCGGGACAATCCGATGTCGTCGGAAGCGGCGATGAAATACTTCGTGCTGGGCTCACTGGCGTCCGGGTTGCTGTTGTACGGCATGTCGCTGGTGTATGGCGCGACCGGCGTGCTTGACCTGGCGCAGATCAATGCCGCGGCGGCTGCATCGACCAATACCTTGCTGCTGCTGACTGGCACCGTCTTCCTGGTCGCGGGCATCGCGTTCAAGTTCGGTGCCGCGCCCTTCCACATGTGGCTTCCGGACACCTACCATGGTGCCCCCACGCCGATCACCGGCTTCATCGGTTCCGCCCCCAAGCTGGCGGCGTTCGCGATGGTCTACCGGTTGCTGGAAGCAGGCCTCGGGCCGCTGGACGGACAGTGGCATTGGCTGTTGGCTGCGCTGGCCGTGTTGTCCCTGGTGGTCGGCAACGTGGTTGCTCTGGCGCAGGTCAACCTGAAGCGGATGCTGGCGTATTCAACCGTGTCCCACGTTGGCTTCCTGTTCATGGGATTGGCAGCGGCCGACGCGGAAGGCTATGCGGCGGCAATGTTCTATGCGATCAGTTACGCGATCATGGCGACCGCGGCATTCGGGGCCATCGTCGTGCTGGCCGGCAGGGGCTTCGAGGCCGACCGGATCGACGACTTCAAGGGACTCAATGCACGCAGTCCCTGGCTCGCGGGGATGATGCTGGTGGTGATGATGTCACTGGCCGGCATTCCGCCGTTCCTGGGCTTCTGGGCCAAGCTGGCGGTGCTGCGCGCGGCGCTGCAGGGCGACATGCTGTGGCTGGCCATCGTCGGCATCGTGTTCGCGGTGATCGGTGCGTTCTACTACCTGCGCGTTTGCAAGGTGATGTACTTCGATGCGCCCGACGGCGACCAGCCCATGCCCCGAAGCGACCGCCCGTCCCGGATCGCGTTCGGCCTCAACGCGCTTGCCCTGCTGGTGCTCGGCCTGTTCTGGAGCCCGATCATGGCCTGGTGCCAGCAGGCATTCCTGGGCTGATTCGACACGCGGTCCTGGAAAGATCGCGGCATGCGGGCTTGCAATATTCCACGCAGGTCACCATAATCCCGCTTCTGCTGCGGGGTGGAGCAGTCTGGCAGCTCGTCGGGCTCATAACCCGAAGGTCGCAGGTTCAAATCCTGCCCCCGCTACCAGCCTCATGCTGGCGAAAAGGCTCCTCGGAGCCTTTTTCGTTTTGCAGGGTCTGGGCCAGGCAAGAAGTATTGGCGCAGTGGGCTCGGTGGTCGCGGCGGTAGCGTGGCCACGCCGACATCCAGCAAGATCGGACAAGGGGCCCCCAGGGGCCCTTTGCTGTTTCCGGGCCTTTGTTTACGGGTCTTTCGTTCAAGACGGAGATGGATCGCACCAACGCATGACAGACAAGGCAAGCCAAATCACTGCATTGCTGGCCCCCACCGTCGAGTCGCTGGGGCTGGTATTGCTGGGCGCCGAATACCTGCCCGCGCCGGGTGGGGCCGTGCTGCGCTTGTACATCGATGTTCCCGTGGATGCGGGGCAGCAAGAAGATGGCGAGCCGCGCATGGTCGGGATCGAGGATTGCGAAGCGGTGAGCCGCGAGGTGTCGGCCCAGTTGGACGTCGAGGACCCGATCACGAGCAACTACATGCTCGAGGTGTCGTCGCCTGGCGTCGACCGGCCGCTTTTCACGCCTGCGCAGTTCGCCCGGTTCATCGGCGAGGAGGCGAAGGTCGGCTTGAAGCTGCCCCAGGATGGGCGTCGCAAGTTGCGTGGGCAGATCGTCGGCGTCGATGACGACGGACGCATCGATTTCGATGTCGATGGCCAGGCGTTCAAGGTCTCGATGGACAACATCGACAAGGCACGGTTGGTCCCCGATTGGGTCGCGTTGGGTTACGGCCCGGCAAAAGATGAATCGGGGCGCGATGCGCGTCCCGGGAAAAAGCAAGCCAACAAGCGGCTTGGAAAGAAGCAAGCCGACAAGAAACCAACCAAAAAGCCGACGGCCAAGCAGCCGTCCCGTGCGGAGCAAGAGAAATGAGCAAGGAACTGTTGCTGGTGGTCGACGCGGTCGCAGCCGAGAAGGGCGTCCCGGAGTCCGTGATCCTGGAAGCCATCGAGGCCGCGCTGGCGACAGCCGCCAAGAAGCGCTACGCCGACCAGGAGGTCATGACCCGCGTGGTGATCGATCCCAAGGACGGCAGTTACGAAACCTTCCGTCGCTGGGAGGTCGTGGCCGACGACGTGGTGATGGAATCGCCGGACCACCAGATCCGCCTGATGGATGCCATCGAGGAAAGCGAAGGTGTCGAGGTCGGCGATTACATCGAGGAACAGATCGACAACGTCGACTTTGGTCGCATCGCAGCGCAGGCCGCCAAGCAGGTGATCGTGCAGCGCGTGCGCGAGGCCGAGCGCGCGCAGGTCGTCGACCAGTGGAAGGACCGCGTCGGCGAGCTGGTCACGGGCGTGGTCAAGCGCGTCGAGCGCGGAAGCATCTATGTCGACCTGGGCGGAAATGCCGAAGCCTACATCCCCAAGGACAAGGGCATCCCGCGCGATGCGCTGCGTGCCGGCGACCGCGTCCGTGGGTACCTGTTCGACGTGCGCAGCGAGCTGCGCGGCCCGCAGCTGTTCATCAGCCGCGCCGCCCCCGAATTCATGATGGAACTGTTCAAGCTGGAAGTGCCGGAAGTCGGCCAGGGCCTGGTGGACATCAAGGCCTGCGCCCGTGATCCGGGCGACCGCGCCAAGATCGCGGTGCTGGCCTACGACAACCGTACCGATCCCATCGGCGCTTGCATCGGCATGCGTGGTTCGCGCGTGCAGGCGGTGTCCAACGAGCTCAACGGCGAGCGCGTCGATATCGTCCTGTGGTCGGACAACCCGGCGCAGTTCGTGATCAACGCGATGGCCCCGGCCGAAGTGCAGTCGATCATCGTCGACGAGGAAAAGCACTCGATGGACCTGGCCGTGGCCGAGGACAAGCTGGCGCAGGCGATTGGCCGGGGCGGCCAGAACGTCCGCCTGGCCAGCCGCATGACCGGGTGGCAGCTCAACGTCATGACCGCAGAGCAGGTCGAGGCCAAGAGCGAGGCCGAGCAGGCCGCGGCCAAGGCGCTGTTCCAGGAAAAACTCGAGGTCGACGAGGAGATCTCGGACATCCTGGTCGCCGAAGGCTTCAGCACCGTCGAGGAGATCGCGTACGTACCGGTCGGCGAATTGCTCGCGGTCGAAGGGTTCGACGAGGACATCGTCGAGGAGTTGCGCTCGCGTGCCCGTGACGCGCTGCTCAACGACGCGCTGGCCGTCGAGGAAGAGCTCGACGAGCACCAGCCGGCGGAGGACCTGCTGGCGCTGGAAGGCATGGACGAGGAGACCGCCCATGCGTTGGCCGAGAATGGCATCCAGACCGCCGACGACCTGGGTGAGCTGGGCGCCGACGAGGTCGTCGAGTTCGGCATCGAAGGCATGGACGAGGCGCGCGCCGCGGCGCTGATCCTCGCCGCACGGGCCGAGGAAATCGCACGACTGGAGCGCGAAGGCTAGGCCGTACCACGCGTACACCGGGCGTGAATGGCGCCCGGCTTAGAATTGACAGATGCATCCCCGCGCGGGCCACCGCCCGCGCCACAGGACACGGAATTCGAATGTCGCAACAAACCACGATCCGCAAGCTGGCAGAACTGGTGAACAAGCCGGTCGACAAACTGCTCGAGCAGCTGGCAGAGGCCGGCATGACCTTCGACGGGCCCGACCAGGTCGTGACCAGTCGTGAAAAGGTCAAGCTGCTGGGCTTCCTCAAGCGCGCCCACGGCAAGGCCGAATCCGCCGGCGACGAGACTGCCGCGCCGAAGAAAATCACCCTGAGCCGCAGCCGCAAGCAGGAGCTCACCGTCGGTGGTGGCCGTAGCCGCAACACGGTCGATGTCGTCGTGCGCAAGAAGGTCGTGCTGGTCAAGGGCGACGACGCGCAGCCGGAAGCCGCGAAGCCGGAAAACGACGAGCAGGCCGAAATCCTGCGCAAGCTGGAGGAATCCAGGCAGCGCAACCTGTCCGAGCAGCAGCGCCTGGCCGAAGAGGACAAGCGTCGCGCGGAGGAAGCCGCCGAAGCCAAGCGCAAGGCCGAGGAAGCCGCGCGCGTGGAGGCCCAGCGCATCGCCGCGGCAGCCGCCATGCCGCCCGAGGACGAAGCCGCCGCCCCACGCAAGGCCGGTGGCCACGGCCACGGCCACCCGAAGCCGGCGGCGCGCGAAGAACGCCCGGCACACAAGCACAAGACCCGCGGCTCGCACGCGATGGTCGCCGGCGTCGAGGATGACGACCGTACCAGCCGCTTTGCCGGCCAGATGCACCTGAGCGCCGCCGACCGCGCACGTCGCAGTACCGGACGTGGTCGCGCCAAGCCGTCGCGCCGCCATCCGGACCAGGCGCGCTCGGGCACCGGCTTCAACAAGCCCACGGCTCCGGTCGTGCGCGAGATCGCCATCGGCGACGCGATCACCGTTGCCGACCTTGCCCAGAAGCTGGCGATGAAGGGTGGCGATGTCGTCAAGACGCTGTTCAAGATGGGCGTGATGGCGACCATTACCCAGTCCATCGACCACGACACCGCGGTGCTGGTCACCGAAGAGCTTGGCCACACCGCCGTCCACGCCGACGCCGACGATGTCGAAAACACGCTGCTGGCGCACGTCGAGGACACCCAGGGCGAGGGCGTGCCGCGCCCGCCGGTGGTCACCATCATGGGCCACGTCGATCACGGCAAGACCTCTCTGCTGGACTACCTGCGCAGCACCCGCGTCGCCACGGGCGAGGCCGGTGGCATCACCCAGCACATCGGCGCCTACCATGTCGAAACCGACAAGGGCGTCATCAGTTTCCTCGACACCCCGGGCCACGCCGCCTTCACCTCGATGCGTGCGCGCGGCGCCAAGCTGACCGACATCGTGATCCTGGTCGTGGCGGCCGACGATGGCGTCATGCCGCAGACCGTCGAGGCCATCCAGCATGCCAAGGCCGCTGGCGTGCCGCTGATCGTCGCCATCAACAAGATCGACAAGGATGCCGCCGATCCGAGCAAGGTCAAGAACGAGCTGCTGGCGCATGACGTCGTCGCCGAGGACTTCGGTGGCGAGGTCCAGATGGTCGAACTGTCGGCCAAGACCGGGCAGGGCATCGACAGCCTGCTCGACGCGATCAGCCTGCAGGCCGAAGTGCTGGAGCTCAAGGCGGTTGCAGAGGGCCGGGCCACCGGTGTCGTCATCGAGTCCGCGCTGGACAAGGGCCGGGGCGCCGTGGCCACCGTGCTGGTGCAACAGGGCCAGCTCAACAAGGGCGACTACCTGGTATGCGGCACGCAATACGGCCGCGTGCGCGCATTGTTCGACGAGGCCGGCAACCAGGTGCCCAGCGCCGGGCCGTCGATTCCCGTGCAGGTGCTGGGGCTGTCGGGCGTACCCGACGCAGGCGACGACTTCGTCGTGGTCAAGGACGAGCGACTGGCCAAGGATGTCGCGGAACAGCGCGACGCCAGGCGTCGTGAAACCCGCCTTGTGACCCAGGCCGGCAATCGCATGGAAGACATCATGGCGCAGATGGGCGGTGGCGAAGGCCAGCTGAGCCTGCCATTGATCATCAAGGCCGACGTGCAGGGCTCCGTTCAGGCGTTGCGCGAAGCGCTGACGGCCCTGTCCAACGACGAAATCCGGATCACCGTGATCGGTTCCGGCGTCGGTGGCATCACCGAGTCCGATGCCCAATTGGCGGCGACTTCCAAGGCCACGATGATCGGCTTCAACGTGCGTGCCGATGCCTCGGCGCGCAAGTTGATCGAGACCAATGGCGTGGACCTGCGCTACTTCTCGATCATCTATGACGTCATCGACCAGGTGAAGCAGGTGGCCTCCGGCATCCTGGGCGTGGAGATCCGCGAGGAGATCATCGGTACCGCCGAAGTCCGCGACGTGTTCCGCAGTTCCAAGTTCGGCGCCGTGGCCGGCTGCATGGTCACCGAGGGCGTGGTCAAGAAGTCCAAGCCGATCCGCGTGCTGCGCGACAGCGTGGTGGTGTTCGAAGGCGAGCTGGAATCGCTGCGCCGCTTCAAGGAAAACGTCGACGAAGTCCGCGAGAACACCGAGTGCGGCATCGGCGTGAAGCAATACAACGACGTGCAGCCGGGCGACCAGATCGAGTGCTTCGAGCGGATCGAGGTGCAGCGGACGCTGTGAGGGCCGTGATTGGGGATTGGTGATTCGGGATTCGTGAAAGCGAACCCCCCGGCACGGTGCCGGCAGGAGATGCTGCTTCCCGCTACCACGCCCCACTCACGCAACCGCAACCCCGCTTCCCATACGATCAAGCCATGCCACAGAAATCCTTCCATCGCACCGACCGCGTCTCCGCCCAGCTGCGCCGTGAACTGGGCACGCTGGTGCACGCCGCGGTCCGTGAACACGGCCTGCCTTCGATGAGCGTGTCCGACGTCGAGGTCACGCGGGATCTTGCCCATGCCAAGGTGTTCGTCACCGCATTGCAGCCCGAGCGCGCCGCCGAGGCGATGAAAGCACTCAAGGCGCTCGCTCCGGAAGTGCGTTACCAACTCGCGCACGCCGTCAAGATGCGGCATGTCCCGGAGCTGCACTTCCATTACGACGAATCGGTGGACGAAGGCGAACGGATCGAAAACATCCTGCGCACGCTGCCGGAACTCAATACCGACGCCGACGCCGATGCCGATGCCGATGCCGATAACGAAGGCGAAGGCGAAGGCGAAGACCATCAGGCCTGAGCCGAATGGTCGCCCCCTGTAGGAGCGGCTTCAGCCGCGAGCCCTTGATCCTGCCTGTGCTTTTGGAGCGACGTCAGTCGCGCTAACGTTTCCCCGACACCTGATCGCAACTCGTGTCACTCCTGCTCACTGCAAAATCCAGGATCCAACGCTCGCGGCTGAAGCCGCTCCTACAATAGAGCCGATGAGCAGCAAGCCGCGCACCCAGTCCCCCAAGACCGTGTTCCGTCCGCTGGACGGCATCCTGCTGCTGGACAAGCCGCAGGGGCTCAGCTCCAACCAGGCGTTGCAGCGCGTGCGGCATCTTTTTCGTGCCAGGAAGGCGGGCCACACCGGCAGCCTTGACCCGCTCGCCACGGGCCTGCTTCCCGTCTGCTTTGGCGAGGCCACCAAGATCGCGGGCGGCCTGCTAGGCGCACGCAAGGCCTACGACACGGTAGCCCGCCTGGGCGTGACCACCGATACCGACGACGCCGAGGGCACGCCATTGCGTGAGCGGGCCGTCCCCGCGCTCGACATCCCTACCATCGATACCGCGTTGCGCAGCCTCACCGGCCGCATCCAGCAGCGTCCGCCCATCTATTCGGCGCTCAAGCGCGGGGGCGAGCCGCTCTACGCCAAGGCGCGCCGCGGCGAGATGGTCGAGGTGCAAACGCGCCAGGTCGACGTGCACGCCTTCGACCTGCAATCGGCAGCCGACCTGCTCGATGGCGACCAGCCCCTGCTGCGGCTCCATGTCGAATGCGGCTCGGGCACCTATGTCCGCAGCCTGGTACGTGATCTGGGCGAGGCGCTGGGCTGCGGCGCGCACGTCGCCGAGCTGCGGCGGCTTTGGGTCGATCCATTCCGCGAGCCCCGGATGTGGACCCTGGAAGCGCTGCAGGAGTTGGCCGAACGCGGTGAGCACAGCCTGGATGCCTGCCTGCTGCCAATCGAAGCCGGGATGGCGGCCTGGCCCGCCGTCGAGGTCTCTGCTGAACAGGCCGCGCAGTTGGGGCACGGGCAATCCGTCCAGGGCGGGTTCCGTCCGCCGGGTGAGGTGGCCATCTGCGACCTGCAGGGCAGGGCACTTGGCTTGGGAAATGTCCAGGCCGATGGTCGGTTGCATCCACAGCGACTGTTCGCGTGGGCGTGTTCACAGCCGGTGCGCCGCGCGGTGTGAACGCCCAACCAGCGGCGGTTCCGGCCATTCCGGCCCCTCGTGGCCGCGTAAGCCTGTTTCCAGTGCCGCCTGCCTGTCCGGCGAGGTTGGCGCCGTCACACGGATGCGCTGGAGGCCAGTCTTCCCGGGCAAGGCGCCAATCGGGTTCAATGCCCGCCGCGCCTGCGAAGACCCGCTTCAAGGTTCGGCCGTGGGCAGACAAACCCTTGTCCGTCAACGCCTTGGGGCGCTACAATTACGGGGCTCGATCGAGCAATCCCGGATCCGGTCATCGAACCATTCGACACCTGGCGCCGGGGACCAACCGCAAGCGGCGGGCTGGCGGTGCGTAGCATCCTTCACCGGGAGGCCACGTTCCTGCCGACCACGCATCTACCGAGGCAACAACATGTCAATCGACAGCTCCAAGGTCATCGAAGAACACAAGCGCGGCGCCAACGACACCGGCTCCCCGGAAGTCCAGGTCGCCCTGCTGACCGCACGCATCGCCCACCTGACCGAGCACTTCAAGGTCCACAAGAAGGACCACCATAGCCGGCGTGGCCTGCTCCAGATGGTCAACCAGCGCCGTAGCCTGCTCGACTACCTGCACCGCAAGGATGCCGAGCGCTACAAGGCCCTCATCAAGAACCTGGGCCTGCGTCGTTAAGCAATACCCCGACCGCGGCGCAGCGATGCGCCGCGGTTTTGTTTTTGGTGCAGGCTGGGGGCAACGGTGCGACGAGGCGACACAAGCGCCAGCGCAACAGCGACGAGCTGCATGACGCCGAGCTCCAGCCCGGCCAGCAACACAGCTACAAGCTCCATCCGCATCGGCGCCACACCGCCTGGACAGATCGTCGCAACAGACCCACAAGCGTCACCAGCCAGATCCACAGCATGCATGCAGGGCCGCCATCCACGGTGGCCACCCGGGCGGGGCAAGGGTTCCGTCCGGTTCATCGAACAAAGCCTTCCAAGGAATCCAACCGTGTCGAAAACCACCAAGACCTTCAAGTACGGCAACCACGACGTCACCCTCGAGACCGGCGAAATCGCCCGCCAGGCAGGCGGCGCGGTCATGGTCTCCTGCGAGGGCACCGTGCTGCTGGTCAGCTGCGTCGCCAGCAAGAGCGCGCGCGAAGGGCAGAGCTTCTTCCCGCTCACCGTTGATTACCAGGAAAAGTTCTATGCCGGTGGTCGCATCCCGGGTGGTTTCTTCAAGCGTGAAGGCCGCCAGACCGAGAAGGAAACGCTGATCTCGCGCCTGATCGATCGCCCGATCCGCCCGCTGTTCCCGGATGGTTTCCGCAACGAAGTCCAGATCATCGCCACCGTCATGTCGATGAACCCTGAAGTCGATGGCGACATCCTGGCCCTCCTTGGCGCGTCCGCCGCCACGGCGCTGTCGGGCGCCCCGTTCGCCGGCCCGATCGGAGCCGCCAAGGTCGGCTACAAGGATGGCCAGTACCTCCTCAACCCGACCAGATCCGAACTGGTCGACTCCAAGCTCGAGCTGGTCGTCGCCGGCACCAGCGACGCCGTGTTGATGGTCGAGTCCGAAGCCGACCAGCTGTCCGAGGACGTGATGCTGGGCGCGGTGATGTTCGGCCACCAGCAGATGCAGGTCGCCATCGACGCCATCAATGCCCTGGTCGCCGAAGCCGGCAAGCCCAAGTGGACCTGGGAAGCCCCGGCCGCCGACCCGGCCATGGTCGATGCGCTCAAGGCCGCCCTGGGCGACCGCCTGACCGCCGCTTTCGCCGTGCGCGACAAGCTTGAGCGCAAGGACGCCATCTCGGCGCTGAAGAAGGACGTCATCGCCTCGATGGCCGACCAGTGCGAAGCCAACGGCTGGACCAGCGAAGAGCTGTCCAAGCAGTTCGGCGAACTCGAATACACCACCCTGCGCCACTCCGTGCTCAGCAGCAAGGTCCGCATCGACGGCCGCGCGCTGGACACCGTGCGTCCGATCAGCTCCAAGGTCGGCGTGCTGCCGCGCACGCATGGCTCGGCGCTGTTCACCCGCGGCGAGACCCAGGCCATCGTGGTCACCACGCTGGGCACCGCGCGCGACGGCCAGATCATCGACGCCGTCTCGGGCGAGTACAAGGAGCACTTCCTGTTCCATTACAACTTCCCGCCCTACTCGGTCGGTGAAGCCGGCCGCATGATGGGCCCGAAGCGTCGCGAGATCGGCCACGGCCGCCTGGCCAAGCGCGGCGTGCTGGCCGTGATGCCGACGATGGAAGACTTCCCGTACACCATCCGCATCGTGTCCGAGATCACCGAGTCCAATGGCTCGTCCTCGATGGCCTCGGTCTGCGGCAGCTCGCTGTCGCTGATGGACGCCGGCGTGCCGATCAAGGCGCCGGTTGCAGGTATCGCGATGGGCCTGGTGAAGGAAGGCGACGACTACGTGGTGCTGAGCGACATCCTCGGTGACGAGGACCACCTGGGCGACATGGACTTCAAGGTCGCCGGTACCTCCGACGGCATCTCCGCGCTGCAGATGGACATCAAGATCCAGGGCATCACCGAGGAGATCATGAAGACCGCGCTGGCGCAGGCCAAGCAGGGCCGCCTGCACATCCTGGGCGAGATGGCCAATGCATTGACCGCGCCGCGTGCGGAATTGAGTGACTTCGCACCGCGCCTGATCACCATCAAGATCCACCCCGACAAGATCCGCGAAGTGATCGGCAAGGGCGGTTCGGTGATCCAGGCCATCACCAAGGAAACCGGCACCCAGATCGACATCCAGGACGATGGCACCATCACCGTCGCGTCCGTCGATGCCGCCGCCGGCCGCGCCGCCAAGGAGCGTATCGAGCAGATCACCTCCGATGTCGAGCCCGGTCGCATCTACGAAGGCAAGGTCGCCAAGATCATGGACTTCGGCGCCTTCGTCACGATCTCCCCCGGAAAGGACGGCCTCGTGCACGTGTCGCAGATCTCCAACGATCGCGTCGAGAAGGTCAGCGACGTGCTCAAGGAAGGCGACGTGGTCAAGGTCAAGGTGCTGGAAGTCGACAAGCAGGGCCGTATCCGCCTGTCGATGAAGGCGATCGAGGAAGGCGAGGGCGCGCCAGCGTAAGTTGGCGTTTCATTGCGAGCAAAAAAAGCGGGCTTCGGCCCGCTTTTTTTGTGGGCCTGGTGATGCGGCGGACCGGTCGGCCCAGCCCGAGCCAACCCCGGCATATCATCCTGGGCGCAGAGAGGAGGATCTGCTTGATGGCCAGTGGATCATGACCAGGCAGGCACGGGTGCAGGACGGGCTGCGCCGAACACGATAGCCATAGCGCAATTCTTATGGGCGTTCGATGGGTATCGCCAAACTGCATGTGTGCTTTGCGGGAGCGTGTCGCCGCCGGCATCGTGTTCTGCGTGTGCTTGCAACCTTGTCGGGCTGGCTGCTAGGGATAGCCGAATTGAAGGGCGACGGGTCGGGGTGGCCCACGAGTCGCCAGTCACCACGCTGCATTCATCCTGGCCGCGACATGCTCTTGTGGATCGCGACAGGAACTGGATCACGACGCGGGCGCAGCGCTGGCGGACGGGCTATCCACAGGCAGGACGATGACTGGCGCCGGAACCGATACTTGCCATAGTGATCGTCCTGCTGGGCATGTTTGGCTTGGCGGCCGATGTGTCGGGCGTGTGTCCACGGTTCGCAATGCTTGGCTTCGATGGGGCAGTGGCATCGCCAGAACTGCCTCCATCACATGGCTCCTGCCATCCGCATCGATTGCGATGCTCGGCGCGACCACCTGACGCAGGTGAAGGCGGCCGGTGCTGCGCGACGACGTTCCTGGCGCCTGCTCGAGTGCCAAGTATCTGTATGGCGGCATGCCGTACCGGCCACTGGGAATGTCGAGATCACGGCGCTCGCTCGTAGTTGGCTTAGGGAACCATCGCCCTGACGCTGTATGCCGGCCTGCTGACGCAGACTTAGCCGAAGGCCTGGAGCTGATGTTGATACGCATCGCACTGCCACCCGCAGTGGCGTACCTGCACTGAACCGCTGACTGCTGCCCACGTTCAGATGCCGGCTGGTTCAACCCTTGGAGAGATAGGCGATGTTCGTGGATTCGACCACGGTGGTAACTGTATCCTTCATATACGGCAGTGCTACCCAGCTCAAGCGCCTAGATGCGGAACGCAGCAAGTCGGTGCGCACACGCAGCGCCTAGCGATGACCGCCGAGTCGTCCGACGATCGATTCAACAAGGCTCTGAAAGGCAGGGTGACTAGCTCGAATCGCAGGGCCGAGGAGGTTTTTGGCTACACCGCAGCGCCTAGCTGGGGACGTCGACCGACTGTTCCTGCGGACCGGGAATATGAAAGGATGTCTTCCTGGGCGCGATCGCCCGCGGCGAAAGCCTGCGCCATGACGCAACGCGACGCTACGAAGCAGGGAGAATCGATCGATTTCTCGCTGACCCTGGCGACACTGCTGGGATGCGGCGAATATCGTGGGGCGCCAAGGTGGCGCTGGAAGTCACCTGAGACCATGCGCACCACGCGAACTGCGGCGTCGCGGATGTATGCGGCCTGAGCCTGCAACCAGGCCATCAGCGCCAGCACGGACGTGACCAGCGTTCGAAAAGTCTGCGAGGCTTGATCGAGTGCGGTGGATTGAGCCTGGTCTGGATCGGCCTGCTCGACCCGGAGCGACGCATCCGCGTCGCCAACCTGAGGGGTGCGGGACCGGTCGCCCCGGAAACCCGGTGCCGCGCCCGTGTTAGGGAGATCATGGCTGGGGAGGGGCCGAGATCTGCGAAGGCCGTACCTATGTCTGCAACCAAGTGCCGGAGAAACATCCGGGCCGGACATGCGACCAACGGCGTCGGAAGCAGGCCGGACAGCGCCGGCACCCAGAACCACGCCTGGCGTACCCGGTACAACAGCCTCGCTGCATTGCCCCTCCACCAGAAAGGCGTAGTCATGGGGTGCAACAACGTCGACGCCGACAAGCCCGGGATCTACCAGGACAAGGAGATAGAGCTCTGGACGAGGCGACATCCGATGTCTCCTGGCCCTGGGCAAGACGCGCGCGATGCGCCACGCCGAGCGGACGCGGCCGCCATTGCGCACAGGGCATGGCCCATCGCGAGCGCGGTAAAGGCGCTTTTCGATAAGCACACTACGAAATCTGATCGCCGACCAGCGGAGTCTACATGGCGCCACCGGAACAGGCGCTGGTGCAGGCGACCGGACGATCAATCAGGATGCGATTGGCTACATCGTCGCGCCTGCGGAGCTGGGAATGTGGAGCCCGCCGTCGCGCAAGACGGCAGCACCAAGGACTGCGCAGGAGTGGCGACAGCGGCGCGGCGACGGATCGATCCCCCCGAGTCGCGTACCGAATGCCCGACTGCAACCTGCTGGCGTTCATCCGGGCTGACGTAGCGCTGCACGCCGAACGCAGGATCGCGGCGTCGCACGATATTCGGTGCTCAGCACAGCGACGAGTGACGTCGAGCGAGCGACCAGGCGACCTACACGGGACGCAGCTGGATGCAGATGAGTCGTGCAATTTCTGCTGCCCTGGCGCGAATCCGCTGCTGGGATGCGGTATACATAGGTCGCATGGACCGGAGGGATGACGCTACCCAAAAAATGGAGGCTGCGATCAGTAGCACCTAGCCAGGAAAGAAAACAGAAGCGGACAAAGAGCGAAACAGAAGAGAACGACGACGACGATAACGCCGCGGAACGCAGGCCTACGAAGGCGAGGCCGCCGTGACCGCCAGATAAAGATCGCTAGACGAGCTACCAAACAACGATACAGGGCGGAACGACGCAAACTACGACAACTGCGCGGACCAGGTAGGACGAAGAAGAGGAAGACACGTGCTGCGCAGCGGCCGACGACATCTCCTTCGCGCTCGACCAACGAGACAGCCGGCAACTCGAGCACCTGGTCGACAACGACGCTGAAGGCCTGAAAAACGGACGCGCCATTGCGCAAGGGCATGGCCGGACATCCGGCGGCGCGGTAAAGGCGCTTGACACACTACGAAATGGGTACATGGAAGCCAGGAACAAGGCGCTAGGTGCAGGCGACCGAACGATGCTGACAATCAGTCGATTGGCTCATCGTGGAGATACGCCAACTCGCGAACCTGGGCTCGGACCACTTCGCGGCCGAGACCGTCGGCGCTGCACGGCATCGAATCGCAAGGCTCCGAGCACGACATCCCGGCCTTCCATGGAAGGAAAACGGAACGACAGGACGAGACATATCGGCGCCAAGTTCGCGCCCATGTCCCGGACGCGGAGATAAAGCGCTCGCAGACGGGCATGCCGGGCGGCGCTGAGAAGGCCGATCCAAGAACTGCACGCGAAGGAGACAGAGCGCATCGCGCGAGCGCGGAAAACAGTGCGCAGAGCGCCGAGAACACCAGTTCGGAGCAAAGCCGAAGATGGCGGCTCACGGCAAGCTCCGGGCGCGAGGCGCTGCGATGGATGCCCGGGCACGGGGCTGATGGCGCCGGCCGAAATATCCCGATGCCAAAGAGAAAGGACATGTCCGCGATCGCCACGCTGCGCAGTGCTCTGGAGGAGTACCCGCGCTTATACTGCTCGTGCGTCGCATCGCGGCCAACATTCGTCGCGCAGCTGCCGACGAGCGCTTCATCTCCGTTCGCAAGGCAAGTCGCCGGGGCACCGCGGCGCTGAAGAAGCCGATCCAAAGACGACATGTCCGCATAGATCCGATGCCACCTCGCAGTGCTCTGGAGGGAGTGACCCGCGCGTTCGACGATCCGGAATGGAATACAGGGAACTGAGCCGCGGGCATAGGATCGCCTGGCTGTTCGTTGCGATCGTTCACGCGGCGGCCGTGTCGTGGCGCGCACGATGGATTGATCATGGCGCGCGAGCCTATCGAGCGGCCAGCGTCGCACCAGGGCCCTCACCTGCGGCCCAACTGGGCCATCTACGTGGTTTACAGTTCAATCGCGGGCCGTGCCTGGGGAGTAGGATGATCCGCAGCGGCTTGTCGGCGCACCGGGCACCGGCCAAGGCGCCTGTCACGGCATGACCCATAGTGGTTGCGATAAGTCGCGGTGGGATCCCTGGGGGTGGTGATCCCAGCGGGCGGGGTTGCGACAAGGCGTGCACGTACCAGCCCAGCAGGCAGCCCAGGGCAGCCATTGCGGCGATGTATTGCGCCGGGACCAGTGGGTGGTCACGCAGCAGCAGCGTCAGCAACACGGGCGTGGCGCCACCGCAAATCGCGTAGGCGACGTTGTACGAAAACGCCAGGCCGCTGAAGCGCACCGGTGCGGGAAACGCTGCCACGGCGATCGATGGCACCAGCGCCGTCAGCCCGACGCTGAACCCGACTACCGCATATAGCGGATACAGCCAGGCAGCGTCGTGCTGCATCGTCGTATAGAACATCCAGAAGCTGGTGCCGAGCAGCGCACTCCAGAGCATCAGCATGCGTCCGGCACCGTAACGGTCTGCCATGCTGCCAGCGACGATATTGCCCAGCATCGTGCACGCGATCGCCAAGGCATTGGCTGACAGCGCTACCTGCCGATCGATGCCGAAGGTAGGCAGCAACGTCGGCATCATCAGCAGCGTGACCACCACGGCGGCCGTCAACAGCCAGGTCAGTAGCATCGATAGCACGACCGCGCCATGGTGGTCGCGCAACACCGTTTTGATCGGCAGTTCCGCGGCCAGTGCCTGGCGTTCGCGCAATTCCGCGAAGACCGGGGTTTCGTGCAGCATGCGACGCAAGTACATGGCGACCAGGCCGAATACGCCGCCGAGTACGAAGGCCAGGCGCCAACCCCAGTCCAGCAGTTGCGTGTCGCTCAGGACCGCGCCGACCCCTTCGGCCATCAGCGAGCCGAGCAGGATGCCGCCGCAAAGGCCCGCCGACAGTGCACCGCAGGCCAGGCTGCGGTGGCGAGCACCGGCGTGCTCGCTGACAAAAACCCAGGCTCCGGGCGCTTCGCCACCAATCGCGGCGCCCTGCATCATGCGCAGCAGCAACAGCAACAATGGCGCGACCATGCCAGCGGTGGCGTACGTGGGCAGCAGGCCAATCAGCAGGGTGGGAATGGACATCAGCAGGATGCTGAGCATGAACATGCGCTTGCGCCCGAGCAGGTCGCCGAAGTGCGCCATGACCACGCCGCCCAGCGGCCGCGCAAGGTAGCCGGCGGCGAAGATGCCAAAGGTCTGCACCAGCCGCAACCATCCGGGCAGGTCGGCCGGGAAGAACAGCGTGCCCATCGTCGAGGCGAAGAACACAAAGATGACGAAGTCGTAGAACTCCAGTGCACCGCCGAGCGAAGCAAGCGCCAGCGTGCGTATCTGCTGACGGGTGAGGCCGGAGGGTGCTGGCATGCGGTTGGGTGTCATATCGTTGCCGGCCTCATGGTATCGCTCAATCCTGTGCCAGACCGGCCAGTGCAGGAGGTAGCCACGCAGAGCTTGCGCGCCCCAAGGAACGCGATGGGCAAGCGTGCGATGGGCGATGGGCGACGGGCGGTGGGGAGCAGGGTGTTGCACACGCCTGTCCGGTGCCTTGCGCCACGGTCCGCCCGGGACAAGGCATCGCCAAGGCGCGCGGCCTTCGAGCCCACGGGAAAGCCATCAGATGCACGCCCTGTCACTGCAAGCCCGTTACGACGCCAGCCGGAAGGCAATCATGCGCGTGCCCGGGTCTGCCTCGACCAGTTCGACGTCGACGCGGTCACCCAACGGCAAGGTCGCGGCATCGGTCGTGACCCTGGCTTCGACCGCCGGCTCGCGCACCATCACTACGCCCCGTGCGGGATCGCGGTCGTCGACATCGACGACCACACCCTGGAAGCGTTCTCCCACTCGCGCCTGCAGGCGGATCGCTTCGGCAAGGTCGACGATGGCGTGCTCGTAGGCGCTGGCGCGGCGCCCGGACTCACCCATCGTGGCGGGCAGGCCGGGCAGGGCTTGCAGCACCCAGTCCGGAACCGGCTGCCCTGCGCATAAAGCCACGCAGGTTTCGCCCACATAACGATCCACCAGCCTGCGCAGCGGCGCGGTGGCATGGGCATAGGTCGAAGCCAGCGCCGAATGCAGCGGTTGCTCGGGCAGCGTGCCATTGAAGGCCGCATAGCCCGCGCCGCGCAGCACCGACGTGCAGCTGGTCATCATCGCGATGTCGCGCGGCCTGGAAGGATCGAGGCTGCGGATGAAATCGGGATACGACATGCCCCGGGGCCAGTCGATATCCAGCGCCTTGGCGGTACGCTGCAGGCGCTTGATCGCATTGGGCCAGGGTGGCGGCAGCGTGCGCAGGAGCCCGACCCTGGCATTGACCATGAGGTGGGCCGCCGCCATGCCTGTCAGCAGAGAAATCTGTTCGTTCCAGTCCTCCAGCCGATGGCGGGCACGGAATTCCAGCCTCCAGTTGCCGGCATCGTCAAGATGGATCTCCTGTTCTGGCAGCGGCAGGCTGACGCCGCCGCGGAGTTTCTCGCGCGCGATGCGCAAGTCGCCGATCTCACGCAAGACGGTCCACATCGGTTCGGCGTCGCCGGCATCGATGCGCTGCTGCAAGCGGGTGTAGTCGAACCTGGCGCGACTCTTCACCCGGGCGCGACGGACGTCCACCGCGATGCCCTCGCCGGTGGCGTCCAGGTCGATGGTCCATAGCAGCGCGGGCCGCACGCGATCGGGCAGCAGTGACGCGGCATCCTCGGACAACACCCTGGGGTGCAGCGGGATCTTGTCGTTCGCGCCGTAGAACGTCTCGCCACGGCGGTTGGCTTCCAGGTCGATGGCATCGCCGGGTGAGACGAAGGCTGCCACGTCGGCGATGGCGTAATGGACGCGGTAGCCCTGGCCGCTGCGTTCGACGTGCATCGCCTGGTCGAGGTCCATCGCTCCGTCGGGATCGACGCTGAACAGGGGAATGTCGGTGCGGTCTTCGTCGGGTAGCCGCGGGTGGGCGGCGGCTTTGGCTGCGGCGGCTTCGACCTCGGTCGGGAAATGCGTGGGCAGGTCCAGCTCGCGTTTGATCGCGTCAATGCCAGGGGCAAGGGCGGAGGCACAGGGCGGGTCGGGTTGCAGTCGCCGGGTTGGGGACAAAGCTGTTTCCTTGTTCTGCGTGGAGGGTGGTGCGGGAAAGGTGCGGCAGGATGTTGGATTGTAGCGTTGCAGGGTGCGCGTCCTGCATCAGGGTCCCCGGTTGCCATTCCCGCGAGCCGGGGTCTTTTGGCAGGCGCATGCGTGCCCACCCGTTGACGTTGTTGTCGATTGCGCCAAGGCCACTGGATTCCTGCTTTCGCAGGAATGACGGTAGTCGTGTTGCTGCAGCTCGTGGCAATTGGTCTCGGCTGTTGTTGTTGGCTCTTGATCTTGTGCTACTTGAAGCTTGCCGAGCATCGCAGCCAAGCAGGGGGAAAAGGCACCCATGTTTGAGCGCAACGAAGTGGAGCGATTTTGGGCGCCGTACCTGCTTGGGCGACAGATCGTCTGGAGCGATGGTCTTTGTTTATTTTCTGCCCAACAGAAAGTCTGCCCAACAGAAAGTGACCCGCGCGACAGGCGGAAGCGTTTGGTCTTGATTTGGCTTTCGCCTTTTGTAGGAGCGACGTCAGTCGCGATGCGATCGTGCAAGGAGAGCATCACGCCTGACCTCGCTCCTACCAGTAGCAAGAACAAGGTCCCTGGATGAACAGACATGCGTCAGCCAAAGGCCCCCGCTTTAGCGAGAATGACGTTGGATGGAGGGTCCGCGGCTGCCAAGGATTGGGACTACGGCGACGCGCGCTATCCCTGCAACTCCCGCAACGTCACCGACGGTGGCGCATCGAGCACGCGTCGGGTCGCGAACAACCCGGCGACCAGCGCCGCCAGCATCCCGAGTCCGCCGCCGACCGCGGCCAGCGTCCAGTTGGGCTCCCAGGGCAGGTCAAACACGCGGGTGGCGACCACGCCCGACAGGATCGAAGCGGCAATGGCAGCCACCAGTCCCGACAGCAAACCGATCGCGGCGAACTCCGACGCCTGCGCCAGCCGTAACTGTCGGCGACTGCCGCCGAGCACGCGCATCACGCCGCCTTCGAGCAGGCGCTCGTCCTGGCTGGCGCTGATCGCGGCCAGCAACACCAGCACGCCCGCGGCCAGCGAGAACCAGAACACGACCTGGACCACCTTCGATACCTGGTCGGCGGTCGTGCGCACCTGCTTGAGCACCGCATCGACATCGATCACCGACAGGTTGGGGAAACGCTCGACCAGTCGTGCCGTGAACCGCGTTTCACCTTCGGGCACGTGGACCGCGGTGATATAGCTGGCTGGATATCCATCCAGCGCCCCGGGCGATGCGATGACGAAGAAGTTGGGCTTGAAGGTTTCCCATTCGACGCTGCGCAAGCTGGTGATCGGCGCCTTGAAATGCTGGCCCGCGATGTCGAAGGTGACGGTATCGCCCACCTTCCATCCCAGCGATTGCGCGAAGCGCTCCTCGACCGAGAGCTGTGGCTTTATCTTGCCCGTGGCGGCCCAGAACGTCCCGGCCACGACCTTGTTGCCATCGCCCAGGGTCGCGGTCGTGGACAGGTTGAACTCGCGTTCGGCGCGACGACGCGCGGTTGGATCGTCGCTGGCAATCGTACGGCCACCCGCGGCCTTGCCGTTGTGCGACAGCAGCCGGCCCCGGATCATCGGGTACAGCGTCGGCACCGCCAGTCCCTGCGCGGCGATGAAGTCGGACATGGGTTCGAGCTGGTCCGGCTGCGCGTTGACGATGAAACGGTTCGGCGCGTCCTGCGCCAGCGACAACTGCCAGCGGTCCAGCAGGTCGGTGCGCACGAAGGTCAGCAGCAGCAGCGCCATCAGCCCCAGGCCCAGGGCCGACACCTGCGCGATGCTGGTGCCGGCGCGACGGCTGACATTGGCCAGGCCGTAGCGAAGGCTGCCGCGCAGGCGCGATCGCAGCCGCCGCACGAGCACGATCAACAGCCACGCCAGCAGCGCGAGCACGGCGAGCGTGGCGACGATGCCAAGCAGCATCACCCCGCCCAGCGACGCCGATCCCGCCTTCCACCACAACAGCGCCGCCAGGCCACCGAAGGCTGTCAAGGCGACCAGCCATGCGCTGGGCTCTCCGCCATCCAGGTCGCGCCGCAACACGCGCAGCGCCGACACGCGCCGCAATGCCAGTACCGGCGGTGCCCCGAAGGCAAGCAGCACGACAAGGCCGACACCCAGGCCCTGCAACGCGGGCAACCAGCCTGCCGCCGGGATCGACAACGACAAGGTGCGCGCCAGCCACTGGCCGACGGCCCACTGCAGGCCAAAGGCGATCAGTACGCCGGCCGCGCTGGCCAGCACGCCCAGCATCACGAGCTCGCCGACGTGGATGCCGACCAGCGTCCGCTGGCTGGCGCCCAGGCAACGCATCACCGCGGCGCCGGACAGGTGGCGCTCGCTGTGGCGGCGCGCGGCCATCGCCACCGCCACGGCGGCCAGGATCACCGAGACCAGGGCCGCCAGGCCCAGGAAGCGGCCGGCGCGGTCGAGGGCGGATCGGATCTCGGGGCGGGTTTCGCCCACGACTTCCAGCCGCTGTCCACGGCCCAGGGCAGGTTTGGCGGTGGCGATGAAGGTTTCAACGGCCCCCGGGTCACCGGCGACGACCAGGCGGTAGTGCAGTCGGCTGCCGACCTGCACCAGCCCGGTTGCCGGCAGGTCGGCCAGCCTGAGGAAGACCTTCGGCGCCACCTGGAAGTAATTGAAGGAGGCATCGGGCTCCTGCAACACGAGGGCCGCCAGTCGCAGGCGCGACGTGCCGACGATGACGGTGTCGCCGATCGAGGCATGCAGCGCCTGGGCGCCGGCGCGGCTCATCCACACGGTCCCCGCGGCCGGGATCCCCGCGACCTCGCGTTGGCGCCGGTCCGCGCCGGCGATCGTGTACGTTCCGCGCAGCGGGAAGTTGGCGCCAAGCGCGTGCAACTCGCCCAGGCGCAGGTTGGCCTGCGGGCCTTCGCCCACGCGCACCATGCTGTCCAGCTCGACGGTGTCGGCATGCTGGAGTGCCGGCACGGAGGCGGCCTTGCGCACCGCGCCTTCAATGGGGCCATCGGCCCGTACGACGGCATCGCCGCCGAGCAGCCGGTTGGCCTCGATCACCAAGGCGCGTTCGGCGCGGTCGGTGATGAAGCCGACCGCGGTGACCGCGACCACCGCCAGCACCAGCGCGGCGACCAGGATGCGGACCTCGCCCGAGCCCAGGTCGCGCAGCAATTGCCGCCACGCCATGCGCACGAGCCCTGGACGGAAGGAGGCGTTGCTCATCCCGCCACCAGTCGCCCGCCATCCAGGCGCAACATGCGGCCGCAGCGCCCGGCGAGGTGCTCGTCATGGGTCACCAGCACCAGCGTGGTGCCGGCCGCGGCATTGAGGTCGAACAGCAATTCGATGATCGCCTGGCCGGTCTGTGTGTCCAGGTTGCCGGTGGGTTCGTCGGCGAACAGCAGCGATGGCCGGGTCACGAAGGCGCGCGCCAGCGCCACGCGCTGCTGCTCGCCGCCGGACAGCTGGCGCGGGTAGTGCGTGAGGCGCTCGCCCAGGCCGACCTGCTGCAGGATCGCGCGGGCCGGCGTTTCGACATCGCCATCGCCGCGCAACTCCAGCGGCAGCATCACGTTTTCCAGCGCCGTCAGCGAGGGCAGCAGCTGGAAGCTCTGGAACACGAAGCCGACCTTCTCGGCACGCACGCGCGCCCGGCCGTCCTCGTCGAGCGTCGACATCGGTGCGCCTTCCAGCACCACGCTGCCGCTGCTGGGCGCATCCAGGCCAGCCATCAGGGCCAGCAGCGTGCTCTTGCCCGAGCCGGAGGCGCCGACGATGGCGACCGCCTCGCCGCCCGCGATGGTGAAGTCGATGTCGTCGAGGATGGTCAGCTCGCCAGTGGGGAGTTGCACCCGCTTGCCGAGGCCTTTGACTTGCAGTGCGTCGGGACGCGGTCGATCGCCAGGCGTCGCGGAACCAGCATCGGTTCGCGATGGCCTGTCTTGCGGCTTGCCGGGTGACGGCGTGCCTGTCGAGGGCGTGCCTGTTGACGGCAAGCTTGGAGATGGCATCGGATCATCCTTGTTCATCGCGAGTAGCGCCCTCATGGAGTGGACTGCAACGGAGTGGACCTGCAACCTGCGTTAGAGGCATTCCGGGCCGCTGGTGAAGCCCAGGCTGTCATTCCCGCGAAAGCGGGGTCTTCTGGCAGGCGGACGCCTGTCCATCCGGCGACCCCTGGTGTTGCTACGGCGACAGTAGTGCAAAGGCCACTGTATTCCCGTTTTCACGGGAACGACGATACTGGCGCAGGATGGGATCCGGCGGTGGTGCTTGGCCGGATCAACGAGCGCAGGGGGACGATCGAGCCCTGCACGACGCAGTGCACACGGAATCGAAGACAACGAGGTCGAAATACATGGCTCCACGATATGCGGCATCACGACGTCATCTTCAATGGGCCATTGGTCCTGTCCTGCTGGCCTTGCTGTTACTGGGCTGCGTCGGGATCGCAACTGCGGCCGCATCCGGGCCGGCAACAACGCGGCCGCACACCGTGCTGGTACTGGGCGATTCGCTTTCTGCCGCCCATGGCCTGGCGCCATCCCAGGGCTGGGTCGCCCTGACCGGCGATCGCATGGCAACCCGGCGTCCGGGCTGGCGCATCGTCAATGCCAGCATCAGCGGCGAGACCAGCGCGGGCGGGGCGGCGCGCGTGGTGCGCGAGGTGGTGCTCCACCGCCCGGACATCGTGGTGATCGAACTCGGCGCCAACGATGCCCTGCGGGGCTTGCCCCTGCGCCAGATGCGCATCAACCTGGCGCGGATGATCGGCGCCGCGCAGGGCGTCGATGCCAGGGTGCTGTTGGTCGGCATGCGGATCCCGCCGAATTACGGTGCCGACTACACACGGGAATTCGAGCAAAGTTTCCGCGACCTGGCAAAGCGCTTCGATATCGAACTGCTGCCGTTCCTGTTGCAGCCGATCGCCACCGATCGGGATGCATTCCAGGACGACAACCTGCACCCGGTCGCCAAGGCGGAGCCCAAGTTACGGGACCATGTCTGGACAGTCCTGGGGCCGATGTTGGAGTAGGGGACGAGTGTCGATTGGCGTTGGCCTGGGCCTTCAGGAGCGACTTCAGTCGCGATGCTTTTCCCTGCACTTGATTGATCGCCACTGACGTCGCTCCTGCAAAAAGCATTGGCCCCGGGCGCAGGGAAGATATCAGCGGCGCCCGAACAACTCGCTCTGCGCCTGCACGCTGTCGGCCTCCACGAATCCGGACAGCCCGACGCCCACCAGCCGGTACCGCGTACGCGATGGCTGCCCGACGCGTTCGCGCAGGTCGCAGGCGATCCGCGCCAGGTCCTCCAGCGACTCCGGTCGCGCATCGGGCGTCAGGCTCCGGGTCAAAATGCGGAAATCGCTGGTCTTGAGCTTGAGCACGACCGTCCTTGCGATGCGCCCATCGTGTCGTGCGGACTCGCGCTGGTAGGCGGCCCAGGTCTTTTCGGCGAGCCGGCGGATGTGCGGTTCAAGGTCGACCAGCAGCAGGTCGTGCTCAAACGTGTCCTCGGATGAAATCTGCACCGTCGGGCGCTCGGTCACCACCGGACGCTCGTCGATCCCGAACGACAATTCGTGCAGCCTTCGTCCCCAGCGCCCGAACCGTTGCTCCATGGATTCGACCGACAGGTTGCGCAGGTCCGATACCACCGACACGCCCAGCTCGGCGAGCTTGCCTTGCATCACCTTGCCCACGCCCGGCAGGCGGCCGACCGGCAGCGGCGCCAGGAAGGCGTCGACCTGGTGGGGCCGCACCACACAGACGCCGTCGGGCTTGTTCCAGTCCGAGGCGATCTTGGCCACGAACTTGTTGGGCGCGACCCCGGCCGAGGCGGTCAAGCTTGTTTCGTCGCGGATGGCCGCGCGGATCGCTTCGGCCGTCGCGGTGGCAGAGGGCAGCCCCGACCGGTTTGCGGTGACATCCAGGTACGCCTCGTCCAGCGACAACGGCTCGACCAGCTCGGTGTGCCGGGCGAAGATCTCGCGGATCTGCCGCGACACCGCCTTGTAGCGCGTGAAATCCGGTGGCACGAACACCGCCCGCGGGCACAAGCGCTCGGCGCGCACCGCCGGCATCGCCGAGCGCACGCCATACTTGCGCGCTTCGTACGATGCCGCACACACGACCGAGCGGTTTCCACGCCAGGCCACCACCACGGGTTTGCCGCGCAACGACGGGTCGTCGCGCTGCTCGACCGACGCGTAGAACGCGTCCATGTCGACGTGGATGATCTTGCGTGGTGTCGCGGTCACGCCGGGATTTTACGCTGCATGCGTCGCATGGCGTGGTCGCGGTCCCGTGTCGCAGCGCCGTGCCGGACAGCCTGCGCAGTCGTGGTCAGCGCCAGAACGCAATGCGCTCCCAGCCGTCGTCGGCATCCTTGTCGCCAGGGTCGACGGGTTGCGCCACGGCCAGTTCGTGGCGACCGGGCGGCAACGCGCGGATGTCGATCATCGCCAGCAGCAGCGGGCGATCGCCGCGCGGATCGGTGCCGGCATCGTAGTGAACGCCGGGCAGCGGCCTGCCATCGAGCCGCACGGCATGCAGGCGTTGCAGGCAATCCAGCAGCGCGCCCGCACGCGCGTCGCCTGCCTTCTCTACCGCCGCCGGGCAGGCGGACTGCATCGCGCGATCATCGCGTCCGGGCACGTACGGTACGGCCAGGCGCAGGTAGGGTCCGGTCGCCACCGCGTCTTGCACGTATGCTGCGGTCGCATCGTGGGCCGGATCGCGGCGGTTGCCGTAATGCGCATTGTCCAGCGTCCGGGTGGGGATGTCGTCCGCATGCGGGAACAGTGCGTAGGCGCCCAGGTATCGAGGATGGCTCTGTCCGAAAATGCCCGCCAGGACGCCCGAAGTGATCAGCATGGTCATCAGGGCGATCGCCAGCCCGACGCGACGGCGTCCGCCATGGCTGGACGCCAGCGCGATCACCGAAGCGTTTTGCGACAGGCCGATCGCTGCCAGCAATCGGAACACCCACGTCAACAGGCGATGTGCGACGCTCCCGCTGCGAAGGCGGCTGCCGAGATACCGATCGATGGCCGGGAGCAGGGCGAAGGGCAACAGCAGCCCCAACGCGCAGCGGACGAAAAGCTGCCCGGGATCGGGATCCAGGCCCAGCAGGCGTGCGCCGGCCCACGTCAAGGCAAAGAGCGCGCCGACCAATACGCTGATCAGCAGCAGCGTCGATGCCAGTTGCACGCCGATGGCGAACACCACGGTGGCCCGGTTGTCCGCGCGCTCGATCAATGCGGCCGGCGAGCCCAGGCGCTGCATGTCCAGGGCCTTCTGCACCGGCCCGGAGCGTAGCCGCTCCCAGCGGATGCCCTCCGGGAACACCGAATGCATGCCCACCAGTGCGATCCACCGTGCGCGCAGCATCAGGTGCAGCGCGAAGGTGATGGCCAGGATCACCGCCGCGCTTTCGGTGTAGACGTACATGATCCGCAACGGCTCGTGCATCGCCTCGCCAAAGCGCGGCAGCAGCTTGAACAGCAGGTCGTTGAGCCACCCTGTGAGCTGCAGCATCGCGAACACCGCCACGCCCGAGATCAGCAGCTCCACTTCCCAGGTCGGCGTGGTGTCTCGCGGAACACCGCTGTCGGGCACCACCGGCAGGGTGTCCGGATCCGTCTGCGCCGCTTCATCCGCGCCAATCGCCATGGCCGTGCTCCCGGGTCCAGTACGCAGGCTGGCAAAGCCCGGGCGTGCTTGCAAGCAGCGGGCGCCGGCAAGATCGCCCGGGCCCGCAACGGGAGGGGCGGTCGTGCCTCAGACCACGCCAGTGGCGTAATACACCCCGATCACCACGAATACCGCCAGCGTCTTGACGATGGTGATCGCGAATACGTCCTTGTAGGCCTGCCGATGGGTCAGCCCGGTCACTGCCAGCAGGGTGATCACCGCGCCATTGTGGGGCAGGCTGTCCATGCCACCCGATGCCATGGCCGCGACCCGATGGAAGACCTCCAGCGGGATGCCGGCAGCGTTGGCATTGGCGATGAAGGTGTCGGACATCGCCGCCAGCGCGATGCTCATGCCGCCAGAGGCCGATCCGGTGATGCCAGCCAAGGCGGTCACGGTGACGGCTTCGTTGACCAGCGGGTTGGGGATCGCTCCGAGCGCATTGGCGACCACCAGGAAGCCGGGCAGGGCGGCGATCACGGCGCCGAAGCCGTATTCCGAAGCGGTGTTCATCGAGGCCAGCAACGCGCCGCCGATCGCGGACCTGGTGCCGGTGGCGAACTGCGTCATCACCGGTTTCCAGGCGAACACGATCACTGTGAGGATGCCAACGAGCAGGGCACCTTCGACGGCCCAGATCGCACCGATCTTCGAGACTTCCTGGACCACGGGCGCGGCATCGCCTACCACGCTTGGGTTGAAGGTCGCACTGCTGCCGTATAGCTGTGGAATCGAGTTGGTGAATAGTTTGTTGGAGACGCCGACCAGCACCAGCGGCAGGATTGCGATGATCGGATTGACGAGATTGCCGCCGGCAAAGGGGACTGGCTCGTTCAGCAGGGTCGCCGGGTCTCCGTAACCCTCGCCGGCCTTGAGAGCGGCGCGCCGGCGCCATTCCAGGTAAGCCATGCCCAGGATGAGGATGAACACCGCGCCGATCGTGCCCAGCCACGGTGCCGCCCAGGCATCCGTACCGAAAAACGAAGTGGGGATGATGTTCTGGATCTGCGGCGTGCCCGGCAGCGCGTCCATGGTGAAGGTGAACGCACCCAGCGCGATGGTGCCGGGGATCAGGCGCTTGGGGATGTCGCTCTGGCGGAACAGCTCGGCGGCGAACGGATACACCGCGAACACCACCACGAACAGCGACACGCCGCCGTAAGTGAGCAGGGCGCAGACCAGCACGATCGACAGGATCGCGCGCTGCGCGCCGACCAGCCGGATGGTGGCCTGGACGATTGACTTGGAGAATCCAGACAGTTCGATCAGCTTGCCGAACACCGCGCCCAGCAGGAACACCGGGAAATACAGCTTCAGGAACCCGACCATCTTCTCCATGAACAGGCCGGTGAACATGGGCGCCACCAGCGAAGGGTCGGTCAGCAGCACCGCCCCCAGCGCGGCGATCGGCGCGAACAGGATCACGCTGTGCCCGCGATAGGCCACGAACATCAAGAAGCACAGTGCCGACAGCACGATCAGGAACGCCATTGACTCGATCCCCTGCCCATGACGGGCCATTTCCAGAAGGCGAGTGTCCGCATCCCGGCGCGGCGGGCCCATTGTCCAAAGGTACGATGCCGCCTTGCGCCCCAAGGACCTAGCCTGTCGATCACGACGTGGCACATGCCGCGAACACCGCATCCGCGTAGCTGTTATCCACACATCCAAGATCCATGGGGAGTAATCGATGAAGCGCAAGACACTGAGCCTGGCGATCGCCTGCACGCTGCTGTCGCCGTTGGCCTGGGGACAGGACGCCATCGAGCCTGCAGCCACTGAGCCGGCAGCAACCACACCTGAAGCCACGGACGTTGCCGCGACCGCCTCGACACAGGACTCGCCGCAGGCAGCAACCAACCAGGCCTCGTCCCTGGGGACGGTCAAGGTCACGGCGCGCAAGCGCGAAGAGACCCTGCAGGAAGTGCCGGTGGCGGTCACTGCATTCACCGCGGATGCGCTCGAGAAGCTCAACGTCAACGACATCAGCGACATCGGGTCGCAGGTTCCCAACCTGACCATCTACGCTGCACGGGGCTCCAGCAGCACGGTCACCGCCTACATCCGCGGTGTCGGCCAGTCCGATCCGTTGTGGGGCGTCGATCCGGGCGTCGGCATCTATCTGGATGACGTCTACATCGCACGGCCGCAGGGCGCTTTGCTCGACGTGTTCGATGTCGACCGTATCGAGGTCCTGCGTGGCCCGCAGGGCACCCTGTATGGCAAGAACACCATCGGTGGCGCGATCAAGTACATCTCCCGTGCGTTGTCCAAGGAGACCACGGGCTTCGTCGAGGCGACCGTTGGAAACTACAACGAACGCAACCTGAAAGCCGCCATCGGTGGATCGCTGGGTGGCGATGGCACGCTGCGTGGCCGCGTGGCGATCGCCAGCCTCAACCGCGACGGCTTCGGCGAGAACCTGATCACGGGTGAGGGCGTCAGCAACAAGCAGATCAACGCCTTCCGGCTCAACCTGGGTGCGTACTTCACCGACGACTTCGACATCCAGTTTGCCTACGACCGCACCGACGACCGTTCCGGCATACGCGGCTCGAAGATGCTGGCGCCCAACCCGTTCACACCGACGTATCCGCCGCTGGAGTCGCGTTACGACGTGCGCAACGGCATGCCAAACATCAACGACACGCTGCTGCAGGGCATCTCGGCCACCGCAAACTATCGCGCCAACGACGACTGGAGCTTCAAGTACATCGTTGCCAAGCGCGAGTCCGACACCGAGACCAACATCGACTTCGACAATACGCCGCTACCGATCGCCGACGTCAAGGGGTTCTACAGCGACCAGCAGGTCAGCAACGAAGTGCAGGCCAATTACGACGCTGGTGGCCGTTCGCGTGGCGTCATGGGCGTGTACATCTTCGATGCAAGGGCAGGCGGCCAGGTGCTCAACAATTTCTTTGGCTTGCTGTTCGGCGACACCCAGGGCACCGTCTATACCAAGAGCTACGCGCTGTACGCGGACTGGACCTTCGACCTGACCGAAAAGTGGCAGTTGGATGTCGGCGCGCGCTACACCGACGAGGACAAGCATGCGGTCGTCCTCAACAGGGGCTATTCGGACGGCACCTACACGACGCCGACTGCCGATCGTCGCCGACTTCGACAAGACCGTGAGCTTCAAGAATGTATCGCCCAAGGTTTCGCTCAACTACCAGGCCACGCCGGACATCATGATCTATGGGTCGGCATCGCGCGGCTTCAAGTCGGGCGGCTACAACATTCGCGCGCAGACCGTCGCGGTGCCGCGCTCGGCCGAGCCGTTCTCGGACGAGTCCGTGGACAGCTACGAGATCGGCAGCAAGATGGGCTTCCTCGACCAGAGCCTGTACTTGAACCTGGCGTTGTTCCACAACAAGTACAAGGATATCCAGCTGTCGGTATTCACTGCCTACGACAGCAATGGCGATGGAACGTCGACGATGCATTTTTCGGTGATTTCTCCAACGCCGGGTCGGGCACGGTCAATGGCGCCGAGATCGAATACCAGTGGATGCCCGGCGCCATTTCGCGATCAACGGCAACCTGGCCTGGATGGATACCAAGTACGACGAGTTCATCACTAGCGGCGTCAATGTCGCCGACAGCCAGCGATTTACCAACGCCCCGGAAGTTTTCCGGTGCGATCAACATGGAATACCGCAGCGCGCTGGCAAGCGGCGGGCGACTTGTCTGCACGCGTGGGCTACAGCTACCAGAGCGAGGTGTACCCGACCACCGACCTGTCCGAGGCCATCAAACAGGAAGGCTATGGCTTGGTCAGCGCTGGCATCATCTGGAATACCGCCGGTGCGTGGACGCTTTCGCTGCAGGGCACGAACCTTGCCGACAAAGAGTATCGCACCACCGGATACAACATCCCGGTACTGGGCGTGCTGACCGGTTTCTATGGCGCCCCGCGTCAGTACACATTGAGCGTCCGGTACAAGTTCTGATGGCGGGTCGCGCCTGGACGCGTCACTTCTCCAGTACGGGTTGGCGCGGCAGATGCCTGGCCGTCAAGGCACTGGGGTGATCGATTGCATGACCAAGGACACTGGTTTCCGGCCTTCACTGGAATGACGATGTCCACATCAGAGGTACCCGGGCGTGCTGGAGCGCCCGGATCGCGGCGGCGGGCCCTGGCTCGCCGTCGTTTTCTTGTCCGCACGCAACCCTCGGCCCAGTAGTGGGAGCGGTTTCAGCCGCGAGGTCCTGCTGCTCGATTTGCCGTTGCTAGCGCCTCGGTGACCCTTGATCAACGGCGGTTGATCGCGGTCGTTGATCGTGGCCGTTGGCCATCGGCCATTGGCGATTATGCGTCGGCTGTTGTGGGGGTGACGAGTCGCGGCTCTCCGAGCACAGGCGCATGTGAGCCCAAACCGCTGCTCTTTCGTGCTCGCGGCCCTGCGTTACCCCTCAATGGGGTCAAGGCAGCATGGACAACAGCTCCCTGCCTTGCGCCTCGTTTGACTTCATTGCTTGCCCGCCTAAGTTGCCTTGGACGTCGCCGCCTGCCCATGCCGGCACATCAGTCAGCCACCACCACCCGGCCAGCCCAACGCATAAGATGTCCCCGATGCCCCGGCACAGCCGCCCATCCAACCATTCGCCCAATGCCTGATCGCCCACCCGCAGCCCACCTGGTCCACGCGCGATGCTGAGCGTCGGCGTCGTCGTCGCCGCCGCGCTGTTATGGCTGGCGCTGCTGTTCGGCGTTGGCCTCTACGCCGAGCGCACCCCGGGTGTGCTGGCTTCGCGCTGGCGCCACGTCTACGCGTTGTCGCTTGCGGTGCACTGCACCTCATGGACGTTCTACGGCACGGTCACCCAGGCCGCACGTTACGGATGGCCGCTGCCGCCGACGTTCCTGGGCGGGATCGTGCTGTACGTGTTGGCCGGCGCGTTCATGCTTCGGCTGGTGCAGCTGGCGCGCGAGACCAACGCCACATCCATCGCCGACCTGATCGCCACGCGGTTGGGCAAGGATGCGTGGCTGGCCGCGACGATCACCCTGGTCGCCGCGCTGGGCCTGATCCCGTACATCGCGCTGCAGCTCAAGGCCATGGCGATGAGCTTCGCGATGCTGACCTCCAGCCGCATCGGACCGTCATTGCCGGCGTGGCAGGACAGTGCGCTGTACGTGGCGTTGGTGATGGCGGCGTTCACGATGCTGTTCGGCACCCGGCGTGCATCGGCGATCGAACACAACCGCGGCATCATGCTCGCGCTGGGTTTCGAGTCGTTGTTGAAATTGACGGCATTGCTTGCAGTCGGTGCGTTCGCCGTATGGGGCGTGCACGATGGTTTCGCCGACCTGGCCGGGCGTGCGGCTAGATTGCCGAAGGGGAGTTTCGACGGAAGTTTCGTCACCTTGATCGGGTTGGGCGTGCTGGCCATCTTCATCCTGCCGCACCAGTTCCATGTGGCGATGGTTGAGTTGCGCAAGGACAACGACCTGCGGATGGCACGGTGGCTGTTCCCGCTCTACCTGCTGGCCATCGCGACGCCAGTGTTACCGATCGCCTGGGCAGGGCAATTGACCATGCCGGCGGACGTGTCCCCGGACCTGTATGTGATGGCGTTGCCGTTGTTGGCAGGCAACAACGGCTTGGCGATGCTGACATTCCTGGGCGGAATGAGCGCGGCTACCGGCATGGCGATCCTGTCGGCGCTGACCCTGTCGATCATGTTGGCCAATCACTGGATCAGTCCAAGCTATGTGCGAGATGCCGCACGCCACGCGTCAGGCCCGGACTTGCGGCCATGGGTCCTGGCCAACCGGCGCATAGGAATTGCACTGGTATTCGTCTTGGCATGGCTTTACAGCAGGGCCATGACGGGCAAGGCGTTTGCCGACTTCGGCATCCTGTCGTTCTCTGCGCTCGCACAGCTGGCGCCGGGCGTCGTGCTGGCGGTGTATCGCCCGCGCCTGCCCTCGGCCGCGATCCTGGCGGGTATCGTGTTCGGGACACTGGTGTGGATCTGGTTACTGCTGGTGCCAGCTGCACTGCAAGCGGGTGGATTGTCGCCGATCGACTTCACCCGGGGGTTGGGTTGGCTCACGCCGGGCGGTTTTCTTGGCTTGGGGCAATTGGATAACGTGACCCGTGGCGTGGTCGCCAGCTTGCTGGTCAACCTGGTGGCAGTGGCATTGGTTGCGACCTTGAGTCCGTTCCACGCGGATGCCGCGCGCAGCGGCGTTTCCTTGAGCGCCCTTGAAAACGTCGCCCGCAGGTTCCTGCCCCAGGTCGAAGTGCGCAGGTTGGTCCCCGAAAGCGACGGACATGCCATCGCCGACGAGGCGACGGTAGTGGAAGTCGAACGCGAACTGGCTGGCGTCGTCGGCGTGTCGAGTGCGCGCTTGTTGATCGATGCGGCAGCGCGCGGCAAGCAGGCCCCACTGGATACGGTTGCCGAACTGGTCGGTGAGGCCACCCAGGCCTTGCGCTTCAACCAGCGGGTGATGGAAGCGGCGCTCGAAAACATGAGTCAGGGCATCAGCGTGGTCGATGCCGAGTTGCGGCTGGTTGCATGGAACCGGCGCTACGCCGAACTGTTTGGTTATCCGGACGAACTGCTGCAAGTGGGCACGCCCATCGACAAGCTCGCGCGCTGGGCCTTGCAGCTGCAGCCGCCCGATGGCGACCTGGAGGCCGCGCTGGACCGGCGGCTGGCACACATGCGCGCCGGCACCCCGCATCTCACCGAGCGCCGTTTCGCCGACGGCAATATCGTCGAGATCCGCGGCGTGCCGATGCCCGGCGGGGGCTTCGTCGCGACCTTCACCGACGTCACCGATTTCCGCCGCACCGAGGCCGCGCTGCTGCGATCCAACGAAACCCTGGAGCAGCGCGTCAACGAGCGCACCATCGACCTGGAAGTCGCCAAGCGCGAAGCAGAGCACGCCAACGATGCGAAGAGCCGCTTCCTTGCCGCCGTCGGCCACGACCTGCTGCAACCGCTGCACGCCGCGCACCTTTTCACCGATGCCCTCGCGCAGCAGTTGCTGGAGCCGGGGCAGGGCGCGTCCGTGCGCCAGATCCGCGGTGCGCTGGATTCCACCACCGACCTGCTGACCGGCCTGCTGGACATGTCGCGGCTGGAAGCGGGCGGCCTGGTGCCTGAGCCGCGCAGCTTCCCGCTGGCCGAAGTGCTCGAGCCGCTGGCCTCCGAGTTCCACGCGCTCGCCGCCGAGCGCGGCCTCGCGCTGCGTTACCGGCCCACGCGCGCCTGGGTGCATACCGACCCGCAGTTGCTGCGCCGCGTATTGCAGAATTTCCTGGCCAACGCCGTGCGCTACACCACGCGCGGCGGCATCCTGCTCGGCGTGCGCCGCAATGGCGATCAGCTGCGGATCGAAGTGCACGACACCGGCACCGGCATCGCGTCAGATCAACAGACGTTGATCTTCGAAGAGTTCCGCCGAGGCGACGATGCCGCCGGCCAGGGGTTGGGCCTGGGCCTGGCCATCGCCGACCGCATCGCGCGCCTGCTCGACGCAGCGCTGACGCTGCACAGCCAACCCGGCACCGGCACCGTGTTCGCCGTCCAGGTCGCGCGCGCACCGACGCCATCGCAAGCGACCGGGGCAGGGCGCGCACCCGCGCTGGCGGGGCTGGATGTGCTGGTGGTCGACAACGAGTCGCTTGCGCTTGACGCACTGGTACAGGTACTGCGCGGCTGGGGCTGCCACGTCACGCCTGCCACCAACCTGCACACCGCACGGGCCGCGCTCGACCGCCAACCTGCGGACCTTTGGCTGCTGGATTACCACCTCGACGACGGCGATACCGGCGTCGCCCTGCATGAGCACCTATCCGCCACCCACGGCCCGCGTCCGACCCTGGTGCTGAGCGCCGACGGTGGCGAATCCGTGCGCCGCGCCGTGCATGAGGCTGGTTTGCCGCTATTGCTGAAACCGGTCAAGCCGCTGGCATTGAAGTCGGTGCTGGACCGGTTGCTGGCGGCACGGATGGTCGCGTAGTAGAGGCGAGCGGGTTGTGTGGTGGCGTGTGCGTGGGGGCGGGTCTGCTTTGCCAAGCCAGGTTGGCATTTACCCGCTGCCCCAAGGCTCGATCCAGCGCGCAACGTACGCGCCCAATGCCGGTTCATTGATGCAGGTCAAGCCGTTCCATCGGGATGGGCGCATGTTCAGGGCTCCTGATCTCGAGGATGGACCGATGATCCGTGACCTGATGCTGCCGATGAGCGGGACGGCTGGCGACCAGAATGCCCTGTTGGCCGCGATTGCATTGGCCGAAATGACGGGCGCGCACCTGGCCGTGATCGAGTCGGTCAACCTTCCCACGCCGCTGCCGAGCCCTTACGGATTTGCGTCGGACGAGATGATGTCCGGTGTCTACGGCGAATTGCGCGATCTGGGTGCAGCCAGCGCAGCCAGGCTGCGCGAACGCCTTGAGCGCGAATCGATCTCCTGGGAAGTCCGTGTCGTCGAGTCGATGCTGGCCGACGCCTCCAGCCGCCTGGCCCTGCATGCGCGCTATGCCAACCTGAGCATCCTGTCCGCCGCCACGCAGCAGTCGGGCATCGATCGTGACGTTGTCGCCGCGATCTTCAGCGCATTGCTGTTCGAATCCGGCAGGCCGGTGCTGGTGGTTCCGCCGCACCATCCGGCCGTGCTTCCGATTTCCCACGCGGTGGTCGCATGGCAACCGACCCGCGAGGGAACCCGCGCCCTCCACGACGCTCTCCCCCTGCTCACTGGAGCCAGGACGGTGGATGTGTTGATCGTCGATCCGAGGATTGGCGAAGGCCGCCACGGCGAGCGCCCGGGCGTGGATATCGCCGGCCACCTGGCTCGGCACGGCATCGAGGTGAACGTCGTGGTGCGCACTTCGCAAGGCGAGACGACGGCAACGGCATTGCTTCGCCATGCCGTCGACTCTGGCGCCCAATTGCTGGTCGCTGGTGGTTACGGCCATTCCAGGTTGCGCGAATGGGCGATGGGCGGCACCACGCGTGAACTCCTGCAGGCCATCTGCCTGCCCATCCTGTTCTCGCATTGAGTGCGTGCCATATGGATCCGCCCATCGATTTCAAGGGACATGCCACGGCCGCCGTCGAGAGAACACGGCGATCACTCGACCGATTGCGCTGCCGGCTCGCGGCGGACAGACCGACGATGAGCTGGTTGCACGCTGCCAAAGCCGGGCACATCCTGCGGGGGCTCGATGCACGCCACGCCGACGTGGTTGACTCGGTCATGGCGATGCATGGCGGGACTTCAGCGGCGTTGCCCTGGCAGTGGCGCCGTTTCCTCCGGGTCTACGATGCGTACCTGGAGGCGCTGCGCAAGGCACGATGCGAACTTGCCGCCGACGAGTACGTCGACGGCATTACCGCGAGCATGCTGCGGCCTGCCGAGGCATGGCAACGACAGCAGCAAGGCTAGACAGGCAAGCAGGCCCGGAAACGATCGCCAGGTCCCACCTCGCCTGTCCGTATATTCCCAAAGGCACCGGCGACGCCGTCGATCGGCCAGGCCGACAGGTGTGATCGGTACAGGCGTGCAGCGTGTCGGGTGTCGCCACGTGGCTCGCCAGGGGCTCGCGCAACATCGCCGGGATGGCTGGGCCGCACGCGGGGACAGCAACGGCGGATGGAACAGGAATGGCGGCGAGTGCGAAGGGCTTCCGTCCAGTGTGGCGACTCCGATCCCGGCGAAGCGGGGAAAGCGATGTGCCACGCATGGCGATTTCCGGCACGCGATGCGGGACCAGGGCCGGGTTTTACCCGCCGCGATCGTTGATGCAGGTCCAGCGTGCGGAAGAAGCAACGCAGGCGTAGCGGCCCCAACAGTGCAGGCCCCTCTCTCAGTGGGCCGTATAGCCGCCATCGATGACCAGCTCGGCGCCCGTCATGAAGGCCGATTCATCGGACGCCAGGTAGACCACGCCCCACGCGATATCGTCGGGCACGCCCATGTGCCCCAACGGATGCAGGCGATCGACTTCCAGTCGTGCGGCGGCGATGTCCACGGCACCGCTGTCCTTGAGGTGTTGTTCCACCATGGGCGTCCAGATGAAGCCCGGATGGACCGAGTTCACCCGGATGCGATCGGAGGCGTACACCATGGCATCGGTCTTGCTCATCAGCCTCACCGCACCCTTCGCGGCGTGATAGGGCGGTACATCCGGGGCGCCGACCAGGCCGTAGATCGAGCTCAGGTTGATGATGCTGCCGCCGCCTTTGCGCAGGTGCGGTATGGCGTGCTTGGTGCAGAAGAACACGCCCTTGACGTTGACGGCCTGCACCCGATCCCATTGTTCCTCGGTGATTTCATGGGTTGGCTTGTTGGTGCCGGCGATGCCCGCGTTGTTGACCAGCACGTGCAAGGCGCCGAAGTGGGCCACGGCTGCCTCGATCGCCTCGTGCACGTTCTGCTCGGATGCCACGTCCACATGCCAGTAGCGTGCCCGCATGCCTCGCGACCGCAGGTCCTCGGCCAACGCCTCTCCAGGCCCGTCGAGGACGTCGAACAGTGCAAGGTGCGCGCCTTCTTCGCCCAGGCGCAACGCGCAGGCGCGGCCGATGCCCAGGGCGGCACCGGTGATGATGCAGGTCTTGTCGCGGACGCGGTTCATGGCTGGTCTCGCTGGGAACGTGAGCCCAGTAGAACGGATCCACGGCCAGGCACATTGATGCAGGTCAATGGAGCTTGGCGTTGCGTCGCACGCCTCGCATGCCGGAAGTGATCGCCTTCATTGCCGAGGCCACTGCCATAGGCAGCAGGAGCGCCAGCAGCCAGATCCCCGGGGGCGGGGGCGCGAAGCCGAACCAATGCGCGGGACCCGACATCCATGTGACCACGGCCAGCACGCCAAGTGCCGCAAGCACCACGGTCCAGAAGGCGCGATTGCGTCCGGACAGCGTCTCCCGCAGGGAGCGACCCTGGCGGTAGAGCAGGATCAGGCTGATGTTTCCGGCGACCAGCGCGGTAAACGCCAGCGAACCCGACTGCGCATCGGGCAACGCTTGCGATCGTGCAAACGCGTGCACGGCGAGCACGGCGGCGAAGATCATGGCGCCCGCAAGCAGGCTGCCGGACAGCGTGGCCGTGTCGACCATGCGCGCCCGTGCAGGTCGTGGTGGGCGCTGCATGATGTCTGGAGCCGCCGGCTCGCGCTCGAACACGAACGAACAGGCCGGGTCGATCACCAGTTCCAGGAAGACCACGTGCAACGGCAACAGGACCAGCGGCCCGCCGGTCAACAGCGGCAGCAGGGCCAGCCCGGTGATCGGCACGTGCACCGCAAGGATGTAGCGCACCGCGCGGCGGATGTTGTCGTAGACCAGCCGCCCCTGGGCGATCGCCCGCACCACGGTGACGAAGTTGTCGTCCAGCAGCACGATGGAGGCGGCCTCCCTGGCCACGTCGGTGCCGCGGCGGCCCATCGCGATCCCGACATGCGCCGCCATCAGGGCGGGGGCGTCGTTCACCCCGTCCCCGGTCATGGCCACCGTTTCACCTGCCTCCTTGAGCGCCCGCACCAGCGCCAGCTTGTGGTCCGGCTTCACCCGGGCATAGACGTTGGTCTGCAGGCGAAGCGATGTCGCGATGCCTCTTGGGTCCTCCAGGTCGCTGCCAAGGACCACCGTGGCCGGACGTGCGATGCCCGCCTGCGTGGCGATCGCGCGCGCGGTTTGCAGGTGGTCGCCAGTGAGCATGATCACCCGCACGCCGGCTGCATGGGCTTCGGCCACGGCGTCGGCAACGCCGTCGCGCAGCGGATCGGCGAAACCGATCAATCCCGCGTACACGAACGCAAATCCGTGTACATCGGCCGGCAAGGGCATGCCGCCATCCCAACGCGCCGACGCCACGGCCAGGACACGCAAGCCACGTGCGGCCATCGCTTCGACCATGGCCAGCGACGCGGTCGCCGCGTCCGGCGACGCGGCGCACAGTTCGATGATCGTTTCCGGGGCGCCCTTGCAGGCCACCCGCACGCCGGCGGGACCGTCCGGCCATGCCACCGCGATCACCGGGTACTCGGCGGAAAACCCGTATTCGTGCAACGGGCGCCTGGCTACGCTGTCCGTACCGGCTTGCGGCCATGTCGCCTGCAGTGCCAGATCCATCGGATCGATCGAGTCCGCGGCGCAGGCCTGCGCGGCCAGTCGCAGCAAGCTTTGGGTTGCCGGCGACGCGGCGCCATCGATGCTGGCGGGCTCTTGCCCGGCCACTGCCTCGACCACCTGCATCCTGTTTTCGGTCAGGGTGCCGGTCTTGTCGACGCATAGCACGGTGGTGGCGCCGAGCGCCTCGATGGCGGGCATGCGCCTGACCAGCGCGGCACGCTGCGCCATGCGCCACGCGCCCAGCGCCAGGAACACGGTCAGGACAATGGGGAACTCCTCGGGGATGTTGGCGATGGCCAGTGTCAGTCCGGCCAGCAGTGCCTGCAGCCAGCCTCCACGCGTCCACAGGTACAACACCACGACCACGACGCACGAGGCCAGCGCCAGCACGGCGAACAGCAGCACCAGACGCCGTAATTCCCGTTGCAGCGGCGTTTGCTCGATCCGGATCCCGTGCAGTGCCACCCCGATCCGTCCCACGGCCGTCTGCACCCCGGTCGCCACGACCTCGGCGGTGCCGTGTCCGCGCACCACCAGGGTGCTGGCGTGAAGGCATTCGGAGTCTCCAGTGGTGGAGGGCGGGCGCGCGACTGGCACGGATTCTCCCGTCAGCAACGACTCGTCGACATGCAGGTCGACGGAGTCGAGCACACGCGCATCGGCCGCCAGCCGGTCGCCCTCGGCCACCAGCAGGAGGTCGCCGACGACCACGTCGCAGGCGGCGATCGACTGCGGCGTCCCGTCGCGGACAACACGGGCGCGTGGGCTGCCGAGCTCGCGCAGTGCCCGAAGCGCATGCTCAGCCTTCTGCTCCTGGTAAACGGTGAGCCCGATCACCACCAGCACGGACAGGCCCAACAGCAGCGCTTCGGTGGGATCGCCGATCAGCAGGTAGACGCTCGCCGCGCCAAGCAGCAACAACAGCATCGGCTCCATCAGCACCTTGCCCACGATCGCCAGCGCGCTGCGCTGCTCGGGTTGCGGCAGGGTATTGGGTCCGTCGCGCTGCAGGCGCAGCGCAGCCTCCGCTGCGGACAGGCCTGTCATTCCACTGCGCATCGATCAGGCCTGGAGGGTGGGTGACACCGGCCATTCATGGGCATGCCTCCGAGGCGGGCCGAAGGCGGCCACGCGGGTGTCGACCATGGTGGACGATCCGACTCGCGTTTGCTTGACCTCGATCAACATCGCCTGCAGCAATCGGCACAGCCTGCGCTGTACCGGCAGCGTCCCTGCTGCCGGTTTCCCCCAGCCCCAAAAGGACACCGTCATGACACTGCCCACACGTTGGAACCCCTTCCGCCCGATGACCCGTTTCGATTCCTTCGGCGACATCGAAGACCTGGTGCGAGGCATGGCATCGTCCAGCCTGGCCCGTGAATACCAGCGGGCGATGGACATGCGCCTGGACGTCACCGAGGACGAGCAGCATTACGCGGTCAACATCGACATGCCCGGCGTCAAGAAGGACGACATCGACATTTCGATCGAAGGCAACCGGGTCACCGTCAGCGCAGAAATCGACCACGAAAAGTCGCGCGGCAAGGGCAAGGAGCTCTACAGCGAGCGCTACAGTGGCAACGCCTTCCGCAGCTTCACCTTGCCGGTCGAAGTCGACAGCAAGAACGCGCAGGCCCACTACGACGGCGGGGTGTTGCGCCTGACCCTGCCGAAGAAGTCCGGAAGCGGTTCGCACCGGCTGACCGTCAACTAGGATGCGCCCGTCGGGCCAGGATCCACGGCATGCAGGCGGATGTCGGCCCGGCCGAGGTACGGATTGACCGCGTCAGTGGCTCCACGCCCCTCGGCGTGGGCCCTCGGCGTGGCCACTGCCTGGGCGCGCCTTCGGGTGTGTCGCGCGCCGGATCGGGACCACCATAGGAAACGCCTCAGCACGTCGAAGCGTTTCCAGCGACATCGAACGGCTTGCGCAACGAAGGCTGCGGCGCCTGGCCTGGCGTCGGTGGACATCCACCACGCCGTTGCCTTGCAGCTGCGGCAAGCGTGCCCGGCGTGCCCTCGACCGGTCCTACACAATCGATAGCCCAGCGCTTTCCCGATACTCGGGCACGTGGACTTGCCATCCAAGTTCGCGCTGGATGCGCAGGCGCAGGGCATCTGCAGCATCGGGTTCACCGTGGGTGACGTACACCGCCGCGGGCGCCCGCGGCGCCGAGCGCAGCCAGGCGATGATTTCGTCGGCATCGGCGTGCGCCGACGTGGCCTGGAGCTGGATTACCTCGGCATTGACCGCGATATCCTGCCCATAGATGCGCACCGATTTCGCCCCACGCGCGAGGGCTGCGCCGCGCGTACCGCCGGCCTGGTAGCCGCTCAGCAAGATGGCATTGCGCGGGTCGGGTGCAAACGCGACAAGGTGGTGCAGGACCCGGCCGCCCGTGGCCATCCCGCTTGCAGAAACGATGATCATCGGTCCCTTGCGTCGATTCAGGGCCACGGATTCCTCGACGCTGTTGACGACCCGGGTGATGCGGGACATGTCCTGCAACGCTTGGGTATCCAGTCGGTGCAGCCCCGGATGACGTCGGTAGAGTGCGGAGACGTCGGTCGCCATGGGGCTGTTGAGGTAGACCGGCACGGCCGGGATCGATCCCTCGACCTGCAATTGGGCAATCGTGTGCAGCAGCAGTTGGGCGCGGCCCACGGCGAACGACGGGATGATCGCGACACCGCCGCGCGCGAGCACCGGTTGCAAGGCTGCCCGCAATTCCTGCGTGGGTTCAATGGACGGGTGGAGGCGATCGCCGTAGGTCGATTCGGTCACGATCCAGTCGGCATCGTCGGGCGGCACCGGTGCACGCATGACCGGATCGTCCGGGCGGCCGATGTCGCCACTGAACACGATCCGGCGCCCGTGGTGTTCGACGGTCACCGCGGCGGCGCCCAGGATGTGGCCCTGGTAGCGGAAGCTTGCGCGCAGGCCGGCGGCTGGGTCGAAAGGCTGGTCGAAAGCGACGGCGGACAGCTGCCGCAAAGCCTGCTTTGCATCGGCCTGCGTGTAGAGAGGTTCGGGCGGGTGGTGCCGGGAACTGCCCTTGCGATTGGCCTGGAATGCCTCTTCTTCGAGCAGCCGACCCGAATCGGGCAGCAGGATCGCGCACAGATCACGTGTCGCCGCCGTGCAGTAGACCCGGCCGCGGAAGCCGGATCTGACCAGGCGGGGCAGGTAGCCACTGTGATCCAGGTGGGCGTGGGTCAGCACGACGGCGTCGATCGTCGTCGGATCGATCGGGAACGGAGCCCAGTTGCGCAGCCGCAATGGTTTGTAGCCCTGGAAGAGGCCGCAATCGACGAGTAACCGCGACGGGCCGGTTTCCAACAGGTAGCGGGACCCGGTCACCGTCGCGTTGGCGCCCAGGAAGGTAAGTCGCAGCTCTGCGCCCGTGTCGATCATGTTGGTCCCGGTGATGGGTGCCCGGCGATATCGCCGGCGAGATGCCCGCTGTCGAGGCTCGCGGGGTTGCAGATGGAAGACGCAATTGGCAGGTCGATCCACGGCTGCATGGCAGCGCCGATCTGGCGCCGCGCCATCGGGTCTTCCTCCGATTGGACCAGGTTGCCGGCTGCCGGACAGCACTGGTCGAAGGCATCGGTGGTGTTGTTGGCAAGCATGGCCAGGGTCGGATGGCGTTCGATGGCGGTCCGGACAAGATGGCGTACGCCAAGCCGGGATGCGCGTTCGACCAGGCGTGGCGGCATTCCACGCAGCTTCCATTGCTCCAGTTGGCGCGGTGTCACCGGGTTTGCTGCACCGCGTTCCTGTGCCAGGTCGACGCCACCGCGCAGGCAGCCCTCGGCCAGCGCGATCGCGAACTCTCGTGCCCGGATGCAAGCACCTGGACTGGCGAAATCGACCTGCAGTTTCTGCATCGCATCGCCCAGGCCCAGGATGCCGATGCGCAGTCCACCGCGCTGCGTGCCATCACAGGCAAGCAGCGCATCATCCAGCAGATGGACGGCCAGGGCGGCGGTGTCGATGAAGGCAAGGCGCTCGAAACGCGGTTGGCTCCCGAACGGCATGCTCACGAAGGCCGCGGCGTTGAGCACCGCGGAAAACGGGCGCGCGTGGTCGATGGCCACGCTGGTACCGGCCGCCTGCAGCAGGCGTTCGTCCGGCAGGAGCCGCCATTGACTGAACGCCAGGGCGTAGTGGTACGACCACAAGGGCGCGGACTCGCCATTGGGGGCCGCGATCGCGTCGGCCACCCGCCACCAGGTGTCCTCGATCGTCGCATCGCGCAGCTGGTCCCCGTCGCGCCAGCGAAACCGAGCGTCCCAGGCTTCCACGGCAAGCGGATCGCTGAATCTGGTGGCGGGAAGCACGTTGTCGCCTGCGCCCTGGAAGTTGCACGCACGATGCCATCACCGGACCGGCCGGCGATTGATCGAAGTCAATGGGTCTGCACCGAGGGGCAGCCGTTACAAACCGTTACCGATGCGACATCGTGCTGTTGCAGGGCGGGGGTAGCCTGGATGCGTCAACCATTGCTTGGGACCGATGCCATGTTGAATGCCACCAGCTTCGTCGCCGAGCCCCCGCCGGCTTTCTCGGTCGACCAGACCCTGGCGCCCGCCCTGCAGGCACGCGTGGTGGACATGGAAACCCTGCTTGAAGGGATTGCCTTGCATCGCCGTCTACTCCAGCCCCGGCAGTACCTGTTCCAGGCGGGCCAACCCCGGCAGGCGCTGTTCCTGATCCATGCCGGGCTGTTCAAGACCTGCGTGACCAGTGCCGATGGCCGCGAAAAGATCACGGGCTTCAAGATGCGTGGTGATTTGCTCGGGATCGATTCGCTCGACATGCCGACGCATGCGTGCGACGCGATGGCGCTGGATACCAGCGAGGTCTGGGAATTGCCCATGGGCCTGCTTCGCCAACGGCTACCTGAATTCCAGGAGCGGTTGACCTTGATGCTGGCAAGCGAGATCCGGCGCGACTGGAGCTGGATGCTGGCGTTGGGCACATTGAGCGCCGACCAGCGCATGATCTCGTTCCTGCTTGATTTTGCCTCGCGGCTGGAGCGCATTGGCTTCAGCGCACAATGCCTGTTGTTGCGGATGACCCGCGCCGAACTTGGCAGCTTCCTGTCCTTGCAGCTGGAAACGGTGACCCGTGCCCTGTCGCGGCTGCAGGCGCAGGGACTGATCGGCGTGGATCGGCGCGAGATCCGCATCAAGGATCCCACCGGATTGCGGGCACTGTTGGCGGTGTAGTGCGGGCCCGTCGCCCTATCCGGCGGAAGGGGCGGGTGAGGGGCGGGGTGGAGGGTGACCCTGCAGGCTGCGCCGCAGTGCAATGCCCAATTGCTCGAACGCGTAGGGCTTTGGCAACAGCTCGTACTGCTGTGGACGCTCGCTGGCATCTTCTTCGTGTCCGGAGGTCAACACGATGGCCAGCCCCGGCCGGCGCTTGCGTGCGGCGACTGCGAGCTGCTTGCCGGTCATCCCCGGTCCCAGCATGACATCGCTGAACAGCAAGGCGATGTCGGGATCGTGGTCGATGCAGTCCATCGCCTCGCTGGCGCTTGCAACTGCTTGCACGCGGTAACCCAGCGCTCGCACGAAGGCCGCCGCGATGTCGCGCACGTCCGGCTCGTCCTCGACCAGAAGCACCAGTTCGTCGCTGCCCAACGATGGCGGTGGCGGTTGGGTGGCGGGGTCATCCATCGTCGAGCCGCTTGCCACCGGCAGGGCCAGTTCGACCCGGGTGCCGTATCCGGGTCGGCTATCGACATGGAATCGCCCACCGCTTTGCGCCACGAAGCCGTACACCATGCTCAGTCCAAGTCCGCTGCCACGGCCCGGGCCCTTGGTCGTATAGAAGGGCTCCACGGCGCGCGCCAGCGTTTCGGGCGTCATGCCGAGCCCGGTGTCGACCACCGAGAAGACGATGTACCTGCCTGGCGCAAGCTCGGACGCCGCAGATCCTGGCTCGACTTCCCGGAGCACGGCGGCAATCCTGATATCGCCGCCGCGGGGCATGGCGTCGCGCGCGTTCAGGCACAGGTTCAACAGGGCCGAATCCAGTTGCGATGGATCCGCGAACACGGGTGGCACATCGTGCGCGCAGTCCACCGTGAGCCGGATCGCGTCGCCAAGCGTGCGCCGAAGCAACTGTTCAAGATCATGCAACTGGCGCACGGGGCTGATCGCGACCGGACTCAATTGCTGGCGCCGGGCGAAGGCGAGCAACTTGGACGTCAGGTCGGCGCCGCGTCGGACCGAGCGCAGCGCACTGGCGATCATCTCGGCTGACTTCGGTGGCTGGTCGCCCTGCATCTCCAGCAACTGCAGGTTGCCCGACAGCACCGTCAACAGGTTGTTGAAGTCGTGAGCGATGCCGCCAGTCAGCTGCCCGATGGCTTCCAGGCGATGCGCATGGGCGAGCTGTTCCTCGCTGCGTTGTCGCTGCACCAGCGCAGCCAGCAGGTCGGCAACCGACTGCAGCAGGTGCATGGCGTCATGATCGAAGCGGTTGGTCTGGCGAGACCATGCGATCAATGCGCCCATCGGGCGGTCGCGGTCCTGCAACGCGACAAGGGCGCCGCTTCCCTTTCGGGTCCCGAACAGGGCGTGTCCTTCCTGTTCGAGATCTTCGACCAACAGTGATTTTCCATTGGCCATGAATTGGCCGGGTCCACGCAAGTCCAGGATGCCCAGCACCGCGTCCTCGAACCCGGCACTGGCATGGACCTCGGGACTCGAAGCCTCGCGGACGATCGCGATGGCCACGGCCTCGACACCCAGGGCCTGGCTGAGCAGGGGAGGCAGGGAGGCCAGGATGCGATGCGCGTCCGAGCATTCGAGGGCCTGCTGTCCGATGCGGGCGACCAGTGCGTCGTAGCGGGCGCGCACCAGCACCTGTCGGGCGCGCTGGGATTCGGAGATGTCCCGGATGGAAGCGAGATAGCGCAGGCCGTCGCTCGATTGCAACGGACTGAGCGCGATTTCGACCGGGAACTGCGTCCCGTCCCTGCGCTGGCCGACCAGGGCCATCCCGCTCCCGCCCATCGGCCGGATGTTGGGTGATGCCATGTATTGGGCCCGGTGCGCATGATGGCGACCACGGACTGCTTCCGGCATCAATTGCTCGACGTGCAGGCCCTCCATTGCCTGGGTCGGGTAGCCGAACAATTGCGCGGCCTGGCGATTGGCGATCTTGATGCGACCACTGCGCTCCACCACGATCAGGGCATCGGGCACCATGTCGAACAGTTCCGAAAACATGCCGGCCTCAGAGCGACTGGATGGTGGGTGCAAACAGGTAGCCGGCGCCGCGTACCGACTTGATCAGGCTGGGTTGCGCGGGATCCTGCTCGAGCTTGCGACGCAGTCGCCCGATCTGGACATCGATCGAACGGTCAAACGGCCCAGCATCGCGGCCGTGCAATGCGTTCATCAACTGGTCGCGTGCCAGCACCTGGTTGGCGCGCTGGACCAGGGCAAGCAACAGGTCGAATTCGCCTGTCGTCAACGCAACATCGCGCCCGGCCGGGTCCACCAGTGCGCGCGAAGCAACGTCGAGCCGGAAGCCCGCGAATGCGTAACCGCGTGCCTTGCCGTCCGATGTTGCCGCAGCGCCCTGGGCGCGCCGCAGGACGGAGCGGATCCTGGCCAGCAGCTCGCGAAGGTCGAATGGCTTGGTCATGTAGTCGTCGGCGCCCAGCTCCAGTCCGACGACCCGTTCCACGGCTTCCCCGCGGCCACTGATGATGATGACAGGCCCCTGCCACCGGCTGCGTAATTCGCGCATGAGGACCAGCCCGTCTTCATCTGGCAAGCCCAGGTCCAGCAAGACCACGTCGATCGCGCTCGCCCTGGTCGCGGCCCACAGTTCCGCGCCGTTGGAAGCGACGCTGACGTGCAATCCCTGGCTGCCCAGGTAGTGGCGCAACAACTGGCCGATCTCGGCATCGTCATCCACCACGAGCACATGCGGCGATGCGGTGCCGCCTTGCGTGCGCCGGGGCTCGATGGTGTGCATGCGCAGTACTCGATCCTGGCTCCTCCCCATCCTAACCGGTTTCAAGTGGCGAGGCGGCGGACTGAGGCGTGGCCGGCGTGCGCATGCCGGCACACCATGGCGGCACACCATGAATGCAGTGCCGGCCGGCCCCGGGCAAGACGGTGTCGGCCTGCGCAGGCCCTCCCGGCAGCCTCATCCCGGGAGCCCCATCCCGGGAGCAGGGTCGCCAAGCCTGGGGCAAGACGAGTCAGGGGTCGTGGGGTGAGATTGCACGGATGGTGGCTTGCGACGCCCGGAACCAACCGCGCAACGGGTGCGCCGGGCACCGTTGCTCCCCATGCCGTCATCCTGATCGACTTGGCGATCGCAGCGTCCTGCCGGAGCGACTGGGGCTGGAAAACGTCCTGGTGTTCATCAACGTGCCGAAGCTTTGACCTGGGTCAATACAGTCGGGCAAGCGGGCACTAAGCTTGGGTTGGGAAGTTGCCGAGGAAGTCGCATGCAAAAGCCGACATTGCTCCCAAGCCCCGCTCTGGCGCGGTCCGGGGCGCGCAGGCCTGTACCGCAGCTTGCAGCCGACCCTCCAGCCCTTGGGCTGTGCTTGCGTCGCTTGCGCAAGCACCCATCGCACGCTGCCACCGCCGCCGCATCTGCGACGGGTACGGTCTCGCTGTGCCGTAGGGGCGCCGTGGCCGTTGCCGCGCTGCTGGTGGCAGCCTGCGCATCGGTTCCCACGATCCGGTCCGAGCGCGACCAGACGGTGGATTTCACCAGTTACCGCGACTTTGGATTCGTCGAAAAGCCGGGGACGGACCGCGATGGCTACGCGTCGTTGGTCACCCGCGCGCTCAAGCAATCCACGCGCAGGCAAATGGAAGCCAGGGGCTACCGCTATGTCGAAAGTGGCGGTGAGTTGCTGGTGAACTTCAACGCCAACCTGGCCGATCGCGTCGATATCACGCCCAAGGCGCAACCGAAGATGCATTACTACGACTATCGTGGCTACGTCACGTGGCCCGGCTACGACGTCGTCGTCGACCAATACAAGGAAGGCACGCTCAACATCGATGTCGTGGATGCCAGGCGTCGGCAGTTGATCTGGGAGGGCGTGGCGATCGGGCGCGTGACCGACAAGACGTACCGCGATCGCGATGCCGCCATTGATCGCGCGGTGACGGCCATCTTCAAGTCCTACCCGGTGCCGCCCAAACCCTGAACCGTCATCGTGCAGGCAGCGTGCCGGGGCGATGTCTACCTCGGGCCCGCGTCGTTGGTCGACAGTACATCGACGGTATCGCCAGGTGGGCGCAGTGGTTCGTCGGTGAGCACCAGGGTGGCCCCCGGTTGCAGGACCGCACGCACGGCTCGCCTGAAATCCCCCGGCACGGCGATCTGGCCCCCCTGGAACGCGGCACGCAAGCGCTCGTCGGAAAGGCCGGCGGTCGCGGGGCCCGCGGTCGCAGGCGTCGACAGTACCTGCCAGCGACGGCTTGTTTGCGATGCTGCCGCGCCCGCTGCGTCGTGCACGGTTTCGAGCAGCATGTATGCGTGCATGCCCACAGGCACCAGCGTCGGATCAATGGTCACGGGCGTCCGTCCGATTTCGATCGCGTTGCGCAGCACGACCAGTTCCTGGTCGGCGGTGCTCAGGAGGATGGTCAAGGGCCCTGCGGGCGAGCGCTCGGGGAACCATCCGGCCCCGTAGGACGCGGGTGGCGCTGTCCGTGGCGAGCCTGTCGCGGTGTCGATGGGCGCGAACAGCCCCGGCGAGACCACTGCGTATGGCGAGCTCGCCGTGTCGGCGACGACGACCACCGTACCGGCTGTGGTGGTGGCATACAGCTGCTGGGCGAATGCCATGGGTAGTCGGACGCAACCGTGCGATGCCGGATAGCCGGGCAGCTTGCCCGCATGCATCGCGATGCCGCCCCAGGTCAGCCGCTGCATGTACGGCATCGGGGCGTCATCGTACAGATTGGAATAGTGCTCGCGCTTCTTCTCGAGGATGGTATAGATGCCGGCGGGGGTTTCTTTCCCACGCTTGCCGGTGCTGACCGTGGAAATGCCGATGCGCGTGCCGTTGCGATACACATAGGCACGTTGCGCAGGCAGGCTCACGATGACCGCGACCGGGCCGCGGGGTGCCAGGTCCGGCGTCCAGGAGAACTCGCCAGGACGCAGGCCGTCAGCGGTTGCCGCGGCTGGCACGCCCGCGGCTGACCGCAACGTGGCGAGCAACAGCAGCGCTGCAAACGCGAACTTCACAGGCTTGTGCTGCGCAGGCACGTGGCCCGGCCTTGTGCCCTTCGAGTGCATCGACATGAAGACCTCGCGATCCAGTGGTCGACCATGCGTCCGCTCAGGGCAGCCGGCTCGCTTGGCCCGCAGCAAGGACTGTACGCCGACGCTGCGCGTGCGTCTTGATCACGATCAACTTCGCGTGCAGCGCTGGCTTCAGGCACGCGGACCGTGGTCCAAGCCGATACCGCCACGCCGCAGGAGAAGGGTGCCAGACTGCTTCAGCCCGTGGACCGGGCCATGACGCGCTTGCGGCCGGCATCTTGGCCTGGTACAGGCAGTGGCCGGCTGCCGCGATGAGTCCGCGTGCTGTCTGGGTTTTCGTGTCCAAAGGTAGCGTTGATGCGCTTGAAATGGTCCACGTCGACCATGCCCGGCGAGAGCGGCAGTCGCAGGCGTACGGCACGTTGATGGTCCAGTGCGAGCCGGGAATCGAAGGCGCGCCGATTGGCCAGTCCCGAGAGCGGATCCTCGCGCGTCAGACGCTCGAATTCCCCCCGCGTGGATTCCAGGCACGCGATGATATGCGTCCGCTCTGCATTGCGTCGTTCAAGTTCGATCGTGCGTTCACGGACAAGCCGCTCCAGGGCCTCCGCGTCGCACTTCGTTTGCTCGGCAGGGGTCTTGCGTGCGGTGAGGTCCAGCACGGCAGCGTTCACCAGACTGATGCCCTGGTTTGGCCCACCGTCATACCGGTCGCGCCGCGGGTGCCTGCCTGCGGTAGCAGTCAGTCAGGCAGTCGAGGTCTGACTGCCAGCAAACCTCGCGTGGCGACTGCAGCCTGGCGCTGGGTCGCGAGTGTTGCACGCGCGGCTGCCCAATCCGGATCAATGGTTTGGTGCGATCAAACGTGCGTGGGCTACGTGGATCATGGGCAAGGCGCGCGCCAGGCAGCATCAAACAACGGCTACTGCCTGCATTGCTTTATTGCGCGCGACATGCGGCACCGCGTGCCCCGTGCCGTCCCACGCTGGCGGGACCGCGCTGGCCGGGACGCGTAACGTCGCTCGTGACGGCCGAGCCGGTCGTCGGTCAGGCTGGGGGCGGATTGGTCTTGGCGGCAGCGCCGGCTTTCTTCAACGCCTCGTCCATCGCCTTGCTGGCTGCAGGCGACGCCTTCCATTGTTCGTACTGCACATCCATGTCGGCGCGCTCCTCGGCCGAGAACAGCTTGCGCGCCATCTTGAACATGGTCTTTTCCTCTTCGTCGGCGTGGTGTTCGACGAACTCGCCCAGCACCTTGGCGCGGCCGGCGAATTCGGTCGAGGTGGGCGAGGCGGCCTTTAGGTCGGGCAGGACGCGCAACTCGACCGCGCGATGTTCCTGGATGGCTTCCGCGTGCGCCTGCTGCCCATCGCGGTCTGCGCGTGCCTTGAACGCGGGATAGAAGACCTTCTCCTCCCAGGTCGCGTGCGGCAGCAGGCCATCCTGGATCTTTTCCAGTAATTCCTGGCGGCCCTTGCTGGCACGCTCGGTGGTCTTGTTCATTTTCTCGAACAGCGTTTTCAATTCATCATGCTCGGAGGCCAGGGTCTTGAGAATGTCGCGGGCCATGTGTGACTCCTTGCGGGGGTGGGCTCCGATGTTTGACGACAAGCGATCACTGCGACGTGAAACCTGCGGCCGCCCCATGAACGATTCAGGATTGCACGCACCATGGCCGGAGGCGGCGAGCAATTGCAGGGCATTGCGCGTCGCGTGTCCCTGGGCGGTGTTGTCGAACACCACGTAGGCGTCTGCGCTGGCGAGGTGTTCCAGCACCTGCCCGACCAGTCGATCCAGGAAGGGGCGCGTGTAGGCACTGCGGTACATGTGGGGTGACCCATGCAGGCGCCAGTACGCTGGCTGCCCGGGTGACGCCGTGGGCACAGTGGCGCCAATCGGGCTGGGATCGGCGCCGACGCGCCCCACGTTCGATAGCGCCAGCACGCGCCCTGGCGTTGGCCCCAACCAGCTTGGATGGCGTGCTTCGCAGACAATGGCGACGCCGGGTACCAGCGCACGTAGTCGACGAAAAAAGGCCCCGCCGATCCGTGCGTCGAAAGCCAGCCCCGGAGGGAGCTGCACCAGGATCGTCCCCAGCTTGGCGCCCAGGCCGCCACACTGGTCGATGAAAGCCGCCAGTGGCTGTGCCGGGCGCCTGAGCCCCCGCAGGTGGGTGATGTCGCGTGGCACCTTGACCGAGAACCGGAAGCCGGGCGGCACCGCGGCCGCCCAGCGCTCGTAGGTGCCGCGTTGATGCGGGCGATAGAACGAAGAGTTGATTTCCACCATGTCCAGGCGGGTGGCGTACCTGGCGAGCACCGACGCGCCATCGCCAAACGCCGCGCGATCAGGCTTTGGAATCGCCCAGCCGGCGGTGCCGATCCGCAGGCGGTACCGCTCGCCTTTCGTCCGGGGTGTGGAGGTGGCCTGGCCGGCGACTGGACTCTTGCGCACTTGCAATCGTGTCCTGGGTGGGGGTTGCGCGTCGGCGCGAACGCTGCCGCGAACATAGGGCAGGCGCGGTGAGCGGAGCGTCGGCGACCGGGCACGACTCATGTGCAGCCATCGCGCGGCACCGTATCCTGTTGCTCCCGCAGCGTTGCAAGGACTCCACATGAATCTTTTTTCCGGATGGGAAGACATTGCTCGCATCGGCGGGGTGGGCTCGCTTGCGTACCTGTCGTTGGTCATCCTCCTGCGCGGGTACGGCAAACGCACGTTGAGCAAACTCAATGCGTTCGACTTCGTCGTGACCATTGCGCTGGGATCGATCCTGGCAACGGTGGTGCTCAACAAGTCCGTGGCATTGGCGCAAGCGGTAGCTGCGCTGGTCGTCCTGATGTCCTGGCAATTCGCGTTCACATGGCTGTCTTCACGATTCCCCCGGGTTCGAAGCTGGGTGACAAGCGAGCCACGGCTGCTGGCCCACGATGGGGAATTCATCGCTTCGGCGATGCGTGCCGAACGAATCGCCGGCGAGGAAGTCATGCAGGCCCTTCGCAAGCACGGCTTTGCATCGCTGGACCAGGTGCGATCGGTCGTGCTGGAACCCGACGGCACGTTGAGCGTCGTGGGTAGCTGAAGCGGAGCGGGGCGTTTCGGGGCAAGTATGTTGTTTCGAGGCCGACCCCAGGGACAATCGTGCATTGGAGCGATGTTCTTGTCGCTCGATGCCGGCGATCAAGCGATCCGGGGCTGCCTCAGGGATAGCGCAGGTGGATCAGCCGCGCCGCGCGGCCTCGATCGCCGCGATGTCGATCTTCCCCATCTCCATCATGGCGTCGAAGGCGCGTTTGGCGGCGGCCCGATCGGGGTCGGTGATTGCATCGATGAGCGCACGTGGCGTGATCTGCCATGACAACCCCCACTTGTCCTTGCACCAGCCGCAGGCGCTTTCCTGTCCGCCGTTGTCGACGATCGCGTTCCACAGGCGATCGGTTTCGGCCTGGTCGTCGGTCGCTACCTGGAACGAAAAAGCCTCGTCATGGCTGAACGCATCGCCGCCGTTCAAGCCCAGGCAGGGGATGCCCATCACCGTGAACTCGACCGTCAAGACATCGCCCTGCTTGCCGTCGGGATAATCGCCGGGTGCATGGTTGACCGCGACGACGCTGCTGTCAGGAAAGGTGGCCGCGTAGAAGTTGGCGGCATCCAGGGCCGTGCCGTCGTACCAGAGGCAGATCGTGTTCTTGCTGGTCGAACGCTTGCTGGGCATGGGGCTCTCCGTGAGCTTGGGAACAGGTGCGCGGCGACCCATCGGACCCTGCACGAGCAACTTGGCCGGGCCAACGGCATCCAGCCCGGACCATGGCTACCGATGGCGCCGCGGCGACGGCTACCGCACCTGCAACGCTAGGCGTTCCTGGGTAGCACCGAAAGGACGCGCGCGACGAAGTCGTGGAACTCCTGCATGTAGTTGCGAAGGAACGTCTGGGTCGATTCGACCGTGACTTCTCCGTCATCGGTGATCAGGCCCGGGGTGAATCGGATATAGGCTTCCGGCGAGTTCATTTGTGGCGCGTTGCAAAAGCCCAGCACGCTGCGCAGGCTTTGCTGGGCGATGGCGGTGCCGAGCGCGCCCGGTGACGTACCGATCACGGCCGCGGGCTTGCGGGCGAAGGAGTTGGTGCCGTAAGGCCGGCTGGCCCAGTCGATTGCATTCTTCAGCCCGCCCGGGATCGACCGGTTGTATTCAGGGGTCACGAACAAGACTGCATCGACCGCCTTGAGTGCGTCCTTGAATGCCCGCGCGACCTGCGGGAAATCGTCGTCGTAGTCGTAGCTGTACAGGGGAAGGTCCTTGAACGGAACCTCCTCGAACGCGAGGGTCGCGGGGGCAAGCCGGACCAGCGCCTTGGCGAGCTTGCGATTGATCGAGCCGGTGGCGAGGCTGCCGATCAGGTAGCCGACTTTGTACGTGGTCATCGTCCGTCCTTCCTTCTTGTGCAGGAGGCGCTGGATCACTTCCACTCAGCTGCCGCGAAATCCGCCGTTGTTGTCCGGCAGCAGGGCCGCGGGGCGCTGAAGGCAGCATGCAACATACGCCGCAGCCGACTTCGCTGTCCATGGCCAGGGCGGGCGTGAAGAAGGCTGGACTGGGCGGGCGGGCAGGCTGGCGCCGGAACCCACGCCCGGTCGGGGAGCGGATCAATACGCGATCGCCAGGGGCTGCGCGGCATGGGCGATGGGAGCCAGGTATCGGGATGCGCGACATTCCACGATGGACGCGCGCCTGCCATGCACGGGGACCCGCACGCGCAATGGAGATCGGAACCCGCACCGGTAAATGACTTCAAACCTGCCTGGAAGGATCGCTCAGTTCCAGCTCGCGCAGCACGACGCCCGCCTGGGTGCGGTTGCGCACGCCCAGGCGCTCGAAAATGGCAGTCAGGTGCGCCTTGACCGTGCGTTCCTGGATGTCCAGGCGATCGGCGATCTGCTTGTTGAGCAGGCCTTCGGCGACCAGCACCAGCACCCGGAACTGTTGCGGCGACAGGCTGGCAAGGCGGGCAGCCAGTCGGCTGTCGTCGCTGGAAGAGGGGGCGTTGGTGACTGCGCCGCGCAGGGCGGGCGGCAACCACTGCTCGCAGGCAAGCACGGTGCGGATGGCGTCGCGCAACTCGTTGAGGCCGGTACTCTTGGGCAGGTAACCGGCGGCCCCGTGATCCAGTGCACGGCGGATCACGCGCGGATCGTCGTTGGCAGACACCACGACCACGGCCACGCCGGGATGCTGGGCGCGTATCGCAGCCAGTCCTGCAAGCCCATGGTTGCCGGGCATGTGCAGGTCCAGCAGGACCAGGTCGATGTCCGGATTGGACTCCAGTGCCGCGAGCACGCCGTCCAGGGATCCGGCTTCGCCCACTTGCAGGTCGGCGATGGCGTCGGCCGCGGCGCCGCGCAGTGCGGCGCGAAACAACGGATGATCGTCGGCGATGAGCAGGGTGGGCATGCGGTGTCGGCGGGCCGTGTTACTGGATGGTCCAGCCGCCATCGACTTCGATGGTGTGGCCCGTGATGTTGCGTGCGTGCCGCGACAACAGGAAGCCAGTGATCCCGGCCAACTCGTCAAAGCCGATGAACACGCCCTTTGGCATCGGCTTGAGCATCACCTCGCTGACCACCTGCGATTCCGGGATCCCGCGCGTCCTTGCCTGGTCGGCGATCTGCTTGTCGACCAGGGGCGTCTTTACGTAGGTGGGGCAGATGGTGTTGATGGTGATGTCGGTGTCGGCGGTTTCCAGCGCGATGACCTTGGAGAAGCCGACCAGCCCGTGCTTGGCCGCGACGTACGCGCTCTTGTAAGGGCTGGCGACCAGCGAATGGATCGAGCCGATGTTGACGATGCGGCCGAAGCCGCGCGTGCGCATGCCTGGCAACACGGCCCGCGTCAAACGCGCGACACCGACCAGCATGACCTGCACCAGGAAGTCCCATTTCGCGATGGGGAAGTCTTCCAGTGGGGCAACGTGCTGCAGGCCGGCGTTGTTGACCAGCACGTCGATCGGGCGCGATACATCGCGCAGCGCCGAGGCCACGCTGTCGTCGCTGGTGACGTCCAGGGCGAGGGCTTCGGCCGATCCGCCGTTGTCGCCGATGGTCCTGGCGACCTCGGCGGCCGCATCCGCGCCCAGGTCGGTGACGACGATGTGGTGGCCGGCGCCGGCCAACTCGGTTGCGATGCCGGCGCCGATGCCGCTGGCTGCGCCGGTGATGAGGATGGTGTGCTGGGTCATGGGAGGCGTGGCGACTATGTCCTGGGGTGTCTGGGGTGGCATGGCCATGGGATGCGGCGGATCCGGCCTGCAAAGGCAGGTGCGGGTGGGAGCGGCAGCAGTGACGCGCCACGTAGGCCAAATAACGACCTGCTCGCACGCCAACCGAAGATCGCCAGCCTATCAGGGCAGCCACTGCCCGACGGGTGGACAAAGGTACGATACCGGGCGCAAGCATGCTTGGTAGTGTGTTGGCATGAAAAAGACGAGCTTCGCGGGCGCGACCGCGCTCCTGTTGGTTGCTGTCGGCTTCCTGCCCGGTTGTGCCGGCACGCCGTCGCGCACGGATGCAGGGATCGGCGCGCAGCCCGCGTCCGCGCACGCGGCCACGGGACTGGAGGCAGGCATGTTCACTTCGCAACGCGTCACCGGGCATCGCGGCCCCGAGGACGACCTGTTGACGGCCGGCCTGGGTCTGGGAGGCCTGCTCGCCGCGGCGCCGCCGCGATTCGAGCAAGCAGATCACCCGACCGCGGCCGAGCTGCGTCGCCGGGCGATCTGGAGCAATTGGCGCGGAATCGCCGACCTGGTGCCTGGCAGCGGCTACGGGTCGCTGTATGGGACGCTGGACGCGATGCCGGGGCGCGAGTTCAGCGCGCTGGCCAGGCTGCCGGGCGCGCACCAGCCGCATCGCGTGCTGGTGCAGTTGCCGGACAACTTCGACCGTCGTCGCCGCTGCGTGGTGGTTGCGCCAGCGTCGGGTTCGCGCGGCGTGTATGGCGCGATCGCGGTGGCGGCACCGTGGGCGCTGCCCAGGGGATGCGCGGTCGTCTACACCGACAAGGGTGCCGGTAGCGATTATTTCGACATCGATGCGGGGCAGGGGCCCGGCACCGACGGCATGATGACGGCGACGCGGGCCGACATGGCATTCGCGCCGGACGTGCCCGATGGCGCGTCGGGCATCGCGGTCAAGCATGCGCATTCGCAGGATAATCCCGAGGCCGACTGGGGTCGGCATGTCAAACAGGCGGCCGAGTACGCCTTGCAGGTGCTCAACGAAGCCTATCCGGGCGACGGCTATGGCTTCGACAACACGCGGGTCATCGCGGTTGGCATCTCCAATGGCGGCGGCGCGGTGCTGCGCGCGGCGGAACTCGACGGCGGCTGGCTGGACGCGGTGGTGGCCGGCGAGCCCAACATCCATGTCGAAGGTGACGGAGGTCGTGCGCTGTACGACGTGGCGACCGAGGCGGCCGTGCTCATGCCGTGCGCACTGTTGCACCTGCCGGCGACGTCGCTGCCGCAGCCGCCATTGCGCGACCAGGTGGAGCCGCTTTGGACGCAACGCTGCGCATCGCTCAAGGCGGCCGGCAGCGTCGAAGGCGATACGGTCGCCGCACAGGCGGCATCGGCCTACCAGCAATTGCGCGCCACGGGATGGACCGAGGCGAGCCTCCGGGGCGGGGCGGCATCGGTCGGCTTCGACCTGTGGCGTGCGGTCGCGGTGACGTATGCCTCGGCATACGGGCGTTACGGCGTGGGTGAACATCCTTGCGGATATGGTTTTTCCGCGCAGCAGGCCGACTCAAGCCTGCGTGCGGCCAGCGCCGCGGAACGTGCGGCCTGGTGGTCGGACGCGGCCGGGATCCCCCCGGGCAACGGCGTCGCCATGGACGACAAGCAACTTGCGGCACCGGATTACACATTGCCGGGCCTGCGATGCCTGCGGGCACTGTGGGAAGGCAACAGCGCGGACGCGCAGCGCGTGCGGGCCGGTATCGCGCAGACGCGGGCGTCGCTTCCGCAACAAGGCCTGCCTGTCATCGTGATCCACGGCCTGGAAGACGGACTGGTGCCGCCTGCCTTCAGCAGCGCGCCTTATGTCAGCCAGGCGCAGGCGGCCGGACGTGACGTCCGGTATTGGCAGATCGACCATGGCGAGCACTTCGACGCGTTCCTCGCATTCCCCGATTACGCCGCGCGATTCGTGCCATCGCTGCCGTACGTGTATGCGGCGCTGGACCGGATCGATGCGTTCCTGGACAAGCGAGGCGCATTGCCGGCCGATGCAGTGATCCATGCCACGCCGCGCGGAACCGGGGCCTTGACCGCAGCGGACTTGGCGATCCCGACGCACTGACGACCCGCGCCAGCCCCGCTGGTGGTCCGGGTGCTCCATGTCCTTGCCGTGCCGGTGCAGGTCCCCTGCCTGGAGACGGCGCCTGCGCGCGCATGGCGCCAGTCTTGCCGGGGTGGTCGCGAATGGGCCAGGATTGCTGCTGCGCAGCAGCGTCCTGGCAGGGGATCGGGTACGCTCATCGTGCCAATCAACCAGCGGGGTCGGCCATGGACACGACAGCCAGTCAAAACGCAGTAGTGGGATCACCTCCGGCATGGTTCTGGATCGTGTCGATCCTCGCCCTGCTGTGGAACCTGATGGGCGTGGCGGCTTTCGTCATGCAGATGACCATGTCTGCTGATGCACTGGCTGCCTTGCCGGCCGACCAGCAGGCGCTTTATGCCTCGATGCCCGCGTGGGTCACCGTCACGTATGCGGTGGCAGTGTTCGGCGGTGCGCTGGGTTGCCTGCTGCTGGTGCTGAAAAACAAACTCGCGATCCCGTTGCTGGTGTTGTCGCTGCTTGGGGTGCTCGGGCAGATGCTGTACATGTTCCTGCTCAGTGACACGTTCCAGGTCATGGGGCGGGCTGCCATGGTGATGCCGATCGTGATCATCGTGATTTCGGTGTTCCTGGTATGGTTTTCCCGCATGTCGGCACGCAGGGGATGGATCGCTTGAGTACCAACAACGAGTCTTCGCAGCGCAAACCCCGGTTCGCGATGCTGCGCGAGTTCCATCTGGCGGACTGGTTCACGCTGGGCAATGCGTTTTGCGGGACCGGCGCGATCTTCGCGGCGATGCGGTTCCTGCAGGAGGGGCGGGTCGGCGATCTGCTGCTGGGGATGGCACTGATCCCGCTGGCCTTCATCTTCGATGCGCTCGATGGCCGCGTGGCACGCTGGCGCAAGGTGGCGTCCACGCTGGGCCGGGAGCTTGACTCGCTGGCGGACGTGATTTCCTTCGGTGTCGCACCCGCCGCACTGGCCTACGCCTGCGGTTTGCAGGGTGGGTGGGACTGGGTGGTGCTGTCGTACTTCGTCGGGTGCGGCGTCAGCAGGTTGGCGCGCTACAACGTCACGGCCGAGTCATTGAGCGGCGACGAAGGCAAGGTCACGTACTTCGAAGGCACGCCGATCCCTACCAGCGTGGTGCTGGTCGGGGTCCTGGCACTTGCTGCCTGGAGCGGCCGACTCGGTGCCGACATCTGGTTTGGCGCCTGGCGCCTTGGTCCCTGGCTGCTGCACCCACTGGTGCTGCTGTATGCGGTGTCCGGGTCGTTGATGGTCAGCCAACGGCTGCGCATCCCCAAGTGGTGAGACGGCGATCGCCGTGCGCCAGGCAGCGTTGCATCGCAATGCGTGCCTCCATCGCGGCGTGCGGGGATTGATCCTCCCGTGATGTGACGGTGCTAGCATCCCCGTATCAATGGAGGGTGCATGGCAACGACCGGACCGGGCGGCAACGATTTCCAATCACTGGCCAGGCAGTACTGGCAGGCGTGGGGCGACGCGATGCGGCAGGGAGCGGCATCCATGCCTGGCATGCCAGCTGCCGGCATGCCCGGTGGTGGCGGCCAGGCCGTGCCCGGTTGGCAGGACGCGGTCGATTGGTGGAGCCGGCTTGCGCAGGGCGGCAATCCCCAGGCGGATGCCGTGGTCGACCGCTTCAACGCACAAGCGCGCGACTGGTACGGCGCGATGCAACAGCTGGCTGCGCGCTTCTCCGGTCAGGATACGGTCGCGGCCGACATTGCAGGCGAATGGAAACGCGCGCTCGGCGCGATGGGTCAAAATCCCTTCACCGACATGTTCAAGGCCATGCGCGGGGACGGTGCGCAGGGCCTGGAGCAGTGGATCGAAGCCGCAACCCCCTTGCTGGAAAACATGCGTCGCGAAGGCAACAGCTGGCTGGGGATGCCGACCTTCGGTCTGGGCCGCGAGCACCAGGAGCGCTTGCAGTCGCTGGCGCGTGCGCAGCTGGAGTACCAACAGCGCGATGCCGCCTATAACGCCTTGATGCTCAAGGCGCTGCAGCAAGCGCACGGCATCTTTGCCGACAAACTCGCCGGACACGAGGAACCAGGGCGTCAGTTGACGTCGGCGCGCGCGTTGTTCGACCTGTGGATCGAGGCCGCCGAGGAGGCATACGCCGATATCGCCTTGTCGCGGGAATTCCGCGAAACCTATGGCGCGCTGGTCAACGCGCAGATGCGCCTGCGCCAGGGCGTGCAGCGCCAGGTCGAACAGGCGGGCGCCATGCTGGGCATGCCCACGCGGACCGAACTCGATGGCGCACATCGCAAGATCGCCGAGCTGGAACGCGTGGTGCGCCGATTGCGCGACGCCATCGACAGGTCAGGTCCAAGCCAGGCTGGGTCCGACAAACCGGCGAAGGCCGCCAGGCCGCCTACCGGGGGCAAGCCTGCCAGCAAAAAGACGGCGGTGAAGACCGCCGCAACCAAGGGTGCACGGGCCACCGCGGGCCGCAGGCCGGATGCAAGCCAGGCGGCCACCAAACATGCTGCCAGCAAGACCGCCCCGGCCAGGGGCTCCACCACCGCTGCGCGCAAGTCATCCAGGAAGGGGGGGCGCTGACATGCATGGCCCGGTGAATTTCAATCCACAGGACCTGGCCGAAGAAGCACTGCGCACGCAGTCCAAACTCGCCGCCGGGCTGGAGACGTTGCGCGCCGTCGATGACGTGGAATACGGCGCGACCGACAAGCAGGAAGTCTGGCGCGACGGCAAGGTCGTGCTGTACCGCTATGTCGGCGAAAAAAAGCCCACTGCCAAAGTCCCGCTGCTGATCAGCTATGCGCTGGTCAATCGTCCGTACATGGTCGACCTGCAGTCCGATCGCTCGCTGGTCAAGGGCTTGCTGGAGCGCGGTGAGGACGTCTACATCATCGATTGGGGCTACCCGGACCGCTCCGACCGGTTCCTGACGCTGGACGATTACATCGAGCGATTCCTCGGCGGCGCGGTGGATCACCTGCGCCAGGCGCACGGCCTGGACGCGGTCAACCTGCTGGGTATTTGCCAGGGCGGCGCGTTTTCGCTCTGCTACGCATCGCTGCACCCGGACAAGATCCGCAACCTGATCACCATGGTGACGCCGGTGGATTTCCATACCCGCGACAACATGCTGTCCAACTGGGTGCAGGAGATGGACGTCGACCTGTTCGTCGATACCCTTGGCAACGTGCCGGCGGACTTGATGAACTATTGCTACCTGATGCTCAAGCCGTTCCGGCTCAACATGCAGAAGTACGTCGGGCTGGTGGACATCCTGGACAGCAAGCCGGCGGTCGAGGATTTCCTGCGGATGGAAAAGTGGATCTTCGACTCGCCCGACCAGGCCGGCGAGGCGTTCCGGCAGTTCATCAAGCAGTTCTACCAGGGCAATGGCTTCGTCAACGGCGGCATCACCATCGGCGAGCGCGAGGTGCACCTGGGACTGGTCGAGATGCCGGTGCTCAACATCTTTGCCGAGCAGGATCATCTGGTGCCACCGGATGCCTCACGCGCCTTGAAGGGACTGATCGGCAGCGACGACTACACCGAGTTGTCGTTCCGCGGCGGTCACATCGGCATCTATGTCTCCGGCCGCGCGCAGAAACAGGTGCCCGACACCATCCATGAATGGTTGTCGCAACGCGCTCCGTGATCCTGCTAGCTCCCGATGCAGGCAGAGGTGGCGGACAAGAGTGACGGGCGCCCGATCCAGGCATCGAATTTGTCGGGCTGGGTTCCACGGCATCGCGGCACCGCGGCACCGCCGTGAGGGCATGGTCCACCTCGCTTGTATCGGGGTGAGTTGCCAGCGTACTGGCTCGCGGATGTCGCACCATTGGCTACGCCAAACCCGGCTCATCGTCAGTTTTTTTTACGGCCTCCACGCGATTGCGGCGCTAGACTCCAGTAAACGCCCCGGAGACGACACCATGTCCCAGACCCCTGCGCTCACCCGTTCCCGCCACGATCGCGTCCTTGCCGGCGTCATGGGCGGCTTGGCGAAACGCTTTGGCTGGAATTCGACGTTGTTGCGCGTGCTCTACGTCGTCGGCTCGGTGGTCTCGGCAGCCTTCCCGGGCATTCTCGTCTACCTGATCCTGTGGCTGGTCATGCCGGAAGAGGGCGCCTGAACCAGGCATTGCGCTTGGGTGTGCGCACGTTGGGCATCGCATGGGCGTCGCCCTATACGCTGCTGGGGTTGCTGGCCGGTACGGTCGGCCTGGCGCTGGGTGGAAACGCCTTGTTGCGCAGCAAGGACATGGCGATCGTCTTCCATCGCATCCCCTGGGGTCCCGGCGGGGCGCTGACGCTTGGCAACGTGATCCTGCATACCGGCGACAGCCTGGACTGCGCATGCGTGACCTATGCGCACGGCGCGGGCCTCGGGGACGAGCCAGCCATTGTCCTGGCCGATCACGAACGGGCGCATGTGCTGCAGTACATGGCGCTGGGGCCGCTGTTCCTCCCGTTGTACCTGTGTTGCGGTGGGGTCAGCGTGCGCAACCGTTTCGAGCGGGCAGCCGACCGCTATGCGCAATCCGGGCGCGGTTGGTGGCCGTGGCCCGCTCCGGCACGGGGTGGCACCGGGAAGCCAGGCCGGGGAGGCACTTTGCATGGCGATCACTGACCGACGAACGGTCACTGTTATTGACACTTTGATAACAGTGACCGCGCTAATCTTGTGTCGTCGGAGAGGTGAAGCCGGCAAAGGTGGATCAAAGACGCAAGTCGGAGAAAAGCCCGCGCAGGTCCAAGCAGCTTCGGCATCGAAGGCTCAGCCGATCGGGGTCAAACCCGGGAGACTGGGCCTTCAACTTGTGCGCGGATTTTTTCGCCACGCAACGTTACCCGGCAGCACAGCGCCAGGCAGGACGGCAAAACCATCCAGGTCGATGCGCAAGGCAGTTCGTTGCATACCGGTCGAAGGCAGGGCAGGCAATTGAATGCTTTGCGGACGATGTTGGTCCTGACTTTCCAGGCATTGGCGGCAGCGGTTTGCACGGCCAACGACGCTGGCGACGCTTGACGATTTTCTAACGCTCCTGGCGTTAGGGTGCGATGGTCGAAGAAAAATAAGCTGGTGGCGGCAGGTTGTCGGCGCAAGCCCGCACGCCGTCGGCACCAGCTTGAATCGCTTCGGCATTGGAAGGCTCGGTCCCCTCCGGAGATTGCACTCCGCGAGACCGGGCCTTCTTCATTCTTGCCTGCGTCATCGACGGCAGCGGGCTTTGTCCCAGAGCTCGCGACAGCCGCCGCCCCTGCGATTACGAGGTGCCAGCCGGCATGCGGCGCAAGGTGATGGCGCTTTCACCCAGCGCAGCTCCGCCGGGGCCGAAACGACGTTCGACGAAGCGGATGTGGGTCTCGCCCACGAGCACGACCGTGCTGCAACGCGTGCCGTAGCGCGTGCCTTGCACGAACGGGGGCGACAGCATGCGCTCCAGCTCCAGACCGATCCCGGTATCGGGCAACAGCGCATCCGGCGCCGGCGTGGTTTGCGCCAAGGCGGCAAACAGCGATGAGAGGTCCACCTCATCGATGGCGCCGGCGTTGCCATCGCACTGCAGCCAGCGCGCCAACGCGCGCGTCGCAAGTGCGCTCTTGGGCCATGGGGCATCGAAAGCCCCATTGCTCATCGCATGTATACCCGGTGCAACGGCATGGGATCGCCAGGCGGGATGGTTGGTTGCAAATCCGAGCGTCCCGCCCTCCCACGCCAGCAGGTTGAAGGGACCATGCTCGCCCGCATGCGCACGCAGGCCGGCTAGATAAGCGCTGCTTGCGTCGGTGCCTCGCGCAAACTCGCTGACCAGCATGCCACGTGATCTTGGCGCGGTGTCCCTGGACAGGCCGGTGCGGACATTGGTCACGGCTGCCAGGCGGCCACGCCTGGAAACCTGAAGCCAGCTGCCGCCGGACAGCAGGTCGCGGCCTCCGTGGACATGCGGGGCGCCGGGCACCGGTCCGGCCGCTGCCGTGGGTCGCGCATATGATTCGTCGCGATTGGCGATCAGTGCCAAGGGGTAACGAGCATGGACGCGCCAGGCGAGGGCGATCAGGCACATCGGGCCATGCTAGCCCAGGCTGTGCGAGCCAGGTGGACTTGCGTGCGCCATGGCCGATGGCGCCAACAGGAAGGGCCCGGCCTTGCGGCCGGGCCCCCGGATTGTCGCTGGTGCCGAAGGGGGGACTCGAACCCCCACAATGTCTCCATCGGCGGATTTTGAATCCGCTGCGTCTACCGATTCCGCCACTTCGGCGCGGGCGGGGATTATAGCCTGTGATCGGGGTGTTGCAGGGACGGCGATGGATGAGCTTGCCCATCGTCGCGTCGGGGAGAGCCATGGGGCTGGGCGCCACCTGCATCTCTGCAGCCATAGGCAGGCCACGGTTGGCCGTTGATGACGCTGCCAACAGGACGTCAGGCGGTTTTGTCGGTAGCCAGCGGTTTGGGGGCGCGGGTATACCACTCGCCTTGCTGGGGGACGAACATCGAGCAGCTTTCCATCGGGGCCTTGTAGATGTGCAGCGAGATGGCAATCGAGTCGAGGCTGGGGTTGCGGATGCTGTGGTATTCGTGTGGCGGGATCAGGCTCCCGGCACTGCCCGGGCCGGCCTGGATACCGCCGGCAGCGCGGAATCGGAAGCGGTCCTCATCACGCTCCAGCAACTCGTACTGGGTGATTTCCAGTTGTCCGTCCCAGACGCCCTCGACGCACCAAAGGCCGCAGTGGTCATGGATCGGGGTGCCCTGGCCCGGCCCCCAGGTCATGGCAACGATGCTGTAGCCATGTTCAGGGCTGCGGTAGAGCTCGCGGCGCGCGTAGTGGTCTTCGATCGGGTCGTGCACGCAGCCAGGCAGTTGCACGTCGTGGTCGCGGATCAGCTTGCACAAGGTATCGCGCAAGGCGGCGGTGATGGCGTGCTGGTCGCCGCTGGCGATGGCATCGTCGACGGATCGCACGAGCTTGTCGTGCCCGGGGAAGTCGGGGGCGGACAGGTTGGGGCAGGGGCTGGCTTGGGCGCTCATGCCGGGATTTTACGCCTTGTGGACGAGATGCGCCGTGTGGCGCGATCGGGGGCTAAAAACGGCAGCAGTGCTCGTCCCGTGGGTTTTTTCCCCGGTGTGCAAGGGACGTGGTTTTGCATCTACAGCTTCTCCAGGAAGCCGCCCACCGCTGGACCGAAGCGGTCGATATCCACCAGGAACGCGTCGTGGCCCTGTGGCGAGGGCAGCGGCAGGAACTCTGCATCGGCGCCCCCGGCGCGCAGGCCTTCGGCGATCTGCTCCTGCTGCTGCAGCGGGAACAGGATATCGGTGGCTACCCCGATCGCCAGCGCCTTGTCGACCTTGATCCTGGCCAGTGCGTGCAGGACGTCGTCACTACGCTTTCCGCACGGCGCGTCGCAGTATTCGGCCAGGTCGAACCAGTCCATCGACCGGCTCAGGTAGAGGTAGCAGTTGGGGTCGAACTGGCGAACGAAGCGCCGGGCGTGCGCTTCGAGGTAACTCTCGACCTCGAACTCCAGGCCGAAGGGATCCTCGTCGTCACGCCGGTCCGAGTCCAGGCGCACGCGACCGAAGCGGCCGTCCCACTCCAATGCCGAGCGATAAGTGATGACGCCGAGCTTGCGTGCCATGCGCATGCCGGACTCGGGATAATTGTCCTCGTCGTAGTTGCCTTCATTCCACCGCGGGTCCAGGCGGATGGCCTCGCGCTGCAGCGAGCGTATCGCGATGGAGAACGGCAGCGCCATGGCCGCTCCGGATATGTTGATGTGGCCACGCGCGCTGTCCGGATGCCGTTGCAGGTAGGCCAGCGCGTTCATGCCACCCATGGAATTGCCGATCAGGCAGGCGAGTTGCCCGATGCCAAGGGCTTGCACCAGGTGCCTTGCGGCCTGGGCGGTGTCTTCCACGGAAAGATCGGGGAACGCGAGTCGATAAGGCTCGCCGGTGTCCGGATTGAGGCTGGCCGGGCCGGTCGAGCCCTTGCAGCTGCCCAGTGCGTTGGGGCAGACCACGAACCAGCGGTCGGTATCGATGGGCTTGCCCGGCCCGAGCATCGCTTCCCACCAGCCCGGCTCCGGGTTGCGCTCGTTGGCAGCGGCATGCGCGTTGGGAGACAGCCCGGTCAGGATCAGGATGGCATTGTCGCGGGCCGCATTGAGGGCGCCCCAGGTTTCATAGGCCAGCTGCGCACCATGCAGCGAACCGCCGCGTTTCATCGAAAACGGCGAGGGCAGGTCGAGGTATTGCGTGCCGGGCGGGATGAATTGAGTCATGGGCAAAGTCTAACGGGTCGCACGGACAGGCAATCCGCAGCAGCGGCTTGAGCTGCAAGCCACCGGCTGCCATCAAGGATGCCTGGCAGCGGGTGCAAGTCGACCAAGGCGTGGCGTCACCTGCCTGCCTGGCGAGTGGCGCGGCGCCTGCACGGGATGGAGCCAAGGCTAGGACACGGGAACGCCACCCCGCGAGGACGCGGCTGCTGCCCCGTGCCGGTCTATTGCACGGTATCGATCGTCAGTTCCACCGGCCCCTTGGCCGGCAAGGCCACGCGCACGGGACTGGACGCAAGATCACCGGCTCGCGGCATGGCATCGCCGCGCATCGACACCCGTGCAATGACTTCGACCTGCTGCATGCTCGAGAGCAGCTGCGTCGGCATCGGGCTGTCGTCGTCATCCAGCGACACGGTCAAAGGCAGTTCCGCGACGGCGTGCTTTTCCGCGGCGACCGGCATCGGCGGTCCGTCCGGGACGCGAGCAATCACGAACACCCGGGCGTCGGGGTGCGAGGCAAGGCGGCTGGCCAGCTTCGGGTCGAGCCGAACCGAGACCTGCAACGCCGTCGATGTGGCAGGCACCGGCGCGGCAAGCGGTGGCAAACCGGCATCGCGGCGGGCGTCGTCGATCTGGACGCGCAGGGGCGCTGCAGTCCTTGGATCGACAAGGGCGAGCAATGGTTCCCAGGTCGCGGCGGCCTTGGCATCGTCGCCGGCCTGGCGCTGCGCGATGCCCAGGAACCAGCGCGCGCGCTGGTGCCGCGGTTGCAGCTGCAGTGCGTGCTGCAGCATCCGCACGGCCTTGTCGTCGAATCGATGTCCGGGCGCGGCAAGCGCATTCGACTCGGCAGCTTCAACCAGCACGTCGGGATCATCCGGGGCCAGCCGTGCCGCGCGGGCGTAGGCGTCGCGTGATTTTTCCGGCTGCTTGCCGGCGGCATACGCACGACCGAGCAGGCGCCAGCCTTCGACCTGCCCCGGCTCCCGTCGCAGGCGTTGCTCCAGCTGCGCGATGGCTCCCTGCAAATCATCGGGCGCTTGCAGCGCGGCAGGATCCAGCGCCGTTGGCGTCCCCACCAACCGGTACAGGCCAAACGCGACCAGGCCCAATGCGGCAACGATGATCAAGGTCGATCCACGACGCGGCCACAGCGGACGCAGGACCAAGGCGAAGACGGCCAGCGCAACCACGCTGGCGATGGCTGCAAACATGATCGCGGAGGACGGCATCACCACTCCTGCGGCTCGTCTTGCGGGATGGCGCCCACTGCGGTCCGCTTGCGCAGGATGCGGGCGATCACCAGCCCCCCCAAGAGCAGCAGCAGCGCCGGTCCGAACCACAGCAGCCAGGTCCTGGACTCGACCCGCGGTTTGTACAAGACGAACTCGCCGTACCGCGCCACCAGGAACTGCTTGATCTGGGCGTCGGTCCTGCCCTCGCGCATCAGCTTCAGCACCTCCCGGCGCAGGTCGTGGGCGATCATCGCGTCCGAGTCGGCCAGCGACTGGTTTTGACACATGACGCAGCGCAGCTCGCTGACCAGGGCATGGAAGCGGGTTTCTTCGGTGTTGTCCTGGAACTGCAGGGGGGCCGGGTTGGACGCTGCCTGCGCGAAGGCAAGCAGGGGCGACGTGGCGATCAGCAATGCAAGAAGCCACCCAACGAAACGTGCCTTGCCTCGCGGCCGGAATCGGGGCGCGGGTGGGAAGCAAGCGCTCGCGTCCGGGCATCCCGCAACCTCATCCCGGCCTTTGTCCCGCAGGTAGAGGGGCGTTGCCTGCAGATTTCGTGCGGCCTTCATTGCGTTTTCTCTGCTTCTGCCAGCGCCGGCAACAATGCCTCACGCACGGTTTCATCCGTCAGCGGCCCGACATGCTTCCAGCGCACGATGCCGTTGGCGTCCACCAGGAAGGTTTCCGGCGCCCCGTAGATGCCCCAGTCGATGGCGTAGCGGCCATCCTGGTCGGCAAGGACCAGCCAGTAAGGGTTGCCAAACTGCTCGAGCCAGCGCATGGCATCGGCGTGCTCGTCCTTCCAGTTGTAACCAATCACGCGCACGCGCTTTGTTTCGGCAAAACGGGTCAGTACCGGGTGCTCGACGCGGCATTCCGGACACCAGCTACCCCACACATTGAGGACAAACGGCGCGCCAGCGAGGTCGTCGAGCGTGACAAGGCGGCCTGGGTCGTGCAGCACCGGCAAGGAAAATCGCGGCGCATGCTTGCCGATCAGGGGCGAGGGCAATGCGTCGCGGTCCGGCTTGCGGCTGAGCCACACGCCAGCGGCAAGCAACACGCCCAGCAGCGCGAAGATCGCCAGTGGCAGCCAGCGTGCCGACCTGGAGGCCGTCGTCATGCGCCACCCTCCGCGTTTGGCGTTGGATTGCCGACAGTCTTGCCGCCAACAACATCCCTGCGCCGGAAGCGACGATCCGTCGCGGTGACGAAACCACCCAGCGCCATCAGCGCCGCACCCAACCAGATCCAGCGCACGAACGGTTTGACGTGCACCCGCACCGCCCAGCTGCCGTTGCCCAGTGGTTCGCCCAGCGCCACGTAGAGATCACGCGCGACGCCGGGCGCGATGGCCGCTTCGGTCATCACCTGTCCACCACTGGCATAGCTGCGCTTTTCAGGATGCAGGGTCATGCGCGCGACGCCATTGCGCATCACCTGCACCGTGCCATGGTCGGCGACGTAGTTGGGTCCGGGCCGTCGCTCGACGCCATCGAAACGGAAATCGCGCCCGGCCAGCGTCACCGACTGACCCGGGGCCAGCGCAACCTCCCGCTGCATGCTCAGGCCCTCGGTCAGCAGTGCGCCGACCAGGAAAACCGACACACCGACATGGGCCAGGCTCATGCCCAGCATCTCGGCCGTGAACCGGTTGCCCTTGCTGGCAAGCCGGCTCCAGGCGAAGCGCGCGGTACCCAGCAGCACCCATGCCGCACCGACCACGCCGGCAGCAACTTTCCACGGGCCCTGCGGGGCGAGGAAGAACGCAGCGATGCCCAGCCCCGCCGCCAGCCCGAGCCATGGCAACAACATCGCCAGCGGACGTGACGGCTGCTCACGCTGCCAGCGCGTCAACGGGCCAAACGGCAGCAGTGCAACCAGTGGCGCCATCAGCAATACGAACAGCAATGCGAAATACGGCGGGCCAACGGAAATCTTGCCCAATTCCAGCGCATCTGCCAGCAACGGATACAGGGTGCCCAGCAGGACCATGGCACAAGCCGCGACCAACAATAAGTTGTTGACCAGCAGCAGTGTCTCGCGCGATGCCGGCGCAAAGCGCGCACCGGCATCGCTGTCGGGGGCGCGCAGTGCATACAGCACCAGCGAGCCGCCGATGACGATCCCAAGGAACACCAGGACGAACAGTCCGCGGGTGGGATCGGCAGCAAAGGCATGCACGCTGGTGAGCACGCCCGAGCGCACGAGGAACGTGCCCAGCAGCGACAGCGAAAACGCAGCGATTGCCAGCAACAACGTCCAGCCGGCGAAACTGCCGCGCTTCTCGGTGACCGCCTGCGAATGCAGCAATGCGGTACCGGCCAGCCATGGCATGAAACTGGCGTTTTCCACCGGATCCCAGAACCACCAGCCGCCCCAGCCCAGCTCGTAATAGGCCCACCACGAACCCAGCGCGATGCCACAGGTGAGGAAGGCCCAGGCGATGTTGGTCCACGGCCGCGTCCAGCGCAGCCAGCGTGCATCGACCTTGCCGCCAAGCAATGCGGCGATGGCAAATGCAAACGGCACGCTGAAACCGACGTAACCCAGATACAGCATCGGCGGATGGATGATCATCCCCGGGTCCTGCAACAGCGGATTGAGATCGCGTCCTTCCGCTGCCGCCGGCAGCAGCCGCGCGAACGGATCGCTGGTGAAAAGCAGGAACGCCAGGAAGCCCAGCGCGACCAGCCCCATCGTGCCGAGCACGCGCGCGATGACTTCGTCGGGCAAGCGTCGGGAGAAGCGGGCCACTGCGCCCGTCCAGACCGCAAGGATCAGCGCCCACAGCAGGAGTGAACCCTCGTGTGCGCCCCAGACCGCCGTATAGCGGTAATACCAGGGCAGCAGCGAGTTGGAATTCTGCGCGACGTATTGCAGCGAGAAATCCTGCGTGGCGAAGGCGTGCGCCAGGATCGCGAATGCCGAAGCCACCAGCAGCAGTTGTGCGTAGGCAGCGGGGCGCGCGACCGCCATCCAGGAGGCGATGCCGCGATGCGCGCCGACCAGTGGCAGGACGGCCTGCACGGCCGCGACCAGCAGCGCCAGGATCAGGGCAACCTGTCCGAGTTCAGGCAGCATGGTCGACACCTGTGTGCAACCGCATCGTCATCGTGGGCGCAGCGAAGGACCTGCCTGGCGTTGCGCGCACATGGAGAACGGCCGATGGCTCGCTGCGCGCTGGATGATGACAGGCGGGGCGCGGGGAGGGAGCTGTCATTCCTGGCCACCCACGCCGGCATCGACGGCCTCGGTTTTGACGCCATCGGCGGCAACATCATGCTTTTTGTGCGCAGCGGCCATCTTGTCGGCCACTTCCTTGGGCATGTAGGTTTCGTCGTGCTTGGCGAGGACTTCCTCGGCGACGAAGGTGTCGCCGCGCAGGTGGCCGGTGGCGATCACCGCCTGCTTCTCGCGGAAGAGGTCGGGCAGGATGCCGGTGTACACGACCGGCAACATGGCGTCGCCATCGTCGACCTTGAAATGCGCCTCCATCGACCCGGGTGCGCGCTTGAACGAGTCCGCGGCCACCATGCCGCCCAGGCGGAAGCGCGCGTGGCCACCGGCTTCGCCCTTGAGGACTTCTGAAGGCGTGTACAGGTAGGCGACGTTGCGCTGCAGTGCCATCGAAACCAGCGCGGTAGCGATACCGGCGGCGACCACCAGTGCCAGCACCAGCCAGAGGCGGCGTTTGCGAGTCGGGTTCATGGGTTGATCGGGCTCATGGGGAAAGGGGGTGGTCAGTCCCGCGAAAGCGGGGATCGCGTGTCGGTGGCCGAGCCCTGCGCGCGTTGGGCATGCAGGCGCGCCGCGAGTGCCCTGGCCGCCCGCAGCTGCTGCCGCATCGCGATCCGTGGCGCGACGTAGTCCCACGCCATCACGATGCCGAACACGGCATACGCGGCGATCACGTAGTGCAGGTAGTTCACGAGACCGCCCCGGACAGTTTACGCACCCAGTCCTTGCCGCCCTCGCGACGCAGGTTGTCGGCACGTGCGCGCGACAGCAGCGAGCCGACGAACCAGACGTGCGTGCCCGCCACCATCCACCATAGCGGCGGCAACATGCTTGGGTCCATGCGCGACTCGCCGAACAGGCTGATCGTCTGGCCCTGGTGCAACGAGTGCCACCAGGTCACCGAGTAATGGATCACCGGCAGCAGCGCGACGCCGACCAGCGCCAGCAGGCTGGCGGCACGTGACGCGGCGCGGCGATCGTCGATCGCGTTGTACAGGCCGATCACGCCCAGGTAGAGGAACAGCAATATCAGCTCCGTGGTCAGGCGCGGATCCCAGTCCCACCAGGTGCCCCACATCGGCCTGCCCCAGATCGAGCCGGTCGCCAGCGTGATCAGGGTGAAGGCGGCCCCCGCGGGCGCGCAGGCCATCGCCAGGATCTCGCACAGCTTGATCCGCCAGACCAGCGCGATCGCCGCGTAGAACGCCATCAATGCAAACACCGCCATGCTCATCCAGGCGCTGGGCACATGGATGTACAGGATGCGAAAGCTGTCGCCCTGCTGGTAGTCGGCCGGCACCACGAACAACGCGCCATACAGACCCCAGGCCATCAGCAGCAGGCCGAGCAGGTAGGCCCACGGCGCCCAGCGCGCGGCGAACCGATCGAAATAGGGCGGTGAACCAAGTTGGTGGAACCAGCGGATCGCGGGATTCATGTCTCTTCACTGCCCCCCTTGCTAAACGGGGGCTGGTCGGGGAGGGATGCTGTCGCCATGGTCGTGCGTTGACCTCAACTCAGCGCAATGCGGATCGCAGCTGCCGCTGCCAGCGGCGCCAGCACCAGTGCCAGCACCAGCCCGGCGCCCAGCAGCAAGAGGGCGCCCACCGGGTCGAGCCCTTGGGCGACGGCCGACACGCTGCCTGCACCGAAGACCAGCACCGGCACGTACAAGGGCAGCGCCAGCAGGCCCACTAGGATACCGGAGCGCCGCATGCCAACGGTCAGCGCCGCCACCACGGCGCCAAGCAGGCTCAGCAGTGGCGTACCCAGCACCAGCGATGCCAGCAGCACCGGTAATTGACCGCGTGGCAGGTGCAGCAGTTCCCCCAGCAGCGGGGTCGCGATGATCAGCGGCAGCGCCGTCGTGGCCCAATGGGTGAGCGTGCGCACCAGCACCAGCCATGGCAAGGGGACGGGTGCCAGCATCCATTGCTCCAGCGAGCCATCTTCGGCATCGCCGCGGAACAGGCTGTCCAGTGACAGCAGTCCGGCCAGCAGCACCGCAAGCCAGAGCACCGCCGAGGCGACCTTCGACAGGGATCGCGGCTCGCCACCCAGGGCCAATGCGAACAGCACGACCACCAGCAATGCGAACAGCGCCGGCTGCACGGCGTCGCCGCGTCGACGCCACACCAGTCGCAGGTCGCGGGCGACCATTGCCTTGGCGGCTGGCCACATCATGGGGCTGCATCCATTGGCGTCTTCGTCGACGAACCGGCGGGGCGGCGGTGTCTGCCATTGGCACACGCGCCGTAGCGGGACGCTGGATCCTGGCCTTTGCGGGAATGCCGGATGCTGGTCGGGTCCAGGCAATCGATGGCGCGGATCATTCGCGGCTGCCCCCGAGCACCAGCATGCGTGTCCTGACCGGCGGGGCGGCGTACGCGCCATGCGTGGTGAGCAGTGCGGCGCCGCCGTCGTGCAGGTGCGCCTGCACCATGCGATTGACCAGGTTGATGCCATCCAGGTCGAGGTTGGCGTAGGGCTCGTCCAGCAGCCACAGCGGGGCAGGCGACAGCCACAATCGGGCCAGCGACAGGCGCTTCTTCTGGCCGGCGGACAACTGGCGTACCAGGCTATCCTCGAAACCAGCCAGCCCGACGATGGCCAGCGCGTCGGACGGTGCCTGGTTGCGCCGGCGGCCATGAAGGCCACAGAGGAAGTCCAGGTTTTCAAGCACGCCCAGGTCACCTTTCAGCGCGGGCAGGTGGCCCAGGTACGCGATGGCAAGCGCGCGCAAGGAGGGGTTCGCGGCGCGGCCCTGGACCTCGATCCGGCCGGTGTCGGCCCGCAACAGGCCAGCCAGCACGCGCAGCAAGGTGGTCTTGCCGGCGCCGTTGTCGCCCTGCACCAGCAGCGCTTCGCCTGCATTGACGGAAAAATCCAGTGGCCCGAATACAGGCACCTCGTTACGCGCAAAGCACAAGGCATGCGCGGCGAGCAAAGGCGTCGCGCCTGGCGGGATGCCGGGCATCAATCGACCGCCACCCAGTCGACGCAGTCCATGTCGGCAACGCTGGCGGGCTGGCGGTGGTACATGCGCAGGCGGATCGGCTCGCCGCGGCGGCAATACAAGCTGCCCAATTGCCCGAACTGCCGCGAAAGCGCGTCCAACTGGCGTAACGGCAATCCGATCGCCACCCAGCTTGGCTCGCGCCAGCTGCGGTTGCGCGCCGAGCAGAAGCCGGGACGGAACGGGACATGGCACGCGCGCAACGCGGCATGCATCGCGGTATCTGCTGCGCGGTTGACCGATTCGGATTGTGCGACGGATTGCGGGTTCCAGGCCGACAACAGGGCAAACTCGCCGCCCGCGGGAAACATCGCTTCAAGCTCGGTCGCAGGTGCGCCGATTTGCAGGTCGTGCCATTGGCCGCCCCGCTCCCAGCGGTAGTCGGCCTGGAGGTACGCCTGCAGCAGCGCGACGAGGCGCGCGTCGTCGAGGTGCAGGTTGCCTGGACGTGCGTCGGAATGCTGGCCGGAACTCACTGGATGCTGCCTGTTACCGTGCTGCAAAGTGGCTTATTGTAACGATTCCAGCGTCCGGTTTCGGGACCTGGTCCGCCCCCGGTGTCCACGAATGTAGCGACGAAAATCCATGCCCGACAGTCTCACGCTCAAACCCGCCACCAAGCTGCCCCGGGTCGGCACCACGATCTTCACCGTGATGTCGCAACTCGCGGCCGAATGCAAGGCGGTGAACCTGGGGCAGGGGTTTCCGGATTTCCCGCCGCCAAGGCAGCTCGTCGAAGGACTGGAAGCGGCGATGCGGGCAGGTCATAACCAGTACGCGCCAGCCCACGGCATCGCCGTGTTGCGCGAGGCGATCGCGGACAAGACCCAGCGCTGTTACGGCTGGCGCCCCGACGTGGATGCCGGCATCACGGTGACGTCGGGCGCCTCGGAGGCGATCTTCGACGCCATCCATGCCGTGGTGCACGCTGGCGACGAAGTCATCGTGCTCGACCCGTGCTACGACTGTTACGAACCGGCGATCGCCCTGGCTGGGGCTCGCGCGGTGCATGTCCCGCTGGATCCAGTGAGTTTCGCCCCCGACTGGGACAAGGTCCGCGACGCGATCGGTCCGAAGACGCGGATGCTGATGATCAACTCGCCGCACAATCCCTCCGGCGCAATGCTGACGTCCGCGGACCTCGACGTCCTGGCCGGGCTACTGCGTGGTACCGGCATCCTGCTGTTGTCGGACGAGGTCTACGAGCACATCGTGTTCGACGGTGCGCGCCACGAGTCGGTGTTGCGGTATCCGGAGTTGCGCGAGCGCGCTTTCGTGGTGTCGAGTTTCGGCAAGACCTACCATTGCACCGGCTGGAAGGTGGGCTACTGCGTGGCGCCGCCGTCGCTCACTGCCGAGTTCCGCAAGGTGCATCAATACAACACGTTCTGCACCTTCGCCCCGGCGCAATTCGCGTTTGCGCAGACGATTGCCCAGGACCCCGGGCTGTACGAAGGCCTGGGTGCGTTCTATGAGGTCAAGCGCGACCGCTTCCGCGCGCGGTTGCTGGACACCAAGCTCAAGCCGCTGCCCGTACCAGGCGGTTACTTCCAGCTCGTGGACTACTCGGCTGTCAGCGATCTGGACGATTTGAGCTTTTGCCGTTGGTTGACCACCGAGCACGGCGTGGCCGCGATCCCGCTGTCGCCCTTCTACGAAACACCGCCCCGGCGCCAGCACCTGGCGCGGTTGTGCTTTGCCAAGAACGAGACGACGCTGGACGAGGCGATCGTGCGGTTGAAGACGCTCTGAGGTGTTTCGCAGCAGCGGATCTGCTCGTCCCTTGGGTCTGCATCGCCGCGGGGCAGGGACCTCGGGCCGCAGGCGTCCCCACAGCAGCATGAGTTGAGGTGATCGATGCAGGACCTGCGCATTTCATTGGTGCAAGGCGCCACCCGATGGCACGATCCGGCGGGCAATCGCGACTATTACGGCAAGCTGGTCGCGCCATTGCATGGCACCACCGACCTGGTGCTGCTGCCGGAAACCTTCACCAGCGGGTTTTCCAACAGTGCCATCGGCCAGGCCGAAGGGGTCGACGGACCGACGACGGCCTGGCTGCGCGAACAGGCGCGGATGCTCGATGCCGCCATCACCGGCAGCGTGCAGATCCGGACCGGTGACGGGGTCTTCAACCGGATGTTCTTCACCACCCCGGACGGCGAGACGCGGCATTACGACAAGCGCCACCTGTTCCGGTATGCGGGTGAGCATGAGCGTTATGCCGCCGGTCGCGAGCGCATCACGGTGGAATACAAGGGCTGGCGGATCTGCCCGCTGGTCTGCTACGACCTGCGGTTCCCGGTGTTTGCGCGCAATCGTTACGATGTCGAGCGCCCGGGCGGGCTGGATTACGACCTGCTGCTCTTCGTCGCCAATTGGCCCGCGGTGCGCGCATACGCATGGAAGACGCTGCTGCGCGCACGTGCGATCGAAAACCTGTGCTTCGTCGCGGGGCTCAACCGCGTCGGCACCGATGGCAACGACATCGCCTACGCCGGCGACAGCGTGGTGCTCGACTTCCTGGGCCACCCGTTGAACGAGTGCAACGCCCAGGAGGTGGTGGCGACGACGACCTTGCAGGCCGCGCAGTTGCAGGCGCATCGCGAGCATTTCCCGGCGATGCTGGACGGCGACAGGTTTTCCATCGACTGATCGCGCAAGTCAGTCGGCGGCGTCTGCAGGTCCTGCGATCAGCGATTGCCGGATCGGTCGCCACCACCACGCGGACCCCGGCTGCCACCCGGACGTGGCCCCCGGTTTCCCGGTTTGCCACCTGGATTGCCGCCGCCGGGCTTTCCACCCCCGGGCTTGCCACCCCCTGGTTTGCCACCCCCGGGCTTGCCACGTGGGTGGCGGGGCTTGTCGCCATAGGGATTGAAGCCTCCGGGATTGGCGTGGTCGGACGGGAAGCTCGGTGCGTTGCCGGGGTGTCCATACGGATGCTTGCGCGGTGCATCGGCACGGTTGCCCGGCGCGCCTGCGTGTGGCTTCTTTCCGTAGGGCTTCTTAGCGTAGGGCTTGGCGCCATGCGGCTTGCGTGGCCCCCGGGCGTCGGCATTGCGGTGGCCGCTGGGTCCGGTGTCGACGCCATCGGGCACGTACCAGGTGCGGAACGCCGCCGGATTGCCGTCGGGCAGGGCGCGCGCACCCTTGTCCTTGCGCTGCTTGAAGGGTTTCTGCGACTGCTTGGCGGCAGCTTCGCCACTGACGGTCAGGCTGCCGGGCTTGCGCGGACCGCCACGGCCGCGGCCGCGGCCACGGTCTTCACGGACGTGGTCGAACCGGCGCAGTTCACGGCCTTCGTCGGCACTGCTGTCCTGGCCGTTGACGTAACCCTGGGTGCGCTGGCCGCCGACATGCACGGTGGACTTGGACGCCTTGCGCTGGCCGATGACCGGCTGCAGCGTGAGTGCCGGCGGTGGGCCATCCTCCAGGCCCAGGTCCTTGCGCATGGACTCGACCTTCTCGGTCGGCAGCTCCAGCGACTGGCCGCGCAGCAGCGGCTGCGGCAGTTCGACCTTGCCGTAGCGCACGCGCTTGAGCCGGCTGACCTGGCAGCCCTGCGACTCCCACAGGCGGCGCACTTCGCGGTTGCGGCCTTCCTTGAGCGTGACCTTGAACCAGTCGTGCTGGACGTGATCGTGCATGCCCGTGCCGCCGATGCGCTCGATGGTGTCGAACTTGGCGGGGCCGTCTTCCAGCGCAACGCCGCGCGCCAGCCGGTCGGCCAGCTTGTCGGAGACGGTGTCCTCGCCTTCAGGTGCGCGGACGCGACAGACATACTCGCGCTCGACCTCGTGCGAGGGATGCATCATGGCGTTGGCGAGTTCGCCATCGGTGGTCAGCAACAGCAGGCCGCTGGTGTTGATGTCCAGCCGGCCGATCGCGATCCAGCGCGCGCCCTTGAGCGCGGGCAGCGCCTCGAAGATCGTCGGCCGGCCTTCGGGATCGTCTCGGGTGGTCATCTCGCCTTCTGGCTTGTTGTACATCAGCACCCGGGCCGGCTCCGTCAGCGCACTGGCGACGAAGCTCCTGCCGTCCAGCTCGATGCGGTCGCCGCCCTTGACGGACAGGCCGATCGTTGCGACTTCGCCATTGACCTTGACCATGCCGTCGGCAATGCGTTGCTCCAGGGCCCGGCGTGATCCCAGGCCAGCCTGGGCCAGCACTTTGTGCAGGCGTTCCTCCAGGCGTGGCCCGGTCTTGTCGGCGTCGCGCTTGAGCGAGAGCTTGCCCGCGGAAGGCTTGCCATTGGAAGGCTGCGGGGCGTCTTGATTGCGGGGATTGTTGCCCGCGGATTGATTACTCATCTTTTTGCTCCGACGAGGCCGCGATGGCGTCGTCATCCATTGGGTGGTGACCTGTGCGGTCGTTGCGTGTGTCGCTGTCGCCATCGCGCATGTCTTGCGCGATGGCGGCCGGGTCTTGCGTGGGGCCGTCCGTGGGCTGGGCGTCGACGAGCGCGGAGTCGGCGACTTCATTGCCTGCCTGGTCTTCGTCATCCGGGGTGTCGTCGGCAAGCCCGGACTGTGCCCGGTCCTCGTCCCCGAACGGCATGCCACCGACCGGCATGCCACCGACCGGGATGTCGTCGCCGCCGTCGTCATTGGCACTCTTGCCGCCGTCGTCCGCGCCGTCGAACTGGAACTGCGGTTCAAGCTCGCCGATGTCCTTGAGCTCCGATAGCGGCGGCAGCTCGTCCAGGCGCTTGAGGCCGAAATAGTCCAGGAAGGTCTTGGTGGTGGCAAGCAATTCCGGTTTGCCGGGGACGTCGCGGTGGCCGACGACCCGGATCCATTCGCGCTCCTCGAGCGCCCGGATGATGTTGCTGTTGACGGCGACGCCGCGCACCTGCTCGATCTCGCCACGGGTGATCGGTTGGCGATAGGCGATGAGGGCGAGGGTTTCCAGCGTGGCGCGGGTGTAGCGGGTCTGGCGTTCGGTCCACAGGCGTGCGACCCACTCGTGCACGTCCTGCTTGACCTGGTAGCGGAATCCGGATGCGACTTCGACCAGCTCGACGCCGCGGTCTGCGCAGCCCTCCTGCAGGGTTTCCAGCGCACGCGCGACGCTGTCGTCCGGCGCGGGCTGGTCCAGCGGGAACAGTCCGTGCAGCTGCACCAGCGTCAACGGCTGGTTGGCTGCCAGCAAGGCGGCTTCGACGATCCGGGTTACGAGATGTTGGTCCATGGGGTGCCTGGTTGTGTGAAAGCCGCTTTGCCTGCGCAAGCGGGGCTCAGGTGGCTCTGGCCGTCGCGGTGATGCTGTCGTCGTGTCATCGGGCGGTCTCCAACGCACATTTCATTCGTGCTTTCGAACAACGACGCGCCATTGTGGGGCGGGTGGTACCGGCTCACTGCGCGTCGTCGTTGGCGCTGTCGGCGTCGTCGTCGAACTCGCTGGAAAACACCAGTGCCGTCCCGTCGGCATCGGGGCTGGCCAGCGACTTGACATAGATCGGTGCCAGCTGGCCGGGACGCGCTTCCCTGGATGTTTCCTGCACGATGTCGAGCAGTTGCTCCTTGGCCAGTTCCAGCAGGCCCAGGAAGGTCACGACCACGCCAAGCTTGCCTTCGCCGGGATCGAACAGCGATTCGAACGGATGGAAGACGCCGTCGGCCAACCGCTGCAGCAGCTCGCCCATGCGTTGGCGCACGCTGAGGGCATCGCGCTTGATCGCGTGGTGCGTGTACAGCTCGGCGCGCTTGAGGACATCGGCCAGCGCCAGCAGCATCTCGCGCAGGTCCACCGGCGGTGGCTGCCGTATCGCGGCGCGGTCGGGGACATGGGCGGCGGCCGGGGCGGTGTCGCGTTCCATGCGCGGCAGGGTGTCGATGTCCTCGGCGGCCTGCTTGAAGCGTTCGTACTCCTGCAGCCTGCGCACCAGTTCGGCGCGGGGGTCGTCTTCCAGGCCTTCTTCAAGCACCGGACGCGGCAGCAGCATCCGCGATTTGATCTCGGCCAGGATCGCGGCCATGACCAGGTATTCGGCGGCCAGCTCGAAGCGCATTTCGTGCATCGCCTGGATGTAATCGACGTACTGGCGGGTGATCTCAGCCACCGGGATGTCCAGGATGTCCAGGTTCTGCCGGCGGATCAGGTAGAGCAGCAGGTCCAGCGGACCTTCGAAGGCTTCGAGGATGATCTCCAGCGCATCGGGCGGGATGTACAAGTCCTGCGGGATCTGCAGGACCGGCTGGCCCAGCACGACCGCCAGCGGCATTTCCTGCTGATGCGGACGCATGGCCGCCTGCATGGCGGTCGCGACCGGTGACGCCGCCACCGCAGCTGCGGGATCGTTACTGGGCTCGGTCATCATTTGTTCTGGAGGGCTGCATTACTGGCGGCATCTATCTGATGAGTGCGTGGTCGAAGGTGGCCACTTGACCGCTGCGCGGTCCCGGGCAGTGGGCCTGCGGGTGGCGGGGATGCGGGCAATGTGGCCGCCGGGCGTGCATGCGCATGGCGTGGCGCAGGGCGGGCAATGGGCGCGCACCGTCTGCGTGCACTGGAAACTCCGATTTCACAGGGGCAAGGCTTTGGCCGGGACTCGAGTCAGGGCGATGGGATCGGGATACCTGGATCGGGCTTGAAATCGGCCCTGGATCGGATTTCCCGGTGCAACGCCGTGCAACAGCAATTCAGTGCATGAGCCACGTGCGACGCGCGCCACGAATTCGCGGCAATGCGATGACATGGAAGGTCTCAGGTGCGGACGGGTGGCTCGTGGGCCGGTCTTGGCGTCGGCGTGGCGCTGATTCCCCAAACCACGAATCCCGGGCCCTGCGCCAAACCGCGACAGCTGCAGCCAGGCGTTGGAACCAGGGGTTCCGACGGCTGTCCCGCCCGCGAATCTTGGCGACAGGTTACGGGTTGGGCCGGGGGCTGTCCAGCACCGGGCTGAACGGCGGCGCGGTGCGCAAGGGCCCCGCAAAAGCCGCTTGCCGGACGGCTTTGCGGGCCTCGTTACAATTGGGCGCCGTCAGGCATGCCTGGCCAGCGAGGATGACATGACCATGTGGTACGCGATCGAAGGACATGACGGCGACGACGTACTCGCCAACCGGATGGCTGCCCGTGGCGATCACCTGGCGCGGCTGCATGCGCTGCGCGATGACGGCCGCCTGCTGTTGGCCGGGCCGTGCCCGGCGATCGACGCGGAGGATCCGGGTCCGGCCGGGTTCAGTGGCAGCATCGTGATCGCCGAATTCTCCTCGCTGGACGATGCCAGGGCGTGGGCCGACGCCGACCCGTATGTCGCCGCGGGCGTCTATGTCCGCGTCGATGTCCGCCCGTTCAAGCCGGTGCTGCCGTGAATTCGCCTGGATCGGCGCAGCCACGACTGTCGGCAGGGGTGCTGCCATGAGCGTGCCCGGAGCCAACCCGGAGAGGATCGAGCGCATGCGGGTACTGCTCGCGGCCGCTTTCGAGCCCTGCACGGTTGCAGTGGTCGACGACAGCCACAAGCATGTGGGCCATGCCGGTGCGCGGGACGGGCGTGGCCATTTCACCGTGGCGATCACCAGCGATGCGTTCGCCGGGCTGGCACCGCTGGCCCGGCATCGTGCGGTCTACGCCGCGCTGGGCGACATGCTGGACACCGATATCCACGCGCTTTCCATCCATGCCCGCACCCGGGACGAGGCCGGCTGAGGGTCGCGACAGGGCGCCCAGGACAGGCAATTCGACAACGGCCCGCCCGATCGCACGCCGTTCAGCGCCACGGGCTGTTGCGCTGCAGCAAGATCTTCCTGGCGATCGCCCCTCCAGGGTCGCGGCAGGAAAGGATTTCCCCGCGCCCGCGTGCGTCCCCCGATGGCGCCCTGGACCTGTTTTGCACAGCCGGCGTGAAACGGTTACGTTTCCGGGCTTGTTACGGGGAGCGATCGATGAACGGGGTCGGCGTCACCATCAAGGATGTGGCACGTTTGGCGAACGTTTCCGTGGCCACGGTATCGCGCGCACTCAATGGCCATGAAAACGTGGCCGATGCCGTCCGCCGGCGGGTCGTGGAGATCGCCGCTTCGCTGGACTACAGCCCGCACCATGCCGCCCGCAGCCTGAGCAGCCGTCGCAACCACACCGTCGGCGTCGTGCTGCCGGACCTGCCATGCGAGTTTTTTGCATTGCTCATGTGCGGGATCGATGCCGCCGCCCGCGAACGCGGCATGCAGTTGCTCGTGTCCGGACACCACCAGTCGTCGGACAGCCAGGCCACCGCGCTGCGCGCGATGCGCGGGCGTGTCGACGGCATCCTGGTGATGTCCCCGCATGCCGGGGCCGACGTGCAGGCCGCCGGACTGCCTGCAACACTGCCGGTGCTGCTGCTGGACAGCGACGTGCCGGAGTCCGGTTTTTGCAGCCTGCGGGTGGACAACCATGGCGGGGCCAAGGCGATGGTGGCGCACCTGGTGGAAAGCGGGCACCGGCGGATCGCCTTCATCGCGGGGCGCGAAAATCACTTCAACGCCAGCGAGCGCTTGCGTGGCTATCGGGAAGCGATGCTCGAGCTGCTGCCGGAGGTCGAGCCATGGGTCGTGTCGGGCAATTTCGACGTGGCAACGGGTCATCATGCGGGCTGCGGGTTGCTGGCGGCGGAAGAGCGACCAGACGCGGTGTTCGCCGCCAACGACATGATGGCATTGGGATGCATGTTTGCCTTCCACCAGGCAGGCGTCCGGGTGCCCGATGGAATCGCGGTCGCCGGGTTCAATGACAGCCCGATGGCAACCCACGCGCCGACGCCGCTGACGACGATGCGCATCGACATCGTAGGCCTGGGGCACCAGGCCCTGAGCCTGCTGCTCGATCGTCCCTGGAATGACGCCGGCGCGCCGTCGCCGCCGTTGCTGGAGCCGGCGTTGATCGTGCGGGCCTCGACAGGCCGCCATGTGACGGGCGACGCGTCACTGCAGGCGGGTGGCAAGCAGCCGCTCGCGCCCACGGCACGCCATGCGGAGGGCTGGTCCGTCTAGGCGATTGTCGTGGAGATGGCCGGGCGATATCGGTGGCCGGGCGCGGCCCACCGGCGCGGCCCTCACTGGCGTGGCGCCTGGCGCCAGACCCATCATGGACACCAATACACCTGCAGTCGCGCCCCTGGCGTGGTGAAGGCAATCCGGACCGGAAGTTCCCGCGCATCGCCTGCCTTCAGTGCCCGCTCGAACACATCGCGCTTGGCCTGTCCCCGGATCAGCAGCAGGCGGGTGTGTGCCGGTGCCAGTCCGGCTGGCGTCAGGCTGATGCGGCGATGCCAGGCACCGGCGCCAGGACAGCCGGTGCCGTCGGTGATGACATAGGCATTGCGGCTGGACAGTGCCGCATCGAGGTCGCGCATCCCGGGGAACAGCGAGGCAGTGTGGCCATCGGCCCCCATGCCCAGCAACACCACGCCCGGGGGCTGGTTTGCGTGCAGGTTGGCGGTGCCGACGGCTTGTTCGATGCTGCGACCGGGCGCGGTGATGGTTTCAAGGCGCGCGGCGGCGGCATGGTCCTGCAACAGGTATTCGCGGACCAGGTGGGCATTGCTGTCGGGGTCGTTGGGCAGCAGCCAGCGCTCGTCGACCAGCGCGACATCAACCCGGTGCCATTGGATCGGTACCCGCGACAAGGCCCGGAAGACCGGTCCTGGCGTGTGGCCTCCCGACACCAGCAGGCGTGCCCGGGGGAGAGCGGCCAGGTCACGTCGCAATGCGGCAGTGATCGCCACGGCCGTGGTGCGGGCCCACTCGTGCTCGTCATGGCAAGCGTGGAAATCGACCCGGGCTGGCTGCCAGGTCAACGGAGCGCTCCTGCCTGGCATGTCCCCACGGGCCGCCAACCTGCATGTCGCCCACCCGGATCGAGTCGGCTCATGTCCATGTGCTTGCGCCCCGCAGGCGTGCTCGTCGTTTCATGTTCCCTGTCCTGTCCGTCCTGTCCGCGCGATTGCCGCGGCACCCAACAGCCCCGGTTGCGGGTGTAGCACCGCGCGTACCGGTACCCGCGCCACCAGGCCTGCGTAGCGTCCCTTGTCGCGGAAACGATCCAGGAAGTTGGATCCGCCCAGGGCCGCCAGCAGGTGCTGCAACATCCCGCCACTGAGGTAGGCCCCATCCAAGGCACCGTACGCCAGGACCAGGTCGCCGGCCACCGCACCCAGGATGTCGCAGAACATCGACACCGCCTGCTGGCAGCAGGCATCGCCGGCTGCGGCGGCCGCCGTAATCCGGGCAGGCGACTGGTGCGTGTCGCCCCCGTTGCCCGGGGTTGCCAGCAGCGCGCGATGCAGGTTGACCAGGCCCTCGCCACTGAGCAGGCGTTCATTCGAGACTCGCCCATAGCGTCCTGCCAGGTGGTGCAGGACGGCTGCCTCCCGTGGCGTGCCGGGTGCAAAACCGATGTGCCCGGCCTCGGTCGGCACGGCGATGTCCTGCCCGTCGCGCCGGAGCAGGGCAGCCACGCCCAGGCCGGTGCCGGGCCCCAGGATGACGCAGGTGCCCTGGGCCTGGACCGGCGTGGGCCGCGTCGACGCGCCGATGTCGAGCAGGTCCCCGCCTGACAGCAGCGGTATCGCCATCGCCTGTGCCGCGAAATCATTGACCAGCAGGACATCGTCCAGGCCAAGGGCTTCGCGCAGCGCCGTGCTCGAGGCGTCCCAGGAATGATTGGTCATGCGGACCCGCGCGTCGCGGGGCAGGCTTTGGCGCACCGGCCCGGCGATCGCCACAACCGCACGGTGGACCTCGACATCGTGCCGACGCAGGTACGCACGTGCCGCATCGGCAAGCGTGGCGTGGATGGCCACGGGCTGCTGGTCGATGCTGCCAGCCAGCAGCGGGGTGGCTGCCATGGGATCGGCCAGTGCAAAGCGGGCGTAGGTTCCGCCGATGTCCGCGACCAGGACCCGTTCGTTGCTCATGCGCGCCGATCCGTGGAGATGTTGCCCAGGCCGGGTTCGTCCGCACCGTCGCACGCGCCGGCCATTGCCTGCCACGGGCAGGCTTGGCGATGCGGACACAGGCAACAATGGCTGGATGCCGATCGCAGGTGTCTCTGAACGGTGTTATGGACGCCCGGTGCCATCCTCGAACCCTAGCAAAGCGCCATGACGCGTAGCGTGGCAGCCGGTGACCAAAAGCGCGGGCTGGGCCAGTGGCGCGCCTGCGATGGGCCGCCCTTGTCAACCTACGACATGACCATGACAGCCCGCTATACTCGGGCGCTTGTGCGGTTTGCTTGCCGCACCGCTGCCGTAACGCGACCATCCGCATGCAAGCCAGCGCCAAGAAGCATCCAATAAGTATCAATGGCTTGTAGCTAAAACAAGAGTTTCCACTTCATTTACGCGACGTCGGCCTGGCCGACAACGCCGGGGCCCGACGACCGCCGCATGCGCCTGTCCACGATCAAGCTGTCCGGTTTCAAATCCTTCGTCGATCCGACCACGCTGCACCTGCCGACCAACATGACCGGTGTGGTCGGCCCCAATGGTTGCGGCAAGTCCAACATCATCGATGCCATCCGCTGGGTCATGGGCGAGAGTGCGGCCAGCCGCCTGCGCGGCGACTCGCTGACCGACGTGATCTTTTCGGGCAGCTCGTCGCGCAAGCCGGTCTCCCAGGCCACGGTCGAACTGATCTTCGACAACTCCGACCACACCATCACCGGCGAGTTTGGCGCCTTCGACGAGATTTCGGTCAAGCGCAGCGTGTCCCGGGACGGGCAGGGCACGTATTACCTCAACGGCAGCAAGTGCCGGCGGCGCGACATCACCGATCTGTTCCTGGGCACGGGGCTGGGACCGCGCAGCTACTCGATCATCGAGCAGGGCATGATCAGCCGGATCATCGATGCCAAGCCCGAAGAGCTGCGCGTCTACCTGGAAGAGGCTGCAGGCATCTCCAAGTACAAGGAGCGCCGCCGCGAAACCGAAAACCGGATCAGGCACACCCGTGAAAACCTGGACCGCCTCAACGACCTGCGCGAGGAAGTGGGCAAGCAGCTCGACCACCTCAAGCGCCAGGCCCGCCAGGCCGAGCAGTACACGGCGATCCAGGCTGAGCGCAAGACCAAGGACGCCCAGTGGAAGGCGCTCGAATACCGGGCATTGGACCAGCAACTGCAATCCATGCGCGAGGGCCTGTCGCAGGACGAGACCCGCCTGCAGCAGCTGATCGCCGAGCAGCGCGAAGCCGAGCGCCAGATCGAAACCGACCGGGTCGGCCGCGAGCAGGCCAGCGACACCCTCAACAAGGCCCAGGCCCGGGTTTACGAGGTCGGCGGCACGCTGGCCCGGATCGAGCAGCAGATCGCACACCAGCGTGAAATGGCCGAGAGACTGCAGCGCGCGCGCGACGAGACCCAGAGTGCACTGACCGAGATCGGCACCCATATCAGCGGCGATGAAGCGCAACTGGCCACCCTGCGTGCAGCCATCGCCGATGCCGAGCCGCAACTGGCCCGGCTGCAGGCGGAAGATGCGCAACGCCAGGACGCCCTGCGCGAGGCCGAAGCCCGCCTCGCCGATTGGCAACAGCGCTGGGACGCGCACGCCCGCGAGCAGTCCGAAGCCGCGCGCGCCGGCGATGTCGAGCGCACCCGCGTGGATTACCTCGATCGGCAATCGCTGGATGCCGACCGTCGTCGAGAACAATTGGCCAATGAGCGCGCCGGCTTCGACCTGGACGCGATGGCGGCTGCCTTCGACGATATCCAGGGCAAGCACGATGCGCAGAAAGCCGCGCTCGATGCGATGGGCGAAGACGTCGAGTCACGCAAGCAAGCCGTCACCCAGCTGCAGGACCAGCAGCGCACCACGCAGACCGAGCTGGCGGACGTGCGCCGGCAGGCGCAGGAGAAACGTGGCCGGCTGTCGTCGCTGGAAACCCTGCAGCATGCCGCGCTCGGCCAGGAGCAGGGTGCGGCGATCGAGTGGCTGCGGCAGCGTGGGCTGGATTCGGCCGCGCGCGTCGGCGAAAAACTGGTGGTCGAGGGCGGCTGGGAAAATGCCGTCGAAAGCGCCCTGGGCCAACTGATCGAAGGCGTGCTGGTCGACGCACCCGAAACGTTGGTCGAGGCGCTGGGCGAGCTTGGCGAAGGTCGGCTGACGCTGGTCGCCCCGGACGACGATGCGACGCAATACGCGCGCACCTCACTGGCGGCCAAGGTGCAGGGACCGTCCGCTATCCGTCGCATCCTGTCCAAGTTGCACGCCGCCGAGACCCTGGCGGAGGCGCGTACGCTGCTGCCAAGCCTGGAAGAGGGCGAGAGCGTCATCACCCGCTCGGGGGAACGCATGGGCGCTGGTTGGGTGCGCGTGTTGCGCTCCGGTGCCGCCAAGCAGGGCGCGCTGTTGCGCGAGCGCGAGATCCAGTCGTTGCGCGTCGAGATCGAACAGCTGCAACAGCGTGAAACCGAACTCGAACAACACCTGGCGAGTTGCCGGGATCGCGCCCTGGTGGCCGAACAGCAGCGCGAAGACGCACAGCGCGCCCTGTACATGGCGCACCGCGGTGTTTCCGAACTGGCCGGGCAGCTGCAAAGCCACCAGGGTCGGCTGGACTCTGCCCGCGGGCGCATCGAAAAGATCGAAGCCGAAACCGCGCAACTGGTCGAAGTGCTGGATACCAGTGGCGAGCAGGCGCGCCAGGCGCGTTCGAACCTGGAAGACGCGGTCACGCGCATGGGCGAACTCGAAACGGTCCGCCAGGCCCTGGACGCCGAACGTCGCCAGATCGGCGAAGCCCGCGATGCCGCACGAGTGGCCGCGCGCGAATCCGGGGACCGGGCGCATGCGTTGGCGCTGACCGTGGAGACCCAGCGCGCGCAGATCGCCGCACTGGCGCAGTCGCTGGAGCGCATGGGCAGCCAGCGCGGCCAGCTGGACTCGCGCCTGACCGAGCTCGCCTCGCAGTTGTCCGATGGCGATTCGCCCGTGACCACCCTTGAAGCCGAGCGCCAGTCGGCCCTGGCAACGCGCGTGGATTGTGAAAAATCGCTGACCGCCGCCCGGATTGCCCTGGATGCCATCGACGAGCAGCTGCGCGGCTACGAGCAGACCCGCCATGAGCGCGACGAGCAGGCGCTGGCGCAGCGGGAAGCGATCTCCCAGCGCAAGCTCGACCAGCAGGCGCTGGTCATCCAGTCCGGGCAGCTGTCCAGGGCCGTGGTCGATGCCGGCTTCGTGCTGGACGACGTCATCGCAGGCTTGCCCGAGGATGCAGCGGTTGCAGCATGGGAAAAGGCGGTCCTCGATTTCGATGCCAAGCTGCGCCGCCTGGAGCCGGTCAACCTGGCTGCGATCCAGGAACACGCCGAAGCCGCGCAGCGCAAGGAATACCTCGACGCCCAGGACGCCGACCTGACCTCGGCGCTGGACACGCTGGAAGACGCGATCCGCAAGATCGACCGCGAAACCCGGGGCCGCTTCAAGGACACCTTCGACCGGGTCAATTCCGGCGTGCAGGAGCTGTATCCCCGGCTGTTCGGCGGCGGCCACGCCTATCTCGAGCTGACCGGCGAGGACCTGCTCGACACCGGCGTGGCGATCATGGCGCGTCCGCCGGGCAAGCGCGTGTCCAACATCTCGCTGCTGTCGGGCGGCGAGAAGGCGATGACCGCGGTGGCGCTGGTGTTCTCGATCTTCCGGCTCAACCCGGCGCCGTTCTGCCTGCTCGACGAGGTCGATGCGCCGCTGGACGAGGCCAACGTCGGCCGCTTCACGGCCATGGTCGACGAGATGAGCGAACACGTGCAGTTTTTGTTCGTCACCCACAACAAGGCGACGATGGAAGCCGCGCGCCAGCTCAGTGGCGTTACCATGCGCGAGCCGGGTGTCAGCCGCATGGTCTCGGTCGACCTCGACGAGGCTGCACGCATGGCTGGCGCCGCCTGAATAACCAGGGAGCCGGGACTGGAGGGCAGGATTGGACAAGGCAGCGTGCCTGCCATTCCAGGATCCGCCCCCATGCCGAATCCCGCTGCGAAGGAGACAGCGATGTCCGATGTGTGGATGCTGCGAGCCGGAATCATCGTCGCCGGCCTCTTGTTGATGATCGCGATCTATTACTTTGGCCGGCCGAGCCGACCCGGCCAGGGCCGACGCGTCGAGAAAGGGCGCGGCAGGCCGGCTGGCCGTGGCAAGGGCGACCGGCTTGAGCCGAGCATCGGTGAAGAGCTCGAAAGCGAGTTGGCCGGCGAGGATGTCGTGCAATCCGAGATGGACCTCGGGGACGCGAATGCCGATGGCCCGTCGCCCCAGCACGACCTGGGCCGTCGCACCAGCGATGACTTCGACAAGATCGTGACCTTGTACGTCGCTGCCAGTGCCGGCCAGAAGCTGCGTGGGCCGGACATCGTGGTGGCTGCGGAAAAGACCGGCCTCACCTATGGACACATGAACGTCTTCCATCGGCTGGTCGAAGCCCATCCGGAACGCGGGCCGGTATTCAGCGTCGCCAACATCATGAAGCCAGGCAGCTTCGAGATGGCCGAGATCCAGTCGATGGAAACGCCCGCGATCGCCTTCTTCCTGACCTTGCCGGCGCCGCTACCCGCGCTGGACGCCTGGGAAATGATGCTGCCCACCGCCCAACGCATGGCCGAACTGCTCAACGGACTGGTGCTGGACGAGTCCCGCAACGCGCTGGGACGACAGCGCATCCAGCACCTGCGCGACGAGCTGCGCGCCTACGACCGCGAGCACGAAGCCCCGCCGATCACCCGCTCGCCGCGCTGGTGAACCCATCGAGGCATTGCTTTTCCTGGGGGCGGCTTCCGCCGTGAGCGCTTGATCCCGCCATGGCCATCGCCGCCATCGTTGCGGTTGTCATCGTAGCGGTGATGTCGGGAGCGCCCGGTCGAAAGCATCGCGACAGGCGGTTCTGCCGCGAAAGGCAAAACAGCACCAAAGCAGGAGCTCGCGCCCGAGGCCACTCCTGCAGGGGCGATGGCTTGCGTTGCGCGATGCCTCGACCCCGGGGAGTTCCGCTCACGCCTTTACCGCAAGGCCCGCACTAGACTGCTGCGTCCAACCCACCTCAAGGAGCCGCACGATGGCCAAGCCCCTCAAGGACCGCATTGCACTGGTGACCGGCGCGTCGTCCGGCATCGGCGAAGCCACGGCATTGGCACTGGCCGAGGCCGGCGCCAAGGTCGCCATCGCCGCGCGCAGGCGCGATCGACTCGATGCGCTGGCCAAGCGCCTCGCGCCACTGGGCGCCGAGCCTCTCGTGCTTGAGGCCGACCTGCTCGACGAGGCTGCCGCGCAACGCATCGTTGCCGACACCGAAAAGCATTTCGGGCGCCTGGACATCCTGGTCAACAATGCCGGCGTGATGTACCTGGAGCCGGTGGCCGCAGCCGACCTGGGGCGCTGGCGCCGCATGCTGGAGCTCAACGTGCTCAGCCTGATCGCATCCAGCCAGGCCGCACTGGCCGGGATGCGCCAGCGTCACGATGGCCATATCGTCAACGTGTCCTCCACGGCGGGTCGCATCGCCAACCCCAATGCCGCCGGGTATTCGGCGACCAAGTTTGGCGTGGGCGGGTTTTCCGAGGCACTGCGCCGCGAAGTGTGCGCGGACAATATCCGCGTCAGCATCATCGAGCCCGGCGTGGTGCAGACGGAGCTGCGCGACCACATCGGCGACGCCAGCGTCCGCGACCAGCTCAATGCCTGGGCCGACTCGATGCGCCAGTTGCAGCCCGGCGACGTCGCCGACGCCATCGTGTTCTGCGTCAGCCGGCCGGACCATGTCAACGTCAACGAGATCCTGATGCGTCCGACAGACCAGGAACGGTGATCCTGCGCATCGGCAACGTGGCAGCTGGCTGCCGGATCCGCAGGCCCTGCGGGTAGAATCCAACCATGCCAAAGTCGACCTCGCCCGCCGACCGTGTCCTGGAATTGCGTCGCCGCCTGGACGACGCCAATTACCGGTACCACGTGCTCGATGACCCGGACATCCCCGACGTCGAATACGATCGCATGCTGCGCCAGCTCGAAGCGCTGGAGGCCAGTCATCCCGCGCTCCGCGACCCGGGCTCGCCGACCGCGCGGGTAGGCGGGGCACCATCGGGAAAATTCGCGACGGTCGCGCATTCGGTGCCGATGCTGTCGTTGGGCAACGCCTTCAGCGACGACGAAGTGCAGGATTTCGTGGCCCGTATCAACAAGGAGACGGGCGACGCATCGCCGACGTTTTCGGTCGAGCCCAAGCTTGATGGCCTGGCAATCAGCCTGCGCTACGAAGACGGTGTGTTCGTGCGCGGCGCGACGCGCGGCGACGGCAGCACCGGAGAGGACGTCACGGCCAACCTGCGGACGATCCGGGCCATTCCACTGCGGCTGCGTGGCGGCAAGGCCAAAGCCGGCAACCAGCCGGTGCCGATGCCCAGGGTGCTGGAGGTGCGTGGCGAAGTGGTCATGCCCCGGGCCGGGTTCGAGGCGTTCAACGCGCGCGCGCGGGACACCGGCGACAAGCCGCTGGCCAACCCGCGCAATGGTGCGGCCGGCTCGCTGCGCCAGCTCGATCCGCGCGTCACCGCGCAACGTCCCCTGGCCTTTTTCGCCTATGCATTGGGCGATGTCGAGTTCGAGCAGGGCGGGGCGCTGCCCGCGACCCACTCCAAAACCCTGAAATGGTTGCGCGAGCTGGGATTCCCGGTCAGCCCCGAAGTCGATACCGCCGAAGGCCTCGACGGATTGCTTGCCTACTACGCACGCATTGGCGGACGTCGGGACGGGCTGCCGTACGACATCGACGGCGTCGTCTACAAGCTGGACCGTTACGACCAGCAGCGCGCGATGGGCTTCGTCTCGCGCGCGCCGCGCTGGGCGCTGGCGCACAAATTCCCCGCGCAGGAAGAGACGACCACGGTCGAATCGATCGAAGTCAACGTCGGGCGGACCGGCGCGGTCACGCCCTGGGTCCTGTTGGCGCCGGTGCACGTCGGTGGCGTCACCGTGACGCGCGCGACGCTGCACAACGCCGACCAGGTCGCGCGCCTGGACGTGCGCGTGGGCGATACGGTGATCGTGCGTCGTGCCGGCGACGTGATCCCGGAAGTGGTGCGCGTGATCGAGGAGCATCGTCCGCTGGACAAACGCGGCAGACCATTGCATCAGGCCTACGAGTTACCTACCCAATGCCCGGATTGTGGATCCAGGATCGAGCGCGAAGAGGGCGAAGTGGTGGCGCGCTGCACCGGCGGACTGGTGTGTCCGGCACAGCGCAAGCAGGCGCTGTATCACTTCGCTTCGCGCCGTGCCATGGATATCGAAGGCCTGGGCGAGCGTTTCACCGATACGCTCGTCGAATTGGGATACGTCAAGACGGTCGCCGACCTGTATGGACTCACGGTCGACGACTTCGTCGAAATGAAGCAACGTGCCGACGAACTGGCCGACGCCGTGCCCGAGACCGTCAAGGCGGGCAAGATCGCGACGCGCTGGGCCGAAAACCTGGTGTCCGCGATCCAGGACAGTCGTGACTCCAGCCTCGAGCGCGTCTTGTTCGCGCTGGGCATACGCGATGTCGGCGAAACCACGGCACGCACGCTGGCGCGCTACTTCGGTGCGCTGGAGCCCTTGATGGCCGCCGACGAGCAGGCCTTGCAGCAGGTCCCCGACGTGGGCCCGGTGGTTGCAGCGCACGTCGCGCACTTTTTCGGCGAGCCGCACAACCGCGAAGTGATCCAGGCATTGCAGGACAGGGGCGTGCATTGGCCCGAAGGCCCGCCGCAGCGCGCCACCGAAGGCCCGTTGGCCGGCAAGACCATCGTGTTGACCGGTGGCTTGTCTTCCATGAGCCGCGACGAGGCCGGCGACCGCCTGCAGGCATTGGGTGCCAAGGTGGCCGGCAGCGTATCGAAGAAAACGTCCATCGTGGTCGCGGGTGAGGCAGCCGGCAGCAAGCTGGCCAAGGCGCAGGAGCTGGGGATCGAAACCTGGGACGAGGCGGCGTTGCTCGATTACCTTGGAAAACACTGACGCCGCGGTTTCCTTCCCTCGTAGGCGCGACAGCCGTCGCGATGGTGGTCCCGAAGATCCGATCGCGACCCATGCAGTTCCTGCCCGGCGCTGGCTCATGACCAACAACGCGCGGCCCAAGATGCCGCAATGGTGGGGCAATGCAATACCACGATGACATGACGCGCTGGCAGCCTTCCGCCACTGCCGACGCACTGCGCCTTCGTGCTCGGCTGTACGCCCGCATACGGGACTTTTTTGCTGCACGCGACGTACTCGAAGTGGAGACGCCGATCCTGTCACTGGCCGGCAACACCGACCCCAACATCGCTTCGTTCTCATTGCAGTTTTCCGGACGCACCGATGGCGCGGCGCGGACGCGCTGGTTGCGAACATCCCCCGAGTTCCCGATGAAGCGGTTGCTCGCCGCTGGCGTCGGCGATTGCTACGAGCTCGGCCGGGTGTTCCGCGATGGCGAGGCGGGTGTGCGCCACAACCCCGAATTCACGATGCTGGAGTGGTACCGGGACGGCTGGGACCACCTTCGCCTGCTTGACGAGGCCGTCGAGCTGGTGCGCGACGCGTTGGCGCTCGTCGGGCGCGAGGCCATGGTGGTGCGCATCGCGTATCGCGATCTCTACCGGGAGCAGCTGGGGATCGACCCCTTCCAGGCCGACGTCGAGACCTTGCGCAATGCGCTTGGCCCGGTCGAAGTCGATGCGTCCGGCTTGACCCGCGACGACTGGCTGGACCTGTTGATGACGCACCGCCTGCAGCCTGCGTTTGCGCATGGACAGCTGCTGGCAGTCCATGGATACCCGGCCTCGCAAAGCGCCTTGGCCAAGGTGCGCGGGGCGGGCGACGAGGCGGTCGCCGAGCGATTCGAGCTTTACCTGGGGCCGCTGGAGCTGGCCAATGGCTACCATGAGCTGGGCGACGCGGCTGAGCTGAGAACCCGCTTCGAGCATGACCTGCAGGTGCGTGGACAGCGCGGCGCGCGGCAGCCGCCATTGGACGAACAATTGCTTGCCGCCATGGCACATGGGTTCCCGGCCTGCGCGGGCGTGGCTCTGGGCGTCGACCGGTTGTTGATGGCGATGCAACAAACCGATCGCATCGACAGCGTCCTGGCGTTCGATTTCAGTCGCGCCTGAGGCATGACCTGCGCGTGGCGGTGATCGCGCGCCGCGGTCTTGCATTGCCGTTCGCCAGCAGGGAGTGCGTGTCGTCGCGGCCGGTCCGGCATCACTCGACCTGGGCCACCTCCAGCCGGTTGCGGCCCTCGCGTTTTGCACGATACAGCGCGGCATCGGCCAGCTGCTTGAGGCGATTTCCGTTGTCGGCGTCGGCGGGAAACATGGCCAGCCCGATCGACAAGGTGACCGCGCCGATCGTGCGGTGCAGGTGGCTTACGGTCATGGCCTCGACGGCAACACGGATCGATTCGGCGCGCTCGCGGGCGGTGTCCAGGCTGATTTCAGGCAGGATCAGCGTGAACTCCTCGCCGCCGTAGCGGCAAGCGATGTCCTCTTGCCGGCACATGCCCTGGAGCACGCGGCCAAAGCTCGCCAGCAAGGCATCGCCGCCTTCGTGTCCGTGGGTGTCGTTGAAGGCCTTGAAGTGATCCAGGTCCAGCATCAACAGTGCCAGGGGCTGGTTGCGACGCTCGCAGCGGGCCAACTCGCGCGGCAACGATTCTTCCAGGTAGCGCCGGTTGTAGAGACCGGTCAATGCGTCGCGGATCGATTGTTGGCGCAGCGTTTCCTGCAGTTTCAGGTTGCCAAGGGCCAATGAGAGCTGTTCGGCGGCGGCCACGGCGATGTCCAGCCGACGGATGGGTCCGCTGTCTTCGCGCGATAGTGCGAGGAAGCCCATGTTGTGGTTCTGCGCACCCAGTGGCAGGCAGGCCGTGGTCGCCACGCGTCCGTCGGCGGGCGGCTGCGTGTGCGCGCACACGGTGCCCTCCTGCACGTTGTCCACCGTGTGCAGCTTGTGGCGGCGCAATGCCCAGCATTCGTCGGGCAGCAGCAGCGGCTTGTTGCCGGTGACGTGATCGCCCCAGCTGGCTTCGGCCTCGACATGGTCCAGCGAATCGCGAAGCAGGTAGATGGTGCCCGCGCAGTTGGGCATCAGCGTCATCAGCGTGCGGCGGGTGGCGGCCAGCGCTTCGGGTATGTTGCGGCAGCCCTGCAGCAGCCCTGCGTAGTGGCTGATCTCACGCAGGTCGCTGCCGGCGCGCTCCAGGCGTTGCACCGTGTCGCTGAGGTTGTGGTTGAGCGCGGCGGTGGCGCGCTCGGCGCGCGCGCGTTGGCGGACTTCGCGCGACAGCAGAAAGTAGATCCACGCAAGGATCAACAAGCTGGTCGGGATGCCCAGCGCACCAAGACCCAGCAGGATCCATGCACTGTGCTTGGTCTCGGTATTTCGCTGGGCCAGCAGCGCGCGTTCGGACGCGACCACCTGGCTCATCAGCTCGCGGATCTGCTGCATCATCGCCAGCCCGCCGCTGGTGCGATTGAAGGCCTGGACGGCTGCGAGGCCTTGCTGCTGGTAAAGCCGCACGCCGCGGTCCGTCAGGCCCAGACGGTTGGCGATCAGGCGGTCCAGCCTTTGCATGCGCTGTGCCTGCGCCGGATTGTCCGCCACCAGGCTGGAGATGGCTGCAAGGTCGTGCTGCAGCTGAGGTCTGATGGCGTTGTATTCCTGCAGGTAGTTGTCGTCACCGGTCAGCAGGTAGCTGCGTTGGGAGGAGATGCCGCCCAGCAGGGTCGCGCGGAGGCTTTCAGTCTGCGAGATCACGTCATAGGTATGCAGGACATCACGGCTGTCGCGACGGAACTGCTGGGTCGCCAGCATGATCGCGATGCCGATGAGCACCAGGATCAGCGCGGCAACGCCAAAACCCAGCATGTAGCGTGTGCGGATGACTTTGCGCATATCGGGTCGATGCATCCTGGGAGGTATTGCGGCCGAAAAGGCAGGCACAAAACCCACGCGTCGACCGGATGGCAAGCGCTGCAGCAAGATACGAGCCAACAGGCTACCCGGATGCGATGGTTTGCGCATAATGGGCGGATGGACAGCCCCGTCGACTATGCCCGCTACGACAGGATCCGCCCGATCCGCTGGACCGGGCAGGCCCTGGAACTGCTGGATCAGCGCAAGTTGCCGTTCAGCGTCGAGTACATCACCTGTCGCGATAGCAATGCCGTCACCGAGGCGATCAGCCAGCTGGTGGTGCGCGGGGCCCCGGCGATCGGCATCGCGGCCGCGTGGGGGGTGGTGCTGGCCGCCGGGGCCCTGAAGTCGGTTGCCGTCGCCGATGTGGAAGCGATGCTGGGGCCTTCGATCCAGCAACTGCACGCTGCGCGACCAACGGCCGTCAACCTGGCGTGGGCGTTGGCGCGCATGCGCGGCGCCTTGGCGCGCGCGGTCATCGAGGTCCCCGGGGCGTGGTACCAGGCGCTGGAAGCCGAAGCCGCGGCCATCGAGCGCGAGGACCTGGCGGCCAACCGTCGCATGGGCGCGCTGGGCGCCGCGCAGATCGCGCCAGGCAGCGGGGTGCTGACCCATTGCAATACCGGTTCACTGGCCACTGCCGGTTTCGGCACGGCGCTGGGGGTGATCCGTGCCGGTGTTGCGCAGGGACGTATCGCTGCGGTGTTCGCGGGTGAAACGCGGCCCTGGTTGCAGGGGGCACGCCTGACCGTGTGGGAGCTGCACGAGGACGGGATCGAGGCGACGCTGATCGCGGACTCCGCTGCATCGCACCTGATGAAGAGTGGCAAGGTGCAGTGGGTCGTGGTCGGTGCCGACCGGATCTGCGCCAACGGCGATGTCGCCAACAAGATCGGCACCTACCAGCTGGCGATCGTGGCCAGGCATCACGGCGTGAAGTTCATGGTCGTCGCCCCGTCGTCGACGGTCGACATGATGACCGCCAGCGGCGACCTGATCGAGATCGAGGAACGCGAGCCCGGTGAACTGCATGGCGTGGGCGGCAATCGCACCGTGGCCGAGGGCATCGCAGCGTGGAATCCCGTGTTCGACGTCACCCCGCACACGCTGATCGATGCCATCGTGACCGAGGCCGGCGTGATCCTGCAGCCCGATGCCGAGGCGATGCGGACGATGTTCCCCGCCTGACCTGAAGCCCGGCGGCATGCCCGTGCCGCAAGCTGTCGTGGATGGCTGACGTAGAAAGGGCTGACGTGGAAAGGGCTGACGTGGAAAGGGCTGACGCGGAAAGGGTTTGGTTCGCGAATGTCTCGCGACCGGATCGGTTGCCCGGGAAAAGCCCCCGGCTGGGCCTGCACCCACGACGACCGGGCTCCCGCCCCGGCCGGCGCGAAGCGGCCAACGCAGGCTTGCAGGCCATTGGGCTCGCCACCTAAAACGCCCGCCGTCGCCGCCAGCGCGGCAATGGCTGCAAATCGGTCATAACTCGTTGTTTCTGCGTGGAAATCCGGACGTTTCACGGCTCCTTTTCATGGTAGAATGGGCGCTTCGCCGAACCCTCCGCCAAGCCGCTTTGCGGATACCCATCCGCGGGCTTGCCGCGGGTCCGGCATTCACACCCAAACGGAAGCCCGATGGCCGAACTCGCCAAGGAAATCATCCCCGTCAATCTCGAAGACGAGATGCGCCGCAGCTACCTGGATTACGCAATGAGCGTGATCGTCGGACGGGCGCTCCCCGACGTCCGCGACGGCCTCAAGCCGGTCCATCGCCGCGTCCTGTTTGCGATGAACGAGCTTGGTGCGCACAGCAACAAGCCGTACTACAAGTCGGCGCGTATCGTCGGTGACGTGATCGGTAAGTACCACCCCCATGGCGACCAGTCCGTGTACGACACGCTGGTGCGCATGGCGCAGCCGTTCTCGCTGCGATACCTGCTGGTGGACGGGCAGGGCAACTTTGGTTCGGTCGACGGCGACTCGGCGGCCGCGATGCGATACACCGAGGCGCGCATGGCCAAGCTCACCCATGAGCTCATGGCCGACATCGACAAGGAAACCGTCGACTTCCAGCCCAACTACGACGAGAAGGAACTCGAGCCGTCGGTGATGCCGGCGCGCTTCCCCAACCTGCTGGTCAATGGCTCGGCCGGCATCGCGGTCGGCATGGCGACCAACATCCCGCCGCACAACCTGTCCGAGGTGATCGACGCCACCATCGCGCTGATCGACGATCCGCGGATCGACATCGACGGGCTGATGGAGCACATCCCGGGCCCGGATTTCCCGACCGCGGGCATCATCAACGGCGTAGGCGGCATCCACGTGGCGTATCGCACCGGCCGCGGCCGCGTGCGCATGCGTGCCAGGGCCGAGATCGAGGACATCGGCAACAACCGCGAAGCCATTGCCGTCACCGAGATCCCCTACCAGGTCAACAAGGCGCGGCTGATCGAGAAGATCGCCGAGCTGGTCAAGGAAAAGAAGCTCGAAGGCATCAGCGAACTGCGCGACGAGTCCGACAAGGACGGCATGCGCATCTACATCGAGATCAAGCGTGGCGAAGCCGCCGACGTCGTGCTCAACAATCTGTACCAGCAGACCCAGATGGAGTCGACGTTCGGCATCAACATGGTCGCGCTGGTCGATGGCCGGCCGCAGCTGCTCAACCTCAAGCAGATACTCGAGGCCTTCGTCCGCCATCGCCGCGAAGTGGTCACGCGCCGCACGATCTTCGAATTGCGCAAGGCACGTGCGCGAGCCCACGTGCTCGAAGGCCTGACGGTGGCATTGGCCAACATCGACGAGATGATCGAACTGATCAAGACGTCGGACAACCCGCAGCAAGCCAAGGAGCGCATGCTGGGCCGTACCTGGCAGGCAGGGCTGGTGGGCGCGCTGCTGGCATCGGCCGGGAGCGACGCCTCGCGTCCGGAAGACCTGCCCAAGGGCGTCGGCCTGCTGGACGATGGTTACCAGCTCACCGAGATCCAGGCCCAGCAGATCCTGGAGATGCGCCTGCATCGCCTGACGGGGTTGGAGCAGGAAAAGCTCACCGAGGAATACAAGCAGCTGCTGGAAACGATTCGCGGCCTGATCGAGATCCTCGAAGACCCCAATGTGCTGCTGGATGTGATCCGTACCGAGCTGCGCAACGTCAAGGAGGAGTTCGGCGACGAGCGCCGCAGCGAGATCCGCGCCAGCGAGGAAGACCTGGATATCCTCGACCTGATCGCGCCCGAGGACGTCGTCGTGACCCTGTCGCATTCGGGCTACGCCAAGCGCCAGCCGGTCAGCGACTATCGTGCGCAACGCCGTGGAGGCCGCGGCCGCAATGCCGCGTCGACCAAGGACGAGGATTTCATCGACCAGCTGTGGCTGGTCAACACCCACGACACCTTGCTGACGTTCACCAGCGCGGGTCGTGTGTTCTGGCTGCCCGTCTACCAGTTGCCCGACGCCGGACCGCATGCGCGTGGCCGCCCGATCATCAACTGGATCCCGCTGGAGGCCGGCGAGCAGGTCCAGGCCGTGTTGCCGGTACGCGAGTACAGCAAGGATCTGTTCGTGTTTTTCGCTACCCGCCACGGCACCGTCAAGAAGACGCCGTTGCCCGAATATGCCTACCGGCTGCAACGCGGCAAGATCGCCATCAACCTGGCCGATGGCGACTCGTTGATCGGCGTGGCGTTGTCCGATGGCAACCGCGACATCATGTTGTTTGCCAGCAATGGCAAGGCAGTGCGCTTTCCCGGCAGCGCCGTGCGTCCGATGGGGCGTACGGCGACGGGCGTGCGGGGCATGCGCCTGGCCGAGGATGCGCAGGTGCGAAGCCTGGTCGTGGTGGATGGAGAGGGCGACATCCTCACCGCCAGCGAACGCGGTTACGGCAAGCGCACCCCGGTGGGCGACTATCCTTCCAAGGGGCGTGGCATCCAGGGCGTGATCGCGCTGCAGACCACGGCACGCAACGGCCAGCTGGTGGGGGCGATCCAGCTCAGCGACCACCACGAGGTATTGTTGATCTCCGATGGCGGCACGCTGGTGCGCACGCGCGCTTCGGAAATCGCACAGGTTGGCCGCAACACCCAGGGCGTGACCCTGATCCGGCTGGCCAAGGACGAAAAACTGCAAGCCGTGGAGCGCGTGGATGCATCGCTGGAGGACGAGCAGGATGACGAGGTCGCCGACGTGGCCGACGTCGGAAAGATGCTACCGCCTGCAACGCCGCCTGAGGCCTGACCAGCCTTGAAAGCCAAAAAAACACCGCGCCCTGCGCGGTGTTTTTTTGTGTGGCTGTTTTCCCGTGCGGTGCTCTTGTTGGAGCGACTTCAGCCGCGAGCTCCAGCATTGGCTTTTGCAGGAGCGACGCAAGTCGCGATCAAATGCTGCGGAAATCCCGATCGCGACTTGCGTCGCTCCTGCAAAAAACGAATCAGGAGAAGGATCAAGGACTCGCGGCTGAAGCCCCTCCTGCAGGGGCGGCGCCGGAGACGTCGCAGACTCAACCAATCCAGCCGTCCAGCATGTCCGCGAATTCGTCGGCATGCTCTTCTTCCTGCGCCAGGATGCTTTCCAGGATGCGCTTGGTGGTCGTGTCGCTATCGCCGATGTAGTTGATCATTTCGCGATAACTGTCGATGGCGATGCGCTCGGCAATCAGATCCTCGCGCACCATGTCCTTCAGGTCCGTGCCAGTCCGGTACTCGGCATGGGAGCGGGCCGTCAGCGTGTCCGGGTTGAGGTCCGGCTCACCGCCGAGCTGGACGATGCGCTCGGCCAACCACCCGGCATGCTCCTGCTCCTGTTGTGCATGCTCCAGGAATTCCGCCTTGACCGAGTCGGCCAGCATGCCCTTGGCCATGAAGTAATGGCGGTAGTAGCGCAACACGCAGACGTATTCCGTCGCCAGCGCTTCGTTGAGCAGCTTGATCACGACATCCCTGTTGGCCGTATAGCTATCGGTGATCGCGCCCTTGTCGATGTCCTTTCGGGCGTTGCGGCGCAGGGTCGCGACGTCGGTCATGCCGGCGGTACCGGATTTGCCGGCAGGCATGGGTGTATTGGCGGCGGTCTTCTTGCTCATCGGGATGTCCGTACCTTTTTGTGGGGTGGTCGGGGATGTCGTCTTCAGGCAGGCGTCGGTCGCGCCCGCACGGATCAGGGAAGCAGCGAAAGGACGTGTTCGGCCGAAGACACACGGAACTCGCCTGGAGCTTCCACCAGGACTTGCCTGGCCACGCCATCATCGGCATAGATCGCGAAGCGCTTGGCCCGCGTCCCCATGCCGTAAGCGGTGGCATCCATCTCCAGCCCGAGTGCGCGGGTGAAGTCGCCATTGCCGTCGGCTAGCATCTGCAACCCGTCGGGCACGTGCTGGCTTTCGCCCCAGGCCTGCATCACGAACGGGTCGTTGACCGAGACGCAGGCCACCTCGATGCCCTTGGCCTTGAAGTCGTCGAAGTGCGAGACGAAGCCGGGCAGGTGACGTTCCGAACAGGTCGGGGTGAATGCCCCGGGCACGGCGAAAATCACCACTTTCTTGCCGTCGAACAAGGTGCGGGTGTTGACGGTTTCGACGCCGTCCCCGATGCGCTGGAGGTGGGATTCGGGGAGGCGTTCGCCGGCCTGGATGGTCATGGGTCAAGCTCCTGGGAAAGATCGTCAGTGTGGCGGAACAAGTGCAAAAAGCGCGTCAAGGCAGCTTGAAAAGCCCGGGGGCGCTCCTATCTGGAGGTCATGGCGGCCGAGGCCGCCGCAACCCAGACAGGAGATACCAAGATGAGCATGGTTCGTTACACGCCCTGGAACATCCACGGCAACCTGCAGGACGAGATCAACGCGGTCTTCGACCGCCTGGTCAATGAAGGCGACAGCGACCAGTCCAACGTCGTCACCAGCCAGTGGGCTCCCCGCGTCGACATCAAGGAAGAGCCCGAGCGCTTCCTGATCCAGGCCGATATCCCGGGCGTGGACCCGAAGGAGATCGAGATCGACATGGACAGCGGGATCCTCTCCATCAAGGGCGAGCGCAATACCGGGTCGCGCCAGGGGACGGCAGGCTATTCGCGGGTCGAGCGCTCGCATGGGACGTTCTATCGGCGTTTCGCGCTGCCCGACAGCGCCGATCCCACCGGGATCGCCGCCAGCGGCCGGCACGGCGTCCTGGAGATCACGATTCCCAAGCGTCCGGAAACCAAGCCGCGCCGGATCGAGGTCAGCGCTGCCTGAGAGCGGCTTCAACGCCCGCACGGCCAGGCCAGGCCCAGCATCGTAGCCCGGGTTCCACCGGGTACGCGGGCCTGGTCTCGCCCGTCCGGCCGCATCGTGTGTTGCGGCGACGACCGCTTCCGCGTCACGATGACGGGCGCAACGACGGAGTCAGCATGCAATTCAAGGACTACTACGACATCCTCGGACTGGAGCCCGGCGCGGGCGATGCCGAGATCAAGACCGCCTATCGTCGGCTGGCGCGCAAGTACCATCCCGACGTCAGCAAGGAGGCCGACGCCGAGGAGAAGTTCAAGGCGGTCAACGAGGCCTACGAGGCGTTGCGAGACCCGGAAAAGCGCAAGGCCTACGACCAGCTTCGGTCCAGTGGTTACCGGCCCGGCGACGAGGTCCGACCCCCGCATGGTGGGTTTGGCCAGCGCGCACAGGGCGGTGGATTCGACGACTACGAGGAAATCTTCGCCGGCGGTGGAGCGGGCGGTGGCTTCAGCGACTTCTTCGAGGAGATGTTCGGTCGCAGGCGTGGCGGGGCCGGCCCGGGAGTTGGCCGCCCGGGCACGCAGCAACGAGGTCCGGGCATCCAGCGCGCGCGCCTGGCCGTGCCGCTGGAGTCGGTCTATCGCGGCGACAGCGTGCGCATCAACGTCAATGGGAAAACCCTGGATATCAAGGTGCCCAAGGGCATCAATCCCGGGCAGGCGATCCGCCTGGCGGGGCAGGGCACGGGCGGCGGCGACCTGATGCTGGAGATCGAGTTCGCGGCCCACCCGCAATTCGAGGTCGACGGCCGCAACATCATCCACGTGCTCGCGGTGGCGCCATGGGAGGCTGCCCTGGGTGCGACGGTGAGCGTGCCGACCCTGGGTGGGCCGGTGGAGCTCAAGATCCCGGCCGACTCCGAAGCTGGCCGCAAACTGCGCCTGCGCGGCCGCGGACTGCCAGGCAAGCCCGGGGGTGACCAGATCGTGGAACTGGAAGTGCTGGCGCCGCGTGCAAACAACGATGGCGAGCGGCAGGCCTACGAGCGCCTCAAGGAAGCCTTCGGCGACGACTGGCGGCGTGCATAGCGGCACTGCAAAGCGATGTGCTTGCAGGTTGGCTCAAGCCTGGAGGCCTGCACTGGAGTCAGTCCCGTCGCGTGGGACCGTGTGCGGATGGATCAGCGTGGCGACCCGGTGGAATCTTCCGCCCTAGGCCGCGGTCGGCGTGTCGTCACTGCCGCCGGAACCGCTACCGATCGTTGCGATCACGACCTGCGACAGTTCGTCCTCGCTGAAGGGCTTGGTCAGGTACGCCTTGGCGCCCTGGCGCATGCCCCACATCCGATCGGTTTCCTGGTCCTTGGTGGTGACCAGCACGACCGGGATGTGCCTGGTGGTGGGCTCGCGCGTGATCGATCTTGTCGCCTGGAAGCCATTGAGGTTTGGCATCACCACGTCCATCAGGATCAGGTCGGGCAATTCGCGCTTGGCTGCCTCCACGCCAGCCGCGCCGTCCTCCGCGGTCAAGGCCTCATGGCCGAGCTTCTCGACGATGCGGCGGATGCCCATCAGCTGGGACGGTGAATCGTCGACGATCAGGATGCGTGCCATATGGTGTTCCCCAAGGTATCGCGTCGATTGTAGCCGTCATCCCGGCGGCCGCAAGCGGGTCGGCGCTGGGTGTGCTCAAAGCGTGACAAGTGTGCGTCCCACCGAGCCACCGGCCAGCATGTCGCCAAAGACGTCCGGCAACTGCGCAAGGGTCGCTTCGCGGGTGCAGATCCGGTCCAGGTGCGCAGGTTTCCAGTCGCTGGCCAGGTGTTGCCACACCGCTTGGCGGATGTCGCGCGCGGTGCCGGCGGAAGCCACGCCCAGCAACGACACCCCGCGGATGATGAAGGGCATCACGGTGGCATCGAGCGCATGCGAGGCAGCCAGCCCGGCGCTGGCGACGTTGCCATAGGGGGCCGTCTGGGCCAGCAGGCTGGCAAGCATGGGCCCGCCGACATTGTCCAGGCCGCCACCGAAGCGCGCAGACTCCATGGGACGCGTGGTGGCCAGTACATCGCGGCCGAAGATTTCGCTGGCGCCGATCGACTTGAGGTAGGGGTGCTGGTCCGCCTTGCCGCTGACCGCGTGCACCGTATACCCGGCACGGCTGAAGATATCGACGGCCAGCGACCCGACACCACCGGTGGCCCCCGTGACACACAGGGGACCCATGTCGGGTGTCTGGCGGTTGTCCTGCATCCGGAACAGGGCCAACGCGGCGGTGAACCCGGCCGTGCCAATGACCATGCTCTCGCGCAGGGTCAGTCCGTCCGGTAGCGGGATCGCCCATCGCGATTCGAGCCGCGCGTACTGGCTATAACCGCCGTCGCGCGTTTCGCTCAAGCCGCTGCCGGTGACCAGGACCGCGTCACCTTCCCTGCATCCCGGATCGGTGGAAGCAACCACGTGTCCGGCGACATCGATGCCGCCGACCAGCGGAAAGCGCCGCAGGATCCTGCCCTTGCCGGTGCCAGCCAATGCATCCTTGTAATTGACCGAGGAATACGCGGTCCTGATGACGATCTCCCCTGGGGACAGGTCGTCCAGTGAGACTTGTTCGACGCCGCTGCGATAGCCGGTGTCGTCACTGTGGATGCGGAAGGCGTTGAAGGCAGAATCAGGAGTGGACATCGGTATTTCCGTCATCCCGGCAAAAGCCGGGATCCATTTTGTATTTGAGCCATCAAGGATAACGTCAAGATGGATCCGGCTTTTGCCGGGATGACGCGGTGTGGTTTCGCCAGGCAGGGTTGGTGCGGCTCTGCCGGTTTGGCGTGGTGCGCTTTCGTCCGGCTGACATGGTGCGGTTCCGCACGGTTGGCGTCGTGCAATTCACGGGAGGATGCCTGGATCCAGGTCGCGCCACCCGGGGTTGGATGATTCGATCAATTCGATCTTCAAGCCCGTTTCCACTCTTGATGGCCTTTTCGCGCGCAATGGCGCTTCCATGCAGGGATGCAGCTCGTCCCAGGCCAGGTCATGGGCTGTGTATCTGCGGGTGGAGCCTGCCACGACATTGTTCTCGTGCTCCCGGATGCGCTTGATCAGGTCGGATGTAACTCCTATATACAGCGTGCCACGCATGTTGCTGGAGAGCATGTAAACGCATGGGTTTTTCTCGCGCATCCCTGCACTCCTGGTTGCTTCATTTTTGAGAATGGGAGCGTCTTGGTGTTTGAGCGATAAAGTCAGGATCCTCGCGGATAATCAGAAAAATGGATGGACAGACGTTTGCCTGGAAAAGGTCCGTTTCCGCCAGCATCACGCTTGGCAGATCACCGCAGATCCTTGCGGCGCTTCTCATCCAGCCATTTGTCAGCCTGTGTCGGCGTATAGCCCTTCATCCACTCGAACAACGCATCGATATCATCACCGTGCCACAGGTCCTTGCGCTGTTCGGCATGCAGGAAACGCTCTTCGACCATGCGGTCCATCATCGTGGCAAGGGGCGCATAGAACCCATCCACATCGAGGAATGCGCAGGGCTTGTCGCCCAGGCCCAGTTGCCGCCAGGTCAGCATCTCGAACATCTCATCCAGCGTGCCAAAGCCGCCGGGCAGGGCGATGAAGGCGTCGGAGAGGTCGAACATGCGCGCCTTGCGCTCATGCATGTTGTCGACCACTTCCAGTCGCGTGACGCCCTTGTGCGCGACCTCCCATTCCACCAGCTGCCCGGGGATGACGCCGACCACCTCGCCGCCGGCGGCGAGCACGGCGTCGGCGACGATGCCCATCAGGCCGACGTTGCCGCCGCCGTAGACCAGCGCCAAGCCTTCCTGCGCGAGCCGCTTGCCCAGTGCGCCCGCACGTTGGGCGTAAGCCGGTCGGGCACCGGCGTTGGAGCCGCAATAGACACAGACTGCACGCAACTCAGTTGGCTTCAATTTGGCCTGCCTCCATCAGCACGATGCCGGACATGCGGCGGTTTTCCTCGCGCATGCGCGAGGGCAGCAGCCGCGACACCAGCTGCCAGAACCCGGCGCCCCGCATCTTTCGGTCGAGGCGGATGGATTCGTCCCAGGTCGAGCGGAACTCGGCCTCATGCCAGCCGTGGGGCGTGAAGAACGCGGTGCCTTCCGCAGGGCCGAAACGGAAGGGAGCGTTGTCCTTCTGGCGCGACGGATTCCAGCGCTTCTCCATCACCTTGAGCAACCGGGGAGACGCGAGGTCGGCCAGCCACCAGCGCGCCCTGGCGACAGCGTGGAGGTCGCGGGCCAGCTCCGCGACCTGGTTTGCCTCGAGGTAAAGCAGCAGGCCTTCGCTGATCGCCAGTACCGGGCCGTGCGCGGCGGCGCGTGAAAAGACCTCGCGCCGGGTGGCGGCATCGCGCAGGTCGGCGGGGATGAATTCAACCTGGCAATGCGGCGTCTGGCCAGTCATGCCGGCGCGGAAGTGGTCGACCATGTCCGGCATGTCGACATGCATCCAGCGCAGCGAAGCGGGCAGGTCGAGCCGGTATGGACGCGCGTCCAGCCCCGCGGCGAGGTTGAGGACGGTGGCCGCGCCTTGCTGCACGCAGCGCAGGACGATCTCGTCCATCACGGCGGTTCGCACGACCAGCGGCCAGCTCAGCGCCTGCCCCTGCGGCATGGCGTCGATGATCGCCTGGCCGTGCACGCCGGCCAGCTGGCGGGCGAACGGGTCGTGGAACAGCGCATCGCTGCGCTCGCTTTCCATGGCCCGGTACATGGCCACCCAGAGCGCGGTGTCGGAGACGTTGCGGATATCGCCTTCGGTCGCGGGCATGTCAGGCTCCTGTGCCGGTCCGGGTGACCGCCCACTGCATCAATGCGACGCCGAAGAAGCCAGCGAGTACGGCCAGCGCGAAGGATAGCGCCACGTTGAAGCCTTGCCGAAGAGCGAAGGCAAGCACCAGGAAGAACGGCAAACTGCCGAGCACGAACCAGAAGATGCCCATCGACAGGTCGGCGACCCGGACGGCGTCGTGCGTGTCGGCGTAGAGCCAGGTCAGGACCAGCAACGAGGTCAGCGGCAGCGACGCAACCAGGGCGCCGAGCCAGCCGGTGCGCCTGGCCAGGTAGGAAGCGACAAGGACCGTCGCCACGGTGACCAGGATCTTCAGCAGGAATTGCAGGTTCATGGTGGCTGGTCCCGCGTCTGTGCCGTTGCAGGAGCGGCTTCAGCCGCGAGCTCTTGCTCTGCGAGCTCTTGCTCTTGACCCTGCTTCGGCTGTCGTGGGAGCGACGTAAGTCGCGATCAGATGCTCCGGGAATCCCGATCGCGACTTACGTCGCTCCTACGAAGTGCAGCTAGTTCAAGATCAAGAGCTCGCGGCTGAAGCCACTCCCACGAACAGCAACGGCTAGTTGGCCTTGTGGATCGCGCGCTTGTCGACCGCCATCGCGGCATCGTGGATCGCCTCGGACAGGGTCGGGTGCGCGTGGCAGATGCGGGCCAGGTCGTCGGCAGAACCATTGAACGACATCGTCAGCACGCCTTCGTGCACCAGTTCGGAGACGCCGACGCCGACCAGGTGCATGCCAAGCACGCGGTCGGTCTCGGCATGCGCGATGACCTTGACGAAGCCGGCTGGCTCGCCCATGGCCACGGCACGGCCGATCGCGGCGAACGGGAAGCTGCCGGTCTTGTACGGCGTGCCTTCTTCCTTGAGCTGCTGTTCGGTCTTGCCGACCCAGGCCAGCTCGGGCTCGGTGTAGATCACCCAGGGGATCGTGTTGTAGTCGACGTGGCCGGGCAGGCCCGCGATCATTTCGGCCACCGCGATGCCTTCCTCGAACCCCTTGTGCGCCAGCATCGGTCCGCGGACGCAGTCACCCACTGCCCAGACGCCATCGACGCCGGTATGGCAGTGCTCATCGACTTCGATCATGCCGCGTTTGTCGAGTTTGACGCCGGTGCCGTCCGCCAGCAGGCCCTGGCTGGCGGGGCGGCGGCCCACTGCAACCAGCAGTTTGTCGAAGACGATGGTCTGCTCGCCGTCCTTGTCGGCATAGGTGACGTGGACTTCCTTCGCCTTGCCTTTCTTCTTGATGTCGGCCTTGCTGACCTTGGCGCCAAGCTTGATGTCCAGTCCCTGCTTCTTGAATTCCTTGGCGGCGACCTTTGCAGCCTCGCTGTCGGCTGCGGCAAGGAAGTCGGGCAGGGCTTCGAGGATGGTGACCTCGCTGCCCAGGCGTCGCCAGACGCTGCCCAGTTCCAGGCCGATCACGCCCGCCCCGATGACGCCCAGGCGCTTGGGCACGGAGGTCAGGTCGAGCGCGCCGATGTTGTCGATGATGGTCGCGTCGTCGTCGAACCGGGCGAATGGCAACTCGATCGAATCCGAACCCGCCGCCAGGACCACGTTGCTGCCCTTGAGCTCGACGTCCTTGCCGTCGTGCCCCTTGACCTTGACCACGTTGCCCTTGTGCAGGGTGGCGAAACCGTAAATGGTCGTGATCTTGTTGGCCTTGAACAGCATCGCGATGCCGCCCGTGAACTGCTTCACGATCTTGTCCTTGCGACCGATCATGGTGCCGACATCCATCTTGGCGTCCTTGAAGCTGATGCCGTGGTCGCCGAACAGGTGGCCCATGTTCCAGTAGTTGCGCGAGGAGTCGAGCAGCGCCTTGGACGGGATGCAGCCCACGCGCAGGCAGGTGCCGCCCAGCGCCGGCTTGCCGTCCTTGCCGATGCCGGCGTCGATGCAGGCGGTCTTCAGGCCCAGTTGCGCGGCGCGGATCGCGGCGTGGTAGCCGGCGGGGCCGGCGCCGATGACGATGACGTCGAAGTTCTGTTGTTCGCTCATTGCATTCGCTCGCGTGATTCGTGATTGGTGATTCGTGATTCGCAAGGGCATCCGGCATTTGCCGGAGAGTTGATTGGCTCTTTCGAATCACCAATCACGAATCACGAATAACGACTACATCCCCAACAGCATCCTGTGGGGGTTCTCCAGCTGGTTCTTGATGTCGACCAGGAACAGCACCGCGTCCTTGCCGTCGATCACGCGATGGTCATAGCTCAGCGCGATGTACATCATCGGTGCGGCGACGACCTGGCCATTGTCGACGATGGCGCGCTCCTTGATCGTGTGCATGCCCAGGATCGCGGACTGCGGCGGGTTGACGATCGGCGTGGACAGCAGCGACCCGAAGGTGCCGCCGTTGGTGATCGTGAAGGTGCCGCCCTGCAGGTCCTCCAGCTTCAGCCCGCCCTCGCGAGCGGCGGTGGCGTAGTCGGAGATGCCCTGTTCGACCTCGGCGAAGCTCATCCGCTCGACATTGCGCAGCACGGGCGTGACCAGCCCGCGGTCGGTGGAGACGGCGATCGAGATGTCGGCATAACCGTGGTAGATGATGTCGTCGCCATCGACCGAGGCATTGACCGCGGGATGGCGTTGAAGTGCGCTGGCCGCGGCCTTGGCGAAGAAGCTCATGAAGCCGAGCTTGATGCCGTTTTCCTTCTGGAACTGCTCGCCCAGCGCCTTTCGCATCTGCATGACCTTGGCCAGGTTGACCTCGTTGAAGGAGGTCAGCATCGCGATCGAGTTCTTGGACTCCATCAGCCGCTCGGCGATGCGCTTGCGCATGCGTGTCATCGGCACGCGCTCTTCCGGACGCGCGGCACTGCCGCTTACGCCACCGGTCTTGCCGCTGGCGTAGTTGACGATGTCTTCCTTGGTGACGGCGCCGCGCCGGCCGGTGCCCTGGACGCTGGAGGCGTCGATGCCTTCCTTCTCGGCGGTGAACCGGGCGCCTGGCGGGAGTGCATCGTTGCCGCCGGACGACTTGGCTGGAGCGGCGTTGGACGCGGATGCCCCGGACGCCTTGCCTGCGGTCGTGGATGCGTTGGCCTTGGGGGCATCGTCCTTGGGAGCGTCGGCCTTGGCCTCGTCCTTCGGCGCCTGCTTCTTCTCCGGCGCCGCGCCTTCCTCGATGATCGCGATGACCTGCTGGCTGGTCACCGTCGCGCCCTGCTCGAACTTGATCTCCTTGAGCACGCCGTCGACCGGCGAGGGCACTTCCAGCACGACCTTGTCGGTTTCCAGGTCGACGAGGTTCTCGTCGCGCGCGACCGCGTCACCAGCCTGCTTGTTCCAGGTGGCGATGGTGGCGTCGGAAACGGATTCCGGAAGGACCGGGACTTTGACTTCAATGGCCATGGATTGTGTCCTGAGTGGTGCCGTGTGTTGTTCGGGTGTCGCCGATGGGTTGGGCCGCAGCGGCGATGGTGCGGGATGCTTGGTGACTATTCAGTGGTCGCGTCGCCATTGAGCGGATTGACCAGTGCGTCGGCGATCAATTGCTTCTGTTCGGCGACATGCTCGGCCATGTGGCCGACGGCCGGGGAGGGCGATCGCGTGCGGCCTGCGTAGTGCACGCTCTGCCTGGCCTGGGCGCAATGACGCAGGTGGTGCTGGATCTGGTACCAGGCGCCCTGGTTGAGCGGCTCTTCCTGGCACCACACGATCTTGGCGGACGGGCCATGGCGCTTGAGCTCCTTGACCAGCTGCGGCCGCGGGAACGGGTACAACTGCTCGATGCGGACCAGCGCGATGTCCTTGATGCCCTGTTTCTGCACTTCTTCGTACAGGTCGTAGTAGACCTTGCCGGCGCACAGCACCACGCGCTTGATCTTGCTCGCGGTCGCGGTGGTGTCCGGGATCAGTTCCTGGAAGCTGCCCGTGGCCAGTTCGTCCAGCGACGACACCGCCAGCTTGTGGCGCAGCAGTGACTTTGGCGTCATGACCACCAGTGGCTTGCGCGTCTTCATGCGCATCTGCCGGCGGATCATGTGGAAATCCTGCGCCGGGGTGGTCGGTGCGCAGACCAGCATGTTGTCCAGTGCGCACAGCTGCAGGAAACGCTCCAGGCGCGCCGAGCTGTGCTCGGGGCCCTGCCCCTCGTAACCATGCGGCAGGAATAGCGCCAACCCGCACAGGCGATTCCACTTGGCCTCTCCCGAGGACAGGAACTGGTCGATGACGACCTGCGCGCCGTTGGCGAAATCGCCGAACTGCGCTTCCCAGATATCCAGCGTCATCGGGTCGGCGGTGGCATAGCCATATTCGAACGCCATGACCGCTTCTTCGCTCAGCAGCGAATCGATGATCGTGACCTTTTCCGGGTCGTCGACGAGCTGCCGGAGCGGCAGGTAGAAGTTGCCGGTGTTCTGGTCGTGCAGGATCGCGTGGCGGTGGAAAAACGTGCCGCGCCCGGAATCCTGGCCCACCAGCCGCAGGTTGTAGCCTTCGTCCAGCAAGGTGGCGTAAGCCAGGTTTTCGGCGAAGCCCCAGTCGGCGGGCTGTTCGCCGGCGGCCATCTTGCGACGGTCGTCGTAGATCTTGGCGACGCGCGCGTGCAGCCTTGTGTCGTCGGGGATCGTGTTGATCGCCAGGGCCAGCTTGTCCAGCGTCTTGCGCGATACCCGGGTGTCGACCTTGTCCGACAGCTTGCCGCTGACGAACGGCGACCAGTCCACTGCGAGTTCATCTGGCGCGACGTCGGCGACGTCCGCGGTGACCTCGCCGGCATCCAGCTTGTCGCGGATCGTGTCGGCGATTGCCTTGACGTCGTCCGCCGACAGCAGGCCCTGTTCGACCAGCGTGTCGCCGTACAGTTCGCGCGTGGTCTTGTGCGCGCGGATGACCTTGTACATCAGCGGCTGGGTCGCGGCCGGCTCGTCTGCTTCGTTATGTCCATGGCGGCGGTAGCAGACCAGGTCGATCACCACGTCCTTGCCGAAGCGCTGGCGGAAATCGAAAGCCAGCTCGGCGCAGAACACCACGGCTTCCGGATCGTCTCCATTGACGTGCAGGATCGGCGCGCCGACCATCTTGGCCACGTCGGTGCAGTACAGCGTCGAACGCGCATCGTCCGTGGCGCTGGTGGTGAAGCCGATCTGGTTGTTGATGACGATATGCACGGTGCCGCCGACGGCGAATCCGCGCGCCTGCGACATCTGCAGCAGTTCCATGACCACGCCTTGCCCCGCGAAGGCGGCGTCGCCGTGCATCAGCACCGGAAGCACCTGCCTGCGTGCGTTGTCGTTGCGATGGTCCTGGCGGGCACGCACGCTGCCGGCGACCACCGGGTCGACGATCTCCAGGTGCGAGGGATTGAAGGCCAGGGCCAGGTGCACCGGGCCGCCGGGCGTGGCGATGTCGGCGGAAAAACCCATGTGGTACTTGACGTCGCCGGTCAGCGCGCGGTCGTCATCGGTGGCGTGCTCGAACTTGCCTTCGAACTCGTCGAACAACTTGCGTGGCGACTTTCCGAGCGTATTGATCAGCACGTTGAGGCGGCCGCGGTGTGCCATGCCGACCACGATGTCCTTGACCCCGTCGTTGCCGGCGCGACGGATCATGTCGTCCAGCAGCGGGATCAGGCTGTCGCCGCCCTCCAGCGAAAAGCGCTTCTGTCCGACGTACTTGGTGTGCAGGTAGCGCTCGAGCCCTTCGGCGGCAGTCAGGCGTTCCAGGATGCGCTTCCTGTCCTGGGTGGAACGGCCGTAGTCGCCGCCGGCCTTTTCCAGCCGCTCGTACACCCAGCGCCGCTGTTCGGCATCGGTGATGTGCATGAACTCGGCACCGATCGAACCGGTATAGGTCGCCTTGAGCAGCGCCACCAGGTCGCGCAGGCGCATGCGATCGTTGCCCGCCACGCCACCATTGAAGAATTCGCCATCCAGGTCGGCCTCGGACAGGCCGTGGAATCCGAGCGTGAGGTCGGGCGCATCCGGTTTTTGCGCCATGTCCAGCGGATCGAGGTCGGCGGCAAGGTGCCCCCGCGAGCGATAGGCCGTGACCAGCTTGCCTACGGCGCGATCGCGGTCGTCGCCGGTCGCGTTGGCAGTCGCGGCTCCCCGGGATGCGGCCCTGCCGGCGCGCGCGATCGCGTCGATGACTGCCGAGTGCGGGATGTCACCGGCTTCGCGGCCCTGGAAGCCGTCGAAATAGCGTCTCCACTGCGGGCCGACACTCTCGGGGGATACGAGGTATTGCTCGTAGAGACCCTCGATGTACGCGGCGTTGGCGCCGAGCTGCGAGGACTGGGCAAACTGCTTGAGGAGACTGGCCACGATGGGGACGGTAGGCTCGATTGGAGTGGGGATGTCGCACTATCCATTGCAATGACGGGTCGCGCACTGACGGATCGCACTTGCCTGGTTGGCGGGCGCTGGAAGCCAAGCCCCTGCTGCAGGCCTGCATGGCAAGCCTCGCCTGAATGGGGTCGTGGGCATCCCGTGCAAGCCAATGCACAGACCGTGAATTATAGCCGGACGCCCCTGGCGACTGCACCCGCGGCCGGAATCGCGTTGTCTTGCGGTTTCACCCATGCCACCGGCGACGGGCCAGCCTGGCAAGCGGAGAAACCGCCGGGTCGTGGCCCTTGTCCGCCCGGCAGCGCGCACAAGCTCACACGGGTATTCAAATCCCCAGTGCGCGGTACTCGGTGACGGGGCGTGATCGCTCCCAGACCCGCTCGAAGTCGCCACGCAACTGGCGCGCACGGCCGGGCGCATGCAGGTCGGCTTCGCCGTCGAGGCGATGGCCCAGCGTGCGGAAATAGAATCCGCCGGCATCGTTGGCCACGTAGGCGGAGGGATAGGGCCGGTCGACGGGGTCGGCGATCTCGCGGAACGCGAACACGGTGGGCAGCCGCTGTGCCAGCGTCAGTAGTGGCCCTTGCGCGCGTTGCGGGGCCGCGGCGTCCTGGAGCAGGATGCAGACCTGGGCCTGGCGGCCGGCCGTGGCGAGCCGGCGCATGGCCTCGAGCACCGCCGGCGCATCGAACAGCCCCGGATCCAGATCCCGTGTGTAGATCCACAGTCCGCGCCGCGATGCCTGGATCAGGGCGGCCGTGGTCGCCACGGCCGTCTCGCGATCCTCTATCGCGATGGGGCCTGCCAGCCGCCGACGCATCGCCTGGTGCTCGATCCCGGCTTCGGCGAAGCGATCGCCGAAAGCAATGAAACCGTGGCGCAAATAGAAGTCGAGCGCGGTCACTTGTGCGGACAGCGCGACTTCGGGCCAGTGGTTTGCCTTGGCCATGTCCAGCAGTGCTTGCAGCATGGCGGCACCGACGCCATGGCTGCGCCAGTCCGCCAGCACCGCCAGGCGGCCGATGCGTGCGGCCCCTTCTGCCCGTGCCAGTCCCGGGGGCACCAGGCGTCCCGTGCCGATCGGCTCGCCTGCGGCCGTCCGCGCGATGACATGCAGGCAGTCCGGATCCAGCGTGTCGGCTTCCAGCTCGGCCGGCACGCCGAGCTCGTCGACGAAAACGGTGGTACGCACCTTGCGCAGCTCAGGTTCGCCGATGTCGAAACCGATAGGGGTAACCACGAACGGGTCGCTTGCCGAGCCTGTGCGTGTCGAGCCTGTGCCTGTCGAATGCATCGGTGTCATGCCTCCCCAATGCCGGATCCTGGTCCGCCGGCAGGCGACTCGGCCCCGGGTTGGGGGCCGGGTGCCGCCACCTCCGGCATCTGGTAGTGGCCTTCTACGAGCAGGTCCATGACCAGGTCGCGCCCGGCCTGCGAGAGTCCTGCATATGTCCGGGCATCGATGCTGGCGGCGGCGGCCAGTTTGCGCGCATCGCGCAACGGCAAGGCGTGATCCTGGCCGTTGACGTACAGGCGCGCGCCCGGCTTGGCCCGGCGCCAGGCCATCCGCGACAGTGGATGGCGGGACAGGACCAGTCCCTGCTGGAGCTGCCATTCGGCTTCGATCCGCGGCGGTGGCGATTGCCCGGGATCCGAAGCGACCTGGCCGGCGCTGCGGTAGGTGGTGATGAAACGGCCAAACCAGTCTCCCAGTCGCTCGGGGTCGTTCATCCGAAGCAGGTTCAGGGCCTCCACCACCCGGGCCATGGCCGCCTTGTCGATCTCGTTCGGATCGCTGGCCGGCGCCAGGTCGGGGTCGCGGTAACGCAGGCTGTCGTCCGCCTCGCCGGCCAGTGTGTCGACGAAGTCACCCAGTAGTTCCGCCGCCGCCGGCGCGCGCATGCCGATCGAATACGTCAGGCAGGCATCCTCGGCAACACCGTGGTGGGGCACCCCGGGCGGCAGGTAGAGCATGTCGCCGGGGCCCAGCACCCAGTCGTGGCTCGGGTCGAAGCGCTGCAGCAGCCTGAGTTCGACATCCTTGCGGAAGTGCAACGGCGGGTCGGGCCGGTCGTCGATCTGCCAGCGGCGGTGTCCCTGCGCCTGGAGCAGGAACACGTCGTACTGGTCGACGTGGGCGCCAACCGACCCGCCCGGCGCGGCGAACGACACCATGACATCGTCGATCCGCCAGCGCGGCAGGAAGTCGAACGCAGGCAGCAACGCGGCGACATCGGCGTCCCACTTGTCCACGTCCTGTACCAGCAACGTCCAGTCGTGGCGGGGCAGCCCCGGGAACATGTCTTCAGGAAAGGGGCCGTGGCGGAGCAGCCATTTGTCCGCGTCCGGCTCGTGCGCCACGATCCGCGACAGTGCGGCGTTTTCGCAGGCCAGGCCGGCGAGGTCCTCGGCCGTGATCGGGGGAACGAAGTCCGGTACGGAGAAATCGGCGAAGGCGTTGCGGAGCAGGAGCGGTCGCTTCTGCCAGTAATCGCGCAGGAAGTCGGCTGCCGGCATGCCCAGCGGTGGATGGGACCCGGCGTCGACTTCGATGGGCGGCGCTTTGTCTGGTCGTTTCTTTGCCACGGTTCCGCCTGTTGTCCTTGCTAGTGATCCCGGCCAATGCCCGGATCCATTTTGACTTGTCAGCAAACCAGCAACGCCAGACGGCAAACGCACCATGGATCCCGGCGTCCGCCGGGATGCCCGATCAGATGTCCCGTGCCAGCCGCGCAGCCAGTCCGGTGTAGGTGGCCGGGGTCATGTCGATCAGGCGCTGCTTGACGTCGGCGGGCAGGTCGAGCGTGGCGATGAATTGCCGCATCGAGGCTTCGGTGATGCCCTGGCCGCGGGTCAACGCCTTGAGTTGTTCGTATGGATTGGGCAGCCCATGGCGGCGCATGACCGTCTGCACGGCCTCGGCCAGGACTTCCCATGCGCCATCCAGGTCGGCGGCGACGCGCTCGGGGTTGGCCTTGAGCTTGCCCAACCCGCGCAGCAACGCGTCGTAGCCGATCAGTGCATGGCCGAAAGCGGTGCCGAGCGCGCGCAGCACGGTCGAATCGGTGAGGTCGCGCTGCCAGCGGCTGATCGGCAACTTGGCGGCGAAATGCTCGAACAGCGCATTGGCGATGCCGAAATTGCCCTCGGCATTCTCGAAGTCGATGGGGTTGACCTTGTGCGGCATGGTCGAGCTGCCGACTTCGCCTTCCTTGAGCGCCTGCTTGAAGTAGCCCAGCGAAATGTAGCCCCACGCGTCGCGCGCCAGGTCGATGGCGATGGTGTCGATGCGCTTGAGCGCGTCGCACAGCTCGGCGATGCCGTCGTGGGGCTCGATCTGGGTGGTGTAGGGCTGCCAGTCCAGGCCCAGCGACTCGATGAAGCGCCGGGAGAACGCCGGCCAGTCGATGTCGGGATAGGCGGCCAGGTGCGCGTTGTAGTTGCCGACCGCGCCATTGATCTTGCCGGGCATCGGCACGGCGGCCAGCAGCACGCGCTGGCGATCCAGGCGCGCGACGACATTGGCGAACTCCTTGCCCACGGTGGTCGGCGAGGCGGTCTGGCCGTGGGTGCGCGAAAGCATCGGCAGCGCGGCCTGTTCGTGCGCGATCGTGCGCAGGCTGGCGACCAGCGCATCGAGTTTGGGAAGCATCACCTCGTCGCGCGCCGCCTTGAGCATCAGTGCGTAGCTGAGGTTGTTGATGTCCTCGGAGGTGCAGGCGAAATGCACGAACTCCAGCGCCGGACCCAGCTCGGCATCGTCCTTGAGCCGTTCCTTGATGAGGTATTCGACCGCCTTGACGTCGTGGTTGGTGGTGCGCTCGATCTCCTTGACCCGGGCGGCATCGGCCGTCGACAGGTCGTCGGCCAGGGCGCGGAGCCGGGCGACTGCACCGTCGGGGAAAGGCCCGAGCTCCTCGATGCCGGGTTCGGCGGCCAATGCCAACAGCCATTCGACCTCGACCCGGACGCGCGCCTTGATCAGCCCGTACTCGGAAAAGATCGGCCGCAGGGCGTCGACCTTGCCGGCATAACGGCCATCGAGCGGGGACAAGGCGAGCAGGGTGGCGTCGGACATGGGCTTTGGCATGGTGGAAGGAGCGGATGCCGGCTGGCTGGCGTTGCCCAATTCTAAACGTTCCAGTGGGTATGCTTGGTGCAGTTGCCCGTCATTCCCTCGAAGGCGGTGACTTTCGGCAGACGGATGCCTGTCCATCCGGTGACGTTTTCCTTGGCATCCGGAACGGCCAAAGACACTGGATGCCTGCTCTCGCGCGATGACGGATTGGATGATCCGGGCACTTCATCGACAAGTCCCGTACGGAGGTACCCGCATGGCCAAGTCAAAGACAAGTCACGTTCGCACCAGGGATGTCCGCACCGAGCACGACAGCATGGGCGAGCTCGAAGTCCCCGCCGACGCCCTGTGGGGCGCGCAGACCCAGCGCGCGGTACTCAACTTCCCGGTGTCCGGGCAGCCGCTGCCGCGCGAGTTCATCCGTGCGCTCGGGCTGGTCAAGGCCGCCGCCGCGCAGGTCAATGGCGACCTGGGCCTGTTGGGCAAGGGCGCATCGGCATCGATCCGCAAGGCGGCGATGGCGGTGTCGAAGGGCGAGCATGACGACCAGTTCCCGGTCGACATCTACCAGACCGGGTCGGGCACCTCCAGCAACATGAACGCCAACGAGGTCATCGCCACGCTGGCCACCCATGCCGGACGCAGCAAGATCCACCCCAACGACGACGTCAACCTCGGGCAGAGTTCCAACGACGTCATCCCGACCACCCTGCGCGTCTCGGCGCAACTGGCGACCGTCGAGACGTTGCTGCCCACGCTCAAGCACCTGCGCAAGACCATCGACCGCCGTGCGCGCGCACTGGACAAGGTGACCAAGACCGGACGTACCCACCTCATGGACGCGATGCCGTTGACCTTCGGCCAGGAGCTTGGCACCTGGTCGGCGCAGCTGTCTTCGGCGCAGGCGCGGATCGAGGACACCCTGCGACGCGTGCGCCGACTGCCGATCGGCGGCACCGCGATCGGGACCGGCATCAATGCCGATCCGCGCTTCGGCAAGGCCATGGCCAAGGCGTTGTCGGCCTTGGCCGGGACGAAATTCGAGTCGGCCGACAACAAGTTCGAAGGCCTCGCCTCGCAGGACGATGCCGTCGAATTGTCCGGCCAACTCAATACGCTGGCGGTGGCCCTGATGAAGATCGCCAACGACCTGCGCTGGATGAATTCCGGTCCGCTGGCGGGGCTGGGCGAAGTCGAATTGCCGGCGCTGCAGCCGGGCAGTTCGATCATGCCCGGCAAGGTCAACCCGGTGATACCGGAAGCGACCGCGATGGTCTGCGCGCAGGTGATCGGCCACCATGCCGCGATCACGGTCGCCGGCCAGAGCGGCAACTTCCAGCTCAACGTGATGTTGCCGCTGATCGCGACCAACCTGCTCGAATCGATCCGGCTGCTGTCCAACGCCATGCGCCTGCTCGCCGACGACACCATCGCCGGCCTGAAGGTGCGACGCGACCGCGTGGACGAAGCCCTGGCGCGCAACCCGATCCTGGTGACCGCGCTCAACCCGATCATCGGCTACGAGAAGGCGGCGAAGATCGCCAAGCGGGCCTACAAGGAGCAACGCCCGGTGCTACAGGTCGCGCTGGAAGACACCGACCTGCCCGAGACCGAATTGAAGAAGCTGCTCGATCCGGTGGCGTTGACCAGGGGCGGCGTCGGGGGATCGGGCAAGCATTGACGGTCGTCACCGACCGCTCCGGCCGTCGGATCGCCTGCCGCATCGATCCGCACCGCCGATCGCGGCACTTTCGATGTCCGGCCGGATTTTCCGGCAGCGCTTCAGTCCCGCTGTCGCGATGATTGCGCGAGGGTGTCAGTCGTTCCCGGCAGGGCGGTCCCCGGTGCACGCGACGGGCTGGTGAGCCGCGCCGCGGTCAGCGGGGGGCGTCGCTCAGGGAGCCGGGCCTGGATTGTGTCAGCCACTGCTACGGGCTGGCAGTGTCCTCGTCCGAATCCATGTCGTGGTCGTCCATGCAGTCGTCCACGTCCTCCTGCGTCAGGGTAGCGTAGGGCTTGAATTCGGGCAGCGACGCGGCCAGTGCATCCTGGCTTGCGAGCATGGCGGGCAGGCGGTCGCACAACTTCCTGGCGCTGACTTCGATCTTCTTGCCCTCGTCTTCCATGCGTTTCTCGAAGCTCGCCTTCGAGTCGCTGTCGAAGATGCTGGCCAGCCCCTCGGCCACGGCCTTGCTGGCCAGTTCGGAGGCTTGGGTGCCAATGGCCATGCCGGCTTCGGCGACGTCGATGACATCCTGTCGATAGGCGAGCATCATCGTCCGCTGGCCAGGATTGATCGACACGGCCTTGCCCTCGATCAACAGGTCGCCTTGCGGTGTGATTTCAGCCTTGGGCAGGCCGTCGTTCTTGTCGCCTCCCCAGATGCCCTTGCCGTTCTTGCTGACGTGCACGCCGCCGTTGAGGCTCAGGTTGCTGGTCTCGAGTTCTTCGCGTGCCTGCTGCATCCCCTTGGCGACGGCCTTGCCGATCACGCTCTTTGGCGCGTCCGCGCTCGCGGTTGCGCCGGTTGTCGTCGAGGCGTCGGCAGCTGGGGTGCCCGATGGCGCGGGGGTTGACTGGTTGCATGCGCCAAGCATCGGGATGGACAGCGCAAGGAGCATGGCAGTGGTCGATGTGGTCTTGTTCATGGCTGGTTCCCGGTCTGGCGTGGAATGGAAGTCTTCTCGATCGCGGTGGCTGCCTTCCATGGCTTGTAACGTGCGGCCCGGGTTTGCGTAGTGGCCGTCCGTGGCCTGGCCGCGTCCCTCGTTGGATCAGCCCTCGTCGCGCCAGCGGCGCAGCCGGATGGCCAGGAAGATCATCGCGGCACCGGCGATCACCCCGATCCACAGTTGCGGCATCGCAAGGCTGGCAAGCTGGTTGGCCGGGGACAGGCTGGCAAGCACGCCCTCGAGGTTGTCCGGGCCTTGGGTCCGGTCCAGGCCACTGCGGTAGACGATATCCATGCCCGGGAAGGTGCCCAGCAGCATGCGACCGACGATGTTGGACCAGAACCACGAGCTGGCTTCATTGAAGACCTTCATCAGGTCGAACCAGGCCACGAAGATGCCGGCAAACAGGGGCACCATGATCGCCCAGAGGAACGGCTTGCTACGGGCCCATGCCGAACACAGCAGCAGCCATCCAATGGTCGGCATGGCCCACAGTGCATACACCGGGATCCACACCAGCATGCTCGCGATCACCTGCAACGGGTGCGCCGGCCCCCACAAGAGGGTGAATGGGTTGCCGCCATGGAATGCCGCGACCACGCTCAGCACGATCATGAAACCGACCATGGTCAGGATCGCGGCCGCGACCGCCAGCAGCGGGGCGACAAGTGCGGCACTGGCCAGCTTGGACAGCACCGTCTGGCTGTCGGACAGGGGCAGCGATTTCCAGAACAGCACGCTGCGGTCCTTGCGCTCGTCGTAGAGGGCACCCAGGCAGTAGAAGAACACCACGAAGGCCAGCACGATGAAGGGCCAGGAGGAACTCAGCAGCATGCTCAAGTCCAGGCCCTGGCCGAACTTGACGAGCTGGTCGGGTCCAAGCTGCGAGGTAAGCGCACCCAGGTCGAGGCCATTGATGTTGATGTTGGCAGCCTGGCCATCGAAATGGAGCTGGCCCGAGGACGCGGCGCGCCTGGCAGCCACCAGTCCGACGATGATCGCCATCACGGTGAGCAGCAACGAGATCCCGCCGGCGACCAGTGGTGCCCAGAAAAAGCCACCCTTGTGCTCCCAGAACTCGCGCTGCAGCAGCAGCTTGAACTTGTGGGTCGGGTGCACGGGCGTTACCGCGCGCGGTGCGGAAGGAAGCGTGTCGTCCATGGCGGTATCCATGGTGGTGTCTTGGGCGTTCATGCGTAGGTTCCCTTCATCGTGGCGACGAACAGGTCGGCCAGTCCGGGTGTCCGGGTCTCGCCGAGGGCTTGCAGTTGCTGCCGGGGCACGCCGTCGAACAGCATCACGGTCTTGCCGAACGGCAGCGAGCGCTCGTCGATCGGCTGCAGCGCGCGCGCCGCATCCATGTTTGCCGCATCGACGAAAACTTCGACGTAGCGGGTGCCGACATCATCCATGGCCGATTCCAGCACCATTTTCCCGTCCTGGATGAACATCACGTCGGTCAGGATGTGCTCGACTTCCTCGACCTGGTGGGTGGTGATCAGGATGGTCTTGTGCTCGTCGAAGTAGTCTTCCAGCAGGCGCTGGTAGAACTGCTTGCGGTAGAGGATGTCCAGGCCCAGCGTTGGCTCGTCGAGCACCAGCAGGCGCGCGTCTATCGCCATCACCAGGGCCAGGTGCAACTGCACGATCATGCCCTTGGACAATTCGCGCACCCGCGAATCCATCTTCAGCTGGGTGTTGGCCAGGAAACGTTCGCAGCGGGCGCGGTCGAAGCGTGGATGCACGCCGGCGACGAATTCGATCGCCTGCCTGACCCGCATCCAGCGGGGCAGTACCGCGACATCGGCGATGAAACAGACGTCGTTCATCAGTTCGTCGCGATGGCTGCGCGGGTCGCGGCCGAGCACGCTCAACTCGCCTTCGAACGGAATCAGGCCGAGGATGGCTTTCAGTGCGGTCGTCTTGCCGGCACCATTGGGTCCGATCAGGCCGACGATGCGGCCGGCGGGGATTTCAAACGTGGTGTCGTCCAGCGCGAGCTTGTCCTTGTAGGCCTTGCGCAGGTTGCGGGCGCGCACGACCGGGGTGGACAGCGTCTGCGTGGAGCTGTTGGCGACGGCGGCGTTCATCGCGTGCCTCCATTGGCGGCAGTCTGCAGGAGTTCCTGCGGGCTCAGGCCCAGGCGCAGGATGCGTTCCAGGACCAGTGGCCACTCTTCGTGCAGGAAGCGCTCGCGCTCGCTTGCGAGCAGTTTTTTCGATGCTTCTTCGGTGACGAACATCCCCAGTCCCCTTCGTTTTTCGACAAGTGCCTCGTCCGCCAACTCCTGGTAGGCGCGCGAGACGGTGATCGGATTGAGCTGGTAGTCGGCGGCCACCTGGCGTACCGATGGCAGCGCATCGCCGGGCTTGAGGACGCCGTCTAGCATCATTGCCACGACACGCTCCTTGAGCTGGCGGTAGATCGGAGCGCCGTCGCTCCACTGGATGGCAGTCATGGCTCAGCTCCGGTTGTGGCGCAGGCCCTGCGCGAACGAGAAATACGGCAGGGCAAGCAACGACCGGATGCGGTCCGGGCTGCGGCGATGGATCGCACTGGCGGGTGTCGCGGTGCCGCCTTCGACCGAAGGTGCAAGGCCAGTCGCATCGATTGCGTCGGTGGCATCGGCCGAGATGGCATCGGTGGAAAGCATGTCGGCGGGGAGCATCAGGGCACTGGTGGGCTCGACCACCGGCAGCACCGGTGAGCCAGCCAGCAACAGGACGCCGAAGACAGCTGCGCTTGCGGACAAGGCCAGCAGCGTGTGATGGAGCTTGCGGCTCAGGAACTTGCGGTTCATGGGGAACTTCCTGCTCTGGGTAACTGGTGTTGTATGCAACTATAACACCTAGATGCATCCGGTCAAGGCCTTGTTGACCCAACTGATGGCATAGGCGGCCAAAAGCCTCGGCGGCCCGGTCAAAGCGCCGCTCGCGCTGGCTGGCGGCCATGCCGAGATCGGCCACAGCATTGGGCGGCGTCCACCATCACTCCGGGCCGTGACGGTCTGGCGCAGGGCAGGTTGGGTGTCCCGGCGGATCGCTGGTGGCCTCCAGGCAGGCAGGCAAGGTGGCAAGCGGGACGTCCCCGGAATTGAATGTCCACAAATACCCGGCCGGCCGCAGTGGCAAGGTGGTCGCCGATTTCCCCAGCAAGACCACGCCCGGTGACTCCGCGGTGCCAGTGCGATTGCGCAGGCGCGCGAGGCGTCGGGGCCGGCGACGCCAGAGCGGGTCCGGCCGTGTTCCATACCGGGAAAGTCCGCCTGGCCACCCACCTGCCACGGCCGTCGTTGCGCTTGTCGTCCGTGCCTCGGCATTGCCGGCAACCCCCGGGCTGGCGACAATAGCTGTCCATGTCCAGCTGACATGTCCAGTTGACCTGTCGCCGGCAATTCCGGCTGCACACACCAGGAGTCATCGATGAAGTTTCTGCTGCGCGCCACGGCCGCACTGTTGTTGGGCGCCTGCGCCCTGGCCCCGGCATTGGCACGGCCCCAGGCCACGCCCACCACCGAGCGCGAAAAGGTCAGTTACATGGTGGGGCTGGACGTTGGCAGTTCGTTGACGGCGATCGGGTCGGACATCGACCTGGCGGCATTCAGCCGGGCCGTGGATACCGCTTTCAAGGGCGGAAAGCCGCTGATTGCCGAAGACCAGATCCAGCCACTGGCGCAGGCGCTGATGCAGCGCATCGCGGCACGCAGTGGCAAGGCGCCCCCGGGCGGCATGCCTGCTGACGGCAAGGTTCCGGAGGTGGACAAGCAGCAGGTTGGCTACCTGGTGGGTGTCGATATCGGCACCAAGCTGTCGCCCATCAAGGACGAGCTCGACCTTCCGATGCTGGTGGAAGGTGTCCGTACCCGCCTGGCAGGTGGCGAGCCGTCGATGCCGCAGGCTGAAGTCGATGCGCTTCGCACCGCATTTTCCGAGCGGATGCGGACCAAGCTGCAGGCCCGCCAGTCCGCGCTGGCGGACAAGAACAAGGCCGAGGGCGCCAAATTCCTGGCCGACAACAAGCAGGTCAAGGGCGTCTTCACCACTGGCTCGGGCTTGCAATACATGGTGTTGCGCCAGGGGGCGGGTCCCAAGCCATCGCGCACCGACCAGGTGCGGGTCAACTATGCCGGAAAGCTTCTGGACGGCACGGTGTTCGACAGCTCCTATGACCGTGGAGAACCCGCCAGCTTCGGTCTGGACCAGGTGATTCCCGGCTGGACCGAAGGGCTGTCGATGATGCCCGTCGGGGCAAAGTACCGGTTCTGGATCCCCGGCGACCTGGCTTACGGCGCCGCGGGAACTCCTGGCGGCCCGATCGGGCCCAATGCCACGCTGGTGTTCGACGTGGAGCTGCTGGGCATCCAGTGACCTGCCGGCCACACGCCCGGCCTGCGGGTGCCCCTGGCCTGGCAGCGACCCGGCAATGAAACATCCGTTCAGCGGCGCTGCGTCACAGTGGGCGTCGCCTGTCGTTTTCGTCTCGCGCAGCTGCCTTGGCTGCGCATGTCCTTCCTGGAGTGTTCCAATGCGTAGATTTCCCCGTCTTCCCGTGGCCGTCATGGCCGTGGCCCTGCTGGCCGTGACTGCTGCCGGTTGCAAGCCCGGCGACAAGACCAGCGCCAACGACAAAGCCACTGCCAAGAGCGACCAGACGGCTGCTCCCGGCGACAAGATCCCCGGCCTGCCCACCGAAAAGGACCAGGTCAGCTACATGGTGGGCATGGCGCTGGGCAAGCAGCTCGAGCCGATGAAGGACGATGTCGATGTCGATACCATCGCCAAGGCCATGAAAAGCTCGCTGGCGGGCGACAAGCTGTTGTTGACCGAAGAGCAGGCCCAGAAGATCGGCACCGACTTCGGCCAGAGGCTGCAGAAGCAGCAGATGGAGAAGATGCAGGCCGATGCGAAGAAGAGCGAGGTCGAAGGCAAGGAGTTCCTCGCCAAGAACGGCAAGCAGCCCGGCGTGGAAACCACCGATTCGGGCCTGCAGTACCAGGTGCTCAGCGCCGGCGATGGCCCCAAGCCCAAGGCCAGCGACACGGTCAAGGTCATCTACAAGGGCAGCTTGCTTGACGGCACGGTGTTCGACGACTCGGCCAAGCACGGCGGCCCGGCCGAAATTCCGTTGTCGCAGGTTGTCCCTGGATGGCAGGAAGGCATCGCGATGATGCCGGTGGGCAGCAAATACAAGTTCTGGATCCCGGCAGAACTCGGCTATGGCGAGTCTGGCGCAGGCCCGATTCCGCCCAACTCGACGCTGGTATTCGAGGTCGAGTTGCTGGACATCGTGAAACCGGCTGCGAAGTAACCGCCGCTCCGGACACGCCAAGGCGCGCGCTCGTCGCAGAAGGCGCCGCCAAGTAAACTATCGGTTGGCTACGGCGCCGGTGGCCTGATCGCTGCCGGCGTCGTTGTTTGCGACGATCGAATCGTGCGTGCGGGCAACTGGTTGTCCCTGCCTCCACGACAAACGCAACAGGGATTGCACATGCACGTCACCATCTTCGGTACCGGTTACGTTGGCCTGGTCACCGGCACCTGCCTGGCGGAGGTCGGGCATGACGTGGTCTGCGTGGATATCGACGCGGCCAAGGTCGAAGGCCTGGAAAACGGCGTGATCCCGATCTACGAGCCGGGCCTGGAGCCGATGGCGGTGGCCAACCATGCCGCCGGACGCCTGCGTTTCACCACCGATGCGGCGATGGCCATCGATCACGCCGATATCGTCTTCATCGCCGTGGGTACGCCGCCGGACGAGGATGGTAGCGCCGACCTGCAGTACGTCCTGGCGGTCGCGCGCACCATCGGCGAGCATCTTTCCCGGCCGGCGGTGATCGTCGACAAATCCACGGTCCCGGTCGGCACGGCGGACAAGGTGCGCGCGACGATCGCGCAGGTGCTGGGTCAACGTGGCGCCGACATCGCCTTCGATGTGGTCTCCAATCCCGAGTTCCTGAAGGAGGGCGCCGCGGTCGACGACTGCATGCGCCCGGACCGGATCGTCATCGGTGCGGACAATCCAGGCGCAGTCGACATCCTGCGTCGGCTGTACGCGCCGTTCAACCGCAACCACGATCGCGTCGTGGCGATGGACGTACGCTCGGCCGAGCTGACCAAATACGCCGCCAACGCCATGCTTGCGACCAAGATCAGTTTCATGAACGAAGTCGCCAATATCGCCGAGCTGGTGGGCGCCGACATCGAAATGGTGCGGCACGGCATCGGGTCGGACCCGCGTATCGGCTGGCATTTCATTTATCCCGGTGCAGGCTACGGCGGGTCCTGTTTCCCCAAGGACGTGCAGGCACTGGCGCGAACGGCGCACCAGCATGGTTACGAAGCCACGCTGCTCAATGCCGTCGAAAGCGTCAACGATGCGCAGAAGGGGCATCTGTTCGAGCTGGTCGGCCGCCACTACGGCGCCCAGGGCATGCATGGCAAGACCTTCGCCGTCTGGGGCCTGGCGTTCAAGCCCAACACGGACGACATGCGCGAGGCTTCGAGCCGGCGACTGTTGCAGCAGTTGTGGGAGGCCGGCGCCACGGTCCGCGCCTACGATCCCGAAGCAGGCAAGGAAGCGCGCCGCATCTTTGGCGAGCGCGAAGACCTGGTGTTCTGCGGTTCGGCCGCGGAGGCGCTGGAAGGTGCCGATGCGCTGGTTGTGGTCACCGAATGGAAACAGTTCCGAAGCCCGGATTTCTCGGCACTTGCCGCGGCGCTGGGTGATGCAGTGGTCTTTGATGGCCGCAACCTGTACGAGCCTGTCGAGATCGAAGCGGCGGGGCTGGCGTACTACGGCATTGGTCGCGGCCGTTCGCTGCGGCGCCAATGACATCGAAGGAGGGTGCCCTTGAAGGCAAGGCCATGAACGCGTCCGTCGACCAGGCTGCTGCCCGCCATGCGGAAATGCTGGAACAGCGCCTGGCCGAACTGGAAACACGGCTCACGTTCCAGGAGCATGCGTTGTCCGAACTCAGCGACGCGCTGGCGGCCTCGCGGACCGAGTCCATGCGCCACGGCGAGCAATTGCGCCGGGTGCTGGACGAGCTCAAGCAGTCGCGTGATGCTTTCCCGGCAGATCCGGGCGAAGAGCCGCCACCACCACACTATTGATGCACCTGTCATCGATCCACGTCCCACCGACCACGTACACCGACTGTCATGAGCGATTCACTGCGCGACCAATTGCTGGGCCTGGGGTACAAGCCTGCCCCCGGGAAGCCTGCCTCCGGGAAGCCTGCGTCCGGCAGGCCCGCGAAAGGCGGCCGCAACCAGAAGGGACGCAAGCCCGATGGCCGCGGCCAGGAAAGCAATGCCGCCAGCCGTGGCAAACGGGATCCTCGCCACGCCCCACGCAAGCCGGCGCATGCCGATGCCAGGGGTGGGGTGCGTACGGGCGAGATGGACCTGGGCAAGGCATTTGCAATCCGTGCGCAGGCCGAAAAACGCGAGCGCCTGGAGGCCGAACGCATCAAGCAGGAACAAGCACGCCTGCGGCGTGAGGCGCGCGCCCGGTTGGTCGAGCTGCTGGATGGCAAGGCACTCAACGATGAAGCGGCCGACATCGCCCGTCATTTCCAGTACGGCGACAAGATCAAGCGCGTCCACGTCACCGCACCTCAGCTCAAGGCGCTCAATGCCGGAGAACTTGGCGTGTTGCAGCTCAATGGCCGTTACCTGCTGGTCAGCGCGCAGGTGCTGGCCCAGGCGGAAGACATCTTCCCCCCGGCGGTTGCGTTGAAGGTCGATCCCGATGCCCCGGCGCAGGACGATCCGTATTCGGATCCGCGTTACCAGGTGCCTGACGACCTGGTCTGGTGACACGTGCCTGGTCGGATGCCGCGACGCGAGGCTGCCGTTGCAGGAGCGGCTTCAGGCGCGAGCTCCTGATCTTGCTTTTGGCTCTTGGCTCAGTCGCAGGAGCGACGCAAGTCGCGATAGGTCGCCGGAGTAGCAATCGCGACTTACGTCGCTCCTACAACAGAAAGCACGAAAACAAGATCAAGGGCTCGCGCCTGAAGGCGCTCCTGCAGAGGTGATGCTTATTCCGGGTCGTAATCGAGGTTCGACGCGAGCAATCGCTCCGCCTGCTGCAACGTGATGCCCTTGCGCTTGGCATAGTCGGCCACTTGTTCTTTCGTAAGCCTGCCCACGACGAAATACTGGCTGCGCGGGTGGCTGAAGTAATAGCCTGACACCGCCGACGCCGGAATCATCGCGAAGCTCTCGGTCAAGTGCATGCCGGCATTGGCACTGGCATCGAGCAACTTGAACAGCGTCGCCTTTTCGCTGTGTTCCGGGCAGGCAGGATAGCCCGGCGCAGGGCGGATGCCGCGGTATTTCTCGCCGATCAGCGCATCGGCATCCAGTGATTCGTCCATGGCATAGCCCCAGAGCTCCTTGCGGACGCGCTGGTGGATGCGTTCGGCCAGGGTCTCGGCCAGACGGTCGGCCAGCGACTTGAGCAGGATTGCGTTGTAGTCGTCATGGTCGGCTTCGAAGCGTGCGACGTGCCGCTCGATGCCAAGTCCCGCGGTAACGGCGAACATCCCGATCCAGTCCTGCTTGCCCGAGTCGGCTGGCGCGACGAAGTCCGCCAGGCAGAAGTCGGGGCGTTCGACAGGTTTTTCGGCCTGTTGGCGCAGGAAATGCAGCGTGGCCGGCCCCTCGTCCGTGTCCAGCACGACGTCGTCGCCCAGGCTGTTGGCTGGCCACAGCCCGACCACGGCCTTGGCCGAGAGCCATTTTTCATCGACGATCTGCCTCAGCATCGCCTTGGCGTCGTCGAACAATTCCCGTGCCTGCCTGCCGACCACGTCGTCGTCCAGGATCGCCGGGAACTTGCCGGCCAGCTCCCAGGCATTGAAAAACGGACCCCAGTCGATCAGTTCGACGAGGTCGTCGAGCGGATAGTCGTTGAACACGGTGATGCCCGGATGCCGCGGTGCCGGTGGCGTGTAGTCGCCCCAGCCGCCGTCGAAGCGCTGCGCGCGCGCCTTGTCCAGCGACACCAGCCGCTTGCCACCTTCCTTGTTGCGATGCCGCTCGCGGATGTCGGCAAAGTCGCTGTCATTGGCTGCCATGAAGGTGGCACGGCGCTCGGTGCTGATCATCGTCTGCGCGACATTGACGGCACGCGAGGCATCCTTGACCCACACCGTCGGCGATGTGTAGTGCGGATCGATCCGCAACGCCGTATGCGCGCGTGACGTGGTCGCGCCGCCAATCAGCAGCGGCATGGTGAACTCCTGCCGCTGCATTTCGCGGGCGACGTGGCTCATCTCTTCCAGCGACGGCGTGATCAGGCCGGACAGGCCGATCATGTCGGCGTTCTCCTTGCGCGCGGTATCCAGGATCGTCTGCGCCGGCACCATCACCCCCAGGTCGATGACCTCGAAGTTGTTGCAAGCCAGCACGACGCCAACGATGTTCTTGCCAATGTCGTGCACGTCACCCTTGACCGTCGCCATCACGATCTTGCCCTTGGGTTTGCCGGTGTCGCCGCTGCGCAGTTTCTCGGCCTCGATGTAGGGCAGCAGGTGGGCGACGGCCTTTTTCATCACGCGCGCGGACTTGACGACCTGCGGCAGGAACATCTTGCCGGCGCCAAACAGGTCGCCGACCACGTTCATGCCGTCCATCAGCGGGCCTTCGATCACATCCAGTGGGCGCGCGGCCTGCGCCCGGGCCTGCTCGGTGTCCTCGACGATCCACTGGTCGATGCCGTGGACCAGTGAATGGCTCAGGCGCGCATCGACCGGCTGCTCGCGCCAGGACAGGTCCTCGACCCTGGCTTCACCTTTCCGGCCACGATAGCGCTCGGCCAGGGCCAGCAGGGTTTCGGTGGCTTCCGGGTGGCGGTTGAGCACCACGTCCTCGACTGCCTTGCGCAGCTCCGGATCCAGGTCGTCGTAGAGCGGCAGCGCGCCGGCATTGACGATGCCCATGTCCATGCCGGCCTGGATGGCGTGGTACAGGAACACGCAATGGATCGCCTGGCGCACGTGCTCATTGCCGCGGAAGGAGAACGACACATTGGAGACGCCACCGGAGACATGGCTGTCGGGAAAGCGCTCCTTCAGCTGGCGCGTGGCCTCGATGAAGGCCACCGCGTAGTCGTTGTGCTCCTCGATGCCGGTGGCGATCGCGAACACGTTGGGGTCGAAGATGATGTCTTCGGGAGGGAAGCCGATCTTCCCGGTCAACAGATCGTAGGCGCGCGAACAGATATCGACCTTGCGTTGGACGGTGTCGGCCTGGCCATCCTCGTCGAAGGCCATCACCACCACCGCGGCACCGTAGCGACGCACCAGCCGGGCCTGGCGCAGGAACTCCTGCTCGCCTTCCTTCATCGAGATCGAGTTCACGATGCCCTTGCCCTGCAGGCACTTCAGGCCTGCCTCGATCACGCTCCACTTGGAGCTGTCGACCATGAACGGCACCCGCGCGATGTCCGGCTCGGCGGCGATCAGGTTGAGGTAGGTGACCATTGCCTGCTCGGAGTCGAGCAGGCCTTCGTCCATGTTCACGTCCAGCACCTGGGCGCCGCTTTCGACCTGTTGTCGCGCCACCGCGACGGCTTCGTCGTAACGGTCGTCCTTGATCAGCTTGCGGAACTTCGCGCTGCCGGTGACATTGGTGCGTTCACCGACGTTGATGAAGTTGAGTTGGCGGGTGATCTCGAGTGGTTCCAGGCCACTGAGTCGGGTGTTGCTGGTGCGGGTCACCATGCTTTTGGCTCCTCCCCTTGCCAATGCAGGGGGAGGTTGGGAGGGGTTTGCCACGGAGAGCCATCAGCTTTCAGGTCGGCGTGCAGGCCGAGAGCACCCCTCCCAAATCCTCCCCTGCTTCGCAAGGGAGGGGGCAAGAATCGGCAGCACGCTGCTTGTGGAGTCACGCCACATCCTCCAACCTTGGCAAAACGCGAGGCACCACTCCTTCGACCGCCTGCGCAATCGCCGCGATGTGCTCCGGCGTCGTCCCGCAGCAACCGCCCACCATGTTGAGCAGCCCCGATTGCGCGAATTCGCGCAGCATCGCAGCCATGTCCTCGGGTGTCTGGTCGTACTCGCCAAAGGCATTGGGCAGGCCGGCATTGGGATGCGCGCTGACGAACACATCGGCGATCCGGGACAGCACGCTGATGTGCGGGCGCAGTTCCCGTGCACCCAGCGCGCAGTTCAGGCCGATGGACAACGGTTGCGCGTGTCGCAACGAATACCAGAAGGCTTCGGCCGTCTGGCCGGACAGCGTGCGTCCGGACGCGTCCGTGATCGTCCCCGAAATCATCACCGGCAGGCGTCCACCGGCGTCGGCGAAGGCATCGTCGATGGCAAACAGCGCCGCCTTTGCATTGAGCGTATCGAAGATGGTCTCGACCATCAGTACGTCACTGCCGCCTTCGATCAGCCCGGCAGCCGCTTCGCGGTAGGCCGCGGACAGCTCGTCGAAGCTGGTGGCGCGGAAACCGGGACGATTGACGTCCGGGCTGAGGGATGCGGTGCGACTGGTCGGGCCCAGCACGCCGATCACGAAGCGCGGCTTCGACGGGTCCTTGGCTTCGGCGGCGTCGCATGCTTCCCTCGCCAGCCTGGCACCGGCGCGATTGAGTTCGCGCACCAGGTGCTGCAGGTGGTAGTCGGCCATCGACACCGAGGTCGAATTGAACGTATTGGTTTCGACCAGGTCGGCGCCAGCCTCCAGGTAGGCGGCGTGGATGTCGCGGACCAGTCCCGGGCGGCTCAACGACAAAAGATCGTTGTTGCCGCGCTGGTCGTGGCTGGCGCAGCCGCAATCGGCGGCATGCACATGCCCATCGCTTGCGAACAGGCTGTCGTAACCCTGGGCGAATCGCTCGCCGCGATAATCGGATTCCTCCAGCTTGTGGCGCTGGATCATCGTGCCCATCGCGCCATCGATCACGAGGATGCGCCGTGCCAGCGCCGTCTCCAATTGCGCGACGCGATCGGGATGCAGCCAGGGCAGTGCGCTCATGGCTTGACTCCGATCAGCGAGATGACCTCGAAGTGCGGCGGGCGCTTCTCGCGGGTCACCGTGTCGCAGTTCTCGACCCGCAGGCCAGCCTTGGTCACGAAGCGCTTGAGGTCCTTTTCTGCGAACCCGAGGTTGACATGGCCATATGCATGGACCGCGTTGCGGTGCTCGTGCCTGGCCAGGCTGGACAGCAGCAGGCGGCCGCCTGGCTTGAGGACGCGCGCGGCTTCAAGCACGGCCTGCGCAGGCCTGGTGGCATAGGTCAGCGCGTGCATCAATACCACCAGGTCGAACTCGCCGTCGGCGAAGGGCAGGGCATGCATGTCGCCTTCGCGGACATCGACGTTGGGCAGGTGGCGCAGGCGTTCGGCGGCGGCTGCCACGACCCGGGTGCTGGTGTCGATGCACACGTAGCGACGGGCGTGCGGTGCAAGCAGTTCGGCAAGCACGCCGTCACCGGAGGCGATGTCCAGCATGTCGCCCGGTTGCAGCAACGGCAGCGCCGAACGCGCCAGCGCCTCCCAGGTGCGGCCGGGAGAGTAGTGCCGCTCCATGTCGCCGGCGACCGAGTCGGCCCAGTTCTGGTCCGCGGCGCGCATCGCCAGCACCGACGCGACGCGTTCGGCGTCCTGGCGAAGCAAGGGGTCGTCGCTGCCGTTGGCGATCGACTGCCACAGGGCGCGCTGCGCCGGATCCAGCACGGCCTCGTCGAAGCGATAGTAGGCCGACACGCCCGAGCGCCGATCGCGCACCAACCCCGCATCCTTGAGCCGCGCAAGGTGGGTCGAAACACGAGGTTGCGCCAGTTGCGTGATCGCGGACAGTTCGGCCACGGTCAGCTCCTCGCCTTCGAGCAGCGACAGCAGGCGCACCCGGGTGGCGTCGGCGAATACTTTCAGGCGGGAGGACCAGCCTTCCAGATCCATATGTATCTCGTTATCGCGATATAGAGATAGATAGTGTCCGCCGCCTGCCGGGCGCGGTCAAGCCTGTGGTTGCAGGGCGCCGATTGGGGCATGGCCGCGAGGGCCATCCCACGTCTATCGCGATGAACGGCGTCGGTCGGCGCACGTGCCGTGCATGCAGGCCGCGTCACCCCGGCCTTGCCGGCTATTTTTCCTGCCGTTATGGATGCGGCGGGGATGCAGGCACGCGGTATCACCGTGGAGTCGACAGTCGCCCGGGCGAGGGCGCGGCGTTCGGGCGGCCGTGGCGGCTCGCAGGCTGGTTGCACCGGCGCGATGCGCCCATGGCGGGGCCGCGGCGCTACAATGACGGCAATCAGTCTCCGATCGGGGTACGAACGTGGATTTTGGCTTCACCGAAGAGCAACTACTGATCCAGGACGTGGCCCGGCGCATCGCGCAGGAAAAAGTCGCGCCAAGCGCCGAGGGCTTCGACAAATCCGGCGAATTCCCACTCGACAATATCCGGCTGCTGGGCGAAAACGGGCTCATGGGCATCGAGGTCCCGGCCGAGTACGGCGGTGCCGGCATGGACCCGGTGGCCTACGTGCTGGCGATGGTCGAGATCGCCGCGGCCGATGCCGCGCATTCCACCATCATGTCGGTCAACAATTCGCTGTTTTGCAACGGCATCCTGACCCATGGCACCGAGGCGCAGAAGCAGAAGTACGTGCGGGCGATCGCAACGGGCGAGGAGATCGGTGCCTTCGCGTTGACCGAGCCGCAGTCGGGTTCGGACGCCACCGCGATGCGCTGCCGCGCCGTCAAGCAGGACGACGGCAGCTTCAGGATCAACGGAAAGAAGAGCTGGATCACCTCGGGCCCGGTTGCCAAGTACATCGTGCTGTTTGCGATGACCGACCCGGACAAGCAGGCGCGCGGCATCTCGGCGTTCCTGATCGATACCGCCCGTGACGGGTTCCACCGCGGCAAGACCGAGCCCAAGCTGGGTATCCGCGCCTCGGCGACCTGTGAAATCGAGTTCGAGGACTACATTGCCCAGCCGGACGAGTTGCTGGGCGAGGCAGGCCATGGCTTCAAGATCGCCATGGGCGTGCTTGATGCCGGCCGTATCGGCATTGCAAGCCAGGCCGTCGGCATTGCCCGCGCCGCCTACCAGGCCAGCCTGGAATACGTGCGAGAGCGCAAGGCCTTCGGCCAACCGATCGGCGCCTTCCAGATGATCCAGTCCAAGATCGCCGACATGAAGTGCAAGCTCGACGCCTCCTTGCTGCTGACCTTGCGTGCGGCCTGGACCAAGGGCCAGGGAAAGCGTTTCACCACCGAGGCTGCCGTCGCCAAGCTCACCGCGTCCGAGGCGGCCATGTGGATCACCCACCAGGCGGTACAAATCCACGCCGGGATGGGCTACTCCAAGGAAATGCCGATCGAGCGTTATTTCCGCGACGCCAAGATCACCGAGATCTACGAAGGCACCAGCGAGATCCAGCGACTGGTCATCGCCCGCCACGAGACCGGGCTGCGCTGACGCATGCGTGAGCGCGTTGCCCTGGGCCGTCCAGCCCGCAACTGCATCCAGCGCCGCGGCCGCATGGTCAGCGGCATTCCTGACGTGGGCGGAAGCTCCCGTGCGGGCATTGCCGGCGCAGGCCACGCCGCGACTGCTTGAACGATTCGACGAGGCCCGTGCGCGAGTGCGGGCCTCGTGCCATCCATTCGCCGCACGTCCCCCTTACCCAGGTAACCCCAGGTAGCCATGAACACGAAGCGTAAAGCGCCTGCCAAGAAGGCAGTTGGGAAAAAAACCGTTTCCAGCCAGGCGTCTTCCAGGAAGACAACGTCCAAGGTCGAGAAGAACGTGGGTCGCAAGGTGGCCAGGCCCGCCGCTACCGATGCGCCCGCGAGGCGTGCCCCGGCCAGGTCCCGTGCGATCCACGGCGACAACGTATCCATCGCGCCGATCCTGGCCGCGTTGCGCAAGCGCGTCCCCAAGGGGCGCCAGGCGCAGGCGGAAGCGTTCGCCAAGGCGTTTTACGTACGCATGGGTGCCGACGAGGTCGTCAAGCACAGTGCCGACGGGTGGGCGGCACTGGCCAATGATTTCCTGGAGTTGGCGCGCAAGCGCAAGCCTGGCACCGCAGAAGTGCGTGTCTTCAATGCCACCGCCAAGGCCAATGGCTGGGAGTCGCCGCATACCGTCGTGCAAATCGTCAACGACGACATGCCGTTCCTCGTCGACTCGGTGACGATGGCGCTGGCCGAGCAGGGCATCGGCGTGCATGTGCTGGGCCATCCGGTGGTCAAACTCAAGCGCGACAAGGCCGGCAGGCTGCAGGACGTGGGCGAAGGCCCGGGCGAATCGCTGATGCACCTGGAAATCGATCGGCAGACCGCCGCCGCGATGCCAGCCATCGCGCGCAGCCTGCATGCCGTGCTGGACGATGTGCGTGCGATGGTCACGGACTGGCGCGCCATGCGCGACAAGATGCTCGAAGTCGCCGACGAGCTGCCCACGCGCAACATGCCGGTCTCCAGCTCGGGGCGTGCCGAGGCGCAGGAGTTCCTGCGCTGGGCCGCGGACGATCACTTCACGTTCCTGGGCTATCGCAGGTACAACGTCGAGAAGCATGGCAAGCAGGAGTTGCTGTGCGCGGTCGAGTCCTCCGGCCTTGGCCTGCTGCGCGGTCGCGACACCGGCAAGGCTCGCGACCTCAAGGGGCTCGCGGCCCACTACATGCCGCAGTCCGGGGCGGTCGATGCCCTGATCCTGACCAAGACCAATGCACGGGCCACCGTGCACCGACCGGGATACATGGACTACATCGGCGTGCTTGAGTTCGACGACAAGGGCAACCCCGTCGCCGAACAGCGCTTCCTTGGCCTCTACACCTCCAGTGCATACAACCGCCGGCCCTGGGAAATCCCGTTGGTGCGCGAACGCCACGACCACGTGATGCGCAAGTCCGCCCTGGCCAGCACCGGCCACAGCGGCAAGGCCTTGCGGCACATCCTTGAAACGCTGCCGCGCGATGAGTTGTTCCAGGCCAACGAGGACGAGTTGCTGGAGACGGCGACCGGCATCCTGGGGTTGCAGGAGCGCGTGCGGACCCGCCTGTTCCTGCGCCGTGACCGCTACGGTCGCTTCTTCTCCGCACTCGTGTACATCCCGCGTGACCGCTTCAATACCGAAGTCCGCCATCGCATCGAACGCATGCTCAAGCGCGCGTTGCATGCGCAGACCGTCGACACCAACGTGCAGGTCGGGGAGTCCCCGCTGGCGCAATTGCACCTGATCATCCGGCCCAAGCCCGGTGAGCCGTTCGAAGTCGACATGCATGCACTGGAGGCCAAGCTGGCGGTCATCGTGCGCAACTGGCAGGACGACCTGCGCGAGCAGCTGGTCGCCGCCCATGGCGAGGAACGTGGCCTCAAGCTGGCGAACCACTACGGGCGAGCGCTGCCGGCCGGTTATATCGAGCAGGTCACCCCTGCGATCGCCGCCACCGACGTCGAGCACCTGTCCGCGCTCGGTCGGCGCGACGACCTGCGCATCAGCCTGTATCGCGCGCGCAGCGCCGACGGCGGCCTGCGGCTGAAGTTCTACCGCCTGGGCGAGGACATCGCACTGTCCGATGCAATGCCGATGATGGAGAACATGGGGCTGCGTGTCGTTACCGAGCATCCCTACAGGATCGAGCTCCCCGACCAGGGCGCCGCCGACAGCGACGGCGAGCACATCGCCTGGATCCAGGATTTCGAGGTCCAGTCGGATTACGGTGACATCGACGTCGACAACCTCAACGCATCCTTTGCCGAAGCCTTCGAGCAGATGTGGCGCGGGCAGGCCGAGAACGACGGCTTCAACCGGTTGATCCTGGCCGCCGGCTTGTCCTGGCGGCAAGTGGCGATGTTGCGTGCATACAGCAAATACCTGCAACAGGTCGGCGTGCCTTTTTCCCAGCCCTATGTCGAAGAGACGTTCAACCACTACCCGTTGCTGGTGCGGTTGCTGGTCGAATTGTTCGAGGCCCGCTTCGACCCGTGCACCGGCAAGGAGAGCAAAGCCGACATCAAGCAAGGCAAGGTTGGCCTGACCAGGCAGCTGGAGTCCCTGGCTGGTGGCGACTCCGCCGCACTGGCCATGCTCAAGGGCGTGGTCGATGCGCGCAATGGCAGTCGCGAACGCCAGATCGAGGCGACGCGTGCGGCACTGCTGGGACTGATCGACCGGGTCGACAGCCTTGACCAGGACCGCATCCTGCGCAGCTTCATCGGTTGCATCGATGCCACCTTGCGCACCAGCTACTACATGGTCCGGCCCGGCGTGCCGGTTGACGACAACCCCTGCGATCCGGCGGACGAGGATGTCGTGCCTTGCGCGCAAGGCCTGAGCGCCGATGGGGGCCCGGCCGACTACGTCAGCTACAAGTTCGACTCCGCGCGGGTGCCCGATTTGCCCAAGCCGCGTCCGTACCGCGAGATCTTCGTCTACGGGCCGCGGGTCGAAGGCATCCACCTGCGCTTCGGCCCGGTGGCACGTGGCGGCCTGCGCTGGTCGGATCGCCGCGAGGATTTCCGCACCGAAGTGCTGGGCCTGGTCAAGGCGCAAATGGTCAAGAACACGGTGATCGTGCCGGTAGGCTCCAAGGGCGGTTTCTTCTGCAAGCAATTGCCCAACCCGGCGATCGATCGCGATGCCTGGTTCGCCGAAGGCGTGGCCTGCTACAAGCGCTTCATCAATGGATTGCTCGACATCACCGACAACCTGGTCGACGGCAAGGTCGTGCATCCGAACAACGTCGTGCGCCACGATGACGACGACCCGTACCTGGTGGTCGCCGCGGACAAGGGCACGGCGTCGTTCTCGGATATCGCCAACGCGATCGCAAAGGCGCATGGCTACTGGCTCGATGACGCGTTCGCTTCCGGTGGTTCCGTCGGTTACGACCACAAGGGCATGGCGATCACCGCCCGAGGTGCCTGGGAGTCGGTCAAACGCCATTTCCGCGCGCTGGGCCGTAACACCCAAAAGCAGGATTTCACCGTCGTTGGTATTGGCGACATGTCCGGTGACGTGTTCGGTAACGGAATGCTGCTGTCCAAACACATCCGGCTGGTCGGCGCGTTCGACCATCGCCACATCTTCATCGACCCCGATCCAGATGCGGCGAGCACCTACAAGGAGCGGCAGCGGTTGTTCAAGCTGCCGCGATCATCGTGGGAGGACTACGACGCCAAGCTGATCAGCAAGGGCGGGGGCGTCTATCCGCGCACCGCCAAATCGATTCCTCTGTCGCCGCAGGCCAGGGTCGCACTGGGCATCGAAGATGGTGTCGCGGCGATGAGCCCGGTCGAGCTGATGAGCGCGATCCTGCGCGCACCGGTCGACCTGTTGTGGAACGGCGGCATCGGCACCTATGTCAAGGCCACCAGCGAAACCGACGCCGATGTCGGCGACCGTGCCAACAACGCGCTGCGTGTCAACGGTTGCGAATTACGCTGCAAGGTCGTGGGCGAGGGCGGCAACCTGGGCCTGACCCAGCTCGGTCGCATCGAGGCGGCGCAGGATGGCGTACTGCTCAACACCGACTTCATCGACAATTCCGCGGGCGTGGATACGTCCGACCACGAGGTCAACATCAAGATCCTGCTCAATGAGCAAGTGCAGAGCGGCAAGCTCAAATACGACGAGCGCAACCGATTGCTGGCATCGATGACCAATGAAGTCGCCGACCTCGTGCTTGTCGACAACTATCGCCAGAACCAGGCGATCAGCCTGATGGAGCGGATGAGCGTCACCCGCCTGGGGTCCAAGGCGCACTTCATCCGAACCCTCGAATCGCAGGGCCTGCTCGACCGGCAGATCGAATACCTGCCCAGCGATGCCGAAATGGACGACCGCAAATCGCGCGGCGTGGGCCTGACCCGCCCCGAGCTTTCGGTGCTGCTGTCCTACTCCAAGCTGGTTGCCTACCAGCAGATGCTGGACTCCGACGTGCCCGAGGATCCGTACCTGTCCAAGGAGCTGGTGCGCTACTTCCCCGAGCCGCTGCAGGAAAAGTATGCCAAGTCGATGGAGCGGCTGCGGCTGAAGCGGGAGATCATCGCCACCGCGGTGACCAACTCCACCATCAACCGCATGGGGGCGACCTTCCTGCTGCGGATGCAGGAGGACAGTGGACGCTCGCCGGGCGAAGTCGCCAAGGCGTTCACCATCACCCGCGAGACGCTGGAAGCACGCACGCTGTGGGCGCAGATCGATGCGCTCGATGGCAAGGTGGACGAGTCTGCCCAGATCGATGCCCTGCAGGTGATCTGGACGCTGCAGCGCGCCTTCACCCGCTGGTTGCTGTCGCGCCCGGGGGCGATCCCGGACATCACCACCGCGGTCGATCGTTACCACGATGGATTCCGCAACATCCGGGCCGGCGAAAACATCCTGCCCGAGTCGATGCGCCCAGGCTACGAAGCCGCCCAGCGCGACTGGAAAGCCAAGGGCATGCCGGCCGACCTGTGTGGCCAGCTGGCGGCGTTGCCGTACCTGGACCCGTGTCCGGACATCATCGAGTTGGCGCGTGAGCGAAAGTTGCAGCCGGTCGACGTGGCCAGGGTCCATTTCCGTCTTGGTGCCGCGCTCAACCTGCCTTGGCTGGCCCAGCAGATCGACGCGCTGGCCGTGGATGGCCGTTGGCACGCGGTTGCCCGCGGCGTCCTGCGCGAGGAGCTCGCCGTGCAGCAGCGCGCACTGGTTGGCCAGGTGCTGAAGATGCCTGGCTCGACTCCGGATGCCAAGGTCCAGCAATGGCTGCAGAGGGACGACCCATCGCTGCGCTTCACCCTCTCTATGCTGGACGAGTTGGCTGCGCAGAAGGCCATGGATTATCCGACGGCCTCGGTCGCGGTGCAGCGATTGTCCCAGCTGGCGTCACGCGGCTGAGCAGTTGTGGTTGCCTGACCTGGATTGCAGGCAGGGCGGGTGGGCCGCGTGCGACTGGGTCGCGCGCGGCCTGACGCATTGGCGCTCCGCCGCGGGGCCGGTCCGGTCAGCCGGACGCTTCGTGTAAAGCAGCAGGGTGGGGTGTCCCCATGGCGATCGGGTTATCCTCGCCGCATGCAGACCAATCGCGGATGCCCATGACACCAGTCCCGGCCAGCAGGCTTCCAAGCCAGCCAAAGATCGCCTTCCTCGCCAGCGATGCCGATAGCGCGGAAGGCGCGCTGGCAACCCTGGTCCAGGCGCATGGACAACATGCGCCCGACCAGGCCGACGTCCTGGTCGCACTCGGTGGCGACGGCTTCATGCTGCAGACGCTGCATCGCCACGGTGCGCTGGGCAAACCCGTCTATGGCATGAAGCACGGCGGCGTTGGGTTCCTGATGAACCATTACCGGGCCGATGCCCTGGTCGAGCGCTTGCAGGCCGCCGAGCCTGCGGTGCTGCGCCCGCTGGAAATGCTCGTGCACACCGAGTCCGGGACCAGCGTGCACTCGCTCGCCTACAACGAGGTTTCCCTGCTGCGCCAGACCCGCCAGGCGGCTCACGTGGCCATCGAACTCAACGGCAAGCCGCGCCTGGACGAGCTGGTTTGCGACGGCGTCATGGTCGCCACCCCTGCAGGCAGCACGGCTTACAACTATTCCGCACACGGTCCGATCCTGCCGTTGGGGTCCAGCGTGATCGCACTGACCCCGATAGCCGCCTTTCGCCCGCGCCGCTGGCGCGGCGCATTGCTCAAGGCCGATACCGAGGTCCGCTTCCGCGTGCTCGACCCACACAAGCGGCCGGTGAGCGCCACCGCCGACTCGCACGAGGTGCGCGACGTGCTGGAAGTCACCATTCGCGAATCCCGCGACCGCACCGTGACCTTGTTGTTCGACCCCGAGCACAATCTCGAGGAGCGGATCCTCAGCGAGCAGTTCGTGGTGTGAGCCGGCGTAGCCTGCCCGCGGCGATGACGCACGCCCGTCGTCTCGCGCCTTGCGACCGCGATGGCGGATACTCGTGCCATGGATGACGCCACGCCCCGGCAACCCCTCACGGTAGCGATTTCTTCACGGGCGTTGTTCGACCTGGAAGACAGCCACGCGCTATTCGAGTCCGATGGGATCGAGGCCTACAGCGCGTTCCAGCGCGAGCGCGAGGATGACGTGCTTGCGCCGGGCATCGCATTCGCGCTGGTGCGCAAGTTGCTCGCGCTCAATGAAGGCGTGCCTCCCGCGGGTGATGGGCAGGCCGTGCCACGCGTCGAGGTCATCCTGTTGTCGCGCAACTCGTCCGATACCGGGTTGCGCATCTTCAATTCGATCCAGCACTACGAGCTTGCCATCACGCGGGCCACATTCACTTCCGGCGCGCCGACGTGGCCGTACATCCGCCCGTTCGGGGCGGATTTGTTCCTGTCGGCCAACCCCGAGTCGGTTCGGCGCGCATTGCAGGCCAATGTCGCCGCGGCCACGATCCTGCCGGCGGGTGGCCAAGGGCATCGTGGTGGTGCCATCGACAAGACGGCCTCGGACCTGCGTGCGGAATCCAGTCAGATCCGGATTGCTTTCGACGGCGATGCCGTGATCTTTGGCGACGAAAGCGAGCGCGTTTCCCGCGAACAAGGGGTGGAAGCATTCGGCAGGCACGAGCGCGAGCGCGCACGTGAACCGTTGTCGGGTGGTCCGTTCCGCGGCTTCCTGGATGCACTGCATCGCTTGCAGGCCGCCTATCCACCGGGTGACGCGTCGCCGATCCGCACCGCGCTGGTGACCGCGCGCTCGGCGCCGGCGCACGAACGCGTGATCCGCACGTTGCGCGAATGGGGCGTCCGGCTGGATGAGGCACTGTTTCTCGGAGGGCGACCCAAGGGCCCGTTCCTGGAAGCTTTCGGCGCGGATATCTTCTTCGACGACTCCGAGCACAACATCAGCTCGGCACGGGACCATGTCGCGGCCGGGCACGTGCCGCACGGGGTTGCAAACCCGTAGGCGGGACCAGATTGGCTTGCCAGGGCTGTCGTGGGAGCGACGCAAGTCGCGATCACAGGTCCCGGAGCCCCTGATCACGAGTTGCGTTAGTCCTGCGGCAGGGGAGCCGCAAGCCGAGCGCGAGCCTGAGCCTGAGTCAGTCTAGGGCAGGGCAAGGCCAGAGCTTGCGGCTGGAGCCGCTCCTACAGGGGCAGGCGGATGTCGACGAGTTTCCAGTCAAGACCTTCCCGGCGCAGCACGAAGACCACCGGGTCGCCGTTGGAATCGGTCACCGTCGCGGTGAAGCGCGACAGGGATTCGTAGCGGTATTGCGCCTGTTGCAGGGGGCGCTGATCGACTTGCCCGCTTCGCTCGGTCGCAAAGCTGTCGCGCGCGCTGCGCCAGGCTTCACGGCCTTGCATCATTGCACCAATGCCGCCAGGACTGGCGACGAAATCGACCACGCCATCGGCCAGTCCCGCGCCGAGCGACAGCGCGATCCCGCCCAGCAGGCTCGATTGCACGTCGTCTCCGGCCTTGCGGACCATCTTGTCCACCAGCTGGGCCTTGAGGCTGGCGCGCAGGGCCGGGAAATCGACATGTTCGGAAAACGCCACCGCATCGTGCTGCTCGATGGCGTCGCGCATGCCGTGCCATGTGCGATAGGGCCCGGTGCCGACCCAGGCGGCCAGGGCCAGCAGCAGCACCGCAACGAGGATGATCCATTGTTTCATGGCGCGCTCCAGGGGTAATCGGGTGCCGACATTGCAGGAGCGGCTACAGCCACTCCCGCGAGTGCCGTCAGAATTCCAGGTCCAGCGCGGCACACAGGTAATCGACAAACGGCGCCAGCGCCTTCAGGTCACGCTCCACCACCTGGCGCAACCGGGTTCCGGTCATGGTGCTGTCGTCGATGCTGCGCACGGCGACGAAGTTCTTGTGCCGCAGGTCGTCGATGAATTCGAAGTCTGGCGGAAACCCCCGCGGCGGCCGTACCAGTGTTTCGCCCGACGCAAGGTCGTAGCGTCGGCGGAAGGCCGGGGCATGCGCTGCTTTCTTCCAGCCCGAGGGGTTGTCGAAGATGAATTGGCGGATGCGTCGCTGGGTCGCGGTCTCCGGGTGCCACAGACCGGCTCCGACGAAGCACTGGCCCGCCTGCAGGTGGAGATAGAACGACGGCGCGGCCAGCTCGCGGCGACGTTCATGGAACAGCCGGGCGCCCTGCCATGACTTGTAGGGTGATTTGTCGTTGGCAAAGCGGGTGTCGCGCTGGATCCTGAAGAGCGAACCGCCGACCGTCTTGGGCTCGGCACGGTAGTGCAGGCTGACCTGGGCCAGCGTCGGTTGCAGGTCGACCAGCAGCCGCTGGAACGGTTCGCGCACGAAGGCTTCGTAGTCCGCCTTGTGGGCATGGAACCAAACACGCTCGTTGTGGCGGGCGAGGGCGCGGAGGAACTTGAAGCTGCGGGCGTCGAAATACTGGGTCATGGTCGCCAATCTTGCCATGGCGCATGTGTAGGTTCGGCTTCAGCCGCGAGCTTGGTTGGCTTTTACTCTCCCGTAGCAACGACGTGGGTCGCGACGAGACGGTACCGAAAAGCCCCGCTGCTCCCGACAATGTCCAGGCAGGAGCAAGCGCTCGCGGCTGGAACCGCTCCTACAGGGGCGTGGAGCGGTGCAGCGCACCCTTGAGCTGGTTGCCCCAGGCTTGCAACTGGTCGAGCAATGCCTGTCGGGCGGGATTGTCCACGTGCTCCAGGCGCAGGGATGTGATTTCTTCCTCGAAGGAGTCAAACGTCGACTCCGACAGACCGGCATCCGGATGGAAGAGGCGCCTGCGCCTGTAATCATCCCAGCGGCTGCGCTCTTCGCCGGACAGCGTATCGGGCCAGTTGCGTGCGCGATAGCGAAACAGCAGTTCGGGGAGGCGGGCGTCGGAAAACCCGAAATCCCGATCGCCAAGCATATCCGGTGGCGTGGCGCGCACCTCGGTGCAGCGCCGCTTGTCGCCATCGCCGACGAATCCGTCATACAAGGAAGCATCGGGATCGCCAGGCTCCCGCATCGCCTCTTGTGCGTAGACGCGACGGATCTTCTCTGCCAGCGCCGGGCCTTGCGCGCGGAGCATGGCGGCGCGGGCCAGGATGGCTTGCGGATCGACCTGCAGGCGCTGGAAGTCGGCTTCGCGCAGGTGGTCCCACTGGATGAGCGCTGGGCTCTTGTTGGCATGCACCTCTTTCAGTGCGATCCGCGAGGTGCCTTCAGGCAGTTGGGACGCAGGCAGGTACATGCGCCCGGCGATCTCGTCGGGCGGCAGCGAGAGCAGGTCGCCGGGGTCGCTGTCGAGATCGAATACGACCACGCGACTGTCGATCCGCGGATGGCGCGCGAGCGGCAGGACAGGGGCAGCGCACAGGCGGCTGGCGGGATAGCGTTGCGAGATGTGCAGCACCGGGTTCATTGCCGTGGTGTCGAGCAGGCGCGCGGCGAATCGCTTGTCGCGCAGTCGCAGCGCGTAATCCCACAATCTTGGTTGCGCCGCGCGCAGCTTGCGCGCAAGGCCGATCAGGGCGCGGACGTCGGACAATGCCTCGTGTGCGTCACCGGTGCGGACGTCGTTGGCGATCGCCAGGTGTTCCAGCTTGAACGACGGCGCGCCGTCCTCGCGCAGGGGCCATGCGATGCCGTCAGGACGCAACGCGTGCGCCAGGCGCATGACGTCGAGCAGGTCCCAGCGGCTGTTGCCGCCACGCCACTCGCGTTCGTAGGCGTCATGGAAGTTGCGGAACAGGCCGTGGCGCACGAACTCGTCGTCGAAGCGGATCGAGTTGTAACCCAGGGTGCAGGTCTCCGGACGCGACATTTCCTCGAAGATGCGCGCGAAGGCTTCGGCCTCGTGGATGCCGTCGCGCAACGCCTGTTGCGGGGTGATGCCGGTGACCATGGTGGCGCCTGGCGAGGGCAGCAGGTCGTCGGCCGGTTGCACGAAGAAGCTGATCGGCTCATCGATCTCGCGCAGCTGGTCATCGGTACGGATCGCGGCGAACTGCGCGATGCGGCTGCGTCGCGGGTCGCGGCCAAAGGTTTCCAGGTCGTAGAAAAGGAAGCTGGCGGGCATGGGTTGGCAGGCGGTCCGGTTTCGGCGAAGGGGCAGGTCGAGTATCTCGCTGGTCGAAGGTCAGGCAACCAGGATGCGCGGATTCCTCAAGGCATCGTCATCCCGGGCGTAGCGACGGATCTGTTTTGCTCGCGCTTGTGGCTCCCATGACAAGCAGATCCTTCGCTGCGCTCAGGATGACAAGCAGGTAGACGACAAGCAGGTAGACGACAAGCAGGTAGATGACAAGCAGGTAGATGAGAAGCAGGTAGATGAGAAGCAGGTAGATGAGAAGCAGGTAGATGACAGGCAGGTGGCTTACGGCAGGTGTATGACAGCTGGGAGGATCAGCCCGCCTCCCGGTCCAGCGGGGGCAACCGGCTTTCCACCTGCGCATCGAGCCAGCCCCAGTCGACGCCATCCAGGGTTTCCAGGTCGGTCGTGGCTTCCACCAGCAACCGGCGTTGTATTTCCCCACGCGCCAGCGCAGTGGCATAGGGCATGCGCCTGAAGGTGACCATGGCATAGCGGGGCACGAAACGCTCGGGGTGGCGCTCGGCCAGTTGTCGCTCCAGGGCGCGTTGCAGCAGGTAATCGGCATCGTCGACGCGATCGCGCATCTCAAGGTAGTTTTCCAACGCCATCTGCTGGATGGCGCGGGCGTCGGGCAGGCGTTGCGCGGCGAAATCCGCAAAGGCATCTTCCAGCGCGTCGTGCCGTTGCAGGCACTCGCTCAGCAGCGTGCAGTCGCCAAAGGCACAGTTCATGCCCTGGCCGTGGAACGGCACCATGGCGTGCGCGGCGTCGCCCAGCAGCACCGCGCGCCCGTCCAGGTGCCAGCGATCCAGGTACAGCGTGGCCAGCATGCTGGTCGGGTTGGCGTCGAAGTCCTGTTCCAGTCGCGGGATCAGCGGCAATGCGTCGGCGAAGTCGCGCTCGAACAACGCACGCGCCTGGCTGCCGTCGGTGATCGATGCAAAGCTGGGTTCACCCGGGTTGTCCGACTTGTTGGGCAGGAACAGCGTGACCGTGAAGGTGCGCTCGTCGTTGGGCAATGCGATGCACATGTAGCGGCCGCGCGGCCAGATGTGCAGTGCATTGGGCTCGATCCGGAAACCGCCGTCCGGGGCGGGCGGGATTTCCAGCTCCTTGTAGGAGTGCCCCAGAGACTCGAAGCGTTCACCCAGGTCGACGTGGGCACCCATCGCATCGCGCAGCGCGGATCCCGCGCCGTCGGCGCCAAGCAGGGCATTGAACTCGTGTGCGTGGTGGCTACCATCCTGGTCGCTGATGAAGCTCGCCCTCCTTGCATCGAAATCGACGCTGTGCAGGCGCTGGTCGAAATGCAAGGACGCGCCGGCTGCCTGGGCCGCGTCCAGCAGGGTGATGTTCAACTCGCCACGGCTGACCGACCAGATCACCTCGGAGTCGTCGCGGCCATAGCGTTGCAGTTGCTCGCCGCCATCGGCGAAATGCACCATGCGCCCGCGCATCATGACGGCTTGCTTCAACACGGCAGCGTCCGCACCGGCCGCGCGCAGGGCATGCAGGCCGCGCTCGGCCAGCGCCAGGTTGATGGACCGCCCTCCTTGGAAACCATGCAAGCGCGGATCGCTGCGGCGCTCGTAGACGTCGATGCGCCAGCCGGACTTCGCCAGCAGGGTCGCGAGCAAGGCGCCCGCAAGTCCGGCGCCGATGATGGTGAGGTGCTTGTCGGGGTCGTTGGTCACGGTGCGCTTCGTCCGTCATTGCTGGGAAAGCAGGGATCCAGTGTCTTGATCCTGCCGCGGATTGTCCATCGGTCCCGCTGCCCAGGCGGTGGGCAGGGCGGGTGTAGTCAATTTTGGCCGGGGGTCGCCACCACGTCATTCCTGCGAAAGCAGGTATGCAGCGTCTTGCTTCTGTTGGGAGCGCCTGCAAGAGCAAAAGACACCGGGTTCCAGCTTTCGCCGGAACGACGCCTGTGGGTAGACGACGGTTGCGGGTCATGCCCCGTCATTGCTGCGAAAGCAGGCATCCAGTGCCTTGGCTCCGTCCCGTGATCTCATTCCAAAGGCCATGCCAGTACGGATTCGTTTGCTCCATCAATTCGGGTTTCCCCTGGCGCTTCCAATGCTTTGATCCGCTCCTCGGGGTGGATGGCGTTTTCCATGGTTTCGTGCAATTCATGCCAAACCGGTCGAGTCACTTTGTGGCGCCCGTGACTCATCTGGAAAAATGCTCCCGGTGTTGCCAGACACGCTGGACAAGGTCGCTGGTGACCACGGTATAAAGCGTACCGTTGCGCCGGCTGGCGAGGATGTGGACGGTGGGTTGCCTGCTCATGGAATGCAAAGACGCTGGCTTCCAGGTTTCCCTGGATTGACAGTCTTCAACGGGTTGCGCGCCATGCTTCCACCTCGCGGACGAAGCGCAGGATGTCGGCGTGGCTGTTGTACAGTGGGGCGGGGGAGATGCGGATGACGTCCGGTTCGCGCCAGTCGCCGATGACGCCGTTTGCGGCGAGATGTTCGAACAAGGCCCGACCCTGGTCCCTGCCGCCTTCGACCCGTAGCGACAGTTGCGCGCCACGCTGCGCCGTGTCGGATGGGGTGACGATATGCAACACGCCGCCCAGGCGCGCCTGGATCAGGGCTTCCAGGTAGCCGGTCAGGCGCAGCGAGCGTTGTCGCAACGCGCCGATGCCGCCGGCCTGGTCGAACAAGGCCAGCGAGGCGCGCAGCGGCGCCAGCGCCAGCACTGGTGGGTTGCTCAGCTGCCAGCCGTCGGCGCCTGGCGTCGGGACGAAGTCGGGGCCCATCTTGAACCGCGTCGATTTGTCGTGGCCCCACCACCCGGCGAAGCGCGGGCGGTCGGTCCGCGCGTGGCGCGCATGCACGAAGCAGCCTCCGACCGCGCCGGGCCCGGAGTTCAGGTATTTGTAATGGCACCATACGGCGAAATCGACGCCGTCGTCGTGCAGTTGCAGGGGCAGGTTGCCTGCGGCGTGTGCCAGGTCGATGCCGACGATGGCGCCGGCTGCCTGCCCGAGCCGCGTGATTTCGCCGATATCGAAGGACTGTCCCGTGCGGTATTGCACGCCGGGCCACAGCACCAGCGCAAGGCGCGGTCCGTGTTCGGCGATGGCGCGTTCGATAGCGGCCATCGAGATCGTGCCTTCGCGCTGGTCGGGCTGTACCTCGATCAGGTCGGTGTCGGGATCGAAGCCGTGGAAGCGGACCTGTGACTCCAGCGCGTAGCGATCCGAAGGGAAGGCGCCTGCCTCCATCAGGATCGCCGGCCGCTCGCGCGTGGGCCGGTAGAAGCTGACCATCATCAGGTGCAGGTTGGCGGTCAGCGAATTCATCGCGACGACTTCCTGTTCCCCTGCGCCGACGATGTCCGCAAGCCCGGGCCGGACCAGCTCGTGGTAGGGCATCCATGGCGCCGGCTCCAGGAAGTGGCCTTCGACCGCCTCGGTCGACCATTTGCCGAGGACCTCTTCGACCATCGCCCTGGCGCCCTTGGGTTGCAGGCCAAGCGAATTGCCGCAGAAATAGGCCTGTGGCCGGCCTTCCTGCATCGGCATGTGGAACTGGCCACGCAGCGCGCCGAGCGGGTCGGCAACATCCTGGGCGTTGGCGTAATCGTCGGAGTAAAGGTCGGTCATGGGTTGCACATCAGTTTGTGTCAAGGTTGGCAGCTTGTGGTCACGTCGTTCCTGGGAAAACCCGAACCCCGTGTCTCCAAGCATGACGAGGCCGTGCACCGGCGACCGGGAAGGCAGGGTGGTCGCTGTTGCACGGTGTTGGCGTGCAGGGCCGAGCTTGCTTTCTACCCATGCCAGATCAGGGCAAGTCGGGCTTGGGTTGGATCAGGATATCTCCAGGAACCGGAACGCTTTGCCCGGTCCCACGTTCCTTCTCACGGCTTGCCTGCGCCGTGACCTGGTTGCAGTGTCACGCAAAGCGCGCTTTCGACAGGCCCAGCCACTCCAGCGCGGTGCCGTGGTAGAGGCGCGACTGGTCGTCTTCCGCCAGGCCAAGGGCGTCGATCCCGGCGCCCGGCGACTGCTCGCCCAGCGGGAACGGATAATCCGTCCCCAGCATCACCCGATCGGCGCCGGCCACGTCCAGCAGGTAACGCAATGCCCGATCGTCGGCGACCCAGGAGTCGAAATACAGGCGCTTGAGGTAATCGCGCGGGTTGCGGAAGTTGTCGGTGGCGACCAGGTCGGGACGCATGTTGAAGCCGTGCTCGATGCGGCCGATGGTGTAGGGGAACGCCCCGCCACCATGGGCCAGCGCGATGCGCAGTTTGGGCAGCCGCTCCAACACGCCGCCAAAGACCAGGCAGCACGCTGCACGCGCCTGCTCGGCCGGCATTCCGACGAGCCACGGGAGCCAGTACTTGGGCATGGTGTCGGTACCCATCATGTCCCACGGATGGACCAGGATCGCCGCACCCAGGTCGCTGGCGGCCTCGAAGAACTCGAACAGTTCCGGTGCGTCGAGGTTCCAGTTCTCGCCTGATGGCGTCTCCACGTGCGAGCCGATCTGCACGCCCTGCAGGTTGAGCTGGTCCATGCAGCGCTCCAGCTCGCGTGCAGCCAGCGAGGGCGACTGCAACGGCACCGTGCCGATGCCGGCATAGTTGCGCGGGAACTCCCGGCAGGTCTGCGCCATGTGGTCGTTGAGCGCCTGGTGCAGCGCCAGCGCCTGGTTGGCCTTGGCCCAGTAACTGAACATCACCGGTACCGTGCTGAGCACCTGCACCTGGACGCCGAACTCGGCGTAGTCGTCGATCCGGATCTGCGGATCCCAGGTCTTGGGCCAGATCTCGCGGAAGAACTTGCCGTCCTTGTAGATCCGGTGGCGGCCGTCGTCGCCGTGGTGGATCACGGGGAAGCGTTCGTCGCCGTACTTCCTGGCCAGGTCGGGCCAGTCGCGCGGCAGGTAGTGGGCGTGGGTGTCTATTTTCAGCATGATTCAAGTGTAAGCCCGATCGCCCGCCAGGTTGTCATCCTTCGCTACGCCCAGGACGACAAACGAATTGCTCCGGCAAGGGAAATCGGACCACGTGACTCCCCTCCGGGGATTGGGCTGGAAGTCGCTCAGGTGATGTCGGCTTCCGAGTCGGCGTTCATGTCATAACGCGTCGGGCGCGGGTTGAGCGTGCCGCACTGGCTGCAAGTGCGCAGCGCATCATCGCGGTAGAAGCGCTCGAAGACCCGGAAGAAGTCCTGCTCGATATCGACCAGGTGGAAGGACTCCACGTACAACTTGTGGTTGCAGTTGATGCAGAACCACATCAACGCGTCGTCCTCGTGAGGCAGGCGCCTGCGCTCGACCACCAGCCCGATCGAGCCTGGCATGCGTTGCGGGGAGTGCGGCACGCGTGGCGGCAGGTAGAACATCTCGCCGGCACCGATGCGGATGTCGCGCGGCGTGCCGCTGCTGCCGTCGAAGTCCTCCTGGATGCGCAACACCATCTCGCCCTCGAGCTGGTGGAAGAACTCGGGACCGTCCTCGAAGTGGTAGTCGGTACGCGTGTTGGGGCCGCCGACGATCATCACGATGTAGTCGTCGTCGACGATGCACTTGTTGCCGACCGGCGGCTTGAGCAGGTGGCGGTGTTCGTCGATCCAGGCCTGCAGGTTGAGGGGTCCGGGTAGCATTTCGAAAGCTCCTACTTCTGGGCGGCCTGCTGTACAGCTGCCTCTTGACGGAGCGCATCCATCGTGGGCGCGGGGTCGCGGACCGGAAGGCCCACGTCGTGCGCTGCAGCCGGGACGTGGGCACGCGATTCGGCGAGGGTATGGCCAACCATTTTCTTGCGTTCGGATTCGCTGACGGCATCGACCTGGGTCGGGTAGAGATACATGCCCCTGGCATCTCCCTTGAATTGCGTGCCATACCATTGCGGTTGCAGTTGATGCATCAACAGGCGGTCCCAACTCGCCGCGACCAGCCAGCGGTAGTGTGCATCGTCCCTGTCCAGCGCCATGGCCATTGTCGCGAGTGCGTTGGCCATCCGGTAGTCCATCAGGCTGTCCCCATGCTGGAAAACCATTGCCGCGTGGTAATAGTCCGCGGCGGATTGCACTCGTCCTGCATCGAGCAACGCCTGCACGCGTTCCCTGCGATCCGAGTCGTGCCTGGCCAGTTGTTGCCAATCGATCTTGTCGCCTTCACGTTCGGCCTGGTCCTGCTGGAAGAGTCGGGCGAGTACCGGGTTGTCCGTTGGGTTTTCGGCATGCGCGCCGGATGCGAAAAGCAGCGCCAGGGCGATCAGGAGGGATCTCATGCGCCGTCCCCGACGGTGGCAATGCATTTGAGCTCGATCGCGATCGGCGTCGGCAATGCGGTGATGCCGAGGGTGGTGCGGCACGGCGCATTGGCGGGGTCAGGGAAGTATTCCGCCCAGACCGCGTTGTACGCCTTGAAGTCGCGCGCCATGTCGGTCAGGAAGACGGTGACATCCACGAGGTCTTCCCAGCGCGCGCCGCTGGCTTCGAGCACGGTGCGGACGTTGTCCAGCACGGCACGCGCCTGTGCCCGGATATCGTAGCTGCGCACGCGGCCATCGGCGAACATGTCATTGCCAGGCACGCTGTCATCGGCCGGGTTGCGCGGCCCGATGCCTGACAGGAACAACAGGTTGCCGACACGCCGGGCATGCGGGTAGAGACCGACCGGCTTCGGTGCCGAGCCCGCCTGCACGACACCGGTCTGCGTGGCGCCCGGCATCAGCGGTCCTCCCGGTCGTCACGTATACGCGCGAGCGCGGCATCGTATTGCGCCGCGACCGCGTCCGGCCCGTCGATATCCAGCCCCAGGTCGTGCACCCGTCCATCGCGCAGCGTGTAGACCCAGCCGTGCACCGCGAGTGCCTGCCCGCGCGCCCAGGCGTCGCCGACGATGGTGGTCTGGCAGACGTTGGCGACCTGTTCCAGCACGTTGAGTTCGCACAGGCGGTCATGGCGCAGGCCATGGTCGTCGATGTCCGCCAGCACGGCGTCATGCTTCTGCGCGACATCGGTGACATGGCGGATCCAGTTGTCGCACAGCCCCAGTCGCAGCTTGTCGAGTGCGGCCTGCACGCCGCCGCAGCCGTAATGTCCGACCACCAGCACATGCTTGACCTTGAGCACGTCGACCGCGAACTGGATGGCCGACAGGCAATTGAGGTCGGTGTGCACGACGACGTTGGCGATGTTGCGGTGCACGAACACCTCGCCGGGCGCCAGGTCGACGACCTGGTTGGCAGGCACGCGCGAATCCGAGCAGCCGATCCAGAGGTATTCGGGTGCCTGCTGGCGCGACAGGCGCGGGAAGAATTCGGGATCTTCGGCCTGGATCCTTTCGGCCCAGGCATGGTTGCTGCGCAGCAGGTCGTCGAGTGTGGTCATGGTGGCGTCGTCAGGTGGCGTCGTCAGGTGGGGTTGGCATGCAGGGCGATGCACACGTTCTTTGGTTCGGTGAAAAATCGCATGGCTTCCATGCCGCCTTCGCGGCCCAGGCCGGATCGGCCCATCCCGCCAAACGGCGTACGCAGGTCGCGCTGCAGCCAGCAGTTGATCCAGACGATGCCGGCGCGGATGTCGGCGGCAAAGCGGTGCGCGCGCTCCAGGTCGCGGGTCCAGATCGACGTCGCCAGGCCATAGTCGCCGGCGTTGGCCAGCGCCAGTGCCTCGGCGTCGTCGTCGAAAGCCTGCAACGTGGCCACGGGGCCGAAGATCTCCTCGCGGTTGGTGGCGCAGCCCGGGCCGAGTCCGTCGATCACGGTCGGGGCGACGAACCAGCCGGGGCGATCGAGCGCCTCGCCGCCGCACAGGACGTTGCCGCCTTCATCGCGTGCGCGCTGGATCGCGGCCACGACCTTGTCGAAGTGGGCTTGCGAGACCAATGGGCCCAGCTGGTTGTCTTCATCGATCGGGTCGCCCACGCGAAGGGCCAGTGCGTGCTGGACGAATGCGTCGCGGAATGTGTTGTAGATGCCGCGCTCGACCAGGATCCGCGAGCCGCAGAGGCAGATCTGCCCGGAATTCTGGAACGCCGAGCGCACGATGACGTCCATGTGCCGGCGCCAGTCGCTGTCGGCGAAGACCAGGGTCGGGTTCTTGCCGCCGAGTTCCAGGGAGACCTTCTTCAACATCGGCGCGGTGATGCCGGCGATGCGCTGGCCGACCGCGGTGCTGCCGGTGAACGACACCGCCTTGACGTCCGGATGCGTGAGCAGCGGCTCCCCGACCTCGGGACCGAGGCCGTGGACGATGTTGAGCACGCCCTTGGGCAAGCCGATGTCCGCCGCCAGTTCGCCCAGCAACGTCGCAGTCTGTGGCGTGACTTCCGAAGGCTTGGCCACGACCGTGTTGCCCGCGGCCAGTGCGGGCGCGATCTTCCAGGTCAGCAGGTACAGCGGAAGGTTCCAGGGCGAGATCGTGGCCACCACGCCCAGCGGTTGCCGCAGGGTGTAGTTGAGCCCGGCCTGGCCGTGGTGGGATTCGCTGGAAAACTGCGTGGCCGCATGCGCGAAGAAGCGCAGGTTGCTGATCGCGCGCGGGATCTCGATCTCGCGCGCCAGCTTGATCGGCTTGCCGCCATCGCGCGACTCGGCGTGCGCGAACTCGTCCAGGCGTGCTTCCAGCGCGTCGGCGAGTTTCTCCATCCAGCGGGCGCGCTCGGCATTGGGCAGTGCCGCCCACGCAGGCAACGCGTTGCATGCAGCAGCGACGGCACGCAGCGTGTCGGCGTCATCGCCACGCGCGACTTCAGCAAAGGCCTGCCCCGTTGCCGGATCGAACACCTCCAGCCAGCGGCCGCTGGCCGCTTCTCGTGCTTCGCCGTCGATCCAGTGAGTCAGGCGCATCGGGATAGCTTAACTCCCGGCGCGCCGGAAGGCATCGATGGGGATTGCCTGGAACATCACGGCCACGCGTCAGTCATTCCCGCGAAGGGGGGAATCCAGTGCCGCCGGGCCTGCCCGTGCCACATTGGAAGGGCGTTCTTGTCCGACGGCGATTCCTGCAAACCGAGTCGTTCAAGGCGTCAAGTTGCCCGACTCCAACGTCACTGGGCGGACAGGCGTGCACCTGCCAGGAGCCTGCTTTCGCGGGAAGGTCGAACGCAAGGACTTGGAGGCTCGTGTCAACGCGTCTTCGCGACCGGCGGCACCGCCTGCAGGTCGTGGTATTCGAACCCGATCTGGCGATCGGTGACGCGTGCCACCCGCGCCGGGACCATGACCGCTGGTGCGTTGTCCTGCATGTAGAAGAACAGGTGCACGACGTGTTCTTCTTCCAGCGTGCAGCCATCCGGACGGAACACGCCGCAACCGCCTTCGGACAGGTCGAGCAGGTCCACGAACCAGGCGGCACTGCCGCGCACCACCATCAGGCGTGCGGCAAAGGGGACGCGCTCGGCAGCGCGTGGCGCGCTGGGATCGGTGATCGTCATGCAGGCAGGCTCCTTTGCCGGGTCACGCGGCGCTGTTACAGCGATTGTGTGCGCCCGCCATCGACCGGCAGGTTGACGCCATTGACATAGGCAGCCGCCGGCGAGCACAGGAAGGCGATCACGCCGCCCAGTTCGGCCGGCTGCGCGAACCGCCCGGCCGGGACCAGCTTGCGCATGCTCTGGGCGATGGCATCTTCCGATTCGCCGCTCTTGCTCGCCCGATCGGCGACGATCTGCGCGATGCGTCCGGTTTCGGTGAAGCCGGGCAGCACGTTGTTGACGGTGATGCCTTCGGCGGCGACTTCGCGCGACAAGGTCTTGGCCCAGCTGGCGACGGCGCCGCGGATGGTGTTGGACACGCCCAGGCCCGGGATCGGTTCCTTGACCGACGTGGAGATGACGTTGACGATCCGGCCCCACCCGGCGCTGCGCATGCCGGGCAGCAATGCCTGCACGAGGGTCTGGTTGGCGACCAGGTGCTTGTTGAAGGCATCCAGGAAAGCGTCGATGCCGGCCTGGGCGATGGGGCCGCCGGGCGGCCCCCCGGTATTGTTGACCAGGATGTGCACGGGCCTGCCCGCGGCCAACGCTTCGACCTTGGCGCGCAAGTCGTCGGTGCGGGAAACATCGGCGTCGATCCAGCCATGCTGCTGCATGTCGTTGCAGGGCAGGGCGGCGACGACTTCCTTGAGGGCGTCGGCACGGCGAGCCAGCACGGTGACGTCGGCGCCCAGTGCGGCCAGCTCGTGCGCAGTCGCGCGGCCGATGCCTTCGGAGGCGCCGCAGACGAGGGCATGCTTGCCGGTGAGGTTGAGGTCCATGGGGTTGCCTGTCGGGTCAGGAAGGTTTGTTCGGATCCTTGGCACGCGATGCAGGCTTCGCGAGCGCGGGTGCGGCCAGTGATTGGAACATGCGCCTGGCCAGTGCCTCGTCGCCGGCGGCCTGCGGGGGCTGCACCTCGTCGAGGCTGAAGCCGCGCGCCAGGGCATCCTCCGGATCCAGCCCGTCCCAGGCCACGAACTCTGCGTCGAGCAACGCGGCGCGCGCGGTGTCCTCGCTGTCGTAGGACAACGTGTTGCCGTCGCTGTCGAACACTTCGGCCGTGCCGGCATCGCGCACGCGCAGCCGCGCCCAGACGAGGTTGCGGCCCAGGGTGGCGAGCCACCATTGGTCGCGTGATGGTTCGTGCGTCGTATCGCTCATGCAGCCATGCCTCCGGAAAGCGGCCACAGCACGGCCAACACGACCATGCCTGCCAGGGCGGCGATGAAAGAAACCCGCGCCGGTGCCGCCAGGCCATTCAGGGAAGGATCGCTGGCCGCACGATAGCCGCCGCGCAGCAGCCAGCCGATCGCGGACGGCTTGATGAAGGCGCCTGGACCCATGCGCGTGGCCAGGCCCGCATGGCGCTCCTGCACGTGTACCAGGGTCAGCGGCCAGAAGATCGCGAACGCGCCTATCCCCGCGATCGCGGTGGCGGCGGACAGCATGAGCAGCCACTGGATCACAGCCCGGTGCGGTCCATGTCGGGCCGGGCACGATCCGGCACGCGGCCAATCGAACCTGCCACCGTCATCCCGGCGAAAGCCGCGATCCATCCTGCCTTTGCGTCCACCAGCCCACGGACATGGGAGCCGCGCATGTGCAGGGTGGCCGGTGTGGCGACGGCATGGGCGAAGGCAAGAGGCACCATCAGAAGTCCGCGTTGCCCGGCGCACGCGGAAACGGGATCGCGTCGCGGATGTTGGCCAAACCGCAGACATAGACCACCAGCCGCTCGAAGCCCAGCCCGAAACCGGCATGCGGCACCGTGCCGTAGCGGCGGAAGTCGCGGTACCAGTCGTAATGCTCGCGATCCAGCCCGAACTGCTTCATGCGCTTGTCCAGTACGTCCAGCCGCTCCTCGCGCTGCGAGCCGCCGATGATCTCGCCGATGCCCGGTGCCAGCACGTCCATCGCCGCGACGGTCTTGCCGTCGTCGTTCAGGCGCATGTAGAACGCCTTGATGTGTTCGGGATAATCGGTGACCACGACCGGGCGGCCAACGTGCTGCTCGGTCAGCCAGCGCTCGTGTTCGGTCTGCAGGTCCAGGCCCCATTCGACCGGGAAGTCGAACTTCTGTCCCGACTTCTGCAGCAGCGCGACCGCGTCGGTATAGGCGATGCGCTCGAAGGGCGCGTTGACGAACTCCTCCAGCCGCGTGATCGCGTCCTTCTGCACGCGCTGGGCGATGAACGCCATGTCGTCGCCGCGCTCGTCGAGCACGGCGCGGAACAGGTACTTGAGGAACTCCTCGGCGACGCGCGCGTCCTCGGCCAGGTCGGCGAAGGCGATCTCGGGCTCCACCATCCAGAACTCGGCCAGGTGGCGGGTGGTGTTGGAGTTCTCGGCGCGAAAGGTCGGGCCGAAGGTGTAGACCTTGCTCAGCGCCAGGCAATAGCCCTCGACGTTGAGCTGTCCCGACACGGTGAGGAAGGTTTCCTTGCCGAAGAAATCCCGGTCGAAGTCGACCTCGCCGGCGGCATTGCGCGGCAGGTTGGCCATGTCCAGGGTCGAGACGCGGAACATCTGTCCCGCGCCCTCGGCATCTGACGTAGTCACGATGGGCGTGGTGATCCAGTAATAGCCCTGCTCGTGGAAGTAGCGGTGCACGGCCTTGGCCAGGCAATCGCGGATGCGGGTCACCGCGCCGAACAGGTTGGTGCGCGGCCGCAGGTGCGCGACCTCGCGCAGGAATTCCAGCGAGTGCGCCTTGGGCTGGATCGGGTAGGTCTCGGGGTCGTCGACCCAGCCGACCACTTCGATCCTGTCGGCCTGGATTTCGAACGACTGCCCCTGTCCCTGCGAGGGCGTCAACGTGCCGGTGGCGATCACCGAGCAGCCGGCGGTGAGCTTCTTCACCTCGGAGTCGTAGTTGGGCAGCGTGTCCTGCGCGACCACCTGGATCGGGGCGAAGCACGAGCCGTCGCTGACGTTGACGAAACTCAACCCCGCCTTGGAGTCGCGGCGGGTCCGGACCCATCCGCGCACGGTGACTTCGCCGCCTTCCGGCAGCCTGCCTGCGAGTGCGTGTTCGACGCTGACCGTTGTCATGCCCTGGGATCCTGCCGGTTTGGCATGCCAAAACATGCCTTTGGGGGGAAAGCGCCACAGTTTACCGGAGCCTCATCGGCGGCGTCGCACGGTCGGTATAATCAGCGCATGAGCATCCAACTGGCACCTGCAGCACTTGAACGCGTCCGTGGCTACCTGGATGGGGCGCCCGATGCCCTGGGCCTGCGCTTCGGGGTCAAGCGCACGGGCTGCTCCGGCTGGGGCTACCTGGCCGACCTGGCGCGCGACCAGCGCGAGGGCGACACCGTCTTCGAGCAGGACGGCGTGCGCATCTTCGTCGATGCCGACAGCCTGGCACTGGTCGACGGCACCACGATCGACTTCCTCAAGCAGGGGTTGAACGAGCAGTTCGTGTTCAACAACCCCAACGTCGCCGCAGAGTGCGGTTGTGGTGAAAGCTTCACGACCGACGCGGATCGCGCTGCATAGCATTTCCGTTCAACCTTCTCGCTGCGACTGGGGTGAAGGTTCAAGCCGCAGTACGCTGGCTTCTCCTTTTCCCCCGGAGAAGGTGCCCGATGTGCCGATGAGGGTGCGCAGCACGTTGTTCCATCAATGTGCTGCGCACCCTCATCCCAACACCTATCCAGAGGGCGAGGGGCTTGGGCTCAAGGCTCCGCGCCGGCTGGCGCTGCCGGGCGGGCCGGAGTTCCGTCGCAACGCCTACTTTGTCGCGTATGGCGAAGGCTGGGGTTTTACGCCGAGCAGCTGGGCTTCGACATGGGCCTGTACGACGATCCCTATGACCATTTTGGCCAGCTGACGTACGAGATGTGGCGCGCGGTCCGGCTGGTGGTCGACACCGGCATGCACTCCATGGGCTGGAGCCGGGACAAGGCCATTGCCTACTTCAAGGCCAATGCCGCCAAGACCGACCAGGACATCGTCGACGAGGTCGACCGCTATATCGGCATCCGGGGACAGGCGCTGGCCTACAAGATCGGGCAGCTGAAGATCTCGGAACTGAGCTGGGGCCGGCGTTCGACCTGCAGGCCTTCGACGACGCGGTCCTGGAAAGAGGTTCGGTGCCACTGGACGCGCTGGAGCGGCATATCGATGCCTGGATCGCGGCCCGGCGTGCCGGGCCCGCCGCAGGATAGCGGCACCACCCATCACCGCCGGCAGGCGGGGCGCCGGCCTCTGGAACGCCCGCCCTAGAACGCGTTCCAGAGGAAGACGAACAGCGTGTTGTTGTCGCTGGCATTGCGGCCGAAACCGTCGTAGTCGTGGCTTGCGCCATTGAACTTGGTGTAGGCGGTGTACTGGATGCCCATGCGCAGGTTGATCCAGGGCGAATGCCAGGAGTCGGATTGGCCGAACGGGGTCCAGTCCGCCTGCAGGATCACCCCTGAGCTGTCCGGCTTCCCGGTCCGGCTGCCGTCCCCGGGATTGGGGCTGAACAGCAACAGGTCGCGGTCGCCGCGGCTGTTGAAATAGCCTGCCGTCAATCCATAGTGCGCACCGTAGTAATACGAGCCATTGAGGTTGAAGGTGTCGACGTGCCCGTTGGCATGTTCCGCATCGCCAGCAGCGAAGGTCGCATTGCGATGCTGCGTCTCGTGGATCGCATTGGCGTCGATGGCGAACACGTAGTTGTCGCCGCCCAGGTATTGGTAGCTGGCGTCCACGCCGATGTCGCGATAATGGTCGGTGGGCCCCGGCAGCCGGTCGGGATGCAGCTTGGCATCCAGGCCGGTCAGGCCCAGGGTCAGCGTCTGTCCCTTGCCGTTGATCGTGTACGCGAATCGGTAGTAGGGCGTAAGCCCGGACAGGCTGCCGCCGTCATCGACATTCAGGCGACGCTGCACGGACGCCGACAAGGTCCTGTAGAAGCCCATCTCGCCGTAGTACTTCCCGTCCAGGAAGGCGTAGGCAGACGCACCGATCACCTGCTGTTCCAGCCCGCCTTCCAGCAGCGTCGCGGTCGCGGGACCTGGTGCCAGTTCAGAGGCCATGAACGGGAACCGCCAGGCCGGGGAGGTGTTCCAGACGTCCTGTGAACCGGGGTTGTTGTTGATGCTGATGCCGAAGGTCCCGGCATGGCTGCCCCATTTGACCGGCTTGGCGTAGCGGACGTCCATGTTGTCCATGGCGACATGGCGATCGATGTCGGAATAGGTGATCTGGGTGAAGGTTCCCAGATGTGCCGCGAGGCGCCCGGCGACGAACAGCGAGACTTGCTGGATCGATCCGTTGTTGTTGGTGCCGTCGTAAGGACCGGCATCCTCCGGCTGGTCCTTGCTGGTGTGGGTAAACGACTCCACGTCCATGACCGACAGCGGCACGCTCTTGCCACTTCCCATGGTGTAGCCATCGAGCTTGAATTGACGGCCAAGGGCCGTCAGTTGCGGGCCGAACCCGCCGACATGGCATCCACTGCATGGGATGCCGGTCTGACGGCTGAAGGAGGGGACCGCCATGGCCTGGAAGCTGGCAAGGCAGATCAACAGCAGGACCATGGCTGCCACTGCTGCGCGCGGAGGCATGGTGCGCGAAATGCGGGTTCGCCTGCTTGGGCTGTTCATGTTCGAGTTCCTGTGTCCTGGTCTGTCAGGCGCGATATCGATCGCACTCATCCCGCCCGCTTGGACCACGCCATGCACCATCCTGTCGGTGCGACGCGGAAGCCTGCAAACAGCGAGCAGGTGCCAGTCGCGGCCGTGAACAACTGGCAATTGGCGCAGTTGCTCCCCGGCTTGTAGCTGGGATGCTTGCTCTTGGTCGCGTCGCTGGTATAGGAGAGCGCCTTGGCCTGGGGATTGTCGGCCGGCAGCATGGATGGCTCGGCAGCCTGGGCATTGCCGGAAAGTCGCAATGCCGCCAGTGGCAGCGCAGTCGCCGCGGTGGTGGCGGCAAGAATAAGGAAGTGGCGCCGTGAAGGCATCGGGAGAGTCATGGCAGATTGGCCTTGAGGGGGTGGCGGCAACTTACTTACTAGTCTGTTTGCGGCGATGGCATGTTGATCTGAATCAAACGGGAGCACGTGGTCCTGGCCGAGGACGGCGAACGACAGGTCGTCGGGTTCCACCTCCCGGGGGAAGTGACGGGACTCGATGCGCTGGGTACCGGCTACCACCGCTGCGAGGCCGAAGCCCTCGAACCCAGCCTGGTCTGTGAAGTGCCCCTGGAGGACATGGAAAGGATCGCGGCGCAGGTGCCAGCGCTCCAGCGCCAGTTGCCGGGCTTGATCGGGCAAGGCATGGGGCGCGATCAGGATCACCTGGAGATGATGGGGCGACGCGTGGCCAGCGACCGGCTGCTTCTCTTCCTGCACGGGCTTGCCGGTCGCTACCGCCAGCTGGTTCATCCACGAGGCGTCCTGACCCTGCCGATGAGCCGCGAGGATGTCGTGAATTACCTGGGTCTGGTGCTTGAGACTGCCAGCCGCTGCTTCAGTCGCCTGCAGAAACAGGGCCTGATCACAGTGCAAGGTCGCAATGTGCGGATCCTCGATACGGCCCTGCTTGCCCGCCAGGCGCACGCTGCGGTCGCGCAGGGTGGGCGTCGTTAGGTGCCGGAGCGCCCAGCCGATGCCTGGACCGTCGACAGAAGGGTAGGGCTTGACCCGCCATCGCTTGGCCGGGCCTTGCCCATGGCGTTGAGCCCCGCCCGACGCCTTGCTTGCTCCTAAGCCCTTGACCCTGCGATAATTGCCGGCTTCCTGCGGGTACAGTCGCAGGACCCTTGCTCCACTGCGCCGACATTCCGCGTGAATGCGGCGACGGGGAGCTGTCCGGCCCGCCGCCTCCCTGCGGCAGGCCACACCCACGAGGAAACAACATGCGTCATTACGAAGTCGTGTTCCTGGTCCACCCGGACCAGAGCGAGCAGGTGCCGGCCATGATCGAGCGCTACAAGTCGCTGATCGAGGCGGGCAACGGCAAGATCCATCGCCTGGAAGACTGGGGTCGCCGCCAGCTGGCGTACCCGATCCAGAACCTGGTCAAGGCCCACTACGTGCTGTTCAACATCGAGTGCGACCAGGCCGTGCTCAACGAGCTGGTCGAGGCGTTCCGGTTCAACGACGCCATCCTGCGCCACCTGGTCATGCGCCGCGACGAGGCCGACACCGAGCAGTCGCTGATCATGAAGAACAAGGACGACAAGGGCGACAAGCCCGAACGTTCCGAGCGTCGCCGCCGCGACGATGAGGGCGACGACAAGCGCGCCAGCAATGACAACGACGACAGCGACGACGACAAGTCCGACGACGCTGACGCCAAAGCCGCTTAAGGCTCACCTCATTCAGGAGCACCGACATGTCCAAGTTCTTCCGCCGCCGCAAGTTCTGCAAGTTCACCGCCGAGGGCGTCAAGGAGATCGATTACAAGGATCTCAACACCCTGCGCCAGAACATCACCGAGAACGGCAAGATCGTCCCCAGCCGGATCACCGGCACCAAGTCCAAGTACCAGCGCCAGCTGGCAACCGCCGTCAAGCGCGCGCGTTTCCTGGCCCTGATCCCGTACACGGACAACCACAACATCTGATCGAACCTGCAGCAGTGCCGGCCGGCGCTGCTGCGATTCCATTGGCGTCCATTCGGACAGCAACGGTTGCGGTGCCTTCGTGGGCATCGCTAACGAATACGGAGCAATGAAATGCAACTGATCCTCCTGCAGAAAGTCACCAACCTGGGCAACCTTGGCGACAAGGTCGACGTCAAGCCCGGCTTCGGCCGCAACTTCCTCGTCCCGCAGGGCAAGGCCGTGCCGGCCACGCCCGCCAACCTGGCCGAGTTCGAGGCCAAGCGTGCCGAGTACGAAGCCAAGGCCAAGGCCCAGATGGGCGAAGCCGAAAGCCGCCAGGCCAAGCTGGCCGACACCAGCGTCACGATCTACGCCAACGCGTCCACCGAGGGCAAGCTGTACGGCTCGGTTGGCCCCCGCGAGATCGCCGATGCCCTGACCAAGGCCGGCACCCCGGTCGAGAAGTCGGAAGTGGTGATGGGCGAGGGTGCATTCCGCCATGTCGGCGAGTTCGAGGTCGTCGTGCACCTGCACGCCGATGTCGAGGTGCCGGTGAAGGTGGTGGTGGAAGCCGAGGCCGCCTGATCGCCGCTGCAAATGTTTAAAAAACGGGCGCCGGAAGGCGCCTGTTTTGTTTTCGACCACCATTCCTGCGTAACCGGGACCTGCTTTTCGCAGGAGCGGCTTCAGCCGCGAGCTCTTGCGGTAGCTGTGAATGTGGAGGTTGCAGGAGCGACGTCTAAATCCAGATCAACATCAAACGCTTCCGCGCTGTCGCGCGGGTCACTTTCTGTTACGGCAGAAAGTAACCAAAGACCATCGCTCCTGACGCTTGCCGATGCGAAGGAGCCGCATCGGTCCCCTGCGCTTCTCGTCCATGGCGGCACGGCGCCCAAACTCGCGCGCTGCGCGCGCTCAAACATGGGCGCCTCTTCGGCCGCCATGGCCTGCGATGCTCGGCAAGCTTTAAGTCGCACAAGATCAAGATCGAGATCAAGAGCAATGGCAACTCTTGGAGCCGTGACACCAATCATGTCACTAGTACCGTCATTCCCGCGAAGGCGGGAATGACAATCCAAATGGGTGGCCAGAGATGGAGGGCGTCGATCGCCCCATGGGACCAAGTGATGCGGGCTTTGGCTTCGGTCCTTGATCTTGTGGGGTGTTTAGCAAGCCGAGCATCGCAGGCCGTCGTGGCCGAAGAGGCGCCCATGTCCGAGCGCAGCGAGTTTGGGCGCCGTGCCGCTACGGATGACAGATCGTCTGGAACGCTCTGGACCGACGGATGTCGCCCGCGCAGCGTGTTGCGAGCAGGGAGTGCCCCAGTCCGAAGCGCAGGGGACCGGTGACGGCTCCTTCGTCACCAGCGCAGCGCCCGACGCAGATGGATTTGGTTGTTTTTGCCTGATCAAAGTGACCCGTGCGACAGCACGGAAGCGTTCGAGCTTGAGCCATTCGATCCAGGCCAGGACACCTGAACCCAGCCAGAGGGCGGGCACCGGATTGGTCCCCAGTCTCACGCCATGCGATGCCCACCGGTTATCCACAGACTTGTCTGCAACACCCACGGCACCGAGACGATTACGATGACTCCCGATCGATCACAACAACGCGGCCGCGACGACGGACCGCAGGATGCCGGAACGGGCAGGGGAGTCACGCAACTGATGAGCGCGCGCCAGGGATTTCGTACCGATCCGCCAGGATTCCAGGGACGCGACAACAAGATCGAGCAACTGCGGGTCCCGCCGCAGTCGATCGAGGCCGAGCAGGCCGTGCTTGGTGGCCTGATGCTGGCGCCGGAGGCCTTCGACCGCATCGCCGACGTGCTGGCCGACAACGACTTCTACCGTCGCGACCACCAGCTGATCTATCGCGCCATCCGCGAGCTGGCCGAAAAGGGCAAGCCCTACGACGCGGTCACCCTGGGTGAGTGGTTCGAGTCCATGGGCGAAAGCGAAGCCGTCGCCGGCGGCGCCTACCTGATCGAGCTGGCCAGCACCACGCCCTCGGCCGCCAACATCGCCGCCTATGCCGAGATCGTCCGCGACAAGGCCGTCCTGCGCCAGTTGATCGAAGTGGGAACGAGCATCGTCAACGACGGCTTCCAGCCCGAAGGCCGTGGCACCGGCGAGATCCTGGATGCCGCCGAATCCAGCGTGCTGGCGATCGCCGAGCACAGCGCCAAGGGCCGCATGGACTATGTGTCTGTGCACACCGCGCTGTCCGAGGCCTTCGATGTCCTGCAGAAGCGCTACGACAGCGGCGGCAGCGTCACCGGCTTGCCTACGGGCTACACCGAGTTCGACGAGATGACGGCCGGCTTGCAGCCCACCGACCTGCTGATCCTGGCCGCGCGCCCGTCGATGGGCAAGACCACGCTGGCGCTCAACATGGCCGAGTTCGCGGCCATGAAGTCCAAGCAGCCGGTGGCGATTTTCTCGATGGAAATGTCGGCCAGCCAGCTGGCGTTGCGCCTGATCTCCTCGGTCGGACGCATCAACGCCACCCGCCTGCGCACCGGCCAGCTGGAGGACGAGGACTGGAGCCGCGTCACCAGCGCCATCCGCCTGCTGCGCGAAGCCAAGATCTTCATCGACGACGAGCCCGCGTTGTCGCCGGAGAAGCTGCGGGCCAAGGCCCGCCGCATCAAGAAGGAGCACGGCCTGGGCCTGATCGTCATCGACTACCTGCAGCTGATGGCCGTCCCCGGCAACAGCGAGAACCGCGCCACCGAGATCTCCGAGATCTCGCGCTCGCTCAAGGGACTGGCCAAGGAGCTCAACGTCCCGGTGGTCGCCCTGTCCCAGCTCAACCGCTCGCTGGAAACCCGCACCGACAAGCGCCCGATGATGGCCGACCTGCGCGAGTCCGGCGCCATCGAGCAGGACGCCGACGTGATCATCTTCATCTACCGCGACGAGTACTACAACAAGGAAAACTCGACCGACAAGGGCCTGGCCGAAATCATCATCGGCAAGCAGCGTAACGGCCCGACGGGGTCGTTGAAGCTGAAGTTCTTTGGCGAGTACACGCGGTTCGACAACCTTGCCCATGATTCGGTCGGGAGTTTCGAGTAGCCGGTAGCCGGTAGCCAGTAGCTGGTAGCTGGTAGCTGGTAGATACCGGCCTGGTCGGTTTGCTTGATAGCCCGCGCACGCTTGCTGTCCGCACGAGGCAAGGTCCTTTGGTCATCCCGGCGAAAGCCGATATCCACCGTGCTCGCCCGGGCTGAAGGCTAGGCGCCAGATTCCTTTCGCGCCGATCGCGACCCGCTGCCCGAACCGCCAGGCTGACGCACGCCCTTGATCAGGTGGCCACGACGACCAGTCGGCCGGGATGGCTAGCAGAATCCGTGCTGTACGGCCATTTCCATGCACGGGGTCAGCGACCGCGACAGCAGCGACCATTCCCCCTGGTCGCGCACGAACACCGCCATGAACTTCATCGGCCCCAATGTGCCGACGGGCGCCATCACCCCATCGATATCCAGGCGACCGACCACCACGGCCGTATCGCCGTGCATGGCGACGCGCTCGCCGCTGATCGAGATGCGATCTGCATCGAACGACTTGGCACCGGCGGCGGATTGTGTCCTGTCTTCAATCCGGCCACCTGGCGCGACAACGAGAAACGCCTTGTCCGCGTGCGAAAGGAACAGCGTCGCATCGTTGTCCACGATCATGGCGTGCAGGATCCGGCGGTTGAGTTCGATGACCTGGCCGACTTCACGCTCCGTGGCGTTTGCCAGCGGTATTCGGGTAGGGGTTGCCCCGGCTGGTGGTGTTCCTGCGGCTGCGCTTGCAGCCCCAACGGATCCCGGCAGGAGTGGGAGCAGGGCGGCAAGAAGCACGATGTGTCTGGACCTCACGGGTTGCATGGCCATTTCCTGGGTGACTGTGGGTTTGCGGCATCGACTCCTGGCGTGGCCTGCGACTGCCAGCTGCCGTTCGATGCGGGCCATCGACAGACAACGCGGCTGCCTGCGGGCACAGGCCACGACGCGGCCGGACCACTGGCGCCCACCATGCGCTGTTGCAAGGACTTGTCGACGCTGACGGATGCAAGCGCAGGCGAGGGTTTCCGATCCGGCACGGCACCTCAACCAGCGTCTTGCAAGCCCGTTAGAATCATCGCCATGTCACGCCCCACCACAGCGACCATCCACACGGGCGCCCTGTGCCACAACCTGGTCCAGGTCCGTAACCGCGCGCCCAACAGCCGCGTCATGGCCATGGTCAAGGCGGACGCCTATGGCCATGGACTGGAACGCGTCGCGCGCGTGCTGTCCGACGTGGACGCCTTCGGCGTGGCGGCATTGTCCGAAGCCGAGCGCCTGCGCGATGCCGGCGTGATCCAACCGATCCTGCTGCTGTCCGGCTTCGACACGGTCGACGACCTGGCCCGCCTGCGCCAAGCCAATGTCGAGACCGTGGTCCACGATCCCAGCCAGCTGCAACTGCTGGAACAGGCGCCAGCCGGCGGTCCGATCCGTTGCTGGCTCAAGCTCGACAGCGGCATGCATCGCCTGGGCTTTGGCCCCGATGCCTTCCGCCAGGCACATGCCCGCCTGCTGGCGCTGCCATCGGTTGCCAACGACATCGTGCTGATGAACCACTTCGCCAGTTCGGACGAATTTGGCGGTACCGACGACAGCGGCCGGCAGACCCGCGAACAGATCCGTGTCTTCGACGAGGTGACCGCCGGCTTGCCTGGCCTGCGATCCCTGGCCAATTCCGCCGCGGTCCTGGGTTGGCCGCAGACACACCGCGACTGGGTGCGTCCGGGCGGCATGTTGTACGGGGTGTCGGTCGTGGCCGGCAAGCCGGGCCGGGACTTCGGCCTGCAACCGGCCATGACCCTGGCCACGCGACTGCTGGCGGTCAAGCAGGTCGCCAAGGGCGGGCGGATCGGCTATTCGGCGACCTGGGAATGCCCCGAGGACATGCCCATCGGCGTGGCCGCGATCGGTTATGGCGATGGTTACCCGCGCGCGGTGCCCTCCGGCACGCCGGTGCTGGTCAATGGCCGCCGTGCGGACGTCGTCGGGCGGGTCTCGATGGACCTGATGACGATCGACCTGCGCAGCCAGCCCGATGCCCGCGCCGGCGATCCCGTCGAGCTCTGGGGCGGGGGACTGCCGGTGGAAACGATTGCCGAGGCTGCCGGTACCATCGGTTACGAGCCGGTCTGCTCGATCACGCGTCGCGTCCGTTTCGTGGAAGACTGACGTCCCGCCGTGGGTTGCCCTGCGCACCCGTCGGCCTTCACCGGGCAAGAGTGCCCGTGCGATAGCGTGATGCCATGTCCAACGCCATCATCTGGTTTCGCGACGACCTGCGCCTGGCGGACAACCCGGCGCTGAAGGCTGCGCTCGACAGCGGCTACGTGCCGATCATGGTGCATATCCATGACCCGGACGGCGAAGGCGACTGGGCCCCGGGTGCGGCGTCGAACGCCTGGCGGCACAAATCCCTGCAGGCCCTGGACGATGCATTGCGAAAGCGTGGCAGCCGCCTGCGCTGCTTCCATGGCCCCAGTTTGCCGATCCTGGAGATGCTGGCCGATACCAGCCGCGCCGATGCGGTGTTCTGGAACCGGCGCTACGAACCGGCGATCGAACAACGCGACGCCACCATCAAGCGGTCGCTGCGCAAGCGCGGTTTGCGGGTGGACAGCTACAACGGTGCATTGTTGTTCGAGCCGTGGGAGATCGAAACCAGGTCCGGCGATCCGTACAAGGTATTCACGCCGTTCTGGAAGACCGCCCTGGCTCAGTGGAGGCAGGCCACGCTGTGGGATCCGCCTGCGTCGTTGAAGGACACGAAGGACGGCGACATTCCGGCAGGCATCGCCCTGGACATGCTCAAGCTGGCGCCCGAACGCGACTGGGACGCCGGCTTCTGGTCGCGATGGACCCCTGGCGAGCGCGGCGCGTCGTCGGCGATCAGGCAGTTCACGACGGACGCGCTGGCCAGGTACAAGGCGCACCGCGACCTGCCTTACGAGCGCGGCACCTCGCGCCTGTCGGCGCACCTGCACTTTGGCGAGGTGTCGGTGCATCGCGTCGTTGACCGCCTGCAACATGCCGACGCACCCCAGGCACAGATCGACGCGGCGATCCGCGAGTTGGGCTGGCGCGAGTTCTCATACCACCTCATGCACCACTTCCCGCACATCGTGGACCGCAACCTCAACCCGAAATTCGAGGATTTCGATTGGGCACGTGCCGATCCGCGGCAATTGGCGCGCTGGCAACGGGGCAGGACCGGGGTACCGATCGTCGACGCCGGCATGCGCGAGCTGTGGCACACCGGCTGGATGCACAACCGCGTGCGCATGATCGTGGCCAGTTACCTGACCAAGCATATGCGCCTGCACTGGTTGCGTGGTGCGCGCTGGTTCTGGGACACGCTGGTGGATGCCGACCTGGCCAACAATACCCAGGGCTGGCAGTGGACGGCAGGGACGGGCGCGGATGCCGCGCCGTACTTCCGCGTGTTCAACCCGGTGCTGCAGGCGAAGAAGTTCGATCCCGACGGCGCCTACATCGCGCGCTGGGTGCCGGAGCTGGCCAGGGTGCCGGTGGCTGCCCGATTCGAGCCATGGTTGCACCAGGCTGCCTTGCAGGGCGAGGCGCGCAGGTATCCAAGGACGCCGGTGGTTGGCTTGAAGGAGGGGCGCGACGGTGCGCTGGCGGCTTACAAGCGCGTGGGGAAGGGGTGAGCGCGCCCGACACGCGCTTGGGGACCTCGGCCTGCTGCACCGTGTAAACCTGCATTCCCGCGAGGGCGGGGATCGAGCGGCGCATACGGCTGCCGACAAGCGTCACCGGAGTTCCGACTACGCGGGAATCACGCGCCAGGAGCCTGCCCGGAATTCTGCAACGGTCGCATTGACGCCTTCCAAGACCCCGTGATTCACTCCAACGTCATCCCGGAGCCGCCGATGGCCACGTCCACGCCACGCACACGCCTTCGCCGCGATCCGATGTCGCGGGTCGATACCGCCTGGCTGAGGATGGAGCGCCCGACCAATCCGATGATGATCACGGGCGTGCTGGTGTTCGCCCGGCCTTTGTCGTTGGCACGCCTCAAGCGGGTTGTCGACGAGCGCTTCCTGTCCTATGCACGCTTTCGCCAGAAGCCGGTGGAAACAGCGACCGCCACGGCGTGGCTCCAGGACGAACATTTCGACCTGGACTGGCACGTGCGCGAGTGCGCGTTGCCAGGACGCGCCGGGCGCGCTTCCGGCAAGCGCGCCGCCGCGGGCCGGGAGGGCGGCGCATCGCAGGCGGAAAAGCACGCTTTGGAACGTTTCGTCGGCCGCCTGGCATCCAGCCCGCTGGATCCGGACCGTCCGCTGTGGCGGTTCGACCTGGTCGAGGGATACGGTGGTGGCTCGGCGCTGGTCGTGAGAATCCATCACTGCTATGCCGATGGCATCGCGCTGGTGCAGGTGCTCCTGTCGCTGACCGATACCACGCCGACGCCGGCCCGGGGCAGCGACCTGACCCGGGCGTGGTTGAAGCGCGATGGCGCACGGGTGGCCAAACGCGTGGGTGCCGTCGACAAGTACATGAAGCTTGGCGGCAAGGTCGTGGAGAAGGGCCTGGAGATGTACCGGCATCCGACCCTGGCTGCGATGCTGGCCAGGGAGGGGGGCGAGATCGGCCGCGAACTGGTCAATGCGCTGGCGCTGCCGGACGATCCACCTTCGCTGCTGCGTGGACGCCTGGGTGTCAGCAAGCGCGTGGCGTGGGCCGAGCCGCTGGACCTGGACGAGGTCAAGGCGGTCGGTCGCGCCTGCGACTGCACCGTCAACGACGTGCTGATGGCCACGGCCGCGGGCGCCTTGCGCCACTACATGCTTGGGCGCGGCGAATTGGTCGACGGCATGACCCTGCGCGCCACGGTGCCGGTCAACCTGCGGCCGCTCGAGCATGCCCGCAAGCTCGGCAACCATTTCGGGCTGGTGTTCCTGGAGTTGCCCGTGGGTGAGGCCAATCCGATTGCCCGGGTGGAGCGCGTTGCCAGATGCATGAATGACTTGAAGAAGTCGCGCCAAGCCATTGTTGCGTATGGGCTTCTTGCTGCGCTCGGCATGGCGCCCACGGCACTCCAGGGCATGGCCCTGGAATTATTCAGCCGCAAGGCGACCACCGTGGCGACCAACGTGCCCGGGCCGCAGCAGCCCCTGTACATGGCGGGCAGTGCGGTGCGCGAGATGATCTTCTGGGTGCCGCAGACCGGGTCGATCGGGATTGGCTTGTCGATCATGAGCTACAACGGTCGGGTCCATTTTGGTTTGGTGTCGGACGCCAAGCTCATCCCCGATCCGGAGGCGGTAGCCAACTGTTTTGGCGCCGAGTTCGAAAAGCTGGTGTACCTGGCCCTGATGGGTGATTGGAGCCATCCGCTGGACGCACGGGCGGCCGAGTTGCTGGCTTGAATACAGGCCAAGGACAGTGGCCGAGGACCCCTCGACAGACACCTGATCGTGATGCCGGCGGCCTGCGGCATCGATCGTGATTCACGCCAGCGATTCCCGGATGTCCTGCTTGCGCGGGCAAAGGGGGCATCGAGCATTTTCATTGGTCTGGGGATCCGGGCGGGGCTGTACTGCCAACGGCGACTTCCCGACCGCCATGTGAATGGAAACCGTTGCCATCACCCTTTGGTGACGAAGCCGTGCGTATCTTGGCTGCCTGTTCAGGTGTGATCCGCGAGGCTGCGTGACGCACCGGCTGTGGCGAAAGGACTGCCGTCGGCTGTCCCGCGCAACCCACGGCTGCATGGAACCAACCCCCCCAGTACACCCCAACAGAAGGAGATGCCGATGAGCAAGCTCACTACGACAGGACTCTGCGCCGCGATGGCCGGCGCAATGCTATTGACCAGCTGCGCGACGTACACCGGCCAGACCGGTGACCCCAACGACCCCAACCACACGCGCAACAATGCCTTGATCGGGGCAGGTATCGGCGCGGTCGCCGGCCTGCTCAGTGGCGGCGATGCCGTCGAGCGTCGCCAGCGTGCCATGGTGGGCGCGGGGGTAGGCGGGTTGGCCGGCGCCGGGATCGGCGCTTACCAGGATCGCCAGGAAGCCGCGTTGCGGCGTGACCTGCAAGGCAGTGGCGTCGACGTCGTGCGCCAGGGCGACAACATCACCCTCAACATGCCGGGCAACGTGACCTTTGCCTTCGACAGCAGCAACCTGCAGACGCAGTTCTATCCGGTGCTCGACAACGTCGCCAATACGCTGACCGAGTACAACCAGACCGTGATCGAGGTTGCAGGCCATACCGACAGCGTCGGCAGCGACGCCTATAACCGCACGCTCTCGGAGCAGCGCGCCAATTCGGTGGCCGCCTACCTGCGCGGCCATGGCGTCGACCAGCAGCGCATGATCATCGTTGGCGCGGGCGAGACCCGGCCGATTGCCAGCAACGATACCGAGGCTGGCCGCGCGCAGAACCGTCGCGTGGAAATCACCATCGTACCGGTGCAGTCCTGATCCACGGAGCATGTCACGGACACCGTTGTCCGGACTGAAGCAAGACCACACGGGCCGCTTAAGCGGCCCGTGTCCATATGTGGGGACTGTTGCGGGATATGTTCGATCTGCGACGCATGGAAGCCTCGTCCCCGCGACCCGGTCTTAACCCGCCATCGAATAAAGTCGGGCTCCGTCCCCCGTGGTCGAAATATCCGCCAAGCGGTGCCAGTCCGTTTCCCCATCCGCCATGTAGGCATCGCACAGGTGGACATTGGCCAGCGTGCCAGGAATCCATCGCCGTGGGTCCGGCCACGCAAGGCCAATCGACCCAGCGCCACCCAAAGGAGCCTGCGTTGAGCAAGCGGTCCAAACAGTCAGATGCCCTGGTGTTTTTCGGCGCCACCGGCGACCTCGCCTACAAGAAAATCTATCCCGCGTTGCAAGCCCTGGTGCAAAACGGCGAACTGGACATGCCGGTCATTGGCGTGGCCCGTGCCGGCTGGACGGTGGACCAGCTGCGCGACCATGTCCGCGACAGCCTGGAACATTCAGGCAACTTCGACGAGGACGCCTTCGGGAAGTTGGCCGCGCAGCTGCGCTATGTCGATGGCGACTACAAGGAGCCGGAGACCTTCAAGAACCTCAAACAGGCACTGGCAGGTGTTTCGTCGCCGCTGCACTACCTGGCGATCCCGCCTTCGCTGTTTGCCACCGTCGTGCAGGGGCTGGGCAAGTCCGGTTGCGCGGACAATGCAGGCGTGGTGGTCGAAAAACCCTTTGGCCGCGACCTGGCCTCGGCCAAGGCGCTCAACCTGGCGTTGCACGAAGTCTTCGACGAGGACGCGATCTTCCGCATCGACCATTACCTGGGCAAGGAGGCCGTGCAGAACCTGTTGTATTACCGCTTTGCCAACACCTTCCTGGAGCCCGTCTGGAACCGCCAATACGTCGACAACGTGCAGATCACCATGGCCGAAGCCTTCGGCGTGCAGGGCAGGGGGAGTTTCTACGACGAGGTCGGGACGATCCGTGACGTCGTCCAGAACCACCTGCTGCAAGTCGTCGCACTGCTGGCGATGGACGCCCCGATTGGCGACGACGCCACGTCCATCCACGCCGAGAAGCTGCGCCTGTTCCGGGCGATGAAACCACTGGAGCCGGGCAACGTGGTGCGCGGACAGTTCCGCGGTTATCGGGATGAGCCAGGCGTGGCGGCGGATTCAAACGTCGAAACTTTTGCCGCACTCAAACTGGAAATCGATACCTGGCGTTGGGCGGGCGTGCCCTTCTACATCCGCGCCGGCAAGAAGATGCCAATCACCGCGACGGAAGTCACCGTGGACCTGAAATCCCCGCCGATGGCGTTGTTCCAGGCGGACCTGCCCGATGCGTTGCAGCCGGAGCACTCCAACTACTTCCGCTTCCGGCTCAGCCCGGAGGTCGTGATCGCCGCCGGTGCGCGGGTCAAGCGCAACGGCGAGGCGATGCGCGGTGAGGACGTCGAGCTGGTCGCGCGCCACCAGCGGATCGGCGATGCGCCGCCCTACGTGCGGCTGCTGGGCGATGCCCTGGCCGGCGATGTCGCGTTGTTTACCCGCGATCACGCGGTCGAAGCCGCTTGGCGCGTCGTCGAGCCGGTGCTCGACATGCCGGACAAGGTCGCGGTCTACGAGCCCGGCAGCTGGGGCCCGTCGGCCGCTGACGGCATCATCAACCATGACCATCTATGGTATGCCCCGGAGCCGGAAGACAGCGCGCCGTGTTGACGACGGCCAGCGGTTCGCGGCCAGGGACGGCAGACACGACACCAGGGCCGACATCCAGACTTTCCATCCCGGGCACAATGCCCCGGGCTGCGTAGCCATCCACGGAGACACGATGAACCACAACCTGAAGCACCTCCGCGCCACCGGACAGAGCATCTGGCTGGACAACATCACCCGCACGCTGCTGGACGACGGCACCCTGGCGCGTTACATCGACGACTACGGCATCACCGGGCTGACCTCCAATCCGACCATTTTCGAACATGCGGTCGGTGGCAGCGATGCCTACGATGCCGCGATCAGGGAAAAGACCACCGCGGGATTGAAGGACGAAGCGCTGTTCGTCGAACTTGCACTGGAAGACCTGCGCCGCGCGGCCAAGCTGTTCGAGCCTGCGCACAAGGCCAGCGATGGCGTGGACGGCTGGGTGTCGATGGAGCTGTCACCATTGCTGGCCGCCGATACCCCGGCAAGCATCTCGGCGGCAAAACGCATCCATGCGCAGGCCGGCTGCGACAACCTCTACATCAAGATCCCCGGCACGCCTGAAGGTATTCCCGCGATCGAGGAATCGATCTACAACGGCGTGCCGGTCAACGTCACGTTGTTGTTTTCCGCCGACCAGTACGTGGCGGCAGCCGAAGCTTACCTGCGAGGCATCGAGCGCCGGATCGCAGATGGGCTCGACCCGGTGGTGTCCTCGGTGGCGTCGCTGTTCGTCAGTCGTTGGGACAAGGCAGTCATGGAAACCGCCCCGGCCCAGCTGCGCAACAAGCTGGGCATCGCGGTCAGCCAGCAGGCGTACCAGGCTTATCGAAGGTTGCTGGATTCAGAGCGCTGGGAAAAGCTGGCGGCAGCTGGCGCGCGCCCGCAGCGACTGTTGTGGGCCAGTACCAGTACCAAGGATCCGGACGCCCCCGATACCTTGTACGTCGGCGCACTCGCAGCTCCCGATACGGTCGATACCGTGCCCGACAAGACCCTGCGTGCGTTTGCGGACCACGGCAAGGTCGACAGCGTGCTGGATGATGACGGGGGTGATGTGCTGCAAGCATTCAACGCCGCGGGTATCGATACCGATGCACTGGCGGCGCAGTTGCAGCAAGAGGGTGCGGATTCCTTCGTCGAGTCGTGGAAACAACTGATGCAACAGATCGGCGAGAAGGCGAAGGCATTGGCATGAGCACCTCGGACCAGGCAGGCGCCAGGCTGCCACTGGCACAGCAGCCGGAATGGCGTGCGCTGATCCAGCATGCGCAGGCGACCCAGCGGCATCGGTTGCAGGACCTGTTTGCCGCTGATCCCGGGCGCGGTGAGCGCTTGAGGGCTGAAGCAGCCGGGTTGTACCTGGATTACTCCAAGCAGCGGGTCGACGACGACACACTGCGCCTGTTGCTGGAGCTGGCTGGTGCTTGCGGCCTGCGTGCGCGGATGGACGCCATGTTGCGGGGCGATCACATCAACACCACCGAGGATCGACCGGTATTGCATGTTGCCTTGCGTGCTCCCAGGGGCGAACGGATCCAGGCCGATGGCATTGATGTCGTGCCTGGAGTCCATGACGTGCTCGACCGGATGGCGGCGTTCGCGGACAAGGTCCGCGATGGCCGCTGGACCGGCGCCAGCGGCAAGCGCATCCGCAATGTCATCAGTATCGGGATCGGCGGTTCCGACCTGGGCCCGGTGATGGCCCATGAGGCGTTGCTGTACTACAGCCAGCGCGACCTGCAGGTCCGTTTCGTGTCCAACGTCGACCCGACCGACTTTGTCGAAGCCACGCGGGATCTCGACCCGGCCGAGACGCTTTTCATCATCTGCTCCAAGACGTTCACCACGCAGGAAACCCTGACCAACGCACGCGCGGCGCGCGACTGGTGCATTCAGGCGTTGGGTGACGCTGCCGCAGTCGCCAAACATTTCGTCGCGGTATCGACCAATGCCGATGGCGTGCGCGAGTTCGGTATCGACACCGACAACATGTTTGGTTTCTGGGATTGGGTGGGCGGCCGCTACTCGATGGATTCCGCGATCGGCCTGTCCACGATGGTCGCCATCGGCCCCGGGCATTTTCGCGACATGCTGGCAGGGTTCCATGCCATGGACACGCACTTCCGCGAATCGCCGTTCGAGCGCAACCTGCCCGTGCTGATGGGGCTGCTTGCGATCTGGAACAACGATTTCCTCGGTGCCGACACGGTCGCCGTGCTGCCGTATGCGCAATACCTCAAGCGCTTCCCGGCATACCTTCAACAGCTCACGATGGAGAGCAACGGCAAGCACGTGACGCGGCAGGGTGAGCGGGTCGGCGTGGACACGGGACCCATCTACTGGGGCGAGCCGGGCACCAATGGCCAGCACTCGTTCTACCAGTTGCTGCACCAGGGGACGCGGCTGGTGCCCTGCGACCTCATCGGGTTCTGCCAGCCGCTCAACCCGCTGGATACGCAACATGATTTATTGATGGCCAACCTGTTTGCGCAGGGAGAAGCGCTGGCGTTTGGCAAGGATGCCGATGCGGTGCGGGCCGAGGGCACGCCCGACGCACTCGTGCCGCATCGCGTGTTCGACGGCAACCGTCCCAGCACGACGATCCTGGCCGATCGACTGACCCCGCACGCGCTGGGCACCCTGGTGGCGCTTTACGAGCATAGTGTTTTCGTGCAGGGCGTCATCTGGGACATCGACAGTTTCGACCAGTGGGGCGTGGAACTGGGCAAGCAGTTGGCAAGGGCGACCGAAGCCGAACTCGCGTTGCAGTGATCAAGGACGCTGTCGCACGACAGTTCCACCAATGCGTTGATCGAACACTACAGGAAACATCGCATCTGAAAACAGCAACCCTGGGTTCCGTCATTCCCGCGAAGGCGGGAATCCAGTGACTTCAGCCCAGTGGACAGCGGCGTCCATGGATTCCCGCCTTCGCGGGAATGACGATGCCTGAAGTCTTGATGCGCGGTGTTGAGGCGCAATGCCGACCGCAATGCCGACAAAGAGACGACAAGGAGACGACATGACAGACCCCCTCGACAAGAAATGCATCGACACCCTGCGCTTCCTCGCTGTTGACATGGTGCAGGAGGCCGACAGCGGCCACCCCGGATTGCCCTTGGGCGCCGCGCCCATGGCCTACGTGCTGTGGCAGCGCTTCCTGAAGTTCAACCCGGACGATCCCGGATGGTCCGACCGCGACCGCTTCGTGTTGTCCCCCGGGCATGGCTCCGCGCTGTTGTATGCATTGCTGCACATGACCGGTTACGACGTCACCCTCCAGGACATCAGGCAATTCCGGCAGTGGGGCAGCAAGACGCCCGGCCATCCAGAACGCAATCACACGCCCGGGGTGGAAGTCACTACCGGACCGCTGGGGCAGGGCATGGCCAACGCGGTCGGCCTGGCCATCGCCGAGGCGCAGCTGTCCGCGCGCTACAACCGGCCAGGGCACGGCATCGTCGACCATCGCACCTGGGCCATGGTGAGCGATGGCGACCTGATGGAAGGGGTCTGCGCCGAGGCCGTCTCACTGGCGGGCCACTTGCAACTGGGCAAGCTCAACTGCCTGTACGACGACAACTTCGTGACCCTGGCCGCGGGCACGGACATGACGTTCACCGAAGATCGCGGCGCGCGGTTCGAAGCCTGTGGCTGGCATGTGCAACACGTGGATGACGGAAACGATATCGATGCGATCGATGCGGCACTGCAGGCCGCGCACGATGAAACAACGCGCCCATCCCTGGTCGTGGTGCGCACGCACATCGGCTACGGTTCGCCGGAGCAGGACAGCTACAAGGCGCACGGCTCGCCGCTCGGCGAGGAGGATGTAAAAAAGACCAAGCAGGCGCTCGGTTGGCCGCTGGAGCCGACCTTCCTGGTGCCGGACGAAGCGCGCGAGCACATGCGCACGCCTGGCAACGCCGGCGCCCGCGCCCAGCAGGCCTGGGAGGAGCGCTTCAAGGCCTATGCCCGCGCCGAGCCTGCACTGGCGGCCGAGTTCGAGCGCAGCCTGCACGGCGGACTGGCTGACGGTTGGGATGCCGATATCCCGGTGTTCCCGGCCGACCCCAAGGGCATGGCGACGCGCGTCGCCTCCGGCAAGGTGATCAATGCGATCGCCGGCAGGCTGCCGCAGCTCACGGGCGGCTCGGCTGACCTGGACCCTTCCACCAAGACCGCGATGAAGGGATTGGGCGATTTCAATCCCGTGCCCGATGGCGATGCAGACGACAACGACAGGCAGGGTTCGGATGGCGGTGGCTGGAGCCACGCCGGCCGCAACCTGCATTTCGGCGTCCGCGAACATGCCATGGGCGCGATCGCCAATGGCATGGCTGCCCACGGCGGCTGCATGCCGTTCACCGCGACGTTCCTGGTATTCGCGGACTACATGCGCCCGGCGATGCGACTGGCTGCATTGTCGCAGTTGCATGTCATCCATGTGTTCACCCACGACAGCATCGCCGTCGGCGAAGACGGGCCGACCCATGAACCGGTCGAGCAGATCGCCAGCCTGCGCGCCATCCCCAACCTGACCGTGATCCGGCCTTGTGATGCCAATGAAGCCGCCGTTGCCTGGCGCGTCGCGGTGGAAACACGGGACACACCGGTGACACTGGTGTTCTGCCGGCAGGACGTACCGACGCTGGATCGCGACGGACTCGCCAGTGCAGACGGACTGCGTCGTGGTGCCTACGTGCTCGACGACGCCGTCGCGGACGACACTGCACCCGCGCTGATCCTGATCGCGACCGGCTCGGAAGTGCACCTGATCGTGGAGGCCGCGGAGCGCCTGCGCAGGGACGGCATTTCGGTGCGCTGCGTCTCGATGCCCAGCTGGGAGCTGTTCGAGGCGCAGTCCGATGACTATCGCGAAAGCGTGCTGCCCGCGTCTGTCACCGCGCGATTGGCGGTGGAAGCTGGCGTTTCGCAGGGCTGGTCACGCTACGTCGGCGATGCCGGCGACATGCTGGGCGTGGACCGTTATGGCGCTTCGGCACCGGGCGACACAGTGATGGCGAAGTACGGGTTTACCGTGGACAACGTGTGCGAGCGTGCAAGGGCGTTGTTGTCGAAAAAATAATGGCTATCGCTGTCTGGTCGCAATCAATGATTGCTTCCTATGTAGGAGCGGCTTCAGCCGCGAGCTCTTGATCCAGCTTGGCTCTTTCGTAGGAGCGACGTAAGTCGCGATAGCTGCTGCCCGGAGTCCCGATCGCGACTTGCGTCGCTCCTACAACAGCCGAAGCAAAGCAGGATCAAGAGCTCGCGGCTGAAGCCGCTTCCTACAAAAAGGCAGGAGGATTTCGTGTCCAGTGACCAGAGAATCGTGTTCCTGCTGGATGTCGACAACACGCTATTCGACAACGATGGTTTCAGCGATGCGCTTGACCAGCGGCTGGAGCGTGATTTCGGCCTGGATGGCCAGAAGCGTTATCGTCGCTCATTACGAAGCGCTTCGCAAAGAGCTCGGATACGCCGACTACCTCGGCGCGGTGCAGCGTTTGCGCAACGAGTTCGACGACGATCCCAAGCTGCTCGATCTGGCGGCTTTCATACTCGATTACCCGTTCGCAGACCACCTCTATCCGCACGCGCTCGAGGCGATCGCACACCTCAAGACACTGGGCATTCCGGCCATCCTGTCCGACGGTGACATGGTCCTGCAGCCACGCAAGGTGCAACGCTCGGGCCTGTGGCAGGCGACCGACGGCCAGGTATCGATCTACCTGCACAAGCAGCGTCGGCTGGAAGCCGTGCAGCAACGCTGGCCGGCCGACCATTACGTGATGGTCGAGGACAAGCCGCAGTTGCTGGCGCAGATGAAGCAGCAAATGGGCGGCGCATTGACCACCGTCCTCGTGCGCCAGGGACATTACGCGACCGAACAGCAGCTCTCGCAAGACGAGCCGCCACCGGACATCACCATCGAGCGCATCGGCGAATTGCGCTCGCTCGACACACAAGACTTCCTCGCGGCGGACTCGGGCACAGCCACCGTCCAAACGGAGCAACCATGAGTACCCACATCGATCCACTGGCCGGAAAACAGGCACCTCGCTCGATCCTCGTCGACGTGCCACGCCTGGTGACGGCTTACTACATCGGCAAACCCGATCCCGCCGAGCCTTCCCAACGGGTTGCGTTTGGTACGTCCGGCCATCGCGGCACCGCGTTGGACAACAGCTTCAACGAGGACCACGTACTGGCCATCAGCCAGGCGATCTGCAGCTACCGCAAGAAGCAGGGTATCGATGGGCCCTTGTTCATCGGGTTCGACACCCACGCCTTATCCGCGCCCGCATTTGCCAGCGCGCTGGAAGTGCTGGCTGCAAACGACGTCTCGGTCATGGTCTCCGCCGACGGCGAATACACGCCGACCCCAGCCGTCTCGCACGCGATCCTGGTCCATAACCGTGGCCGCGAAACAGGGCTTGCAGACGGCATCGTCATCACCCCGTCGCACAATCCGCCCGATAACGGTGGCTTCAAGTACAACCCGACCAACGGCGGCCCCGCCGCCAGCAACATCACCGGCTGGATCCAGGATGAGGCCAACCGCCTGCTCGAAGCTGAGCCTCAAGGGTGTCGATCGCATCGCCTACGCGAAGGCGCGCAAAGCCCGGGCACGCGCGAGCACGACTACCTGGGCAAGTATGTCGCCGACTTGCACAACGTCGTCGACTTCGACGCGATCCGCAGCGCCGGACCCAAGCTGGGCGTGGACCCGCTGGGCGGCGCAGGCGTGCACTACTGGGCACGGATCGCGGAGCACTACAAGATCGACCTGGACGTGGTCAGCGACGAGGTCGATCCGCGGTTCGGGTTCATGACGGTGGACTGGGATGGCAAGATCCGCATGGATCCTTCCTCGCAGTACGCCATGCAACGGTTGATCGGGCTCAGGGACAAGTACGACGTCGCCTTTGCCTGCGATACCGACCATGACCGCCATGGCATCGTCACCAAAGGCGGCGGCCTGCTGCCATCAAACCACTACCTCTCGGTGATGGTGGACTACCTGTTTGGCCACCGTGGGCAATGGAGCGCATCGGCGGGTGTCGGCAAGACGGTGGTCAGTACCGCGATGCTGGATCGGGTCGCGTCCCGGCTCGGGCGCAAGTTGTACGAGGTGCCGGTCGGTTTCAAGTGGTTTGCCAATGGCTTGTTCGACGGCTCCCTGGGCTTCGGCGGGGAGGAGAGCGCGGGGGCGGCGTTCCTGCGTCGTGATGGCAGCGTATGGACCACCGACAAGGACGGCATCGTGCCGGCGCTGTTGTCGGCCGAGATCACCGCGCGGCGTGGCCGTGATCCAGGCGAGCTGTATGCAGCGTTGGCCAATGACCTGGGTGCGATGTTCGCCGACCGCGTCGAAGCCCCTGCCACGGACCAGCAGAAAAAGACACTCTCCAGGCTGTCGCCGGACGAGGTCAAGCTGGACGACCTGGCCGGAGAACCTGTCCAACGCATCTTCGACAAGGCACCCGGCAACAACGCGCCCATCGGCGGCATCAAGGTGGCGTCCAGGGGTGGCTGGTTTGCCGCACGGCCCTCGGGCACCGAGGACATCTACAAGATCTACGCCGAAAGTTTCCATGGCCCGGCGCACCTGCAGAAGATCCTGCAGCAGGCACAGCAGGTCGTGGACGAGACGCTGGGCGGGTAGGGCGGTGGCGCGGCACGCCGCTGCAGTGCCACCACGTCTCGACCACCAGCGCGCGTGCAGTACGCCGCGCCGTTATTGCTTCTTCACCGCCGGAGCGATATCGGGCATGACCGCATGCTTTACCGCGTGCCCACCAAACTCGTTGCGCATCGCCGACAGCAGCTTGTCCGAGAATGAGTCACTGTCGCGCGAGCGCAGCCGCTCGATCAGCGCCTGGGTGATGACCGGCGCCGGAACGTCCAGGTCGATGGCTTCCTTGACCGTCCAGCGGCCCTCGCCGGAATCGGCGACGTAAGGTGCGATGCCATCCATGGTGGGGTTCTTGTCCAGCGCATTGGTGGTGAGGTCAAGCAGCCAGGAGCGGATCACGGTGCCGTAACGCCAGATCTCCGCGACCTGGTGCAGATCAAGGTCGAAATCCTTCTTGTGCTCCATGATCGAGAAGCCTTCGGCATAGGCCTGCATCAGTCCGTATTCGATGCCGTTGTGCACCATCTTGACGAAGTGCCCGGCGCCAACCTTGCCGACGTGGCCCCACCCCTTGTCCTTGTCCGGCGCGAGCGTCTCGAACACGCTGGCCAGCCGCTGCACGGCCGCCTCGTCACCACCGACCATCATGCCGTAGCCTTCCTTGAGGCCCCAGATGCCGCCGCTGGTGCCGCAATCGACGTAATGGATCCCGTTCCCCGCCAGGCGCCCGGCGCGGTGCAGGGTGTCCTTGTAGTTGGAGTTGCCGCCATCGATGATGGTGTCGCCAGCGCCGAGCAAAGGCATCAGCCCGTCGACCGTCTTGTCCGTGATGCTGCCCGCCGGCACCATCATCCACACGGCGCGCGGCGCCTCGAGTGCATCGACCAGGGCCTGCAGCGACTCGACGGGTTGGCCGCCATGGTCCTGCAATGCCTTGCGCGCTTCGGTCTTGGGATCGAAACCAACCACGCGATGCCCGCCTTCGATGAGCCGTTGCGCCATGTTGGCGCCCATCTTGCCCAGTCCGATCATTCCAATGTCCATGGCTGCCTCCTGTCGTTTTGATGTCCGGGATGCCCGCTGGCCGTTACCGGCGCGCCCGCTGGCATGGACGCGGCGGGCGTTGCCCCCTGGATGCCACTGCGAGCCATCCGTCTGGAAGGCAAGACCAGCCAGGGGCATTGAAGCCCGGGTGGCGTTCGAGCGGCTGCCCAAAAAGGGTGCGGCGGTGTGATCCACCAAGCATGGCCGTCGCGCCTGCGCGATACGGTGAAGGCCCGCATGCACGGCGGCGCTCATCCTCGCAACCACCGGCGCGCCATGCCTGCGATGAATGGCGTCAAGCGCTGGCGGCTGCAAGCGTCGGCGGCCTTGTGGATGGCCTCGGCCTGGGTCGGGTAGGCGTGGATCACCTTGGCCAGCCCCCGCAGCCCGATACCGTGGACCATGGCTACGGTGATTTCGTTGATCATGTCGCCGGCGTGCCTGGCCACGATGGTCGCCCCCAGGATCTTGTCCGAGCGTTGCGCGACGTGGATCTTGACGAAGCCGGTCTGCTCGCCGTCAAGGATCGCGCGATCGACCTGGTGCATCGGCACGGTGAAGCTGCGTATCGGGATGCCGCGCGCGTTGGCCTGGCGCACGTACAACCCTACGTGCGCGATCTCGGGGTCGGTATAGGTGCACCATGGAATGGTCAGCGAACTGACGCGTTTCCGGCCCGGGAACAGGGCATTGCGTACCACGATCCGGGCGGTGGCGTCGGCGACGTCGGTGAACTTGTGCTCCATGCAGACGTCCCCGGCGGCGTAGATGCGCCGGTTGCTGGTGCGAAGGAAGTCATCGACGCGGATACCACCATCCCCGGCAGTGGCCACGTCGGCCCTTTGCAGGTCGAGGCCTTCGACATTGGGCAGCCTGCCAACACCGGTCAGCACGGCATCGACCGCCACGGTACTGTGGTAGTCGTCGCTGACCATGTCCACGACGTGCTCGCCATCGCGCATGCGGATGCCGGTCACGCAAGTGTTGAGGCGCACCTCGAGCCCGTCCCGGGCAAATGAATCAGAGAGCAGCTGTGCGGCATCGCGTTCCTCCTTGGGCAGGAAGAACGGCATCTGCTGGGCAATGATCGTCCTTGCGCCAAATCGCGAAAACGCCTGGGCCAGTTCGCAACCCAACGGGCCACCACCCACCACCAGCAATCTTGGCGGCAGCCTGGTGAGATCGAAGATGTTCTCGTTGGTCAGCAGCTCGACATCGCCCGATACCGGGATGCCTGGCGTGTCCGGGCGTGAACCGGTCGCGACCACGGCCCTGTCGAAGCGCAGCCGGATGCCATCCACGTCCACGGCATCACCAGCGACGAAACGTGCATGGCCAAGGAACACGTCGATGCCGGCCGCCGCCAGGCCGTTGATCGAATCCCAGCGGCTGATGTGCGAACGCAATCGCCGCATGCGCGCCATCGCCGCGCCGAAGTCGACCTGCACCTCGCCGGGCACCTGGGCGCCATAGTGCGTTGCATTGCGCATCTCCGAATACAGCCGAGCAGTGCGAATCAGCGCCTTGGAGGGCACGCAGCCGACATTGACGCAGTCACCACCAATGAGGTCGCGCTCGACCAGGGCAACCCGTGCGCCGAGTGCGGCCGCTGCCCTGGCCGCCTCCAGCCCCGCAGGGCCGGCACCGATGACGAGCAGCTTGTAGCGGCCGGCGGGCGGGGGGTTGCTCCAGTCGGGTGGGTGCAGGTTGGACAGGCGCTGGCGCTCGAAGACGTCATCGGGCGTGGTCATGGCAAGGTCCTGGCCGGGATCTGGTCGAGCCAGCCACCACGGAATCCGGCGGCACGCAGTCCATCCACCAGGTAGGGGCACTGCCGCATGAGCCGCCAGACCAGTCCGCTGCGATGGTTCTCGACCATCAGCGTGACGATGCCCTGGTCAAGGCCGAACAGTCCTGGCGAGACCCACGGCGTGCCGTCGCCCTGGGCAAGTCCCGGGTTCAGGCCGCTGGCAAGTCGCCCGCCACGGGCGGCCTGGGGATAGCGTTGCAGCAAGCTGCGCACGCTGAGCAAGGTGGCTTGCGGCGCAAACGGGACGCACGCCAGCATGGCGGGCGGAGAGATCGTGCCGTCGTCCGGGCCAAACGGCACGCCGCGTGCGGCGTAGCCAAACAGCCGGCGTGGCTCGGCCGTGACGTGCGGCAGCGCGTCGCTGGGGCCGTCTCCCGCGCTCAGTCCCCAGCAGTGTTCGTCGAAGCCGGCGTTTCCCAGCGGGTTGATGCGCGCGTATTCGCGCTGGACCAGCACGGCCCGGCGGCTGTTTTCGAAATAGTCGCTGTGCTTGCCGCGCATGAAAACGTCCCGCAGGCCGCGCAGGTCGACCCAGGCATGTGAAAACTGATGCACGAAGAGCGGGCCGGCATGCAGGTATGGCTGGCCGTACAGGATTTCCCATTGATAGGTCTCTGTCCATCCGTGGTAGCAGTCGCGATGCACGGGAAACGTGGGCGAACCCAGGGCCAGCGCATACAGCACGATCGCTTCGCTGTAACCTTCCCAACCGTAATGCAGGAATCCTGATTCTGGTTTCCAGCCCTGCATGATCGTGGTGTTGCCATTGCGTGCCCAGCGCCAGTCGATGCGGCGGTATAGCGTGTCGGCGATGGCGCGCAGTTCGGTTTCCTGCGGCGTATCGGCATCGAAATACATCGCGGCGGCCAGGGCGCCGACGATCAGCAATGCGGTGTCGATCATCGACAGTTCGCAGCGCCAGACCCGGGTACCCCGCTTGCGGTCCAGGAAGTGGTAGTAAAAACCCTTGTAGCCGGTGCCATCGGCATGGCCTTGCTGGTCGCTGTCGCGGAAGAAGCGCAGTGCGGCCAGGCTGAGCCGCACCGCATCGTTGCGCGTCATCCATCCGCGCTCCACCCCGATGGGATACGCGGACAGCGCAAATCCCACCACCGCAATGCTGACCGGCGCGTCCGCTCGCGATGTATCGGCGACCAGGCCGTTGCCCGGATCAACCTGTTCCAGGAAGTAGGAGAAAGCGGCCCGTTGCAATGCGTCCAACAGGACATCGTCATCCGCCGACAGCACCAGGCGCTCGACGGGCCGGCTGTTGGCGGAGAGGCTGTCGACGCAGAGGCTGTCGACAGGGGCTGTGGCGGAGTCCGGGCGCGCTTGCATGCGTGGTCAACGATAGCGCAGCGCCGGCACTGGCGACGTGAGCATGCGAGGCGGAAGTGACGCCAGTGGTCGGGATTCACGTTGACTGGCCGGTGGGTGGTCCACACTTCCGGAAATTCCACTCGGTTGCCGCCCATGTCTGATGCGCCGTGCTCGTGCGCCGCCGATGGACCCTTCATCGAACCGCGGAGTCAAGCGCGTGAGACCGGAATCCAGCTCGCATTCGTCCAGTTCCCTGGCTTCCTCCCCGCGTCGCGTCCAACTGCTCTCCAGTGGACGCTACTCGGTGATCCTGACCAATGCCGGCGGCGGGTTCAGCCGCTGGCGCGACCTGGCGATCACGCGCTGGCGCGAGGACCCTACCTGCGACGACTGGGGTAGTTATGTCGTGCTGCGGGATCTGGAAGGCGGTGCACCCTGGTCGCCAACCAGGCAGCCCCTGGGAAGCGGGTCGCTGCCGCCCGAGGCTGGATTCGATGCGGGCCATGCGTCATTCCGGTCGTCCAGGGACATGCTTGATGCCACGCTCCAGGTCGCGGTATCGGAGGAGTGCGATGGCGAGGTGCGCCGGATCACCTTGCACAACCGCAGCGCCAGGCCGCGCACGATCGAATTGACCTCGTACGCCGAGCTGGTCCTGGGGCCGGCGGCCGCCGATGCCAGCCATCCGGCGTTTTCCAAGATGTTCGTGCAAACGCATTGGGATGCCGGCAGCCAGGTATTACTGGCGACCCGACGCAAACGCACGCCCGCCGATTCCGATGCCTGGGCAGCGCATTTCATCGTCAAGTCTGACGGGTCGAAAGATGATCGCGTGAGCTACGAGACCGACCGCGCACGCTTCCTGGGGCGAGGTCACCGATTGCACGACGCGGCAGCGCTTTGCCCCGGCACCGCGCTGTCCAACACGGCCGGCACCGTGCTCGATCCGGTCTTCAGCCTGCGCACATCCGTTCACCTGGCAGCCGGGGCGACCACCCGGGTCGATTTCTGGACGCTGGTCGAGCGCGGCCGCCAGTCTGCGCTCGACGCCGCGCAGACCGTGCGCTGCACCGAGGCGGCCACGCGTGCGATTGCCAGCACGCTCGAGCACGCACAAACGCGCCATGCGGGCGGACAGGGGGATGCCGGCGCCGGATCGTTGCTCGCGCCACTGCTGTATGCCGATGCTGCGTGGCGGGCAGACCCCGAGACCTTGCGCCGCGGCGCCGGCGGCGCGCCCATCCTGTGGAGCCAGGGCATTTCCGGCGACCGGCCCATTGTCCTGCTGCATGTGGCAGATGCCCAGGCGGGCACTGCCGCGGCGGCTGCGCTGCTACGCGCGCAGCGCCACTGGCGCCAGGCCTGGCTCGGGATCGATGTCGTGTTGCTTGCCGAGGCGACGGACGACGACGGGTCGTTGATCGCCAGCCTGGCCACGTTGGTTGAAGACCACGCCGATGCCATCAAGGCCGACGGCGACGGCGCCCGGGCGGAAGCGTTCGCACTGGACGCCAAAGACCTCGATGAAGGTTTCAGGAACGGACTGTCGACGGCCGCACGGGTGGTGCTGGAAGCCGACGGATCGGGGTGGAAGCGGGTCCGCGGCGAGGATCCGACCCAGCCCCAGCCTCGTGCCCGCCCACCTCGAGCCCACCCACCTCAAGCCCACCCACCTCGAGCAAATGGCGCCGTCATGGTGGACCAGCAGTTGGACGAAGAGCGCGCAGCGCCAGGCGCGGAAGGCCAGGCAATCGAATTCAACAATGGCTACGGCGGATTTGTCGACGCGGGACGGTCGTACCGGATTGCGCTTGGGGAAGGCGAGCGCACCCCGATGCCATGGAGCAATATCGTCTCCAGTCCCTGCTTCGGCTTCCTGGCCACGGCCGAGGGCGGAGGTTACACCTGGTCGTGTAACAGCCAGCAGAATCCGCTGACCCCGTGGCGCAACGATCCCGTCACCGATGCGCCCGGCGAAGTCCTGTACCTGCGCGACGAAGACAGTGGCGCACTGTGGAGCGCGACGGCAGCGCCCATCCGGGTGCACGCCACGCGCTATGAGGTCGTCCACGGCAAGGGTTGGACGCGTCATGCGCACCAGGCCCATGGAATCGATGTGGAGCTGCTGCAATATGTTCCCGTTGACGACAGCATCAAGTTGTCCCGGTTGCGGCTGCGCAACCTGACCGACCGCGTGCGCAACCTGTCCGTGACCGGCTACGTGCAATGGGCGCTGGCACCGCACGGCACCAATGCATCACCTTTCGTGGTGACGGAGCGCGATCCATCGACCGGGGCGCTGTTCGCGCGCAATCCATGGCGTGCGGAATTCAACGAGCGCGTCGCCTTCATCGACCTGGGTGGCTTGCAGGCATCGTGCACCGCGGACCGCGAGGAGTTCCTGGGTCGTTTCGGCACGATCCAGGCACCGGATGCATTGTCCGGCCAGCCGTTGTCCGGCCGCGTGGGCGCAGGCCTGGATCCTTGCGGTGCCTTGCAGGCGCGCCTGGCACTGCAACCCGGACAACAAGTGGAACTGGTCTTTGCACTTGGCGACGCGGCCTCGGCCGAACAGGCACGGGCACTCGTGCAGCGTTACCGCCGGATCCCGCCGGAGGCCGTGCTCGACTCCGCCAGCGCGCTGTGGAACGACATGCTCGATACGGTCCAGGTCAAGACGCCGGATCGTGCTCTGGACATCATGCTCAACGACTGGCTGCTCTACCAGGCGCTGGGCTGCCGCCTTTGGGGACGCAGTGCGTATTACCAGTCCAGCGGCGCCTACGGGTACCGCGACCAGCTGCAGGACGTGATGGCGTTGTGCGTGGCGCGCCCGGACCTGGCACGTGAGCATATCGTGCGGTGCGCCGGCCGCCAGTTTCCCGAGGGCGACGTCCAGCACTGGTGGCTGCCGCCATCGGGGCAGGGGATCCGCACCACGATGAGCGACGACCGGTTGTGGCTGCCATACGTCACCGCGCACTACATCCTCACGACCGGCGACGCCTCGGTACTCGACGAATGCACTGCGTTCCTGCAGGGGCAGACGCTCGAGGACGGGCAGCACGAAGCCTTTTTCAAACCCGCCGCCAGCGACCAAACCGCCAGCGTCTACGAGCACGGTGCGCGGGCGATCGAGGCCAGCCTGGAGCTGGGCGCCCACGGGCTGCCGCTCATCGGTACCGGCGACTGGAACGACGGCATGAACCGCGTCGGGATCCAGGGCAGGGGCGAGAGCGTGTGGTTGGGCTGGTTCCTGATCGCCACCATCGATGCCTACGCCGGGCTCGCCGAGTCACGGGGCGATGGCGCGCGTGCAAACCGCTGGCGCCGACATGCGGCGCAACTGCGAAAAACCATGGAAGACGAGCATGGCGGCTGGGACGGCCACTGGTATCGCCGCGGCTACTACGACGACGGCACGCCGCTGGGGTCGTCCGCCAGTCTTGAATGCAGGATCGACACCATCGCGCAGTCATGGAGCGCCATCGCGGGCGGCAGCGACCCTGCGCACATCGCCGCTGCCATGGATGCAGTCCATGAGCGCCTGGTCAAGCCGGACGATGGCGTGTCGCTGTTGTTCACGCCACCGTTCGACGATGGCCCGACCGATCCGGGTTACATCAAGGGCTATCCGCCCGGGCTGCGCGAAAACGGCGGCCAGTACACCCACGGCGCGATCTGGTCGGTCTTTGCCTACGCGCGCCTGGGCCAGGGCGACCGCGCCGGGGCGCTGTTCGACATGCTCAATCCGGTGCATCACGCCAGCTCACGTGAAAAAAGCGACCATTACAAGGTCGAACCCTACGTCGCCTGCGCCGATGTCTACTCGGTGGCGCCGCACGTGGGCCGGGGCGGCTGGACCTGGTACACGGGCTCGGCCGGCTGGCTGTACCGCGCCGGGCTCGAAGCCATCCTTGGCTTCCGGTTGCGGGGTAATTGCTTGATGCTGGAACCGTGCATCCCGGTATGCTGGCCGGGATTCGAGATGACCTATCGCCATGGCTCCGCCCGCTACATGATCTCGGTAAGTAACCCGGACCGGGTACAGCATGGCGTGGCGTCGGCCACCGTGGATGGCGAACCGCTGGAGGCGAGGCCATGTCGCATCCAGCTGCAGGACGATGGCGGCATCCATCGCGTGGAATTGACCATGGGTACAGCCCGCTGAAAATGGGATCGAACCGTTGATGAAGGAAGCAGCCGCCAATTCGCAGGTGCGCAACGAAGCGCCTTGCATGATGTCCATCGTGTCGCGCACACGTGCCACGGCTGGTCGCTGATGGCGCCCGCGAGCCGGTTCTCCAGCAGCTGGCAGGCCCTGCGCGGCATGGCCCGGCAGCGCAGGAATGCCCGCCAGCGACTGCATAGCGAATCGCCGCTGCGAGCGCAATTGTTCAGCGCCGAGCAGATGGAGCGCCACGGCAAGGCGCTTGCAAGAATGCATCGCACCAGTGCATCCCACGCACGCGACCTGCTGCTGGCCCGGCTCAGCGAGAACCAGAAGGTGCTCGAACGCACCTGCGACCTGCTCGGCGTCGCGGCCCGCGACAAGCGGCGCCTGACACCGGCCAATGAGTGGCTGCTCGACAACATCTACCTGGTCGAAGAGCAGATCAGGATCGCCCGTCGCCACCTGCCCAAGGGCTACAGCCGTGAATTGCCGCGGCTGGTGGACGGACCTTCGGCGGGCTTGCCGCGTGTGTACGACATCGCGCTCAACGCCATCTCCCATGGCGACGGCAGGATCGATGCCGAGAGCCTGGCGCGATTCATCAACGCCTACCAATCGGTGACACCGCTCAAGCTGGGCGAGCTCTGGGCGATCCCGATCATGCTCAGGCTGGCGTTGATCGAAAACCTGCGCAGGGTGAGTGCGCGGATCATCACCGACCGCACGCATCGCAGCCTGGCCGACAGCTGGGCGGATCGCTTCAACGATGTGGCGCAGTCCGACCCCAAGGACATCGTGCTGGTGATCGCGGACATGGTGCGCTCGGACCCGCCCGTGGCAAGTGCCTTCGTGGCCGAGCTGACACGGCGGCTGCAAGGCCAGAACCCGTCGCTGGCCATGCCCCTGACCTGGATCGAGCAGTGGCTCGCCGACAGCGGCCACAGCGTCGAGCGCATGGTGGAGTCGGAAAACCGCCAGCAGGCGACCGACCAGGTGTCGATCAGCAACAGCATCGGCAGCCTGCGCTCGCTCGAGCGCATGGACTGGCGGGAATTCGTCGAAAGCATGAGCGTGGTCGAGTCCATCCTGCGCAAGGATCCGCCAGGCACGTATGCAGCGATGGATTTCGCGACCCGCGACAACTACCGCCACGTGGTCGAGCGCATCGCCAGGCACAGCAAGCTAGCCGAGAAGGACGTGGCGCAGGCCGCACTCGCGCTGGCGATGCAGGCCGCTGGCGCATCACCCGACGCACTTCAACCCGCGGCAGAAGGGCCGCAGGCACGCCTTCAACCAGCACGCCTGGGCGAAGGAAGCGACAACGATGCCATCGCCACCCACGTTGGCTACTACCTGGTCGACGATGGCCGCAAGCAACTCGAAGCCGCGGTTTCCGCACGTGGTGGACTCACCGGGTCGATGCGACGCACGGCGCGCCGGATTCCATTGCTGGCCTATACCTCGCCGATCCTGGCGGTCGTGGTGTTCTTTACCCTGGGGCTGGTGCTCAAGGCGCAAGTCGAACTCAACGAGCGCGGGCTGGTCTGGTTGGTCGCGGTGTTGTGCGTGATCGCCTTCAGCGAACTGGGCGTGACCCTGGTCAACTGGGTGGCGACGTTGCTGGCCACGCCACGGGTATTGCCGCGACTGGACTTTTCCCGCGGTATTCCCGCGCATGCGCGCACCGTGGTGGTGGTCCCGACGATGTTCGGCGACGTCGATACCTTGCAGGCGCTGGTCGAGGGCCTGGAAGTCAGGTTCCTTGCCAATCGCGATCCCAACCTGCGTTTCCTGTTGCTGACCGATTTCTTCGACGCCGATGCGGCCTCGCTGCCTGGGGAGGATGGCCTGCTGCTGGAGGCCAGGCGAGAGATCGATGCGCTCAACGCACGCCATGCCGACGGGGATGGCGACCTGTTCCTGCTGATGCACCGGCCGCGATCTTGGAACCCGGGCGAAGGCGTGTGGATGGGCTACGAGCGCAAGCGCGGAAAGCTGGCAGCGCTCAATGCATTCCTGTGCCGTGGCGCCCGCAGCACGCGGGCGGAGGAGGGTGAGGCGCGCGCGCGCGACGATGATTTCTGCCTGATCGCCGGAGATCCGGCGGCGCTGGCAGGCGTGCGCTACGTCATCACGCTCGATACCGACACCAGCCTGCCGCGAGGAACGGCAGCCGAACTGTCCGCGACCCTGGCCCATCCGCTCAACCAGGCGCGCTTCGATGCCACGCACGGTCGCGTGACCCGCGGGTATACGATCCTGCAGCCGCGTGTCGGCGTCAGCATGACCAGCCAGCGGCAATCCTGGTACGCACGCATCTTTGGCAGCGAGCCTGGGATCGATCCCTATACGCGTGCGGTCTCCGACGTCTACCAGGACCTGTTCCTCGAAGGCTCCTTCGTCGGCAAGGGCATCTACGACGTCGCGGCGTTCGAACGGGTTCTGGAAGGGCGTTTCCCGGACAACAGCATCCTCAGCCACGATCTGCTGGAAGGGTGTTACGCACGCGCCGGGCTGGTGAGCGACGTGCAGCTCTACGAAAACCATCCCGCCCGCTATGCCGCCGACGTCAATCGCAGGCATCGCTGGATCCGCGGCGATTGGCAATTGCTGCCGTGGTTGTTGCCGACCACCAGGCGCCGCGACGCAAGCCGGGAGCGCAACGCGCTGTCGATGCTGTCCCAGGGCAAATTGCTCGACAACCTGCGGCGCAGCCTGGTGCCGACGGCGATCACGGCATTGCTTTTGCTGGGTTGGCTGCTCGCCCCGATGCCGGTGTCATGGACAGTGTGGATCCTGTCGATCCTGGTGGTGCCGCCGCTGGTGGCATCGTTGCGGGACCTGCTTGCCAAGCCTTCGGACCTGCCACTACGCGCGCATCTCAGGCAGGCAAGCCGCGCGGTGGTGCGCAACTTCTCGCAAGTTCCGCTGGTATTGGCTTGCCTGCCATACGAGGCATATTTCAGCCTGGATGCCATCGTACGCACGTTATGGCGCCTGTTGGTGTCGCGACGGCACCTGCTGCAGTGGAGCCCGTCCAGCGAGGTCGAGCGGACACTGGGCGACGGCCTGCCAGCCGCGTTGCGGGATATGTGGGTTGGCCCGGTCGCAGCGGTCGCGACCGTCGTGGCCCTGGTTCGCCTGCATCCAACGGCCCTGCTGGTGGCCGGACCGATCCTGTTGCTGTGGCTGTCGTCGCCGGTCCTGATGTGGTGGCTGGGCAGGCCACGCAAGCGCAAACCCGCCGCATTGTCGCCGCTGCAAGTCCGGTTCCTGGGACGGCTGGCACGCAGGACCTGGGCGTTCTTCGAGACCTGGGTGACCCAAGCCGACCACTGGTTGCCGCCAGACAACGTGCAGGAACACCCGGTGCTGCAGGTTGCCCATCGCACGTCACCCACCAACATCGGGCTGTCCCTGCTGGCCAACCTGTCGGCCTACGACTTCGGCTACCAGCAGGTGGGTGGCGTGATCGCGCGCACCGCGCCGGCATTGCAGACGATCGAATCGTTGCCCCGCCATCGAGGACATCTCTACAACTGGTATGACACCGGGACGCTGGAACCATTGCCGCCGCAGTATGTCTCGACCGTCGACAGTGGCAACTTCGCCGGCCACCTGTTGACCCTGCGCCAGGGTTTGCTTGCCCTGATCGATGCGCCGCTGGTGTCGCCTTGCACATGGCAGGGGTTGGTGGATACCTGCGGGGTGCTGGTGGAGTCGTTCGACGATGCACCCGTCATGGATGAGCTATCGGATTTGCAGGGACGGCTCGACCAGCTCGCAGCGGCGCCACCCCGGACATTGCAGGCGGCATCGGCCAGCGTCGAACCGCTGCTGTCGATGGCCACGCAACTGCATGCCGGGTTGGCGCCCGTTGCGGACGAGCGCGCGGCGTGGGCCGATGCCCTCCGACAGCAATGCACGGCCATCCGTGCGGAACTCCAGCTGTTGGCACCTTGGGTACCGGGGGCGGATGACGCGGTCCCCGAGGGCTGGCGGCACCGGATGCCGACCCTGCGGGAGCTCGCGGAAACGCAGTCGGCGACCAGTCCCGACCAGGACGCACAGGCTGCATGGCAGCTGGCGGCCACCCGGGCCAGGGAGCGCATCGTCGAACTGGAGCGACTGGCCCACGTCGCGGGCCAGCTGGCGCAGATGGACTTTGGCTTCCTTTACGATCGCAGCCGCCATTTGCTCAGCATCGGCTACAACGTCACCGAGCACCGGCGCGACAACGGGTATTACGACCTGCTGGCGTCCGAGGCAAGGCTGGCGAGCTTCGTGGCCATCGCCCAGAACCAGTTGCCCCAGGAAAGCTGGTTTTCGCTGGGTCGGTTGCTGACCGAGGTCGACGGCGATCCGGGACTGCTGTCCTGGAGCGGCTCGATGTTCGAATACCTGATGCCGCAGCTGGTGATGCCCAGCTACGAAGGCACGTTGCTCGACCAGACATCCAAGGCAGCCGTGCAACGCCAGGTGGAGTACGGACAGCAGCGCGACGTGCCATGGGGTATTTCCGAATCCGGCTACAACATCGTCGATGCGCACATGAACTACCAGTATCGCGCGTTTGGCGTGCCGGGCCTGGGACTGCGGCGTGGCCTGGCGCAGGACCTGGTGATCGCGCCCTACGCCAGCATGATGGCGCTGATGGTGTCGCCCGAAGTCGCCTGCAGCAACCTGCAGCGTTTGTCCAGGGCCGGGTTCGGCGGGCGCCTGGGATTGTACGAAGCCATCGACTACACGCCCGAACGGCTGCCGCGCGGACAGGATCACGCCGTGATCCGCTCGTACATGGCGCACCACCAGGGCATGGGCCTGCTGTCGCTGGATTACCTGCTGCGCGACCAGCCGATGCAGAAGCGTTTCGTCGCCGACCCCGAATTCCAGTCCACCCTGCTGCTGCTGCAGGAGCGCATCCCCCGGACCGGTGCCTTCCATCCGCACACCGCGGAAGCGTCGGATACCAGCTTTGGATACAACGCAGACGAAACCCGGCTGCGTGTCTTCCGATCCCCGGGCGGGGCGCGTCCGGCCGTACAGATGCTGTCCAACGGCCGCTACCACGTCATGTTGAGCAATGCAGGCAGCGGCTATAGCCGCAGCGGGGACCTGTCGGTGACCCGCTGGCGCGAGGACGCGACCCGCGACCCATGGGGCAGCTTCTGCTACCTGCGCGATGTCGCCAGCGGCGAGTTCTGGTCCACCGCTTACCAGCCAACCGCCGTGGAGGTCGATGGTTACGAGGCGATCTTCTCGGACGCGAAAATCGAGTTCCGTGGGCGCAAGCGCAACTTCGAAACCCATATCGAGATCGCCGTGTCGCCCGAGGACGATATCGAGCTGCGCCGCCTCAGGATCACGAACCTCTCGCGCAAGCCGCGCACCATCGAGGTCACGACCTATGCCGAGGTCGTGCTGGCGCCAGGCATCTCCGACGAGTTGCATCCGGCCTTCAGCAACCTGTTCGTGCAGACCGAGCTGCAACCGGAACGACAGGCCATCATCTGCACCCGGCGCCCACGCTCGCTGCAGGAGAAGCCGCCGTGGATGTTCCACCTGCTCAAGCTGCACGGTGCACAGGGCGATGCGGTGTCGTACGAAACCGATCGCGCGCGCTTCGTTGGGCGCGGCAACGACCTGCGCCGCCCGCAGGCCTTGACCGGGGATGAAGCACTCTCGGGAAGCGCCGGCTCGGTGCTGGATCCGGTGATCGCCATCCGATGCCGCATCACGCTGGCACCCGACCAGGTCGCCACGGTCGACATGGTGACCGGCGTAGGCGCGGACCGCGAGGCGTGCGACACCTTGATCGACAAGTACCGCGACCGGCGCCTGGCCGATCGGGTTTTCGACCTGGCCTGGACGCACAGCCAGGTCGTCCGTCGCCAGATCAACGCATCGCAGGCCGATGCCCAGCTCTACGAGCGCATGGCTGGACTGGTGATCCACGCGCACCAGGCGCTGCGCGCGGACCCGTCGGTCCTGCTGCAGAACCGACGCGGACAACCGGGCCTCTGGGGACAGGCGATTTCCGGCGATCATCCGATCGTGCTGGTGCGCATCGCCGACGCGGCCAACATCGAACTGGTCCGGCAAATGGTGCAGGCCCATGCCTATTGGCGCCTCAAGGGCCTCACCGTGGACCTGGTGATCTGGAACGATGACCAGGGTGGCTACCGGCAACAGTTGCAGGACCAGATCATGGGCCTGATCTCCGCCGGCGTAGAGGCACATGTCCTGGATCGTCCGGGTGGAATCTTCGTGCGCGCGGCACAACAGCTACCGCACGAAGACCGCATCCTGCTGCAATCGGTCGCGCGGCTGATCGTCAGCGATGCCAACGGCAAGCTCGCAGAGCAGGTCCGCCGACCGCAGCCACGCGAGCCGGTCGTCCCGCTGCTGACGGCGGCGCCGACGCAGTATGAGTTGATGCCGGCGGTCCCGGAGCACGCCGCCATCGAGGACATCGACGATGCGGCGCGGGACGCGAACGCTGGCGCCGCGGTTGCGACCGGTGCGGTCACCGATGGCGCGTTCGATCCGTGGCCGTTCGACCCCGTGGTCGAACCCGTGGCGATGGACAACGGCCTGGGCGGTTTTTCCGCCGACGGGCGCGAATACGTCATCGATCTTTCGCCAGGCAGGACGACGCCTGCACCCTGGTCGAACGTGTTGGCCAATCCCGGCTTCGGTTGCGTGGTCAGCGAAAGCACGCCCGGTTACAGCTGGGGCGAGAATGCCCATGAGTTCCGCCTGACGCCGTGGCACGACGACCCGGTCACCGATGCCTCGGGAGAGGCCTTCTACCTGCGCGACGAGGACAGCGGACACGTGTGGTCGCCACAACCGCTGCCCTGCCGTGGCGAAGGCGATTACCGTACCCGCCACGGCTTTGGCTACAGCGTCTACCAGCACGCTGAAAACGACATCGTCAGTGAATTGTGGATCTACGTCGACGTCCATGATGCGGTCAAGTACAGCGTGCTGAAATTGCGCAACACCGGTGCACGCCGCCGCCGCTTGTCGGCGACCGGCTACGTCGAATGGATCCTGGGCGACCTCAAGGCCAAGACACGGATGCACGTGGTCTGCGAGCAGGATGCCGACAGCGGGGCACTGACCGCCCGCAACCCCTACAACTCCGAATTTGCCGGGCGCATGGCGTTCTTCGATGCCGATGGCCCGGATGTCGATGCGCAACGGCGCAGCTTCACGGCCGATCGCGTCGAATTCATTGGTCGCAATGGCAGCTCCAGGGCGCCCGATGCGCTCCTGCGCGAGCACCTGTCGGGAAGGCTGGGGGCAGGGCTGGATCCGTGTGCGGCGATCCAGTTGCCCCTGGACCTGGGGCCCGGGCAGCAAAGCGAAATCGTATTCCGCCTGGGCATGGCGTCCGACCATGGCACAGCACTCGCACTGGCCCGGCGTGTCCGTGGCGGCGAGCACGCACACGACGCGCTGGATGCCGTCCGCGTCCACTGGTTGCGCATGCTCGGCGGCGTGCAGGTGGAGACACCCGAGCCTGGCCTCGACGCGCTCGCCAATGGCTGGCTGTTGTACCAGACGATCGCCTGTCGCTATTTTGCGCGCAGCGGGTACTACCAGTCCGGTGGCGCGTTCGGCTTCCGCGACCAGCTGCAGGACAGCATGGCCATGCTGCATGCCGAACCGGCGTTCGCGCGCGAACACCTGCTTCGCTGCGCCGCCCATCAGTTCCCGCAAGGCGACGTGCAGCATTGGTGGCATCCACCCATGGAGCGGGGTGTGCGCACGCGCTGTTCGGACGATTACCTCTGGCTGCCACTGGTGGCCTGTCGCTACATCGAGGCCACCGCCGACGAAACAGTGCTCGACGAGGTCGTGCATTACCTGGAGGGCAGGCAGGTCAATCCCGACGAGGAGTCGTACTACGACCTGCCTACGCAGTCCGGCCTGCGCGAGCCGCTTTACCAGCACTGCGTGCGTGCGCTGGATCGCGCGCTGGGACTGCTGGGCGGGCGAGGACTGCCATTGATCCGCACCGGTGACTGGAACGACGGCATGAACCGCGTCGGCGACGGCGAGCAGGGCGAGAGCGTCTGGCTCGGCTTCTTCCTCTACGACGTCCTGACGCGTTTCAGCAGCGTCGCGCACGCACGCGGTGACCTGCTGGTTGCCGAACGCTACGTGCAGGCCGCCACGGCACTGCGCGACAACCTCGACCGACACGCCTGGGACGGAGAATGGTACCGGCGTGCATGGTTCGACAACGGCGTGCCGCTGGGCTCCACGCAAAGCGATGAATGCCGGATCGATTCGATCGCGCAAAGCTGGTCGGTACTGTCCGGGGCCGGCAAGCCCGAGCGTGCGCGCCAGGCCATGGAGTCGCTCGACAAGTACCTCGTGCGTCGCGAGGCCGGCCTGGTCCAACTGCTCGACCCGCCGTTCGACAAGACCCCGCAGGATCCCGGCTATATCCGCGGCTATGTCCCTGGCGTGCGCGAGAACGGCGGGCAGTACACGCATGCCGCGATCTGGGCAACCATGGCCTTCGCACGGCTCGGCGACCACCAGCGCGCCTGGGAACTACTGCGCATGATCGACCCCGGTCGCCATGGCAATACCCCCGAAGCCATCGCCCGGTACAAGGTCGAACCCTATGTCGTTGCCGCCGATGTGTATGCCGTCGTCCCGCATACGGGACGCGGCGGCTGGACCTGGTACACCGGCTCGGCGGGTTGGATGTACCGCCTGGTCATCGAGTCGCTGCTTGGCATCCACCTGGAAGGCAAGCAACTGCGCATCGCCCCCTGCATCCCCACGGACTGGCCCGACTATCGCGTGCGCTATCGCCACGGGGACACCGTGTACCGGATCCACGTGCGGCAATCGCGGCAGGCCGGAGAACGCAGCAGGCTCAGCATCGACGGCGTCGAGCAGCAGGGCCTGGTGGTGCCGCTAGGGGGCGAGCAGGGCGCACATGACGTCGAAGTCGTGTACGTGGCAAGCGCGACACCGCACACGGGGGCATGAAAAAAGCCGGAATCCCTGGGGATTCCGGCTTGGGTTTCCATTGCAGGAAAATGCCACGATTGCAGATTGGTGGAGGTGGGCGGAATCGAACCGCCGTCCGAAGGAACTCCATCTCCGGCACTACATGCTTAGCCCGCCGTTTGGTCTCGTCCTGCGGCAACACGACGTGCGAAGCACACCGCCGGACATACCCGCTTTATGTTGAACCGGAGTTGGCGGGTCGCCGCTCCGATCGATCCCGTGATGATGACCCTACACCGACTAGCACGAGCACAAGTGGGTTCGGGGCTTACGCCTTAAGCGGCGAGAGCGTAGACGTCGTCGTTGGCGTCTGAGGTTTTGCAGCTGGATTTACGAGGAAAGCTACCCCCTCGGCATGCGCCAGACGATTTCGCAACCCCCGTCGAAGCCAGTGCACCCCCGGGAACTGTCGTTGTCGCCGACCCCACGAGTATAGGGCCACGGCGGTGGTGCGCAATGCCCGGCGCCCGTCCGTCCAGAATCCGTTCAGCGCCGCGCCGCCGGTAACCAGGCCCCAGGCCCGCTTCCGAGCCGGTATGCTTCCGGGCGATGGACGAAACTGGCTTGCCGGAGACTGGCAACAATCAGCCTGCCACGCGCTCGGCGCGGGGCGGATACGCGCTTGCCGTGCTGGCCTTGCTGGCGTGCCTGCTACTGGTGGCGGCCTATTGGCGAGGCGCGTACGAGCGCCAGATGGACGTGGCCAGGAACGATTTCGTCGTGCACAGCGAAGAAACGGCTGCGATGCTGGCCCAGCGCCTGGACAGCTACGAGCTGGTCACGCGCGGGGGCGTGTCGCTGGTCGCATCGGTGGCCCAACCGACCCGCAGGCAATGGCAGAACTATGTCGAGGGGCTCAACATAGGCAATCGGTTCCCGGCCCTGGTCGGGCTGGGCTTCGCGGTCTATGCGACGCCAGTGCAACTCAGTGCGCTGCAGGTGATGTTGCGCGACAGTGGCGAGGGACTGTTCTCGGTCCGTCCACGCGGGCCGCGGGAACATTACGGGGCCGTGCTGTACCTGGGCCCGAGGTCGACGCGGAACCTGGCGGCGCTGGGCTACGACATGTTTGCGCATCCGGTGCGGCATGCTGCGATGCGGGCTGCGCGCGATAGTGGGCAGCCACGCTTGAGCGGTCGCGTGCAACTGGTGCAGGACTCCGATGCGCCGACGCCGTCCCTGTTGTTGTACCAACCAGTTTACCGGTCCGGTGATCGGCCAACGACGGTCGAAGCCCGACGGTTGGCCATGCAGGGCTGGGTCTATGTCGCTTTCGGCATGCGCAAGTATGTCGAGACGGCTTTGAGCAAGCTGCCCAACCGGGGCTGGCTACGCATCGTCGACACGACCGGCAGCGCCCCCCAACAACTCTATTCGGATCCTGCGCCAGCGGACCGGCGCCAACCCGCTTTCGTGCACCGGGTCGACCTGGATGCCTATGGCAGGCGCTGGCAGGTGGAGTTCCGATCGCAGCCGATGGCCGTGATCGAAGGCGGCATGACGGGCTTGCGCACCACACTGATGGTGGGCGTGCTCGCCTCGCTGTTGTTGTTCCTGATCGCGCTGGTGCTCGCGCGTACGCGGCAACGTGCCGAACAGCTGGCCGGACGCATGAGCGAATCCTATCGTCGAAGCGAATTGCGCTTCCGCAGCGCGATGCAATATTCGGCGATCGGCAAGGCCTTGCTGGACGACGATGACCGGATCGTCGAGGCGAATCCGGCACTCGCCGGGCTGCTGGACAGTACCCCCGGGCAATTGGTGGGTCGACGGTTCGACGCTTACCTGGTCGGTCTGTCCGACGCGCCGGAAATGCCACTGGCCACGGACGGCCCCCAGGTACGTCGGGTGTCGGCCGACCTGCGGCATGGAAAGGGCGGGGTTCGCCACCTGCAACTCATCTACGTGCCAGTGCCCGGTGAAATCGGACAGGATGTCGCCCGCCTCGTGCAGGTACAGGACATCACGGAGATGCTGCGTGCACAACGACAAAGCCTTGCCCTGAACCGCACCCTGGAAGCGCGCGTGCAGGCGCGCACCCGCGACTTGTCGCGCGCCAACGAGGAGCTGGAAACCTTTGCGTACAGCGTCTCGCATGACCTGCGTGCACCGCTGCGTGCGATCGATGGATTCAGCCGTTTGCTGGCCGAGCGTTACGGCGAGGTGATCGACGATGCCGGACGCGAACACATCACGCGTGTCCGCGGCGCGGCCAAGCGCATGGGTGAGCTGATCGAGGCGCTGCTGAAGATGGCGCGACTGGGGCGCGGCGAACTCAAGCCCAAACGACTCGATCTTGGCGGCATGGCCAGCGAAATACTGTCCGAATTGCGGGCCGATGGATCGGGTCGCGAGGTCACGGTGGACATCGCACCCGACTTGCACGCCACGGGAGACGAGGGTTTGGTCTTCAACTTGATGGAAAACCTGGTCGGCAATGCGTGGAAGTTCACGCAGGGCACCGCCGACGCGCGCATCGAGATCGGTCAGGACGACGCCGGCGAGTTTTTCGTGCGCGACAACGGGGCAGGCTTCGCGCCCGAATACGCCAACAAGCTTTTCCGCCCGTTCCAGCGCTTGCACAGCGAGGAGCAGTTCGCCGGGCACGGGATCGGCCTGGCATCGGTCAAGCGGATCGTGGAGCGCCATGGCGGCACCATCCGTGCCGAAGGCAAGCCGGGGCAGGGCGCGACGTTCTACTTCACCTTGCCCGGGCTGCGCCCGGAGTGAGCGGACTGCCGTTTCAGGGGTGGCTTCAGTGCGAGCTCCCGACGCTGGCCTTGTCGGTTGTCCTGGCGCCCGCCTGCCCAGGCGTGACGTGACTGGCGACAGCCCCTCCCACAGCCGCGATCGGTACCTGTTGCGGCCACAGGCGGGGCAAGGTCAACGTGGTGAGCAGTTCGGGACCAACATGGCTCCCGTACCAGCCACGGCAACAAGACCCGAGCCGGCTCAGGCGTCCTTGTTGTGCTGGCGCAGCACGCGCTGCTTCTCCCGATCCCAGTCGCGTTGTTTGTTGACTTCGCGCTTGTCATGGGTCTGCTTGCCCTTGGCCAGCGCCAGTTCGGCTTTGACCTTGTTGCCTTTCCAGTACAGCGCGGTTGGCACCAGGGTGTAGCCGTCGCGCTGGACACCGCCGATCAGGGTGTCGATCTCGCGCCGATGCAGCAACAGTTTGCGGGTGCGGCGGTCGTCGGCGACGACGTGGCTGGAGGCAGAAATCAGCGGGGTGATCTGGGCGCCGAACAAGAACAGCTCGCCATCGCGTACCACCGCATACGCCTCGGTGATGTTGGCGCGTCCGGCACGAATCGACTTCAGCTCCCAGCCCTGCAGCGCCAGGCCGGCTTCGAAACGGTCCTCGAAATGGTACTCGTGGCGTGCACGCTTGTTGAGCGCGATGGTGCCGCCGCCGTTCGCCTTGTCCTTTGCAGATTTCTTGGCCATGCGTGCATTGTCTCCGATGGCGGGCAGGAAAGGCACGTTCGCCCCCTGGCGACCTGCCATGGCCAGGCGGGCATGCCCGGCCGCCCTTAGAATGTCACCCGATACCCCGGACAGGTTCCGGGTCCGTGGGGCGCCGCGGCTTGCCAATGACGAGGCGCTGCGCTCCCCCCAGTGATCGTGAACACGTCCTTATGCCGAAAATCCAACGCAGCGCCCTGGTCGAGCAACCCGCTGCCCGCATGTTCGCGCTGGTCAATGACATCGCAGCCTATCCGCGACGCTTTGACTGGTGCGACGCGGCGCAGGTGCTCGATGCCGGGGAAAACCACCTCACCGCGCGCCTGGACCTCGGGTTGGGTGCGCTGCGGACCTGGTTCACGACCGAGAACAGCCTGTCGCCCCCACACCGGATCGACATGCAACTGCGCGACGGTCCATTCCGCTCGCTGACTGGGTGCTGGCAGTTCAATCGACTCGATGACGATGCGTGCAAGGTCATGCTGACGCTGGAGTTCGAGCCGCTCAGTCGCTTGTTGGCCCCGGCGCTGACGTTGGGGTTCCAGGGGTTGGCCGACCGCATGGTCGACGATTTCATCCGGGTCGCCGAGGCCGGCGACCAGCCAGCCGCATGAGCGATGACCCGGCGGGAAACGGTTCGATCCGCATTGAAGTGATCCGCGCGTGGCCGCGGCGCCATGCCTCGGCATGGCTGGTCTTGCCAGCCAATGCCACGGTGGCCGATGCGCTGGCCGGCTGCGGACTGTCCCTGGCCGGAATCAGCGGGTATGCGGTCTTTGGCGAAACCGCCACGGCAGCAACGCGGCTGCGGGACGGCGACAGGCTGGAATTGTTGCCGCCGCTCCAGGCCGACCCCAAGGAAGCACGCAGGCGGCGCGCACGGCGCTGACGCGTGCGCCAAGCGCCCCTGACGCCAGCCCCTGGCGTCGGCCACGGCCTGGAAAGGCCTTGTGGTCTGCGTTATTTCTTCTTGCCGTCGTCCTTGGACAGGTTGGGGCCGAATTTCCTGATGACGGTGCGCGCGAGCTCTTGGTCCTGCTCGGGGAAGTAGGAACCTTCCCATTTGCTGACCTGGCCGTTGTCGAACCAGACGGTCAGGTTCTTGATCTCGGTATGCCCGACGCGATCGGTCCTCTGGCTTGCCGTGTAGTCCCATCGGTCCTCGTGGAAAGGGTCCGCGATGGAGGGCGTGCCCAGCAGGGTCTGCACCTGTGCCTTGGACATGCCGGCCTGGAGTTGGTCCGCGGCGGCCTTGTCGATCAGGCTGCCCTGGTAGATCGGCTGCTTGTAGACGATGCCGCAACCGGCGATCGCCAGCGCGAGGCTGGCGGCTACCGTGAGTTTGGTCAATGGACGGAAAATGGCGAGCGGCCGCGTGGGCTGCAGGGAGAGCTTGGGCATTCGGATTCGCGGTTGAGTGAAATCGGGCCGATAATACACCCATGCCCGACAACAGCGGCGGCGGACTGCCGCTTGCGTGGGGCCAATCCTCCAAGCTGGAAGCCTGAACCCCAATGGAATCGCAAGACCTGCGCAAAGCCGGCCTCAAGGTGACCCATCCCAGGATGCAGATCCTGCAGTTGCTCGAGCGGGTCAAGCCGCGGCACATGACCGCGGAGGACATCTACAAGCTGTTGTTGCAGCAAGGTGACGAGATTGGCCTGGCGACGGTCTACCGGGTGCTGACCCAGTTCGAGGCCGCCGGCATGGTGCTCAAGCACAACTTCGAAGGCGGCCACGCCGTCTATGAGCTCGACCGCGGCGAGCACCACGACCACATGGTCGATATCGATACCGGCAAGATCATCGAGTTCGAGAGCGATGAAATCGAAGCGTTGCAGCGACAGATCGCCGCTGACCACGGTTACCAGATCGAAGAGCACTCGCTGGTGCTGTACGTGCGCAAGAAGCGCTGAGCAGGGCCTCGGCACAAAGGCGGCCCGCGGCTGGCGGCCTGAGCCTGATTTTTGCAGGGGCGCCCCATGGGCGCGACGCGTTGTATGGCAAGTCGTATCGCGCCCATGGGGCGCTCCTGCAAGAGCCAGCGAGCATGAACTCGCGGCTGGAGCCGATCCTGCTCAGGCAAGGGCAAATCCGAAGGCACGGGCATCAACCCGCGTCCTTGAGCAGCCGCCGCGCCGCGGCATGCGCTTCCTTGCCGACTTCCACGCCACCGAGCATCCGGGCCAGCTCCTGTTCGCGTTGCCTGGCGTCGAGCTGCTGCACGGCGCTCTGGGTCATGCCTGACGCCTCGGCCTTGCTGACGCGGTAATGCCTGTGGCCCTGTGCGGCGACCTGCGGCAGGTGGGTCACGCACAGCACCTGGCGGGTGCCGCCCAGCGCACGCAGTTTCTGGCCCACGATCTGCGCGACTGCGCCACCGATGCCTGAGTCGACTTCGTCGAAAACCATGGTGGGCACCATGTCCAGCCCCAGCGCGGCGACTTCGATGGCCAGCGAGATCCGTGACAATTCGCCACCCGATGCCACTTTGCGCAGCGGTCGCGGCGGCTGGCCGGCATTGGCGGCGACCAGGAATTCAACGCGCTCGGCGCCCTGCGGGTCCGGGCGCTCGTCGGCGGTGGGCGACACCTCGATCTCGAAGCGGCCTGCCATGCCAAGCTCGCCCAGCAGAGCCGTCGTCGCCTTGGACAGTGCGTTTGCCGCGCTTTTGCGGGCTGCCCCCAGGCGCTTGGCTTCCTCGCGCCATTGACGGGTTGCGCTCGCGATTTCCTGGCCCAGCGTCTCGGCGCGCTCTCCTGCGCCGCGCAGCTGCTCAAGCTCGGTCGTCAGCGCATCACGCTGCGCGGCCAGGCCTTCCGGGGCGACGCGATGCTTGCGCGAGAGTTCATGCAGCCGCGCAAGGCGTTGGTCCAGCTCGTCGTAGGCGGCGGGGTCCAGGTCCAGGTCGGCCCGGACCTTCTCGAGAAGGGTCAGTGCTTCGTCGAGCTGGATCGCGGCCGAGTCGAGCATGGCATCGACTTCGCCCAGGCGCGGTTCGTGTTCGGCTTCGCGGCCAAGCTGGTTGCGCACGTCCTGCAGCTGTCGGGTCAGGGCGGGGCCGTCGTCGCCGCCGAGGCGGACGAAGGCGTCATCGCAGGCCTGGATCAATGTCGCGGCGTGCGCGTGGCGCCGGTGTCCGGTGACCAGCTCGGCAATGGCATCGGGATCCAGGGATTCGCGCTGCAATTCACCCAGCTGGTGTTCCAGCCACGCGATGCGCTCGCTCACGTCGCCCTGTTGCGACAACGCGTCGCGCTCGCGCAACAGCATCGACCAGCGCTGGGCCGCATCGCGCACGCGGGTGAGTTCGGTGTCGGTCTTGCCGAATGCGTCAAGCAGGGCCAGCTGGCTGTTTTTCGACAGCAGCGCCTGGTGCTCGTGCTGGCCATGGATTTCGACCAGGCATTGGGCAAGTGCACCGAGCTGGGCCATGGTGGCCGGGCGGCCGTTGATCCAGGCGCGGGAGCCGCCATCTGCGCGCAGCGTGCGGCGCAGTTGGCAACCGGCATCGTCCGTCGATGCGTCGTCGAACTCATTGTCCTGCAGCCAGGCCGTTGCGGCCGGGGCGTCGACCAGGTCGAAGACGGCGACCAGCTCGGCACGATCGGCGCCATGGCGCACCATCGCGCTATCTGCGCGCAGGCCGGACAAAAATCCCAGCGCATCGACCAGCAACGACTTGCCAGCACCGGTTTCGCCCGAGATGACGGTCATCCCGGGCCCGAATTCGAGTTCTGCGATGGCCACGACTGCAAAGTCGCGGATGGCGAGGTGTGTCAGCATCGCGATAGCGTAAGAGATTGCCGTCGCAAACGCAGCGATTGATGCCGACCGGCGGCATCCAGCCAGCCCGCCCGGGCCGGCGCGGCACCGCCCGGTAAATGCGCCGATACAAGCGGCCTGCATGTCGATCCCCGGAAATGGGACCTGCACGGAGAACCTGCTCGGTGGTCGCGATCGCAACGCGGCCGGGCTTCCGGGCGCCGACACCTTGGCCGCCAAGGCCTGTCCGGCCGCAGACGGGTGGTGCGGGAAAACTTGCACCCCATCCCCGGTGGGCTTATATCCAATGGCATGCCCAGCGCCTTCATCGACAACGACAGTCTCGATCCCCGCGCACGCCAGTTGCTGCGCACGCTGATCGGGCGCTACATCCGCAACGGCGAGCCAGTGGGCTCGCAGACGCTGGCCCGGCACGCGGGACTGGACGTCAGTCCGGCCACGATCCGCAACATCCTGTCCGACCTGGAGGACATCGGCCTGCTCAGCTCGCCGCACACCTCCGCCGGGCGGGTGCCCACGCCCCAGGGGTACCGGGTCTTCGTCGATACGCTACTGCAGCTGCGGCCCTTGCCCGAAGGCGAAATGGCGCGCTTGCGCCAGGAGCTGCCGGCCGGCGGTGGCACCCAGGCGCTGCTGGGCAGTGCCTCGGAACTGCTGTCCGCGATGAGCCACTTCGTCGGCGTGGTCAGCGTGCCCGGGCGCGAGCAGTTTGCGTTCCGCCACATCGACTTCGTCGCGCTGGATGGGCAACGCGTGCTTGCGATCCTGGTCTTTGCAGACAATGACGTCCAGAACCGGATCATCCAGACGCGCCGGCCCTACGACGCCGGCGAGCTGGAGCGCGTGGCCAACTACCTCAACCACAATTTCGCCGGCCGCCAGCTGGCGGACATCCGGCTCTCGCTGCTGGCCGAGTTGAAGACCGCGCGCAACGAGATGGAGGCGCTGCTGACCAGTACCGTGGACCTGGCGGAACAGGCCTTGTCCGGGGATCCGGCCGGCGCCAGCCACGACGGGGTGCTTCTGGCCGGCCAGACCCGGCTGATGGGCGTGCAGGACCTGTCCGACCTGGACCGGTTGCGCGAGCTGTTCGAGGCCTTTGCCCGCAAGCGCGAGATCCTGCAGCTGCTCGAGCGCACCATCCAGGCGCCCGGCGTGCGCATCTTCATCGGCGAGGAGACCGGCATGGCGCCGCTGCAAGGCATGTCGCTGGTCACCGCGCCCTATGCGTCCGGGGACCGCACCCTGGGGGTGCTTGGCGTGATCGGGCCCTCCCGCATGGCCTACGACCGGGTGATCCCGGTGGTCCAGGCCGCCGCCGACGTGCTGGGTGCCGCCCTCAAACCCGGCGCCTGACCGGGCGACGCCGCCCGCGGTGCGGCCTGCGAGTCGCCGGCGCCTTGAAACCGGCGTTGGCGGCCCTTATTCCAGAGAGCCCCGGGCGGCATTGGGCCGCGAATGGATGCTCGAGCATGACCAATACACCAACCCAGGACACCAGTCCGGCCGATCGTGAGGACGGCCCGGACAGTGGAATCGACCCCCGCGACGCCGAACTTGAAACGCTTCGCGACGCGCTGGAACAGCTGCGCGCAGAATCCCTGCGCGAGCGCGCCGACCTGGACAACCAGCGCAAGCGATTGACCCGCGAAGTCGATACCGCACGCAAGTTCGCCAACGAGCGCCTGCTGGGCGAGTTGCTGGCGGTTTTCGACAGCCTGGAGGCTGGGCTGGCGGCCGCGCCCAAGGCCGATCCGCTGCGCGAGGGCCTCGAGCTCACCCTGCGCCAATTGCACCGGATCGCAGAGAACAACGGCCTGGTCGAGGTCGCCCCGGCCGCGGGCGATGCTTTCAACCCCGAGCACCACCAGGCGATGAGCATGGTCGACGCCGAAGGCGTGTCGCCGGGCGCCGTCGCCCAGACCTTCCAGAAGGGCTACGTGCTGAATGAACGCTTGCTGCGGCCGGCGCTGGTGGTCGTCGCCAAGGGCGACTGACTGCCCTTGCAGGAGCGGCTTGCAGCCGCGGGCTTTTCGATGTCCCGATCCATGGGGAGGAGCTCGCGGCCACCAGCCGCTCCTATAAAAGCCCGACAAAGCCAAACAAATACGCGGCAAAGCGCTTGAACCGCGCCACGACGCCCCCAAATCACGAACATCGGGTGGCGTCGCCGCCTCAATCAGACAACGAATCACCGAGGGAGCAATTCATCATGTCCAAGATCATCGGCATCGACCTGGGTACCACCAATTCCTGCGTCGCCATCATGGAGGGCGGCAAGGCCAAGGTCATCGAGAACAGCGAAGGCGATCGCACCACGCCTTCCGTGGTCGCCTTCAGCAAGGATGGCGAAGTCCTGGTGGGCGCCTCGGCCAAGCGCCAGGCGGTGACCAACCCGCACAACACCCTGTACGCGGTGAAGCGCCTGATCGGCCGCAAGTTCACCGACGCCGAGGTCCAGAAGGACAGCGACCTGGTGCCATACAAGATCATCCAGCACGACAACGGCGATGCATGGGTCGAGACCAGCGACGGCAAGAAGCTGTCGCCGCAGGAAGTCTCCGCGCGCATCCTCGAGAAGATGAAGAAGACCGCCGAAGCCTATCTCGGCGAGACCGTTACCGAGGCCGTGATCACGGTGCCGGCGTACTTCAACGACTCGCAGCGCCAGGCGACCAAGGATGCCGGCAAGATTGCCGGCCTGGACGTCAAGCGCATCATCAACGAGCCCACTGCCGCGGCGCTGGCCTATGGCATGGACAAGAAGGGTGGCGATCGCAAGGTCGCGGTCTACGACCTTGGCGGTGGTACCTTCGACGTGTCGATCATCGAGATCGCCTCGGTGGACGAGGAAATGCAGGTCGAGGTGCTGTCCACCAACGGCGACACGTTCCTGGGTGGCGAGGACTTCGACAAGCGCGTCATCGACTACCTGGTCGACGAGTTCAACAAGGATTCGGGCATCGACCTGCGCAAGGATCCGCTGGCGCTGCAGCGCCTCAAGGATGCCGCCGAGCGCGCCAAGATCGAGCTGTCGTCCGCGCAGCAGACCGAGGTCAACCTGCCTTACGTCACCGCCGACGCCTCCGGCCCCAAGCACCTCAACATCAAGCTGACCCGGGCCAAGCTCGAGGCGCTGGTCGAGGATCTGATCAAGAAGACCATCGAGCCGTGCAAGACCGCCCTCAACGATGCCGGCCTGCGCGCCAGCGACATCAACGAGGTGATCCTCGTCGGTGGCCAGACCCGCATGCCCAAGGTACAGGCTGCGGTCGGCGAGTTCTTCGGCAAGGAGCCGCGCAAGGACGTCAACCCGGACGAGGCGGTCGCGATCGGCGCGGCGGTGCAGGGCGGCGTGCTGGCGGGCGACGTCAAGGACGTGCTGCTGCTGGACGTGACCCCCCTGAGCCTGGGTATCGAAACCCTGGGCGGCGTGTTCACCAAGATCATCGAGAAGAACACCACGGTGCCGACCAAGGCCTCGCAGACGTTCTCGACCGCCGAGGACAACCAGTCCGCCGTGACCGTGCACGTGCTGCAGGGCGAGCGCGAGCAGGCCCGCTACAACAAGTCGCTGGCCAAGTTCGACCTCACCGGCATCGACGCCGCACCGCGCGGCCTGCCGCAGGTCGAGGTGTCCTTCGACATCGACGCCAACGGCATCGTCCACGTCACCGCCAAGGACAAGAAGACCGGCAAGGAGCAGAAGGTCGAGATCAAGGCGGGGTCCGGCCTGTCGGACGAAGAGATCCAGAAGATGGTGCAGGACGCCGAAGCGCACCGCGAAGAGGACAAGAAGTTCCACGAGCTGGTGCAGGCCCGCAACCAGGCCGATGCCCTGATCCATGCCACCCGCAGCGCGATCAAGGACAATGGCGAGAAGCTGGGCGGCGATTTGATCGGTCGCGCCGAAGGAGCCATCGCCGAGCTCGAAACCGCGATGAAGAGCGACGACAAGGGCCAGATCGAAGCCAAGTCCAAGGCGCTGGAGGAAGCCAGCCAGGCGTTGTTCGCCGCGGCGGCCGCTTCCGAACAGGGTGCCGATGCTCCCGGTGCAGGCGAAGGCCAGCAGGCGCCCGGCGGTGACGACGTGGTCGACGCCGAGTTCACCGAAGTCAAGGACGACGAGAAGCCGTGATTCGCGGTTAGGGATTCGTGATTCGAAGGAGCAGGGTTCCGGCCCTGCTCCTTTTGCACACTGGATCCCGCGAATTGCTATTGCCTTTACGAATCACCCATCACCCATCACCAATCACGGCCCATGAGCAAACGCGACTACTACGAAGTCCTAGGTGTCTCCCGCGACGCCTCCGCCGACGACCTGAAGAAGGCGTACCGGCGCTGCGCGATGAAGCACCACCCGGACCGCAATCCGGGCGATGCCGCGGCGCTGGAGTCGTTCAAGGAGTGCAAGGAGGCCTATGAAGTGCTGGCCGACGCCGGCAAGCGCCGCATGTACGACCAGCATGGCCATGCAGCGTTCGAGCACGGGATGGGCGGCGGCGGGGCTGGCCCGGGCGCCGGGTTCGGCGACATGGGCGACATCTTTGGCGACATCTTCGGCAATATCTTCGGCGGCGGCGGGGCCGGACGCGGCCCGCGTCGCGGCGCCGACATCGGCTACGTGATGGAGCTCGACCTCGAGGAAGCCGTCGCCGGCACCGAGAAGAAGATCGACATCCCGACCATGGCCACCTGCGAACCTTGCAACGGCAGCGGTTCGGAAGACGGCAAGCTGGAGACCTGCGACACCTGCCAGGGCCACGGCCAGGTGCGCATGCAGCGCGGGATCTTCTCCATGCAACAGGTGTGTCCGCATTGCGGTGGACGCGGCCAGACCATCGCCAACCCCTGCAAGGCCTGCCACGGCAACGGACGCCACGAGGAAAACAAGACCCTTTCGGTCAAGATCCCGGCCGGCGTCGATAGCGGTGACCGGATCCGACTGGCGGGAGAAGGCGAAGCAGGGCCGGCCGGCACCGCTCCGGGCGACCTGTATGTCGAAGTCCGCGTCCGTCCGCATGCGATCTTCGAGCGCGACGGCGACGACCTGCACTGCGAGGTGCCGATCCGGATCACCCAGGCCGCCTTGGGCGACACCGTGCGCGTGCCCACGCTGGGCGGCGAGGCCGAGATCCGCATCCCGGCCGAAACCCAGAGTGGCAAGGTGTTCCGCCTGCGCGACAAGGGCGTCAAGTCGGTACGCAGTCGCCGCACCGGGGATCTGTACTGCAAGGCCGTGGTCGAAACGCCGGTCAACCTGACCTCCGAGCAGCGCGACCTGCTGGACAAGTTCGAGGCGACCTTCGTCGGCGAGGGCGCGCGCAAGCACTCGCCCAAGTCCAGCACCTTCATTGACGGCGTCAAGGGCTTCTGGGAGCGGATGGTCTCGTAGGTGGGGCCGGGCACATGCCACGCCGGCGGCCATGGCGATCGGTTTCGGGCACTGCCATCCCGGCTCCCGCCTGGCATCGCGAGCACCCCAACCGGGGCAGGCTGACCCCGACGCGCCACCACTGCGATCTTGTGGCCCGACCGCCACACCGATAGCCTGCCCGCATGAGCGAACACACCCGTTTGTTGATCCATGGTGCCTCCGGCCGGATGGGGCAGGCCCTGCTGCGGCTCTGCGGCGAGTCTGCCGGCTGCAATGTGGTCGCGGCCGTTTCGCGCAAGCCATCGCAACGGGTGGTCGACGGCGTCCCGCAGTTCGGCGCCAGCGAGCTCCACGGAGTCCCGGAGTTCGACGTCGCCATCGACTTCAGCCTGCCGCAGGCCTTCAACGGCATCCTCGCGTTATGCGTCGAGCGCACGCTGCCGCTGGTATCGGGCACGACCGGACTCGACGATGCCCAGCAGGAGGCGCTGCAGTCGGCTTCGAAAACGATCCCGGTGCTGTGGGCGTCCAACTTCAGCCTGGGCGTGGCGGTACTGGCCGAGCTGGTCGAGCGCGCCGCGCAAGCACTGCCCGGTTGGGATTGCGACATCGTCGAGGCGCACCACGTCCACAAAAAAGATGCGCCCTCGGGAACAGCGCTGTCGCTAGGCGAGGCGGCCGGGCAGGGTGGTGCGGAGCCGAGTTACGCCAGCCTGCGCGCTGGCGACATCGTCGGCGAACACACTGTCCAGTTCACCGGTGCCGGGGAGCGGATCGAGCTGATCCACCGGGCCACCAATCGCGACATCTTTGCCCGTGGGGCACTGCATGCGGCCAGTCGGATGGCTGGGCGGGCGCCAGGTCGCTATGGATTGCGCGACCTGTTGTAACCCCTCAATTTTTGAAGTGGCCGCTTGGCGCCGAAACTTCCGAAACGAGCCCGGAGCATTTTCGATCCTGGACAGGATCTCAGATCGGCAATTGATCCGAGTTGACGCAGAGTATCTACGCAAGATGGAATCAGGTATCCCGTGGTTATTTGCGCGGCTTCGCCAATTGCTCAGCAATCTCTACCAAGCTCAGGCGAGATTGGAAAGGAGCATCACGAAAGGCCTGGAGCATACGCAGTTCCAGAGAATCATCCACCAGTAGCGCGTCCACAGCGGGAATCATGTCCATGAGGATGGCTTCTGATAATCCTATCGGTCCTCGCCCTGTGGCGAGCCACTCATAGTGGACTTGCGTCGCCATCGCGATCCCTTCCAGACGCTTGGCACTGGGCTGAACTCCACGACCTGATTCCCAGTGGCTGACTGCGCTGCGCTGCACACCTACTGCTGTCGCTAGAGCGGATTGGGATAAGCCGGCATGGCGTCGAGCCAGCAAGACACGCTTGGCAAGGGTCATGTTCGTCCTTGAAATAGGCGTGGCGGAATCTTGGCGATACTAATACTCACGAGGCGATTAATAATCAACACAATGCGTTAATCGGGATAGCCTTCACAAAAAATTTTCATGTTGCAGGCGTTTCTGCGTACAACTCTTGGTGAGGGGTGGCAAATATTCACCTTTACTGAGGTTCCCTTCGGCAAGTAAGTTCGCTATTTCTGTCCGCGAGGAACGAGCACTTGGCTCGTTTGTGAGTAGCTTGAAGCAGGGGAAGCGCGGGATGTCGATGGTTTGGGCGAGGATCGCCCTGGTGCTGGCGTATGGAAGTCTCTTGAGTGCCGAGGCTTGGGCGGTGGTCACAGGTGAACGTAAATACGTGCTCCGCCGCTGGGGGCATCAAGGCATTGATGGCTACGGGAACTCGCTACTTGATGGACAGATCACGCCCCGTTCCGTTGAAGTAACCTTCCGTCTTAGCGTCTTCTCGTTGTGATTGTGCGGCATTGGCACCCGCCGGCAGCAAACCGGTGACGCAGCAAGGCGCCGCACTGTCTGTGGTAGAGACAACTCTGCCCAAGGAAGGCGAGCCCGATTTGGCGCTGGCCGGCTTGGTGTTGCTTGCCCAATTTCACGGCATCTCCGCAGATGCGGCCCAGCTCGCCCACCAGTACGGTAGACAAGGCGAGGCGTTCGACGAAACGACCCTGTTGCTTGCCGCCAGGCAGCTTGGCCTTAAGGCCAAGATCATCCAGCAATCGGTCGACCGGATCGCAATGGCGGCATTGCCGGCACTGGCGCTCAGTCCGGATGGCGATTGCTTCATCATCGCCAAGTCCAGCGACCAAGGTGTGCTGATTCACGACTTGGTCGAAAAGCGCGCCCGCGTGCTGACCAAGGACGATTTCCAGGAGCGCTACTCCGGACGCATGCTGCAGGTGACCTCACGGGCCTCGGTCCTTGGGCAATTGGCCAAATTCGATTTCCGCTGGTTCGTTCCGGCCGTCGTCAAATACCGCAAGTTGCTCATCGAGGTATTGGTCGTATCGCTGTTCATCCAACTATTCGCGTTGGTCACGCCACTGTTCTACCAAGTGGTGATGGACAAGGTGCTGGTGCACCACAGCATCACGACGCTGGAAGTCATTGCGATTGGCATGGCCTCGATCGCAGTATTCGACGTGGTGATGTCCGGGCTGCGCAGCTATGTGTTTTCACATACGACCAGCAAGATCGATGTCGAGTTGGGGGCGCGTCTGTTCCGCCACATACTTGCCTTGCCCCTGAGCTATTTCGAGTCGCGTCGGGTCGGCGACACCATCGCCCGCGTGCGCGAGCTGGAGAACATCCGCAACTTCCTGACCGGACAGGCGCTGACCTCGATCCTGGATCTGCTGTTCACCGGGGTGTTCCTGGCGGTGATGTTCTATTACAGCTTCTGGCTGACACTGATCGTGGTGCTGTCGCTGCCCGTCTATGCGTTGTGGTCGGCCAGCATCACGCCGGTGCTGCGCAAGCGTCTGGACGAGAAATTCGCCCGTGGCGCCGACAACCAGGCATTTCTGGTGGAGACAGTTAGCGGCATTGGCACGGTCAAGGCAACCGCTGTCGATCCACGCGTCACCCGCACTTGGGATAACCAGCTGGCCGGCTACGTCGGTGCGTCGTTCCGAGTCACCCGCTTGGCCAACATCGGCCAGCAGGGTATCCAGCTTGTCCAGAAGATCGTCAGCGTCGGGATCCTTTTCTTTGGTGCCAAGCTGGTGATCGAGGGCGAGCTGTCGATCGGTCAACTGATCGCCTTCAACATGCTCTCCGGGCAGGTCACTGCACCGATCCTGCGGCTGGCCCAGCTATGGCAGGAGTTCCAGCAGGTCGGCATCTCCGTCGAGCGCCTGGGCGACATTCTCAACACCCGTACCGAGTTGCCGGGCAGCCGCATGACGCTGCCACCCATCAAAGGGCGCGTCACCTTCGACAAAGTCACATTCCGGTACCGTCCCGAAACCGCGGAAGTACTGAGCACCATTAATCTGGACGTTGCTGCTGGTGAGGTCATCGGCATTGTTGGACGTTCAGGGTCGGGCAAAAGCACGCTGACAAAGTTGGTGCAGCGGCTCTATGTGCCCGAGCGCGGACGGGTCCTGATCGACGGCCATGACCTGGCGCTGGCTGATCCGGCCTGGCTGCGCCGTCAACTGGGCGTGGTGCTACAGGAAAATTTCCTGTTCAACCGCAGCGTGCGCGAAAACATTGCCCTCAGTGACCCAGGGCTGCCTCTTGAACGAGTCGTCCAGGCCGCGGAGCTGGCGGGCGCCCATGAGTTCATTCTCGAACTGCCGGAAGGTTACGACACCGTCGTCGGCGAGCATGGCGCCTCGCTCTCGGGTGGTCAGCGCCAGCGCCTCGCCATCGCGCGGGCGTTGATCACAAACCCGCGCATCTTGATTTTTGACGAAGCGACCAGCGCGCTAGACTACGAGTCCGAGCATGCGGTCATGCGCAACATGCGCTCGATCTGCAAAAACCGCACGGTGCTGATCATCGCGCACCGCTTGTCTACGGTGCGGATGGCCAACCGAATCATCGTGATCGAAAAAGGCCAGATCGTCGAAACCGGCCACCATGACGAGTTGGTCGATCGCCCCAACGGCCACTACGCACGGCTTTACAAGCTGCAGCAGGGGATGTCGTGATAGCTCGCTTCGCACCCGTTGCTCGTCATTCCCGCGTAGGCGGGAATCCAGTGACTTTGCCTTGCTCATTATCGGCGTCATCCAGGCCAGTTTGCATCGCCAACGCCGCATTTTTCGCCACAAGCGGGAAAAGCTGGGCCAGGAGCACGCCATGACTCATTATCTGCAAGCCCTGCGGGAATTTATCGGTCGCTATACCCAGGTGTTCAAAGCCGCTTGGTCGGTCCGCGCAACCCTCGACCCACCCAAGCGCAGCCAGGACGAGATCGCCTTCCTGCCCGCCCATCTGGAGCTGACCGACACACCGATTTCGCCGGCGTCGCGCTGGATCATGCGCGCCATCATGGCGTTCTTCTGTGTTGCCCTATTGTGGGCAATCTTCGGCAAGCTCGATATCGTGGCAGTTGCGCCCGGCAAGACCGTTGTCGGCTCTCGAACCAAGGTCATCCAGCCGGCAGAAACTGCCGTCGTCAAGCGCATCTTGGTCCGGGACGGGCAGTCCGTGAAGCGCGGGCAATTGCTGATTGAACTGGATGCCACCGGCACCGAAGCCGACTACGAAAAAGCAGGCGAAGCCTTCACCAATGCACGTCTGACCGAACTACGGCTGTCCGCACTGGCAGATTCACTGGATAGCGGCAATCCGCCCAAGCTGGCGCCAGACGATGCGCTGCCACCGACACGCTTCATCGCGGCACAGCGGCTGGCGACGAGTCAGTTCGACGCCTATCGTGCCAAGCAGGATGGCCTGAAGACGGCTATTGATCAGCGCCAAGCCGAAATCCATACGGTGCAGGCCCTGATCGGTCCCTTGGCAGCCTCGGCCAAGATCGCCACTACGCGGGCAAAAGACTACGCCAGGTTGGTTAAGGACCAGTACGTCGGCCGGCATGACTACCTGCAGCGCGAGCAGGAACGGATCGCCGCCGAGCGGGATCTCGCAGCCCAGCGCAGCCGCTTGGTGGAAACGCGCTCGGCATTGAGCGCTGCGCGGGAAGAGCTTATTTTGCTGACTGCCGACACGCGGCAGCAGACTTTGGATGGCTTGGCTCAAGCGAGGGACCAGGCGTTGCAATTGGCACCCGAAGTAGACAAGACCCGCCAACGCGATCAACTCATGCAGTTACGCGCGCCCGTATCAGGGACAGTCCAACAGCTGGTCGTGCACACCATAGGCGGGGTCGTAACCCCCGCGCAGGCTCTGCTCGCCGTGGTGCCGGACGAAGAGGCGCTGGAAGTCGAGGCCACCATACTAAACAAGGATATCGGCTTTGTTCACGCTGGGCAGCGCGCTACGGTGAAGATTGAGAGTTTTCCTTATACCCGCTACGGGTATCTTGAAGGGGTTGTGGATACCGTTTCTCACGATGCAGCACAAGATGAGAATATGGGTTTGGTATTCCCAGCGCGGGTAAAGCTAGTTAACAAAGCTCTGAATGTAGATGGCGTGAACGTGGCCATTACCCCTGGAATGAGTTTGAGTGTAGAGATAAAAACAGGAAGGCGTACAATAATAGATTATTTGCTCAGTCCAATACGAAAGCACACTGATGAAGCATTGAGAGAAAGATAAACATGAGAAGTCAACTACAAAAAATCAACCTAAATAAGTTGATAATTTTTTATGCCGTATGCATGTTTATCTTGGCATGGATCCCATGCCAGTGGTTCTCAACCACATCTATATGTTCGGCGTTATTAAGATTATTCCCGGGAATACGTGGAATTTCACAATACTCGATAAATCCAAATAACTGGGAAGGCTATTTTTGCTTGGCGGCAATATTTCTTTTTGCTCTTATCCCTGTGATGTGGATATACATCTATAGAAATGTAAATGTCATGACTCGAAAAACCGCGCTGATTATTCTCTTGATGCCCGTGCTTTCCTTTCTGGTTCTATACATGATGACACAGGCTGATCCAGCGCATGCAAGAAACCCATTCGATTCACATCCTCAATACTGGAGAAAAGGACTTTTGGATGCTGCTTTGCGATTCATGCTCTCGTCAAAACTAGGGCTGGCGACTATTGGTTCATTCATTCTGGCGGGAGCGTCCTTATTTGTGGCTCTGTTATTGGCAGCACTTGCATCAGTATTGAAGGCCATTCAGAACTGAATCAACACTCCTAAATTTTTTAAAGGATTAAATTGATGAAAATGATTTCAATGGAATACAGTGAGTCCATGGGCTTAAATGAAAACAGCCTTATAGAACCAGAACCAGAACCAGAACCAGATGAGACTTGGTTGGCCCTGGACATATTTAACTGTGGAAAAGAGGCAATATCGCTTTGGGCAGACGCTATTTCAAAGGCCATCGAGGCAAACAAAAGTGCCGGAGATGTAGCTCTCGATAATTTTGCTCTTTTTGCAAATAACCTTGGAGAGCAACTTGATGGCGCCCATGGAGGTGTGGCGTATGAAGCGGAATTGCGAGCAGCTTCAGCAGAAACAGCGTCCGAAACAGCATTCTGGAATCGTGTCGCAACCACAACCAAGGAGCTCGCGAATCCGCTAAATAGTCCAGATTATCAAGTCAGATTAGATGGTCTGAGCGCGTTTCTGGGAAAAATAAACGGTAATCTTGGAAAGCTTACTGAATCGAATGTAGCGCCAGTTTTTGAAACGCTGGGAGCGATCGTTGATATTGCACAGCTGCTGCATGGTATGGCAACTGGAGATTCGGAAGAAATCACAAAAACATTAGTGGGAATTGGGCTTTCCTTCTTGCTTGTGGAGCTGGTTGGCGCCGGGGCAGTGGCTCTTGGAGTTGTTGCTGCCCCTGTGGCTATATTTGCTTTGGGAGCAGCAGCAGTTGGCGCCGCATTATATTTCGGGGTCGACGATTATATTGACGACCATTTTCTTACGCCCTTCCTCGAATTCGTGGGGGATTCTGCCGGTGAGAGTTTCTGGGATTTCCTCTATGGAACCGTTCCGGATTTCATATCAAGTGTATACGGGTTAGTTAACGCGCGACAAATTGAATATAATCTCTTCACAGGTTCCGGACTTAATGATACGTTTGTAGGCGGGGATGGCAAAAATAAAATCATAGGTGGTGCCGGCAACGATATTTTGAGCGGCAATACAGATATCGACGTAATATCTGGTGGAAGTGGCATCGACACTTTGCGGGGTATGGGTGGTGACGACATTCTGATCGGTGATTCTGGAAATGACTATTTGCGTGGTGGACTCGGGAACGATCAATTATTCGGTGGCGATGATGTGGATCGCTACGACTTTTTGAGCGATGACTTTTCTTCGATCAAGCCAAGTGTAGATGTTATTTCGGACAGCGATGGGCTTGGTCAGATCGAGATTAACGGCGTTCCCTTTGCGGTCGGACAGCGATTGAATTCGACTACTTGGAAGTCTTTTGACGGAAAGTTTCGGATCACCGCAGATCTCTCACAGCCTACTGTGACGCTGACGATTGAACATCTCGAAACCGGCTCCAAGATTCTTGTCGATAACTGGTCCAACGGAACATTGGGCATTCAGCTTGGAGGAGAAATTCCGCCGGTCGAGGCAGTTGCCCTGACAGCCAATGATGACATCTTTGGCGAAACCGGCAGCAATATCGGTGGTGACTCGTTCGATGGGCTTGCAGGCAACGACGGGCTCGATGGGGGCAACGGAGATGATGTTTTGGACGGCGGCGCGAACGATGACCTGATATTCGGCGGCTCGGGAAACGACTATTTGTATGGGGGAGATGGCAATGACACCATTGTCGATGGTTCTGAGCTGGTGGATATGCGTGAGCTGGATACCACCATCGGCGAAGATGGAAAGTCTGAGCAACAACGATTCGACGAAGATATAGCGAACCACGGTGCGTCTATCGTCGCCAAGGGCAAGGACTGGTATATCGTCCGTACGGATGGTGCCGCTGCGACGGGAAACGTGATTCTAGATGGCGGCGTTACCATCATCACTAGATCCCTGACGCTTCTTGATCCCAATGCAAACCCCAGTGGCGACGATGTCATTGATGCTGGTGCGGGTTCAGATCGGGTCTTTGCCGGTGAGGGGAACGATACCGTTTTGGGAGGCATCGGCGATGATTACCTGAACGGCGGTCATGACAACGATATTCTTTACGGCGGCGACGGAAACGACGAGATCGACGGAGATCTAGCCGAATCCGCGGTCGCGGGTGTTGATTTCACCGCACTCGTGTCGGATGCAGCTGTCGAGAATGGCAACGACACGCTGGATGGTGGCATCGGCGACGACACGCTTCGGGGAGGCGGCGGAAACGACATTCTTTACGGTGGTGCAGGTAATGACCAAATGTGCGGACGGGGCCGGATGGCTGCGATCGACCCAGGAGATTCCGATGCCGATTACATGGATGGCGGTGGCGACGATGACACCATGTTCGGTGATGATGGGGATGACACATTACTTGGTGGCGCGGGCAATGACTCCATTCGTGGCGATAACGGGCTGGCGAACACGGTGTTCGGAAACGATACGATTGATGGTGGAACGGGTGATGACAATATTTCCGGTGATGCCGGCGACGACGTAATCGAGGGTGGCGAAGGCGCCGACATAATTAACGGCGATTCCATTGACATTGACGGGATTCACCATGGCAACGACTTCCTGGATGGAGGCGCAGGAAACGACACCGTATTCGGACTTGGTGGGGACGACATACTAAAGGGTGGCGACGGCGACGATATATTAGTCGGTGATGCCGACGTTTCTCAGCTAAATATTGAGTTTCATGGTAACGACAAGCTGTTCGGTGGTACTGGCAATGACGTCATGTATGGGAACGGAGGCAACGACACTCTGGACGGCGGCGAAGGCGACGATCAGATGAGTGGCGGCGATGGTGTCGATCGATTGATTGGTGGCGATGGCATCGACCACCTCTTCGGCGACGCTGGTGACGACATAATCTCTGGCGATGATGGCGACGATATCTTAGAAGGCGGTGAGGGGAACGACCGGCTCAGCGGTGGATTGGGTGTTGACGGGCTGAGCGGCGGCGATGGCGACGATATTCTTGATGGTGGCGCCGATCACGACGAGCTCCACGGCGGTGCGGGCGCTGACCAATTGTTTGGTGGGAGCGCTGACGACTATCTATGGGGCGACGAGGGCGACGATACCCTTTCAGGAGGAACTGGCGTCGATCAGTTAGTGGGTGGCAGTGGTAATGACATCCTGCAAGGCGAAGAGGGTAACGACAAGTTGTGGGGAGATGCAGGCGACGACGTGCTCGAAGGCGGTGCGGGCAATGACTCCTTGTACGGGGGCACGGGCATCAACACCTACATCGTCGGCCCAGACTCCGGCAATGACTACATCCATTCCTTGGGTGGATCGGTCCCGGTGGGAACCGTGCTGGGTGGCGAACTCCAACTCACCGGGGGTTTGACTCCGGCAGACCTGAGTTTTGAAGTTTCCGGCAATTCCATAAAACTATATTACGGTTCCAGTTCTGTTGTTATCGAGAACTACTTTCTCCAAGCCAGCTATGACCCCGGCAGCGGCACAAGTTTTCCCAATCTCTCGCCCGTAACGTCCATTGTTTTTGATGATGGAACGATCTGGGACGCTTCGGATGTCAAGGCAGCGATCATTACCTCGACACCGGACAACGACGTGATCGTCGGATTTGAAGACGATGAAGTTATCGCGGGCGGTGACGGCGACGACACGATTTCCGGCATGAATGGCAACGACCAGCTATTCGGTGATGCCGGTAACGACCAGCTGGATGGTGGCTTTGGGCAGGACGTGCTGACGGGCGGCGCCGGAGACGACACCTTGACCGGCGGTTCTGGCAGCGACGTATATGTGTTCGGTCGCGGTGACGGCCAGGACACCATCAATAACTACGATGGTGAGGCAAGCCTTGATGCGCTGGAATTTACGTCCGATGTCGCGGTGGGCGACGTGGAGGTGAGCCGCGTTGGCGATGACCTGTACTTGAAGATCCTGGGCACCAGCGACCAGGTCAAAGTGGAGCGTTTCTTCGAGGGCGATGGCGACGCCGGCTATGCGCTGGACGAAGTGCGCTTTGCTGATGGCACGACATGGACACTGAATACGATCAAGGCCAAGGTCCTGCTTGGCGGCGATGGCGATGATGTGCTGACCGGCTATGACAGTGATGATCTGGTCACCGGAGGTGCAGGTAACGACACGCTGAACGGCGCTGCTGGCGATGACACCATTCATGGTGACATTGGTCAGGATGTGCTCCACGGCGGCGATGGTGCAGATACTCTGGAAGGCGGAGCGGGTGCAGATACGCTGTTCGGTGACGCCGGTAATGACACGCTCGCAGGTGGTGCAGGGACGGATCTGCTCGACGGCGGTGCCGGAGACGATACCTATTGCTTTGCGGCGGGTGACGGCATGGACACTGTCAACGATCAGATCGGTGACAGTACCTTGATCCTCGCGAACATTATCCAAGCCGACGTCTATTTCCGGCGCGATGGCGAGAACCTGGTGTTGTACTTCCGAAATAGCCCGGGCGATCAGCTGACGTTCTCCGGGCAGTTCGACGCATCAACTGGCCTGGCCCTGCGTGGACTCACAGTCGATTTCGGCGATGGCACCCCAGTGGTGCTGGATGCAGCCGGGATCGACCAGCAAGTCCTCCAGGCCAGTGAGTTTGACGACGAGATCTACGGCAACGAAGCGGCCAATACGATCAATGGTCTGGGCGGCGACGATGTCGTTCATGCCGGTGGTGGAAACGATACGTTGTCCGGCGGAGACGGCGCAGACCAGCTCTTCGGCGATGCCGGAGACGACACGGTCGGCGGTGGGTCGGGTCATGATCATCTCGAAGGCGGTGCCGGCAACGATCAACTGACCGGCGGCACGGGCAACGACCAATTGTTTGGCCAGGCTGACGACGACGTCTTGTCAGGTGGCGCCGGTAACGATCTGCTGGACGGGGGCACGGGTCAAGACCAGCTCACAGGCGGAGCCGGCGACGACACATATCTCGTGGACGACGCACTGGACGAAGTGAATGAGATGGTCGGTGAGGGCAACGATATTGTCCGTAGCCAGGTCAGTTACACGTTGCCGCAAAATGTCGAGACGCTTGAGCTCATTGGCTCGGCCAATATCAATGCTACCGGCAACAACGATGCCAATGTGCTCCTGGGTAATGACGGACAGAACCAGCTTGAAGGCCTGGACGGTGATGACACCCTGCAAGGCCAGGGTGGCAATGACACGATTCTGGGGGGTGCCGGCAACGATCTGTTGGATGGCGGATCCGGTGTGGATCAACTCAGTGGTGGGGCGGGGGACGACATCTTTGTCGTCGATAACTCGCAGGATGTTGTCACCGAGTTGGCTGGCGAAGGCACGGATACGGTGCAGGCCCATGACGACTACACCCTTTCGGCGAACATCGAAGAGTTGATTCTGGTCGAAGGCAGCTCTGCCTACCAAGGCACAGGTAATGCTCAAGACAACATCCTGTTGGGCAACACCAACGACAATCGTTTGGACGGTGGAGCGGGTGCCGACACCATGACTGGTGGCGAAGGAGATGACACTTATGTCGTGGATAACAGCGGTGATGTTGTCCTGGAGAATGCCGGAGAGGGCAACGATACCGTTGAGTCAAGTATCGACTATACCCTGGGTGCCACGCTCGAGAATTTGACATTGCTGGGCACTGCCAACCTGGATGGCAATGGCAACGCCAAGAACAATATTCTGATGGGCAATGCCGGCGACAATCGACTCGATGGCGGTGCAGGCGACGATCAGATGTTCGGCGGTGAGGGTAACGACACCTTTATTACCGATTCGATCAATGATCGGGTCTACGAGGGTGCCGGCGAGGGAACCGACACGATCGAGCGTTTCTTCGAAACCAATCTGGTGCTGTCGGATAATGTCGAAAACCTTGTCCTCGCCGACGGCGTCACCACTGGCAACGGGAATTCGCTGGATAACATCATTTCTGGCAACTCCGGTGCCAATACGCTGGGTGGCTGGGATGGCGATGATGAGCTGCAAGGTCTAGATGGCAACGACTCGCTATTCGGTGGTAACGGCAGCGACCACTTGCTCGGTGGGGCGGGCAACGATTACCTGGATGGGGGTGCCGGTGCCGACAGCTTGGAGGGTGGTGATGGCGACGATACTTATATCGTCGACAACAGTAATGATGTAGTCGTCGAGGCGAGTAATGGTGGCGACGACACCGTGCTGGCCTCAGCGTCCTATGCTTTGACGGATAACTTGGAGACCCTGTTCCTGACCGGGAACCAGGCGGTCAACGGAACCGGCAATGACATGGACAACTACATTGCAGGCAACGGTGCCCAGAACGTGATCGATGGGCAAGCTGGTAACGATACGCTGGTCGGTGGGGCGGGTGATGACACGCTGATTGGTGGCGCTGGCGACGACAAGTACATTGTCAATGACAGCTCAGGCAGTGATGTGATCGACAATACGACGGGCGGATTCGACGGTGTGTTTTTCACCAATGGAATTCAACGTGAGCAATTGTCATTCACTCGTGATGGTGACGATCTGCTGATTTTTGTCGACGACAGTACGACGCCGGCGGTGCGGGTGCTCAACCACTTCCTTGGCGGCGACGCTGCGATCGACTACGTGCAACCTGATGGTGGTTACTACCTCACCACCGCCGAGATCAATCAGATCGTAGCCGCTGGAGGCGGTGGCGGTCAGTACGACCAAGTCATCGAGGGTACGGCAGCCGGCGAACAGCTTGTGGGCAGCACCGGCAAGGATCTGATCAAGGGTTTGGCCGGCGATGACACCTTGTTCGGGATGGCCGGCGACGACACGCTGCAAGGTGGCGATGGTGCGGATTACTTGGCCGGTGGCAATGGCAGCGGGACCGGTTCTGGTGCCGATCAACTGGAAGGCGGTGCCGGCAACGACACCTTGACCGGCGAGGACGGTATCAACACGCTGATTGGCGGTGCCGACGACGACAGTTATGTCTACGGCGGCGGCCAGGACACTATCGACAATACCGGTGGTGGCTATGACGGTGTGTTCTTTAATGATGGTATTGACGCTTCCCGTCTCACGTTCAGTCGTGACGGGGACGACTTGGTCATTACGGTCGATGCCGATTCCGCCAAAACGGTCAGGGTCAGCGACCACTTCTTGGGCGGGGACTTCGCGATCGACTTCGTCCAACCGGCAAGCGGTTCACTACTCGACACTGCGGCGATCAATGCGCTCGCTGGTGGCGGTGGGTCCGGTGGCGGCGATCCGGGCGATGACGGCGACTATCCTTCTGTCGTGACCGGTACGGCCAGCGGTGAGCAGTTGCTCGGTACCAACGGCCGTGATCTGATCAAGGGCCTGGGCGGAAACGACCAACTATTCGGCTTTTCCGGCGACGACAAGCTCGATGGCGGGGATGGCGACGATTACCTGTCAGGTGGCAACGGAGGCAGTCCCAACACTGGCGATGACATTCTGATCGGTGGCGCTGGCGTGGACACGCTTGTAGGCGAGGATGGCGATGACCTGATGCTCGGCGGTACGGGTGACGACAACTACGTCTATGGCGGTGGTGCCGACACGATTGATAACACGGGTGGTGGGACAGACTGGCTGTTCTTCAACAGTAGCGCCTATAGCGTCGATGCGTCCCGCATAAGTTTCCTTCGCGACGGTGATGACCTCATCGTTAGGGTCGACGATGACGAAACCTCGCAGGTCCGCGTGATCAACCATTACCTGGGCGGCGAATATGCACTCGCCTATGTGCAGCCCGCGGGTGGCTATGCGATTCCGGCCTCCAATTTCAACGCTTCGATGATGGCTGTGCCGCCGCAAGAATCGTTTGGTGTCCACGGCAGTGAATTGCCACAGCCGACAAGCACGCAGCTGGGGACTCCTCCCGCAATGAGCACGTCCAGCGCTAATTCGCAATTGCCAAGCCAGACTGCTCCCGTCTCTTCGAATTGCGGCACGGCATCGCAAGCGGTCGGCGCTTCACCCACCATCGAGACTGGCGGGAACCTACCCGGCTTGCCGGTGAGCGATGAAACTGGGGATGGCGGCTTGCCGCCGATGGCTGCCAGTTATGACGGATCCAGGCCATTGCCGGGAACGATTTCATTCACATTGCCTGACGGCATGGATGTTCCATTAGTCAATGGCCAAGGGGAGCCTGCCCCGCCACTGATTGGTGGCACGCTGCCTGATACCGCGAATCCCGATACGACGCCGAGCGTTGCAACCGGCGGCGAACTGCCGGCGTCATTGCACTTCCGGCGATGGGGTGGTGGCTGGATGCGCTGGGGCCAGATGCGTTGGGGCGACACGCGGGAGCTCATGGGCTCGGATCGGTACGAGTGGATGCTCTCGCAGTTGGGTGACGGCCATTGGGGCCCGTCAAACCGGCAAGGAGGGAGTGACCCAAGCGTGCGGCATGCTCCAACGATGTCGACGGGACTCAAGCCCCAGCAGGCCGTAGACCAGTTCTTGTCAACGGTCGAACGGACTGGCGGCAATCTTCCAAGCCGGCATGTCCCGACATCCGACGATGTGATCACATTGCCTTACATGCGCAAGCCAACCTACAGCCCTGTGCCTCGCACCGAGGGGACTAGCCCCGGGATCATGCCTCCTCCTGTGTCGTCAGAAGTCGATGCCTTGATTTCGGCGATGGCCAGCTTCTCGCCAGATGCAGGCGAGTCAGGTGCGTTCTGCTTGCCCGGTGACTTGGCCCGACATACGGTTGCCCTTGTGATGCCGCAATAGGAGGTATCGGTAAGTTGCTCCTCGGCCCAGCCCGGATGTTTTCCTGGGTGGGCCGGGGCAGCCGACAAAGGTCCAGCTTTTTGAAGTTGCTGGTTGGATCATCTAGGCCGGCGACCTGGGTATTGCTGCGGCCGCAGACTGGCTCTGGGCCATCCTGGCCACACAAATGCCGACTCCATTCACGCCTTTACTTAAGTCGAATTGAAATGAATGCTAGTGCAATGAAAGCAATCGTTTGCTGTTATTATTTCTCGCTGCATCGCCAATCGCCCATGCTGGCGGCGTATATAATTGCAACGTAGCCGGTAATCCCCCAATCGGTCGTAGTCGGCATGGACGGGTTCCGAGGGGGTTGCCACAGGTACAGACGGAAGCGGACGACGGAGGCTGATTTCCACAGCGTGTGGGGTCCAGTAGGGCTCAGCGACGTCCTCGCAGTGTATCCGGGGCCGGGATGCGGGTGGAACCAATTCTCGAAGCCAGGCTGCCGAAGCCGATGCTGGCGAAGTGCCCGCATCGTCGGTACAATTCTCACTCGCCTGATTCCACTTTCCCCGAACCGGTTTTCGCCGCTTCGGTGGTTTTCTGCAACCTGACGTAGGCGATGCCCGTGACTGATGCTGCCATTCTTGTCCTCGAAGACGGAACCGTGTTCGAGGGGGACTCCGTTGGCGCGCCCGGCCTTTCGGTCGGTGAGGTGGTGTTCAACACCGCCATGACCGGATACCAGGAGATCCTCACCGATCCCTCCTATGCCAGGCAGCTGGTCACGCTGACCTATCCACATGTCGGCAATACCGGCTGCAACGATGCCGACAACGAATCCTCGCGTGCGTGGGCTGCCGGCCTGATCGTGCGCGACGTGCCGCGGCGACCATCCAGCTGGCGCAACCAGATCGCCCTGCCGGACTGGCTGCGCGAGCGCGGCGTGGTTGCGATCGCCGGCATCGACACCCGCAAGCTGACCCGCCTGCTGCGTGAGCGTGGTGCACAGAATGGTGCGCTGATGGCCGGCGACGACATCGATGCCGACAAGGCGATCGAGATGGCACGCAAGTTTGCCGGCCTCAAGGGCATGGACCTGGCACGGGAAGTCAGCACGGCCACGCCATATGCATGGCGTGATGGGCAGCTCGACCTGGACTCCGGCAAGCATGTCCAGGCCGAAGCTCGATTCCGGGTGGTCGCTTACGATTTTGGCGTCAAGCAGAACATCCTGCGGATGCTGGCCGAGCGCGGTTGTGACGTCACCGTCGTCCCGGCGCAGACCACTGCTGCTGATGCGCTGGCACTGAAGCCAGATGGCATTTTCCTGTCCAATGGCCCGGGTGATCCGGAACCGTGCGACTACGCGATCGCCGCGATCCAGGCGTTCATCGCCAGCAACATCCCGATGTTCGGCATTTGCCTGGGCCACCAGCTGCTCGGTCTGGCTGCGGGAGCGAAGTCGATGAAGATGAAGTTCGGCCACCATGGCGCCAACCATCCCGTACAGGACCTGGATAGCAGCCGCGTGTTGATCACCAGCCAGAACCACGGCTTTGCGCTCGACGAGGCCAGCTTGCCGGCCAATGCGCGGGTGACCCATCGCTCCTTGTTCGACGGCAGCAACCAGGGCATTGCGTTGGACGATGCGCCTGCATTCAGTTTCCAGGGGCATCCGGAAGCAAGTCCGGGTCCGCATGATGTTGCCTACCTCTTCGATCGTTTCATTGCTTCGATGGAGGCACGCTGACATGCCAAAACGCACCGACATCAAGACCGTCCTGATCATCGGCGCAGGCCCGATCGTGATCGGCCAGGCCTGCGAGTTCGACTACTCCGGCGCGCAGGCCTGCAAGGCACTGCGCGACGAGGGTTACCGCGTGGTGCTGGTCAACAGCAACCCGGCAACGATCATGACCGACCCGGGCATGGCCGACGCCGTCTACATCGAGCCGATCAATTGGCAGACGGTCGAGAAGATCATCGCCAAGGAAAAGCCCGACGCGCTGCTGCCGACCATGGGTGGGCAGACCGCGCTCAACTGCGCCCTGGACCTCGCCGACCACGGCGTGCTCGAAGCGCACGGCGTCGAGTTGATCGGCGCCTCGCGCGATGCGATCCGCATGGCCGAAGACCGCGAGCTGTTCCGCGTGGCGATGGGCGAGATCGGGCTGGAGTGTCCCAAGGCGGAAGTCGCCAAGTCGTTCGAACAGGCCGTCGACATCCAGACCCGCGTCGGTTACCCCACCATCATCCGCCCGTCCTACACCCTGGGCGGCAGCGGTGGCGGCATCGCGTACAACAAGGAAGAGTTCGAAGCGATCGTCAAGCACGGCCTGGAGCTGTCGCCGGTCAACGAGGTGCTGGTCGAGGAATCGGTGCTGGGCTGGAAGGAATTCGAGATGGAGGTGGTCCGTGACACCGCGGACAACTGCATCATCGTCTGCTCGATCGAGAACTTCGATGCCATGGGCGTGCATACCGGCGACTCGATTACCGTCGCCCCGGCGCAGACCTTGACCGACAAGGAATACCAGCGCCTGCGCGATGCCTCTATCTCGGTGCTGCGCAAGATCGGCGTCGACACCGGCGGCAGCAATGTGCAGTTCGGCATCAATGCGCAGACCGGTCGCGTGGTGGTGATCGAGATGAATCCACGCGTGTCGCGGTCCTCGGCGCTGGCGTCCAAGGCAACCGGGTTCCCGATCGCCAAGGTCGCGGCCAAGCTCGCGGTCGGCTACACGCTGGACGAGTTGAAGAACGAGATCACCGGCGGGCTGACCCCGGCATCGTTCGAGCCTGCCATCGACTACGTCGTCACCAAGATCCCGCGGTTCGCATTCGAGAAGTTCCCGGCCGCCGATTCGCGCCTGACCACGCAGATGAAGTCGGTGGGCGAGGTGATGGCGATCGGTCGCAGCTTCCAGGAGTCGCTGCAGAAGGCCTTGCGTGGCCTGGAAACCGGCAAGGTGGGCCTCGACCCGACCGGTATCGATTACACCGACGAAGGTGGCCTGGCGACGCTCAAGCGCGAGGTCAAGGAACCTGGGCCGGAGCGCATCTTCCATATCGCCGATGCCTTCCGCGCCGGGCTCGATGTCGAAGAGCTGCACGCCTTGTCCTGGGTCGACCCGTGGTTCCTCGATCAGATCGAGGAAATCGTCGCCAGCGAACAGCAACTCGCCACCGATGGCCTGGATTCGTTGGATGCCCGCAGCATGCGCCGGCTCAAGCGCATGGGTTTTTCCGACGCGCGCCTGGCGCAGGTCACCGGCACAAGCGAGCTGGCGGTGCGTGCGCTGCGCAAGGCCTTCGGCGTACGGCCGGTCTACAAGCGCGTGGATTCTTGCGCGGCGGAGTTCGCGACCACGACCGCGTACCTGTATTCGACCTACGAGGACGAGTGCGAAGCCGCGCCGAGCGACCGCGACAAGATCATGGTGCTCGGTGGCGGGCCCAACCGCATCGGGCAGGGGATCGAGTTCGACTACTGCTGCGTGCACGCCGCGCTTGCCCTCCGGGAGGATGGCTTCGAGACCATCATGGTCAACTGCAACCCGGAAACCGTGTCGACCGATTACGACACCTCCGACCGGTTGTATTTCGAGCCGCTGACGCTCGAAGACGTGCTTGCGATCGTCGAGGTCGAGAAACCCAAGGGCGTGATCGTCCAGTACGGCGGGCAGACGCCGTTGAAGCTCGCGCAGGCATTGCAGGACAACGGCGTGCCGATCATCGGCACGTCCCCGGATTCGATCGACCTGGCCGAAGACCGCGAGCGCTTCCAGCAACTGGTCGACAGGCTCGGCCTGAAACAGCCACCCAATCGCATTGCCCGCAGTGCCGAGGAAGCCCTGGCGCTGGCGGGGGAGGTCGGCTACCCGATGGTGGTCCGTCCCAGCTACGTGCTGGGTGGCCGTGCGATGGAGGTGGTGCATTCCGATGCCGACCTGGCGCGCTACATCCGCGATGCGGTCAAGGTATCGGACAAGTCGCCGGTGCTGCTGGATCGTTTCCTGGACAACGCGGTCGAGGTCGATGTCGATGTCATCGCCGACAAGGACGGCAACGTCCTGATCGGTGGCGTGATGGAACACATCGAGGAGGCCGGCGTGCATTCGGGCGACTCGTCATGCTCGTTGCCACCCTACTCACTGACGCCGGAGGTGCAGGCGCGTTTGCGTGAGCAGGTCGCTGCGTTGGCTCGGGCGTTGAACGTCGTCGGACTGATGAATACCCAGTTCGCGGTGCAGATCGATGCCGAGGGCCAAGCCAATATCTTCCTGCTGGAAGTCAATCCACGCGCCTCGCGGACGGTGCCATTCGTGTCCAAGGCCATCGGCATCCCGCTGGCAAAGATCGCCGCGCGCTGCATGGCCGGAAAGACGTTGGCCGAGCAGGGTGCGACCAGGGAAGTGGTGCCCGGATACTTCTCGGTCAAGGAAGCGGTGTTCCCGTTTGCCAAGTTCCTGGGCGTGGATCCGATCCTGGGCCCGGAGATGCGTTCGACCGGCGAGGTCATGGGCGTGGGCCGGAGCTTCGGCGCCGCCTTCGCGCGTGCGGAAGAAGCCGCGGGCATCCGCGCGCCCGCCGTCGGCAAGGCCTTCCTGTCCGTGCGCGACCCGGACAAGGCGCGCTTGCTGCCTGTCGCCAACGATTTGCTGCGCCGGGGTTATTCGCTGGTGGCGACCCATGGCACCGCGAAATGGCTGGGCGGGCAGGGCATCGCCTGCGACTCGATCAACAAGGTCATCGAGGGCCGCCCGCACATCGTCGACCTGATCAAGAACGGCGAGATCGCCTACATCGTCAACACCACCGAAGGCCGGCAGGCGATCGCGGACTCGTTCTCGATCCGCCGCGAGGCCTTGCAACAACGCGTGACCTATTCGACCACGATCGCCGGCGCCAAGGCGCTGCTGCATTCGCTGGACTATCGCGACAGCGGCCCGGTATGGTCGCTGCAGGAGCTCCACAAGGAGCTGGAGACCAACCCATGAGAGCCCCACTGACCACCGAAGGCGCGCAGCGACTGCGCGCCGAGCTGGAAGACCTGAAATCCACCAAGCGTCCCGCTGTCATCGCGGCGATCGCGGAAGCCCGTGCCCATGGCGACCTCAAGGAAAACGCCGAATACCACGCCGCGCGCGAGCAGCAGAGCTTCATCGAGGGCCGGATCAAGCTGCTCGAAAGCGAGCTGTCGCACGCGCAGGTGATCGACGTATCCAAGCTCGATGCAGGCTCGCGGATCGTGTTCGGCGCCACCGTGGTGCTGGCCGACACCGAGACCGACGAAGAAAAAACCTACCAGATCGTCGGCGACCTGGAGGCCGACATCAAACACGGCAAGATCGCGATTTCCTCGCCGGTCGCGCGTGCGCTCATCGGCAAGCACGAGGGTGACGCCGCCACCATCGAGGCCCCCGCCGGCACGCGCGAGTACGACATCGTCGAAGTCCGCTACGGCAACTGATCGATGCCGCAGGTGACGTTCCTGCTGCCGCCTGCCGCACGTCTTGGCGGGCAGCCGCTGGAGCCCGGGATGGCGCGTGCGCTGGGCCGTGCCGATAGCAGCCAGCCGCCAGGCGCGGCGGGTCGAAAGGCCCAGTTGCTGCGCCACTTCGAGCTGATCCCCAATCACTGGCCCATGGCTGCCCTGACCCGGCAACTGGACGCCGGCGATGCGACCGGGGCTTGCTGGTTGCGCGCCGACCCTGCCTACGTGCGCCCGGACATCAACGGGGTGCGACTGCTGGCGTGCGGCGCCGCGCTGGTGCCCACGGCAGAAGACAGCGAGGCCCTGCTGCCGGCATTGCGGCCCCTGTTTGGCGATGCCGGGTTTCCGCTGGATGCCCCGACACCCGCGCGCTGGTACCTGCGCCTGCCGGCAGAAGCCAAACCGCCGGCGTTCGCCGAGCCGGACGAAGCGCTGGGCAGCGACCTGTTCGAGCACCTGGCCGAAGGCGCCGCCGGACGGCGCTGGCGCGCATTGGCCAACGAGGCGCAGGTGGTCCTGCACAATCATCCCTGGAACGCCAAGCGCGTGGCGCTAGGCAAGCCGCCGATCAATTCGCTGTGGTTCTGGGGTGGCGGTGTCCTACCGGATGTCGTGCGGACTGCGCATGCCAGCGTCCTTGCCGACGATGCGCCACTGCGTGCGTTGGCTTCCGCCACGGGCGAGGGCGTATGCCAATCGTTGCCCCATGCGTTCGCGGTGCCCGCTGCCGACAGCCTGGTCGACCTGCGCGATGCACTCGACCTGGCGGCGCTGCAACGCGATTGGCTACGGCCGGCGTGCGATGCACTCCTCCAACGCAAGCTGCAATGCCTGTCGCTGGATTGTGGCGATGGCAGGGGCTACGTCCTGCGGCGCGGCCAGCGCTGGCGCTTCTGGCGCAGGCCGATGACGCGATTCGCGGCATGACGGTGGCGCGCACGATCAGGCGCCGCGCGCGTGCCGTCGACGGCGAATGGCCCGACCACGTCCCGCCCCTGCTGCGACGCATCTACGCCGCCCGCGGCGCGCTCGACGTCGCCAATTCACACCCCCGGCTTGCCGACCTGTTGTCGCCCGATGACCTGCTGGGCATGGACGCGGCCACCACCTTGCTGGCATCGGCCATCGCCGGGGATCGGCATATCGTCGTGGTGGGGGATTTCGACTGCGACGGCGCTACGGCCTGCGCGGTCGGCGTGCGCGGGTTGCGGATGCTCGGTGCGCGCAACGTGTCGCACGCCGTTCCCAACCGCATGGTGCACGGCTACGGCCTGTCGACCGCCCTCGTGGACGAGCTCGCCGGCCGGTCGCCCGACCTGCTCGTGACCGTCGACCATGGCATCGCCTGCCACGCCGGGGTGGCCGCGGCCAAGGCGCGCGGCTGGCAGGTGCTGGTGACCGACCATCACCTGCCGGGCGAGGCCCTGCCACCAGCCGATGCCATCGTCAATCCCAACCAGCATGGCGATGGTTTTGGCAGCAGGATGCTCGCCGGTGTCGGCGTGATCTTCTATGTGCTGCTGGCGTTGCGCGCGCGGTTGCGATCGGACGGCTACTTCGGGAACGACGTGCCCGACCTCGCCATGCTGCTCGACCTCGTCGCCGTTGGCACCGTCGCCGACCTGGTGCCACTGGACAGGAACAACCGCGCGCTGGTCTCTGCCGGTTTGCGCCGGCTGCGGGCAGGCCGGGGCTGTGCCGGACTGCGCGCGCTGATCGAAGTCTCCGGCCGCAAGGCCGCCGCCTTGACTGCCGCCGACATCGGATTTGCCATCGGCCCGCGGATCAACGCGGCCGGCCGGCTCGAGGACATGGCGCTCGGGATCGAGTGCCTGTTGACCGATGACGCGGCCACTGCGTGCGAGCTTGCCGGTGTGCTCGATCGCATCAATGCCGAGCGCCGCGCGGTGCAGCAGAAAATGGTGGACGATGCGGATGTCGCATTGGCTGGTTTGTCGCTCGCAGAGACCTCCCCGCGCGTCGCGCACTGCCTGTTCGATGCCGGCTGGCATCCGGGCGTGGTCGGGCTGGTGGCGTCGAAGGTCAAGGAACGGTTGCATCGCCCGGTCGTCGCCTTCGCGCCCGCCGAGCCGGGAAGCGCGCAATTGCGGGGGTCCGCCCGGTCGATCCCCGGGTTCCACGTCCGCGATGCATTGGCACGCGTCGACGCCCTGCATCCCGGGCTGATCGAGCGCTTCGGTGGACACGCCATGGCGGCCGGCCTGAGCTTGCCGCAGGCGCGGCTTGCGGATTTCACTGCAGCCTTCGAGGCCTGCGCGGGCCAGCTGATCGACCCTGCGGCGCTGCAGGACATCGTCGCCAGCGATGGCGCACTGTCCGCCGCCGAATTCGATATCGGCAATGCCTTCGCCCTGCGCGATGGCGGCCCGTGGGGGCAGGGCTTCCCCGAGCCGGTGTTCGACGGTGATTTCGACGTCGTGCGCTGGCGTGTCGTCGGCGAGCGCCACCTCAAGCTGGAACTCCTGCACGACGGCAAGGCGCTCAATGCCATCCACTTTGGCGGCTGGGGCGGCACCCCACCGGACGATCGCATCCGCATCGCCTATCGCCTTGCCCCGGATGATTATCGCGGTGGCGATGCCATCCAGTTGATCGTCGTACATCGCGAGCCGATGGCCTGATCGCATCGCCAGGACGATAGCCGGACTGCGTCAGCGGGAGGCGCGTTCGGCTCAAACACGTTGCGTCAGCAGCAGTTCGTCAGCGGCATTGCGTCATCGCAGTTGCGCCATGGACACGCCACGCGTTGCGTTCGCCATGCCGCTGCGGAACAGGCCAAGCCATTTGGCCAAAGCGATACCACCCAGGAACATCGCGGCAGTCGCCGCGATCGTCACCGGAAGCCAAACCAGGTTGTCGTCGTCCCAGCCAGCGACTCCGGCCAAAGCCCGTACGGCCAGCTTGACGCCAACGTAGACCGCGCAGACGCAGGCGATCCGGCCTGCACGTTGTGCGAGCGTACCGCCATCGTCCGGGAAACCCCGCCAGCCCAGCACGCCAAGCACGATGACAAGCCCACCCAGCTTGCCCAGCGTGGGACCATCCACGAGCGACGTGAGAGGCGTCAGCAGGCACAACGCTGCCGTTGCGATCGCCAGCCCCCCGAGCCGCCATTGCAATGCACGTGGCGAGCCTTGGCGCGGCAGCAACCATGCCGCGAGCAGGGCCATCGATCCACCGGCCAGCAAGCCACCCAGGGCGTCGCCGAGGAAATGTCGGCCCAGGTACATGCGCGACAACACCATCACGATGGGCCAGGCGCACAGCGCGACCCACAGTGCCCGCTTGCGGACCCGGAAGCACAACAGCAGGCCCAGGGACATCGCCGTGGCGGCAGCGACATGGCCGCTGATGAAGCCATAATCCGGCTCGGGCGATGCGCGGATCGCGGCGCGTGCCTCGGGCGAGGGCAGGCCCAGGAAACGATCCGCACCGCCGTGGGCGACGAGCGGCAAGTGGGGTTGCCCCTTGTCGAGCACACGGATGTCCACATCGCTTGGACGCGGCATTTCGAAGCCGGTCTTGACGGCATGCGTGGCCAGCCCCGCCAGCAGCAGCGCGAGCATCATGCCCAGGGTTGGCCGCAGGCGCAGTCCAAACCCCAGGACCACGATCAGCACGATGTAGAACCAGTCGTAGCCGAGCGTGGTCACCGCAAGCATGAACCACTGCAAGAGCGGTGATGCAAAGGATTGCAACCAGAGGTTGGGACCTACTTCAAACATGTGCGCTCCAGAGGAATTTGCCAATCAGGCGATCGGTCGTGCAGCGGGCAGGACGCTGCCGCGGACCTGCGTTTGGTCCTGTGTGCGCTCCAGCTTGAGTCCAAACAGCGGCCGCAGGATCGTAACCCGGCGGATCACGAACTCATGCAGCAACAGGCAGCCAAGGACGGTGCCGGAGAGCATCAATGCAGGCTCCAATACCGGTCCCAGCTGCAGCGGCACCAGCCAGAACGCCAGCGGTACGATCAGGCTCTGGTGCAGGATGTACCAGGGATAGACGGCCTCGGTGCAGTACGGCAGCCACCCCATCGGACGATTGAGCAGCAGGTGACCCCATCCGAAGATCGCCAGCATCGCCGTCCACAGGTACAGCGTCTGGGCGGCATGCGAGAGGCACATCCAGAACACCATCGGCACGACATGCGGGATGTGGTCGGGCGGCAGGTAACGACCGGCGGCGCGCAGCAGCAGGTAAATGGTGATCGACACCAACGCGACCCAAAGCGTGCGGTGGCGCAGCCTCACCAGTTCTTTCCAGAGCCCGTCGGCACGCGAAAACGCATAGCCGTACAGGAACGCCGTGAAGTACTCGGCATGCAGGTACCAGTCCCCGAACAGCGCATGGGTCTGCGGGAATCGCGGCTCCAGCACGAACAGGTAGGCCAGCAGGGGCAGCGCCGGCAGCAACACCAGCGCCCAGCCACGGCGCGCATTGAGCAGGCCGAGCACGCGTAGTCCCGCGGTGGTCTTCAGCACGGGCAGCAAGGCCATCAGCACCAGCGTGTACACCCACAGGTAGGGCAGGTACCACAGGTGGTTCCAGGTGATGCCGTGTTCCCATCCGTCGAAGCTGCCTGCAGGCCAGGGGCGCACCTGCCAGTAGCGAAGCAGGAAGTCCCAGAACCCGGGCGTGACGTGGCCGTTGGCCACGCCCTGGCAGTACGCCTGCACCGAGACGACGGTGAACATCCCGAACACCAGCGGCAACAGCAGCCGCCAGCTGCGCAACCAGGCCAATTTGATGGGGCCGCGCCCCGCCTGCCCGGAGCCGGGGTCGTACAAGCCGATCGCGATGCCGGAGATCATGAACAGCAATGGCATCCGCCAGCGATTGAGGAAGATCATCGGCCACTGCAGCCATTCGGCCTGGTAGCTGCTCTTGATGTGGTAGCCCCAGTCGAACACGTAGACCATGCCGACGTGATAGAGGATCAGCAGGGCGAAAGCGAGGACACGCAGGGCATCGATATCGTGGCGACGGACCATGGCTGCGACCGGAAGTGGAGATGGCCATAGCGTCGTCGCCGTCCCTGCCTTGCGACAGCATCCAGTGGCGTATTGATGCCACTGAGGGACGAACCGCGGGACCCGGGGACGAATCGGGGCCGCCCGGTGGCCCGGATGGATAGAATGCGCGGATGGCGGCGCCAACCCAGACACAGCACCAGGATCTCCACGCTCGTCCGAAACCCTGGCGCCAGTTCGCCCCGTGGCGGCGCCCGGTCGAAGTGGCGATCTGGGTCGCGATCTTCGGCCTGGCTGCGATCGGCAACAGCCTGGTCGTCTTGATGGATGCCGGGCGGCACGGTCGGGGCCTTCCCGCGTGGGAGCCCGTGATCTGGGAGGCCAGCAGCGCCATCGTGACACTGGCGCTGCTGCCGGGGTTGTTCGCGCTGTGCCGGCGCTGGCCCCTGCATTTCGACACCTGGCTGCGACGCCTTCCCGTTTACCTGGTTGCCAGCGTTGCCTGGTCCTTGCTGCACGTTGCCGGCATGGTGCTGCTGCGCAGGCTGGCCTACGCCGCCATGGGCAGCCACTACGATTTCGGCGACTGGCCGCGCGAGTTGTCCTACGAGTACCTCAAGGATGTCCGTACCTTCGCCCTCATCGTCGTGGTCCACCACAGCTACCTGTGGTTCTGGCGCCGATGGCAGGGCGAGGCCCGCCTGCTCGATGCGCCCGACGACGGCTCGCCCGTCGAACCTGCGCAACGGCCCGAGCGCTTCCTGGTGCGCAAGCTGGGCCGGGAGTTCCTGGTCGCGGCCAACGACATCGAATGGCTGCAGGCGGCCGGCAACTACGTCAACCTGCGCGTGCGCGACCGCGACTACCCGTTGCGCAGCACGGTCGCCGCGATCGAAAGCAAGCTCGATCCGGCCCGCTTCACCCGCATCCATCGCAGCTACATCGTCAACCTGGACCAGGTGGCATCGATCGAGCCGCTGGACACCGGCGATGCGCGCGTCCACCTGAAGGACGGGACCCGGCTACCGTGCAGCCGCAGCTACCGGGATGTGCTGAAGCCGCGCTAGGCGCCCGGTTCGAGCTCGCGGTGCCGCGCCGCGTGTATCCCGGATCCCGACCAGGCTTCGCCGGTGCCTGGAGCCCGGGCCCAGCTGCTAGAATCCACGGTCTTTCGCAGCACCAACATCGCACATGATCGAACTCAATCCCGTCCGCCAGCGCATCGCCGACCTCATTGGCCGGCTGGATGCGCTCAGGGGGTATCTTTGACTACGACGCCAAGGTCGAACGGCTGGAAGAAGTCAACCGCGAGCTGGAAAACCCCGAGATCTGGAACGACGCCGACCGCGCCCAGGCGCTGGGCAAGGAGCGCGCGCGGCTGGACAGTAACGTCACCGGCATCCGCGAGCTCGGCGAAGGCCTGAGCGGCGCCGACGAACTGCTCGACCTGGTCGAGGCCGAGGACGACCAGGACACCGCCGACGCCATCGCCGCCGATGTCGAGCGCTACGCCCGCGGCGTGGACAAGCTTGAATTCCAGCGCATGTTTTCCGGCGAGATGGATGCCAATGCCGCGTTCGTCGACATCCAGGCCGGCGCCGGCGGCACCGAGGCGCAGGACTGGGCCGAGATGCTGCTGCGCATGTACCTGCGCTGGGCCGAGTCGCGTGGCTGGAAGACCGAACTGATGGAAGTCAGCGGCGGCGAGGTCGCCGGCATCAAATCCGCCACCATCCGGGTCGAAGGCGATTACGCCTACGGCTGGCTGAAGACCGAGATCGGCGTGCACCGGCTGGTGCGCAAATCGCCGTTCGACTCGGACAACCGCCGGCATACGTCGTTCACCTCGGTGTTCGTGTCGCCGGAAGTCGACGACAACATCGAGATCGACATCAATCCGGCCGACCTGCGCACCGACGTCTACCGTTCCTCGGGCGCCGGTGGCCAGCACGTCAACAAGACCGAATCCGCGGTGCGCATCACCCACATCCCGACCAATACCGTGGTCGCCTGCCAGACCGGTCGCAGCCAGCACGCCAACCGCGACACCGCCATGAAGATGCTGGCCGCGAAGCTCTACGAGCTGGAAGTACAGAAGCGCAACGCCGAGAAGGACGCGCTGGAAGCGACCAAGTCCGACATCGGCTGGGGCAGCCAGATCCGCAACTACGTGCTGGACCAGTCGCGGATCAAGGACCTGCGCACGGGCGTGGAGCGCAGCGATACCCAGAAGGTCCTCGACGGCGACCTGGACGAGTTCGTCGAGGCCAGCCTGAAATCGGGGCTGGAAGCGGGTTCCAAACGCAGCGATGCGGTGTAATGCTGCAACTTCAGGGATGCGTTGCCCTGGATTCCACTGTAGGAGCGGCTTTAGCCGCGAGCTCTTGCCTTGGAGAAAAAGCTCGCGGCTGAAGCCGCGCCTACATTGACACCCAATCCGATTCGCACACCCATGACCGACGAAATCCCAACTACGCCTGTCGACGAAAACCGCCTGATCGCCGAGCGCCGAGGCAAGCTCGCGGCGCTGCGCGGGCAGGGCGTCGCTTTCCCCAACGATTTCCGCCGGGCCGACTACGCGCAGGACCTGCAGGATGCCTACGCCGACGCCAGCCAGTGGACCGGTGAAGCATTGGAAGCCGAAGGCAGGCGTGTCGCCCTGGCAGGGCGTTTGATGGCCAAGCGGGTGATGGGCAAGGCCGCCTTCGCCCAGATCCAGGACACCTCCGGGCGCATCCAGCTGTTCCTGCAATCGGCGACGCTGGGCGATCGCTACGACGCCTTCAAGGGCTGGGATGTCGGCGATATCGTCGCCGTGACCGGAACGCTGATGCGCACGCGCACCGGAGAGCTGTCGGTCAAGGCCGAATCGCTGCGCCTGCTGACCAAGTCGCTGCGTCCATTGCCGGACAAGTGGCATGGGCTGGCCGATGTCGAGCAGCGTTACCGCCAGCGCTACGTGGACCTGATCGTGTCGCCCGAGGCGCGCGATGTCTTCGTGCAGCGCTCGCGCATCGTCGCCGCGATCCGGCGCTGGCTCGATGCGCGCCGGTTCCTCGAGGTCGAGACGCCGATGATGCATTACCTGGCCGGCGGTGCCACCGCCAAGCCGTTCACCACGCACCACAATGCGCTGGACCTGGACCTGTTCCTGCGGGTGGCGCCGGAGCTGTACCTCAAGCGCCTGGTGGTCGGCGGCTTCGAGCGCGTCTACGAGATCAACCGCAACTTCCGCAATGAGGGCGTCAGCACCCGCCACAACCCGGAGTTCACCATGCTGGAGTTGTACGAGGCCTATGCCACGTACGACGAAATCATGGACCTGACCGAAGCCATGATCCGTGACGTCGCGCAGGAGACGCTCGGGACCACGCAACTGCAGTGGGAAGAGCACGCGATCGACCTCGGGCCGGCCTTCCGGCGCTGGAAAATGGAAGATGCGGTGCGCGAACTCAACCCGGGGATCAGCGCAGCCGATTGCCGCGATCGCGATGCCCTTGCCGCGCACTGCAAGCGACTGGGCATTGCCGTCAAGCCTGGCCACGGCTGGGGCAAGCTGTTGCTGGAAATCTTCGAGCAAACCGTCGAGGGCGGATTGATCCAGCCCACCTTCATCACCCACTACCCGGTGGAGGTGTCACCACTGGCGCGCGAGTCGGACAGCGAGCCCGGCATCACCGACCGCTTTGAGCTCTTCGTCGGCGCCCGTGAGCTGGCCAACGGGTTCTCGGAGCTGAACGATCCCGAGGACCAGGCGGCACGCTTCCAGGCACAGGTGGAGGCAAAGGCAGGCGGCGACGACGAGGCGATGCACTTCGATGCCGATTACATCCGTGCGCTGGAAGTCGGCATGCCCCCCACCGGTGGGCTGGGGGTCGGCATTGATCGAATGGTGATGCTGTTGACCGATTCGGCATCGATCCGGGACGTGCTGCTGTTTCCCTACCTCAGGCCCGAAGCGGCGGCCTGATGGACCGGAGTGTGCGGAGCCGTGCCCGTGACGGCATGCCCGCCGCAGCATGCCCCGCCGCAGCATGCCCCGCCGCAGCATGTCCTTCCTGCCGCGTGAAGGGGTATTCTAGGGGCGCAGGTGACCCATTGCGTCACAACTGGTCGCGTCCGGGTTGACCGCGCACCCCGGGGTTTGGCGTTGTCCCGGTAGCGTGTACGCGCGGTGGCCCTGGCCCCAAGGGCACGAATATTGCTTTTCCATGGAAGGAGTTCAACCGATGCCGATGACAGGCCGTGCGTTTGGACCGATGCGACCCCGCGGACATGTCGCTGCAGATCATGCTCCGGACAACCATTCCCCCGAGAGGTTGGATAACGCGTGAATATCGCGATCGTCGACGACCAGACTTCCGCCCGCTCGATGCTGCGGCACATCCTCGAGGACATCAGCCCCGAGCTTCAGGTGTTCGACTTCGAGGATCCCCGCGTTGCGCTGGAATGGTGCATGGGCAACCGGCCTGACCTGCTCCTGCTCGATTACCGGATGCCGGGCATGGACGGGCTTGAGTTCGCCCGCCAGTTCCGCAAGCCGCTGATGCATCGCGACGTCCCCATCGTCCTGGTCACCATCGTTGGCGACGCGCCGATACGGCAAGCGGCCCTGGACGCCGGGATCATCGATTTCCTTGTCAAGCCGATCCGTCCGCGCGAGATGCGCGCGCGGTGCCGCAACCTGCTGCAGTTGCGCCAGCAATCCGAGTCCGTGAAGCAGCGGGCGTTGTCGCTGGAGCAACGCCTGTTGTCCAGCATGCATGAGGTCGAGGAGCGCGAGCGCGAGACCTTGTCGCGCCTGGCACGCGCGATCGAGTACCGCGATGCCGGCACCAGTGCGTACCTGGAGCGCATGGCGCATATCGCCGGCCTGATCGCCGAAGAGCTGGGCATGTTCGAGGACGAGGTGCGCCTGATCGAGCTGGCCGCGCCGCTGCACGACATGGGCAAGATCGCCATACCCGATGCCATCCTGATGAAGCCAGGACCGCTCGAGGAACACGAGACCAAGGTGATGCGGCGCCATCCGAGCATCGGTTTCGAATTGCTCAACGGTAGCCAGAACCGCTTCATCCAGACCGGCGCCGAGATCGCCCTGCGCCACCACGAACGCTACGACGGAAGCGGGTATCCCGATGGCCTGGCCGGGGACGCGATCCCGCTGTCGGCCAGGATCGTGGCTGTCGCCGACGTGCTGGATGCGTTGCTCTCGCCGCGGCCCTACAAGAAGGCCTGGTCGCTGGATGACGCATTGACCTACCTGCGCGAGCAGGCAGGCAAGCTGTTCGACCCGCGTTGCGTGGAGGCGTTGCTGGTCAACCGCGAGCGACTGGATGAGATCTGCGAACGCTTCTCGGTGCCAACGCGCCAGCCAGGGCTGGCCTGATCGACATGTTCGCTGCCCTGGACCCGATCAGACAGCGCCTGGCAGAGCGATCGGATAGCGAACATGGCCAGGCCGGCGTACGCCTGGCGATCGCCACGATGATCCTCGCCTACTTGTGGGCGCTGCACAACTTCGACGGCGGCACGCACATCGATACGATGATCATGGTCATGCTGGCCGAGTTCCTGGTCGCCATTGGCATCATGACGTCGATACTGGTCGCGCCGGAGAGATCCCACGTCCGACGCTGGATCGGGATGCTGACCGATTACGCGACGCTGGCGATCCTGATGTCGCTCAACGCCGCCGCCCTGTCGCCGCTGTACGTGATCATCCTGTGGGTGACGATCGGCAACGGCCTGCGTTACGGCACCCGTTTCCTGTACGCCGCGTCGTTCTTGTCGGCGTGTGCGTTCCTTGCGGTCATCCTCGTCAATCCGTTCTGGCGCGACCAGCCCTTCCTGGCGGGCGGGTTGTGGGTCGGGCTCATCGCGATCCCCGGATACCTGTCGTCGCTGATGAAGAACCTGCACCGGATCACCCAGGAAGCACGCAGGGCCAACGAAGCAAAGTCGCGGTTCCTGGCCAACATGAGCCACGAGTTCCGCACGCCGCTCAACGGCATCGTGGGCATGTCCGAAGTACTTGCCTCCACGCGCCTGACGACCGAACAACGCGATAGCGCGTTGATCATCCAGACGTCCGCGCGCGCGTTGCAGTCGCTGGTCGACGACGTCCTGGACATCTCCAAGATCGAGGCTGGCAAGCTCACGCACGAAGACGCGGACTTCCCGTTGCAGGAGCTGGTGCAAAGCATTCGATCGATGTTGCTGCACAGTGCGCAATCCAAGGGGCTCGTGCTCGACGCCCGGCTGGCCCAGGATGTGCCGCGGACGGTGCGTGGCGACAGCAACCACCTGCGCCAGGTCCTGGTCAACCTGCTGTCCAACGCAATCAAGTTCACCGACGAGGGGCGGGTATCGCTTGATGTGTCCGTGGTGTCGGCCATGCCCGGCCGGGCGACCTTGCGCTTCGCTGTCAGCGATACCGGCATCGGGATTTCGGAACCGGAGCTGCTGCGGATCTTCGACGCTTTCGAGCAGGTCGAGAGCGGCAGGGGGCGGCGCTTCGGCGGCACCGGGCTTGGCACGACGATCGCCAAGGCATTGACCGAGGAAATGGGTGGGCGGATCGGTGTCGAAAGCCAGTTGGGTGAAGGGTCGCGCTTCTGGATCGACGTCCCCTTCGCGGTGCCAGCCAGCAAGCCTGCGAGCGCGGAAGGTGCAAGCAACGTCATTTCCTTCGACGATCCCTTCGTGCGCCACCGTGCGCGTGTCCGGCCGATGCGCATCCTGGTCGCCGACGATCAGTCTGCCAACCTGATGGTCATGCGCAGTCTGCTGGAGAAGTCCGGGCATCGCCCGCTGGTCGTGGACGATGGCGAAGACGTCCTGACTGCGCTCGAATCACAGACCTTCGATGCCGTCATCATCGACCTGCACATGCCCGGCGCAAGTGGCCTGGAAGTCATGAAGCAGACACGCTTCATGGAAGCCGGTCGCAAGCGCACGCCGTTCATCGTACTGACCGCCGATGCGACCAAGGAGGCCAGGCTCGAGTGTGAGCGCGCAGGCGCCTACGCCTTCATGACCAAGCCGGTGGCGGTCGACCAACTACTGGAAAAACTGGCACAGATCGCTGAAGGCGCGGCACCAGGCAGCGCCACGGCCAGCCCGCCGCCCGCAGCGGTGGACAAAAGCATCATCTCCGAGCACATCCTCGACGAATTGCGCGAGATGGGGCTGGGCCAGGATTTCGTGCAACGCTTCCTCGTCGAGTGCGCCCGCGACGCGAGGAAGTGCGTCGCCGAGCTCGAGGTCAGCGGTACGGCCAGGCATTGGGATACCTTCCACGACGCCTGCCACGCACTCAAGGGCACGGCCAGCAACATGGGTGCCATACGCCTGGCCGATAGCGCCTCGGAAGCCATGCGCAAGTCGCCGGAGCAGCTTGCGCCCGAATGGCAGGGCATGGTCAAGCTGCTGCGCCAGCAATTGGAACAGGCGCTGGCCGCGCTTCGCGACCGGGGTGACCTGGGCCAGGAAGAGTCCGAGACCGATCAGCGCTGACGGGCAGGTCACTGGCTGGCCTGCTTGCGGAGGCCAGCGGCACACGCTGGGTCATTGCAGGCGTGCGGCATTCTTGTCGCATGTCCCGCCGCGCAGACTGCCGCAGCAGGCGATTGCGCCGCCTGGGACAGTCACTTGAAAGCGTGACCGGCGCAACGCATTTCCCTGCGTTGCGCCGGCGTGCAACCGCTATCGATCCTGCGAGTTACCGTTCGCAGGCAGGATCGCGAGCCTTGTCATGCGAGCCTTGTCATGCGTGTCCTTGTCGATCCATTCTCGCTCAGCGAGACGCAATGAATTGCTGGGAAGCAGCGGCGGCTGGCGTCGACTCTGCGCGACGTTGCTGCGCCCGGATCAGGCGTTCCATGGTCTTGAGTCCACGATCGCTGAGGCGCATGGCGGCATCGACCCATTCGGTGGTCACCGAAAGCAGCTCCTCGAGGCTGACGGGGCGGCAAGCCTGGCGAACGGTGTTCATCGAGCGCATGGCGTTGCTGATCCGCTGGTTGCGCCGGATGAGATTGCGCGCCTCCATCAGTCCCTCGCCCTTGGGCACGACGTAATCCACGACGCCCATCTCGAGCAGTTCCTCGACCGGGTACACGCGCGCGTCGAGCATCATGCGTTCGGCCTGCGATGCAGGCACGCGACGGGTGAGGAACGTATACGCACCCATGCCCGGGAACAGGTCGAACAGCACTTCCGGGAAGCCCATGCCGGCACCTTCCTCGGCAATGATGGTGTTGCAGCACAAGGCAGCTTCGAAACCACCCCCCAACGCATCGCCCTGTATCACTGCGATGCTGTGCACGCGATCTTCGTACAGCCTCGAGAAGTTGTAGGCCACCTCGACGCAAAGCTTTGCGTACTCGAGCATGTGCCCGCGGTTTCCATTGCGGATCAATTTGGAGAAAAGTGCCAGGTCGCCGCCGAGATTGAAGACATCCGCATCGGAGGCCAGCACGAGGTGATGGATGCCGGCAGAGGGATTCGTGTCAGCGGCAAGCGAACGACGAATGCTTTCCTGGGTACGCTTGAGGCCATGCAGCAGGCGCTCGGAGAAGCACGGATGGTAGATGTCGGCTGGATTGGCATGCATGTAGCACCAGTCCACTTGTCCGCCGGCATCGGTGACACGTCGCACGAGGGAGGAGTTGTGATCGATGGAAACGCTTTCAAGTAAGGACATGGGAGGACTCCAGGCAAGGTCAGGAACGAGGGTTGTTCGGGCGCCAATGATGGTGTAGGGCACGCCGAATATACACCCGAGGCCAACCCGGCCTGGTGCGTCGTGCGCGGCTGGAGCCGCTTTTTTACGCTGAAAATGTGACGCTAAGCGTCACATTTTCCGATCCCGGGAGCCGCCTCGGGGCTAATGTCCCGGCTCGGAGCTGTCGCGCAACTCCCGCCGCAGGATCTTGCCCACGTTGGTCTTGGGGAGTTCATCCCGGAACTCGACGTAGCGGGGCAGCTTGTATCCGGTCAGGTTTTCGCGTGCATGCGCCATGATCATTTCGGCGGTCAGGGCAGGATCCTTCTTGACGATGACCACCTTGACCGCTTCGCCGGACTTATCGTCGGGTACGCCGATCGCGGCAACCTCCATGACGCCGGGCATGAGCGCGATCACGTCTTCGATCTCGTTCGGATACACATTGAATCCCGACACGAGGATCATGTCCTTCTTTCGGTCCACGATATAGAAAAACCCGTTTTCGTCCATCCGCGCCATGTCGCCGGTATGCAGCCAGCCATCGTTGTCGATGACGTTCATGGTTTCCTGCGGGCGGTTCCAGTAGCCTTTCATGACCTGCGGACCCTTGATGCACAGTTCACCTACGTCACCCATCGGCAACTGGTTGCCGTCGTCGTCCTTGATGCAGGCATCCGTAGAGGGGATCGGCAAGCCGATCGAACCGTTGTACTCCTCCAGATCCCAGGGATTGATGCATGCCGCAGGGGAGGTTTCGGTCAGGCCGTAAGCCTCGACAAGGGTGCAGCCCGTGGTTTTCTTCCAGCGTTCGGCGACAGCTCGCTGCACCGCCATGCCTCCGCCCAGCGTGAGGCGCAGGTGCGAGAAATCGATCTTGTCGAAGCCAGGCGTGTTGAGCAGGCCATTGAAGAGCGTGTTGACGCCGGTAATCGCGGTGAACGGGATCTTCGACAGTTCCTTGACGAATCCAGGCATGTCGCGGGGATTGGTGATCAGGTAGTTCAATGCCCCGAACTTCATGAAGACCAGTCCGTTGGCCGTCAATGCAAAGATGTGGTACAGCGGCAGGGCGGTCACGATCAGCTCTTCGCCCGGATGCACGTTCGTGCCTATCCACGCCGAGGCCTGTTGCATGTTGGCGACCAGGTTGCGATGCGTGAGCATCGCTCCCTTGGCCACGCCGGTCGTGCCGCCCGTGTACTGGAGGAAAGCGATGTCGTCCGATGCAATGGACACCGCGGGAAGTTTCTGCAGTTGGCCGAGCACCAGCGCGTCGCGGAAGCGGATCGCGCCGGGGATGTCGTAGTCGGGCACCATCTTCTTCACGTACTTGAGCACGAAGTTGACGATCGGGCCCTTGGGAAAACCAAGCATGTCGCCGAGCCCCGTGGTGATCACCTGCTTGACCACCGTATCGGCCAGCACTTCCTGCACGGTGTGGCCGAAGTTATCGAGCACCACGACCACGCTGACGCCCGCATCGTCCAGCTGGTGCCTGAGCTCGCGCGCGGTATACATCGGGTTGACGTTGACCACGGTCAGCCCGGCGCGCAATACGCCGAACGTGGCGATTGGGTATTGCAGGCAGTTGGGCATCATGATCGCGACGCGATCGCCCTTCTTGAGCTGCAGCTCGCCCAGCAGGTACGCGGCAAACTGGGCGCTGAGCCGGTCGACCTCGGCGTAGGTCAGTGTCTTGCCCAGGTTGGCGAAGGCGGGGCGGTCACGATAATGGTCGATGGCGTTTTCCAGCACCGACACCACCGAGGGGAACTCGTCGACATCGATTTGCGCCGGTACGCCGGACGGGTAGCTGGCGAGCCATGGCTTGTCCGGATTCATCGCGATTCCTCTCCCTGTTGCGCTGCCGATCCTGGGGATGCCCCCTGACGTGGCAAGTGCGCCTGCGTATGGTGCCTGCACGGATTGGAGCATAGCCCCCTGGGACTGGCAAGGCAGTCTGGAACGGCCGGATCCAGGTGCGCAGTGGTGGAAACGCGAGCGCAGGGGCAGGCGAGGGGATGACTCCGCAATCGATCGGTGCAGTCGTCAATCGGGCCATGCCATGGGCATCGCCGTTGTCGCGCAAAGCCGGAGCCGGATCGATGTTGGACGCCTTGCCAGGCGTCATGCAAGGCGGTCCCGTGCAACCAGCCAGCCTGAGCGTGCATCGCCGGGGCTTTGGTCAGGACAAGGAGGATTGGAGGGGCAGGTATTTGCGGATCGCCCCGGCGTTGATCAGGACGACCGGCACGGCGGGCTACGCCACAACGACAGGATGGGTACCATGTTGGGGGACCGTGGAGGCGCCATGTACCAACGCAACTGCCCAATCGCCTGCATTTTTTTGCTCGCCACCCTGGTGATGCTGCTGGCAGCGTGCAATCGAGCACCTCCCGAGCAGGCATTGCGCGACCGGATCGATGCGCTGCAGCAGGCGATTGAATCGCGCGACGGTGGCGACGTCCGCGGCGCGCTCGCGGATGATTTCATCGGTCCCGGTGGCCTTGATCGCGATGGCGCGGCGCGGCTTGCGCAGGGCGTGTTCCTGCGCCAGCAACAGATCGGCGTGGTGCTGGGGCCGCTTGACGTGGAGATGCAGGATCTACACGCGACTGTCCATTGCACCGTGGCACTGACCGGTAGTACGGGTGGCTTGCTTCCCGACAGCGGGCAGATCTACGACGTCACCTCCGGCTGGCGCCTGGAAGGCAACGATTGGCGTTTGACCAGCATTGACTGGAAATCGCGATAGATCGCGCCAGGCCCGCATCGCGGGTCTACAGGAAGGCATCGAATGACGCTCCGCGTTGCGACTTCAGTCGCGCAAGCCCGGGCGCAGGCGCTGCGCGCCTGGCAACCGGGTGAACTTGGTCTGGTGCCCCCGCGAATGCCTGCCGCCGGGCCGGGCTTGCGCCCAACCCGAAGCCGTTACGCGGCCTTCTTCGCGGCCAGTTGCCCGAGGACGTCATGGAGGATGCCACCGTTGCGGGTGAGCGGGGGCCGTGCGCGAAGCATCGCTACGCGGCCCCCCGGAACGCCCCGGCGCGCTGCGCCGGGCCGGGCTTGCGCCCAGCCCAAAGCCGTTATGCAGCCTTCTTCGCGGCCAGTTGCCGCAGGACGTAATGAAGGATGCCGCCGTTGCGAAAGTACTCGACTTCCTTGGGAGTCAGTACCAGCACGTCGACATCGAACTCGACGGTACTGCCATCAGCCCTGTGCGCGACCACCTGCACGGTCTTGGCCTTGCCGTCGTCCAGGCCACTGATGTCTAGGCTCTCCGAGCCGTCCAGTCCCAGGGAGGCGGCGTTCTGGCCTTGCTTGAAACGCAGGGGCAACACACCCATGCCCACCAGGTTGGAGCGGTGGATGCGCTCGTAGCTTTCTGCAATCACCGCCTTGACGCCAAGCAGGATCGTGCCCTTGGCCGCCCAATCGCGCGAAGAGCCGGTGCCGTATTCCTTGCCTGCCAGCACCACGAGCGGCGTGCCGTCGGATTTGTACTTCATCGCGGCATCGTAGATTGCCATCCTCTTGCCGTCGGCCTTGCCCCTGGCGCCGCTGCCGAAATACAGCGTGTTGCCGCCTTCCTCGCCATCGAGCATCTGGTTCTTGATGCGGATGTTGGCAAACGTGCCACGGACCATGACGTCGTCGTTGCCGCGACGCGAACCGTAGCTGTTGAAGTCGGCCTGCTGCACGCCGCGCTCCTGCAGGAAGCGTCCCGCGGGCGAGTCCTTCTTGATGTTGCCTGCCGGCGAGATGTGGTCGGTGGTGATCGAGTCGCCGAAAAGGCCCAGGACGCGCGCGCCCTTGATGTCCTCGACATGGCCGATATCCATGGTCATCCCATCGAAGTAGGGCGGGTTCTTGATGTACGTCGACTCGCCGCTCCAGGCGTAACTCTCGCCGTCGGGCGACTCGATCGCATTCCACAACGGGCCGCCCTTGAACACGTCGGCATAGTTCTTCTTGAACATCTCCGGCCCGACGCTGGCCAGCACCAGGTCGGCGATCTCCTTGCTGGTCGGCCAGATGTCCTTCAGATAGACATCGTTGCCGTCCTTGTCGTGCCCCAGGGGCTCGGAAGTCAGGTCGATGTCGATGGTGCCGGCCAACGCATAGGCCACCACAAGTGGCGGCGAGGCGAGGTAGTTCATCTTGACCTCGGAATGCACGCGGCCTTCGAAGTTGCGATTGCCAGACAGTACCGCGGCCACGGCCAGGTCGTTTTGCTGGATGCCGGCGGAGACCGGGTCAGGCAGTGGTCCGGAGTTGCCGATGCAGGTGGTGCAGCCATAGCCGACCAGGTAGAAACCCAGCTTTTCCAGGTCGGGGAGCAGGTTGGCCTTGTTGAGGTAATCGGTCACCACCAGCGAGCCCGGTGCCAGCGAGGTCTTGACCCATGGCTTGGTCTTCAGCCCCTTGGCCAGGGCATTGCGCGCCACCAGGCCGGCACCCAGCATCACGGACGGGTTGGAAGTGTTGGTGCACGAGGTGATCGCCGCGATCACCACGGAGCCGTCCTTGAGGTCGGCGTCCTGGTCGTGGATGCGGATTTTGGACACCGGCGCGGCGGCAAGGTGCTCCGCCTGGGCCTGGTCGCCACCTTCGGCGTCCATCTCCCGGATTTCCTCTTCGGTCTTGCCGTTGTTGCGGCGCCGCGCCGTCATGCCGATGACCTTCTCGCGGAAGTTGGCCTGCATGTCGCTGAGCAGCACGCGATCCTGCGGACGCTTGGGGCCGGCCAGCGACGGCAGCACGGTGCCCATGTCCAGTTCCATCGTCGACGAGTACTCGGCGTGCGGGGAATCCGGGGTATGCCAGAGGCCCTGGGCCTTGGCATAGGCTTCGACCAGCGCAATCTCGGCATCGTCGCGGCCGGACAGGCGCAGGTATTTCACTACTTCGGCATCGATCGGGAAGATGCCGCAGGTCGCGCCGTATTCGGGCGACATGTTGGCGATGGTCGCGCGATCGGCCAGTGGCAGGTGCTGCAGGCCGTCGCCGAAGAACTCGACGAATTTGCCGACAACGCCGTGCGCGCGCAGCATTTCGGTGACGGTGAGCACCAGGTCGGTGCCGGTCGCGCCTTCGGGCAGCTTGCCGGTGAGCTTGAAGCCAACCACCTGCGGGATCAGCATGGAGGACGGTTGGCCCAGCATCGCGGCCTCGGCCTCGATGCCACCCACGCCCCAACCCAGCACGCCCAGGCCGTTGATCATGGTGGTATGGCTGTCGGTGCCGAACACGGTGTCGGGGAATGCCATGAGCGTCCCGTCCATCTCGCGCTCCATCACGACCCTCGCCAGGTGCTCCAGGTTGACCTGGTGCACGATGCCGGTGCTTGGCGGCACGACCTTGAAGTCTTCCAGCGCCTTCTGGCCCCAGCGCAGGAAGCTGTAACGCTCCTTGTTGCGGCCGAATTCGATCTTCGCATTGAGGTCGAGCGCTTCGGCATTGCCGTAGGCGTCGACCTGGACGGAATGGTCGATGACCAGTTCGGACGGGATCTGTGGATTGATCTGGCGGGCATCGCCGCCGAGCTTGACCACCGCGTCACGCATCGCCGCCAGGTCGACCACGCAAGGCACGCCGGTGAAGTCCTGCAACAGCACGCGCGCAGGCATGAAAGCGATTTCCGTCGCAGGTTCGGCCGTAGGATCCCACTTGGCGACGGCTTCGATATGCTCCTTTCCGACCGAGACGCCACCGTCTTCGTTGCGCAGCAGGTTTTCCAGCAGGATCTTCATCGCGTAGGGCAGCTTGGCGATGTCGAACTGCTGGCCGAGCTTGGCGAGGCTGGAATAGGTGTACGACTTGCCGTTGATCGCAAGCTGGTCGCGGGTGGAAAAGGAGTCGGCCATGCGTGAATCTCCGTGCAGGGTGGGGGAGGCGGGCAAAAAACACCGCATTTAACCCCGTAATTATGCCGGAAATGGCGCCAGTACGCACATTCTGGTGGACGTTTGGCGTGCCCGACTGCGGCCTTGGCCGTATCTGGTCAGACGCCCCGGGGTGGCATCGCGTAGCCCCTCACGCCTGCGGCGAATGCACGTGCCTGATGTTAGCGTCTGCCGGATCTTGCCGATAAAAGGCGGCCGGTCGGCTGGTGCGGGTGCGACCCATGGCGGGGGGCACGGCCAAACGGGTCAACTCAGCAGGGCATCCACCGATGCCGCCATCGCCCTTCGCCGCAACAGGAAGTCCCACAAGCTGCCACCCATCTGCCGCCACAGCACGGCTGACCGGACTGCCGCCAGCAACACGGCGCGGATTTCCGCGACCACGTCCGCCTGGCCCAGATAATGCGGGTTGCCTTGCACCAGGACACGGGGTCGCAAGTGGCTCACGGTGTCTGCATAGAGCTTTCCCAATGCGGACAAGACATCCGGATGGCTGCTGCCTTGGCGCTGGGCATCGGCTGTCAGCGCCACGATGCCGTCGTGGACGCGTCCTGCCATCTCGTGATTACTGAAGCGCCGCTCAAGTTGCAGCACTGCCAAGGCGAGTCGCGGCAGTTGCGCATCCCGTGCCGGATCGCCCTGGCCCTGTTTCCCGAAGTACTCACGCAGCAATTTCAAACCAGGTCGCAGTGCGGCGGCGTCACCGTACACGGCTGAAGGGGATTCCGCGTCGATGCGAAACACACTGTCAAGCGCGGTCTCGATGACCTGGCTGTCGGCCTGTCCGGTATCGGCAATACGCCTTACCTGCGCCAGGGCCTGCACCAGGCCGGCCAGGGCAAGGACGCGTGCGTCGGCTCGGGACGGCTCGGCTGTCGACGGCTGTGCTCGGGATGACCCAGCGCTCATGCGGTTCCTCGTTGCTGTTGTTCGAGTGGGGCGTCAGTGGCGGCGATCACGGCGCCACCCAGGCAGACAGTATCGTCGTACAGCACCAGTGATTGTCCCGGGGTGACGGCACGCTGGAGATCGTCGAAACGGACTTCAAGACTACCGTCATCGAGGACTTTGACGGCGCACGCCTGATCGTCCTGACGGTAACGCACCTGCGCCCGGCAGCGGAAACCGGTGGCCGGTGGTGACCCCGCTATCCAGTGCGCCGGCTCGGTATGCAGCCATTGCGATTGCAGCCACGTGCTGTCATGCCCCTGGTCGACGTACAACACATTCGCGTCCACGTCCTTGCCCACCACGTACCAGGGGGCCGCCTCGCGCCCACGCACGCCGCCCAGCTTCAGGCCGCCGCGTTGTCCTAGCGTGAAGTAGAACGCGCCGGGATGTTCGCCCAGGACGCGACCCTGCGGATCGCGGATCTCGCCGCTGCGGGCCGGGATGTAACGGGACAGGAACTCGCGGAAATCGCGCTCGCCGATGAAACAGATGCCGGTCGAATCCTTTTTCGCCGCCGTGGGCAGGCCGGCGTCGGCGGCGATCCGGCGCACATCCGCCTTGGGTATCTCGCCCAAGGGGAAACGCGTCGCCGCCAGTTGCGCTTGTCCCAGCTGGTGCAGGAAGTAACTCTGGTCCTTGCTGCGATCGATCGCACGCAGCAAGCGCCAGACACCATCGTGCTGGTCGATGCGGGCGTAGTGACCGGTGGCGACGGCTTCGGCGCCGAGTTCATGGGCAGCGTCGAGGAAGTGCTTGAACTTGATCTCGCGGTTGCACAGCACGTCCGGGTTTGGCGTGCGCCCGGCGGCGTATTCGTCGATGAAATGCGCGAAGACGCCGTCCCAGTATTGGCGCGAGAAATCACGGAAGTGGATCGGGATGCCAAGCCGTCCGCACACTGCGACCGCGTCGCGGCGGTCGTCCTCGGCGCGGCAGTCGCCAGACCCGTCGTCGGCCCAGTTGTCCATGAACAGCCCGGCGATATCCGGGTCCGCACGCTGCAACAACAGGGCGGCAACAGACGAGTCGACGCCGCCGGACATGCCGACGATGATGCGGGGCGAACCTGATTGCGATGACGGGCTTGCGTGGACACTCATGTCATTTGTTGCAACAGCGAGAGCGGATGACGACGGCCGGACAGGTGGTCATCGACAGCCCGCCAGACCAGCGGGCTGCGATGGCGTGCGTGCTCGGCCTGGAGTTCGGATGGCGTCAGCCACAGGGCGCGGACGATGCCTGTATCCAGCTCGCGGCCGGGATCGTGGTGTTCCGGCTCGGCGGCGAAGGCGAAGCGCAAGTAGTGCCTGCCGTCGCTCTCACCCGGACGCGGCGGTGCCTTCCACTGATATGCCCCGATGAAGGCGGTCAGGCGCACGTCCCAACCGGTTTCCTCCCGGGTTTCGCGCAGCGCGGCATCGGCCAGGCTCTCGTCGGGTTCCAGGTGCCCGGCAGGCTGGTTCAGGACCAGGGCGCCCGCGGCGTGCTCCTCGACGCACAGCAACCGGCCGTCATGGACCACCACGGTGGCGACGGTGACGTCGGGTTGCCAGAAGCGTCCTTCGCGATAGCTCATGCTCGTGGTGGCTCCATCGGGAGGGTGGGCGGCGGGCGGGGCTGGCCATGCCCGCCGGGGTGCGGCGTCCAGCTTGCCGTCCCTGTCCTGGGCGTAGCACACCATTGTCCGTCGTCGGATGCGACCGCGTCCATGAACAGCAACCACACGGCGCCGGCCAGGGCAGTTGACCAGGTTCGTATAATTGCAGCATGCCCCGAACACCCGACCACGACCGGGACCATGACCATGGCGTCATGGTCGAAACCAGCAAGCCAGAACTGGCCCGCCCGCCCATGTATGCGGTCCTGCTGCTGAACGACGACTACACGCCGATGGACTTCGTGGTCGACGTGCTGGCGCGATTCTTCACCATGGACGAGGCCCGGGCGGTGCAGGTCATGTTGCACGTCCATACCCGCGGGCGCGGCGTCTGCGGCGTGTTTACGCGCGAAGTGGCCGAATCCAAGGTGGCCCAGGTCAACGAATATTCCAGGCTCAACCAGCACCCGTTGCTGTGCACGATGGAGAAGGCGTAGAAAGGAGCCATCCCATGGCACGTGGCGGCTGAAGGGCAGGACTTCCGGGGCTTGTGCAAAGCCGGGCGCCACCCCATAGAGTAGGTAGTGATTGACGGAGGCGAATGCCCCATGTTCAGCAAGGATCTCGAGTTCAGCATCGGCCAGTGCTACAAGCGCGCCCGTGAGGCGCAGCACGAGTACATGACGGTCGAACACCTGCTGCTGGCACTGCTCGACAACCCCTCGGCCGAGGGCGTACTCAAGGCGTGTGGCGTCGACTTCGGACGCCTGCGTGACGACCTGGAAGAAGCCATCAGCCGCTCGGTGGCGACCATCGATGCCGAGGCCGGGCGCGACACCCAGCCCACGCTGGGTTTCCAGCGGGTGCTGCAGCGCGCCGTGTACCACGTCCAGTCCTCCGGCAAGCAGGAAGTCAGCGGCGCCAACGTGCTCGTGGCGATCTTCGGCGAGAAAGACTCGCACGCGGTCTATTACCTCAACCAGCAGGACGTGAGCCGGCTGGACGTGGTCAATTACCTGTCGCACGGGATCGCGCGGCAGGACGACGGCGAACAGGCATCGTCCCCTGAAGAAGCCAGCAAGGGTCCCGAAGGCGAGGCCAAGGGCGACGCCCTGCAGGAGTTCGCCAGCAACCTCAACGCCATGGCGCAGGAGGGCAGGATCGACCCGCTGGTCGGTCGTGCCGAGGAAGTCGAGCGCACCATCCAGGTGCTCAGCCGCCGCCGCAAGAACAACCCGCTGTATGTCGGCGAGGCCGGTGTTGGCAAGACCGCGCTGGCCGAAGGCCTGGCACGGCGCATCGTCGAAGGCGACGTGCCGGACGTCCTGGCCGACGCGGTGATCTACGCGCTGGACCTGGGCGCGCTGGTCGCAGGCACCAAGTATCGCGGCGATTTCGAAAAACGCCTCAAGGCGGTCCTGGCCGCGCTCAAAAAGGTCCCCGACGCGATCCTGTTCATCGACGAGATCCACACCATCATCGGTGCGGGCAGTGCCAGTGGCGGCACCATGGACGCATCCAACCTGATCAAGCCGATGCTGGCTTCGGGCGAGTTGCGCTGCATCGGCTCGACCACGTTCCAGGAATACCGCGGCATCTTCGAGAAGGACCGTGCGCTGGCGCGGCGCTTCCAGAAGATCGACATCATCGAGCCGACCGTCGGCGAGACGGTCGAGATCCTGCATGGCCTCAAGTCGCGGTACGAAGCGCACCATGAAGTCAGCTACGCCGACGACGCGATCCAGGCTGCGGTCGACCTGTCGGTCAAGCATATCGGCGACCGGCTGCTGCCCGACAAGGCGATCGACGTGATCGACGAGGCCGGCGCACGACAGCGACTGCTGCCGCTGGACGAGCGCAAGAGCCTGATCGATGTCGAGGAGATCGAGATGATCGTGGCCAAGATGGCGCGCATCCCGACCAAGCAGGTGTCCGCTTCCGACAAGGACGTGCTGGCCCATCTGGAGCGCAACCTCAAGATGGTGATCTTCGGGCAGGATCCGGCGATCGAGACGTTGACGTCGGCGATCAAGCTGGCGCGCTCCGGGCTGGGCCACCCCGACCGTCCGATCGGCAACTTCCTGTTCGCCGGTCCCACCGGCGTGGGCAAGACCGAGGTGACCCGTCAGCTGGCGTTGCAACTGGGGATCGAGCTGGTGCGCTTTGACATGTCCGAGTACATGGAGCCGCATTCGGTATCGCGGCTGATCGGTGCGCCTCCGGGATACGTGGGTTTCGACCAGGGCGGCCTGCTGACGGAGAAGATCGTCAAGACACCACACTGCGTACTGCTGCTGGACGAGGTCGAAAAAGCGCATCCGGACATCTTCAACATCCTGCTGCAGGTCATGGATCGCGGCGCGCTGACAGATACCAACGGCCGCGAAGCCAACTTCAAGAACGTGATCGTGGTGATGACGACAAACGCCGGCGCGGCGCAGGCTGCGCGGCGCTCGATCGGCTTCACCCTGCAGGACAATTCGACCGACGCGATGGAATCGATCCGCCGCGGCTTCACCCCGGAGTTCCGCAACCGACTCGATGCGATCGTCCAGTTCCAGCCGCTGGCGATGGAGCACATCCTGCGGGTGGTCGACAAGTTCCTGATCGAGCTTGAAGAACAGCTTCACGAAAAGAACGTTTCCCTGTCGGCGACCGCCGAAGCGCGGGAATGGCTGGCCAGGAATGGCTTCGACCCGCACATGGGCGCGCGGCCGATGGCGCGCGTGATCCAGGAAAAGATCAAGCGCCGGCTGGCCGACGAATTGCTGTTCGGCAAGCTGCTGGGCGGTGGCCGGGTCACCGTCGACGTGAGCGATGGCGAGCTGGTGGTCGATGCCAGGCCGGAGCCGGAGAAGCTGTTGCCGGCGACGGTGGGCTAGGGCCGTCGGGCGGCACGCGCAGGCGAGGCCATGCAAGTCGCGAGGGCAGGGCACCTCGGAGCGAAGGCATGAAAAAGGCGGCCCATGGCCGCCTTTCTTCTACCGCCAACGCTGGCGTGTTACTTCATCCGGTACGTGATCCGACCCTTGCTCAGGTCGTAGGGCGTCATCTCCACCTTGACCTTGTCGCCGGTCAAGATACGGATGTAGTGCTTGCGCATGCGTCCGGAGATATGCGCGATGATTTCGTGGCCGTTCTCCAACTTGACCCGGAACATGGTGTTCGGGAGCGTTTCGGAGATCGTGCCTTCGAACTCGATGACGTCATCTTTCGCCATAGTTGCCTGTATTTCGTTGCGGACGGCTGGCCGTCCAAAGTCGGGCATTATCGCACGCGGCCGGGTCGCGCGCAAAGATTTCGTTAATCAGTGGCCAGGTCCGCGAGTTCGGACGCGGTAACCCGCCCGAAATGCAGGCCCCAGTCTCCGGGCAACCCGGGCTCGCAGGCCAGCCGCTGCACGAGCTCCACAAACTCACGGCGCGGCCACGCCCGGGCACCCAGCGTGTCCAGGTGCGGATTGCCGACCTGGGCATCGATCAATGGCCAGCCCCAACCGTGCAAGCGACGTGCGAGGGCGGCCAGCGCCACCTTGGAGCCGCCAGACCGGGCACTGAACATGCTTTCGCCAAAAAACATCCGCCCGATGGCAACGCCGTACAGGCCGCCGACCAGCTGATCGCCCTCGAACACTTCGATGCTGTGCGCGTGGCCAAGGAGGTGCAGCGCGGTATAGGCGGCCTGCATCTCTTCGGTGATCCAGGTCCCGGCCTGCCCCGGCCTGGGCGTACGCGCGCAGATCCCGATCACCTGCGCGAATGCGGTATCGGCACGCACCTCCCAGGGTGACCGGCGCAGTTGCCGGCGCATGCGCCGGGACAGGTGGACCCCGCCCGTGGCGAATACCATCCGTGGATCCGGACTCCACCAGAGGATGGGCTGGCCCTCGGAGTACCAGGGGAAGATGCCGTGGCGATAGGCGTTGAGCAGGCGGGCAGGGGACAGGTCGCCCCCCATCGCAAGCAGGCCGTCCGGATCGGCCAAGGCGGTTTCCACGGGTGGAAACGGGGCGGCGGGATCAGCGGGCAACTGCGCAAGGGGCATGCCGCCATTGTAGGAGCGGAGGGGCGCAGCCGCTGGCGTTTGTTCCTGCCTGTGCAGTGGCCCGGGCTGTGGCGGGGCGATCGAGTGTCCTGAAGCCCGCATCGCGGCCTATGCCCGTGCTGCGCCGGCTCTCTGCCGATGACTGCGCGACAGGAGTCGGCATGGATTGCTCGGGAGCCGTACGCATTGCGAGCGGCCTGGCCGCGCCCGCATCCGCAGCAAAGCGCATGGAACCATCGCCTTCGAGCAGATGGCTGGCCGGAAACCGTTTGTGCTTGTCGCTCCCCATGGAGTCGGTCCATGGGATTGCCTTGGGTTCGGCGGAAGCATCAAGCTTGAACACGCCGTCCAGCGACAGGGTGCCAGCGATGCTGCGCACTTCGAAATGATTACCGACGATGGTCCTCAATGCCCCTGGGCGCTCCGACGCAGTGCGTTGGACCACCGGGGTCGTCTGCTTCAAGCCCGGGTTGCTGCCACGTCCCAGAAGTGCAGCCAAGCCGCATACGTGTCCTGGGGTTGCGCGTATTCATGCAGGGATTGCATTGATAGTCCCGCAGGCATGGATGTCAGGGACTGCGGAATGGAGAATGGGCGGCTAGCGTCGCCGCATACCGGCGTACGGAGCGCTCCTCCTCCCGGCACCATCCGCGCAACGCATCGGCAAATGCCTCGTCGGCGATCCAGTGCCGGCTGTGTACGAAGCTCGGCAGGAAGCCCCGTGCGAGCTTGTGCTCACCCTGCGCGCCAGGCTCGAAACGCGTGAGCCCCTCACGCAGGCAGTAGTCGATGCCCTGGTAGTAGCAGGTTTCAAAATGCAGTCCCGGCAGCTGCACGTCCGCGCCCCAGTATCGGCCATACAGGGTGTCGCCGCCGCGCAGGCACAGGGCGCCGGCGACGGTTTCTCCATCAAGGTCGGCCAGGATCAGGACCAGCTGTCGCGGCATGGTGCGCGCCAGGTGTCGCAGGAAGTCGAGCGTCAGCGCTGGCGTGTTCCCGTACTCCACAAACGTGCGTACGTAATATCCGTGGATCGCGGACAAGTCCTCGTCGCAGGCCTCGTCGCCATGCAGGACGCGAAAGCGGACGCCGGCTCGCGCGACCTTGGCCCGCTCCTGGCGGATGTTCTTGCGGTGTTTGTGGTCCATCGCGGCCAGGAATCCGTCGAAGTCCTCCCAGCAACCGGTGTTGTGCCAGTGGTATTGGACATCGATGCGCGCAAGCCACGCGTCGTCGAACGCGGCCGCTTCGTCGCCTGCATGGAAGTTGACGTGCGCCGACGAGAGCCCGGACGCCCGCACCTGGTCGATCACGGCCCCCAGCAAGGCGCGACGCCCGCCGTCGTCGCGCGCAAGCAGGCGCGGCCCGGTGACTGGCGTATACGGCACCGCGCACAACCACTTGGGGAAATAGTCCCGGCCATACTGGGCATAGGCATGCGCCCAGGCATGGTCGAACACGAACTCGCCGTGGGAGTTGGTCTTGATGTACCCGGGTGCGGCGGCTTGAAGTGCGCCGTCCTGCCACAGCGTCACGTGCCGCGGGACCCAGCCAAAGTGCTCGCGCAAGGCCCCGTGCTGCTCCAGGCCGGCAAGGAAAGCGTGGGTGACGAATGGATTGCGGCCGTCGTGCAACGCGTCCCACTGGACTGCAGGAATTTCGGCCAACGGATGGTCGAATCGTACGACGGGCATCAGGTGTCCTTGCCATCATCGCGGCGAATGCCGCAATCGATTTGCCGGCCGCCCAACACCCCAGGGCAGGCTTCCATCCCGAGACCGGCCTTCACCGTGATGGAGACCATGCAGGTTTGGCCGCAAGCCGAAGGCTGGCGCCGGATACAGCCGGCCCGGTTACTCCTTGTCCAGGAACTTCTCGGCATCCAGTGCCGCCATGCAACCGAACCCGGCCGAGGTAATCGCCTGGCGGTAGTGCTGGTCGGTGACGTCGCCAGCAGCAAACACCCCCTGCACCGAGGTCGCCGTGGCACCGCCAGCCAGGCCGGAACGGATCTCCAGGTAGCCGTTGTCCATCGCCAGCTGGCCTTCGAACAGCGTGGTGTTGGGCGTATGGCCAATGGCGATGAAGAGCCCGTGGATCGACAGTTCGCGGGTGCTGCCGTCGAGCGTCGACTTGACCCGCAGGCCAGTCACGCCTTCGTCGTTGCCCAGCACCTCGTCGACCACGTTGTGCCAGACCGGCTCGATCTTGCCGGCCTGGATCTTGGCTTGCAGCTTGTCCTGCATGATCTTCTCGGCGCGCAGCGTGTCGCGGCGGTGCACCAGGTAGACCTTGCGGGCGATGTTGGACAGGTAGAGTGCTTCTTCGACGGCCGTGTTGCCGCCGCCGACCACGGCCACGTCCTGGTCCCGGTAGAAGAATCCGTCGCAGGTGGCGCAGGCGGACACCCCGCGGCCCTTGAACTTCTCCTCGGAGTCGAGCCCCAGGTATTTGGCCGTGGCGCCGGTGGCGATGATGAGCGCGTCGGCGGTGTACTCGCCGTTGTCGCCGACCAGCTTGAACGGCCGCTGGGACAGGTCGGCGGTATGGATGTGGTCGAAGATGGTCTCGGTGTCGAAGCGCTCGGCATGCGCCTGCATGCGCTCCATCAGCGCCGGGCCCTGCAGGTCGTGGGCATCGCCGGGCCAGTTGTCCACGTCGGTCGTGGTCATCAATTGCCCACCCATTTGCAGGCCGGTCACCACGACGGGCTTGAGGTTGGCACGGGCAGCGTAGACAGCTGCGGTCCAGCCGGCGGGGCCGGAGCCCAGGATGAGGAGGCGGCAGTGCTTGGATGCGGTCATGACGATCTGGACTCGGGCTGGGGCGCGGGTAGCTGGGCGCTCTGGGTATAATTGCGGGCGAAAAAACTCCGGCCGCCTTGCGCGGCCAGACTGCATAGAGTGGCGGCGTGGCTTGCGCAAAACAAGTTCAGGCATTCCAGGGCGCGACCAGATGCTCCGAGCGGGACCACGCGCTTGCAGCGCGGGCGACATCGGCACCATCCACTGACTCCTCCATCGAAACCAACGGATACATCAACATGCGCATCGGCGTTCCCAAGGAAACCAAGACCCTGGAAGGGCGTGTCGCCCTCGTTCCCGCCGCGGCCGGCGATCTGGTCGTGCGAGGCCACGAGGTCTGGATCGAGCAGGGTGCCGGCGCGAAGTCCGGGTTCAGCGACGAGCAGTACACGCAACTGGGCGTCAAGATCGCGCCGGATGCGGCCGCGCTGTATGAAAAGGGCGAAATGATCGTCAAGGTCAAGGAGCCGATCGCCGGCGACCTTGCGCACCTGCGCAAGGACCACCTGCTGTTCTGCTACCTGCACCTGGCCGCCGAACCGGCGCTCACCCGGCAGTTGCTGGACATTGGCCTGACCGGCGTTGCCTTCGAGACCGTCGAGTTGCCCAATGGCGACCTGCCGTTGCTGGCGCCGATGTCGATCATCGCGGGCAAGATCGCCGTCCAGATCGGCACGACGCTGCTGCACCAGCCCAACGGCGGCAAGGGCAAGCTGCTGGGTGGGCTGCCGGCCACCGAGCGCGGAAAGGTGGTGGTATTCGGGGCAGGGCAGGCCGGCGGGGCTTCGGCCGCGCTTGCCGCCGCGGCCGGCAGCAACGTGGTGGTCTTTGAAATGCGCAACGACCGCATGGACGAGATGATGCGCCTGGGGCCCAACGTGACGGCGTTGTATCCGTACCGAGACGTGGTCATGCGCGAACTGGCCACCGCCGACCTGGTGGTTGGTGCGGTCCTCGTCACGGGGGCGCGTGCGCCGCACGTGGTCACCCGCGAGATGCTCAAGATCATGGAGAACGGCAGCGTGGTGGCTGATATCTCCATCGACCAGGGCGGCTGCTTCGAAACATCGCGCCCGACCAGCTGGAAGGATCCGACCTACGTGGAGGAGGGCGTCACCCACTTCTGCGTCACCAACATGCCCGGCGCCGTGCCACAGACATCCTCGCAAGCCATCTGCGCCGCGATCCTGCCCTGGGTCAACAAGCTGGCCTCGGACCCGGATTGGCGCGCCAACCAGGCATTGCAGCGCGGCATCAACGTCGAGGGCGGCAAATTGGTCCATCCTGCGCTGCTGGACATGGCGCTCTAGGCCTGCGCGCCGTGGATCCGGCTGCCGTCACTGTTGCGCCATTGGGCACCAGTGCCACCATCGCGACCGCTCGTGGTTGCCCGGGCGGCGATGGCTGCATCAACAACAGGCGCGCCCATGGTGCGCGCCAGGGATGACACAGCCTGAGCGGCTTCGCGCCAGCCCTGTACGCTGCTGCGTTTTTGCGTAGAATCATGCCATTAGGGGATTTTCTTAAGGTCTGACTGCACGGTGGCAGCTTTGTCCAAACCCAGCAGCCGTGATCGCGGCAAGGCTGCGCGCAAGCGCGGCGACAAGGCCGCGTCCGCGCCCAACCCGCGCCGCCAGCGGATGTGGCGGGATATCGCCCTCATCCTGGTGGCGCCGCTGCTGCTGTACCTGCTGGCCAGCTTGTCGACCTACTCGCCGCTGGATCCTGGCTGGTCGAGTTCGGGGGCCGTCACCGCGCCGCTCCATAACTGGGGAGGTCGTGTCGGCGCGTACCTGGCCGACGTGCTGCTGGCATTGACGGGTTATGTCGCCTTCTTGCTGCCGTTGATGCTGGGCTTCGTCGCCTGGATCGCGCTGTTCGGCATGGATAGCGATGGCGACGGCGATGCCGACCTGGGACCTGCCCTGCGGTTGGTCGGGATCGTCGGCTTCCTGGTCGCGGCCACGGGCTTGCTGCACTTGCGTTTTGGGCCGGTGGTCAACTTTTCCGGTGGCAGTGGCGGCTTCCTCGGGGAGCTGGTGGGGCATTCGCTCTATCGCGCCTTCGGACCGGTGGGCGGGAACCTGTTCCTGTTGGCATTGCTGCTGGTTTCCGTGACGCTGGCGACCGGCTTGTCCTGGTTTGCGGTCATGGACCGGATCGGACAATGGGTGCTGGCACTGCCGGCAATGTTCCGCCGCAGCAGCAAGCAGGCGCAGGAGTGGAAACAGGCGCGCGATTACCGCGAGGAGCGCGAGGTGGTGCGCCGCACCGACAGTGAGCTGCGCGCCAAGCGTTCGCCGGTCAGGATCGAGCCGGTGGCGACGCCGGTGGTCGAAAAGAGCGATCGCGCCAAACGCGAGCAGCAGATACCGCTGTTCAACGTCGGCGATGGGACCGGGATCCCGCCGCTGGCGCTGCTGGACGATCCCAAGCCGCAACCGCAGGGCTACGACGCCGACACACTGGAAACGCTGTCGCGCCAGATCGAATTCAAGCTCAAGGACTTCCGCATCGATGCCGAAGTCGTCGGCGCCTATCCCGGTCCCGTGATCACCCGTTTTGAAATCGAGCCGGCGCCGGGCGTCAAGGTCAGCCAGATCAGTTCGCTGGACAAGGACATCGCACGTGGCCTGTCGGTGAAGTCCGTGCGCGTGGTGGACGTGATCCCCGGCAAGTCGGTGATCGGGTTGGAAACGCCCAATACGCATCGCGAGATGATCTACCTCAGCGAGCTGCTGCGTTCCAAGGAATACGACAAATCGGCCAGCCCGCTGACGCTGGCGCTGGGCAAGGACATCGCCGGCCGGCCGACCGTCGCCGACCTGGCGCGGATGCCACACCTGTTGGTCGCCGGCACCACCGGATCGGGCAAGTCGGTGGCGGTCAACGCCATGGTGCTGAGCCTGCTGTACAAGGCTTCTGCCCGCGACGTGCGGATGCTCATGATCGACCCCAAGATGCTGGAACTGTCGGTCTACGAGGGCATCCCGCATTTGCTGGCGCCGGTGGTGACCGACATGCGCGAGGCGGCCAATGGCCTGCGCTGGTGCGTGGCCGAAATGGAGCGCCGCTACAAGCTGATGAGCGCGGTCGGCGTGCGCAACCTGGCGGGCTTCAACAAGAAGGTCAAGGACGCGGCAGATGCAGGCCAGCCGATGCTCGATCCGCTGTTCAAGCCCAACCCGGAGATCAACGAGGCGCCGCCGCAGCTCGAGCCGTTGCCGTACATCGTGGTGGTGATCGACGAGTTCGCCGACATGATGATGATCGTCGGCAAGAAGGTGGAGGAGCTGATCGCCAGGCTGGCGCAAAAGGCCCGTGCGGCGGGCATCCACCTGCTGCTGGCAACGCAACGGCCTTCGGTCGACGTCATCACCGGCCTGATCAAGGCCAACATCCCCACACGGATCGCCTTCCAGGTCTCAAGCAAGATCGACTCGCGCACGATCCTGGACCAGTCCGGTGCCGAGACACTGCTGGGACATGGCGACATGCTCTACTTGCCGCCAGGCACCGCGATGCCCGAACGCGTCCACGGCGCCTTCGTCTCCGACGAAGAAGTCCATCGCGTCGTCGAACACATCAAGCAGAGCAGCAACGGCCCGGACTACATCGACGGCGTGCTGGAAGAAGTGCAGTCCATGGGGGACGGCGTCGTGGTGGGTGCCACGGGCCTGCCCGAAAGCGGCGGGGGAGGGGACGAGTCGGACCCGCTCTATGACGAGGCCGTACGTATCGTCACCGAGACTCGGAGGGCATCGATCTCCGGCGTGCAGCGCCGGCTGAAGATCGGTTACAACCGTGCCGCGCGCATGATCGAGGCGATGGAGGAGGCGGGCGTGGTGACGCGCCCGGAAAACAACGGCGATCGCACCGTGTTGGCACCACCTCCACCGGACTGACCGCAGGGACAGAGAAGTCCTGCACCCGAAAGCCACCATCGGCCCGCGCGGCATTCCCGTCACGGCATTCCCGTCACGGCATGGGTTGCTTGCCTGCACCTGAACCGATCCAGCGAATCGATTGGCATCGCGCCCATTTGATCCCGCATTCAGCCTGGCGTGGACACACTGGGCGCAGACGACCCGGAGAGACTTCGATGACCCGACGCATCCCCTTGATCACGCTTGGCTCGGTCCTGTGCGCACTGCTGCTGGCCCTGGCTACCGCACCGGCAATGGCAGGTGCCCGCGACGACCTGGCTGCATTCACGAAGGACCTGAAGACCCTCGACGGTCAATTCAGCCAACGGGTCTATGACAGCAACGGGCACCGCAAGGAGGCGTCCAGTGGTCGCGTGGCGCTGTCGGCACCCCGACTGTTCCGCTGGGAATACGCCAAGCCCTACGAGCAGTTGATCGTCGCCGACGGCAAGACCGTCTGGGTATACGACCCGGACCTGCAGCAGGTGACGCGACGACCACAGGGATCCCAGGAGCAGGACAGCCCGCTGGCAGCCCTGATCGATCCGTCGCGGCTGGATCGCGATTACATCGTGGCCGACGCAGGCCAGGCCGACGGCAAGCAATGGCTGACGCTGACTCCGAAGAAGGCCGATGCCGGCAATTCAGCGTTCGAGACCGCCCGCCTGGGATTTGATGCCAACGGACTGGCGGCGATGCAGGTGGTCGATGCGCTGGGACAGAAGACCGTCATCGAATTCAGCGGCTGGCAGCGCAATCCGTCGCTGGCCGCCAATACATTCCGCTTCACGCCCCCCAAGGGAGTGGATGTCATCGGGGGCAAGTAACGCAACATCGCGGCGAAGGCGGGGCCTGCATGGCGGCCCCCCATGGCATGGGTCGACCAAGTCAGCTGGTGGACGGAAGCAGCACCCGAGCTCCGCCACGCCATGCACCCATTGCCAGGCCAGCGGTTTCGAGATTCATGTGGTTAAACGCGCGTGTGGTTAAACGCGCGTGTCGTTAAGCGCGCGTGCGCATCCGGTTCAGTTAACGCGTCACGGGCCGTGGACACGGCCAGCGGCATATTGATTGCGAAGGTTCGTTCCTGCACTGCTCGCAAGACGGCAGCCAGGATCCCCACTCGAAACCGGACGCAATCATGCATCGTCTAGCAACGACCCTGTTCATCATCGCCTCCAGTTGCGGCTTGGCGCTCACTGCCACGGCCCGCTCCGGCGACGCCCCGGCCGGACCCATTGTCGCCAGCGCGGCCGGTGGTGCACCGCAATCCCGTGCCGAAGGTGCCCAGGCGATCGATGACGCCCTGGCTGCGGCCCTGGTCGGGGCAATCACCACCCAGTTCGACGAACGCGTCATCGAGGTCAAGCTGGATCGCGTCGAATCCGACCTGGCTGGTTTCACCCAGCGTGATCTCCATGGCGACGCGCGCGTGCGGATCGGTCGCGACGCCGAATGGATTCCGGTGGGTTTTTCCGCGTTGTATGACACCAGTACGAACACGGTGGGTTTTCCGGCGTTGGTGCTGGGTGCCGACGCGCCAGGCCAGCCCCTGCCCGCTGATGGCCGCATCAGTCGCCAACTGGCCCAGGAGGTCGATGCGCGCCTGGACAGCGAATTCGCAAGCCAGGAGGTCCGTTTCAAGGTCGACCAGGCACGCGTGGTCCATGTGGGCGGCCGTTTCCTCCGGCTGGATGCCAACGGCGTCGCCGATTTCGGCGCCGAGGGGACGACCATGGCGAGCATCGATGCGCTCTACGATCCACGCACGCAGCGCTGGGTCCGATTGAACTACGAGCTTGGACCTGCGGCCAACCGGAGTGACGAAGCGACGCTCCCGGACGCTGTGGCTACCCGCTGATCCGTCCGTCGCGTTGCGTGCTTCCCGCCCTGCATCGTCCGACTTGCGTACTCGGGCGAGACGGGTGATGCCTTGCTATCGTGTGCGGTCCTTGCCCTGACTGCATCCCGCGGCCCCACCCATGCCATCCCGCCCTCCATCCTTCGATGCGACCGCCCATCGTGACCTGTTGAGCGTCGACAACGATGCCCTGCGTCCCCTTGCCGAACGCATGCGGCCGCGCACCCTGGACGAGATGGTCGGACAACGCAGGTTGCTTGCGCCGGACTCCGCATTGCGGCGCGCGGTCGAATCCGGGCACGTGCATTCGATGATCCTTTGGGGACCGCCAGGTTGCGGAAAGACAACCCTGGCACTGCTGCTTGCCAGCTATTCCGACGCCGAATTCAAGGCGATCTCCGCAGTGCTTTCCGGCCTGCCCGAAGTACGCAAGGTGCTCGCCGAGGCGGGTGAGCGTTTTGCGCAGGGCACGCGGACCGTGTTGTTCGTCGACGAGGTCCACCGCTTCAACAAGGCGCAACAGGATGCCTTCCTGCCGCATATCGAACGCGGCACGATCCTGTTTGTCGGTGCCACCACCGAGAATCCATCGTTCGAGCTGAACTCCGCGCTGCTGTCGCGCTGCCGTGTCCACGTCATGGAAGCGCTGTCGGTCGAAGACATCGTGATCGCACTGCGACAGGCACTCGACGACGACGACCGCGGCCTGGGCGGGCGTGGCCTCCAGGTCGAGGACGAGCAACTTGCACTGATCGCACATGCCGCCGACGGCGACGTCCGACGTGGCCTGACCCTGCTCGAGATCGCCGCCGAACTGGCCCTGGAAACGTCCGGGGAGGACGCAGCGGGGAAGGGCACCATCACCGAGGCCATGCTGGCGCAGGTACTTGCCGACCGCACCCGCCGTTTCGACAAGGGTGGCGAGCAGTTCTACGACCAGATTTCCGCCTTGCACAAGTCGGTGCGCAGCTCCAACCCGGATGCGGCGCTGTACTGGTTTGCCCGCATGCTCGACGGCGGGGCGGACCCCGGTTACCTGGCACGTCGCCTGACCCGGATGGCGGTCGAGGACATCGGCCTTGCCGATCCACGCGCATTGCAGATGGCGATCGAAGCCTGGGATGCTTTTGACCGGATCGGGAGCCCCGAAGGCGAACTCGCCTTGGCCCAGGTCGTCATCTACCTGGCCAGTACCGCCAAGTCCAATGCCGCGTACATGGCATACAAGGCGGCGCAGTCCGACGTCCGCGAACTCGGGACCCAGGACGTGCCGATGCAATTTCGAAATGCGCCGACCAAGCTGATGAAACAACTCGGGTACGGAAAACAGTACCAATACGACCACGATGTCGAGGGCGGGATCGCGCTGGACCAGACCGGATTCCCCGACGCGATGGGCGAGCGAATCTACTACTTGCCGGTGGAGCGGGGCATGGAGGCCAAGCTCAAGCAGAAACTCGACGCCCTGCGCGCGCAACGCGAACAGGCGCGCAAGCCAGGCGATTGAAAGGCATAATCGGGCCTGGGCATACGCACACGCCCAACAAGGGAGATGGCATCCTCCCCAACCGCCGTGCCGGCCACGGCTGATGATGCCTGCCATTGCCTGGCCCCGTTGGAGACCGTCGACGGCGTCCGGCGGCAGGTGAATGCGTCGGGCCTGCTGTCCTGCCGACCGTTGGATCCATCGCTGGAGGGGGTGTATGCCGTTTTCTTTCCTGGCCATCGGCCTGGGGGCCGCCATCGGTGCATGGCTGCGCTGGGGCCTGGGCGTCTGGCTCAACCCGAACAACACGACATTGCCCCTGGGCACCCTGGTCGCCAACCTGATCGGTGGCTATGGCATCGGCCTGGCACTCGTCTGGTTTTCCCAGCATCCGGGGATCAGCCCCGAATGGCGCCTGTTCGCGATCACCGGGTTGCTGGGTGGACTGACTACGTTTTCGACGTTTTCCGGCGAGGTCATGCAACTGATTTCCCGCCAGCAATATGGGTGGGCACTCACCAGTATCGGCGCGCACGTCATAGGATCCGTATCGATGGTGGCGCTGGGGATCCTGACCTGCCGCTTGCTGCTGCGTGGCGCCGTCGATACCTGAGCCGAAGCCCGTCCGCGCCCCGTCCACGGCGTCCAGTCCTGGCGCCCCGGGCCACCATGGAGATCGTCATGCAAGAGGGTGTCTACCTGAAGTTCTTCACGCTGGAGAACGCTCGCCACGGCAACAAGCTGCTGCACGAATGGATGGTCGATCTCGCCCTGGAAATGGCGCTGCCCGGCTGCTCCGTGTTCCGCGCGGTTTCAGGCTACGGCCATCATCACAGGCGCCATTCGCAGAACTTCCTCGAGCTCCAGGGCAGCTTGCCGCTGGAAGTCGTGTTCGTGTTGACGCAGGCCCAGGCAGACGCACTGATTGCGCGTCTGGAGGCGGAACGGGTCCACGTACTCCATGTCCAGATGCCTGCACGCTTCGGTTTCATCGGCGATGCGGACTCGGCGTGAGGCTGGGCGCCATGCCCAGACCCAGGTAGCCCAATACGGTCACTTGGGAGAGTCATCACGGGGTATTCGCCTGGTCGCGGGCTGCCGTTGGCGACGACAGGGGAGTGGCAGGCCCAGGGCTTGTGGGTGCGACCCGGCTGCCTGGTTACGTGACTTCGCATAATGCATACTCGCTACCTGCTACCACTCATGCGATTAACTCCTTGTCGCGTCCGAGATTATCTCGGGCATTTACTTTCGGCAATTTCTGCAATCCCGAGACAGCAAAAAGCGGGTTTACATTGGATGAGTTATGTAACGCTTGTCGCGGCCCTTGCGCACGGCCTCGCTGCCGGGCAGGGCAGTCGCCGCGGGTCCAACCGCTAGAGCAAGAGCGGGGCATCCATGCCCCTTCAGCGCAGGGGCTACGCCCCTGCACCCCGGACTGTCGCTCGATGCGATCGAGCAGCGCGCCGACGCTGTGGAACTTGGTCTGGTCAGATCGACGAGGTCGGCCGCGCTGGCCAGCTTCTCGCGCAAGCTATTGGCGTCCGCTCGACGGCGCTGCGCTGCACGCAGCTGCTCGCGGTACGCCTCACGGAGCCCACGCAGCCGTGGCAGGTCAGCCGGGGACAGGGCGCTCACAGGGCACCCCCGGTTCCCTAAGGGACCTCGATGGACGCCCCTCCATAGAGGAAATCGGCCATGGTGACAGCGCGACGGGACGGTCAGACGGAGAGCAAGAGTCCCAGAGTTGAGACACATGTGCCGTATTACTAACCTGGCACATCGCATTGAGGCCTGAGACTGGCTGCTCTGGCTCAGGTGGACCCGCGCTCCCGGCGTGTTCGGCACCAGCCGCCATGGAGGCGGCCGGGCGGGCCGCAGGAGCGGCCTCGCCCCGTCCGTCCCCAGGGCGGCGCTGCGCCGTGAACGCTCGGGCTCATCGGACAAGAAGTGACCACCACGCAAGTTCACCAGCTTTGAACTCGTGACCCTCGGGCGTAAACAGCCTGTCCCCGATGATGCTGAAGTGCTGCCAATGAGGATGGGCCAGGTAGTGGCCACCCTTGAGCACGCGCAGGAGCTTGTAGGCGGCATAAGGGATCCGGGTGCTGGCCCGATTCCCACCTGCGAATGCGTGCGCTCGCTGACCCGAAGCAGGTCGACAGCAGCCGCTGGAACGGCTCAAGCCGGCTGGCATAGACGGGCTTCACGGAACTGCGGGCGGCGGTGACCGGAAATCTCTTGCCGTTTGGCCCGGTTGGGGTGCCTGATCTTGCTTGACTTCGCATAATGCATATTATGTTACATGCGGCATGCCAGATCAGTCCCTGGTGCTCCGGGGAGCCTGTTCGCGCGGAAGATCTGATACCAGGTCCCTGGCCAGCGTCTCGAGCATCGACCTGACCTCGGCATGCTCATCGGGCGACCAGCGCGCCACGAACTGCGAAAGGCGTTGGCGGAAGCCTTCGACGATCCGCTCGTAGGTGTCGCAACCATCGTTCGTGGCCTGCAGCAGTCCAGCACGGCCATCAGGGCCTATCCCGCGCGAGGCCAGGCCTTGGGCACACAGACGTCCGGCGATCGCGTCGAGTTCGCTTTGCTCGATCGAGAAGCTAGCCGCCAGGCTGTCCAGGGCCGCCGGCACGTCGCGGTCGCGGCTGATCTGTATCAGCAACCAGATTTCGTCGGGCTGCAATGCCACGCCCAGGCGCTCGGAAATCCGTTGATACGTATTCCAGCGGTGCTGGTGGCTGCTGAGCCTGGCCAGGATGCCTTCCAGCTCGGATAGCGACGTCGCATCGCGTGGCATGGCGAAGCTTTCACCGACGGTGTCTGCGCCTGCAGATTCCTTGAGCGGGATTTCCTTGAGCAGCCAGCTGGCCAGGAAGCCGATCCCGGCAATGATCGCTGCAGCCACGAAGACCGGATGCAGCGCAGCGGTAAATGCGTCCAGGTAAACCTCGCGCAGGGCCGCGGGTAGCGCCCGGATCGCAGCCGGGTCGGTGGCGGCAGGCAACCGCCCTGCCCCGGGTAGATGGCTCGAAAGGGCGCTGGCCAGGGTGCTGGCGAAGATCGCGCCGAAAAGCGATACGCCAACAGCGCCTCCGATCGACCGGAACAGCGTGGTCCCGGACGTGCCCACGCCCAGATCGCGGTAATCGACCGAGTTCTGCACGGCCAGCACCAGCACCTGCATGACCATGCCCAGGCCCAGTCCCAGGACCAGCATGTAACCCGAGGCGACCCACGCGTTGGTGTCGGTGCCCAGTGTCGCCAGCAGGCCCAGCCCGATCGTCATCACCAGGGTCCCCAGGATGGGAAAGATGCGATAGCGCCCAATCCGGCTGATGAGTTGCCCGCTGGTGATCGACGTGACCAGCACGCCAGCCATCATCGGGGTCAATTGCATGCCGGCTATCGACGGACTGGCACCCTTGACGACCTGCAGGTACATCGGCATGTAGGTCACCGACCCGAACAATGCCAGCCCGACGATGAACCCGATCGTGCACGACACGGCAAAGATGCGGTTGCCGAACAGTCGCAATGGCAGGATCGCCTGCTCGTTGCGATGCTCGACGAAGAGGAAGGCAGCCAGCCCGACGACTGTCGTCGCAATCAGTCCGAGGATCGTTGGCGAACGCCACGCCAGCGTGTTGCCGCCCAGGCTGGTGAACAGGACGATCGCGGTCAGCACCACCGCCAACAGCCCGGCCCCGGCGAAGTCGATCCGGGGCCGCTTTTGCCTTGCAGGCGACTGGAACACCCAGGCGATCACGCCCAGGGAAACCAGGCCCAGCGGCAGGTTGATGTAGAAGATCCATCGCCAGGTCAGGTGCTCGACGAAGAAGCCGCCGATCAACGGGCCGATCACCGTCGACAACCCGAACACACCACCAAAGATGCCCTGGTAACGACCGCGCTCGCGCGGGGGGATGATGTCGCCGATGGCCGCCATCGTGGTCACCATCAGTCCGCCGCCGCCCAGTCCCTGGATCGCCCGGAACGCAATCAGTTCGCCCATCGAGCGGCTCATGCCACACAACACGGAACCTGCCAGGAACAGCACGATCGCAACCTGCAGGATGATCTTGCGACCGAACAGATCGCCAAGCTTGCCGTACAGCGGTGTCACGATCGTCGTTGCCAGCAGGTACGCGGTGACGATCCACGACAGGTGCTCCAGGCCACCGAATTCGCCAACGATGGTGGGCAGCGCCGTCGAGACGATGGTCTGGTCCAGCGATGCCAACAACATGACCAGCATCAGCGCGCCGAAGACAAGGCGCACCGTTCGATCGGCAAATGCCCCCTGCCTGGGCACGGTGGCCTGTCCACCCACAACCGGTTTCTGGATGCCGATCTTCCCGCCTCGATGCTTGGGTGCGCCGACATCGTAGCGTGCGCCCGTGTAGACACCGTGTGCCGGTCACCTTCCCGGCCGGGACTGCCTGCGAGAGACCAGGTGCGTTATCCGACAGGATCAGCGTGCCCTGGATCGGGTTTCCAGTTGCGCAGGCGCAAGGCATTGGAAATCACCGACACCGAACTCAAACTCATGGCAGCAGCAGCAATGATCGGACTGAGCAGGATGCCGAAAAATGGATACAGCACCCCTGCAGCCAGCGGGATCCCCAGCGTGTTGTAGACGAATGCAAAGAACAGGTTCTGCCGGATATTGCGAACCGTCGCACGCGACAGTGCCCGTGCCTGTGCGATCTTCATCAGGTCGCCCTTGACCAGGGTGACCTTGGCGCTTTCCATGGCGATATCCGTCCCCTGCCCCATGGCGATGCCGACGTCGGCCGCTGCCAGTGCGGGTGCATCGTTGATGCCGTCACCGGCCATGGCGACGCGACGGCCGCTGGCTTTGAGCTCCTCGACGACGCGGGCCTTGTCCGCCGGCTTGACGTCGGCTTCAACGCGCTCGATGCCCAGCTGTCCGGCCACGGCCCGCGCGGTCACGGCGTTGTCGCCTGTGAGCATGATGACGTCCAGCCCCTCGGTACGCAGCGCCTGCAGCGCTCCGGCAGTCGTTGCCTTGATCCGGTCGGCGACGGCGATCAGGCCGCACAACGCACCATCGACGGCGAGCAGCATCACGGTCTTGCCCTCTTCACGAAGCTGGTCGGCGCGCTGCGTGGCCGCGTCGTCGATGGCGATGCCCTCGGCCTGCATCAAGGCCCGGTTGCCCAATGACACCGATGCGCCATCGATGCGTGCACGCACGCCCTGCCCGGTAATCGATTCGAAATCGACGACGTCTGGCAGCGACAGTCCGAGATCGCTGGCGTTGGCCAGGATGGCTGCAGCCAGGGGGTGCTCGCTTCCTCGCTCCAGCGCCGCGGCCAGCGCGATGACCTGGCGATCCGACTGGTGCGAGACAGCGACGACATCGGTCAGGGCCGGTTTGCCGACCGTCAGCGTGCCGGTCTTGTCGACGACCAGGGTATCGATCTTCTCAAGTGTCTCGAGCGCCTCGGCGTCGCGGAACAGCACGCCCATCTGCGCGCCCCGGCCCGTGGCCACCATCACCGAGATCGGCGTGGCCAGGCCCAGTGCGCAAGGGCAGGCGATGATCAGGACCGCGACGGCATTGACAAGGGCATACGTGAACCTGGGGTCGGGACCGAAGATCGACCATGCTGCGAATGCAAGCACCGCTGCCGCCACCACTGCCGGCACGAACCAGCGCGCGACACGGTCGGCAAGGCGCTGCAAGGGTGCGCGGGTGCGCTGCGCATTCGCGACCAGCTGGACGATCTGCGCCAGCATGGTTTCGGCGCCCACCTTGTCGGCGCGCATCACCATTGATCCGGTCTGGTTGAGGGTGCCGGCCGTCAACGTGTCGCCAGGGTGCTTCTCGGCCGGGAACGGCTCGCCGGTGAGCATCGACTCATCCACGCTGCTGCGCCCGTCCAGGACGACACCGTCAACCGGGATCTTTTCCCCGGGACGCACCCGCAGGCGATCGCCCTGCCCCACCTGGTCCAGGGGCACGTCGTGCTCTTCGCCGCCATCATCGATCCGACGCGCGGTCTTGGGCGTCAGGCCAAGCAAGGCACGCACGGCATCGCTGGTGCGGTGGCGGGCCCGCAGTTCGAGCCACTCGCCCAGCAGCACCAGCGCCACGATCACGGCGGCCGGCTCGAAATACAGGCCGATGCGGCCGTGCGCATCCCGGAACGCATCCGGAAACATGCCCGGCGCCAGCAGTGCGACCACGCTGTAGAGATAGGCCACGCCGACACCCAGCCCGATCAGCGTGTACATGTTGGGCGAGCGGTTGCGCAACGACTGCCAGAACCGCTGGAAGAAGCCGGCCCCCGCCCACAGCACGACGATCGACGCCAGCACGAACTCGGCCCAAGGGCTCCACGCCGGCGCCGGCCACAGCCCCATGTGCGGACCCATCGCCAACACCAGGACCGGCAGGCTCAAGCCCGCGGCAGTCCAGAACCTGCGGCCGACGGCTGCTATCTCTGCCTTGGCCCCGCTATCGTCGGCGCTGGGCTGCTCGGGCTCCAGCGCCATGCCGCAAAGCGGGCACGAGCCCGGCCCTGGCTGGCGGATCTGCGGATGCATCGGGCAGGTGAAAATCGTACCTTCCGGTGCAGCTGGCACTGGCTTGCGCTCGGAAGAAAGAAACGCGTCCGGGTCGGCCAGGAAACGCTCGCGGCAGCGGGCCGAGCAGAAGTGGAAGGCCTGGTCGTCGTGCCGGGCATGGTGCGGCGTGGCGCCGGGGTCGACCTGCATGCCGCAAACCGGATCGATCACGGTGTGGTCGCAGCGTCCTGCAGCGTCGTCGTTGGCTTGGTGGTCATGGGGATTCATGGTGCGTCACCCGCCAGCGCATCCAGGATGGGGCACTGCGCCAGGGCGCCGTGCCCGGGACAGGCATCGATCAAGGTCTGCAGCCCGTCCCGGATGCGCGCCAGCTCGGCCATGCGGGCTTCGATGCCTGCCAGCTTCGCCGCCGCCGTAGCCTTGAGCGTCCCCATGTCATCGTCGCGGTGATCGGACAGCGCCAGCAAACCCCTGACTTCGTCCAGGGTGAACCCCAGCGTCTTGGCCCGCCTGACGAAGCGAAGGCGGGCGATATCGGTGGTCCGGTAGCGCCGATAGCCCGAGGCCATGCGCTCGGGCGCCAGCAGCAGCCCTTGCCGCTCGTAATAACGGATCGTGTCGATGTTGACCTGGCAGCGCCTGGCGAGCTCGCCGATTTTCATGGGATCCAGCCGTGATCGGGGGAGATGCCCTTTGTAACCCTTGAGTCTGGTCCAGAGTCAAGCGTCCGCTGTCCAGGCTGCATGGCACCAGCCCCTGCCGTCGCCACCGACCCCCACGCGACCTACTCCGCTGGCACCGGCGCCAGGTCTGGCGTGCCCGCCGGTACGGGATTGGCCTCCAGGTCCGAAATCAGGGCTTTCATTTCACCAATCTCGCGGACCTGGGCCTGGATGATGCCGTCGGCCAGCTTGCGGACCCGGGGATCGCGGATGTGGGCGCGCTCACTGGTGAGGATGGCGATCGAATGATGCGGGATCATCGCCCGCATGTAAGACACGTCGTCGACGGTCTGCTGGCTCCTGACGAGCCAAAGCGCGACCGCGAACACCGCGATGCTGCCGACGATGATCGCCGTGTTGGCCGTCCCGTTGTCATACATCCCGAGCATGAACAACAGCATGACGATCGCCATCGAAGCGCCCATCACGAACGCCATGTAGAACCGGGTTTCACTGAAGAAAACATGGTCGCTGGCATAGGTGTTGAGGTACATCAGGACAAACATCACCGCTGTGGACGTGGCGATCATGGCGCCGAATTTCATGTATCTGGACATGGTCGTTTCCTTGGTTGATGGCGGGGATCGGGGACCCATCGCACCCGGCGATCGAACGTCGCAGTCGCATCACCGATGCGTCGGGAGCGGGCGTGGACGATCGGAGCGCCCGCGAGCGCCGCGGCAATGACAATGCACTCGCGCTTGTCCGATCATCGCTGCGTGCATGGGGCATCAAGTGCTACATGGTTGTCGCAGCCCGATGATGGCGGCGTGCATGCGATCAGCGCCAACGGGTAGGCGATTTCCAACCCCGTGCGCCAGTTGCACCGTCGCCATCCAACGCAACGGTTGCCGGAACGCGTTCCTGCGGGTTGCGCGATGCCGCTGGCTCCTGGTCGACTCATCAGAACCATATCCGGATTCCCGCGACGATATTGGTCTCCTTCCACCCGCGACCCGCGGCGCGGGCGTACCGGGAAGTGCGGCCAAACTTGCGCGACCAGACAACACCGGCATAGGGCGCGAATTTGCGAGCGACCTCGTAGCGCAGGCGAAGGCCAACCTCCACGTTGGACAGGCCCGCGCCGATGCCGCGCGCGGGGTCGTCCTTGCGATAGACGTTCGCTTCGACATCGGGCTGCAGGATCCATCGCTGGGTGAACCGGATGTCGTATTGCGCCTCGACACGAAAGGCAATGCGCCCGGACTGGCCGACATACGCCGTCGCTTCCAGATCGACCCAGTAAGGCGCCAGCCCCTGCACGCCGATGGCCGCCCAGTCGCGGGCTGGTCCCTGTCCAAGATCATGGCGCAGTCCCGATTGGACATCCCAATACGTGGTCAGCGCATGGTTCCACAATGCCTCGACCCGGGTGGCGCCAAGGCGTCCGGCACTGCGCTCTCCTTCCAGCTTGAGCCACAGCTTGTCCAGATCCCCTCCATACCATGCCTGCGCATCGAGCGACTGGGCAGGGTCATGCCCGTCGTGGCGATATTCGAGGTTGTCGAACCGTACGGACAGCCTCTTCGCATCGTCGGCCATGTCCATGCCACGCATCGCGCCGTCGCCGTCGCCGACGCCGTCGGAGTAATCCGGATCGCGGACGCCTGGAGGGCGCGCGCCTGGCGGCATGTCCATCGTCCGCATGTCCATGTGCGCATGATCCAGATCCTGGATGCTGGCCGCGTCTGCATCCGGCCTGGCCGGATGACCTGAGCCGTTAGCTTTCGATGGTCTCCCGCTTCCGTCCCGGGGGGCGGGTGTGCCGTCCGTTGCGGGCAGGGCAATGGCCCCGGTCCCTGGCGGGTGCATTGCCTGCATCGTCGGACGAGCCACGGCCGGCAGTGGCTCGCCCGCCCCTGCCTGCCTGCCCGCCTGATGCATCGCACTGCCGATGGCTTGCCGGGCCGCGAATCTTCGACGACGCGGTCATCGCAAGCGGATCGGGTAGTGACCGCCGCGATCCCTCCGGGCGGTGTTGCTTTTGCCGGAGGTGCCGTTGGCAGCGGCTTGCCCGATACCGGTCGCATATGGCCGGCATGCTCGGCGGCCTGTGCCTGTGCCTGTGCCTGTTCCTGGCCCAGTGCAGGCACGGCCACGACCCATGTGGCCGACGCCACGACCAAGGCGAGCGCTCGCCGGTTTCGCGATGGGACGATCATGACACCACCACCTCGCGGAACATGCCCGCTTCCATGTGGTAAAGCAGATGGCAGTGGTAGGCCCAGCGGCCGGGCGCGTCTGCGCTGACCAGGTAACTGATGCGTTGCGCCGGTTGCACCATGATCGTGTGCTTGCGTACCTGGAACCCCCCGGAGGGGCTCAGCATCTCGCTCCACATGCCATGCAGGTGGATCGGGTGCGGCATCATGGTGTCATTGGACAGCGTGACCTGCAGCCTCTCTCCATGGCGCAGGTGAATGGGCTTTGCGTCGGAGAACTTCTGCCCGTCGAACGACCACATGTAGCGCTCCATGTTGCCGGTCAGGTGCAGCTCGACTTCCCTCCCCGGGCCGCGCTGGTCCAATGGCCCACCGATGGTGTGCAGGTCGGCATAGGTCAATACCCGGCGCCCGTTGCCACGCAGTCCGATACCCGGGTCGTCGAGGTTGCTGCGCGGCCTGTCCACGCGCATGTCGACACCAGGCCCGTATTCGGTGCGGGCGTGGCGCGCTTGGGCTGCAACTGGCGCGCCTGGCTGCGCCGCCGGCGGTGCGCTATCCCCGTCCATGGGCATGCTGCCGTGCATGCCGTGTGCTGAAGCGGCCACGCCATGCGGGGCGCTGGCACTTGAACCCACGTCCATGCCTGCCATGGTCATGGTTGTCGCGCCCATCATGTCGGCCATCGTCAGCCACTTCGGGGCATCCATGGTCGGGACATCCGCCTGCAGGCCGGCGCGGGGCGACAGGGTGCCGCGGGCAAACCCCATGCGGTCGATGGATTGCGCGAACAGGGTGTAAGGGCGGTCGCCAGCCGGTTGCACGATGACATCCAGGGTTTCCGCCACGGCGATCCTGAATTCGTCGACGCTGACCGGTTCCACGTCCTGCCCATCGGCAGCGACCACGGTCATCCTCAACCCCGGGATGCGGACGTCGAAGATGCTCATGGCCGAGCCGTTGATGAAACGCAGCCGGACCCTTTCACCCGGCGAGAACAGGCCCGTCCAGTTGCCCGCGGGCGACCTGCCGTTGACCAGGTAGGTGTAGGCATGTCCGGTCACGTCGGCCAGGTCGGTGGGACTCATCCGCATCCGGTCCCACATGCGGCGCCTGGCCAACGCTTCCTGCAGGCCGATGAGCGACACGTCGCGGGCAAAGTCGATGGCCGTGGGTTCGTTGAAGTTGTAGTAATCGCCCATCTTCTTGAGGTTGGCGAAGATGGTCTCGGGATCCGCGTCCGACCAGTCCGACAGCATCACCACGTGGTCGCGCTGCGCGGGGAAGCGCTCACCACCGCGTGGAGCGACCACGATCGGCCCATAGTGTCCCGTCTGCTCCTGGAAGCGGGAATGGCTGTGATACCAGTAAGTGCCGCTTTGACCGACGTCGAACCGGTACACGAAGGTCTCGCCGGGCCCGATGCCGTCGAAACTCAACCCGGGCACGCCATCCATCGCGGCCGGCAGCAGGATGCCGTGCCAATGGATCGACGTGGACACGGGCAATGCGTTGCGCACCCGCAACGTGACGGTATCGCCTTGCTGCCAGCGCAGCGTCGGTCCGGGCAGGAGCCCATTGACGACCGTCGCCATGCGTGTGCGGCCAGTCAGGTTGACTGGCAATTCGCCAATGGACAGGTCGAACAGGGTCCCGGACAGGGAGGTGTCGTTGCCGGGATTGGCCATTGCCTTGCCCGCTTTGGGCCAAAGCCCAAGACCGGCCACGGCACCGCCGACAGCCAGGCCCTGTACGAATCGGCGACGTGCGCCGTTGAAACCACCGCCGGAGCGGGAGTCGAATGCATTGAATGACATGGATCACTCCGTGAGCATCGGGTCGACGATGCAGGGCACCGCCCACGATCCACGCACGCCCAGGCAGGATCCCGGCCGGGCGTGCGGGTGCCTCAGGCGCATCTGGGCGCCGGGGAGTATCAGGCGATTGGAGGCCGGAGCAATGCATCCGGCACGGGCGCGGCGCGTCCATCGGCCAACGCATGCAATGCCACGCCAGGTACGTCGATAAACGCCTGGGGTGCAAGCGCGGCGGGCACGCCCTGCGCCTGCTGGGCGCACGCACATTGGCAAGCGCCGTACTTGCAGCAGTCCGTTGATCGGTGCGGCGTGCCGGGATCGTCGTGTTCCATGGCATCGCCATGCGCTGCGCCTACGGGCGTTTGCCGATCATGGCAGCCGGCATCGGACGCCATGGCCCGCATGCCCGCCTCCGGTGCCGTCACCTCGCCAGGAATCGCCGCTGTCCCCATCTGGACGGCAGCCACGGCCGTGCCCGTCCCATTCAGGACCAGGCACACGGCCAACAGCGTTCTCAGGAAGATGGATCGGACCGGCATTCGGCCAATTTACACCGTTGCATCGCCCCTGGCGTGAACCAGTCCACCCCTGTCGTTGCTGGCAATGACGCCGCGCGTCCGCGCTTGCCGGGGTTCATGGCGCCTTGTGCCCCACCAGCGCCGGCTCGGCTGCATGTGCGGCTGCGTCTGCGGCCGCAAGCTCATCTGCGCCGACATGGTTGGTCGTATCGACCCCCATCAACCCATGTTTGAACCGGAAGCTGGCGGTCTGGTAGTAGCGGACCGCCTCGCGTGCAAGATCCGGATCCGTCGCCACTTCGGGTTGCGGGTTGTCGCTGTGATAGTCCGGCTTGACCTCGCGCAGGGTTTGATTGGGACCGAGTTCCACCAGACGATCGTCCTTGAGATAGCCAAGCTTCTGGTAGTTGCCGATGAAGGCGCGCTCGTGCCCGGTCCCGGGTACCAGGACATCCTGGCCATAGAAGCGGGTGGTGTAGCTGAAGCCCAGCAGCCCCAGCACGGTCGGCGGGATGTCGATCTGGCTGATCATGCGCTTGACGCGCTGCGGCTTGATGTTCGCGGGCGAGTAGATCCAGAGCGGGATGTGGTAACGATAGGTCGGCAGCGCCGCGATGCCACCACTGGAGGCGCAATGGTCTGCGGTGATCACGAAGACGGTGTCGGCGAACCATGGTTTGCTTCGGGCACGTTTGATGAAGTCCGCGATGGCCCAGTCGGTGTAGACCACCGCACTGGCGCGTTCGCCCTGGGGCTCGTCCACGCGTCCTGTCGGGAAGGTGTACGGGCGGTGGTTGGACGTGGTCATGATGTGCGCGAAGAATGGCCGCTTGCCGGCATGGATGCGATCGAATTCGGAGATGGCCAGCGTGTAGAGATCCTCGTCGGCGACACCCCACACGTTTGAACTGTGCACGGTATCGTCGGGGATGGCTTCGCGATCCTTGACGATGTAGCCGTTGTGGCCAAAGAAATAATTCATGTTGTCGAAGGTGCCGTACCCGCCATACAGGAATTCCGAGACGTACCCCTTGCGATTGAAGACACTGGCAAGACTGAACAGGTTTTCGTTGTGCGGGCGCTTGACGATCGAGTCACCCGGGGTCGGCGGCACCGACAGCGATAGCGCCTCGAGACCGCGCACGGTGCGCGTGCCGTTGGCGTAAAGATTGTCGAAAACCAGGCTATGCGCCGCCAGCCTGTCGAGATTGGGCGTCAGGTCGTCGCCACCGAAGTCCTTCGAATAACTGGCCGACAGGCTCTCGACGCTGATCAACACGACGTTGAGCCGGCGTTCGGGCACATGCGCCGTGATGTCGCGCGTGAGGTCGTAGGGATTGTCGTCCTTGAACCGGGAGTCGGGGGACTGGAGTTGCGTGCGCACACCCTGGAACGCTTCGCGGACTGGTTCGGTGCGATAGAAGCGCGCGTAGTCGATGCTGGCATTGCGATAGGCGGCGAAGAACTGGTAGATGCCATTGCCCGACAATGTGTTGACGTACTGGTTGTCCGTCCGGTCCTTCAGGCCTGCGTTGACCAGCCACGTGCCGAGCACGGTAGCGAGCAGCCAGCCCAGGGTGACCATGCTGCGGCGGCCAAACCGGACATCCCCGCTCCTGGATGGCGTCCCCTTGCCTGGCACCAGCCATCGACGCCCCCACCAGCACAGCACGCAGGTCACCAGGAACAATACCGACAGGATCGCCGGCACCGGATACGACTCGCGGATGTTGCCGATCACCTCGGTCGTATAGACCAGGTAGTCGACGGCGATGAAGTTGAACCGGGTCTGGAACTCTTCCCAGAATGTCCATTCGGCCACTGCGATGAACAGGATCGCCGCGACCAGCACCCATCCCAGGGCGGCCACCGACCAGCGCCCTCCCCGCCTCGTGAACCATGGGCCGGGCAACACCCAGAGCAACAACACCATCGGCCACGCGAAATACACGAAAGTCAGCAGGTCGTATCCCATCCCGACCAGGAAGATCGACAACCACGTGCCCGGCGATGCCGGGATGCCGGATCCGGCCGCGATCAGCAGCACCAGCCGGGTCGATGCCGATACGGCAAGGAACACCGCCAACAGCCATGCCAGGGGGCGGTAACGTGTGGGGATATGGAAAGGCATCATTCTTGGAAGGCACGGCGTGGCACGCCAGGAGGCGCAGAGGCTACTAGGTTGCGCATGCCGCTGTAAGCTTGCCTCAGCCGAATCTCAGCTCCGCGTTAACCTGTAGTCCGCCAACCTGTAGTCCGCCGACGCGACATCCCTGGCGCCTTTCCGCTGACCGACGAGCCGCAGACCATCACCATGCCGCCTTTCGCCCGCGTACTGGTCATCGAGGACCAGCACGATATCGCCGCCAATATCTGGGACTTCCTGGAGCGTCGTGGCTACGAGGTGGACCATGCCGCTGACGGCGCCTGCGGATTGCAACGCGCCATGCACGGACGCTTCGATGCCATCGTGCTCGACCTGGGATTACCGCGCCTGGATGGCCTGGACCTGTGTCGTCGCCTGCGGGACGCCGGCCGCGGCACGCCGTTGCTGATGCTGACCGCGCGCGACACGCTGGACGACAAATTGCGCGGGTTCGCGGAGGGTGCCGACGACTACATGGTCAAACCGTTCGAGCTCAAGGAACTGGACGCCCGCCTGCGTGCCCTGCTACGCCACGCCCTGCCCCCCAGGGACGCGAACCTGTCCGTGGGCGACTTGCAGTTCGACCCGGGCGCGATGCTGGCAACGCGCGCCGGCCGCCAGATCCCGCTGACCCGGGCACAGGGCGCCATCCTCGGGCTGCTGCTGCAACGCTCTCCGGCGGTGGTATCGCAGCAGGCCTTGATCGAACAGGTCTGGCCACAACGCGAAGGCGATATCCGCGCATTGCACACCCACATTTACGAGCTGCGTGCGCTGGTCGACAAGCCCTTCGGCAAGGCGATGATCCAGACCGTGCACGGCGTCGGCTACCGGCTGATGGCTGCCGATGTTTAAGCGCATCCTGGCCGTTCCGTTGCGGTTGCGTGTCACGCTGCTGTACGTCGTCTCGGTTTCGTGATGAGCGGGCTTTTTGCCTGGACAGTGCATTTCATTACCGAGGACTACGAAGGCCTCCTGGTCCAGGAAATCCTGCGCAGCCAGGCCAACGACTATTCGGCACGGTTGCGCGTGGAACCCGATTCCATCCTGCCACGCAGCTCCCGCCTCAGCGGCTATGTCCGCCGTCGCGATGGCAGCGGCGAGGTACCCGATGCGCTTGCCGCCCTTGCGGCGGGCGCGTACGAAATCGACAGGCCTGGCCAGGAGGAATTGCACGCCGCGGTCTTCGACACCGATGCAGGCAGGCTCTACTTCACCATCGACCTGCAGGATATCGAGCGGTTGGAGGCGCACATGGTGTGGACCCTCGCAGGCATCGTCGTGCTGGGAACACTCTTCAGCGCCTGGCTGGGCTGGCTCCTGTCCAGCAGCGTCGTCAAACCGGTGCGACGCCTGGCAGATGCAGTCGACCAGTTGTCGACCCGGCACGAGCGCACCGCGTTTGCCGCCACCTTGCCCCGGGATTCACTTGGGCGGCTGGGGCAGGCCATCGACGATTACCAGTCGCGGCTGGTGGCCAGCGAGGAAGCCGAGCGCGTGTTCTTTGCCGATGCCAGCCATGAACTGCGCACGCCCATCGCAGTGGTCCGCGGCGCCACCGAACTGTTGATCGAAGATGGGCAGGACCTGCCTGCCCTGCTGCCACGACTCAACCGCCTGGATCGGGGCGTACGACAACTCTCCGAATTGCTCGATGCGCTGCTTGGCGTGGCCCGGCACAAGACCGGCCCCATGGACACAGTTGACCAGCTGCAATGGCTCGAGGCGTGCCTGCGTCGGGCCGATGCGATCGGCGATGGCACCGTGGAACTGGAAGTGAGCGGTGACAGTGCATACCGCGCGCTGCCCACCCACGAGGGCGCGCTGGTGCTGAGCGGCATGGCCCGGCAACTCGCGCCGGCAGGCGCCGTCGGTATCCTGCAGGCCACGATACGTGGCGATGCGCTGACGCTGCAACTGCTGGACGCGTCGCGAAAGCCTGCGACGGATGATGCCGCGCCGACCGCCCGCAGCGACCGCGGCTTCGGGATGACCCTTGTCGGCAGGCTTGCCAACCAGATTGGCTGGACGTTGCAAGAGGACCTTGCGCTCCACTGCATCCGGGTCCAACTGCCAGGCCCGCCGGGCGGGGCGAAGCCACCCGGGACGCAGACAGCTTGACGCTGCACGAACCCGGCCGCTAAACTGCCGCGCTTTCCAGTACGTGGGGCCATAGCTCAGCTGGGAGAGCGCCTGCATGGCATGCAGGAGGTCGGCGGTTCGATCCCGCCTGGCTCCACCATCTTCGGAAAGCTGGAATTTGTCGTCACCTGTTCGTTCACGCCGGGAGTTGTTACCGCAAAGGTTCCAACCCTCGTTGCACGAACCAGATCATCTGTCCCCATCGTCTAGAGGCCTAGGACACTGCCCTTTCACGGCGGCAACAGGGGTTCGAATCCCCTTGGGGACGCCAATGACTGAAACGGCCCGCATCAAGCGGGCCGTTTTTTTTGCGTCCGGGCTTCTTGCTGCCGCCTAGGCAGCGGTCAACGAATCCACCTTTTGGACCGTCGCCACGCCGTGCCCGCGCTCGGCCAGGTACTCCAGCCATTTGCCCAGGAAGGTATTCATGCGCATGCGGTGGTCGAAGACCTGCCTGGGCGGCGGATACATGCCGATGACGTCCTGCCAGCGACGGCCGACATAGCAGTGCGTGGCTTCGACCTGGCGCGTGTCGCGGTACAGGCGCACGAAGGCCGACGGATCCGGTTTTCCAGTGACCGGGTCGTGCATTGCATAGGTCAGCCGCAGTTCCGTGGTGTAGGCGTGCTGCCCGCTGATTTGAAGGCACAGGTCGAGGCCATCACCAATCGATGAGACGTAGTCGCCGGCCACCAGTCCGCCCGGCGCGAACAGCCGCACCAGGCGATCGTGGTTTTCCGAGTACAGGCCCATCAGCCAGCCGAAGCGACTGAGGCGGGGAATCGGTGCAGTGCGCGCGAGGACTTCGGCCATGGCCCGATGCTACACGCCAAAGTGCGAACGCGGCAGATTGACGAACTGCCGTAAGCGACCTAACGTGAGAGTTCGCGGGCGTCCATGACCCGCTGGCAACCCGCCCAAGTGGCCGTTCAGTGAACGCTCCTGGCACGGCATGCCGGGATGCTCCGCCCCCGCGAAACCAATCTCCGGCATGAAGGGTCGCGGCCAGTAGCGCGCCCCTAGAACATCTCGCGGTTGATCCCCAGCTCCTCCAGCACGCGACTGGAGATTTCCTCGATCGAAGCATGCGTGGTGCTCAGCATCTGGATGCCCTGGGTGCGCAACAGCGACTCGGCCGCGGCGACCTCGCGTCGGCAGGTATCCAGCCGTGCGTAGCGCGAATTGGGCCTGCGCTCCTGGCGGATCTGTTGCAGGCGGACCGGGTCGATGGTGAGGCCGAACAATTTGTCGCGGCACGGCCGCAATCGCGCCGGCAGCTCCTCGCTTTCGAGGTCTTCTTCGGTCAAGGGGTAGTTGGCCGCGCGCACGCCGTGGTGCAGTGCCAGGTAGATGCAGGTCGGCGTCTTGCCGGCACGGGACACGGCGACCAGCACCACGTCGGCATCGTTGTAGTCGACGCTGACGCCGTCATCGTGGGTCAGTGCGTAATTCATGGCGTTGATGCGACGGTGGTATGCATCGAAATCGACCATGCCGTGCGCCCGGCCCACATGGGATTGGCGTTTCTCGCCCAGCTCCCGCTCCAGGGGCGCGATGAACGGTTCGAACACGTCCAGCATCAAGGCGCCGCTTTCCGCCAGGATCACGCTGAGACTGGCATCGACGCAGGAATTGACCACGATTGGCCGCAGGCCATGCAGTTCTCCGCTGGCACGTATCTCCGCGGCTGCCTCGCGCGCCTTGTCCGGGTCGTCGACGAAGGGAATGCGGTCGGTGGTGAATTCAAGTCCCGGAAACTGCGTCAACGCGCTATGACCAATGGTTTCGGCGGTGATGCCGGTGCCATCGGAGACGTAGAAGACCGGGCGGACGCCGGATGTGGGTTCGGGCATGGAAGCTCCAGGCTGCGGGGCAAGCACCGCGGTATGCAGGGTTGCTAAAATAGCCGCTTGGCCGCCGCTTGTCCGGCCCTGCCCTGCCGTCCACCCCACCGACGACCCGGAGTTCCCGCCTTGAGCGACGCTGCCTTGACCCAAAACATCCTGTGGCTGCACGACCTGCGGCTCGCCGACCTGGCCCAGGTCGGCGGCAAGAATTCCTCGCTGGGCGAGATGATCGGCGAGCTGGCCGGGTTGGGGGTGTCCGTGCCGGGCGGTTTCGCGACCACGGCCGACGCCTTCAAGGACTTCATCGCCCACAACAACCTCGAGCAGCGGATCTTCGATCGGCTGGCTTCGCTGGACGTCGAGGACGTTCCCGCCCTGACCAGGGCCGGTGGCGAGATCCGCGGCTGGGTGATCGATGCGCCGCTGCATCCAGGTCTCGACGCCGACATCCGCAAGGCCTATGCGCAGCTGGGCGCAGAGAATGGCGGGGGCGAGGTGGCCGTTGCGGTGCGCTCTTCGGCCACGGCGGAGGACCTGCCCGATGCATCGTTTGCCGGCCAGCAGGAAACCTTCCTCAATGTCACGGGCGCCGACGATGTCGTGCGCAAGGTCAAGGAAGTCTTCGCAAGCCTTTACAACGACCGCGCCATCGCCTACCGGGTGCACCATGGCTTCAAGCACGAGGACGTGTTCCTGTCCGCTGGCGTGCAATTGATGGTGCGCTCGGACGTAGGGGCTTCAGGCGTGCTGTTCACGCTGGACACCGAGTCGGGCTTTCGCGACGTCGTGTTCATCACGTCCAGCTATGGCCTGGGCGAGATGGTCGTGCAAGGTGCCGTGAACCCCGACGAGTACTACGTCTACAAGCCCACCCTGGCCAGGGGCAAGCCGGCGATCCTGCGACGGTCGCTGGGCTCCAAGCAGATCCGCATGGTGTACTCGGACCAACCCGGGGAGCGCGTACGCAACGAGGAAACCCCTGCCGAACTGCGTGGACGGTTCTCCTTGTCCGACGCAGACGTGCATGAGCTGGCCAGGCAGGCGCTGGTCATCGAAAAACATTACGACCGCCCGATGGATATCGAGTGGGCACGGGACGGCGTCAGCGGCAAGCTGTTCATCGTGCAGGCGCGCCCCGAGACGGTGAAGTCGCGCGGCCACGCCACCCAGATCGAACGCTACACGCTGCAACAACGCGGTGATGTCCTCGTCGAGGGCCGGGCCATCGGCCAGAAGATCGGAAGCGGCGTGGCACGCGTGGTGCGTTCGCTCGAGGACATGAACAATGTCCGGCCCGGAGACGTCCTGGTCGCGGACATGACCGATCCCGACTGGGAGCCGGTGATGAAGCGCGCCGCCGCGATCGTCACCAACCGGGGCGGGCGCACCTGCCACGCCGCCATCATCGCCCGCGAACTGGGCGTGCCGGCCGTGGTGGGTACCGGCAACGGCCTGGACCTGATCAAGGATGGCGCACAGGTGACTGTCAGTTGCGCCGAGGGCGACACCGGCTTCATCTATGACGGCACCCTGCCCTTCGAATGCACGACGACCGACCTGGGTGACATGCCCGAGGCGCCGCTCAAGATCATGATGAACGTCGCCAACCCGGACCGCGCATTCGATTTCGGGATGCTGCCCAATGCGGGCATCGGGCTGGCGCGACTGGAAATGATCATCGCCAGCCACATCGGCGTGCATCCCAAGGCGCTGCTCGAGTACGACCAGCAGGATGCGGCGACCAGGAGGAAGATCGACGAGCGCATGGCCGGGTACGCCAGCCCGGTCGACTTCTATGTCGACCGCCTCGCCGAAGGCATCGCCACCATCACCGCGTCGGTCGCGCCCAAGCCGGTCATCGTGAGATTGTCGGACTTCAAGACCAACGAATACGCCAACCTCATCGGCGGCAAGCGCTACGAGCCGGTAGAAGAAAACCCGATGATCGGCTTCCGTGGCGCCAGCCGCTACGTCAATCCATCGTTCAAGGACGCTTTCGCGCTGGAATGCCGCGCGGTGCTGCGCGTGCGCGAGGACATGGGCCTGGACAACCTGTGGGTGATGATCCCGTTCGTGCGGACGCTCGGCGAAGGCCGCAAGGTGCTGGACGTGCTTGCCGAAAACGGGCTGAAGCAGGGCGAAAACGGCTTGAAGGTCATCATGATGTGCGAACTGCCATCCAACGCGCTGCTGGCCGACGAATTCCTCGATATGTTCGATGGCTTCTCGATCGGCTCAAACGACATGACCCAGCTGACACTGGGACTGGATCGCGATTCGGCGATCGTCGCCGAGTTGTTCGACGAGCGCGACCCGGCAGTCAAGAAGATGCTGTCGATGGCGATCAAGGCGGCTCGCGCCAAGGGCAAGTACATCGGCATCTGTGGACAGGGTCCGTCGGACCACCCGGACCTGGCCCTGTGGCTGATGGACCAGGGGATCGAGTCGCTCTCGCTGAATCCCGATACCGTGGTCGACACCTGGTTGAAGCTGGCCAAAATCAAGGCCGCGCGCTGAGTCGCCACGTGATCGCGGCGGCCACGCATCGCGTCGCGGCCGGTCGATGACAACGCGCTAACACCAGCGACGGTAGATTGACTCGATCAAAACGTCCCGCATCGCGGGACGTTGCAACTTCCGGTCAAGGGTTTGCCACCCAACCATTCGTCACGGGGCACATCGATACCGTTCCAGCTGATCGCGCCCATCCCAGGTGATCGACTTCATCGTTGGACTGGCTGGCATCGAACGACAACATTGGCGCCCGGGGCTCCAGGGCCTGGTGGTCCCTACAACAGATAACGAGGTAGCCATGCAGGATTGGTGGACAAGATTGCAGCAGGCCGTTTTCAGCGAGGCCGCACTCACCTTCGGACTCAAGGTCGCTGGTGGGCTGTTGCTCTTCGTCGTTGGCATGCGGGTCGCAAAATGGGTCGCGGGCATCGCCGAACACGCATTGACCCGCGCCGACGTCGAACCGACCGCGGTGATGTTCCTGCGCAAGGTTGCCTACGTGATCCTGCTGGTGGTCCTGGTGCTGGCCGTATTGCAGCTGTTCGGCGTGCCGATGACATCGATGATCGCCGTGCTGGGCGCCGCCGGCCTGGCCATCGGCCTTGCCTTGAAGGACTCCCTGTCCAACATCGCGTCTGGCGTGATGCTGGTTTCGTTGAAACCCTTCAAGGTCGGCGACTTCGTCAACATCAACGGGGAATCGGGCACGGTCGAAGCGGTGAGCATCTTCCAGACCCGGCTGCGTGGTGCCGACAACCAGACGATCGTCCTGCCCAACAGCCTGATCACGAGCGATTCGATCATCAACATGACGCCTGACACGATGCGTCGCATCGCCCTGGTCATTGGCATCGGCTACGACGACGACATCGACGCGGCGCGCGCTGCCGCGATGGGTGTGATGCTCGATGATGCGCGCGTCCTGCCCGAACCCGAACCCAGTGTGCTGGTGTATGAGCTGGGCGAAAGCAGCGTCAACCTCGGCATCCGCTGCCACGTCGGCAATGCCGATTATTTCGTGACCAAGTGCGAGCTGACCGAGCGGATCAAGAAAGCCTTCGATCGCGATGGCATCAGCATCCCGTTCCCGCAACGCGATGTGCACTTGTTCCAGCAGGCCGGAGCGGACGACGAGGCGAAATCGCGCGACGACGACTGAGACCGACCCGTCGGCACCGTGCCTGCCGGCGAAAGGCCTGTCCTGGTCCGGTCATGCTTGAGCCTGTCCGGTTTGGTGCTGCGCTGGCCGTCCAGGCGCAAGCCGCTGAAGGCGCCCAGAGCCGATGGTTGCCAGGCTGGAGTGAGGCCGTTGCGGCCGGGTCACGCCGGAGCTACAGCCCCCCGAGCTTGCCCATCCACGCACGGTAGTAGCGCAGTTCTGCGATCGAATCCTTCACGTCGCTCATCGCGGTATGCGCAGCCACCTTGTGCATGTCGTCCAGCAACGATGGCGCCCACCGCCGCGCCAGCTCCTTGATGGTGCTGACATCCACGTTGCGGTAATGGAAGTACTGCTCCAGCGTCGGCATCAATCTGTGCAGGAAGCGTCGGTCCTGGCAGATCGAGTTCCCGCACATTGGCGATGCGTTCTCCGGCAGCCACTGGCTGAAGAATGCCAGGGTGCGGGTTTCGGCCTCATCCATCGACACACGACTGTCCAGTACGCGTTGCCACAGGCCGGAGCGGCTGTGCTGGGTACGGTTCCACTGGTCCATTGCCTCCAGTGTTTCCACCGGATGCGATATCGCCAGGTCCGGTCCCTCGGCCAGGACGTTGAGCTGCGAGTCGGTCACGATCGTGGCGATTTCCAGGATGGAGTCGGCACCGGTATCCAGCCCCGTCATTTCCAGGTCGATCCAGATCAGTCGGCCTTCGCCGGGTTGGTTCTTGGTCATGGGTTTCCGCAATGGTGTCGTCATGGATCATGATACCGGCTGATCCGCATGGAAGTCCCTCATGGCGCTGCCGATGCTGCACGACACCTCGCACTATGCGGTGGTCACCGCGATGATCACGCCGGCGTTCTTCCTGACCGCCACCAGTTCGCTCCTGGCGACATCCAATGCGCGCCTTGCGCGCGTGGTCGACCGCATGCGCGCCGACCTGGCCGAACTCAAGAACGTGGCCATCGGCCAGTCCCGGGAGGTCCTGGCACGGCGGGTCGGGATCCATCGCCGCCGTTCCACCCTCGTGCTGGTCTCGCTGCGGCTGCTCTACGGGGCGGTGAGCGCGTTCGTTGGCACCAGCCTTGGCATCGCCATCGACAGCTTCATCGGTTACAGGATCGGCGCGCTGCCGACCCTGTTGGCCGTGGTGGGCGTGCTGCTGATGCTGGTCGCCTCGATCTGCCTGGGGCTGGAGGCCAGGTTGGGCGTGCGGATGCTGGACGAAGAGCTGGACCAGGAACTCGCCCGACTTCCCCCCACCCAGGTGACTGGCGCCCCGCGCGGCAGATCCTAGCCCTGCCCGCGTTTACGTCGGAAATATTCCCGCAGGCGCGTGCCGGCGGCGTCCGCCAGCACGCCCCCCTGCACGAGGACACGATGGTTGTGGCGCGGGTCGGCAAGCAGGTCGAAAACACTGCCCGCCGCGCCCGTCTTCGGGTCGCTCGCGGCATAGACGACCCGGGCGATGCGCGCATGGATCATGGCCATCGCGCACATCGCGCAGGGTTCCAGCGTGACATAGAGCGTGCAGCCGAGCAGGCGATGGTTGCCCAGGGAGTTCCCTGCCCGTCGCATTGCCACGATCTCGGCGTGTGCGCTGGGATCGTGCTCGGTGATGTTGCGGTTCCAGCCTTCGCCAAGCACCGCGCCCTGGGCCGATACCAGGACGGCACCGACCGGGATCTCGTCGTCCTCGCGCTCGGCGCGGTCTGCCAACGCGAGCGCGTGGCGCATCCAGTGCAGGTCGGTTTGCAGTTCTTGTTGCAGGATGGCTTCAGTGTGCACGCTGCCGCCTGTAGCCGCTATCGGAAACATTGCCGCTTCTCATGCTGTCATCGCCAACGTTGCCATCCTGGGCGCAGCCAAGGATCTGCTTGCCTTGTCACGGAGTGGTAGGAACAGATCCTTCGCTGCGCCCAGGATGACAATTTCGCGGGATCGCAGCATGGGTCGGATGCCCATCTCCAGGCCATTCATTCCCAAGCCATTCATTCTCATGCGCCCTTCTCCATGCCCGAGGCGCATGACGCCGCACTCACTCCCACTCGATGGTCGCGGGCGGCTTGCCACTTATGTCATACACAACACGAGATATACCGCGTAACTCATTGATAATTCTATTTGAAACCTTGCCAAGGAACGCGTAGGGCAAGTGCGCCCAATGTGCCGTCATGAAATCGATGGTCTCCACGGCCCGCAGCGCGATCACCCATTCGTAAGCACGTGCGTCGCCCACCACCCCGACCGACCTGACAGGAAGGAATACGGCAAATGCCTGGCTGGTCTTGTCATACAGGCCTGCCTTGCGCAGCTCGTCGATGAAGATGGCATCGGCCTGGGCCAGCAGTTGGGCATACTCCGGCTTCACTTCCCCGAGGATGCGCACACCCAGCCCGGGACCCGGGAACGGATGTCGATACACCATCTCGCGCGGCAGGCCCAGCTCGACGCCCAGCCGCCGGACCTCGTCCTTGAACAGCTCGCGCAGGGGCTCGACCAGTCCCATGTTCATGGTTTCAGGCAGGCCACCCACGTTGTGGTGGCTCTTGATCACGTGCGCCTTGCCGGTCTTGCTGCCGGCCGACTCGATCACGTCCGGGTAGATCGTGCCCTGCGCCAGCCACTTGGCATTGGTGAGCCGCTGCGCCTGCTCGTCGAAGATCTCGATGAACAGTCCGCCGATGATCTTGCGCTTGGCCTCCGGGTCGGCCACGCCTTCGAGCGCCTTGAAGTAGCGGTCGGCGGCATCGACGCGGATGACCTTGATCCCCAGCCCGTGCGTGTCGGACGCACCGGCAAAGGTTTCCATGACCTGGTCGCCTTCCTGCCAGCGCAGCAGTCCGGTATCGACGAACACGCAGGTCAGCTGGTCCCCGATCGCCTTGTGCAGCAGTGCCGCGACCACGGACGAGTCCACGCCGCCGGACAACCCCAGGATCACTTCGTCATCGCCCACCTGCTCGCGCACGCGCGCGATCTGGTCGTTGATGATGTGCTCGGCGGTCCACAGCGTTTCGCAGCCGCAGATATCCACGATGAAGCGGCGCAACAGCGCCTGTCCCTGCTTGGTATGGGTGACTTCGGGATGGAATTGCACGCCGTACCAGCGCTTGGCGTCATTGGCCATCGCCGCGACGGGGATGCGGTCGGTCCGCGCGGTAACCGCAAAGCCGGGAGGCGCCGTGACGACGTGGTCGCCGTGGCTCATCCAGACGTCAAGCCTGGGCGGCGAGCCGGCATGGTCCTTCAGGCCATCGAGCAACGCATCCTGTGCCACGACATCGACGGTGGCATGGCCGTATTCGCGCGCCTGCGCGGCTTCGGTCGACCCACCCAACTGCGTGGCCAGGGTCTGCATGCCGTAACAGATGCCCAGGATCGGCAGCCCGGCATCGAAGACCTGTCGCGGTGCAGCCGGCGCACCATGCAACGTGGTCGACTCCGGGCCACCGGACAGGATGATGCCCTTGGCGCCGAACCGGGCGATCTCGTCCGGGTCGTGGTCCCAGGCCCAGATTTCGCAATAGACCCCGATCTCGCGGACGCGGCGTGCAATGAGCTGCGTGTATTGCGCGCCGAAGTCGAGGATCAGGATCTTGTCGTCGTGGAGGTCAGTCATGGCACAACCATATGCAGGAGAGCGTAATCCCCTTCCCTGCCATCCTGGGCGCAGCGAAGGATCTGTTTTGGTTCTGGCTTGCCTTGTTCAAACCGGGACAACGAGCCAGGCAGGTCCTTCGCTACGCCCAGGATGACAGGACTTCACATGCCGCGGTTGCTGGTCACCTGATTGCATCGGATGCCCGTCACTGGCCATCAGCCGGCACGATAATTCGGCGGTTCCTTGGTGATCTGCACGTCGTGCACGTGGCTCTCGCGCGTCCCGGCGTTGGTCACGCGCACGAACTCGGGCTTGGTACGCATCTGCTCGATCGTCGCGCAGCCGACATAACCCATCGTCGCGCGCAACCCTCCGGCCAGCTGGTGCACCACGCCGCTGAGCGGGCCGCGATACGGCACCCTGCCCTCGATGCCCTCGGGCACCAGCTTGTCGGCATCGGAGCTGTCCTGGAAGTAGCGATCCTTCGACCCCTTCTCCATCGCGCCAAGCGAGCCCATGCCACGATAGTTCTTGTAGCTGCGGCCCTGGAACAGTTCGGTCTCGCCCGGGGATTCCTCGGTGCCGGCAAACAGTCCGCCGACCATCACCGTCGAGGCCCCCGCGACGATCGCCTTGCCGATGTCACCCGAATAACGGATGCCTCCATCGGCGATCAGCGGGATGCGATCCTGCAACGCCTCGGCGATCATCGCTACCGCGGTCACCTGCGGAACGCCGACACCTGCCACCACGCGGGTCGTGCAAATCGACCCGGGCCCGACACCCACCTTCACCGCATCGGCGCCTGCATCCATCAGCGCCAGCGCCGCGTCGCCGGTGACGATATTGCCGCCGATCACCTGCAATTGCGGGAAACGCTTCTTGACCCAGGCAACGCGGTCCAGCACGCCCTGCGAATGGCCATGCGCGGTATCGACGATGATCACGTCCACTCCGGCCGCCGCCAATGCTTCGATCCGCTGCTCCGTGTCGCCGCCGACGCCCACCGCGGCACCCACGAGCAGTCGCTCATGGGCGTCGTAGGCGGCATTGGGATTGTCGGACTTCTTCTGAATGTCCTTGACCGTGATCAGGCCGCGCAGCGCAAACGCGTCGTTGACCACCAGCACCTTCTCGATCCGGTGCTTGTGCAACAGGCCGATGACTTCGTCGTCGCTGGCGCCCTCGCGCACGGTGACCAGGCGCTCCTTCTTGGTCATGATGTGGCGGACCGGGTCGTCGAGTTTCTTCTCGAACCGCATGTCGCGGCTGGTGACGATGCCCACCAGTTGACCGTCATCGACCACCGGTACGCCGGAGATATTGCGGGCGCGGGTCAGCTTCAGGACTTCGCCAATGGTGGTGTCCGGACCGACGGTGAACGGCTCCTTGATCACCCCGGCCTCGAAGGTCTTGACCTTGGCCACCTGCTCGGCCTGGCGCTCGGGCGACATGTTCTTGTGGACGATGCCGATGCCGCCCAGCTGGGCCATGGCGATGGCCAGCGGGGCCTCGGTCACGGTGTCCATGGCCGCAGAAATGATCGGCAGCTTCAGGTGCAGGTCGCGGGTGAGCCGGGTGGCGAGCGAGACGTCCTTGGGAAGCACGGTCGAGTGCGCTGGCACCAGGGAAACATCGTCGAAGGTCAGCGCTTCAGCCAGGATGCGGAGCATGGCAGGTCCGGGAAGGATGAAGCGGCCCATTGTACCGTGCCGAGACCATAAAGGCAGGCAATCGAACCCGGTTGAGCGGCCATGCGCCCGGTAGCCGGGATGCAGGCGTTTGCGGGTCGGGCAGGTCCCTGGCCGTGGCAGGCACGATTCGGAGGCCAACTCGCCGTCCTCGCCACGCCACCAAACGTGGGGTCGCGCCGTGGGGCTCGCGGCTGAAGCCGCTACGACGACGGCTGGGCTTGCGGAGGGACCGCATCGCGCGCTTCGGCAGCTTCCAGCGTGTTCTGCATCAGCGTCGCCACCGTCATCGGGCCGACACCCCCGGGGACGGGGGTGATCCAGCTTGCCCGCTTGGCGGCTTCGGCAAAGTCGATGTCGCCAACCAGCCGGCCGTCATCGAGACGATTGATGCCGACGTCGATCACCACGGCGCCGGGCTTCACCCATTCACCAGGGATCAGGCGGGGCTTTCCAACCGCCACCACGAGGATATCCGCACCGCTGACCGCCGCCTGGAGCACGGCCGGCGGCGTGAATTTGTGGCAGCTGGTCACCGTGCAGCCTGCGATCAGCAATTCCAGCGCCATCGGGCGGCCAACGTGGTTGGAGACGCCCACGATCGTGGCGCTGGCACCGCGTACCGGGCGGTCGGTCCAAGCCAGCAACGTGGTGATGCCGCGCGGCGTGCACGGGCGCAGGCCGAATTCGCGCAGGGCCAGGTGGCCGACGTTCTCGGGATGGAAGCCGTCCACGTCCTTTGCCGGATCGATGCGGTGGATCAGCGCCGAGCCGTCGCGCCCACCAGGCAGCGGCAACTGCACCAGGATCCCATCGACCTCGGGGTCCGCGTTGAGCTTGTCGATGAGGGCCAGCAGTTCTGCATCGCTGGTGCTTTCGGGCAGGTCGTGGTCGATCGCACGGATGCCGACCTTCTCGGCCGCGCGCCGCTTGTTGCGCACGTACACCGACGATGCAGGGTCGCTACCTACCAGCACCACGGCCAGCCCTGGGCGCGGCTTGCCGGCCGCGACCCGCGCATCGACCCGGAGCTTGAGCCCGTCGAGCAGGTCTTCGGCGATGCTGCGGCCATCCAGGATGCGGGCTTGCGGATCGGTCATGCGTACGCGGGTCGTTGGCAAGGGCCGATATTATCGCCCATCATCCTTCCGGCCACCGCCGGCTGCCTGCCGCGCTGACAGGAGCAATCCAACATGACCGCAACAAGTTGCAACGAGACCGCTGGCCAGGCCATCGATCATGATGAGATCGAAATCCAGGCCGCCGTATTCCGTCGCCTGCGCCAACACCTGCTGCAGGCGCGTCCCGACGTGCAGAACATCGACCTCATGATCCTGGCGGGGTTTTGCCGCAACTGCCTGGCCGACTGGTACCGCGAGGCCGCGGCCGGGCGAGGCATTGCGATGGACAAGGCCGAAGCCCGCGAAGCCATTTATGGAGAGCCGTTCGGGCAGTGGAAGGCGAAACACCAGCTGGAAGCATCGCCCGCGCAACTCGCGGCCCTGGATGCGGCCAAGCCCTAGGTGCCGTGGCGCTGGCTCGGCGCCGCGATCAAGCGGTCCGCAGGCAGCCGGTCACTCGCCTGGAGGATTGGCGCACCGTGGCACACCAGAACCCACCACGCAGTTGATGCAGCATTGCGCCTGCGAAGGCCGCGTCGGCATGAGCACGTCCGGCACGTGCAGCGGCTCCAGCGCCTTCAACTTCAGTAGCACGGCCCAGTCCTGGCGGCTGAGGTTGCACAGCGACGGGTTGTCCGGGGCGCAGCCGGCGCTGCTGCCACGCGGCAAGCCCCAGATCATGCCCGCGCGATTGAGCACGAACATGCGCAGGGTCACGCCCTGCAATACGTTGCCGCCAACCAGGTAGAGTCGGCCGTCGCCGCCGGGGTTCGCGGCGATGACGATGTCGCAGTGCATCTTCAAGCCGGCACCACCGTTCGCCGACAGGAAGCTGCGTAGCCCGTTAAAGCCGTAGGTGTTGCTTGCCTGCCGCACGTAGCACATCAGGTCGCCGGGCGCCGCCCTCTCGGTGTCGATGTCGGCAAAGCGGAACGGACTGGTGTCGGGGGAGCGATAGGCATCGCGCACGTAATCGACGTGGCTGGCCGATGCATTGAACCCGGGAACACCTGCCCGCGTCATCACCCAGGAAACGAACGCGGCGGACCAGGGCTGGTCGACGACGAAGGCGCGGCAGCCGGGCAACGGATATCGGCTGCTGCTGGCGTATCGGCAGTCCGAGGCGCCAGGGAAACCGGCCATGCGCGCGAGCAGTCCACTGCCCTGCCAATAGTCGACGACCCGCTCCCATGCAGGCGTGGCGTCATCGGCGAGCCGGGCGTTTTCCGCCTCGACCACGGTGGTGCTGGCCAGGCGGCCCTTCTCGTCTATGAACGGTGCGTACCACAACGCGTTCTCGCGACAAGCGATGTCGGCGATGCGACTGGCCAGTACACCGGCCCCGGGTTGGGCGATACGGGTGCAGATGTCACCGGCAACCGCATTCGGTGCGATCGACAACCATGCGGCCAGGAGCAGCCCGATGCAAACCAGCCGTTGCAGGAGTCGGTGATTCAGGGGTGCATGGCCGACGGAGGCGTGCATCGAAACCGCCTGCGCATGGCCCGCGTTCTTCGACGATGGCTGCCTCAATGGTGCTCCCCTTGTGCCATGTCCTGCAGGCCACGCCTGGCGCAATGGCCGGCTCAGGCTTGCCCGGGCATCGAGCAGAATGCTGCGTAATCAATATAACCGGGGAACGCCCTGCCCGGCGCGCACACGGTGCAATCGGGATCCGGCAGGAGCCGCGTTTCGCGAAAGCGCATCGCCAGTGCGTCGAAGTGCAGCAAGCGCCCGGTCAACGGCTCGCCCAGCCCAAGGACCAGCTTGATCGCCTCGGTCGCCTGGATCAGTCCGATGATGCCGGGCAGGACCCCGAGCACGCCGGCTTCGCTGCAGTTCGGCGCGGAGCCGGCCGTGGGCGGCTCGGGGAACAGGCAGCGGTAACACGGTGCCTGGCCGCGATGCCGGCCCGCATCGAAGACGCTGGCCTGACCTTCGAAACGATGCACCGCGCCATGGACCAGCGGTTTGCCGAGTTTCACGCAGGCATCGTTGAGCAGGTAGCGCGCAGGAAAGTTGTCGGCGCCGTCGATGACGACGTCAATACCGTCCAGCAGTGCTTCGACATTCGCAGACGTCACGCGTTCGGCGACGGCTTCGATGGTGGTGCGGGGATTGAGTGCGGACAGCGTCGCGGCAGCGGAGGCGACCTTGGGCGCGCCGATGCGGGCGTCGGCATGCAGGATCTGGCGCTGCAGGTTGCTGCGCTCGACCACGTCGTCGTCCGCAATGCGCAGCGCGCCCACACCGGCGGCGGCCAGGTAAAAGGCAGCAGGCGACCCCAGTCCACCAGCACCCACGACCAGCATGCGGGTGTTGCCGAGCTTGCGCTGCCCGTCCAGGCCGACTTCTGGCAGGCGCAGGTGGCGCGAATAGCGCTCGGCGAAATCGTCGTCGACATCGGGTCCGCGCATGGGAAGCCCAGCCTCGGCCCATGCGCTGGTGCCGCCGGCTACCGAAACGGCGTTGCGATAGCCATGCTCGACCAGGACCTGCGCGCAGGCCTGCGAGCGCAGTCCGCTTTGGCAGATCAGCAGGATCTGCGCATCACGATCCGGCAAGTGCGGGCCTGGCTCGACTTCCAGCGTGTCCCGCGTGATGCCCTTTGCGCCCTCGGCCATGCCCAGCGCGCGCTCGTGCGGCTCACGGATGTCGAGCAGGACGCTGCCGTCGCGTAGCCGGGAGAACGCCTGCTGCGGAGTCAGTTCACGGGCCATGTCGGGTGGTCATCCTCCGCGCTGCCAATCCAGCACCTCGACCACGTCGCCCGCGGCAAACCTTCGCTCGCCTTCAGGCAGCACGATCAGCACGTTCGATTGCGCAGCGGCGGCCAGGCGGTGCGATCCGTCCGCCGGATTGGGTTCGACCTCCAGGGTCGCGTCGCTACCCGGAAGCAGCCTGCCTCGCAGGAACTCCCGCCGCGCATTGCGCTTGTCGAAGTCCGCGGACAGTCGCGCGTGCCAACGCGGCCGATGCTCCGTGCGGCCCTGCAGGCCATCGACCAGGCAGCGTCCAAGGGTGAGCCATGTCGCCAGCACCGACACCGGGTTGCCAGGCAAGCCCAGGAACTGCGCGCGGCCCAAGCGTCCAAACAGCACCGGCATGCCGGGTTTCATCCGGACCTTCCAGAAATGAATGGCACCATTGCCGTCCACCGCCGCCTGCTGCAGGAGGGCCGGGATGTGGTCCTTCTCGCCAGCGGACACGGCACCGCAGGTCACCACGACATCGAAGCTGGACGCGGCATCGCGCAGCATCGCCGCCACGCGTGCGGGGTCATCGGGCAATGTCGGCCAGGCGGTAGGCTCCAGTCCGTCCTCGCGCATCAGCCCCAGCAACAGTTCTCGATTGGAGTTGTAGATCTCCCCGGGATGCAACGGCAGGCCGGGCTCGACGAGCTCGTCGCCAGTCGTGAACACCGCGATGGTGGGCCGGTGCGCGACTTCAAGCTGGTCCACCCCAAGCGCGGCTGCCAACGCGATACGAGGCGGCGTCAACCGGGTGCCCCGACGCAGCACCATGTCACCGGCGCCTACGTCCTCGCCTGCACGCCGGACATGGGCTCCGCGTCGCACGCCTTCGCGAATGCGGATCGCACTGCCAGGCACTCCTGCGGTGTCGTCGGCCGCGTCTGCGGAAGCAACGAGCGTGACATCTTCCTTCATCACGACGGTATCGCTGCCCGTCGGCAATGGTGCCCCGGTGGTGATGCGGATGCATTCACCAGGGCGGATCGACAGGGGCAGCGCACGCCCGGCGAACTGCTCGCCAACGACCTCCAACGTGGTATCACCCTCGCCTGCCAGGTCGGCATGGCGTAATGCGAACCCGTCCATTGCACTGTTGTCGAACGGCGGCAAGGCCATCGGAGCGGCGACGTCCCGAGCCAGGATGCGCCCATGCGCACGCGCGATGGCGATGCGCCCACTGCCCAGGAACGCCTGCTGCGCGACGGTCGCAACGATGTCGCGCGCTTCGGCGAACGCAATCCGGTGCCCGAAAGCGGGCGATGCCTGCGTGGGATTCATTGGCGTGGCCTGCAACGGCAGGCCCTCGACGGACGGTTGAACATGCGTGCATCTTCAGGGCGTCGCAGCATCCATGCAATCCATGCCAGCAACGGCCAGGTCTGAAGGGGTGTTGATGTTGCCAAAACGGACGCCTGCCATGGCGACCCTGGCCATGCCCAGCCGCGCTTGCAGTCGATGGATGGCCAGGTCCCCGGATCGCAGTGCAGGCGCGATGGCTGCCCGCAATGTCGGGGCATGCCACAGCGCCACCAGTGGTTGCACGCCATCGTCGTCCTGGGCAAACGCTCCCTGCGGGGACGCCATGGCCTGCAAGGTCCACAGCAGGCACTCGTTGACGTCGACCAGGTCAACCGGAAGCGTCAGCAACCAGCTGGTCGGGCAGGCGTGCGCCAGCGCATCCAGGCCGGACAGTGGGCCGCCATCCGCGACACGATCAGGCACGGTGCGAAGTCCGGCCCGTGCATAACGGGCGACATTGCGACTGGTGCTCACCAGGGTCGTGGCGACTTGATCCACGAAACGCCGTTGCCAGCGCAGTACCTGGGGAACGCCGTCGCGCTCGATCCATGCCTTGTCGACGCCTGCCAGCCGCGTGCCTCGACCGCCGGCGAGGATGCCGAGGGTAACCTGGGAAGGCGTGCCACCCATCTACGTTGTCATGCCGGTCATCCGGGCGTAGCAGGGGATCTGCTTTTGCTGTGTGTGACTTCGATCGGACCCTGGAAACGGATCATTCGCTTCGCTCAGGATGACCACTGGCGCAAGGCGGCATGATGACAGCGGATCCTTCGCTTCGCTCAGGATGACCACTGGCCAAAGGCGGCATGATGACAGCGGATCCTTCGCTTCGCTCAGGATGACCACTGGCCAAAGGCCAGTGGTCACTTTCCGCGTTTGACGTGGCGGATCAATCGCTTCTTCTTGGCGACCTGGCGTTCGGTCAGGACGTTCTTGCGGTCCTTGTATGGATTGTCGGTTTCCTTGAACAGGAAGCGTACCGGTGTCCCCACCAGCTTGAAGCGCTTGCGGAAGAAGTTTTCCAGATAGCGCTTGTAGGTGTCCGACAACGTCCGCAGGCGGGTGCCATGGACGATGAACGTTGGCGGATTGGTTCCCCCGGGATGCGCGAAACGCAATTTGGCGACATGGCCGCGCACGACCGGAGGCGGATTGGCTTCGTAGGCGACTTCCAATGCCTTGGTGACTTCGGAAGTGCCAAGCTCGCGCGTCGCCGAGGCGTGTGCGCGATGCACCGCCTTGAACAGTTCACGCAGGCCCGAGCCATGCAGTGCGGAAATCCGCACGGTCTCCGCCCAACCGACGAAGGACAACTTGCGCTCCAGCAACCCTTCGGTCTGCTTGCGCTGGTAATCGCTCTGGCCGTCCCACTTGTTGACCGCCACCACCAGTGCGCGGCCAGCGTCCAGTACGGCGCCCAGCACGGTGGCATCCTGGTCGGTGACCCCCTCGCCGGCGTCGAGCATGATCACGGCGACCTGGCATTGTTCGATCGCCTGCAGCGTCTTGAAGATCGAGAACTTCTCTACCGCCTCTTCGACCTTGGACCTGCGGCGCAGGCCCGCGGTGTCGATGAGCCTGTACTTGCGCCCATCGCGCTCCAGGTCGACGGCGATCGAGTCGCGCGTGGTACCAGGCACATCCGAGGCGATCATCCGCTCCTCGCCCAGGATGCGGTTGACCAGGGTCGATTTGCCCACGTTGGGACGCCCGACGAAGGCCACCCGGACCCGCTGCGGATCCTCGTCGAGGATCTCGGCGTCGCCATCCTCGGGCAGTTGCGCGAGCACCTGTTCGAGCAATTCTTCGATGCCCTGCCGATGCGCCGAGGAAACGCCGAACATCGCCTTGATGCCGTAGCGCGAAAACTCGTTGCGCGCGGTCTGTGCATCGATGCCGTCGATCTTGTTGACCACCAGGAAGATCGGCGTCTCCACCTTGCGCAGCCACGTCAACAAGTCGTCGTCGAGCGCATTGGCGCCCTCGCGGCCATCGACCACGAACAGGATCAGGTCAGCCTCTTCCGCCGCGGTACGCGATTGCCGGGCAGTGGCCCCCGCCAGACCCAGCTCATCGCCACCAATGCCGCCTGTATCCACCAGCACGAACGGACGCGACTCGTCGAAGCGGCAGATGCCATAGTTGCGGTCGCGGGTGACACCCGGGGCGTCGTGCACCAGCGCGTCGCGCGTACGCGTCATGGCGTTGAACAACGTCGACTTTCCGACATTGGGACGTCCAACAAGGGCGACCAGGGGCAACATGACGGGATGGGATTCCTGAAGCGGTGAAGACGCGTGTGCGTCAGCAAGGATGTGGCTTTATGCAGTGATGCGGCGTAATGGAGATTCCAGCGTCCCTCGTCCAGGCCACGCGATGGACGCGACCGACCAACGCGTGGGACCCCGGCCGCATCAGGGTCGGGGTCGAGGAAAGCCGCCGCAGGCTGCAGCGGCGACCGGCCCTGCTGCGAATGGCAACGATGGCAATCTGGCTGCCACACTGCGGCTGGACCGCCGCATTGCAGCAAGCGACCCGGCCCGTCGGGCCAGCTCCAACCCGGGCCGGCTATTATTGCAGTTGATAGGCGCTGAGTTGACCCTCGACCGTCTGCACCACGACGATGCCATCGGATGAGACGGGCGCTGCACGGACCGCGTCGCCAGCGTCCACGCGTGCGGCGAAGGCGCCGTCGCTCAACCGCAGCCAGTGCAGGAAACCCTCGTAGTCGCCGACCACGGCGTAATCGCCCTGGATCGCCGCGGCGCTGAGGTCGCGCCGCAACAGCGCGTCCTGTTGCCACAAGGCCGAGCCGGTACTCTTGTCCAGGCCCCAGACGACACCGCCCGCATCCGACACGACCAGCCGATCCGGGGACACGGCCACCCTGCCCGGGCCACCGACGTCGTGCGACCACAGCGGCCGGCCGCTCGGGCCATCGATCGCCATGGTCTGTTTCTTGTAGCTGGTGGAGTAAAGCGTGGTGTCCTCCAGGACCGGCGTGCCATCGACATCAGCCATGCGATCCAGCTCAGTGCGCCCTTCAGCGGCGGCGATGGTCTGTTCCCACACCTCGCGACCCGTGGACAGGGTCAGTGCCGTGAGGGTGCCATCGTCGTTGCCAATGAAGGCAAAGCCCGGGCCCAGCAGCGGGGCGCTGTCGCCGCGCACGCTCAGCGTCGGGGTTTCGTGCGTCCAGAACCAGCGACGCTCGCCGCTGCCGGCATCGAATGCGGTGACGCGCCCATCGTTGGAATGCACCAGGACCAGGCCCTGGCCAATCGCGGGCGCAGCGACGACTTCGGTACCGACCTTGGCTTTCCACTTTTCGGTGCCAGTGGCGGCATCGAGCGCGATGACATCGCCATCGAGGCTTCCAACGACCACCAGGCCATCGCCTGCGCCCGGGCTGCTGGAAAGCGGTAGCTCGCTGGCATAGCGCCAGATCGATTGACCGGTGCGCAAGTCCATCGCGCTGACACCGCCCTGGATCGCTGCGGCGTAGACGCGGCCATCGAGGATCGTTGGACCCTGGCGTGTCCCCAGGTGGCCTTCGCCCTTGCCGGCGCTTGCCGACCAGAGTTTCGCCACTTGCACGGTGGGGACGATCTGGGTCAGTTCGGCCGGCTTGAGTTCCTTGCTGCTCTTGCCGCCAAACCAGCCCTTGACCGTGCTGCACCCACCCAGCACGAGGACGCAGGCCAGCGCGAGCATGACCAGTCGGGCCACGCGCCTGGGAGCAATGGCCTGGTGGAGCGTCGCGTGGCCGGCTGTGGCTGCACGGCCAAGTGCGATTGCCGTTGCCGGCTGCGTCGAAATGGACCGCTGGTTCAGTGCCTTCATCAACTACGTGCCTCTGGCTTGGGCGGCGTGCCGCCGACCTGGGAAAGTTTGAGTTCGACGATATTGCGTTGCGGGCTGCCGACTTCCATGGAAACCAGCGCCTGCTGGTATGCCGCCTGCGCCTGGGCGTCCTTGTCCAGCGCACTGTAGGCATCGCCGAGCACCTCCAGCGCCTGGGGATTCTTGTCGTCGCTGGCAAGCAAGGTCAATGCCTGTCCGGCCTTGCCCTGCGAGATCAGCAGCCTGGCCAGGCGCTGGTTGACGACGGACTGCAGCAAGGGGGTGTCCGCGTGGACCGCCTGCAGCGTGGCAATGGCAGCATCGGGCTTGCCTGCCTTGACCTGCGCTGCAGCCAGGTCGAGCGAACCCAGCGCGGAGTAGATGCCGGCGGGCAATGCCTTGACCTGTGCACTGCCCTGGTCCAGCTCACCGGCATCGATGGCCTTCCGGGCAGTGTGGTATTGCTCACTGGCTTGCGATCGTTGCTGCGCCTGGTGGCTTTGCCACCACTGCCAACCCAGGATCAGGGCCAGGCCCAGGACGATGCCACCAATCAGGCCAGCGCCATTTTGGCGCAGCCAATCCAGTACGCGTTCGCTTTGTTCATGCTCGTCGAGCGGATCATCGATTGCCATGCGGCCGTGCTGCCTTGTGCCCGGCGCAGTTGCCTGCATCCGGTATGGGGGTGGACGGGCTCGCTGCCTTCGGGGCCGCGACGGTCAATCAATCGGCGGCAGGCGCGAGGGAACCGTCAGAGGATACCGTAAAGCGTGCGACATTCGCTCGCTTGAACGGCTCCAGGTCCAAGGTCTTGCCATTGCGGCTCACCTTGACGGCGGCAGCATTACCCAGCACGACGCGCGCGACGTCGCCGCGGGCATACTGGCGATGCTCACCGGCATGCAACAGGGATTGCTCCAGGGGCTGGCCATCGGAACCGATGACTTCGACCCAGCTATCGCCTTCCATGCGCAGCGACAGTGCGGACGCAGTCGCCGACGCCGATGGTCGCGGCGCCGGATGCCGGGCCGGCAGCGACGCCAGTGAAGCCACGACCGTGCCGGGGTCCTGGTTTTCATCCCGTGGCCCGGTAACGTCCCGTGCCGGAGAGGAGGATCCCAGCGCAGGCATATCCAATGGTGCGGCCTCATGGGTGATGTCGCCCAGGTGCGAGCGCGTGGCCAGCCAGACCGGGATGGCGATCGCCGCAGTCAGGACGATGTAGACGAACCGGCGCGCCAGCGACTCGGTGATCCGACGCGAAGTGGGGATGAAGGTACGCGGCGTCAGCGTGGGTGGCTCGATCGGCGCGACGCCGGAGGCATCCATCATCGGCGCGGTGGTCAGGCCCAACAGGCGCGAGTAACTGCGTAACTGGCCGCGGACGAATACCGGTGCGCCCAGGCGACTCCAATCCTCTTCCTCCAGGGAATTGACCACGCGCACGGGCATCTTCAGCCGCGCCGCGACGTCTGACTGGCTCAACCCAGCCGCTTCACGGGCCTTGCGCAGCCGCCGACCACAGCCCTGGTCGCCATCCGGCATGTTGGGATCGTTATGCTTCATCGCCTGCCTGCATCCCCGGACGGAGTCGCCCCGGCTTGCGGGAACTCCGTCCTGATCCGTTGAACATAGCGAGCGGCCGCAGCCGTGTCGCCAAGCTTTTGCTCGATTTGTGACGCCAGTAACAACACCTCCGGCGAAGCCGGGGCAGCGGCGAGGCGCCGCTCTGAAAACGCGCGGGCGTCCATGTACTGCCCGGAGTTGTACGAAACCCGGGCCAACGCTGCGAGTACCACCGGATTATCCGGGTCCATCTGTTCGGCACGACGCAGGTTCTGTTCAGCGCGCGCGCCCTGCCCCGCAGTCAAGGCGCACGCGCCGGCATTGGCCAGCGCGGCTGCAGGCGAGGCATAGCGGCGATCAGCCAGGGCACGGTCGAAATAGGCCAGTGATTCCGCACTGCGCCCATTGCTGCACAGCCAGGTGCCATAGTTGTTCAGCACGGCGCCACTGTCCGGGGCCATGGTCGCGGCTTTCGCGTACAGCGTGCCGGCTTGCGTGGACTGGCCACGCTGATCGGCGATCACCGCCAGCAGCGTGTAGGCGTCCACCGAGCCAGGGTCGGCCTTGAGCGCGGCCTGGGCCTGCTGCTCGGCCTCGTCGAGCTTTCCGGCGCGCAAGTACTGTCCGGCCAGGCCGATCCGCTCGATCGCCAGCACACGCTTCTGGTCCTGCGGGTCCGCCCGCAACGTGTATTCGGGCGCAGACTCGGTCAGCTTGCCGGGCCCGAGCTTGGGCCTGACGAAGGTCAGTCGCGAGCAGGCAGCCATCGTCAGGCAGGCCAGTACGATCACCAGGACGGCTTTACCCGGCACTGATGCCCCATGCAGCACGTCCCCATGCGCTGGGGTAGTGGTGGCCTCAGGCGGCATGGTCGACTTCTTTTGCGTCGACTGCAGCGTCGGCATTGGAGCCCGAAGCAATCCCACGGGCCTGCAGTTGTTTCTTGAATTCAGCCTGGCGCCGTGTCCGGTCCAGCACCTGGCCCTTGAGTTGGCCACAGGCAGCATCGATGTCATCGCCTCTCGTGCGACGCACGGTGGTCAGCACCCGGGCGTCCTGCAGGATCTTCTGGAAGGCACGGATAGCGTCGTCGGCGGAGCGTTCGAAGCGCGTCCCCGGGTACGGATTGAACGGGATCAGGTTGACCTTGGCCGCATCGTGCATCTGCACGGCATTGTCGAACTGGCGCATCAACCGGGCCAGCGCACGTGCATGCTGCGGCTGGTCGTTGATACCTTTCATCATCGTGTATTCGAAGGTCACCGACGCGCGCGGCTTGCGCTTCACATAGCGCTCGCAGGCAGCCATCAATTCGGCGACCGGATACTTCTTGTTGAGCGGGACCAGCGAGGTGCGCAATTCGTCATCGGCAGCGTGCAGTGAAACGGCCAGCGATACATCGCTTTCCTGCCCAAGCCGATCGATCATCGGCACCATGCCGGCGGTCGACAGCGTGACCCGCTTGTTGGCCAGGCCGTAACCCAGGTCGTCGCGCATGATGCTCATCGCGCGCACGACGTTGTCGAAATTCATCAGTGGCTCGCCCATGCCCATCATCACCACGTTGGTGAGCTTGCGGCGCTGGTGCGGCAGGTTGCCCAGGTGCCGGGCGGCGACCCAGACCTGGCCGATGATCTCGGCGGTGGAGAGGTTTCTATTGAAGCCCTGCGTGGCAGTGGAACAGAACTGGCAATTGAGCGCGCACCCGACCTGGCTGGACACGCACAGCGTGCCGCGGCCATCCACGGGGATGAACACCGTTTCGATGGCGTTTCCACCATCCATGCCCAGCAGCCATTTATGGGTGCCGTCGACCGAAGGCTTCTCGAACTGCACGCCCGGCACGACGACATGCGCGTGCTGCTGCAGCTTGGCGCGCAGCGCCTTGCCCAGGTCGGTCATTTCGTTGAAGTCGGTGACGTAGCGATGGTGGATCCACTTCATCACCTGGTGGGCGCGGTAGCGCTTCTCATCGAGGGTCTCGACGAAGAAGCGCTCCAGCCCCTCACGATCAAGATCGAGCAGGTTCTGCCTTGGCAGGCTGTCGGTTGTGATCGGATTCACCAGGTCTTACCGCGCGCAAATTTCGGTCGAGGCGAAGAAATACGCGATCTCGATCGCGGCATTGTCGACCGAATCGGAACCATGCACGGCATTGGCGTCGATGCTGTCGGCAAAATCGGCGCGGATGGTACCGGCCTCGGCATCCTTGGGGTTGGTCGCACCCATCAGTTCGCGATTCTTCAGTACCGCGCCCTCGCCTTCCAGCGCCTGGATCATCACCGGGCCGGAGCTCATGAACTCGACCAGCGCACCAAAGAACGGACGCTCGCGGTGCACGGCGTAGAAGCCTTCGGCCTCGGACCTGGACAGGTGCTTCATCTTTGCCGCGACGATCTTGAGGCCGGCGTTCTCGAAACGGGAATAGATTTGGCCGATGACGTTCTTGGCAACGGCATCGGGCTTGACGATCGACAGGGTGCGCTCCAGCGCCATGGGGAATACTCCGGGCAGGCGGGTCTCCGAGATCCATTTCCCGCGCCGGTCGTTGACGGCGGCATGGGAAGGATGTCCAGGGACCCAAGAGGATAACAGAAAAAACCCGCGACAGAACACGGGTTTAGCCGATATGGCTGCGACAATTCTAGACATAAGGATGCTAAATCGCAAAGCGGTTCATTGACCTTGCGGGGCAAGCCGGCTAAGATCAAACAAGCGTTTGATTTGCGGGAAGACTCCAGTGCCAACCTCCACCCGATTCTCGACCAAGGACCGCATCCTGGGCGCCGCAGAGGAGCTGTTCGCCCAGCATGGCTTCGCCGGGACTTCGCTGCGCCAGGTCACCGGCCGCGCGGACGTCAACATCGCGGCGGTCAACTACCACTTCGGCAGCAAGGAAAACCTCGTGAACGAGGTCTTCCGCAGGCGCATGGACGAGATGAGCGCGCAGCGCCTGGCGCAGCTCGAGTCGGCGCTGCAAGCCCATCCGGGCGAGCTGGAACCGGTGCTGGCCGCCTTCGTCGAACCCGCACTGGCCCTGGCCCGTGACCGGCAGGGCGGGGGCGCCTTCATTCGTGTCATCGCCCGCGCCTATGCGGAGAAGAACGACAGTCTGCGCAAGTTCCTGTCCGACCAGTACGGCCACGTCCCGCGCGAATTCGCCAAGGCGATTGCCCAATGCATTCCATCACTGGGCAAGGAGCAATTGTATTGGCGGCTGGACTTCCTGGCCGGGGCGTTGACCTATGCCATGGCCGACTTTGGACTGATCAAACGCCCGCCAGGCCTGACCGAGCATGCGCACCGCGAGCGCGCAGCCAAGGAACTCATCAGCTTCATGGCGGCCGGGTTCAAGTCGTGATGCCGCAAACCTGATGCTGGAGCCCCAGCGCTGCAGCCAGGATCCAGATGATTGCGATATTTACTTAAAATACAAAAGGTTGAAGCAAATGCCTGAGACATTACTTATTCGACGTGCGGCCATCCTGGGCGCTGGCGTCATGGGTGCCCAGATCGCCGCCCACCTGACCAATGCCGGCGTGGACACCGTGCTGTTCGACCTGCCGGCCAAGGAAGGCAATCCGGACGGTATCGTCGTCAAGGCCATCGCCCACCTGGGCAAGCTTTCGCCTGCTCCGCTGGCCAGCAAGACGCTGGCGACGGCGATCGTGCCGGCCAATTACGAAACCGGCCTGGAGCAACTGCGTGGCTGCGACCTGATCATCGAAGCCATCGCCGAACGCCTGGACTGGAAACAGGATCTCTACCAGAAGATCGCGCCCTACGTTGCCGACCATGCCGTGCTGGCCAGCAATACCTCGGGGCTGGGCATCAACAAGCTTGCCGAAGTCCTCCCGGAGCAACTGCGACACCGCTTCTGCGGCGTGCACTTCTTCAATCCGCCGCGCTACATGCACCTGGCCGAGCTGATCCCGGCCAAGGGGACCGACGACGACGTGGTCGCAGGCCTGGAAACGTTCCTGGTCACCACCCTGGGCAAGGGCGTGGTCATTGCCAAGGACACACCGAATTTCATCGGCAACCGCATTGGCGTGTTCTCCATGCTCGCTGCCATGCACCATACCCGGGAGTTCGAGCTGGGCTTCGACACCGTCGACGCCCTGACTGGGCCGCTGGTCGGCCGACCGAAGTCGGCGACCTACCGGACGGCCGACGTCGTTGGGCTGGACACGATGGCTCACGTGATCAAGACGATGGGCGACACCCTGCCCGACGACCCCTGGCATCAATACTTCAAGACCCCCAAGTGGCTGGCGGCGCTGGTCGAGAAAGGCGCACTGGGTCAGAAGGCCGGCGCCGGCATCTACCGCAAGGTCGGCAAGGAAATCCAGGTGCTCGACCTGGCCGGGCAGGACTACCGACCCAGCGGCGCCGAGATCGCGCCCGATGTCCTTGCGATCCTGAAGCAGCGCGACCCGGCGGAGAAGTTTGCAGCCCTGCGCGCCAGTGACCATCCGCAGGCAAGGTTCCTTTGGGCCTGCTTCCGGGACCTGTTCCACTACAGCGCCTTCCACTTGTCCGACATCGCCAGCACCGCGCGCGATGTCGACCTGGCGATTCGCTGGGGTTATGGCTGGACGATGGGACCGTTCGAGAGCTGGCAGGCGGCTGGATGGAAACAGGTGGCCGACTGGATCGCCGAGGACATCGTCTCGGGCAAGGCCATGAGCGATGCGCCGTTGCCCGACTGGGTCTTCGACGGCCGCGATGGGGTGCACGGCCCCGAGGGCAGCTACAGTCCAGCCCAGAACGCCAAGCTGCCGCGCTCCTCGCTACCGGTATACAAGCGCCAGCGATTCCCTGACCCGTTGCTGGGCGAGCGCCCGGATGCGGGCGAGACGATCTTCGAGAACGATGGCCTGCGTCTGTGGCACGACGGCGACGGTATCGCGGTGGCTTCGTTCAAGACCAAGCTGCATACGGTCAACGACATGGTGCTCGATGGCCTGCAGGAAGCCATCGGCATCGCCGAGCGTGACTTCCGCGGCATGGTGATCTGGCAGCCACGGGAACCGTTCTCTGCCGGCGCCGACCTCGCCGGTGCGATGGGCTTGCTGCAAGCCGGCAACGTCGCGGGTTTCGAGGCCATGGTCGCCAACTTCCAGGCCACCAGCCAACGCATCAAGTATTCGCTGGTTCCGGTGGTGGCGGCGGTGCGCGGATTGGCATTGGGCGGCGGCTGCGAATTCCAGATGCACAGCGCACGCACGGTCGCGCACCTGGAAAGCTACGTCGGCCTGGTCGAAGCTGGCGTCGGACTGCTTCCCGCTGGCGGTGGGTTGAAGGAAATCGCCGTGCGCGCCGCGCGCGCAGCCGGACCGGGTGGTGACGTCTTTTCAGAGCTCAAGCGCTATTTCGAAACCGTGGCAATGGCCAAGGTCTCCAAGTCCGCGGTCGAAGCGCAGGAGCTCGGCCTGCTGCGGGCCAGCGACATGGTCATCTTCAACACCCACGAGGCTTTGCACATCGCCAGGCAGCAGGCGCGGGCGCTCGCGGAATCGGGCTACCGCCCGCCCCTGCCTGCCCGTGCGATCGCCGTGGCCGGCGACGTCGGCATCGCCACGTTCAAGATGTTGCTGGTCAACATGCTCGAGGGTCGGTTCATCAGCGAGCACGACTTCGATATCGCCACCAGGATCGCGACGGTGCTGTGCGGCGGCGACGTGGATCGCGGGTCGCTCGTGGACGAAGAATGGCTGCTGCGCCTGGAGCGCGAGCATTTCGTCGCATTGGCGCAGATGCCCAAGACCCAGGCGCGGATCGAGCACATGCTCAAGACGGGGAAGCCGCTTCGCAACTGAGCGGACGTGGTCCGTGATGGTTGGCTCTTCGTTCGCCAGAGCGAAACCAAGCCGTCACGAATCACCCATCACGAATCACCAATTACGAGAACCTCCATGGCCAAGCAAATCCAGGACGCCTACATCGTCGCCGCCACCCGTACGCCGGTCGGCAAGGCGCCACGTGGCATGTTCCACAACACCCGTCCCGACGACATGCTCGCGCACGTGCTGCGCAGCGTGGTCGCACAGGCGCCGGGGATCGACACCAGCCGCATCGAGGATGCCATCATCGGATGCGCCATGCCGGAGGGCGAGCAAGGCATGAACGTCGCCCGCATTGGCGTGCTGTTGGCCGGCCTTCCCGATACGGTCGCTGCGCAGACCGTCAACCGGTTCTGCTCGTCAGGGCTGCAGGCCGTGGCGCTTGCCGCCGACCAGATCCGGCTGGGCAACAGCGACCTGGTGCTGGCCGGCGGCACCGAGTCGATGTCGATGGTGCCGATGATGGGCAACAAGGTCGCGTTGTCGCCGTCGGTCTTCAAGGACGACCACGTGGCGATCGCCTACGGCATGGGCATCACCGCCGAAAAGGTCGCCGAAGAATGGAAGGTCTCGCGCCAGGACCAGGATGCGTTTGCACTGGCCTCGCACCAGAAAGCAATGGCGGCGATCCAGGCCGGGGAGTTCAAGGACGAGATCACGCCTTATGAGATCGTCTCGCGCCAACCCGACCTGGCCCACGAAACCGTGCATATCGACACGCGCCTGGTCGATACCGACGAAGGCCCCCGTCCGGACAGCTCGGCCGAAGGATTGGCAAAGCTGCGTCCGGTCTTCCGCAACGGTCAGTTTGGCGGCACCGTGACCGCCGGCAACAGTTCGCAGATGAGCGACGGTGCTGGCGCTGTCTTGCTGGCTTCGGCGCAGGCGATCAAGGATTACGGACTGACACCGCTGGCCCGCTTCGTCAGTTTTTCCGTCGCTGGCGTGCGGCCCGAAGTCATGGGCATCGGCCCGATCGCCGCGATCCCCAAGGCTTTGAAACAGGCCGGGCTGACCCAGGACCAGCTGGACTGGATCGAACTCAACGAGGCGTTCGCCGCCCAGTCGCTGGCCGTGATCCGCGATTGCGGACTGGATCCGGACAAGGTCAATCCGCTGGGCGGTGCGATCGCGCTGGGCCACCCCCTGGGTGCCACCGGCGCGGTCCGCACGGCGACCATCGTCCACGGACTTGCGTCGTCATCAGCCAGAAATACGGCATGGTCACGATGTGTATCGGCACCGGGATGGGCGCGGCAGGGATTTTCGAGGCCGTATGAGACCAGGCGACCGCAGGTCTCGCGGTCGCCTGCGCGCATTGTCCTGGGACCCTCGCGCCGCCGGCCAATGTTCACCAACCAGGCGACATCATCCGCATGTCGGAGCGTCGTTCCGGAGAGCGCCGCGTCAGGAGGCCGCGTACAGTCGAGCTCCATTTCGACCGCGCCAGGCGATCTCCCTGGTGCCAAGGCACCTGGATCGCATCCTCACTCCACCTCTTCGATACCAAGCTCGTTCAGGGCATCCTGCATGAGGGTCCTCGCCGCATCGCTGAGTTGCTCGTGGTCCAGTGCGAAACGGATCGTTGCTTCGACCAGGCCGATCTGAGTCCCGCAGTCAAAACGGGTGCCCTTGAAACGATAGGCCAGCACGGATTGCTCGCGTAACAAGGCCGATATCGCGTCGGTCAGCTGGATTTCGCCCCCTGCCCCCGGCGTCGTGGTCTCGAGGAGATCGAAAATGCGCGGCGACAGGATGTAGCGGCCGACCACGGCCTGCGTGCTGGGGGCATCCGCCGGTGCCGGCTTCTCGACAATGGCGTTGATCCGACCCTGCCGGCCCGAAAACGCGTCCGTATCGACGATCCCGTAGTTGCCGGTCTTGTCGCGGGGAACATCCAGGGTGGCGATGACGCTGGCGCCGGTGGCCTCGGCTACATCTGCCATCTGGTGCAGAGCGCCGGGTTGCCGGACGCCGTCGCTCCCATGTCGGGTCCAGATCAGGTCATCTGGCAACAGGATCGCGAATGGTTCGTCACCGATGACCGGCTTGGCGCACAGGACGGCATGCCCCAGCCCCAGTGCTTCGGCCTGGGTGACGAATACGGCGCGAACACCCTCGGGCAGGATGTTCCGGATGAGTTCGAGCTGTTGCGTCTTGCCGGCACGCTCGAGTTTCTGCTCCAGCTCGTAGGCCTTGTCGAAATAGTCGGCGACCGCATGCTTGTAACGATTGGTCACGAAGACCAGCGTATCGCACCCGGCTTCGATGGCCTCGTCGACGGCATACTGGATCAGTGGGCGATCGACGATCGGCAACATCTCCTTGGGGACGGTCTTGGTCGCGGGCAGGAAACGCGTCCCGAGGCCTGCGACAGGAAACACTGCCTTGCGGATACGTCGGTGATCAGGGGTGGCAGCAGTCATCAAGTCTTCCGGGACATGCGAGAAGGAAAGGCAACGACCGTCTGGTCCGCCGGAGCCTCGTCCAGTGGCGAAAATTCAGGGACGGCTTGCCGCAATACCCGCGCCAGCGTCTCCAGGTCGTAGTCCGCGACGGCAGCGCGCAGCTGCACGCTCGAGGCGATCACATGTTCCGGGGTTACGCCACGGGCCTCGGCCTGCAGGATCTTGGGATGTGATGTCGGACGATAGCGCTCGTCGGCGTGGAAGAGGCTCTCGTGAAGTTTTTCGCCCGCACGCAGGCCCGTATAGACGATGGCCACGTCGTGTTCGGGCTGTTTGCCCGCCAGCCTGATCATCTGTTCGGCCAGCAGCTTGATCGCGATCGGCTCTCCCATGTCGAGCGTGTAGACCGCATGCCGCGATCCGATCGCGGCCGCCTGCAGGATCAACTGGCAAGCCTCGGGGATCGTCATGAAGTAACGCGACACCTCGGGATCGGTGACGGTGACCGGACCGCCCCTGCGGATCTGCTCGCGGAAAAGCGGGACCACGCTGCCAGCCGAGTCGAGCACGTTGCCGAAGCGGACCGTGACCGACCGCGTCGAATGCGAGGGCGTCAGCGGCGACTGGGTCATCGCCTGCGACACCATCTCGGCCAACCGTTTGGTCGCCCCCAGCACGTTGACCGGGTCCACAGCCTTGTCGGTGGAGATCAGCACGAAACTGCCGACTCCCGCGCGCTGGCTTTCGCTCGCGACGGTCTGGGTGGCCAATACGTTGTTTCGAACGGCTTCACGCAACTGGGTTTCCAGCAACGGCACCTGCTTGTAGGCAGCGGCATGGAAGACAGCTTCGGGGGTGGACTGCGAAAGCGCGTACCGCATGACTGCCGGGTCGCCGCAATCGCCAAGGATGGTGACACAACGGACATCGGGGAAATCCCTTTGCAGTTGCGTCACTGCCGTGGTCAGGGCCAGTTCGTCGATCTCCACCAGTGCGATCTGTTGCGCTCCGTGCCTTGCGCACTGTCGACACAACTCGGAGCCAATCGACCCCCCCGCACCCGTGACCAGCACGCTGCGCCCACCCAACCAGCCGCGGATCGCTTTCCAGTCCGGGGTCACCGGCTTGCGACCGAGCAGATCTTCGATCGCGACTTCCTTGAGTTCGCCTGGCAGCGACCGGCCCTCCAAGAGATCATCCAGGCGTGGCACCCTTCGAAACGGCAAGCCGGTGCCTTCGCAGGCGCGCACGATCCTGCGCATCGCTGCCGCATCCAGCGACGGCATGGCGATCACCAGGAGCTTGGCAGCGGTTTCCGGCGCGATTCGCCCCACGTCCTCGATGCGTCCCAGCACCGGGATGCCTTGCAGGTGGCTACCCCGCAGCTTGGGCGCATCGTCCAGGAATCCGACTGGCTGGTAGGCCCCTGCCCTGCGCAGGTCACGGACCAGGGCCTCCCCCGCCTGGCCGGCACCCAGGATGAGGACCCGCAGCGATCCCAGCTCGTTGCTGGCCATGCGGTGATCCTTCCACGAGCGGTAGAGCAGGCGCGGCATCCCCAGCAGTGCAGTCAATACGACCGGGTAAAGCACCAGCACTGTCCGCGGGACCAGGTTCAGGCGGTTGTACAGGAACAAGGCCACTACGATGGCCAACAGCCCGAAGACGCACGCCTTGAGGATGTTGACCAGGTCCGGAACGCTGGCGAACCTCCATAGGCCGCGATACAGGCCGACACGCCAGAACACCAGGCCCTGCGCGAGCATGACCACGGCGATTTCCGTGGACCACACCGGGAATGCAGGTGCGCTTTCGACGACTGAGTAGCGGAACAGATGCAGGCCATACCAGGCCAGCCAGACCATGCACAGGTCGTGCGCCACGACGGCTGCCCGCGGGATGGCAGCCTTGACGCGCTCCTTGGCAGCGCGATGATGTGCCGCGCGTTCGATCGGGGACATCATTGACTGGCTCCGCTTTCCAACTTGCCTGCTTTCCCTTGCAACCGCCACCAGATGATGGCGCCGGCCAGATACGTACCCCCCAGCGCGGCCATGATAACCGTTGGCGCGCTGCCGTTCACGGCAATCGACAGTACGATCGCAGTTGCCGTCCAGCCCGCGTATGACCAGGTCACCACGTCATGTCGTCCCTTGCCCCGGGCCCAGCGCTGGTAAGCGTGCCCGGTGTGAGGCTGCCACCAGCGTTCTCTGGCGCACCATGCGCGAACCCAATGTCAAAGCGGCGTCAATGGCAAACGCGGACAGCGGCAAAAGCAGGACAGGCAAGCGGCCGGCATCCGTGGAGATCTGCATCCCCAGTAACGCAGCCAGCACGAACCCCAATGCGCCGCTGCCGACGTCACCCAGGAAGATGCGCGCCCTGGGAAAGTTGAACGGCAGGAACCCGAGGCAGGCCGCCATCAGCGCGAGGGCCAGCCATGGCGTCATGCCCCCGCCTACCTGCGCGCCGGCGAGCAGGGCGCACCCCGCTCCCACCAACGCGGCCTGGCTTGCGGCCAGTCCGTTGATGCCATCCATGAAATTCCAGATATTGGTCAACACCACCGCCAGCAGGAATGCACACGACATCGCGACCCCCGTGCCACCTGCACCATGGACGCCCCAGGCAAGGATCGCGGCTGCCACGATATGCGTGGCCAGGCGCGACAGGACCGGCAGCGGCCTGTGGTCGTCCAACCAGCCAATTCCAGCCACCAGTGTCAAGCCGATGGCGATCGCGGCGTACAACGCCATGCGCGCGGGGTCGGCCCATGCGGTCCACGCCAAGGCCAGCAGCATCGCCACCACGATGGAGATGCCGCCCCCGCGGGGCGTTGGCGTGGCGTGACTGCGGCGATCTCCCGGTTGATCGATCAATCGGCGACTCAGGGCGTACCGGCGCGCCAACCAGGTCCCGGACAGACCCACGATGAAATGCAAGGCAAGCCAGCCGGCCAGTGCCGGCGCTGACAGGCCAGGCGCAGTGATGCCCGTCGGCAGCGGGCCTGTGGGCAGCAGGCTTGCCGACAACCCGCCCAGTCCAGTCATGGTCAGACCACCGCGTAATTAAGCAATGGCTTGACCGTGCCCCACTCCTTGCAACTCGGGCACTGCCAGTGATGGCTGCGCGCCCCGAAACCGCAGCGGCTGCAGCGATAACTCGGGTTGCGCACCAGCAACTGGTCGGTGATGTGCTTGAGGTCGTGCAGGGTAGCCTTGGGGTCGGCCTCGTCGGCCAGGGTCAGCTCAATGAGCGCGGCTTCCCCACGGACCGATGGCCGATCCTTTAGCTGCTGCGCCAGGTAGTTGCGTGCGGCGCCGGTGCCCTCCTCGGCCTCGACCAGTCGGGTCAGGGCCAGTACCGGGGCAATGCCGCGGTAGTGCTCGGTCATTTCGCCCAGGAATGCGCGTGCGCCCGGGCTGTCGTCGACCCGTTCGTAACTGGCAAGCAGGGCCGGAAGCAGTTCCGGCAGGTAGTCGGGGTCGTGGCGTGCAGCACGCTCGAGTGCGCGGATCGCCGCTGCATCGTTGCCGGCCTCCACCTCGATGCGGCCTTCAAGCATGCCGGCCCGCACCGAAGTCGAATCCGCGGCATAGGCACGAACGACCGAGGCGCGCGCCGCATCGGTATCACCCGCGGCACGCTGGCGATCGGCCAGCTCGCATTCGAACTGGGCGACCAGCTTGCCCATGGGCTCCCCCGTCGCGGCCTCGTACCGGCTGGCGTTTTCAATGGCCTTGGGCCAGTCGCGCTCTGCCTGGTAGATGGCGATCAGGTGGCGCAGGGCATGCGGCGCGCGCTGGTCGATCGTCGCCAGCTCCGAGAACACCGTCTCGGCACGATCAAGCAGCCCAGAACGCATGTAATCCTCACCCAGGGCCAGTAACGCCTGCACCTTCTGCGGGTCGCTCAGGTCAGGCCGTTGCACCAGCGCCTGGTGCAGCCGGATGGCGCGGTCGACCTCGCCGCGGCGGCGGAACAAGTGACCCAACGCGACCTGGGTCTCGAAGGTTTCCTTGTCGAGCTCTGCGATGTGCAGGAACAGCTCGATCGCCTTGTCCGGCTGCTCGTTGAGCAGGTAGTTGAGGCCACGGAAATAAGTCGTGGACAGTTTGCTGACCTGGCTGTCGCTGTGGCGCTCGCCGCCACGGCGTCCGATCACCCAGCCGCTCAGCGCGGCCAGCGGCAGCAGCAGCACGAACCAGAACCAGTAGTCGAGGAAAGCCAAGTCCTAGAGGCCCTTCGCGGGGGCATCGGCGGACGCGGAGCTGGTTGTGCTGGTTCGTCCAGGATCCGGCCTGTTGGCCATGCGCAGGCGACGGCGCAGCGGCAACACCACGCTCGCCGTGAGCACGAGACCGCCGGCGATAACGCCCGCCAGCAAGGTGACCAGCACTGTCACCCCCAGGGTCGCATGCAGGGTTGCGATGCCCAGGTCCAGGTCTACGGGTTGCGGATTGAGGGCGCCGACGATCAGGCCGACGGCGAGGAACAGGATTGCGATCAGCAGTCGGATCAGGCGCATCGTACGTCTCCGGACGAGTGTCCAGCTTAGCCGAGGTGCAGTCCTCAGGTCAGGCCGGGGCTTGTGGGGCGGTTCGAAACCACGAGATCGTACCGGGCACTAACCCGGCGACATGGCTGCTTGCTGCCCGATCCTGCGCAGCTCAATCCTCGCCCGACAACGGCATCGCATCGCAAACCTGCTCGCGCAGCTGCTTGCCTGGCTTGAAGTGCGGCACGTGCTTTCCCGGAAGCGCGACGGCATCGCCGGTCTTCGGGTTGCGGCCGACACGCGGTGGTCGGTAATGCAGCGAGAAACTGCCGAATCCGCGGATCTCTATGCGCTGCCCATGTGCCAGCGACGAACCCATCATCTCCAGCATCGACTTGACCGCCATGTCGACGTCGTCCGCCTTCAGGTGGGCCTGGCGCAGGGTGAGGATTTCGATCAGCTCGGATTTGGTCATGGACACGATGGCATGCAGGTGCTGCGGGAAGTACCACTTTTAGCTGGACTGCCAATGACGGTGCGACGTGTCGCCATGATGCGTGGACCAGCAATGGCCCGGCGATCGCTCGCCGGGCCATGTCTTGCCGTTCCTTACTCCGCGTCGGACTCGGAGTCGGACTTGCTGTCGAGCTGCTCGCGCAACAGTGCTCCCAGCTTGGTGGTGCCGCTGGAAGCCTCGGAGGCGCCCTTGTTGTACTCGGCCACGGCGCTCTGGGTCTCGGCTTCGTCCTTGGCCTTGATCGACAGCTGCATGAGGCGGCTCTTGCGATCGGTACCAATGATCTTGGCCTCGACCTCGTCGCCGACCTTCAGGCGCTGGCTGGCATCCTCGACCCGCTCGGCGGCGATGTCGCGCGCAGCCAGGTAGCCCTCGACGTCGTCACCCAGGTCGATGGTCGCACCCTTGGCGTCGACTTCCTTGACGGTGCCCTTGACGATGGAGCCACGCGTGTTGGTGGCGACGAACTGTCCCATCGGGTCCTGCTCGAGCTGCTTGATGCCCAGGCTGATGCGCTCGCGCTCCGGGTCGACGGCAAGCACGACGGCTTCCATGGTGTCGCCCTTCTTGTAGTTGCGCGCGATCTCCTCGGCGTCGGTGCTCCAGGTGATGTCGGACAGATGCACCAGGCCGTCGATACCGCCGTCCAGGCCGATGAAGATGCCGAAGTCGGTGATCGACTTGATCTGGCCCTCGACCTTGTCGCCCTTCTTGTGGATCGCGGCGAAGGTTTCCCACGGGTTGCTGGTGACCTGCTTGATGCCCAGCGAGATGCGGCGACGCTCCTCGTCCACGTCCAGCACCATCACCTCGACTTCGTCGCCGACCTGCACGACCTTGGACGGGTTGACGTTCTTGTTGGTCCAGTCCATCTCGGACACGTGGACCAGGCCTTCGACGCCCGGCTCGATCTCGACGAACGCGCCGTAATCGGTGACGTTGGACACCTTGCCGAACACGCGGGTGGTCGCCGGGTAGCGACGCGCGATGTTGTCCCACGGATCCTCGCCCAGCTGCTTGAGGCCCAGGCTGACGCGGTTGCGCTCGCGGTCGTACTTGAGCACGCGCACGTCGAGCTCCTGGCCGACTTCAACGACTTCGGACGGATGGCGCACGCGCTTCCAGGCCATGTCGGTGATGTGCAGCAGGCCATCGATGCCGCCCAGGTCGACGAACGCGCCGTAATCGGTGAGGTTCTTGACGACGCCCTTGAGCACGGCGCCCTCGACCAGCTTCTCCATCAACTGCTCGCGCTCTTCCGAATGCTCGCTCTCGACCACCGCACGACGCGACACGACCACGTTGTTGCGCTTGCGGTCGAGCTTGATCAGCTTGAACTCCAGCTCCTTGCCTTCCAGGTACGCCGGATCGCGGACCGGGCGCACGTCGACCAGCGAACCGGGCAGGAAAGCGCGGACGTCCTTGATGTCGACGGTGAAGCCGCCCTTGACCTTGCCGGAGATCTTGCCGGTGATGGTCTCGTCGTTCTCGAGCGCTTCTTCCAGCTCGTCCCAGACCATGGCGCGCTTGGCTTTCTCGCGCGACAGCACGGTCTCGCCAAAACCATTTTCCAGGGAGTCCAGCGCCACCTTGACGATGTCGCCGATACCGACGTCGATCTCGCCGTCGTCGTTGCGGAACTGTTCGATCGGCACGATGCCCTCGGACTTGAGCCCGGCGTTGATGACGACCACGTCCGAGCGCACGTCGACGACGGTGCCCTTGACGATGGCGCCGGCCTTGAGGGTGCTCAGGAAGCCCTGGCTCTGTTCGAACAGTTCTGCGAAGGATTCGGTTGCTGCAGTCATTGAAAAATCTCGGTTGATGACACAGATCGATGCAGGCACTTGCTTGCAGTGGCACCGATCCACCCGTTGTCGGCCGTGGCGGGATTGCCTGGCCGTGAGTGTTGTGATGGACGGAAGTGTCCGTTGGAAGAATCCGCACGTTGCCGCGCGGGGCTGTTGCTGCTTGGTCTGGCGCTCCTGTAACGATCTCCACTGCTGGCCTGGAAGCCCCTTCGGGAGCCCCTTGCCTCCGGTGCTTCCTGCACCGCGATGAAAGACAAGCGCCTCAGGCGTGCATGACGGCAAGCACACGTTCGACGACCGCATCGATCGGCAACCCGGTGGTATCGATGCGCACGGCGTCAGGGGCCGGTCGCAACGGCGCCACCGCGCGGCTGGCGTCGCGGGCGTCGCGGGCGAGAATCTCTCGCAGCAGACCGGCCAATGTAACGGAAACCCCTTTGTCATTCAACTGCTTATAGCGCCTTTCGGCTCTTTCCTCGGCGCTGGCCGTCAGGAAGACCTTGAAAGCGGCATCCGGGAAGATCACCGTCCCCATGTCACGGCCATCGGTCACCAGCCCTGGAGGCTGCCGAAAGGCATGCTGGCGATCGGTCAGGGCGGCGCGCACCTCGGGGATGGCCGCGATGGCGGATGCCGCGGCCCCAGCGGTTTCGGTGCGCAACTCATCGGTGGCGTCGACGTTGTTGACGATGACCCTTGGCTCGCCATCGGCGCCGTCGCGGAAGGCAACCCTGGTCTCACGCGTACAGCGCACCAGCGCCTCCGGGTCACTGAGATCCACCTCCGACCATGCAGCGGCCAGCCCCACGGCCCGATACAGCGCCCCCGAATCCAGGTAATGCCAGCCCAGTTGTTGCGCGACCAGACGGCTGATCGTGCCCTTGCCCGAGCCCGACGGACCGTCGATGGTGAGGACGGGGGCTTTGGAGCTGGTCTCGGGCATGGCGGATCCTGGTTGGGGACTGGGTTCAGGGCTGGCGGTCGGGCACGACAATCGAAGGCATGCAGCGCCGCTTCAAGCCGGGCCTGGCAATTGTAGCCCCGTCTCTGAACGAAACCGCGCAAGCACTTGAATGGCGAGGGAATTGCAACTAAGATGCGCGGCTGGCGTTTTGGCGCCTTGCTCCATGTCGGTTGCACCAGGTCGGTTGCACCAGCTCTGGTTGCAACAACATCCCTATTTCTCAAGTTTGCCGAGGTTCTGTCATGAAGGTCCTGTCCTCCCTGAAGTCGGCGAAGAACCGTCACCGCGACTGCAAGGTCGTCCGCCGTCGTGGCAAGGTCTTCGTGATTTGCAAGTCCAATCCGCGTTTCAAGGCGCGCCAGCGCTGATCGCCTGGCCTGGGCCAAGGCGTCCAGGCACGGATCCTCGCGCTTCAAAGCTGCCCTGCATGGGCACGATTCCGAAAGGCCGCAGCGATGCGGCCTTTTGCGTATTAGGATGCATGGCGGTGGCATGCTTGGAGGGTGCGGCAGCCGAAGGCCCGGCCTTCACCCGCCCTGGCCTGGCCCCCAGAGCCTGTCCGGTCAGTCGCCGTCCCGTCTCAATGAAGACAATCCAAAGGAGTCGAGCCATGAACCGCACTTGCATCCTTCCACTGCTTGCCTTGCTTGCCCTGGCCGGGCCGGTTTCCGCCGAGACACTGCTGGTGGACCGCGTGCAGCAGGAAAACAGCGCCGCCATGCCCGCGCGCGGCATGACCATGGCCCAGGTCCAGGCCCGATACGGCGCCCCCACCGCCAGGCTCGACCCGCGCGGCGGCCAGAAACACCAGTGGCCGACGATCAACCGATGGACCTATCCCGGATTCGTGGTCTATTTCGAAAAGAGCAAGGTCATCGATGCGGTCGCGACCCAGGCCACGCCAACCGAGACCGGCCCCAAGCCGGCGATCCGCTGATCGACGCGATATAGGGGCATCGCCCCCTCGACCACGACACGCATGAGCGAGCACCCGGCGCGCCCCGGCGCATCGGGCGCTCGCAGGGACCCCGACGATACGATGCAACCATCGACCATGCGCTTCCCCGCGGAGTGGGAGCCCCAATCGGCTGTACTGATCGCATGGCCCCATGCCGGCACCGACTGGGCCGACCGCCTGGCCCAGGTCGAGGAAACCTATATCGCACTGGTCGCGGCGATCACGCGGCACCAGCCGGTCGTGGTCTGCGTCGCCAACGACGACATCGAAGCCTACGCGCGTGCGCGTCTGTCCTCGGCCCGCGTTCAAATGGACCAGGTCGCCTTCGAAACGGTCGCCTACGACGACACCTGGCTGCGTGACAGCGGACCCATCACCCTCGTGCAGGCCGCTACTACGCAGGACGGGATCCCGAGTCCCACGAGTGATCCCCTTACCCCGCCCGTCGGGGGAGCGCATGCCGCAAGCGCCGCCCGGACGTGCGCGGGCGAGGACCGCGCCCGTCGATTCCAGCTGCTGGATTTCCGCTTCACCGGCTGGGGCGGGAAATACGATGCCCGTCTGGATGACCAGCTTGTCCAAGGCCTGGAGGCCTCTGGAGTGTTCATCGACAGTTGCCGGCAACAGATTGATTTCGCACTGGAAGGTGGCGCCATAGAAACCGACGGGGCCGGCACCCTGCTGACCACCTGGCAGTGCCTGCACGAACGCCACCCCGATGCGACCCGCCAGGAACTGTCATCCCGGCTGTGCCAATGGCTGCAACAGGACCGCGTGCTGTGGCTCGACCACGGCGCCCTGGAAGGCGACGACACCGACGCCCACATCGATACCCTGGCCCGCTTTGCTGCGCCCGATGCGATCGTGTACCAGGCGTGCGACGATCCGGACGACCCCCACTACGCCGACCTGCAGGCAATGGCTGCCGAGATCGCCGCCCTGCGCACGACATCGGGCGAGCCCTACCGGCTGTTCCCCCTGCCATGGCCGCGCCCGATCCTGGATGAGGGGCGCCGCCTTGCGGCCAGCTACGCCAACTTCCTGGTCATCAACGATGCCGTGCTGATGCCGGCCTATGGCGACCCTGCCGATACGGTCGCGCAAGCCGTGCTGGCCGAGGCCTTTCCAGCCCGTGAGATCGTCGCCGTGCCGTGCCGTTCCCTGATCTGGCAAAACGGCAGCCTGCACTGCATCACGATGCAGTTGCCGCGGGGTTTGGTCGCCTGACAGGCGTGGCACTGCGTCACCACGTCGCTGCGCCTGGACTGCATCAGTCCGTCAAGCCCGCGCTGCCGCAGGGCCATTCGGATCCGTACAGCTGCACGCCCTACAATGGCGGCGACGCCAATCGGCACGGCCCAACGCCCCCACCACGGACGCCATGACCCACAAGACCCTCCCCGTCGCACTGGTGCAGGACAGCAACCAGGGTGATGCAGAAGCCAATCTCGCGCTGATCGAGCAGCGCGTCGCCGAGGCGGCACGCCAGGGCGCCAGGCTCGTATTGCTGCAGGAATTGCACAACGGCGCCTACTTTTGCCAGCACGAATCGGTGGCGGAGTTCGACCGCGCCGAAGCCATCCCCGGCCCCAGCACGCAGCGACTGGGCGTGCTTGCCAAAGCGCATGGCGTGGTGCTTGTCGCCTCGTTGTTCGAGCGCCGCGCGGCGGGGCTGTACCACAACACCGCAGTGGTCTTCGAGACCGACGGAGCGATCGCCGGGAAATATCGCAAGATGCATATCCCCGACGATCCGGGGTTCCACGAAAAGTTCTACTTCACTCCCGGCGACCTTGGCTTCACCCCGATCGACACGTCGGTGGGTCGTCTCGGCGTCCTGGTCTGCTGGGACCAGTGGTATCCGGAAGCAGCCCGGATGATGGCGCTGGCGGGTGCGGAGATGCTGTTGTACCCGACCGCGATCGGTTGGGACCCCGGCGATGACCAAGCCGAAAAAACCCGCCAGCGGGATGCCTGGATCCTCAGCCACCGCGGGCACGCGGTCGCCAACGGATTGCCGGTGTTGTCCTGCAACCGCGTCGGTCATGAAGCCTCGCCGCTGGATGCGGCGGGCATCGACTTCTGGGGCAACAGCCACGTGCTCGGACCCCAGGGCGAGTTCCTGGCCGAGGCCGGTGGCGAGCCTCAATTGTTGCTGGCCGAGGTCGACATGCGACGCAGCGAGGACGTGCGCCGGATCTGGCCGTTCCTTCGCGACCGGCGCATCGACGCCTATGGCGATCTGCTGAAGCGCTATCGTGACTGAGGCCACGACGGACAACGCGGTTCCGGAGGGCGTCACCGCGCACGGCACGGCCGCCACCGCAGGCACGCCGTTCGACTGGCGCTCGCAACCCCATGCGATCGTCGAACGCGACGGAGTCCGCTACACGCTGCTGGGCACCGCCCACGTCTCGCGCACCAGCGTCGAAGCCGTACAGGCCGCCATCCAGAGCGGTGGATTCGACGCGATCGCCGTGGAGCTCGACCCGCAACGCCTGGCGGCACTGACCGATCCCGACGCGCTGTCCCGGCTCGATCTGGTGCAGGTGATCCGCGATGGCAAGGCCGCATTGTTCGCGGCAAACCTGGGCCTGGCCGCGTACCAGCGGCGTCTCGCGGAACAACTCGGCATCGAGCCCGGCGCTGAACTCAAGGCCGCGGCACAGCAGGCAACCGCGCGTGGCCTGCCGTTGCATCTCATCGACCGCGACGTCGGGCTGACCTTCAAGCGCGCTTCGCAACGCCTGGGCTGGTGGGGCCGCGCAAAACTCGGTGGCGGCCTGGTGATGAGCCTGTTCGGCGACGAGGAAGTCGGCGCCGAGGAGATCGAGAAGCTCAAGCAAGGCGACCTGCTGGAAGCCAGCTTTGGCGAGTTCGCCGCGGGCAGCCCTGCCCTGTACGACACCGTCATCGCCGAGCGCGACCGCTACATGGCTGCCCGGCTACGCGAATCCGCAGGACCATCGGAGCCATCGCGCGAGGTGCTGGCGGTGGTCGGTGCCGGTCACCTGCAAGGCCTGGCCCGGCATCTGCGCGAAGACCACGACGCGCCGGACCGGGTCCGCGAAGATCTCGAGGCCGTGCGGAAAAAATCCAGGATCCCCTGGGTGACGCTGGTCATCACTGCGCTGCTGTTGGGTGGCATCGCGTGGGGCGTCTCGCGCGGCGGGTTCGAGGTCGGCGCCGGGTTGTTGCTGCAATGGATCCTGATCACCGCCGTCGGGGCCGCCATCGGTGGCGCGCTGGCGGGTGGACACCCCTTGAGCGTATTGGCCGGGGCGGCCGTCGCACCGTTCAAGCCGTTCCGCCCAGCCATTCCACCCGGCGCCGTCGGCGGCTTGGTCGAGGCACGATTGCGCAAGCCGACCTACGCCGATTTCCTGGCCTTGCGCGATGACGTGCGCGATGTGCGCGGCTGGTACCGCAATCGCGTGGCCCGGGTGTTGCTGGTCTTCGTGCTGACCAACCTGGGCACCATGCTGGGCGAGTGGCTGGGCATCGTGCGGATCTTTGGCAAGCTGGCGGGCTGAAAGCGCCGAAGCTGTCGTAGGAGCGACGCAAGACGCGAGTGCTATCCGGCGGCACTTGGTCGCGACTCACGTCGCTCCTGCAAACGTCAACATCGAAAGCTCGCGGCTGAAGCCGCCCCTGCTGCCGGAAACGGCAACCAGTTGCGATCGCGCTGCAGCGTCAGCCCGCTTCCATCGCGGACTCGCCGGCAACCGGCTCCCCACGCCTGCGCTTTGCACGCGCGATCAAGCGCGATGTCCCCTGGCTTGCATCGTCCAGCATCGCGTAGATCGTGGGCAGGAACAGCAGGCTGACCACGGTAGAGAATGCCAGGCCACCGGCGATCGCGCGGGCCATCGGATAGTAAGGCGGCCCTTCCCCGCCGATCTGCGTGCTGCCCATCGCGATAGGCACCATCGCCAGGATCGCGGTGCCCATCGTCATCAGGATGGGACGCAGGCGCTCGCGCCCACCCGTGACCAGGGCCTCGGTCCGGTCCATGCCGCGCCGTCGCAGGTTGTTGATGTGTTCGACCAGCACGATGCCGTTGTTCACCACCACGCCCATCAGCACCAGGATGCCGATGAAAGCCATGATGTTGAACTCGGTCCCGGTCAGCCAGAACAGCCAGAACACGCCAAACACGGAAAACAGCACGCCGCTCATGATCGCCAGCGGGAACAGCAGCGACTCGAACACCGCCGCCATCACGATATAGATCATGACCAGGGCAATGGCCAGGTTGAACATCATCTGGCTGGTCGCTTCCTGCGAATCCTGGAAACCGCCCCCGCGGAAGCTGTAGCTGTAACCGGGCGGGAAGTTCATGGACTTGAGTGCGTCCTCGATCGCCGCCTGCGCCTCGGGCATCGTCGAGCCCGATGCGATGCCCGCCTGGATGGTCAGCGTGGTCTGGCGATCGTTGCGCTCGACCTCGGTCGCCGAGGGCACCACGTCGACATCGACCATGGCCAGCAACGGGACGCTGCGGCCATCCGTCGTGCGCACGGTGAACCCGCCCAGGTCTTCCACGCTGTACTCGTCGGCACCGGCGAAGCGCACCGTGACCGGCAACTCCTTGTCGCCCTGCCTGAATTCCCGTAGCGGCGCCCCGCGCAGTGCAAGGCCCACGAAGTTGGCGACCTCCTGTGCGCTGAAGCCGAATGCGGCGGCACGCTCACGATTGACGTGCACGGTCAACTCATTGTTCTGGTCGCCGGTATCCACGCGCACGTCCTGCAGCTCCTTGCGGCCGGACAGCACGGGGATGACCTGGGTGGACAACTCCTCCAGCGCTTCCGCGGAGTCGCCGACCAGCCTGAATTGCACGTTTTGCCCCGGCGAACCGCCGCTTCCCGGGCCGCCCTGGTCGCCGATGCCCAGGTTGACACGCGCCGACTTGGGCAGGTCCTTGCGGATTTCATCGACGATCGGCGTGGTGACGTCTGCATCCTTCGTGTCGAAATCGATCGACGTGCGACCCCAGCCGCGTTCGCTGAATCGCGAATAGACCTGCTCGATGTGGAACCGCTTGCGATTTGCGTCCAGGTAGTTCTCGACCTTGCGTACTTCCTCGGACATCTGCTCCTTGGTGTAGGCGCCCTTCCACTGGTAGTAGATCTGGGTCTCGCCGGGGTCCTGCTCGTCGAACATGTTCTTCTTGGTCATCGTCATCGGCACGATGCTGACCGCGATGACCAGCAGGATGCCCAGGACGCTCCAACCGCGGTGCTCCAGCGTCCAGCGCAGGAAGCCCGCGTACCTGCGCTGCAGGCGCACGATCAGGCTGCGTTCGTCGTTCACGGTCGCCGGGGTCTTCAGCCGCGCGGACAGCATCGGGATCAGGCTGATGGCGACCAGCCAGGACGCGAGCAACGACACCGAGATGGTGATCGCGATCTGCGACATGTAGATGCTGATCATGTTTCGCTCGCCGAAAAGCGTCGGCACGAACACGATGCAATGGCACAACGTACCTGCCGTCAGCGCGATGGCGACATGACGGGTGCCGATGATGGACGCCAGCCGCGACTGCCCGGGAATGCGTTCGCGTTCCTGGTAGATGCTCTCGACCACGACCACGGCATTGTCCACGAGCATGCCAATCGCCAGCAGCAGGCCCATCATCGACAGGATGTTGAGGGTGATGCCGAAGAAATACATGAAGCCCAGCGTGATCACGAAGCAGATCGGGATCGCCAATGTCACCATGGCGGTCGACGGCCAATGACGCAGGAAGAAGAACAACACGGCGATCGAAAGCAGCAAGCCGATGGCCCCGGCCTCGGCCAAGTCGGTGAGCGACGACGTGACATCGTCGCCCTGGTTGTCGGTGACCTCGACGCGGATGCCTTTCGTGGCCGGATCGGCGGTGATGCGGTCGACCTCGGCCAACACGTCGCGCGACATGCTGACCAGGTTGGCACTGGGTTCCTTGTAGATGTCGATGCCGATCGATGGGCGCCCATCGACGCGGCGTTCGTAATCCATGCGCTGGGGCTTCAAGTTGACTTCGGCGATGTCGCCCAGCCGCAGTCCATTGCCGCCGACCACCATTTCGCGCAATTGCGAAAGCTCGGAAATCTCGCCCACGGGCTGCACGCGCAGTCGCTGGCCTGCGTCGGTGATCTGGCCGGCGGACACCGAGAAGTTGGCATCGCGCAGGCGCTGGGTCAGTGTATTGAGGTTCAAGCCGTGTGCGAACAGGCGGTCGGGCTGGATCGCGATCTCGACCTCGTTTTCCGGGACGCCCTCGACCTCCACCCGCGCCACGCCATCGATGCGCTCCAGCCGCCGCTTGAACTCCCGGTCGATCAACTCGAACTGGCCCGAGAGATCCATGTCGCTGGTCAGCCGCAGGCTGATCGACTCCTGGTCGTTGGTCGACCACTTGAAGACGTTGTAGCGCTGCAGGTCGTCGGGCAATTCATCGCGGATGGCATCCAGCCGCTCGCGCGCCTCGGATGCAGCGATCGCCGTATTGCGCGTGAAGTCGTTGAACATGATGAAGATGCTGGCGCCATCGGCACGCGCGCTGGAACGCATCGACTTGATGTCCGCCATCGTCGCCAATGCATCCTCCGCCGGGCGCAGCACGCTGCGCTCGACCTCTTCGGGCGTCGAGCCGGCATAGGGAAGCGACACGAAGATGAACGGCGGGCTGACCTCGGGAAATGCCTCCAGCGGCAGACGCACGGCCGCGATCAATCCGATCACGAACAGCGACACGAAGATCATCACCGTCGTGACCGGGCGCTTGATGCTGAACTCGGTGATGTTCACGCCGGTTCCGCCCCACCTTCGCCGTGTCCTGCGCGACCGTGACCAGCCAGTGGATCCTGGTCGTGGCTGAGTTGCTCGGCCGTCGCCCTGGCGTCGGCGCGGGTGCGCCTGGCGCGCTCGCTGTAGAAATCGTCCGGACGACGATCCAGCAGGTCGTACACCACCGGGATGACCACCAGCGTCAGCAACGTCGACACCAGCAGGCCGCCGATCACCGTGATCGCCATCGGCGAACGCACCTCGGCACCTTCGCCGAATGCCAGCGCCAGCGGCAGGAAGCCGAACAGCGTGCACAACGTGGTCATCATGATCGGCCGCAAGCGCGAACGCGCACCCTGCAGCAGCGCGTCGTGCTTGGCCACGCCTTCCTCGCGCAACTGGTTGACCTTGTCGATCAGGATGATTGCGTTCTTGACCACCAGCCCGACCAGCAGGATCAGGCCGATGAACACCACCACCGACACCGGCGAGCGCGTCAGCAGCAACGCCATCACCGCACCGACCAAGGCCAGCGGGATGGTGAACAGGATCACGAACGGATGCAGCAGTGATTCGAACTGGGAAGCCATCACCAGGTAGACAAGGAAGATCGCCAGCCCGAACGCGAACAGCAGCGAGCGGATCGAGTCACCCAACTCTTCGCCTTGCCCGCCGATATGCAGGCCAACGCCCGGCGCCAATGGATGCTCCGCCACCAGGTCCTGGACCTCCCGCACCGCGGTGCCCAGGTCGATGTCGCGCAGGTTGGCCGAGATCACCGCCACGCGGGCCTGGTCGGTGCGGTGGATCTCGCTGGGACCAACCGTGGACACGATGTCGGCAACCGACTGCAGGCGCACGGGCCGGGCACTGCCCGGATTGACGATGAGGTTGCGGATGTCCGCGACCGAAGCCCGCTGGTCTTCCTGCGCACGCACCAGCACGTCGATCTTGCGATCGCGGAAGCTGTAGCGCGTGGCGACGTCACCCTTGACCTTGTTGACCACGATGTCCGCGATCTGGCGCGTGGTCAGCCCAAGCGCTGCCGCGCGGTCCTGGTCGAAACGGATCTGGATCTCGGGGAAGCCCTGCTCGACCGACGATTTGACGTCGGCATAATGGCCGTTGGCACGCAGCAATGCGGTCAGCTTCTGGCCCGCGACGCGCAGCACCTCCAGGTCCTGCGATTGCAGTTCGATCTCCAGCGGAGCCGAAAAACTGAACAGTTCCGGCCGGCTGAAGTCGACCTGGGCATCGGGATGGCCCTTCATCGATGCGCGCAGCTTCTCGGTTTCCGCTGTCTCCAGTTCCGCACTGCCGCCGTCGGCCATCACCACGGTCAGCTTGCCGATGTTCTCTCCGCTTTCGGTCGGGTTGGCATCCAGGCGCGTGCCGCTGCCGCTGACGCCGTACAGCGCGCGGATGCCCGTGTCGCCGGCATGTTCGCGTTGCAGCTGGCGTACCAGGGCATCGGTGTCGCGCAACGGCGTGCCCGGTGGCAGCTTGACGGTCATGTCGAAGCGGTCCTGTGACAGCTGCGGGATCAGATCCGTTCCCAGCAGCGGCACCACGGCGATCGTCACCGCGAAAGCGGCCGCGGCAAAACCCAATACCAGCCAGGGACGTTGCATGGCCCTGGGCAACAGGGCCATGTAGCCGCGCTCGGCGCGGTCGTAGGGTGCCATCGCCAACTCGCTGGCCTTGCGCATGACCGGTGCGACAACCGCCACCAGGCCACGCCAGATCCGGATGACCACCCAGGCGATGCCGAAGAACGCGCCTCGCACGCCGTGGCCGATACCACGGCCAGTCGCGGCGACCGGCTTCTGCAGGCGCGATTGCGGGCGCCATTGCGGATGCGGCGCTTCGTCCGGAAACGCCATCGGCGGCCGTCCCTTGAGCGCACTGAGCATCGGGATCAAGGTCATGGCCACGATCAGCGACACGCCGATCGCCAGCGCAACCGTCAATGCCTGGTCGCGGAACAACTCGCCGGCAATGCCCTGCACGAACACCAATGGCAGGAACACCGCGACAGTGGTCAGGGTCGAGGCGACCACGGCCATGCTGACCTCGCGGGTTCCCGCGATAGCGGCTTCCAGCACCCCCAGGCCCCGTTCCCGCGCCTTGGCTATCGATTCAAGCACGACGATCGAGTCGTCCACCACCAAACCGGTCGCCAGCGCCAGGCCACCCAAGGACATGACGTTGAGGTTCAGGCCCAGCTGTCCCATGAAGAAAAACGTGGTGACGATGGACACCGGCAGCGACAGCCCGATCACGAACGTGCTCCAGCCGTCGCGCAGGAACAGGAAGATGATCAGCACCGCCAGCAGGCCGCCGATCACGCCGTCGCGCTTGACCTCGTGCACCGCGCTGCGGATGAACTGAGACTGGTCGTCGATGGTGGTCAGCTCGATGTCGGCCGGGATCTGGTCCTTGATGTCCGCCAGGCGCTTGGCGATGGCATCGGCGCTGGCGACGGTGTTGGCGTCGCCCTCCTTGTAGATCGCCAGCTCGACCGCTTCCTTGCCGCCCAGGCGGATGATCGACTCGCGCTCCTTGTAACCCTGCCGCACATCGGCGACGTCCTTCAGGCGCACGGCCACGCCGCCGGCGGCGGACGTACTGTCGGACGAAGAGGCACTCTGCACCGATGCGGCCGCCGCCATGGCATTGGCGTCACCGGAGGCCGCGGCCACGCGCGCCATCTGCGCGGCCGCGTTGGCGCTGTCGCTGTTGCCGCCACTGCTGGTGGTGACCAGCATGTTGCGGATCTCGTCCACGGTCGCGAACTGGTTGACGGTGCGCACCAGGTAACGCTGCGAACCCTCCTCCAGGCGACCGCCGGAGACGTTGATGTTTTCCTGCTGCAGGCGATTGATGACGTTGTCGATCGGCAGGTGCAATTGCGCCAGCTTCTGCTGGTCGATATCGACCTGGATCTCGTCTTCGAGGCCACCGCCGACCTTGACCGCCGCGACGCCTTCGACCGGCTCCAGCTTCTTCTTCAGATCGTCGTCGGCATAGCGCCGCAACTGGGTCAGGTTGCGCTCGGTATCTGCCTGGGTCTTGCCGGCAGCCTTGGCCGACAGCGCCAGGCGCATGATCGGCTCGGTGCTTGGATTGAAGCGCAACAGCACCGGCGGCTTGGCCTCAAGCGGCAGCTGCAGGGCTTCCATCTTGTCGCGCACGTCCAGGCTGGCCTGGTCCATGTCGGTGCCCCAGGCGAATTGCAGTACGACGTCGCTCTGCCCGGTCCGCGACACCGACGACAACTTCCGCAGGTTCTTGACCACCCCGAGCGCTTCCTCGGAAGGTTCGGTCACGAGGGTCTCGACCTCGGTCGGTGCGGCACCCTCGTACTCGGTGCGGACGGTCAGCGTGGGATAACTCAGGTCGGGCAGCAGGTTGACGCTGAGGTTGTTCAGGGCGATGAAGCCGAACAACACGAACGTCAGCGTCACCATCGCGATCGTCACGCGGCGGCGGGTGGAGAACTCGACCAGGTTGAATCCCTGCGGCGCGTCAAGGTGCGCGCCAGGCTGCTGCGCGCCGGCTTGTCGCGAACTCATCGTGACGCGCCCGTCCCGGACGCATCCTTGGCAACCGTCGCCGGTTGCGCGGCTGGCGTTTTGCCGGCGTCGTCGATCACCTGCACCGGGCTGCCTTCGCGCAGTGCGACCTTTCCGGCGGTGACCACTTTCTGTCCCAGCTCGAGGCCATCGATCAACTCGACCCACTCACCATCGGTGTACCCCAGTTTCACGGGGGTGCGTACGGCCTTGCCGTCCTTGATGGTGTAAACGGCCGATTGCGATTCGTCGTCCAGCAGCGCCGAGCGCGGCAGCACCAGCGCGTCGGCGCGCTGGTCGTAGTCGATCTGCATGCGTCCGAACATGCCCGGCTGCAGGACGCCGGCGCTGTCGAATGCACAGATCACGCGGAAGGTGCCGCTGCCCGAGTCGACGACGGGTGCGACGCGATCCACCGTGCCCTGGTAGGCCTTGCCCGGCAACGCATCCACGCGCAGGGTCACCGGCAGGCCAGGCTTGAGGGTTTCCAGCTCGCGCTCTGGCACGTTGAGGGTCGCCTCCAGCCTCGAGATATCGACCACGCGGATGACTGGCGAGTTGATCTGCACGAAGTTGCCCGGCTTGATCGAGACCTGTGCGACCACGCCGGAGATCGGGGACTTGACGCCGGCATAGGACAACTCCAGGTTGGCCAGGCGATTGGCGGCACGCGCGTTTTCCAGGTCGAACTTGATCTGGTCGATATCGTTGGCGCTGATCAGCTGTTGCTCGGCGAGCTTGCGCGAGCGGGCGTAGTTGCTTTCCAGCTTGCGCATCTGCGCCGACGACTGCGCGGCTTGCAGTGCGGCGCGCGAGGAGTCCAGCCGCACCACGGTCTGTCCGGCCTTGACCTGCTGGCCTTCCTTGACCATGACGTCCAGGGCGACACCGGACGTCTTGGCGACCACCTGCGATTCCGCGCGCGCTTCCAGTGGAGCGGTGCCGGTATAGCTGGCAGCGATTGCACGGCGCGAGACCGTGCCGACTTCCACGGGGATGGCTTCGACCACCTTGGCGCCGTCCGCCCCCGGCTTGCCGTCTGCCCCACCAGCGGGCGCGTCACCACCGCCGCGCCCGCAAGCAGCAAGCAACAACGCGCCGGACAGCAACAGGCAGGAGGACAATGGCGAAAAAACACGCGATCGGCCACGGCTGGGGTCGGTCGTTCGGATCATGGGGGCAACTCTGATATGGGGTGTTGTATGTAGGTATATCACCTACGGCCTGGACGCCAATCGGCCAGAGGTCATGGTGCCTTCTGCTGCAGCGGTCGACGGCAACCCCATTATCCACTGATTTCAGCGGCGCGACCCGCCCCGTTGCCCCTGCAGGCAGGCCCTGGCCACTGCGCCGCATTGGGTTGCAGCCACGACGCCGCTATACTTCCGGATTGCGCGTACAGAGGGTCGCGGTGGAATCAGGCTTGACGCGGCGCCGCGTCGCAGCCTCAAGCTTCCGAATCCACTGCTGCTGGGCGATCACTCCTGCATGCGCTGCTGCTTAAATCCGGGTTCCAAGAATCCCGGCTCCTGAATCCCCTGATCACGGACAACTCCATGCTGCGCACCTTGCTGATCCTTTCGCTGACACTGGCCGCCGCGCCTGCACTGGCCCAGGAGGCCGCTACGCAGGCCGCATCGGCCTCCCCGGCTACCACCGCGCCGGCCGCTGCGCCCGTCGGCGATGCCGCCCGCGGCAAGCAGCTGACCTACACGTGCCGAGGTTGCCATGGCGTGGAGGGCTACAAGAACGCCTACCCCAATTTCCATGTGCCCAAGATCGGTGGCCAGGCGCCTGAATACCTGTCCACGGCATTGCACGACTACAAGCAGGGCCGTCGCAACCATCCCACCATGCAGGCACAGGCACGAAGCTTCTCGGAGCAGGACATCGCCGATATCGCCGCCTTCCTTTCCGGCCTCAAGTGAGCTGCCCCTCCATGACGAAGACCAAGATCGCCACCGCCCTGCTCGCCGCCGCCATGACAATGGCCGTGGCCGGCTGCACATCGCCGGACACGACGCCGGCAGAACACTCCTCGGCCGACCGGACCCAAGGACACTCCAAGTCATCGTCCGGCCTGCCTGCCGGGCATGCCGAGGCGGGCGAAAAGCTCGCCAGCACCAAGAATGCCGCCACCGGGCAGGCCTGCGTCGATTGCCATGGTGCCGGCGGCAACGCGCCTATCGCCCCGATCTACCCGAAACTTGGCGGCCAGTACTACGATTACATCGCACACTCGCTGCAGATGTACCGGGATGGTGACCGCGAGAATGCGCTGATGAACTCCCAGGCCAAATCCCTCAGTGACCAGCAGATCGCAGACCTTGCCGCCTACTTCGGCGAGCAGGAATCGCAACTGCGTGATTTGCACGGCCTGGACTGACAGCCGGTTGTCGATTGCGCCCGTGTCACTTTGATTGGAACCCGGCTTCGGCCGGGTTTTTCGTGGGCGGTTGGGCTTTGGGTTGGGTTGGGTTGGGTCACTGTCTGCGTCAAGACCAATAAATCAAGATCAAACGCTTCCGCGCGGTCACGCGGGTCACTTTTGATAAGGCAAAAGTAACCAAAACCGTTCGCGACGGGCGCTACGCCGATGACGATGAAGCCGTCATCGGTTGCCTGCGCTTCGGACTGGGGCGCATCCCTGTGCCCCACCCGCTACGCGGGCGCCGTGCGGCGGTCCAAATCGTTCCAGACGATCTGTCGTCCGTAACGGCACGGCGCCTAGACTCGCTGCGCTCAAACATGGGGCCTCTTCGGCCACTACGGCCTGCGATGCTCGGCTTGCTTGACGCCGCACAAGGCCAAGGGCAAAGAGTCAAGAGCCAAGAGCCCGGAGCAAAGGCCAAGGCAACGCCCGCATGGCGATTCCCCAGGTAGCTACGGAATCCTCCTTTTGATGCTCGCCACCCTTTGCTCGTCATTCCCGCGAAGGCGGGAATCCATGGACGTCGCTCTTTGTTTCGCAAGATCAAACGCTTCCGCGCTGTCGCGCGGGTCACTTTTGTCAGGGCAAAAGTAACCAAAACCGTTCGCGACGGGCGCTGCGCCGATGACGATGAAGCCGTCATCGGTTCTCCCGCGTGCGCTTCGCTCAGACATGGGTGCCTCTTCGGCCACTACGGCCTGCGATGCTCGGCTTGCTTAACGCCGCACAAGGTCAAGAGCCAAGAGCAAAAGCCAAGGCCACGGCCACGGCCACGGCCACGGCAACGCTCGCATGGCTATTCGCTGGGTAGCTACAGACCCCTCCTTTTGCTGCTGGCCACCTTTCGATCGTCATTCCCGCGAAGGCGGGAATCCATGGACGTTGCTCTTTGTTTCGCAAGATCAAACGCTTCCGCGCTGTCGCGCGGGTCACTTTTGTCAGGGCAAAAGTAACCAAAACCGTTCGCGACGGACGCTGCGCCGGTGACGATGGAGCCGTCACCGGTTCCCTGCGTTTCTCGCCCGTAGTGGCACGGCGCCCAAACTCGCTTCGCTCAGACATGGGCGCCTCTTCGGCCACTACGGCCTGCGATGCTCGGCTTGCTTAACGCCGCACAAGGTCAAGAGCAAAGAGCCAAGAGCCAAGAGCCCGGAGCAAAGGCCACGGCAACGCCCGCATGGCTATTCCCCAGGTAGCTACAGAACCCTCCTTTTGCTGCTCGCCACCCTTTGCTCGTCATTCCCGCGAAGGCGGGAATCCATGGACGTTGCTCTTTGCTTTCCAAGATCAAACGCTTCCGCGCTGTCGCGCGGGTTACTTTTGTCAGGGCAAAAGTAACCAAAACCGTTCGCGACGGGCGCTGCGCCGGTGACGATGGAGCCGTCATCGGTTCCCTGCGCTTCTCGGCCGCGGCGGCACGGCGCCCAAACTCGCTCCGCTACGCTGCGCTCAAACATGGGCGCCTCTTCGGCCGCCACGGCCTGCGATGCTCGGCTTGCTTAACGCCGCACAAGGTCAACGGCGAACAGCGAAGAACCAGAAGCCAAGAACCAAAAGCCAGGAGCGAAGCAAAGGCCCTTTCTTGGCCTTCAAGGCACGGCTGAATAACTTCGCCACGACCGCAATTCCCGCGAAGACGGGAATCCAGCGACTTTTCCCATGAAGAATAACGTCCTTGGATTCCCGCCTTCGCGGGAATGACGGTGCTCGTGCTCACTTTACTGTTTGCTGTTTGCTGTTTGCTGTTTGCTTTGGCTTTCGGCCTTTGGCGTTTGGCGTTTGATCTTGCGCGACTTAAAGCTTGCCGAGCATCGCAGGCCAAGCGGGCCGAAGAGGTGCCCATGTCTGAGCGCAGCGAGTTTGGGCACCGTGCCCGTTTGGACGACAGATCGTCTGGAACGATCTGGACCGACGTACGTCGCCCGCGCAGCGGGTGGGGCACACGGATGTGCCCCAGTCCGAAGCGCAGGGCACCGATGCGGCTTCATCGCATCGGCAAGCGTCAGGAGCAATGGTCTTTGGTTACTTTCTGCCGTAACAGAAAGTAACCCGCGCGACAGCGCGGAAGCGTTTGATCTTGCGGAACAAAGAGCAACGTCCATGGATTCCCGCCTTCGCGGGAATGACGGTATTCATGTGATACCCGCGATAGCGCGTAAGCGTGGGATCTTGATGATCCCGCTGCTGCCTTTCTCGGAGCAGCGTAAGTGGCGATAGCAATTCCGCAGCAACCATTGCGACTTACGTCGCTCCTGCAAACGGCCAAGTGAGAACAGCGTACAAACGCACACCCATCTGAAACCACCAACAACTCACGGCGGCGTAACCGGCTCCTGCAAAGCATCCTGATCTTCCTGCAACTCCGGCTTGAACGGAATATCCGGCGGCGGTCGCGCAGTCACTTCCTGATCCTGCATGTTGGGATCATCGATACCGCAACCACCACCTGCCTGAAGGATCGACACCACGCACTTGAGCTTCTTGGAGGTCCCCGGGATCGGGATCGACAGGGTCTTGATGCCACGCCTGACCCATTCCTGCAGCAACGTACCGCCAGGGATCCAGTATTGATCGAAGCGGGTGGGCGAGAAATCGTTCGGTGGACGCTTGAGCCAGGTGCCGGAGCGATCGAGATTGTCGATGTTCTCGTCGACGAAACCGGGCGGCAACCCGCCACCGGCATCCGATCGATTGCCAGGCGGCAGTCGGGGTCGGCCGTTGTCGTCGAACAACCCCTGCTTGCCACGCTGGCCGCCTGGCCTGTTGCGATCCGACAAGCCCCAATCGTCGCCCACCTTGGGCGACGACCAGGCCCCCGGTTTGGCGGCTTCCTCGGGGCCAGCACCTGCCGTGGCAGGGCTGTCCGACGTGCCAGCGGCCGCTGCAGGCGCGCCACCGGGCTTGGGTGCATCGGCCGCCGTTTGGCGAGCCGCGCCCTCGGCCGGGGCAGCATTCTCCGCATGCTGCTGTTCGCTTGCCGCAGCCGCCTGGCCAGCCTCGGCCACGGCCGTGTCCGGGATTGGCAGCTCGGCGATCGCATCCTTCAGCGTCGGCGCAAGCAAGCGCGCCCGTGGGGTGTCGGCTTCAAGCGGGCGCACTCGCATGGCAGGCTGCGACTGCGGCAGTGATTCGGCCCGGGCCTGGATCTGCGGCACGGTAATGCGGGCAGTCGGCAGGTCCGGGCGCACCTGCTTCACGGGCGCGGGTGCGGGCAGCGCGACCGCTTCCAATGCTTCCACCGTTGCGCTCAACTCCGGCACCACGATCCTTGGTTGCCGAATCACGGCGGTACGCGGCGTCGTGGGTGCCAGCACGAACCTGCTGTCGGGCCGATTGGTCTGCGTGACTTGCAGCGGCTGTTCCTGCGGGTCGCCCGGCGGCGTTGGGCGTAATGGCGTCGGTGGCATCGGGGGCGGTTGCTGCGCCTGCGACAGGGGCGGCACCGGGGTGGGTTCGGCCCTGGTCGGCGCCGTGGCCGCCGGAGCTTGCGGCCTGCGGGGTACCGGTTTGGATCGTGTTGTCCTGGCAGGTGCCGCGGCGACGGGTTGCGGCGCATCCGCAGTCGGCGCGCCACCGCCTTTTTCCACCGGCGTGCCTTCGCCGATGAATTCGACCTGGACGACCTGCTCGCCAGGTGCGGCAGGCATGCCGTCCATCCGCATCTCGCCCAGCCAGAGCAGCAATAGCGCCAAAAACAGGTGGGCAATGATAGTGATCGCGTAGGCGGCCACCCGCTGGTTGCGGCTGGCCCCAAGCGCCGGCTCCCACTGCTGGCGCCATAGCGTGCCGAAAGCCTGCCAGCGATTCAGTCCGGCCAGGCGGCGTGGCGGCAAGGCCAGCTCGCGTTGCATGAGCAGGCCGACGATCGCCTCGCTGCTCGCCCCGGTGACCCTGCCCTGGCGTTCACGCAGCGCCCCGAACCACGCTTGCCAACTCGGCGGATATTCACCAGGGGGCGGTAGTGGACGCAGAGAGCGGCGCATCCGCCGCTGCATGACCTCGATCAGTTCAGCCGAGGAATACATTCGCCAGCCGCCGTAGGCGCCGCGCCGCCGTCAAACCGCGCCGCGCGGCATGTACGGCGCCTGGCCCGTGGCGTGGTCGGTGGCATCGCGCACCGCAGTCACGCCCGGCACCTTGGCCATCAGCGTCTTCTCGATCCCCTGCTTGAGGGTGACGTCGACCATGCCGCAACCGTGGCAGCCGCCGCCAAAGCGCAACAGCACCACGCCCTCGCCGGTCACTTCCTGCACATCGACGTGGCCGCGGTGCTGGGCAAGTTGCGGGTTGATTTCATGCTCGACCAGCCAGTGCACGCGCTCGACCAGCGAGGCCGATCCATCCGGCGCATCGCCCTTGATCCTCGGGGCACGGATCTGCAACTGCCCGCCCGTGGCTTTTTGCTCGTAATCGATCTCGGCACCATCGAGGAAGCGCACACTGTCGGCTTCCACCCATAAGGTGAAACCCTCGCAGTCCACGGCCCACTCGTCCCCCGCCAGGTCGGCAGGCTCGGCAAACTCCAGTCGCACGTCCGCATGCGCCGTGCCGGGTTGGTGCGCGGCCAGGCGCACGCCCATGCCGGGCACGTCCTCGCGCTGGATCAGTTTGCGGAAGTGTGACTGTGCGGATTCGGAAATCTGGATCATCGGGCTATTCTAACGGCCCGTGCGCGGCGATACGCCGCCCTTCCACTGGATGACCACATTGGATGTGGTTCCATTCATGGACCGCAAGTAACCGGGCTGCCCTTCCATCGACCGCGAGTCCCACGACCGCACAACCACTGCAGGACCCCGCCATGACCGACCTGACTCCCCTCGCCCAGGCCCACTGCAGCCCACGCCGCGGCAACGAGCATCGCCTGACCCAGGCCCGCATCCGTGAGCTCATGCCCGACTTGCCGGGCTGGGAGCTTGCCGACGATGGCAAGGCGCTAAGCAAGACCTTCCGCTTCGACGACTACTACCGCACCATGTCCTTCGTCAACGCACTGGCGCACATGGCCAACCGCGAGGACCACCATCCCGACCTGGGCGTGCATTACGACCGCTGCGTCGTGCATTACTCGACCCACGATGTCGGCGGCCTCAGCGAGAACGACTTCATCTGTGCCGCGCGTGCGGACGCACTGCGCGGCTGAGCGGACGCGCCGTTGCTTCCGCGCCTGTTTCCCGCTGGCGACCCCGTCCTGCAACTGCGGTTGAAACGGCAGTTGATGGGATTCGTGTCCTACCTGATGTTCCTGATTCCACTGGGGTATGCCGTGGACCAGGGTTGGATCCGTTTCGGGTATGCAGGGCTGGCGGTCTTCACCCTGGTCGCGATGGTCGCCAACGTCGGGTTCCTGACGGCGATCCGCAGTGGCTACAGCACCCGCTTCCGCGACCCTACCCTCGTCATCCCGCAGATCCTGGTAGCCGTTTTCCTTGCCCTGGTCATGAGCTATTACGCCGACGAAGCCGGTGCGGTGACGCTGATGCTGTTCTTTGCCGCTTTTTTCTTCGGCGTCTTCAGCCTGACCACGCGACAATACTTCGCGATCACGGCGGTCACCTCGCTTGGCTATGCAGCCATGCTGGCCATCAAGTTCCCGGCCGGCACGCGCGGCAGCGAGGTGTTCCGGGTCGAGATCCTGGACTTCCTCATGCTGGTCGTGATCCTGTGCTGGATGTCTCTGCTGTGCAGCTATGTCGCGCGCATGCGGCGCGTGCTATCCAAGCGCAAGGATGCGCTGGGCAAGGCCCTGGAGCGCCTGCAGGAGCTCGCCAGCCACGACGACCTCACCGGCGTCTACAACCGCCGCTACCTGATGGAGATCCTGTCCCAGCAGCAGGAGCGCACGCAGCGCTACGGTGAGCGATTGAGCATCTGCCTGCTCGACCTGGACCATTTCAAGCGGATCAACGATACCCATGGGCATGGCGTAGGCGACGAGGCGCTGCAAGCCTTCGCATCACACGCGCGACTGCAGGCCAGGAAGATGGACGCGTTTGGCCGCACCGGCGAAGAAGACGGCGGCATCACCGATCCCCAAGCCGGGAGCGCGCAGGTCGACGGCACCTTTGGACGCTATGGTGGCGAGGAATTCCTGCTGCTGCTTCCGCACACCGACCAGCGTGGCGCGCTGATCTTCGCAGAGCGCCTGCGCGGCACCCTGCATGCATCGCCGCTCCAGACGAGCGCCGGGCCGGTGCCGATCCGGTTCTCGGCGGGCGTGGCCGAGCTCCAGGCGGGCGAGACGATCGCGCACCTGCTCAATCGCGCCGACAAGGCGCTTTACCAGGCCAAGAAGTCCGGTCGCGACCGCATCCAACTGGCCCCGGCCACCTGAGCCGTCCGCACGATCGACAGGCGGGGCTCGGACGTCCGTCGGCGTCGGCTCCGGCCATCAGAGCGCGTCTAGCGCGGCTGCCAGTTCGGCCGCCAGCGGGGCATTGAGCACGTAGGGTGCCTTGCCCGAATCCAGCGCGAACTCCAGTGAGGCAGCGTGCAGGAACAACCGCTTCAATCCGGCCTGCTCGCGCAGCCGCTTGTTGACCGCCGGGTCACCATACTTGTCGTCGCCGGCGACCGCGTGGCCGATATGCTGTGCGTGCACCCGGATCTGGTGGGTGCGCCCGGTTTCGATGCGCACCTCGCAATACGAGTGTCCACCGCGCCGTTCGAGCACATTGAAATGACTCACTGACGGCTTGCCGGCAGCATTGACCTGGACGTGGCGCTCGCCGCCTTGCCTCAGGCCGACGTGCAGCGGTACATCCACGCTCATCACGCCGTCGGGCATGCGTCCGACCAGCAGCGCCAGGTAGCGCTTGCGGATGCCCGCACCCTCCTCGCGCATCAGCGCCTGCAACTCCCGCAGCGCGGAGCGCTTCTTGGCGAGCAACAGCAGGCCGGACGTATCCCGATCGAGTCGATGGACCAGCTCCAGCTGCTGGTTGGGGCGCAGTGCGCGCAAGGTCTCGATGGCGCCGAAACTGATCCCGCTGCCGCCATGGCTGGCAACGCCCGAAGGCTTGTTGATCGCCAGCAGGCGGCCGTCCTCGAACACGACACTGGCCGCCATCGCTTCCATCAAGCCCTTGGCCGGGGTCCCCTTGTCGCGTGGGTCTTCGAGCCGGACAGGCGGAATCCGCACCTGGTCTCCGGCCTCCAGGCGCCGTTCGGCCTTCACGCGACCGCCATTCACCCGCACCTGGCCCGAGCGCAGCAGTTTGTAGACCAGGCTGCGCGGGGCGCCCTTGAGATAGCCCAGCAGGAAGTTGTCGATACGCTGGCCATCGCGATCTTCCGCGATCCGCACGGTCCGGGCCGTCGCTGGCGCCGGGTCCCGCGGCGGCGGGCTTGCGGGGATGTCAGCTGGGTCGTCTGGGTGGGTCATGGCGGCTCTTGATCTGCTACACTCGCCGCGCGAGATAAGGGTTTGATTTCGCAGGGAGTTGATGGCACGGGGCCGAAAGCCCGCCTTCCTGACGATTCCGACGCAGTGCGCGACCACCACCCCCGGGGTGGACATGTTAGCGGCTGATTGGCAGGCCCGGCCATCGCCCGACGCATCGCGTCGGCGTTGAACATGTCCCGTGCGACGCCCAGGAACCATCTGGACGGCCGCCGGCCCAGAACACACCAATTGGAAAACAAGCGCTCCCGCGGCTCGCCGTGGTGTCGTAGCGCTGGAAAACTTGAAGTCCCGCCGTGGCCTGTCCGCGATGCGAGACTGCGGTATCCAGAGGCGAAACGCCCACGGCGTTGTCGCGTGCTGTCCCACACGGGATTGCCCTCACCGGCGTCCTGGACGGGCACGAAGCGCGCGAGGAACGTCAACAATGAAACGCATGCTGATCAATGCGACGCAGGCAGAAGAGCTGCGCGTCGCGGTCGTCGATGGCCAGAACCTGTACGACATCGACATCGAGCAACCCTCCAACGAGCAGAAGAAGTCCAACATCTACAAGGGCCGCATCACGCGGCTGGAGCCGTCGCTCGAGGCGGCCTTCGTGGAGTACGGCGGCAACCGCCACGGTTTCCTGCCGCTGAAGGAAATTTCCCGCGACTACTTCCAGGCCGGCGTCGATCCGCACAAGGCTGGCCTCAAGGAAATCCTGCGTGAAGGCCAGGAAGTCGTGGTCCAGGTCGAGAAGGAAGAACGCGGCAACAAGGGCGCCGCCCTGACCACGTTCATCTCGCTGGCCGGCCGCTACATGGTGCTGATGCCCAACTCGCCCACCGCCGGCGGGGTATCGCGCCGGATCGAGGGTGACGACCGCGCCGAACTGAAAAAGGCAATGGACGCACTGGCGATCCCCGACGATATGGGCGTGATCATCCGCACCGCCGGCGTCGGCCGCGATGCCGAAGAACTGCAATGGGACCTGGACTACCTGCTGAGCGTGTGGAAGGCCGTCGCCGAAGCCGCGCTCAGCAAGCCTGCGCCGTTCCTGATCTACCAGGAGTCGCGCCTGATCATCCGCGCATTGCGCGATTACATGCGCCCTGACATTGGCGAGATCCTGGTCGACACGCCCGAGCTGTTCGCGGAGGCGCAGGAGTTCGTCGAACAGGTCATGCCGCACAACCTGCGAAAGCTCAAGCATTACACCGACGACACGCCGCTGTTCAATCGCTTCCAGATCGAGTCGCAGATCGAAAACGCCTACGAGCGGGAAGTCCGCCTGCCGTCCGGTGGCGCACTGGTGATCGACCAGACCGAGGCCTTGACCGCGATCGACGTCAATTCCGCGCGCGCCACCAAGGGCAGCGACATCGAAGAGACGGCCTTCAACACCAACCTGGAGGCGGCCGAGGAAGTCGCCCGCCAGATGCGCCTGCGCGACCTGGGCGGCCTGGTGGTGATCGACTTCATCGACATGTCCTCCAACAAGCATCAGCGCGACGTCGAGAACCGGCTGCAGCACGCGCTGCGCCCCGACCGCGCGCGCGTGCAACTGGGCCGCATCTCCAAGTTCGGCCTGATGGAAATGTCGCGGCAGCGCCTGCGTCCCAGCCTTGGCGAATCCAGCCAGCTGGTCTGTCCGCGTTGCGAAGGCCACGGCCGCATGCGCAGCATCGAGTCGCTGTCCCTGTCCATCCTGCGCGTCGCCGAAGAGCACGCCATGAAGGAGAACACCGGGCAGGTGCTGGTGCAGGTCCCGACCGAGATCGGCAATTACCTGCTCAACGAAAAGCGCTCGGCATTGGCCGAGATCGAAAAGCGTCACGATGCGCCCATCGTGATCGTCGCCGACGCGCAGCTGGAGACCCCGCATTACGAGGTGACCCGACTGCGTGAAAACGAATTGGGTGAGGAGTCGAGTCGCCCCAGCTACCAGCGCGGCACCCCGCGCAAGTTGGCGACGATCGCGCTGAAGAAGTCCAATCTCAATGTCCCGGCCGCGCCAGCCGTGACCAATGTCAGGCCGGCCCAACCGGCCCCCGTGCGCGAACCCCGCCAGGACGTACCGGTATCCTGGCAGGCTGCCGACGTACCCACGCCTGCGCCCACGCATTCAGGGGGCATGGTCGATCGCATCCTGCGCTTCTTCCGGGGCGCACAGCCGGCGACAGCCGCGTCCACGCAGACCAAGCCGGCATCGCGCAGCCGCGGCGACGATCGCACCCGTGATGAGCGCAACGACCGCGGCGACCGCAACGGCCAGCGCCGCGGCAAAGGCCGCGACGGGCAGCGGCGCGACAGGTCGCAGTCCGATGGCCAGCCACGCCAGGACAAGCCGCGTGGCGAGAAAAAAGCCCAGGGCGACACTGCCAGGAAGGAGCCCGCCAAGAAGCGCACCCGGCGTTCGACACCCAAGGCGGACATGCAGGCTGAAAACAACCAGGCCGACAACAAGCCGGCCAGCAGCCAGCAGGGCGAGCAACAGGCAGATAACCCGCAGGCCCGCAAGCAGCGCACCCCGCGCGCGCTGCGCCAGGAAAGCGTGGATGGCAAGCCGGCGAAATCCACGGCCGTCGACACGGACGAAAACCTGACCTCGGCCACGGCGCAAGCCGCCATCCCAGATACCCAAACGGACAAGTCCGCCGCAGGGGCCAACACCGACGACACCCAGGCCAACACTGGCGCCGATGCCAATGCCGGTGACGACGCCACCAAGGCAGATGGCAGCAGCCGACGTCGTCGCGGGCGTCGGGGCGGGCGTCGCCGCCGTCGCAGTGGCGGCGCGGAAACGTCGCAGACCGAGGATTCCGGCAACACCGAGGATACGGCTGCCGCGACCGAGGTCGCTCCAGCACGGCGTTCCCAGCCTGAGTTCGATTTCGACGACATTGCCCAGCCGGTGGCGACGCCTGCACCAGCAAAACCGGCTGGCTCCGGCCCGGAAAGCGCACCCGCTGCGCAGGCGCCCGCTGCAGCTGCCGCTGGATCGCAGCCTGCTACTGCGGCACCCAGCGCGACGAAACCGGAAACAGACGCCGGCAACACCCCTCAGGTGCCTGCACGCGACGGTGCGCTGGCGCAACGTGATGCCGTGACTCCAGCTCCGTCAGGGTCGGCCAAGGCTGCCGTCGATCGCCCCGATGCGACACAGCCACCGACGCAGCAGGTCCCGGCATCGGCTGACAGGCATTCTGCGCAAAGCTCCACGCCGGTCGATCCCGCTCCAGTGGCTCCGGCTCCAGTGGCTCCGGCTCCGGTGGCTCCGGCTCCAGTGGCTCCGGCTCCGGTGGCTCCGGCTCCGGTAGCTCCGGCTCCGGTAGCTCCGGCTCCGGTAGCTCCGGCTCCTGTAGCTCCGGCTCCTGTAGCTCCGGCTCCTGTAGCTCCGGCTCCGGTAGCGCCGGTGGCCAATGCAACGGCGCCTGGCGTTCCCGCTCCGGCGAGTCCGCCGCGCGTCGAACGCACGCCACCGTCAGCCGCGGAAGGCGCGCCTGCCTCTACCGTCCCTCGGCAAGCCAACCCAGTCGTCCCTGCGACCACGGCCACCCCCGGGTTGTTCGACAAACCACACGCCCCTGCCCCGCTAGCGGACAGCCCTGCCGCCGCAGCAGCCAAGGCTGCCGAGCGGATCGCCGAAACCCGGAGCGACGCGTCCCCGGAAAAGGACGAGGCGTCGACCAGCTGACGATGAAACGCGCACGCACTTCACAGTGCGTGCGCGGGATCGGCCACGCCGTACTGCCCGGCCAGCCGGGCCAGGGCAATGTTGTCCTGCACGCCGAGCTTGTCGAACAATCGGGATTTGTGGGTATTGACGGTCTTGGCGCTCAGGCTCAAATGCCTGGCAATCTCTTCCTGCCGCAAGCCCTGGGTCAACAGCATGGCCACCTCCAGTTCGCGCGGGGAGAGGCAGTCAAAAGGGGATCCATCACCACCAATGCCGGACAACGCCAGGTTCTGCGCGATGTTGCCGGCCAGGTAGCGCTTGCCCCGCGACACGTCACGGATCGCACGCAACAGCTCCGTGGCATCCCCGCCCTTGCCGACATAGCCCGAGGCCCCGGCCTCGATCATCCGCCTGGGCATCGGCCCATCCTCCAGCACCGACACCACCACCACGCGCGTGGCCTGGCCACCCCTGACGATGCGCTCGGTGACCTCCAACCCGCTGATACCTGGCAGGTGCAGGTCGCACAACACGACGTCGGGCGCCAGCCGGCGGATCTGCGGCAATGCCTGCTCGCCGGACTCGGCCTCGCCCACCACCTGGATGTCGGTCTCGCCCGCAAGGATCATGCGCATGCCTGCGCGCACGAGTGAATGATCGTCGACCAGGAACACCCGAATCGTCATGTCCATTGACTCCCCAACTGCACGTCCTGTGCGATCGGACAAGCCTAAGCACTGCTGCGAGTGCGAGCAAGCGTGCAGATGCCCCGTCCGCTTGTGGGAAAACGCCCACCCCCGCCATTCCACAGCCAGCGGCCGGGACGCTAGAATGACGCCCCGGTCGTGACCTGATCCGGAGAGGTGGCCGAGCGGTTTAAGGCACCGGTCTTGAAAACCGGCGTGGTAGCGATACCACCGTGGGTTCGAATCCCACCCTCTCCGCCACCGTGGCGTTGTACTGATCCATGACCCGGTCAGGCAGGCCGCGCGCCATGATCACTCCCTTGCTCCTGCCTGTCGCCACGTTCCCACGCCTGCGCCGCGCCCCGCAGGACGGGGCCGCTGACGCCAGCTTGCCCGGGGCAAAATCGCGCAGGCAGGTGTATCGCGCGGCGACCCGCGTGCGCTTTGTTTGCCATCCCTCGCTTCAGGCAGGTTCTGCTCCGGGTTTGGCTTTTGCCTTGGTCGATTGACGCCGTCCGCAATCGAGCCTGGCGTCATCGAGCAACAACGGCATCTTTTCAGCCAGAAAGTCGATGAACACCCGGACCGCTGGCAGCAGGCCCCGGCGTGAGGCGAAAACCACGTGGCAGATGCCTTGAGGTAGCCGCCATTGCGGCAGGACGACTTCCAGGTCGCCATTGCGCACGAGGTCCGCGCACAGGGTCTCGGGCAACATGGTGATGCCCACGCCCTGCCGCACCAGCGAGCGCAGCATGGGGAAGTCGAAGCCCGAGATCCGCGGTTTCAGTTCGATCCGTCGCACTTCGCCATCCGGACCATGCAACTCCCAGCGCTGGTGCGCCTCTTCCTCGCTGACACTGAGGGTAACGTGGCCGGACAATTCATCCGGGTCCTTCGGCCGGCCCATGCCATCCAGGTATTTCGGGCTGGCCACCAGCAATTCCTGGATCTGGCCAAAGTTGCGCATGACCAGGCTGCCGTCATCGTCCAACTTCGAGCGCACGCGCAAAGCCAGGTCGAAACCTTCATTGATCAAATCCACGCGACGGTTGCTGACATGCAGCTGCACCCGCACCTGTGGATAGCGGGCCATGAATTCGGGCAGCAGCATCGGCATCTGCTGCTGCGCCAGGCTGACCGGCATGCTGACCCGGATCACGCCACGCGGCTCGGCGCTGAGCCGGTCGACCACGTCGCGCGCGGCCTGCGCCTCGGCCAGCATCGTCTGGGCATGGCGATACACGCTGTTGCCCACGTCCGTGACCGAGAAGCGACGCGTGGATCGCTGCAGCAAGCGCACGCCCAGGTCCGACTCGAGCTGTGTGATGCGACGGCTCAGTCGTGACTTGGGAATGCCGGATGCGCGTTCGGCAGCGGCAAATCCGGCGTGGTCGACGACCAGCGCGAAGTAATACAGGTCATTGAGGTCTTGCATGCTCGTCTCGCCTGTCGTTCTGAATCTGGAACGATTATCAGGATTCAATCTCACTTGTTCCGAAATGGCAACAGGCTTCCCCCTTCGAGCATGGCCGCATGACACGCATGCACCCGCGACCGGCCATGTCCGCGCCATGGTTCGCCAACCATGGCGGCGTGGATCCCCCGTCCGCGCCCCGCCCGGCCCGGGACGCGGTCCCATCCAGGCGACGCGCTGCCTACGTCCGAGTTGACCCCGGTCAAGAGCATTCGCCCGGTGTAGCAATAGTCTGGTCGCATGCAATCTCCCCATACCCTGCATGCGCCCGCCATGGACGCCGCACTGTTGCGTCGCTACGACGTGCCCGGCCCGCGCTACACGTCCTATCCGACAGCGCCCCGATTCACCGGGAATTTCGACCGGCATGCCCTGTCGTCCACGATCGAGGCGAGCAACCAGGAACCCATCCCACGGCCCCTGTCGCTGTACGTGCACGTGCCGTTTTGCCTGAGCCCCTGCTTTTACTGCGGCTGCAACCGCATCATCACCCGCGACAAGGCACGCGCAGGGTCCTATCTGGCAAGACTGTATCGCGAGATCGCGATGGTGGCCGACCTGTTCGATCGCGACCGCGAGGCGATCCAGGTGCATTTTGGTGGCGGCACGCCCAATTTCCTCGATACCACGCAGCTGCACGAGCTGATGGATACGCTGCGCCACCACTTCCGGTTCTCGAGCTCATCGCAAAGCGACATCTCCATCGAACTGGACCCGCGCTTCATCGGTCCCGAGGACATCGTTGCGTTGGGCAAGACCGGCTTCAACCGTGCCAGCCTCGGGATCCAGGATTTCGATCCAGCGGTACAGGCGGCGGTCAACCGTATCCAGGGCGTGGACGAAACGCGCGCGATCATCGAAGCCTGCCGCGCCAATGGCTTCCGCTCGATCAATGTCGACCTGATCTACGGCTTGCCCAGGCAGACGCCGGGAGGCTTCGCGCGGACACTGGATACGGTCCTCGCCATGCGCCCGGACCGCCTGGCCATCTATGGCTACGCGCACCTGCCCGAGGTGTTCAAGGCGCAGAACCAGATCAAGGCAGCGGACCTGCCGACGCCCGAGGCCAAGCTGGGCCTGCTGCAGCTGGCCATCCAGAAGCTCGGCGATGCCGGCTACGTCTATATCGGAATGGACCATTTTGCCCTGCCCGATGACGAGCTGGCCCGGGCACAGGCCAACGGCAGCCTGCACCGCAACTTCATGGGCTACACCACCCACGCCCAGAGCGATCTGGTCGGGCTGGGTGTCAGTGCGATAAGCCACATCGGCGATACTTTCAGCCAGAACCCGCGGGACCTGCCCAGCTGGCAGATCGCCATCGATGAGGGCCGGCTGCCGGTCTTCCGCGGGATGCGCCTTGACGAGGACGACCGCCTGCGGGCCGACCTGATCCAGCAGCTGATGTGCCAGGGGGAAATCGCGATCGACGTGCTGGAACGGCGCCATGGCATCGATTTTTCCGGATATTTCGAGGAGGCCCTCCACCGCCTGGGCCCCCTGCGGGACGATGGGCTGGTCCGTTTCGAGCCCTCCCGGATCATCGCGACCGCGCAAGGTCGGCTGTTGTTGCGTAACATTGCGATGTGCTTCGACCGATATCTCCATACCGATACCTCGACGGCGCCGCGGCATTCCCGCGCGATCTGATTCCGTGGCAGCACCGTCGTTGCCTTCGGGCCGCACCCGGGGACAAGGTTTGAGCAAGCAAGCGATGTTCCCGCGCGTCGACGGCAGTGTCATGGCCGACGACGGCAACAAGCTGCGGTTCTGCTCGACATGCGCCTTTTCGCAGGCGTGCCTGGACCAGGGGATGGACAAGTCCGGCCTGGCGGAGCTGCACATGCTGGTCGAACACGTCGGCCCGCTGCACGCGGGCGACCATGTGTTCCGCGAAGGCGATGCGTTTGAAGCCATCGCCGCGGTCCGGGCGGGCACGGTCAAGACCTACAGCATCGACCGCGACGGCCGCGAGCACGTGCTTGGCTTCCACCTGCCCGGCGAGGTGATTGGGCTCGACGCGATCGACGGCAACACCTATCCCTGCAATGCAGTGGCACTGGACACGGTCATGCTTTGCCGGTTTTCCTTCCCCAGGATCTCGGTCCTGGCGACCCGCGTACCGGGTTTGCAGCAGCAGCTGTTCCGGTTGCTCAGTCGCGACATCGGTCGTGCCGCGATGCTTGCCGGCGACTGGACCGCGGACGAGCGACTGGCGGGCTTCCTGATCGGGCTGTCCCGCAGGCTGGCGGCGCGCGGGTTTTCACCGGACCGCTTCCAGCTGACGATGGCACGCACGGATATCGCCAACTACCTGCGACTGGCACCTGAAACGGTGAGCCGGGTGTTGAAGCGTTTCCAGGACGACGGCGTGATCGAGGTCGACCGGCGCGAGCTGGAGCTGCTGGATCGCGCGCGCCTGGAAAGCATTGCCGGGGCGATCCTGCGCTCCTGATCCGCTCGCCCTGATGCACGCGCGCTTGACCTAGGTCACCGAGTGCCGGGGCGTTCTGCATACACTGGCTCGAATCTCACGGGGAAGTGGAGAATCGGGTGGATACGACGCGCAAACTCTGGATCGGGTTGATCCTGCTGCTGGTGGCTGGCTTTGGCGTGCTGTTGTGGATGGGGGGCGTGATCCACCAGAAGGCCCCTCCGATGCCTTCGCGCGTGGTCAGCGAAAGCGGGCACGTGCTGTATACCAGGGCTGACATGGAGGAAGGCCGGCAGGTCTGGCAAACCTTCGGCGGCCAGCAACTGGGCTCGATCTGGGGGCATGGTGCACTGGTGGCTCCCGACTGGTCGGCCGACTGGTTGCATCGCGAAGTCGAAACGATGCTGGAGCTTCAGTCGCGCGCGACCACCGGGGCGAGCTATGCCTCGCTTGACGCCGGCGAGAAGGCGCGCGTGCAGGCCGACGTGCAACCCATCATGCGTACCAACACGTACGACGCGACCAGTGACGAGATCGTGGTCAGCGATGAACGCGCGCAGGCCATCACCCAGGTCGCCGCGCACTATGAAAGCCTGTTTTCAAACGATCCGGCAACCCACGACCTGCGCGTGGGCTATGCCATGCGCGAGGACACGGTGCCCGACGCGCAGCATCGGCACGTATTGACCGCATTCTTTTTCTGGTCGGCCTGGGCCACGGCGACCAACCGGCCGGGCGAGGCCATGAGCTACACCCAGAACTGGCCTTACGAGCCGCTGGTGGGCAACCGACCGACGTCCAGCACGTTCCTGTGGACCGTGTTCAGCGTGCTCTTCATGATTGCCGGCATCGCCCTGCTTGCCTGGCACTACGCGGTCTGGCACAGCAAGGAAGACCACTTCGCCCCACCCCAGCAGGATCCGCTGGCAAAGATCGTGGTCACGCCCTCGATGCGCGCGACCGCCAAGTACTTCTGGCTGGTGCTGGCGTTGTTCCTGGTGCAGATCCTGTTGGGCGCCACCACCGCGCACTACCAGGTCGAGGGGCAGGACGCCTACGGATTCGCGATTTCGGATGTCCTGCCCTACGCGCTCACCCGCAGCTGGCACACCCAGCTGGCGGTACTGTGGATCGCAACGGCATGGCTGGCGACCGGCTTGTACATCGGTCCCGCGGTCTCCGGCCATGAGCCCAGGTTCCAGCGCATCGGCGTCAATTTCCTCTTTGGATGCCTGCTCGTCATCGTGGTGGGCTCATTCGCCGGGCAATGGTTCGCGGTGATGCAGAAGATGGGGTTGCAGTACAACTTCTGGTTCGGCCACCAGGGCTGGGAGTACACGGACATCGGTCGCTTCTGGCAGATCTTCCTGTTCATCGGATTGCTGCTGTGGTTGCTGCTGGTCGGCCGGGCCCTCTGGCCGGCGATGCGGCGCAAGGATGAGATGTCGTCGATCGTCGGATTGCTGTTCCTGTCCACGGTCGCCATTGCCCTGCTCTACGCGGCCGGATTGATGTGGGGCGAGAAAACCTCGCTGTCGATGGTCGAATACTGGCGCTGGTGGGTGGTGCACCTGTGGGTCGAAGGCTTCTTCGAAGTGTTCGCGGTCGCGGTGATCAGCTTCCTGTTCGTCAAACTGGGGCTGGTGCGTGGCAAGACGGCGACGATCAATGTGTTGTTTGCCACGATCGTGTTCATGGCTGGCGGCATCCTGGGCACCTTCCACCACCTGTACTTCTCGGGCACGACCACGTCGGTGATCGCACTGGGCGCCAGCATTTCGGCGCTGGAAGTGGTGCCGCTGGCGCTGATCGGCATGGAAGCGTACGAGACCTGGAGGCACAGCCGGGCGACGCCATGGATGGAGCGTTATCGCTGGCCGATCATGTTCTTCCTGGCAGTGAGCTTCTGGAACCTGGTGGGTGCGGGCCTGTTCGGTTTCCTGATCAATACCCCGCTCGCCCTGTACTACATGCAGGGACTCAACCTGACCGCGTTGCACGGCCATACCGCGCTGTTCGGCGTGTACGGCATGCTGGGACTGGGGCTGATGCTGTTCTGCATGCGTGGCCTCAAACCCGACAAGGTCTGGCTGGACGGTCCACTGCGCGGCGCCTTCTGGTGCCTCAACATCGGGCTGACACTCATGGGGGTGTTGACCCTGCTGCCCATGGGCGTGCTGCAGCTGCAGGCGGCGCTCGAGCACGGGTACTGGTACGCACGTTCGGCGGAATTCATGGGCCAGCCCCTGATCCACCTGCTGGTGTGGATGCGCGTGCCCGGCGATACGCTGTTCGCTGTCGGCGCGTTCCTGATCAGCATGTTCGTGCTGTCGCTATGGTTGGGGCGACGTCCGCTGCTATCGCGCAACCGGGCAACGCGCATCGAGACCGACGCCTAGCCCGTCGTCACCGGCACCGGGGCACCCATCGCCCCGGTGCTGGATTCCCTGCATGTCGCACTTGCCCAAATCCTGGATGGCAGCGCAACGACCAACCATGGAAAACGAGCAACCCATGTCTTCGAATGCCCCAGGCCCGCGTGCCACCCAGGCACCGCTTTCCCCGCGCCTGCTGGGTACTGCCCCGCACCGGTTGATGTTTTTCATCGGCGCCAGCAACGTCCTCCTGGCGATGGCCTGGTGGGCAGCATGGCTGGCGACGACGCGCTGGCCGGTCCTGCACATGGCACAGCCCACGCCATATGCAGGCTGGCTGCACGCGTTCGTGATGCAGTACCAGGTGTTCCCCAGTTTCATGTTCGGCTTCCTGCTGACGACGTTTCCGCGCTGGATGGGGCTGCCGGATTTTCCGCGCTGGCGCTACCTGCCGATCGGCCTGGGGATGCTGGGAGGACAGGCCGCGACCCTGCTGGGCGCGATCGGTTGGGATGTCGGCATCGTCGTGGGTTTCTGGATGACGCTGGCCGGATGGGTCGCCGGGCTTGCCACGCTGGGTCCGCTGTTGTGGCGCGAGCAGGGCACGACGTGGCATGCGCGCTCGAGCTTCGCTGCGCTGGCGTTCGGGCTCATCGGTCTGCTGGCATGGGGGGTGGTGGTTTCCGGTGGCTCCGCGTCGTGGGTCTACGTCAACATCAAGGTCGGCACGTTCGCATTGCTGCTTCCGGTCTATGTCACGGTGGCACACCGCATGTTTCCGTTCTTCGCAGGTACGGTCGTCGCCGGTTACAAAGCGTGGCGCCCGATGTGGCTTCTGGCGGCCTTCTGGCCATTGACGCTGGCACATCTGGTGCTGGAGTTGCTGCACGCTTACGGTTGGATGTGGCTGGTCGACGCACCGTTGCTGGTACTGTCGGCAACGATGCTGTGGCGCTGGTGGCCGCGTGGCCCCAAGCCCAGGATCCTTGCGGTGCTGTTCGTGGCGTTGGGATGGCTGCCGATCGCGTTTGCGTTGTATGCAGGACAAAGCGTGGCGTACGCCGCGAGCGGCACTGACTGGCTTGGACGTGCGCCGGCGCACGCATTGTTCATCGGCTTTTTCGGCAGCGCGTTGGTCGCGATGGTGACCCGGGTGACGCAGGGACATTCGGGCCGGCCGATGCTGCTTCCCGCAGCGGCATGGTTCGCTTTCGTGGCCCTGCAAGTGGTGACGCTGCTGCGGATCGTCGCCGAGATCGCACCGGACCACATGGCATGGCAGGCGGTTGCCGCGCTGGGTTGGCTGGTGGCGTTTACGCCCTGGGTCCTGCGCGTCGGCCGGATCTACCTGACGCCGCGTGCCGACGGGAAACCGGGATGAGGCGCTGCCCGGCATCCATCGTTACCGAGGCATCGCGATGATCGAGTTTTATTCGCAGATCAAATGGGTGCACGTGGCCGCGGTGTTGCTCAGCGGGACGATCTTCCTGCTTCGCGGCTTGCTGGTGCAGCTGGACCAGCAGCGCTTCGCGATGGCCGCACCGGTACGCTACCTGAGCTACAGCGTGGACACGATCCTGTTGACCGCAGCGCTGATGCTGCTGACCATCCTGCCCGGCGCCTTGTTCGCCAACGGATGGCTTACGGTCAAACTCGCCTTGTTGGTGCTTTACGTGGGCCTGGGTACCTTCGCGCTCAAGCGCGGGCGCACGCAAAAAATACGCGCTGCCTGCTATGCCACCGCCTTGCTGGTCTACATCAGCATCATTGGCATTGCATTGGCACACAATCCAATGGGCTGGCTGCTATGGCTACGATGAACCCTTCGCGACGGCGTGCAGCCGGCGATCCGGACCGCATCTGGGTCAATGACGCGCTCACGCAACTGCGACGCGAGGCGGGGCGCTCGGCCGACACGCACCTGCTGCGGGTCGACCTGCCCGCATTCCCCGACATCGCGTTCTACTTCAAGGATGAGTCCGCGCATCCATCGGGCAGTCTCAAGCATCGCCTCGCGCGCTCGCTCTATCTGTACGCACTGTGCAATGGCAGGCTGCGGCCGGGCCAGCCGGTGGTCGATGCGTCCTCGGGCAGCACCGCCATCTCCGAAGCCTGGTTTGCGCGCATGCTGGGGCTGTCGTTCACCGCCGTCATGCCCAGCTGCACTGCGCCGCGCAAGATCCGCGACGTGCAGGCGCTCGATGGCACCTGCGACCTGGTCGACGATGCCGGCCAGGTCCACGCCCGTGCAGCCGAGCACGCCCGACGCGGCGCCTGCCACCTGGACCAGTTCGGGCTGGCAGTACAGGCCACCGACTGGCGCGGCAACAACAACATCGCCGAGTCGATCCTCGGCCAGCTGGCCGAAGAGCCGCACGCACAGCCGGCATGGATCGTCTGCGGCGCGGGTACCGGCGGGACGTCGGCAACGATAGGTCGCTACCTGCGCTACCGCAGCCTTGGGACAAGGCTGTGCGTGGCCGAACCCGCCGGTGGCGCCTTCGCGCGTGGCTGGCAGGCGCGCGACCAGCAGGCGCAAGCGGACCGCCCCACGCTGATCGAGGGAATTGGTCGTCCCCGGGTGGAACCCGGATTCCTGTTTGACATCGTTGATGCCGTCGAAGAGATCGACGACGTGGACTCGATCGCCGCGGCGTGGTTGATGGAAGCCCTGCTGGGACGCCGTTATGGCGGCTCGTCCGGAACCAATTTCGTCGCCTGCGTGCGCCTGGCTGAAACGATGCGCGAACGTGGCGTCGCCGGCAGTATCGTCACCTTGCTGTGTGACAGGGGCGAGCGTTACGGCGAAACCCTGTTTGATCGCGACTGGCTTGCACGGCAACAGATCGATCCGCAACCGGCAATGGATGCACTGCGATCGCGGATCGGGGCCGTGCCCAAAGCACTGTGAACGGCGGGCCTGCCGTGGGCCATGCCGACCGCGTTCGGGACCCACGAACGCGCATGGAGGATGCGGCTGTCAGGGCGAGAACCCGCGGCTGAAGCCGCTCCTGCGACGACCCGGTTTTGGCCGCGTTGTGCTTGCCGCGATGCTCCACGAAATAACCTGGTTGCAAGATGCCGGGGCTTCCCGCGATTAGTTGGTACCCACCCATTCCAGTTGCAGCCACACCTTGGTCGTGTCGCGCGCGTATCCCTGGCTACGGTAGTCGGCCAGCTTGACCAGCGCCTGCACGCCCTTGGCCAGGGGGAATGCCAGCGATGCGTCCCATTCGCGGCCATAGTCACCAAGTCCCGGCGTTTTCTTGTCCGGACCAAAGTCGTGGTATGCCGCCGCCCATCCAAACTTCCCGTCGCCAACGTGGCCGAACTTGCCGCCCACCCAGACGTACCGATCCTCCAGGCCGGGCCCGGGCGTGACGGCGAACTTGTCGGCCCAACCATCGAAGGCATGCAGCGTCGCCAGTGGCGTCTGCAATGCGTGGCGACCGTCTCCGCCCAGGTGTTCCCAGCCCAGTTTGAACGTGGTCCCCTGCACGCTGTAGGCAGGTTCGACCAGCCAATAGGCATGTGAATAGTCGAGCGGGCTGTTGCCATGGTCGCGCTGTCTAGCGGTCTCGACCGACCAGCTCCAGCCACGCGCGTTTTGCACCAGATCCCCGCTCCAGCGCAGGCCGATGGTCTCACTGGATGCAGCTGCGAGATCCTTGTCGCGATGCAGATAGGCATATCCGGTCCACTGCTGTTTGCCGCGTTTGTATGCGACGTTGAGCAGCTGCGTATCCAGCCTGCGATCACTCGCCAGCGGATCGATGGCGCGGTCGCCATTGATGCGTTGTACGCCAGCCAACCAGTCGAACTTCACCGTGATCGCGTCGCTGGGGCTCCATTGCGTGGTGATCGCGTCGAAGGTCTGCTCGTTTTGGCGCCAGCCGACGTTGCCGACCCAACGCTGGTTGTCGAGCAGGATGCGCTGGCGGCCCGCGGTCACGGCAAGGCGCGTACCTTGCCAGCCAAGCCAGGCCTGGTTGAGCTCCGCGCCTTCGGGATCGATCACGGCCGGGTACTGCGTGCGGCCATTGGCGCCGCTGTTGTATTGGTCGCCAGCATTGGCCACGCCCTCGCCTTCCAGCAACGCCATCCAGCCGTCGCCGAAGGCGAACCGCAACCCCGCCCGCAGGCGCAATGTGTCGGCGCGGGCATCACGCGCGAAGGCTCCGTCCTCCACCAGCTCGTGGCGCAGGCGCAGGTCCCATGTCGCCTCGACCGGGTCGGTTTGCGCGTATGCAAGTGCAGGCAGGCCAAGCAGCATCGTAGCCAACAGGGAGTCACGGGGCGTCATGGACGATGGCCATCAGGAAAGACGTGACATCTTGGTCCGGTCACGGCCAGGTCGCATTGAGCCAAGTCAAGCGCGTGGGTCGTTGGACACCTGCCCAATGATTTTCGTCCAGGCCGGAGCCGGACCTGCAAGCCACGCCTGGCCAGATGAGGCACGGAGCGGCGCAGCCAATGAGTTGCGCTTGACCCGGATCAATCGACCCGTCGCATGCGTGCTTAAGCTGTGGGTTTCCAGTGTCGACCCGACGTGTCAATCCCGCGATGAACCAGCAATCCGAACCGAGCCGCCACGCACTCGATGCGTGTTTCCTGGGGCCATATGGTGAAAACGACACGTTGCTCGAACGCCTCGTGGTGGAGTTCCTGCGCGATCACGTGTACTGGCGTCGCAACTTCCACCCCGAGGATCCACCGGCGATCTCCACGCATGCCTCGCACGACCCCGGCTACCAGGATTTCGAAGCACGGTTGCGGCGAGAGCTGCACGCGCTGTCGGCGGCGCTGAAGAAGTCGGTGCCGTTCCATAGCCCGCGTTACCTCGGCCACATGGTGTCGGACCTGCTGATCCCGGGGCTGGCCGCACAAATCCTCACCCTGCCCTACAACCCCAACAACGTCAGTGAGGACGCGGCGCCCGTGACCGTGGACCTGGAGGTGCAGGTCGGCCTGCAGCTGGCGCGCATGCTGGGCTATCCGCATGATCCGGCGCGACCCGACTGCGCTTTCGGCCATCTCACCTCCGGCGGCACCGTGGCCAATTACCAGGCATTGCGAATGGCGTTGGCGCTGAAGGCGTTTCCCGTCGCGCTTCGCGCCGCCCAGGTGCCCGACATCGCCCTGCCCGAGGACGACTGGACTGCTTTCAACCTGTCGCCGGCAGCCGGCATTGCACTGCTTGAGCAATGGCAGGCGTGGCTTGGCGCACAATCGGTCGGCGTCCGTCGCCGCTGGCAGGCAATCGTGGAAGCGCAGCGCCTGGAACACCTGGGCATCGCGGACTTCTTCGCCGCGCATGCCCAGCTGCGCGTGCCCAAGGTGCTTGCGCCCATCACCGCGCATTACTCCTGGAGCAAGGGACTCAAGCTGCTCGGGCTGGGTCGCGCGCAGCTGCACCTGTTGCCCGAACGCGACATGCGGCTTGACCTGGATGCCCTGCAGACAACGCTGCAAAGCTGCGAGCGGGAAAGGCAACCGGTGCTGATGGCCGTCGCGGTGCTGGGCACGACCGAGTACGGCACCGTCGATCCGGTTGATGGTGTCGTCGACGCCCGTGACCGCTTCGCCGGGCGGGGGCTGGGCTTCGCGGTCCACGTCGACGGTGCATGGGGCGGCTATCTTGCCACCCTGTTTCGCAATGCCGATGGCAGCCTGCGTCCGCTGGCGGAGGTGCGCCATGGCTTCACGACATTTCCTGCCCCGGAGGTCCATGCAGCGTTCGCAGCGTTGGGACGCACCGACTCGGTCACCGTCGACCCCCATAAACTCGGTTACCTGCCCTACGGGGCCGGCGCCTTCATCTGCCGCGACCACCGGGCGACCGCGTTGCTGGCAGAGCATGCCGACTACGTTTTCCACGACACCACGCCAGCCTCATACCTTGCCCGTTACCGCAACCTGGGCCAGTTCATTCCCGAAGGCTCCAAACCCGGTGCCTCGGCCGCTGCTGCGTACGTGACCCACAAGGTGCTGCCGCTGGATCACGCCGGGTTTGGCCGGCTGCAGGCGCAAACCATCATTGCAGCCGAGGCCTTCGACCAGCGTGCGCGTGAATTCGCCGATGAGATGTCGCCGACGCTGCATGCAATGGTGCCTTTTGCCGCAGACAGCAACCTGGTCTGCGTGGCCGTCAACCCGGTCGGCAACCACGATCTTTCGCGTGCCAATGCGTTCGTGCGCAAGCTGCATGACGGGATGCGCAGTGACCCCGGCCAACCGCTGCAATCGCGCGAGTTCTTCGGGTCCGTAACCACGTTGCGGCCTGAGGTCGTGGGTGCCATGGAGATGCAGCGCATCCTGCAGGCGTTGCATATCGACCCGGCTACGCTGGGTGGCGACAACGACGACCGCCTGATGATCCTGCGCCACACGCTGATGAATCCGTATGTGTTCGACCGCCAGAACGGCATCAGCTACATCGACCGGTATTTCGAGTTCCTGGCGCGGCGCGTGGGTGCGTTGTTGATGTGAATCACGCTGCTGGGTCGGGTCGCGATGAAGCGTTTCATCATCACTTCAAGAGTGGCGGGCCACGTCGTGGAAGCGTCGCCTCGCTCCCACCAGCTGTCCGTGCCTGACCAGGCAGCGCAACCAGCGTTGCCCGCTCAAGCCGCCAGGTGCTGCACCTCGACGACACGCGTGTCGTCGGCAAACTCCACCAACATGCGGCGCACGCGCTCCTGCCAGCCCGCGGCGAAGGCCTGCTTCTGCTCGTCGCTGGCCTCATCACGCATGATCGCGGTCAGCAACTCGCGCTGATCGGGATTGCCGGGAACCGGATCGGTGTCCAAGGCAACGGCGACGGTGTCGCCCGTGTCCCGGCGTCGAAAGATGACCGATCCCGCCTCGTGCCTGCCGGCAAAGCGCAGCAAACCATTGCGTGCGTAACGTCCGCCCAGTCCCTGGAAACCATTGTCCGCAGCGGCACCGGTCAAAAGCGTAAGCACCTGCGCGACCACTCCCGTGGTGCCGTGGTAAGCCGGCGCCGGCATCAATACTTCGATCTGTCCGCGCTCCGCAGGCCCCTCGGGATAGAGCGCCTTCAATGCAGCGCGACCCATCAGGAACGCCCCGGCGACCGTGGGACAGGAATGACCTGCCAGGCGAACGACGTCGGCATAGGTGTAATCCAGGCGTCCGTCGTCAGTGGCTCCCAGCAATTGCGCCAACGGGTCGTAGGTCTCGACGACTGGCGCGTCGGAATAGAAGGCCGGAAATTTCATGCCGCGATCCTCGAAATGGGAACCATTACCATATGCTTGAGGCCACACTACCGTTTTGATTCAGATCAAACCTGCGGTGATTCAAGCAGGCGTGTGATTCAAGCCTGCGGCAAGCCAAGCCTGCGCATGTCGCGTCCTGCAAACATCATCCACGCGTCATTGCGAACGTGCTGGTCAGGCAAACGTGATCGAGCCGTCACCCGTGTCGGCGTGGAAATGTTCGGAGAGGTATTTCTCGCCCTCATCGCAGAGGATCGTGACGATGGTGCGCAGCCCCGGATATTGGTCGCGGATTCGGCGCGCCGCCAGCAGATGCGCGCCCGAACTCGGGCCGCAGAGCAGTCCGTACTCGCGCGCCAGGCGCTTCATTTCGGTGACTGCCTCGCCTCCCGACACCGCGGTGACCTCGTCGATCAAACTCGAGTGGCGCTCGAAAATACCAGGCACGAAGCCGTCGGAGATCCCTTCGATGGCATGGCTGGCGATTTCCCCGCACAGGATGGTCTGCGATTCGGAAGGCTCCATCGCAAACAGGCGCACTGCTGGATTGACCTCGCGAAACGCCTGGCCGACGCCAACCAGCGTGCCGCCAGTGCCCACGCCGAGTACCAGCGCGTCAGGCACGCGGCCGGCCGGTAGCTGGGAGAGGATTTCAGGGCCCAGTATCAGCCGGTTCTCCTCGACATTGCTTTCCGAATCAAACTGGCTTGGGCAGAAGTAGCCAGGCTGCTCGCCCAACTCGCGCGCACGCTGCAGCGCCCGATTGACATGGAAATCGCCACAAAACAGGATCTCGGCGCCGTAGGCACGCGAGATCGCGACACGCTCGTCGGACAGGCCCTCGGGCATGACAACAAGCATCCGGTAGCCCTTGACCGCGGCCACCATCGCCAAAGCATTTCCTGTATTGCCGCTGGTCGCCTCGACAATCGTGTCGCCCGGCTGCAGCAGTCCCTGCTGCTCGGCGCGCTCGATCATGTACTGCGCGATGCGCGCCTTGATCGAACCGGAAGGATTGAGGAACTCGAGCTTGGCAAAAATGCCCTCGATTTCGAGCAGTGGCGTGTCCCCAATCGCATCCAGGATGCTGGATGAGACACCGTGATGGCGTCTTGCCGATGACGGCGCTGCTGGCTGCGTCCGTGTATGCGGCAGTTTCGTCCAGATGTGCGGCGGCGCGACCCATCGTCCATCCGGGTGGATCGCTCGCGGGGAAGCTCTGCTCGAGCTCCCGATCGATCGCACACTCAAGACGCTCGCGATCAGATGCAAGCGTTGGGCTTGGCCTGGATACCTTGATGGACATGTCGCTGACTCCTGGTGAAGATTCCACTCCGGGAAATCATGCCCTGGGGATGACGCATCGAGGGCGCATGCTTCGAGCAAGCATGCTTCAAACAGGCTTGCTTCGCGCAAGCCTGTTACAGGCCATCACGCCCCCGGCAGCCTTTCGTATCGTGCTGCAGGCCTCATACGGGATTTCCACTGCCGTCGACGACCAGCCGCACGCGCTTGCCATCGTGGTAAAAACTGGCGCGATAGAGACCAGCATCTTCACCGACGCCACGTTCGCACAACACCGTGACCTTCCGGTGGTCCATCAGTTTCTGGAACTCTCCAAGCGCCAGGCCCAGGCCGCGCGCCACGAGTGCGCCGTCGATCTCCACATGCTCGGTCTCCACATGCTCGACGCGCGCCGATGCATCGTCGACCGTCGGGCCGAGATTGATTGGGATGCCTTTACCCATGCTTGCCGCTGACCCACTTACCGGCCGCTACTGGCCCGAGGCATGATTGCCGGAGGATCCGCAAGGACCATCCGGCAACCAGGTCACTGCCAGAACGCGGGATTTACTCGACCGAGATCGGCCCACGCATGACCGTCGCGTGCCCGGGGAAGGTGCAGAAGAACTCGTACGGACCATTGCCCTGGATCTTGCTGACGGGGAAGGTAACGGACGTGGTTTCACCGCCTCCGATCATTTTCGTATGCGCGATGACGTTGCTGTCGTCCGGCTTGATGTAATCATTGTCCAGGCCGGCACTGATGCCCGCCGTAACAACCGCGTTCATGTCTGCCTCCCTGGCGATCACCACGTCGTGGCCCATCGCCGCCACCGGCATCTTGCCCGTGTGGACCAGCGTGATCGTGAAGTCGGTGCATGACGCCGGCACGGTGATCGATCCGACGTTGTACTGCATGGCGTCCGTCCCCTCGATCTGGGTGGCGCAATCCTTGACCACGGCAGCAGGCTTGTCGTTTGCAGGCGCAGCCGGAGTTGCGGCCGGTGTCTCGGCTGGCGCATCGGCGACTGGCGGGGCGGTGTCGGCCGCGGCTTGCGTAGCGGCGGGTGCAGGCGTGGCGTCCGGTGTGCCGGACGACTTGTCGCCACATGCGGTCAATGCCAATGCGCATGCCGCCGCCAGGAAAGTAAGGCGCGTGTTGATCGTGTTCATGGGCCAATCCTTCAGGTGGGGTTTCACTCATCATTATCCTTGAACAAGCACGGTTTTTTGTTAGCGCCGCGTCATGGACCAAGCAAAAACGGGCTTCGATTGACATGGGTCAAGCCCCATTGGCGACGGGTGGGACATCCTTCCCATAAACCGATGGCATGCGCATCGCCACTGCCTTCACTCCGCTCATTTGCAAGGGATACAAACATGCAATTCCAACTCTCCGCCCACGACCTGGACGCGTCCAGGTTGGCCGACGCGTTGCGTCCGCTGGATCCCGATGCACGCATCGCGTTCGATACCGGGCACGGCAGCCTGGAAGTGCTCTCCACCGCGACGACGACGCAGGTGAGAGAGGCGCTGCAAGTCCTCGGCTACGATGCCAGGCTGCTCGAGGAGGATGTGCACATCAGCGGCGGCAGCACATGCTGCGGTGGATGCAGCTGATCGGGCAATGACAGGATAGACAGTCACAGGGTCGACCCTCGCAGGGGTGACGGCCCCGGAGTCACCTCCGGGACCGTCGCCTTCACGTGGTGCATGGGCACGCTGTTTCACGCGGATGCTCGACCGCCGGATCGTACAGCGCATGCAGACGCCTGGTAGCCAAGGTGGTCGCCCCTGCGCTGGCCAGGCAGGCATCTTCCCCGCCCTGCCCGCGCCGGGGACCGCCCCGGGTGCGGAGTCTGGCCACGGAATCGATAGCGCATACAATGGCCGGCCATGCATGCCGGACACGAAGACCGTGAATTCACCCTCCCGGAATTCCCCAACGGAGGCGATGTGACGCGCCCCTCCTCATACGACCATGAACAGTTGCTCGCCTGCGGCCGCGGCGAGCTGTTCGGCCCCGGCAATGCCCGCCTGCCGGCACCGCCGATGCTGATGTTCGACCGCATCACCCGCATCGACACCGACGGCGGTCGCTACGGCAAGGGCAGCGTCCACGCCGAGCTCGACATCCGTCCCGACCTGTGGTTCTTCGCATGCCATTTCGAGGGCGACCCGGTGATGCCCGGCTGCCTGGGCGTGGATGCCATGTGGCAGCTTTGCGGCTTCTACCTGCCCTGGCTGGGCGCACCGGGACGGGGTCGCGCCCTGGGCGTCGGGCAGGTCAAGTTCAGCGGGCAGGTGCTGCCCGATGCACGCTGCGTCAGCTACGAACTCGACATCCGCCGGGTCATGCGCGGCAAGCTCGAACTGGTGATCGCGGACGGACGCACGCTTGTCGATGGCCGCGAGATCTATACCGCCTCTGACCTGCGGGTGGGCCTGTTCCAGTCGACCGAGGGATTCTAGCCATGCCAGTCAGCAGCAACCGCCGCGTCGTGGTGACCGGGATGGGCGTGGTGTCGTGCCTGGGCAATGACCCCGCCACGGTGAGCACCGCCTTGCGCGAAAGTATCGCGGGGATCCGTTTTGTCCCTGAATACGCCGAGCTGGGCCTGCGCAGCCAGGTCGCCGGCGTCGTCGACATCGACCTGGCCGCACTGATCGACCGCAAGCTCAAGCGCTTCATGGGCGATGCCGCCGGCTACGCCTATGTCGCAGCGCGCGACGCCCTGGCCATGGCCGGGCTCGAAGACGACCTGGTGCACAGCCCGCGCACCGGCCTGATCGCCGGATCCGGCGGGGGCTCGCCGCAATGGCAGATCGAAACCGCGGACCTGCTGCGCAAGCGCGGTGTCCGCAAGGTCGGCCCCTACATGGTGCCGCGCACGATGGGTTCGACGGTGTCGGCCGCACTGTCCACGGCATTGGGCATCCGCGGCCTGAGTTACTCGATTTCCGCAGCCTGCGCGACCTCGGCGCACTGTATCGGCGCCGCTGCCGACCTCATCCGCCATGGCGCCAAGGACACGATGCTCGCCGGCGGCGGCGAGGAGCTGCACTGGGGCATGACCGCACAGTTCGACGCCATGGGCGCACTGTCGACGCACCACAACGAGACCCCGGCGACGGCATCGCGTCCCTACGATGTCGACCGCGACGGGTTCGTCATCGCTGGCGGCGGCGGGATCCTCGTCCTGGAGGAGTACGAGCAAGCCAGGGCGCGCGGCGCGGACATCCTGGCCGAGCTGGTCGGCTACGGCGTGACCTCCGATGGCGTGGACATGGTCGCGCCGTCCGGTGAGGGCGCGACGCGGTGCATGCTCGCGGCCATGGCCGGTTTCGACGGCAACGGCGTCGGCACCGTCGACTACCTCAACACGCACGGCACCTCGACTCCCGTCGGGGACGTGGTCGAGCTCAGGGCAATCCGGGAAGCCTTTGGCCAGGCCATCCCGCCCTTGTCATCGACCAAGGCGCTCAGCGGCCATTCGCTGGGCGCCGCCAGCGTGCACGAGGCGATCTACTGCCTGCTGATGCTGCGCGACGACTTCATCGCCGGCTCGGCGAACATCGCGAACATCGACCCTGAAGCCGAAGGCTTCCCGATCGTGCGGGAGACCCGCCAGGCACGCTTGAACACGGTGCTGTCCAACAGTTTCGGCTTTGGCGGCACCAACGGCACGCTGGTGTTCTCGCGCATCTAGCTCCGGTCGATCCTTGCGGTTGGGCCGGGAACGACGGATGCATCGAGCCCGCCCGTGCGCCGCGTATGCATGCCGTGGCGGCTCACGCCGCCGCACCGACGCCGCGGCCATGTTCGCCGCGCAACCAGGCGCGGCGGACAGCACCTCGTCGAACACGCCCCGGGACAGTGTCGTCCCAGCCCGGGGCGTGCCCGGGTTGGCCGACGACTGCATCGCCGCATGGGTTGCACTACGGCCACGAACCCGTCCTGGCAGCAGACTGCTATCGCCACTGGCGACCGCGTTGGTGGGTACCGCCGATCGCGCAAGCGCATCCGTGCAGGTCCCGCCGACACGATTCTAGGGCGCGCTTGCAGGCACTTGCCGGTCGCGGCTCGCTAGCCGGCGGGCGCGGCTGCAAGCTGGCATGTCAGCCGCTGCAACCACCGCAGCAGATCGATGGCAATACCCGCACTTGCGCGGCAGTCGCGGGATGGCCGGATAGCTCGAGCAGGCCATGCAGCTGCGCCAGGTCGACGGCCGCGGCAATCCTGAGCACGCAACCGCTGGAGTCGATGTCCAGCATCGCAGCAGGATCGACCTGCTCCACCGTCCTGCGGACTGCGTCCAGGATCACATCGCCAACGACATGGGATGCGGACAGGGGGTTGTCGATCCGGACATGGAATTCCATCGAAACGCTCGTGGACGATGCCGTGTTTGCGCTGGACTGACATCCTCTGGCGATATCGGAATCGCTGCCTTGACCACGGTCAAGCCAGCGTGCATCGGTTGCATGGTTTTGGTTTTGGTTTTGTTTTGGCGTTGCCATGCCAACCCCGGGCAGCTTGACTCAGGTCAACAAGGCCGGACTCGGCTATATTCGACACTTGCCACATCTTCTAGCGAGTGCCGGAAATGATCACGAAGCGCCTCCTTGCCTGCCTGCTTGCAGTCACCATGTCCACGCTTGTCGCCTGCCGTGCCGAAAAGCCCGATCCGGGGGAAGACACGCCAAAGGCCGTCGCCACCGATGAAACCGGCGGCTCGCTCAAGGGCGACTTCGGCCCGCCGCAGGGCAAGCCGATCGATGCCGTGCTGACGTCGCCTCCGCACGTGCCGCCGGCCACCGGCCGCAATTACCCGGCCAAGGTCAACGTGACGCTGGAGGTGATCGAAAAGGAGATGGAGATCTCCGAAGGCGTCAACTACACCTTCTGGACGTTTGGCGGCACGGTTCCCGGCAGCTTCATCCGCGTGCGCCAGGGCGACACGGTGGTGTTCCACCTGCGCAACATGCCCGACAGCAAGATGCCGCACAACATCGACCTGCATGGCGTGACTGGTCCGGGCGGCGGCGCGGCTTCCAGCTTTACCGCACCAGGCCACGTCAGCCGGTTCACGTTCAAGGCGCTCAATGCCGGCTTGTTCGTCTACCACTGCGCCACGGCCCCCGTCGGCATGCATATCGCCAACGGCATGTACGGGCTGATCCTGGTCGAGCCGCCCCAGGGACTGGAGCCGGTGGACAAGGAGTACTACGTGATGCAGGGCGACTTCTATACCAAGGGCAAGTACCGGGAGAAGGGCCACCAGGACTTCGACATGCAAAAGGGCATCGACGAGAACCCCACCTATGTGCTGTTCAACGGCGCCGAAGGTGCGTTGACCGGCGACAAGGCCCTGACCGCCAAGACCGGCGAGAAGGTACGCCTGTTCGTAGGCAACGGCGGGCCCAACCTGGTCTCCAGTTTCCACGTCATCGGCGAGATCTTCGACAAGGTCTGGTACGAGGGCGGCACCAAGTTCCAGGAAAACGTGCAGACCACGCTGATTCCGTCGGGTGGCGCGGCCATCATGCAGTTCCACCTGGAGGTCCCGGGCAGTTACGTGCTGGTCGACCACAGCATCTTCCGGGCCTTCAACAAGGGCGCACTGGGCATCCTCAAGGCCGATGGCCCGGAGAACAAGGCCATTTACTCGGGCAAGGAAGTCGACGCCGTGTACCTGGGCGACCGCGCCGGCAGCGGCAACCTCAAGGCGGTATCCGTGGCCGCGCAGGCCCATGCCAGCGGCGACCTGACCAAGGAAGAGCAGATCAAGGCGGGCGAAGCGTTGTTCGCTGGTACCTGCTCCACCTGCCACCAGGGCAACGGCCAGGGCATGGAGGGCGTGTTCCCGCCATTGGCCGGTTCGGATTACATCAAGGCCGATCCCAAGCGCGTGCCCAACATCATGTTGCATGGATTGCAGGGCAAGGTGACCGTCAATGGCCATGAATACAACTCCGTGATGCCACCGATGAACCAGCTGACCGACGACGAAGTCGCCAACATCGCCACATACGTACTCAACAGCTGGGGCAACCCGGGCGGCGTGGTGACCAAGGACGAGGCCGCAAAGGCGCGTGCCATGAAACCCGCCAACGCCTCGGAAGGTCACTGACCGCCATGCGTCGACTGGCCGCCCTGCTGGCGTGCGCCCTGCCCCTCGCAGTCGCGCTCGCCGGCGACCAGGCCTGGGTCCGGGTGCCGGGCGGAAGCTTCCGCTCGGCACTCAAGTACGAGGATGTCCCGATCACGCGGGTCGCCACGTTCCAGATGCAGCGACGACCGGTGACCAACGGCGAGTTCCTGTCGTTCGTCAAGACGCATCCGCAATGGCAGCGGGGCAAGGTGGCCTCGGTATTCGCCGAGTCACGCTACCTGTCGCAGTGGGCATCCCCCACCACGCTCGGCAAGACGGCGCTGCCGCAGCAGCCCGTGGTCCAGGTGAGCTGGTTCGCGGCGTCGGCGTACTGCGAGGCGCAAGGCGGCCGATTGCCCACCTGGTCGGAATGGGAATACACCGCTGCAGCCGACGAAACCCGGCGCGATGCGCGCAAGGATCCGGTGTGGCGAGAGCGCATCCTGGGCTGGTACGCCCGTCCGTCCAACACCGCGCTGCCCCGTGCCGGGCTGCAGACACCCAATGCCTACGGCATCCAGGACCTGCATGGCCTGGTGTGGGAGTGGACCGAGGATTATTCGTCCCTGCTGATCGCTTCGGACAATCGCAACCAAGGCGATGCAGACCGGCTGAAATTCTGTGGCGCGGGTGCCTTGTCGATGGACGACCGCGAAAACTACGCCGTACTGATGCGCGTGGCGATGTTGTCATCGCTCAACGGCAGCGACACCACGGCCAATCTTGGCTTCAGGTGCGCAAGGCCTGTGAAATGAGGAAACCGAAATGAAGCGTGCAAGAGCTTTCACCTGTTTCGCGATGCTGCTTTGCAGCGCCTTGCTGGCGGCCCCCGTCCTGGCGCGTGCCCCTGCCAAGTCGGTGCCGGGCCCCTCGTTGCCTGGCGACTCGGTGTACCAGCTGCCACTGGTGCTCATCGACCAGGACGGCAAGGCCGGCGACTGGCGCAACCGCCGCGGACGGCCGCAACTGGTGACGATGTTCTATACGTCCTGTCCCTACATGTGCCCGCTGCTCGTGGATGCGGGCAAGGGCATCGACAAGGCCCTGACGCCTGCCCAGCGCAAGCAATTCGACGTGCTGTTCATCAGCATGGACCCGGCCAACGACACGCCTTCGGCACTGATGGCGCTGGCAAGAAAACGCAAGCTGGACACGGCGCACTGGACGCTGGCAGCGCCGCAGCAGCAAGCCGTATCGTCTGCCGCCGGCGTGCTGGGCGTGCGCTACCGCAAGCTGGCCGATGGCCAGTTCAACCATACCAGCGCGCTGCTACTGCTCGATCGCGAAGGCCGCATCGTCGCCCGAACCGAGCAGGTCAGCGCAAGACCCGACCCGGCGTTCCTGGCCAAGTTGCAACGAGAGATCGCGCGGCGGTAGCGCTGTTTCACCCGAACTGCGAGACGTACCGCGATCACGATCACGCCAGCGATACAATCGTCCAGCGAAGCTCCGCCGCGCGGCACGACGTACAGGGGACATGCGACAGGGTTTGCATCCGCCACGCCGCAGGATTTGGACTCCCGGGATTTGGACACCTGTCGACAAGCCCCTGAAGCGCATCCACGGATCCCGCGCCCTTTTCCCGACCGGATACGCCCACGATGACCCATCAACCCGGCATCACCACAGAAGCATCAGGCCGCAAAGTGGCGGCCCTCTTTGACAGCAGCCACCGTGCCAGGGAGGTTGCAAACCGGTTGTGCGGCACGCTGCAACTGGGGCAAGCCCAGGTCCGCGTCATATCGCCCGGTGATCGCCACATCGGTCGGCAACTCGAGCCCGAAGACAAGGGCATCTTTCGCACCATGTTGCGTGCCCATGCGCTACTGGGCGCATTGGGTGCGGTCGTTGGCGCGCTCGCTTTCGGAGTGTTGTGGTGGATGGGCGTTGGCATGGTGGTCCATGCGGCGCCCGCTGCGGCCTTCGCGCTGGTTGTCTTCGGCACGCTGGGCGGCTTGATGCTGGGAGGACTGGTCACGCTGCGGCCCGACCATGATGCGTACATCAACCGCGTCCAGGAAGCACTAGGCGAGCGCCGCCATGCCGTCGTCGTGCACGCCCTGTCGCACGAGCAGGCCAAAGCGGCTCGCGAGCAACTCCAGGCCGTGGGTGGAGAAGTCGTCTCCACCCTGGGTTCCTGATGCCTGCCATGCCGGGGCTGGCGCGTATTTGACTCAAGTCAACTGGACGCGTCGTGTGATCCGGGATAATTTCAAGGACTCAATCCGGTGCAGGAAGGCAGATGACGGCGCGTGATGCAGTGACAGTCCAGGACAGGCCGGTATCCGCCATGCAAGCAGGCCACCGCGGCTTCTACAACGACAAGGTGGTGCGGCAATTCACGGTGATGACCGTGGTCTGGGGCATCGTCGGGATGCTGGTGGGCGTGTATATCGCCGCCGAGCTGTACTGGCCGCAACTGGGCTTCGGGGTGCCCTGGCTCAGTTATGGACGCCTGCGTCCCCTGCACACCAATGCGGTGATCTTCGCGTTCGGGGGGTCGGCCCTGTTCGCCACCAGCCTGCACGTGGTCCAGCGTACCTGCCATGTCCGCCTGATGTCGGACAAGCTGGCGGCATTCGTGTTCTGGGGCTGGCAGCTGGTGATCGTGTCGGCGGCGATCACGCTGCCCCTGGGCATCACGCAGAGCAAGGAATACGCCGAGCTCGAATGGCCGATCGACTGGCTGATCGCGGTGGTCTGGATCGCGTATGCCGTCCTGTTCTTCGGCACGATCGCGATCCGCCGGGTCAAGCACATCTACGTGGCCAACTGGTTCTATGGCGCCTACATCATCGCCATCGCGTTGCTGCACATCGTCAACAACATCGCGATCCCGGCAGGCCCCTGGAAGTCCTATCCGGTCTACAGCGGCGCCGTGGATGCCATGGTGCAATGGTGGTATGGCCACAATGCGGTCGGCTTCCTGCTCACGGCCGGGTTCCTGGGCATGATGTACTACTTCGTGCCCAAGCAGGCCGGGCGACCCATCTACTCGTACCGGCTGTCGATCGTGCACTTCTGGGCGTTGATCGCGGTGTACATGTGGGCCGGCCCGCACCACCTGCATTACACCGCCCTGCCCGACTGGGCGCAGTCGGTCGGCATGGTGTTTTCCCTGGTCCTGCTGGCCCCGAGCTGGGGCGGCGCGATGAACGGGATCATGACGCTCTCCGGCGTCTGGCACAAACTGCGGACCGACCCGATCCTCAAGTTCCTGATCGTATCGCTGTCGTTCTACATGATGGCGACGTTCGAGGGGCCGATGATGTCGATCAAGACCGTCAACTCGCTCTCGCACTACACCGACTGGACGATCGGCCACGTGCACGCCGGTGCGCTGGGCTGGGTGGCGATGATCACGATCGGGTCGATCTACGCGCTGTATCCGCGCATGCTGGGACTCAGGCAGATGTATTCGACCAAGTGGATCGACGTGCATTTCTGGATCCACACCATCGGCGTCGTCTTCTACATCGCCTCGATGTGGATCGCCGGCGTCATGCAGGGCCTGATGTGGCGCGCCACCAATGCCGACGGCACGCTGACCTACAGCTTCGTCGAAAGCCTGGTCGCGACCTATCCCTACTACCTGGGACGGCTGCTTGGCGGCCTGATCGTGCTGGCAGGCATGCTGCTCATGGGGCTGAACATGTGGCGTACCGCCCAACAGGTCAAAGTCGTCGAGCCGCAGCCGTTGCTCATCCCCGACCCATCCGAAGCACGCGCCTGAGGCCCGATCGATGAGCAAGCAGGATTCCACGCAGTCGTACGTCAATCCGCACGAGAAGATCGAAAAGAACGTCGGCCTGCTGGCGGTGCTGATCGCGGTCGCGGTCTCGTTTGGCGGGCTGGCCGAAATCGTGCCCTTGATGTACCAGGCCGAAGCGATCCAGCCGCTGCCCGGGGTGGTTCCCTACCCCGCCCTGGAGCTGGCCGGACGCGATGTCTACGTGCGCGAGGGTTGCTACAACTGCCACTCGCAGATGGTGCGCACGCTGCGATTCGAGACCGAGCGCTACGGCCATTATTCGCTGGCCGGCGAGTCGGTGTACGACCGGCCGTTCCAGTGGGGATCCAAGCGGACCGGGCCGGACCTGGCGCGCGTGGGCGGGCGTTATTCGGACGACTGGCAACGCGTACACCTCAACAACCCGCGCGACGTGGTCCCCGAATCCAACATGCCCTCGTTTCCCTGGCTTGCCCGCAACCAGGTCGACGGCAAGACCATCGCCCGGCACATGAAGGCGCTGCAGCGGCTGGGCGATCCCTACACCGACGCGCAGATTGCGCAAGCGCCCGCGGACGTCGCGGGCAAGACTGAAATCGACGCCGTGGTCGCCTACCTGCAGGGCCTGGGCAAGCACGCACCGCGGGGGCAATGACATGGTTTCCGGAATCATCACCAGCATCCTGCTGCTTGTGTTCCTGGGCGGCTGGGCCTGGGCCTGGAGCCCGCGGCGCAAGCGCGATTTCGATGCGGCCGCGCGGTTGCCACTGGACGACGCGGATCCGGAGGACGGCCCATGACCACGCTCTGGTCCTGGTACGTCATCGGCCTGGTGGCGTTCAACATCCTTGGTTGCGCGGCGTTGCTGTGGTGGACGTCCCTGCCGCGCAAGGGCGATGCGCGCCCCGACGACACCAGCCACGTCTGGGACGGCGACATCACCGAATACAACAAGCCGCTGCCGCGCTGGTGGATCGTCCTTTTCTACCTGACGATCGTGTATTCGCTGGGTTACCTGACCTGGTACGGCGGCTGGGGCAGCTACCGTGGCGTCAGCGGCTGGACGTCCAGGGGCGAACTGGCACAGGCACAGGCGGTGGAAAACGCCAAGCTCGACGCTGCGTTCGCGCCCTACAAGGGACGATCCATCGACGTGATCGCGCGCGATCCGGTGGCGGTCAAACTGGGACGCGCGATCTTCGCCAACACCTGCGCCACCTGCCACGGCTCGTCGGCGCAGGGCGCGATCGGCTTTCCCAACCTGCGCGACGACATCTGGAAATGGGGCGGCGCACCGGACGACGTCCTGGAAACCGTGCTCCACGGCCGCGATGGCGTGATGCCTCCCTGGGGCCAGGTCCTGGAGGGCATGGGCGGCGACACGGCGGTGACATCGGTGGTCAGCTACGTGCGCTCGCTTTCGGATCCATCGCGGAGCAAGGACTACTTCGCCGTGCGTGGCCAGTCGCTGTATGAAGGCATCTGCGTCGCATGCCACGGCAAGGACGGACGCGGCAACCAGGCGATGGGCGCGCCGGACCTGACGGACGACGTCTGGCTTTACGGCAGCAGCACCGAGCAGCTGACGGAATCCATCGTCAACGGCCGCCACGGCATCATGCCGCCACACCTGCCCATCCTGGGCGAGACGCGCTCGAGGCTGGCGGCGGCCTATGTCTGGTCGCTATCGCATCCTTCGTCCACGGGCACGGCCGCCGACGCCGGCAACGCGACACCATGACGGGCCCGGCAACGCCATTCCCGGAAGTGCCGGTGCGCCCGCTCGCGCAGCGCATCGGTGCGGTCCTGTGGCCAAGTTTTTTCGCCGCGGGGGTGTCGACGATGGTGTTCTTTGCCTTCGTCGACCCATTGACCCTGCGCGACATGACGTTTCCGCACCTGTCCGTGACACGTGGCCTGGGCTACAGCATCGGTTTCTTCGTGTTCTGGGTCGCCACCGCATCGTCGAGCCTGTTCACGTGGTTGCTGCTGCGACCGGCAAGCCGGTTCAACCGGCCCTTGCCGCCGGAATGAGCGCGGCGCCGTGAACAAGCACATCGACCTGGAGATGCTCGATACGGGCGGGGCGGCCTACGTCAAGGAGCGCAAGGTCTATCCCCGCGAAGTCGCAGGCCCGCTGAACCGGCTGCGTGTCGTGGCCGTGCTGGTCCTGCTGGGGATGTACTACGTGTTTCCATGGCTGCGCTGGGACGGGCGCCAGGCCGTGCTGTTCGATCTTCCTGCACGCAAGTTCCACATCTTCGCGCTGACGTTCTGGCCGCAGGATTTTTTCTTCCTTGCGCTGCTGCTGATCATCTCGGCCCTGGGGTTGTTTTTCGTGACCGCGCTTGCGGGCCGCCTCTGGTGCGGTTACGCCTGTCCGCAAACCGTGTGGACGGAAGTCTTCCTGTGGATGGAGCGGTGGACCGAAGGCGACCGCCTGCGGCGCATCAAGCTCGACCAGGGCCCGTGGACGCGCGACAAGGTGATGCGCAAGACCGCGAAGCATGCCTTGTGGCTGGTTTTCGCACTCTGGACCGGCTTCACGTTCGTCGGCTTCTTCACCCCGATCACCGATCTGGCTGCGCGCGTGGTGCCGTTCCAGTGGGGCGGCTGGGAAACGTTCTGGGTGGCGTTCTACGGGTTGGCAACCTGGGGCAACGCCGGGTTCCTGCGCGAGCAGGTCTGCAAGTACATGTGTCCCTATGCGCGTTTCCAGAGCGCGATGTTCGACAACAACACCCTGATCATCGCCTACGACCCGATGCGCGGCGAGCCGCGCGGCCCGCGCAAGCGCGGGATGCAGGGCGTCACCGAGCGCGCGCGGGGACTGCTTGAGCCGGAGATCGCCTACGACTATGTCTTCAGGGCCAGCGAGCACCCCAGCGCCGCGGCCAAGGCCGCGCAGGCGCACGGCACCATTACCCTGGCCGGTGCCGGCGTGACGGCGTTGCCGCTCCCGAAGTTCGAGCCCGAGCAGCTGGGCGACTGCATCGATTGCACCCTGTGCGTGCAGGTCTGCCCCACCGGAATCGATATCCGCAACGGTTTGCAGTACGAATGCATCGCCTGCGGCGCCTGCGTCGACGCTTGCAACGCGGTCATGGAAAAAATGGACTATCCCAAGGGCCTGATCCGCTATTCCACCCAGAACGCCATCGATGGCCGGCCCACGCGCCTGCTGCGCCCGCGCGTGCTGGTCTACGGTGCGCTGCTGCTCGCATTGACGATTGCCTGGGGCTTTGGCGTGGCGGGGCGCAGCTCGTTGATCGTCGACGTACTGCGCGACCGCAATGCGCTGTACCGCACCGCCGCCACGGGCCAGATCGAAAACGGCTATACCCTGAAGCTGGTCAACAAGATCGACCGCGCGCGCGATTTCACCATCACGGTCGAATCGCCAAGCCCGGGCATCGTGCTGCGCGAGCCGCAAGGCAACCTGCATGCGGACGCCAACGAGGTGGTCTCGCTGCCACTGGTGCTGTCCTCGCCCCCGGCGCTGCACGGTCGCCACGAGGTCAGGATCGTGGTCACGACGCAGGACGGCCAGGTCCGCCAGTCGGTGGACAGCACCTTTTTTGGACCCATGTGATGGGCACGAAACGCCCGGGATGGCGCGAACCGATGGTCTGGCTGGTGGCCGGACTTCCGCTGGCCGCCGTGATCGGCAGCATCTGGCTGGTCGTCGTGGCCATGCGCGGTGGCAGCGACGAGATCGTGGCCGACGACGTCCACAGGACCGGGCAGATCCAGACGGCCGACCTGGACCCGGATGCGCGCGCCGCCCGCCTGCATCTGGGTGCCGTGGTCCAGGTACAGAGCGGCGCACTCCACGTGTACCCCGCCGGCGGTACGTTCCCGCGTACACATCCGTTGCGGCTGGTACTGCTGCATCCGCAACACGAGGCGGCCGACCGCAGGCTTGAACTGGAGCCCGATGCGACCGGCTGGCACGTCGACACCAACCTTGATCCAAGCCATGACTGGATCATGCACCTGACCGACGACGGCAACACGTGGCGACTGCGCGGACGCTTGCCCAAGGGGCAGCGGGCCGCGCACCTTGGACCGTCGTTGCGGATCCAGTAGGCAGCAGGCGTGGACGACTCGACCAGCCACGCCCCTGCCGATGCGGGCGCAGCGTGCTACCACTGCGGCGAGCCCTTGCCTGCCAATCCCAAGCGGGTGACGATCGACCGGGCATCGCGCGCGTTTTGCTGCGAAGGCTGCGCCACCGCGGCGCAATGGATCCGCGACGCGCGATTGGACGACTATTATCGATTGCGCAGCGACCACGGCGGCAAGGTCGATGTCGATGGCGAGGACTACCGCCCCTGGGATCGCGAAGACCTGCTGCTGGACCATGTCCGGCCGGTGGCGGGTGGTCGCGAGATCACCGTACTCACCGACACCATGCGCTGCGCCGCCTGCGCATGGCTGGTCGACCGCGCCTTGCGCCGGGAGCCAGGCGTGCTGGACGCCAGCGCCAACGCAGTCACCGGCCGGGTCCGCATTGCATGGGATCCATCGCAAACCGCGCTGTCGAGCTTGCTGCAACGGATCGCGGCGTTGGGCTACCGCCCCTACCTGAGTGGTGGCGAGGCACGTGAACAAGCGCGCCGGGCCGAGCGCAATCGCTGGTTGATCCGCCTGGGCATCGCCGGATTGGGGGCGGTGCAGGCGATGATGTTCGCCGAAGCGCTGTACCTGGACACGCGCGGTCAGATGCCGTTGGCCACGCGCGACTTCTTCCGCTGGATCACGCTGCTGGTGTCGTCTCCCGTCGTGTTCTATGCCGGCTGGCCGTTCATTGCCGGCATGCTGCGCGAGTTGCGGGGCCGCAGGCTGGGGATGGATACGCTGGTCGCCAGCGCGACCCTGCTCGCCTATGGGGCCAGCGTCGTGGAGACCCTGCGGGGCGGCCCCCATGTCTGGTACGACGCCGCAGTGATGTTCGTGTTCCTCCTGCTGGCAGCGCGCATGCTCGAGCAACGCGCACGCAACATCGCCAGCGCGCAGGTCGATGCGCTGGCGCGTGCGCGTCCGGCGTTGGCGATGCGGGAGCGCAGCGATGGCACGCGCGAGACCATTGCGACGTCCGCATTACAGGTCGGGGACGTCAGCGTGGTCTCCGCCGGGGATGCGGTCCCCGCCGACGGCCTCCTGCTCGACGCCGATGCCAGCTTCGAGGAGGCATTGCTCACCGGAGAATCCAGCCCGGTGCGCAAGCATGCGGGCGATACCGTGTTTGCCGGGACCGTCTGTCGCGAGCAGCCGGCGCGCATCCGGGTACGGCAGGTCGGCGCCAACACCCGTCTGTCGCAACTCGCGCGCCTGGTCGAGCTGGCGCAGGCGCATCGACCCAGATTGGCGCGCCTGGCCGACCGCATTGCCGGCAGCTTCGTTGCCATCTTGCTGCTGGTGGCGGTGGCGGTATGGATCGGCTGGCGGATCCACGACCCATCGCGCGCCTTCGAAGTGACACTGGCGCTGCTGGTCGTCAGCTGCCCGTGCGCGCTGTCGTTGTCCATCCCTGCCGCGTTGGCGGTCGCGCATGGCGCCATGGCAAGGCTTGGCGTGCTGGCGTTGCGCCCGGACGCCCTGGAAACCCTGGCTGGCGTGACCGACATCGTCTTCGACAAGACCGGCACCTTGAGCAGCGGCCAGCCTGGCCTGGCGCAGGTCGAGACCTTCGATGGCTTCGACCGCCAGCAGGCCATGCGCATCGCCGCCGCGCTGGAGCAAGGCAGCGGCCACCCGCTAGCCCAGGCGTTTGCCGACGTGGAGATCGACGCGAGGGCGTCCATGCAACGCGCCACGCCAGGCGCCGGTGTCGAGGGCAGCGTGGCAGGCGTGGCGTGGCGGCTTGGCCATGCCGCTTTCGTCGGTGCCCGCGCGCACGACGACTCAGGCGACCTGTGGCTGGGCGACGGCACGCGCGTCGTCGCGCGTTTCGGGATCCGCGAATCGCTGCGCCCGGATGCAGGCGCTGCACTCGATGCCCTGGCCAGCCTGGGGCTGCGCGCCCACCTGTCCAGCGGCGACAGTGCGGCCGCGGTGCAGCGCTTGGCTACATCGCTCGGGATGGTCGACGCGCACTCGCGGCAGACACCGGAACAAAAGCTCGACTTCGTTCGCGCGTTGCAAGCCGATGGCCGGCGCGTGGCGATGGTCGGCGACGGCCTCAACGACGCCCCGGTGCTGGCCGGTGCGGACGTGTCGATGGCCATGGCGCAGGGCGCCGCACTGGCGCAACGCGCGGCGGACCTGGTGCTCACCCACCCTTCCCTGCAGCGCATCGCCGATGCCGTCGTCCTGGCCCGCCGCACGCGCCGCGTGATCCGGCAGAACCTGGCCTGGGCGCTGGGCTACAACCTGCTGGCGCTGCCGCTGGCTGCCGCAGGCATGGTGACGCCCTGGATCGCCGCACTGGGGATGGCGGTGTCGTCGTTGACCGTGACCCTCAACGCGCTGCGGCTTGCCCGCAAAACCGCGGCGTCCCCGCCGGCATCGACACTTGTCGATGCCGCGACCGCGCAACCGGTGCCGGTCACGGAATGATCTGGATGTCACACTGACGCCATGGCAATCCTGGTCTTCCTCGTCCCCGTGAGCGTATTGCTGCTCGGTATCGCGATCTGGGCGTTCGTCAGTGCGGTCCGCAACGGCCAGTTCGACGACCTGGATACGCCACCGCTGGACATCCTGCGCGATGACGACGGGCCTGCCCCGCCCCACGGGGACCAGGATGCCGATTGACTGGGCGGTGCTGCTGGCAGCGCTGCTGTCGGGCCTGACCGGTGGCGTGCATTGCGCGGCCATGTGTGGCGGCATCGCCACCGGGTTTTCGTCGATGGGTCCACGCGACCTGCGGTACGTGCTGGAACCCAACCTCGGCCGCGTCCTTGGCTACACGCTCGCTGGCGCGGTGGCCGGAGGCATCGGCCACGGCATCGTCGGCATTGCCCAACTGCCGTGGCTGGCGATTGGCTTGCGGATCGCTGTCGGGCTGGTGCTGGTCATCGCTGCGTTGCGTCTGCTGGACCAGCGCGGCCGCCTGGCTTTCCTGACCCGCACAGGCGGCGGCATCTGGAACCGCCTGCGCCCATTGCAACGCCACCTGCTGCCTGCCAACACCCACGGCAAGCGCATCGCGCTGGGCGTGCTGTGGGGCTGGTTGCCCTGCGGCTTGAGCACCACGCTGCTGGCCGCGGCATGGCTGCAGGCCGACGCGCGTAATGGCGCCCTGACCATGGCCGCGTTTGGACTGGGCACGTTGCCGACCATGCTGCCGCTGTCCTGGTCGGGTGCGCGATTGCGGTCCTGGCTGCAGCAACGCGGCTGGCGCACTGCCGCGGCACTGGTGATCCTGCTGGCTGGCCTGTTGACGTTGGCCGCACCCTGGCTGATGCGGGTTCCGCAGCTGCATGCCGTGCTTGGCGCACTGGGTTGCCTGCCGGCGCACCCGTGATGCAACGATTCAACCCGAGCGCATGCAATCGCGTCGGCAGGAGCGACGCAAGTCGCGATCATTGCCACGCAGTGCAAGGGCATCGCGACTTACGTCGCTGCTACAAGGAACCTGCCAATGCCAGGCGGCACCTTTAGGCGATGCGCCCTACCCCACCCATATACGGCCGCAACACTTCCGGGACGTCGATCGTCCCATCGGCATTCTGGTAGTTCTCCATCACCGCGATCAGCGCGCGACCGATGGCGACGCCGGAGCCGTTGAGGGTGTGGACCAGCTCGGGCTTGCCGGTGTCCGGATTACGCCAGCGCGCCTGCATGCGACGGGCCTGGAAATCGCCGCAGTTGGAGACGGACGAGATCTCGCGCCAGGTGTCCTGCGACGGCAACCAGACTTCAAGGTCATGGGTCTTGGTCGCGGCAAAGCCCATGTCGCCACTGCACAGCAGCATGCGTCGATACGGCAGGCCAAGCTTCTCCAGCACGACTTCGGCACATCGGGTCATGCGCTCGTGCTCGGCGTCGCTGTCGTCGGGCTTGCAGATGGCCACCAGCTCGACCTTTTCGAACTGGTGCTGCCGGATCATGCCGCGGGTGTCGCGGCCATAGGCACCGGCCTCGGCACGGAAACACGGCGAGTGCGCCGTCATGCGCAGCGGCAGCCTGTCGGCATCGACGATCTCGTCGCGGACGATGTTGGTCAGCGGCACTTCCGAAGTCGGTATCAGGTAGCGCTTGCTGGCCGCCTCGCCTTCGCCCACCACGGTGGCGAACAGGTCGTCCTCGAACTTGGGCAGCTGCCCGGTACCGCGCATCGAATCGGCGTTGACCAGCAACGGGACGTTGGTCTCCTGGTAGTCGTGCTCGCCGGTGTGCAGATCGAGCATGAACTGCGCCAGCGCGCGATGCAGCCGTGCCAGCTGGCCGCGCAACACGGTGAAGCGTGCGCCGGACAGTTTGGCCGCGGTATCGCCGTCAAGCCAGCCATTGCGCGCGCCCAGCTCGACGTGGTCCCTGGCCTGGAAATCGAAGCTGCGCGGCGTGCCCCAGCGATGCTGCTCGACGTTGCCGGACTCGTCGCTGCCGATCGGGACGGAAGCATCCGGCAGGTTGGGGATGCCCATGGCGATGGCATCGATGCTTCCACGCAACGCATCCAGCCGCGCTTCGCCGGCCTTGAGCTCGTCGCCAAATCCTGCCACCTCGGCCAGCAACGGGGCGACGTCCTCGCCCTTGGCCTTGGCCTGGCCAATGGCCTTGCTGCGGGTGTTGCGCAGGTTCTGCAGTTCCTGCGTGCGCACCTGCAGTTGCTTGCGCTCGGTTTCCAGGGACTCCAGCGCAGCGGCGTCGAGTTCAAAACCACGGGTCCTGCGCAGGCGTTCAGCCAGCTCGTCGGTCTGGGAGCGGAGCAATGCGGGATCAAGCATGGGCGGACCAATATCGATGGATGCGAACCGGGGATTATCGCGTGTTTGGCGTATCGATTCCCGAAGGCCGCCTCCATCCGCGTGCCAGAATGCCAAAATACCGAACCAATCCGCCCCGGACGTGTCGATGCCCAGCCCCACACCGCCTGTCGCCGACTCCCATCAAACCGACCTGCGCCACCGGCTGCATGCATGGATGCCGAGCCGCAAGGCGCTATGGATCGCTGCGGCTGCATTCGCCTCCGGCTTGCTGCTGTTCCTGCTGGTCTGGCTGCAGGTACGACCACCTGCGGACGATGGCCCAGTGGTGGAGGCCCGGCAGAGCGCCCAAGGCACCATGTTCACGCCGCTGCCCACGCCACTCCCGGCCGGCTCGGACACCAATGCCAGCGGCATGGATCCCGATGCCGAGGCGCCACCCCCGCAGCCGCGCGAGGTCGCCGCCAGGCCACCGCCGCCGCCCGCCGCGCCGCCGCCAACCATGCCATCTGCCCCGGCCAGCCCCGGCCCGGCCAGCGACATCCAGCCCCAGCCGATCCAGGCCCCGCCCCCCGTGTATCCGCGCGCGGCGCAGCGGCGCGGCGAGTCGGGCACGGTGCTGCTGCGTATCTACGTTTCGGCCGACGGCAGGGTGGAGCGCACCGAACTGCTGCAGAGCAGCCACTCGCGACTCCTCGACCGCGCGGCAAGCGACGCAGTCCGGCGCTGGCGTTTCCGGCCCGCCATGCGCGCCGGCCAGCCGGTGCCCGGCACCGTCATGGTGCCGTTCGACTTCGCTCCGGGGCGCTGAGGCGACGTCAACCGCCACGTGCCAGGAGCAGCAAGCGCCTTGATTCCCGGGCCGCGCCAGCTGTCGACGGCAGCGGCAAGCTGGACAGGGGCAAGCCTGGACGCGATGCGCGCGGACGCAGCCAATGCGGCATCCGGCGCATGCATCCGCGTATGCACGGTCGGCATCGAGACTGGATCGGAAGTTCGCCCGGCGCCGCACCAGCCGGAGTCCCGCGTCGCCCACGTCGATTGCCAGGCGATGCCCGAAGGCCGCGACTGACCGCGAACGATTACCCCGATGCCACGCGCAGCCCGAAGCCCGCCTGCCGCACCCGCTCCGGAAATCCAGGGAACGAGGTCTCGGTATTCGCGGTATCACGCACGAGCACCTGGCCATGCGCGACCTGCGCGGCAACCGCAAACGCCATCGCGATGCGGTGGTCCCCCAGGCTGTCGACCTCGCCGCCCTGCAGTCGACCCGCCGGCAGGCCGACACCGTGCACGCGCGCGCCATCGGGGGCTTCGTCCACCACGACGCCGAGCGCACGCAACCCTTGGGCCATCGCGGTGATGCGGTCGGACTCCTTGACCCGCAATTCCGCCGCGCCCGAGATCACCGTCGTCCCGCTGGCGCAGGCGGCCGCGATGCACAGCGCCGGGAACTCGTCGATCATGTCGGCGACATGCTCGCGCGGCACTTCGATGCCATGCAGCGGGGCGTGACGGATCGTCAGGTCCGCGACCGGCTCGCCCCCGTCCTCGCCCGGCGCCGACTCGGTGATGTCCGCACCCATCGCCCGCAAGACGTGCAGCAACCCGATACGGCGCGGGTTGATACCGACGCGGCGCAAGCGCAGCACCGAACCGGGCACGATGGTCGCGGCGACGATCAGGAAAGCCGCCGACGAAAAATCCGCCGGCACGCGGACGTCGCAGGCGCGCAGGCGATGATCCGCCCTCGAGCCGCGCAAGGCCGGGAACATGGTCGATTGGATAACCGAACGCCGCCAGCATGCGTTCGGTGTAATCGCGGGTGGGTTTGGGCTCGCGTACGCACGTCTGGCCCCGTGCGTACAACCCGGCAAGCAGGATCGCGGACTTGACCTGGGCACTGGCAATGACGTTCTCGAAATCAATTGCCTGCAATTGTCTTGCAGCATGGATCATCAACGGAGGTCTTCCGCCATCTGCAGTTGCGATGCAGGCCCCCATGGTGGTGAGTGGCGCGACGACGCGTTGCATCGGCCGACGCGACAACGAGGCGTCTCCCACCAGCGTGCAATCGAATCCCTGCCCCGCCAGCAAACCCGCCAACAGGCGCATGGCGGTCCCGGCGTTGCCGCAATCCAGGGCAGCCCGCGGCGCACGCAAGCCATCGACGCCGACACCATGCACCACGCGCACACCGTCTGCGGGCGCCTGGATGCGGACGCCCAGCTGCGAAAAGATCGCCGCCGTCGCCCGGGTGTCCTCGCCCTCAAGGAAACCTTCGATCCGCGAAACGCCATCGGCCAGCGCCGCCAGCATGATCGCCCGGTGCGACACCGATTTGTCCCCGGGGATGTCCAGCGTGCCATGCAGCGCCGTGCCGGGCATGGCGATCCAGTCCTGGCGCCCGCCTTTCACCGTGGACCGCCCGGGCGATGGTGCGCAGTCGCCACCATCGCCTCACCCCTTGCCCGCACGACCATCCGCCCTCGGGCTAACCATGGCGCTGCCGGAACGCATGCATGAACCCGGCCAGCGCCTCGACCCCGGCGACCGGCATGGCGTTGTAGAGAGAGGCGCGCATGCCGCCCAGCGCGCGATGTCCCTTGAGCGAAATCAGCCCCGCGGCGCGGGCTTCGTCAAGGAAGGCCTTGTCCAGGGCATCGTCATGCAGGAAAAACGGCACGTTCATGCGTGAACGCACGGCGGGATCGACTTCGTTGCGATAAAAGCCACCGGAGCCATCGATCGCTTCGTACAGCAGCGCCGCCTTTCGGGCACTGCGTTTTGCGAATTCCGCCACGCCACCTTCGGCCAGCATCCACTTGACGGTCAGCCCCAACAGGTACCAGTTCCACGTCGGCGGGGTGTTGAGCATCGAGCCCTTGGCTGCGTGCGAACGCAAATCGAAGATGTCCGCGCGCGGTTGCCCCGCGCGTTCGAGCAGGTCCGGGCGCAGGATCGCAAAGCCGATGCCGACGGGCCCCAGGTTCTTCTGCGCGCCGCCGTAGACCATGCCAAAACGGCTGATGTCCAGTGGCTCGGATGCGATCGAGGAGCTGAAGTCGGCGATCAGTGGCGCGCTGCCGACATCCGGGATGTCGCGGAACTCGACACCATGGATGGTCTCGTTGGCAGTGATATGGACGTAGGCCGCGTCGTCGGACAGGTCCCATGCCGCGCGCCCCGGGATGCTGCGGAAGCCGTCGGCCTCGCTGCTGGCAGCCACATGCACGTCGACGTAGGGCCTGGCCTGCTTGATCGCGGTCTTGCCCCAGTGGCCGGTCAGCACATAGTCCACGCGCTGCCCGGGCTCGGCGAAGTTGAGCGGGATCAACGCCTGCTGCCCGGTCGCGCCGCCGGCCGGAAACAACACGACGTAATCGTCCGGGACCGACAACAGCGTGCGCAGGTCCTGCGCTGCTTCGGCGGCGACCTGCATGAACTCCGGGCCGCGATGGCTCAGCTCGACGATCGACGCACCGGCACCATGCCATTCCAGCATCTCGTCGCGGGCCGTTTGCAGGACGGGTTCGGGCAAGGTCGCCGGACCGGCGCTGAAGTTGTAGGCACGCGACATCGGAGTGTCCTGTTGCTGGGATCGGGCCCCAGTATGCCGCACCGCAACAGGGATGGGGCCAGCCGCGCGGGACCGGCGGATCCGGCGCTAGCCGGCGCCCCCGGACAGCAGCAACGCACTGAGCAGCCCGGCGATCAACAGCGCGGCCAGCAGCACCCACGGCAGGCGGCGTGCACTGCGACCCAATGCACGTCGCCGGGCATCGGCCGGGGCGATCGGCGGGGCGTCGTCGGGCAGCGGCAGCGCTTCGTCGTCCAGGCGCTCGCTCGCTGGCGCCTCGACCACGAATCGCTGGTGCGCATCAAACACCACCTGGTCGCCGCCGTGCAGGACCGCATTGCGCACGGCAACCCCGTTGACGATGCTGCCTTCGTCCGGATCCAGGGCGCGCAATACCAGCGCTTCGCCCTCCATGCCGATCCTGCAATGGCGGGCGGGAAATGCCGGGTCGTCGATGCGGATGTCGCAGGCGGCTTCGCTGCCCACGATCCGCGGGTGGTCGAGGGTAAAGCTGCGGCCATGGTGACGGCCGCCCACGCCACGCAGCACGGTGCGCGGATCTCCCGACGCCTGCGCAGGTCGGCGGGGCTGCCTTTCGGCCGCGGGCGCCTGGACGGCCGGTCCGGCCAGCACCAGCGTTGCACCATCGGCATGCACGCTGTCGCCGATTCGCAGCATCGCCATGCGTTGCACCGGTCGGCCATTGACGTGGACGCCATGGGTGTCGTCACCCACCGTCAGCCAGACGCCTCGGCGATCGACGCAAAACTGGATGCTCGCCGCCTGGCTATCGTCAACCCGTCGCAGCGTGGCGGCAGTCGCATCGCGCGAGAATGCATGCATGCCCGGGCCCAGGGGCAACGGTGGCAACGGCAGACCGGCGGCGTCGGTTCCGTCGATGCGCAAGGTAATCGGCTTCATCGACAGCAATCTATCAGATGGCAACGCATCGCGAGCCCGGTCGTGGATCGCCGGGTTTGGCTAGCGGTCGGGCTGGCTGCACAATGCAGGCCGGGCACAATGCCCTCCCCAGACCGATGCCCTCCCCAGACCCAAGGATCAGCATGTCCGATATCGATATCCATCACGCGCACTCGTTGCCGCCAGCACAGGCGCGCAAGGCAGTCGAGGACGTCGCCATCAGGCTTGGCGAGAAGTTCGGCGTCGCGCATCGCTGGGAAGGCGACACCCTGCACTTTTCGCGCTCGGGCGTCGATGGCCACATTGCCCTGGCGCCCAGCCAGCTGCACGTCACTGCGCGGCTGGGCTTCCTGCTGTCGGCGCTCAAGGGATCGATCGAAGGCGAGATCCGCCGGGTGCTGGACGATCGGTTCAGTTGAAACCTCGCGGCGGGCATCGCCGCGGCGACCTGCTCATGCATCGGCAAATGGATCCGGGTCGCCCGCGAACAGGCGCTCGGAGATGACGCTTTCGCCGTGCATGATTTCGGCCAGGAACCCGTCGACATTGCCCAACCGGCCGAACGCGTCGAACCCGTGCTCCAGGAAGACCTGCAGCTCGGCAAACCCGGTGGCCCGCGCCGGGCCGCGTGCCAGCCGCAACATCGTGCCGATGCCGGGCTTGCGCACTGCCGCTGCCAGCCCCGCACCGACCCGCCCAATCAACCCGACCTGGTGCTGCCGCAGGCGACGCAGCCCGACCTCGCGGTAGGCGCGCGCATAGAGCGCATCGTCCAGGCGTTTGCGGCGCGGCGCCAGTCGCCCGATGGCCTCGGCCATGCGCACGTCGAAGGCCTGCGTCAGCACGCCCAGTTCGATCCCGTCAGCCACCGTGTCCAGCAACGACCTGGGCAGCAGTCCCTCCATCTTCGGCATGACGCGCGCGATGTCGGCGTCGCGTTGGCTGAAATCATGGTCGCCATAGACATCGGTCAGGAAAAACCGGGCCGCCGGCCGCATCACCGGGTCATCCAGGTAGTGCCGAAAACTGCGCTCCAGCCGCTGCGCCTGCCAGCGCCGCAGGCGGGGCAGCCACGGCGACCTGTTGCGCGGCTCGAGTCCGGGATCGTGCAGGGCCTGGTGGCAGGCCAGGCGTCGTTGCAGGCGGCTGGTCTTGGGACGGGGTGGCATGGCGACATGATCGGGATTGGCGTGCGTGGTCGCAAGCAATCCGGGGCAAGGTCGCCGGGTAAGCATCTGGCGGACGGGCGCTGCGTCCCTCCTTTTGCTGCTGGCCACCTTTCGATCGTCATTCCCGCGAAGGCGGGAATCCATGGACGTTGCTCTTTGCTTTCTCAAGATCAAACGCTTCCGCGCTGTCGTGCGGGTCACTTTTGTCAGGGCAAAAGTAACCAAAACCGTCCGCGACGGGCGCTGCGCCGGTGACGGTGGAGCCGTCACCGGTTCCCTGCGCTTCTCGCCCGTAGTGGCACGGCGCCCAAACTCGCTGCGCTCAAACATGGGCGCCTCTTCGGCCACTACGGCCTGCGATGCTCGGCTTGCTTAACGCCGCACAAGGTCAAGAGCCAAGAACAAAGGCCAAGGCCACGGCCAAGGCAACGCTCGCATGGCTATTCCCCAGGTAGCTACAGACCCCTCCTTTTGCTGCTCGCCACCTTTCGATCGTCATTCCCGCGTAGGCGGGAATCCATGGACGTTGCTCTTTGTTTTGCAAGATCAAACGCTTCCGCACTGTCGCGCGGGTCACTTTTGTCAAGGCAAAAGTAACCAAAACCATCCGCGACGGGCGCTGCGCCGGTGACGATGAAGCCGTCATCGGTTCCCTGCGCTTCTCGCCCGTAGTGGCACGGCGCCCAAACTCGCTGCGCTCAAACATGGGCGCCTCTTCGGCCACTACGGCCTGCGATGCTCGGCTTGCTTAACGCCGCACAAGGTCAAGAGCCAAGAGCAAAGGCCAAGGCCACGGCCACGGCCACGGCCACGACAACGCCCGCATGGCTATTCGCTGGGTAGCTACAGACCCCTCCTTTTGCTGCTGGCCACCTTTCGATCGTCATTCCCGCGAAGGCGGGAATCCATGGACGTTGCTCTTTGCCTTTTCAAGATCAAACGCTTCCGCGCTGTCGCGCGGGTCACTTTTGTCAAGGCAAAAGTAACCAAAACCGTCCGCGACGGGCGCTGCGCCGGTGACGGTGGAGCCGTCACCGGTTCCCTGCGCTCCTCGCCCGAAGTGGCACGGCACCCAAACTCGCTACGCTACGCTTCGCTCAGACATGGGTGCCTCTTCGGCCACTTTGGGCTGCGATGCTCGGCTTGCTTAACGCCGCACAAGGTCAAGGGCAAAGAGCCAAGGCCAAGGCCAAGGCCAAGGCAACGCTCGCATGGCTATTTCCCAGGCAGCTACACACCCCACTTTTTGCTGCTCCGCCACCCTTCGATCATCATTCCCGCGAAGGCGGGAATCCATGGACGTTGCTCTTTGCCTTCCAAGATCAAACGCTTCCGCGCTGTCGCGCGGGTTACTTTTGTCAAGGCAAAAGTAACCAAAACCGTCCGCGACGGGCGCTGCGCCGGTGACGGTGAAGCCGTCACCGGTTCCCTGCGCTCCTCACCCAAAGTGGCACGGCACCCAAACTCGCTACGCTACGCTTCGCTCAGACATGGGTGCCTCTTCGGCCACTTTGGGCTGCGGTGCTCGGCTTGCTTAACGCCGCACAAGATCAAGTGCAAGGTCAAAAGCGAAGGCAAGGTCAAAAGCCATGGCAAAGCGCGTGACTGTTGCCATTGCTTTGGCTTTTGCTTTTTAGCTTTTGATGTTCCGCGACTTAAAGCTTGCCGAGCATCGCAGCCGGAAAGGGGGAAAAGGTGCCCATGTTTGAGTGCGCGCAGCGCGCGAGTTTGGGCACCGCACCCTTTCCGGCGAGAAGCGCAGGGCACCGATGCGGCTTCATCGCATCGGCAAGCGTCAGGAGAAATGGTTTTGGTTACTTTTGCCTAAACAAAAGTAACCCGCGCGACAGCGCGGAAGCGTTTGATCTTGCGAACAAGGAGCAACGTCCATGGATTCCCGCCTTCGCGGGAATGACGGTATTGTTGTGGCTGTTGCAGTCTCGGCTCCTGGCTGTTGGCTCTTGATCCTGCTCGACTTAAAGCTTGCCGAGCATCGCAGGCCAAGCGGGCCGAAGAGGTGCCCATGTCTGAGCGCAGCGAGTTTGGGCACCGTGCCCGTTTGGACGACAGATCGTCTGGAACGATCTGGACCGACGCATGTCGCCCGCGCAGCGGGTGGGGCACATGGATGTGCCCCAGTCCGAAGCGCAGGGGACCGATGCGGCTTTATCGCATCGGCAAGCGTCAGGAGGAATGGTTTTGGTTACTTTTGCCGTAACAAAAGTGACCCGCGCGACAGCGCGGAAGCGTTTGATCTTGCGGAACAAGGAGCAACGTCCATGGATTCCCGCCTTCGCGGGAATGACGGATTGGACGGACAAACAGGCGTCTGCCACAAGACCTGGCCTTCGCGGCAGTGACGGTAGAGCTGACTTCCGGCCCGTACAGGCATAACCGCCCAATCCCACCACCTCGGCTACACTCAACCCTTCGCCACCGTATTGTCCCCGCATGCTCTCATTGCACGCCGCGCGCCACCGCTCCGGCCAACGTCCCCGGGCCCCGAAAATCGGCCTGGCCATCGCTGGCGGCGGGCCGATCGGGGCCATGTACGAGCTGGGCGTGCTGCGGGCCCTGGACGAGGCCTGCGACGGCCTGGACCTCACCCGGATGGACTGCTACGTCGGCGTCAGCTCCGGCGCCTTCCTTGCCGCCGGCCTGGCAAACCGGATGGATACCGCATCGATGTGTCGCATCTTCATCACCGGCGACAGCGTGGACGCGCGGTTCCGTCCGGAAACCTTCCTGCGACCGGCATTGATGGAATACATCCGCCGCCTGGGCAGCGCACCGCGCCTTGCCAGCGGGCTCGCGCGCGACCTGCTGCTGGGACACGGGCCGGAAGGCCAGAGTGATTCGCGCTGGTCGGACCTGCTGACGCGCATTGGCGGTCTCGTGCCCGCCGGCCTGTTCGACAATGCCCAGGTGGAGCGGTTCCTGCGCGAGGTGTTCACGCGTCGCGGCCGCACCAACGACTTCCGCAAGCTGGATCGTCCGCTCTACGTCATCGCCGTGGACCTGGACAGCGGCGAAGCCATCCGTTTTGGTGGCAAGGACTGGGACGACGTGCCGATCTCGCGGGCCGTACAGGCCAGTGCCGCGCTGCCCGGCCTGTACCCGCCGGTCGAGTTGCAGGACAAGCGTGGGCGCGTGCGCCACTTCGTCGATGGCGCCCTGCGACGCACCATGCATGCCTCGCTGGTGCTCGAGCGCGATGTCGACCTGATGATCGGGATCAATCCGCTGGTGCCGTTCAACGTCAAGGGTCGCCACGATGCCAGCCACAACGGCAACCCCGACCACGACCGCCGCATCGCCGAGGGCGGCCTGCCGGTGGTGTTGTCGCAGACTTTCCGCACCCTGCTGCAATCACGCATGCAGGTTGGCCTGGCACGCTACGCGCACCAGTACCCGGACATCGACCAGCTCGTGCTCGAACCCAACGCCGCCGACGGCGAATTGTTCTACACCAGCGTCTTCAGCTTCAGCGCCCGGCAGCGCATCTGCGACCTGGCCTATCGCAACACCCTGGCCGACCTGCGGTCCAATGCACGAAAGCTGCGGCCGATGTTCAAGGCGCACGGCATCGTCCTGCGCGAGGCGATCATCGCCGACCCCGGGCGATCGATCCTGGACGGACTTGCGCGGCCTCCACGGCACACCGAAACCACTGCGCGCCTGCAGCGCACGCTGGACGACCTCGAGCGACGCCTGGCGTCTTGACCGCGACCTGGCGCAACCGCCGAGCGCACGATCGAGCGCCGCGCTTTCTCGTGTGAAAGCTCTAGACACCGCGACCATGCTGAGTGGTAGTCCAACCACCACACGTCGGGAGCAGCGCATGGCCAAGTTCAAGAAGACCGCAAGCAAGACCTCCGCCCGCAAGCCGTCCCCGGCAAGGCGCGGTCCGCGCAAGACCGGCCCGCAGGCGCAGGCCGAGCAGCTTTCAAAAACCCTCAGTGAATCCGCCCAGCACATCTGGCTGGCCGGTGTCGGTGCGTTTGGTCGTGCCCAGGCCGAAGGCACCAAGTTGTTCGAGGCGCTGGTCAAGGAAGGCCTGAGCATGGAGCAGACCGCGCGCAAGTTTGCCGGCGGCCGTGCCGAAGAGGCGCGTGCGGCTGTCGAAAGCAGCGTCGGCCAGGCCCGTGAACGCGCCGCGGACACGTGGGACCGCCTGGAGAACGTCTTCGAGGATCGGGTCCAGCGTGCGCTGGTCAAACTTGGCGTGCCCGGTCGCCAGGACGTGGCCGAACTCAATCGACGCGTCGAAACCCTGACCGCCGAGCTGCGCCGCCAGAACCAAGCCAGCCCCAGGAAGCGCGCCAGCAAGGCAACCAGCAAGACAGCCAGCAAGACAGCGAAGAAAGCGACAAAGAAGACCGCCACCAGCAAAACCACCGCCAAGAAGGCGAGCAGGAGCACCGCGCCCAAGTCCGCAAGCGCGCGCAAGACCGCCAGGTAACCACGCCCGGCATCCCGGTAGCCCCGGGCAAGCCCACGCCACCCGACCGCATCGGCCGGGTGGCAATTTCCAGCCCGCCAGTCCATATCGACACCGCATGCTCCCTCCCCTTGCGGTTCCGGACTGGCGGGCTTCTTCGTGGTCACCCCAAGGCTGTCGCAGGGTCCCGGCGCACGCCCACGCCCACGGCTTTCGACTATCCTTGTCGGCGAACTCCTGGATCAATGCGCACTAGGGAAGATAGACATGGCGGTGTGGACAAACTGGCTGATTGCTCTCGTTGCTGCCGTCCTGCTGGGCTTGGCGGTGTCGTTTTACCTGCGCAGGATCCGCCTGCCGCAACTGGAGCGTGCTGCCGGCATCGCGTCGCTGACCAACCTGCCCTGGCGCGCCTTCATCAAGCTTGCCCTGGAAGTGCTGGCCAGGCGCGGATACACCATCGTGGACGACGCTGGCAGTGACGGCGATTACCTGCTCGCACGCGATGGCGCGCAATGGTTGCTGTCCACGCGCCACGGCAGTTCCTCGCGCGTGGACTCGCACAGCCTGATCGAACTGGCCAGGGAAATGAAGATGCGCGGCGCAAACGGCGGGCTGGTGGTCAGCCCGGGGACGTTCAGCCCGGGCATCACGCGCGAGGCGAAGTTGCAGTCCATCGAGCTGCTCGATGGACCGGCGCTATGGTCCGAACTGCGACCGTTGCTGCCCGAAGGGCAATACGAGGCAGCCGCCGAGCCTGCACGCGTCCATACCCGGCAGCATGTGCTGCTGGGATGGCTCGGTGCGGTGGTGGTCGGCATCGTGCTGGCATGGGTGATGGGGCCGGCGGACAACGCCTCCACGCAGACCCCGCGCACGGCCACCACGACACCGCCGGCGAAACCCGCCTCCAGCGCCAGGGCGATGCCCGGGGACCAGGTTGCGCCCGCCGCCCAGGCAGGGCCGGCACCGGCAACGGACGACGACACGGTCCCAACCGACCCCGCCGAACTGGCCAGGCGCCGCAGCGAAGTCATTCAACTGATTTCGACCCTGCCGCACATCGACCGCGCGATCTGGTCGACCCAATCCACGCTGCTGGTCTACCTGCTGGATGACACGACCGACCCGGTGCCCGAACTGTGCCCGCTGCTGGAGCACTACGCCGAGCTGCGCACTTCACGACTGCAGCTGCAGCCGCCACGGGGAAGCAGCAAAACGGTGCGTTTCCTGCAATGCCGGACAAACTAGGTCCGGCGGCATCGTGAAGCTTGCGGCTGCACCCAAAGCACTGGAAGTGTCGCCGCGGGAAGAAAAGCAGGTCGCGTAGCTAGCAGGCCTGGCGTCCGCATCCCTTCCCTGCCCAGGCAGCCCGGACCCCGTTGAAGCCAGGCACGCGTCCGGCCCGGCTCACGCCCGGCTACCGGTGATCCAACCCTCCCCTTGCGCGTCGCGGCACGCTGCGCGCCAAGGAGAAATCCAGGCCGATGCTCCATCCCGGATCTGCCGACGCGATCCCTGGCGCCGGCTACCAATGCACCCCGCGCATCAATGAGGCAAACGCAATCTGCTCGTTGCTCGGCTGCGCCTCGGGCTTCGAAGCGTCGTCCTTCAACGCCGTGGTGCCCCCCTTGGCCGCAGCGGAATCCGGGAACAGCTCGAAAGCGGTGTTCATCACCACCTCGTAGGCCTTGGGCGCCAGTGCGTTGATCACGGCCGAGAAGATGCCAAGCCGCGTCGCGATCCGGCTCGGACGCTTGATGATCCCTTCCACCACCAGGTCCGCCGCCTCCTCCGGCGTCAGTGTCGGCACGCTGTCGTACATCTTGGTCGGCGCGATCATCGGTGTCTTGACCAGCGGCATGTTGATGGTGGTGAAATCGATGCCCTTGCCCGACAACTCGCCCTGGGCGCAGCGGCTGAAGGCATCCAGCGCCGCCTTCGATGCGACGTACGCCGAAAACCGTGGCGAATTGGCCAGCACGCCGATCGAGGAGATATTGATGATGTGGCCCTTGCGACGTGCGGTCATGGATGGCATGAACCCCATGATCAGCCGCAGGCTGCCAAAATAATTGAGTTGCATCGTCCGCTCGAAGTCGTGGAAGCGGTCGTAGCTCAACTCGATCGAACGCCGGATCGAACGTCCGGCATTGTTGACCAGTACGTCGACCTGGCCGTGTTCCTCGAGCACCTGCCCGACGAGGCGATCGCAATCGCCCATGTCGGCCAGGTCCGCGGTGTAGGCAAACACCCGGGCCGGCGCGGCCTTGCTGCCACCGGCAATCATCTCGTCGCGCGCCTTGAACAGCGCTTCCTCGCCGCGCGCCACGATGACCGTGATCGCACCGGCCTCGGCCACGCGCCGGGCGGTCGCCAGCCCGATGCCCGACGACGCACCGGTGATGACGACCACCTTGTTGCGCACCTTGCCCTTGAGCGTGCGATCGATGAACAGGTCCGGGTCGAGGTGCCGCTCCCAGTAATCCCACAGTCGCCATGCGTAGCTGTCCAGGCGCGGCACTTCGATGCCGCTGCCGCGCAAGGCGCGCTCGGCCTCGCGGTTGTCGAACCGCGTCGGATAGGTGACGAACTTCAAGGTCGACTTCGGTATCCGGAAATCCCGCAGCAACATGCCGATGAAGCGACGCACCGGTGGCAGGTTGCCCACGGCCATGCGGATGCTGCCGGGGACGAACGCAAACATGCGTGCGTCGATGCGCATCGTCATCTCGGGGGCGTGGCCTGCACGGGCAAACGTGTTGAGCACCTCGCCCACGCGCTGCGGCTCGGGATCGGTCAGGTGGAAGGTCTGCCCATCAAGCCTGGGCTTGTGCGCGATGTGATCCATCGCGTCGGCGACAAAGTCCACCGGCACGATGTTGATGCGACCGCCCTCGATGCCCAGCGTCGGCATCCATGGCGGCAACATCTGGCGCAGCTTCTTGAGGAAGGTGAAGAAGTAGTAGGGGCCGTCGATCTTGTCCATCTCGCCGGTCTGCGAGTGCCCCACCACCATGCCCGGCCGGTAGACCCGCCACTTGATGCGCGTCTCCCCGCGCACCAGTCCTTCGGAATCGTGCTTGGTGCGCAGATAGGGGTCGTCCAGCCCCTCGGCTTCCTCGAACATGTCCTCGCGGAAGATCCCGGGGTACAAGCCGGCAGCCGCAATCGAGCTGGTGTGGTGGAAACACCCCACCCCCAGCGCCGCCGCCAGGTCCAGGGCATGCCGGGTACCGTCGACATTGGCCACGCGTTGCGACTCGGCGCTGGCCTGCATGTCGTAGATCGCAGCCAGGTGGAAGAAATGCTTCACCTTGCCCTTGAGGCCGCGGATCCTGGCGGCGCTCAGGCCACAGTTGGGCGCGGCCATGTCGCCCACCACCGGGACCACGCGCTGCATGTCCCAGCCCATCTTCTTGCCGATGGCCGCCAGCTTTTTTTCCGAGCCCTTGCGCACCAGCACGTGGATCGTGCCCTTGCGCTCGAGCAGGTTGGCGACCAGGAAGCGCCCGACGAAGCCGGTAGCGCCGGTGACGAAATAGTCCATGCTGCATCCTCCTGGTCGACTGGCCGGGCCTGGCTGGCGCCGGTGACGTTGCTAAGGTGCCAGAGCATGCGCGCCATCACAATTGCCGGTCGTGTTGACCCCCTCCGGGGGCCATGTTTTGATGCGGGCATTGCACCCGGCCTGCAGGAGTCGCGCCATGTCCGATCTCAATGCCCGTTTCGAGCAGGCCGCCAAGGACATCCAGGCCCTGCCCGAGCGCCCTGACAACGACACCTTGCTGCGCCTGTACGCGCTGTACAAACAAGGCGCGCAGGGAGACGTCAGCGGACCCAAGCCCGGCTTCTTCGATTTCGTCGGGACCGCCAAATACGAAGCCTGGGACAAGCTCAAGGGCACCGCACGGGACGACGCCATGCAGCAGTACGTCGACCTGGTCGCCAAGCTGACCGCCTGACCTGGCCGCAGACGACCCGCCGCGGTGGCACGACAAACCCGTCAGTTGATCCTCGACTGTTCGCTGGCCCTGTTCAATGCACAGGGCGAACCCAACGTCACCACCAACCACATCGCCGATGAGCTGGCGATCAGTCCCGGCAACCTGTACTACCACTTCCGCAACAAGGACGACATCATCGCGCACCTGTTCGCGCACTACGAAGCGCGGATCGATGCTGCGCTGGCCGCCCCCGGCGACCGCCCGCCCGGACTCGAGGACCTGTGGCTGCAGTTGCACCACGTCTTCGAGTGCATCTGGGATTACCGCTTCCTGTATCGCGACCTGATCGACATCCTCAGCCGCAACCGCAAACTGCGGCTGCGTTTCGCCCGCATCCTCAAGCGCGCCAGCGAACAGGCACATGCGGTCATGCGCGGACTCACGCAGGCCGGCATCATGCGCGCATCGGCCGATGAGCTCGATGCCGCGGCGACCAACGTGCTGGTGCTGTCGACCTTCTGGCTCAACTACGCCGCGGTGCGTGGCGACAACGACGAACAGCTCGCGATCCGCGACGGCATCGTGCAGGTGATGATGCTGCTGGCCCCGTTCCTGCGCGACGCCGAGCGCCTGCACCTGCATACGCTGACCCGCGCCTACCTGGACTGAAAGACGCCAGTCGACCGCCCGATCGCGGACTGGATCGTGCCGCGCAAACGCCCCACGACCGTCGCTCCCCCAGAAGGCAGGAGCCCGGCGTGTTGTCCTAGCCCACTGGAGACGCCAGGACCTGACCCCGGCAAGCACCGGACCATGGAGCGAAATCGGGGCGCCGGCGGTCGCCGCAGTGACACACGTCCCGGCAACCGCCTGGCAGAGACACTGGCTTGCTGCTTTCGCAGGCATCACGGGGTCAACTGCCGACCTGATACATTCCACCCGTTCAACACACCAGGGTAGCTGCCATGGCTTCGACAACCCCCGCCCAGGCACTGCGCGCATTGCGCGTGCGCATCGCGCTGTTGGCGGTGCTGGCGCTCCTGCTCCCGACATCGGTTGGCGCAGCCCGGCCCAACTGGCTCTCACCGCAACTGCGCGACCACCCCTTGGCCGGCATCATCGTCGACAAGGAGGGAAAGCACGTCACCGAAGCCGACTTGGTCGCCGCACTGGGTGCCGCGCAATTCGCCTTTGTCGGCGAAAAACACGACAACCCGGACCATCACCGCATCGAAGCGGACCTGATCGCCGCCCGCCTGGCCAGGCAACCGGGCACTGCCATCGTCTTTGAAATGCTCGACGACACGCAACGCCCGCTGTTGCCCAAGCTATCCGCCGACGACGACATCGACACCATCCGCCGCGCATTGCAGTGGCCGGAAAAGGGCTGGGACCTCGCCACCTACGGCCCGCTCTTCCAGGCCAGCCTGCGCAACGGCAAGCTGGTCGCCGGCAACATCGGCAAGCCCTTCATCACACGCATCTACAGCCAAGGCGAATCGATGCTCGACGGCAACCCGCGTTTCAGCTCGGTGCCGCTGGCCAGCGCATCGACGCGCGAACACCTGCTCGATCGCATCTTTGAAGCCCACTGCCGCATGCAGTCACGTGAGTCACTGCAGCCCATGCTGGCGATCCAGCTGGCCAAGGACGCCAGCATGGCCAACGCGATGCTCGGCGCCCAACCTGCACTGCTGATCGCAGGCGGCGAACACGCGCGCAGCGACACCGGCGTCCCCAGCCATCTCCGCGCCCTGGCCCCCGACGCAAGCCAGATCGTCATCCAGCTGATGGAAGTCACCCCCGGCCAGGACGACCCCCGCCCCGCCATGCAGGAAACCGGCCCGGCCGACTATTACTGGTTCACCCCCGCAACAGAAGCAAAAGACTACTGCGCCGACGTAAAAGGCCGCGCCGCGCACTAGCCATGCCCTTGTCGGAGCGCCCCATGGGCGCGACCGCTCTTGCCGTTGCTCCGGAGCGCGAACGCGCCCGGGAGTGCAGATCGCGCCCACGGGGCGCTCCTGCAGGTGCTGCCTGGGCTTGCCAGCCTTCCATGCAAAAGCGATGCTGCCGACACCGATCTGAAAGGACGCCCCCATGGCTGCAAAATCCAACTGGGCCGCTTTCCCGCTCGACGCCAAGCCCTACGCCCATGCCGGCGACGCCCTGAAAAAAGCCTGGCCAAAACTGCACGCCGGCGATTGCGAACCCTGGCCCGATTCCAAGCGTGCCGCGGCCCTGATCGAGGGCGCCGGCAAGGCTGCGCCCAAGATGGATGCCAACACCCTGGCCACTGCCTTGCAGGAGGCCTGGCGTGCGTTCCATCGCGGCGACTTCAAGCAGGCCTTCGACAGCGGGTTGGCGCTCGGCCCCATCGGCGCCTCGGTCGCCACCAAGGCCATGGGCATCCACGCGACCTACCTGGTCGACAACCAGGCCGAAAAACTCAAGCGCTTCGAACAAGCCGCCGCCATTGCCGCCGATGCCATCGACATGTTTCCCGACGATGCCAACAGCCACTATCGCCACGCGTTTGCACTGGGTCGTTACAGCCAGGGCCTGAGCATCGCCAAGGCCCTCAAGCAAGGGATTGCAGGCAAGGTGCGCGAGTCGCTGGACGCGGCCCTTGACCTGGCCCCGAAGCACGCTGAAGCCCACACCGCGATGGCGCTCTACCACGCCGAGATCATCAGCAAGATCGGCGCCATGATCGGCGGCCTGACCTACGGCGCCAAAGCCAGCCAAGCCGAGTCCCACATCAAGACGGCCCTCAAGCTCACCCCCACCTCCCCGATCGCCAATATCGAATACGGCAACGTGCTGATGCTGCTGCACGGCGACAAACGCGAGGACGACGCCGCGGCCGCTTACGAGAAAGCCGCCAAGGCCAAGCCCTTGGATGCCATGGAGGCACTGGACGCCCGTTACGCCCGCGAGCAGCTCGAGTAAGGCGCAAAGACCCGCCCTGGCACCGAAGGTTGTTCCAACCCGCAACATCAGACCCAAGCTGGCGCCCAGTCCCGACCACCCCCTGTAGGAGCGCCCCATGGGCGCGATCCCTGTCCCGCACGGCCATCGCGCCCATGGGGCGCTCCTACCAGTGCTGCGTGTGGCTATCTCGTCACTCGCGCCGCAGGCACGCGTCCGTGCACACGGCTGGCGCCACGCGCAATCCGACCCGCAACACCAGACCCAAGCGGGCGCACAGTCCCGACCGCCCCCTGTAGGAGCGCCCCATGGGCGCGATCGCTGTCCCGCACCGCCATCGCGCCCATGGGGCGCTCCTACAAGTGCTGCGTGGTGGCTGCCTCGTCACTCGCGCCGCAGGCACGCGTCCGTGCACACGTGCTGGCGCCACGCTCAATCCGACCCGCAACACCAGACCCAAGCGGGCGCACAGTCCCGACCGCCCCTATAGGAGCGCCCCATGGGCGCGATCGCTGTCCCGCACGGCCATCGCGCCCATGGGGCGCTCCTACAAGTGCTGCGTAGTGTCTGGTGCCGGGGAAGCGCCTGCGTCGCGAGCGCGGATCAGCCGGGATGGCTTGTCCAGCCCATCCGGAGACCTTAGAATACGCGGCCCGCTGCACGGCACCTGTGCGTACCGGGTGATCTTCGCACCACCCGCAACAGCGTTTGATCTTGGGCGGTTAGCTCAGCGGTAGAGCATTGCCTTCACACGGCAAGGGTCGCAGGTTCGATCCCTGCACCGCCCACCACGATCGCTACGACATCGGCCACCCCGTCCGGGTGGCCTTTGCGTTTGTGTCCCGTGGGCACAGAAAGAACGCGTCGCGCGCTGGCTGCCATGCACATCGGCCACGATCTCGCGTCGAAATCGGTCTGGCGCACACGTATATACTCTTCCGACAGGAAAGCATCCACGCCCTGGCAGGTGCGTGTCAGTGCCAGGCAGAACAGGACGGCTCGATCGCGGTCCGCGGATCGCGCACATGGATCGCTCCTGAAACGAATGGCATGGCAATGATGTACGCCGGAGGCACGGATGCCCACGACCGCAGCGCGACCGCCTGGCTACAGAGCTCCGGCAACCGAACCGCAAGCCGTCGAACCAGCGGAAAATCTCGACACTGACGATTGGCTCGGGGCAGGTGCCGCGAGAATTCACCAGTTCGAAAAATTAGGTGGACTAGCTGCGTATCACAACTCCCAACGACATTGAAGACGGGAAGCAAGGCTTCACGCCAATCCGTCGCTCCTGAATACCATGATACTCGCGATACCACCGCGCGAATCGATCCACGCCCTCTTCCACCGATACGCGCGGTCGATAGTCAACCGCGGCGATTAGCTCGGACATATCGGCCTCGGTATTCGGCACGTCGCCAGCCTGCAGCGGCACCATTTCCATGACTGCCTTCCGTCCCAGGCTCTGCTCCAGCACTTCGATATAACGCAACAGTTCTACCGGCTGCTCGTTGCCGATGTTGAAGACGCGATAGGGCGCCACGCCACTGCTCGCCGGATCGGGCGCGTCGCCATTCCACGCCGGGTTCTTGCCCGGTGGCTTGTCCAACGTCCGGATCACGGCTTCGACGATGTCATCGATATAGGTGAAACTGCGCTTGTGCCTGCCGTGATTGAAAACCTTGATTGGCTCGTCCGCAAGGATCGCCTTCGTGAACAGGAACAACGCCATATCCGGGCGGCCCCAGGGACCGTAGACTGTGAAAAAGCGGAGTCCTGTGACCGGGATGCCATAAAGGTGCGCGTAGCTGTGCGCCATCGCCTCGTTGGCTTTCTTGCTGGCGGCATACAGGGTCAGTGGGTGGTCGGTGGATTGGTGCTCGGAGAACGGCATGGCAGTATCGGCGCCATAGATGGAGCTGGTGGAGGCGAACACTAGGTGCTCGACATTGTGGTGGCGACAGCCCTCGAGGATATGCAGGAATCCGACGATGTTGCTTTGCACGTACACGTGCGGGTTCTCGGCCGCGTACCGCACTCCGGCCTGGGCGGCGAGGTTGATGACACGCTGGGGCTTGTGCGCGGCGAAGGCTGCTTCGATGGCATCGCGATCCCCGATATCGGCGGTGATGTGCGTGTAGTTCGGATGTTCGGCGAAGCGCGCCAGTCGTGCCTTCTTGAGATTGACGTCGTAGTAGTCGTTGATATTGTCGACGCCGACGACTTCGTCCCCGCGCTCGAGTAGTGTGAGGGCGACGTGTGAGCCTATGAAGCCGGCGGTGCCGGTGACTAGCACTTTCATTGCGTGTCCTGAACAGGGATCGCGATCTACATCGTTTTACGGTGCAGCCGCTTGCGGCGAGAGCTCGCGGCTGAAGCTGCTTCGGCGAAGCGCGTTATAGGCGCGCGTCTACCTTGTCGGCAGGGAGGATGTATTTCACGTCGTAGAGGATGGAGGAAGGCTTGCCGAGGGCACGGATGCCCTGGGCGCCGAGATCAGCAAACTGTTTGTGGCCAACGGCGACGATGATAGCGTCGTACGCGCCTTGCACGGGTTGGTCGATCGGTGTGATGCCGTATTCGTGCTGGGCTTCGGCCTTGTCCACCCACGGGTCGTAGACATCGACTTGCGTGTTGTATCCCTGCAAGGCCGAAACGATGTCTACGACGCGTGTGTTGCGTAGGTCGGGGCAGTTTTCCTTGAATGCCAAGCCCATTACCAGCACGCGTGCCTGCACGGAGTTGATGCCCTTTCGCACCATGAGTCGGATGACCTGGTCGGCGACGTAGGCCCCCATGCCGTCATTGGTACGACGGCCAGCGAGGATGACGTCGGAATGATGGCCGACTTCCTGCGCCTTGTGAGTGAGGTAGTACGGGTCGACGCTGATACAGTGTCCACCGACCAAGCCAGGGCGGAATGGGAGGAAGTTCCATTTGGTACCAGCGGCTTCGAGCACTTCCAGCGTATCGATACCGAGCTTGTTAAACAGCATGGCCAGGTCATTGACCAATGCGATGTTGAGATCTCGCTGGGTATTTTCGATCACTTTGGCTGCTTCCGCCACCTTGATGCTGCTGGCCTTGTGGGTGCCTGCGGTGATGATGCTCTTGTACAGGGCATCGATGAAGTCTGCGGCTTCTGGCGTCGAGCCTGACGTGACTTTGAGGACGTTGGTGACGCGATGGGTCTTGTCGCCGGGATTGATGCGTTCGGGAGAGTAGCCACAGGTGAAGGTGTTCGGGTGGCCGCTGGCGTCAACAGCTCGCTCAGGGTCAAGAGCACTCAACCCTGCTGCTCCACTGCTTTGCAAGGGACGCGGACCAACAAGGGCGAGGGCGGTGCTTTCGCACTTTAATCCGGACAAGCGCTCGAGGATCGGTACGCAGACTTCTTCGGTGCAACCGGGGTAGACGGTGGATTCGTAAATGACGGTGTCACCGGGCTTCAGGATGCCTCCCAAGGCTTCGCTCGCCTTAATCAGCGGCGTCAGGTCAGGGCGCTTGGCGCTGTCGATCGGCGTGGGGACGGTGACGATATAGGCGTTGCAGTCGCGGATGTCGTCCAGGCTCGCGGAGAATCTCAGTTCGGTGGCTGCGGAGAAGTCTTCGGTAGCGACTTCCAACGTACTGTCGCGCCGTGCCTGCAACTCGGCCACACGTGCCGCGTTGATGTCGTATCCGACGGTGTCGTATTGTTTGCCGAACTCCACCGCCAACGGCAGGCCGACATAGCCAAGGCCAACGATGGCGATGCGCGTATCGGCCAGTCCCGGATGTGTTCGCATTGTGTCTAGCTCCTGACCCGGGCGGTCGCGTATGCGGTGCTCGCAAACTGCACGCTGGCGCGGTTTTTTCGAGGGGCGATTATGCCGGTTAGCGCGCTCCGGGGCCACCTGCCCACCGTTCATCACGCCATCTCCAGCGCCATCGCGAGATCGGTGGCGCCATCGTCGATCCCCGGCAGCATGTGGCAGTGGAGGTCAAGCATGAGGCGGCTGGTCTCGCGGGAGGACGTCGAAGGCGAAGGGACATGGATGCAGGCTGGCAGGCGTCCGGCCCCGATACGGGCTGGTGACTGCAGGCGGGGCGCCGGACGACACGCTCCGGGGGATCATGCTCCGGGACATCATGCCGTTGGACATCATGCCGTTGGACGGCATGCCCCTGGACTTCATTGATCTTGCATGTGGCATGGCCGCCATCGGCGGGCTCCTGTCTGGGGCGTCGTGGCGGCCGCGCGTCGGGAGCACACGATCCTCGCGGGGCCTGGTTGGACCGGCGCCCTGCTCCGGCAGGTGCGCAGCGTCCAACAGGTGCGCGCAACGCAAGAATTGTGCCTGCGGCCACTTGGACTGCGGGTGAATACGTCCAGCGGCCACCGTGTCCAGTCGGGCCGGGCGGGCGTAGGGCTGTCATACCAGAAGGAGACCACCATGCAGCTTTTCCACAATCCCCACTGCTCGAAATCGCGCGCGGCACTGGCGTTGTTGCACGACCGCGGCATCCAGCCCGAGATCGTCGCCTATCTGGACCAGCCGCCCAGCGCGGACGCGTTGCGATCGCTGATTGCAGCATTGGGCATCCGCCCGCGCGACCTGCTGCGTAGCGGTGAACCCGTCTATACCGAACTTGGCCTGGCCGACGCATCACTGGATGACGACATATTGATCGATGCGATGGCCTGCCATCCACGCCTGATCGAGCGCCCGATCCTGGTCAAGGATGGGCGTGCGGTGATTGGGCGTCCTCCGGAGCGGTTACTGGAGTTGCTTGACTGCACATCCTCCGGTCAACCCCTGTAGGAGCGCCCCATGGGCGCGATGCTCTTGCCTTGGGTACGATGAGTTTTTGAAACGCGCGTTTTTAATCGGCGCATTTTTTGAATAGGCACGACACACGTTGATCGCGGCCATGTGGCGCTCCTACAGGGGGCATGTGGGGCTTAGGGAATGGACTGTGCGCAGAATCGACGACGTCCCGGGATGTCGGCCTGCGCGGGCGTGGTGACCGACTCTTCCGTCAGCGCTGGCCCGCAAGCCAACTCGCCGTTTGTGGGCTAGTACAACCGCCCACCCCGCAGCGCGCGCACCTTTTCCGGTGGCGCAAACGAGTCGCTGCGGGCGACATCCCAGAACTCGCGGAACACGGCGTGGTTGGTCGATACGCCGTCCAGCAGTTCGCCCTGCTTGAGGAACGGATACAGCGCCGCCAGCGAGCGCACCTCCACCGGCGAGACCCGGCGCAGGATGTGCTCGGGACCCAGCTCGTCGGGATGCTCCAGTCCAGCGGCCACCAGCATGTCGCGCATCGCGGCAAGCGTGTTGTCGTGGAACTGCTGGACGCGCCTGGATTTGTCGGCGACGTCCAGGTGCTTCCAGCGCCGCGGGTTTTGCGTGGTGATGCCGGTCGGGCAGTGATCGTTGTGGCACGTCTGCGCCTGGATGCAGCCCAGGGCAAACATGAACCCGCGTGCCGAATTGCACCAGTCCGCGCCCATGGCCAGCGTCTTGGCGATGTCGAACCCACCGGTGATCTTGCCCGCCGCGCCGATCTTGATCTTCCTGCGCAGGCCCAGCCCGACCAGCGTGTTGTGGATCAGCATCAGGCCTTCGTTCATCGGTACGCCGACGAAATTGATGAACTCCGACGGCGCCGCGCCGGTGCCGCCTTCGGCCCCGTCGACCACGATGAAGTCGGGCAGGATGCCGCTTTCGTGCATGGCCTTGGCGATGCCGAACCACTCCCACGGGTGGCCGATCACCAGCTTGAAGCCGGTGGGCTTGCCGCCGGACAGGTTGCGTAGCCGCTGGACGAACTCAAGCAGGCCCATCGGCGTGTCGAAGGTGGAATGCCGGGCCGGGGACACGCAGTCCACGCCTTGCTGGACACCGCGGATCTCCGCGATTTCCCTGCTGACCTTGGCCGCCGGCAGGACGCCGCCGTGCCCGGGCTTGGCGCCCTGCGACAGCTTGATCTCGATCATCTTGACCTGGTCGGTCGTGGCCTGTTCGGCAAACTTGTCTTCATCGAACGTGCCGAACTCGCGGTGGCGGCAGCCGAAGTAGCCCGACCCGATCTCCCAGACCAGGTCGCCGCCGAACTCCCGGTGGTAGGGGGAGATCGAGCCCTCGCCGGTGTCGTGGTAGAAGTTGCCCGCCCTGGCGCCGGCATTGAGCGCGCGGATGGCGTTGGCGGACAGCGATCCGAAACTCATCGCCGAGATGTTCAGCACGCTGGCTTCGTAGGGCTGGCTGGATTGCGAACCGATGGTGATGCGGTAATCGTGCGACACATGTTTGGACGGCGCGACGGAGTGGTTGATCCACTCGTAGCGCGTGCCGTAGACATCGTGCTCGCTGCCGTACGGGACCACGTCCATCTCGCTCTTGGAGCGCTCGTAGACCAGGGTGCGCTGGTCGCGGGAAAATGGAAGCTCCTCGGTGTCGCGCTCGATGAAGTATTGCCGGATCTCCGGGCCGATCGACTCCAGCCCGTAGCGGAAATACGCCAGCAGCGGGTAGTTGCGACGCAAGGTACTGCGTCGCTGCAGGATGTCCCAGGTGCCAAGCAGGAACAGCACGCCGAACCCGGCAGCCAGCCACGCCCAGGTCGTGGACGCGCCGTGGAAAGACAGCATGACGACTGAGAGCAGCGTCATGACGGCGGCGGCGGCGTAAGCGGCGTAGCGCAGCATCATCGGGTCTCCGGGGCACGCGAAACAGAAAGCATAGCGCGCGTGGCGCAGCGCCCGCGTCGTCGGCGTCGTTGCCTGGGATTGCATCGGCCACATGTCGGCAAGCCACGCGGCAGCGGATCGGCCAACCCATCGGCGACGCGAAGTTCCGGGACAACTTGCGGGTGACGCGCGCGGGCGGACGTCCGGCGCGTCGCGCTTCTCCAGCCGTTGTCGGTTCAGCGCGGCATATGCCTGCCAGGCTTGCGCGGAAATACCAAGGCCCGGCAATGCTGGCGCTGTCGTGGCGGGCCGGAGCCATCGGCGCGAGCCTTGCAGCTTGGCTGCATGGCGACGCCGTGGATTCGTGGAACGGTGCCCTGCCCTAGCGCTCCTGATCCGAATGCTCGCCGGCTTGGGCGCGGTTTCCGGTTGCGTCTCGGCTTCGCCCCAGTCGTAACCACCAGGCTCGCTGGCAAGGTCGGGCGCGGGACCGATGGTCAGATCGTTTTGCAGGGACGAGACCAGGTGCTCGGTGATCGCACCGGCAATGCGATCGGCCCAGTCCTCGACCCGCTTTTCGCTCGCCGCCAGATCGGTGAACCGGGCCGTCCGCATTTCCTGGAGGATGGTTTCGAGTTTTTCGATGTTCATGCCGGCAGTGTAGCGGAGCGCGTTGGCACGGCCAGGTGATGGAAACGCATCGGTTGCGGCGGCGGGACAGCACGCTGCGGATGTCGGCTTGCAAGACGCGACCAGGCGGAAGCTCGCGCCGGGTCGCGGCTCAACGACGAGGCGACGCTGGTGCCCGGAGTCGGGATCGAACCGACATGACCTTGCGGTCGAGGGATTTTAAGTCCCTTGCGTCTACCAGTTTCGCCATCCGGGCTTGCGCGCATGGTGCCCCAAGGCGGTGATAAACGGAACCGGCGCCTGCGCCCGCACACGCGTCGCTGGGGAATGTGGCTGGGAGGATGGTGTTGCCGGAGCGGTACGGCGATCGCGCTTGGTTGGATCCTGGTGTTGCAGGGGCGACGTGGGTCGCGATGCTTTTACAGGCACCTGGTCGCGACTTACGTCGCTCCTACGGGGATCGAATGGGTCCATCGGCAATCGAGGGGAAGAGCTCGCGGCTGAAGCCGCTCCTGCATGGGGAGCGCTCGCGACTTACGTCGCTCCTACGGGGATCGAATGGGTCCATCGGCAAGCGAGGGGAAGAGCTCGCGGCTGAAGCCGCTCCTACATGGGAAGCGATCGCGACTTACGTCGCTCCTACGGGGATCGAATGGGTCCATCGGCAATCGAGGGGAAGAGCTCGCGGCTGGAGCCGCTCCTGCATGGGGAGCGATCGCGACTTACGTCGCTCCTACGGGGATCGAATGGGTCCATCGGCAATCGAGGGGAAGCGCTTGCGGCTGGAGCCGCTCCTGCATGGGGAATCGGCAGGAGTGAGCCGGGAGCAAAGGGGCGGCTAGCCACAGCAAAAGGGCCAGGCATCAGCCTGGCCCTTTTGGTTTCATCTGGAGGCCGAGGTCGGAATCGAACCGGCGTACGCGGATTTGCAGTCCGCTGCATGACCACTCTGCCACCCGGCCGGTGACGTTGACGCGTTCTGACGCAAGACGCTTGCTGAACGATCTTTCCATGTCGCCTGCATGGCTGCCAAGCCCTGCGTGCGACCCGGAAACAACAAACCCCGGCATGCCGGGGTCCGTCAAAACCTGGAGCGGGAAACGAGACTCGAACTCGCGACCCCGACCTTGGCAAGGTCGTGCTCTACCAACTGAGCTATTCCCGCGGGGAACCGGCAATTCTACTGGCCGTTGCGTTGCTGTCAACAGGGGGCGCCTTGCCGTCGCGCAAAACCGGCCAGGCGGCGCGCAGGTAGGCAAACCCGGACCACAGGGTAAGCAGCGCCGCCAGCGCCAGCAGCCAGTCGCCGATGTGGAAAATCGTCTTGCCCAACCAGAGCCCTGCACCGGGCGGTTGGCCTGGAGACACCGAGTACAGCAGGCACAGCAACGCGACCATCTGCGCGATGGTCTTGAGCTTGCCGACGGTGGCCACGCGCACCCGGGCGCGCTGTCCGAGCTCGGCCATCCATTCGCGCAGGGCCGACACCGCGATCTCGCGTCCGACGATCACCGCCGCCCACAGTGCCATCCACGCGGTCGGGTGGCCCTGGACGATCAGGAACAACGCCGCGGCCACCATCAACTTGTCCGCGACCGGGTCCAGGAACGCGCCGAATGCGGAGTTCATGCGGTATCGGCGCGCGATATACCCGTCCAGCCAGTCCGTGAGCGCGGCCAGCCCGAAGATCGCCGCCGCCGCCAGGCTGGTCCAGCGCCAGGGCAGGTAGAAGACCGCCGCCAGCACCGGGATCATGAGGATCCGCAGCAGGGTCAGCAGTGTCGGGATGGTCAACTTCACGCCTGGTTGGATCCTTCTGGTGGTGTCGCCGGCGGGGCGGCCGCCGACAGGCCGTGGAGGCTGGCGTAGATGCGCTCGGCCAATGCGGCATTGATCCCCTCGACCCGCGCGATCTCTTCGGCTCCCGCGGCCTTGAGGCCCCCCAGGCCGCCGAAATGCCGTAACAGGTTAGCGCGTCTGCGGGGGCCGATGCCCGGAACGTCCTCCAGCCGGCTGCTGTTGCGCGCTTTCTGGCGCCGCCCACGGTGGCCGGTGATGGCAAAACGGTGCGCCTCGTCGCGCACCTGCTGCACCAGTTGCAGGCCAGGCGATTGGGCGCCCGGACGCAGTTCACGGCCCGGCTTGCCGTCGATGCCCGGGAGCAGCAAGGCCTCGTGCCCGGCGCGACGGGCTTCGCCCTTGGCCACGCCCACCACCAGCACCCGATCGATGCCCAGGTCGGCCAGCACGGCATTGGCCTGCGCCACCTGCCCTGCTCCACCATCGATCAGCAGCAGGTCCGGCAGGACGCCGTCGGATTCGACTGCGCGCCGGAAGCGGCGCTCCAGGGCCTGGTGCATGGCCGCGTAGTCGTCGCCCGGCTCGATGCCGGCGATGTTGTAGCGGCGGTACTGGCCACGGACCGGACCATTGCCGTCGAAAACCACGCACGAGGCCACGGTCGCCTCGCCCATGGTGTGGCTGATGTCGAAGCACTCGATGCGCTGCGGGGCGTCTTCCACCTCCAGCAAGGCTGCGCAGCGACTCCAGCCGCGCCTGCTGCGTGGCCTGGCTACCCAGCTCCGTGGCCAGCGCCAGCTCGGCGTTGCGACGCGCCATGTCGACGTAACCCGCGCGCTCGCCACGGACATTGGGGCGTAGCTGCACCCGCTTGCCGGCCGTTGCCGACAGCGCCTGCTCAAGCAGTTCGCGATCGTCGATGTCGCGATCCAGCACGATTTCGCGCGGCGGGGGCTGCTCGCCGTAATACTGCGATACGAAGGCGGCCAGGACCTCCTCCGGACTTTCCGCGCCATTGGTCCGGGGAAAGAAGGCGCGCGTGCCCAGGTTGCGGCCATCACGGAACGCCAGCAGCATCACGCAGGCGTGCGTGGCCTGCATCACGCAGGCCAGTACGTCGAGGTCGGCGGCGCGCCCATCGACATACTGGCGTGCCTGAAGCTGGCGGATGGCGGTGATCAGGTCGCGCACGCGCGCGGCCTCCTCGAACTCCAGTCGCTCGCTGGCCGCCGACATGGCCTGTTCCAGTTCGGTGGCCAGCTCGTCGCTGCGGCCATCGAGGAACAGCTCCGCGCGCCGCACCGACTCGGCATACGCATCCGCCGCGACCAGCCCGACGCAAGGCGCGCTGCAGCGGCCGATCTGATACTGCAGGCAAGGCCGCGAGCGGTTGCGGAACACGCTGTCCTCGCAGCTGCGCAGGCGGAACAGCTTGTGCATCAGGTTGAGCGTCTCGCGCACGGCGCCGACGCTCGCATACGGGCCGAAGTAGCGCCCCGGCGTGGTGCGCCCGCCCCGATGCATGGCCAGCCGCGGCCACTGCTCCTGGGTCATCAGCACGTAGGGATAGCTCTTGTCGTCGCGCAGCAACACGTTGTAGCGCGGCTTGAGCGACTTGATCAGTTCGTTTTCGAGCAACAGCGCTTCGGTTTCGGTGCGGGTGACCGTGACCTCCATGCGCGTGACCTGCGCAAGCATCGCCATGGTGCGCGTGCTCTGCGGCTTGCCACTGAAATAACTGGCCACGCGCCGCTTGAGCGCACCGGCCTTGCCGACGTACAGCACGCTGTCGTCGGCGCCGTACATGCGGTAGACGCCGGGGGCGGTGCTCAGGTTGCGGGCAAATGCCTTGCCGTCGAAGGGTGGCGTATCAGGGGTCATGGGCCTGGCGCAAAACCGATGGCGCTACCTTGGGGGCCGGGCACCGGGAACACAATCGGCCATGCGGGGCCGGGCCTGCCGCGCGGGGTACAGCGTGCCAGCGTCATTCGCCAACCGGTACGTGCTGCAGCGCGCCGCTCGCGATATCAAGGCGCAGCACCGCGTGCGCATCGGTATCGGCGATCCAGACCACGCCCTTGCCAACCGCCAGGCCACGTGGCCCGTGCAATCGTTGCGGCAAATCGTAGGTGGACAACTCACCGCCACCCAGCCGCAGCGTGCGCAGCTGGTTGTTGCCGCAATCGGCGATCCAGAGGATGGGGGCCTCGGGGTCGAGCGCGATGGCCTGTGGCCCCTGCAACAAGGCACCGCTGCGTGCGCCGTCGACGCTGCCGAAGTCCCATGGACCCTGCCCGACGAGCGTCTTGACCTCGAGGTTTCCCGTGCTGAGCGTGCGGATCGCCGACCCCGTCCCGTCGCAGATGTACACCCGCTGCTGCACGGCAGCCAGCGACACCGGCTCGGCAAACGAGGCCTGGTCGCCAGTGCCATCCTCGACCGCCAGCCGGCTGGAGCCGGCAAGCAGGGACAATGTCTCCTTGCCCAGGTCGTACTTCCAGATCCTGTTGTCGCCGCGGCAGGCGATCAGCAATGCGTCACCGACCATGGCAACCGCACTGGGCTGGTCGAAGGCGACATCGCGCGGATTGCGTACGCTGCCTTCGGTCGGCTGGCCAGGGCGCCCCGCACCGCACACGGTGGCGATGTCCCCGGTGCGCAGGTTGATGCTGCGCACGGCATGGTTGCCGCTATCGATGACGTACAGCTCGTCGCGTGCCAGGTGCAGCGCCTGCGGGCGCGAAAACGCGGCCAGTTCCGGCGGACCATCGATGAAACCGATGTCGCCACTGCCGAACTGCCGCAACACGCGGCCGGCATGGTCGCACTCGAGGATGCGCTGGTGGCCACCGTCGGCGACATACAGGTATTGGTCGTTGGCCGCCACGCCCGCCGGGAAACACAGCGGCATGCTCGGCTCCGGATGGCGACGCAGGCGCTGGGGTTGGGGACTGTCGGGGTAGGCCTGCGCGGCGCACAGCGCGGCCGCATGCGCATCGAGCTCGCGGATGGGGCCATCGCCAACGATCCGCTCGCGGATCACGCCCTGGCCGTCGATCAGGACCACGGTGGGCCAGGCGGCGATGTCGAAGTGCTGCCACGCGGTCCAGTCCGGATCGTGCGCGACCGGAAACGCGATGCCTTGCCGATGCAGGCAGCTGGCGATGCGGCGGCCATCACGCTCGCTGTCGAAGCGCGGCACGTGGACCGCGATCGCCTGCAGGCGGTCGCCATGGCGCAACTGCAGGTGCGCCAGGTCGCGCAGGCGTTGCAGCGACCAGGCCGAGCCGACATTGACGAAGCCCAGCGCGCACACCCGCCCGCGCAATTCGGACATGCGCAGCGGTCCCGCGAGATTCAGCCATTCCAGGCCTTGCGGGAATTCTGGGGCGATTTCGCTTCCAGCGGTATCCGGATGCATGAACAGGTCCAGTCGGCGAAGCCCGTTGATTATGCGTCAGTCGGCCGTGTCGGCGCGCAAAGACTGCACGATGGCGGCCGCAGCGCCATCGACCAGCGCCCAGGCGTGCTCGAAATCCGCCTGTCCGCCGGTGTAGGGATCGGGCACCGGCGCGCCCGGGCCATCGCCAAAACCGAGCATCAGCACCGCCTTGGCCCGCGCGTCGACGGGCATGGCCGCGCGCACGTCCTCCAGCACCGCGTGGTCGGCGCAGAGCAGCCAGTCGAAGTCGGCGTAGTCGGCCGGGCACAGCTGGCGTGCCCGCTGGTGGGCGATATCGACGCCGTGGCGTGCGGCGCAGGCAATGGCACGCGGGTCGGGGGGCTGGCCTGCATGCCAGGCGCCCAGTCCCGCTGAATCGACAGCCACCTCGCCGTCCAGGCCGGCCTGGGCCAGCCGATGGCGCAAGGCGCCCTCCGCCATGGGCGAACGGCAGATGTTGCCAAGGCACACCACCAGCAGTCGCACTGGCGTGCTCATGGCGTGGATCGTGCGCCCGCAGCCAGGTACTGCCCTGCCCGCTCTAGATCGGCTTGGGTATCCACGCCCGGTGGAAACGGCACGGGCGTGATCCCGACCGCGATCCTGAAGCCATGCTCCAGTGCGCGCAGCTGTTCCAGCGACTCGATGCGCTCCAGCTGGCCTGGCGGCAGCGCCGCGAACTGTTTCAGGAAACCGGCGCGGTAGGCATAAATCCCGATATGGCGCAGCCAGGCATGGTCGGCGGGCAATGTCGAACGATCCCTGGTAAACGCGTCCCGCGGCCACGGCACCGGCGCGCGGCTGAAATACAGCGCATCGCCGCTCGCGGCGCGCACCACCTTGACCGTGTTCGGGTCCAGCAGGCTGTCGACGTCGTCGATCGCCGTGGCCAGCGTGCCCATCGGCGCACCCGACGCCTGCAACAGGTCGGCCACGGCACGGATGCCGGCAGCAGGGGCGAACGGCTCATCGCCCTGCAGGTTGACCACCACGGTGTCGTCGTCCCAGCCCGCGATGGCGGCGCACTCGGCCAGGCGATCGCTGCCGGAGGCATGGCTGGACGACGTCATCGCGATGCGCACCCCGCTGCCCACCAGCGCCGCGGCGATGCGGTCGTCGTCGGCCGCGACCCAGACTTCGCGCGCGCCGGCATCCAGCGCGCGCCGGGCGACGTGCAGCACCAGCGGGTCGCCGCCCAGCAGCCGCAATGGCTTGCCCGGCAGGCGGCTGGCGTCATGGCGTGCGGGGATGGCGACCACGAAACCGGTCATCGCAACGACTCCTTTCCAGGGGATGGATGGGTGCTGGAGCCGAGCCCGGCCGACGCGCGTCGCGGCAGGCGGTCGAGCAACCCGATCCAGAAGGCCTCCGGCAGATCAGCCCGCACCGGCACGCTGTGGAAGCGCTCGGTGGCAAACGGCAGGCACTTGACCGCGTCCTTCTCCGTCAACAGGACCGGCAGCTCGCTGCCGAACTCGAAATCGCCGGCGACGTAACGGTGATGGTCGGCAAATGCATGCGGCACGACCGCGATGCCCAGGTCGCGAAGCATCGAGAAGAAACGCTCGGGGTCGCCAATGCCGGCCACGGCATGGACGCGCTGCCCCGCGAAGGCCGACAGGGGCCGCGGCCGCCCACCCAGCATCGGTACGGCATCACGCGGACACAAGCGCATCGGCCATTCGCCAAAGCCGGTTTCGATCGCGCCGCCGCCCACTGCATCGGGCATCGCCATCGGTTGCGCCAGCTCCCAGGTTGACCACCCGGAAATCGCAGGCCGTCGAGCGCGCCGGCAACTCGCGCAGCGGGCCGGCCGGCAGCAGCCGCCCATTGCCATAACGACGGCGGCCGTCGATGACCTCGATCTCGATGTCGCGGGCCAGCCGGGTGTGCTGCAGGCCATCGTCGCAGACGATCACGTCGCAACCGGCGGCCGCCAGCGCACGCGACGCGGCAACCCGGTCCTGGTCTGCGCGCACCCGGCATCGCGTGGTGCGGGCGATCAGCACGGGTTCGTCGCCGCCAAGCGCGGGCGGCGTGCCGGCCTCCACCCAGAGCGGCTTGCCTTCGTCCTGGCGCCCATACCCTCGCGTTGCGATGCCCGGCGTCCAGCCCGCATCCTGGAGGCGCCTGGCCAGCGCGATGACCAGTGGCGTCTTGCCACTGCCCCCTGCCACCAGGTTGCCGACCACGATCACCACCGCATCGACCTTGCGCCTGCGCAACAGGCCTAGCCGATACAGCTCGCCGCGCAAGCGCACCACCGCGCCATACAGCGCGGCCAATGCACGTGCGTGCATCGGTGGCTCGCGCTTGTCGTCATACCACCAGGACGGCGGTCGCCTGCGTGCGCTCATGCGATCGCCTTCACAGGCGTTCCGTTTCGCGGAACTGCATGGCGTGCAGGTGCGCATACAGGCCCCCGCGCGCCAGCAATTGGGCGTGCGTGCCCTGCTCCTCCAGGCGGCCATGGTCCAGGACCAGTACCTGGTCTGCGTGCTCGATGGTCGATAGCCGGTGCGCGATCACCAGCGTGGTGCGATCGGGCATCAGGCGTTCAAGCGCGTCCTGGACCAGGCGCTCGGATTCGGTATCCAGTGCCGCGGTGGCTTCGTCGAGGATCAGCAACGGTGCATCGCGCAGGATCGCGCGCGCAATCGCCAGGCGCTGGCGCTGGCCGCCGGACAGCAGCGCACCGTTCTCGCCGATCCGGGTATCGAGCTTCAACGGCAACCGATCGATGAACTCCCAGGCATTGGCGGCCTCGGCCGCCGAACGCAGCCGCACTGCATCGGCATCGCTGGCATAGGCGATGTTGGCCGCGACGCTGTCGTCGAACAGCATGACGCGCTGGCCGACGATCGCGATCTGGCGGCGCAGGTCCGCGAGCCGGTAATCGTCCAGCGGCGTGCCGTCCAGGGTGATGCGACCTTCGGTGGGCTCGTAGAAGCGCGGCACCAGCCGCACCAGGCTGGTCTTGCCGCTGCCCGAACGCCCGACGATGGCGGTCACCGTCCCCGGACGGGCGCTGAAGCTGATGTCGTGCAGCGCCTGCGCATCGTGCCCGGGATAAGCCAGCGAGACCTTGTCGAACACCAGCTCCCCGCGCGAACGCGACAGCGCGACCGTGCCGGTGTCGCGCTCCTCGACGTCGTCGAGCACGCCGAACAGCCGTTCGGCGGCCGCGACCCCACGGCCGATCACGCTCTGCACGTTGGTGAGCCGGCGCAGCGAGGGGATGATCGCCATCATCGACAATCATCAGTCTGCACGAACTGACCAGCATTCAGATGCCCTGCAGCGCCTGGCTTGTGGCAACCCAGACGATCGCCGATAGCGCAAAGGCAGCAAGCATCTGCACCAACGCCGAACTCCTGGCCCGGGTCGCCTCGACTTTCACGTTCATCCGCAACATGCGATTGGCCAGCCTGGAATACCGCGTCTGCTCGAAATACTGCGCGCCATGGACCTTGACGTCCTGTTGCGCCGCCAGCGACTGCTCGGCGTCTGATGCCAGCTGTCCCATGCCGTCCTGGATTCCGCGGCTGATGCGGCGATAGCGCTTGCCGACATACCAGGCCAGCGCACCAATCAGCGGCAGCATCAGCACCATCGCCAGCGTCACCTTGACGCTGACCAACAACATGATCCCCAGCATGATGGCGATGGTAAGGCCGTCGGTGACCAACGTCTTGAGGGCATCCGTGCTCGCCTGTGTGACCTGCTCGGTATCGAAATTGAGGCGACTGACCATGGCCGGGACGGTCTCGGTATCGAACTGGGTGCTGGGCAGTCGCAGGAACTTGCCCAGGATCTGTTCGCGCAGGTCGCGCACCACACTGCGCCCAGCACGCGCCATGCCGTAGTCGGTGACGAAGGTCGCGATACCACGCAGCACGAACAAACCGATGATGATCAGCGGCAGCTTGACCGCCATCGCCGGATCGGGATTGCACGAAACCCTTGTTGACCAGTGGATCCATCAACTGGACAAAGGCACCGCCGGCAAGCGCCTCGATGATCATCCCCACGGCGGCTGCCGCCAGCAGTGGCCAGTAGCGCTTGGCATACCCCAGCAACCGGCGGTAAATCGGCCAGGACGCGCCGTGCGCGCTCTTGTCTGGCAGCATGCCCGTTGACGGCACTCTCCTTGGCGGCATCGCTCAAGGCCTTGGCTCCGTCTCCGGCGCCGTCGCAATCGAGACATGACGGAATCCCAGCTGCCCCAAGGCATCCAGCGCGGTCACCACCGACTGGTGCCGGGTACGTGCATCGGCACGCAACAGGACGTCGCGGTCCCGGTCGGGACCTGCCACCTCGGCGATGGTGCGCTTGAGCGAATCGACATCGGTGCGCAGTGCCTCCCGGTCGCCAACGAAGTAGCGCCCGTCGGCGTTGACCAGCACGCTCAACGCCGTGTCCTGCGTCTGCGCCGGCTGGCCATCCGCCCGTGGCAGCTCGAGCTTCAGCACCGACCTCGAATCGAAGGTCGTGGTGATGACGAAGAAGATGATCAGCACCAGGATCACGTCGATCAACGGGATCATGTTGATGTCGGGCGTATCGTCGGCGCGGTGGTCGCGGATGCGCATGTCGGTGCCTGCCCCTCAGCCCGCGTCCGGCGGGGTGATGCCGTGGCTGCCGGGGGCGGAGCTGGCCGGCATGCCGCGCGGATCCAGCGTGTCCTGCAACTGGATCGCCTCGTGCTCCATCTCGACGATGTACTCGGCGATGCGTCCGCGGAAGTAGCGATGGAACATCAGCGCGGGGATCGCCACGATCATGCCGGTGGCCGTGCACACCAACGCCTTGCCGATGCCACCGGCAAGCTGGTTCACGTCGCCGACGCCATGGTCGAGGATGCCCAGGAACATCTGGATCATGCCCACCACGGTGCCGAACAGGCCCAGCAGCGGCCCCGCGGCGGCGATCGTGCCCAGGGTATTGAGGTAGCGCTCCATCTTGTGCACCAGGTGACGTCCCACGTCCTCGATGCGCTCGCGGACCTGGTCGCGCGGGCGGTGGCGCACGTCCAGCGCCGCGGCCAGCAACGCGCCCAGCGGCGAGGTGCCGCGCAACGACTCGATATGCGCCGGGTCGAGCTTGCCGCGCGAGGCCCAGGCGCGCACTTCCCCGCCCAGGCCGGGCGGCATCACCGCCTTGCGCCGCAGGGTCCAGAATCGCTCGACGATGATCGCCAGGCCCGCGGCCGACAGCAGCAGCAGCGGGATCATCGGCCATCCTCCGGCCTTGACCAGTTCGAGCACGCCATATCCCCCGGCCGTCGGCCGTCATGAGTCCGGTCGATAGGATAGCCCGCGACGCCCGATTACCCCATACGTGCCCGCGCGGCGGCCGTGCAGCACCCTGGCCGCTCGCAAGAGCACGGCTCGCAAGAGCACGGCTCACAAGAGCACGTCTCACAGGAGCACGGCATGCCCGTGAAAGCAGGAATCCAGCGAACTTCGTCCCCGCCGCGCCGACGCATTGCCGCAGGGACACTGGCTTGCTGCTCTCGCAGCAATGGCGGCTCCGGTCGAGTTCCCGCTACTGCGCCCGCCTGCCTCGCGCCACGGCATCCCACAGCCGCCTGCGCGACTGGCGCTCCCCCTGGACGGACACCCCACCGGCATCCAGGCGCACCTGCTGGGCGCCGCTGTCCAGGGTGACCATGACCCTTGCACCCGCGTCACGCCATCGTTCGACGGCACCGGGCGTTGGATGATGGAAGCGATTGCCGTAGCCAGCGGAGATCAGCCCCCAGCGCGCGCCAGTGGCCTCGATAAACGTCGGGTCGGACGAGCCGCCACTGCCGTGGTGCGCCACCAGCACCACCTCAGCCCGGACCCGGGTCGGCCAGCGCCGGACCAGGTCACGCTCGACCACCTGGCCGATGTCGCCAGCCATCAACACCGCGCCATGTCGGGATTCGATACGCAGGACGCAACCGGCCTCGTTGCCCAGGTACGGGAAATAGCGCGGCGGGTGCAGGAACCGGAACGTCACGCCATCCCAGGTCCAATGCCGTCCAGCCTCGCATGGCTGGCCATGCGGCAGTGGCGGCGCACCCTCGGGCGTCCATGCATGGCCGGGCGGGTAGGCGCGTGCCACCGCGGGGAATCCCCCGGCATGGTCGTTGTCGCCATGACTGACCACCGCCGCATCCAGCCGCCTAACGCCCAGCGCGTGCAACGCTGGTACCACGACCTGTTCACCGGCATCGAATCCCTCCGGCTGCGCCGGTCCCATGTCGTAGAGCAGCGCATGCCTGGACGTGCGCACCAGCACCGAAAGTCCCTGCCCCACGTCCAGCACGTCGACCACGATGTCGCCGTGGACCGGCAACCCGAGCCGCGGCCACAACAGCGGCAACCACAACAACGACGCCAGCGGCTTGCCCCGCACGCCGCGCGGCAGCAGCAGCCAGAACCCGCCCAGCAAGGCCAGTGGCAGCGCGTACCACGGCGGTTGCGGCAGCCACCACAGTGCCAGCGGGCTCCCGGCCAGCGCCTCGAAGCCCGGCCATGCCAGGTCGAACGCCCACGCGGCCAACCGCCAGAACCCGCCACCCCAACCGGCGTGCAATGCCTCCAGCGCAGTCCCGCACAGGGACAGCGGCACCACGACCAGGCTCCACCACGGGATCGCGACGAGATTGGCCAAGGGACCCGCCAACGATGCTTGCCCGAACAGCGCCACCGTCAATGGCAACAGGCCCAGCGTCGCCACCGCCTGCGCACTGAAGAAATCGCGCAGGTGATCGCGCCACGATCGCCCGACCCCGGCGACGTGCGGCAGGCACCACAGCAACCAGGCCACGCCGGCGAAGCTGAGCCAGAAGCCCGCGGCAAGGATCGACAATGGATCGGCCAGCAGCACCGCGAACGCGGCCAGCGCCAGTGCATCCACCGCGCGTTGCGCACGTCGCGACAGGCGCGCGACCACCACGATCGCGATCATCAACACCGTACGCACGGTGGGCAGCCCGAACCCTGCCACCGCCGCATAGACCATCGCACCGCCCAGGGCCCCGATCGCCGCCGCCTGCGGCCGCGGCAACACGCGTCCGAGCGCGGGCCAAAGCCGCCAGGCACTGCCCACCAGCAAGGCGAAGAAGCCAGCCACGAGGCCGACATGGAACCCGGAAATGGCGATCAGGTGGGTCAGGCCCACTGCGCGGAGGCGTTCCCAGTCCCTGTCGTCGAGCGCACGCGTATCCCCCAGTGCCAGGGCCTGCACGAAGCGCGCTGAACTGCCCGGCACCGCCCTGGCAATGCGTGTCGACATCCGGCCGCGCCAGGCATCGATCCCGCCTCCCGGCGCCAGTCGCGTTGCTTCGCCCTCATCGCGTACATAGCCGATTGCCGAGATGCGGTTGGCCAGCGCGCGCTTCTCGCCATCGATGTTGCCGGCGTTGCGCAGCCCGCGCGGTGCATGCAGGCGCAGCTTGAATCGCCAGCGGCTACCGGCGTCGACACGCCATCGTGGCGCATGCAGGTCCGGCGGCGCATGGCCGAACCCCGGGTCGTACCAGGACAACTGCAGCAGGCGTCCGCGCAGCGGGGTTGGCTGCGTTGCGTCGCCATCGACGCGAAACTGGAATCGCGTGCGACGGGAGGCGTGTTGCGGCAGATCGACCACCCTGCCACGCAGGGTGACATCGTGATGCTCCAGCGACATGGGCAGCTGGCGTGCAAGCACATGGCCCGCATGCAGCCCGGCCAGTGCAAAGCCGCAAAGAAACACGCCCAGCAGGCGGACGCGGCCGGCGCGGAACCACAGCATGCAACCCACAGCCAATGCCAGCGCCAGCCACGGCCAGCGGGGCAGCTGCGGCAACCACAGGCACGTGGCAACGCCGGCCAACAGGCCCAGCGCGGCGGGGAATCCAAAAGCCGCAATGCCTCCAGGCATCCTTTCCTGTCGATCCGGCGTGGCAGCCTGCGCTGGAGTTGGCGCGCCACCCCCACCCGGAACAGCTTCTTCTTCGATCGGCATCCTTGCCGTGTCGGTCATGGCTTACACCTCGTCTGGCGACAATTCCCTGAGCCTGCCTTCGTGCAGTTCCAGCACGCGATCCAGCCTGCGGGCAAGCCGGCGGTCGTGCGTGACCAGCACCAGGCTGGTGTGCTGGCTGCGGTTGAGTTCGAGCATCAGGTCGAACACGGTCGCGGCGGTCTTCTCGTCCAGGTTGCCGGTGGGCTCGTCGCCCAGCACGCAGGCGGGCGTATTGACCAGGGCCCGCGCCACCGCGGCGCGTTGACGCTCGCCGCCCGACAGTTCTCCGGGCTTGTGATCCAGGCGATGGCCCAGCCCGACCGATTCCAGCAGCGCCCTGGCGCGCCCGGAGGAGACATCGACCGGTGCTCCACTGAGCAGCACCGGCATCATCACGTTTTCCAGCGCGGTGAATTCCGGCAACAGGTGGTGGAATTGATAGACGAACCCCAGTGCCCCGTTGCGCAGCTGGCCGCGCGCGCCATCCGACAGCGCACTCATCTTCTTGCCGGCGACAAACACCTCGCCCGCCGTCGGCGTATCCAGCCCGCCCAACAAGTGCAGCAACGTACTCTTGCCCGCACCTGACGCCCCCAGGATGGCGACCGTTTCACCGGCATTGACCGACAAGTCCAGCCCATCGAAGACCGGCGTGTGCAGCTTTCCTTCGGCATAGGTCTTGCCCAGCCCCTCGGCCCGGATCACCTCGCCCACGTGCTTTTGCACTTGTTCTTGCGAATCACGCATCACGATTCCCGAATCACGGCTATTCATAACGCAGTGCCTCCGCGGGTGCGGTGCGTGCGGCGCGCCAGGCCGGGTAAATCGTCGCCAGGAACGCCATCACCAGGGCCACGATCGCGATGATGGTGACGTCGCTGGCTTCCAGTCGCGTCGGCAGCCCGGTGATGTAATACACGTCCTCGGGCATCAGCTGCACCCCGAGCACGGATTCGATCGCGCGCAGGATGTTCTCCAGGTTGAGGGTCAACACGATCCCGCCCACGACCCCCAGCACCATGCCGAACACGCCGATCATCGATCCCTGCACCATGAACACCTGCATGACGCCGCGAGGACTGAGCCCCAGCGTGCGCAGGATGGCGATGTCGGCCTGCTTGTCGGTCACCAGCATCACCTGCGAGGAGACCAGGTTGAACGCGCCCATGGCGATGATCAGCGACAGCAGGATCGCCATCATCGTCTTCTCCAGCTTGAGCGCACGGAACATGTTGGCGTTTTCCTGCTGCCAGGTACTGACGCGATATGCCCCCTTGAGCCGCAGCGCCAGGTCGCGCGCCACGTCCCACGACAGGTTCATGTCGTGCAGGCGCAGCCGCACCCCGGTGACGCCATCGCCCATGCGCGTGAGGCGTTGCAGGTCCTTCAGGTTCACCACCGCAAGGCCCTTGTCGTACTCCTGGTAACCGGCCTCGAACACGCCGCTGACGGTAAATCGCTTGAGCTGCGGGATGGCACCCATCGGCGAGGACTGGAAGTCGGTGGTGACGATCACGCTGTCGCCGATGCCGACGCCCAGCCATACCGCCAGTTCACGGCCCAGCACGATATTGAAGCTCCCGGGCGCGAGCTGGTCGAGTTTGCCCTGCACCATTTTCCTGGCCAGCACCGATACCTTGCCCTCCTCGCCCGGGATCACGCCACGGATGATCGCCGGCTGGCGTCGCGGGCCAGTCAACAGGGCTTCGGTTTCGATGTACGGCGCGGCACCGGCAACGCGCTTGTCGGCATCCGCCGCCGACACTGCCTGCTGCCAGTTGTCCATCGCCTCGCCGTCGGCGGTGACGGTGGCATGGGCGGCCATCTCCAGCATGCGGTCCCGGATCTCGGTCTGGAACCCGCTCATGACCGCCAGCGTGGTGATCAGCGCGGCCACGCCCAGGGCAATCCCCAGGATCGACGCCATCGAGATGAAGGAGATGAAGCCATTGCGACGCTTGGCGCGCAGGTAACGCAGGCCGATGGCCACTGGAATTGGTTTGAACATGGGAGGGCGCTGGCGGGGCAGCCGCTATGGTGCCATCGTTCCGGGTGGCCGCGCAGCTTCGCGCGCCTGCATGGCCAGCTTGAGTTCACGCCGCTGGCCGGCCGGGAGGATATCCGGCCACCAGGCAAGGTGCCCGCTGCGGTTGCGATCCCGCCGCCATCGCACGAATGCAAGCGGGCCGCGCCAATGCACCTGCACCTCATCGAGTGCCTTGCCATCCAGGGTGACGGGATCCAGGCCCGTGGGGACGACCAGCAGGCGCCCGGATTGCGACCACTCACGCCGCGCCAGCCAGGCACCATGGGCAAGCGCCGCGACGGCCGCCGGCCATGCCACTGCCCTGGGCAGGGCCGAATCGATGATTGCCAGCGGCGCCAGGACGGCAAGCAACAGCAATGCAAACATCATCCAGCGCGACGGGCGCCACTGGAACCTCCGCACGCCCGCCACGGGCGCAGGCGCGGCGACCCGATCCTCAGTGGCTGTCGGGTAGCTCGCGGATCTGTCGGATGAGTGCGTCGAGGGCGACATCGGGAGCCGTTTCGTTACCGAGGAACCAGCGCCAGAGCTTATCGTCCTCGCAATCGAGCAGCCGTAGGAATACCCCGCGCCGTGTCTCGGAAGCAGTCGCCCACTCACGCTCGAGCCAGCGCGTCAGCAGGACATCGAGTTCGCGCATGCCACGCCGACAGCGCCAGCGCAGGCGCTTGAGCGCGATGTCTGCATTGCTGGTGCCGCCTTGATGGTCGCTGGCACCGCTCATGCGCGCAGCATGCCCAAAGCCAGCGCGATCCAGAGCAGCCATAGCACCGCCCCTCCGGCCACGTATGCACGGAAGCGGTGCATCACCTTGTTGTAGCTGCACTGTATGGCGCTGTGGACGACCCTGGACAGGACAAAGAGCCAGGCCAACGACAAGGTCAGCACCGTGACCTGCGAGGTCAGTGCCGCGACCACCAGGGCCAGGTAGAACAGCACCGGCAATTCGAACAGGTTGCGGAAGTTGTCCGCTGCGCGGGTATCGACGAACTTCGTGGCCGCCTGCCCGGAAAGCGCGACCGATTGCGGATGGATGCGCTCGCGCTTCATCTCGGCCACGCGGGTCGAGAACATGCGCAGCCAGACTGCGAAGGTCAGCAGTGCCATGGCGAAGACTGGGATGAAGATGCGGACGTCGTACATGGGCGTCACTCGCCATGGCTGGAAACAGGGGTCAATCCTTCGGCGTTACCAACGATATCGTCATCCTGGGCGCAGCGAAGGATCTGCATGTTGCCATTGTTGGGGCGGCTCCAGCCGCGAACTCCTGATCTGGCGCTGTGTGTTGCAGGAGCGACGCGATTCGCGATAGCGGCTCTGGATCGCAAGGCTTCGGGGTACATCCATCGCGACTTACGTCGCTCCTACAAGGGCAAAAGCGGATCGCGAGCTCGCGGCTGGAGATCCTCGTGCCCGGGCAGGTGGAGCAGATCGTTTGCTGCGCCCAGGATGACGGCGTGGTCAGGATCGTTATCGACGCGAGGTGCCTGATCGGCGCGGTGGCCTGCTTTCGCCTGGTACCTGATCTCGGCTGCGCGCAAATGCCTGGCACCTGATGTCTCCAGGCGCTTGCGTGGTCCCGGGTAGCTTGCCTGGTCTTGGCCCCTGCAACCCTCAGCCGCGTCGCGCCAGCATCAGTTGCTTGATTTCCGCGATCGCCCGGGCCGGGTTCAGGCCCTTGGGGCAGGTGCGGGTGCAGTTCATGATGGTGTGGCAGCGATACAGTTTGAAAGGGTCTTCCAGGTCGTCCAGGCGGTCGCCGGTGTCCTCGTCGCGCGAGTCCATGATCCAGCGATGCGCCTGCAGCAGGATCGCCGGACCAAGGTAGCGCTCGCCATTCCACCAGTAGCTGGGGCAGGCCGTGCTGCAGCAGGCGCAAAGGATGCATTCGTACAGGCCGTCGAGCTTGGCGCGGTCTTCCTTGGACTGGAGCCGTTCGCGATCCGGGGGTGGCGCGCTCTGGGTGCGGATCCACGGCTTGATCGATGCGTACTGCGCGTAGAAATGGGTCATGTCCGGGACCAGGTCCTTGACCACCGGCATGTGCGGCAATGGATAGATCGGGACTTCACCCTTGCCGCAGTCCTCGATCGCACGGGTGCAGGCCAGGGTGTTGGTGCCATCGATGTTCATTGCGCAGGAGCCGCAAATGCCCTCGCGACAGGAGCGGCGGAAGGTCAGCGTCGGGTCCAGTTCGCTCTTGATCTTGATCAGGGCGTCCAGGACCATCGGGCCGCATTTGTCCAGGTCGACCTCGTAGGTGTCCGTGCGCGGATTCTCACCGTCGTCCGGGCTCCAGCGATAGACCTTGAACTCGCGCACGTTGGTGCTTCCAGTCGGGGCGGAAAAGCGCTTGCCCTTGTGGATCTTCGAGTTCTTGGGAAGGGTGAATTCGGCCATTTGAATTCCGGGATTCGTGATTGGGGATTCGTGATTCGAAAAAAGTGATTCGCGGGGATCCTGGTTTGGGCTCTAACGAATCACCAACCCCCGATCACGAACCACGGCTGCTAATAGACTCGCTTCTTGGGCGGCACCATCTCGACATCGTCGTCGAGGGTGTACAGATGCACCGGGCGGTAGTCGATGCGCGTGTCGCCATCGTCGCCGACCCAGCACAGGCTGTGTTTCATCCATTCGTCGTCATTGCGGTCCGGAAAGTCTTCACGCGCATGGGCGCCCCTGGACTCGGTGCGGTTGGCGGCCGATGTGATCGTGGCCAACGCCTGCCCCAGCAGGTTCTGCAATTCCAGCGTTTCGACCAGGTCGGAGTTCCATACCAGCGAGCGGTCGCTGACAGCCACGTCCGCGAACGAAGCATGGATGGCGCTGATCTTTTCGACACCCTCGGCCAACGATTCGGCAGTGCGGAACACGGCCGCGTCGGTCTGCATGGTGCGCTGCATCTTGTCGCGGATGACAGCCGTCGGGGTGCCGCCACTGGCGTTGCGCAGCTTGTCCAGGTTGGCGATGGAGCGGTCGCAGGCGTCACTGGGCAGTCGCGTGTGCGCCATGCCCGGCTTGATGGTCTCGGCGGCGCGGTTGGCCACGGCGCGGCCAAACACCACCAGGTCGAGCAGCGAGTTGGAGCCCAGTCGATTGGCGCCGTGGACCGACACGCAGGCAGCCTCGCCGATGGCATACAGCCCCGGGACCACCGCATCGGGGTCGCCATCGCGCAACTGCACGACTTCGCCGTGGTAGTTGGTCGGGATGCCGCCCATGTTGTAGTGCACCGTCGGCAGCACCGGGATCGGCTTCTTGGTGACATCGACGTTGGCGAAGACCTTGGCGGTCTCGGCGATGCCCGGAAGCTTTTCGTTGATGTCGGCCGGGTTGAGGTGGGTGAGGTCCAGGTGGAGGTGGTCCTTGTGCTCGCCCACGCCGCGGCCCTCGCGGATCTCCATCGTCATCGCGCGGCTGACGACGTCGCGCGAGGCAAGGTCCTTCGCGTTGGGCGCATAACGCTCCATGAAGCGCTCGCCCTCGGCATTGCGCAGGATGCCGCCTTCGCCGCGGACGCCCTCGGTGATCAGCATGCCGGCGCCGTAGACGCCGGTCGGGTGGAACTGCACGAACTCCATGTCCTGCAGGCCCAGCCCGGCACGCAACGCCATCCCGCCACCGTCGCCGGTGCAGGTGTGGGCGGAGGTGCAGCTGAAGTAGGCGCGACCATAACCGCCGGTCGCCAGCACCGTGCCCTGGCCACGGAACAGGTGCAGCGTGCCCTCGGACATGTCCAGCGCCAGCACGCCCTTGCAGGCGCCGTGCTCGTCCATGATCAGGTCGAGCGCGAAGTATTCGATGAAGAACTCGGCGTGGTGCGCCAGCGACTGCTGGTACAGCGTGTGCAGGATGGCGTGGCCGGTGCGGTCGGCGGCCGCGCAGGTCCGCTGGGCGGTGCCCTTGCCGTAATCGGTGGTCATGCCGCCGAACGGGCGCTGGTAGATCTTGCCCTCGTCGGTGCGCGAGAACGGCACGCCCTGGTGCTCGAGCTCGACCACCGCGGGGATCGCCTCGCGGCACATGTATTCGATCGCGTCCTGGTCGCCCAGCCAATCCGACCCCTTGATGGTGTCGTAGAAGTGGAAGCGCCAGTCGTCCGGACCCATGTTGCCCAGCGCCGCGGAGATACCGCCCTGCGCTGCGACCGTATGCGAACGCGTGGGGAACACCTTGGTGATGCAGGCGGTCTTGAGGCCTTTCTGGGCCAGGCCGAAGGTGGCACGCAGGCCAGCGCCACCAGCGCCGACCACGACCATGTCGTAGTTGTGTTCGGTGATCTTGTAATCGTTGGTCATAAGAGTCTCAGCCCAGCACCGCGATGCGGGCGATGGCGTAAAGCGATGCGAGTGCACCCAGCGTGCAGGCCAGGGTGACGAGGACTTGCAGGGTGATTTCAGCCGCGCGCTGGTGGACGTAGTCCTCGATCACCACCTGGATGCCGAGCTTGGCGTGGAAGAACAGCATCAACACCATGAGCGACAAGGCGATCGCATTCCACGGTTTGGCAAGCGCGTGCTGCACGGTCGGCAGGTCTGCCCCGACCAGCGAGATGATCAGCCCCAGCAACCAGGCCATCAGCGGCAGCAGGAACAGCGCCGTCAGCCGCTGCCACCAGAAATGGCCGGTACCCGATTTGCCCGATCCCAGGCCACGCGCGCGCTTCAACGGCGTGCGCAGGTCCGGCCCGTGGCTGCCCCTTGCCGGCATGTTCATGCCGCACCTCCCGCCAGGGCCGCGTACCAGATCAGCACGGTCAGCAGGACCGTGAGGATGGCCACGGTCCAGCCAGACGCATAGAACTCCGGGATCTCGAACCCGATTCCGGCATCCCACAACAAGTGGCGGACCCCATTGAGCAGGTGGTAGACCAGCGCCAGGGAGAAGCCGAACAGCAACAGCTTGCCCAATGGCGATGCCAGCCATGCAGCGGCGTGCAGGTAGCTGTCGCCCCCGGCGGCGACCGCCATCAGCCACCAGGCCAGGCCAAAGGCCCCAACGGTCAGGATGACCCCGCTGACGCGGTGCAGGATCGACATGGTCATCGTGATCTGCCAGCGATAGACCTGGAGATGCGGTGACAGGGGGCGTTCGCGGCTCGCCATCGTGCGTGTCGTCCTTAGCGTTGAGCGGCCTGGCACCCTGCGGTGCCAATGCCGTGCGGGTCAGAAATCGATGCAGCGACCGCGCTTTTCCCAATCGCCGTAACGGGTCGGCTCCGGGCCGTCACGGCCACCGGTTTCCGTCGTTACGGGCTGTTCCGGCGCCTGGGCCGGCGTCGACTCCCGAGGGGCGGCAGGTGCCGGTTCGGGGTTCGCCTGGGAGTTCGGGTAAGAGCGGGATTCGCCTATCATCTTGGTATTCACAGCTGCACAAGTCTAAGTCGCACTGCATATGCCCGACAAGCCGCAAGCCAGACCAGAGCCAGCCAGGGACCCTCGCAACGCGGGATGCACGGCCCTGCCCGGCCACCGCGTGCTGCAATTGTCGGGGCGCGACGCAGTTGCCTTCACGCAGGCGCAATGCATGAGCGACGTCGCCGCGCTGGCGGACGGGCACTGGCATTGGAGTGGCTGGTTGACCCCCAAGGGACGGGTGATCGCCTTGTTTGCGCTGATTCGGCTGGACCAGGAAACGATCTGGTTGCTGCTGCCTGATGCCGAGCCCACGCAGCTTGCCGCGCAGCTGCAACGGTTTGTGTTTCGCAGCAAGCTGACGCTATCGGTGCGCGAGGACCTGGTGGTCAGTGGCCGCTTCGAGGCGCCCGCTGAAGCAAGCGGCGCCAGGTTGGGTGGCCATGCCGAGACCGGACTGGAACTCGATGTCAGCGCCGAAGGCGGATCGCGCACCCTGCGTATCGACAGTGGCCCGGGCCCTGTGGAACAACCTCAAACCGCTGCACGGTGGGCGGCTTTCGACATCGCCCACGGCCTGCCCCGCCTGGATGCGTCGCAATCCGGGCAGTGGACGCCGCAGCAGCTGTCGTTGCAACGGTTGCAGGCCTACAGCGTCAAGAAAGGCTGTTATCCCGGACAGGAAATCGTCGCGCGGACCCATTTCCTGGGCAAGGCCAAGCGCGGAGTGGTGCTGGTGGAAGCCGATCTGCCGCTGGAAGCGGGCATGGAAGTCGTCGACGGCGATCGCGCCATTGGGATCATTGCTTCTGCAAGCGGAACGCTGGGATTGGCGGTGGTACCGCTGGAGCAGGCTTTCACGGCGCTGCATGTTGGTGACGCGCCACTTCGGCAACAGCCGCTGCTCGGCGGTCTCGAGCGCTGATTTCCTTTTGCAGGAGCGGCTTCAGCCGCGAGCTTTTGATCTTGTTTTTGTTCTTCTTCGGCCGTTGTAGCAGCGACGTGAGTCGCGATGGCTCTTCCGGAGCACCTGATCGCGACTCACGTCGCTCCTACGACGGCCGAAGCAGGAGCAAGAGCTCGCGGCTGAAGCCGCTCCTGCAACAGTTGCAAGACATCGCCAGCCTGATCCACGAGGGTCAGCCCAGCGTGTCGGCTGCATCCACGATGTCCTGCTCGGACGGGATCACCAGCAACGCGGCACCCGCCAGTGGGGTAAACGTATCGACCCCCACCACGCGCCGGAACGGCCGCGCACCATAACCGCCTTCGGTGATCGCGGTAATGATGCCCTCGCCCACGCCGGCGCTGCGGCGGCCTTCGTCGACGATCAGGATGCGCTTGGCACTGCGCGCCTGCTCGACGATCCAGGCGTCGTTGAGCGGCACCAGCCAACGCAGGTCGACGACGCGCACCTTCCAGCCGTGCCTTGCTTCGATGCGCCGCGCCGCGCGCAGGCTCATCGGCACGCCGTTGCCAAAGGTGAAGACCACCAGGTCATCGCCTCCACTCCCATCCGCGGGGAGATAGACACGACCTTCGCCCAGGGTCATTGCCTGGTCGGGTGTCGGGTAATCGGTCAACCAGCCACCGTCGCCGGGTTCGTACAAGTCCTTGGTCATGTACAACGCGATGGGTTCCAGGAACGCGCAGACGCGGCCGTCGACCTTGGCCAGCGCCGCCAGTGTGCGCAGCATCATCGCGGCATCGTCGCCGCGCGAGGGACAGCCCACGATCAGCCCCGGGATGTCGCGCAATGCGGTGATCGAGTTGTCGTTGTGGAAATGTCCGCCGAAGCCTTTCTGGTAACCCAGCGACGCGATCCGCAGCACCATCGGGTTGCGGTACTGGTCGTTGCTGAAGAACTGCAGGCTGGCCGCCTCGCCACGGATCTGGTCGCAGGCGTTGTGGAAGTACGCCAGGTACTGGATCTCCGGTAGCGGCAACATGCCCATGTTGGCGTAGCCCTGGGCCAAGCCCAGGATGATGGTCTCGTCCAGCAGCGTGTTGAAAACGCGCTTGTTGCCGAAGGCTTTCTGCAGGTTGCGGGTGACGGTGTAGACGCCGCCCTTCCTGGCGACGTCCTCGCCGAACAGCAGCGCCTCGGGATACTTGCAGAACAGGTCGTGCAGCGCCTGGTTGATCTGGATGGCGAGATGTTTCGGCGCCTGTTTCTCGGGCAGCCTGGCCTCGCCTCCAAAAGCGGCAGCACGCTTGTCGGCAAAATCGAAACGCGTGGCCTCGGCCTGCACCTTGTCCGGGGTGTAGGGTGCCAGCGGGGCGATGACCTCGTCGAGCCTGGTCAGGCGCGGACGCTTTTCGGCCTTGGCTGCGGCCGCAAAGCAGCGCTCGCGGGTCTCTTCGTACAAGCCAAGGATGTCGTCCCGGGACATCAAGCCGGACTCGAGCGCGATCGCGGCGCTGCGCAACAACGGATCGGTTGCCTCGACCGCGCACAACTCCTCGATGCTGCGCCATTCGATCTCGAAGTCGGTGCCGGCATGACCCATGATCCGGGTCGTGCGCAGGTGCAGGAACGTCGGGCGCCGGGTCATGCGGCAATGCTCCACGGCGTTGCGCACGCGGCCGTAGCCGTCGGCCAGGTCCAGGCCATCGGCCTGGAAGTAATCCAGCCCGCGTCGCGAGGAGAAGTTTTGCGCGATCCAGCCGTCCGGCGTCTTCACCGAGATGCCGATGCCATTGTCCTCGCAGACGAACAACACCGGCACCGGCAGCTTCTGGTAGGCCGTCCACGCCGCGGCATTGAACGCCGCCTGCGCAGTGGCGTGGTTGCTGGACGCATCGCCAAACGAGCAGATCGCGATGCTGTCGTCGGGAATGGGCAGGGCGTGGCCGATGCGTCGCGCCTGCTCGATCGCGACCGCGGTACCGAAAGCCTTGGGCAGGTGCGATGCGATGGTCGACGTCTGCGGCAATACCCAGAGCGGTTTGCTGCCCCAGACCTTGTGGCGCCCGCCCGACGCCGGATCGTCCTTGCTGGCGGCAAACGACAGGGCCGAGTCCATCACCGGGTCCATGCCCGGCAGCTTGCGGAAGCGTTCGGCCATGAAGCCGCCGCTGCGGTAGTGCAGGAATGCGGGGTCGGTATGACGCGTCAGTCGCGCGACCATCGCATTGCCTTCGTGCCCGCTGGAACCGATCGTGTAGAAGACCTTGTCCTGGACCCGCAACACGCGCGCCATCAGGTCCAGGTGGCGACTGATCAGTTGCGACTCGAACAGTTCACGGAATCCGCGCGCGTCAAGCGCACTGCCATCCAGGATCGAATCATCGTCGCCCGGCGCGCGGTTGATGCTGCCCTCCCAGCCACGCACGAACTCGCTGAAATTGACGTCGCAGATCTCGGCGCGGTTCACGCCTTTCATGCGTGCGGGGATCGGGTTGGGAATCGTGGCCATTTTCTACTCGCGGCTTGTAGGAGCGACGTAGGTCGCGATAGGCAGTCCGGGTTGCTTGGATCGCGACTTACGTCGCTCCTGCGCCGGCTTCGACGCGGGACTCTTGCCGGCTGCGTGCACGCCATTGCTCGCGCGTCTGGCCCCAGATCTCTACCTCGGGCTCTTCGTACGGCGCCGGCAACCGCCCCATCCGCAGGAAACTCGACCCCAATCGGGCAGCGACCGCCTTTGAGGGCAGGTTGTCGACGTTGATCGTATGGATGACGTCGCTCCAGCCCAGCGTGGCGAAGGCCCAGTCGATGGCCGTGCTTGCGGCTTCGGTCGCATAGCCCTTGCCGGTCGCGTCGCGAACGATGCCCCAGCCGACCTCGTTACCGGGCCAGCCTTCGGGGACCCATGGCCCGACACGCCCGACCCAGCGTCCGCTGGCTTTCTCGATGACCGAAAACATCGCGAAGCCCTGCATTTGCCATGCGCCCGCCATGCTGAGGAAGCCACGCCATGACAGCGATCGCGGTTGTGCGCCACCGAGATAGCGCGCGCTTTCCCCGTCGGCCATGAAGGCCGCCCAAGGCTCGAAGTCCTCGGCCTGCGTCGGGCGCAGGACCAGGCGTTGCGTTTCCAGTGTCGGGCCAGTCTGCATGCCGTCGTTCCCGGTCGCCTGCGTGGCTTCAGCCGGCAAACGCGTTGATGCCGGTCAACTCCCGTCCGACCACGAGCTGGTGCACGGTCTCGGTGCCCTCGTAGGTGATCACCGACTCCAGGTTCAACGCGTGCCGGATCGGGCAATGCTCGGTGGTGATGCCGGCACCGCCCAGCAGGTCGCGCGCCTGGCGGGCGATGTCGATCGCCATGCGACAGTTATTCCACTTGGCCAGGCTGACCTGGGTGGGCTTCATGTTGCCGGCATCCTTCAGGCGCCCCAGCTGCAGCGACAGCAACTGCGCCGAAGTGATGCGTCGTGCCCAGTCGGCCATCTTGAGCTGCGCGCTCTGGGTGGCGGCCACGGGACGGTCGAACAGGATGCGCTCCTTGCTGTAGTTCAGCGCCTCGTCCAGGCAAGCAATGGCGGCACCGATCGGGCCCCAGGTGATGCCGTAGCGCGCCTGCGTCAGGCAGCCCAGTGGACCCTTGAGGCCTTTGACGTTGGGCAGGCGGTTGGCTTCGGGCACGCGCACGCCGTCCAGGAACAACGCACTGGTGACCGATGCACGCAGGCTCATCTTCTTGTGGATTTCCTGCGCGGTGAAACCTTCCATGTCCTTTTCGACGATGAAGCCCTGGATGCCGTCGTCGGTCTGGGCCCAGACGATGGCGATGTCGGCCAGGTTGCCGTTGGTGATCCACATCTTGGCGCCGTTGAGGATCCAGTCGCCCCCATCCTTCCTGGCGTTGGTCTTCATGTTGGCCGGATCGGAGCCGCCATGCGGCTCGGTGAGGCCGAAGCAGCCGATGACCTTGCCGGCAGCCATGTCGGGCAGCCAGCGCTTTTTCTGGTCTTCGGAGCCGTACGCAAAGATCGGATACATGCACAACGACGACTGGACGCTGGCGAAGCTGCGGATGCCGCTGTCGCCGCGCTCGAGTTCCTGGCAGATCAGGCCGTAGCTGACGGCATTGAGCCCGCCGCCGCCGTATTCCTCCGGAAGCGTGGCGCCGAGCAACCCGAGTTCGGCGATTTCCGGGATCAGTTCCTTCGGGAAGCGCCCCTGGTCGAAGCAGTCGCCGATGATCGGCAGAACCCGCTCATCGGTGAAACGGGCCACGGTGTCCTGCACCGCGCGCTCCTCGTCGCTGAGCAGGGAGCGGACGTCATACAGGTCGTAGGGGTGCAGGGCCATGGTCGGCGGTTCCGGCAAAAGTAAACCACCATTGTATCGCCCGGTTCATTGGGTGGCACGCCGCGAGTGCCCGACGCATGCAGGCTCGACCCGCTGTCATCATCGGCGACCGGGGCAGCCTGTCCACATCCCCACGACCAGCGCCGGTCGGGCGCGTCACCTCGATCGATGCCCAACCGCCTGGCGGGCACGCTGGCTCTCCAGCCACCGGGCGACAGGCAGGTAGAACCACGGGTTGCTCGCTGCAGCTCGCGGAAGAGATGCGGGATGCGTGGCGTAGTCGCAGCAGGCGGGGACGGCATGCCGGGATGCTGCCTGCGACCGGGGCGCAATGCCGTGCCCCGCACTGCACTGGCAACCGCCAACGGCAAAGGCCCGGCGAACCGGGCCTTTGCATCGATCGGTTGGCCCGACCTACTGCGTCGAGAGGTCCTGGCCACCCTTGGCGGCAGCCACCTGGGTCACCACCTGGCCATCGATGACCGGCAGGCGGTCGCCGGGCTTGTCGTCCATGCGGATGGTCTGCTCGGTACCGTCATAGCGGTACGTCACGTCGTAGGCGACGGGCACGTCTTCGCTACCCAGCGCGATCCGCTCACCCGGCTTGCTGCCGGTGCGCATGGTGCCGGTGGTGCCATCGGGATTGCGGTAGGTCACGTTGTAGGCAACCGTCCGCGAACTCTGCGAAGTGGAAGTCTCCGTATGGCACTCGCGCCTGGTGGTGTTGACGACCTGGCCGCCGACGTGGCGTTTGTCGATCTCGCGACCGGCAAAGCCGCCGCCGACCGCACCGGCCACCGTGGCCAGCTTCTTGCCATTGCCCTTGCCGACCTGGTTACCCACCAGGCCGCCGATCACGGCGCCAGCGACCGTGCCGCCAACGTTGCCATCGCGCTCGGGCAGGCGCTCCTGCACGACTACGTCCTTGCAGACTTCGTGCGGGGTGGAACTGGTGCTGGTTTCGCGCACCGGCTCGCTGCCGATCACCTGCGCATAGAGCTTCTGCTTCTCGTTGATCGGATCGACCTTGACGACCTGGGCATATTCAAGGCGTCCGCCGGCAGGAATGCGCGCGTCCCCGGCCGCGATGTCGCCAGCGGCCAGGCTGCTGTCCGGGTTGCCGACCAGGCCGACCTTGTCGTCGCGGGTATTCTGGAATGCCGCCACTGCGACACCACCCACCAGCAGTGCGGCCAGTGCGATTGCAAGCGTATTGTTTTTCATGCTGGATCCTCGGCGGTCGAACCGCGTTTGTGCTGTCCGGCGATTCGAACACCCGGCCCCTGAACGAAAACCTCACAATCCGGCGGAATCGAGCAACAGCGTGAACCCCGCCCCAATCCTGGCGTCACGAGCGCCCTGCTAACTTGGCAACCGCACCAAGGAGACCTGACGATGGCCAACCCCCTGCTCGCCCCGCTGCTGCGCTGGCTAGGCAAACTCAGTTACCCGCGCCTGTTCATGCTCGCCGCCGGACTGTTCGTCGCAGACGTGATCATCCCCGACTTCATTCCGTTTGCCGACGAGATCCTGCTCGGCGTGGGCACGCTGTTGCTGGCCAACTGGAAAAACCGCAAGGCGCCTGAACCAACATCCGAACCCATCCAGGGCGAGTCGAAGCGTCAGTGAGGGTGCGCGGGTGACCACGGACCATGCCCTTGCGCTGCCCATGCTCGTGGACAGCATGCTCGTGGACAGCATGCTCGTGGACAGCCACTGCCACCTGGACGCGGATGCATTCGATGGCGACCGCATCGAGGTCGTCGCCCGGGCAAGGCGGGCCGGCGTCACCCGCCAGGTCGTGCCCGCCGTTGATGCCAGGGGTTGGCCAAAGCTGCGTGATGTCTGCGCCGACGATCCCGGCCTGTTTCCGGCCTATGGCTTGCATCCGATGTTCCTGGCACGTCACCAGCCCGCGGATATCGACGAGTTGCGTCGATGGCTCGAACGGGAACGTCCGTTGGCCATTGGCGAATGCGGACTGGATTACTTTGTCCAGGACCTGGACCGCGATGCCCAACAACCCTATTTCGAGGGACAGCTGCGCCTTGCCAGGGAGTACGGATTACCGGCGATCGTGCACGCGCGGCGTGCCGTCGATGCGGTGATCGCCAGCATCAGGAAGATCGGCAGCGAAGGCGCGCATGGCCAGGGCGAGCGCGCCCTGCGCGGCGTGATCCACAGCTTTTCGGGCAGCCGCCAGCAAGCCGAACAGCTGTGGGAGGCTGGATTCATGATCGGGCTGGGCGGGCCGGTCACCTACCCGCGCGCCAAGCGCCTGCGCAGGCTGGCCGCGACCATGCCGATACAGCACCTGCTGCTGGAAACCGACGCCCCCGACCAGCCCGACGCCGATATCCGCGGGGAGCGCAACGAGCCGGGCCGTTTGGCCAGCGTGCTGGCCACCATCGCGGAGCTGCGCGGGGAAGCTCCGGAGGCCATCGCCCAGGCAACGACCCGAAATGCGGAGCGGCTGTTCAACCTGCCCGCCGCCCCTGCGTAGGGCCGGCCTCAGCCGCGAGCCCTTGCTTGCTTTCTTGCCGGGATGGCGACGCGCGTCCGCCCAGGGAAAGACCGGGCAGGCCGCGACTTGGCGGGCCTGGAAAAAGTGGGCAAACGCGATGGCTGGCGGCTGAAGCAGCTCCTGCAAAGGCCTGGCTTGTCCTCACTTCCCTGGCGGTGCCTTCAGCAGCATCTCCAGCGCCTTGCCCACCGCCACGAAAGCGAACGCGCCCGTGACATGCGTGGCCGCACCAAGCCCCGCCCCGCAATCGAGTTTCAATGCCGCGTCCTTGTCGAGTCGTGGACGCATGCCGCCGACGCTGCCATCGGCCTGCGGATACTTGACGTTTTCGAGCGAGTACACCGCCGGCACCCCGAAATACCTGCCGGCACCCTTGGGAAAGTTGAATTCCCCGCGCAGCTTCTTGCGGATCAACGACAACATGGCATCGTGCTCCGTGCGCGACAGGTCGCGAACCCGCACCTGCGTCGCATCGCGTCGGCCGCCGGCCGAGCCAATGGTGATCAACGGCTGCTTGCGTCGACGGCACCAGGCAATGGCTTCGACCTTGCTGCGGAAACTGTCGCAGGCATCGACGACCAGCGAGGCGTCCCGGTCCAGCAACGTCGCCAGGTTCCCGGGCGTCAGGAACGACTGGATCGCATCGACTTCGACCAGCGGATTGATCGCGCGGCAACGCTCGGCCATCGCTTCGGCCTTGTTGCGACCGTACTGGCCGTCCAACGCAGGCAGTTGCCGATTGGTGTTGGACAGGCACAGGTCGTCGGCATCGATCAAGGCCAAGTGGCCGACTCCACTGCGAGCCAGTGCTTCGGCGATCCACGTGCCCACGCCGCCAAGCCCGACCACCACCACCCGGGTTGCAGCCAGGCGCTCCACGGTGCCTGCACCGTAGAGCCGGTCGATACCGGCGAATCGTTCTCGCAGCTCCTTTCGCATCGCCGGATTGTAGCCGTGCCGCCACGGATTGCTTCCAGTGAAGCGGTTACGGAGCCACCCCGCCCGTGCTAACTTCAACTCGACACCACCAGGCCCGAGGACTTCCGACGATGAGCGCCGAGATGAACACTGCCAACGTCAAACCCGCCGGCAACGCCCGGATGCGATACCTGTTCCTCTTTTTGCTCGGCCTGGCCCTGGGGGTGCTGGCCACCATCATGGTGCTGCGTGCCTGGCAGGCACGCCAGGATCCCTACCCGGACAGCGTCATGCATGTCATGGCTGCGCACCTGGACGCGCTGGGCAACAACGTCAAGCAGAACCACTGCGCCGCCACCGATACCCTGCCGCACCTGCAGACATTGCGGCTGGTGTCCAACGATATCGAGGTCGCCTTCGCCGACGAATTCGACGATCCCCGATTCGCAGAGCACGCCAGCGACCTGCGTGCCGCGCTGGACGATGCATTGTCGAGTCCACCGCTCAATTGCCCCGGCGTGGGCACGACGGTCAAGCAGATCGGTGGCAAGTGCAAGGCCTGCCACGAGGACTTCCGGGGCTGAGTCGACCGACGCGGCGGCCTCGCCAGGCTGGCTTCACTGACATGGCCTGATCGCATTTGCCACACCAAGCCTGCGCGACCGACCTTCCGTCACGACCCGGCCCCTGGCGACTCGCTGCCGGCTGCAGGTGAATGCCTGCTGACGCACCGCGCCGGGATCCACGCGCCCACGTGCGCGGTTGATCGGATGTTCACGAAGCACTGCCTAGGGTGGGCCACGGCACAAGCGGAGCACTCGCTCCGCCCCGAATCCACACCCTGGGAGACTCGCATGAAGATCCGCCTGATCGGCGCCACCGCCCTGTTGGCCACCTTGGCTGCGGCAGGTTGCGCCACCACGTCACCCGGCTACGGCAACACCAGCAATGCTGGCTATGGCAGTGGCTACGGTAATAGCGGCTACAACAACACATCCTGCTACGACTGCGGCACCGTGACCCGCATCGAGATCGCCGCCAGCGGTGCGAAACGTGCGCCGAATGCCACCGGCGCCGTCCTGGGTGGCATCGTCGGCGCTGTCGCCGGCCATGAGATTTCCGACAAGACCGGTGGCAGCAAGGGCAACCAGAACCTGTCCGCCGCCGCTGGTGCGGTCGCGGGCGCGGTTGCAGGCAACGCCATCCAGAACAACCGCCAGGCCAACACCATGTACGACGTCTACGTGCGCATGGATGACGGCCGGACGACCGTCCTGCGGCAGAACGATGTCAGCGGCCTGCAACAGGGCACGCATGTCCAGGTCAGCAATGGCCGTGCCACGAAGGTCCGATAGGTCACTGGCACCGCCGGCAGCCTCAATGGGCAGGTAGGCAAGGATCGCCCTGGCGTCACCCTGGCTTCCAAACCCTTCCGCCGGACACAGACCACGAAAAGGCCCGCTCGACGCGGGCCTTTTCGTTGCACGCCCATCGGGAACAAGGCACTGCGGTGCTTGCCACGTGATTGCATGACGCCGCGGCTGTCACCGGGTTTGGTCATCTTCTGGCACTATCGTCAGTCGGACACCCGGTCAAGCGCACAGCCGGCGCCAGTAGGACAGCAACGATGACAATCCTGTACGTACTCGCGGTGCTCCTGATCATCATCGGCCTGGCCGGCATCGTACTGCCGGCCATCCCCGGCGTGCCGCTGATGTTTGTCGGCATGTTGCTGGCGGCCTGGGGTGACGGGTTTACCCATCTGCGCATTGGTTACATGGTGGCACTGGGCATCCTCACCCTGCTGTCTATCGGCGTGGACTTCTGGGCTGCGGCCTTGGGCGCGAAACGCGTCGGGGCCAGCCGCCTTGCACTGATCGGGGCCGTGATCGGCACCGTGGCCGGACTTTTCTTCGGCCCGATCGGGCTGTTCGTCGGTCCCTTTGCCGGTGCGATGATCGGCCAGCTGATGCATGGCAGGAAGCTCGACACCCAGGGCATCGGCCATGCTACGCGCGTCGGCCTGGGGACATGGTTGGGAATCGTATTCGGGGTCGCCCTGAAACTGATGCTCGCGCTGGCCATGATCGGCCTGTTTGCCTGGGCATGGTGGCACTGACGCGCGCTTCACGCCGCCTGCACCGTTGCCTGCAATCATTGGCGGCGGTCACAAGGGGGACATCACCATGTCGAATCGATGGAGCCGCAGGCGAACCCTGTGGACGATTGTCATCACTGCGCTCGTCACGCTGCTTGTCGTCGTCCTTGGCCTGAATTTCGCGACACCCCAGAAAAAGCTCGAGCGCAAGATAGAGCATCGCTATTCGGTCGCAGATCCCCAGTTCAAGCGGGAAATGGGCGTGCTGCTGGGCCCCGCCATCCTTCCCGGCAACCAGGTCACCGACCTGGAAAACGGCGAGGAGATCTTTCCGGCGATGCTCGAAGCCATCCGCGGGGCCAAACGGACCGTGGATTTCGAAACCTACATCTACTGGTCCGGCAGCGTCGCAAAGGACATTTGCCGCTGCGCTGTCCGAGCGTGCACGCGCGGGCGTGAAAGTGCATGCCACCATCGACTGGGTAGGCAGCATGTCCATGGACCAGGACATGATCGAGGACATGCGCGACGCTGGCGTCGAGGTCCAGCGCTATCGCCCGCTGCATTGGTACACGTTGTCGCGGTTGAACAATCGCACTCACCGCAAGCTGCTGATCGTCGACGGACGCATCGGTTTCACCGGCGGAGTGGGCATCGGCGATCCATGGCAAGGCCACGCGCAGGACCCGGATCACTGGCGCGATGTGCATTTCCGCGATCGAGGGTCCCGCGGTTGCCCAGCTCCAGGCGACGTTCAACGACAACTGGATCAAGACCTCGGGCCACGTCCTCAACGGCGCCGACTATTTCCCGCCGCTGGAGCGCGTCGGAGACATGGACGCGCACATGTTCCTGAGCTCTCCCGCCGGTGGCAGCGAAAGCATGCATCTGATGTACCTGATGTCGATTGCCGCCGCCGAGCACACCATCGACCTTTCCGCGGCCTATTTCATCCCCGACGAACTGATCACCAAGGCGTTGATCGCCGCCAGGCTGCGCGGGGTCCGGATCCGGGTGCTCGTCCCGGGAAAGAATACCGACTCGGAGCTGGCGCGCTCGGCATCCAAATCGTCTTGGGGCCCACTGTTGCTTGCCGGCGTGACGATCTTCGAATACCAGCCAACGATGTTCCACAACAAGGTCATGATCGTCGACCGGGAAATGGTCTCGGTCGGGTCCACCAACTTCGACCTGCGCTCGTTCCGGCTCAATGACGAGGCCAGCCTCAATGTCTATGACCGGGGCTTTGCAGCGCGCATGACGGAAGTCTTCGAACGCGACCTGGTCCCCACCAAGCGCTACACCTACCAGCGCTGGAAGGACCGCCCACTGCGGGAGAGGATCGCCGAAATGTTCGCACTGCCGATCAAGTCACAGCTGTAGCGGGACGTGCTTTGCCGATCACGATGCGAGCCGGTGACCATTTTCCCTCCGCACGCCACCACGGGCCGGCGCGGCGCGCTATCGTGTAGCCGAACCTCGTCGGGGACAAGGCGATGAAGTCCAACCGCATCCTCTCGCTGGACGGCGGCGGGATCCGTGGCCTGGTGACAAGCCAGTGGCTGCGTGGCGCAGAGGACGCGTTCGCGCGCTCGGGAAAGGCCGGGTTACTTGCCAATTTCGACCTGGTCGCCGGGACTTCCAGCGGCGCGCTGATCGCATGCGCCCTGGCCGTGGGTCTCGGACCCGGCCAGATCATGGATGTGTTCCGCGACCAGCGCGATCGGATCTTCCCGGGCCTCGCCGGACGGCTGTGGTCGCGCGCAGGCCGCGTGTTCACCCAGGGCCCCTCGGCGCCAAGGTATGACGGCAAGGGGCTCGACGAGGTGCTGCAGGAGGTCTTCGGCAAGACCACCCTGGGGCAGCTCGACGCCAAGGTCATGGTCACGAGTTACGACACGATCTCGCGCACCCCGATCATCTTCAAGAGCTTCCACCCCCGGCACCGGGACCTGCTTGTCTGGGAAGTCTGCCGCGCGACCGCGTCCGCGCCCACGTACTTCCCCGCATACGGCATGGTCGTCGATGGCGTGCAGCGATCGCTGATCGACGGCGGCATCGTCGCCAACAACCCGACCGCACTTGCGATCGCCGAGGCGCTGCGCCAGGACAGCGGCGTATCGCAGTGCAGCCAGTTGTTGGTGCTGTCGGTGGGCAGCGGTGCCCGCACCCGGCCGATCAGCCTGCGATCGGCGCGCGAGTGGGGCGCGTTGGAGTGGGCCGTGCCCATCATCGACGTCCTGTTCGACGGCAACTCGGATTCGGTCGACTACGTTGCCCGGCAGCTGGTCGGCGACGGCTATTTCCGCTTGCAAACGGCCTTGCTGGCCGGCCTGGACGATCTCGACGACACCAGCGCCGGCAACATCGCGGCATTGGAAAAACTGGCTGCGGACTACCTTGCCCGCGAGGCGACGCAGGACCTGCTCGACGAGATGGCCCGGCGTGCCTGACCGGAGCGGCCCGACCCATCGAGCGATCGCAAAACCACCATCCTGAGGCGGCCCTCAGCCGGCGCCGTAGATCAGCCAGCGCCTGGCCTCGGTCTCGTTGCCGAATACCTGCGCGTCGATCCCCTGCTCCAGGGCCAGGATCCCTCCCTGTTCGTTGACGGGAAAGTCATCGCGAAGTTCGACGAACGCGGTGCGGATCCCGGCAAAGCCGTTGTCGACCATCGTCTGGATGACCGCATCGACGTCCGTGGCATCGATGGTGTCTTCAAGGTCCTCCACGACGAGCAACCGCGCCATCGCGTGCCGGCGGCATTGCGCGGCCAACAGCCGCCAAAGCGCGATGGACACCGCACGCGAATCCACCCCGTCGAACACGTAGGCGCGCAGGTAGCCATCCTGTCGCTTGACCTCCAGCTCGACCTTGAAGCCTTCACCCTGCAGCACTTCGCCGCGTTGCGGACTCACACTTCAACCCTGACGGGCGTGCCGCCCAGCGAAGCGGCGATCCTGCCTTTCCATTGCCTGGGACCGGTCTCGTGCACGGACTCGCCGTGGCTGTCGACCGCCACCGTGACCGGCATGTCCTGCACGGTGAACTCGTAGATCGCTTCCATGCCCAGGTCCTCGAAGGCCACCACCCGCGCCGCCTTGATCGCCTTGGATACCAGGTAGGCCGCACCGCCGACCGCCATCAGGTAGGCGGACTTGTGCTTGCGTATGGCCTCGATCGCGACCGGCCCGCGCTCGGCCTTGCCGACCATGCCCAGCAGGCCGGTCTGCTCCAGCACCTGCCCGGTGAACTTGTCCATGCGCGTCGCCGTGGTCGGGCCGGCAGGGCCGACGACCTCATCGCGCACCGGATCGACCGGGCCAACGTAGTAGATGAAGCGGCCCGCCAGGTCGACCGGCAACGCCTCGCCCCTGTCCAGCATGCCGACGATGCGCTTGTGCGCGGCGTCGCGCCCGGTCAGCAATTTGCCATTGAGCAACAGGGTTTCGCCCGGCTTCCAGTCGGCGACCTGTTCACGCGTGAGCGTGTCGAGATCAACGCGGCGGCCCTTGCTGGCGTCGTAGGTCAGTTGCGGCCAATCGGCGAGCGATGGCGGCTCGAGCATGACCGGACCGCTGCCATCCAGCACGAAGTGCGCATGCCGGGTCGCGGCGCAGTTGGGGATCATCGCCACCGGCAAATTGGCGGCATGGGTCGGATAATCCTTGACCTTGATGTCGAGCACCGTGGTCAATCCGCCCAGGCCCTGGGCGCCGATGCCGAGCGCGTTGACCTTGTCGAACAACTCCAGCCTAAGCTCCTCGGCACGATTGGATGCACCGCGCGCCTGCAGGTCGGTGATGTCGATGGACTCCATCAACGATTCCTTGGCCAGCAGCATCGCCTTCTCCGCGGTACCGCCGATGCCGATGCCCAGCATGCCTGGCGGACACCAGCCCGCGCCCATCGTCGGAACGGTCTTCAACACCCAGTCGACGATCGAGTCGGACGGGTTGAGCATCGCGAATTTCGATTTGGCCTCCGATCCGCCGCCCTTGGCCGCGACGATCACGTCCACGGTATTGCCCGGTACGATCTTGACGTTGACCACGCCCGGCGTGTTGTCCCTGGTGTTGACCCGCTTGCCAGCCGGGTCTGCCAGGACCGAGGCACGCAGTTTGTTGTCGGGATGGTTGTAGGCGCGACGCACGCCTTCCTGCACCATCTCATCCAGGCCCATCGTGGCGTCGTCCCAACGCACGTCCATGCCGACCTGCAGGAACACGGTCACGATGCCGGTGTCCTGGCAGATCGGGCGATGGCCTTCGGCGCACATGCGTGAATTGATCAGGATCTGCGCGATCGCATCCCTGGCTGCAGGCGACTGCTCGCGATCGTAGGCCGCCGAGAGACTGCGGATGTAATCGACCGGGTGGTAGTACGAGATGTACTGCAATGCGTCGGCGATGGACTGGATCAGGTCTTCCTGGCCGATCGAGACGGAATGACGGATTGGGGCGGCAGGACGGTCGGTCACTATGGGCCTGGACATGCGGAAACCCGACATTCTAGGAGAAATGGACCCTGGTGGTTGCATTACGGTATGTGCGCAATCCCGGTACATCGCGCGACGCCCAGGAGGCATCTACCTCCCGGAAACCACGGAGCAATGCCATGCCTGAGCTGCACGCCACCTTGTCCTGCGTATTGGCGACCTGCCTGCTGGCGGCCTGCCCTTCCCCTGCCAACGACCCGGCGGCGACCGCCGCATCGTCACCACGGCCGGCATCGCCGCCTGCCGCGGAAGACGCGGGTCGCGTGGAGACCGTCGCCAGCGGGCTCAGCCATCCCTGGGCCGTCGCGCTGTTGCCCGACGGTGGCTTCCTGGTGACGGAGCGTGCAGGCCGGCTGCGCAGGATCACGGCGGCAGGCGCGATGTCGCAGCCACTGCGCGGCGTGCCCGAGGTCTGGGCCCAGGGCCAGGGCGGCTTGCTGGACGTCGTCCTGGCGCCGGATTTCGCCAGCAGCCGTCGCATCTATTTCAGCTATTCCGAACCCGGGCCCGACGGCAGCGCGGGCACCGCGGCAGCCTACGCAACACTTGGCAGCCAGGCCATCTCCGATGTGCACGTGATCTATCGCCAGCAGCCCAAACTGGTCGGCCCCAACCACTTTGGTTCGCGCATTGCTTTCGATGGCCAGGGCCACGTCTTCATCAGCCAGGGCGAGCGCTTCCAGAAGATGCTGGCGCAGCAGTTGGACAAGCTGCAAGGCAAACTGGTGCGATTGAACCTGGACGGCTCGATGCCGGCGGACAATCCTTTCGCGGATTCGCCCGGCGTCCGGCGCGTGATCTGGAGTTATGGCCATCGCAACATGCAGGGGCTCGCGGTGGATCCCCGCACGGGCACGCTCTGGGAAGCCGAGCACGGCCCGCGTGGCGGCGACGAGATCAACCTGCCCAAACCCGGCAGGAACTACGGCTGGCCGATCATCAGCAACGGCATGGACTACGCGACCAACCGACCCTACGCCGAAACCATCGGCACGTCCGCCCCGGGCATGGAGTCGCCCTACCACGTGTGGCAGAAGTCCCCGGGTCTCAGCGGCATGGCCTTCTACACGGGACATCCCGGTTCGGCCTGGAACAACAGCCTGTTCCTGGGGGCGCTGGCCGACCACAACCTGATCCGGCTCAGCCTGGAGGGCGACAAGATCGTGTCCGAGGAGCGCCTGCTCGACGACCTGGGCGCACGCATCCGCGACGTTCGCGTCGGCGATGACGGCAACGTCTACGTGTTGACGGACGAGGACGATGGCAAGCTGCTGCGCCTGCATCCGCCGGCGCGGCAGTCCAGGTAAGTCCAACCCACCAGGTCCGCGATATTGCGTCGTCCGGCCCGCCACGCCGTGGATCGGGTATGGTGGCCGCGATCCCGACAGCGAGGTGGCGATGGCTTCCGGCAGCAAACACGAAGACCGGCTTGCGATCCTGATCGATGCCGACAACGCCAACCCGGCGAGGCTTCCACAACTGCTGGCGGAAATCGCCAAGTACGGTAACGCCAGCGTGCGCCGCGCCTATGGCAACTGGACGTCGGGGCATCTTGGCAGCTGGAAAGCCCCCTTGCTGGACCATTCGATCCAGCCCATGCAGCAGTTCAACTACACCGTCGGCAAGAACTCGACCGACAGCGCCATGATCATCGATGCAATGGACCTGCTCCACGCCGGCCACCTGGATGGCTTCTGCATCGTGTCCAGCGACAGTGACTTCACCCGGCTGGCGTCGCGCATCCGCGAACAGGGGCTGACCGCTTACGGATTCGGCGAGCGCAAGACACCACAGGCGTTCGTCGCCGCCTGCGACAAGTTCATCTACACGGAGAACCTGGGCGACGAGCCAGACGAGGACAAGCCGTCAGCCAAGCCCACCAAGCTCAAGCGCGACCGCAAGCTCGACAAGCTCCTGCGCGAAGCACTCGAAGCCTCTTCCGACGACAGCGGCTGGGCGCACCTGGGTGCGGTGGGCAGCAACCTGGGACGGTTGGCCTCGGACTTCGATCCACGCAGCTATGGCTTTCGCAAGCTCAAGGACCTGGTCGCCGAACACCCCTCGTACGTGGTCGAGGATCGCCCTGGCGCCGACGGCAAGTCCAGCGCGGTGTACATGCGCGCCAGGCGCTGAGCCACGCCGGCGAGCCGATACCGGCAGCACGGCTGCCGCGAAGAGCGACCGGCACATGGCTTGGGCAGGTCCCGGCCCAAGCCGCGACCCATCGCGTTGCACCACCCAGGCCGGCCTGGCGCCGGTGATGTACCGCTGCGCGGCGACGATGGATGACCGCCAAGGGAGTCATCCAACGGACGAAAACAGATCATCCTGCGAAGGGTCCGCCAGGGGATACCGCAACACACCGTCCACCATCACGGCATCCTCGTTCACCTCGTGCACGGACGTCTTCCCGGCACCCATGATGTGCCGCACCTCCCAACCCCGTGCGCTGAAGTCATCGGCGATCAGGCGCCGATGGCAACGCCACCAGACCGCCTCGGCGCACATCAGCGCGCAGCGCGTGCTTCCCGCCAGCCGCATCAGGCGCTCGCGCGCCTGAACAAACGCATCCGTCGCCATGTAGTCGGCGTAGCCGCGAAACGCCGCGACGCGCCAGGCCCGGTTGGGAGACTCCAAGGCCGGCTTGCGGCGCCCGCCGAAGTCGGGCATGGGCAGGTATCGGATGCCTGCGGCCTGCAGGGCGGGCGCCATCGCATCCGGAGAAAACTGCGGATTGCGCCGCGAGCCCGCAAAGCGGCGCACGTCGACCAGGACCTGGATACCGGCGTCGTGCAGCAGGGCCACGAAGTCCGCCCAGTCACGGGTCGAGTGGCCGATGGTCCAGAGGCAGTGGCTGGGCGTCTGGTGGGCTGCGACATCCATCGGGCCATGATGCCCGCGCGATGATGAAGTCGCCTTGACGGCGACCCGGCTACGCTGCCGGACATCGACCCCAACGGTAGCCGTTGCATGGACAAGCCGGATCCGCAAACCAGCCCGCAGGCCCAGATCGATACAGGCAGGCACGCCGCCGAAGGCGGAATCGCACGCACCACCCACATCCTGGGGTTCCTGCTCAAGTACCGGAACGCCGGGGTTTTCACCGGGCTCGACCTGGACGCCGCCGGCATCGACCAGGTCGCCGAGTCCGAGACAGACGGCAAGCCCGACGAATTCGTGGCCGACCTGGAGGCGCTGGGCCCGACCTTCATCAAGATCGGGCAGTCGCTTTCCACCCGGCCCGACATGGTTCCGCCGGCGTACCTGAAGGCCTTGCAGCGCATGCAGGACGACGTGGCTCCAGTGCCCTTCGATTTGATGCGCACCGTCCTGGAAGACGAGCTGGACGTGCGCATCAGCAAGGTGTTTGCCACGTTCGACGAGGTGCCATTGGGCGCCGCGTCGCTGGCACAGGTCTACCGCGCCACCCTGCACGACGGCCGCGCCGTCGCGGTCAAGGTGCAGCGCCCCGGCGTGGCCGAATCGGTCCGCAGCGACCTGGACCTGCTGGCCAGCCTTGCCGGCAAGGCCGACAGCATGACCAACCTGGGCGGACGCCTGCACTTCGCCGACTGGGTGCATGAGTTCCGCAAGGCCCTGCTTGGCGAACTCGATTACCGGGTCGAGGCAGAAAACCTGGATCGATTCGGCATACACCTGCGCGAATACGTCGAGCTGGTGGTCCCCGAGCCCATCTGGGACCTGACCCGCCAGCGGGTGCTGACCATGGAGCTGATGTCCGGCACCAAGGTCACGGAAATCTCGGGGCTGCGCCGCACCGAACAGAAAATGGACCACCTGGCATCGGCGCTGATGCGCGGCTACCTGGACCAGGTCTTCGTCCATGGCGAAATCCACGCCGATCCGCACCCGGGCAACCTGCTGGTCACCGACGATGGCCGCCTGGCGCTGTTCGACCTGGGCATGGTGGCGCACGTGCCACCCAAGCAACGCGACCGTCTGCTCAAGTTGTTGTTCGCCGCCGTCGACGGCCGCGGCGACGAGGTGGCCGGCGAAGCGATCGCGATGGGTACCCGCCTGCAGGATTTCGACGGCGAGCGATTCCTGCGCGAAGTGGGACAGGCGGTGTCGCGTTATGCGGCGCACTCCTCGGCGCTTGGACTGTCCGAGGGACGCTTGATGCTGGAGCTGGTGCACCTGGCCAACAGCTGCGACCTGCGCACGCCACCGGAGATGGCGGTGCTGGGCAAGACCCTGCTCAACCTGGAGCAGGTGGCACACGCGCTCGACCCGGAGCTGGACGTCAAATCGGTCGTCGAGGACCACCTCGAGCATGTCATGCGCGGTCGCCTGCGCAAATCCTTCTCGCTTGCCAACCTGGCCAGCGAACTGATCGAAGTCCAGACCCTGCTTCGCGAAGGCCCGCGCAAGGTGGCCGACATCCTCTCGCTGCTCGCCGACAACCGGATCCAGGTGCGGCTGACCGGACTGGAGGAGTCCTTTGTCGTGGAAAGCCTGCAAAAGGTCGCCAACCGCATCACGGCCGGCCTGATCACCGCGGCCCTGATCGTGGCGTCGGCCATGATGATGCGGGTGGAGACCCAACATGCATCTTTTTGGCTATCCGGCCATTGCGATGGGACTGTTCCTGATCGGCGCCGTGCTCGGCATCGCCCTGGTCCTGAGCGCGTTGTTGAGTGACAAGAAGGCCAAACCCCATGAGGAGCGTGGGCCGCGCTGAGCCTTCGGCCCCGCCGGCATGCTCGCGGGCATCCAACGCGCCGGCGCCAGCGGTGAGGCTGATCGGGACCACCACACCGGCTAGAATCACCGTACCCCCGCATTTCAGCATCGCGCATGGCCTCCGCTTTCAGCACAGAAACCGTGCTCGACGTCCGCCACTGGACCGACGACTACTTCAGTTTCACCACCACGCGCGATCCGGGGCTGCGTTTCGACAGTGGCCAGTTCGTCATGCTGGGCCTGGAAATCCCGCAGGACGACGGCAGTGTCCGCCCCCTGCTGCGTGCCTACTCGATCGCCAGTGCCAACTGGGAAGAGCACCTGGAGTTCTTCAGCATCAAGATCGAAGGCGGCGCGTTGACGTCGCGCCTGCGCCATGTCCAGCCCGGCGACAAGGTCCTGGTGGGACGCAAGCCCACCGGCACCTTGCTGATCCACGACCTGCATCCGGGTCGCAACCTGTACCTGCTGGGCACCGGCACCGGTTTCGCTCCGTGGCTGTCGATCATCAAGGACCCGGAGACCTACGAGCGTTTCGAGAACATCGTCCTGTGCCATGGCGTCCGCCAGGCAAGCGACCTGTGCTACCACGGCGAGGTGACCGAGGCGCTGCCACGGCATGAACACCTGGGTGAACTGCTGCGCGAACGCTTGCACTACTACCCGGCCGTCACCCGCGAGGATTTCGTCCATCGTGGCCGCCGACATCGGGGCCGCCTGACCGACCTGCTTGCCAGCGGACAGATGGCGTCCGACCTGGGTTTGCCGCCGCTGGACCCGGCGCATGACCGCGCGATGCTGTGTGGCAGTCCGGGGATGCTGGCGGATTTCCGGGTGTTGCTGGATGGGCGGGGCTTCCAGGCCGCGCCCAGGATCGGGACGCCTGGGGATTATGTGTTCGAGCGCGCGTTCGTCGAGAAATGAATCAGCGCGACGGCCCTGCCCGCCTGGATGGATGCAATTTGATCGGCTGGCCTTCAGGATGGGAACTGGTAATGGCCCGCCATGGCACCGCTCGACGCGAGAACCTGCCTGATGTGAAGCAGGCCAGGTACCAGGCACGATCCTGTGCATTCCACCGTGGCCCCGTCCGCCTTCGGCAAGTTCTGGAGGTTGAGCCAGCCCACGCCGCCGCGACACCCGGCTGCTGACCCTTCAGGCAGCCCACCGAGGAGCCCGCCAATGCGATTGCTGTCCTGGTCCGCCCTGTTGCTGGGCATCGGCATGTTGCTGGGCTGCTATCCCAAGGGCGACCCGGATCAACCCGTCCCGCAGGTGCTGGTCCCATCCGACCGGCCACAGCCACGACGCCTGGTCGTGGTACTGCCTGGCCGTGGCGACAGCCTGCGGGGCCTCCAGCGCAGCGGCATTGCCGAGGCGATCCACGCGCAGTGGCCCGGCACCGACGTGATCCTCACCGGGCTCAACCTGGGCTATTACATGGCCGGCAACGCGCAGCGCAGGCTGCATGACGGCGTCATCGCGCCTGCGCGCCAGCACGGCTACCAGCAGATCTGGCTGCTGGGCGTTTCACTGGGCGGCATGGGCGCGATCCTGTACGACCGCGACTACCCCGGGGATATCGACGGCATGATCCTGCTCTCGCCGTACCTGGGGGAGAAGCCGTTGTGGCGGGAGATCAAGCAGGCAGGAGGGGTTGCGCAATGGCAGCCGGGACCCGAGCCCACGGCAATCACCCTGGACAATTTCCAGCGTGAACTCTGGCGGCACGTCCACCATTGGTCCATCCAACCCGGGCAGGCGGGCAACGTCTGGCTTGCGTACGGCGATAAAGACAGCCTGCGCCCGGGCATCGACCTGCTGGCACCGGTGTTGCCACGCGACCAGGTCTTCCTGTCGCCGGGCGGTCACGACTGGGGCTTCTGGCTCCCCGCGGCCCGGGGCATCCTCGAGCAGGCAGGCGAACACCGGGCGGCCGCTGGTGAAGCACGCCCCACCCCTGCAACCGATCAGGACTCGCCGTAACGCAACCACAGGCGCGCGGTGGCCTCGTCGTGGAAAGCGCGCGCGGTATAACCGGCGTCGCGCGCCATCAGCTCCCCGACTTCGATCTGCGCGATCGCTCCACTGCGACGCTCCACGTAGGCGATCCGAAGGTCCTGGAATCCGTGGCCATCCACGGACTCGAGCAGGTGCCTGAAGCCTGCCGCGTCGGGGATCACGCCAATGGTGTCGTCCAGCATCAGCAGCCGGCGGGTGGCCGGCACGCGTCGGAGCTCCGCGGCGATCCGCATGAACACGCTCACGGTGTCGTCGATGCCGTGGATGCTGCCGGCGATGAGAACCTCCAGGCAGTGGCGCTTGCGCGCGAATGACACCTCGAACGCGTCGACCTGTTGCGCGGATGCGTCGACCGATGCAATCGCCGGCATCAGGCCAATGCCATTTCGATATCACCGACCAGGGCCGCGGGCTTGTCCGTCGGCGCATACCGCTTCACGACGCGCCCATCGCGTCCCACCAGGAACTTGGTGAAGTTCCACTTGATCGCGTCGATACCCAGCATTCCACCTTTTTCGTCCTTCAGCCACTTCCACAACGGGTGCGCGTTGGCGCCGTTGACCTCGATCTTGGCGAACATCGGAAAGTCCACCTCGTACGTGAGCGCGCAGAAATCCCTGATCTGGTCGGCGTCGCCGGGCTCCTGGCGCCCAAACTGGTCGCAGGGGAACCCGAGCACCACCAGCCCACGATCACGGTAATCACGCCAGAGCCGTTCGAGGCCGGCGTACTGCGGCGTGAAGCCGCACTTGGAAGCGACGTTGACGATCAGCAGCACCTTGCCCCGGTACTGCGAGAGGTCCTGCGTGCGGCCATCGAGGCCGGCCGCGGTGAAGTCGTAGATGGTGGTTGGGGCTTCATCGCCCCTGCGCTGGGTCATGGCGGTTCCTGAATACGGCAATGAAGATACCGCAACGAAAGACAGGTCGAGCCGCATTATGCCCCTGCCGGTCTGAAGCGCTTCGGTCGCAAGCCCCGTTCGGGTAAAGTCGGGAGCTTCGCCCCGCTCCAGGAGTCGTCATGGTACGTCCGTCCCTCCCCGTCCTCGCCGCAGCCGTGTGCATTGCGATGACGGCATGCACCGGCCAGCAGGACCAGGCCGCCGATGTGTCTGCGCCACGGGCACAAGCGGAAGCCCCGGCCGCTGCGGACAGCGCCAGCCCGTTCGCCGAACCCAGCACCCTGGCGCTGCATGCGCCCGACTTTTCCCGCATCAAGGACAGCGACTACCAGCCCGGGTTCGAGCAGGCGATGAAGCAGCAACTGGACGAAGTCCAGCAGATCGCCGACAACCCGGACGCACCCACCTTCGACAACACCCTGGTGGCGCTCGAGAAAAGCGGACAGATGCTGGGTCGCGTCAACATGGCGTTCAACGCCGTGACCTCGGCCAACACCAACGACGCCCTGCAGAAAGTGCAGGAAACCGTCGCACCCGAGCTTGCGGCCACGTCCGACGCGATCTATCTCAACAAGAAGCTGTTCGATCGCATCCAGGCCGTGTACGACCAGCGCGAGACGCTCAAGCTCGATCCCGAATCCAGGCGGCTGCTGGAGTGGACCCACGACGAGTTCGTGCACAACGGCGCCAACCTGTCCGACGCCGACAAGGCCAAGCTGAAGGACCTCAACAAGGAGGAGTCCACCCTCAGCACCGCCTTCGTCAACAAGCTGCTGGCCGCCACCAAGGCCGGTGCGCTGGTCGTCGACGACAAGGCGAAGCTGGCCGGACTGTCGGACGCCGAAGTCCAGGCCGCCGCGCAGGATGCCGAGGGCCGTGACATGGCCGGCAAGTGGGTGCTGCCACTGCAGAACACCACCCAGCAACCGGCGCTGACCGGCCTCACCGACCGCGATGTACGCAAGGAACTGTTCGATCATTCCTGGACGCGCACGGAGAAAGGCGGCAGCAACGACACCCGCGAGACCATCGCCCGGATCGCCAAGATCCGTGCCGAGAAAGCCAAGCTGCTGGGTTACCCCGACTATGCCGCATGGACGCTGTCCGACCAGATGGCCAAGACGCCGGACCGTGTGTTCGATTTCGTGCGTGGCCTGGTCGCCCCGACCAACGCCAAGGCAAAAAAGGAAGCCGCCGACATCCAGGCGATGATCAAGAAGGACGGCAAGGACTTCCAGTTGCAGCCCTGGGACTGGCAGCATTACGCCGAGCAGGTCCGCAAGGCGCGCTACGACCTGGACGAAGACCAGATCAAGCCGTATTTCGAACTCGACAACGTCTTGCAGAACGGCGTCTTCTACGCCGCCAACCAGCTCTACGGCCTGACCTTCAAGGAGCGCAAGGACCTGCCGACCTGGCAGCCCGACGTGCGCACCTTCGAGGTGCATGACGCCGACGGCAAGCTGCTGGGGCTGTTCTATGCCGACTACTTCAAGCGCGACAACAAGTCCGGCGGCGCGTGGATGGACAACCTGGTGGGCCAGTCCAAGCTGCTGGGCACCCAGCCGGTGATCTACAACGTCTGCAACTTCACCAAGCCCGCGCCCGGCCAGCCGGCGCTGCTGAGCTGGGACGACGTGACCACGATGTTCCATGAGTTCGGCCATGCGCTGCACGGCTTCTTCGCCGACCAGCAGTATCCGACCCTCTCGGGCACCAACACGGCGCGGGACTTCGTCGAGTTCCCGTCGCAGTTCAACGAGCATTGGGCGAGCTACCCGGCGGTGTTCAACCACTACGCGAAAAACTACAAGACCGGCGAGCCGATGCCGGCCGAGCTGGTGGCGAAGATCAAGAAGGCCCGCACCTTCAACCAGGGCTACGCGCTGGGCGAGCTGCTGTCGGCCGCGCTTCTGGACCTGAGCTGGCACACCCTGCCCGCCGATGCACCGCAACAGGACGTCGACAAGTTCGAGGCCAAGGCGCTGCACGACAACAACACCGACCTGCCCTACCTGCCGCCGCGCTACCGCTCCAGCTACTTCATGCACATCTGGGGCAACGGCTACGCCGCCGCGTACTACGCCTACCTGTGGACGGAGATGCTGGACGACGACGCGTATGGGTGGTTCGAGGAGAACGGTGGCCTGACGCGCGCGAACGGCGACCGGTTCCGCAAGATGATCCTGTCGCGTGGAAACTCCGAGGACCTGGCCAAGCTGTACCGCGACTTCCGCGGCCGCGACCCGAAGATCGACGCGATGCTGGAGAGTCGCGGTTTGACCGATGGGGATGAGAACACTGGCAAGTAAACGTCGGATGCCTTGTAGTTAGAGGCTACCCTCACCGGGAGGTTAGCCTTGCCCGGAACGTCAGGCAGGTCGCCCAGGGCAGCGCCGCGACCACGGCCTCCATCGCGTCCGTCCGCGCGGGTCAAGACCCGCCCTACGAGCAACCGTAGGGCGGGTCTTGACCCGCCTTATGCCTTATGCAGTTTCAACCACCCAGCCACATTGTCAGGCCCCAGGAATCAAAAGCCCGATTTCGCCCAGCCCCGACTGCATAACCCCTGTGTCCTCCGCCCAATCCACCGAAAGATCCCCCCGCCGGATCCAGCCGTGAATCGACGACCAAGGCCAGTCCGAAGGACGCGCCGCATGGCCATGTTTGACCGGATTGAAATGGATGTAATCCACGTGCCGTCGAAAATCGTCATCATCAACGATCAAGTGTTCCCAGTACCTGCGTTGCCAAACGCCCCGCTCACCCTTGCGACGGCGCCGCAGCGACCGCCGTTCATCGGAAGGCATGGCGCGTGAGAAATGGGTTTTGATATGTCGCCAGCGCGTGGCGTTATCGGCATCGCCTTCAGGCAGGCGCCAGAGGCAATGCAGATGGTCGGGCAGTATCACGATGGCGATTATCGTGAAGGGACGCGCCGCATGAGCGACACGAAAACTCGCGCGCAAGGCATCGATTCGTTCGACCAGCAAAGTTCGCCGCCGCTCCAGCAGATTGACCGTAAAGAAGTAGGTGCCACCCGGCACCCAGACGCGACGATAACGAGACATGCGGCCAGCATCGCCAAAGGCAGGCGTGTGGCACATCGGTCAACTCCGCCTCCACGTGTCAGGAAGCTGCCTGGCATCAGATCAAAGCACCACGCCCGAACCCACGGCACCCAGCAGACACCATCCTACGTCCGCGCGGGTCAAGACCCGCCCTATGCGGAATGTAGGGCGGGTTTTAACCCGCCTTACGCGGGTTAAAAGCCATCCACGCGTGATTGCACAAGCAAACGCCGCCCATTCGGGCGGCGTTCGTGTGAGAGGCCAGCGATCAATCGTCCAACTGCATCGTGTCCATGCTGATCGCCAGCATGCTGATCGCCAACATGCTTATCGTCTGCATGGTTGTCGTCTGCATGGTTACCGTCGCTCCAGCATGAGCTGGAAGCCCAGTGGCTTCGCCTTGGCGACGCCTGGCTGCACAGCGACTGGATCCCTGCTTGCCAGGGTTGACGTGCGACATCAGTGACCGGACGACCCGGTTGTTGGGCGGGACAACCAGTCGATAACCGACTGGTTCTGCAAAGACGACCCGTGGCCAGGTCATCCCCGGATCAACAGCGCTTCGACACCTTCTTGACCACCTCGGCGGTCTTCTCGTCGCGGCCACTCAGCGCCACGTCGGCCTGCGACACGATTCCGCACAGGCATCCATCCGCGTCGACGACCGGTACCCGGCGCACCTGGCTGGACTCCATCATCTCGCAGCAATCTGCCAGGCTGCTGTCGCTGGCGACGGTCTTGACCGAGCCGGACATGCAGTCGCCCGCCGTGCAATTGGAGGTGTCCTTGCCGCCCCCAACGCCGCGCAAGGCGATATCGCGGTCGGTGATGACACCAATGGGCTTGTTGTCGGCATCCACCACCGGGATCAGGCCACAATCGTTGTCTGCCATCATCCGGGCGACGTCGCGCAGCGGGGTTTCGGCACGGCAGCAGGCCGGGTTGGCGGTCATGACGGTATCGAGTTCCATGGCGCTTGCTCCTTTGGGGTAAACCGCAAACATGCCTGCAGCGCTGTCGCCTGCCCGTGAATCCAGGCCCCGCATGCAGGCAGGCCCCGTCGGGGCGCCAGGCCTGACCATGGTCACGTGCCCCGCACGGCACCATCGGCTAGGCTGGTCCGATTACCGACGAGGCCTGAATCCATGACCCCAACATCGCTGAAACTGCCCGGCCCCAAGCCAGGCGTCCTGCCATCCCGCCTTGCGCTGGCGCTGGCCGCCGCCCTGTTCGCCGCGCTTCCGGCCCAGGCCCATCCCCAGACCGACGCCGACCCAGGAGCCGCAGTGTCCGACCAATCGCCCACGCAGCAGTCCAACCCCTTCTACAGCGAAAGCCCGCTGCCGCTGCATTACCCGCAATTCGACAAGATCAAGGACAGCGACTTCGCCCCGGCCTTCGACCGCGGCATGGCCGACCACCTGGCCCAGATCGATGCGATCGCCGACAACCCGGATGCGCCCACCTTCGACAACACCATCCTGGCGATGGAAAAATCAGGCCGCATCCTCGATCGCGCAACCACCGTGTTCTTCAACCTGGTGGGCGCCGACACCAATGACATGCGCGAGAAGCTGCGCGCCGACTATGCGCCAAGGTTTTCCGCCTACAGCGACAAGATCCACCTCAATCCCAAGCTGTTCGCCCGCATCAACACCTTGTACGAAGCCCGTGCCGGACTCGGGCTGGATCCGTCGCAGCTGCGACTGGTCGAGAAATACCACGATGACTTCGTGCGTGCCGGCGCCGACCTGTCGGATGCCGACAAGGTCCGGCTCAAGCAGATGAACGCCGAGCTGGCTGAACTGGGCACCAAGTTCAGCCAGAACGTGCTGGCCGAAGTCAATGATTCCGCCGTCGTGGTCGACAGCAAGGAAGAACTCGCCGGCCTGACCGAAGAGCAGGTCAAGGCTGCCGCCGATGCCGCCAGGGACCGCAAGCTCGATGGCAAGTACGTCATCGCGCTGCAGAACACCACTGGCCAGCCACCGGAGACGCACCTGGAGAACCGCGCACTGCGCGAACGCATCTACAAGGCATCGATCGCGCGCGGCAGCCGTGGCAACCAATACGACAACACCGCGATCGTGTCGAAGGTGGTCAAGTTGCGCGCGGAGCGGGCCAAGATGCTGGGCTATCCGGATTACGCATCGTTCGTGCTGGCCGATGAAACCGCCAAGACGCCCAAGGCGGTCAACGACATGCTCGGCAAGCTTGCACCCGCCGCCGTCGCCAATGCCCGGCGCGAAGCGGCCGACCTGCAGGCGATGATCGACAAGGAGCAGGCTGCCAAGGGTGAGCCGACCTTCAAGCTGGAGCCATGGGACTGGGCCTATTACACCGAAAAGGTGCGCCAGGCCAAGTACGACTTCGACGAGTCGCAACTCAAGCCGTACCTCGAACTGAACCATGTGCAGCAGGACGGCGTGTTCTACGCCGCGCATGAACTGTACGGGCTGGACTTCAAGGAGCGCACGGATTTGCCGGTCTATCACGACGGTGTCCGCGTGTTCGATGTGTTCGACAAGGACGGCAAGCAATTGGCGATCTTCGTGTCCGACATGTATGCGCGCGAGTCCAAGCGCGGTGGTGCGTGGATGAATTCGTACGTGTCGCAATCGGGCCTGACCGGCCACCTGCCCGTGGTCGCCAACCACCTGAACATCCCGAAGCCTTCGGCGGGCGAGCCGACGCTGCTGACCTGGGACGAGGTCACGACGATGTTCCATGAGTTCGGCCATGCGCTGCACGGCATGTTCTCCAACGTCGAATATCCCTACTTCAGCGGCACCAGCGTCCCCCGCGACTTCGTCGAGTACCCGTCGCAGGTCAACGAGATGTGGTCGGACTGGCCCAGCGTGCTGGCCAACTACGCCAGGCACTACAAGACCGGCGAGCCGATGCCCAAGGCATTGCTGGACAAGGTGCTGGCCAGTTCGAAGTTCAACCAGGGCTTCGCGACCACCGAGTACCTGGCCGCGGCCATGCTGGACCAGCGCTGGCACCAGCTGGCGGCCGACGAGGTCCCCGCTGCCAGTGGCGTCATGGACTTCGAAGCCGCCGCGCTGGCGAAGGATGGCGTTGATTTCCACGCAGTGCCGCCGCGTTACCGCACACCGTACTTCAGCCACATCATGGGCGGCTATGCGGCCGGGTATTACGCCTACATCTGGTCAGAAGTACTCGATGCCGACACCGTCGACTGGTTCAGGCAGCATGGCGGCCTGACCCGCGACAACGGCGATCACTTCCGCGAGACCCTGCTGTCTCAGGGCGGCAGCAAGGATGCGCTGGAGTTGTTCAAGGACTTCTCGGGGCGGACGCCTTACATCGAGCCGCTGCTTGAACGTCGCGGGCTGGAAGCACCGGCATCCGACGATTCGCGCAAGCCCGGGACGCCGGAAACGCCACCCGTCGCCGAAGGCTGAGCCGGCTCTCGACGCAACGAAGATGCCCGGATCGTCCGGGCATTTTCCTGCTTGCTCGGCCCCCTCGAAGCCCTGCCCGGTCGGCCGGAGAGGCATTGCCGGTTCGGATCGGTTCGCGCGCACGGGCTGCAACCGACACGCAGCGACGCGGCTGAAAGGACCTGGCGCGGACCGTGGCCCGGGCCAGATGCCCGCGAGCGCTCAACGCGGCGCGACGTAGCCCCCGGGCACCCCGCGCGGCGAGAGCACCACCTGCCAAAGCTGCGCCCGGCGCGCCCGGAACAACGCCATCGAGGCGGCGAGGTAAAACCGCCACATTCGCCGGAAACGACGATCGTAGCGTGAAGGCAAACGGTTCCAGGCGCCCTCGATGTTGGATCGCCACGCCTGCAGGGTGAGATCGTAGTCGGTGCCGAAATTGTGCCAGTCCTCGACCACGAACAAACCCTCGCCCGCGGTCGCGATCTGCTGGATGGAGGGCAACATCGAATTGGGAAAAATGTAACGCGCGATCCATGGATCCGTGTGCTGCACCGAGACATTGCCGCCAATGCAGTGCAGGAGGAACAGCCCGCCCCCCGTACCGGGATCGTCGCGCAGGCAGCGCTGCGCGACCTCGAAATAGGTCCTGTAGTTCTTGGCGCCGACATGCTCGAACATGCCGATCGAGAACACCCGATCAAACAAGCTGTCCTGGCCGACCCCATCGAGCTCGCGATAGTCCTGCAATCGGATCTCCACCGGCAATCCGGCACACAGGCGCCGCGCATGCTCGGCCTGCTCGCGGGAAATCGTGACGCCGACGCCTTCCACGCCATAACGCTCCGCGGCGAACTTGAGCGCTTCGCCCCAGCCGCAGCCGATGTCCAGCACGCGCATCCCCGGCTCCAGCCCCAGCTTGCGGCAGACCAGGTCGAGCTTGGCCTCCTGCGCCGCATCCAGGTCGCCCGCCTCGTGCCAGTAGCCGCAGCTGTAAACCATTCGCTTGCCAAGCATGGCTTCGAACAGGTCATTTCCCAGGTCGTAATGACGCTCGCCGACGGCACGCGCGCGGCGACTGGACTGCAGGTTGAGCAACCAGGCGCGGATATCGTCGATGTAGGCCTCCATGCCGTGCACGCGCTCATCCACGCGCGCGGAGAGCAAGCGATACAGCATCCCGTCCAGCCAGGCCACGTCCCACCAGCCATCCATGTACGACTCGCCCAGGCCCAGTGAGCCTTCGAGCAGCGCCCTGCGGTAGAAGCGCGGGTCATGGATTTGCGGATCGTGATCGGCCGGGCCGTCGGGCTGGACGCCGGCCTGCGCCATCAGCGCGACCACTCGATGTTGCAAGGGATGCTTGGACATCACTCCTCCATGCGCGCGCCCGTGGTGACACCCCCACCTCCGCGGACCAGGCGCAAGCCGCAGGATCGGTGCTGCCAATCCCCCGGCAGCACCCAATGGCAACCATACGCTTCCGGCGATCAACCGCCTACGAACAGCCCACGCCACTCGGGGGCGACGTGCGGCAGCAGCACGTCGGCCGGGACTTCGGCACCCTGCACGCCATCGGAATACGGGCCCACCTGGTAGGGCGCAAACACGAATCGCAGCGCCCGGATCTTGCCGTCCGCGCCAAGCTCGGGCTCGAACTGGCTGAAATTGTCCGGGTCCGGCGTGGTCCCGTCGTCGATCATGCGGCCACCATTGCGCAGCATGCCCGCCTTGTCGGCAGGTGGCAGCGTGTCGGCGTCCAGGCGCTGCGACAACCCGGTATGCAGCTGCTCGCGCACATAGGCCGCGATATCGCGCCAGGCCGCCTTGTCGGGGACCAGCATCCGGGCGGTCAATTGCCTGTCATCCTGCGCAAGCCAGACGAAACGCGCAACCAATGGGGCGCCATGGGCGCCGCCGGTATACATGCTGCCGTCGGCGGCGATCGCCACCAAACCAGGGGTGTCGACCAGCCTGCTGAAACTCAGGGACAGGTCGTAGGGCGCCGTCGGCTTGTCGTCGCCCAACGCATCGACCGCCTGCATCAATTCGCCCCTTGCCGCATCGGCGTATTGGCCCAGCGCAGCGGCAAGGCCGGGGTATTGGTTGACGCCGGGCGGATAGCTGATGCCAATGATGTAGCGCGGATCGCGCTCGATCACGTCATGCAGCCGCGGCTGCGGCGGGGTCTGCACGGCGGCCTGTGCCGGCACGGCGGGCGCTGGCTGCCGTGCCGGTGCCGGCTGGGGCTGCTCGCGCTGGCACGCTGCCAAGGCGATCGCCAACAAGGCTGGTGGTGCAAGCCAAAGCAGGAGCCTGCGGCCAGCTGCGCTCTCACCAGACACTTTGCAACCGGACATGTTGACTCCTTTGGCGTGGACAGGTCGACCGCGAGCCCTGGACGGACAAGCGCCGCAACGAACATAGCCAAGCGGGCGTGATGCCGGAATCTACGAACCCCGGGGAACGAACGACGGGCAAAGAAAAACCCGGCCGGAGCCGGGTTTCCCTGTGGTACTGGTTGCAACGGTGAAGCGAGGGATTACATCGCCTCGACTTCATCCGCCTGCAGGCCCTTCTGACCCTGGACGACCTTGAAGGAAACCTTCTGGCCTTCCTGCAGCGACTTGAAGCCGGTGCCCTGGATCGAACGGAAGTGCACGAACAGGTCCGCGCCGCTTTCCGGGGTGATGAAGCCGAAGCCCTTGGCGTCGTTGAACCACTTGACGGTACCGGTCTGACGATCTGACATTTGTCTTACTCCTTGAAACGATTTTTTGGAGATTGGCACGACGCGCGACATGCGTGTCGAGACTGTCGAGCAAGGGGTAATGACGCGACGATGTAGCAGATCGAATGGATCAACCGCATCGGGCCACGATGTACCGTGATCCCGCTTTGAACAGTGGGCGCACCATAACCTACTTTCGGGTAAAAGTGTGAATGGGGGGCATCGGGCGTCCGGGCGCGCTGTGCCGCCGTTCACCAGTTGCTGCGGTGCGGCAAAAGGCCCCGCAGCTCGGCATCGGTGAGGTTGCGCCACTGCCCGGGCTTGAGGTGGCCGAGCTTGACGTTGCCGATCCGTACCCGGAGCAACTGTTTCACCCGGTGCCCAAAGTGCGCCGACATCATGCGGATCTGACGGTTGAGGCCCTGGACCAGCACGATCCGGAACCCGAACCGACCCAGTTTTCCCGTCCTGCACGGCAGCGTCGGCTTTCCTTGCACCGGAACCCCGCCACTGGCCATCCCCCGCAGGAACTCGGCCGTGACCGGATGGTTGATGGTCACCAGGTACTCCTTCTCCAGCTTGTTCTCGGCGCGCAGGATTTCGTTGACGATGTCGCCATTGCTGGTCAGCAGGATCAGCCCTTCCGAATCCCGATCCAGCCGGCCCACCGGGAATACCCGCTGCTGGTGGCCGACGAAGTCGACGATATTGCCCCTGACCCCGCCCTCGGTCGTGCAGATGACCCCGACGGGCTTGTTCAATGCAATGTAGACGTGTCTGCGCTGGCCCTTCGCGACGCTACGGGCCACCAGCTTCTGGCCGTCGACCTGGACCTCGTCATCCTCGCCCACCTCCGACCCGACGCGGGCCCGCTGGCCGTTGACCGTGACCCTGCCCTCGCCGATCAGCTTGTCCGCCTCGCGCCGCGAGCAATGGCCGGTCTGGCTGATGTGTTTGTTCAAGCGCATGCAATGGGTCCGCACGGCCCCGAAGTGAGGTGGGCCGGCCGCGCATTCTACGCTGCGGGCTGGTGCCTTCCCCGACACCCATGCCCGGGTGCCCGCGGCATCATCAGGCGCGAAGTCCGGCGTAATCGGGATGACGTTCCAGCCACTTGGCCGCGTACGAACATCGCGGGGACACCTTCAATCCCTGGGCACGGGCGTGGTCCATGGCCGCGCGGACCAGTTCACCGGCGATGCCACGCCCGCCGATCGCCTTGGGCACCAGGGTATGGGTGATGGTCATGATGCCGTCGCCCAGCTGGTATTCGACGAACGCTTCGTTTCCGTCGCGGGTGGTGACAAAGCGCCGGCCCTGTTGATCATGGGTGACGGGCGCCTGGGTTGCGTCGTTGCTTGCTGGCATGGCGTTGCTCCTGATGGCGATCGGTTGCGTCGGTGTGATGCAAGGGGATCTCACTGCCTGCACGGCGGTCGAGTGCCCTGTCTCGGCATTAGTGTGCGTTTCGTGCCGTGATCCTGTCGTCATTTTCCGCGATCTGCTGACGTGGAGCGTCACATGCCGGTCCAGGCGCGGCCTGGCACTGCTTGGCATGTTTGATGCGTTTGTCCACTCATGCCGGGCGCCCGTCTGCCCGTGGAGAGCCGACACGATGTACGAGATCGCCCACGCCGCCGAAACCGGCGCCGACGAACAGCAAGCCATCGACCGTCTTTTCGAGCTGGCGCGCAATGGCCAGACCGGCAACGACGAGTACCAGCAGCTCGAATCGCTCGTCTATGGCCGCTTCATCCAGAGCTACGACCACATCACCGATGCACGGGCCGACAACGTCCGGGTCCTGGGGGCCTCCAAGGCGGCGTGATGCGGTTGCCGCGCTAATCCGCGCAGCGCGATACCCCCAATCCCGCGGCACCCCGGTGGACGTGGTCGGCAGCGGTCAACCGAAGCCAGGATGCAGCAACTGTTGCACGAATGCGGGCCCCACCCGAGGCTCCATCAACAACGTGAACAAGATGCCATAACCAGCACCCCACAGATGGGCGCTGTGGTTGACGTTGTCGTTTCCACGGCGGTCCATCCAGATCGAATAGCCCACGTACAGCGCCCCGAACACGATCGCCGGCACCGGGATGAAGAAAACCAGGATCATCGACCACGGCTGCACCAGGATGAAGGTGAACAGCACCGCCGAGACCGCGCCCGATGCCCCGAGGCTGCGGTAGCGTGAGTCGTTGCGATGTCGCAGGTACGTCGGCAGGATCGCCACCACCAGCGCCGACAGGTAGAACAGCAGGAAACCGGCCCGTCCGATGTACGGCACGAACCACTGCTCAACCATGCGACCGAAGAAAAAAAGCGTGAACATGTTGAACAGCAGATGCTGGAAATCCGCGTGGATGAAACCGTGCGTGACCAGCCGGTCGTACTGATGCTGGCGTGCAATCGCCGGCGGCCACAGGATCAGCCGCTCAAGCAGGCGCTGGTTGTTGAACGCAAGCCAGGACACCAGCACCGTGACGGCGATCAGGCCCAGGGTCAGCATCGGCAGCTCGAATCGAAGATCGTGGGACCGGTGGTCGTGGTCATCGGCGGGTCAACCAGGAGGATGTCTGCCACAGACTATCCGCTGGGTGCTGCGAAGTCGAAATAGCATGCGACCCACGGGCCTGGCCGTCGACAGGGCACATGGCCGGCGCAGCATCGCCAGCGCGGCATCGCCAGCCAATGGCCGCCGCACGATTCAAGCCCAGCCAGACAATCCTTCGCGCTCGCTCAAGGTCGTGAACGAAGGCCTTGCCTTCATCCGCATCGCCAAGCCGGCCAGGTCCTGCCACGCACTCGCAGGCCGGGGCATCTCGCGCGACCACCGCATCAGCATGGCAAGGTAGAAATCAAGCGCGCAAGGGTGCTCGCCCAACAGGTACGGACCATGCACGGCCAGGTGCGTATCGATCCGCTGCCAGCATGCCTCGATCCGCGGACGCACGTGGTCCCGCACGGCGTCCGCATTGCCCTGTCCCGCGGGTTCGTGCGGATACCACCACTGCCGGAACAGTGGCTGCAGCATGTTCGACAGGTAAGCCGCCCATTGGTAGTACTGCACGCGCTGGTCGTGTCCGACAGGCGGGGCCAGCGCCGCCTCCGGGTGGGCGTCGGCAAGCTGCAACGTGATGGCCATCGCTTCGATCCGGGGCGTGCCATCGACCAGGAGCGTGGGGACCACCCCGCCGGGATTCATCTCCAGGTAGCCGGGTTGTTTCTGCTCACCGGCGGCCAGGTCGACCTGCTGCAATGCATAGGGAAGATCCAGTTCGATCAGCAGCCAGTGCACCACCATGCTGGCGGCGCCGGGCGCAAAATAGAGTGTGTACATGCGAGGCCTGGGCGGTAAGGGGTGGCATTGCCAGTCTATGCGAACATGCGGCCATCACACCTTGGCTGCTTCGATGAAACGACTTTTCCCGATGGCCTGCACTGCCGTGATTGCGCTGTCATTCCAGCACGCGGCCGCATCCTCGCCCGCGACGGACTCGACCGCGTCCCCGCCGCTGTCCACCGTCGCCGAGCGCTCGGGATTCCTGCGGACCGGCCGCTACGACGAGGTCATCGCCCTGTGCGATGCCTTTGCCAGGCACTACCCGGACGCCGTGCGTTGCAGGACATTCGGCACCACGCCGGAAGGGCGCCCCATGAAGCTGCTGGTCGTGACCGGCACCGGGGCCTTCACCCCGGAACTCGCGCGCGCCGGGCAGTGGCCCGTCGTGCTGGTCCAGGGTGGCATCCACGCCGGCGAAATCGACGGCAAGGATGCCGGTTTCCTGGCATTGCGCCAGATGCTCGATGGCGAGCTGGCCAAGGGCGACCTGGACAGGCAAGTGCTCTTGTTCGTGCCGGTATTCAATGTCGACGGCCACGAAAACTTCCGCGCCTGGAACCGCCCCAACCAGCGTGGGCCCGAGCAAATGGGTTGGCGCACCACCGCGCAAAACTTCAACCTCAACCGCGACTACGTGAAGGCCGACACGCCCGAGATGCAGGCGATGCTGGCCTTGGTCGACGCCTGGGATCCCCTGGCCACCATCGACCTGCATGTGACCGACGGCGCCAAGTTCCAGCATGGCGTGTCGGTGGAGATCGAACCGCTCCACGCCGGCGACACCGCCCTGCGCGAGATTGGAGCCGGGTTTCGTGATGGCGTGGTCCGGCAACTCGATGCGCAAGGCGCGATGGCGGTGCCGTTCTACCCCTCGCTGGTGGAGTACGACAATCCGGATTCCGGATTTGCGGACAGCGTCTACGCGCCGCGCTTCTCCAATGGCTATTTCCAGCTGCGCAACCGCTTCGGGATGCTGGTCGAGACGCACTCCTGGAAACCGTACCCGACGCGCGTACGCATCACCCACGACGCCATCATCGCCGTACTGGACCAGGTGGCGGCCCATGGCGGCGACTGGCTGCGCGTGGCCCATGCAGCCGACCAACGGGCCACCCACCTGGCCGGCAGCGCCCTGCCACTGGACTGGAAGACGACCGACAGGTTCCGGATGATCGATTTCCAGGGTTACGCATGGACGCGCACGCATTCGGATATCTCCGGCGCACTGATGACGCATTACGACGAAAGCATGCCGCAGGTCTGGCATGTCCCGTTGCGCGACGAAGTGGTGCCCGACCATCTTGCCAGCGTGCCGCGCGGTGGCTACCTGGTCCCGGCAGCGCACGCTGCATGGGTCGGCGCCAAACTCCGGCAGCACGGTATCGCCTTCCGGCGCATCGGCCACGAGCTGCGCGCCGCAGCCGTTCGAGCCTGGCGCGCAAGCGACGTCGACTTGGGAGCAGCAGTCTTTCGAAGGCCACCAGCGTGCCGCCGTGACCGGTCGGTGGGCATCCGTACAACAGGACCTTGCCGCAGGCGCATTGTTCGTGCCTGCCAACCAGCCCAAGGTGCGACTGGTCATGGCCCTGCTCGAACCGCAGGCCCCGGATTCGCTGCTGGCCTGGGGCGAGTTCAACAATGCCTTCGAGCAGAAGGAATACATGGAGCCCTACGTGGCGGAGATGGTTGCCCGCCAGATGCTGGCCGCAGACCCCGGATTGCGGGCCGCGTTCCAGCACAAGCTCGACAACGACCCTGCCTTCGCCAAGGACCCGCGGGCCCGGCTGGACTTCTTTTACCGCCTCCACCCCTCCTACGACGCCCGTTATAAGCTATACCCGGTGGTACGGATCGACACGGCGCCGGAATGAACCCGGTCCGGGACTCGATCGCCCCGCTGGTCGCGGCGCCTGGTTGGCGCCAACACCCCCTGGATGCAAGCCTTTGCAGGCTTGGCTAGTGACCCCACTGACACCGGATTGCGCATGACAGCTGCCGCCACGACCTCCGACGCCGATCGCGAACAACTGCGTGGCTGGCTATTGGCCACGGCCGACGGGGACCGCAGCGCATTCGAGTCGCTCTACCAGCGCACCTCGGCGAAACTATTTGGTGTGTGCCTGCGTATCTTGGGCGAACGCAACGAAGCCGAAGAGGTATTGCAGGATGTTTTCCTGGTCATCTGGCGCAAGGCCAGGCAGTACGACGCCGAGCGCGCAAGCCCGATCACGTGGCTGGCGATGATCGCGCGCAACAAATCCATCGATCGACTGCGCTCGGGCAAGGTCGACCGTTCCTCGGTGCCGATCGATTTCACCGCGGAGCTGGTCGATGATGCCCCCGGTGCCGGTGCGCTGGCGGAGGCCGCGATCGAAGGCAGGCGCCTGCACGACTGCATCGATGAACTCTCGCCCGACCAGCGCGGCGCCATCCGCGTCGCCTTCTTCGAGGGTTGCACGTACGAAGAAATCGCTACCCGCAGCGATACCCCGCTCGGCACCATCAAGAGCTGGATCCGGCGCGGCCTGATCAAGCTCAAGGACTGCCTGCAACGATGAACCCCGGCCAAGACCAGGACAACGGCAACATCGGCGACGACGCCGACCTGCGCGCGGCCGAGTACGTGCTCGGCTTGCTGGACGCCGCGAGCCATCGCCAGGCGCAGGCGCTGGTCGAGCACGATGCCGCCTTTGCGGCCGAAGTCGCGCGCTGGGAAAGCTATTTCGCGCCCTGGCTTGATGCGATCCCGCCGGTGCCGGTCCCCGATGCGTTGTGGCAGCGCGTGCGCGAAACGCTGTGGGGACACGAACTACCGCAACGCGATCGGCCACCCGCCAGGACGCCCCTGTCGCAAAGCCTGCCCTTCTGGCGCGGGCTGGCCCTGGGTGGCGCGGCCGTCGCCGTGGCGAGCATCGCCTTGCTGCTGGCCAACTACAACACGCCCGCCCCGGCACCCGCCCCTCCCCAGGTGGCCAGCACGACGCCACCACCGGCTGCCGCCGAGCCGATGATCGTCTCCCTGCGCCACGAGGATGGCAGCACGGCCTACACCGCGACCCTCAATCCGGACGACGGCACCGTGGTACTGGTGCCGGTCCACCTGGGTGGCGACCAGGCAACCTCACCCGAGTTGTGGCTGATCCCGCAGGGCCAGAGCCCGCGCTCGCTGGGCATGATCAACCGCGACAAACCCATGGTGATGACGATCCCGGCCGCATTGCGTGGCTCAGCCGACACCGGCACGTTTGCCATCACGCTGGAGCCACAGGGCAGCGGACCGCACGAGGCGCCCACGGGCCCGGTGATCGCGACGGGTACCACCATCCGCCTGGCACCCTGACCTGGTCGGGACCGTGGCATGCCGAGCGGGCGCTGACGCGCGGCACGGCGCACTTGCTGCGGCGCTCACGATGCAGTGACGGCCAGACGCGCAGGCTGCGCGTCGGGTCGTTTTCCTGCGAGGGTTCGCCATGCCATGTAGCGCGCATCGCGCCACGCGATTTATCTTGCCGCTGGGCGTCCTTGCCTTGACGTTGGCTGCCTGCAAGCCAATACCTGGCGGCGACGACGTTGCGGCAGGTGACGCCAACGCCGCGCGACAAGTGCCGGCGCGTGCGCAGGCATCGCTGCCGGCTTCCCCAAAAGCCAAGGCCGAACACTGGCAATGCGGGGAGTTGCTGGTGGACAGCCAGTCCAGCGACAACCCCATCCAGGCGGGCGCGATGCAACGCGGCACGATGCAACTGAGATTCTCCGGCAAGGTACTTGCACTGCAACGGGCGCCCTCGCCGTCGGGCCTGCGCCACGCCGACGCGGCCGGCAATGCCTTTGTTCGCGACGGTGACGTTGCCACGCTGACGCTCGCCAGCGGTGTGCAATACGAGTGCACGCGCACCGATCGTGCCTCGCCATGGACCCGGGCAGCTGCACGCGGCATCGCGTTCCGTGCCGTCGGCAGCGAGCCGGGCTGGCTGCTGGAAATCGGCGACGGCGGCGCACCATCGCTGCACGCGACGCTGGACTATGGGCAGCGCAACGTCGATATCGCGCAGATGCACCCGCTTGCCCGGGGCTTCACCGGCAGCACGCCCGACGGCACGGTAGTTACCGTGGAGATCGAGCGCACACCGTGCCGGGACGGGATGAGCGGCGAATCGTTCGAAGCCCAAGCCACGCTTGTTGTCGGAGAGACGACGTATCGCGGGTGTGGTGCCTACCTTTCGCCATGACCGCGCGGGCCGCCTGGCTGGAACATCCTGGCTACGCGTTGTCTTGCATGGGTCCCTGTCCGTCCTGGCACACCGCCGGATACCGGCCCGCCATCGTTGCAGCCCAACGGCTTTCGCCAGGATCATCGCTTTCGATCGCCGTGTCGTGCGAATGCTGGTACTACGCCACCGCTGCCCTGGCTGGAAACACGTCCGCCATGGTGCGATCGCGGGCAGCGTGATCCTCCGCGACGCGCAACCAGCGCACGTCGGTCCCGCCCCGAAAGGTGAATCGATGGGCCGCAGTGATGTGCGTGCACTGCCCTTGCCTGGACGATTGCCCTGCCGGCGATGGATTGCCGCGCGCCTGCAAAGGCCGGCGATCCCGAGGACAGGACGCCAGGCAAACGACTGGCGCCGTGCCTTGCCTGGACGGGCGAGGCATGGCGCGACTCAGCAGCTGGCGTACTTCCAGTTGCGCGGCTTGCCTTCGGCCATCCACTCCACCGCCTGGGCCAGTCGCTTGTCTCGGGTCTGCTCGCGCTTGGCCTGCGTGATCCACTCGATGTATTCGCGTTTTTGGCCGGGCGGGAATGCGTCGTAAGTCGCCTTGGCCTTTCGATTGTTCGCCAATGCCGCCGCCAGGTCCGCTGGAGCGACGGGCGGCGGTTTGGGCTGGCGGCCCTTGCGCATGCCCGGTGCCTTCACGCCCTGGGCATTGAGTGCCATTGCCTTGCGTATCCAGGCCGCCAACTGTCTTGCAGGCGGCAGGTCTGCAGTCGACCTCAATTTGCCGATGCTGCCCATCCCGTCGCCTGATGCATCCTCGCCCACCACCAGCGCTTCCTTCCAGAAACCAAACGATGCGTGCTGCTTGAACGCAGCCATCGTGCACAGGATGCCGCCGCCATCGACGAACGCCGGGGCGCCCCATTTGATGGTCTCCTCCACGTCCGGACAGGCTTCGTGGACGATCGTGCGCAGGCGTTCGAGGATGGGGCGCGCAAATTCCGCCGACCTGGCGATGTAGGCATCGATACGCGGATCATGCGTGGCCATGTGCGATCTCCAGGGCGGGCTTGCCAATCGTACGCCGGTGACGGGTGGATCACTCCAGCGGCCTGGGCGCCTGCATCGCCCGGTCGTGGTCAAGCGCGCCGCTGCACGGCGACCGCGTGGCAACGGGGAAACGACAGCCAGGACGATCCGCCCATGCTTGCCGCCACTGGCAGTCAGGCGTCGGCTTCGAGCGCTTCCCACCGCGCATAGGCTGCATCGAGTTCCGCCTGCACGGCGGCGATCTCGGCATTGTGCGCCGCCGCCGCCGTGCCATCGCCCTGGTACAGCGCGGGGTCGTTGCTTTTCTCGGTCAATTCGCCTATCCGGTCTTCCAGCGCTTCGATCTGCAGCGGGAGCTGCTCGAGCTCACGCACCTGCTTGTAGCTGCGCTTGCGCGGCGCCGTCGTGGCAGGAGCCTTCGCGGGGGCGGGCGAGGCGGTCGCGACGGGCGCGCGCGGTGCACCGCGTTGCCGCAACCAGTCGCTGTAGCCGCCGACGTATTCGCGCACCACCCCGCTGTCGTCCCCCGTGGCTGGCATGACCATGGTCGATGTGACCACGTGGTCGAGGAAATCGCGGTCATGGCTGACCAGCAACAGCGTGCCTGCGTATTCACCCAGCAACTCTTCCAGCAGCTCCAGGGTTTCCACGTCCAGGTCGTTGGTGGGCTCGTCCATCACCAGCAGGTTGGAGGGCTGCGCGAACAGCTTGGCAAGCAGCAGGCGGTTGCGCTCCCCGCCCGAGAGCCGCGTGATCGGGGCACGGGCACGCTCGGGGGTGAACAGGAAGTCCTGCATGTAACCGATGATGTGCTTCTGGCGGCCGTTGACGGTGACCGTTTCACGACCTTCGGCGACGTTTTCCAGCGCATTCCAGTCTTCGCGCAGGGCGGCACGGTACTGGTCGAAATAAGCGATCTGCAGGTTGCTGCCCACCCGCACCTCGCCCGACGTGGGTGCCAGCTGGCCCAGCAGCAGCTTGAGCAGCGTGGTCTTGCCGCTGCCATTGGCGCCGATCAGGCCAATGCGGTCGCCACGCAGGATGGTGGTGGAAAAGTCGCGGATGAGGGTCTTGTCGCCGAAGGCGAAGGACATGGCCCTGGCCTCGATGACCTTCTTGCCCGACGCTTCGCCCTGCGACACTTCCATGCGCACGTTGCCGGTCTGGGCACGGCGCTGCGCACGCGACACGCGCATCGCCTCGAGCCGGCGGACACGGCCCTCGTCGCGGGTACGCCGCGCCTTGATGCCCTGGCGGATCCAGACCTCTTCCTGGGCGAGCATCTTGTCGAACCTGGCGTGCTCCTGGGCCAGCGCATTGAGACGCTCCTCGCGACGGCGCTCGTAATTGGCCCAGTCGCCGGGCCAGCTGGTCACCTGGCCACGGTCGATCTCGACGATCCGCGTGGCCAGCGCCCGCAGGAACCGGCGATCATGGGTGACGAAAACCAGGGCGCCCGGCCAGTCGACCAGGAACCCTTCCAGCCAATCGATCGCTTCGATGTCCAGGTGGTTGGTGGGCTCGTCCAGCAGCAGGACGTCCGGGGCGGAGACCAGCGCACGCGCCAGCAACACCCGGCGTTTCAGTCCGCCGGACAGGGCCGCGAAGGGCGCATCGCCATCCAGGCCCAGGCGTTCCAGCGTTTCGGCCACGCGCCGGTCCACGCTCCAGCCATCGGCGCCTTCGATCTTGCCCTGCACCTCGGCCAAGGCGTCCATGTCGACGGGATCGGCATGGCTCAGGTGGTGGAACTCGGCCAGCCAAGCACCCAACGCCCCCAGGCCCGCGGCCACCACGTCGAAGACGTCGCCCCGGGCGTCGGCCGGCACTTCCTGCTCCAGCCGCGCGACGCGGACCGGGCCGTCACGGCGGATCTCGCCGTCGTCGGGCTGCAGCTCGCCATCCAGCAGCTTGAGCAGAGTGGATTTGCCGGCACCGTTGCGGCCGATCAGGGCGATGCGTTCGCCGCGATCGATGGCCAGGCCAACGTTTTCGAGCAACAGGGGGCCGCCGATACTGAAATCGACGTCTTGCAGGGTCATCAGGGGCATGCGCCATTGTAACGACGTCGACCCTGGGCACGACCGCCACGACCGCCACGACCGCCACGGCCGCGACGGGGGCTTGCCGAAAGCCCGCCACGGCGGATAATCGCAAGCGCAGTTCCACACGCCACCACAACGCCGAGGGCACCGCGATGAGCAAGGGCATGAACCAGAAGAAGCAGGAAAAGAAGAAACCCGAGAAGTCGCTGAAGGAAAAGCGCGCGGAGAAGAAAGAGAAGAAGGCAGGCAAGTAATCCCAAGGCACCATGGAGGCGCGTCTTCGCGACGCCCTCCCGGCCTGGCATCCCGCTTGGCCAGATCGCGCCAGCTCAGGTCAGGAGCTGCACGACAACATCGAGCAACCCGGCCGGTCGCGGGCCCAGTCCGGCCGCTTGCCGGCGAAGGCTTCGCGACCGGGTTGTTCGTCGTAGGGCTGGCGCATCACATCAAGCAGCTCATGGACGCCGTCGAAGTCGCCTTCGGTGGCGCGATCGATGGCTTGCTGCGCCAGGTAATTGCGCAGCACGTATTTCGGGTTGGCGGACTGCATGCGCGCGATGCGCTCCGGCGCAGGCATGGCGTCGTTGCGGGTACGCCAGGCGTAGCGCTGCAACCACGCTTCGAACGCCGCATGCCCCGCCTCGCGCTTGTCGTCGTCGTAAAACGCAGGCTGCAACGGCGCCATGTCGGGCGCCTCCGCATCCACGGCTGCCAGTGAGCGGAACAAGATCGTCATATCGACTTCGTGCTCGTGCAACAGCGCCAACAGTGATTGCATCAACTCGACGTCATCCTCGCCGCAGTCCCGCAGCCCGAGTTTGCGCGCGATGTTGTCCCGATCGGCCGCAGCGTAAACATCGGCATAGCGCTGCAAGCCTGCCTGCAGCGGCTCGATCGCATCGAACAAGGGCACCAGCGCCTGCGCCAGCCGCCCCAGGTTCCAGTGCGCGATCCTTGCTTGCCAGCCGAACCGGTAACGGCGGCCCTGCGCGTCCGTGGTGTTGGGAGTCCAGTCCGGATCGTAGTTGTCGATCCAGCCGTACGGACCGTAGTCGATGGTCAGGCCGAGGATCGACATGTTGTCGGTGTTCATCACGCCATGGACGAAGCCCACGCGCATCCAGTGCGCGATCATCGTTGCAGTGCGCTCGCAGACCTGGTTGAACCAGGTCGCGTAACGCGGTTGGCCTGGTTCGATGTCCAGCAATCCGGGGAAGTCGCGCTGGATGCAGAAATCAGCAAGCGTGCGCAGCAGCGCGACGTCATCGCGCGCATAGGGCAGCTCGAAATTGCCGAAGCGCAGGAATGATGGCGCGGCCCGGCACACGACCGCACCGATCTCGTGTTGCGGATGCCCGTCGTAGAACATGTCGCGTTCGACCGTCTCGCCGGTCGTGACCAGGCTCAAGGCACGCGTGGTGGGGATGCCCAGGTGATGCATGGCCTCGCTGCACAGGAACTCGCGGATCGACGACCGCAACACCGCGCGGCCATCGGCGTGTCGCGAATAGGGCGTCGGGCCCGCGCCCTTGAGTTGCAACTCCCAGCGCTCGCCGGCGGCATTGACGAGTTCGCCCAGGCTGATCGCCCGCCCGTCGCCCAGCTGGCCGGCCCAGTGGCCGAACTGGTGGCCGCCGTAGTTGGCCGCGAACGGCTGCATCCCGGGCAGCAGTGCATTTCCTGCAAAGACCTGCGCGAATTCCGCCGTCTCCAGGTCGGCGTCGTCAAAGCCGAGTCGTGTCGCCATCTCGCGCGAGTGCGCCACCAACCTGGGCGCGGCCACCGGCGTGGGCTGGACCGACGACCACGCCGCGCCATGTACCTGTCGCAATCGCGAACCGGTCTCCGGGTCGCCCGGGAGCTCGCGCACGAATGCGTTGTCCCATGTCGAAGCATGCTTCACGTCGCACGATGCCCCACTGAAAACGGGCCGCCCCGCACCAGTGCCCGCTGGTAAGCCTCGCGCCCATGGATCCGATCGAGGAAGGCTTGCAGGTTCGGCCGCTTGCCCGTGCCATGTGCGGCGCCAGCCTCGACCGGGAAGCTCATCTGGATGTCCGCGGCCGTGAACCGGTCACCGGCAAACCACGGATGCCGGTCCAGCTGCGCCTCGAGGTAATCCATGTGCAGCTTGATCTGCGGGCCGACAAAACCCGACAACGCCTTGTCGGCGATCCCACGCGCGATTGGCTTGGCGAAAAAAGGCATCGGCGCCTGTTTCAGCCGCGAAAAGACCAGGCCCAGCAACAAGGGCGGCATCGCGGACCCTTCGGCGTAATGCATCCAGTACCTATAGCGCATGCGCTCGGGCGAGAAGGCGGGTGCCGGCGCCGGCCCCAGGCGATGTTCGTGGTCGTATCGCTCGACCAGGTACTCGATGATCGCTGCCGATTCGGCGATCACCAGGCTGTCCGCGCCGTCCGTCGCAGCTTCGTCCGGGACATCATCGTCTTCCAGGACCGGCGACTTGCCCAGCTGGTGGATGTTGCGCAACGTCGTCGGCGCCAGCATGGTGCCGGCATCGCGCTGGTACTGCACGACCTGGTAAGGCAACGCAAGCTCCTCCAGCAGCCACAGCACGCGCTGCGAGCGGGAATTTTCCAGATGGTGGACCTTGATCATGCCAGCGACTCCAGGCGGTCAGGCATGGTAACCACCGCCGCGTTAAACGCATGCGTTGCAAGGGCGCGTGGCTGGAATCCATGCGCTGGATCCGGCATGGCAACCGGATCCGGCCGATGGGCCCCATGCACGAAACGGCGCCCGCGGCAGTGCCTCCAGTCCTTCGCAGGACGTGCCGGAGCGCACCTGTCGCGAGACCAGCCCGACCCCGTCGCGACCAGCCGCGCCGGGCGCGCAGGGCCCGATGCCCTAGACTGGCACCAACTCCCCACGCATCCACTGGAGAAACGTCCTGATGGCAAAACCCAATTACTCCTTCGAAAAGCGCCAACGCGAGATCGCCAAGCAGAAAAAAAAGGCCGAAAAACTGGCCCGCAAGCAGGGAGCCAAGGATTCCCAGGACGGGCCTGACGGTCAGGCGCCAGGCACTGCCGACAACGACACACCGGCCACGCCGGGCAGCTGAGACGCGCTGGCTGCATGGCCGATGACGCCGCCGAAAAGACCCGCAGCATCTGGGTCGACGCCGACGCCTGTCCGGTGGCGGTCAAGGACATCCTTTACCGCGCCGCGGAGCGCATGCCAATCGCGGTGACCCTGGTCGCCAACCAGTGGCTGCGCACACCGCCATCGCGGCATATCCACGCCATCCAGGTCCCCGGCGGGCCGGACGTGGCCGATGAGGAGATCGTCCAGCGCATGCAGCCGGGCGACCTGGTCGTCACCCAGGACATCCCGCTGGCCGCCAAGGTGCTCGAGAAAGGTGGCGTCGCCCTGAACCCCCGCGGCGAGTTGTATACCGCCGACAACATGGCCGAGCGGCTGTCGATGCGCAATTTCATGGACGAGTTGCGGGGTTCCGGCATCCAGACCGGGGGCCCGCCTGCCCTGCACGCACGCGACAAGCAGGCCTTTGCCAACCAGCTCGATCGCTGGCTCGCGCAGCGGCCCCGGCGCGCCTGAATCCCCTTGCCGAGCCCGTACTCCAGCCGCGGGCAGTAAACTGTCGCTCCAACCCCGACAAATTGACTGACCCGGCCCTGCTGCCGGTGTCAACGAGTACGCCATGAGCGCTGAAAAGACCCCCGACAACACCCCAGGCACCACGGACGGCGACGGCGCCGCGGTGCGCTTCACCGACCTCGCGCTGCCCGAGCCATTGCTGCGCGCGCTGGCCGATGTCGGCTACGAGTCGCCCTCCCCGATCCAGGCTGCGACCATTCCGCCGCTGCTGGCTGGCCGCGACATGATCGGACAGGCGCAGACGGGTACCGGCAAGACCGCGGCCTTTGCCTTGCCGGTCCTGGCCCGCATCGACCCCAAGCAATCCAAGCCGCAGGCACTGGTGCTGGCGCCGACCCGCGAGCTGGCCATCCAGGTGGCCGAAGCCTTCCAGAAATACGCGCGCCACCTGCCCCGCTTCCAGGTCCTGCCAATCTACGGCGGCCAGAGTTATTACCCGCAGCTGCAGGCGCTCAAGCGCGGCGTGCAGGTCATCGTCGGCACGCCGGGACGGGTCATCGACCACCTCAACCGTGGTTCGCTGGATTTGTCCGAACTGCGCTGCCTGGTGCTGGATGAAGCCGACGAGATGCTGCGCATGGGCTTCATCGACGATGTCGAAACGGTGTTGAAGAAGACGCCGGACAACCGCCAGGTCGCGTTGTTCTCGGCGACGATGCCCGCGCAGATCAAGCGCATCGCGCAGACCTACCTCAAGGACCCTGTCGAAGTCGCGATCAAGTCCAGGACCAGCACGACCACCAACACCCGCCAGCGCTACTGGATGGTCAGCGGCGTGCACAAGCTCGATGCGCTGACCCGCATCCTGGAAGCCGAACCCTTCGACGCGATGATCGTGTTCGCCCGCACCAAGCTCGGTACCGAGGAGCTCGCCGGCAAGCTGGCGGCACGCGGCATCTCCGCCGCCGCCATCAATGGCGACATCGCCCAGGCACAGCGCGAGAAGACCATCCAGCAACTCAAGGACGGACGGATCGACGTGCTGGTGGCGACCGATGTCGCCGCGCGGGGGCTGGACGTCGACCGCGTCAGCCATGTCCTGAATTACGACATCCCCTACGACACCGAAAGCTACGTGCACCGCATCGGTCGCACCGGCCGCGCCGGGCGCCAGGGCCAGGCGATCCTGTTCGTGACCCCGCGCGAGCGCGGCATGCTGCGCGCGATCGAGCGCGCGACCCGCCAGCCGATCGAGGCGATGGAGTTGCCGACCATCGAGACGGTCAACGAGCAACGCGTGTCCAAATTCCTTGAAAGGATCGAGCAGGCCCTGGAAAGCGAGGACCTGGCCCTGTTCCGCGACCTGGTCGAGCGTTACGAGCGCGAACACAACGTCCCCGCCGTGGAAATCGCCGCTGCCCTCGCCAAGCTGGCACAGGGCGGGCAACCCTTGCTGCTGAGTGCGCCGCCCCGGGCGCGACACGACAAGCTCCCCGATCGCAACGAGCGCCCAGCCCAGCCTCGCCGACGGCATGAAGCGCGCGAGCCGGGCGGTGCCCCACCCTCGCACCGGTCTGCGCCGGCCCATGCCAGCCACACCGCAAAGCAGTTCGAAGACGACACCCCCGCCGCGAGTGCGCCTAGAAACCCCGCCCCGGCCAGCGCCGGGCAGGCAGAGGTCGGCATGGAGACGTTCCGCATCGAAGTCGGCCATGTCCACGGCGTCAAGCCGGGCAATATCGTCGGCGCCATCGCCAATGAGGCAGAGCTGGAAAGCCGTTATATCGGACGCATCGACATCCGCGACGAGCACAGCCTGGTGGACCTGCCCGAAGGCATGCCGCGCGAGTTGCTGGAATACCTCAAGCGGGTGCGCGTGGCCGGACGTCCGCTGCACATCAGCCGCGCCGCGGACGCTTCCGGGCTGCCCGCGCACGGTGCGCATCGTGGCCAACCGGACAACCGCGGCCCCCGCCCCCAGGGGCGTGGCAAGCCGCATCGCGCCAGCAAGCCCACGGGCAGGAAGAAACCCCCCAGCCCGCAGTGACCCCCATCCGGACGGTCGTACCGGCGGTTGGTATCGACCCGCGGTGCGCGTGCATGCACCCCTGCATGCATCCTGCGAACCTGCACGGCGACGCTGGATCCGAACCCCCACTAGCGCCATCACTTGCGTTACCCTGCGTCGCATAGGGGCGGATCATCGACCAGGGCATGGAAAACGCGGCGCGTGAGTTCAAGATCAGCGTGCAGGGGCTGAGGGCGGGCATGTTCGTCTCGCGCCTGGACCGGCCGTGGCTGGGTACCGATTTCCCGCTCGAAGGATTCAAGGTCGCTACCGACCAGGACATCGACCACTTGTGCCGTCTGTGCGCGCACGTCTTCGTCGACATTACCCGTGGCGCCACGCCCGACCTGCGTTACATCGAACTCGATGCCACGCTCGGGGAATCCTCCGGCCACGACGAGTTCGCCGCGCTCCACTCGAAGACCTGGCGGCTCGAAAACGACTTCGAGGGCGAACTGCCCGAAGCCAAGCGCGCGCACGAAACGCTCAAGCTCGGGATCGAACAGGTCATGCGCGACCTGCAGGACGGGCGCGAGCTGCAGATGGACAAGCTCAAGGACGGTGTCGATGCGATGATCGAGTCGATCACGCGCAACCCCACCGCCTTCAACTGGCTCAAGGAGCTCAAGCGCAAGGACGACTACGCCTACCACCATGCATTGGCCTGCTCGGTGTGGGCCGCCAGCTTCGGCCGCCACCTGGGCCTGGGGCGAAAGCAATTGACCGAACTCACACTGGCGGGCCTGCTGTTTGATGTAGGCAAGGCCAGGATCTCGCCGGACATACTCACCACCGACGCCGTCTACGACCTGACCAACCGCCGGGAGATGGACGCACACGTCCAGCATGGCTTGGACATCCTGGGCGAAGCCTCGGGCGTGTCCCCCCGGATCATCGAGGCGGTGGCGACCCACCACGAGCGCCACGACGGCAGCGGCTACCCACGCGGCCTGCGCAATGGCTCGATCCCGATCTTCGGCCGCATCCTGGGCTTGATCGACAGCTACGACGCGATGACCAGCATCCGGCCGCACATGCCCAGCCGCTCACCGCACGAGGCGGTCATGGAGCTGTACGAATCGCGCGACACGCTCTACCAGGCCGAACTGGTCGAACAATTCATCCAGACCAGCGGGATCTACCCCACCGGATCGCTGGTGGAGTTGAGCAATGGACAGGTGGGCGTGGTCACCGCCGTGCACGGGCTCAAGCGCCTGCGGCCCAGCGTGATGCTGCTGCTGGACGAGGACAAGAGACCCCTGCAGGATTTCGTTTCGGTCGACCTGGGCGCGCAACAACAGCAGAGCAATGGCAAGTACGCGCTCAGCATCCTTTCCGGGCTGCCCCAGGGGGCCTACGGGATCGATCCCGCCGAATTGTTCCTCGACTGATGCCGTTGCCCGATACCGACGAGCTGACCGGGCTGCGCAACCGTCGCAACCTGATTGCCTTGCTGCGTCGCCAGATCAGCCATGCCAATGAGAGGCAACACCGCCTGGGACTGGTGGTGATCGACATCGACGGATTCGCCCACGTCAACGTCGCCAATGGCTATGCGTTCGGCGATGCCGTCCTGCGCCACATGGCGCAACAGTTGTCTCAGGTGGCCCGCGGACGCGACTACGCAGCGCGCATTGGCGACAACCGCTTCGTCCTGTTGCTGCCCCAGGTGCTCAACAGCGGCCACGTCGAGCTGGCAGTGCAGAAACTGCAACGCCTGCTGGATATCCCGTTCCAGTCCGGTGGAAACCGGGTCATGGTGTCCTTCACCGCGGGCGCCGCGGTCTGCCCCGACCACGCCAGCCACGCCGAATTCCTGTTGCGCAAGGCCGAAACCGCGCTGGCATCGGCACGGCTGAAGGGTCGCCGTTACGAACTGGCCCTGGATGCATCCCACGGCTACGACCTGTCCGAGATATGGCAACTGGAAATGCAGCTTGATGGCGCGATCGAACGCGGCGAACTGGAGATGCACTACCAGCCGCAGATCCGCGTCAGCGACCTGCGCCCGGTCGGCGCCGAAGCACTGATGCGTTGGGACAACCCGACGCAGGGCATCATCCCACCGGACATCTTCATCCCGATGGCCGAGCGCACCGGGCAGATCAAGAAGCTCAGCATCTGGGCCCTGAACACCGTCCTGCGACAGTCCAGCGAATGGCGGCACAAGTGGGGGCGGCTGTCGGTATCGGTCAACATGCCCGGTGAAGTGACCACCCACAACGACCTGCTGGAGCTGGCCGAAAACGCGATGCGCCTGTGGGGCAAGGACCACGTCCAGCTGGTCCTGGAGCTGACCGAGCGCTCGTTGATGGACCGGGACAAGGGACTGGAGATGCTGCACCAGCTCCGCAAGCTGGGCGTCAAGATCTCGATCGATGATTTCGGGACCGGCTATTCGTGCCTTGCCTACTTCAAGAACATCCCGGCCGACGAACTCAAGATCGACCAGTCTTTCGTCAGTGCGTTGTTGACCGACCCCGGCAGCGCCGACATCACCACCCTGATCATCGACCTGGCGCATCGCTTCGGCTTGAACGTGGTTGCCGAAGGGGTCGAGGACCAAGCGACATTCGAGCTGCTCAAGGCGCGTGGCTGCGACATCGTCCAGGGCTACCTGCATGGCAGGGCGATGCCCTCCGACAACTTCGAGCAATGGCTGGTTGCCTATGATGCCGGCGCCGAGGAAACCACGCTTCCAGCCTTGGCCTGACGCCCGCCCTGCCGGGGCCGGCAACTTCCCCGCACGCGAGACTGGCCTGCAGGCGAGACAGGATGCCCGTTGCGTAACGCAACCCGCGCGGAGCCGGCTACCAGCGGCCGGCGTCGCCGTGCTGGCCGTGCGCGCCCCGTCCCGCCCGAACGCCTAGAATGCACCCTGCTTCCAACACAAGATGCCCATGGCCCACAACGCAACCGTCGTCAAGGCAGAGCTCCAGGTCAGCGACATGGACCGGCAGTATTACGCCACCCATGCGTTGACCCTGGCCCAACACCCCTCCGAAACCGATGCCAGGTTGATGGTGCGGTTGCTCGCATTTGCGCTCAACGCCGACGACAGGCTCGAATTCGGCCGTGGCCTGAGCAACGAAGACGAACCCGACCTCTGGCGGCGCGGCTATACCGGCGAGATCGACCTGTGGATCGACCTGGGCCACCCCAGCGAAACCCGCATCAAGAAAGCCTGTGCGCGGGCCGGACAGGTGATCGTCTTCAACTATGGTGGCAACAGCTCCGACATCTGGTGGAACAAGATCGCCAGCTCGCTCACCCGGCTGCGCAACCTGACCGTGCTGGACATCCCGGCCGACGTGGTCGACGCGCTGCCAGCCATTGGCGAGCGCGGAATGCGCCTGACCGCATTGGTCCAGGACGGCGAGCTGCAATTGATGGGCGAGCGCGGAAGCATCGAATTGCGGCCGACGGTCCGGGTCGCGGCGGTGACGGACTGATGCAATGAGCAAGTGACACCCGTCTCGCAGGCTCCTGCCGTGACATCGCGCCAGGCACGGCGCTTCGACGCCATCATCGTCGGTGGCGGCGCGGCCGGACTGATGTGCGCCCTGACTGCGGGGCAACGCGGCAAGCAGGTCATGCTGATCGAGCATGCCAACCGGGTCGGGAAGAAGATCCTGATGTCCGGCGGCGGACGCTGCAATTTCACCAATGTCGGCACCACGCCCGACAACTTCCTGTCGGACAACCCGCACTTCTGCAAATCGGCACTTGCGCGCTACACCCCGGGGGATTTCGTCGCCCTGGTCGAACGCCACGGTATCGCCTACCACGAGAAGGAACTCGGCCAGCTGTTCTGCGACCAGTCCTCCAGGCAGATCGTGGCCATGCTGCTGGACGAATGCGCCGCGGCAGGCGTTCGCATCGAGACCAGCTGCAGCGTGGAGCAGATCAGGCACGACGACAACGGCTTCCGTGTCCGGACCACGCTCGGGCACGTCGATGCACCGGCGCTTGTCGTCGCCACGGGCGGGCTGTCGATCCCGCGCATGGGTGCGACCGGGTTTGGGTACGACATCGCACGCCAGTTTGGCCACCGGGTCCTGCCCACGCGTGCCGGACTGGTGCCGCTCACCTTGAGCGGCAAGCACCAGGACCGCCTGGCCGACCTGAGTGGTGTCGCCCTGCCCGTCAGCGCACGCTGCAATGGGCAGGCCTTCAGTAACGCCATGCTGGTGACGCATCGCGGCATCAGCGGCCCGGCGATCCTGCAGATCTCCTCTTACTGGCAACCCGGCGATGACTTGCGCCTGGACCTGCTCCCCGGCGCGGATGCACTTGCCCTGCTGGAGCAGGCGCAAGCCGCACGGCCAGCCGCGGAACTCAAGACCGTGCTCACCGAACACCTGCCCAAGCGTTTTGCACAGCGGTTATGCGAGGCATGGCTACCCAACCGTCCCATGCGCCAGCTCGGGCCGCGCCAGCTGCAGGCAACCGCCGACCTGCTGCAGGATTGGCCGCTGGTCGCCAGCGGCACCGAAGGCTATCGCACCGCGGAAGTCACCCTGGGGGGTGTCGACACCGCCCAGCTGTCATCAAGCACGATGCAGTCGCGGCTGGTCCCGGGCCTTTACTTCATCGGCGAAGTCGTGGACGTGACCGGCTGGCTGGGCGGTTACAACTTCCAGTGGGCCTGGGCCTGCGGCCATGCGGCTGGAGAGGCCTTGTAAGGGTCGCACCGTATCCGCCCGCTTGTACCGGAGCGGCTTCAGCCTCGAGCTCTTGATCGTGTTCTTTTTGACGTTGCAGGGGCGACGTAAGTCGCGATGCTTTCCCCGATGCTTTGATCGCGCTTACGTCGCTCCTGCAACAGCAAGAGCAACGGCAACAAGATCAAGAGCTCGCGGCTGAAGCCGCTCCTGCAACTGCCAACCGCATTACTGCTGCTTCGACTCCACCGGCGCCAATCGCAGGTCCTGGAAATCGAAGCTGAAGTCGGTCAGCGGCGACACCGGCACGATCCGTGCCTCGCGGATCTTTCCGTCGGGGTCCAGCGAGAAGCTCAGGAACGCATCGGCATTGAGCCAGCGCGCATCCCAGCGCACCAGGAACGTGTCGTGCTGCCAATGCGACAACGTGCCGACCAGCTCGGGTGTGTGTGCGAACTGGATCCGCATCTTGCCGGCCTGCTGCGTGATCACGACATCGCCGTACCACGGATCGCGGTACGTGCCGGTGTAGCCGGCCAACGGCAGCGACGGGCTGGACTTGGTGTCACGCGCCTTCAGGTGCTTCTGCCAATCCTCATCAGCCTTGCCTTCCTGCTGGGCACGGCCAGCGGCGTAGGCAGCCACCCAATCCGTCCTTGGCGCGTCGAGCATCGCATCGAGCGCACGCATGGTCACCGCATTGAAGGCAGCGCCGGACTCGGCATTGGTCAGCACGATCACCCCGACGTCGCTGTCGGGCAGCATGGTGATCCGGGACACCATGCCCGGCCAGCCGCCGGTATGCCACACCAGGCGATTGCCACGATAGTCGCCCAGGAACCAGCCTTCGCCATAGCCCATGAAATTGGGCTGCGCCGCGGCCAATTCGGGCACGCGTGGCTTGCGCACCGGAATGGGCGTCAGCATCGTCCACATCTCGTCGTGGCGATCGGCGCTGAACAAGCGCTTGGCATCGTCACCCGAACCGCTGATCACGCCACCATCAAGCTGCGCGCGCACCCACTTGGACAGGTCGTGGACGCTGGAGTACAAACCGCCCGCGCCGGACAGGTTGCGCCAGGTCAGCGGCGGTGCCGCGACCAGATCCTTGAAATTCGCCTTTGAATAGCCGATGGCCACATTGTCCAGGCCCTGCAGGTGGTCGCTGTTGTAGCGGGTCTCGTCCATCCCCAGCGGGTCGAAGATGCGGGTCTGCAGGAACCTGGCGTAGGACATGCCACTGACCTTCTCGACCACCAGTTGCGCCACGCCAAACAGGATGTTGTCGTAGGCATACTGCGCGCGGAACTCCCCCGTGATCGGCACGTCCTTGAGCCGTCGCGCGACTTCCTCGTTGCTGTAATCGGTGGTCGGCCAGTAAAGCAGGTCGCCCGCACCCAGGCTCAAGCCGCTGCGATGCGCCAGCAGGTCGCGGATCCGCATTTCGTGGGTGATGTACGGGTCCGACATCCGGAACCACGGCAGGTGCTCGGTCACCCGGTCGTCCATCTTGAGCTTGCCGTCGTCGGACAGCATCGACAGCGATGCGGCAGTGAATGCCTTGGTATTGGAGGCGATCGCGAACAACGTGTGGGCATCGACCGGCGCATCGGTCTCACGGTTGCGCAGGCCGTAGCCGCGCTCGAGGACGATCTTGCCATCCTTGACGATGGCCACGGCAATGCCCGGCACATCGAACTGTTTCCGCACGCTTTCGACATAGGCGTCGAAGTCCTGCAATCGTGCAGGCGCAGTGACCGACTGCGCAGCGACTGCCGGCGCCCTCGCCTCCTGCGGCGAGGCAGTCGCCAGCCCAATGCACAGGCACAGCCCCAAAGCAGCCAGGGCACTGTTTGCCCGCGTCGTCTTCACTCGCATCACTGTTCCCCTTGCCTTTTGATTGCTCATCCAGTCGCGCTGCCGATGGCCTGGCTCGCGCCCATTCAAAACGGTGCAGGCAGCCCGAGCCATGGCGACAGCAGCCAATAGGCACCCACCAGCACGATGCCCCACATCAGCACCTTCAGCGCGCAACCGACGACCTTGAAGGCAAGGTATCCGCCGATGACGATCAATAGGATGCCAAGCCAGTTCATGGTCGATGCTCCTGCATGTTTGCACAGCTTAGCGCAGTGACGCAGCGCCAGGCCGTGGGCCATTCCAGGAGTGACGCAAGTCGAGACAGGGGCTTTGGATTTCCCGATCGCGGCTTGCGTCGCTCCTGCAAACGCGTTCCGCCGGTGTTTCAAGATGGGTTCGAGTTCGACTTCCCGCCGGCTTTCGATTGCTTCGCATGCTCCCGGGCCTGGTCTTTCCAGGCGTCCAGATATGGCCGCGCACGCAGCACGCGCGAGTGCGGGTCGATGGTGTAGATCGCATGCGCAGGCAGGTCGACATGGCCCCGCCCGTCGCGCATGGGCACGTCGATGTCGCGCCCGTCCACCCGCACCTGGATCGGCATCGGGAAGGATTTTCCACCGGGCGCCCTCCACGCCAATGACAGCCCTCGCCGATCCCGGGTCGCGACGAGCTGCGGCAAATCCGCGGAATAGGCGTAGGTGTCGAAGAACCAGCCGTAATCGTGCCCGGTCACGCGGTTGACGATCGCGATGAAATCCTTGGTACCGGCGTAACGCGGCTTGAAGGTCCCCGGACGCGGATCCTGCATGCCGTAGAGCAACTCCCGGGTCGCGGCGAAGAACGCCTTGTCGCCAACCAGGTGGCGCAGGGTGTGCAACAACAGCGACCCTTTGTAGTAGATATCGTTGCCCGCCCCGGTCTTGTCGTTGTAGACGTCGGACTCGGTCATCGTGTGGCCGGACACGATCGGCACCTTGTTGACCAGTGCCTTGCGCTGGCCGAGCAGCCAGGCATCGTATTCGCGGTCGCCACGCAGCCATTGCAGGTACAGCGGCTGCATGTAGCTGGCAAAGCCTTCGTGCAGCCACATGTCGTCCCAATCCACGTTGGTGAGCTGGTTGCCGAACCACTCGTGCGCGAACTCGTGCTGGAGCAGCCAGTCGTAGCCGTACTCGGTCAGCTTGTAGTCGTTGCCATAGGCATTGATGGTCTGGTGCTCCATGCCCAGGTACGGCGTCTCGACCACGCCCATCTTTTCATCGCCGAACGGATACGGGCCGATGGTGCCCTCGAAGAAATCCAGCATCTTCGGGAACTGCGCGAACAACGTCCGCGCCTTCGCCGCGTTGCCGCGCAGGTACCAGAAGCGCAGCGGGATGGAATTGCCGAAGCGGCTGTCGTAGTCGGCGGACAACAGCTCATACGGGCCGACGTTGATGGTGATTGCATAGGTGTCGGGACTGCGCGCGCGCCAGTGATACGTGCGCCAGCCATCGTGTTCGTCCATGCCCATCGCAATGCCGTTGCCCGGCGCGACCAGGGGCGCCGGCACGGTGATGTGCTCATCGACCAGCAGCGGTTCGCCCTGGGGATGGTCGATGCACGGCCAAAGCAGGTCGCAGCCCTCGCCTTCAACGGCGCTCGCGACCCACGGCTCGCCCGTGGGCGCCTTGCTCCAGACAAAGCCGCCATCCCATGGTGCTTTTTTCGCGACGTGTGGCTGGCCGCCATAACGGATACGCAAGGTCGTGCTTTGTCCAACCTGCAACGCAGCGGGCAAGGTCACGGTCATGCGTCCTTCCGGGTTGTTCCAGCGGCCTGCGGACACCGGCTTTCCATCGACCGATACGTCGGTGACCGCGTAATTACGGTCCAGGTCGACCACCAGCCGCCCCAAAGGCTTCAACGCCCGGAACGTCAGCGCCGCGTCGCCGTCGATGGATCGGTGCGCTGGATCGACACGGAACGACAAGTCTGCATGCTCGAACACCACCGCCAGCTGCTCAGGCGCCCGCGGCGCCCCGGAACGTGCCGTCAGGGTGCTCAAAGCTGGCTGTGCAGCCAATGCGGGCGACGCCAGGAGGCCCAGGCAGGCAGCTGCGAGCCATGTCCGTGAATGCATGCGCGAATCCTGATGCAAAGATGGCCCCAGAGTATTTCGAGCACGAAATCCAGCTGCAAGTGCTTGTCGTCATGGGGTTTGGAGTCGTTACGTGAACGCATGACGACACAACCTGAATGCGCGCAATTCCACTCAGAAGCCGTTAAGCGCTTTTTGCGTGTACTGGGTACCGGACAAGGATCCCGCTTGTTCCCATGCAGGAGTAAGCCATGAACACGTCACCCCGCCAGCGCACCCTCGCAACCGCCATCCTTTTCGCGCTCCTGGCCACGACAGTCGCGCTGCCGGCCACTGCGCGCCAGAACAACGACGCCCAGAAAAAACACCAGCAGGACAAGGCGAAGCATGTTGCCGACAGCAAGGCCAGGCATCCCAGGGCCGACAGCAGTGCCCGAAAACCAGTCGTGCAGCGCCCTGTCGTGCAGCACCCTGTCGTGCAGCGTCCCGTGCAACGCCGCGCCATCGACCACCCGTCCGCCAGCCAACCAGTGTCCAGGCCGATACAGCGGACACCTGCGCGCGACGTGGATGCCTTCCGTGCCCGCCAGCTCCAAGCCGCGCAACGACAAGCCGCGCAACGACAGGCCGCGCAACGCCAGGCCCAACAGCGCAACGCAGAGCGCGACGCAGCGTCGCGACGCAATGCTGCTCGCCAAGCCAACGCGGTGGCCAAGGCCCAACGCGAGGCGAGCCGGCAAGCCCAGCGAAACCTGAGGCTGGAACAGCAGCGCAAGGCAGCCATGCAGCGTGCTGCAGCAGCGCGCCAGGAGACTGCGCGCCAGCAGGAACTGCGAGAAGCCAATGATCGCCGTCCGGACTATCGCCAGGGCAACAAGGCGAGCCGCCGCGGGCCAGATGCGCACGACCGCCGCATCAGCCAGCTCGAGCAACAGCGTCGCGAAGCGAGCGAACGTGCGCGCGCCGCGGACTATCGCCGCTACGCACAGAGCCTGCATGTCCGGGAGCAGCAACGTGCCCGCCAGCTGCAGCAGCAGCGGCGCATGAGCCAGTACCGCTACCAGCAGGCCTATTACCAGCGACTGCGCGCACAGCAGTCCCGACTGGCCGCGCTGACTTACAACTACGACTCCAATCCGTACTTCTACAGCCCGGCCAGTTATCGCTACTCGTACGGCGGCAACTACTACACCACCAACCAGTACGGGGCCGACCTGTTGCGGCAGGCCGTCAACTACGGCTACCGCGAAGGCCTGCGGGCGGGTGAAGCCGACCGGTACGACGGCTGGCGCAGCGACTACCGCGACAATGCCGCCTATCGCGATGCGAGCTACGGCTACGACAATTATTACGTCGACCGCAACGAGTACAACTATTACTTCCGCCAGGGTTTCCAGCGCGGTTACAACGACGGTTTCGGCCGGCAGAGCCGGTACGGCTACTACGACGACAACGGTAGCGCCTCGATCCTGCAGGCAGTCCTGTCGGTGATCCTCAACCTGCAGCCGCTGCACAACTACTGAGACCGCATGGCGGCATCGACCCAACGCCCGGCGACCCCGGGCGTTTTTTTTGCAAGCAATCCTGCCCTTGGGCTCAATCCCCACGCAGCGCGATGCTGGCAGTCGTCATCGCATCAGCATCAATGGAACCAGCGCGACGAGACCCAGCAAGGCCAGGATCGCCAGCACCGACAGGATCACCCGCACAGGCTCGTTGCGCAGCACGCTCATGAAGGTCTCAGCGGTCCCGTCGCGGCGTGCGGCGGCGTATTCCTCGCGAACGCGCGCCCTGCGCTGGGCCTGGTAGTCGGCCATGTGGCGCTTTGCCTCGGCGATCTCACCATCATGGGTGACCCAGATCCCGCCATAGGAGATGCCCCAGCGGCTGGGCTGGGTTTCGTAGAACTCGATGGCATGCATGCGAAGCATCGCACGCACGTCTTCGATCTCGTCGTCTTCGACGTGGCGCAGGTTGAGCAGCAGCTTGGACATGCGGCGATCATACCCGCGCCGCAGGTGCCGCGGGTTACCGGTCGTGCACGACATCGTGCCGCCGCCTTCCATCACTCGACGGCCAATACCCTGCGCAGGTTGGCCCTGGCCCGGCCATCGAGCCGTGCGTGGAAGAAATCGCTCAGGAAGATGCGGTCACGCCCGAGCAGCGACAGCAGGAAGGCACGGCGCTTGCGCCTGAACAACCAGGCCGGGACACGGCCCTGGTATTCGTCGGCGATGCCCCGTTCGTAGGCATCGAAGGCCTCTGGCGGCGCGCCCAGGATCGCCATGTCGCAATCCAGGAAACGGCGCGCATCGTCCTGGCAGGGATCGTCGTCGAAATCCGCCGGGACCAGCTGGCCATGGCGCGCGGTCAGCTCGATCAGGGCGGCCACCCTGCCTTCATCGATACCCGCGCCAGGCAACCAACGCGCCATGTGCTCCCGGGCCAGCGCTGCCGATCGCGACTCGTTGTCACTGCGCCCGGCGCGGTAGATGGCGTCGTGGTAGAGCACTGCAAGCCACACCTCGGCGGGTTGTGTCCATCCCGGCCCGGTGGCGACCTGGTTGTAATGCCGCAGGACGGCTGCGACATGGCCGAAGTCATGGTACGCGCGTGGTGGCGTCGCATAGGCCGCGCGCAATGCGGACAGTTGCCCTGCCGGCAACTGCAGGACGTCGCCCCGCGCCAGTCCAACCAGTCTCATGGCTTCAACGTCGGCCTGGATGGCAGGCCTTTCGCTCATGGCTCGCGCGGCTGCGCCACTGGCAGCCGCCAGCCGTGGCGGATGGCCATGAAACGCAAACCGAAACACAGTAACGCGCCTACCAGCAGTACCGGCATGCTCGGCAGGTGGAGCCGGTGCCCGATGACCACCAGTGCAGCGCCGGCCAGCGCAGCCACCGCGTACAACTCCGATTGCAGGATCACCGGCGTGCGCGTGACCAGGATGTCGCGCACGATGCCGCCGCCGATGCCGGACAACGTCCCCAGCAGCACCGCCGCCACCGGCCCCAGACCCGCGGCGAGCGCCTTGGTCGCACCGGTCACGGCGAACAGGCCCAGGCCAGCCGCATCGAACAGCTGTACCGGATTGGTCAGGCGCTCGATGTCCTGGTCGCGATAGAACGTCAGCAATCCGGCCATGCACGACACGGCGACATAACGCCAATCGGCCAGGCCCACCGGAGGGGTGGCGCCGATGAAGACATCCCGCGCGATGCCGCCCGACACCGCAGCCGCGAACGACAGCACCAGCACCCCGAACAGGTCCAACTGCCTGCGCACGCCCAGGGTCGCTCCGCTGATCGCGAAGACGAACGTGCCAATGAGATCCAGCGTGACCAGGAACATGTGCACGGCGACTCCAACAAGGCATGGGCACGAAACGGACGGGCAACGGACAGCCTGGTCGGCCGGGCCGCCCCGCCAGCCCGATCAGCGTACGATGTCCGTGTAGCTCGTGCCACGCGCGCGTCACGCACGGCCGCTCCCTGCCGCCGCCACGCTCCCATCCTTGCGTTGCCCCCTCGCGGTGCTGGATATCCGCTCACGGGTGACGCCTCCACGGAGCAGCCCATGCCGGGCTATGCCACGCGACTGATCGACGTCCGGTTCGGCGGCCATGGCTATCGCATACTGGCACTGCAGGACAACCAGCAATTCGACGATCCCGATGGCGCCGCCGAGCGCGCCGGGGTGTCCTCCGCGCAATGGCCCCTGTTCGGCCAGGCCTGGCCTGCCGGGCATGTGCTTGCCCAAGCCATGTCCGCCCACGACGTCGCCGGATTACGCATCCTGGAAGTCGGTTGCGGCCTGGCCCTGTCCAGCCTGGTACTGCAGCAGCGCGGGGCCGATATCACGGCCAGCGACCTGCATCCGCTGGCCGAAACCTTCCTGATCGGCAACGCCCTGCGCAATGGCCTGGGGGCCATCACCTACCACGACCTGCCCTGGGCGGTGCCCGACGCGCACCTTGGTTGCTTCGACCTGATCATCGGCAGCGACGTCCTCTACGAGCGCGACCATGCGGTCCAGCTGGCCGCACTGGTGCAGCGCCATGCCCCGGCGCGCTCCGAGGTCGTGCTCACCGATCCCGGTCGCGGCAATGCAGGCGCCTTCGGCAAGGCCATGCGACTGCTGGGATACGCCACCAGCGAGCTGCGCTGTTGTTTCCGACCCGGTGAGGCCGCGCCCTACCGCGGGCGCCTGTTGTACTACCGTCGGGGAGGCGCGGGCCCGATCGCCTCCGGTGAACTGATCGACCATGATCGGATCGCCGGACAGGTGTAGGGTCGTCGTATCGCCGCAAGCACGGGAGGCGCAAGCCCGATGTCCCGCATCCATGCATGGCTGCTGGTGTTGTCCCTTGTCCCGGCGTGCGCCATCGGCCGCGCGCCCGCTGCGGCTGCGGGCATGCCGCCCCGGCCCACGGAAACCACGTTGCCGCGCGACCAGGTCATCGCCAGGGTCCAGACGCTGGCCGATCCCGGGCAGCAATACAGCCTGTACCTGCCCGCAGGCTACGCACCGGGCAAACCCCTGCCACTGTTGATCATCCTCGATGCCCGTGGCCGCGGCGAGCAGACGATCCGCATGGCCCTGGAAGGCGCCCGGATCCACGGATGGATTGTCATGAGCTCATGGCAAAGCCGTAGCGACACGCTCGAGTCGATCAGCGTGCTTGCCCTGCAGGCGCTGCTGGACGACGCGGCACAGCGCTTCCATTACGACAGCCGGCGGCTCTACCTGGCCGGGTTTTCCGGAACCGCCAAGACGCTGTGGACGCAGGTCGACGCATTGCGCGGGCCCCTGGCCGGCATGATCGGTTGTGGCGGCGGGCGTCCGCCCGAATTGGGGCCCCTGCGACGACCCCCACCGGCTTTCTTCGGAATGGCAGGTACCACGGATTTCAACTACCAGCAGATGCGCCTGCTGGACGATGCATTGGCCGATGCCGGCGCCGTCCATCGACTCGCGGTGTTCGAAGGAGGACACGGGTGGCCCCCGGACCCCGGGGTGTTCACCGCCGCGATCGACTGGCTGCAGTTGATGGCCATGCGCGATGGGCGCGAAGCAAGCAACGCAAACTGGATCGACGGGCAACTGGCGGCTGCCCGCAGGCGGGTCGACGATGCTCCCGATGCGCTGGAACGCTGGCGTCGCAGCGACCAGTTGGCGCGGGATTTCGACGGCTTGCGCGACATCTCGGCGGACAAGGCTGCCGCGGATCGGCTCGCCGGCAGCGACGCGGTGCGCGCGGCTTTGTCTGACGAAAAAAGGTGGCGGGCCATGGAGCGCCGACACGACAAACGATTCGATGCCTGGCACGCAAGCGTCCAGGTGCGCTACCTGCAGGGGCGACGGCTCGAGCCGCCAAGCGTATCCCGCTCCGTCTCTGAATTGCGGATCCGGCAGCTCCAGCACCAGGCCGCCGATACCAGCAACCGCGAACGTGCGCGAATGGCCACGCGCGTGCTCGAGCGCGATTACGGAGGGGTCGCCTTCTACCTGCCCATGCAATTCCAGGCCCAAGGCGATCCTGCGCGTGCAGCGGCGATGCTGGAGATTGCCAGCGCGATCTTCCCCGACCGTGCGCGCCCCCATTGGCAGCGCGCACGCATCCTGGCCGGCGAAGGCCGCATCGACGATGCTTTCTCGGAACTTCGACAAAGCGCCCGCCTGGGGCTGCAGGATCGTGACGATCTGCGCAATGACGCTGCCTGGGGACCGCTGCGCTCGGACCCTCGCTGGACGTCGCTGCTGGAGCAGCAGCCAGCCCCCACGGCGCCTTGACGGGGCCGGGATCGCGGCAAGGATTTCCTCCGAGATGGCCATCGGCTGCCTCGGCGCCACCCATCGGGATATCCCGCGGCATAATCGGCCCATGGCTCCCCGCCCGCTGGAACGCTTGCTCAACGCCCTGCCCGACGCGATCACCGCCGGGTATTTCCTGATCCTCTGGATGCAGCCAATGGCGTTTGGCGACCATGGCGTGCGCACCGGCATGTTGATCATGCTGGTCGAATTCATCGTCGTGCACGCCTCCGGATTCCTCGGTGGGATCGCTTTTGGAGACATCGTTTCGCGCAACGCCCGGATCAAGGCCCTGTGTGGCCTGGCGGGGTTCTACCTGCTCTTCATCGCCGCGTGGTCATACGCATTCCAGGCCTGGTGGCCGTTCCTGGCCTTCGGCTGGCTGTGGGTGGGAAAGGCGGTGGTCGCAATGGACAAGCGATCGCCGACACAGGACCGGATGCTGCGAATGATGTCGGGCTGGGCGCTGTCGGTGGTCTTTTACCTGGCGGGCGCGTTCATGACCGTCCTGCTTCCAATCCCCAGGCTCGGCTTCTCGGGCATCGACGTGGCGCGCCTGGATCTTCCCGGCAGTGGCGAGTGGGTCGACAGACCGTATGGAGTGATGGCCTTCGGCGTGCTGTATTTCGGCCTGCTGGCGACCAGCAAGTGGCGGGACTGGGTCTTGCCTGCCAGCCAGGTGCGCGCCAACGGCCGTACCTCCCGCTGACCAGGCACGTCAGGCAAACCTTGAACGCATCCATAATCGACGCTCGAGGTCCTGTCGACGGATCCACGTTTTCACTCCACGCTAGCCACGGCACACCTACATTGAAACCATCGCCGCTTGACAACCGATCCGGAGACCGACTGCATGAAGATCCAGCTCAACACAGACCATCACATCCAGGGTGACGAATCGCTGGTGCGTCACACCGAACAGGCCGTCCATGATGCGCTGGGCCGCTTCGGCGAGCGCATCACCCGGGTCGAAGTGCATGTCCGCGACGACAACGCCGCCAAGGCAGGCGGCAATGACAAGCACTGCCTGATGGAAGCGCGACTGGAGAACATGCAGCCGGTCAGCGCCTCGGACAACGCCGATCATGTCGCCTCTGCCGTCAGCGGCGCGGCGCGCAAATTGCAACGTGTCCTTGAAACCACCCTCGGCAAGCTCGGGCACTAGCGAGCCTGCGCCTGGGTCCTCCCGGCGCACGCGGACGCATGGCTGCCAATCGATCCCGTCATCCTCGCGAACGCCGGGACGAATCAAGGGGGCGTAGCCAGCGGAAGAAGCAAGCGGATGTAGCGGACAGAACGAGGGATTCAGCGAGGCGGCTCAGCAAGGCGGCTCAGCAAGGCGGCTCAGCAAGGCGGCTACAGCAGGGGAATTCCGCCAGGATGGAATTCGCCAGCTCGACCAGCGGCATGGTCTGCGGGCCGGTTCGCGCAGCACAGGTATCGGCGGCATGGACTTGCCAAGGGAAGCCGATGCAGGCCATGCCGCTGCATGACAGGGTCGTGAGCAGGATCGTGGTCTTCATCGCGAGCGCTCCAGGTCAATCGTCCCTCCTGTCCAGCATGTCGAAGCCACCGGGAAGATTACGGGCCGGCCAGCGACGACGACGCGCCCCCGCACCCTGCAAAGCCCGCCAGGACCGCACGCCCCTGGCCATCAACCGCCCTGGACATGGAGGCGACTAGACTGGGGTTCTCCATCGATCGCGAGCAATACCGATGCAGGCCGTCCCCCGATTCGACCTCGATCCCGTCGTCCAGCGCCTGCTGGAAGAAGGCTATCGGCTGCTTGCCGCAGTGCCGATGCTGCTGCTTTCAGTGCTGGTGGTCTGGTTGGCATGGCTGCTAGGCGGCTGGCTGTCGCGTCGCAATGTGCTCGACCGCGTCGCCAGGCGCAATGCGTTCATGCGCGACCTGGTCCGCACGACGGTCCGCTGGATGGTGGTCCTTGTCGGCGTACTGGTTGCACTGGAGATCATGGACGCCACGTCGCTGGTCGGTGCGGTGCTCGGCACTGCCGGTGTATTGGGTGTTGCGCTGGGCTTCGCCTTCAAGGACATACTCGAAAATTACCTTGCCGGCATCCTGATGAGCCTGCGGCAACCGTTCGCGCCCCGCGACCATGTCGTCATCGACGGCAACGAAGGGGTGCTGGTTTCGCTCACCTCGCGCGCCACCGTCCTGATGACGCTGGACGGCAACCACCTGCGCCTGCCCAACGCACTGGTGTTCCGCAGCGTCATGCTCAACTACACCCGCAATCCCAGTCGGCGTTTCGAGTTCGACGTCGGCATCGGTGTCAACGAGGATCTGTTGCACGCACAGGCGCTTGGCACCGGGGAATTGGGCAGCATCGACGGCGTGCTGACCGAGCCGCCACCGCGTGCGTTGATCACTTCGCTGGGCGACTCCAACGTGCAGATGCATTACACGGGCTGGGTCGACCAGCGCTCGCACGATTTCAGGCAAGTCCGCAGCGAAGCGATCCGTCGCGTGAAGCTGGTCCTTGAAGAAGCTGGCATGGACATGCCCGAACCCATTTACCGGGTACAACTCGATGAGCGCACAAGCGCGCTGCCGCGCGCCCGCAAGCCCGGCGAGGCCCGCCTGGGGGACGCGGCCCCACCCACGCCTGCAATGCGCGGCGATCGCGTGGATACCAGCGCCACGCGTGACATCGACATGCAGATCGACCGGGAAAGGCGCAGGCAGCCATCACCAGACCTGCTGGACCCGGAAGCTCCGCGCGAATGATCCCTGGTCGATGGACGCGCGTCCTCGACCTGTCCTGACCGGTTGTCCCGGCGTGAATGTCCTGGCCGGCGTGTCCCCGCCCGCCGCAAGCGCCGACCGCTGGCGATCACCAACCACCTGCCCGAGATCACGATCTTCGACGGCACGGCCATGCGTGCCAGCCCTGCCCGGCTTCATGCCACTTTCCCCCGCGGCACGGCCTTGTCGTCCATGGTGCTTGTCTTCTTCGACGCCTCGGGTCACGAGACAACCGTCCCCTCGCCTCGAATGCATCGCCGCCGCAGGAGCGCATCGCAGGATGCGCAACTGATCGTGCGCCTGTAGATCGCACTCACGGGCCATGGCTGGCCAGGCCTGCCAACCCGGTTGCTCACGACGCCAGGCGCCATCGTGGCCGCCTGGCTGCCTGCGCCGTGTCGGGATCGACTTGGCTCGGAACGCGTGACGGAGCGATGGCCGGTGCTGGCGCCGCCGGCCGCCTGGCCGCGTTGACACTGTGTACGCCGCAGTCAGGCATGCTGTGCGCACTTCGCCTTACGGTGTGCCCTTGATGTTCTCGCGCCTGCAATGGTTGCTGATGCAAATTTCGCGCCAGGTCTGGGTGCGTGCCACCGCCTTCTCGGTGCTCGGGATCGTGACCGCGCTGATCGCGCTGGTCGTCAAGCGCTACATCCCTGCAGACCTGCCCACCAAGATCGGTTCCGATGCCGTCGACAGTTTGCTGACCATCATCGCCACCAGCATGCTGTCGGTGACGATCTTTTCGCTGAGCACCATGGTTTCGGCGTATGCCTCGGCGACCAGCAACGTCACGCCGCGCGCGACCCGGTTGCTGGTGGAGGACAGCACCGCGCAGAACGCGCTGGCAACCTTCATCGGATCGTTCCTGTTCAGCCTGGTCGGCATCATCGTGCTCAAGACCGGACTCTATGGCGACCAGGGCCGGGTGGTGCTGTACGTGGTCACGCTGCTCGTGATCATACTGATCGTATTGATGCTGTTGCGGTGGACCGACTATGTGTTGCGGCTCGGACGCGTCCTGCCGACCAGCGAGCGCGTGGAAGAGGCTGCAAGCCGTGCAATGAAGCTGCGACGCGACGCCCCCAACCTCGGCGGCGTGGCCCGCAGGGACGACGATGGCGATTCCGACCTGCCCCCGGGCGCGATCCCGGTCTTTTCCCGTCGGTTTGGCTACGTCCAGCACATCGACATGAAGTCCCTGCAGGAAACAGGTGAATCGATTGGGGCCAGCATCCACGTCGATGCGCTTCCCGGCCGCATGGTCGATACCGTGCTGCCCCTGTGCTTCATCGTCGCGACATCTGGCAATGGATCGATCGGGGACGACGCGCTGCATGAGGTGCGCGATGCCTTCACCGTCAGTGATGCGCGTTCATTCGACCAGGATCCACGCTTCGGGATGTGCGTCCTGTCCGAGATCGCATCGCGTGCGTTGTCGCCGGCAATCAACGATCCCGGCACGGCCATCGACATCATCGGTCGCGCGACGCGGGTACTGGCGATCTGGGCGGATCCGGACGACTCCGGCGCCGAGGATGCGACGAAAGTGCGATTTCCCAGCGTGCATGTCCCCACGCTGGAGCTCGAAGCCCTGTTCGACGACTTCTTCAATCCGGTGGCACGCGATGGCGCCAGCATCGTCGAGGTCGGCTTGCACCTGATCAAGGCATTGCATGCCTTGTCCAGGATTGGTGGCAAACGGTATGCACGCGCCGCTGCACGCCTTGCACGGCAGATCGTTGCCCGTGCGGAATCCGCGATGTCCCTGCCCGACGACATCGATCGCATTCGCCGTGCCGCCGCAAAGCTGGCGAATGACTGACTTGGTGCTGTTTTCATTCCGCCTGGTCGATGCGCCACGAGCCGATATCCGCTCGATCCGGCGACACCTCATCAAGTCGTCTCCATGCGTCCGGCGCGCCATGCAAATCTCGGCACCCTGCAACCTTCGCCGGCCACAAGCGCAGGCAAAGCAAGCTACTGCAACATGGCAACGAGGCCATCCGCACGGCAACCGTTCAGCATCCGATATCGATCGCATGCAGCGTCGCAAGATCGCCACCGGAAGCGATTGATGCAGCCCTGCAACCCCATGCAAAGTGCTGCCGGCAAGCGTGGAACCGTGCACGTCGACTTGCGGTCGGCGCCTGCTTGCCTTAGGGTGATCGAGGTAACACCACTTCCTTCGCCGTGACTTCGCCGGCGTACTCCACTCCCCATTACTTAACGAGGTTTCCCATGGAAATCACAGATGGTCGTGTCGCAACGATTCATTACACCCTCACCAGCGACGAAGGCGACGTGATCGACAAATCCGCCACCGACGCACCCCTGAGCTACCTGCACGGCGCCGGCAACATCGTCCCCGGGCTGGAAAAAGCATTGTCCGGAAAGCAGGTTGGCGACAGCCTCAAGGCCGATGTCCCGCCGGAACAGGGTTATGGTCCCCGCCATGACGGCATGATCCAGCAGGTACCGCGCAGCGCGTTCCCGGATGTCGAGGTCAAGCCTGGCATGCAGTTCGAAGCGCGTACCGAGCGTGGCCCGTTGCTGGTCACCGTGACTGGCATGGACGAAGAAAACGTCACCGTCGACGGCAACCATCCGCTGGCCGGCAAGACCCTGCACTTCGCGGTCGAAGTCGCCGATGTCCGCGAGGCGACCGAGCAGGAAGCCAACAACGGTCATGTCCAGGCCGCTGCCGCCTGAGCGATCACGCCTGGCCGGCCTGCTTGCCGAAAACCAGCGATGATCAGATACGAAGGCCCGCATTGCGGGCCTTCGTGCTGTTGGATGGCATCGTTCGGCACTTTTTTCGTGGATCCAGGCGGACGTCAGGCTCGCGCACCGGCATCCCCGTGACGGCCTGCCATGGACCATGCCGTTGCCCGGGCGCCGGTGGGCGCTTCCCGGGACCGCACGTTTGCACGTTGTCGCATGCGGCCCGCTTTTGACCGGGTGAAAGCGACTGCAACCATCGTGCTTGGCACTTGCCAGTGGAAGGCAGCCGCATCGGTGCCCTTCACTTGTGATGGAACAGCCGCTCGCCTTTGCGCATGCGATGGTCCGGCAACCTTCAAGCCCCACGAGATGGAGTGTGCACTGCCAAGACAGCCGCCACCGCCAGCAACTGGCACCCGGATCGTCATTTCCGCGCAGGCCGGAATCCAACGACTTCTTTGCGCAAACCACGACGAACTCCATCGATGATGGATAGCCGCTTGCCAGCAGCCCAGCGCATTTCTCGTGGGGACAACGCGAAGGCCGCCCCGCTGCAAGATTGGCCCGGAAGATTGGCCAAACCGTCAACGCCTGCCCTCAATCCCGTGCAGCGATTGCCTACGGCAGCCCGATGCACCGGGCAGTTCAGTCAGTCCATGCCGGGTCGGGGATGGCCCGATGCGCCTCGCGCAGTGCGCCGGACCAGCGCTGCTGGAGGTCACGGAAGTAAGGGTCGCTTTCCCCGATGCGGCATTTGTGGCCGCCATCGATGCGATCGCGGGTAAACACCACGAGGTCCAACGGCATGCCCACGCCAAGGTTGGAGCGCAGCGTCGAGTCCATCGAGATCAACGCCAGCTTCACGCCTTCGGCCAGGGAAGTGGCCGACCGGACCGCGCGGTCCAGGATCGGCTTGCCGTATTTGTGTTCGCCAGCCTGCAGGAATGGCGTGTCGGCGGTGGCTTCGATGAAATTGCCGGCGGCATAGATCTCGAACAGGCGTTGCACGCGCCCGGCCACCTGCCCGCCCAGCAGGATGGAAACGTCGAACGCAACCTTCTGCTCGCGCATCACGTCGCCATGCTCGTGGAAGACCCGACGCACCGCTTCACCCACCAGCGAGGCCGCGGCAAACATGCCCTCCACGTTGTAGATGGTTCGCATCCGTCCCGTACCGGGCTCGGGCAGACCGTCCTGGATCAGGTTGATGACGGCCTGGGAGATCGCCAGGTTACCTGCGGTCATCGCTGCGATCTGGCGCTCGCCAGGCGTGCAGAACACATGCAGCTTGGCGAAGGTGGAGATGTTGTCCATCCCACCGTTGGTGCGGGTATCGGCCAGCATCACCAGCCCCTGGTCGAGCAGAAGTCCTACGCAATAGGTCACGGATCTTGTTCCTGCAGCGGTTATTGCGGGGCCTGCACCCGGGCCTGGGCCTGGCTGATGTTCACGCTGACTTCCAGGGTTTCGGTCATGCCGCCCTGGTGCACCCCACGGATCGGCGCGGCGTCATGATAATCGCGGCCGCATGCAATGCGCACGTAATACGCATTGGGACAGATGCGATTGGCGGCATCGAACCCCACCCAGCCAATGTCATCGACGTGGACCTCGGCCCAGGCATGGCTCGCGGCTTCGCCGTTCTGGGCACCGGCACACAGGTAACCACTGACATAGCGCGCCGGATAGCCCAGCACCCTTGCCGCGGCGGTCAACAGGTGCGCGTGGTCCTGGCAGACTCCGGAGCCGTGCGCGAGGGCCTCGGCGGCCGATGTTTCGGCGTCGGTCTGCTCGGGGATGTAGTCGACGCGGTCGCGGACCTGGTTGCACAGGGCATGCAGGCGCGCGATGTCGCCGTCGGCCGTCGCCGGGACTTGCGCGGCCAGTCCGCGAATGGCGTCATCGATCCGGGTCAATGGCGTTTCGTAGATGAAGAACGCAGGTGGAAGCCATTCTTCGCGTTCGCCGAGGATGCCCTGGCGATCCTGCGTCTCGACCTGGCCGTGCACGTCCACCCGCACGCCGTCCACCGCGCCGTCGGCAGTGTGCGTCGCAACCGGGTTGCCAAAGCCGTCGGTGGTCGATGTTGCCAGGCGGCGACCATCGACTTCGACCCGCCAATCGCGCACGCGCTGGCCGGCGCAGGCCGCTGGCCACAGGCGCAGGGCCTGGGTCACCCTCAATGCGGGCTCGGCGTAGCGGTACTGGGTCGTGTGGCGGATCGAAAGCAGCATCAGAACAGATACCCCCTGGCGATCTCGCCGCCGAGTTCCTCGCAACCGGAGATGACGTTGCTGAGGTACTCATGCAGGCCTTGCTCGAAGATCTGGTCGATGTCGCCAAAACGCAGCTCCGAGTAGCGCGTGTGCGCCAGCCTGCTGGCTTGCGCCGTGAGGGCGGCGTCACTGGTACCGATGGCGTCCAGGTTGATGGCGATCTGCTCGAAGCAGAACGCCAGCGACCGGGGAAACTCTCCGCGCAGGATCAGCAGTTCCGCCACCCGGGCCGGCTCCACCTGCCCCTTGAACAGCACCCGGTAGGCACGCCGCGCCCCGACCACGCGCAGGATCGCCAGCCACTGGTAGTAGTCGACCACGCCGCCGACATCGTCCGGTGTCGCCAGCCGGACATGGTATTTCACGTCCAGCAAGCGTGCCGTATTGTCGGCGCGCTCGAGGAACTGCCCGATGCGGGTGAAGTGGAAGCCTTCGCGACGCAACATGGTGCTGGCGTAGACGCCATGCACCAGGCTGGTCCTGGCCTTGACCCAGTCCAGGAACTGGGCGAGCCGGTCGTCGTCCATCGCCATGGGGTCGAAGTCGCGCAGCTCCATCCAGCTGCCGTTGACCGCCTCCCACATGTCGCTGGTCAGTGCAGTGCGCACGGTGCGTGCGTTGCGCCTGGCGATCTCGATGCAGTTGACGATCGACGAGGGGTTGTCCTGGTCGAACGCGAGGTAGGCGACCACGCGCTCCGGCGAGGCCTGGTCGTGTTTTTCGAAGAAACCGTCGCGGCTACCCGAAGCCACGATCGCCGACTCCCACTCGCTGTTGCCGTCGGCGTCCACGCGGACCGCGCTCATGCTGCCGGCGACCTGCAGCAGGCGCGCAAGGTAATCCGCACGCTCCAGGTAACGTGCCAGCCAGAACAGGTTTTCCGCGGTCCGGGCCAGCATCAGTTTTCCAGCACCCAGGTGTCCTTGGTGCCGCCTCCCTGTGACGAATTGACCACCAGTGAACCCTCCTTCAGCGCCACCCGGGTCAGCCCGCCGGGCACGATCCTGACTTCGTCTCCGCTGAGCACGAAGGGGCGCAGGTCGACGTGGCGCGGCGCTATCCCGGCATCCACGAACGTCGGCACCGTCGACAGCGACAATGTCGGCTGGGCGATGTAATCGTGCGGACGCGCCTTGAGCAGGGCGCGGAAGTCTTCCAGCTCCTTCCTGCTGGCATGGGGACCGACAAGCATGCCGTAGCCACCCGAACCATGGACCGCCTTGACCACCAGTTCGTCCAGGTGGTCCAGCGTATAGGCCAGGTCGTCGGCCTTGCTGCAATCGTGGGTGGGCACGTTCTGCAACAACGGCTCCTGGCCAAGGTAGAAGCGGATCATCTCCGGTACGTGGATGTAGACCGCCTTGTCGTCGGCGATGCCCGCGCCAATGGCATTGGCCAGCGTGAGGTTGCCGGCGCGGCTGGCGAAGTGCAGCCCGGGTGCGCCGAGCATCGACTCGGGCTTGAACACCAGCGGATCGATGTAGTCGTCGTCGATGCGGCGGTAAATCACATCGACGCGCTCCAGCCCGTGCGTGGTACGCATGTAGCAGACATCGTTGCGCACCAGCAGGTCGGCACCCTCGACCAGGTCGACGCCCATTTCGTCGGCCAGGAACGCGTGCTCGTAGTAGGCACTGTTGTAGATGCCCGGCGTCAGCAGCACGACGGTCGGCTCGCCCTGGCAGTTGGGCGGCGCGACCGATCGCAACGTCGCCAGCAATTCGTCGGCGTAGTGCGCCACCGGTGCCACGCCGGCACGACGGAAGATGTCAGGGAACAACCGCATCAGCACTTCGCGGTTCTCGACCATGTACGACACGCCAGAGGGCGTGCGGCAATTGTCCTCCAGCACGAAGTACTCGTCCGGGCCGGTTCGCACCATGTCGACCCCCGCGATGTGCGAATAGACGTGATGCGGCAGGTCCTGTCCCGCCATTTCAGGCCTGAATTCCGAATTGTCCAGCACCAGTCGTTCGGGGATCCGGCCTGCACGCAGGATCTCGCGATCGTGGTAGATATCGTGGATGAAGGCATTGAGCGCACGCACGCGCTGCTCCAGGCCCTTGCGCAGGCGCTGCCACTCTTCCTGCGCCAGCACGCGCGGAATGAGGTCGAACGGAATCAATCGCTCGGGATCACCGCCTTCGGTATAGACGGCGAAGGTGATGCCGATGCGACGGAAAAGGACTTCGGCTTCACGTCGCTTGAGTGCGAGTTGCTCGGCGGGCAACGATTTGAGCCAACTGTCGACCAGCGCATAGGGTGTCCGTGTCTGGCCAGGCCAGCCCATCTCGTCGAACCCGTCGCCTGTCGTTGGCATCCACCCATCCATTGTCGTATCGCGGGCACCCACGATGGCACAGACCGCGTAAACATCGCGTTCATGCGGTGATATCCCGTCGGCGTGCGTCGGCCACATCCGCTGGGCGAACCGGCATACTGCATCGCGCACTGCGTCGCGCGCATTGCCTGTCTTGCGTACTGACCACCACCGACGACCTTCCGCCGTGACGACACCCACCGACACCATCAGCATCGTTACGACCTGCCACGACCTCGATGCCGCCATCGGCTTCTATACCGGGCAATTGGAGTTCCGGCTGGACATGGTCATGCCGGCCGACGCGCCCCGGATCGCGGAGCTGTCGGGTCACGGCCTGACCATCCAGCTGGAGCGGGTTGGCCTGGCGCAAGCCGGGCCTATGCCCCACCAGTTACCACCTGCGATGGAGGCGGACATGGATGCCGTCCATGTCGTGCACGCCGACACCGGGACCGACTGGATCCCGGGTCGCGCCGGGATGCACTACCGCGACCTGCTACCAGGACGAGTTGGCGGCCAGGTCATCGCATCGCGGATCCGCATCGTCGACGGCGGCCCGGTTGCCGACTACGTGCACTACCACCATGTCGGCTTCCAGGTGATCTTCTGCCGACGCGGCTGGGTGCGGGTGGTGTATGAGGACCAGGGGCCCGCTTTCGTCATGCATGCAGGCGACTGCGTGCTGCAACCGCCGACGATCCGACATCGCGTCCTCGAATCCTCGGCAGGGCTGGAAGTGATCGAAATCGGCTGCCCCGCCGAGCACCAGACACGGCGTGACCACGACATGGTCCTGCCAACGTCCCCGCGCCGACCCGATCGCGACTTCGATGGCCAGCGATTTGTCCGGCACGTTGCCGCCGCTGCCACTTGGCAGGCGTCTGCCTATCCTGGAATGGAATCCACCGACACCGGGATCGACGCGGCCACCGGCCATCTCGCCAGCGTCCTGCTGCTGCGTGGCCTGGCCGTGTCCCACGGTCGACACCGGCGACAGGCCACCGCGGTCACGGCCGACCGGCCGATGCTGGTGGTGGTCCTGTCGGGCCGATTGCGTCTAAGCGATGCCGTGGGCGCGCACGTACTCGGCGTCGACGACAGCGCCTTCATCCCCGCCGGGGCCGATCATGTCCTGTCCGCGGATGCGGGCAGCGAGATCCTGCAGGTATTGCTCCCGCACCAGGTGGCTGCCCGGGGGCGGGCGCGGGCCGCGCCATCGACTGTCACCTGAGCGTGGCCGTTAGGCGGACCCGGGCGCCGCGATGTCACGCACCGCCACGAAACACCAGGCTGCAGCAGGTCGTCGCGCCCTCGGCTTTCTGCAACTCGGAGACATCCACCGTGGTGACGTCGATGCCTGCCTCGGCCAAGCGCCGAGCGGTCCCCGGAAAATTATCGGGGTAGACCACGCGGTCGCCGATGCGCAGCGCATTGGCGGCGTGCGCTTCGCCCGGAGCGACCTCGATCAGCCTGAAGCCGGCAAAATGCGACGTATCCACCCAGGCTGGCTGCACCAGAAGGGTGTCATCGGCGACCTGGGTGACCGCCGACTTCAGGTGCAGGCAGTCGTGCGTAGGGACACCGTGCACGCGGTACCCGTGGGGCGCCAGCAATGCCTGCAGCTGGATGAGCGCCTCCGCATTGCTGCGGGCCGCCTGGCCTACATGGATGTCGCGTCCGATGCACAGAACGTCGCCACCATCGATGGTCGCTGGTGCCCGGATGGTCGCCAGTGGGCGGAACGCACCCAACGCAGGCGCCAGGCTGACTGCTTCGTCCCGGCGTGATGCCGCCCCAGGGCGCGTGATGATGGCCAGCTCGTCAAGCACGATGGCCGCGTCCTCCACGAACACCGAGTCGGCCAGCGTCGGTTCTGCCGGCAGCACGACGACTTCGCAGCCACAGGCGTCGAGCACGTCGCAATACGCCGCGTGCTGGACGCGGGCGCGGTCAAGGTCGATCGGATGGCGCGACACGAAAGACAACTCGCATTCGCCCAGGCTTGGGCTGACTTCACGGGTGATGGCAATCCACATGTGCCGATGCTCGCGGTCGGGGGTTCCATCTTATCGGGCGGCGCCGGTTGTCATGTTGGCGTGGCCGATCGCAAACGCCAGGAATCGGGTTTTGCATGCATCACCGCAGCCCGGACACGCCATGCTGGCCAGGTGGCGATCGGTGAAGCCCGTCGCAACCTGGGTCGGGCATAGGAGGCCGTATCGACGATACCGCGGCTGTCGCCCAGCTCAGTAGACGCGGAACTCGGCCCGACAACCGTTGTTGACCCAGATGCCGCTCCGATCCCAGCCCCAGCTCTGGCGCTCGACACACCGGGTATCGGACAGTTGCCGGATCAATTGCACGCCACGCCCGATGCGAACGCCACAACGACGCATGCGCCCGTCCTGGGATTCGCAGCGTACGATTTGTCCGTTGCCGTAACCTGGCGTATTGCCGTAACCGGGGCGAGAGCTTCCGCTACCCGTCGAAAACTCTGCCCGGCATCCCTGCGTCACCCAGACACCGCTGTTGTCGTAACCCCAGGAACGTCCCTGGACGCAGGGGGTTTCGGACAATTGCCGATCAAAGCCGACACCGCCGCGGGTGTCCATGTTGCAGTGGTGGTAGCGATTGTCGGTGGATTCGCAGCGCACCGAGCGCGGCAAGCCCGATCCGGGGTTGCCAGGATAGGGCATGGCACCACCCCCCGCGGCGAGGATGAATTCACCACGACACCCTCCGGATACCCAGATTCCACGGTTGTCGTATCCCCAGGTGCGCCCCTGCACGCACTGCGCATCGGACAGGCGCCTGCCCAGGCGGACACCTCCACGCGTGTCGGCGTCGCAATGCTGATAGCGATTGTCATTGGACTCGCAGCGCAACGCCTGCCCGTTGCCGTAGCCTGGATTGCCGTAGCCCGGGTCGTAACCCTGGTCATACCCACCACCCGTGCCGGTGATGAACTCCGCACGACAGCCTCGCGACACCCATATGCGCCGGCTGTCGTATCCCCAGCTCCTGCCCTGGATGCACTGCGCATCGGATAGCCGCCGACTGAGCCGGACACCACCGCGCGTGTCCGCATCACAGTACTGGGTGCGGTCATTGCTGGACTCGCAGCGCACGGTGCTGCCGTAGCCAGGCCCGGGTGGGTAATAACCACCACCCGGATAGGGGGAAGCGCTGCCTGGACCTGACCCGGGATAGCCGTAACCCACGCAGCCGATCATTGCAGCCGTGGCTCCCAACACCGGCAGCAGCCAGCTCTTCTTGAAGCCGCCGGTGCGTGTGTTTTTCTGCCGCGCGTTGCCCTTGCTGCGGGTGCTCATTCCCATGCCGCCCTCCCGGTCACTGAATGGATCTCGTGGCGATGGATCAGGTCGAACTGGATGACGTTTCGTCCGGTCACGTCCCGCTGGATCATGCCACCGGAAATGTTAGTGGCCTGTTAGCGCGCGCAAGCCGCACAGCGCGACAAGCCAATCAAGCGCTCCCTCGCAGGGTCGACCGCCAACCGCAGCACCACCCAAGGACGTCGCACCTGACGCATCGCCAGCGCGCCCCCACCTGGAAGGGCGCTGCGGGATCTCAACGCAGCTGGCTGTCCTTGCTGCCACGACGGTTGTAGCCGCTACCCGCACCATCGGCATCGCGTGCCTGCTGGCAGGACACGCACAAGCGAACGCCCGGCACGGCCTTGCGCCGGGCCTCGGGGATGGGTTCGTCGCACTCCTCGCAATGGGTCAGTCCCGGACCCTGGCGCAGCTGGCTGCGCGCACGCTTGATGCCGTCCTTCACGGTGGCATCGATCTGGTCCTGGACTGCGCCGTCGCCGGCCCAACCGGTCGCCATGGCCATCTCCATCCTGCAAAAACCTGGTTGGAAGCATAGCCCTGCCGGGATGAATCGTCCGCATCCGGCCACGGCATGTATTGACAGGATGGTCCGGACGATCGCCCCGCTATCTCGCCACGCAGCGACCCAGTTGACTTGCCATCGCCTCGAATACGCCGTCCCAATCACCTGGGCTGGCTTGCCTGAAGAGCCGCAGCGTGGGGTACCAGGGGCTGTCGGTGCGATCCAGCAGCCAGCGCCACTCCGGCATCCACTTCAGGCCGACCCATGTCGGGCGACCCAGCGCACCGGCCAGATGCACGACGGCGGTATCGGAGCTGATGACAAGGTCCAGGCCCGCCATCATCCCGGCCGTGTCGATGAATGCATCCGGGCCTGCATCGAACGACGGGCCGGGGTCCAGCACCGACATGCCCGCAGGCAACGCGCGCAGTTGTTCCAGGCCCTGGTTCTTCTGCAGGCTCACCAGCTGGACGCCCGGAATGTCCGCCAACGGCGCGAATGCGCGCAGCGGGATGGAACGTCCTGCATCGATCTTCCGGCTTGGGTTGCCCTGCCATGAAATGCCGATATTGAAGCGGTCCGCGGGCAGCCACGACGCCCATCGCGCCCTGGCGTCCGGTTCGGCGCCCAGGTAGGGCGCCTCGTCGCCAATGGCACTGGCGATGTCGTGCAAACCGACATCCAGGTGATGCGGCAGGCTCCACAACTCGCAGCGATAGTCGAACGCTTCATCCGCCGGCCGTTCGGACAACAGGCGGACCTGCCATGGGCTGCTGCGCAGCAAGCGGAACATCCGCTCCGAGCCGAGGAAGCTGACGTTGGCGCCCAGTGCGATCAATCCGGGGATGAAACGCCAGAACTGGATGGTGTCGCCAAGGCCGCTACGCTCGGAAAGCAGGATCGACTTGCCGTGCAGGGACTGTCCTTGCCACGGTGCAATATCATGCAGTGGGCCGGGGCTGCGTATGCGCGCATGATGGAAGCTGGTCTGGTAATCGGCCCATCCGTTGCGGTAGTCGCCTTGCAGCAGTTGCAGCGCAGCACGCCGCTTGTAGGCTTCGGCGTACACCGGCCTGCAGGCGATCGCCTTGTCGTACGCTGCACGCGCTGCCTCGAATTGCCTGGTGTCCTGCAATACCAGGCCAAGATTGCTGTGCGCTTCGGGAAAATCGGGCCGCAGGTCGATCGCACGCCGCAGGCTTGCCAGCGCATCGTCCATTCGCCCCAGGTCATACAGGACATTGCCCATGTTGTTGTGGGCTTGGGCGAAATCCGGGTCCAGCGCGATGGCCTTGCGGTAATCGACCAGGGCGTCGTCGTAGCGACCCATGTCGTTAAGCACGACGCCGCGGCAGTCGAATGCCTTTGCCGATCGGGCGTCCAGGCGGACCGCCTCATCTGCATCGTGCAGCGCCTCGCGGAATCGGCCCAATCGCCGCTGCGCCAGTGCGCGCCGGATGTAGGCGATGCCGAAGCCCGGATCGCGCGAAATGGCCGCGCTGTGACTGGCGATGGCCTCTTCGTAGCGGCCCAGTTCCTGCAGCGTGAGTCCGCGATTGTCGTGTGGTTCGGCGGCGCCAGGCATGGCTGCAATCGCCTTGTCGTAGCTTGCAAGCGCCTGCTCGAAACGCGCGAGCGCAAACAGCGCATTGCCACGATTGTTCAGCGCACTCGCATGCCCTGGATCCAAGGCCAGCGCGCTGTCCACGCTGGCCAGCGCCTCTTCATTGCGCTGGAGATGCAGCAGGGCATTGCCCAGTGCGTCGTGTGCGTCGACCATGCGTGGGTTGTGCGCCAGTACGGCGCGATAACTGGCGGCGGCCGCCTGGTACTGCCCGCCCGCGACCTGCGCGTTGCCGCGGTTGTAAAAGGCTTCGACCATGTCGGGCTTCAGACGCAACGCGTGGTCGTAGCTGTCGATTGCCTCGTCCGGGCGCCCGGAGGCCAACAATGCGTTGCCGTGGTTGTACCAGGCACCTGCGACATGCGCATTGATGGCGATGGCGCGTGCGATCCAGTGTTCTGCCGCCGCCGGCTGCCCGCGTTGCAGGGCGATCACGCCCAACAGATGGCAGGCACCAAAATCGTCCGGACTGGACGCAATGATCGCCCTGCACGCGGCCTCGGCACGAGCATGATGGCCCTGCCTCAGCAGGGCCAGCGCCTGCTCCAACGTTCCGTCCGCGGCATTGAGCGTCGTCATCCGCGCCAAGGGTAGCCGAGTCCAACGGCGCTGGCACTGGTACCGCGCGGAAGCAAGGCTGGTGCAGGCCCATGCTTTTGCGGTGCAAGGCGCGGGCGGTGAGCTGCACCTTGCGTCGATGGCCGACCCCACTGGAGCCGCCGGACCAATCCACTGCAACCACCTGTTCCCGACCGGGTTGCACCTGCCAGAGCGATCCGGACGATCCTTGTTGGTGGATGACCGATGCCGGGAAAACGGCTTGCCGAAGCGAGCGCCGAATGCCGGTGCGTCAGTCGTCCGCTGGCGACGCCGGCATCAACGCGTCGTCCATCGCATTGGCGCGCTTGTAGGCTTCACGCGACGTGATCCTCGCAACATAGCCATCGAACTGCGGACGTGCGGGCAGCGAACCGAACATCAGCCCCCATACGATCTGTGAGCCGGCATAGACATCTGCCGCGGAAAACGCGTCACCAGCGATGTAGTCGTGCCTGCATACCGCATCGGCAAGCGTGTCGACCACGGTTTCCATGCTGCCGTAACCCACCAGGCGACGCTTGTCCGCTGGCACCTCGATCCCCAGCGACTGGTTGGTGGTCACCGCCTCCACCGGACCGGCCGCAAAAAACAACCAGCGGTAGTAATCGCCACGCCGGTCCAGGGGCGGCGCCAGACCGGCCTGCGGAAACGCATCGGCAAGGTAGGCGCAGATCGCGGCACACTCGGTCACCACCTGGTCGCCATGTTGGATGGCAGGCACTTTCCCGGACGGATTGATCGCGAGATACGCGGGCGACTTCATCGTCGTGCCGTACTCCAGGAGCCGCGTTTCGTACGGCACTCCTACCTCCTCGAGCATCCAGCGCACGATGCGTGCCCGCGACATGGGGTTGGTGTAGAAAATCAGGGGAAGTGCCATGTTGAATGCCTGCCTGGGTGGTTGGGTCGATGCGTGCCCATGGCTACAACGCTTGCGACGGCTCGCCCTGCGCAGGCGCGGGCCGGCGCGTTGGCACTTCCGGCAACACCGGGATGGCGAGGCTGCGATCGGCATCGCCGGTCGCGCCGGTGCGCAGGTTGGGGGGGATATGGCCGACATCGCCCACGGCGATGACCTTGAAGCGTCCATCCGCCTCGACCCGGATCCGGGTGATGCTGGCATGACCAACCGACATCTCCAGCCACGCCTGTGTGTCCACCCCGAGCGCGCGCGTCACCAGGTATCGGATGACGTTGCCGTGGCAGACCAGCAGGTCGGTCTGCCCGCGCCCGGTCCCTGGCTGGAAGAACCGTGCGAAAACGCGATCCAGCTGCGACTTGCAGTCGACCAGGGCTTCAGGAGTTTCACCCCTGGTGATGTCGGTGCGCCGCGTTGGCGGCGTGCATTCGGCCAGGTCGTCGACCACGTCGAATGCCTGTCCCGGGAAGCCACTGGCGATCGCCGCTGCCGTGTCCCGCGCGCGCAGCATCGGGCTGGCATACAGGCCATCGAATCGCTTGCCATCGGCGCCGGGCGGCAGGCCAGCCAGGCGCGCACCCGTCAGGTACGCCTGCGCGACACCCAGCGGCGACAGGTGCGGTCCGAGTTGTTCGTCCACCGCTGGATCGGCGACATAGTTGCCGTGTCGCACCAGGACGATGGTCCGAGCCGCGGCTGCCGGCTTAACGCCAGGGCCACCTCCGGGCCGTGTTTCGGCCGCAGCCGTGGGCAAGGCCAGCAAAAGGCAACACAGGGCGACCAGGATCCTGTCCATGGAGGAAGTCTCGCATACGGGCGTCTCCACCGGGCCGGTGACGCGGGACGCAACCCATGGGCAGCCTGGCGATCCTCTCGCCCTGGCCTTGGGGTCAACCCGCCACCCGGTGGCCTCCGTGGCATCGTTGGCAAGCGCCGGAAGCGATCGACCGCACCTGCGGCTTAGCGGCCCGGGCTCGTGCCGCGCTCCAGCATCTCGATGATCGACGCATGCGCCTGGGCGGCAAGCACCTGGCGATCGACCGACCCGGCCGCGGTCATGGTCGGCAATGGCTTGCCGAAGCTGACCTGGATGGTGCCCGGCCGCACGCGGAAAAATCCACGTGGGTACAGCACCGCGCCCGAGCCTTCCAGTGCCACCGGGATCACATCGACGCCACCATCGATTGCAGACTGGAATGCGCCACCCTTGAATGGCGCCACTGCGCCAGTCAGGCTGCGCGTGCCCTCGGGAAAGATGCACAGGTTGGCACCCTGGCGCAGCACCTGCGCCGACTGCCTGAGGAATGCGGTCGCCGCGCGCCGGTTGCTGCGATCGATGAACACCATGCCCATCGCCTTGGCATACCAGCCAACGAACGGCACGCGCGTCATCTCCTGCTTGAGCAGGAACCGCACCGGCACCGGGATCGCGCGGAACAGCGCGCAGATATCGATCGTCGACTGGTGGTTGGCCACGAACATGTGGTTGCGCGTCCAGTCGACATTGTCCAGCCCCTGCACCTGTACCCGCGCACCGGCACCCCACAACAGCCCCGGCGCCCAGCAACGTGCAGCCATGCGCAGTGGCCAGTGGCGATCGCGCAGGACGGCATTGACCAGCAATGCCAGGCAGATCCAGGCCGCCGTCCATGCCAGCGTGAAGGAAAACTGCACGGCATTGCACGCGGTCCATGCGTAACGCCCCCAGTCCGGGCGCCGGTTCGTCGCAGTTGGCATTTCCATTGTTTGGGCTGTTTGTCCGGAATGTATCGGGTCGGGTCGGGTCGGGTCGGGGGCGGGCTGGCGTGCGAGCTGCGGGGCAAGGCGCAGCGCCCGCCACCCGCGACCACGTTCCACGCGCCTGTCTTTCATGCGCCCCTGGTTTCACGCGGGTGTCAAGCGGGTGTAAGGATACCCAAGCCGGGCCCGGAATCGGTGATGCCTCCACGCATCCGCTGCATGCCGAGCCCACCAGTCCCACACGCCACCACGTCGGCATGACGCAGGAAGCGCCCGGCCCTGCATCCGACAACAAATCGCCAGGCGACCGGATGTCGCAAGCCGGCGATGAAGCCGATCTGTTCAGGTGTGCCTGCAACCGTTGCTCGGCCGCGCCACCTTCCTGCTGCATACTGACGCGGGGGGATGCCACATGCTGTCCGCGCTCCGGGCGTTTTTCTTGCTGTTGTCCTGCATCGCCGGCCCAGTCATGGGGCGGGACGCCGCCGCATTGCCGCGAGCGCCAGGCTTGATGGACATGGGCGCGCCCGCGTTCACCAACTTTTCCGCGCGCGACGGGCTGCCCGAGGCCGTCACGGTCAGCATCCGCACGGATCGCAGCGGATTCGTCTGGGCAGCCACGCCATTGGGCGTCTTCCGTTACGACGGCCGCAGCTGGATCGCCAGCGACGATCCGGCCATGGCACATTCGGTCGACAGCCTGTGGGTCGATCGCCAGGGCACGCTCTGGGCCGCCTTTCGCAGCGACGGCCTGGCCCGTTACGACGGTAGCCGCTGGCATGTCGAGGACACCAGCACGGGATTGCCCTCGCAGCAGATCCGCCGTTTCACCGAGACCGTCGACAGCAGCGGCGTCACCACCCTCTGGGCGCTGACCTGGGACCACGGCCTGATGTATCGACGCGGTGGCCAATGGCACGCGGATCCGGGCAACGCCACCCTGCCCCACGGCGCCATCCTGTCGATGGCGCAGACGCGCCGCCTGGGCGGACAGCGCCGTCAATGGGCTGGCACCGGAAGCAACGGGCTCTGGTACCGGGACGAAGGCAGCCGCGCATGGCGACCATGGCATGCACCGGGCATCGACTCGGCGCAGATCGAATACCTGCTCGCCACGGAGCGCAAAGGCCACGAGGAGTTGTGGATATCGATCTTTGGCGTCGGCTTGTGGCGACTGTCCGACGACGGTGTTGCCCGGTGGTCGAAGGAGGACGGCGCGCTGCCGACGGACGAGCTTTACGACATGGCATCGACGCCATTGCCGGCGGGCGATCGTGCGATCTGGGTGTCGTCGCGGTCGGGCCTCTTGCGCATCCACGACGATCGCATCCAGGTCTTCGACAAGCGCCATGGGCTCGCGTCCGACGTCATCCGTGGACTCAACGCCTGGCATAGCCCCAACGGGAACGACGTGGTCTGGTTGGCGACTGAATCAGGCATTTCACGCACCGTCCTTGGTGCAAGCGCGTGGACCACCGCGTCACTGATGGGCGCGCGCTCGATCGGCGTGTTTGGCGTGCTGGTCGAGCCCGACGAGGCTGGCGGCGAGCGCGTGTGGGTTGGCGCCAGCGATGATGGCCTGGGCCTGTACTCGCACGGACGCTGGCAAAGGTTCACCTACGACAATGGCGCGCTGCCAGCTGCCAGCGTCAGCATGATTGTCGCCACCACGGGCCACGATGGTGCGCGCACACGCTGGATCGGACTGCGCGGTGGCGCACTGGCGCGCGTGCGCATCGACGCCAATGACAAGCCTGCGTTCGAGTGGCAGGACACGCCATGGCCGGCGAACACCGGCGAGGCGCCGCTGGACATGCTGGTCCGGACCTTTGACGGGCGCGAGGAGCGCTGGGTCGCTACCCGCCAGTCGGGTGTCTATCGCTGGCGCGCGGGTCGATGGACTGCGTTCCGCCCCAAGTCGGTGAGCGGACAATGGGCCGTGGTCAAGCTCCAGCAGCAGGTGGATGCGCATGGACGTGCGTGGCTATGGGCGAGCACCAACCAGGGGCTGGCCCGCTTCGATGGCCAGCGCTGGGACCTGCTTGGCCAGGCGGCCGGCCTGCCCGATGCCAACCTGATCGGATTGCGCCTGCTCGTGGACGCCCGTGCACGGCCGATCCTGTGGATGGGGACGACCAGTGCGGGCACGACCCGCGTCGACGTCAGCGACCCGATGCATCCGCACGTGCTGCCCGACACACTGCCACCACTGCCCGACGCCACCAGCTACGGGGTCCTGCGCGACTCGGTTGGCCGGATCTATACCTGCACCAACAATGGCATCCAGCAGCTGACGCCGGACCACGGCGGCTGGCACGCCAGGGTGTTCTCCCGGCAGGACGGCATGGTGCACGACGAATGCAACACCAATGCCCAGTTCATGGACGCACACGATCGCTTCTGGACGGGGACGCTCGGCGGCCTGACGGTTTACGACCCCCGGGGCACCACGCCCGACAGGCACTCCAAGCCGTTGCGCATCACCGACATGCGCGTCGATGGCAAGTCGGTCATGCATGGACTGGCCGAAGGGGCATCGATCATTCCGGCCATCCGGGTCGACGCCGGCGCCAAAGCCGTCCAGGTCGACTTTGCATTGCTGTCCTGGTACCGCGAGAACGCATCAAGGTTCCGCACCAGGTTGCTCGGCTACGAGGATGCACCCGGAGACTGGACGACGCAGGCATTCCGTACCTTCAATGCGCTCCCGCCCGGAAGTTACACGCTGCATGTCGAAGCACGCGACCATGCGGGAAACCACAGCGTTCCCCTCGACGTGCCGATCACCGTCAAGGCCCAATGGTGGCAGCGTCGATGGGCCATGGCGGCCGGCGTGCTCGCACTGCTGCTGGTTGGCCATGCCGGCTCGCAGTGGCGAACCCGCAGGTTGCAGGCGCAACGCCGGGCGCTAGAGGATCGCGTCGCGATGCGCACTGCCGAACTGGACATGGCCAACAGCCGCCTGCTGGAGCTGTCATACCACGATGCATTGACCGGCCTGGCCAACCGCCGACGACTGCTGGAACGACTCGAGGATGCGCCGGGCAGCCTGACCGGGCACGGCAGCATGCCAGGCAGTACCGCCCTGATATTCGTCGACGTGGACCATTTCAAGGGCTACAACGACAGCTTCGGCCACCCGGCAGGTGACGAGGCATTGCGTGGCGTCGCGGACATCATGCTGCAGTGCGCCCCCGACGATGCACTGGTTGCCCGCTATGGCGGTGAGGAATTCGCCTGCCTGCTGCCCAATGCGACGACTGCGCAAGCGGCGGGCGTGGCCGAGCGCATGCGCGCCAGCGTCGCCGATCGAGAGGTCCCCGTCCCGGGAGAAACCAGGAGCATGCGCGTCACCATCAGTGCAGGTGTCGCCAGTGCACGACTGGCCACCGCCGACGATGCGCATCGCCTGCTGCGCGATGCCGACCTGGCGCTGTACCAGGCCAAGCGCGACGGGCGAAACTGCGTGCGCGAGCGCAACGCTGAAGGCACGCCAGCTGGAAACACCGGCTCCTGACGGATCCTGCAGCCACATGACAACGCAGTCCCCGGCGACCGATCCATGGCACGCATCGACTCAGTGCGCTCCACGCACCCTGCCCTGCCAGGATCGCTGGCAAGTCGCCCGCCATCCCGGGGACGGCACATAATGGACGGCCATCCACTGGCACCGAGGCCCCATCCATGCCGCGCTGGCTGATTGCCCTGATCGTCGTTTCCTCCTGCACGGGTACCGCCGCAAGTCTCATGGAGTTCGGGATCGAGGGGTTTGGCGTGGTGTCCACGCCATCGAACGAGGTACGCGCCTCGATCAGTGCCGATGGCCGCGACATCGTCTGGGGCAGCACCGACCGCAGGGGCGGTGCCGGCGGCTGGGATCTTTGGCGGGCAAGCAAGCGCGAAGGACGCTGGGCAGACCCGCGACCGTTGCAGCTCAACTCCAGCGCCAATGACTTCGACCCCTTCCTGAGCAGCGATGACCGGTGGCTGTTCTTTTTTTCCAACCGCAGCGGCGGCCTGGGTGGCGACGACCTGTATCGCGCTCCGCGCTTGCCCGATGGCGGTTTCGGTCCGGCCGAAAACCTCGGCCCGGCCGTCAACAGCGCTGGCAACGAATGGGCACCTACGCTGAGCCCGGACGGCCAGCGCCTGATGTTCGCCAGCGATGGGTTGCCGGGTGCCGGGCGACACGACTTGTTCGTCGCCCGCTGGAATGGGCGGGCTTTCGTCGAACCACGTCCCGTGCCCGGCATCAATACCCGCAAGGACGAGTTCGATGCAGCGTGGATCGACGAGGGCAAGGCGATCGTTTTCGCGCGCTCGGACGATGTCGACAAGGCGCCGGTCCAACTGTTCCTGGCCCAATGCAATGGCACCAGCTACCAGGCCGCGCACCCGCTCGCCCTGTCGTTCAACAGCGCCAGCAGTGTCACCCTGGGGCCCATGGTGGACCTGTCCAAACCTGGCGAGTTGCTCGTCAGCGGCATGGCCCACGCACCCAGGGCCGGTCAGCTGGATATCTACCGCCTGCGCACGCCGATTGCCAGCGGCGAAACCGGCTGCCTTTAGCCGGCTGCCTTTAGCAGGCGCGCCGTAGCAGCCACTGCACTGGCTGCGCGACCAAACGACATCCCGGTGCGACCCGGGCTCGCGGATACCCCAACACGATGCAGCCAAACGCTTGCTCCGTCGTGGGGCGTTGGCTGGACCAGCATCTGTCACTGGCCCCAAACGCGCGCCGTGCTTCGTGTGCCGGTGCGCGATCACGGCTCTCGAGGCCGCCGCAACGCGTGTCCCGCTATCCTTGCACCATCGCCCGGAAAAACGCAGCACATGCCCATCCCGCAACACACGCCTGCCACGCGTCCGGCTCGCCCGCACTACCTCGACAAGCTGCCTTCCCGGGCCTACGGCCTGCGTGTGCTCGGCATGGGGCTTGGTGGCTTGCCCGTGGCAGTGGTGCTGCATGAGTTGGCTGCACCCTGGCCGATGTGGGCGTGGTTGGTCTTTGCGTGTGCGCTCTGGCCCCACCTTGCCTACTACCGGGCACGCCGCAGTGGTGATCCGTTCCGGGCCGAGTTGCAGAATTTCGTGGCCGACTCCTTCCTAGCCGGCACGCTGCCGCCACTGATGCACTACAACGTGCTGCCGTCGGTGATGCTGGTCTCGGTGGTCATGGCCGACAAACTCAGTGTCGGTGTCAGCGGGCTTTGGTTGCGATCGTTGCCGGGCCTGGTGGTCGCCTTGCTGGGCTTCGGGCTGCTCACCGGGTTTGGCTTCCACCCGGCGTCCAGCATGGCGGTGGTCCTGGCCAGCCTGCCGGTCATGGTGATCCATACACTGGCAGTCAGCATGAGCAGTTTCCGGCTGGTGCGGCGCGTGCGCAAACAGAACCAGCAACTCACGCTGCTGAGCCAGACCGATGCGCTCACCGGTTTGGCGAACCATGGCTATTGGCAGCTGGGCATCGACGCCTGGCTGGCGCACCACCCCTCCGGCAGCTTGCTGCTGGTGGACATGGATTCTTTCAAGGCGATCAACGATACCTACGGACACAGCGTGGGCGACGACGTCCTGCGCGGGATCGGGGCGATCGTCCGGCGCCAGGCCGACGGCGACGCAGCAGGCGAGCGGCGCCGGGAAGGCGACCGGCCTGCGTACGGTTTGGCGGGCCGCGTCGGCGGCGACGAGCTGGCGCTGGTATTGCCGATCGATGCCGACCAGGCACGGGCCGTGGCCGAGCAGGTGCGCTCTGAAGTGGCGGCGCTTCGCTTCGAGCATGCCCCTGCCTTGCGATGCACCGTCAGCATCGGAATCGCATCGCTTCCGGAGCACAACCCCAGCGCCCGCGCCTGGATGGACCTGGCCGACCAGGCGATGTACGGCGCCAAGCAGAACGGTCGCGACCAGGTGGCAGGGCCACTGGACGCGATCGACGCCATCCGGCGACCCTAGACGGACGGACCGGCGACGACCATCGAGGACCGCGGCCTGGCCCGTGCGCGGACCGCCCGGCGACTGGCTGGCGTAGCGATCAACCCGCGCCGGGTTGCCCGTCCCGTACGGCCTGCGCCAGCGCAAAATCGATCGCGGCGCACACTGCGGCCACTTGCGCGTCGTTGCACTGCTGCGCGCTTGCACGCGGACTGTCTGGATAGACTTCTGTCGTCGTGGTGTAGGTTGCATCGGTGATGCTTGCGCACAGGCCAAGCTGCTTGAGCGGATACGCGATCACGCCAGGCGCAACCACCGGAGAGCCGATGATCTCGTTGTTGTCGTCAGCCGGTGCGATATGGGTGACTTTCGCCACCGCGTCGATCACTGCCTGCTGGAATCCTGGCTGCAGGTTTTCGCTGTCCGAACACAGGTAGAAGCCGTCCGGCACCTCCCCGGGAACGTAGGGCTCGCCGTCGCGCGCGGCCAGCGCCGGCCGGAACTCCGATTCGTCGCTATCGGTGGTTTCGTGCAGGTCGACGTGGACCAGCACGCGATCGCGGAACGGTGCGACCAGGTGCATGAGCGCGGCGGACTCGCGTGCAGGGCTGTCCGCGTGGAACGCGCGGTTGGGGTCGATGGCATCCCGGGTCCAGCGATGGACGACCTCGTAGGCCCATGGGCTGACGCACGGCGCGATGACCAGGTTGACACGATCCGCATAGCGCGCGGCATGCTGCTCGATGAACTGCAAGGCGCCGTGCACGCCACTGGTTTCGTAACCATGCACGCCACCGGTGACCAGGACGACGGGACGATCGTCCTGCCAATCGCGACTCTTGACGGCCAACAACGGGTACTTGTCGGCGCCATCGTCCAGCTCGCCGTACTGCTCCACGTCAAACCGCGACCGCAACGTCTCGATCACGCCCAGCACGTCGGCTGCATAACTGCGTTTCCGCGTCTGCCGCGACAACCATTCAGCGACTTCCCCGTCACCCCATGGTTGGCCGGGTGTCCCGATCGGATAGCTTTGCGAGGTCGTCATCACGTCGTTGGTCTTGCAGCGCATCAAGGCAGGACGATCACTGTAGCGACCGCCAACCGGGCCTTGCAAATCCCGCGTGGCCGATGTGGGACGCGCCCTTCCAGCCATGCCGGTGCGGCGATGCGCGCCGCCATGCCTGCAACGCACCGTGGACACCAGCGATACACACGCCGCAATACACTAGGTCCGTGCCCTGGACCCCGACCCCCAAACACGCCGACCGGGACCTCCCGCCGGTTCCGCCGGAAAAGCCGCTGGCATCGGATTGCTGCGAAAGTGGCTGCGAATGCTGCGTCTTCGACATTTACGCCGAAGAACTCCAGGCGTACGAGGCCAGGCTGCTGGCCTGGCGCGAACACCACGTGGAATGACATCCACCACAGCCGGTTAGCCCATCGCGCTGCGCTGTGCGAGCATGCCGGCGATGAACATCCTCGACGGCCAGCGTGCGACCGGCACGCAGCAACCCGACTTCGCCGCGGTGCTCCGGCAGATCGCCACCGAAATGCAGCCCTTGACCCGGCAAGGCAGGGTCGCCAATTACATCCCGCGGCTGGCCCAGGTGCCCGCCGACCGCTTCGGGATGGCCCTTGCCACCCTCGACGGCCAGCTGTACTCGGTCGGCGCCGCTCGCGAGGCATTCTCGATACAGAGCATCTCCAAGGTGTTCACGCTCACCCTCGCGCTGGAGGCGCTGGGCGGCGCATTGTGGCAGCGTGTGGGCCGCGAGCCATCGGGCAGTGCATTCAACTCGCTGGTGCAGCTCGAGCGCGAGCATGGCATCCCGCGCAACCCACTGATCAACGGCGGCGCGCACGTGATCGCGGACGTGGTGCTGTCGCACTATCCAAATGCGCTCGACCGGCTACTTGCCTTCGTACGCGAGCGCGCGGACAACGCACGGATCGACATGGATCCCGAAGTCGCCAGATCCGAACGCGACACCGGCTTTCGCAATGCCGCGCTGGCCAATTTCATCCGCAGCTTCGGAAACCTGGACAACCCGGTCGACGACGTCCTGGATTTCTACTACCACCAATGCGCGCTGCGGATGGATTGCGAAGACCTCGCACGCAGCATGCTTTACCTGGCCGACGGTGGCCGCTGCCACCGCAGCGGCGAGGCGGTGATCAGCCCGGATCGCGCCAAGCGCATCAATGCACTCATGCTGACCTGCGGCACCTACGATGCCGCGGGGGAATTCGCATTCCGCGTCGGCCTGCCGGCCAAGAGCGGTGTGGGCGGCGGCATCGTCGCGATCGTTCCCGGCGTGCTGTCGCTTGCCGTCTGGTCGCCGGGGCTGGATGAAAAAGGCAATTCCCTGGCCGGTGCGGCAGCCCTGGATCGCTTTACCGAAATCACGGGACTGTCGGTCTTTTGAAACACTGACCCGGCAAAGCGCCCGGTCCGGGTTGCCGTGCTTCGTCGCGCCGGCCTGGACTTGCTTCGTGGAAGCTCCGACTCAATAGCGATCCAGGTCCCTGGCCACGACCACGTCACCCTGGTAACCGCCTGCACGGATCGCCGCCAGCAGGGCCTCGTCGTCCTGGCCATGGCGCACGATGTGATGCAGCACCAGCAACCCGGGCCGTGCCTGCGCGGCCAGCGCACCGAGTTCCAGGTCCGAGGTATGGAAGTCGTGCATGTAGCCTGGCCAGGCGTCGCCGCCGATGCGCCGTTCCGGCGCCACCTGGTGATGTGGATAGACCTCGTGCACCAGCACGTCCACCCCCCGCGCGGCCTCCAGTACCGTATTGGTCGGCACGGTGTCGCCCGAAATCACGATCGAGCGCTCCGGGGTATCGATGCGATAACCGTAGGCATGTTTCCAGCAGCCATGCAGCACCGGAATCGCGGTGATGCGAACGCCGTCCTGGTCGTACACGAGCCCGCCACCGGCGTCGGGCACGTCGAACTCGTGCACGGCGACCTTGTAGCCGGACTTGGTCTGCTGCTCCAGGCCTTCGATTCGGACGTGGATGTCCTCGTCCCATGCCTTGAGGATGTGACCGGTCATCTTCTTCAAGCCGACCGGGCCATGGACTTGCAGCGCATGGCGCCGCCCCATCACCCAGGTGGTGAGGATCAGGTCGGGATAACCCAGCGTGTGGTCGCTGTGCAGATGGGTGATGAACACCGCCTCCGGGCCCCGAATCGACAAGCCAGCCGCAGCCATCCTGCGCATGACGCCGGCTCCCGCATCGAACAGGAACACGCGCCCGTCGTGCACCACGGCGGTGGCGGGGCCGGAGCAGGCGGGATCCGGACGCGGCATCCCGGTGCCGAGCATGACCACGGTGGTCCCCGATGGCTTGCGCCGCGCGGCGCGACGTCGTGCCCGTGTGCGGGATTTGGCAAGTTCGGATGGGGGCAAGGACCTTGGCCGGGTTCAAGTCAGGGGCGTCGTCGGCGGCGCCAACGCACATTGGCGAGTATGCCAGCTGCAGGCGCGGGCACGGGCTGCCAAAGCCGGGACGAGACCACGCCCAACCCGGGCGGAAGGACGCATGGGTGCGCATGGATCGATGCCCCGCGCGCAGCGCAGCCATCACCTGGACACGCGCGCACCAGCCCTGCGCCAGGTCGTCGCTGGAACCCCCCATGGGCGCCGGGCACCCTTTCCGTGGCGCGCCTGATCCATGTCAAGACCGGCGACCTGCCGTGACGCGATGCTGTCGTCGGCACAGGAGCACGATGATGCAACGATCAAGCGACATCCGGGAACTGCAGGACTGCGAGGACGACCCCCAAGACGACGCCTCCGTGCTCATCGAGCACTTGTGCGGGGCAGCCAGAGATTACGAATTGTTCGACCGCGAGTGGATCGCCGGCGTGGGACCGTGAGCGTGGTCGCATGCCCACGCGCTCTGCGCTCGCGCGCATTGTCCACATGACATGCGCTTGCCGGCCACTGCTTCGACCCTCGGCGCCGGTTCGCCGATGATCGAGGCCTTGCAAGCCAGGTCCTTGGCCGGCCACGCCGGATATCGGGGATAATCGCAAGGCCTGGTCCAAAGGTCATCCCCAGCACGTGAAGCCGCCCGTTTTCCGCGCCCCGCACCTGGTCTGGGGCTTGATCACATGCGTCGTGCTGGCATGCCCCCTGGTCGCCCGTGGCGTTGCGCAGGCACAGCCGCTCTCCAACGCCGCGGCGATCACGCAGCTGCGTGGACTACGCGGCGCGGGCGACACCTCGCCCGAGGCCGTGGCGCGCCTGCGCCGGATCCAGGCAGGCGTGGGACCCAACGCGCCCTATCGCCTGCAGCGTGAATTGCTCCGCGCGCGGCTGGTCGTGCTGGGCGAGGCCATGGATTTCGACCAGACACTGGCGACGGTGCAGTCCCTGCGCGCCCTCGCCCAGGCGCATGGCGACCTGGACACCGTCAATCTGATGGACATCGAGCGCATCTACATGAGCCATGCCGACGATGACATCGGCAAGTTCATCGGCCAGCTCAATGCGGTTAGAGCGCGCATCAGGCCCGGCGCGCCGCCTGAAGTCATGGAGGCGCTGGAGCGCAGCTACGGCAACATGTATTTCGATGCAGGCAACTTCGACACCGCCTTGCGGCACGAGCTGGCCGCGCTGGATTGGGCGCAACGCCTGCCAACCGGCCGCCAGCGTGCCCGCCTGTACCGGCTGGGTACCATCGCCGAGCTCTACAATGCGATGGACCTGCCGGAACAGACGCTCGATATCGTCGCCAGCGCACTGGGCCAGGATGGCGACGCCATCCCCGTGCAAAACCGGATTTCGTTACTGGCCGCACGCAGCATGGCCCTGCTGAAACTCGGTCGACTGGAGGCATCGGATGCGGCCCTGGCCCAGGCAGAGGCATTGGACCGGCAGTCTCCATCCGATTTCACCTCGATGCGCCTGGACACCTTGCGCGCCGAATTGCTGCTGGCGATGTCCCGGCCCGCCGATGCGACCAGGGCGATCGATCGCCTCGTTGCACTTGCAGCCCGGAAACAGGACACCTTCTATGCAGCCAAGGGCCGGATGCTGCGTGGCGAGGCGCTGATGCAAATGGACCACGTCGACGAAGGCCTCGCGCTCATGCAGCAGGCCAGCGGGTACTTCCAGTCCAAGGGGCAGATGATCGACCTGCTCGCCGGGATCGATCGCGAGATCGGCATCCTGCGCGACAAGAAGCTGTACGAGCGTGCCGTGGCGCTGATGGATCGCCGCCAGAAATTGTGGTCGCAACTGTTTCGCAACGAGCGCGGTCGCGCCATCGCCGAGGTGGAGGCCCGCCATACCGCACAGACGCTGCAGCAGAAGGTCGATGCATTGGCGGCCGACAACCGGGCGCAGCACGAGCGCGTGCGCGCGGAGAAACTGCGCAAGGCACTGGCGGCCTCACTGGCCTTGCTTGCGATCAGCCTGAGCGCGGTATTGTTCTTCGCTACCCGTCGCGCCAGGAGCGAACGCGATGCGCTGTCCAGGGCCGTGCGCTTCGACGCATTGACCGGCGCCTACAGCCGCTACCAGTTCCAGCATCGATTCGACACCGCCAGCGAAGGCAACCCGGGCGCCAATGCCTCGGCCGGATTGCTGCTGCTTGACCTGGACAACTTCAAGAGCATCAACGACCAGCATGGACATGAGGCGGGCGATGCCGTGCTCAAGGTCGTCGTGGAGCGGATCCGCCAGGTGCTATCCCCCGGCGACGAGGTCTATCGCTGGGGTGGCGAGGAGTTCCTGGTCGTGCTCGATGGCGCCGATGGCAACGGCAACGCGGACACCGTGCGACGGATCCTGTCGCAGATCGAACACGCTCCGGTTTCCTGGCTCGGCCAGGCGCTGCCGATCAGCGTCTCGGGAGGATTCGTCCAGCACCCACTGGCACCGGATTGGGAAGCCCCGCTCGTCGACGCGATCCGCTGGGTCGACGCAGCGCTGTACATGGCCAAGAACGCAGGTCGCCGTCGCGTGGAGCAAGTCCGGTTGACCCAGGGCGGTCGCGCAGGACTGAAGGGACGGCGACCGATCGACATGGCGCAGCTCCTGGACTGGCAGCGCCACGGCCATGTCGCGCTGGAGACGCTCTCGACCTGAGTGTCTTCGCGAAGGCCAGGCGGAGTGCCGCCCGGACTGGCAGGCAGGCACCAGCACGCTGGCGGCGCAACCCTGCCGCTACACTGCAAGCCTGCTCCCATGGTTGCACCGATGCCCGATCCCGTCCGCCTTGCCCATCGTGTCGCCGAGCTGGTGGGATGCACGCGCGCCGATGCCGAGCAGTACATCCAGAATGGCTGGATCTCGGTGGACGGGCGCGTGGTCGAGGCGCCGCAGCATCCCGTCGCCGGCGAGCAGGTCCAACTCCACCCGCACGCACGCCTGGACCCGGTGGAACCGGCGACCCTGCTGCTTCACAAACCCGCCGGGTACGACACGATCCGCGGTTCCAGGCCCGCCGCCACGCTGGTGAAGCCGGAGTCGCACTGGTGCGAGGATCCTTCCGGGGTGCGCATGCTGCAACGTCATTTCCAGCGATTGACGCCGCTGGTGCCGCTGGACGCCGATGCCAGTGGCCTGATGGTGCTGAGCCAGGACGGTCGCGTGATTCGCCGCCTGATCGAGAACGCCGACCAGATCGAGCACGAATACCTGGTCGAAGTCAGCGGTCCGATCGCGCCCTATGGCCTCAGGCGCCTCAACCACGGCCTTTCCCATGGTGGCCGCATCCTGCCGCCATGCAAGGTCAGCTGGCAGAACGAAACCCGCTTGCGCATGGCCATCAAGGGCGTGCGCAATGGACAGCTGCGCGACATGTGCGCGCAGGTCGGGCTGGAGACGGTGTCGATCCGGCGCCTGCGCATCGGCAGGATCCCGCTGGGCAAGGGGCCTGGTGGCGCATTGCCGCCGGGACAATGGCGGTACCTGCCTGTCGGTGAAAAGTTCTAGGCGACAGGGTGCCCGGACATCGCGCGATGCAATGGCAGCGCCCGGACAGCGAGCAGCCGGCGTGGACGCTGGACATCCCCGCGCCACGCACACGGCGATCCGCGTGTCGGCACCCGGCCGCCGGTCACCTGCCTTCGGCTTCCGCCTCCTCGCGTCCCTGCTGGCGGATCAGCGCCTCCTGGCGCGCTTCCTCGATCGCTTCGCGCACGCTGCCCACATCGGCAATGTGCTCGTCGTGGGCGAAGATGCCGGTCAGCGGCGTATCGGCCTGCAGGTCGCCGGTTTCGAACAGCGCCCACATCTCCTCGCCAAACCAGGTGTCCAGCAACTCCGGTGCCCAACGCCCCAGGTAGGCGGTCAGGTTGTTGACGTCGCGCAACAGCATCTGCCGGGCCGCATTGTTGCCGGCCGCGCTGACCACCTGCGGGAAATCGATCAGCACCGGCCCATCGGCGTCCACCAGCACGTTGTACGGCGACAGGTCGCCATGGATCAGTCCGCAGCACAGCATCCGCACCACCTGGCGCACCAGCACCTGATGGAACGCACGGGCCTGCGCGGGCGTGGGCTCGTATTCGCCCAACCGCGGCGCCGCGAATCCATCGGCGTCCGTCACCATTTCCATCACCAGCACGCCGTGATGGAAGCCATGCGGGGCAGGCACGCGCACGCCGGCATCGCGCAGCGTGTACAACGCGTCGACTTCGGTGTTCTTCCACGCCTCTTCCTGCTGCCGCCGGCCATAGCGCGTCGCCTTGCCCATCGCCCGGGCGTCCCGGCTGCCACGCACCTTGCGGCCCTCCTGGTATTGCACGCGTTGCTGGAAGCTGCGCTGCGCCATGTCCTTGTACACCTTGGCGCACAGCACTTCCCCTCCACCCCGGACCACGTAGACAGCCGCTTCCTTGCCGCTCTTGAGCGGGCGCATGACTTCGTCGATGACGCCATCGTCGATGAGTGCCTGGAGTGCGATGGGCGGCTTCATGGAATCCTGTGGGAAGTCACGCCAGCGGACGCTGCGCGGACGCGCATTGTCGCATCGACAAGGCGTCGCATCGACAAGGCATTGCAGGGAAAGACGATTCGCGATCGCGGCCCCGTTGCAGGACCCGGCCGCGGCCGTCCACCGCGGGTGCCGGGACCGCCCCATCCACGCGTGCCGGCGCGCTTCGAATCACTTCACCCGCTCCCCGGCCGCAACCCGGATCGCACTTGGATCCGCCGGCTCCGGGTGCATGGTCACGCCTGGACCTCCAGTTTTCATCACCAGGCGCAGATGGCGATGCCGGACCAGGTATGCCAGCGCCACCGCAGCTGCCGCGAGACCCGACACGGCCCCCACCCCCATGGCCCAGCGCGCACCGAAGCGATCGACCACCCAGCCCACCAGCGGCGCGCCCAGCGGGGTCCCACCCATGACGACGGCGATCCGCAGCGCCAATACACGACCGCGCATGGCGCGCTCGGTGGTGAGCTGCATCATGGAATTGCTGGCGGTCATGAAGGTAAGGGCGGCCAGGCCGACGAAGAACAGCACCGCGGCAAACAGGGACGGCCCGGGCATCACTGCAGCGATCGCCACGCTGACGCCGAACCCGCCGGCTGCAACCCCCATCAGGGCCATGCCGGGCATCGGGCGTCGTGCCGAAAGCAGCGCCCCGCACATGGTGCCGGCAGCCATTGCCGAGGTCAGCAATCCGTACTGGCTTGCGTCCCCATGGAATACGGTGACCGACATGGTCGAAATGAAGATCGCGAAGTTGAAGCCAAACGTACCCAGCAACAGCAGCATCGCCAGCACGGCGACGAGGTCGGGGCGCTGCCATACGTAGGCGAACCCTGCCAGCATGCTGCCGCGCGTGCGCTCCGGTCGTGCCTGCGCATGCAGCTCGTGCACCCGCAGCAGCCACAATGACACCAGCACCGCGGCATACGATCCTGCGTTGACCAGGAACAACCAGCCCTCGCCCACTGCGGCAATCAGGAGGCCCGCCACTGCGGGGCCGAGCATCCGCGCGGCGTTGAACGAGGCCGAGTTCAACGCGACTGCATTGGCCAGGGCATCGTCGCTGACCAGGTCGGAAACAAACGCCTGGCGGGCCGGCGCGTCGAACGCGGTGACGCAGCCCAGCGCCAACGCAAACCCGTAGACGTGCCAGAGCTGCACCACGCCAAAGAGCGTGAGCAATCCCAGGCCCAGCGCCAGCAGGCCGGCGGCCGCCTGGGTGAAAAGCAGCAGCTTGCGACGGTCCAGGTGGTCCGCGGCAAAGCCGGTGAGGGGCAGCAGCAGCAGCGGTGGTCCGAACTGCAACGCCATCACCGTGCCCACCGCCGTTGCGTTGTGGTGGGTCAATACCGTGAGCACCAACCAGTCCTGCCCGATGCGTTGCATCCACGTGCCCACGTTGGACACCAGTGCCCCGCCCGCCCAGAGCCGGTAGTTGTAGCTCTTGAGGGAGTGGAACATGCTGTTCAATGCCTGCTGTTCAATGCCTGCGGTTCAATGCCCGTTGTTCAAAGACTGCTGCGTTCGAGGCCCGGTGTCGACGCGAAGTGCTCGAGCGTTGCCGGTGATCGCGCGACGTCGGCCGCTGTCAGGTGCTTGCGTCGGTGCATTGCCGCCCTGCACGCGGGTTGTCGGATCCATGCCACCGCGGTAGCCGTGGGCAGGCTGCCGGGTTGCATGCTTGCAGGTCCCGTCAACGATGTACGGTCGGCTGCACTATCATCTCCACCGCCCGCACCAGCGAGGTCCTGCCATTGACTGACATCCCAACCGATCCTCGTTCGACACCGGCCGCGTGCCCGCACGCCTCCACCACCGCCGACTTCCAACACAACCTCGCCCAGGTCCACGCAAGCATCCGTGCTGCATGCCTGCGCAGTGGACGCGATCCTGCCAGCGTACGGCTGCTTCCGGTCAGCAAGACGGTCGATGTGGAGCGTATCCGCGCGGCACATGCGGCAGGTTGCCACTTCCTGGGTGAGAACAAGGTGCAGGAGGCGTATGCGAAATGGGAAGCGCTTTCGGACCTGGCGGACCTGCGCTGGTCCGTCATCGGGCACCTGCAAACCAACAAGGCCAAACTGGTGGCGCGGTTTGCGTCGGAATTCCAGGCGCTCGACAGCCTGCGCGTCGCCCGGGCCCTGGAAACGCACCTGCAGGCCGAAGGCCGCAGCCTGGACGTGCTGGTGCAGGTCAATTCGTCCGGTGAGTCCAGCAAGTACGGCCTGCCGCCCGACGCGGTGACGGGGTTTGTCCGTGAACTGCCTGCGTTCAGCGCACTGCGCGTACGTGGGCTGATGACGTTGGCGGCGTTGTCGGATGACGAGGCGCGGGTCCGCCGTTGTTTCGTGGTCATGCGCGAGTTGCGGGAGCGATTGCGCCAGGACGGGCCGCCAGGCGTCGACATCCACGAACTCTCGATGGGCATGTCGGGCGACTACACGATGGCCATCGAGGAAGGTGCCACGATCGTTCGCGTCGGCCAGGCCATCTTCGGTGCGCGGGCACCCGCCGGACAGCGGTGATCGGCAGACGACTGCCTGTCCGACCCTGTGCGTGCTCCGTCCGACGCACGCCCGGATGCCTGCCTAGGCCAGCAGGCCCGTCCATTCGGGCGTCGCGAATTTTTCCCGCGCCAGCGCGTGCGCACGCTCGAGTTCATCCGCGCGCAAGGCATCCGGTGCCAGCCCGCCATGACGTTCCCGGAACGTATCGATCATGCGCTCGATCACTGCGCTCCGCGACAGGCCAGTCTGGCTGCGCAAGGGATCGACGCGTTTTGCCGCGCTGGTCGTGCCCTTGTCGGACAATTTCTCGCGGCCCACGCGCAACACCTCGAGCATGCGGACGGCATCGATGTCGTAGGCCATGGTCACGTGGTGCAACACGGCCTTGCCGCGCCTGGCCTGCGCCGCGCCGGCGATCTTGCCCAGCGGCGAGGTGATGTCGTTGAGTGGTTGGTACCACGCCTCGATCCCCAGGGTGCCCAGGGCCGCGATCACCCACGCGTCCATGGAGGCATACGCCTGCTCGAACGTCATGCCTTCCACCAGCGAAAGCGGCGCGACGATGGAATAGGTGATGGTGTTGCCCGGCTCGATGAACATCGCGCCTCCGCCGCTGATCCGACGCACCACCTCGATGTCGTGCCGGCGTGCGCCCTGGGCATCGACCTCGTTGCGCAGCGACTGGAATCGCCCCAGCACCACGGCCGATCGCGCCCACTCCCATACCCGTAGCGTCGGCGGTCGTCGCCCGGCCGAGACGTCGTCGAGCATGACGTCGTCCAGTGCCATGTGCAGCGCGGGTTGTTGCGGATCGGCATGGACCAGATGCCAATCGTGATCCTGCCAACGGCTCCGGCTCATGCCACAACCCCTGCAGCCGCGCCGCCTGCAGGCTCCAACGCACGGCGCACGGCGACGGCGACGGCGTCGGGTGTGAAGCCAAAGAGCTGCACCGACGGCCCCAGGGCAAGACGCACGGCAGCGGCAAGCTGCTCCGGGCCGGCCTCCACCGGAAACCCTTCAAGCGCGGCATCGATGGCATCGAGCGCGCTGGCGGGCTCGAGGAAGAAATCTCCGCTGACCTGCACGCCGGCCAGCAAACCCTCGGCAATGGAAAAATCCACCACCACCAGCTTGCCCCCGGGGACCTTGTACTCGCCGTGCCTGATGTCGTCTGTTGCCATGGCCTGCCAGTGTATATGCGATGGCGAAAGCGGGCTTGACCCTCTACCGGCCGGTCTTGCCTTGCGAGGCAGGCTCCGGGGCGCGCATGCGCTTGCGATGCATGCCTGGGTGACCGCAACGGCAGGCGCTGGCTCCAGCCTGGTTTCCATGGACAATGGGCGATCGGCGTGCCGGTCTCCCACGCGAAAACCCATTGGCCAGGACTGAGATGCGAACCTTTGTATTGCGAGCGCGGGCTGCGCCGACGGATAGCCGCAAACTGCTGGCGTCGGTGGGCACGCAGGTCCACAGCGAGATCCTGGCGCACACGCTGATGAACGCAATCTTCGTCGCCCAGTCCCATCGCGCCGACGTGATCGTGTACCTGGTCCTGGAAAGCACCCGGGATTTCTCCCGCACGATCCGTTTCGATGCCAACGCGATGCAGGACATTGGCGGCTTCGACGAGCAGGCGTTGCTCGGCAAGGTCGCCAGGGCGCTGGACACCTCCATCGGCATGGGCAAGGAACAGGCGCGCCCAGTCGAACCGGGCGTCACGGTGCAGACATTGAGCTTTGAGCGCCTGGTCCAGCAACTGGCCGTGGACCATGCGCTGTTCGTCATGGACAGGAAGGGCACGCCCATCGGCGAGCAGGACTTTGCGGGGAACCCGTGCTTCCTGCTGACCGACCATATCCCCATGCCCAGGAAGACCTTCCACAGCCTGGAACGCCTGGGTGCAAGGAAAATCGCACTGGGTTCGAAGATGCTGTTCGCCTCGCAATGCGTTGTATTGATCCACCATGCGCTGGATCAGCAATAGCTTGCCCGCAACGCGTTGGGCATGCTGGAGATCGCAGACTGGACGATCCACCCACCCGTTTGACTGGAGCCTCCCATGACCCGCATGCAAGCCATTCAAATCGTCCAGCCCGGAGCGGCGGACGTGTTGCAGCCGACCGAACGCGCCATTCCCGTCGCAGGGCCGGGCGAGGTGCTGATCAAGGTGGCCGCGGCCGGCGTCAACCGACCCGACGTCTTCCAGCGCCAGGGCAACTATGCGCCGCCGCCAGGCGCTTCCGACCTGCCCGGGCTGGAGGTTGCCGGCGAACTGGTCGACGGTGACTTCGCCGGCGCCAATCCGTTTGGGCTCAAGCAGGGCGACGCCGTCTGTGCACTGCTTGCCGGTGGGGGATACGCGCAGTACGCCGTGGCTCCCCTGCTTCAATGCCTGCCGGTACCCAGGGGCCTGGGCCTGGTCGAAGCCGCCGCACTGCCCGAGAACTACTTCACCGTGTGGAGCAATGTGTTCGATCGCGGCCGCCTGGGCACCCGTGCCGATGGCATCCCCGAATCGCTGCTGGTCCAGGGGGGCTCCAGCGGCATCGGAGTCACCGCGATCCAGCTGGCGCGCGCGTTCGATCACCCCGTATTCGCCACGGCAGGCACGCCGGCCAAGTGCGCGGCCTGCGAGCAACTGGGCGCACACGCGATCAACTACCGCCAGCAGGACTTCGTGGAAGAGGTCAAGCGCCATACCGATGGGCGCGGCGTGGACGTGGTCCTGGACATGGTGGCCGGCGACTACGTCAAGCGCGAAATGGCGCTGCTGGCCGAAGATGGCCGGCTCGTGTTCATCGCCACGCTGGGCGGCAAACAGGCCGACGTCGATGCGTCACTGATCATGCGTCGACGGCTGACGCTCACCGGATCCACGCTGCGTGCGCGGCCCGTCGCGTTCAAGGCCGCGCTGGCCCGGCAGCTGCACGACCAGGTCTGGCCATTGCTGGAATCGGGCAAGGCCAGGCCGGTGATCCACCAGGTCTTCCCCGCACGCGAGGCCGCCAAGGCCCACGCGCTCATGGAGAGCAGCGCGCATATCGGCAAGATCATGCTGGCCTGGTGATTGCGTGACATCGCATGCAGGCCGACCGGGTCGACGCCGATGCTGGCAGCCAATGGGCGTCAGTGCCAACCGGCTGGATGCATGGCGCTTGGCACCATGGCAAGGCGTCGATGCGCTGGCCACTGCCACCCTGCGGCCGCCAGTTCACGCCGGCCTACGCTGCAAGCGTCCACACTGGGCTGCCCTGCTTGCGAGCTCGCCATGAACATCCTGATGATCCTGACTTCCCATGACCGCCTTGGCGACACGGGCAAGAAAACCGGCTTCTGGCTGGAGGAATTCGCCGCGCCCTACTACGTTTTCAAGGACGCAGGCGCAGCCGTCACGCTGGCATCGCCGCAAGGTGGCCAGCCACCGCTCGACCCCAAGAGCGATGCACCCGACGCGCAGACCGATGCCACCCGCCGCTTTCGCGACGACCCCGAGGCCGCGGCGGCGCTTGCCCATACCCGCAAACTGGCCGACGTCGTCACCGATGACTTCGACGCCGTGTTCTATCCCGGCGGCCACGGCCCGCTGTGGGACCTGGCCAACGACCATGATTCCATCGCCCTGATCGAATCGACCCTGGGCGCAGGCAAGCCCGTCGCGCTGGTGTGCCATGCGCCCGGGGCGCTGCGTGATGTAAAGGCCGCCGATGGCGCGCCGCTCGTGCAGGGAAGGCGCGTCACTGGCTTCACCAATGGCGAAGAAGCCGCCGTGGGCCTCACCGATGTCGTGCCTTTCCTGGTCGAGGACATGCTCAAGGCCAACGGCGGCCATTACGAAAGCAAGGCCGACTGGGCCACGCACGTGATCACCGACGGCAACCTGGTGACCGGGCAGAATCCAGCCTCCTCGCAGGCCGCAGCCAAGGCATTGCTCGACCTGCTGCAGGCGCAGGGCAACCCGTAAGGCGCACGCAATGCTGCCTGGGGCGGGCTCGCCGGCCGCGCCCCTGTACGCAGACGCGCCCCCTTGCGTCACCGGAATCGAGTGGTATCCCTGCGCATGACGGCCTGCGCATGACGGCGATCCCGCTTGGCGCCCCCTTTGGTAAAGCACGCATGGACAACAAGCAACACGACGATGCCAGGCAGCGGGCTGACAAGCGCGTCGAGGCAAAGGAAGAAGCGCAGGTGCGTGAAAGCCTCAAGGAGGAGTCCGGCAGCGGGTTCGCGCTGTCCGGCCATGAGCACGAAAAGGTGGAGGACAAGAGCCCGCCGCGTGCGGCGGTGCTGCACGAAATCATTCGCCGCAGCGGCCAGGAAGAACTCTCGCGTGGGATCGCCGCCCTGGCATGGTCGGCCCTTGCCGCAGGCCTGTCGATGGGCTTTTCGTTCCTGGCGCGAGCGGTCCTGCACCGCTACCTGCAGGGCATGCCCGCCGGATACCTGGTCGAAAGCTTCGGTTACACGTTCGGTTTCATCGTCGTCATCATTGCCCGCCAGCAGTTGTTTACCGAAAACACGCTGACGGGCGTGCTGCCGGTCATGACTTCACCCAGCCTGCGCAATGCAGGCCGGCTCTTGCGGTTGTGGGCCGTGGTGCTGGCCGGCAACCTGGCCGGGGTCACGATATTCGCACTGGGCCTGCTCAAGCTGCATCAGTTCGATGCCGCCACCCAGGCCAGCTTTGTCGACATCGGCCGCGAGCTGATGCACAACACGCCATTCGAGATGTTCAGCAAGGGCGTGCTGGCTGGCTGGATCATCGCGATGATGGTGTGGATGATGGCCGCCACCGATCACTCGCGCCTGGCGATCATCGTCATTTGCACCTATCTGGTGGCGATCGGCGGATTTACCCACATCGTCGTCGGATCGACCGAGGCGATGTACATGGTATTTGCCGGCGAAGCATCGCTTGCCGATGCGGTGCTGCGCTTCGGGCTGCCGACGCTGGCCGGCAACGTGGTGGGCGGCAGCCTGATCTTCGCCCTGATCAGCCACGCGCAGGTGCGTAGCGACGGCCAGTAGCCATCGCGCGCACGGCCCTGCATTGCCCTGCGCCACCCTGCTGGAGTGACGTACAGGCCAGCGGCGCCATGGGCCGGGCAGCCTGGAGGGGTCCGCATTTTCTTCCTGTCGTTGGCCTTGCGCGAATGCACCTGCGGCATTGGCCCGATAGCGCGGATCCGAGCCTCGCTGCGGGACGCGTAGCGGCCTCCGGCCGGGCCTGGCGTCGGCGGCTAATCGACGGCGATCCAGTCGACCGCGAGCACGAATGCACCTGCTCGCTTGTCCGCGATCAACAAACCCACCTCCCGCACCCGCGACGGGTCCATCGACACGCCTGGCAGGGGGGACCCGCGAACGGTGGCTTGCAGGGATGCAAGTGCGACGCGCACCTGCATCCATTCCCCGGCTCGCGTCCCGAACTCGGCGCCAAACGACACGGCGATGTCCCGGTGGCGGGCATCGGTCGCCAGCCGCAGCTGGTAGCGCCGTCCATCGCCGCGCACGCGCAGCACCACCGTGCGGCAGCCGCTGAGATCAAAGTCGCGGCCTACGCTGCGCACCGAAGCGAAACCGCCATTGTTCTCCAGCGAGAGCGTGCCGCGGAACAGCAACTGCCCGTCCAGGACCGCCGCGGTTCCCTGGGATCGTCCGCCCATCACGCCATCGTTGACGGCTACCCAGCGCGGCTGTAACGGGTCGTCATCGAAGTCGATCAGCGGGCGGATAGTGCGCTCCTGGTGGACACGGCTGCATCATCGCCAGGATGCGCGCTGCAACGTGGTGCTGGCGCGAAACCACGACGGCCCCGGCAGCCGCACGCAGCGCCGACTGTGACGATGCCAGCCAGGGTCCTCGCGCCAGGTCGGGCCAATGCCGGGAGCCGATGCATGCGGGACGGACGTCGCGCAGGCACATCAGCCCGTACGCGCATCAGCGCGCACGCCACCGCTTGCCCGCCAAGCCCAGGCGCATGCCACTCACCGCCACCAGCCCCGACATCACCAGGACGATGCCCACCAGCTCCATCGCCGACGGCTGCTCGTGCAGGATCAGCCATGCCAGCAGCACGCTGACGATGGGGACACCCAGGCTGGACGTACTGGCCACCGTGGTCGGCAGTCGCTGCAGCACGATCGACCACAGCCACCAGGCCAGGCTGGATGCCAGCACGGCGCTGTAGGCGAGGCCGCCGATGAATGCCCGGTTCCACTCGATCGCAGGTTGCGGCACGATCATTGCCACGATGCCCAGCGCGATGCCGCCAGCCAGCATCTGCCATGCGGTGAGGTTGAGCACGGAGGGTGCATGACGGCGGAACATGCGCTTGCTCAGCACGGTCCCTGCCGCCCAGGCCACGCCTCCGGCGATGGCCAGCGTGGTGCCCAGCGGACTGCCAAGCCGATGCCAGGGCTCGATGATGCACAACAGCCCCAATGCCGCCAGCGCCAGGCCGATCCAGTGTCGACCCGTTGGCCTGTCGCCCAGCAGCAGCCAGGCCATCAGTACCGCCCAGAACGGCATCGTGTAGGCCAGCATCGCCACGCGGCCCGCGCCTCCGCTGACCAGGGCCCATTGCTCCAGCCCCTGGAAGGCCGCCGTCTGGCACAAGCCGATCAGGATCGTTGGCAGCAACGGCGGCGCGCGCAGCGATTGCCCCGACAGCAGCAGGGCGGCAAACAGGACTGCCGCGCCGATCAGGTAGCGCAATGCGGCGAAGTCGAACGGACCGGCGTAGGCCAGGACCTGCTTCATCACGATCCAGCTGTAGGCCCACAGCGCGATGGTGGCGAACAGCGCGAACAAGGCGCCGCGGTGCGATGGAGAGGCGGCCGGCATGGGGGGATCGCGCGATGGTGGGCGACAAGTCTAGCGGGCTCGGCTACGGTGTGCCGCAGCGATTCCAAGGGCAACGACGATGGCCAGCACTCCGACCCTGATGCGCTGCTCCTGGGCAAGCGGCGACGATTTGTTGCGCGACTACCACGACCGCGAATGGGGCATGCCGCTGCACGACGATCGCGCACTGTTCGAGTTGCTGTGCCTGGAGGGTGCGCAGGCAGGCTTGTCCTGGCGCACCGTACTGGGCAAGCGCGGGCACTATCGCAAGGTATTCCACGACTTCGATATCGGCCGGGTGGCCGCGCTGACCGATCGACAGCTGGACAAGCTGTTGCTCGACCCGGGCATCATCCGCAACCGGATGAAGGTGCATTCGATGCGCGACAACGCCATCACGGCGCTGGACGTGATCGGGCAAGCCGGCAGCCTGGATGCGTATCTGTGGTCGTTCGTCGACGGCAAGCCGCTGGTCAATCTCTGGAGCAGCAGCACCCAGGTGCCCGCCAGCACCGCGCTGTCGGATCGCATGGGCAAGGCGATGAAAAAGCGCGGCTTCCGTTTTGTCGGAACGACGATTTGCTATTCGCTGCTGCAGGCGACCGGCATGGTCAACGACCACCTGGTGGGCTGTTTTCGCCATCGGGCCTGCCAACGGCAAGCGTGACGAGCGCCGATGGCAACCGTGGCGGTTGCGCGCGTATCGAGCGGGCGCAAGGCTCGACGCAACCGCGCGACGCCGATTGGCCCGGCGCGCTGCCAGTGTCCAGCCCATTGTCCCGTCGGATTCGCCGCGACAGGCCGGGACGGCTCCCACGCCGAGCCTGCCGGTGCCATTGGCGATCCATGTCGAAAGAGGATGCGCCTGTTCGTCGTACCCATGGACCACCAGGAGATGGATCCGCATGACTTCCGCTCGCCCGCGCCTGTACGCCCACCCGTTTTCGTCCTATTGCCAGAAGGTGCTGGTGGCGCTGTACGAAAACGACATCCCTTTCGACTTCCGCAACCTGGAAGATCCCCTGGCGAGTGCGGAACTGGAAGCGCTATGGCCGATCAAGCGCTTCCCCGTGCTGGTGGCGGGCGACCGTACCGTGCCCGAAGCGACCTGCATCATCGAATACCTGGATGTCCACCATCCCGGCCACGTGCCGCTCATTCCGCACGACCGGGACGCCGCATTGGAGGTGCGCATGCTGGATCGCTTTTTCGACAACTACATCTCCACCCCGCAGCAGAAAGTGGTCTTCGACAGCATGCGTGCAGACGCCGACCACGACCCCCATGGCGTGCGCAAGGCCCGCGACATGCTGGAGACCGCCTATGCCTGGCTCGATGACCACATGGCCACGCGGCAATGGGCCACCGGCCAGGCGTTCACCCTGGCCGATTGTGGCGCGGCACCCTTCCTGTTCTACGCCGACTGGACGCATCGCATCGATCCCCGCTTCGCCCACGTCCACGCTTACCGCGAGCGTCTGCTGGCACGGCCGTCGTTCAAGCGTGCCGTGGATGAAGCCAGGCCCTACCGGTCGTATTTTCCACTGGGCGCACCCGACAGGGACTGATCGGCAAGGAAGCTCGACAGCATGCTGGTATGAAAGCATGCTGGCATGACAGCATCCTGGCGTGACGGCATGCTGGCATGGGCATCCGCCAGGTCACCGGGTAAACCAGGAAGCCCTTTTCCCATGCGCTGCCATCGCGTTGCCGTCGCCATTACCGCTTTTTGTAGCGGCGACGCAAGTCGCGATGCTTTGCCGAAACCTTGATCGCGACTTGCGTCGCTCCTGCAGCAGCAGCGCCCTGCAAAACCGTGGTGCGCGATCAGGCGTCCACGCGCTCCAGCCAGCAGTATGTGTCCGGCGTGCTGCCGTCGAACAGTGAAACAGCAAGGCGCGGCGACATCGCCGACTACCCACCGCGCACGCGCGCCGTCAATCCCTTGAGGAAGTTCCGCAGCAGCTGGTCGCCACAGGGGCGGAAGTTCTTGTGGCCCGGCTGCCGGAACAGCGCCGACAGCTCCGGTTTGGACAGCGGGAATCCCGCACTGGCCAGGACCTGGTGCATGTCGGCGTCCTTGAGCTCGAACGCCACCCGCAATTTCTTCAGCACCACGTTGTTGGTGACGCGCGTTTCCACCGGCCGTGGTGGCCGGCCCTCATCGGTGCCGCGACGCCACAAAATCAGCCCGTCCAGGAAATGCGTCAGGACCGCGTCGCTGCAAGCCACGTACCCGGGTTCGCCTTCTTTCAGCAGCAAGGCCGGGACATCGTCCTTGCCGAGCGCCAGGGCGGGGGCGGCCATGTGGACGATATCGACCACCTGGTTGTCGCCCAGGTCGAGCATGTAACGGATGCTGCGCAACACGTCGTTGTTGATCATTGGTCGGTTTGCGTACCGGGCGTGCCGGGGCCGCCTACTCTACAGGCAGCCAACCGATGCACTGGCCGCCGGTCATCCAACCCGTGCGATCGACGCTGGCGACCGCCCCACGCACCCATCACCCGCTGCACACGGTCTCCGACGGCGATCGCCATGGGCGCTTCGCCGGCCCGAGCGTTGCTCCCGCAACCTATGGCTGCGTGGCGCCAGGTCCCATCGACGCGTGGAACCATCGCACCACCTCCTCCACGGCCTGGTCGGCATGCCCGCTCAGGAAATGATCGTCGCCGGCATACACCACCAGCTTGTTGGGATGGCCCAACTGGTCAAGCCGCGCATGCAGTCGTCTGGCACCGTCCAGGCTCACCCGTTGGTCTTTTTCCCCGTGGAGTATCAGCACCGGCATGTCGCCCGGCAGCTCATCGGCCCAGGCAACCACCGAGCGCTCCCTGAGCGCCTTGCGTTTGCCGGTGCGATAGCCGGGTATCCGTGCCAGGTACACCTGCTCCATCTCGGGACGAAAGTGGAGATCTCCTTCCAGGTCCGACAGGCCCGACACCACGGCCATCGCCGTGATGTCACGTGACCTGCGCGCGGCCATGAACGCCATCATTCCGCCCCGGCTGGCGCCCAGCAGGAAAACGTTGCCGGGATCGGCTTCGGGCAATTGCCTGGCAAGGGCAATGAGCCGGACCACGTCGTCGACATCCCTGCCGCCAAACTCGTCGCTCCCGTAGCGCGCCGGTTCACTCTCCTGCAGCCCGCGGTATTGGCTCGCCAACACCAGGAAGCCTCGTTGCGCATAGGGAAACAACAGGCGCATCGCCATCGGGAAACTGATCGCGCCGAAACTGCCATTGCCACCGCGGTTGTAGATCACGACGGGCAGCTTGCGACCCTGCGTGCCCTTCGGCAGCACCATCCAGCCCGAGACGCGCAGTCCATCGCTCTCATAGGCGATTGCCCTGCACTCCAGTCGCTGCTTGCCCTTGTCGAAGTCGGTCCTGGGGAACAGGTGCGGCAACAGCATCGCCTTGGGGTTCCACCACGCATTGCGCGAGCGCACGTGCGCCACCCAGGCATCGTATGTCGGCCACTGCTCGAAGCAGTCCGTGGTGCGCAGGAACGGCGCTGGATCCCGGGCCGCACCTGCGACCGTGGCGCCGGCGCGACCGCCTGGCATGGCCGCGGGTGACGGTGCGTCGCGCGAGCACCCTGCCAGTAGCACAAGCATCATTGCGATCGCCCACGTCCGCATCCTGCGCATCCCTGTGTCGTCGTTGCCGGTGATGCTATCGCCATGCGCCGCTCCGCGACACGGGCCATTGGTCAGTGTGTCCTGCGTCTGGCTGGCGCCGGGAAATTGACCCTGCACCCGCGGCGGGTCGCAGGCAAGCCGGTGCCGCAGCTCTCACTGTCCCCTTCCCTTTTGCACGCATCCCTTTCGGCACGGGCTGGCACTGGCGAGTTCTGGCAGGATCGGGCCTGGTCCCGCAGCATCGCGCTCGCGGGACGGATGCAGCGACCAGCCAGGATTCCGCATGAAACTCCGGTATTGCCAACCATTGTTCCTCTGCCTTGCGTTGATCGCGCAAGCGAGCCAGGCCGCGGAGCCACCGCCGGCCGAGGTCGTCGTGCTGGCGACCCTGCACCAACTGCATGACGAGATCCCCGGTTACCCGCCCCGGGCGCTTTCGCGCGCGATCGAGACGCTGGCCCCTGACGTGCTGTGCGTGGAAGTGCGGGCCGACCACCTGCTGGCACGCATGCCGGAAAAAACCAAACTGGAATATCCCGCGGTCATCTACCCGCTGATCGATCGGCACCACTATCGGGTGTACGCATTGGAGCCATCCGAGCCGACATTCAGCGCGCTGGTACGGCCCTATCTCGCCGCCAACCAGGCTTTTGCCGAGTCGGCGCCCGCACGGGCTGAGGCCCTGGCCAGTTACAACAAGGGTGTCTACGCCGGCCTGCGTGCTTACTGGACGTCACCGGGACGAGTCAACGACGCGGTGACAGACGCCGTACTGCGAGGCAAGCATGCGCTGCAGCAGGCCATGATCGGGCCGGGCGAGCGCGCGGGTTGGCAAGCCTGGAACCAGCACTTCCTGGAGGTCGTGACACAGGCGGCCGCCGAGAATCCCGGCAAGCGGATCGTGGTGACCGTGGGCGCCGAACACGGCTACTGGCTGCGTGCGCACCTGGCCCGGTCACCGGGCCTGCGCCTGCTGGATACGGCAAAGCTCCTGGACGACGCCAACGACATGGAAGACAGTAGTCCTTCCGTGTACCCCGACGCGTCATCAAACGCAGGGCGGGCCCGTACCCGCCACGCGCAGGCCAGTCACTTCGCGGCCGGTGCGGGATCGTCCGACGGGTGATCGACCGTGTACAACCACGCGCCGCCGATCAGCTTCTGGATGTCGGTGTACCGGCCGGTTTGTACCGATACAGCCTGCGTGTCCTTGTCCACGAAGGTGAACGTGTACGTGCCCCAGGTGACCCTGGTATCGCCCAGCGCTTCCTGGCCCATCTCGTCCAATGAGGCGTCCTTGATCGCGACGTGCTCGAAATACCCGGCAAAACCGTCCCGGATCGCGGCACGCCCCTTCGCCATGGGTCCACCGGGAAACCAGATGATTGCATCCTGCGCGTAGCAGGCTGCGACGGCATCGGCATCGCCCGCCTTGAACGCCGGCTCGAAGCAATCGCCTGCCGATGTGGGTGCATCGGCGGCCAACGCGGCTGGCGTGGCCAAGGCAAGACTCGTAGCCAGCAGCGCCACGCCCGATCGAATCCCTGTTTTCATGATGCGTGCTCCCGTGGATTGCGGGCGCATGCCGGCCCGTAGCAGGCTACAACGGCGCCCCACTGGATCTTCGGCCAACCTGCGCCGAGCCCGGGAGGGGTGCGCGCGCCATCGCCCTGGCGCAGGCGCCGGGTCCATCTCCCCGCAACATGCAGAATCACGGCTTCGATGGATTCCTGCTTCGACGCGCCGTAGCGGCCGCAGCCCGGCATGTGCCCGCCGATCCAGGCCCGTGCAAGCGCATCGACATGCCGTGCGCACGTGCTGGGCATCCGCATCTTTTGCGGCGCGCCATCACAAGGGCATTGCGGCGCGGGCCTCATCATGCCAGCCGGATCCGGAAGACGCTCTCCATGCATGCATCCATCGAACCTCGACACCGCACGGGCAGACATGTACGACTTGCTGGCACGCATGGCCGGCGATGGGGGATCGGACCTGTTCATCGCACATGGCTTCCCGCCCAGCATGAAGTCGCACGGTGCCATGACGCCGATGGCCGACACGCCACTCACCGGTGAAGCCACGGCCCTGCTTGCCGACGCATTGATGAACGACAAGCAACGTGAGGAATTTTCCCGCGAGATGGAATGCAACTTCGCCATCGTCGTGCCCGGGGTATCGCGCTTCCGGGTCAACGTGTTCATGCAGCAAGGACATGTCAGCATGGTGCTCCGCACCATCGCCGCCGAGATCCCCAATTTCGAGATGCTGCGCCTGCCCGACGTGCTCAAGGACGTGGTCATGGAGAAACGCGGCCTGGTCCTGCTGGTGGGCGGCACCGGTTCTGGCAAGTCGACATCGCTGGCCGCCATGATCGACCATCGCAACCGTACTTCGGCCGGCCACATCATCACCGTCGAAGACCCGGTCGAATACGCACATATGTCGCGCAAGTCGCTGGTCAGCCACCGCGAAGTGGGGGTGGACACCCACTCATGGCACCATGCCCTCAAGAACACGCTCCGACAGGCCCCGGATGTCATCCTGGTGGGCGAGATCCGCGATGCCGAAACCATGGAGCATGCGATCGCCTTTGCCGAGACCGGCCATCTGTGCCTGAGCACCCTGCACGCCAACAGCGCCTCGCAAACGATGGAGCGCATCATCAATTTCTTTCCCGAGGAGCGCCGGACGCAACTGCTCATGGACCTGTCTGCGAACCTGCGCGCGATCGTTTCGCAGCGGCTGGTGCGCACCGAAGACGGCCAGGGGCGCGTCGCGGCGATCGAAATACTGCTCAATACGCCGACCATCGCCGAAAAAATCTTCAAGGGCGAGTTCCACGAGCTCAAGGGCATCATGAACAAGTCCCGCGAGCTGGGCATGCGCACGTTTGACTGGGCCTTGTTCGAGCTCTACAACGAGGGCCGGATCAGCTACCAGGAGGCTCTGCGCAATGCCGACTCGGCCAACGAATTGCGCCTGAACATCAAGCTCAAGAGTCGACGCGGCGAGCCCATGGGTGCCGACGCGCCCACCTTGACGCTGCACGAGGATCCCACGCCGGAGCAGGTCGAAGCCATCCGCCGGGCCGAGCTGCGCAAGCAACAGGAAAAACGCGACCAGATCGAGCTTGAGCGGCTGCAGGCCGCGAAGCGAAACGCAGCGGGCAACCCTCCTGCCTGACACGCCGCACAAGGCATCTACCTGATTCAGAGGCCACTTGGCTTGCTACCGTGAGACCAACCACCCTCCCCGTCCTCGCCGCCTTGTCGGACATCGTGCTCAGCCGCGATGCCCGCCTGCGCATTCGAATCCAGCAATGGATGATCGCAAGCCTGGTCTATGCGGGCGCGGCCATGCTGCCGGTCAGTGGCCTGGCACAAGGCTGGATGGCTACCAGCACCGTGGTGGCCTGGTGCACTTTCGTCGCGGCCGTGCTGTGCGCGGGCTACCTCGCGCTGCGCAGCGGGTGGAGCGAGCGCTTTGCCGATCCGGCCATGACCATGTGGCAGCTGGGCATGGGCGTGATCGCCGTACTCTGGGGATACATGATCTGCGGGCCGATGCGCACCTCGGCGCTACTGCCACTGATGATCATCTTCGCCTTTGGCGCATTCTCGCTCAGCCGCCGGCAGATCGGCGCCCTGACGCTGTTCGCGCTCGCCGGCCTGGCCTGCGTGATCTGGCTCCGGCGCAACATGCCGTGGCTGGCCGGCGCCAGCGAAGGGGCAGTTGCCGACCCGCTGTTGTACGACCTCAACAACCTGCTGATGGTCGTGGTGGTGCTGCCGGCGCTGGCGATCATCGCCGCCCGTCTGTCTGGCCTGCGCCGGGCGTTGCGCAAGCAGAAATCCGCCTTGGCCGCCGCATTGGGCGAAGTCAAGCGCCTGGCGACCTGCGACGAGCTGACCGGCGTACCCAATCGCCGCTCCATGGTGGAAGCGCTGGCGGATGCTGCAGGCGTGGCGAACCAGGGGGGGCGTGGCTTTTGCGTGGTAATGATCGACGTTGACAGGTTCAAGCAGGTCAATGACACGCTCGGTCATGCGCAGGGTGATGCCATGTTGCGCGCATTCGCGCAGACGGCAGCGCGCGGCTTGCGAGACAGCGACCTGTTCGGGCGCTGGGGTGGCGAGGAGTTCCTGTTCTTGCTGCCCGGCGTGGACCCCGCGGGTGCGCGGCGGATCATCGAGCGGTTGCAGGGCCTGCTACGGGACACGCCGCTCGCAGGCCAGGTGGTGACGTTCTCTGGTGGCGTCAGCGCCTACCGACCAGGCGAGGCCCCGGACGCGACCGTCGCCCGCGCCGATGCGGCGATGTACCGCGCCAAGGACGCCGGGCGCGACACGGTGTGCATGGAGCAACCGGCTTGACGGGCATGGCGGCACGGCGGGCATGACGGGCGACGATTGACAGACGGGCGTGGCAGGAACCCATGCCTCGAGGTTGTTGCACCTGGGCCTGCTTGGCACCAGCCGCATTCACAGTGTGCCCACCCCGGGGGCGTCACATTCGCATGTATGCATGGGGGCGACACAAGGCCGTTGCTGGACTATCGCGAACTGTTCCGCGCGTCGCCCCATGGCTGCCTGGTCGTCGCAGCCGACTTCAGTATCCGTGACGCCAACGCCGCCTACGCCGACCTGGTCGACATGTCGCGTGAATCCCTGGTCGGCAAGCCATTTTTCCCGGTCCTCGCTGCCCGGCTGCAGGATATCGAGTCGGAGCTGCGTGCGTCTTTCGGGCGCGTGCTCGACCGCGGACAGGCAGACACCCTCGCGCTGCCTCGCGGCCGCCCCCCTACGATGGATGGACACGACGCCTGGCATATACAAAACACGCCGCTGCTCGACAAAGCCGGCAATACCGAAGCGATCCTGCATTGCATCACCACCGACCCGCGCCCGCCCAACGCAGGGGCGCCACGGCTTTCCAGCAGCCAGGACCTGGCTGGCGATGGCGACGACAACGATCCATTCGGTGACGTGCGCCGCTTCCGGCAACTCATGGAACAGGCACCGGGTTTCCTCGCCGTCGGCTATGGCCCGGAGCATCGTTTCGAGCTGGTCAACAACGCCTACTACCAGCTGGTGGGGCATCGCGACATCGTCGGAAAGCCCGTGCGGGACGCACTTCCGGAGCTGCAGGGCCAGGGGTTTTTCGAATTGCTCGACAAGGTGTATGCGACCGGCGAACCGTACATTGGTCGCGCCATGCCGATCCAGGTGCAACTGGAACCGGGTGCGCCGCTGGTGGAGCGGTATATCGATTTCGTCTACCAACCGCTGACCGACGAGGGCGGAAGCGTCTCGGGGATTTTCGTGCAGGGCCACGACGTCACCGAAGCCCATGAATTGTCACGCATGGTCAGCCACCAGGCTTCCCATGACGTGCTGACCGGGCTCATGAACCGGCGCGAGTTCGAGCGGCGACTGCACCAGGCCGTCACCGAGCGCCCAGGCGATGGCCCCCATTCCCTCGTGTACCTGGACCTGGACCAGTTCAAGGTCGTCAACGATACGTGTGGCCACGCGGCCGGGGACGAGCTGCTGCGACAAATCGGCGCGTTGCTGGCCGACGAGGTCCCATCGCGCCATGCCCTGGCCCGCCTGGGAGGCGATGAATTCGGGATCCTGTTCGAACAGACCGCGGCCGCCGAAGCCCTGGCGCTGGCCGAACGCCTGCGCGTCGCCATTGGCGACACCGAATACGTCTCCGGTCGACGCAGGTTTGGCTGCGCCGCAAGCCTGGGCCTGATCAGCTTTGGCGAGGAGATCGGAAGCGCTGCGCAAGCGCTCAGTGCAGCGGATACGGCCTGCTTGCTCGCCAAGGAAAAAGGCCGCAACCGGGTGCAGGTGCATGAACCCGACGACGACGAGATCGCTGAAAGACGACGCGAGATGGACTGGGTCAGTCGATTGCGCGACGCCATTTCCGAGCAGCGGCTTGTCCTGTATGCACAAAGGATCCAGTCGCTGGCACCGGTCCCGGATGCCACCACCAGGCTCGAACTGCTGGTGCGCCTGCGCGACACCGACGGCACGATCGTCCCGCCGATGGCCTTCATTCCGGCTGCCGAACGCTATGGGGACATGCCGACGCTGGACCGGTTCGTGATCCACGAAGCGCGTGACTTCCTGCAGTCGCTTCCTGCCGACCGGCGCGCGCTGACGCAGCTTTCCGTCAACCTGTCGGGTGCAACCATCAACGACGGGCGGCTGTTGTCGTTCATCCAGCATCAGTTCCAGGACTGCCGGGATTGCGCCACGCAGATCTGTTTTGAACTCACCGAGACCGCGGCCCTGCAGAACCTGGCATTGACCGCCAAGCTCATGATCGAGCTCAAGGCGCTCGGCTTCCGCTTCGCGCTGGACGATTTCGGCAGCGGGATGTCATCGCTGAGCTACCTCAAGCACCTGCCCGTGGACTACGTCAAGATCGACGGGATATTCATCCGCGATGTCGTCGCGGACCCGATCGATGCGGCGATCGTCGAAGCCATCGCCCGGGTCGCCCAGGCCATCGGGATCGAGACCGTCGCCGAATACGTCAGCACGCCCGAGGCTTGCCAGTTGCTTGCCCGGCTGGGCATCGACTATGCGCAGGGCTATGGCGTGCATGTGCCCGAACCCCTGGCCGACGCGCTCGTGGACGGAAACTCGAGCGGAGGATGACACCGCCGCAGCCACGCACGTCCACCAGGCGCCGGCATCGTGTAGCTGGACCCGGCCGCGGCGATGGGCGGCCGGGAAACATGCGTGCACCCTTTCGCATGCGACCAGGGCACTGCGATATAGGTGAACCTGATCGCAGTTTCACGATTGCATCCATTTTTATGTGCGTGGATGCGCCGGGCGACGGCATAATCCCATGACGCCGCTCGCCGGGAGGCCGCATCCGGCAAAACCGTCAGTGAAGAGCGGCGGAGTTGCGCGCCTCGATGTCCGGGCAGGCGTCACGCTGGACAGGCAGGGCGGGATGCGCAAAGGGGAGCGTACGGGCACGAAACATTGGCAGCGCGTCGGTAAGTCGATCGCTGCAGCGCCGGCGCGCGGGCGCACGCATGGACGTCGCCCTGCCCTCCTGCATCCCGGGGAATTCACAGGCCATTTCCGACAGCCGGCGCGTGGCTGCACGCAGCGGCACGTCGTGTTGTCGACAGGGTTGTTTGATATTGGGGTTGTCGTTGCTGGAGGCGATCGGGGATGGCAAGGCGCCAGTTGAAAGCGGACCGGTTGGGCGTGGCGAGCGTGATCCTGGCCGTGGTCGCGCTGTCGCTACTGGTTGGGGGGGTCACCCAGCTGGTCCAGCAAAGACATCCGCCCGGAGCGATCGCGCAGGGCGCGCGCGCGACGTCGGGCGGTTTCCTGCTGCTGGCGATGGTGACCGCCTGCGTCGCGATCATGGTCTTGTTGTACGCCCTGCTGCGCAGTGCGCGCGCGAGTCGAAACGCCGCGGTCGACGCGCAGCGCAGGACCGAGCTGCTGCCGGGTGCCTTCTACCGGTACCGGGTGGAAAAAGATGGTGCGGGAGTGCACGAGTGGCTGTCGGACGATGCGGCACGCCTGCTTGGCGTAAGCGTCGAGGATGCCGCGCGCGATCACACCCTGGCCCATCGCATGATCGTCGAGGAGGATCGGCAACGCCTCGTTGAAGCGCTTGCGACCCTGTCGGGCGAATCATCCCCGCTCATGACCGAGTTCCGCGTCCGCGAACCCGAAGGCACGATCCGCTGGATCCGCATGCAGGCGCTCCCGGAACGCATTGGGAGCTCGGATATCGTCTGGCATGGAGCATTGACGGACATCACCGCCATCAAGGCAATGGAACAAGCGCTGCACGAGGCAACGCGACGGCTGGACGACGCCCGGAGCATGCTTGGTTTCGGTGACTGGACCTGCGACCTGGCATCGGGCACCTTGGCCTGGTCGCCACAGTGCTACCGCTTTTTCGAGCGCGATCCGGCAAGCGGCCCACCCAGCCTTGAGCAGATGATTGATCTGTTGCAGGAGGGTCCGCAGCCCATGGCCGATGCTTTCGAGGCGGCGCAGGCGACGGGCGAGCCACAATCTTTCGAGGCCACGTCGGTGCTGCCTGGCGGCAGCGTGCTCGCACTGCAAATGAGCGTGCTGCCGGTGTCCGACGACGCCGGTACCGTCACTGAAATGCGCGGCACGATGCACGACATCACGGCTCGCAGGTCGCGCGAACAAACGCTTGGCGCGGCCAAGGATGCGGCGGATGCGTCCAACCTGGCCAAGAGCGCCTTTCTTGCGACCATGAGCCACGAGATACGCACGCCCTTGAGCGGCATGCTGGGGATGCTGGAACTGATCGACCGCAAGCCCGGCGAAGTCGAAACCCGCACGGCGCTCGATGCCGTGCGTGAGTCCGGCCGGTGCCTGCAACGCATCATCGATGACATCCTCGACTTTTCCAGGGTCGAGTCCGGCAAACTGGAAATCCGCCTGCAACCGTCGCGCCTGGCCGAAGTGATCGACGGCGTGTGCCGCGTCCATGCCGACAGCGCCCGCGATGCGGGGTTGGATTTCCGGCAAGAGGTGGACCCCGGCATCAGCCCGGTCCTGCTGCTCGATGCACTGCGGCTACGGCAGATCCTGGTCAACCTGGTGGGCAACGCGATCAAGTTCACCCACCATGGAAGCGTGCAGTTGCGGGTCACGCTGGTCGGCCGCGCGGATGGACTCGAGCGCCTGCGTTTCGAGGTGGTCGATACCGGGATCGGGATACCGCCCGACCAGCAGGGCAGACTATTCCAGCCGTTTGAACAAGCGAACGACATCGCCAGCCGCTTTGGCGGCACGGGGCTGGGACTGTCTATCTCGCGGCGCCTGGCCCAGATGATGGATGGCGAGATCTCCATGACCAGTGCGCCGGGCGTCGGCACCACGATGACGCTCGATATCGCAGCGCGGGCTACCGGGCTTGCGCCCGTGCCAAGCCAGGGTGCGGGCCATGGCGACGGCGCAAGCAAGCACGACGAGCGAAGCGGCCACTTGGGCGATCCGCCCGGCAAACGCCAGGTGGCGGTGCCTGCCGGGCCGCCCGCGGATCCGGACGTCGACCCACCGGCCACCGTGCGTATCCTCGTTGTGGACGACCATCCCACCAACCTCATGGTGATGCGCACGCAGGTCAATGCCCTGGGCTATCCGGCCGAAGAAGCGGCAAGCGGTGAAAAGGCACTTGAGCTATGGGGCACCGGCAGGTTCGCCCTCGTCCTGACAGACTGCAACATGCCCACGATGAGCGGGCACGACCTCAGTCGCAGCATCAGGAGTACCGAAGCGCGAATAGGCGCCACCAGGACACCCATCATCGCCTGCAGCGCCAACGTGCTGCCGGGTATCGTGCAGGAATGCCTGGATGCGGGCATGGACGACTACATCGCCAAGCCGATCAGCCTGGCCGTCCTGGCCGAGAAGTTGTCGCGATGGCTGCCCGGCGCCGCTGCGCGCCGCAGGCCGCCGCTGCGGCCTTGCAACAACCCGCCGCGAATGCCGATGGTCATGGCGGACTCGCACTGCATGCGATATCGCCTGCCATTGCGAGGCATGGCGTTGCGGACGAGCGGGCCAAGCCGTCCGGTGGCGGCGCGACGCGGTCGTTCAGCGTTTCGCAGCGCGCACTTGACCACTTCAGGCAGGTCAACGACGTGGATGCAACGCAGCTGCTCGAAGCGATCGAACAAGGCGACATGGCCGCGGTGACGCGGACCGCCCATCGCATCAAGGGTGCCTGTGGTTTCATAGGAGCATCGGACCTGGCATCGGTATGCGGAATGATCGAACAGGCCGGTCGCGAACACGACGGGCCCGGCGTCGCCTGGCTGGTGGATGTGTTTCATACAGAACTGGAGCAATTGAATGCCGACCTCGACTCGCAATGAGAACCAGCACGACGCGAGTACCGCCCTTCCCGCCCGTGGCCTGTGCATCCTGGTCGTGGAGGACCACGAATTCCAGCGCGCCATGATGGTGGAGATGCTGGAGGACCTGGGTGCGCATTCGGTCCACGAGGCCGCGGACGGTTTCACCGCGCTTGAAATCTTGCGTGAGCTCGACCAGCCCTTCGACATCATCGTCACCGACATCGACATGCCGGGGATGGATGGCATGGCCTTCATCCGCCGGATGGGCGAAACCCGGGTCGACGCCTCGTTGATCATCACCAGCGGCCTGGAAAGTTCGCTGCTGTTGACGATGGAGACGATGATCGGCGCCTATCGCATGCGCTTGCTGGGTACCGTGGAAAAGCCCCCGACCCCGGAACGCTTCGCCGAGTTGATCGCCATGCATTGGAAGGCCAAGCCCACTCCGGAAAACGTCAAGCCGGGCCCGTCCACCTTCAGCCTCGAAGAGGTCATGGAAGGACTGCAAGCCGAGCAGTTCGAGCCCTACTACCAGCCCAAGATCGAGTTGAAGAGCAGGCGTGTCACCGGAGTGGAGGCCTTGGCACGCTGGCGCCACCCTTCCGGTGCGATCGTGCTGCCCTATGCGTTCATCTCGCTGCTGGAGGACGCCAACCAGATCGGCGAACTGACCTACATCATGCTGGCCAAGAGTGCGCGCGACTGCCGTACCTGGCGCGACGCGGGCCTGGACCTGACCGTGTCGGTCAACTTGTCGGTCAAGCTTCTCGACGACCCGGCGATCGCCGATGCGATTACCTGGCAGGTGACCCAGCAAGGCCTGGACCCCAAACACATGATCCTGGAGATCACCGAATCCACCGCGATGAGCAGCGTGGGACACGCATTGGAAAACCTGATCCGCCTGCGCATGCGTGGCTTTGGCCTGTCGCTGGACGATTACGGCACTGGCTACTCGTCGATGCAGCAACTCACACGCATCCCCTTCACCGAGCTCAAGATCGATCAATCGTTCGTCATGCACGCGGCACACCAGGAGTCCAGCCGCATGATCCTGGAGTCCAGCCTGGAAATGGCGCGCAGGCTGCGCATCACCTCCGTGGCGGAAGGCGCCGAGACGGTCGAGGACTGGAACCTGCTGCGCGAATGCGGTTGCGACCTCGCCCAGGGCTTCTTCGTTGCCCAGCCCATGGCATCGTCGGAATTCCCGGAGTGGGTGCGTACCTGGGCCTGACCACCTTGCCGCCCACGCCGGATACGCGGCCACCGCCGCCCCGGCGGCCGAGGCCCCGAGCCACATCGCGCAGGACGCCCTGTCTTGCGCATTGATCCGACGATCAGCGCGTAGCGCGCCGCGATCGAATTCCATGCGTCCCGATGGCTCCAATCCGGGCCGCGCGCACGTTTGCGCCGGGGCGCAGCGGCAGATCGCCGGGCGCTACGCTTCGCGTTCCCGCAGGCCCTGGTTGATCGATTCCACCAGCGCCTCCGCATTCCACGGCTTGGCAAGGAAATCATGCAGGCCCGCTTCCCTCCTGGCACGGTCCACCGCCGTGGCCTCGGCCTGGCCGGACAACATGATCTTGACCACCGAAGGAAAGCGCTGGTGCGCCTGGATGAGGAACTCGTCCCCCTTCATCCCCGGCATCAGCCAGTCGGAGACGATGACCAGCAGCTCATGCCCATCCAGCGCCAGCTCGTCGAGCAGTTCCAGCGCTTCTTCGGCACTTTCCGCCACGTCGATGTGGAAATCGCCGCCAAACGCGCGCCGCAACTGGTCCTTCAGGGCAGTCAGGACGATGATCTCGTCGTCGACGCACAACAACACGCCCTTTTCCATCATGCGACTCCTGCAATGGGCAAACTGACGGTGAAGGTACTCCCCCGGCCGACTTCGCTCTCCACGAAGATCCGGCCACCATGTTTTTCAACGATCTTGCGCACGATGTCCAGCCCCAACCCCGTGCCTTCCCCGGCCGGCTTGGTGGTGAAGAACGCGTCGAAGATCCGCTCGCGCACTTCGGGCGCCATGCCGCACCCGGTATCGGTGACCGAGACCAGCGCGTTGTCGCCATCGCGGTCGATCTGGAGCGTCAGCGTGCCCTCGTGGTTCATCGCCTGCAACGCGTTGTGCACGAGGTTGGTCCAGACCTGGTTGATCTCGTCGGGCAAGCATCGCACGGGCGGCAGCGGGGCGTAATTGCGCACCAGCTCGATGCCGTGCTTGATCTGGTTCTGGTAGATCGTGAGCACCGTCTCCAGGCCTTCGCGCAGGTCCGACTCCATCCACACCTGCACGCCTCCAAAGCGCGAGAACGACTTGAGCGCAAAAATGATCTTGGCAACCCGATCCACGGCGATGTTGATGTTTGCCGCGTTGCTGGTGATGGTGGCGATGCCATGCGCCGTGTCCAGGATCCGGTCGACGGCGTCATGGCGCAACAGCGGCAGGACAGCGTCGAGATCGTCGTACGCCTGCAGCTGGACCAGCAGGCTCGCCCGATGCCGCGCTTGCCCTACGCCCAGGGCCTCGAGACGCGCGGTCACCGCACGCACGATGCCACGTTCCTCGCGCGTGCTCAGCATGGCCGCGGGCTGGCTCGCGCGCTTGACCAGATCGCTGAAAAGCAGGCGATGATCCGCGTCCAGTACGTCCAGCAGGCCGGGCAACTCCAGCAACGTGCCATCGAGCGCGCCCGAGATATTGCGCCCGCTGGACTTGATCGCGCCGATCGGCGTGTTGATTTCGTGGGCCACGCCGGCGATCAACTGCCCCAGCGCCGCCATTTTTTCCGAGTGCACCAGGTGCGCTTCGGCCTGGTGCAGTTCATTGAGCGCATCGGCCGCCTGGCGCCGCGCGGCTTCTGCCTGCGCATACGCGTCCGCATTGGCCAGCGCGATCGCCGCATAGGTCGATGCCGATCGAAACACCTCCAGGTCCCGCTCCGAGTAGGCATCCGCCTGGTGGCTCTGGACGGTGACCACGCCGATGCGCCGGCCGTTTGCGATCAGGGGGCGGAAAACCGCCGAAAGAATGGGCGCGGATTGCTCCAGGTCCAAGGCGGTGGGAGCACTGCCCAACTGCGACTCGTTGAACAGGGTGAGCTCGCGATCCTCTCGAACAGTGAGCACGGCCAGGGACGTCGGATGATCGAGCGGATACGAGATCGTGGAGTCGACCACCCCGTCCTCGATGTAGTACACGTAGTCGAGCGACTCGCCATCGGCCGACAGAAGCGCCACGCCAAAGGCATCCATCGGCAGCAGCGCCGCGATGTGCCGCTCCATCGTCCGGCAAATGGCAAGCGTGTCCAGGCTGCCGGTCAGGTCCTTGCCGATGTCGCCGAGCAGGCGCAAGGTCTCGGCCGACGTGCCGAGTTCGTCGTTGAGCTTTTGCAATGCGACATTGGCCTTCCAGCGCGCGATGAAGGCGGCGACGTGGTTGGCCACGTAGCTCAGCAAGTCCAGGTCGGCCTGGGTGTAGGTCACCTCCGCGCTGTAGCTCTGGACGATGATCAGGCCGTAAACGGTGTCCTGGGCGATCAGCGGCACGCCCATCCAGCTGTGGAAGTCGACCCGTCCGCCTGGTGCGTGGATCTCACCGGCAGCGACCAGCGATGCAAACGTGGACTGGTCCAGCAGCCACGGCACGCGCGTGCGGATGACCAGGGAGGAAATACCGTCGCCGAAAGGGATCTCCCCCGGCGTGGCATCGGGATCCTCGTCGACCAGGTAGCGCTGGCGGATCATGCCATCGCGGGCATCGTAGGACGCGACCATGAAGTTCCTGGCGAACATCAACCGTCCCACGATCTCGTGGAGCTCGGCGTAGTGCTCCTGTTCCGGGGCCTGGGCCGCCGACAGCGATGCGATGCGATAAAGCGCACGCTGCAGTTCCTCGGCACGACGCCGCTCGGCCAATTCGACTTCCAGCTCATCGATGCGCCGGGCAAGCCTGGCGGTCTCGTCACTCATGTTCCAGCTCCGCCCGATTGCGTCCGGCACTCTTCGCACGATACAAGGCGGCATCGGCGCGACCCAGCAAGCTGGTCGCCGTATCGCCCGCGCGGCTCGAGGCCACACCCAGGCTTGCGGTCACCTGGCCCACGCCGGGGAAATCATGGGCTGCGATCGCGTCGCGCAGTTTCATCGCCACCCGCAGGCAGGCAGGGCCGTCGCAGTGGCGACATACCACGACGAACTCTTCGCCCCCCAGCCGCCCCAGGGCGTCGGTCTCGCGGGTCTGGTCACGCAGCAATTCTGCCAGCCGGACCAGCACGTCGTCGCCTGCGGCGTGGCCATAGGTGTCGTTGACCCGCTTGAAGTAATCGATGTCCATCAGGATGATCGACACGTCGACCTTGTGTCGCCGGGCGCGCACCAGGTCTTCCTCCAGCAGCTCGTCGAGCTTGCGCCTGTTGTACAGGCCGGTCAGTTTGTCGGTGATCGACAGCACCTCCAGCAGTCGATTCTTCTCGCGCAGCTCCCGAGTCCGCGCCGCGACGATATCCTCGAGCTCGGCGTTGATGCGCAACAACTCCTGGTTCTGGCGGACCAGGTCACGCTCCTGCCAGTACGCGCGGATGGCCGCGCGCACCGTCAGCACGATGTCTTCGTTGACGAACGGCTTCTCCAGGAACCGGTACAGATTGGCATCGTTGATGGCCCTTTTCACGCCCTCCATCTCGCTTTGGCCCGTGAGCAGGATCTTGACCGTGTTCGGCGATCTTTCGTGCAGCTTGACCAGCAGCTCATCGCCCCGCATGCCCGGCATCATGAAATCCGACAGCACCAGGCTCAACTCGCTGCCTTGCGCGCGCAACTCGGCTTCTATCTCCAGCGCCTCGTCGCCACTTTCGGCGAACTCCACCGCGAGCTCCGGGCCAAAATGGTTCGCCATGACGCTGCGCAACGCGCTTCGTACGGTTGAGTCGTCGTCCACGCAAAGAATGATGCTGTTACTGTCCAACGACCACCCGGTTGTTTTCAAAGGGCATTTCATCGAGATGATGCGGCGTGCCGGCATGTCCTCCGGCGCCGACACGCAGCCAGGGCCCCGCGAGCCACCCCTCGCTGCGGCGCGCCCGCGCGTCACCGGGCACCATGGTCGCCCATGCCACGCCTCGGCGCCATGGAAACAAACCAGCCTTGGCAACAAACCAGACCTGCATCCCCAAAACGACGGCGATGGACGCCGGGTGGCGCCATGTTACCTGCCTCGCGGTGATGGACGGTCGCCAGGGTGACCGGCCACTGCCAGGCATGGACCCTGCTCAAGCCTCGAATGGCGAATGGTTCACATCGAGCCTGCGCCTACCAGGCCTGGCAGGACGCAGCCGCACCCGCGGACGCCAGCAATGCGACAGCTGGCCGGGCCTGTTGGCAAGTCACCCTCACTAAGGCCTGACCGAACGTTCCACGAAAATGCGCTCGGCAAGCCAACCAGCGCCTGCCCGCCGCACCTGGATACGCACCAGGTCGCCGCGTTGCAGGTTTTCCGGGCGATAGATGCGGCCCTGGTATTCGACGGTGGTGCGCGCATCGTAGGACACGTAGGCGACGCCGGCGCCGGATCCATCGAGCCGGATCGTCCGTGCGCGCGGGTCGACGAACACCACGGCAGCACGCAGGTCGTTGCCTTGGCCGCCGTCGTATCCGGCGTCGCGGACATTGCGCAGGACTTCGATCGACCGCGCCCATAGCTCACGCCCGGATTGCGTTGCATCGATACGGATCACGTCACCGCGCTCCAGCCCTTCCACCGGGTATTCGCGGCCCTGGTACAGCAGCCTGGTCCGCTGGTCGAAACGCACCTGCACCCGATCCCGGGGGCCGGCGCGCGAGACGCCGGGCACGATGGAAAGACGGCTGTATCGTGCGTCGACGCTGTCCACGGTGCCCTGCAGCCGGGTGTCGTACGGCGACCGTGCGCCTGGGACGGCTTGTCCGGGGCCGCCCGGCGCACCGCGGTAGGCGCCCGGAACGGCGCAGCCAACCAGCAACACGACGCTGGCGGCCAGCAGCAGCCCGAGGCCGCGGAGAGTGATGTTCATGATGGCGTGCTCCCACGATTTGCGCTGCGCCCAATGTACCGGTCGGTCGTGAACACAGAGTCGAAGCCATGCCTTGGCGGGCCATTTCTGCTACGCCCCACCCAGTTCCTGCAACCACGTTCCTGCAGTTCGAATCGACGCTGCCATAATGGGCGCAACCCTCGAGGACGCCCCGGACGCCACTGGTCCGGCCATCGCATGCAGCCCACGCTTCCATCCGCCGACGAATTGCTCGACCTGCTTCCCGATGCGGTCTGCGTGGTCGATGCACAGGGGCGTTTCCTGTTTGTCAGTGCCAGCTTCGAACGCATCCTGGGTTACTCGCGCGAGGAAGTGCTGGGCCGGCATGCATTCGACCTGGTGCACCCGGACGACAGGGCAAGCACCCGGCAACAGGCCGACCAGGTCATGGATGGCACGCTGCAGCGCCACTTCCGCAATCGTTACCTGCACAAGCAGGGGCACAGCGTGGACATCCAGTGGTCGGCCCGCTGGTGCCCCGCGCATGGCGTCCGCATCGCGGTAGCGCACGAAGTGACCGACCTTCGCCGCGCCGAACGCGAACTCGAGCACCTCGCCAGCCACGACCCGCTGACCGATCTGCCCAACCGCCATCGGTTGCAACTCGAGTTGCAGCGGACACTGGAGCGCGCGCAGCAGGGCAGCGCGAAGCTTGCCCTGCTGTACCTGGACCTGGATGGGTTCAAGGTCGTCAACGACCGCGGCGGGCACGTCGCAGGCGACCGGGTGCTGCGGGACGTCGCGGACCGGCTGCGACAGGGCATTCGCCACGGCGACCTTGTCGCGCGCATCGGCGGCGACGAGTTCGTGGTGCTGCTGCCCGGATGCCAGGACACCGCGTCGGCCGCGCGGGTCGCCGAAGCATTGCGGGCGCGAATCTGCGCGCCCTACGCATTGCCCGATGGCAGCACGCTAGCGCTGGATGCAAGCATCGGCATCGCCTGCTTCCCGACCGACGGCGACGACCTGGATCACCTGCTGGCGCACGCCGATCGCGCCATGTACGCGATCAAGCGCCAGCGCACCGGTGACTGAGGGGTTCAAGGGATCACGACGCAGGCGCTGCGACCCGCGCAGCGCGAGCTGGACGATCCGATCGATGGCACGGCGACCCGGCGGCCTGCGAGGTCCCGGACGCCGATGCAGGCGCGCGGTAGGCTGGGGCCCCGCACCTGACGGCTGAAGCATGACCATCGTCCTGACCGAATTCGCCCGCGACCGCCTGTTCCGCAAGCAACGCCGCAACACCATCCAGGACACTACGCCCGAGGCGTTCGAACGCCACCTCAATACAGTCCCCCCGCTGCAGGTGCTTGATGGCTATGCGCCATTTTGCAAGCTGCACGTGCATCGCAACTGGACCTCGACGCGTTGCCTGGCCGTGCCGATCACCGACGGCAACCGGCACCTGCTGCGCTCGGATTACGAGGCGCGCACGCCCGACGAACTGCCGGTGCTCGTGCGTTGGTTCGAAGGGCTGGAGCCGCCGCTGGCCGACTACCTGGTGGTGATCCTCTACGACCGCGCGCAGCTGGCCAGGGAAGGCACCGACATCAATGCCGACTGGGGCGTGGTCGGCTGCATGTACACCGCCGAGCCTGAGGAGACACCGATGGCGCCGATCACGATGTTGCGCAATGCGCTCGGGGTCGATGAAGGCGGCTCGGGCGTGCCCCTGGACCGCGAGGCCTACCGTCGTAGCGTTGCGTTCTGGCGCTCGCACGCCAATTGGCGCGGCTGAGCCGTCCCGGCCTGGCGCCCATGCCCAATGGCCTATTGTTTAGGTGTTATACATCACTAACATACCAACTCATCTAACTACGGCGCGCGGATGGGACGTGTATGGGACTCGAATTGGCATTGGAATCAGTAGGTTATCGCTATCGCGGCGGCCATGAGGCGGTCAGCGGCGTCGATCTGACCCTTACACCGGGGATCGTCGGCCTCCTGGGCCCCAACGGTGCGGGCAAATCCACGTTGATGCGCGTGCTGTCGACCCTGGCCAAGGCCACGGGCGGTCGCGTGCGCTGGCGCGGCGAGGACATCGCCCGCAAGCCCGGCGCCCTGCGCCGGGAACTGGGTTACCTGCCGCAGGACTTCGGCGTCTACGAGGCGCTGTCGGCACGGGAGTTCCTGGGGTTCCTGGCGGCGGTCAAGGGGCTGCCTGCGCGCTCGGTCGACGCACGCGTGGACGCGTGCCTGGCGATGGTCGGCCTGGACGACGTGGGCGAGCGCCGCCTGGGCGGCTATTCGGGCGGCATGCGCCAGCGCGTGGGCATCGCCCAGGCACTGCTCAACGATCCGAAGCTGCTGATCGTGGACGAGCCGACCGTGGGGCTGGATCCCGAAGAGCGCGTGCGTTTCCGGCACCTGCTGGCCGAGCTCGCGGGCGAGCGGCTGGTGATCCTGTCCACGCACATCGTCTCGGACATCGAAGCCAGCGCCGGCACGCTGGCGGTGATGGCTGGCGGACGGCTGCGCTTCCACGGGACTCCCGAAGCGCTGATGGCCGCGGCCCAGGGCCACGTCTGGCAATGCACGCTTGCGGCCGACGCGCTGGCCGATGCGCGGACACGCCTCAAGATCAGCCGTGCACAACGGCGGGCCGAGGGCGTGGACATCCGCGTGGTCGGCGATGCACCCCCGCCCGGCGCCACGCCGGTGGCGCCCGACCTGGAAGATGCCTACCTGTGGCTGCTCCATCGCAGCGGGGCCGACGCTTGAGCACGCTGCGCGCCGTGGCCGCGGTATTGGTGGCCGACCTGCGCCAGCGCCTGCGCGCGCCACGCACCTGGCTGGTGATCGTGGCGCTGGCAGCGCTGATGTGGTGGTGCTTCCCGGCCGCAGAGCTCGACTACCTCACCGTGTCCGTCGGCGGCATGCGCGGACGCTATTCCAGCGCATGGATCGGCATGATCGTGGCGTTGATCTACAGCACCTCGCTGTCGCTGGCGGGCTTCTACCTGGTCCGCGGCACGCTGGTGCGCGATTTCGAAACCCGGACCTGGCAACTGCTGGTCGCCACCACGATGAGCCGTGGCGCCTACCTGTTCGCCAAATGGCTGAGCCACATCGTGCTGTTCTTGCTGGTGCTCGCCGCCGGGCTGGCGTTGGGATTGGTGGTGCAATGGCTGCGTGCGGAGGACCGCCACGTCGACCTGCTCGAGCTCGTCAAGCCCGTGCTGCTGGTGACGCTGCCATCGCTCGCGCTGACCGCGGCGCTGGCGGTGTGGTTCGACCTTGTCCCGTGGTTGCGGCGCAGCGCGGGCAACGTGCTGTTCTTCGTGTTGTGGGTGGCATTGCTCACCGTCGGCGCATCGCTTGCGACGGACCGAGCCGGTGCCCCGACGCCCTGGCCGGGCGATCCGCAGGGGCTGCTGCTGGTCGAGCATGACCTGGGGCGCGACTGGCCGGTCCCGGCGCCGGCAGGCGAAACGCGCGGGCTGAGCGTCGGCGCGCAGATGCTGGAGGGGACGCCAGCGGTCCTGGTGGACTGGACGCACTGGCATGTCGATGCCGCTGCGCTGCGCGCGCGCGGCTTCTGGATCGCGCTGTCGCTGGCGCTGCTGGGGCTGGCGGTGCCGCTGCTGGACCGTTGCGCAGCCCACGTCGCCGGGCCGGGCCGGTCGCCGACATCGGGCGCGCGCCTGCGCTGGCTGGATCGCCTGCTGCTGCCACTGCAACGCCTGCCAGCAGGCACGCTGGCGGCCGCCGAGCTGCGCCTGGTATTGCGACCACGACGCTGGTGGTGGTGGCTGGCGCTGCTGGTGGTGATCGTCGTCGAGGCATCGGCGCCGCCCAAGGCGATGGCCGTCGCGGCGATCATCGCGTGGATGTTGCTGCTGGACGTGTTTTCGCGCATGGCCTTGCGCGAGCAGGAGACGCGCACCGCGGGCCTGGTGTTCACCGCGCCGGCGAGTAGCCTGCGCCTGCCGCTGGTGCGTGCGCTGGTGTGCATCGGCTTGGCCTGGGCGGCCACGTTACCGGCGCTGCTGCGGCTGGCGGCGATCCAGCCCACGGCCGCGTGGGCAATGCTGGCGATCGGCGCCTCGCTGGCACTCTGGGGCATGGCCTGCGGCGCGCTGTTCCGCAACAGCCGATTGTTCGAACTGCTGGCGTTGGGGGCGGCGTACACCGGTGTCCAGGGTGCGGCGCTGATGCATGTGCTCGTCGCACCGACGCACACGCTGCGCTGGCACCTGCTCGCATTACCGGTCGCCCTGTTGGCGTTGGCACTGGGCTGGCGCAGGATGCGTGCGGCCGGCTGAGGACAGGGTCTTGCCGGTGCCTGCTGGCGCGTCGCTGGCGATGGTGTCCTCGCGTTGATATGCCAACCGGACATCGTTTTGCAGGGCGATTGTCGTGCACGACTACCCGCAGGCGCCGATGCGCCGGCATGGAGGCATGTTCCTCGTCAATCCGTGGCTCGCGCACAAGGATGTCCCAGCCACGCCAAACCGACGCGGCGACGCACGCGGGCCGCGCGTGACCATCGTCACCCTGTCGTGCAGCACTCGCCGCGCGGCGGTCGCCAATGTGGAATGCGTGCTCCTCCAAGGAACCTTCCGCATGCAACCCATCCAACTTGTCCATTCGTTGTGCCTGGTGTTCGCGCTTGCCGCTGCGGTTTCCAACGCCGACGCATTCGCCGCCGCGCCATCGCCCACGGTGGTCACCGCCACCGACATGCACCTGGACCGGCTGCGACCGGCGACGCTGAGTTACCTGGTCTATTTCCACGGCGCACCCGGCACCGGGGTCACGCGCGCCATGCTGGCAACCACCGATGTCAGGCGCACGCAGGTGGACGGCACCGACGCCTGGACGATCGAGCAGCACTGGGAAGACGAAACCGGCGTGGTCCACACCGCGCGCACCGTGCATGCAGCGCGCGATATCGCCACCCTCGCCCAGACTGCCCGTTGGAACCGGCCTGGTAGCCAGGTCACCACGACTGTCGTCCCTGCGGAAGGCAGCGGAACAGTCGAGGGAACGCTCTCGCCCGAAGCCCGTACCCGCACCGAAACCGGATTCGCCACCATGGATGACGGCTGGTGGCTCAACTGGCACTCCGACCTGGTCCTGCTGCCGCTGCTGCCCTATGAGCGCGGAGGCACCCTGCGCGTGCACCTGTTCGACGTCGGCATGCCCGCGCCCAAGGACGTGGATTACACGGTGCTCGGCGACCGCACCCTGGTCGGCGGCGACGGCAGCCGTATCGACTGCTGGCTGGTCCAAACCGATAGCGGCAGCCCGGGGACCGGCAACTACCAGCGCTTCTGGATCGACAAGGCCAGGCGCTTGGTCGTCAAGGAAGAAGACGTGTTCAACGGGCAATACCGCTCCAAGATCTTGCTTGCGGTCCCGGCGGTGACCGAGTTCGCGATCCCGGCCAAGCCCTGAGCCATCCCGCTTCGCACAGCAGTCAAGAGGCGGGTCGCGGGCGGGATTCGCAGGATCATGTCGCTGGCGTGATCGCCTGCTCGCCAACGCATGCGCGCGCCCGGCCGGGCCGTCACGGATGCGCAACGGCGCGCCCATTAACCTCCCCGGATCGCGGCCCGCGGGCCGCGCCATTTGACGCGAGGCAGGCGATGAACACCGACCACGGCAACAAACCGGAAAATGCAGCGCATCCGCAGGGTGCGCAGACGCACGACAAGGGCAAGCCGCACCCGCCCGACTCCAAGCAGGAGGTGCAGCGCGAAACGGGAGAAGCTGCGGCCAGCTATGAGGGAGCAGCGGCACCGGAGCGTGACAGGCGCGATAGCTGAGCAACGCCCCTGCGCTCGACCAGGCCCCGACGCACGTTTACGGTGGCTAGCGGCCCGGTGGACTCCCAAGCGCCACCAATCGCGTGGCCAAGGACGGCATGGCGCTCGAAATGACGCGTTCGCGCACAGACTTGCACGACACCGCGCACGCCTGCAGCCGCGGGTTCACTGCGCGGTCACCGGGCCGCGACGATGCTGCCACGGCCCACACGGAGACCACGCCAAATGCATCAAACCATCCAACCCGGTTACATGGTATTCCTCGCAGACGGCCAGCAAGCCGCGGGAGCGGTGCGGGACGTCAAGGGTAACGGCCACCTGGTCGTCAACATCGAAAACGGCGGCGATTTCGTCGTGGCCACCGACGTAGTGAGCGATGTGCACGAGGACAAGGTGATCCTGGACTACCACCGCCTGCCGGCACCGATGCAGGAGGCGTTGCACCATCTGCACGAGGCGGAGTCTCCGGCATACCGTGCCGCCGATCCCGACCAAGGCACGCCGGACGCGTAGAGCCCGCGCGATGCGCCGGCCAGCGCGTCACATCGGGACAAACCTGGGCCGCCCGCCGGCGAAAGACGATTGGCGACCCGGCTCGGCTGTCCAGGCACCCACCTGCGCCTAAACGCTGCCGAACTGTTCGTGGTCCCCCACATCGGGCTTGGAGCCTGTCACGTTGGCCGCCGCGACTTCAAACAACTGCAGCGCCTTGCTCGACGTGGCGTCCCAGTGCTCCCCGGCGCTGACATGCACCTGGATGAGCGCCACCTCCGGATCGTCCTTTCCTTCCGGGAACCAGGCCGCGACGAAGGGATTCCAGTAACGCTCGATGAGCTTGCTGTCCTGGGTGATCGTGGCCCGGCCGGTCAGCGAAACGTAGGTCTGGCTTTCCTGGCTGGCAAAGGTCAGGCACACGTCCCTTTCATTCCTGATCTCGAAGACCTTCTCCGACGCCTTGCTCGTGAAAAACCAGAGCGTGCCGTCGTACTCGTCCTGGACAAGATGCATGGGACGCGCGTGGAGTCGGCCTGACACCTCCGTCGCCAGCATGCCCACCTTGATGGGCTTGATCATGTTCCACACTTTTGCCTTGTGTTCGGGGCTCGACATGTTTTTGCACTCCTCGATGGGTCAGTGGGCTGCCCGCGGCGCAACCGGATCCTTTGGCAGGTCCGATCTCGACAAGCGTGCGCATGGCACCCGGCACGCCACCGGTGCAGCCCCGGTTGATCCCATCGTAGAGCCCCCCGTATGAAAGTCGGGCGAAGTAGTACTGAAGACATCCAGCCTGCAGGCGCCACACCGGGCCCCGGAAGCGGACGCGTGAAGCCGCGCTTGCGCGGCAAGCGTTCCGCAAGCATCGACCTCCAGGAATGTCCCGTGACACCCGCCACGATGTCCGCCCCGGAGCACAGCCCCGCGCGACACCCACGCAGGCGGACGCAAACCGCAAGCATGGCGGGCAGATCGAAGCAGCACGCAAGTCCGGCAGCCGGGATCGACCACCGGCACGCAGGAAAAGCCGCATGCGCAGGTACGGATTCATTTCGAATGAATCGAACCCGCAATCGCGCGCGCCCCCGGCCACGAGGTTGTCATTGCCCTGCGCGCCGCCGGGACGATCCATTTCAATATGGACCTCGTCGTCTCCGTAGTCTGGCTTGAGCATGTCGTCGCCGACGCAGGTCACGGTCCCACGCAAGTTGATCCAGCTGTCGTCAGCACTGTCGGAAGGATCGCGCTGGCTGGAAGCATCGTCCTGCTTGCCGGAAGCGTCGCTGGCCACTGCAGGAAACTCGCGCATCGACGCATCGGCGATGGCCGGGATCGTCCAGCTTCTCGTGTATCGCCCGCGCGACGTGGGCGCCTAAACCGGAAACCTGGATGCCTTCCAGTGACCGCGTCTCGACGAAGACATGGATCGTGTCGTGGTCGGCCATGGCACGCTCGATGCGGTCCATCATCGCGGTCAGGTCCGCGCCAGTGAGCCGGTCCGAGACCGTCATCGCCACGATGTCATCGGCCACGATGTCATCGGCGCCATCGATGAACTCAAGCATGGTCCCGGGTTTCGGCGTCCAGCGCGTCCTGGCGGGTTGCGTGCACGGTGCCGGGTGCATGGTGCGGCGGCGCGTAGATCGTCACCAGGCGCAGCCGCTTGTCGCCCGTGTTGCGGATGTCGTGGCGCACGCCGGCAGGCACCATGAGCACCGCGCCCTTTTCCAGCGACTCGCGCGCACCTCCAACCAGCGCCTCGCCGCTGCCCTTGGCCACCAGGAAGATCTGGTCGTTGTCGTCGTGCACTTCCTCGCCGATCGCTTCCCCCGGCCGCAGGCACATCAGCACGATCTGCGAATGGCTGCCGGTCGCGACCTCGCGCCGGAAGTCCTTGTTGGCCTTGGCCATCTTGCGGATTGAATCCTTCGAAGTACCCATGCGCCAGCTCCGGTTTGCAGACAAGGCCACGTTGCCACAAGGGCCGACGGCCGGATTGACCAGGATCAACGAATGTCGCGGTCGCGGCCTTCGCCAAGGCTCACGGACCGCCGGCGCCCCGCAAGGCGCGATACACCCGCTGCATCGCCCCGGCGCTGGCGACGACGTCCGCTTCGCTCGTGGCCCAGTTGGACACCGAGATGCGCATGGCGGCGACGCCGTGCCATGTCGTGCCGCTGGCCCAGCAGGTGCCGTCGTCCTGCACGCCGGTGACGACAGCCCGGGTCATGGCGTCGTCGTCGCCAAAGCGCACCAGCACCTGGTTGAGCACCACGTCATTGAGGATGGCCACGCCGGGCTCGGCCGACAGCAAGCTGGCGAACTGGCGGGCGCGCGCGCAGCAGCGGTCGACCAGGTCGGCGACGCCGTCGCGCCCCAGCGCACGCAGCGCGGCGTACACCGGGATGCCACGGGCGCGGCGCGAGAATTCGGGCACCCAGTCGACGGCGTCGCGCTCGGCGCCGCCGGTCTGGATCAGGTAGGCCGCGGCCGAAGTCATCGCCGCGCGGTGGTCCGCGGCATTGCGGACGATGGCCACGCCGCTGTCGTAGGGCACGTTGAGCCACTTGTGCGCATCGGTGGCCCATGAATCGGCGAGCTCCATCCCGTCGGCGACGGCGCCCAGCTCCGGGCTGGCGCTGGCGCGCGCCCAGAGGCCGAAGGCGCCGTCGACGTGCATCCACGCGCCATGGCTGCGGGCGAGTTCGCCGATCTCGCGCAAGGGATCGAACGCGCCGGTGTTGACGTTGCCCGCCTGCGCGCAGACGATCACCGGGCCCTCCAGCGTCGGCAGCAGCGCGCGCAGCGCGTCGGCGCGCATGCGGCCTTGCCCATCGGCCTCCACCCGCACCAGCGCGCGGGTGCCCAGGCCGAGGTAGCGCAACGCGACGTCGACGGTGACGTGGGCTTCGGCGGAGGCGACGACATGGATGCGCGGCGCGCCGTTCAGGCCGTCGGCCTCCACGTCCCAACCCTCGCGGCGCAGCATGCCGTGGCGCGCAGCGGCCAGGCAGGTGACGTGGGCCATCTGGCAACCGGTGACGAAACCGACGCCGCTGTCGCGCGGCAGGTCCAGCAGGTCCAGCAACCAGCGCCCGGCGATCTCCTCCAGCGCGGCCGCCAGCGGCGAGATCACGTGGACGCCCGCGTTCTGGTCCCAGGTCGACACCAGCCAGTCCGCCGCCAGTGCCACGGGCAGCGAGCCACCGATGACGAAGCCGAAATAGCGCGGCGCGGCGCAACCCGAGGTGCCGCGTTCCGCCTGCCCCGCCATCCGGTCCAGCACCGCCGCGGCGGCCTCGCCCTGCGTCGGCAACGGCCCGTCCAGGGCAGCCATCATTTCCTCGCGGCCAGCCCGTGCGCCGACGAAACGCCGCGGAAGCGCATCGAGGAAAGCGTCGGCGTGCGCATGGGCCCGGGACAGCAGCGGCGCGAAATCATCGAAGTCCATGGGCGGCTCCAGCGGCCTGGGTTGGGCGCAGCATAGCGGAGCTGCCCGGCTGCCGAACCAGGTTTCAAGCGGGAACGGCCCGGGTGGCTTGGCGGGCGGCCAGCTCGCCAGCCGATGGCCTGCACGATGCCACTAACACCAACGCCGACCGGCGCAAGGCGGGTCGCGTCACCGTGGTGGGGCTGCGCCTGGCGACGCGACGAGTCGGCCCCTTCGCGACGCAGGACAGGCAATCGAGAAAGACGATTGCGCATGTCCCTACAGGTCCACGCCCCATCGTGGTCCGGCGGGCCAGCCCCCTGCCCGGTCCAGGCGCGCTAGTGTCCTGCGCCCCCTCGTGGTGCGTCCTGTTGGGGGAGCGCATACACGGCCAGCTGGTCGCCCACCTGGTCCTTGATGATCGGATTGCCGCCCGCAGCGAAGGCGACGTACTCGCGGCCCTTGTATTCGTACACCGCCGGGTTGGCGACCACGGGGGCCTGGACCTGGTCGGACCAGAGCTCCTTGCCCGTGGCCAATGAAAACGCCCGCACCTTGGCATCCATCGTCGAGCCGATGAAAACCAGGCCGCCAGCGGTGACCGCGGGGCCGCCAATGGTGGGCGAGCCCCAGCGCTCGGGCATGTAGAAGCCGTACTTCTGGGACGCGCCGATCGGCCGGCGCCATTTCACCCCGCCGCTCTTCATGTCGATGGCCACCAGCTCGCCGAACGGCGGCGCCCAGCACGGCATGCCAAGCCAGTTCATCGCGTTTTTCAGCAATATCCCGTACGGCGCGCCAGTCTGCGGGTAGTAGCCCAGCTCGGCGCCCGAAGCACCGGCCACACGTTCGTATTCGTCGCGCGCAACCAGCTTGAGGTACTGGGTGATGTGCGAGGTGTTGACGATCGCGGTCTGGCTTCGCGGATCGAACGCCACGCCGCCCCATTGCACGCCGCCAGCCGAAAGCGGATACCCGAGCACGCCTGCATCGCGCGTGGAGGGCGGCGAATACATGCCCGCGTAGTGCAACTTGTCGAACAGGCGCGAGCACTGCCCCAGGCCCACCACATCGGCCAGCCACCACACCTTCGGCTTGGTGGCCTGCGCCAGCAGCGGTTTTGGCAACGTCGGCACGGGCTGGGTCCTGGCATACACCTCGCCGGGGGCATCGCCTGTCGGCACCGGCCGCTCCACGATCGGCCAGACATCCTCGCCGGTTTCCCGGTTGACCACGAACAGGTACCCCATCTTGGTCGCCTGCATCAGCGCCGGGATCGTGCGCCCGTTGACGGTGATGTCCATCAGTGTCGGCGCCGAATTGATGTCGTAGTCCCACAGGTCGTGGTGCACCCATTGGCGCGACCAGACGACCTTGCCCGTCTCCACGTCGACGGCCGTGGTCGACGTCGCCAGCGGCACTGGCTGGGCGCGGTTGCCGCCCCAGTAATTGGGCGACGGCGACGACACCGGCAGATACACCAGCCCGCGCTCGCGGTCGGCCGACATCGCGGTCCAGACGTTGGCGGTACCACTGGTGCGGCGCATCGTTTCGGGCAAGACGTCCAGGCTCCATTGCCGCTTGCCGGTACGGGCGTCGATCGAGAACACGGTGCCCGGCGGCGCCTTTTCCAGTGCCCAATCCTTGCCGGCCCAGCCCAGGATCAGGTGGTCGCCGACCACGGTCGGCGGCTGCAACAGCGACAGCGGCCACTTGTCGTTGACGTCGTTCCACTGGTTGACGTCCAGCACGCCGCCGTCGCCGAATCCCTCGCAGGGCTTGCCGGTATCGGCATCCACGGCAAACAGCTGCGCGTCCATGGTGCCCAGGTAGACGATCTTCTGGCACGGCTGGCCGGCGACCGGATGCTCCGCTTGCCAGTAGGCGACGCCGCGGTTCTTCAGCGCCGGCTGGGTCAGCGCCTTGAGCGTGGATTTGCTGTCAAAGCTCCAGCGCTGGCGACCGGTCGCCGGATCGAGCGCAAGGATGCGGTAGAACGGCGTGCCCAGGTACAGCGTCTGGTTGGCAAAAATGGGCGTGGCCGACCAGACCGTCGCGGGCAGGTCGCCGCTGCCGTCGGACACATCGCCGGTGTGGAACTGCCATGCGAGCTCCAGCGAACCCACGTTGGAAGCGTTGATCTGCGCCAGCGGCGAATACTTCTGCGCGCTCAACTGGCCGTGGAAGCTGTCCCAAGCCTCGCCCGCGCCCGGCGGCGTCGGCTGCCGCGGCACCGGCGCACCGGCGGGACTGGTGTACGCGAGATCCGCCGCCTGCGCGGTCGGGGCCGATGGCCGCGCGCAGCCCCACAGGACAAGGCACGCCGCCGAAGCGAGCAACCAGCGCAGGGGGCTGGTCATCGGACACCTCGGTGGGCGGTTGCCATGTCGACCATCCCTGCCAGGAGCACCACCGCCATCGCGGCTACCAGCCAGAACTCATGCAGCAGCAACGCGGCCAGCAGCGTCCCGGAGGCGGCAACCAGGACCAGGATGCGGATCGGCAGGCCACGATGCGGCCGCGATAGCCAGGCGAGCCCCAGCAGCGTGATCAACGCACTCGAGACGACGACCAGCAGGGCACCAGGCGTTCCGGTGACACCGGTGATCGGCGCAAGATAGTGGTACAACGCCACAACGAGGCCGCACGCCGCGGCGAGCGTCACCAGGGCAGCCCACGCCCGACGGGATATTGCCGTCATTTTTGTCCTCCCTCCAGGTTCCCCGCGTCACGCCAGCGGCAGCAACTCCCGCGCCGAACCCGCCGGATGCGCCGTCAACGGGCAAGCGTAACGATCCGGTACATCGCCGCCTGCGTTGGCCAGTAAACCCGTCGACCGGGCACGGGCGCGTGAACGCCGAAGCCCCGGGGCGAAGTCGACATGGGGCCCTGCCCCGACCAAGCCGCGCCCAGCCAGGTTCGATGCCAACGCCCATGCCAATGCCAGCACGCCTGCGGCGCGGTCGGGTTGTGCGTGGCCCTCGAAGCGCAACCGGACAGGCATGCCTGGCCTGGAACCTCGCACGGCCGAGCTGGCCACCAGGCCAACCCAACACTGCCCGATCGACGCTGCCCCTCCCTTACCTCAGTCAGCCTGCGGCATCGGGCAGGGCCGGTGCCGCGTGCCTGCCATGCGCGACAAGCCAGTCGTGCAGTTCGTCCGGCGCCAATGGCGGGGTGTAGTGGTAGCCCTGGGCCAGGTCGCAGCCTTCGTCGTGCAGGAACGAGGCTTCGCCCCGGGCTTCGACGCCCTCGGCCAAGGTTTGCAGGCCCAGGGTCCGTGCCAGTGCAATCACGGTGCGGCAGATCTGCTCGTCGTTGGCATCGTTGCCGATCCCGCTCACGAACGAGCGGTCGATCTTGAGCAGCGTCACCGGCAGTCGCTTGACGTAGGCCAGGCTGGAGTGGCCGGTGCCGAAGTCGTCGATCGCCAGGCGTACGCCTTGCCCCTTCAGCGCCTGCAAGGCGGCGATCGCGCGCTCGGGATCGCGCATCAGCATGGATTCGGTGATCTCGATTTCCAGCCTGTGCGCCGCGACGCCGGTGGCCGCAAGCACCGCAGCCACCTGCACGGGAAACCGGTCCACATCAAGCTGCTGCACCGAACAGTTGACCGAGATGCGAGGAACCTGCAGGCCCGCCTCGTCCCAGGCACGCAGCTGTTGGCAGGCCTCCACCAGCACCCACAACCCGATCTCCCCGATCAGCCCCGACTCCTCGGCCACCGGGATGAAGCGTATCGGCGGGACCAGGCCCCACTCGGGATGCTGCCAGCGCACCAGCGCTTCCACCCCGACCACGGAGCCGTCGCGCAAATCGATCTGCGGCTGGTAATGGAGTCGTAGCTCGCGCTTGGCGAGCGCTTGGCGCAGGCCGCTTTCGATCACGAGGCGCTGTTCCGCACCGGCAGACAGTCCGGGCTCGAACCACTTGCAATGGCCCGGCCCTTGCCGCTTGGCCTCGTACAGGGCGAGCTCGGCGTGCTTGAGCAGGGTTTCGGCGTCTTCTCCGTCGCGCGGGTAGCGGGCGATGCCGGCACTGGCCGTGATCACCGTGGGTTGCGGGAACGAGCGCAATCGACGGGCCAGTCCATCCAGTGCGTTGCGTGCAAAGGTATCGGCGTCGCGGCCAGCATCGCGTCCATCCTCCCCGCTCGCCTCGCTGCTTGCCTGGACGCCTGGCACGGTGTCGTCGCGGCACTGCAGGACCACCGCGAATTCATCGCCTCCCAGCCGTGCCAGGAAGCCGTTGGCCGGCAACATGCCCTGCAGGCGTTGGGCCGCCGCGCGCAGCGCCTGGTCGCCCAGTGCTTCACCGAAGGTCTCGTTGATGTCCCGCAGGCGATCCAGGTCGACCACCAGCACGGCCAGCGGCGTGCCCGCCGCGACCGCATCGGCAAGGAACAGCTGCAGCAGGCGCCGGTTCGGCAAGCCGGTCAGGGTGTCGTGATGGGCAAGGTGGGTCAGCTCCTCGGCATGCGCCTTGGCTTCTGACACGTCGGTCCAGGTTCCCAGCACCCGCAACACCGCCCCGGGTTCGCCTGGCTGCGCCTGCAGGTGTTCGTGGATGTGGCGGACCACGCCGTGCCCGTCGACCAGCCGATAGTCGCGGAGCAGCGAGTCATGGTTGACCAGATGGCTGGCCGCAGGTTCGAGGGTCGGCAGGTCGTCGGGATGCACCCGGCCGCTCCACCAGTCCGGCTGCATCATGTCTTCGGCGCGAAAACCGTAGATCCGCTCGGTATTGGAGCTGACCCAATCGACCAGCAGGTGCTCGCCGCGCTGGTGGGCGAGGAACACGGTCACCGGACTGGCCTCCAGCACATGCTCCAGCTGTTCGCGCGCCCGCTGCGCCTGCGCGGTCGACACGCGTACGCGCCAGCGCAGCAGACTGCTGAAGATCGCCAGGCCGGCGATGAGCGCCGCCACCGCGATCGCCGCCGGTACCAGCCAGCGCGGCGCCACCGTGACCGGTATCGGTACCAGCGCACGCCCCATGGCCTTGAAGTAGATCGACCCGGGATCCGCCCTCCAGCGCTGGATCCAGTAATCGATCCGGGCCAATTCCAGCGCATGGGTGCCCTTTGCCGTGGCGAAGTACAGGGTGGCCGGATCGAACACCACCGGCGTTTCCTGCACACCGTACTGGCGCGCCATGCGCCCGCCGAAAAAACTGTTGCTGACAGCCACGTCCGCGCGGCCCGTGCGCACGGCCTCGAATGCAGCGGCGTAGTTATCGGTCTCAACCGGCGTCCACTGCACGTTCAGGCCGCCAAGCACGTCGTGCAGTGCGCGGGTCTGGATGCTGCCGCGCAACAGGGCCACGCGGCGTTGGTCCAGGTCGCTCATCGACTGGACCTGGATGCCCGGACGCCGGAACAACTGGGACCAGGAATAGGTCACCGGGATGGCATGGAAGTCGAGCTGGCGGCTTCGCTCCTGCGAGTACGCCACGTCCGGCATCAGGTCGAGTTGACGTGCCTGCAGGCGCTGCAGGCACGCATCCCATGCGCAACGTTGGTATTCCAGTTGCCAACCTTCCCTGGCCGCGATTGCCTGCAGCAACTCGATGAACAATCCCGCCGGGCGGCCATCGTCGTCGGTGTAGACCTTGGGCGGGTTCTCGTAGACGCCGACCCGCAGCACCCGCGCCGGGGCCGACGCGGAGCGTTGGTCCCTGCACCCCGGCAGGCCGAGCATGGCCAGCGTGATCACACCAGCCAGCACGAGCGCTATTGCCCGCGTCGCGACCAGCCTCAACGGAGCATCCTCAACGGAGCATCCTCAATGGAGCCGCCTCGGCGAATCCGCCTCGAAACGGCAGCATGGACACGACAATCTGCGGGCGGATCCGCGCATGACAGGGTTCCCGGGGCCTCGCGGCAGCATAGCCGTTAACGTCGCCGGTTTCCGGCGCTCAGGTCGCCGTGGCCAGGGATGTCGCGGGGCCACTGCCCACGCCCTGCCAGGCACGGTGGAGCCCCACATCGGATGTCGCGTACAAGCGCGTGTCGAGTGGCTCCGGGATCCGCGGCGTGGGCCGGATGCACCACGGACACCCCGACAGCGGCCATCACCGCGATGTCCGCGCCCCCTTCCCAGCCAACAGCCCCAACCGCCTGGTGACAACGAGCCAGTCCCGCTCCCTGGGCTTTCCACGTAGACGATCCTCAATCCTGTCGCCCCCCCGATCACCGCCGACGTATCCCGCCTGGCAAACCCCAAGGGGGCAGGCGCCCGTGGATCCTTTCGCTTACGGGAAATATACCTTGCGCGCTTGCGGATGCTCGTTTGCTGATGTCTTCAGTCCAGCTTTTCCAACTCACGCGCGGCCATCGATGCCGCAGCCAGCAGCATGCCGGCATAAACCTCGCGGCCCTGCCCCCCGTCCCGCGCAGCGGTCTCCAACCCCAGGATGTACGCCGAGAGCAACTCCCGCGCGTTGTATTGGTGACCAAGCTCGTCAGTCGTCTTTGCAACGGCGTCGCGCAGATGCCAGTCAACGTTGACGCCGGTTTCGGCCTGCCTGGCGAGCTCGACGACTCTCAGAAAGTGCGGCGTGACTAGACCGACGATCGTGGCTTTCACTTGTTCGACCTGGTTTCACCAATCCGGGAAGGTAACGCGACTTGGCAGGTGACGGGTAGCGGGACATCGCGACGTGGGGTGTGAGGCATGCGGCATGGGTGCGGGACATGGGGTCAGGCACATGGCTTGATCCCGGTTTTTGGCCGTCGATAGCGCGCCCCGCTCGCAGGCCGGCGATGAACCGGTCGCCGCAGCGGCTGGACGCGTGTCAGGCGGGATCGGCGGCGCGCTGATGGCCTGCGCGGGACGAGCGGCAGGCTACGTCCGTCCCCTTGCATCCAGTTGCCTCGCCAGTTCACCAGGCGCGAGCGGCTTGAAATAGACGTACCCCTGGATGATGAAGCAGCCCCAGGAATTCAGCAGGGCGACGTCATCCAGGGTTTCCACGCCTTCGGCGACCACGTTTTTCTGCAGCGCGTGCGCCATTGCCAGGATGGAACGCACGACAACCTGGGTTTCGGGTTCATGCAACGCTTGTATGAAAGCCTTGTCGATCTTGATGGTGTCGCACGGCAGGCGCGTGAGGTATGCGAGCGATGAGAACCCGGTACCGAAATCATCGATTGCAACGGTGCACCCGGCGTCCCGTAGTTGCCTGAGCTGTGAACTGGCCGACTCGTTCGCGGAGTCCGCATCGCGCACGAGCAACGATTCGGTGATTTCGAGCTCCAGTTCATTCCATCCAAGGCCGCTTCCATCCAGGGCGGAATCGATGGTCAGGAACAGGTTCCCGGTGCGAAGCTGTTGCGGCGACACGTTGACTGCCATGATCGGCACCTCAATTCCCGCCTGTTTCCAGTCAGCCAGCTGCCTGCACGCTTCTTCCACGACAAATGCGCCCAACTCCACGATCAGGCCGCATTCTTCAGCCATGCCGATGAACTCGTTGGAGGCACCATGCCGCGCGTCGGGTGCGACCATCTGGCGAGTGCTTCGACACCGGCTATCTTCCCATCGCGACTGTCTACGCGCGGCTGGTAGTGCAGGTACAACTGCCGGTTACGCAGTGCGGCGCGCAATTCGGTTTCCATCTGGATCCTGTTGATCGCCGTGCTATTCATCTCGTCTGCAAAGAGCAAGGTACGACCACCACCGGAACGCTTGGCGCGATACATCGCGACATCCGCGTTGTGGATCAGCGACTCCGGGTCGATGCCGTCGCCAGGATGCATCGCGATGCCGGCACTGAAACCGATGCTCAATGCCTGGCCTTCCACGAACACCGGCACGATGAGGCAATCCCGCAGCGCCCGGTCGACTTCAAGCGCCTCGTGGATCGAGGTCGCCGTGGGCATGACCACGAAGAATTCATCCCCGCCGATCCTGGCCACGTGGGCATCGACTCCAGCGGCCGTCGCGAAGCGCCGGGCCACCTCCACCAGGACCGCATCCCCCAGGTCATGTCCCAGTCCGTCATTGATGGCCTTGAAGCGGTCGAGATCGACGAACATGGCTGCAAACGCGGACGTCCCGCATGTCGGGTCGGACAGCATCCGGCCCATTTGCTCGATGACCGACAGGCGGTTGGGCAATCCGGTGAGCAAGTCGTGCCTGGCCTGGAACAACAGGCGGCGCTCATGTTCGGCAGCCGTCATCGCAACCGCCACTCGCTCGACAAGTTCGCGGATTTCGCCCGCGGCCTCCGGCTCGATGGTGGTCCCATCGCGCCCGATCGACACGCGCACGATCGCTCCTGTCGGCTGGCCTACGGTCAGGCAGGACAGCCGTTTGATGCCCAGGTCCGCAAAACCGGGGCCGACTTCCCCCACCGGCTGCCAGCCCGCGCCGGCAGAGAGGGCCAGCGGTGGGTCGGCCACGGGGTCGGCTATCGAAATCACTGTCAAAGGCTCGCGGCCAGGACCGGTTGCCGCCCGGTAATGGCGCGGAGCCTCGTTGTCTTCCGAATCCGCCAGGGTCAGCGCGACCGGCCCGGACCCCGTCAATTCCACGATGCGCGCCAACACTACCTGCACGACGTGGCTTACCGGCATGCGATCCAGGATCAGGCGATCGATGCGCTGCAGCGTCTCAAGGGTATCGAGTTGCCGCGAAATGCGTCTCTCCATGACAGAGAATGTCTGGTCAAGCACCGCGAATTCGTCGTTCGTGGCAAGACCTTGCCCACCGCTCGTCCCGCCGACGGCCCTGATCCGCATGAGCAACGATTCGAGCGGGACCAGGATCCGGCGTATCTCGATCGAACTGAGCAACAGCGCGAGCAGCAACATGCCGACACCCACCGGCAGCAGGAATTTCGCATAGCCATCGAAATAGGTGTCTGCAGGTTTCGACGCCACGAATCGCCAGGACCTTGCGCCAAAGCTGGGCTTGAGGAACAAGTCCCACTGGTCATGCACCAGATTGGCCTGGCCCTGGACCGCGACGCTCCCTGCACACCTGATCAGCAGATCGCCGGAGTAGATGCACACCCGCCCATTTTCGATCCCCTGGTCGGGCTCGCCCCACAGGAAGGCGGGGTCGAGGATGCCCGTCACGGGCTTGCCCGCGGCACCCGAATGGACAGTCAGTGCGACGCGCGGCTCGCCTTGCCGGGTATCCACGGAGACCAGGGCATCGCCTCGGGCAGACGCCAGCCGCTTGAGCTGCGTGGTGTCGGGCGACTGGACATTGGTGAAGATATGGCGCGCCTGGTTGCCGATGCCGGCGGTCGGGTCCAGACGGGCCAGCTCGGCTTGTGCAAGCTGCAGGCGCTCGAATATGCCGATGGCAAAGTGCTTGTTGGCGATCCGCAGCGCCGAACTTTCGGATTGACGGGCCAGTTCCGAAGCGTTTTCGTAAGTCAGCCAGAAAACGGCCGCGCCCGGGACGAGCACGGCCAGGCAGAACATCAGGAATATACGGCGGGCCAGACGACTGGTGAGGAAGTTGCCTTGCAATTTCATTGGGACTAGTAGTCTGCGGCCAAACCGACGTACGCGCCGTCCCTGGCGCGAATGATGTCATCGAGGCTGTCCTTGTTGCTGATTTGCGACTTGAACGTGCCGTTCTTGCCCGCACTGAACAAATCGAAATCGGAGTTCAGCGGATTGAGCTTGTGATCCTTGCGGGCCTTGCCCTTGCCTTTTACACCTTCGAGCTTGGTGTAGATGTAGGGGTTGCCCCAAGGGTCGCTGCGCGACGCAGGCAGCGCGTCCGGGAGGGCGAAGTGGTCGCTGCGGTAGCGCTCGATCACCAGTTCCAACTCGGCGATGTCGGCAACGGCCTTCCTGTTCCTGGCACGATCCATCGACCCTGTATAGGCGGAGATCGCAACCACCGCCAACACGGCGACGATCGCCACGGCAAAGAGCAACTCGAGCAGCGTGTATCCCGGTTGCGAGCCATGCCCTGATTTGTGCTGTTTTTCCGCCCTCACAATATGCTCCTGCCCCACCTGCGTCGGCTGCCGATGCCGGGACTTGCCCTGATCGTACCTGCCGCGGCGGATGTCCCTTTACGCTAAGCACAGCGGCGTGACGACTGTGAAACGCCCGTGCGCCGTCGGTCAAGCGGGACGGTCCGGAAAGGCAGGCAGCCAGCACACCGGCATGCACAGTGCCCGGGCTCATCGTTCATCGCCTGCCGGGGCATTGCTTCCGGAAATTGTCCCTGCGTCCCAAGCCACGACACATGTGAGTCAGGTCGACATTTTTTCCTGTGCAAGGAACAGAAGTCGGAGCAGTCCGGGCCAGGAAACATGGCGATCTCGTGCATTGCTGGCCGATTCCATCTTTTTTCGCGGCGATGCTTGCGCGCGGTTGTTGTCCTCACCAGACGTCAATAACGACCCCCGATGGAAACGGACCCTGGCCCCTGCTCCACCGACGCCTGTTTCGCCCGCCTCGATGGCGCGCAGCCACCCTTTGCATCGCGGGAAAGCCTCGGGTTTGGGCGGGTAGCCGGGTTCGGACGCCCCAGGCGATCTGCATTGAGGTGGAAGGCCAAGCCGTGCTGCCAGCCTGGGACCGCGCGCGGCGATCAGAACCGGATGGCAGGCCTGCAACGGCCACATGCCGGCCCGGGTCTGGTCATCGCGTGCTGGCCGGGAACTCGAGCAGGCAAGCCATGCTCGGGGGCCGCCGAATGAAGCCGGCGCCTCGTCGTCCCGCGGTCGCCCGGCGCCACGGTCCAACGCTTGCCAAAAAGTGTGACGCATTGCAGATTTCGGGCTGGTTTGGGAGTAGCCTCGGGCCCTCGGACGTGTCCCGACGCGGCGCCCGAGGACCGGATTCGCGCGTCGCACGTCGAGGAGCTGCCATGAACAGCATGCAACCCGAATTACCCGATGAAGAGGAAATCGCCAACGATCTGGACTCCGGCGAAGAACCGCAGGCGCAAGACAGGTTGGAACAACGCCAGCAGCGAAATGACAACCAGGAAAGCAGGACGAGCGACCCCGTCATCATCAACCGTTAGTCCCGCCGGGACAGCTTGCAGGCGCACGGAAGCGCCTCAAGCGGGCGCCAGGCCGCACGACCATCCACACGACTTGGGCGTTACACCGCCCCAACCGCCATCAATCGCCTAGCTCGGTCTGGATGCACCGCCGGTGGCCACGGGCACCGCTGGTTTTTTTGCCGCAGAAGCCTGGCGGTTCAGCCCCCCCAGGACATAGCCACCGACTCCACTGAGTATCCCGGTGATCCCGTTGGAGTCCAGGATCCCCAGCAGCGCCAGCACGGTGGCCGAGGCGATCACCAGCATGACGGTCAGCAGCTGCAGGACCTGCAAGCGCTCGAACATATGGAAAAACGCCAGCGCTCCCTCCTTGCCAGCGCGCCACACCGCGATCGCACCGACCAGGCTGAAGCCGATGGCCAGGATGCCCACGAACAGCGCGCTGGACTGGATCAGGGCGATGACGTTGGCACTACTCAAACCGCTCACGGATGCTGGTGCCATGGCTGTGTCCTTCTCCAGGTGAAGCCGATCGGATGGGCCAGCAACCAAGGCCCGGCCGCCGGTCAACCGGTCGCGTGGGTGATGGCTTGAAGACCGCGTCTCCAGCAGCAACGGGTATGCGAGCCAACACCGGCCGCGCGCTCCACCGCTGACCACGGCGAAAAATGAAACCAGGGGACATTGGCGTTTGAATCCACCGCATTTGTCGCCGACTTGGCCCATAGGTTGCCGATACCTCTCACGTGCATGCAGAGCACGCCAGCCTCCTTGAACAGGCCGGGCTCGTGACCGCGGAGAAGCTCGGACGCGGACGCACCTGCAAGCTCTGATTGCGCCTGATGTTGGTCCCCTTTGGAAATTTTCCCGGGCCTCGCTTCGCGACTGTTTCGCGACGCCGAATTCGTCCGCCCCTCCATCGTGAATAATATGGACCCAATACAGGGGCTTCCCATGCGATGGATCCTTGCTGCGTCCAGTACCGCGTTGCTACTCGTGGTCGGGTGTCATCCCTTGACTGCAACTGCGCACGGCCGCCTATCCACCACGAAAACAGATGCACGCGGCTTCATCGATGTCTGGCAACTGCGCCGTGATACGGCCCGGACCGAAGCCGATTACATGCCACCCGATCCCGACCTGCAGGTAAGGTTGTGCAGTTACGGTACGGCCAACGCCCACAAGACCAGGAAGCAGACCCTGGACTGCGAGCGCCGCGTCGAGCACAAGCAGGAAGCCTCACGCAGGGCGGTTGCCGCATTCAACCAGGCCTGGTTGCCGGTGATCCGCCATGCCATGGCGCTTGGCGACCCGATTGCCGAGGTGATCCTGCGCGACTGCGACACCACCCCTGTCCTGGACCGCAGCGACATCGAATCGACCTGCGACACCGACGCCAGGCGCGATACTGCCATTACCGCGCTGCGACGGATCGGTTTCACACCGGCCATCCCCATGATGGCCTGGGACTGGAAGATATCGCGCGAGCACCCGCAGCGCACGCGGCTGGACTACCAGGAACACTGTTGGCCGCGATGCGGGGTGGCGCGCTGGGAGGCTTCGAACAGGTCATCGCGATGATCGGCGGCGACGGCGTCCAGAGCGCGGACGATTACCAGTTGCACCTCAATAGCGAAGTCATCACGGCCGTCCTGCAAGATGCGCCGCGTGCGTTCACGTACGTACCGCCCGGCAACGATACGTCCTGGCACACCAACGTATTCGGCTCGCTGCGCCTGGCACGTCGGCCACTGACGCCCGGCGTCCTCACCTGGGGTCGCGCGCTTTATTACCACGCGCCGTCGATCTTTACCGGATACTCGCACTGGCGCACGGAACCGCTCATCGCTTACGACGCGAAGTTCCGGGAAGTCCATGTCTCCGGGCCGGACGCGCCAACCTTTCGCCGCGAACTGACAAACACACTGGCTGCGCTTGATGCCTCGATCGACACCTGGCTGAGGCGCGATCCACGATGGGGTGTGTTCCTGCTGCACCGCGTCGGCCACCACGAATGGGTGCCGCAAGGCATGCACGGCACGACGGGTAACCTCAATCCCGTCTGGGCCGGGCATTGGCGCCTGGTGGCGGAGACTCTCGACCTGGGCCAACCCATGCAGCCAGTGGACGGCGACGCCGTCATCAAGCGCAGGGGAACGGTTTGGCAGATCAGCGAGACGGCGCGGCAGCCGCGGGAGGCGTTCCCTGACGTCCACGACTGCGCGTTGCGCTACAGCGGCGGCCTGACGTATCTATCCGATCCACCCAACTTCGTCACGGCGCTTGGCAACGGTTCCTCGCCCTACCTGGCCGATAGCCATAACAAGATACTGGCGGCGCTGGATCCCCGGAAGCGTTACCGGCAGGTGCTCATGGAATGCAAAGGCGCAGAGTCCGCCGAATCCGATCGTGTGCGTTTCCTGCTGCACGCGCGCAATCGCATGCTGGAAATCACTTCGGATCCCGTTGCCGTACGCCTGTACCACCTCGCCAAGTAACGTGTAGCCAGGCAAAGGCGTTGGACGCACGCGGGCAACCAGGCGCCATGCCTGCCAGGGCAGGTTTGCGATACCTCCGCCAGCGCTACTTCTGGAAATTGTCCCTGGCACGTTTTTTCGCACTTTTTCCCACCCTTCTTCGTCATTTCGCCTTTTTCGTCATCCCAAGCCAACCATTGCTGGTGACGGCAGGACCCGCCGCCACCGGGATCCGCATCCGGTCGGCCGCTACGGGCGTATAAAGGCATGGATCCAGTCAAGGAGCACAACATGCGCGCAACCCTCAAACGCGGCATTGCCAGCGGCCTCATCATCGCAGCCGCCTGCCTGGCGCCCGCATTGGCGGCACTGAAAGTCGGCGCCAAGGCACCAGACTTCACCGCCCAGGCCTACCTGGCCGGCAAGCCATTCACCTTCAAGCTGGCCGATGCGCTCGCCAAGGGCCCGGTCGTGGTCTATTTCTTTCCCGCGGCGCACACCGCCGGCTGCAACCTGGAGGCGCACCTGTTTTCCGAGGCGATCGGCAAGTTCAAGGCCCACCACGCCACGGTGATCGGCGTCACCGCTGGAAACGTCGACGAACTGGCGGACTTTTCCAGGGAAACCGAACACTGCGGCGGCAAGTTCCCGGTGGCCGCGGATCCCGGCGCGAAGATCGCAAAACAGTACGACGCGCTGCTGCTGCTGAAGCCCGGCTGGTCGGATCGCACGTCCTACGTGATCGCGCCGTCCGGGAAAATCACCCACGTCTATTCGTCGCTCAACCCCAACAAACACGTCAAGCAAACCCTGGACGCCGTCGAAGCGCTGGAGCGATGAAGCCGCGCTCGTGACCCGGTGTGGCCGCGTGCAGCAGGCCGCCGGCTGACCCTGCTTGGCCCGCGTTGAATTCAAGCTGCAGCATCGATGTCGCCATGGCCCCTGGTCGACGCGCGCGTCGTGGACGACACGGCGACACCGGCTCGCACGCCAGCCCGGCTGCGCATGCACGATGGACCAGCGAGCAACCGGGCGGTAAACAACGGGACGGTACACAACCGGGGCGGTGTCATCGGGAGCGCTGGACACTCGCTGCCCCATGCCGGCCGTGGCAGCTCCGCGCGAAGCGATCGGCCGTCAGTCCGCGAAGGCGGTCAGCACGCTGGCCACGTTGTCGCCGATCTCGGCCACCGCGTAGCCGCCTTCCTGCACCAGCACCGTCGGCAAGCCGAGCGCCGCCAGGCGCTCGCCCAGCCGCGGGAAATCCGTCGCGCCGAGCTTGAACTGGCTGATCGGATCTCCCTCGAAGATGTCCACGCCCAGCGACACCACCAGCGCCTGCGGCGCGAAGTCGACGATGTGGCCAAGCGCGCGCTCCAGGGTCTGGGCATAGTCCGCCCAGTCGCTGCCGCGCGGCAGCGGGAAGTTATGGTTGTAGCCGACGCCCGTGCCGGCGCCGCGCTCGTCGGCATGGCCGAGGTAGAACGGATATTCGGTCTCGGGGTCGCCGTGGATCGAGACGAACAGCACGTCGTCGCGCTCCCAGAAGATGTCCTGGGTGCCGTTGCCGTGGTGGTAGTCGACATCCAGCACCACCACGCGGTCCATGCCGGCATCACGCAGGCGTTGCGCCGCCAGCGCCGCATTGTTGAGGTAGCAATAACCGCCGAAGACCGCGCGCCCTGCATGGTGGCCCGGCGGACGGCATAGCGCGTACGCGCTGCGCGCGCCGGCAGCGACGCTGTCGGCGGCAGCCAGCGCGCAATGCGCGGAGGCCCGCGCCGCCTGCCAGGTGCCCGCGACGATCGGGCTGCCGGCATCGAAACTGAAATAACCCAGCCGTGCATGCAGCCCGGTCGGAACCCGGTCGCGACGCATCCCGCGCGCCGGGAATGCCCCGGCAAGCATGAATCCCTCGCCGCCCTCGGACTGCCATTGGGCGTAGGCGCCACGCAGGAACGCCAGGTAGTCGCCATCGTGCACGCGCTCGAACACGCCATCGCCCTGGTCGCGCGGCGCCTCCACCGTCCAGCCAGCGCGCCCGATCGCCGCCAGGATGTGGTCGACCCGCGCGGGCATCTCGTAGCACGGCACCAACGCGCCGCGATGCAACTCCATGCCTCCATCGTGGAGGGCGTGCAGCGGGGAGTGGAAGATCTTCATGCGTGTCCTGGCGCGACCTGGTTGGTGGGCAAGGGCCCAGCCTACGATAGTTCGTGTGCGCCGCAGGGCGTGCCCAAGCCCGCGTCGGGCCGGCCACGCCAGCCTCAGGAAAAGAAAGCGTCGCGGTCGAAGTCGAGGTCGGGAGAGGATGTTTGCCTGCCAGTCTCGCTGCGATCGAAGCCAGCTACGATTTTCTTGCAACTTTTTCGTGGTCTCTGCACCGATCGAGTGCCGAACGGGGGCCAAGCGCAGGAAAAGAAAATGGTCTGGGCTGACGTCCAGCTCGTCCCCGCGGAGAAGATCGGGGGCTGAAAACTGGAGGCGCAACTGTTATCTGAGGCGAACGGGGAGTTCAAGGCCCAAAACGCCAAGGTGATCGGCGTCAGCGTTTGAAACGTCGACGAACTGGTCGGACTTGTCCAGGGAAACCGAACACTGCGGCGGAAATGTTCTCAGTGGACGCGGATCCTGGCGCGAAGATCGCAAAACAGTACGACGCGCTGCTGCTGCTGAAGCCCGGCTGGTCGGATCGCACGTCCTACGTGATCGCGCCGTCCGGGAAAATCACCCACGTCTATTAGTCGCTCAACCCCAACAAACACGTCAAGCAAACCCTGGACGCCGTCGAAGCGCTGGAGCGATGAAGCCGCGCTCGTGACCCGGTGTGGCCGCGTGCAGCAGGCCGCCGGCTGACCCTGCTTGGCACGCGTTGAATTCAAGCTGCAGCATCGATGTCGCCATGGCTTTTGGTCGACGCGCGCGTCGTGGACGACACGGCGACACCGGCTCGCACGCCAGCCCGGCTGCGCATGCACGATGGACCAGCGAGCAACCGGGCGGTAAACAACGGGACGGTACACAACCGGGGCGGTGTCATCGAGAGCGCTGGACACTCGCTGCCCCATGCCGGCCGTGGCAGCTCCGCGCGAAGCGATCGGCCGTCAGTCCGCGAAGGCGGTCAGCACGCTGGCCACGTTATCGCCGATCTCGGCCACCGCGTAGCCGCCTTCCTGCACCAGCACCGTCGGCAGGCCGAGGGCCGCCAGGCGCTCGCCCAGCCGCGGGAAATCCGTCGCGCCGAGCTTGAACTGGCTGATCGGATCTCCCTCGAAGATGTCCACGCCCAGCGACACCACCAGCGCCTGCGGCGCGAAGTCGACGATGTGGCCAAGCGCGCGCTCCAGGGTCTGGGCATAGTCCGCCCAGTCGCTGCCGCGCGGCAGCGGGAAGTTATGGTTGTAGCCGACGCCCGTGCCGGCGCCGCGCTCGTCGGCATGGCCGAGGTAGAACGGGTATTCGGTCTCGGGGTCGCCGTGGATCGAGACGAACAGCACGTCGTCGCGCTCCCAGAAGATGTCCTGGGTGCCGTTGCCGTGGTGGTAGTCGACATCCAGCACCACCACGCGGTCCATGCCGGCATCACGCAGGCGTTGCGCCGCCAGCGCCGCATTGTTGAGGTAGCAATAACCGCCGAAGACCGCGCGCCCTGCATGGTGGCCCGGTGGACGGCATAGCGCGTAGGCGCTGCGCGCGCCGGCAGCGACGCTGTCGGCGGCAGCCAGCGCGCAATGCGCGGAGGCCCGCGCCGCCTGCCAGGTGCCCGCGACGATCGGGCTGCCGGCATCGAAGCTGAAATAACCCAGCCGTGCATGCAGCCCGGTCGGAACCCGGTCGCGACGCATCCCGCGCGCCGGGAATGCCCCGGCAAGCATGAATCCCTCGCCGCCCTCGGACTGCCATTGGGCGTAGGCGCCACGCAGGAACGCCAGGTAGTCGCCATCGTGCACGCGCTCGAACACGCCATCGCCCTGGTCGCGCGGCGCCTCCACCGTCCAGCCAGCGCGCCCGATCGCCGCCAGGATGTGGTCGACCCGCGCGGGCATCTCGTAGCACGGCACCAACGCGCCGCGATGCAACTCCATGCCTCCATCGTGGAGGGCGTGCAGCGGGGAATGGAAGATCTTCATGGGTGTCCTGGCGCGACCTGGTTGGTGGGCAAGGGCCCAGCCTACGATAGTTCGTGTGCGCCGCAGGGCGTGCCCAAGCCCGCGTCGGGCCGGCCACACCAGCCTCAGGCAAAGAAAGCGTCGAGGTCGAAGTCGAGGTCGGGAGAGGATGCCTGCCTGCCAGTCTCGCTGCGATCGAAGCCAGCTACGATTTTCTTGCAGCCTTTTCGTGGGCTCTGCACCGATCGAGTGCCGAACGGGGGCCAAGCGCAGGAAAAATAAATTGGCTGAGCTGGCGTCCAGCGAAGAAGTAGTCGCCTTCTGAGAAGGGGTCTGAAATCGGGCGGTTGGAAACGGGGGTTCTGAAAACGGGTCAGCGAACATCGGCGTTTGAAACGCGAATGGTCCTTGTCCACGGAAAAACTGTTGGGAATTGATGTCAGGGACGATCCTGGCGACGGGTCAAATTGTCCCTGACACCATTTTTATCCCAGGTTGGGACACTTGCCCCGCGGCGCGCTGAAACGCCGGCTTCACGGCTGGGGCCGCGGTGTCGCGGCAACCCCGCCGGGCAGGATCGGCACCGCGATGTCTGGCTGCACACCGGTCAAGCTGCCGAGAAACGCCGTGATGTTGTCGATTTCCGACGCGGTCAGTGTGGTGCCGAGCTGGGCATTTGCCATCACTTCGACAGCTTGGCGCAGGTCCCACACCGATCCGGTGTGGAAATAGGGCGCCGTCAACGCAATATTGCGCAGCGTCGGCACCTTGAAAATATATTCATCCCCGGTCACGCCCGTGACAGCAGCCCGTCCCTTGTCGCCAGGCGGCCTCATCGCGGCGTCGGGTGAGGCCACCACGCCGAATTTCGCGTACATGCCCCCGCCGACGTTGATGCCGCCGTGGCAAGCCGCGCAACCCTTGTTGATGAACAGCTGCAATCCCTGTTTCTGGACGGCCGTCAGCGCCGATGCATCGCCTGTGAGATAGCGATCAAACGGAGCATCGGGTGTCAGCAGCCCGGCCTCGAAAACGGCAATCGCCTTTTCGACGTTGACCAGCGTGACCGGATCGGCTTCGCCCGGGAATGCCTTGGCAAACAAGTCGTGGTATCCCGGGATACCTTGCAGCTGTTCGGTTACATGCGCTTCTGGGGAGGCCATTTCGACCGGATTGACCATCGGGCCACCGGCCTGCGCCTGTAGGTCCGCGGCGCGGCCATCCCAGAATTGCGCGGTATTGAAAACGGCATTGAGCACGGTCGGTGCGTTGCGCGCGCCACGCTGCCAATGGTGACCAATCGAGGTCGGCTGGTTGTCGGTTCCGCCCAGCCCGATGTTGTGGCAAGAAGCGCAGCTGATGGCATGGCTCGCCGACAGGCGTGGATCGAAAAACCCAGCCCGATGTTGTGGCAAGAGGCGCAGCTGATGGCATGGCTCGCCGACAGGCGTGGATCGAAAAACAGCATCCTGCCAAGATCGATCTTTGCCGGCGTTGCATCATTGCCGGGCAATGCCGGCGCAGTGGCAGGGATTGTCTTGAACAGCGCCTGGGCGTTTGCCATCAAGGGTTCGGCGACCGACGATTTGGTGACCTTTGCCGGCACAGCGCTGGTGGCTGATGTGCTGTCGACAGGCTGTTGCTTGTCGCAGCCGGCGGCCGCGAAACCCGCGACGATAAGCAGAGCAATGGCAGGACGCGTCATAACGATGTTCCTTCCGGCAAGGCGGGAAGCATCCGATATCGTCAGGTGCGCATTGACAATAGCACCAAAACAGGGTTAGGGCGGGAAAAGATAAAAAAGGGCGTCAGGGACAATTTGATCTACCCGCCGGCCGGAGAGCGACCACAAGTCTTCTTCGCCCAGCCGCAACTGTCGGCCCATGTGCATGCCGATCCAGCAGCAACGCACGCAATGCCCCGCTGGCTGGCTCTCGGTGGAATCCAGTGCATCACTCAGCGATCCGATCAGTTCGGCCAGCTTGAGCTCTGACGTCGCACTCCCCCATCAACTCCACCCTGAATATACGCCGCGACCTGGGCGGTGGATGGCGCGGACGGGGTCGAACAAAGGGGAAGACGGTCCGAAGAAAGGGGGGCGGATTTGATGATCCTGCCCCCCTGTAATCGACCTGCTCAGCGCGCCAGCCGCCAGCCCAGCGTTTCCCCGTGCGCCAGGGGCGCGATCTCGACATCGCCATACGGCAGCGCGTCGGGAATGGTCCAGTCGTCCTTGCGCAGGCTCACCGTGCCTGCGTTGCGCGGCAGGCGGTAGAAGTCCGCGCCGAAGTGGCTGGCGAAGCCCTCCAGGCGGTCCAGCCGGCCGGCACCCTCAAAGGCGGTCGCGTACAGCTCCAGCGCATGCAGGCCGGTGTAGCAGCCGGCGCAGCCGCAGTCGGATTCCTTGTCGCCGCGCGCATGCGGGGCCGAGTCCGTGCCCAGGAAGAAGCGCGCGTCGCCGCTGGTGGCGGCTTCCAGCAGCGCCGCGCGATGCGCCTCGCGCTTCAGCACCGGCAGGCAGTAATAGTGCGGCCGCAGCCCGCCGTTGAAGATGGCGTTGCGGTTGTAGAGCAGGTGGTGCGCGGTGATCGTCGCGGCGATGTCGCCGCCCGATCCTCGCACGTAGTCGACGGCGTCGCGCGTGGTGATGTGCTCCAGCACCACGCGCAGGCCGGGGAAGTCGCGGCGCAGCGGGACGAGCACTTCCTCGATGAACACCCGCTCGCGGTCGAACACGTCGATGTCGCGGCCGGTCACCTCGCCGTGGATGGCCAGCACCATCCCGAGGTCCTGCATGGCCTCCAGCGCGGGACGGGCGCGCCGGACGTCGGTGACGCCGGAATCCGAATTCGTGGTGGCGCCGGCCGGATAGAGCTTCACCGCGTGCACGAAGCCGCTGTCCTTCGCGCGCCGGATCTCGTCGGCGGGGGTGTTGTCGGTGAGGTACAGCGTCATCAGCGGCTCGAAGTCCGAGCCCGCCGGCCGCGCGGCGAGGATCCGCTCCCGGTAGGCCGCGGCCAGCGCCGTGGTGGTGACCGGCGGCCGCAGGTTGGGCATGACGATGGCCCGGTGGAACTGCGACGCGGTGTGCGGCAGCACGGCGGCGAGCTGCGCGCCGTCGCGCAGGTGCAGGTGCCAGTCGTCCGGGCGGGCGATCGTCAGCGTCGTGCCAGCCGGCGCCCGGGCGGCATGAGTGGTCAGGGGGACATGGTGGGCGAGCGGGGTCACGGCACTCGGACGCCTGGATGGATGGATGGGCGCCTACCCTACCGCAGCGCCGCAGCGGCGTCGCGGGTCACGGGACAAGACATCCAACCAACTCCGTCCCTGCCCTTGGCGGCTTGTCCGGGCGGCATGGCAGGCAATCGAACGGCGCCAGGGACAACGACGGCCCGGTTTGTCACCGCGCCGCAGCTGCCACCTCGACGACACCTTTTTCACCTTGGCCGCAGCCGGTCGTGGCGTTCGTTGATCCAGATCAAAACAACCCGGCCGCAATAGGCCGAGGCTGGCGCTGCACGGACGTGATCGACAGCCTCCCCGCGGCATGGATCACACCCGTTCCCATTGGCTGCCAGCAGGCGGCGAGGAAACGCACATGACCGCTCCACTGCTCGACTACCTTCACCAGATGGTGGACGCCAAGGCCTCCGACCTGTTCGTTTCGGTCGGCGCGCCCCCGGCGCTGAAGATCGATGGCGTGATCAGCCCGCTCGACGAGCCGCCACTGACGGTCGACGCGGTCAACACCTTGGCGCTGCAGGCCATGAGCGATCGGCAGGAACGCGAGTTCGAGGAAACGATGGAGATGAACCTGGCCATCGACATGGCGGACGTCGGCCGCTTCCGCGTCAATCTCTATCGCCAGCGCGGCAACCCGGCGATCGCCGTCCGCTTCATCACCAGCCAGATCCCGACGCTGGAGCAACTCAACCTGCCGGCGTTGTTGAAGGACCTGGCGCTGGTACCGCGCGGGCTGGTGCTGGTGGTCGGCGCCGCGGGCGCCGGCAAGTCGACCACGCTGGCCTCGATGATCGACCACCTCAACACGCAGCAGGCGGTGCACATCCTCACGGTCGAAGATCCGATCGAATACCTCCACACCCACAAGAAATCGATCGTCGACCAGCGCGAAGTGGGCCTGGACACCAAGAGCTATGCCAACGCCCTGCGTAACACCATGCGCGAGGCGCCGGACGTACTGATGATCGGCGAGATCCGCGACCAGGAGACCATGCAGGCGGCCATCGCCTATGCCGAAACAGGCCACCTGTGCCTGGCCACGCTGCACGCCAACAACGCCAACCAGACGCTCGACCGCATCGTCAATTTCTTCCCCGACAGCGCCCACCACCAGCTGTTCGTCGACCTGTCGCTCAACCTGAAGGCCGTGATCTCGCAGCGGTTGTTGCGCGGCGTCGATGGCCGCCGGCTTCCGGCCGTGGAAATCCTGCTGTCGAGTCCGTTCGTCGCCGAGCTGATCGAAAAGGGCGAGATCGCAGCGATCCGCGATGCGATGAAACAGAGCCTGGAACTTGGGATGCTGACGTTCGACGAGTCGATCTACAGGCTCTACGCCGCGGGCCGGATCAGCTACGACGAAGCGATGGACCATGCCGATTCGCGCACCGACCTGGGCCTGCGCATCCGGCTGGGGGGCCCGCAGCCGCCTGGTGGCCACCGCGACGACCTGGCGGACGCGCGCGTCGTCGGCCTGGATGCCGACGGCCATCCGGAATCCCCGGAGCAGGCCGCGCAGCGCGATGCGATCTTCGGAGCCACCGCCGCATCGCCCGAACAACGGGTGGCGGAGGCGATCAAGCCAGCCAATTGATTGCGCCAAGGGCGTCAGGGACAATTTGATCTACCCGCCGGCCGGAGAGCGACCACAAGTCTTCTTCGCCCAGCCGCAACTGTCGGCCCATGTGCATGCCGATCCAGCAGCAACGCACGCAATGCCCCGCTGGCTGGCTCTCGGTGGAATCCAGTGCATCACTCAGCGATCCGATCAGTTCGGCCAGCTTGAGCTCTGACGTCGCACTCCCCCATCAACTCCACCCTGGATATACGCCGCGACCTGGGCGGTGGATGGCGCGGACGGGGTCGAACAAAGGGGAAGACGGTCCGAAGAAAGGGGGGCGGATTTGATGATCCTGCCCCCCTGTAATCGACCTGCTCAGCGCGCCAGCCGCCAGCCCAGCGTTTCCCCGTGCGCCAGGGGCGCGATCTCGACATCGCCATACGGCAGCGCGGCGGGAATGGTCCAGTCGTCCTTGCGCAGGCTCACCGTGCCAGTGTTGCGCGGCAGGCGGTAGAAGTCCGCGCCGAAGTGGCTGGCGAAGCCCTCCAGGCGGTCCAGCCGGCCGGCACCCTCAAAGGCGGTCGCGTACAGCTCCAGCGCGTGCAGGCCGGTGTAGCAGCCGGCGCAGCCACAGTCGGCTTCCTTGTCGCCGCGCGCATGCGGGGCCGAGTCCGTGCCCAGGAAGAAGCGCGCGTCGCCGCTGGTGGCGGCTTCCAGCAGCGCCGCGCGATGCGTCTCGCGCTTCAGCACCGGCAGGCAGTAATAGTGCGGCCGCAGCCCGCCGTTGAAGATGGCGTTGCGGTTGTAGAGCAGGTGGTGCGCGGTGATCGTCGCGGCGATGTCGCCGCCCGATCCTCGCACGTAGTCGACGGCGTCGCGCGTGGTGATGTGCTCCAGCACCACGCGCAGGCCGGGGAAGTCGCGGCGCAGCGGGACGAGCACTTCCTCGATGAACACCCGCTCGCGGTCGAACACGTCGATGTCGCGGCCGGTCACCTCGCCGTGGATGGCCAGCACCATCCCGAGGTCCTGCATGGCCTCCAGCGCGGGACAGGCGCGCCGGACGTCGGTGACGCCGGAATCCGAATTCGTGGTGGCGCCGGCCGGATAGAGCTTCACCGCGTGCACGAAGCCGCTGTCCTTCGCGCGCCGGATCTCGTCGGCGGGGGTGTTGTCGGTGAGGTACAGCGTCATCAGCGGCTCGAAGTCCGAGCCCGCCGGCCGCGCGGCGAGGATCCGCTCCCGGTAGGCCGCGGCCAGCGCCGTGGTGGTGACCGGCGGCCGCAGGTTGGGCATGACGATGGCCCGGTGGAACTGCGACGCGGTGTGCGGCAGCACGGCGGCGAGCTGCGCGCCGTCGCGCAGGTGCAGGTGCCAGTCGTCCGGGCGGGCGATCGTCAGCGTCGTGCCAGCCGGCGCCCGGGCGGCATGAGTGGTCAGGGGGACATGGTGGGCGAGCGGGGTCACGGCACTCGGACGCCTGGATGGATGGATGGGCGCCTACCCTACCGCAGCGCCGCAGCGGCGTCGCGGGTCACGGGACAAGACATCCAACCAACTCCGTCCCTGCCCTTGGCGGCTTGTCCGGGCGGCATGGCAGGCAATCGAACGGCGCCAGGGACAACGACGGCCCGGTTTGTCACCGCGCCGCAGCTGCCACCTCGACGACACCTTTTTCACCTTGGCCGCAGCCGGTCGTGGCGTTCGTTGATCCAGATCAAAACAACCCGGCCGCAATAGGCCGAGGCTGGCGCTGCACGGACGTGATCGACAGCCTCCCCGCGGCATGGATCACACCCGTTCCCATTGGCTGCCAGCAGGCGGCGAGGAAACGCACATGACCGCTCCACTGCTCGACTACCTTCACCAGATGGTGGACGCCAAGGCCTCCGACCTGTTCGTTTCGGTCGGCGCGCCCCCGGCGCTGAAGATCGATGGCGTGATCAGCCCGCTCGACGAGCCGCCACTGACGGTCGACGCGGTCAACACCTTGGCGCTGCAGGCCATGAGCGATCGGCAGGAACGCGAGTTCGAGGAAATGATGGAGATGAACCTGGCCATCGACATGGCGGACGTCGGCCGCTTCCGCGTCAATCTCTATCGCCAGCGCGGCAACCCGGCGATCGCCGTCCGCTTCATCACCAGCCAGATCCCGACGCTGGAGCAACTCAACCTGCCGGCGTTGTTGAAGGACCTGGCGCTGGTACCGCGCGGGCTGGTGCTGGTGGTCGGCGCCGCGGGCGCCGGCAAGTCGACCACGCTGGCCTCGATGATCGACCACCTCAACACGCAGCAGGCGGTGCACATCCTCACGGTCGAAGATCCGATCGAATACCTCCACACCCACAAGAAATCGATCGTCGACCAGCGCGAAGTGGGCCTGGACACCAAGAGCTATGCCAACGCCCTGCGTAACACCATGCGCGAGGCGCCGGACGTACTGATGATCGGCGAGATCCGCGACCAGGAGACCATGCAGGCGGCCATCGCCTATGCCGAAACAGGCCACCTGTGCCTGGCCACGCTGCACGCCAACAACGCCAACCAGACGCTCGACCGCATCGTCAATTTCTTCCCCGACAGCGCCCACCACCAGCTGTTCGTCGACCTGTCGCTCAACCTGAAGGCCGTGATCTCGCAGCGGTTGTTGCGCGGCGTCGATGGCCGCCGGCTTCCGGCCGTGGAAATCCTGCTGTCGAGTCCGTTCGTCGCCGAGCTGATCGAAAAGGGCGAGATCGCAGCGATCCGCGATGCGATGAAACAGAGCCTGGAACTTGGGATGCTGACGTTCGACGAGTCGATCTACAGGCTCTACGCCGCGGGCCGGATCAGCTACGACGAAGCGATGGACCATGCCGATTCGCGCACCGACCTGGGCCTGCGCATCCGGCTGGGGGGCCCGCAGCCGCCTGGTGGCCACCGCGACGACCTGGCGGACGCGCGCGTCGTCGGCCTGGATGCCGACGGCCATCCGGAATCCCCGGAGCAGGCCGCGCAGCGCGATGCGATCTTCGGAGCCACCGCCGCATCGCCCGAACAACGGGTGGCGGAGGCGATCAAGCCAGCCAATTGATTGCGCCAGCCGATTCACCATTGTTGAATAAGAGAGAAAAAGGGAAACGAGGTTGATTCATTCCGTCTTGCCCCACGGCAATGGCGCGGCAAAGGGGACGGAGGCGTTTGAGCCTGGTCCTTCAAGCTCACGGGCCGTCCCCGTGGACGACAGGTCGCCGGGCGGTTCAGTGCCTTCTCCACCATCGCCTGGAATCGCGGGCCGCCCAACACCCGCTACTGGGCGAGATGTCGCCTCACGCTGGCGAGCGGCTGCGCGTCAACCGCCTCGCGGAGCCAACCGCGATAGGCCGATGCACGCGATTCCGGATTGCGCCGAAGCCGCATGTAGACCTGATGTCGCGTGAGCAGCGGTTCGCACGCCATGCCCAGATGCGTGTGCAGCTCGAGCAGCGGTAATCTCCGGCAGCGCCGCCATCGCCGCGCGTACCCGGTTCAATTCGTTGTAGCTCAGCAACGTGAGCAGGTACCGCTCGCTATCGACCAGGCAGGGCTTGAGCCGCCCCTGCCACAGGGTGCCGCAGCGTCGATGCCGTGCGTTGGAAGCTTGGACGCAGGCCTGGCCAGCGCCTCGCAACACCTTCAAAACGGCGCCCGCGACACAGGACGAAAGCAGCAGATGCACATGGTTGTCCATGAGCACGAAGGCATGGACCCGTACGTCGTAAGCGACAGGCCTGGCTTAGGAGGCTACATCCCGGAAACCCGGGTCAGGGTCGACTTTCATGACGCCGGCCAAGGTAATCCTACTGACGCCGCATCCCGGCCAGGCGCCTCTCTGGGCCGATCCTGCAAGGCGCCAGCAGCGCTATGGCTCGTTCGTCATGGCGGGTGTCGTCGATATGGAAGAAGTGGACGACATCCGCCGGAACCTGCAGCGCCGGCATGCCTACGGCTTGGATCGCTGTAGGCAGGCAATCCGGCACAGCTAGGGCGGATCGTGGAAATCCGGAAGATCGAGCGGCCAAGAAAGCCGGCTGCCCAAGCGGTGGAAAGTCGGCTCCGACCACTGTTTGAAGGTCGACTCTGTCTCCCGGTTTTGCCCGAGGGCGGACTTTGCCCGATGGCGGGCGGCGGCCCGGCGGCAGACCTCCAGGATGAGGCCTGCCTCCGGATCCGGGGCGGGCCCGCGCCGCCAGCGCTAGTGCGTCGTGTTGCGGCGCTCGCCATCCCGGCCCCGCGTCGCCTCGCGGGCGCCGTCCTTGAGGCCCTCGGCCACGCGGTCGCGCATGTCGCCCATCCAGCGGTCCTCCGACTCGGTGGAAGGCAGCATCGCGCCGAGCAGCGCGCCGGCGGCGATGCCCATGGCACCGAGCGCGATGGGATTGTCCTCCAGCATCTCGTCGAAGCCCACGCGCGCTTCATGGGCCTTCCGGGCGCCAAACTCCTTGGCGGACGCAGCCTTGTCGCGCGTCGCGTCCCAGGTGTCGGACATCGTGTCGTGCAAGTCCGAACCATCGCCCGCCGTGGCGCGATGCACGGGCCGGTCGCGCTGGCCATAGAGCCACAGCATGCCGGCCGCGGTCATGAGCGTGGGCAGTGGATTGGCGCGAACGGTATGGCTGAGGTTGGTGGCGAATTCCTTGCCGCCGTCCTTGCCGGCGCCGAGCACGCGGCTGGCGAGTTCGGCCGGCGACAGGCGGTCCTCGAGTGCGGCGACCAGTGACGCGAGATGCTGCCGCTGGGCCTGGACCTCGCGTTCGAGCACGTCCGGTTCGCGATGCGATTCGGCGCGGATTGAATCGGTGCGCGTGTAATCAGTGGTAGTCATTCCTGGCCCTCCTGATGGTGTCGGCGTCGTCATGGACGGCGCGGATGGTGCGCTCGGGCTTCAGCTCCGAGGCCTCGAACTGGCGTTTGCCGCCCTGGACCATGGCGTAACCCGCGATCGTGGCGATACCGCCGACGATCAGGGCGGCCGCCCAGGGGGCGAGCACCAGCGACAGGCCGTACACGGCCGCCATCAGCAGGACGACGTAGCCGCCCACCAGCACCACGCCGCCGGCCGACACGGCCATGGCGCCGTGGCGCGTCTGCTCCATCGCCTCGCGGATCTCGGCGCGTGCGAGCGCGAGTTCCTTGGTCACGAGGTTGGGGGCTTCGTGCACCAGCTCATGCAACAGCGAGCCGGTGCTGCGCTCGGACCCCAGGTCCTGCGTGCGGCCGTCCGACGCGTAGTCGGTCGAGGCGTGGCCGTTCGAGGCGTAGCCATTGGAACCACGTCGCGTCGAGGCCTGCCCGTCCGTAGCGCGGGACGTGCCGGTGGTGTCGTATGTCTTGTTGGTTTGTGTCTGCATCAGTGTCCTCCGATGTCTGCGCGGGCTTCGTCGGCCGGAACCGGGAGATGGCGCTCGTGCCCGTGCGAGCGGGAAGCGCGCGCGAAGCGCGACAGCCCGAAGCCGATGGCGACGGCGCCGCCCAGGAACAACGCGGGATTGCGCCGGGCCAGCTGGCTGACCTGCTTGAGCATGTCGTCGCCGCTGCGGGTGCGCAGGTCGCCTGCGACGCCCGACAGGGCACTGGCCATCTCGTGGACGTAACCGGACAGGCGCGACATATCATCGCGATCGAGTTGCGCCGCGGCGGCATCCGCACTCGCGGCGACGTCGTCCACGCGCCCGGCAGCCTTGCTGCGGGCGTCGTCGACGGTGGTGTTGAGGTCGTCACGGAGCGGATGCGTATCGCTGCTGTGCGTGTGGCTGCTGTGCGTGTCGCTGCTGCGGGTGTCGCGGCGCTGCGTATCGCGGCCCTGGTTGACTTGGCTGCGCGCTCCTGCGTCGCGCGTTCCCGAGCTGCGGGAATTCGTCGCCGGTGACGGCGTCGTGCGTGGATCGTTCGACGATCCGGATGGCGTGGTGGTCATGGCACCTCCTTGTTGAAGGGACACCAGCCAGTGTCGCAAATGCGCCGTGGTCATAGAGTCAAGGGATGGTGCCGCGCATGTCCTGTGCTGAACGCGCGGGGTGTGCAAACCAGAATGCGCGCGTCGCCACAGCGGCCCGCATGGAATCCAGCCCGCGTCGTTTTCAATGCGAGCAGCACTGTTCCACGGCGACGCGAAACAAGGGTTCCACTTGCAAACAATCGCGCGAGGCCAATGCGCAATCGTCTTCTTCGCAGCTATATTTCAGGTGTATTCGTAGCCAGGATCGCGGCCGCCTCGTCGGCCTTGCGTTCCGCCTGGCGGTGCCGGCCGCGGTGGGCGGACTGTACGGGCGCGACGGCAGTTGCCTTTGATCCTTTACCTCTCAAGTCGCCGTTTTCGTCAGCCCCGCGCCCATCGGTCGCGCCTGTCGAATCAGCGACAGCGCCAGCACCACCTCCACCACCTTGGTCGCCCACTGCACCGCGAGCAGGACGTCTGGCCCGGCCACGGCTTCGATGCGTGAATACATGCTGGCCAGGTTGAGGATCATGTGCAGCGCGATCACCAGCCACAAACTGCCCGTGTTGGCCCGTGCAGCGGCGAACATCATGCCGGCGCAGGAACTCATCACGGCCCACTCCAGCGCATGGCTCCAATCGCCATCCATGTAGCCGTGGATCAGGTGCATCGATCCGAAGAGCAATCCATTGATGACGATCGCCTGCCACAACCGCAGGCGCAACAGGATCACGAAGATCACCCCGCGAAACAGCAATTCCTCGCCAAATGCATTGAAAAGCTGGATCAGCACGTCGCTGCCAAGGGCATCGGCGGGCGGCAGTGCGATGCCCATCGATGCAAACATCACGACGGGCAGCAGGCACGCGATGAAAAAGACGGTGGGCCTGGCCTTGTCGAAGCCCAGGTCGCGCCACACGCCAAACACCTGCGCGAGCAGCAGCGGCAGCAGCACCGTGGACGCGAAGGCGACCAGCTTGACCTTTGCGTAGGCGTCCGCTGGCGCGTATTGCTTGCCGATCTTCAATATGAGGACGGTGAGGCCGAACTGCAGACCCGCACACACGATGGCCGCGAGGGCTGGATGCTTTGTTGCGAACTGACGGGGCGACATGTCGACACTCCACGAAGCGCGGTGCGGGTTGCGCGAATATACGTGCAAACCGGCACGTCGCAGCGCCGCGGGCGCCATGACTTTCGCCATGCGCGCCGCCTCCGGATCGCAGGGCAAGATCGTCCAGGCTGAACTCCCCGGGGACCTGCATGCCGACCATGACTGCCGCGCTCGCAGCCCTGCTGGGGCTGTCGGTAAGCGGGGCAACGCCCGGTGCAACCCCGCCCGCCGACGTCGCGATCGGGGTCGTCCACGTGGAGTTGCAAGACGCTGCCCGGGCCGACCCCCTGTCCACAAGCAGGCGCCGCTGGCGCGTGGATCTCTACTATCCGGCCAGTACGGGCAACTGCGCCCCGGAGCCCTACGCCAGTGACGCCGCGTTGCTGGCATGGATGACCGGGCACGGGTACTACGATGTCGCGCCCGAGGTGCTGGCATCCTGGTCCAGCCAACCTGGTCCGGCCTGCCCCGGCGCGCACGCAACGTCCGCGCCGCTGCCCTTGTTGACCCTGTCTCCCGGGTCGGGCGTGGCCGCCTTCAACTACTCGGAACTGGCGGCGGCGATTGCGCGGCGCGGCTACGCCGTTGCCGTCGTGGATCACCCCTACCTTGGCCTGAGCCACCTGTCGGATGGCCGCATCCTCGCGCCAACGGACGATCCCGTGCAGCAGGTAGACGATCCGACGGCCTGGCAGCCGCGGGTGATCGAATGGGCGCGCGACATTTCGCTGACCCTGGACCGCTTGCCGCGCCTTGCGGCGGTCCGCCGCGTGGGCGTGCACCTGGACCTGCAACGCGTCCTGGCGGTCGGCCACTCCCTGGGAGGCGCGGTGGCGGTGGAGACCTGCAGCCAGGACCTGCGCGTGTCCGCCTGCGCCGATTTCGAGGGCGTTGTCGAAGGCACCACGGCGTATGTCCAAGGCCCGCGGCGCCCTACCCTGTTTACCCTCAGTCGTTCGGCCAAACCGGAGCGACCCTTCCTGTCCCCGGACCTGGCCCAGGCACCGTGGAATTTCCTGGGACGCGGTGCGCTCGACAGCAACTGGGGCGTCGCGATCAGCGGCGGCAGCCACATGAGCTTCTCCGACGCGCCTGGCCGGATGCCGGCCACCCTGTCCCGGTTCGGCGGCACGTTGATGAGCGCCCAGCGCTCGATGCAGGTCTATGCCGGGATCGTCGACGCCTTGGCCACTGCGTATTTCCCGGGCGGCGGAGGAAACCCGGCGATGCAAGCGTTCTTCCGGGACGTCCCGGAAGCCAAGGCCGTCCATTCCGGGCACCAGGACCCCGGCTCAGAAAACCCGGCTCAGAGTCGACTTCCCCGAAGCCAACCAAATTAATCGCCCGGTAACCATCGCGGCCGGCAACGGCCAGCTGCGTGCGGCGAAGTCGACTCTGCCCCTCTGTGTGCTGACGCCCTGTTTGACTCGACTTTTTATCGCGTCGAATCCGTCCGGGACGCGCGACGGTTCGCCTGCTCGACGGCGGCCAGCATCGCGTCCAGCCGGTCGCGTTCCAGCAGGCGGCCACCCAGCACGACCGCGTCGATCCGGCGGGTGTTGGCGATGCGGTCCAGGGGATCGCCTCGCAACAGCACCAGGTCCGCGCGGGCGCCCGGCGCGATGCGCCCGGTGCGGTTGCCAAGCCAATCCCCGGCGGCCGACGTCGCCGCCTGGAGGCTCTCGCGGTTGGACATGCCTGCATCCACCAGCGCCTGCATTTCGTCGTGCAGCGAGAACCCGGGAATGGCCACGGCGTTGTCGGCGTCGGTGCCGGCGATGACCGGAACGCCGGCCTCGACCAGTGCACGCAGCAGGATGTGGTGCGCCTGGACGTTCGCCCGCGCGTAGCGCCCAATCGCGTCGCGGTCTTCGTCGCTGGTGCCGGGCGGGATGCGGTAGGGATTGTTTGCCGGCAGCCAGCCTGGCGACAACGGCGTTCCTTCGACCAGACCGGGGTTGGCGTATTCCATCGGCAGTTCGCCCAGCAGCGCCGCGAGGTCCGCCTTCTGGCGCGGGATGCTGTCGATGAGCCAGATCGTCGTGGCCACCGTGATGCCGTGACCGCGCAGGTTCGCCGCCACCTGCGGCGCCTGCGCCCGCACGTACGCGAGGAAGCGCTCGGCGGTATCGGAATTGAACGGCCCGAACGCCATGTTCAGGGCCTTCACCAGTTCCTCGACGTGCGCCACCTCCTGCTGCGGGGACGCGTAGACATCGTCCAGCGAGACGGACAGCGGAATATGGCCGATCAGGCGCATGTCGGCCGCGCGCGCGGCGTCGCCCAGCGCGTCATAGGTCGGCGCGTCGACGAAGGTTCCGAGCTTCACGGCGTCGTAGCCCTTGCGCTTGAGGCGCGCGACGAGCACCGGCGCCTCGTCGGGGCTGCCGACGTTGATGCGGCGGCGCGTCCAGGCCTGGTACCAGCCATCCAGCAGGCCCCACGTGCCCAGCTTCCGCGAGGCGATGAACATCCGCGGACCCACCGCGCCGGCGCGCGTGTCCTCGCGCCAGCCCAGCATCTCGTCCTCGCCGCCCATCTCGGCGATGCTGGTCACGCCATTGGCCACGTACAGCAACAGGTCGTTGGGACTGCCGCGCAGGTGCACGTGCGCATCGGCGAAACCCGGCACCAGCCAGCGGCCGCGCCCGTCGACCACGCGCGTGCCAGGTCCGAACGCGGTTTCCGGATCCGGCGAGGCCGCCGTCACCGACACGATGCGGTCGCCATCGACCAGCACGTCCCGGTCCGCCAGCATCCGTTTGCCGTCGGGGGACAGGACGTTCGTCCCCACGATGGCCAGACGCTGCGGCGCCACGGCGAACTGCGTGCGGTCCACGCGCTCGGTCAGCGCACCCGACGCGCGCTGCAATTGCCGGTCGGCCCAGAAGAAACCGGCGACAAGCACCACCACCACGCACACGATCCCGCCAGCCAGCAGCGGCTTCCATCGACGTTTCAGCACAGTCGTCTCCCCACGAATCGCCGCGACAGGCTAAATGAGTACGCGTGCACGCGTCGAGGATTCCCATGTCCTTGTATGCAGGCAGCACATGGCCTGGATTCGACGCATCGATCTTCCGGGCAGCGCGCAGCACATCGTCCAGCGCGGGAACGATCGCCAGCCTTGCTTCGCGGATGACGCCGACTACGTGCAATAGCGGCACGAAGGGCCAAAGGGCCATGGCCTGAGCCTGTCCGCCTTGCAGGCCTCAAGCGTGCCGGGCAACCCCAACCTGGAATCACAAATTGTCCCTGACACCCTACTTTACCGACCCGGGGGCCGGTCTGGTCGACGTTCCCCGTTTGTTTCAATCAGCGTCATTGACACGGACTTCCCCTCCCGCTGATGGACATCTCCACCGACGGCCAGGCCAGCGGCATCACCCAGACTCGCCAGCGCTGGCGCGGCGGCGATGACCCGCCGCCCGTGCCGAGGAGGCCGCCGGAGGTGTCCAGCCGCCATGCACCGCACGGCGATCACGCCATTCGCACCGGCGGCGGCAACGGACGCGCGAGTGACTGCGTCGTCATACGCAGCGACGTGCACCCCGACGCCGGACGGCGCTCGGCCCTGGCGGTCGCGTCGGTGCCCAACATGCATTCGATTGGACACGGAGCCACCGCATGACCATCCCCCCCGACCTGAATCCGGCCGTCTTCGTCGTGCACGCCGTACTCGGCCTGACGACCGTCCTGTTCGTCCTGGGCGCGCTGTTCACCGCGAAAGGGTCCACGATCCACCGCCGCTCGGGCCAGGCCTTCGCCATCGCCATGGGGATCGCGGCCGTCACTGCGCTGGTCTTCATGGCCAGCCGGCCGAGCAACTACGCCATCGCCTCGGCGCTGTTCGCGCTGTACGGGCTGGGCACGGGCTACCTCACGCTCAAGCCCCGGCGCGGCGTCCTGCGCGCACTGGAGCTGGGCCTGTTCGTCATTCCCTGGCTGGCCCTGCTGTTCTTCGCGCTGGTCGGGATCACGCTGTTGACGACGCCCAACCAGGCGCCGCCGACAGCGATGCCCGCGGCCTTCGCGATCGCCGCGTTCGCCGCCTACCTCGCCATCAAGGACGTCGCCTACGTGCGCAGCCGCGAAACCACCCGGCCCCAGCGGCTGCGCCGTCATGCCATCCGCTTTGGCGTCGCTGCCGCGGAAGTCGTCAGGGCACCGCTCATCACCTTCGCCCCGCGGATCTTTGGCGACGTGTCACTGGACCTCTATTTCCTCGCACCCCTGCTCCTGGTGCCGGCCATCTACCTGCTGGCACGCCCTAGCTGGCTTCCGATGGAGCGCGACGAGCGCCGGATGGCGGCGAATGCGGCTTGACGTGGGTGGGACAGGACGCAAGGCCAGCGACAGTTTCCGCGTGCCGCGGCATCCAGCGGCACGTCGCGCACACGCGTGGCAACGCTGCCTGGCGCCGTCCGGTCGCTCCCGCAGCCGTCTGAAAACGTGCCCCGGGGCCCTGCTTTAGGCCTGGGGGTTCCGCATGGGGTTCTCCAGGGTACCGGTGCGCGGCTTAATTACCTTCGTCCCCTTGAGTCCTGGCATCAGAAATTGACCCTGACACTTTTTTTCACACCTTTTTTCTCAGTCCTCGCCCGCCGGCAATGGGTTCCCCCGCGTGTCGTAGGCGGGCGGCGAATAGAAGTTCAAGGTGCATAGAGGCAGTTCGCCGGTGTTGCGGATCTCGTGGCGCTCGCCGCGCTCGATCAGCAGCAGGCTCGACTGCTGCAAATCGCAGCGCGTGCCTTCCACGAGGGCGACGCCACGACCGGAAACGACGTACAGCCATTGGTCGGCGCCGTGATGGCGGTTGTCCGGCCCTCCCGTGCTTTCACCCGGCGACAGCACCATTTCGGCTGCCTGCACGTCGCGCATGGAAAGAACGGGGGAAAAGCCGGCATCGAAGTCCAGGTGTCGATGTTCCATCGGGCACTCCACGAAGAGTCGGGGTGGCCAAGGATGGAAGTCCGCGCGTCAAGGCAGCGCAGAGACGCACGCGCCATGCATGCCGGGCGGTTGGAGCGGCCGCGACGCAAGGTTTCTCGACGCGCGCCTATCCGCAAGCAAGCGGCCACCCGCACAACGGGATTGCGCTTGTACCGAGGCTGCCCTTCCGCTGGGTGCATTGATGGAAAAGTTCAGGCATTGGTGTCGGCGACACCGGCTTATGGTCCGCCAGCATTCCAGGAACAAGACGACGGAATGCGATCGCAACCCCCTTCAAAACAGGGGTCCGTGTCGCCTTTTAAAGTCGAACAACTTCAGTCCGCCTGACACCTCCAAACGTCGACCCGGGCCCCTGTTTTACTGACCCCCAGTTTTTATTCCTTCCGTGCCTTTCCGATGCAATCGGCAACCGCGCGTGCGTGCGTGTCCCAGGCGCTTGCCACAATCGGATGACTGGCGGCGCAATCAAACACGCCGGAAGTCCTACGCTTGAGGTGCTCGCTTGGCAGGGGAATCGACACTGCCCCCTGTCCTTTGGGCACTGTCGATGCTTTCCGCTGCCCTTGATCGGACGAGCGCCTCGAATTCGTCCGGCGGCAGCGGCTTGCTGACGTAATAGCCCTGCATCTGATCGCACCCCTGTTCGCGCAGGAACGCCAACTGGTCTTCGGTTTCCACGCCCTCGGCCAGGATTTGCAGGCCAAGGTTCCTTGCCAGGCTGATGATGGCAGTCACGATGGCCCTGTCCTCCGGATCGGTACCGATGTCGCGGACAAAGGACTGGTCGATCTTGAGCTTGTACACCTTGAATTTCTTCAAATAGCTGAGCGAGGAAAACCCGGTGCCAAAGTCGTCTATCGACATGCGCACGCCGCGTTGGTGGAGGTCGTTCATCACGGAAATCGCCCCTTCCGGGTCGTTCAGCGCCACGCCTTCGGTCAGCTCCAGGTCCAGGCACTCTGCCGGCATGCCCTCTTCTTCAAGAATGCGCGTGACCAACCTGGGCAAGTCCGGATGACGGAACTGCACTACCGAAAGATTGACCGCCATGACCATTGGTGCAAGGCCTGCTTCCATCCACTGCTTCAACTGCCGCACCGCCTGCCGCAGCACCCACTCGCCGATCGGCAGGATCAGCCCGCTGTCTTCCGCTGCAGGAATGAATTCCGCCGGTGAGATCGCACCCAGATCGGGGTGCGTCCAGCGCAATAGCGCCTCCACCCCGACGATGCGCTCGTCCTGCAGGGATACCTGCGGCTGGTAGTGCACCCGCAGCTGGTCGCGCCCCAGTGCGTTGCGCAGCGCATTGACCAGTTGCAGGTGGCGGTTCGACCGGACCTGCATTTCCTCGGTGAAGAAGCAGAACCTGCTGCGGCCTTCCTGCTTGGCGCGGTACATGGCGGCGTCGGCACTCTTGAACAGCGCTTCCATGTCCCTGCCGTCCCCGGGAAACACCGCGATGCCGATCGATCCGGTGACGTTGAGGTCATAAGGATCAATCGAAAATGGATCCGCGATGGAATCCAGCAACCTGTGCGCCAGCATGGCAGCGGCGCTCGCGTCCATGCCCGGCAGCAGGAAGATGAACTCATCTCCACCCAGGCGCGATGCCGTGTCCTGCCCGCGCAGCAGCGGGCGGAACCGCGTGGCCAACTCCACCAGCAATGCATCGCCGACGCTGTGGCCCAGCGAATCGTTGATGTCCTTGAAGTGGTCGAGATCCAGGAACATCAAGGCCACCGACCCATGGTTCTGCTGGGCGAGGGCGATCGCCTGCTTGGCGTGGTCATCCAGCTGGGTTCGGTTGGGCAGGCCGGTGAGCGCGTCGTAATGCGCCAGATGGTGGATGCGCTCCTCCGCCTGCTTGCGCGCAGTGATGTCGCGGGTGATGCCGAGCACCATGGTGATCGTTCCAGACGCGTCGGGCATCGGCGCTGCGTGGGTTTCAAGCCAGCGCCTGGTTCCCTTGAGCCCCTCGACTTCGAATTCCAGCATTCCGCTGTGGCCCTGCAGCACGCGCCTGTGCAACGCGGCAAATGGGGCGCGATACGCCGGCACGATGAAGGTCGCCAGCTTGCGTTGCTGCACCGCCTCGAGCGAATCCGCTTCCAGCATGGCAAGGCCGGCGGCATTCATTTCCAGCAGCTGGCCCCGGCTATCCAGCACCTTCACGCATTCCGGCTCCGTCTCGATGATTGTCCGCAGGCGTTGCTCGCTTTCAGCCAAGGCTTGTTGCGCCTGCTCGCGCTGCGCCTCGCGCCCGAAGCTTGTCAACGCGTAGTCGATGTCCATCGACATTTCCAGCAGGAGCTTGCGGACATCCTCATCGAACGCGTCGCGCACCTCGGCATACGCGCTCAGGACCAGACTGACCGGACCATCGAGATGGAGTGGAAGGCTGGCCGATGACGCCCACCCGAACCTGCAACCGGCCTCGTGCCATGGCGCGGTACTGGGGTCATGCAGGAAATCCTGGCACCAGACCGGCATGTCCTCACGGTAGGCGGTGCCGGCGGGCCCACGCCCGGTTGGCTCGGCCGCGTCCACCGATACCTGCAGATCGTCCAGATACTCCGTACCGCTGCCGAACGATGCTATCGGCCTCACAAGCTCGCGCTGTTCGTCGAGCGCACCTATCCATGCCATTTTCATGCCACCAAACTCCACCATGACCTGGCAGATTTTCTCAAGCAGCTCGGCTTGGCTGGTACTGCGCATGATGGCCTGGTTGCACTGGCTCAAGGCGGCATAGAACTGGGTCAGGCGTTGGTTCTTCGCTTGCGCATCCCTGTACTTGGCTTCGATCCTGGCAAGGTTGACCTGCGTCTCCGAAAGCCAGCCCATCACACTGCTTTCCGTGCCCGGCGCAACCGGGATGGGGAGTGAAAATTCCCCCCTGCCCAGGCGCATGATGCAAGCATGCAAATTGGATGCCGACCCACCCAGGATTGCGCGCAAGTTCCGCAGCGCGGTCCAGAAAAGCAGCAACAGCAATACGCCGCTCAGGATGAATGCCGCACGCCAACGCATTGCGTTTCGTTGACGCGACTGGACGGCTTCCAACGTGCGTCGACTCGCCATGTCGGAGAACTGGCTGATCGGCAGCATGAAGTTGGCCTTGGCCTGGTAATACGGCTGGCCGTGCAACATGCCGATTGCGCTTGCACGATTGGCCTCGTTCGGCGGGTCGGTGGATTCGACCAATGCCATCGCTGAAATCTCGGTGCGGGTGATCGCCTCCGAGTTGGCCGTGGCTTCCGCAAGCCTTGCAACTTCCGGTTCGGTAAATCCTGCACCCTTGATCAACTCCAGCAGCGGGGTTGCCGGGCCACGCGGCCGCACCCGGCGGGCATCGGCCATCACGAGGTCCCAGTACGCATTCCCGTAATCGGCTGGACGGGGTTTCGTGCCGTTGCGGATGCCGAGGATCTCCTGGTAATGCTGCTTGTAGATCGGATCTCCGGTGACTACATAGGCGCGCACCATGCGGGTGAGGTCATGGGACGACCGGCGCACTTCATCCGCCAGCAGCATCGATCGATAGCGCACGTCGTTCGCATGATCGACCTGCTTTTCCGCGTAGACATAGGCGATGAAGAGGGCGGAAAAGACGACCAGCGTCCCGGACGTGAGCCACAGGTACCGCGTGAATAGGGAAGCGTTGCCCTGGACAGTCTTCAAGTTGCCACCTTCTGCTCCGCGTGCAGGCGCCTGGGACCGCACTACGTTTCAGGGGCGTGGCGGGCCGGGGCCGCGACCCGTGCTGGCAAGCTTAGTCGTTTACGGACAACAGCGCCGACACGGGCTGGACCGCACATGCCTGCCGCGTTGCTTGCTCGACCCGCCGGGCTTCAAGGTGCCGATGCGAGCCGTTGCGACGGCCGCGGTGACTTTGGACATGCGCTTTGCCTGACACCTTTTTTACCTGCAGCGCCAGCACGCTCGCGGCCCGGATCGCTGCAGGAAGGCTGTCGAGGCACAGTCGGGGCGCACCGTAGGGGCACGGAAGATCGGTCGCCCCGGGAAGCCAGGGGCGTCACAGTGAAAAGTAGACTCTGAACCGGGTTTTTCTTTTGTCGCGCCTTGGGCGCGGACACCGATTCCTGGCGGCGCTCCAACTTGACCCCGTTGATTGCCGGCTGGCAGCCTGTCCAGGGGGTCCTTGCGCACATTTCCCCGCACCCGCTGCGGTTGCTGCATGCTGCGCCAGGGACCAACGTCCTCCTGACCGGATCCGACCCGCCGAGGAGTGCCACGCCGATGTTCTGGGAAACGCTGTCCACCGCCCGCGACCTCGGGCGCCTGCACGAGGTGGCCTCGGTGCTCGCACGCTACGGTTTTGGCGACATGGTCCGTCGCCTGGGCATGGCGCACGTGCTGGAGCGCGCCGGCAAGGTCGTCCCGCTCGAACGACTCAATGAACTGGTGGCGCTGCCGCCTCCCGAGCGCGTGCGGCGGGCGCTGGAAGAGATGGGCCCCAGTTTCGTCAAGCTCGGCCAGGTGCTGGCCACCCGGGTGGATCTGTTCACGCCGGAATGGATCGCCGAGTTCGAGAAGCTGCAGAACCGCGTGCCGGCGCTGCCGTTCGAGCAGGTGCGCGAGCAGCTGGAGGCCGACCTGGGGGCGCCGCCCGAACAGGTGTTCGCGGCCTTCGATCCCGAGCCGCTCGCAGCGGCGTCGATCGCCCAGGTATATCGCGCGCGCCTGCAGGACGGCAGCGAGGTGGTGGTGAAGGTGCGCCGGCCCAACATCAAGCCGCTGGTCGAGGCCGACATACGGCTGCTGCATCGTCTGGCGGAAATCATCGAGGCCGAGTCGCCGGACCTGGCGCGCTACCAACCGCGTGCGCTGGCGCGCCAGTTGCAGTCGTCGCTGGCGCTGGAAATGGACCTGGCCGCCGAATGCCGGCATGCCGAACGCATCGCCGCGTCGTTCGCCGACGAGCCGGCGCTGGTGGTGCCGACCGTGTACTGGCAGTGGACGGGCGAGCGGGTGAACGTGCAGCAGTTCATCGACGGCATCCCGCTGTCCGACCTGGACGCGCTGGAGGCCGCCGGTGGCGACCGTGCACGCATCGCCCGGCTAGGCGCACAAATCGAGCTCAAGATGATGTTCATCGACGGCTTCTTCCACGCCGACCCGCACCCGGGAAACGTGTTCTGGCTACCCGGCGACCGCCTGGCGCTGATCGATTTCGGCATGGTGGGACGCCTGTCGGAAACACGACGCCAGCAGATGGTGGATCTGTTCGACGGCCTGGTGCAGCGTGATGCAGGCCCGGTCACGGAGGTGCTGCTGGACTGGTCGGTCGACGACCGCGTCAATGCCGGTGCACTGACCCAGCAAGTCGAGGAATTCATCGACCACTACCATGGCGTGCCGTTGAAGGAACTGCACCTGGGCAGGATGATGGGCGAGATCACCGCCCTGCTGCGCGAACACCGGGTCGCAATGCCGCCGGACCTGGCATTGATGGTCAAGGTGCTGGTGACGCTGGAAGGCATGGGCTCCCGGCTCGACCCGGAGTTCGACATGGCCACCGAAGCCGAGCCCTTCCTGCAACGGGTGATGCTGGCGCGCTATTCGCCGCGCGCGCTTGCCCGCCGCGGCCGCCGCATGGTCGGCGATTCCCTCGGCCTGCTGGCCGCGCTGCCCTCGGAGCTCAAGCAACTCCTGCGCATGGCGCGTCGCGGCCGAATGAACGTCAACCTCGACATCGTGCGGCTGGAGAAGTTCGGCCAGCGGGTCGAACACTCCGCCAACCGGCTGACGATCGGCGTGGTGATCGCCGCATTGATCGTGGGCTCGTCCATCGTGATGACGATATCGGGCGGGCCGACGCTGCTCGGCCTGCCGCTGTTCGGGCTGCTCGGATTCCTGGGTGCGGTGCTGGGCAGCCTCTGGCTGCTGTTTTCGATCTGGCGAAGCGGCGGCGGTCGCTGAGGGAAAGGTGCCGGGAAAAAATGTACCTGGCGCTTTTTGTTTGCCCCCTTTGATTACCCTCCGGCGACCCGTCAACCCCGCTTGTGGATGCGCCGCCTAAATACGTCCGTCCACTTCGTTCGAAAGTCGACTCTGACCTCTATTTTCTTTTTTCTACAGCATCCCGATTTCCTTCAACCAGTTCTCTACAAGCACCGGCCACATCGCGACGACCGGATGCGCTGAAGGCCGCAGGCCGAAGGCATGGCCACCCTTGGCGAACAGGTGCACTTCGGTCGGGACGCCCGCTGCGTTGAGCGCGCGTGCGTACGTGGTGCTGTTGCAGATGGGGTCGACGGGGTCATCCCAATCCTGCACCAGGAAGGTCGGCGTCGTCCTCGCGGTGACCTTGAAGCCGGGGGCGAACGTCCCGTCGCGGCACAGGTGCCCGGGATAGGCGGCGATCGCGAAATCAGGGCGGCTGCTCAGCTTGTCGGCCGCATCGACCGGCGCGTAGGTCGACTTGAAGATGTTGCTGGTCTGCGCCACCAAAAAACCGCCCGCGGAAAAACCGATCACGCCGACCTTCTTCGGATCGATGTGCCACTCCGCCGCACGGGCGCGCACCAGCTTGATGGTGCGTTGCGCATCCTGCAGTGCGAATGGCACCTTGGGCGTGAGATGGCACTTGCAGTCCTTGTCCCAATGGTGATTGCCGCCGGGTACGCGATACTTCGACAGGATGCAGGTCATTCCCCGCGATGTGATCCAGTCGCAGATTTCAGTGCCCTCCAGGGTGATGGCCAGCATCACGAACCCGCCGCCGGGAAACACGATCACCGCCGCACCTGTATTCCGCCCCTTCGGCGGATAGATAGTCATGGTCGGCACGCTGACGTCGTACACGCCTTGGGACGTATTGCCGGCAAGCGCTTCGGGCGAGACCCGCGTCAGTACGCTCTCGGGCTTGCGGGTGGTTTCCCCGGGATCCGGCGCGGCCTTCGGCCAGATCGGCACCTGCTTCAGTCCCTGCGGCGCCTGCCATACCTCGACACGCGTCGTCGCATCCGACGGGGGAACGGCCGGCGCTGCCATGGCGGCACGACCCGCCATGCCGAACGCCCCGACTGCGCACACCAGGCACCACAGGACTCGATGCATCTTCGATGCCTCCCAAGCAAACAACGATGGAAACGAGGGTTAGCGTCGACTTTTTGATCCCGGCAACCTCAGGCCACGTGGCACCTGGAAAAGTCGACCCTGGCCCCTGTTTTTTCTTTTCTGACACCATTTCTTCTTGCACTTGGGCAAGGGCGTCGAGCCGTAAGGGCCTGCCCGGCTACGTGCCAGTCAATTCGAGGCGATGCTCTGCGCGCTCGCAGACCAGCAACGCTCCCTCGGCGGTGACGGTGCCCACCGCGCGGGCGCGCCGGCCCACGGCCAGGGACTCAACATCCACCGGCGCGGCCTTGCACAGGCCCCAACGGGCCGGAAGCTGCACCGGGACGCGGCCGTGTCCCGCGGTCTCCAGCAGGACCACGGCATTGCCGTCGTAGGACCAAGGCTGGGTGTCGATGGATGTGATCGTGCCCTCCACGGTGGCCTGGCCACCTTCCTTGAACCCGGAGGCACCGGGGATGGCCGCGCAGCCTGCGATGATCAAGGCCAAGGCAGCGGCGGCGGTCAAGATGCGGTGGCGAGGCTGGACAGTCATCCGGTTTCCCCCTGGGCTTCATTGACAGGCGTACCGACCTTCCATGGCCGCACGTAGTGTCTGGTCTATTGAACGGAAACGCGAAAATCCGGGTCGGAGTCGACCTTTGGGACGCCAATCAACGTGGTGGAAAGTCGACTCTAACCCTGTTTTCCACCTGTTTTCCTCCCGCCAACACATGGTGGGCCAAGGCCCACCCTACGATATAGGGCGTAAGCCGTAGCGCGGGCTCAAGCCCGCCTTACTCGGATTTTTCGCCTGCTTCCGCCAGCGGCCGCACCTTCTCGACGAGGGTCAACAGGGTCTTGCCCGGTTCCTCGAGCGGGATCAAGTGCGCCGAATCCTCGAACCACACCGCCGCCTTGTAGGGCGCATCCAGTTGGGCAAGCCAGCGGGCCGAAGCCTTCGGCGGCGTGGTGTAGTCGTGGCGCCCCAGCAGCAGGACCACGGGGAACGACACCTTGCGCACCTTGTCCAGCCGCAACCCCATCAATTTTCCCAGCAGCGGACCGATGCTCTTTTTGCTACCGGCATCAAAGGCTTCGAGATCCGCGGCATCGTAGTCGGGGGAGAGATCGGCGGCAGCGAACCAGGGATGCGCATCTTCACGATAAGCCTGGAGGCCACCGTAATGGATCGTCCATTTGCGCTGCACGTTGAGGCGATCGAGCGTGGGCGCCGCGTTGCCGGGATAAGGTGCGATCGCGTCCAGTTCGGCGATCGCCTGCGCATTGCCTTCGGCCTTCGCCCTGGCCATGGCAAGGTCGTAACCGACCTTTTCGTTGTCCATCAGGTTGAGGAACTGGCCGACACCCACATACGCGGACACCCAGTCCGGCCGTGCCATCGCGGCCTTCAAACCGACCACGGATCCCCAGCTGTGGCCCAGGACGATCAGTTTGCGCTTGCCGTATCGCTTGCGCAGCAGGGCCATCACCTCGACCGCGTCGTCCACGTAGCGGTCCAGGGTCAAGGTCGGCTCGACCGCGCTCCAATCGTTGGCACGATAGGTCTTGCCGGCGGCACGCTGGTCCCATTGCACGACGGTGAAAAACTCTTCCCATGGGCGCTGGAACGCCCAGGACATCGGCATCGCCGGCGAACCCGGCCCGCCATGGATGTACAGCAGGACGGGATTGTCGAGATGGCGGCCGCGCACGCTGAGCCACTGGTCTATGCCGCCGATACGCGCCTTGAACCGTTCCTGGACCCCGTCGGGGGTGACGATCTTGCCGATCTCCGCGATCGTCGCGCGCGCATCGCAGGGTGCAGGGGGATCACCCTGGACGACGGCGTCGCCAGCTTGCGATGCGATGCTGAAGAACACCAAAAACAATCCGACAATCCATTTCGACATGCCTTGCTCCGTGATGATGAGTTCGGCGCAAGAGATACGTCCGGGAGGGAGTTGGTTGCATGAAAGAGGGAAAAGCCGGGTCAGAGTCGACTTTCCGCTTTAGTCGCCGTTTTGCTTTAACCGCGCGAGACCGAGTAGGCCTTGGTTAAAAGTTCGTCGCACACGGATCTGAAATCGTCATATTCGGGCGTGCCACGAAATGGACCCTCGCAGACTGATTCCATCAGACCAGCTGCAAGTGACATGAGCATCGCGTAGAAAGCCTGGGCGACTTCGTATTGTGCGTGCAGATGCTCGATTGCCTCCCGGCAGCCACCGACTGAATGCAGCTTGCTACCAAAGTCATCCTTGAAGTGATGTACCAAGCGATTCCGGCTATCGATGAGCCTCCGGAAACTGCCCTGGATGGATGCATCGTTTAGCCTGAACTTGGCAAGAAATTCCTTCGTCACACAGGCCGAGCATCATTTTCGATAATTTCTGCTGGCGTGCGGTCACACCATCGAAGTCAATCTCACCAGGCGCGCCCATCATTGGAGCCATGGTTTTCATCAACGACTCCACGGTCTGGAACAACATCAGGTTCATCCCGATGTTCGCCATGACATCGCGTTTGGCGAGCGCAAGCTCCCGGTCCGGCGAAGGGCGATCTTCGATGGCAGTCTCTTCCAAGCCGTTCACATCTCCGGCGTGTTTGGCGCCAGGATTGCCGCCGCTTCGTCGGCCTTGCGCCGTGACTCGCGGATTTCGGCCGCAGTAGGCGCGCGTGTCGATGCCGCCCTGGTGCAATGGTCGATGTAGGTGCCCGTCCGCCAGTCAATCAGTTCGTGGCAGGGGTCCGGATCGCTACGGCCCACAACGGGACCTGCCAAGCGCCTGGTCGCTGAGGGAGCTGGTGCACTTGCCTTGCCCGCCCCAGCCGCTGCCCTGGAGTCTTTCAAACGTGCTTGGGCTTCGGCCTGCTGGCGGGCCGGGATCTGAGTGAGCGTCGTTGTCAGGTTCCGAAACGCCACGAACAGCAACAACAAGGCCAAGCCGGCGAGTGCCATCTTGGCCAGCAGCACAAACCCCATTGCCTTGACCGATGCAGGCGGTCGCCTTCGGGCCGCGTTGCCGCGAATGCGGTCTTCTGCCGCCCGGACCAGGCGCTCGCCCACCGCGTTTGCGATGGCCGTCGCCCGGTGGCCCGCCGGTAGCTCGGTCAGGTCCGGCAGTGGACCGAGCATCGCGCGCAGCGCATCGCCGTCGATCAACTGGACGTGGCCACTTTTGGATGCAGACTCACGCGCATAGGGGGTGAACTCGCCGCTGGTGGCGAGGATGGCGCCGTTGGCGCCCTCGTTGACCATGATGCCGAGCAACTCATGCACGGCGTTGTGCGGCACCTGCTTGGCATTCCAATGCTTGCACTGGACGACGATGTACTGGCCATCCTTGTGCAACTTCAGGTCGACGCCCCCGTCGAAGCGGTTGCCAGCCCCACCGGTACCGACGTGTTCGACCTGGTAGCCCTGCCGCTGGTAGTAGTCGGCCATCAGTATTTCCAGCCGATCCCAGCCCACGCGGGACAGCGCATCCACACGGCGGTTGCGTACGTTCTTGAGTCCGTTCATGACGCCCCCCGCGTGGATCCCTATCTTGCAATCTTAGGACGGACTGTGGCGCCCTAGCCACAATTCAATTACCTCCCCTTTAATTCGTACCCGTGTTGGCGGCGGTGGTGCCGTGGGGATAGGTGTTGCGAGAGTACGTCACCCTGCCCAAGGACTCATCGCGCAATGCAGGTCGCACCCGCCCATAGGTTGGTCACCCGCGCATCGGCAGCTGCGGAATCGAGCAGCCCGGCCACCTCGCCCGCGGTGAACTCCTCGCCCAACGATGACTTGGCGATTCTGGCGACGGACGCGCCGTTCTCCAATTCGGAACGGGTAGTGCCCAGCATCAGGCCGCCGGCGGTGGACAGCGGCGAGCCCGTCGATGCCAGTGACCAGCCGACGAACTCGCCGCGGGCAAACCACACCGTCAGCCCGTCCGACCAAATCGCATTGGTCGCCCCGCAATCGATGTTCTCGCCTTGCTGCTGGGGCGGCGCGCCCCGTACCGATTCGAGCATGCGCAATGCGTCAGCCTTGGCGATGCCAAACGGGATCGCGCGTGAGGCACCGGTCGCAGTGATGAAGATCCGCAGCCCGTCGCCGTCCAACGCCAGGTTGGCAGCAGGGACTTGCGGTTCGGCATTTCCTGGCGCATCCGCAGCTTCGCCAACCGCCGCTTCGGGTGTGACCAGCGGCGAGTCGACTGCAGCGGTCGCGGGCGCAGCGGCGGCGCCCGGAGGCGACGCGGGGTCGGGCTTGCTGCAGCCGGCGACCGAGACCGCAAGGGCAAGAAGCAGCACAAGTGACTGAGGATTTCGCATGATTGACCTGTCCGACAATGACGATGCGGGATGTATGGCCTGCAGCATCCATCAGTGGGCGTGAAAACTCCGCCCGGGCCAAGAAGGGGATGGAGGGAAATAGATGCGCTTAGTTCCCTCCGCCGCGTTTCCTCTGCAGCAACTCGGAGAGAATCGACTCTGACCCCTGGTTTCACTTCCGAACGTGAAAAAGTCGACTCTGACCACTGTTTTTTCTACGGAACCTTTCACTGCAATCTTAGGGCGGACCGGGGCGCCCAAGCTACAACTTAGTTACCCTCCGTCCCCTTTAACTGGCACAGGTGAATGGCCCGGCACGATCGCCGGGCCATTTTTGCGTCCCGGGCTGGCGCGTGCGGAAAGCGACGCGCACCGTGATGCCATGTCCGATGGCGACCACGGCCGTTGCCTGGTTCGCCGTGGCGACATCAAGGCCCTTCGTCGCAACAAAGCGCTTGCTGCTGCGCGCAATGCGTGCACCTCGACTGGCATGCGCTTCCACCCGTGGACATGCCGATGGGCGCCCTCCGGGGCGTGACCGTCCGCAGGCAGCAAGGCGGCTCCAGCACGCACGGCCCGGATCCTCCCGTTCGGCCATGACGTCCGGCCAAGCCGCCGCGGCCGCGAAGTGCAGCCGCTGGACCCGGCATTCGTGGACCCTGACGCCTCGTTTTCGTCACATACTTCGAGGCGTCCCTACCCGAGGCCCTTCGATGACGCGACCCCTGCCGGTGATCCTCGGCCTCCTGCTGCTCGCCGGTCAGGCCAGCGCGACGGAGCGCTACCAGTACACCTACTGCTACACCGTCGAATACCAGGGCGCGGGCGACCGCTTCCTATTCAGCGCCCCCTTTCCCGCGCCACCCGAGGCCCTGCCGGGCGAGAGCACGGACCAGGCGGATACGCGCCAGCGGGCGCTCTATGCGCAGGCGTCGCAGGAGTTCTATCGCTTCCTGCAGTCGACCGTCGGCGACCAGCACCAGCAGCCGGACTGCCAACAGATCGGCGCGTTCCTGCCTGGGCATGCGGACAGCGCCGACGGCGCGATCGAGCGGGCGCGGGCGACGATGCGCTCCATCAGCAGCAACAAGCCGGCCGACGTGGCGCTGTACACGGATTTCGTGCCGTCTTGGGCTGGAGTCATGACCGCCGGGCGCGAGCCGACGCCCGAACCCGAGGCCGGGACGGGCATCCTGCTCGACGACGGACCCACGCCCGCCGAGGACGCCGCCGCCCGGCAGGCGAGCGCCGAGGACGCGCAGGCCCAGGCCGAGGCGCAACGGCAGCATGCCCAGACCCTGCAGCTGCGCTTCGATGCGCAGATGGCGCAGGAAGGCGCGGAGATCCGGCGGCGGGCCGAGGCGATCCGCGCCGATTACGACCGGCGCCAGGCCGCGTGCATGGCCGGCGACGCCGCCAACTGCTACGCCAAGGCGGGTGCGCAATGAAGCGCCTGCCTGCCTTCCTGGTCTTGGCCGCCGCCATGGCCATGGCGCTGCAGGCGCAGGCCGCCGAAGACGACTGCATCGCCGACGACTTCGCCCTGGGCACCGTGCTGTACAGCGACATCAGCCCGAGCATCCGCTACTCGCGGCACTGCCTCGTGCCCCAGCACGACGGCGAACTGTCGATCATCGTCGTCGCCGCCGACACCCCGATCGAGGTGGAGGCCAGCCGCGGCGGCAGCAGCCTGGGCGACACCGTGCGATGGACGCACGGCACGCGGGAGCCGGTCACGCGCGAGGTGCGCTTCCCGGTGCGCGCAGGCCAGCGCATCGACGTGCGCGTGGACCCGCTGGTGCGCGGCAAGGAGCGCCACGGCGGCTACCGCCTGCTCGCGACGACCCAGGACGACAGCGATCCCGGCCGCTTCACCAGCCTCGCCCTGCGGAATGCCAACGGCGTCGACCTCGGCTACGACGACCTCCACCGCCTGATGGGCGTCATCACCCTCGCGCCGGACCAGACGCTGAAGGTCTACGTGCCCAACCTCGGCAAGCACCCCAGGCTGCACCTGGGCGTCGATGGCGTCGATCCCGCGCAGCTGATCGTCGGCACCATCGACGTCTCCACCGGCGAGGCCAGGACCTCGCCCCTGGCCGACGGCACCTTCGCCATCCCGATGCTCGACCCGAAGGGCATCGTGCTGTGGATCGCATCGAAGTCGCTGGTGCCGGTGTCGTTCCGGATCAAGGACTGAAGGCCGCTACATTTGTGAAAAATGCGGTAGGAGAACATTAACGTTTGAAACGGATATGTTCTATGAACCCTTTTCCGACAAACATAAAGCGGGACGGGTCATTCACCCCGCTTCCTAATGGCTGCAGCGATACCGCTGATTGCCGCAATGGCCAGCGCATAAGGGGCGAGTGCGGGTGCCGCGATCTCGCGGCCTATGACAGCGAATCCGAGCGCAGAAAAAATGAACCCGATGGGCAATCCAATCATGAAGAACACCAGCCCACGGCCAGGTGATAGCGTCATATCTGCACTCCGAAAGGTCTTGCGGAATTAGATTAACGGTAACGCTGAAACGGGGTAAGCGTGCCTGATGCCGTTTCACCGGTGATGTGTCAGTCCTTCGCGCACAGGCCGAGGGAAAAGGCACTCTGACCCCGTTTCCACCCAGTGCGCTAGCGGCCTACGGCCTAGAAGTCCGACTCCTGATTCAACCATAGGGTTGACAATCGATTGGTGGACTTTTATATTCAACCACATGGTTGAATTAACTGCTCCGCAGCTCGACGCCGTATTCCACGCCCTCGGCGACCCCACCCGCCGCCGCATGCTGGCGCAGCTGGCCGAAGGCGAGCGCAGCGTTGGCCAGCTGGCCGCGCCCTTCTCGATCTCGCTGGCCGCCGCTTCGAAGCACGTCAAGGCACTGGAGAACGCCGGCCTGATCCGGCGCGAAATCCGCGGCCGCAGCCACGTCTGCCGGCTCGAGCCCGGGCCGCTGGCCAGCGCCCATGAGTGGCTCGCCTTCTACGAACGCTTCTGGACCGACCGCCTGAACCTGCTCGACCGTCTCCTGCGCGAGGAGGACACATGCAAGACACCACGCCGCTAGGCCCCACCCCCAAACGGAGACCCGTCATGAACGCAGCAGTCGCGACCCCCGACGCCTATGGTGTCGTCACCGAACCCGCCACCCTGACCATCCAGCGCGTCCTGCCCGGATCGATCGAACGCGTCTGGGACTACCTCACCCGCAGCGACCTGCGCCGGCAATGGCTGGCCGCGGGCGACATGGATCTGCGCACCGGCGGTGCCTTGGAGTTCGTCTGGCGCAACGACGAGCTGCACGGCCCGTCCGGCCAGCGCCCGGACGGCTTCCCCGAGGAGCACCGCATGCAGGGTGAAGTCACCGCCTGCGATCCGCCGCACCGGCTGAGCATCAGCTGGGGCAGCACCGGCGGCGTCGACTTCGCGCTCGAGCAACAAGGCGACAAGGTCCTGCTCACGTTGGTGCACCACCGCCTGCCCGACCGCGACACCATGCTCAGCGTCAGCGCCGGCTGGCACATGCACCTGGACGTGCTGGTGGCCACGCTCGCCGACACGACGCCGGAACCGTTCTGGGACGGCTGGCAACGCCTCAAGCAGGACTACGCGCAGCGCCTGCCGGCGTGATGCAACAGCCACTCCCCGCGAACCGGAGCAAAGACATGGGCAAGACCTATACCGGCGGGTGCGCCTGCGGCGACATCCGCTACGAGATCCCCGGTGACCCGCTGGCGATGAACGACTGCCAGTGCCGCGACTGCCAGCGCGCCAGCGGTACTGGTCACGGCTCCTACCTGACCTTCCCAAGCAGGTCGGGCGTGACACTCGAGGGCAAGGCGACGCATCGGGATGTCGTCGGCGACAGCGGCAACGTCAAGACGCATGCCTTCTGCCCGACCTGCGGATCGCCGGTCTACCTGACGTTTGCCGCCGCGCCCGACCTGTTCACCGTGCACGCCGCCAGTCTCGACGATCCGGGTCGCTACCAGCCGCAAATGGTGGCGTACGCCGTCCGCGGCCACGGCTGGGATCGCCTCGACCCGGCCCTGCCGAAATTCAATCGAATGCCGCAGGGGTAGCCGAAAAAAGGAGCGAAAAAAGGTGTAAAAAAGGTGTCAGGGACAATTTCGGCGACGCGGCGGCCGCCCGACCGGGCGCACCGTTGCAAACCGGCCGGTCCTTGCCTCGACCCAAGACCGGAACCGATCCGAACCCAGCGCCTTCTGCTGCTGTAAATAGCGGCGGATCTCGTCGACCTCCTCCGCCGATAACGCCTCCGCCAACAGCGCGCGATAGGCGGCCGCACGGGCCGCTGTGTCCGGACCCAATGCAAGATATTCAGGATGCGCGCACAGCAGCGGGTCGACCCGCCCGACTGCATTGGCGCCATGACTCGACCATGGATGGTCGCCCGGCTCCGCAACCATCCAGGCACGCACCGGGTTGAGCTCGATATACCGGCTGCACGCCAGGAAGTACCGGCCCGAATCGACCAGGCAAGCCTTGTAACGCCCTTCCCACAGGGTTCCGGTACGACCGTGCCGGCCATTGAACAAGCCAACATAGTTGCGCGAGAACGTATGCATCATGCGCGAGACACCGCCCGCCTCGTCCGGCGTCAGCAACAGGTGTACGTGGTTGTCCATCAGCACATAGGCATGCAACCGGCACCCGTATCGCTGCAGTGCCTGGTGCAGGCATTGCAGGTACCGCTGGCGATCCGAATCATCAAGGAAACACGGCAACCGGTTGTTACCGCGCTGCACCACGTGCTGCGGGATACCGGCTAGATCAGGGCGTGGAAGTCGGGCCATGCGACAAGCATCGCCGCTGACCCAGGCATCTCATGATCGGCAGATGTCGCGCCGTCGCCTCATCCGAAGGGGCAACCGGTTGTCGGAAATTGTCCCTGACACCCTGTTTTGTCATCGCACGCCATCTGAGGTTCCGTGATCAAGGCATCCAGCATGTGGGGATTGAGGATCACCTGCTGATGGCGCATGGTAGCCCCGATGCCGACTTGGGGCGCTTTGACGCGCACGGAGCGCCAGGTAGAAGTCCGAGCTGGGCTCGTAGCGGATGGCGGTGAGCGTCGCCATGTAAGGACGGCACGAATGTCGGACGACCTACCCAGACGTGGCGCTGGCCACGCATCAAGCTGCTGTGGCGGGCAATGGAGCGACGCCGACAACTTGGCAATCGCTTTGCCGTCTAAGTGTCCCAGTTCCGGAAGCTGGCAGGCCAAGGTGGCCTGCAACACCGGTCCGAGGCCCTTGATCGAACGTAAAGGCTCGAGCGTGGGTTGCGCGGCGACCTGGTGCTTCATATCGATGTCGAGACGACGCAGCTCGCGCTGCAGCATCGCGATATGGCGCCTTCCCCAGGCGCGCAGCGCTGGATCGGTCAGGCGTTCTAGTCGCTGGCGTTCGCTGCCGAGCATCTGGACCACATGGCCACGCCGCTGATGCCACTGGGTCAGTCGCCGCTGCAAGTGACAGGGCGGTGGATACGGCGTCAGCGGCACAGCAGCAGCGAGCTGCGCCAACACGCGCGGATCCAGCCGGTCGGTCTTGGCCAATTGACGAGCGCCTTGGCGAAGTCACGCAGTTGGCGCGGGTTACCCGCGCCATGGACAGGCCGGCTATGACAATGCATCGAGCGCGGCTGCTGGTAACCGCCGTGGCTTCGAGCACGACTTGGGGCGGATGCTGTGGCAACAGCCAAGCCACGAGTTGGCGAAAACCTGTGGGATTGTTGGCAAATGCGCGCACCTCAGATGCGCCGTGAACGGCCACGTCAAGCGTGGCCTTGCTGACGTCGATCCCGACATAGGCAGGCATGGGCAGACTCCGGTAGGCTTTGAAGGGTCGAGAGCGCTCTCTGCTAGCCCGGCCTTATCGATACGAGTGCCACTCAAGCAACTGTTCGGGCGTATCAGGGAGGTCCGGTGTGGGGATCCACGCTCCGTCACGATCGTGCGATCCGGTAATGATCGATCGCCCACACCGGCTCTCGACGCTTACCTTCGCAAATCACGAAGGGGAGGAGGTAATTAATCCGACTTGTCCGCGGTTTGGGCGGGCCTCCCCCGGGAGCGACAGGCCGCCGGACGATTCAAGGCCTTCTCCACCATCGCCTGGAACCGCGCGTCGCCCAGCGCCCGCTCCTGCGCGAGATGCCGCCTGATGCTGGCCAGCGCCTCGTCATCCATGGCCTGTCGCAGCCAAGCCCGATAGGCGGATGCGCGCGCGGCCGGATCGCTCCCCAGCCGCATGTAGGTGGCATGCCGCGTCAGCAGCGGATCGCACGCCATGCCCAGGTGCGTGTGCACGCTCGACCAGCGGTAATCCTCAGGCAGCGCCACCATGGCCGCACGCACGGGATTCAGCTCGATGTAGCGCAGCACCGTGAGCAGGTACCGCTCGCTGTCGACCAGGCACGACTTGAACCGCCCCTGCCACAAGGTGCCACAACGCCGATACCGGACGTTGAACGCCTGCACGTAGGCCTGACCCGAGTGGCGCATCACCTTCGAAACAGCCCCGGGCACCAACGACGACAGCAATAAATGCACGTGGTTGTCCATCAGGACGAAGGCGTGGACCTGGACGCCGTGCATGCGACAGGCGTCGCGCAGCAGGCGGCGGTAGTGGTGCCGGTCGGCGTCGTCCAGGAAGATCGCGCAACGATTTACGCCGCGCTGGGTCACGTGCATCGGGACGCCAGGCAGTTCCAGGCGGGGTTGGCGGGGCATCGACGAGGTCCGGATCGGGTTTACCTACCCTGCCCGCTCACCAAGCCCTTGACCCTCGGGAAACCGCGCATCAGCGCGTAGGGGTGTGCCGGTTAATTACCTTATCTCTTCGTGATTTGCGAAGGTAAGCGTCGAGAGCCGGTGTGGGCGATCGATCATTACCGGATCGCACGATCGTGACGGAGCGTGGATCCCCACACCGGACCTCCCTGATACGCCCGAACAGTTGCTTGAGTGGCACTCGTATCGATAAGGCCGGGCTAGCAGAGAGCGCTCTCGACCCTTCAAAGCCTACCGGAGTCTGCCCATGCCTGCCTATGTCGGGATCGACGTCAGCAAGGCCACGCTTGACGTGGCCGTTCACGGCGCATCTGAGGTGCGCGCATTTGCCAACAATCCCACAGGTTTTCGCCAACTCGTGGCTTGGCTGTTGCCACAGCATCCGCGCCAAGTCGTGCTCGAAGCCACGGGCGGTTACGAGCAGGCCGCGCTCGATGCATTGTTCATAGCCGGCCTGCCAATGGCGCGGGTGAACCCGCGCCAAGTGCGTGACTTCGCCAAGGCGCTCGGTCAACTGGCCAAGACCGACCGGCTGGATGCGCGCGTGTTGGCGCAGCTGGCTGCTGCTGTGCCGCTGACGCCGTATCAACCGCCCTGTGACTGGCAGCGGCGACTGACCCAGTGGCATCAGCGGCGTGGCCATGTGGTCCAGATGCTCGGCAGCGAACGCCAGCGACTAGAACGCCTGACCGATCCAGCGCTGCGCGCCTGGGGAAGGCGCCATATCGCGATGCTGCAGCGCGAGCTGCGTCGTCTCGACATCGATATGAAGCACCAGGTCGCCGCGCAACCCACGCTCGAGCCTTTACGTTCGATCAAGGGCGTCGGACCGGTGCTGCAGGCCACCTTGGCCTGCCAGCTTCCGGAACTGGGACACTTAGACGGCAAAGCGATTGCCAAGTTGGTCGGCGTCGCTCCATTGGCCCGCGACAGCGGCTTGATGCGTGGCCAGCGCCACGTCTGGGGCGGTCGTCGCGACATTCGTGCCGTCCTTTACATGGCCACGCTCACCGCCATCCGCTACGAGCCCAGGCTGCGGGACTTCTACCAAGCGCTCCGTGCGCGTGGCAAAGCGGCCAAAGTCGCCATCGTGGCTGCCATGCGCAAATTGCTGGTGATCCTCAATGCACGGATGCGGGATGCCTTGATCACGGAACCTCAGATGGGGTGATCACAAGACAGTTGCTCCGTCCCCTTTGTTCTCTTCCGACCGGTTCACCGCCATGATCGAAGAACAGCTGGGGCGATCCCTCCGGCCCGGCCGCATCGGGCGGCCCCGGAGGTCAGTCGAACCCACCTAGGCCCGCTGTGAAAGTCGACTCTGACCCCTGTTTTTGGACGCCCTCCATGCAATGGCGCGCCGTTCGCATGCCTCCAGGCCAACGCTGGGCATGGCAGGTCCCAGTTACTTCCGTCCCGTGTGCTGCCTGGGGGACCTTCACTGTCCGGACGCCTCGGATGGAATTGCGCTGCAGCGCGGCACGTCGCAGGTGTACTGCCGCCGGCAGGACCACATGCCCTGGCTGTTGACGCACTCTACCGATCCAAATTGGCCGCCGCCGCCGCCGTAGCAGGAGGGTGCCCGCATCGCCTGCAGGCGCGCCTCGGCCGTGCCGCGATCGCCGACGATATAAGGCGTGCTCTGTGGGTAGACCTGCGGGGCGCTGACCGTGCACTGTTTGACTATTGCAGGTGCGGCGGGTGCCACCGGTTGCGAGGCCACGCGCGCCGCCTCGGCCGCGCTTTCATGCGCCGCCCGCGCCTGTCGGGCAGCTTCCTCGCGTTCGCGCACGTCTCGTGCATGCGCGGCTTCCGCGGCACGGGACTGCGCTTCAATGCGGGCCTGTTCCGCCTGTTTCTGCGCGTAGATTGCCGAACCCTGCGCGATGCCGCGGTCGATGCCCGACTGGATGGTGTCGCGCATGCGCGCGTTGTCTTGCACGACCTGGCCCGCACCCCGGGCGAACGCATCGAGGATCGTGCCGCGTTGCGCGCGACGCTGGTCCGCCTCGGCATCCAGTTCCGCGAAGAACTCCTCGTTCCGACGATCCAGCTCGGCATTCCGTGCGTCTTCCAGCTGCCAGACCGACTTCTTCGCAAGGTAACGGTCGACGGCAGAGAGCTCGAAGCTCGCCAACGTTTGCTGTTTCCACCTGCGGTCCGCGGCGTCTGCGTTGGCCACCAGTCCCGGCTCGACCTCGACCTTGTTACCCAGCGTGGACGTGACTTTGTAAATCAGTTTGCCATCGTCGAACTCGCGGTAGTGCAGCTGCTCGCTGTCGGTGAGGGGGAAGCGGCCCACTTCCAGTTCGATCCAGTCGCGCGGATCGATTGGCGACACCAGCCGCATGCGGTCGCCGGTCCGGCTGCCTCGGAATCCGACCGTGCCGCCACTGCGCATGTCGTCGTATTTCAGCGCGCGTGGGGACATGACAAATTGGTCCGAACCTTCATGGCGCAAGATGGAGTAACTCGTGATCTCCTCCTTTGTGTTGAAGCTGTAGAACACGAGGGCGCGCCCATCCTCGGTGACCCTGGCGCCCGAATAAAAGCCGTTGTACGTGTTTGCTAGGCGCGCAAATGGTCCCCACACATCAGGGCCAGCGAGGGGGCGACCAAACTCCAAAGCTTTAGGGGCAGCGACGCCATTCGGGACGTAGCGTTTCAACAGAAACGGCCGCTCGTAGCCACTGCCATTATCGGATGCCACGGCTACTTCAACTATCCCGCCCGGTTTTGGTATCCAAAAAAAGCTCACTTTCTCTTTCTGGTCTTCTCGCTCCATGATGAAAGCGCCACCACGAACGTTCGATATCTCGTTTCGGTGAACGACGGCGGTGCCAGCCGCGTTCAATTCATAGCGCTCGATGCCAGTGCTACCGTCTTTAAAAACCGTACGCTCCGACAGGACTTTGCCCGGAATCTCCCACTCGAACTTCACTTCCAGCGGATCCACGTCGGAACGGGTGGAGATATTCGCGTACGTCTTTCCGACCATCTCGGCCAGCGGGCCGAACAGGCGCTTGACCTCCTCTGGACTCAAGTCCGGAAGTTGCTGGCGGCGCACCAGTTCGGCATGTTTCTTCGCCTTCACGGCTTCTTGGGCACGACCAAAATCCGCCACAGGTCGATATTCGCCATTCCGCTGCTCGGGCCGAAGGGCATCTTCCCCCGCGAACCGATGCTGTCCGTAACCCCTGATGATCCCGTCGGAATCCAGACGCACAATGTCGCGGTGCTCGTCCTCACCCAACTTCCAGTCGATGACGACATCGTCTCCCCTGATTGACCAAGTACTATCCGAAGGTTTGCCGTCATGCGTGACCGTCAGGGCTCCCGTCTTATTGTCCAACGCGTAGACCGTCAGTCCAGCCCGATCCGCACGCTCGGCCTTGATCTTCTTCCCCGGAACCAGCCAGCTGTATCGCACGACATAAGGCTTATTCCACTCGGACTCCTTCTCCGGGACAAGCTCAAAGGATTTGCCGACCATCTGGGCGAGCGGCCCCCATGGATCACCCCGATTCGCCTCTCCCAAAGTAAGCGGTGCCTTCGCAGCGGCTGGCGTGGCCACAACGGATGGTGGGCTTGCTGCGCGCAGCGCGGGCGAGGCAGCAACCTGGGCCTTCGAGGTCGTGCCGGCGGCAACGGCGGACGGAGCCTCACCTGCATTCTCTGTTCTGGCGATATCTGAAGATTGCGTGGCAGTACTGCCCACGGCGAGACGCGTTGCGATTTCGCCAGCCGTGGCCTGTGATGTGAGCGCTACATTGGACTCCGTCGCGCCGGGTTGCTTTTCTGCCCCATCGGCAGATGCCTGCATCGAGTCATGCTCAGAATCAGCAAGTGATAAGCCGTTACCGATGCGTTGAACTGCGAGAGAGCCATCGATTCGCTCCATCGACAGCTCGACCGGCCCGGCATGCGCGCGCACCAGCATGAAATAGCTACCGCCACCCGACGACCGGAACTTGAAGGTGAGGCGCCCGGAGTGGGAATAGTCGTCGTTGAGGATGCCGGTCTTGCAGTCCGGCTGGCGGTACTGCGACAGCGCTACGAAGCGATCGCCCCCCGGGGGCGTGGTGGCGGTGAACGCATAGCCCTGCCCCGCGTCGAGGTCGATACGCAGGCAGCGGGTCCCGTACGTGCCCTCGTCCGACGTCGCTTCCGCCGGGATCGTGATCTGCACGGGTGCGCCAACGGCGACTTGGTCGATCGGGGTCGCCCCCGCGCAGTGGCCTGCCACTGGCATACAGGCAAAGCACAGCACCAGGGCTGCGACGTGGGCGCGGAACGGCATGATGTTTTCCCCTCGGCGCGTCCCTGAGCGCCCGTCGGAGCCGATTCTGCCCGAAAATCGGTGCCGAGGGGACGCAGGCCGCCAAAACCCCGTCAGAGTCCACCTTTTCGAATTCCGGCGACCGTAAAAAGGAAAAAAAGGTGTCAGGAAGGAAAAAAAGGTGGGAAAAAAAGGTGTGAAAAAAAGGTGTCAGGGACAATTTCGGCGACGCGGCGGCCGCCCGACCGGGCGCACCGTTGCAAACCGGCCGGTCCTTGCCTCGACCCAAGACCGGAACCGATCCGAGCCCAGCGCCTTCTGCTGCTGTAAATAGCGGCGGATCTCGTCGACCTCCTCCTCCGATACCGCCTCCGCCAACAGCGCGCGATAGGCGGCCGCCCGGGACGCTGGGTCCGGACCCAATGCAAGATATTCAGGATGCGCGCACAGCAGCGGGTCAACCCGCCCGACTGCATTGGCGCCATGACTCGACCATGGATGGTCGCCCGGCTCCGCAACCATCCAGGCACGCACCGGGTTGAGCTCGATATACCGGCTGCACGCCAGGAAGTACCGGCCCGAATCGACCAGGCAAGCCTTGTAACGCCCTTCCCACAGGGTTCCGGTACGACCGTGCCGGCCATTGAACAAGCCAACATAGTTGCGCGAGAACGTATGCATCATGCGCGAGACACCGCCCGCTTCGTCCGGCGTCAGCAACAGGTGTACGTGGTTGTCCATCAGCACATAGGCATGCAACCGGCACCCGTATCGCTGCAGTGCCTGGTACAGGCATTGCAGGTACCGCTGGCGATCCGAATCATCAAGGAAACACGGCAACCGGTTGTTACCGCGCTGCACCACGTGCTGCGGGATACCGGCTAGATCAGGGCGTGGAAGTCGGGCCATGCGACAAGCATCGCCGCTGATCCAGGCATCTCATGATCGGCAGATGTCGCGCCGTCGCCTCATCCGAAGGGGCAACCGCTTGTCGGAAATTGTCCCTGACACCTTTTTTACTGGTCCCGGAGGTGTTCGATGGTCAAGCGTCAACAGTTCACGGCGGAGTTCAAGCGTGAAGCGGTGCGGCAGATGCGCTCGGGCAGCAAGTCTGTCGCACAGCTTTCCCGGGAACTCGGCGTGCCGCGCAACCGGTTGTACAAGTGGCACCAGGCCGTGCAGGCTCACGGCGAGCAGGAAGCGTTCCCGGGTTCTGGCCGGCGCTCGTCGGAGCAGGCTGAAATGATGCGGTTGCGCCGGGCGCTGGCGCGGGCCGAACAGGAGCTCGAGATCCTAAAAAAAGCCGAGGCGTACTTCGCGAGCGCACCGACGCGCGGTACGCCTGGATCCAAGCGCAGCAAACGGTCTACCCGGTGACCGCACTGTGTCGTGCGCTAAGCGTGTCGCGCAGCGGATTCCATGCGTGGCAAGGCCGGCCGCCGAGCGCCCGTGCACGATCCGATGCGCGCCTGGCGGTGGTGATCCAGGCCGCGCACCAGGAACACCGCCAAGCCTATGGCACGCGTCGATTGTGGCGCGTGCTGGTCGATCGCGGCGAGCCATGCGGTCGGCACCGCGTCGCCCGCCTCCGACGGCGGCACGGCATCATCACGCTACGCAGGCGCCGTTTCCTGCGCGCCCGGGGCCCCTATCAGCGCATGCCCGCAGCTCCCAACCGCCTGGCTTGGCCGTTCGCCAGCCCGGCGCCCGACCGCGTATGGGTTGGCGACATCACCCACCTGCCCACGCGCGAAGGCTGGCTGTATCTGGCCACCGTGCTCGATGTGTGCAGCAGGCGCATCGTCGGGTGGGCGATGGACGCGCAACAGACCCGCGACCTGGCCGAACGCGCCCTGCACATGGCGCTTGTGCAGCGTCGCCCCGCGCCCAACCTGGTCCTTCACCACGACCGGGGCAGCCAGTACACCAGCGCCAGCTACCGGGCGAAAGCGGAGGCAGCGCGCATGGTCCTGAGCATGAGCCGGCCCGGCATGCCCTACGACAATGCGATGGCAGAAAGTTTCTTTGGCACGCTCAAGCTGGAGCTGCTCCCGACCAAGACCTTCGTCTCACGCGAGGCCGCCCGCCTGGCGGTGTTCGATTACATCGAGGCCTTCTACAACCGCACGCGCATGCACTCGGCGCTGGGTTATCTGTCGCCCGCCCAATACGAAACGCAGTTCAATCACCTAAGGTATGTGCCTTAGGTCCACTGTCCGAAAAACCGGGGGCACTCCACTCTGACCCCTTTTTGTTGGCGACGCCTTGTCCAGTCGACCGTGCTAATGGGCGTTGACTGAGCGCGCTGTCGATCAAGGAGCATTTTGAGATTGGACATATCTTAAGCCTCATCTAGAAGCATGAGTAAGACCCACGATGCGTCGGGGCGGTAACATCGAAAGCGATCAGCGCAACCCACAAAGACCGATTAGAAATTGTCCCTGACACCTTTTTTACAAGGTTATTTGCAAAAAGAGCAAAATTATCGAGAGCTACATCTCCGGCACTTTTGTTTGCCTCGATGGCCTTTGAAATAGCGTCTGCCCAAAGCGATATTGCCTCTTTTCCACAGTTACATATGTCCAGGGCCAACCAAGTCTCATCTGGTTCTTGGTTCTGGTTCTGGTTCTGGTTCTGGTTCTACAAGGCTGTTTTCATTTAAGCCCATGGACTCACTATATTCCATTGAAATCATTTTCATCAATTTAATCCTTTAAAAAATTTAGGAGTGTTGAGTCAGTTCTGAATGGCCTTCAATACTGATGCAAGTGCTGCCAATAACAGAGCCACAAATAAAGACGCTCCCGCCAGAATGAATGAACCAATAGTCGCCAGCCCTAGTTTTGACGAGAGCATGAATCGCAAAGCAGCATCCAAAAGTCCTTTTCTCCAGTATTGAGGATGTGAATCGAATGGGTTTCTTGCATGCGCTGGATCAGCCTGTGTCATCATGTATAGAACCAGAAAGGAAAGCACGGGCATCAAGAGAATAATCAGCGCGGTTTTTCGAGTCATGACATTTACATTTCTATAGATGTATATCCACATCACAGGAATAAGAGCAAAAAGAAATATTGCCGCCAAGCAAAAATAGCCTTCCCAGTTATTCGAATTTATCGAGTATTGTGAAATTCCACGTATTCCCGGGAACAATCTTAATAACGCCGAACATATAGACGTGGTTGAGAACCACTGGCATGGGATCCATGCCAAGATAAACATGCATACGGCATAAAAAATTATCAACTTATTTAGGTTGATTTTTTGTAGTTGATTTCTCATGTTTATCTTTCTCTCAATGCTTCATCAGTGTGCTTTCGTATTGGACTGAGCAAATAATCTATTATTGTACGCCTTCGTGTTTTTATCTCTACACTCAAACTCATTCCAGGGGTAATGGCCACGTTCACGCCATCTACATTCAGAGCTTTGTTAACTAGCTTTACCCGCGCTGAGAATACCAAACCCATATTCTCATCTTGTGCTGCATCGTGAGAAACGGTATCCACAACCCCTTCAAGATACCGGTAGCGGGTATAAGGAAAACTCTCAATCTTCACCGTAGCGCGCTGCCCAGCGTGAACAAAGCCGATATCCTTGTTTAGTATGGTGGCCTCGACTTCCCGCGCCTCTTCGTCCGGCACCACGGCGAGCAGAGCCTGCGCGGGGGTTACGACCCCGCCTATGGTGTGCACGACCAGCTGTTGGACTGTCCCTGATACGGGCGCGCGTAACTGCATGAGTTGATCGCGTTGGCGGGTCTTGTCTACTTCGGGTGCCAATTGCCGAAAAAGGTGTCAGGGACAATTTCTACTTGCATACAGGCAAAGCACAGCACCAGGGCTGCGACGTGGGAGCGGAACGGCATGATGTTTTCCCCTCGGCGCGTCCCTGAGCGCCCGTCGGAGCCGATTCTGCCCGAAAATCGGTGCCGAGGGGACACAGGCCGCCAAAACCCCGTCAGAGTCGACCTTTTCGAATTCCGGCGACCGTAAAAAGGAAAAAAAGGTGTCAGGAAGGAAAAAAAGGTGGGAAAAAAAGGTGTGAAAAAAAGGTGTCAGGGACAATTTCGGCGACGCGGCGGCCGCCCGACCGGGCGCACCGTTGCAAACCGGCCGGTCCTTGCCTCGACCCAAGACCGGAACCGATCCGAGCCCAGCGCCTTCTGCTGCTGTAAATAGCGGCGGATCTCGTCGACCTCCTCCTCCGATACCGCCTCCGCCAACAGCGCGCGATAGGCGGCCGCCCGGGACGCTGGGTCCGGACCCAATGCAAGATATTCAGGATGCGCGCACAGCAGCGGGTCAACCCGCCCGACTGCATTGGCGCCATGACTCGACCATGGATGGTCGCCCGGCTCCGCAACCATCCAGGCACGCACCGGGTTGAGCTCGATATACCGGCTGCACGCCAGGAAGTACCGGCCCGAATCGACCAGGCAAGCCTTGTAACGCCCTTCCCACAGGGTTCCGGTACGACCATGCCTGCCATTGAACAAGCCAACATAGTTGCGCGAGAACGCATGCATCATGCGCGAGACACCGCCCGCCTCGTCCGGCGTCAGCAACAGGTGTACGTGGTTGTCCATCAGCACATAGGCATGCAACCGGCACCCGTATCGCTGCAGTGCCTGGTACAGGCATTGCAGGTACCGCTGGCGATCCGAATCATCAAGGAAACACGGCAACCGGTTGTTACCGCGCTGCACCACGTGCTGCGGGATACCGGCTAGATCAGGGCGTGGAAGTCGGGCCATGCGACAAGCATCGCCGCTGACACAGGCATCTCATGATCGGCAGATGTCGCGCCGTCGCCTCATCCGAAGGGGCAACCGGTTGTGGGAAATTGTCCCTGACACTTTTTTAGGTCGCCACGGCCGCAATCCGGACCAGCGTCGCCAAGGCGTTGTTGGCACCATGCAGCGCCATGCCTGGCCCCAACGACTTCGATTTCTTGACCAGCCAGCCCGATAGAAGTCCCAGCGCGAGATAAAACACGAATCGCGGGGTGTCGCCGTGCAAGGTGGCGAACAGGACAGCCTGGATCACGTTGGCCCAGCCGAAGCCGATATGGGCAGTCATCCCGCCCAGCAGCAGGCCTCGGAACACAAGCTCCTCGTAGACAGGCACCAGCACCGCGACCAGGAGCAGCGTCAGGCCCACGCCGAATTGCTCGCGTCCGCCGGCCACGAGCGCGTCGACGGCCTTGGTCTGCAGGGTGCTGGTGTCGCCGGCATGGCTGTTGATGCGCGCGATGAGCATGCTGACGATGATCAGGACCGCCCACGCGACGAGGATTCGCCACCAGTTGTTTGCCCAGACGGCGCGGTCGCCGATGACCTGGCGCATGCCGAGCCGCCGCGCCACCGGCACGAGCAGCACCAGTCCCGCCAGCGAACCCCAGAGCGCGAGGCGCAGCAGGTCGGCCTTGGGCGGCAGGCCTTTGCCGCCGAGAAGCGTAGCGACGGAGTCAGGGATGGCCACGATGCCAACCATCAACGGCACGCAGATGGCCACGGCGGCGCCAAGCCAAGCCTGGCGCAACCCGATCCTCGGGAAAACCGGCGTCGCCGGCTTGCCTCGCGAGCGTCGGAACAGGCCGCGGTAGTGCACGGGCAGCAGCACCAGGCCCGGGGCCAGCGCCATGACGCCCAATACCAGCAGCAGGAACAGGCCGGCCAGCCCCATCGAGCGGGTCAGCAGCATCGCCGGGGCGCGGCCCGCCACCACCGCGAACCGCTGGATGGCGATCGCGAAATCCTTGCTGCTCCAGGCGTCGATCAACCCCGCTGCAGTCGCCATGTCCGCGTTGGCGATGGCGATCTTGAAGCGCGTCTCGCGCAGGTCAGGCGTCGTCCGCGTCTCGGTCGACAAGCGCTTGCGCGCAGCCACGCTATCGCCGGCTCGCAGATAGGCCTGGGCGGCGGCATTGGCATCGACCTCGACGTCGGTGCCGTCGTAGCGACGCAGTTCCTTGAGCGCGCTGCTGCGATCGGGCAAGGCCAGGGCCGCGGTGACACGTCGTGAGGCCTGCCAGGACAGGGTCGCCGCGGGCGCCGCGCGCAGCAGCGCCTGGGCCTCGCCGGCATGCCCGGTCTTGACCAGCCGATCGATGGCGTCCGCGAGGTGCGTCGTGTCGCCCAATCGTGCAGCCTGCACGGCGTAATCATCGCCGCGCCCGCTGGCGTCATCGCCGCCATACGCTTCTGAAAGCTTTGTCAGCAGGTGCCGCCGCGCCTCGGGCGGCCAGGCCCTGGATTCGTCGAGCCAAGCTTCGCCAGTGCTAATCGCATCCTCGCCCCAGAGCTGGTCGAGCCTGAACAGGCGGACGTCCGTATCCTTTGGCCAGCGCGCATTGATGTATCGGGTGCATGCCGCCAGATCGACTTCAGCCTGCGGGACGAAGTTGTATTCGGTATCGGTGAATCGCGCGATGAAGCGGCACTTCTCGATCGCGGGAGCCGGGGCATCGGGGGTTGCCTGCATCGACGCATCGAAATCGGTCAGGACGTCGCGATAGGCAGCGTTGCGACCGGTATCGACGCGCGCAACGCCCACTTCAATGGTCGGGGTGGTCCCGATAGCGAGCCCGGCATCCGGACGGATCCCGGCTGAAGCAGCGCCAGCGATGCAGCACGTGGCAAGCAAAACGATGACACATGGATGGCGACGCACGATCATTCAGACCCCCCGACCCCGGATGCTTGCGAAGCAACCATTGATCCGCATACGGAAATGGCTTGAAGAGCATTCTGCACATCGGCGTTGAAATTGTCCCTGACACCTTTTTTTAGTCGAGGTGTTCTACAACCGACAGCGCCTGCACAGCGGCCTGGCTTACCGCTCACCAGCAGACTTTGAGAAGATGGCGACTTTGCCTAATTAAACTGTCCGAGGAATCGGGGGTGGCTCAACCTGACCCCTTTTTTGGCAGGTATCGCGCCGTCGCCTCATCCCAATGGGCAACCGGTTGTGGAAAATTGTCCCTGACACCTTTTCCCCGGTTTTTGGCGTTACGCCTTCAAGAGAAGGCGTAATTTAAGAGAATTCTGAAGCACGTCCGGGATTCGCGAATCGCAAACCACATCAAGCGAAGAGCTGGCCCTGCTCGCGCCAAGGTAGATAGCTGTTAGCTCACGAATTTTCGAGTAAGCATTCGCGGGTCTAGATAGGCCTGAGACCACCAGAATTACATCAGAGAATTGTGTACCTCCCACGAACTGCCATGAAGAAACTACAGCGGCCTTCCTTTGATAAGTTAAGAGCTCAACATCATCAAAGCTATTCAACTGGATAGCAGCCAGACCCTCAATGCGAAGCCCCTCGTAAATCTGATCCTCTAAGCCGCTAACGCAAACGACACAAACCCGGCGGCCTGCTTCCTTGCTCTTAGCGACCACTCTCACCTTCGCCACACAAAATTTCGTTATTTCCTCAATACCGGAAAGCTGCGTCAAACGTGGCTTCCTCACCTTGCTTTCAGATTTTGCGACCTTGATGGCCGCGACATTTAGAGGGAATTTCCCATAGAGGTGGTTGATGAATTCAAAAAGACCCGCTCTGAACCGATGCGTTTCCTCCAAGTAAACGCTCTCTTTGGCTCTAAGAGCTTGAGAACGAGAGTTAACGACAGAAAATAGTCCTTGCGAGGGGTCTTCTACGGAGAGGAATACCATGCCAGGCTTCGCACGTGAAAGAAGCGAAACCGCAAGCCGCTCTTGGGGATCAAACAATTGCAATTCGTCAATCAAGATAAAATCATAACCATCGACTTCGCGCTTTACATTCCAAGTAAACGTCTCAAAAACGCGAATACTATCCAACACTAATTGATCAGTAGTGATGACCCCAAGATCAACGAGCTGCTCCATGAGTCGCTCATACACTCTCAGACAAAGCTCACGGTCCGCCCGCTCGGGAAATGGGGGCATCGTATCGTCACGAGCTGCGCTCAAGTACTCAGCGACTTTATCGCTATCATTAGGCAAAACTCCTTGCGGCGATAATATTCCAATAACTTCGTCATAGAGATCTAGTACGAACTCATTTCTCAAATGCGAACCTTGGTCTGCCTCTAGCGCACGCGCAACATGCGGTGACAATGAGGAACGCATAGAGGCCGTCAGCTTCGTTTCCACATCTTCCAAAAATCGACCCAGCAGCTCCATTACGCGCCGCTGCCCATCGCTGCTATCTTCACCTAAAACGGCACCGGCAGTATGCCCAACATTCCCAGCGTGGTGTTGGAGGATATATAGAAGTGGCAGGACCACAATATTTTCGGGGAATTTACCTCCATTTAATGAAGTCAAAATTCCGTCAATGCGTTCCGCCATTGCCCAACTGTGCGTGACCACTAAAATTTTCTTGCGGCCACCAATAACATCCTCGTCACGTGAAATCCTCATCGCACGCATGCAAAGGGTCAGAGTCTTACCACTGCCCGCCGGCCCAATGACCCGAATCGAAGATTCTAGTGGCGCATTAACCACATTAAGTTGCTCCGACTTCAATAGCCCAAGCCAATATTCGTACGAGTAACCTTGCACCACCGCTTCGCTACCAATGGTTGTGAGGTCAACTTGCTCCGAAAAGCTTTGGTCGCCTGGCTGACCAGCGATCTCGTCCGTTACTAGTTTTGCCCATGCTCGATAACTAGATACATCAGGCGTTTCAGCAGGCGTCCAATCCTTAAGCAGCACCCTTCGCTTTGGATCGGAGATCGCCAAGAAGCGGACAACCCGATTCGGACTGTCAATTTCAGCGAGCCAGCGCTCGCTGCCGTCATCCTCGGAGACTGCATAAAACGCCAGCCGATTCTTGAAGTGGAATTCTGCCCAACTACGGGGCAAATGTACCGGCGGCGAGGCAGCCGCCTTTAGCACGCGGGCAATTCGGGCGTAAACCGTATCGAAATCACCTTGAAGTTCGTTTAAGCACTCGACATCTATTAGTGCGACATACTCTTCAAAATGTTCGCGCCCAGTCGCATATCCGCGCACATTATCGACTATCACCTTGGAGCTAACTCCAGCCACTTCACTCTCAAGTGCTTTTGCGGCACGCGTTTGACGACCACTTATCAGGCGTTCGATGGCGGACTCGCTAAGCAATATGAACTTTTCCATCACGAATCGAGTCCTATAAATTCATTTTCGATCGTCTCAGCTGACAAGTCAGGTAGTCCTATATCGGAAAAAACCTGGCCCAGCATCTGCGTTAGTCGGTACCGAAACGGGGAGCCCAGCTTGGCAACTCGAATTCCACTGTGGCCGCTCGCTTCTGAAGTTCTTATTGCAATTGATGAGACACGCTCCTGCCACATTGACCGAAGCCAAACAATAGTTACGCTTTCATCAATTAGCGGAGGCTTCGTAAGCCTCAACAAGTCCCCGCGTGAATCAATTTGCTTTCTAAACCTGTCAAGGGTGTTTTTCCAAGTAACGCCCACAGCTTCGAGGACCAGTCTAATATCCGCAATGGAAATAGGTTGCTCCGCATGAGTAACTACACTTGCGGCAATTCTCACCGTCTTCTCGCTGACACTTCCCTCGCGAAGCAACGCCTTTAGTTTTCCCATGAAACGAGAATCAGTTGCCGCCTCTTCGATGGACAGCTCACGCCTGCAGAATTGGAGTAACAATGCGCGATGATGCTCAAAAGCGTCGTGCGCTAGACAAGAGCAAATGACTTCTTCTACGGTAAGCAAAGGAACCAGAGTCACTAGCCGAGAGTGCTTGCGTCTATCTAGGTCGCAATCCGCAGTTACGACAATGCCATAGCGAACTGCGGCTTCAGGATGCGAAAACTTTATTAGGTCCCCTTGCTGCAATATATCGTCCGTCCCGACTGTGTCATACGTCTTCCAGACAACTTCCTGTCCCTCGGGAAAATCCTCCATACAGTGTCTCCACGTGCCATCACATATTCCGCCGATACTCCCCACCCACGTCATACAACGCATGCGAGATCTGCCCCAACGAATGCGTCTTAACCGCCTCCATCAACGCCTCAAACACATTCCCCCGATCCCGCGCAGTCTGCTGCAAATACCCCAACCCATGCCCATCATGCGCCTCGGTCGCGGCAGCGGCATCATCCTCGACCACATGGTGATGATCCGTCTCCCCTGACGGCGCCAGCGCATTCCGCGCCTTTTGCCAGCTGGCGACGTTGGCAATCTGCTGCCCCTTCTCCCCTTCCGTACTCCGGATCAACTCGATCTCGGTCGCGATCTCCCCGGCATGCTCCTTGGGCAGGAAGGTATTGACGCCGACCAGGGGCAGCGAGCCGTCGTGCTTCTTGTGCTCGTAGTACATCGACTCTTCCTGGATCTTGCCGCGCTGGTACATGGTGTCCATGGCGCCGAGCACGCCGCCGCGGTCGCTGATGGCCTCGAACTCCTGGTACACGGCCTCCTCGACGATGTCGGTGAGCTTGTCGACGATGAAGCTGCCCTGCCAGGGGTTCTCGCAGAAGTTGAGGCCCAGCTCCTTGTTGATGATCATCTGGATGGCGACGGCGCGGCGCACGGACTCTTCCGTGGGCGTGGTGATGGCCTCGTCGTAGGCGTTGGTGTGCAGGCTGTTGCAGTTGTCGAACAGCGCGTACAGGGCCTGCAGCGTGGTGCGGATGTCGTTGAACTGGATCTCCTGCGCGTGCAGGGAGCGGCCGCTGGTCTGGATGTGGTACTTCATCATCTGGCTGCGGCTGGACGCGCCGTAGCGCTCGCGCATGGCGCGCGCCCAGATGCGGCGGGCGACGCGGCCGATGACGGTGTACTCCGGGTCCATGCCGTTGCTGAAGAAGAACGACAGGTTGGGCGCGAAGTCGTCGATGTCCATGCCGCGCGCGAGGTAGTACTCGACGATGGTGAAGCCGTTGGACAGGGTGAAGGCGAGCTGGCTGATCGGGTTGGCCCCGGCCTCGGCGATGTGGTAGCCGGAGATCGACACCGAGTAGAAGTTGCGCACCTTGTGGTCGACGAAGTACTGCTGGATGTCGCCCATCATCCGCAGCGCGAACTCGGTGCTGAAGATGCAGGTGTTCTGGGCCTGGTCCTCCTTGAGGATGTCGGCCTGCACGGTGCCGCGCACGGTCTTGAGGGTTTCGGCCTTGATGCGGTCGTAGGTGTCGGTGTCGACGAGCTGGTCGCCGGAGACGCCGAGCAGGCCCAGGCCGAGGCCGTCGTTGGTGGGCGGGAGGTCGCCGTGGTACTGCGGGCGCTCGCGTCCTTCGAACAGCTTGTCGAGCTTCTTCTGCGCGTCCTTCCAGCGCGCGTCGTCGGCCTTGAGGTACTTCTCGACCTGCTGGTCGATGGCGCAGTTCATGAACATCGCCAGGATCATCGGCGCGGGGCCGTTGATGGTCATCGACACGCTGGTGGTGGGCGCGCACAGGTCGAAGCCGGAGTACAGCTTCTTCATGTCGTCCAGCGTGGGGATGTTGACGCCGGAGTTGCCGATCTTGCCGTAGATGTCCGGGCGCGGCGCCGGGTCTTCGCCGTACAGGGTGACGGAGTCGAAGGCGGTGGACAGGCGCGCGGCCGGCTGGCCGACGGACAGGTAATGGAAGCGGCGGTTGGTGCGCTCGGGCGTGCCCTCGCCCGCGAACATGCGGATCGGGTCCTCGCCGGTGCGGCGGTACGGGATACACGCCGCCGGTGTAGGGGTAGCTGCCGGGCAGGTTTTCCTTGCCCAGGAAGGTCAGCAGCTCGCCCCAGGATCTTGTAGGTGGGCGCGGCGATCTTGGGGATCTGCTGGTGGGACAGCGACTCGCGGTAGTTCTCGACCTTGATGGTCTTGCCGCGGACTTCGTAGGCGGTGACGTCGTCGGTGATGGACTTGAGGCGGGCGGGCCACTCGCGCAGGAGCTTGAGCGACTCGGAGGACAGGGCCTGGATGGCGTCGTTGTAGCGTTGGCGCAGGGTGAGCAGGGTGCGGTCGGGGGCGTGGGGCGACGCCGGCGGCGTTGTCGTCGCGGGCACGGGACGGCGGGGGATGGGCTGGCGACTTCGGCGTAGTCGGGGCGTGGTGGTGTCGCTCTTTGTAGGAGCGGCTTCAGCCGCGAGCTTTTGATCTTCTGCGGCTGCCACGTTGTCCGGGGAAGAGCTCGCGCCTGAAGGCGCTCCTACAACGGCATGGCCGGGAGAGACGTCGTTGGCGTCGTAGAGGTCCAGTTGCTTGGGGAGTTTGTCGTCGCCGAGCTCGGACAGGGCTTGCCAGAAGGATTGGGCGCGGTCGGCGGCTTCGGCTTGCTTGCCGATGTCGGTGTTGATGCGGCGGCCCTGCTCGGCGATCTCGGCCAGGTAGCGGACGCGGGCGCCGGGGATGAGGACGGTGGCGCGGGGTTCTTTGAGGGTGGTGTCCAGGTCGGGCGTCCAGTCGAGGCCGCTGCTCTTCGTAGGAGCGGCTTTAGCCGCGAGCTTTTTGTTGTTGGCGCCGTCGGGGGAAGAGCTCGCGGCTGAAGCCGCTCCTACAACAGCACCGTGATTGGCGGCAGCATCGGCTGCCCGAGGTGGAGCTTTTCGCGCAACAAGCGGCACAGGTTGACGAACATCCAGCTGATGCCGGGGTCGTTGAACTGGCTGGCGATGGTTGGATAGACGGGGACGTCTTCGTCGGGGGTCTTGAAGGCGACGCGGTTGCGCTTCCATTGCTTGCGGATGTCGCGCAGGGCGTCTTCGGCGCCGCGCTTGTCGTATTTGTTGAGGACGATCAGCTCGGCGTAGTCGATCATGTCGATCTTTTCCAGCTGGCTGGCGGCGCCGTAGTCGCTGGTCATGACGTACATGGGGAAGTCGACCAGGTCGACGATCTCGGAGTCGGACTGGCCGATGCCGGCGGTCTCGACGATGACCATGTCGAAGCCCAGGCCCTTGAGGAAGGCGATGCAGTCCTTGAGCACGGCGTTGGTGGCGACGTTCTGCCGGCGCGTGGCCATGGAGCGCATGTACACGCGGTGGCTGCGCAGCGAGTTCATGCGGATGCGGTCGCCCAGCAAGGCGCCGCCACTGCGGCGTCGGGTGGGATCGACGCTGATCACGGCGATGCGCATCTTGGGGAAGCTGGCCAGGAAGCGGTTGAGCAGCTCGTCGGTGACCGACGACTTGCCGGCGCCGCCGGTGCCGGTGATGCCGACCACTGGGGTGGTCGGGCGGGATTCGTGATTCGGGATTCGGGATTCGGAAGGGCGGGGATTCGCCCAGCCCTTGCGCAACAGGGCGAGTTCGGACTCGGAGAACGCGCCATCTTCGATCGCGCTCAGCATCCGGCCGATACCGATTTCGTCATCGATGGATGGCGTCGCCAGCTTTTCCGAATCACGAATCGCCAATGACGAATCACGGTTGCGCGCCGCGCGCGCAACCACGTCCTCGATCATCTCCACCAGCCCCATCTTCATGCCGTCGTTGGGGTGGTAGATGCGCTCGACGCCGTAGGCCTCGAGCTCCTTGATCTCTTCGGGGGTGATGGTGCCGCCGCCGCCGGCGAAGACCTTGATGTGGCTGGCGTCGTGCTCGGCGAGCATGTCGACCATGTACTTGAGGTACTCGACGTGGCCGCCCTGGTAGGACGACAGCGCGATGCCGTCGGCGTCTTCCTGCAGCGCGGCGCGGACGACGTCCTCGACGCTGCGGTTGTGGCCCAGGTGGATGACCTCGGCGCCCTGCGACTGGATCAGCCTGCGCATGATGTTGATGGCGGCGTCGTGGCCGTCGAACAGGCTGGCGGCGGTGACGAAGCGCAGCGGCGTGGCCGACTGCGACTGCGCGGTCGGCTGGGCGGCGGAATGTTTGTCGACGGCGACGTTGCTGGCAGGCGTACTCATGGCGACTCGATACGAAAATGGACCATTTCGCATTGTAGCGCGCGCCCGCAGGGCGGCTGGTGAGCCCGAAGCGGCTCCCCGCGCCCGGAGTGCCAGGTTGCATACGTTGCATCCACCCGGCCGGCGCGTGCGTAACTGCGTTCGTGCATCGCCCCCCGGTGGGTGCACGCGCCGCCGGCTCCATCCAGGCACGCCTGGATGGGCCGGCGGTTTTTCATGAACGCCAGCCGTGCCGACGCGGCCGGATTCGCCGGTACCCGCATCCACGACAGCCGGCCCGGCGTAGCTTCTCCCGTGAGCGCCCTGCCCCATGGTGGGTGCGCCGCTGGCCGCCGGCCCTGCCGCCCTCCTTCGGCGGGTCGGCGGTTTTTATCGACATGGCCGGCGCCGGCAATCGAAGCCCTCGCCCCCGCCGATCGTGCAGGCTGACCGTGCAGGCCGGACGTGCAGGCCGGACGTGCCGACTAATCGTGCAGGCTGATCGTGCAGGCTAGACTTGCCGCTCTGCCGGGGGGACTGCATGAGCCGATTCCAACGCATCGTGGCCTGGGGCACGTTCGCACTGGTGCTGATGGTGCTCAGTGGCTGGCTGCTGGCGGATTTCCTGACGCCGCCGGCGGTGGGCATCCGCGTGCGGACGCTGGCATTGCAGGATGCACAGACCGCACTGGATCGCGAGATCGTGCCGCTGGTCGCGCGCCACGCGGGCAAGACCGGCGCGGTGCTGGTGCCCGATGGCGTCGACGCCTTCGCCGCGCGCGCCCTGTCCGCCCGACAGGCCGGGCGCAGCCTGGACCTGCAGTACTACATCTGGCACGACGACATGGCCGGCCGGCTGCTGGCGCGCGAGGTGCTGCGGGCCGCCGAGCGTGGCGTGCGGGTGCGCCTGCTGCTGGACGACATGAACGACTCGGGCAAGGATTCCCGGCTGCTGGCGCTGGATGCGCACCCGGACATCGAGATCCGCGTCTACAACCCGTTCCGCAACCGCAAGGGCATCTGGCGGGTGCTGGAAATGATCCAGCGCGTGCACAGCGTCAACCACCGCATGCACAACAAGGCCTGGATCGCCGATGGCCGGGTCGCGGTGCTGGGCGGGCGCAATATCGGCACGGAATATTTCGACGCCTCGACCGAAACCAACTTCCGCGACCTGGACGTGGTGCTGTTCGGCCCCAGCGTCCGGCAGGCCAGCCGGATCTTCGATGCGTACTGGAACAGCGATGCCGCCGTGCCGATCGGGGCATTGACCGACATCGGCCGCGCCAACTACGCCACCCTGACCACCCAGATGCAGGCCGAAGCCCAAAGCCCGGACGCACTGCGCTACCTGGCACGCGTGCAGCAGTCGTCCAGCGTGCGCGCCTACTTTGCCAAGCAGCTGGCGCCGCACTGGAGCGACCGGATCGAAGTCGTGTCCGACCCGCCGCTCAAATGGAAGAAGGACGACGACCGCAGCCGCTGGCTGGTGACGCGGCTGGTCAAGGAGATTTCTGCGACCCGTCGCAAGGCGTTGTTGATTTCACCGTACTTCGTGCCGGGCGATACCGGGACCCGGGGACTCATCGACCTGGTGCAGGACCGCGGCGCCTTTGTCGGGGTGATCACCAACTCGCTGGCGGCCAACGACGTGCCGGCCGTGCACGCCGGTTACAGCGCCTACCGCGGACGCCTGCTTGCCGGCGGCGTCAAGCTGTACGAAATCCGCGCGGATCCCAAGGTCGCGGAAGGCAATGCCGGGCTGTTTGGCAGCAGCGGCGCCAGCCTGCACACCAAGGCGTTCGTGGTGGACGACACGCGCGGGTTCATCGGCTCGTTCAACATGGATCCGCGCTCGGCCAACCTCAATACCGAGATGGGGGTGTTCTTCGAGGACCGTGCCATGGCGGTCGCCCTGCGCAACGAATACCTGCGCCTGGCCGGACCCAGGATCAGCTACTGGGTGTACGCCGATGGCAAGGGCGACATCCGCTGGCTCGATCGCGGCACCCAGCCGCCCTCGGTGCTGGTCAAGGAACCGGGCACCACGCGCCTGCAGCGCGCGATCGTCGTCGTGCTGGGTTGGCTGCCGATCGAGTCGCAGTTGTAGGGGCCGGGGCAGGACTGCCGGCCGGGATGCGCGCATGTCGGTCGTCGTTGACGATGGAAGGTGAAGCAGATCCTTCGCTGCGCTCAGGATGACATCGGGGGGGCGGGCCGCTCAGGGCGGCATTCGCTGGCTCGATCGCGGCACCCAGCCGCCCTCGGTGCTGGTCAAGGAACCGGGCACCACGCGCCTGCAGCGCGCGATCGTCGTCGTGCTGGGTTGGCTGCCGATCGAGTCGCAGTTGTAGGGGCCGGGGCAGGACTGCCGGCCGGGATGCGCGCATGTCGGTCGTCGTTGACGATGGAAGGTGAAGCAGATCCTTCGCTGCGCTCAGGATGACATCGGGGGGGGAGCGGGCCGCTCAGGATGACATCGGGGGGGCTGCTACGCCCACGATGGGATCGGGTGGGTGGTCGCGCCCTGCAAGGTGCGGCCTGGCTCGGTGCCGCAGGGGGCGTGCCACACGCAAGTGGATCGGGCCTCGTTCCGGAATCCTGCGGCTCAGTAGGCCAACGCGCCCAACCGCTCGCGCAACGGGCCCAGGTGGGCTTCGTAGCGGCGCCACTGGCCAACGTAGCGTTGGTGGATCGGTTCGCGCACCTGCGCTGCGCTGGCGGTGGCGACGGTGCCGGTGCGGTTTTCGATGGCGGTCATGCCCTCGTGCCAGGGCAGGCCGCAGAAGTCGACGACTTCGCGGGCGACGCGTTCGGGCGCCTCCACCAGCTCACCGTAGCGCACGTCCAGGATCCGGCCCGGGAAGGCCTTGTGCCAGTGCGCCATCAACATCCGGTAACGGCGGAAATGATCGGCCATCTCGACCTGGTCGTAACTATGCGGGTACGCGCCGGCGAACAACTCCTTGAGGTTGGAGAAGCAGGTGTCCATCGGGTCGCGCACCATGTGCACGATCCTGGCCTGGGGCAGCGCGCGCAGGATGTAGGCGACGTTGGTGAAGTTGGCCGGCATCTTGTCGGTGTAGACGGCCTTGCCGCCGGCACGCCATTGCGTGTGCGCCAGGTAGCGACGGCCCAGCTCGGGCCAGTCGATGGACTCGGCCTTGCGGGCCAGCGCAAGGTCCAGGAACTTGTCACCCGCCAGGTCCGCGCACCAGCGCAGTTGCCAGAGGATGTCGTTGAGCTCGCCGGCATCGGCGACGTCGGGGTGGTTGCCCAGCACGCGTTCGAGCAGCGTCGTGCCCGAGCGCGGCATGCCGACGATGAACACCGGTCGCGGGCCATCACCGATATGGCCCAGGCCTGCCGCCGGGCCCAGCGTGCCGAGATGGTCGAAGAGCGCCTGCTCGGCCTGGCTGTCGTACGCACGCGCTGGCGGCGTGCGGACATCGCCGCCTCGAGCGCGCTCCATGCCGGCTCGACCTCGTCGCGGCGGTCGAGCTCGGTGAACAATGCGTACAGCAGCGGCGGGTTGCCCGGGTGGCCTGAAGCGCCTTCGGCGGCCAGGGCGGTCTGCAGGCGCTCGACCCGGTCCACGCCATCGGCAGGCTCACGTCGCAGCTTGGCCAGGGTCCACAGCGACAGCGGCATGCCCGGCTCGTCGCGCAACGAGCTTTCCAGTTCGCGTTGGGCACCCTCGGCATCGCCGGTGTACATCAGGTTGAGACCGATCAGGTAACGCAGCACCGGGGTGTCGAGCCCCAGCGCGCGGGCGCGCTCCAGCAGTTGCAGCGCCTGGGCCGGAAACGATGCATCCGACAGCATCTTGCCAAGCTCGGCCACGGTGGCCACGTGGCGCGTGGCCAGCACCGCCGGCTCGGTGGCGCACGCCACGGCTGCCTGCAGCTCGCCCAGCACGAACAAGCGCTTGGCGACCATCTCCAGCAGGTCCGGGTCGTCGACCCTGGCCTTGAACGCGGCCAGCGCCTCGTCGACGGCATCCCGGTAGCGATGCTCGTCCGAGGCAATCAGCGACAGGCGCAGGCGCGCCATCGGCGCCAGTTCGGGCTCGCCGACCAGGCGTTCATAGCCTGCACGCGCCAGGTCGTATTGCTTGAGTTGCAGTTTGTGCTCGGCGTTCTGCCACAGCTGCAGGATCTGGGGATTGGGCATGAAAAGCGGTGACCATCAGGAAGGATTGCCTGCAGCGGCAGCGACCAGGCGGTGCGCGACGGCAGGCGGGGCGACAGGATAAGCCAAGCGGCAGCCACCCCTGTTGCGCGGACCCGATTGGGCGGCGGGGGGCGGGAGGAGCGAGCAGCGCATTCGGCGGGGCGCGTGGCACGTGGCGCGTGGCGCGTGGCTGCCATGCGCCATGGCACGGGCTTTTGCCTACCGACCTGCGTAAAATATCGGGCCTGCGTACCGGTGACTGTCTACGGTACAACGCAGAACACCGTCTAATCAAGAACTTACCACACATAGTTGACGCCGCTTGCGATCCGCGCGGGCTGCGCTGGCGCTGGAGCTTCCATGATTTTTGAAACCCTCGACACCTTCGGCCACGAGCAGGTCGTGTTTTGCCACAACAAGGATGCCGGCCTGAAAGCCATCATCGCGATCCACAACACCGTGCTGGGCCCGGCCCTGGGCGGCACCCGGATGTGGAACTACAAGTCCGAGGAGGAAGCCCTCAACGACGTCCTGCGCCTGTCGCGTGGCATGACCTACAAGAACGCGGTCGCCGGCCTCAACATCGGCGGCGGCAAGGCCGTGATCATCGGCGACCCCGAAACCGACAAGTCCGAGGCGCTGTTCCGCGCATTCGGCCAGTTCGTCGAGTCGCTGGGCGGGCGCTACATCACCGCCGAGGACGTGGGCGTGGACGTCAACGACATGGAGTTCGTCTTCCGCGAGACCGAGTACGTGACCGGCGTGCACCAGGTCCACGGCGGCTCCGGCGACCCGTCGCCGTTCACCGCCTACGGCACGCTGCAGGGCCTGATGGCCACGCTCAACCGCAAGTACGGCGACGAGGAAGTCGGCAAGTATTCGTATGCCGTGCAGGGCCTGGGCCATGTCGGCATGGAGTTCGTCAAGCTGCTCAAGGAGCGCGGCGCCAAGATCTTCGTCACCGACATCAGCCAGAAGCTGGTCGACAAGGCGGTCAACGAGTATGGCGCCGAGGCGGTCGGGCTCGAGGACATCTACGACGTCGACGCCGACGTGTACTCGCCCTGCGCGCTGGGCGGCACCGTCAACGAGCAAACCCTGCCCCGGCTCAAGGCCAAGATCATCTGCGGCGCGGCCAACAACCAGCTGGCCACCAATGCGATCGGCGACGAAGTGCAGCAGCGCGGCATCCTGTACGCGCCCGACTATGCGGTCAACGCCGGCGGCGTGATGAACGTGTCGCTGGAGATCGACGGCTACAACCGCGAGCGCGCGATGCGGATGATGCGCACGATCTACCACAACCTCACCCGCATCTACGAAATCTCCGACCGCGACGGCATCCCGACCTACAAGGCCGCCGACCGCCTGGCCGAGGAGCGGATCTTGGCGATCGGCAAGCTCAAGCTGCCGCTGGGACGTGCGGCGCCCCGCTTCCAGGGACGCATCCGCGGTCATTGACCCAATGCTTCGCATTGGTCCAATCCCAAAGTTTGCTGCGCAAACTATGGGCCCCGCTATGTGCATCCAAATCCCCGCCGCTGTCGCGGCGCCCCCTTTACCAAAGGGGGCTGATGCTTCGACAAATTCCCGCTCGGCCTCCAAGGACTCCCGTCATGCGCCCTTTCCCGCTAGGTGAAGACATCGATGCACTGCGTGATGCCGTGCGCCGCTTCGCCGAATCCGAGATCGCACCCCGCGCGGCGCAGATCGACAGTGACAATGCGTTTCCACAGGACCTGTGGCCGAAACTCGGCGAGATGGGCCTGCTGGGCTTGACCGTGTCCGACGAGTACGGCGGCAGCGCGATGGGTTACCTGGCGCACACGGTGGCGATGGAGGAAATCTCCCGCGCTTCGGGTTCGGTGGGGCTCAGCTACGGTGCGCACTCCAACCTGTGCGTCAACAACCTGTTTGCCAACGGCACCGATGCGCAGCGTGCGAAGTACCTGCCAAAGTTGTGCAGCGGCCAGTTCAAGGGCGCGCTGGCGATGAGCGAACCAGGCGCCGGTTCGGACGTGGTTGGTTCGATGGCCTGCCGCGCCGAGCTGCAAGCCGACAAGGACGGCGGCGACACCTGGATCGCCAACGGCAACAAGATGTGGATCACCAACGGCCCCGAGGCCGACGTGCTGATCGTCTACATGCGCACCGCCGGCAAGGATGCGGGGAGCCGCTGCATGACCGCGTTCCTGGTCGAGAAGGGCATGGAAGGCTTCTCCACCGCGCAGAAGCTCGACAAGCTGGGCATGCGCGGATCCAACACCTGCGAGCTGGTGTTCGAGGATTGCCGGATCCCGGCCGACAACGTGCTGGGCGAGGTCAACGGTGGCGTCAAGGTGCTGATGTCCGGCCTCAATACCGAGCGCCTGGTGCTGACCGGCGGTCCGCTGGGACTGATGCAGGCCGCGATGGACCTCACCCTGCCCTACGTGCGCGAGCGCAAGCAGTTCGACGCGCCGATCGGCACCTTCGAGCTGATGCAGGCCAAGGTCGCCGACATGTACACCGCCTTGCAGTCCAGTCGCGCCTTTGCCTACCAGGTGGCGCGCGATTACGACGCCGGGCACAAGTCGCGCGTGGATGCCGCGGCCTGCCTGCTGCATGCCTCCGAAGCGTGCGTGCAGGTGACCCTGGAAGCGATCCAGGCGCTGGGCGGCAACGGCTACATCAACGAGTTCGACGCCGGACGCCTGCTGCGCGACGCCAAGCTGTACGCCATTGGCGCCGGCACCAACGAGATCCGCCGCATGCTGATCGGCCGCGAGTTGTTCGAAGGCAACAGCTGAGGCTGCGTCGGCTCCCGCGCTGCCAACAGGTAGTCGCCAAAACTGCAGGTGGACTCGCTGGTCAGTCCACCCCGGACCAGCCGCCTCGCAGCATCGTGACGACTTCGGTCGCTGCCGCGCAGCAAGGGTGCCCAACGGGTGGCAGGGGCGGCGGCAGACAAATAAGTCGCCGTCCATGCAACGCAGCCGGACGATGCGCTACGACTTGCCAGTTCCCATCGGGGGACACACACACCGCCCTGCGGGGGGATTGGGAGCGGCAGGCGGCCTGCGAGTTGCCGTTTGGACGAGTCAGGCGGACGGGACGATGGCCGACCGGCGCGGGGCCGCCCAAGGCAAGATGCCCGCCCGGCGAGGTACGCGCACGACACCGACGGATGTGGTCGGCAACGAAGGAGGTGGCGGGCGGCGGGCCCTCAACTGACGCCGCGGATCCGCCGCGGCGTCATGCGTCGTTCCCCGGCCGTCAGAACTTGTACTGCGCCTGCAGCGACGCCAACGTGCTGGTGCCCACCTCGTCCGAGCGACGGCTCAGATCGAACCGGTAGGCACTGTTGCGACCAGCGGACGCCCACAAGCCAAAGCCCAACAGCGTGCCTCGTCCACCCAGGCCGATGCCCTGCAAGGGCGCCCATTGGCTGAGCCCGGTGAAGCTGGCGTCGAACAGCTCTCCACGCGTCGCAAGCGTCTTTTGCCACTCTGCGCGTGCATCCGCGCGCAGTTCAAGCTCGCCCACGCGCCAGGCCCGGTCGGCACGCAGCCCGACGAGACCCTGCCACCGGCTGCTGTCCCAGGCATTGGCCCTCAGGCCAAAACCAGTCGCGCCTTGCTCGGTGAATCCATCATTTCCGATATGCACGAACTGGCTACCCAGGTAAGGCGTCAACGCCAAACCATGCGCCACGTCGAAGCGCCGGCCGACCTCGCCGGACGCGCCGGCATAGCGACCCGACAGCGTCGTGGAAACCGAATCGCGCTGCGACCCAAGCAGCAAGTTGCGCTGCAACTGGCGGTCGTAGGAGCCCAACGCAAGTTGCGCCCGTCCGTACCAGGCTCCGCGCCAGGTAGCAGCGTACAGCTGCATCTCGCGCTGGCGGCCACGACTGTGGTCGCCGAATTCGGTCAGCCAGCTGGACTGCTCGAAGCGGTTCATCGCGATACCGAGCGCCGAGTCGCTGCCCACCCGCCAGTCGTTCCCGATCACCTCGCCGGAGGCATCGAGTCCCACGCTGTCATACCCGCTTTGACCCAAGGTCCGGCTACTGCCGAGGTCGCGATACCAGCCACCGGTGGCATTGCCCGCGTGCGCCAGGCGATCGATCCGGACATCCAGCGCACGTCGCCCGGCATCGATCGCATCCAGGGTCATGGCCGCCGAAGCCGCGTGCAACTCGCCCGAAAGACTGCGCAGCGAGAATTCAGCCTGGGCAAGGGTCGTCGAATGCTGCAGATTGCCCGCGGCATCAATGAGCGCCCCGCCAATGCCGGCCGGAGCGGCGCCGGCAAGCTGGCCGTCGATCGCCGTCATCGCCGACTCGACACGCTCTGCCGAAGCCAAAGTGATCCCACCCAGCCCCATTCCGGCAATTGCCTTGCTGACGTTGATCCGATTGATGTCAAGGAACACGTTTGTCGGGTCGTAGCTCAGCGATGCATCCAGGAATACGTTCGTCGCCGCCTTCAGGCTCGAAAACTTGCCGCTGATCGCGGCCGCATTGACCAGCGTTTCCTTGGCCGTCGTGACGTACCCGCTCTTGACGCCCAGGATGCTGACCTGCCCTGCGAGCTTCGCCGTGCCGGAAACCTTCATGGTGGTGCCGAGCCAGACGCCCAGATTGCCCGTGGAGGACTGAGTGAAGTCCCCGTGGATCGAGCCGCTGTTGCTGGCATTGAAGAAGAATCGACCGTCGTTGCTTGTGCTCCCCACATTCCCGCCTGCCCAGACGGTCGCGCCGTTGGAGACGAACAACCGGTTGGAGAGGTCTCCCCGCAGCGAGAGGCCGCCGGCAACGACACGGGTATCGCCAGCGTAACGGGCCGGCGCAGTCAGTGTCAGGATGCCGCTTCCATCCTTGGTGAGACCCCCTGCCCCCTGTATCGAGTTACGCCATACCGAGTTGCCGCTGAATGACACTTTGAAGTCCCCCCAGTCGAACCGGCTCGGACCATTGGCCGCCTTGCTCACATCGAGCAATCCCCAACCGAAGACCGGATCGACGCCGGGCGCTCCCAGGTCCTTGGCGCCACCCAGGACAAGCTGTCGGACCTGGTCATTGCTCATGTAGGGAAAGGCCGACCACGTCACGGCCAGTGCACCGGAGACCAGGGGGGCTGCAAAGGACGTCCCGCCGCCCTGGTATAGCCCGCTCGTAGCCTGCGAAGTCGCGCTTGGCGTGATAAAGACCACGTTGCCCGGGGCCACCAGGCAATAGTTCTTGGCGATACCGCATTGCTGCGAATAGTCCGTCAGCTGGGTTGGCAAATCCGGATCCAACGCACCCACGGTGATCCAGCCTTTTTCAAGCGCGCTGTCATGGGCCAGGCTTGGCAATGCGGCATTGTCCGAAGGATCGCCCGCATAGCGCGGGTCGCCGCCACTGTTGCCGTTGGCGAACACGACGATCCCGCCGCGGTTGACCACGAAGTCCTTCCACGCCGTGGCGAGTTCAGTCGTCAAGGCGGGATCGGACCAATACAGTCCGCCCCAGGAATTGTTGATGATCCTGGCACCTGCATTGGCCAGCTCCGCATCGATCTGCTGGAAGAAATCCCCGTAACCCTGGCCTGCACCAATCTCGCTGCCTTGTCCGGAGCCGTCGTCCGGCGGCGCCACATCGGAGATGATCCTGGACGAGGCCACGCTGGCGTCCTGCGCGACCCCGCCGCCCCACATCCCGGTATTGCCGGAATTACTGCCATCGGCGTTGAGATAATTGCCCACAGCAGGGCGCCCAGCGGCCAACGATGCCACCGTGGTGCCGTGCCCGGCCTTGTCGTCGACGCTCAAGTCGTTCGGCGGTGAACTCACATGCGTGAAGCTGCTGGTGACCCTTCCCAGCAGCGTCGGGTGGTTGCGGTTGACGCCAGAGTCGACGAAACCGATCGTCACTCCCTGCCCCTTGATGCCGGCGCCGAGCGCGCCCTGGGCATTGATCAGGCTCAGGTGTCGGCTGAGGCTGGGGCTGGAGAACGTGATTGGGGCCCCTTGCGCTGGTACCGCGGGCGGATTGACCACCAGGCTGCTGTCGTTGCCAACGGTCGGAGTGAAGCCGAGCCCGCCGCTGGGCGGCGGCACGGTGGATGGCGGCGGCGGCGTCGAACGCACTGCGCCGCCGCCCCCCCCGCAAGCCGCCAGTCCCAGGCAAACCGCACAGGACAGCAATGCGTACCCCAACGAGCGCCTGCGCGCCCAATGCCGGTTGTCGTCGTTCATATCCTTGCCCCCGTCTCGTTCTTGCGCCGACAAATCAAGGTCGGCGTCATTGGCGTACCGCATGTTGTATGCCACACCGTCGCGCAGCTCAACGATTATTACCTGAACATGCCACGATTGCGGCGGCGCAGCATAATAGGCCAATCCGCGCCATAATCCGGGGCGCGAGCCTGAACTCCGCGGCCCGCCCGATCACATCTCCAGGGAGTCCCCATGTCCGACATCGTCATCGTCGGTGCCAAACGCACCGCTATTGGTTCCTTTCTCGGCCAGTTCACCGGCACCCCGACCACCGTGCTGGGCACTGCCGCCATCCAGGGCGCCCTGCAACACGCCGGCCTGGCGCCCGACCAGGTGGACGAAGTGCTGATGGGCTGCGTCCTGCCCGCCGGCCTGGGCCAGGCACCGGCAAGGCAGGCCGCGCTCGGTGCAGGAGTCCCGGCTTCGGCCGGTTGCACCACGGTCAACAAGGTCTGCGGCTCGGGCATGAAGGCGGTGATGCTTGCGCACGATGCGATCAAGGCCGGGTCGTCCAGGGTCGTGGTGGCCGGTGGCATGGAGTCGATGACCAATGCCCCCCACCTGCTCAATGGTTCGCGCACCGGCATCCGCTACGGCAGCGCCGAGATGCTCGACCACATGGCCTGGGATGGCCTGTCCAATCCGTACGACGGCAAGGCGATGGGCGTGTTCGGCGACATGGCCTGCGCCAAGTACGAGTACGACCGCGCAGCCCTGGATGCGTTCTCAACGGAAAGCGTCAAGCGCGCCCAGGCCGCACAGGCCGAAGGTCGCTTCAAGGCCGAGATCGTCCCGGTCACGGTCAAGACCCGCAAGGGCGAGGTCGTGGTCGACAGCGACGAAGAGCCGGGCAAGATCAAGCTGGACAAGATCCCCACCTTGCGCCCGGCCTTCGGCAAGGAAGGCGTGCTGACCGCCGCCTCGTCGTCCAAGATCTCCGACGGTGCCGCCGCGACCGTGTTGATGTCCGCCGGCGAGGCCGCCAGCCGTGGACTCAAGCCATTGGCCCGGATCGTGGCCCATGCAACCCATTCCCAGGCGCCGGAATGGTTCACCACGGCGCCGATCAAGGCAATCAGCAATGTCCTTGAAAAAGCCGGCTGGACCGTGGACGACGTCGACCTGTTCGAAATCAACGAGGCGTTCTCGTGCGTGGCCATGGCACCAATGACCGAACTGGGCATCGACCATGACAAGCTGAACGTCAACGGCGGTGCCGTGGCCCTGGGCCATCCCATCGGCTGCAGCGGCACCCGGCTGCTGGTGACCCTGCTCCATGCCATGCAGGCGCGAGGCGCCAAACGAGGCGTGGCCTCGCTGTGCATCGGGGGCGGCGAGGCCACCGCGGTGGCGGTCGAACTGACCTGAGCTGGCCCCGGCGTGCAGGTGACGTGAAAAGTTAAAACGGCTTTACGAAAAAAAACCAGACAAACGCTTGACACCCGACACGGGGTTGTCATCATGTTATCGGCGCGCACTAGCGCGTTGCCTAACTTAACGACGAGGAAGTACCACAATGACCATCAATAAGGCGCTGATCGCCCTCGCCATGGGCATCGCCCTGGCCGCATGTTCCAACCAGAAGCAGGCTGAAGACTCCGCTGCCGAAGCCGCCCAGGCCTCGAGCGAAGCGCAGCAGGCTGCCGACAACACCGCAATGACCGGCGACGCCGCCGCGACCGATGCCGCGCAGTCCGCTGCCGACACCGCCGCCATGGCTGCCGACACTGCTGCCACCTCGGCTGATGCCGCCAGTGCCGCCGACAGCATGAGCAGTGCCGATGACGCCGCCGATGCTGCCGAAAACGCAGCCGACGCCGCCGAGCAGGCCCAGGACGCCGCCGAGGAAGCCGCTGCTTCCGCCGACGCTCCGACCAACAACGACGGCAACTGATCCCGTCCCAGTTGGATGCAACACAAAAAGCCGCCGGTTCTCCGGCGGCTTTTTCTTTGCCCGGATCGCGCATGCCAGCAGGCAAGCCGTGCAGCATCTTCACATCGCTTTACGCGACGACTGGAATAGTGCGCACGCCGGCAGCTTCCGGCGAACTTCTATCAACTGCCGACCAGGAGAATCCAATGAAGACCACCCTTACCCTGTTGCTTGCCGCAAGCGCCATCGCCTTGGCCGCATGCAACTCCCCCACCGCCGACCAGAAGGCCAATGAAGCCGCCGCTTCGGCCAATGAAGCCGGCGACCAGGCCGCCCAGGCCGCCTCCGCCGCGGGCGATGCCGCTGCCGCGAGTGCCGACGCCGCAGCCGCAGGTACCGCCGCCGCCGTTGGCAGTGCGGCTGCCGCCGTGGACGAAGCCGCCGACCCCGTGCAGCAGGCTTACGAGGAAGGCAAGGCCAACGCCGCCGGCGCCATGGCTGCAGGTGCGGAAAACATGGCCGAAGGCGCGCAGAACACCGCCGAGTCCATGCGCCAGGAGCAAGCCGAAGCCGAGAAGACCGCGGTCGACGAGACCAAGGACTAAGCGCTTCGCGCAACACCATCGCAGCCCCGTGGTTGCGATGCGCTACACCACAAGGGCCCGCTCATGCGGGCCTTTGTCTTGTCCGGTTGTCTTGTCCGGATTGCGCCGGTAGCGCGCGCCGGTACCGCGCGGGTCGCTGCATCGCGATCTGCACAGGCGGTATCCTGTCGCATTGCCTCCCATGCAGCCGTCCTGGACCATCCATGCCAACGATCCGCACGCAACTCGACCCGCGCTCCCAGGAATTCCGCGACAACGTCGAATGGCATCGCGCCCTCGTCGACGAGCTCGACGCACGCCTGCGCAAGGTCGCCGGCGGCGGCGGCGACAAGGCACGTGACAAGCACACCGCGCGCGGCAAGTTGCTGGTGCGCGACCGGATCACCGCGTTGCTCGACGCTGGCTCGCCTTTCCTGGAGATCGCGCCACTGGCCGCCGAGGGCATGTACGACGATGCCGCGCCGGGTGCCGGGATGGTCTGCGGCATCGGCCGGGTGATGGAACAGGAAATCGTGGTCGTCGCCAACGACGCCACCGTCAAGGGCGGCACCTACTTCCCGATGACGGTCAAGAAGCACCTGCGTGCGCAGGAGATCGCACGCGAGAACAACCTGCCCTGCGTGTACCTGGTCGACTCGGGCGGCGCGTTCCTGCCGTTGCAGGATGAGGTGTTCCCGGACAAGGAACACTTTGGCCGCATCTTCTACAACCAGGCGCAGCTGAGTGCGCGCAACATCCCGCAGGTCGCCGTGGTGATGGGCAGCTGCACCGCCGGCGGCGCCTACGTGCCGGCCATGTGCGACGAATCGGTGATCGTCAAGGAGCAGGGCACGATCTTCCTCGGCGGCCCGCCGCTGGTGAAGGCAGCGACCGGCGAAGTCGTGGATGCCGAGGACCTGGGCGGCGCCGAAGTCCATACCGCCGTCTCCGGCGTGGCCGACCATTTTGCCGAGAACGACCGCCATGCGCTGCAGATCGCGCGCGACATCGTTGGCAATTTCAATCGCCGCAAGATCCTGCCCGTTGCCACCCAGGCGGCACGAGAGCCATTGCACCCGGCCGAAGAGTTGTACGGCATCGTCCCCAGGGACGCCCGCCGGCCATTCGACATCCGCGAAGTCATCGCGCGCATCGTCGACGGCAGCCAGTTGCAGGAGTTCAAGGCGCGCTACGGCAAGACCCTGGTCACGGGCTTCGCGCACCTGCATGGGTATCCGGTCGGGATCGTCGCCAACAACGGCATCCTGTTTGCCGAAAGCGCACTCAAGGGCGCGCACTTCATCGAGCTGTGCAACCAGCGCGGCATCCCGCTGGTGTTCCTGCAGAACATCACCGGCTTCATGGTCGGCCGTAAATACGAGAACGCCGGCATCGCAAAGGACGGCGCCAAGATGGTGACCGCGGTCGCGTGCTCGAGCGTGCCCAAGTTCACCGTGGTCATCGGCGGAAGTTTCGGCGCCGGCAATTACGCGATGTGTGGCCGCTCCTACGGCGCCCGCTTCCTGTGGATGTGGCCCAACGCGCGGATCAGCGTCATGGGCGGCGAGCAGGCGGCGAGCGTCCTGGCCACGGTCAAGCGCGACGGCATCGAGGCCAAGGGCGGAACCTGGTCGAAGCAGGACGAGGAAACCTTCAAGGCGCCGCTGCGCGAGCAGTACGAATCGCAGGGCAATCCCTACTACGCCAGCGCGCGACTGTGGGACGACGGCATCATCGATCCGGCCGATACCCGGCGCGTGCTGGGACTGGGCCTGTCGGCATCGCTGAATGCGCCGATCGAACCGACCCGGTTTGGCGTGTTCCGGATGTAGTCGTGCAGCGTTGGCGCATTGGACGACGGCGATGCCCGCCGGTGGCGCGCCGCGTGCTTGCCCAGCGCGGCATGAATGGATTGCGGAACGGTGACGCCGCGCACGATTGCCCACGCGCCACTGCATGCTAATCTCACTGGCCCGGGGGGGTCACTGCCAATTAAATGAGGAATCCTCGCCATGGCGATCTTCAACCAGCAGAACACGGCCAAGAAGGAAGCAGCTCCCTTCACGCCTGATCCGCCGCCCTTTCGTGACAACCAGGCCGCCACCAACACGGGGTCGCAGGCAGGGACCACGACGGATCCCTCGCGCCGGCCCGCGCCGGTGCAGGGCAAGGAGTCGCTGATCGCGTCCGACCTGACCATCGAAGGCAAGATCGAGGGTTCCGGCCACATCCGCATCGCCGGCAAGTTCAAGGGCGATGTCGACGTCAAGGGTGACCTGACGATCGAGTCCGGCGCCAGGTTGACCGGTAGCGTGCGCGCCAACAAGGTCGTGATCGCCGGCGAGCTGGAAGGCAACATCGAAGACGCCGCGCAAGTCGAACTGCAGCAGGGCGGCGTCTTGCTCGGCGACGTCAAGGCCGGCTCGCTGTCGGTGGCCGCCGGTTCGCGCATGCGTGGCCAGGCCGATTTCGGCTGGGACGACAAGCCGTCGAAGTCCAACGGCAATGGCAACGGCAAGCCGGACAATACCGCGCTCTCATGAGCACGCCGCGTCCGGGCACCGCGGGTTCGACCCGCGAGTGCCCGCACTGCAAGACCACCATCCTGCATAGCGCCGCGGTCTGTCCGTCGTGCAAGCACCACCTGCGCTTCGAGCCGACGTCGGACAAGTCGCTGGAGTCGTCGTCTGCGCTGCATGTCGAAGGCACCATCCGGCACCCGCCCGACGGCGAGCCGTGGGAGTACTCGGTGGTGCTGACGATCCGCAACGACCGTGGCGAGGAAGTCGCCCGGCAGGTGGTCGGCGTAGGCGCGCTGCGCAACAACGAGCAACGCACCTTTACCCTGGACGTGGAGATGTTCACGCCGGCAGGCACGATGATCGGCGGACGCAGGCCGCACTGACTGTCTGCCGCGCTGACTGGCCAGCGCGTCCCCGGTCCGGGCATCGCCGGACCACGGACGGACGGCTTTACGTTCGCATCCTGGACTAAAGCCTGCGCGCAATCTCGACGCCCGACTGCCCGGCCGGTCCCCCCGTCCCCGCCCCGATCACCGATCGGGCCCGCGCATCACACCCTTGCAGGCGCCAACGGTCGACCGGAGCGAGCGTTGATGGCAAACCCGGCGATTGCCGCGATCGCCACCACGCATTGCGCAAGCACCGATTGCCACGACGGATAGACGCCAAGCCATTCGATGCGGGGGACCGCCATGATCGCCATGGGCACCCATCCGGCCTCCTGCAGGGCAGCCACGCCCTTGCCGACCAGCACCACCGCCAATACGGCGATCAGGATCGAGCTGACCGAGAAGAACCTGGCCACTGGCAGGCGCCTGGTCAGGCGCAACATCCAGGCCGAGATCCCGGCAAGCACCAGGCAGCCTGCGACGAGCCCGCCCAGGATGGCATTGCCGTTGTTCTCGCTCCACATCGCAATGAAGAACAGGATGGTCTCGAAGACCTCCCGGTACACTGCCACGAACGCGAGTACGAACAGGAAGATCGCCGAACGACGCGTCATCGCCGCGGACATTTTCGCCTGCAGGTAACGCTGCCAGCGCCCGGCGAGGCTCTTCTGGTGCATCCAGATGCCCACGCTCAGCAACACGGCTGCAGCGAACAGGGCCGACAGCCCCTCCGTCAGTTCGCGATTGGCCCCGCTGATGTCGATCATGTAGGTCGCTGCTGCCCAGGTCAGCCCACCGGCGACCAGCGCGCCCAGCCAACCCATGTGGACATAGGGCAATGCGTCCTTGCGTTCTGCCTTGCGCAGGAAGGCGATCATCCCCACGACGATCAACAGCGCCTCCAGCCCTTCGCGCACAAGGATCGTGAAGCTGCCAAGAAACGCCGTGGTCTTGTCGGATTCAGACCTGCCCAGGGCCACCTCCGCCCTGTCCAACAACGTCGCGATGGCTTGCGCTTGCGAGTCGATCTCGTCGGGCGACGCAGCGCGCCCCAGTTGCGATCGAAACGCGCCCATCGATGTCTCGATCTCGCGCATCAAGGCGCGATCGCGCGATGCCAGCGTGGGTTCCAGGGGCTCGACGCCATCCAGATACGCCGACAACGCATACGTCTTGGCCTGTGCCGTCTTGCCTGCGTGGTACGCGTCCACGCTGTCCGCCAATCGCTGGCGCGCCAGGGCAAACGGCCTTGCGCTCGCCACGGGGCTGGCGACGGCCGCGGGGTTGGCGCGCAGGTAGGCGGTCACGGCTTCGGCCTGCGCGGCGCCGATCTGCTGCCCAAGCTCGGCCTGGGTGATGCGTGTCAGCGCCTCCAGCGAAGGAATCCGGGCCCGCAGCGCGGGCGTGTCGTTCCAGATGGCTTCCCCCTTGGCGCGCGAGGCAGGTGTATGCGCCAACCCACCGACATAAAAGGCCAATGCCCAGCGATCCTGCTCCGACAAGCTGGAAAAACTCGGCATCGACGTCCCCGCGATGCCCTGGGACGTGACCTCGTACAGCGCAAGTACGCTGCGTCGCTCCGCGCGGCTGGCATCGGCAAACGCGATCGGAGGCGGGTCCAGCGACGCAGCCGCGGGACCGTCGCCGTGCCCTGTCGCACCATGGCACGCCGCGCAGTTTTGCGAATACAACGATGCTGCGTGCGCCGGGTCCGGTGCCGCCGCGGGGATTGCGGCAATGGGATAACTGGCAAGCAGGTCATCCCCCATCGCGTGCGCCAGCCTGGCGACGGTATCGGGCGCGCGCCGGGCGTCGATGGCGGCGACCAGGCGATCGGCCTGCAACAGCAATGCCGCTTGTCCGGCGGTGTCGGGAAGCGCCTTGACCTGGTCACGAACAGTGCCTGCGAATTCACGCATCTCCGCGTACTCGCCCGCATTGACCACCTGGCCGTCCTTCACCGCACCTGCGTAATCGACGGCGAGATAATCCAGCAGCTGCCATGCCTGGCGTGGATTGGTGCCCGCCCCGCCTTGCGCCCAGGCGGTCGCCGTCACGGTCAAGCAGGCCAGCGACATCGCCAGGAAGAGTGCGAGCGCGCGTACGGCAACATGGCCGCGACCTTGCCCGAAGCCCCGGGCGTCGGCCGTGATCGGGCGCGTACCCATATGACGATGTGTCGACATGGCGGATTCGTTGTTAATAGGAATTATTCTCATTGTAATACGAATTCCCATTGCAACCGTAAACCCCCGTGCAGGCGACCTGCCAGCCTGTCCCAACGGCCGTTGGGACGGGCGGCGAGCGCTGGCGAATACGCGCCCCTCCGGGCCGCCCGGGGACGCGGGCTATCATCTGGGGTCCAATTCAACCAAGGCCCCCCATGAGCGACAAGCTGCTACAGCAACGCGACGGCCCCGTGGCCCGGCTCAAGCTGAACAGGCCGGCGCTGCACAACGCCTTCGACGCCGGGCTGATCGCGGCCCTGACCAGCGCGCTGGCCGACGCAGGCGCCGACGCGGGTGTCCGCGTGGTGGTGCTGGAGGGGGCGGGCGCTTCTTTTTCCGCCGGCGCCGATCTCAACTGGATGCGCGGCATGGCCGCCGCCAGCCAGTCAGAAAACCGTGAGGACGCCCTCGCGCTGGCGACGCTGCTGCGCACGCTGGACAACCTGCCCAAGCCGACGATAGCCCGCGTGCAGGGGGCCGCCTTCGGGGGCGGCGTCGGGCTGGTGGCGGCCTGCGACATCGCCATCGGCGTGCCCGAGGCCAAATTCGGACTGACCGAAAGCAAGCTTGGCCTGCTGCCTGCCGTGATCTCGCCCTATGTCGTCGATGCGATCGGCCCGCGCCAGGCGCGCCGCTATTTTGCCAGCGCCGAGATCTTCGACGCGGCGCAGGCGCATCGCATCGGCCTGCTGCACGAGGTCGTCGCAGCCGATGCGCTGGACGCCGCCGTGGACAGGCAGATCGGCTTCCTGGGCAAGGCCGGACCGCATGCGGCATCGACCGCCAAGCAACTGGTGCGCCGGGTTGCCGCCGGTGGCGCCGCCGACGATATCGATGCCGCCAATGCCGACCTGATCGCAGCGTTGCGCGTATCGTCCGAAGGCCAGGAAGGCATCGCCGCGTTCCTGGAAAAACGCAAACCCGCCTGGTGCAGATGACACCCGACACCAGACACCCGACACCCGATCGACGCGGCGACCACGCCATCGCGTCAACAAGGAATCGTTGCCTTGAGCAAGCATTTGCCTGACCAGTCCCGCAGGGACGACAGACTCTTCGACACCATCCTGATCGCCAACCGTGGCGAGATCGCCTGCCGGGTGATCCGCACGGCGCGGCGCCTGGGCATCCGCACCATCGCGGTGTTCTCCGAAGCCGACGCGGATGCGCAGCACGTGCGCCAGGCCGACGAGGCCTACCCGATCGGCGGCCCGCAGCCGCAGGATAGTTACCTGCGCGGTGACGTGATCATCGAGGTCGCGAAGCAGGCGGGTGCGCAGGCCATCCACCCCGGCTACGGCTTCCTCAGCGAAAACGCCGATTTCGCGGATGCCGTGGAGGCTGCCGGCATCGTCTTCATCGGGCCCAAGGCCGCGTCGATGCGCAAGATGGGCAGCAAGGCCGGCGCCAAGGAGCTGATGGATGCGGCCGGCGTGCCGGTGGTGCCGGGTTACACCGGCGCGGACCAGTCCCCGGAGCTGCTGGCACGCGAGGCGGAGCGGATCGGTTTCCCGCTGATGATCAAGGCCGCACATGGTGGTGGCGGCAAGGGCATGCGCATCGTGCGTGCGCTCGATGAGTTCCTGCCGGCGCTGGAAAGCTGCCAGCGCGAGGCTGCCTCCGCATTCGGTCGCGACCGGGTGCTGCTCGAGCGCTATATCGAATCGCCGCGACACATCGAGTTCCAGGTCTTTGGCGACACGCATGGCAATACCATCCACCTGGGCGAGCGCGAATGCTCGGCGCAACGCCGCTACCAGAAGGTGCTGGAAGAATCGCCGTCGCAGTTCCTCACCCCGGAACTGCGTGCGGCGATGGGCAAGGCGGCGGTGGAAGCCGCGCAGGCCATCGATTACGGCAATGCAGGCACGGTCGAGTTCATCGTTGCGCCCGATGGTGGTTTCTGGTTCATGGAAATCAATACCCGCCTGCAGGTCGAGCATCCGGTGACCGAAATGGTGACCGGCCTGGACCTGGTCGAATGGCAGCTGCGGGTCGCAGCCGGCCACCCCTTGCCGCTATCGCAGGACCAGGTGGACTCGCATGGCCACGCCATCGAGGTGCGGCTGTACGCGGAGGATCCCGAAGCCGGTTTCCTGCCCGGTTCGGGAACCCTGCAGCGCCTGCGCCTGCCCGAGCCTTCCGAACACGTGCGCATCGATTCGGGCGTGGTCGAAGGCGACACCGTCACGATCTTCTACGACCCGATGATCGCCAAGCTGATCGTCCACGACAGCGACCGCCCGCGCGCCCTCGCCCGCCTGCGCGATGCGCTTGCCCAGTGCGACATCGTCGGGCCGAAGTCCAACATCGCGTTCCTCGAGCGGCTTGTCCGGCATCCGTCGATCGTCGATGCCAGCATCGATACCGGCTACCTGGATCGCAACCTGGAGGAGTTCCTGCCCGAGGCCGGCGCACTGGACGAGACCGCGCTGCTTGCCGCGACCGTGGTGCAGCTGCTCGAACAGGAGGCCGGTACCCGCGCCCGGGCGGCGCGGTCACCCGATCCGACGTCGCCCTGGGCCATCGCCGATGGCTGGCGCCTGGGCCACGGGAGCCGTCGCAGCCTGGCCTTCCTGCATCGCGATACACGCATCGAGTTGCAGGCGCAGGGCAGCGATGGCGCCTACCGCATCGAGCTCGATGGCCAGGGCCACGACATCGCAGGCGCACGCATCACCGGTGCAGGCAGCACGGGTGCCGGCATGGCCTCGGAAGTACTGGGTTTGCGTATCGATGGACAGGCGTACCGCTACCGCGTGCTGGACCGCGTGCACGGGCTGGCCTTGCACGACGGCCAACGCAGGCTGCGGCTGCAACCGGTTGCGGTGTACCTTCACGAACAGGCCACCGCCGCGGGGAATGTCGACCGGGTATTGGCACCGATGCCGGGGCGGGTCGTGCTGGTCAAGGCCGCACCGGGCGACCAGGTGGAATCGGGACAGGAACTGATGGTCATCGAAGCGATGAAGATGGAATTGAGCCTCAAGGCGCCGCGTGACGGCACCGTCGCCGAGCTGCGCGCGGCCAAGGGCGATTTCGTCGACGCCGACATGGTCCTGGTGACGCTGGAGGAATGACCGTGGCCAGCCCCCTTCCACCGGCCGTCCGCATCGTTGAAGTCGGTGCGCGCGACGGCTTGCAGAACGAAAAGACGATCGTACCGACCGCGTCCAAGATCGAGCTGGTCGACCGCCTGTCGGCGACCGGCCTGCAAAGCATCGAGGCGACAAGCTTCGTCAGCCCCAAATGGGTGCCGCAACTGGCCGACGCGGCGGAAGTCTTCGCCGGCATCACCCGCCTGCCCGGCGTGCACTACCCGGTGCTGGTTCCCAACGAACGCGGCTACGAGCGCGCACGCCAGGCAGGCGTCGAGGAGATCGCGGTGTTCACCGCCGCGTCGGAAGCCTTCAACCAGAAAAACATCAATGCCTCGATCGACGAGTCGCTGGCCCGTTTCGCGCCGGTCATGGAGCGGGCCAGGGCCGACGGCGTACGAGTCCGTGGCTATGTCTCCACCGTCCTGGGGTGCCCGTACCAGGGCGATGTGCCGTTATCGGACGTGGTCCGCGTGGCACGGCAGCTGCACGCCATGGGCTGCTACGAAGTGTCGCTGGGCGACACCATCGGCATCGGTACGCCGGGCAAGGCACGCGCCATGTTGCGTGCAGTGGCCGACGCCGTGCCGATGCCCGCGCTGGCGGTGCATTTCCACGATACCTACGGCCAGGGACTGCCCAATATCCTGGCGTGCCTGGAGGAAGGCGTGGCCGTGGTCGACGCATCCGTGTCCGGCACCGGCGGCTGTCCGTACGCCAGGGGAGCCAGCGGCAACGTCGCCACCGAAGACGTGGTCTACATGCTGCACGGGCTCGGCATCGACACCGGCATCGACCTGGAAAAACTGGTCGCCACCGGGCGCTGGCTCGCCGCACTGCTCGGCCGCGACAGTGGCAGCAAGGTTGCCCGGGCACTCGCGGCCGCGTGAAGACCCGGGCCGCTGCCGGAGGCGACGACGCCAGCGACAAGGCCACGCTGGCCGCCCTGCGACAAGCCCGCGACGACCCGGCCCTGCCCGCATCCACCCGGCAACTGCTACGCGATGCGCATGACGCGCTGGCCGCGGCGATCGCCGCGCGCAGTGCCGAACACCACCGTTACCGCGCGCTGTTCGACGCGGTCCCCGACCCGGTCAGCGTGATCAGCTGGGACGGCATCGTCCTGGACCTCAACAAGGCAGGCGTCGACGCCTACAAGCGGCCGACCAGTGACATCATCGGCCAGCACATCCACGTGCTCAACCCGGACCTGCCTCGCGACCACATGGGCCCGGTCCGCGACGCGCTCGCCCGCGGCGAGACCTATGTCGTCGAGGTCACCAACATGCGCGCCGACGGGACCCGCTTCCCGGTCGAGGTGCACTCGGCCAATTTCGAGTTCGAGGGCCAGCCCTGCCTGGTCGCCGTCGCGCGCGACATGAGCCGCCGTGCCGAAGCCGAATTGCGCTACCGCGAGCTGATGGAGATGGTCGACAAGGGCATCACCGTTCGCGATAGCGACGGCCACATCACCTACGCCAATGCCGCCGCGGTGAGGATGCTGAACGTCGAGGAGGGCTTGGTCCTGAGGCAGGAACTCACGCCCGGCCGCTGGCGCGTCGTCGACGAGGATGGCAACGAGCTGGAGGAGCACGACCTGCCCTCGCTGCAAGCGCTGCGCAGCGGACGCGTGGAGGACAGCGCGGTGCTCGGCTTCTACAACGAGCGCCTGCGCAAGCTGACCTGGCTGTCGGTGACGTCGGTCCCGCAATTCGCAGCCGGCGCCAGCAAGCCCCACCAGGTGATGTCGCTGTTCACCGACGTCACCGAACTCAAACGCGACAGCGCCCTGTTCAACCGCGTGCAGGCATTGGCGCACATCGGCGGCTGGCAATGGGATGCCGGACGCAAGCGCCTGTACCTCAGCAGCGAGGCGCAGCGCATCCTTGGATGCGGCGACGACGCCGACTCGATGGAACAGATGCTGGCCACGCTGGCGAGCGACGATCGCGACCGGCTGTCCACGGCCATCGACGAGGCGCTGGCCGGCAAGGCGCGCCCGGGCGATGCAGTCCACGGCAGCGGCTTTGACCTGGAGCTGCACGGGCAACGCCAGGACGGCCATGTCTTCTGGGCCCGGTTCATCGGCAGGCCGGAGCAGGCGCAGCCCGTCACCTGGCAGCTGACCGGCACGGTGCAGGACATCACGCTGCGCAAGCAGGCCGAAGAAACTCTGCGCGTCCAGGCGCGTACGGATCCGCTGACCGGGCTCCTCAACCGCGATGCGATCCTGTGCGAGCTCGATGCACGCCTTGCCGATGTCGTCCACGCCGCGATCGCGGTGCTGTACATCGACCTGGACCGTTTCAAGGTCGTCAACGACGTGCTTGGGCACAACGCAGGCGACGAGCTGCTGATGTCCGCCGCACACCGCATCAGCCATGCCGTCGGGACCGAGGGCCTGCTCTCGCGCTTTGGAGGCGACGAGTTCCTGCTGGTCTGCAACATCGGCGACGATCCGGGCCGCCCGGAACGGCTTGCAGACAGGATCCTGGATGCGTTTGGCGAGAGCTTCCGGTTCGACAGCGAAGAGTTCAGCATCACCGCCAGCATCGGCATCGCGCGCACGCCCGGCGACGGCCAGACCACGCAGGCATTGATCCAGAATGCCGACGCGGCGATGTACGACAGCAAGCGCCGGGTCCGCAACGCGTGGCAGGCGTTCACCCCCGAACTGGCGCAGTCGCAGCAGGACCGGCTGCGCGTGGAGACGCAGCTGCGCCGCGCCGCCGAGAACAACGAGTTCCATCTTGTCTACCAACCCCAGGTGGACCTGCGCCATGGCGGCGTCGTCGCGGCCGAGGCGCTGATCCGCTGGCACAACGAGCAGCTTGGCGAGATGCGCCCGGATCATTTCATCGGCCACGCCGAGATCACGGGCGACATCGTCCGCATCGGTGGCTGGGTGCTGCGCGAAGCCTGTCGACAGGTGCACGCGTGGCGCGATGCAGGGCTGGGCGTCGTCCGGATCGCGATCAACGTTTCCTACCGGCAGTTCCTGGGAGACGACCTGGCGCGCATCGTCGGCGACACCCTGCGCGAGTTCGACCTGCCAGGTGCCGCGCTGGAGCTGGAGTTCACCGAACGCGTACTGATCGAGGATGCCCCGGACACCCTCAAGACGTTCGCCGAGCTGCGCTCGATGGGCGTGATGCTGACCATCGACGATTTCGGCGAAGGCTACAGCGCGCTCAATTACCTGCGCCGGCTGCCCATCCACGGGCTCAAGCTGAGCCAGCTGTTCGTGCAGGGCGTGCCCGGCAACAACTCCGACGTCGCGGTCTGCCAGGCCGTCGCTGGCATCGCCCGCAGCCTTGGTTTGGGGCTGGTGGCCGAAGGCGTGGAGTCGCAGGCCCAGCGCAAGTTCCTGCTCAAGCTCGGCGTGCCGGTCGGGCAAGGCTTCCTGTTCGCCCCCGGCCTGCCCGCGGAGGCGTTCGCGCAACACTTGCGCCAGGCCGGGACCCCGGCTGCCACTGGTTAGGACAAGGGACGATGCAGCACACGTGCAGGCTTGGGGATTTCGAAATCCGTCCGATCACGGCGGACGACGATGTCGCGATCGCCGCGATCATCCGGACCGTGATGCCCGAGTACGGCGCGTGCGGGGATGGTTTCGCGATCAACGACCCGGAAGTGGACTGGATGCATCGCGCGTATGACGCCCCGCGCAGTGCTTATTTCGTTGTCACCCAGGACGGCGTGGTCACCGGAGGCTGCGGCGTCGCGCCGCTGGAGGGGGGCGATGCAGGCACCTGCGAGCTGCGCAAGATGTATTTCCTGCCTGCGGCGCGCGGCCTCGGCGCCGGGGCCGCGATGATGTCGCGCTGCCTGCAGGCCGCCCGCGGATTCGGCTTCGAGCGCTGCTACCTGGAAACGCTGGAGGGCATGGATGCCGCGATGAAGCTGTACGCGCGCAGCGGCTTCCGCCGGATCGACCAGCCAATGGGTGCGACCGGGCATGGGGGCTGCAACACCTTCTACCTGCTTGATCTCTAGGGTCGGCGATTCAGGAGCCGCTCCTGCAAGGACTCCGCATGCCTGCGGCAAGCAGGCACCCGCCTGCCGCAGCCGCTAAAATGCCCGCTTTCCACCCGCAGGATCCCCCCATGCAGCTTTCCGATACCCGCGCCATCGTCACCGGCGGCGTCTCCGGCCTGGGCCTGGCCACCGCCCGGCGCATCGTCGCCAGCGGCGGCAAGGTCGCCCTGTTCGACGTCAACGACGACAAGGGTGCCGAAGCCGTCGCCGCGCTGGGCGAGGCCAACGCACGCTACTTCAGCACCGACGTCACCAACGAGAACGTCGTCGTGGCCAATGTCGCCGCGGCCCGGGATTTCCTGGGTGGGCTCAATGCCGACATCAATTGCGCCGGCATCCTTGGCGCCGGTCGTGTCCTGGGGCGCGAAGGTGCGATGCCGTTGTCGAAGTTCCAGGCCACGGTCATGGTCAACCTGGTCGGCACTTTCAACGTCGCCAAGGCGGCAGCGGAAATCATGCAACACAACGAGCCAGGTACCGACGGCGAGCGCGGCGTGATCGTCAACACCGCATCCGTCGCCGCCTACGAAGGCCAGATCGGCCAGGCCGCTTACTCGGCCAGCAAGGGCGGCGTCGTCGGCATGACCTTGCCGATGGCGCGCGAACTGGCACGCTTCGGCATCCGCGTGATGACGGTGGCGCCGGGCATCTTCTGGACGCCGATGGTCGATGGCATGCCCGACGAGGTGCAGAAGTCGCTGGCCGCTTCGATCCCGTTCCCCTCGCGGCTGGGGCAGCCCGAGGAGTATGCCGACCTGGTCGCCTACATCCTGGGCAACACCTACCTCAACGGCGAGACCATCCGCCTGGACGGCGCCACCCGCCTGGCCCCGAAGTAAACCGCTGTCGCAGGAGCGGCGTCAGCCGCGAGCTCTTGATGTTGCTGTTGCAGGAGCGACGTGAGTCGCGATCAGGATGACCGAAAAAACGATCGCGACTCACGTCGCTCCTACAAAAGCCAAAACAACGTCAACCGCTCGCGGCTGAAGCCGCTCCTGCCAAAAGCAACCAATCAACCGCAACCGGAACTTCGCATGAAAGCCAGCGACACCAAGAAAGGCAACGTGGTCGAATACAACGGCACCATCTACCAGGTGCGTGACATCGAGCGCAGCGCGCCGCAGGGACGCGGTGGCAACGTCAAGTTCCGTTTCACGCTGTACTCGGTGCCCGGCGGGGCCAAGTACGACCTGAGCCTGGGCGCCGACGACGATCTCAAGGAAGTCGAGTTGAGCCGGCGCGCGTCGAGCTTTTCCTACCGCGACGGTGACGCCTTCGTGTTTCTCGACGATGATGACTACACGCCATACCAGCTCGACGCCGATATCGTCGGCGACGCCGCCGGCTATATCAGCGACGGCCTCACGGGCTGTTACGTGCAGGTGATCGACGACCAGCCTGTGGCCGTGCAACTGCCCTCCAGCGTCGCCCTGGAGGTCATCGAGACGCCGCCGGAACTCAAGGGTGGCACGGCCACCAAGCGCCCCAAGCCCGCGCGCCTGGTGACCGGCATCGAGATCCAGGTACCCGAGTACATCACCAACGGCGAGCGAGTCCTGGTCAACACAAGCAGTGGCGAGTTTGCCGGACGCGCGGACTGATCCAGCGACCGGCTAACCGCTACTGCCTTCGCTCTTCGCTCTTCGCTATTCGCCCTTCGCCTTCCCAATCAAATCAACGGCCCTGGCAGGTGGAAACCCGGAGGGCGGCGGGCATGGATGCCCGCCGTTTTCGGACCGAGCCACGATGGCGAGTCCGAAAATTGCGACAGAACTGCACACCTCGAGTGTGCCGTGTCGGGGAAAGGCCTTTTCTTTGGTTCCGTTTCTTTTGGGCCTTTCCAAAAGAAATGAACCCGGCCGCGCAGCGGTCGGAAGCGTTTGATCTTGCTGATTGAAGGCAAAGTCACTGGATCAGCCCGCGCGCCTGGTGACCGGCATCGAGATCCAGGTGCCCGAATACATCACCAACGGCGAGCGAGTCCTGGTCAATACAAGCAGTGGCGAGTTTGCCGGACGCGCGGACTGATCCAGCGACCGGCTAACCGCACCCTGCTCTTCGCTCTTCGCTATTCGCCCTTCGCCTTCCCAATTAAATCAACGGCCCTGGCAGGTGGAAACCCGGAGGGCGGCGGGCATGGATGCCCGCCGTTTTCGGACCGAGCCACGATGGCGAGTCCGAAAATTGCGACAGAACTGCACACCTCGAGTGTGCCGTGTCGGGGAAAGGCCTTTTCTTTGGTTCCGTTTCTTTTGGGCCTTTCCAAAAGAAATGAACCCGGCCGCGCAGCGGTCGGAAGCGTTTGATCTTGCGGATGGAAGGCAAAGTCACTGGATTCCCGCTTTCGCGGGAATGACGTTCACTGACGGATTCCCGCTTTCGCGGGAATGACGTTCACTGATGGATTCCCGCTCTCGCGGGAATGACGTTCCAACGTGGATTTGCCACTATCGCGGGAAAACGCCTTTTGGGGTCCCACGCCCCTGATCGAATAGCTTTCCTGGCTGTCGCTCGCCATCTGCCGGAATGACGAGCGCAGGGCCCGAATAGCAATCCCGCACGACACCCATCCACGAGGCCCACCACGCCATGGCACCAACGCGATCACTGGACCCAACCACCCTGCAAGGCCACGGCGTCGCGCTGCAACCGCTGTCGCTGGACCATGTCGAACCGCTCACCGTTGCCTCCGCCGACGGCGCACTGTGGCAACTCAACTACACCACCGTCCCCGGCCCTGGCCGGGACGACGTACGCGCCTACGTACAAGTCGCGCTCGACGCGCAGGCCCGTGGCGAACAGTTGCCGTTTGCAGTGGTCGCACGCGACGGCGTCGTGGTCGGCAGCACGCGCTACTGCCGCATCGACCACGACACGCCGCGGCTCGAGATCGGATACACCTGGTACGCACGGCGCGTGCAACGCACCGCACTCAATACCGCCTGCAAGCGGCTGCTGCTGGCGCACGCCTTCGAGGACCTGGGCATGGTGGCCGTCGAGTTCCGCACCAGCCACGAGAACCTGCGCTCGCAGGCCGCGATCCTGCGCCTGGGCGCACACCATGACGGCGTCCTGCGCCACCACATGCGCCACAAGGACGGCGGCCTGCGCGACACCATGGTCTATTCGATCCTGGCCGGCGAATGGCCGCAGGTGCGTGACCGCCTGGACGCACGGCTGGCACCCTCGCGCTAGTCCGTGCCCGCCCCCGCGGGCATGCACCCGGATTGCAGCCACTTGGCGGCCATCCGGCGCAATGACGGATCCGCTGCACCGTCATCGCGCAGCGCGGCGATGTCGCGCCAGGCCAGCGCGTGCGACTCGTCGCTGACCACGAACGCTTCGTCTTGCCCCGCGCGCACGACATAGCGCACGTCGTAATGCCAGTGCGGCGGCACGCCCTTGTGCTCCGGGATCCAGTGCCGGTCGATGTCGAAGATGTCGGGCCGGATCGACAGACCGGGAATGCCGGACTCTTCTTCGGCCTCGCGCAACGCCACGGCCACCATGTCGTCGTCGCCATCGGCGTGACCGCCCAGCTGCAGCCACATGCCCAGCTTGCGATGGTGGGTCAGCAGCACGCGCCGGCCCGACGCATCCACCAGCCAGGCCGACGCGGTCAGGTGGCCGGCCAGCCGCTCGCGGACATAGGGATTGCCGTTTTCGGCCAGCAGGTCGTCGAACAGGTCCACGCACGCCGCCTCGCCAGGCCAACGACGGCGATAATCCGCCAGCGCGCGGACCAGCGTCGTGCGCCCTGGCGCACCGGCCAGGTCCGGTTCCATGTCGGCGGGTCCAGTCGTTCGGGGCCTGTCCATGTCCATCGGCAGTTGTCGGGTTTCCGGCGGTCGCGTATGTTACCGCGAGCATGTCGCAGGCTTGCTGGTACCGGCTGCGCATGAATGGGAGACATGAACAGGGGCCGGCCGGGCGGCCCCTACCGACTGATCCGCACTATCTGTCTGGGGACGTATCCGATGGCGATGTGGCAACGATTGACCGCGATCAAGCAGGTCGAAGGCGCGATGCTTGATAACGAACTGGACCGCTCGCTCGGTCCATGGACCCTCACTGCGCTGGGCATCGGCGCCATCATCGGCACCGGCATCTTCGTGCTGACCGGCGTGGCGGCGGCCAACAACGCCGGACCTGCGCTGATGCTGTCGTTCATCGTCGCCGGCGCAGTCTGCGGCCTGGCCGCGCTGTGCTACGCGGAGTTTGCATCGCTGATCCCGGCCTCGGGCTCCGCGTACTCCTACGCCTACTCGACCATGGGCGAGTTGCTGGCCTGGTTCATCGGCTGGGACCTGATCCTCGAGTACCTGGTCTCGATTGGCGCGGTCGCTGTCGGCTGGGCCGGCTATTTCACCGCCTTCCTCAGGCACTTCGGCATCGTCTTCCCGGAAGCCTTGCGCAATGCGCCGCTGGCCAAGGGTGAAGGCGCGGTCGCGATCGTCAGTACCGGGCACCTGATGAACCTGCCGGCGATGCTGATCGTCATGGCGATCACCGCCGTGTGCTACTTCGGCATCCGCCAGTCATCCAAGGTCAATGCCTGGATCGTGATCCTCAAGCTGGCCGTGATCATCGCCTTCATCGGTTTTGGCGCGTATTACATCGTCCCCGACAACTGGCACCCGTTCATCCCCGAGCGCATCGTCGATGCGACCGGACCGCATTACGGCGTGCTGGGCATCTTCGAAGGCGCGGCGATCATCTTCTTTGCGTACATCGGTTTCGACGCGGTTTCCACCGCCGCCCAAGAGGCGAAGAATCCACAACGCGACATGCCGATCGGCATCATCGCCTCGCTGATCATCTGTACGGTCCTGTACATCGTGGTCGCCGGCGTGCTGACCGGGATGATCCCGTACACCGAACTCAACGTACCGCATCCGGTCGCCTACGCGGTCGAACAGGTGCCGGCCCTGAAGTACTGGCTGGCACCGATCATCGAGATCGGCGCCATCCTCGGCCTGTCGTCGGTCATCCTGGTGATGATGATCGGCCAGCCGCGCATCTTCTACGCGATGGCCAAGGACGGGTTGTTCCCGCCGGTCTTCGCCAAGGTGCACCCCAAGCACAAGACGCCGCACATCAATACGCTGATCACCGGTGGCATCGCCACCCTGATGGCGGGCCTGCTGCCGATCGACATCCTGGCCGAAATGACCAACATCGGCACGTTGTCGGCATTCTTCGTGGTTTGCATCGCCGTGCTGGTCCTGCGCTACAAGCGCCCGGACCTGCAGCGAAGCTTCAAGGTGCCGCTGCCGTGGGTGACCTGCCTGCTGGGCGCCGGCGGCTGTGCCTATCTGATCTACAGCCTGCCGGTCGACACCTGGGTCCGCATGGCCGGCTGGGCGGTGCTGGGCTTCATCATCTATTTCACGTACGGATTCCATAACAGCAAGCTGCGCGGTCCGCAGCCGTAACCGCTCGATCGACCCAGCGAAGGGTGCCGGCAACGGCACCCTTCCTGCTTTTGAAACAATTCCCTGCAAGGACGCACCCGCAGCTGCTGCAACCAATACAAACCAAAGAGAGTGCCGATGACACAAGGCCATGACGCCAGTCCCGCCAACCTTGCTGCCAGCCAACCTGCTGCCTCCCATCGGGGCGCTGCATGCGAGCGATCGGCGACCCGCCCACGCCGCCGGGCCCCCAATACCGTCGCCATCGCGGCACTGGCGGCACTGGCGATACTGGCCAGCGCACCCGCCCTCGCCGGCACGCCCGACGACAGCATCAATGCCTGGTTCGCACCGATCGCCCAGGGCATCTCCAGCGTGGTGTTCTACCCGATCCCGCTCGGCAACGGCGCCAGCATGCCGGCGATGGTGCTGTGGCTGATCATTGCCGCGACCTTCTTCACCCTGTTCTTCCGCTTCATCAACATCCGCGGCTTCAAGCAGGGCCTGCGGCTGATCCGGGGCGATTACTCGCACCACCACGACAAGGGCGAGGTCACGCATTTCCAGGCCTTGTCGACCGCGCTGTCGGGGACGGTCGGACTGGGCAACATCGCAGGCGTCGCCATCGCGATCAGCATCGGCGGGCCTGGCGCGACCTTCTGGATGATCGTCGCAGGGTTCCTGGGCATGAGCTCGAAGTTCGTCGAGTGCACGCTGGGCGTGAAGTACCGCCGGCACAACGCCGACGGCAGCGTGTCCGGTGGTCCGATGCACTACCTCAACCGCGGCATCGCCGAGCACTACCCGCGCCTGAAATGGCTCGGCAAGTTGCTGGCGATCGTGTTTGCCATCTGCTGCATCGGCGGTTCGCTGGGTGGCGGCAACATGTTCCAGGTCAACCAGAGCTTCCAGCAGTTCGTCACCATGACCGGTGGCCAGGGCAGCTTCCTGGCCGACAAGGGCTGGTTGTTCGGCCTGGTGATGGCCGTGCTGGTGGGCTTCGTCATCATCGGCGGCATCAAGTCGATCGCCAGGGTGACCGACAAGCTGGTGCCGTTCATGGCGACGCTGTATGTCGCCTGTGGCCTGTGGATCATCCTTGCCGACCTGGGCAACGCAGGCGAAGCATTGCGGGCCATCGTCGCCGGGGCTTTCACGCCCGAGGCCGGCTACGGCGGCATCATCGGCGTGCTGATCCAGGGCTTCCGCCGGGCGGCGTTTTCCAATGAGGCCGGCATCGGCTCGGCCGCGATCGCGCATTCGGCCGTCAAGACCAAGGAGCCGGTCACCGAGGGGCTTGTCGCCCTGTGGGAACCGTTCATCGATACCGTCGTGATCTGCACCATGACCGCCGTCGTCATCATCATCACCGGCATGTACCAGCAGCAGGGCATTGGCGACGGCGTCGCGCTGACGTCGATGGCCTACGCGTCGGTCCTGCCGTGGTTCCCGTACCTGCTGACGATCGCGGTGTTCATGTTCGCGTTCTCGACCATGCTGGCCTGGTCGTACTACGGCGAGAAGTCCGCCTGCTACCTGTTCGGCGAATCCAGGGCCGTGGCGATCGGCTACAAACTGCTGTTCTGCTGCTTCATCGTGGTCGGCGCGGCCAGCAACCTGTCGGCGGTGACCGACTTCTCCGACGCGATGATCTTCGTCATGGCACTGCCGAACATCATTGGCCTGTACCTGCTGGCGCCGGTGGTCAAGCGCGAGCTGGACAGCTACTTCGAGCGGGTCAGGAGCGGCGACATCCGCAACTACCGCAAGAATCCGGTGTCACAGCCGGCAAGCTGACGGATTGGCGAAAGCCTGGTCGAAACGGCGCGGTTGTCCGCGCCGTTTCCATTTGAGCCGCCCTGCACGCGCCTTTGGGTAAACTTGGCCCATGGCCCAGATCCCAGACCCCGGCAGTGAACCAGGCACGCGCCCGCCCCCGGCCAGCGCGCCCTACGACACCCACCGCCTGCGCGAACTCGTCGGCGAACTGATCGTCAACACGCGTGAACTGGCGACGCTGGGCTGGACACCGGCGACCAGCAGCAACTTCTCGCACCGGCTCGACGACCGCCACGCCGCGATCACCGTTTCGGGCCGCGACAAGGGTCGGCTGACCGAGGACGACATCATGGTCGTCGACTTCAGTGGAGAGCCCGTCGGCACCGATCGCAAATCGTCGGCCGAAACCCTGCTGCACATCCAGTTGTATCGACGCTTCCCCGAGATCGGTTGCGTACTCCACACGCACTCCCATGCGCAGACCGTGGCGTCGCGGCTGTTCGCCGGCGCCGGCCATATCCGGCTGGAAGGCTATGAGCTGCTGAAGGCCTTCCACGGCAATACCACCCACGAGGCCGCGGTCGACCTGCCGGTGTTGCCAAACACCCAGGACATGACCACCCTGGCCGCCCAGGTCGAGGCGTTGCTGGTGTCGGCCGATGCCGAGCTGCCGATGGTGCCGGGTTACCTGATCGACGGCCACGGACTTTACGCATGGGGCCGCGACATGGCCGAGGCGCGAAGGCACCTGGAAGCGTTTGAATTCCTGCTTGGCTGCGAGCTGGACATGCGCAGGTTGACGCGATGAGCCGCCTGCGCATCTTCGACGCCGATCACCCGACGACGCCGCTGCTTGCCACCGCGCGGCACGAAGAGATCGCAGCCGGGCTGCAACCCATCGGCGTCGCATTCGAACAGTGGCAGGCCACGCAACCGGTCGCTCCCGGCGATCCGCCCGAAAAGATCATGGACGCCTACCGCACGGACATCGACCGGCTCGTCGCCGACCGCGGCTTCCGCAGCGTCGACGTGGTCAGCATCGCGCCGGACAACCCCGACCGCGAGCAGATGCGTGGCAAGTTCCTGGACGAACACTTCCACGAAGAAGACGAAGTGCGGTTCTTCGTCGCCGGGTCGGGCCTGTTCACCCTGCATGTCGACGACAAGGTCTACGAAGTCCTGTGCGAGGCCGGCGACCTGATCGGCGTCCCCGACGGCACCACCCATTGGTTCGACATGGGGCCGGAGCCAAGCTTCGTCGCCATCCGTTTCTTCACCAAACCCGACGGCTGGGTGGGACATTTCACCGGGACCGACATCGCGCAACGGTTTCCGCGTTACGAGCGACGTTCGGATCGTGAAGACCACTAAACCCTGTCATCCTGAGCGTAGCGAAGGATCTGCTGTTGTCGAATCCACTGAAAGCGAAGAAAGCAGATCCTTCGCCTTCGGCTCAGGATGACGATTCTTTTCAGGCGCATTGTCACTCTTCCCTTCACACGCGCGTAAACATCGATGCTCCCGACTATCCTCACCGACATAGAAGGCACCACCAGCTCCATCGCTTTCGTCAAGGACGTGCTGTTCCCCTATGCCCGTCGCGAACTGCCCCGCTTCATCCGCCAACACGGTCATGATCCCGAAGTCCGCCGCTGGCTGGACGTGGTCGCCGCCGAGCACGGCAGCATCTGCTCCGACGATGTCATTGCCGAAACCCTGCAGGGCTGGATCGACCAGGACCGCAAGCACACCGCGCTCAAGGCCTTGCAGGGCCTGCTCTGGGCCGACGGCTATGCCAGCGGCCAACTGCAGGCCGATATCTACCCCGATGCCGTTGCTGGCCTGCGCCGCTGGCACCAGGCCGGGTATCGGCTTGCGGTGTACTCGTCGGGCTCGGTACCGGCGCAGAAGCTGTTGTTCGCCCACACCACGGCCGGCGACCTGACCGGGCTGTTCTGCGGCTTCTTCGATACCGAAGTGGGCCACAAGCGCGATGCCGACAGCTACCGCCTGATCGCCGATGCGCTGCACCGCAGCCCGGGCGATATCGTCTTCCTGTCCGATGTCGTCGCCGAGCTGGATGCCGCGCGCGAGGCGGGCATGCGCACCGTCCTCGTGGATCGCCGTGCGGACTATGCCGAGCCACGGACTGCCGGAGCGCTCAACGCGCACCCACGCGTGGAGTCGTTCGACGACATTGCGTTGCCGGACTGATCGCGCCCGAAAGCGGCTCCCGGAGGCGCCGCACATCCCTGGCCAACGTCAGGGCTGCGCCGCCTCGAGACGGTAGGAGGTGTCTGCAAGGTGCTCATTGCCCTGCCTGTCGAAGGCACGCACCTGGATGCGATGCGAACCCGGCGCCAGTGTCGTTGGCAACGCGGCACGCCAGAGGTGAGGTGAAGCGACCGCCTCGGGTGAACGATCGTAACCACGCAGGGTCGCGGACAGGTCGTCGCGCATGTTTTCCACCTGCAGGGCCGGGTCGGGCTGCAGCACATGGACCATCGGTTGCCAATCGCTGCCGTCGACACGGAATTCCACGCGGCTGTCGTCCTGGCCCATGTAGTAGTTCGCGTAGACGCCCCATGCGGGGTATGCGCCGCGGCGCAACACGCGCGGCGCATGCAGGCCGATCTGCGTGTCCGGATCGCGGGCGGGGTGCCAGGCCAGTGCGTAATCGCCGTCGACGCCAATCCTGAGCGTCGCATAGCCATTGGGCGTGCCGTCGTTCATGGTGCTGTCGGGGATGCCGTCTGCATCCTTCACGCCCGACCAGTAAGACCCGCAGGCGGCGCCGACGTTGTACTCGTGCAATGGCTGCCGGCCCTGCCAGCCTTCGTCGGCCCCGTGGTACCAGTGCCGCTGCGCGTGACTGTGGCCGCTGAGCACCAGCACGTGCGGGAAATCGCGCAACAACGCGAACAGGCGTGCCCGGTCCGCGTGCCGGAATGTCTCCCGACCAGGTTCGGCGTCGAACAGCGGGATATGCATCGCCAGTACCAGCAGGCGATCCCTGGGAACCGACGGCAAATAGGCGTCCAGGAACGCAAATTGCCCTTCGCGCAGACCGCCCACATAGGCGGGGCTGCGGCCGGGGCTGTAGACCACGTCATCGAAGCCGACGAACACCGCTTCAGGCGTCTCCCATGCAAACGTGTCGGGACCGTAGATATTGCGAAAGCTGTCCAGCGAATGCGCATCGCCCCGTGCGTCGAAATCCAGGTCGTGGTTGCCGGCGACATGCAGCCAGGGCACGCCGAGCGTCGCGGTGACCTTGTTCATCTGCCGATACAACGACAGGTCGTCGGCGACGACGTCGCCCAATGACAGCCCGAGTCGCGGACGCCCGCCGTCCGGCGAAGCGTCCCGCAACGGCGCGACGATATCGCGCCGGTAGTAATCGACATCGACCATGGACTTGGTTTGCGGGTCGGCGAATACCAGCACGTCGATGCCAGGCTTGCGGGTGGCTTCGCGTTGCAACGGGAAATCGATCGACCGTGGCAGTCGCCCCGACACCGGGATGCCTCCGTATTTCAGGGCTGGACCAGCTTCGGGCTGGAAGTTGAACCAGAACCGGGGCAGGCCATTGCCGCCATTGGCCACCCGCCAGCCTGCCGGCTTGACCACGAACAACGTCTGCCCCACGGCCAGTGGCAACCGGTAACGGCCGTCCGGCCGGGTGCGCACCACATCCCGGCCATTGCTGACCGCCACGTCCGCGACCCCGTGTTCACCGGGCCCCCTGCGTCCATCGCCATCGATGTCGTCGAACACCCGGCCCACCGCAACAGTCTGAGCCGCAGGCGCTCCGATGGCCCAAGCTGGCGTCACCACGCCGCGACCAGCAACGAAATCGTCAAGATGTAAATACGCATATCCCGATTATGGCGACAGACCCATTGCCATGGAACCGCCTGGTCGGCCACTGCGAGCCCGCAGACCACGGCCTGCGTTTTGATGCCAGCGGGCAGCCTGCAGCCGCATGACGGCTTGGAGCTGTCGCCTTAACGCGGTATCTTCTTGGCGATCCGGGGAATCCGATGCCGCTACGCCGCGCACATGGGTGGTCGATCTTGTTGGGATGGCTGCTGCTGTTGCCGGCAGCCCATGCCGATGCGCGCGCGCCCACGATGCTGGGGCCCGCCCAGGATACGCTGGAGCTCACTCCGACCATCGACTACCTGCACGACCAGGGCACGCGTACCGACGACGCGACCGCCAAAGCGATGTTCGCGCGTGCCGCGCGCGGCGAGTTCATGCCGCTACCCAAGGAAGGCCCGACGTTCGGGTTCCAGAGCGACACTTACTGGTTCCACGACAGCATCATCAACCACAACCAGGACGAAAGGCGCTGGCTGCTGGTACAGCGCTACGCGCTCAGCGACCACGTCGACCTGTATCTGCGATATCCAGACGGCCACATCATCCACCAGGCATCGGGGGACCAGCTGCCGTTCTCCTCGCGCGCGGTCCGCTACCGCCAGCCCAACTTCCTGCTGACGCTTCCACCGGGCGAGCGCGTGGACATGCTGGTGCGGGTCAAGAGCCAGAGCTCGATGCAGGTGCCGCTGACCCTGTACACGCCGACCGCGTTCGCGCAGCTCGAGCGCGATGCCCAGTTTGGCATCGGGATCTACTACGGGATCCTGCTGGCGCTGCTGGTCTACAACCTGGTGCTGTGGTTGTGGCTGCGCGACGCGACCTACTTCTGGTACCTGTTCCATGTCGGCGGTTTCGGGCTCGTACTGTTCTGCCTCAACGGCCTGGCATTCGAGTATCTCTGGCCCAACTCCCCCCGACTGCAGGACTGGTGCATCCCGGTGTCGATCTGCCTGGCGCAGATGGCCATGCAGCAGTTCGCACGCCATTTCCTGGAGCTGCGGCAGCGCTCGCCGGTCGCAAACCGCATTTCGCTGGCATTGATCAGCTTTTTCGTCCTGCTGGGCGTCGCATCGTTGCTGCTGCCGTATCGCACGACGACCCCGATCGCCTCGGCGGCTGTTTTTCCGAGCGTGATCTTCATTGCGTGGATGGCAATCATGGCAATGCGGCGCGGCTTTGCCCCGGCGCGGCTGTTCGGGCTTGCGTGGGCGCTGTTCCTGGTCGGGACCGCGGCATTTGCGGCCGTGGCGTTCGGCCTGTTGCCCAAGACCTTCTATACCGAATACGGAGTCCAGCTGGGCTCGGCGCTGGAGATGTTGCTGCTGTCGGTCGCTCTGGGCTACCGGTTTGCCAGCCTGCGCAACGAGAACGAGCGCATCGTGCGCGATACCAATGCGGAACTCGAGCGCAGCGTCATCGCCCGCACCGCCGAGCTGCGCACGACGATGGCCAAACTCGGCGAAGCCAATACGCAGCTGCGTGAGTACAGCCAGCGCGATCCATTGACCGGCATGTACAACCGCCGCCACTTCCGCGATGCGTTCGAAAGACACCTCGCCGATGCATTGGCGCGCGGGCAATCCGTGGCGCTGCTGATCGCGGACCTGGACAATTTCAAGCTGATCAACGACACCCACGGCCACGTGGTCGGCGACGACTGCCTGCGCTGGGCAGCCTCGACGTTCGATAACCTGCTGACCGCCCAGGGCGGTACGACGGCCCGCTTTGGAGGCGAGGAGTTCGTCGCCGTACTGCCTGGCTACGGGGCGCAACAGGCGCTCCAGGCCGCCGAGGCCGTACGCGAGACGATCCTTGCCGGTTGCGTGCAGTGCGGCCAGGAGAACGTGCGCCTGACAGTCAGCATCGGCGTGCATGCAACCGTCCCGGAGCGGGTGTTGACGCCGGAGGAAGTGCTGCGCGCCGCCGACGAAGCGCTCTATCGCGCAAAGCACGATGGCCGCAATTGCGTTCGCCAGTCTGCCGAGGCCACCTGAAGATCTGGCGGGAGCCAGGCGCCAGGCGCCCGCCAGGGTGCAAGCAGCAGATGCAGCCCAGGGCGCAACCCCGGTTGACGGCATCAAGCCGCGCGTCTTTCCTCCAGCACGCGCGCGACGTCAGCCAACGACAGTCCGCGTGCCCGCAGCAGTACCAGCAGGTGATATAGCAGGTCCGCCGATTCACCCAGCAGCGCGGCATCGTCCTGCGTTACCGCGGCCAGTGCGGTCTCGACGCCCTCCTCCCCCACCTTCTGCGCGATCCGCCGAACACCGGCTTCGAACAACTGCGTCGTGTAACTGCCCGACGGACGCTCGCGCTCGCGCCTGGCGACCAGTGCGTCCAGCGTGGACAGGAACGCGGCCGGTGCGGAGGCAAAACAACTGTCGCGCCCCAGATGGCAGGTTGGCCCGTGCGGACGGGCCTGCACCAGCAGGGTGTCGGCGTCGCAGTCGGCCTCGATCGCCACCAGGTCGAGCACGTTCCCGCTGGATTCGCCTTTCGTCCACAGACGCTGGCGGCTGCGGCTGAAGAAGGTCACACGGCCACTGTCGTACGTAGCCTGCAACGCCTCGCGCGTCATGTAGCCGAGCATGAGGACACGTTGCGTATCGGCGTCCTGCACGACCGCGGCGACCAGCCCGCCTTGCTTGTTCCAGTCCAGGCTGTCGGGGTCGACCCGAGTCCGTTGCGGGTTCATGCCAACCTCACGGCGATGCCCTCGGCATCGAGCTTGCGTTTGAGATCCCGGATCGCGATCGCGCCCGAGTGGAAGACGCTGGCTGCCAGCGCGGCATCGACATCCGCGTCCTGGAATGCCGACACGAAGTGGGCGATCTCGCCCGCCCCGCCGGAGGCGACCAGGGGCACGGCGCACTGTGCGCGGACGGCCCGTAATTGCTCGATGTCGTAACCCTGCCTGACGCCATCGCTGGCCATGCAGTTGATCACGATCTCGCCGGCACCCAGGGCCTGGACCTCACCGACCCAGTCCAGCGTGCGCCGGGCCAGGGCGCGGGTCTTTCCGGGATCGCCGGTGTGGCTGCGCACCCGCCAATGCCCGTCTTCATCGCGTAGCGAATCGATGCCGACGACGACGCATTGCGTGCCGAAGGCATCCGCCAGCTCGGACACCAGCGCGGGGTGCTCCAGCGCGGGCGTGTTGATCGAGACCTTGTCGGCCCCGGCGCGCAGCACGCTGCGCGCGGCGGCCACGCTGCGGATGCCGCCGGCAACGCAGAACGGGATGTCGATGGCACGCGCAACCCGTTCGACCCAGCCAGCGTCGACCATGCGGCCGTCCGGACTGGCGCCGATGTCGTAGAAGACCAGTTCATCGGCACCCGCCTGGCGATAACGCAGGGCGAGATCGACGATGTCGCCCATGTCGACATGGTCGCGGAAGCGGACCCCCTTGACCACGCGCCCGTCGCGTACGTCCAGGCACGGGATGATCCGCCGGCTCAACATGCCAACGCCTCGCGCAGGTCGATGTTGCCTTCGAGCAGGGCCTTGCCAAGGACGACCCCGGCGCAGCCGGCCTGGCGCGCATCGCGCAGGTCGGACAACGCGCGGACACCACCGGACGCCTGGATGGCGATGCCGGGTACGCGCTCGTGCAGCATGCGGTAAAGCCCCAGGTTGGGTCCCGACAGCATGCCGTCGCGTGCGATGTCGGTGCAGAGCAGGTGCCGCAGGCCGGCGCTGGAATAACGACCTAGCAGCGCGGTCAATGCCACGCCACTATCCTGCGTCCAGCCCTGCACGGGCAGGCACCATGCACCGCGTGCATCCTGGCGCGTGTCGAGCGCGACCGTGATCGCATCCCCACCGTGGTCCCCGAGCCACTGTTCCACGTCACCGGGTTTGCGGACCGCAACGGAACCGACGACCACCCGTGCCGCCCCAGCATCCAGCAGCTGGGCGATGGCATCGCCATCGCGCACGCCACCGCCCGTCTGCACCTGCAGGCCCAACGCGTCGCGAAGCCGCCCCAGCAGCGACAGCAGCGTGTACCGGCCTTCACGCGCACCATCCAGGTCGACCAGGTGCAGCCAGCTCGCGCCCGCGCGCGCATAGCGTTGCGCGACCGCGAACGGATCGTCTCCATAGCGGGTTTCGCAGGCGTAATCGCCCTGCCGCAGCCGGACGACATGACCACCGCGCACGTCGATGGCCGGATAGACCTGGAACCCGCTCATGCCGTCGCACCCGCGGCAGTCGCGCCTGTCGAAGGCCTGCCCCGAGGGGTCGGGCCCGCGGAAAGCCCGGCCATGGCAGGCAGGCAAAGGAAGTTGCGCAACAGGGTCGCGCCCACCGACGAGGAGCGCTCCGGGTGGAATTGCATCCCGACCACATCGCCACGCTGCGCGACCGCGGCAAAGCGCTGCCCGTGGGTGCAGGCAACCATGCAGTCGGCAGTCACCGGCGCCGCATAGCCATGGACGAAATACACCTGCGCATCGGTCGGGACGCCGTGCAGCAAGGCATTTTCGCGCACGGTCTCCAGGCTGTTCCAGCCCATGTGGGGCACGCGCGCGCCACCAGCTGCACGAAGGCGCATCACCCGCCCCGGCAGCAGGCCCAGGCAATCCACGCCGCCCTCGTCCGAGCTTTCGTACAGCAATTGCATGCCCAGGCAGATGCCCAGCAACGGCACCTGCAGCGCCCGCAGCGGCTCCACCAGCCCCTGGTCCCACAGCCGTTGCATCGCCGGCTGCGCGGCCCCGACACCGGGCAGGATCACCCGTGTCGCGCCACGCAAATCTTCTGGAGTGCGCACAACCACCGGTGCGACGCCCAGGCGCTCGAGCGCAAAGATCACCGAGCCGAGGTTGGCGCCTCCGGCATCGATCAACGCAATGCGGGCGGGAGGCACGCGGGCGGGCGCCACGCTGGCAGGCGCCAGGCCAGGCCCGCTCATAGCGCGCCCTTGGTGCTGGGCAGATCGCTGCCCTCCCGGCGTATCGCCTGGCGCAGCGCACGCCCGACGACCTTGAAGCAGGCTTCGATCTTGTGGTGGTCGTTGTCGCCGCGCACCTTGAGGTGCAGGTTCAGGCCCGAGGATTCACACAGCGAGCGAAAGAAATGCGGCACCAGCTCGGTCGGCAAATCGCCGACGCACTCGCGCTGGAATGCGCCATCGAAGACCAGGCAAGGCCGCCCGGAGAAATCCAGCGCGGCCTGCGCCAGCGCGTCGTCCATCGGCAACGTGAATCCGTAACGACCGATCCCGCGCTTGTCGCCAAGCGCCTCGCGCAGCGCCTGGCCCAGCGCCAGCGCCGTGTCCTCGATCGTGTGGTGCTCGTCCACGTGCAGATCGCCGTCGCTGCGGATGGATAGCGCAAATCCACCATGCTTGCCGATCTGCTCCAGCATGTGGTCCACGAACCCCAACCCGGTGTGGACGCGTGCGTCGGCGGTACGATCCAGGTCGACGTCCACCTGGATCGTCGTCTCCCGCGTCTGGCGGCGCACGCTGGCGGTGCGCGGCGCATCGACAAGCGCATGCGCGACCGCCGGCCAATCCATGCCCCCGCCAAACCGCGGCGAGCACAGCTTGAAACCCCGGACCCCCAGGTTGTCCGCGAACGCAAGATCGGTATCGCGATCACCCACCATGGCCGATCGCGCCCAGTCGATGCCGCGATCACGCAGCAGGTGCACGACCATGCCGATGCCCGGCTTGCGGCAGGGATTGTTGTCGGCCGGCAGGCTGCGATCGATGAGGACTTCGCGAAACGCGATGCCCTGGCTTTGGAACAACTGCAACATCATCGCCTGCGGACCATCGAAATCCGCCTGCGGGTACGCCGGGGAGCCCAGTCCGTCCTGGTTGCTGACGATCACGAACTGGTAGCCGGCATCGCGCAGGCGCAACAACGCCGGGATCACGCCGTCGACCAGCCGCAGCTTGTCCAGGCGATCGACCTGCAGGTCGTCGGGCTCGGCGATCAGCGTACCGTCGCGATCAAGCAACACGATGGGCACGGCGCGATCGTTCATGCCGCCTCCCTGCCCATGGCTGACAGCGCCTGCAGGACCCGATCGTTCTGCCGCTGCGTGCCGATGCTGACGCGCAAGGCATCGCCCAGTTGCGGCGATGCCCGCATGTCGCGCACGACGATGCCTGCGGCAAGCAGCCTGGACAGTGCATCCCCGGCGTCGGCGAAGCGCACCAGCAGGAAATTGCCTTCGGACGGGTAGACCCGCCGCACCCCTGCGAGCGCGGCCAGGGCGGCATACATGCGGTCGCGCTCGCTGCGCACCGCCTCGACCTGGGAGCGCGTCCGCGACAGCGCGTGGGGTGTCAGCGCGGCCAGTGCCATTTCGGTGCATGGCTGTGCGATCGGGTACGGTGCCTGGCTGCGACGCATTGCGGCGATCAGCCCGGGCTCCGCGATCGCGCACCCGATCCTTGCAGCAGCCAGCGCATGCGCCTTGGACAGCGTGCGCAGGACGACCACGTTGTCGTGCGATGCGAGCAGGCCGATCGCGGACACCTGGCTGGAATATTCGGCATAGGCCTCGTCGACAACGACCAGCGCGCGCCCACGCAGGCGATGCGCGATGCCTGCAATCGCGACATCATTCAGTGCCTCTCCCGACGGGTTGCCGGGCGAACACAGGAACACCAGGCTGGCACCCGTCGCCAACGCCATGTCTCCGATGGCTTGCACGTCGGCGCACAGGCCCGCCGCGCCGTCCACCAGCGGCACCTCGGCAACGCGTGCGCCCTGCAGTCGCGCGCACACCGCGTACATCCCGAACACCGGCGGCGCGATCACGATGCCGCCACGCCCGGGCACGCAGAACGTGCGCAGCAGCAAGTCGATGCATTCGTCGCTGCCACGACCGACCAGCAGGTGTTCCGGTCCCACCCCATGCAAGGACGCCAGCGCCATCCGCAGCGCCGCGGGTTGCGGGTCCGGGTAGCGCCGCAGCACGCCGGCAGGATCGCTGGCATTGGCGGCGGCCGACTCGTTGGCATTGAGCCAGACGTTGCCGTCCACCTTGTCGCTGCGCGCGGAACGATATCCATCGAAATCGCGCAGGTCATTGCGCAATACGGCCTCGGCGGTGCTCATGCTGCGTGCCCCGATCGCAGGTCGACGGCGCGGGCGTGCGCCTCGAGTCCTTCTGCACGGGCCAAAGTCGTGGCGCACCCACCCATCGCAACGAGTCCGGACCGCGTCGCCTCCTGCACCGTGATCGCTTTCTGGAAGCTGCCCACGGACAGGCCGCTGTACGCCCTTGCGGCTCCGCCGGTCGGCAGCACATGGTTGCTGCCACTGCAGTAGTCGCCCAATGCTTCGGGGGTCCAGTCGCCCAGGAAGACGCTTCCGGCCGACACCACGTGGTCCAGCCACGCGCGCGGGTCGCGCAGCGCCAGGATCAGGTGTTCCGGGGCATAGCCGTTGCTGACTTCGAAGGCCTGGGCGATGTCCTCGACCCGCACCAGGCGCGACCTCGCCAATGCCTGGCGCGCGACCTGCGCACGCGGCAGCGCCGTCAGTTGCGCCTCGACCTCGCACGCAACCGCATCAAGCAGCGACACCGAGTCGCTCAACAGCAGCACCTGCGAGTCGGGACCATGCTCGGCCTGGGACAACAGGTCGGCGGCAACAAAGACCGGGTTGGCTCCGGCATCCGCGATCACCAGGACTTCCGACGGCCCGGCGGGCATGTCGACGGCCGGGCCATCGCCTTGCTGCGCGACTTGTCGCTTGGCCTCGTCGACAAAGCGGTTGCCCGGCCCGAACAGCTTGTCGCAGCGCGGCACGCTGTCGGTACCCAGCGCCATCGCCGCGATGGCCTGCGCACCGCCCAGCTTGAAGACCCGCACGCCCGGCATGCGCCGGGCCGCCACCAGCACGGCCGGATCGGCACTGCCATCGCTGCGCGGCGGCGTGCACAGGACGATCTCGCCGCACCCGGCCAGTTGCGCGGGAATGGTCAGCATCAATGCCGTCGAAGGCAATGGCGCAGTTCCGGCGGGAACGTACAACCCGACCCGCGCGATCGGACGCAGTACGCGCTGGCAAGTCACGCCGGGAGCGGTTTCGACCGCGTACGGCCGCGCGATACCGGCGCGATGGAACGCTTCGATCCGCGCGGCCGCCGCTTCCATCGCGGCGTGGACGCTGGCCGGCACCAGGCACGCGGCGGCAGCGAACTCGTCTGCGCCCACCTCGAACCGGTCCAGGCGGGCGCCATCGAATCGCTCGGTCAGTGCCCGCAACGCAACGTCGCCGCGTTGGCGGACATCAGTGATGATGCCGCCGACAGCGGCCCGGACGGCATCGGATACCGCAAGCGTCGGACGCTGCAAGGCCAGCCGCCGTTGCGACTCGTCAAGTGCGCGCCAGTCGACCCGCGGCATGCAAGCGGTTTGCATGCACGCCTGCGTCGTGCCGGCTTGCATCGTGCCGTCTTGCGTCGTGCCGTCCTGCTCCATGCAGGCTGCGCTGGCGTCCTGCCGGCTCACGCGAGCATCCTCTCGACTGGCAATACCATCAGACCGCGCGCGCCGGCGCGCTTGAGGTCCTCCAGCCGTTGCCAGGTCATCGCGCCGTGGCACAAGGCCTGCAGCGCCAGGCCATCGCTGCCGTCGACCTGCGTCACGGTCGGTGGCTCGGCATCGGGAAGCAGCTGGATCAGGGCGGGCATCGCGCTGCGCGCCGCCTGGAACAACAACAGCTTGCTGTCGCGGATCCGCAGGACACCATCGAGACGGCGCAACAATTGTTCGGCCAGTTCCGCCCGCACGTCGCCAAACGGTGCCGTGGGTCCGGCCAGGACCGCCTCGCTGGTAAAAATGTCCTGCACCGGCTTGAGCTGGTTGGCCGCAAGCGTGGCGCCACTGGAAACCAGGTCGCAGACCAGGTCGGCCTGCCCCAGGCGCGGTGCGATCTCGACCGAGCCGTTCAGCACCACGATTTCGGCCGACACGCCCTGCTGCTGCAACCAGTCCCGCAACAGCGCCGGGTAGCTGGTCGCGATCCGCTTGCCCGCCAACTGCCCTGGCCCCTCCCAATCCCAAGCCTCGGGAACCCCCAGCGCAAGCCGGCAGCCGCCAAAGCCCAGTGCGCGCAGCTCTCGTGCCGCGGCCGGCAGGGCCGATGCCGCGCGCTCGCCCGCCTGCTCCATCAGCACGTTGCGACCGACCACGCCCAGGTCGCAGACGCCGTCCGCGATCAGCGCCGGGATATCGTCATCGCGCACCAGCAACAGGTCGACCGGTGCGCTTTCGCCATAGCAGAACAGGCGATCGCGGCTCTCGCGCCAGCTCAGCCCGCACGCGGACAGCAGGCTGCGCGCCGGATCGCTCAGGCGTCCTGATTTCTGGATTGCGATGCGCAAACGCTCGCGCACCGCCGTCTTGGCGGTCGGATTCATGGGGTGGACTCAATGGGAAGCGCTGGAAGAGCGCTTGGGCGCCTGCTTGGCGGACGCCTGACTGGCGGGCGCCTGTCCTGGTTTGGCCAAGCCCCGGGTGGCGCGCGTGGCGGCGTCATAGCCGCCGGCACCGCGCTCCAGGGTGCGGGCGACACGGCCGACCGTGGTGACGCTGACGGCCGTACGGTCGTGGATCTCGCGATACGGCACCCCGTCGAGCAACAGCGGGACGACCTTCCAGCGATCGCTGATCGACTCCAGTTCGGCCGGGGTGCAGACATCCTCGAGGAAGGCGCGCACGTCCGCTGGCCGCGCCAGGGCCGCGAAGGCTCGGGCGAGGCCGTCGATGGCGGCCTCGATGTCTTTTTCCGGCAGGGGCTGGGGACGTTGTTTCATTGGCTTAATGTATTAATGCGCTATCACATTAGTGCAACGCGGATCGGCGTGCAAGCCCCTTTGGCCGCTATCGGTTCACAAGGATCAAGATTGGCCCCCGCCATCACACGGCGCCATGCCCACGAAAGCGGGCATCGATGGACGTTGGGTTGCTGGTCGACCAGAGTCATGGCTTCCCGCTTTCGCGGGAATGCCGGGCTGGAACGGGAGCCACCGCGTCCAAATCGTTAACGGGCCGGCCGGTGGCGACGCCGCCGGGGAGCCAGTCAGGCCGTCAAGCCCTCGCGGCCGCCAGGATGCTGCCATCGGCCACCATGCCGACCGCATCGCGGATCTCCCCGTCCAGCGCGCGATCAGCGGCCAGGAAGGGAATCACTTCACGGATCCGTGCATGCGCCCTGGCGACGACGACACCGGGATGGAACGCATCCGCAGCCGCCAGCTCGCCCCGCAACGCCTCGACTTCTTCGAGGAAGGCGGAATGGGCGTCGGCCGCCTGCCTGGGTGCGCCCGAGATCTTTTCCGCAAGCGCATCGGCATCCGCCCGCCTTGCCAGGTCGCGCGCCGCATTGATCATGTCCAGACGCAGGTCCAGTGCCTGGGCCGAGGTGTAGAGCTCCAGCGCCAGCACCTTGCCCAGGTCGTCGGCCATGGCCAGCACGTGGCGCGCCTCGTTGGCGCCCATCGACACATGGTCCTCGGCATTGGCACTGGTCGGGATCGAATACACCGAAGCCGGCATCGCGCGGCTGGTGAGGTCGTTGACGATGGCCGCGGCGGTGTACTGGACGATCATGAAACCGGACTCGGTGCCGTCCTCGTTGCCGATCAGGAAGGCCGGCAGGCCATCGTTGGTGGCGGGGTCGACCAGCTTGTTGAGGCGGCGCTCGGAGATCGAGGCCAGTACCGGGATCGCGGCCTTGATGTAACTCATCGCCAGCGCCAGCGGCATGCCATGGAAGTGACCGGCGGAAATCACCTGTTGCTCGACGTGCTCGGCGTCCGCGTCGGGGAACACCAACGGATTGTCCGTGACCGAGTTGAGTTCGACGTCCAGCACGCGCGCCGCCTGCGCGACGGCATCGCGCACGGCACCGTGCACCTGCGGCACGCACCGCAACGAATAACTGTCCTGCGGCTGGTGCTTCTTGCCGCCGCGGAACGGGCGGAAGCGCTGGTAGAACCTGTCGCGGCCATGACGCTGGCTCAGCGGCACCCAGTCCCAGCCGATGTCGAATCCCAGTTCGCGGGCCTCGTCCGTCTCCCATGACGACGGCAACCAGGCGCGGAACTTCGGCACGAGGTGGTACGGGATGTCGGCCAACGTCGAGCCTTCGAGCAGCCTGCGCAGGTTGGCCGCGACGTCGACCTGCCCAGGATGCGGGCGCAGCGCATGCACTTCGGGGGCAAAGGCCCCCAGGCGCCCGGCGAAGGCGTCGATGGTCATCGCCGCGGCCAGGTCGGCGGTGTCGAGGAGGTCTTCGAGCTTTTGCAGCGCGAGCACGCCGCAGGCCAGCATCTGCGCGGTGCCGTTGTTCAACGCCAGCCCTTCCTTGTATGACAGCGTCACCGGCTCCAGCCCGGCGCGGCGCAGGGCATCGCCCCCGGGCATGCGCTCGCCTTCGAACCAGGCCTCGCCGCCGCCCAGCAATACGATCGCCAGGTGCGACAGGGGCGCCAGGTCGCCCGACGCGCCCACCGAGCCCAGCTGCGGGACGATCGGCACGATGCCTGCATTGAGCATCGCAGCGAGCGCCTGCACGGTGCCGACCCGGATCCCGGAGTGGCCACGCAGCAGCGTGTTGATGCGGATGCACAGCATCGCCCGTACGACTTCGGGCGCGAACGGCTCACCGACGCAGACCGCATGGGTCAGGATCAGGTTCTGCTGCAGTTCGACATGCAGGGAGCGCCCCGAAGGTGACGCGCCGGGAAGCTCATCGCGCAGGGGATGCGCGCCGAGCAGCTTGTCGGCGTTGCTGCCGAAACCGGTGGAAACGCCATAGATGGGTTCCTCGCGCGCGACTTGCGCAGCCAGGAAATCGGCTGCGTGCGCAACGGCCTGGAGCGAACCCGCATCGAGTTCGACCGGCGCGCCGTTGGCGGCCGCGACCAGTTGCGCGCGGGTCAGCGAGCGGCCATCGAGGTGGATGGGGGTCATCGTGCGTCTCCGAAGATGCCTGCGGCACTGCCTGCCTTCGCAGGAGCGGCTTGAACCGCGAGCTTTTCCCCTGGGCGGTCGTATCGACTTTCATATCGGTTGTTGCAGGAGCGACGCAAGTCGCGATGGCTCCACCGGACGCCCTGATCGCGACTGACGTCGCTCCTACGATTGCCAGCGCCCGGGAGCCAAGGGCTCGCGGCTGAAGCCGCTCCTGCAGGGGCCCGCGAATGCTCAACGTGCATCGCGCACCCGCATCTGCTCGCGCTCCACCTGCAGGGTCGCGGCCAGCTCGTCCTCGGCGGCCTCGAATTGCTCGCCCCGGCGCAGGTCCTTGACGGCCACCACGCCGCGCGCGGCCTCGTCGTCACCGCGCATCACCACGAAGCGGATGCCGGCACGATTGGCGTACTGCAACTGCTTGGCCAGCTTGCGTGCTTCCAGTTGCGTCTCGACATTGAGCCCGGCCGCGCGCAGGCGCTGCGACAGGCGCAACGAATCCTCCACGCCGGCGTCGTCCATCAATGCGACGAGGACATCGACCGAGCTGTCCGCCGTGGCGACCAGGCCGGCCTCCTGCAACTGCCAGAACAATCGCGTCAGCCCGATGGAAATCCCCACGCCCGGCAACTTCGACCGGGTGTAGTGGCTGGCCAGGTTGTCGTAGCGCCCGCCCGAACAGATCGAACCGATCTGCGGATGCGCGTCGAGCACGGTCTCGTAGACAATGCCGGTGTAATAGTCCAGGCCGCGCGCGATCGACAGGTTGATCGCGTAGCGCGATTCCGGGACGCCAAGCGCGCGCAACTGCTGGAGCGCCTCGCGCAGTTCCGTGCGCCCCTGCTCGAACTGTTCGCTGCCGCTGCCCAGCGCTTCCAGTTTGGCAAGCGCATCCTCGTGGCCGGTCGAGCGAACGCGGGCAAAGCCCAGCAAACGCCCCACGGCATCGTCCGCCAATCCGAAGTCCTCGCCCACCAGCGTCGCGCGCACGGCGTCTTCCCCGCGCTTGTCGAGCTTGTCCAGCTCGCGCAGGACAGCGGCCTGATGGGCGCCGTCGGCGATGCCCAGGCCCTCGAAGAACCCCCGTAGCAAGGCGCGATGGTTGAGCTGGATGGTGAACTCGCCGATGGCCAGGCGCTCGAACACCGCGTGGATCACCGCCGGGATCTCGGCGTCGAACCGGGTCGACAGGCTGTCCTTGCCGATCACGTCGATGTCGCACTGGTAGAACTCGCGGAAGCGCCCGCGCTGGGCACGCTCGCCACGATAGACCCGCTGCATCTGGTAACGCCGGAACGGAAACACCAGGTCGTGCTCGTGCTCGGCCACGTAACGGGCCAGCGGCACGGTCAGGTCGAACCGCAATGCCAGCTCCGGCAAGCCCTCTGCGGCATCCCCGGCGGCCTTCTCCAGCGCACCCGTGGACTGGGCGAAATAAACCTGCCGCTCGGTCTCGCCACCGGTCTTGGTCAGCAGCACCTCGGTCAGCTCGAACACCGGCGTCTCGATGGGCAGGAAACCATAGCGCTCGAAGGTCTGGCGGATGGTATCGAGCATGCGCTGGAAGGCGATCTGGTCGCGTGGCAGCAGCTCCATGACTCCGGGCGGCGTGCGGGGCTTGATCGGCGTGCTGCTCAACTCGGACTCCGGCTGGTGGCGTAGCCGCACAGTCTAGCCGGTGGCTGCCGCTGCGCCGAGTCGTGGCGGCGCGGTATCCAGCAACGACCACCCCCTTGATGCCGTCATTCCCGCGCAGGCGGGAATCCATGGACGTCGGCTCTTTCCGCGTGAGGTCTGCAAGGCGGGGGGATGGCTGATACCAAACCCGGTCCGGGCGACGGGCCAAATCGCGCTTCCATACCGACTGCGGAATGCCATTGCGGAGACGGGATTGGGCTACAGGCAAAAGTCCATGGATTCCCGCCTGCGCGGGAATGACGGCCTTGGGGCCATGCAAAGCCGTCCATGGATGGCCCGCCTGACCCTTGCCCACACCCCGGGCCAGTCACTACAATAGTCGGCTGCACCTCGGGGTGTAGCTCAGCCTGGTAGAGCGCTACGTTCGGGACGTAGAAGTCGCAGGTTCAAATCCTGTCTCCCCGACCAATGAAATCAATGGGTTACAGCGTTACAAAAAAACCGGCCACTGGCCGGTTTTTTTATTTCAGGAGTGTTGCTGGGACCCCGTGCCGGGAGCGCTCCGCCGCCGCCCTTTCGCGTCACCGGCTTCTTCTCATCGCGTGCCCCGTCATTCCCGCGCAGGCGGGGTCATTTGGCCATGTCTGTCCATCCAGCGACTTGACGGGCCGAAACAGCCCCAGTCAATGGCCCCGATCGCGCCGAACCGCCAACCACCCCGGGCCGCGCCGAAGCCGCTCTACAAAGGTCACTGGATACCCGCCTGCGTGGGCTGACGGTTCCAGGAGCCTTTTTGCTTTGCAGCGCCCCTCGAGGTATCCACGGGCTGTTGGAAAAGTCAGGCCGCCTTCGCCAGCAGCTTCTCCGGATGCCGCACCTGCCCGTCCCCGCGCACCACGTAGCGCTCGATGGTCAGCGACTCCAGTCCCATCGGTCCGTAGGCATGCAGGCGGGTGGTGGAGATGCCGATCTCGGCGCCCAGCCCCAGCGTGCCGCCGTCGTTGAAGCGCGACGAGGCGTTGACCATGACCGCTGAGCTGCGCACCTCGCGCACGAAGCGGTCGCAGGCGCCCTTGTCGGTGCTGCAGATGACCTCGGTATGGTCGGAGCCATGGCGCTGGATGTGGGCGATGGCCTCGTCGATGGAATCGACCACGCGCACGGCCAGGATCGGCGACAGGTATTCGGCGTCGAAATCCTCCTCGGTGGCCGGCCTTGCGTCCTTGAACAGCGCGCGGGTGCGCTCGCAGCCGCGGATCTCGGTGCCGCGCGAGGCCAGTTCGGCCAACGCACCGGGCAACCAGTCGTCCGCCATGTCGGCATGGACCAGCATCGTCTCCAGCGAGTTGCACACGCCCGGGCGCGACAGCTTGCCGTCGATGGCCAGCTGCAGTGCAAGCTCCGGATCGGCAGCCTTGTCGATGTAGAGATGGCAGACGCCCTTGTAATGCTTGATGACCGGGACGCGCGCGTGCTCGGCGACGAAGCGGATCAAACGCTCGCCACCGCGCGGGATGGCCAGGTCGATCAGGTCGGACAGCTGCAGCAGTTCCAGTACGTGCTCGCGCGCGGTGTCCTCGACCAGCGCGACCGCCTCGGCGGGCAGGTCGTGCTTGCGCAGCGCCTGGTGCAGGCAGGCGGCGATGGCAATGTTGCTGTCGCGCGCTTCCGACCCGCCGCGCAGCAGCACGGCATTGCCGGCGCGCAGGCACAGTGCCGCGGCATCGGCGGTCACGTTGGGGCGCGCCTCGTAGATCATCGCGATCAGGCCCAGCGGGATGCGCACTTTTTCCACGACCAGCCCATTGGGGCGCTCGTCGGTTCGCGTCACCTGCCCCACCGGGTCCGGCAGCGCGGCGATTTCGCGGATGGCGGTGACGATGCCGGCGACGCGTTCGTCGTCCAGTTTCAGGCGGTCGAGCATCGCACCGGTGGTGCCTGCATCGTGCGCACGCTGCATGTCGGATGCGTTGGCCTTGAGGATGTCTGCGCTGCCGGCCGCGACTGCATCGGCCATCGACTCCAGCAGGGCGGCGCGCTGCGCGCCATCCAGGCCGGCGATGGCGTGGGAGGCGGCGCGTGCGCGCTCGGCGAGTTTGCGGACGTAGCCTTTGGAAGGCGCTGCATTGTCGGGGGCTGCACTCATTCTTGGGTCTCCAGGAAAAGTTCGGGATGGGGGGCGGCGACGGCGGCGCTGAGCAGGACCATGTCCTCGCGCCGGATCACGGACTCGCCGTTGCTGAAACCGAGTTCGCCGGCGATGTCGCTGCTGTGCATGCCGGCGAGGCGGCGGACGTCGCCGGAGTCGTATTGCACCAGGCCGCGGGCGAGGCGCTTGTAGCCCTTGGCGGGCAGCACGTCGACCATCGCGGCGCGATCGAATTCACCCTCGACGGCAAGCACGCCACCAGGCAGCAGCGAGGCGCCCTGCTCCGACAACGCCTGTGCGGCGCCGGCGTCGACCCGGATCGCACCCCCGCTGGGCGGTGTGTGCCGCAGCCACATCTTGCGCGCGCCCAGCTGGTCGCCATGGGCCGGGATGTAGGTGCCGCGCAGCCGGTCCTCGGCCAATGCCGAGATCGTGTCGGCGTTGTGGCCGCAGAACAGCACGGTATCGATGTCCGCGGCGGCGGCCTTGGTGGCCGCTTCGAGCTTGGTATACATGCCGCCGGTGCCCAGGGTGCCGGCACCGCCCTGGGTCATGCGCATGATGTCGGGCGTGATCTCGTCGATCCGCAGCACCGGCGCGGCGTCGGCATCGCGCGTGGGATGGCCCGTGTACAGGCCGTCGGTGTCGGTCGCGATCATCAGGATGTCGGCGTCGACCAGGGTCGCCACCACCGCGGCGAGGTTGTCGTTGTCGCCGAGCTTGAGTTCGTCGACGGCGACGGTGTCGTTCTCGTTCACGATCGGCAGTGCGCCGACCCGCAGCAGCTCGCGCAGCGTGGCGCGCGCATTGAGATAGCGGCGGCGGTTGCGCAGGTCGTCATGGCTGAGCAGCACCTGTGCGACGGGCTGTTCCACCAGGCCCTGCCACAACGCGAGCATTGGTGTCTGGCCCAGGGCGGCGAGTGCCTGGCGCTGCGCCAGCCCTGCGCCACTACTGGCCAGCAGGCCGCGGCCGGCGGACACGGCACCGGAAGAGACCAGCAACACTTCCCTGCCCTGGTCGTGGAAGCGCGCGATCATGTTGGCCAGCGCGGCGGCATTGCGCTTGCCCAGGCCGCCCTTGCCATCGGTCAGCAGGCTGCTTCCAACCTTGAGTACGGCACGGCGCCAAGGGGGAATGGTTTGTTCCTCGAACGGTGATTTCATCGCGGTTGGGGCTTCTCCGAAGCAGGTTGGGAATGCATGGCCGCAGCCCTTCCAGCCCGTGGTGGGCTGGGCCGACCGGGCACTGGTTGTGAGCGGGCGGCACCCCGTCGGCGCATGCAGCGTCGATGCGCGGGGTGGAGACAGGATCGGGCCGCCGCCAGAACGCGCGAACCACTGGCGTGAGCAGGTCGACGCCAGAAAAGCCAATCCAATTAATGAGTTAGCTTAACATATTACGGCTTGGAACCCAAGTCGGCGGCTTCCTTCGACCCTGCGCCTGCGGTGCCGGCGGGAGCGCGTGGGGACCCAAATATGCTGCGACCGGGGCGCGCTTTAGCCGCATAGTCACTGGATGGACAGACATGCGTCTGCCCTAAGACCCCGCCTGCGCGGTAATGACAGCCGCTTGCGCCCGTCGCCCTCGGTCACGGTCACGGTTGTCATTGCCGTTGCTCTTTGCTGTGCTTTGCCGTTGTTCTTGATCTTGCGCGACTTAAAGCTTGCCGAGCATCGCAGGCCAAGCGGGCCGAAGAGGTGCCCATGTTTGAGCGCAGCGAGTTTGGGCACCGTGCCCGTTTGGACGACAGATCGTATGGAACGATCTGGGCCGACGCATGTCGCCCGCGCAAAGCGCGGGTGGGGCACATGGATGTGCCCCAGTCCGAAGCGCAGGGCACCGATGCGGCTTCATCGCATCGGCAAGCGTCAGGAGCAGTGGTCTTTGGTTACTTTCTGCCGTAACAGAAAGTAACCCGCGCGACAGCGCGGAAGCGTTTGATCTTGCCGAACAAGGAGCAACGTCCATGGATTCCCGCCTTCGCGGGAATGACGGTGGGTTGCGCTCGCGGTTGCAGTTGCTCTTTGCTGTGCTTTGTCGTTGCTCTTGATCTTGTGCGACTTAAAGCTTGCCGAGCATCGCAGGCCAAGCGGGCCGAAGAGGTGCCCATGTCTGAGCGCAGCGAGTTTGGGCACCGTGCCCGTTTGGACGACAGATCGTATGGAACGATCTGGGCCGACGCATGTCGCCCGCGCAAAGCGCGGGTGGGGCACATGGATGTGCCCCAGTCCGAAGCGCAGGGGACCGATGCGGCTTCATCGCATCGGCAAGCGTCAGGAGAAATGGTTTTGGTTACTTTTGCCTAAACAAAAGTAACCCGCGCGACAGCGCGGAAGCGTTTGATCTTGCCGAACAAGGAGCAACGTCCATGGATTCCCGCCTTCGCGGGAATGACGGCACTAATTTGCCCGTTGCAGTTGCAGTTGCCGTTGCCGTTGGCGTTGCCGTTGCCGTTGCGCGCTTGGCGCTTGGCGTTGGCATCTTAATTCTGCGCGACTTAAAGCTTGCCGAGCATCGCAGGCCAAGCGGGCCGAAGAGGTGCCCATGTCTAGAAGCGCAGCGAGTTTGGGCACCGATGCGGCTGTCATCGCATCGGCAAGCGTCAGGAGCGATGGTCTTTGGTTACTTCCTCCGTAACAAAAGTGACCCGCGCGACAGCGCGGAAGCGTTTGATCTTGCGAAACAAAGAGCAACGTCCATGGATTCCCGCCTGCGCGGGAATGACGGTAGTAGTGTTGCTGTAGCCGTGCTCTACATGATGGCTCCATCGCATCGGCAAGCGTCAGCAGCGATGGGCTTTGATTACTTTCTGCCGTAGCAGAAAGTAACCCGCGCGACAGCGCGGAAGCGTTTGATGTCGATGTTGCCGTTGTAGGAGCGACGTCAGTCGCGATGCGATCGTGCGTGGAAAGCATCGCGACTGACGTCGCTCCTACAACGCGCCCATGGCATTACTGGACACCAGCAGCATGACTCGACAAAACGACCACAACCAGGAGAATCAACCTGCCAATGCACCCAATCGTTGCTGTAAAACGTCCAGTCGCAAATCACCTGCCGCTCCCGGCGACGCCCGGGCCGCTAGGCTGGCATCGGCATCGCCTTGCGCCCACCGCGCCGGATCGGCCGCCCGCCGATAGGCTTCGCGGAACGGCATGCCCGCCTTCGCCATGTCCACCGCGAGATCGGTGGCATACATCGACGGTTCCAGCGCCCCGAGCATGGCATCGGGCTTCCACTCCAGGTTGCCCAGCAAGTCCGGGAGCAGCACGAGCGCACCGAGACCGCGGCCGAAGGCGTGGAAGATCGCGCCCTTGGTGAACTGCAGGTCGCGGTGGTAGCCCGACGGCAGCGACAACAATTGCTCGATCTCGCTGCGTGCCGCGGCCACGCTGGCATAGGTGGCGCGCAGTAGCTCGACCACGTCCGGGTTGCGCTTGTTGGGCATGATCGAACTGCCGGTCGTGTACTGCGCCGGCAACTGCACGAAGTCGAACTCGCTACTGGTGAACAGGCTCAGGTCCCACGCCAGCCGGCGCAGGTCCAGGACTGCCGACCCGAGCGCCTCGACCGCGGCCAGCTCGAACTTGCCGCGAGACAACTGCGCGTAGGTCGCGGAGACCTGCATCCGTCCGAATCCAAGCGCCTGCGTGGTGTGGTCGCGATCCAACGGCAGGTTGACGCCGTAGCCCGCGGCGGTGCCCAGCGGGTTGGCGTCGATCCACGCCAACGTGTCGCGCGCGCGCACGGCGTTGTCGATGAAGGCTTCCGCCCAGCCAGACCACCACATCCCGGCCGAAGACACCACGGCGCGCTGCAGGTGGGTATATCCAGGCAGCGGCAACGCGGCTTCGGCGCCTGCGCGCTGCAGCGCGATCGTCGCCACCTGCCGACAGGTCTCCGACAACACCGCAAGCTTGTCCTTCAGCCACAGGCGGGTCGCGACCAGGACCTGGTCGTTGCGGCTGCGGCCGGTGTGGATCTTCCTGCCGACATCCCCCAGCCGCTCGACCAGGCGCGCCTCGATCGCGGAGTGGCCGTCCTCGTAAGTGTCGTCGAGGACGAACGCGCCGTTGGCGAAATCCCCTGCCAGTGCGTCGAGCTCCGCATCCAGTGACGCGAGTTCCGCCTGGTCGAGGATGCCGATGCGCTGCAGGCCTTCGGCATGCGCCCGGCTGGCGGCGATGTCGTGCAGGAAGAACTCGCGATCCAGCAGCACGTCGTCCCCGGCCAGGAACGCCTGGATCCGCGCATCGACGCTGGTGCCGGGTTTTTGCCAAAGCAGGTCGGACATGTGCAAATCCCTCTAACGAAGCAATGCTGTTGCAGGAGCGGCTTCAGCCGCGAGCTCTTTCCATGGGCGTGGATTGAAGTGCTCGCGGCTGAAGCCGCTCCTACGATATCGATGACGGGATGCCTTCGAGCTCATCGAAGCCAAAGGCAAGATTGAGGTTCTGCAGGGCCTGCGTCGCCGCGCCCTTGAGCAGGTTGTCCTCGGTCGCGACCACCACCAGCCGCCGGCCGTCGCCGGACAAGGTGAAGCCGCCGATCTCGACATGCTGCGCACCGGCGATGCGGCTGACCCAGGGCGCTTCGTCCACCACGCGCACCAGCGGTTCATTGGCATAGCGCGCGTTGTAGCGCGCGAGCACCGCGTCGCGATCCAGGGCCCGGGACAGATGCAGGTTGGCGGTGATCGTCAAGCCGCGGAAATGCGGGGCGACGTGCGGCATGAATTCGACCGGGTGACGCAAATGGCTCGTGACTTCGCGCTCATGCACGTGTCCGGCAAGCGCATATGGCATCAGGTTGTCGCGCAACTTTTCCGGGTCGTTCTTCTCCGAGGGCGTCGTCCCCGCGCCGGAATGCCCCGACACGCCAAAGCACTGCACCGGGCCTTCCAGCAGGTCGAGCATGGGCGCGATCGCCAGTTGCATTGCCGTGGCGTAGCAACCCGGGTTGCTGATCCTGCGCTGCCCGCGGTACGCATCGCGGGTGAGTTCCGGCAGGCCGTAGTACCAGCCTGCATCGAAACGATGGTCGGCCGACAGGTCGACGATGACCGGGGCTTTCCCTGCATCGGCGTCGAAGGCGTCGATGCAGGTCCCGGCCTTGCCATTCGGCAACGCGAGCACGACGGCATCGGCACCCAGCCCGGGCAACGTCGTGAGCTCCGGTGCGCCATAGCGCAGATTGCCCTGGAAACCGGCAACGCGGTCCGCCACGCGTTGGCCGTCCAGCTCGCGTGACGACACGTAGGCAAGTTCGAAATGCGCATGACCGGCAAGCAGGGCGATCAACTCCACGCCGACATGCCCGCGCGCGCCCACGATCCCGATCGATACTTTCCCGACGCAGGCCCTGCTCATGCCACGTCCTCCAGCGTCGGCACGCGCAGTTCGCAATGCGCCACGCAACGGGCGATCTGGTCGAAGCCTTCCAGGCCGTACCAGAACACCTTCCAGCGGTCCTGCTTGAAACAGCCATCGGACTCGGCGTAATAGAACGGATTGACGGGGTTGCCGTGGCGCGAGCGCCAGAACATGCATGGATGCCGCTCGCGCATTTCCAGCCACACCGCGCGCCCCAGGCCTTCGCCCTGGGCATCGTCCAGCACGGCGAACTTGTCGAGGTAGGCGATGCCATCGACCTCGGTAAGGACGACCGCCGCCCGGTAGTTTTCGCTGACATAGGCACGCAGCAGCGGCGTACGCTCGAAGTAGTCGGCGGCCAGCCGGCGACCGAATGCGGATTCGATCAACCCGCGCAGCCGGACCGTGTCGAGCGCGCCCCAGTCGTCGGCTTGCAGCACCCGCTCGCCGCGCCGCACCAGCGTGCCGGAGCCCTTGTGCGTGAACAGCTCCTTGGCCAGCTCGTCGGGCCGCGTGATCGACACCGACGAGGACGCCGGCAGTGCCATCAGCAGGTCATGGACTTGTTCGATCTTCAGCCGCATGCCCGAGTGCAGCCACGGCTGTGCCATCAGGTCGTCGTATTCGGTGCTCAGGTTGATCGAATCGATCACCCGCCCCTCGCCGTCCAGCAGCCCGCCTGTGCCGGTGAGGAATACGATCTTGTACGGCTGCAGGGTCTTGATCAGTTCGTTGGCGGCCCAGTCGGCATTGACGTTGACGATCTGTCCGCTCGCGGTTTCTCCCAGCGATGCGATCACCGGGATCGACCCGGCCTTGATCGCCGCGTGGATGCCGTCGGTATCGATCCGCTGCGGCCGTCCGACCAGTCCGTATCGATCGACATCGGGCATCTGGCATTCGAACACGCCCGACTGGATCGACGTCGCCCGCACACCCTCGGCCTGCAATGCTTCCACCAGCACCAGGTTCTGCTCGCGCATGACCCGCCGCACCACGGCCAGCACACCGGTGTCCGTGTAGCGGAGGTTGTCGACGACCTTCTTGTCGATGCCGGCGGCCCGCATCTCGACATCGAGTTGCGGCCCCGCGCCATGCACGACGATCGGCGTCAGCCCGACCTGCTGCAGGAACGACAGCGACGACACCAGCGCCGGCAGCTCGTCGCGCAGCACCGCGCCGCCGACCTTGACCACGGCAAAGCGCGCGGCGTCGAGCTGCGAGAAGCGCTTCAGGTACAACTGGATTTCCTTGGCGCTGCCCATGTTGGACAGCAGCCGGATGATCGTGGTGCGCAGTTCGCTCATGCTCGATCGCGGCTCATGGTGTGGACGGGGTCTTGCCTGGCCGCCAGTGGGGCGGGTTCCGGAAGCGTCTTCCGATCGCCAGGGCGGGCGATGGACTCGGGTCCTGGCGCAGGCACGTTCATCGCTCCAGCAGGCGTTGGTAATGGGTAGCGGCGGTCGCGAGCTGCTCCAGCGCGACCCACTCGTCCGCCGTATGCGCCTGGGCAATGCTGCCCGGCCCGAACACGATCGCATCCAGCCCGGCCCGCGAGAACAGCGACGCCTCGGTCCAGAAATCGACCGCGTTGCCGATCGGCAAGTCGAGCTCGTCGGCAAGATCCCGTGCGGCCAGGCGGCGATCCTCCGCTGCGGCGGCATCGCCCGCGGGCAGCGACGGACCCCGGAAGGTTTCCTCGTACTGGATGCCGTCGCCCGCCATGGCGCGGAAGCGTGCATGCAGGGCATCGACGTCCTGCGACGGCAGCGGCCGGAAACCAAAACGCACCTCGGCTTCCGGCGCGATGATGTTGGCCTTGATCCCGCCCTCGACCCGGCCGATGTTGAATCGCAGGCCGGTCAGCCCGCCGAAGCGGTTGTGCGACTCCGACTCGACGAAATCCAGCGCGCGTGCACCCCAGCGCATGGCCTGGTGCAGCGCATTGGCCTGCATCGCCTCGGCGCCCGATGCATGCCCGGCCCGTCCGGCAAAGCGCATCCGCACCGAACCGATGCCGCGGTGCGCGAGCACGGCTTCGCACAGGGTCGGCTCGGCGACGATGGCCTGCCTGAAGCCGTGGTCCCGCGCGAGGAAGGCCGCGATGCATCGGGCATCATTGGCTTCCTCGTCGCTGCTGAACAGGAAGGCGGCATCGCCCGACGTCGCCTGCGCCGCCGCCAGCAGGCCCGCGGCCGCGCCCTTGATGTCGCAGGCACCCAGGCCGATGGCGCGGTCGTCCTGCACGCGCAGGACATGGGGGTCCGCGCTCCATCCCGGTGAAGACGGCACGGTATCCAGGTGCACGTTGAACACGCGCGACGGGGCGCCGCGCACGGCGAACAACGAAACCGCACCGGCACCGCTGTCGGCGACCTCGATGCGGAAGTCCGGCAGCTGCGTGCGGATGTAGTCGAAGATCCCGTCGGTGCCGATGGCACGCGGCGGATTGCGGGTATCGAAGGACACCAGGGCTTCGAGGTGGCGGAGGAGACTATCGAGCATGGATGTGTATCCGGGCTTTTCGCAGGAGCGGCTTCAGCCGCGAGCTCTTGGTTTGGCTTCGTCTTTCGTAGGAGCGACGCAAGTCGCGATAGCTGGTCCGGGGCACCTGATCGCGACTTCGTCGCTCCTGCAAGAATCAAGGACACCAGGCAGGATCAAGAGCTCGCGGCTGGAGCCGCTCCTACATTTCGCGCTTATGGATCCTTGCCGTTGACCTGCGCCCACAGCGTGCTGCTCATGCCGAACAACTTGATGAAGCCCTCGGCCTCCTCCACGCCCCAATCGGCGGACTGCGCATACGTGGCGCCACCCGACTGCAGCAGGTGCGGCGACCGCACGGCGACCGCATCCACGCGACCACCGGCGGTTTCCAGCACGACTTCGCCATTGACCATCCGCTGCGACGACGCCAGGAACGCTTCCAGGTCGGTCTTCAGCGGGTCGTGGAAAAACCCTTCATAGACCAGCTCGACCCACTTGCGCGCAACCTCCGGCTTGAACCGGTTTTGCTGCTTGCTCAGCACCGCCTCCTCCAGGGCGCGATGCGCCGTCAGCAGCGCTGTCAATCCGGGGGCCTCGTAAACGATGCGCCCCTTCAATCCGATCGTGGTATCGCCGGTGTACATGCCACGACCGACGCCGTACCGGGCGAACATCGGATTGAGTTTGGCCAGCAACGCCTCGCCCGGCATCTCCACGCCGTCCAGTGCGACGACCTCGCCTTCGACGAAACGCAAGCTGACCTGCAGCGGATCGACTGGCCACTCCGCGCGCGGCGCGCACCAGCCGCGCGCGCCCTCGCCCGGCGCTTCCCAGCGATCGATTTCGCCGCCCGACATGGTCAGTCCAAGCAGGTTCTCGTTGATCGTGTAGGCCTTCTGCTTCGCATCGACCGCGAAACCGCGCTGCTCCAGGTACGCCTGCTCATAGGCGCGTGTCTGCGTGTGCTGCTTCTGGATCTCGCGAACCGGCGCCACGATCCTGTAATCCCCGCTGGACTTGACCGCCAAATCGAACCGCACCTGGTCGTTGCCCATGCCGGTACAGCCATGGGCGATGGCGTTGGTACCAAGGTCGCGGGCGCGGGCCAACGCCGCATCGACGATCAGGAAACGATCCGAGACCAGCAGCGGGTACTGGCCCTGGTAGCCCTCGCCTGCCCACAGCAGGGGTTTGACGAAGTCGGACCAGAGTGCCGGACCGCCATCGACGGTGGCATGGCTGGCAACGCCCAGCTGGTGCGCGCGCGCCTCGATGGCCGCGCGCTCCTGCGCATCGACGCCACCGGTATCGGCGAACACCGTGTGGACGCTCCAACCCTGCTCCTGCAGGTATGGCACGCAGAAACTGGTATCGAGTCCTCCGGAAAACGCCAGCACGATGTTCGAGGCACCGGGATCGGAAGTTGGGGATGGGGGGTGGGGGCGGGCCATGTCGGTTCCTGGAAGGAGAATGTGGTCTTTGCGAATCTCGAATCCCTAGACCCCGGTGCCGGCTGGCGCGGCGAGCGCCGCCATCACCGCCTTCTGCACGTGCAGCCGGTTTTCGGCCTCGTCGATCGCGATGCAGCCGGGCGAGTCCATCACCGCGTCGGTTGCCTTGACGTTGCGCCGCAACGGCAGGCAATGGCTGAAGACCGCATCGTTGGTCAGCGCCATCTTGGCTTCGTCGACGATGAAGTGCCTGTAGCGGTCGCGGATGGGCTTTTCAGCATCCCAGTTGCCGAAATAGGGCAGCGCGCCCCAGCTCTTCGCGTAGACGATGTCGGCATCGGCGTAGGCGCTGTCGATGTCGTGGCTGACCGCCAGCGACCCGCCGCTTTCGGCGACGTTGTCTTTCGCCCAGCCCATGTAGCGTTCGTCGAGGATGTATTGCTCGTCCGGGCACAACAGGGTCACGTCCATCCCCATGCGCGTGGCGATGGTCAGCGCCGAGTTGGCGACGGCGGTGTTCAGCGCCTTTGGGTGGTAGGTCCAAGTCAGGACGTATTTCTTGCCGCGCAGGTCGGTGGTGCCGAAGTGTTCCTGCAACGCCTGGACGTGCGCCAGCTCCTGGCAGGGATGGGTGATCGTTTCCATGTTGATCACAGGGACGGTCGCGTAGCGGGCGAAACCCTCCAGCACGCGATCCTGCCGGTCCAGCGACCAGTCGACGAACGTCGGGAACGCGCGCACGCCGATCAGGTCCACGTAGCGGCTGAGCACCCGTGCGACCTCTGCGATGTGCTCTTCGGTATCGCCGTCCATCACCTTGCCCAGCTCGAACTCGATCGGCCAGGCATCCTTTCCCGGCTGCAGCACCACGGCGTGTCCCCCGAGCTGGAAGGCGCCCAGCTCGAAGCTGGTGCGGGTTCGCAACGACGGGTTGAAAAACACCAGGGCGATGCTGCAACCCTTGAGCGCATCGCCGCGGGGATGCCGTTTATATCGGGCGGCCTGGGCCAGCACGGCGTCCAGGTCGGCCCGCGACCAGTCCTGGGTGTTGAGGAAGTGCCGCGGGGACGCCGGCTTGATCGGGGCGGGGTTCACTGGCGCTTGGCTCATGGGTTGCTCGGGGTCGGAAGGGACGCCGGGCAACAAAAAACCCGGCACGGGGGCCGGGTTTCAGACAGACACGACAGCAGGAGCCGTCACCCAGCGCGGAGTGTGGGCTGCGGTCGGCGCGCACGCGAGGTCATCCCCGCCGCCATACGGGCGGAGGTGAGCATGACGACGGTGGCGGGAGCCTGGATCATTGAACGGCGATGATCCCACGCAGGGCACACGGGCGCAAGCAGCCCTGTCCTGGCCTGTCGGTCAGTCCGCAGTGTCCGCAGGCGGGATATAGGGCGTCAGCGAGAATTCCACGCGCAACCTGTTGCCCGGGTCATAGGGCAGTCGCGAGCGGTACTTCATGCCCTTGAAGACGTAGTCGACGTCGTAGGCGATGGGGCGCTTGAACTCGCGTTCGACCGGGACCAGTTTGCAGTCGGCGTCGGCCTGGACGCCGTCGCCCGCGCGCCCACCGTCCTGCGGCGTGAGCGCATCCTTGACGGCATCCACGATCCGCGCGAGTCCCTTGGGCGGATCGTCGGGCGGCACCGTCTTGCCGTCGCACCGCTGCTCCATCCGGGTGGCGCGCAAGGTCTGGTACACCGGCTCGACCTGGAGCACCTGCGCATAGGCGGTGCGGGTGTTCGTCTCCGGGACCACGGTCTCCTGCCCCAGGGCAGCTCGTCCCAATGCCGCCTGCATCAGCGCCAGCAGCAAGAATGCGGACAGGGGCACCAACGATGGCACCCGTCCGTTGCGCATCGGGCCGCGAGTGGCGAGTGAGCTCGGCGATGGCGGGACTTGGGGGCGCACAGGCAGGAAGTGTATGCGTTGTCGCCAGCAGGGGGATGAATCGATGCTGTCGCCTCGCACGCCCACGACCGGACGATTGCCGAGGTTCCTGGCTGGTGCCGACCTGCCCGATGGCCAGGCGCGGATCGATGGCGATGGCTGCTCGCTGTCCCCACGGCACCGCGGCCGCTAGAATCGACGCCACCCCACGCAGCCGGACACCAAGCAGTCCTTCGCGATGACACTGCACCTGCACAACACCCTGACGCGTCGGCTCGAGCCGTTCATGCCACTCGACCCGGCCTGCCCGACGATGTACCTGTGCGGGCCGACGGTCTACAACTACGTCCATATCGGCAATGCCCGCGGCCCGGTGGTGTTTGGCGTGCTGGCCGCGTTGCTGCGGCGGCGTTACGGCGCCCTGCGCTACGCCCGCAACATCACCGACGTCGACGACAAGATCAACGCCGCGGCCAAGGCCCTTGGCGCCCCCATCGCGAGCATCACCGACAAATACGCCGCCGCGTATCGCCAGGAGATGGCTGCGCTGGGCGTGGTCGGCGACTTTGCCCCGGATATCGAACCCGCGGCGACCGCGCACATCCCGCAGATCATTGCCATGATCGAGCAGTTGATCGACAGGGGCCATGCGTATGCCGCCGAAGGCCACGTCCTGTTTTCGGTCGCCAGTTTCGATGGCTACGGCAAGCTGTCGCGCCGTGACCCCGACGACATGCTGGCCGGTGCCCGGATCGATGTGGCGCCATACAAGCGCGAGCCCGGCGATTTCGTCCTGTGGAAGCCCTCCAGCGACGACCTCCCCGGCTGGGCGTCGCCCTGGGGACGTGGCCGCCCCGGTTGGCATATCGAGTGCTCGGCGATGGCCGCCGCGCACCTGGGTGACACCATCGACATCCATGCCGGCGGCCTGGACCTGGAATTCCCGCACCACGAAAACGAGGTCGCGCAGAGCGAATGCGCCCATGGCGGCAAGCTGTTCGCGCGGTTCTGGCTGCACAACGGCATGCTCAATTTTGGCGGCGCCAAGATGTCCAAGTCGGTGGGCAACATCGAGAAGATCCACGACCTCCTGCAGCAATATCCTGCCGAGGCCTTGCGCCATGCGCTGCTGTCCGCCCACTACCGGCAGCCGCTGGAATGGTCCGATGCATTGATCGGACAATCGGTGCGGACGCTGGACAGGCTGTACGGCACCTTGCGTGACCTGTCCGGCGTGGAGAGCAGCCCGGTGGCCAGCCCGGGGATCGAAGCCGCGCTGGACGACGACCTCAACACGCCGCAGGCGCTGGCGGAAATCGCGCGCATCGCAACCCAGGCGCGCAAGGCTGGCAGCGACACCGACAAGGCACGACTGAAATCCGAACTGCTGGGCGCCGGACAGGTGCTTGGATTGCTGCAGCAGGATCCGGCCGCCTGGTTTGCAAGGGACACGTCCGATGACGACGACGTGCGCATCCAGGCATTAATCGATGAACGCGCAGCGGCGAAGAAAAACCGCGACTTCGCCCGCTCCGATGCCATCCGCGACCAGCTTGCGGCAGAAGGCGTGCTGCTGGAGGACACGCCGCAGGGTGTGCGCTGGAAGCGCGCATGATTGTTTTCCCCGCAGGAGCGGCTTCAGCCGCGAGCTTTTGATCCTGTCCTGGCAGTTGCAGGAGCGACGTAAGTCGCGATAGCTCTTCACGACATCGGATCGCGACTTACGTCGCCCCTGCAACCGCCGAAGCCAAAAACAAGGGCTCGCGGCTAAAGCCGCTCCTGCAACACAACAACCGCACGCGCCCATCCGGAACCGACAAGACACCGTGACCGACACCCTCTTCCCCCTCGAAGCCACCGCCGCCGAGGCGCAAGCTGCCATCGCCGAAGAGTTCGCGTTCTTCAGCGACTGGTCCGAGCGCTACCAGTACCTGATCGACCTGGGCCGCAAGCTGCCCGGACTCCCCGATAGCCAGAAGACCGAACAACATCGCCTGCACGGTTGCCAGTCGATGGTCTGGATCGTTGCTTCCGGCAACGCCGACAAGCTGGACTTCTCCGCGACCAGCGATTCGGCCATCGTCTCGGGCCTGATCTACCTGGCATTGCGCGTCTACTCGGGACGCAGCGCCGGCGACATCCTGGCCACCGAAGCCGACTACATTGCCGACATCGGCCTGGCCAAGCATCTGTCGCCGACTCGCAGCAACGGTCTGGCCGCCGTGCTGGCCTTCATCCAGGACACGGCAAAGAGCGCGCGGTGAACGAAGACAGGGACACCGCCGCCGGTTCCGGCGCGGGCACGCCGGAGTCGTCGAGGCACGGGACACGCGAAGCCGAATCCGCCAGCGCCAGGTCCCCGTTGCGCAGCAGCGGCTTCCTCGGTCTGATGGCATATCGGCTGCTGGCGATCCTGTCCTACCAGATCGTCGCCGTCACCGTCGGCTGGCATGTGTACGAGATCACCCACGACGCCCTGGCACTGGGCCTGATCGGGCTGACCGAGGTCATCCCGTACTTCTGCCTTGCCCTGTTTGCAGGCTACCTGGTCGACCACCTGCCTCGCCGCAAGCTGGGCATGGCTGCCTGCATCGGGCTGGTCGCCAGCTCGCTGATCCTGGCCGGCGTCGCCAGCGGCCTGTTGCCCACCGGCAGTGCGCTGTTCCCGACCCTGACCATCTACGGAGCCATTGCCCTCAACGGCATGGTCCGCGCGTTCCTGGGTCCGGTCAATGCGGCACTGTTCGCACGCGTGCTCAACCGCGACCAGTACGCCCGTGGTGCCAGCATCAGCTCGGTGGTGATGCAGGTCGGACTGGTCGTCGGTCCGGCAATCGGTGGCCTGCTGGTCGGATGGAGCAGCATGGCCACGGCCTACACCGTCGCGGCCGTACTCGCGGCCGCCGCCGCGATCGCCATCGTCAGCCTGCGGGTCGTCGAACCCGCGCGACAGCTCCAGAACGCTCCAATCTTCAAGAGCATCGGCGAAGGACTGCGGTTTGTCTGGAAGACCCAGATCCTGCTCGGTTCGCAGGCACTGGACATGTTTTCGGTCCTGTTCGGCGGGGCCGTCGCCTTGTTGCCGGCGTTCATCGCCGACATCCTGCATGCCGGGCCCGAAGCCCTGGGCATCCTGCGCTCGGCACCGGCAGCCGGTGCGGTGCTGATCGGCCTGTGGCTGTCCAACAAGCCACCCGGGCGCCATGCCGGGCGCATGATGCTGGTTTCCGTCGCCGGTTTCGGGCTGTGCATCATCGGGTTCGCGCTGTCGCGCAACCTGTGGCTGTCGGCGGGCCTGCTGATGCTGTCCGGCATCTTCGACGGTGTCTCGATGGTCGTGCGTTCGACCATCATGCAACTGGCCACGCCCGATGCCATGCGCGGGAGGGTGGCGTCGATCAGCGGCATCTTCATCGGCTCTTCCAATGAGCTGGGGGCGTTCGAGTCCGGCGTCGCCGCGCGCTTGCTTGGCCTGGTGCCCTCGGTGGTCTTTGGTGGCTGCATGACCCTGGGCGTAGTGGCAGCGACCACCAGACTGGCGCCCAAGCTGCGACGTCTGGACCTGCGACAACTGCACTGAGGACAGGTGCAGGGCGCGATCGCGGGCCCACGCCTGGCAAGAAAAAACCCCGCCGAAGCGGGGTTTTTGTCGCGCCATGCCGACGCGCACCACTCAGTCGCGCATTTGTCGCTGGCGATGCTCCCAGCTTTCCTGCTCGTCGATGGTGCGCTCCGCGGTCAGGCGTGCTTCCAGTCGCTCCAGGCCGATCTCTTCGCCCGAATCGACACTGAAGCCGTAATCACCCGATTCCACCCGCTTGAGCGTGCTGTCGATCTTGCCGATCAGCTTGCGATAGCGGTCGCGCGTGCGCAGTTCCAGCGAGTTCTCCGTCTCGCGCGTGGCGCGTTCGGCTTCGTCGCCGACATCGCGGACTTCGTCCTTGAGGTTCTCGATGGTCTGCTTGGATTCCTCGACAAGATCGGCCCGCCATTGCAGCAATCGCTGGCGGAAATACTCCGTCTGCAACGCGCCCATGTACTCCTCGTCAGGATCGGGCTTGTAGCCCTTGGGCAGGATCGGGCGACCGGACTCGTCGGTCTTGTACGGCACGACCTTGACCTTGGCCTTGCGCACCGGTGCACTTGGCTTGGCGGCCACGGCGACGGCGACCTTCCCGATCTGGCGCTTGACCGGGGCACGACGCGACACGGTTGCCGGCGCGGCCTTGGCAGCCGGCTTGTCGGCCGCCGCTTTCTTCTTGGTGGCCGGCGCCTTTGCCGCGGACTGCTTGGCTGCCGACGGCTTCGCGGCAGCCTGTTTTGGCGCAGCACCGCCAGCGGCCTTCGCCGTGGCAGGCTTCTTGGCCGGCACGGCCTTGGCGGCGGCCTTCTTCGGCGCGGCCTTGGCGGGCGATGCTTTCTTCGCGACGGGCTTGCTGGCGGCCGGCTTCTTGGCAACTGCCTTCTTGCCAGCGGTCTTCTTGGTCGCGGTTTTCTTGGTTGCCGCCTTCGACGGTGCGGCCTTCTTCGCGACCGGCTTGCGGGCGGCAGATGTCTTTGCGACAGGCTTCTTTGCGGGGGCCTTCTTGGCCTTGCTGGTGGCCTTGGCGGCCTTCTTTGCGGGTTTCTTTGCAGCCACGATGCGATACTTCCTCTGGTTCCCTGCACCGGCGGTAGCGGGGCAGGAATGATTCCCTTGAGTCGGGAAAGCGCGCTGTTATACCCTGATAGGACTACAGCGGCAACCGCGCAAGCCTGCGCCCTCCCGCATTCAGGTGCCGTGATCGACCCCAAGCCCCTCATCGGCAACCTTCTCATTGCCGGCCTGCGCCTTTACAAGCGCTGGATCAGTCCGTTGCTGGGACCGCGCTGCCGATTCGTGCCAACCTGTTCGGAATACGCAATGGGAGCGATAGCGACACACGGCGCACTCAAGGGCAGTTGGCTGGCGCTCCGGCGTCTCATCCGCTGCCACCCACTGCACCCGGGCGGGCACGACCCGGTGCCGCCACGCACGCCACGCAGATAGCCCCGCCACGGCCCCAACCGCGCCATGCAAGGAAACCGCTGCATGCCAGAGAGATTGATCGTCAATACCCGCCTGGTCAACGAAGGCCGCGAATGCGATGGCGACCTGCGCATGTCGCGCGGCCGTACCACCCGAATCGGCAGGGGCCTGGCCTGGAACGGGTCGCGGCTCGTCGGCGTGGCGCAGGGTCGGTGGCTCGGGTTCGCACGATGAGTCGCGGTGCTTCTCCTCGCCCTGCCCTGGTGGCCCTGCTTTTCTGTACGCTTTGCGTTTGCCTGGGCGCAGCCGGCGCGCAGCAATCGACGGCGCTTGATGAGTACCTGGCCACCCAGACTCCCGCCGAGGTCGTGCCGGCCAACGCATCGCAGGGCGCCCTGGTCATCGGCCATGCCGACCCGGGTGACGAGGTGCGCATCGACGGCAAGCTGGTGCAGGTGTCGAAGGATGGCAGCTTCGTGTTCGGCATCGGCCGCAATGCGACCGGCGAGATTGCCGTGCGCGTCGGCGCGCCCGGTGCCGACGCAGCCACCTATCGCATTGCCGTGGACGCCAGGGACTGGCCGGTCGAACGCATCAATGGCGTGCCGCCCAGGACCGTCAACCCGCCGCCAGAGATCGCCGCGCGCATCCGGCGCGAACAGGGCCGCGTATCCGCCGCCCGCAAGCGCGACGACGCCCGCGACGATTACGAGCAGGCTTTCATCTGGCCGGTGACAGGCCGCATCAGTGGCCGCTTTGGCAATGCACGTGTCTACAACGGACAAGCGGCACCGTCAGGGCACTCGGGCATGGATATCGCGGTGCCCAGGGGCACCCCGGTCAGGGCGCCCGCCGCTGGCATCGTCACCTTCGCCGATCCCGATCTTTACTTGACCGGCGGCACCGTGCTGCTCGACCACGGCCATGGTGTCAGCAGCAACTTCCTGCACTTGTCGCGGCTCGACGTGAAGGTCGGTGATCGCGTCGAACAAGGCCAGGTGATTGGCGCGGTTGGCGCCACGGGCCGCGCGACCGGGCCGCATCTGCACTGGGGGATGAGCTGGTTCACCACGCGCGTGGATCCGTTGCTGGTGCTGGAGGCTTCCGGCGCGGAGTGAGATACCTGCAACCCGCGCGCAACGCCCTGCCCTTGCAGGAGCGGCTTCAGCCGTGAGCTCCTGATCTTGATTTTGATCTTGCTTCGCTTCGGCTTTGGGTCCAGCCGTTGCAGGAGCGACGTGCGTCGCGATCAGGAACTCCGGAATGCTGATCGCGACTTACCTCGCTCCTATAAAAGCCAGCAAGAAACCTGGCAAAGGCAAGATCGAGAGCTCGCGGCTGAAGCCGCTCCTACGAAAAGCGACGCTTCGCCAGGGTCAATCGGCCTGGCGGCCACGTCCGCTGACCCGCGCCACCGCATCGTGCGGGTGCAGGCTCTCGAAATGCGACACGGTCGCATCGAAGCGCTCGACACGCGGCTCGTCCGACAAGGTCGCCGCGATCCGTCGCGCGGCATCCTCGCAGAACATCAGGTTGGCGGCATTGAGTTCGGCAAACGCCTGCTCGTCGGCGCGCTTGACCGCCGTCTGCACCGGCGTGCCGAGCGCGGCCTCCAGGGCATCGACGAGGGCCGTCACCGGCAGCTCATCGAAAGCCGGACGCAGTTCGACACGCACTTTTGCGCGGCTGCGTTGCGCGTGTGGTGTCGCCGCCAGGCCACGCTCGGATGCCAGCCAATCCTGGACGACTTCACTGGACAAGGGCCGCGCCGCGGAAAAGTCGCTCGCGAAGCGGTCGGCATTGGCTTGCCGGGACAGTGCCGCGGACGCCGGGCACGTGCTTGAATACTCGACCGACAACGACAGGGCCACCCGCAGGTGGCCATCGACCAGCGTCGCCTCGATGGTCACCGGGTACCGCTTCCAGCCGCTGTTGCCGCTGGCCAGCGCCGCACGCTGCAGCAAATGGTCGTAGCGCAGTACCAGCCGCGCGCTCCCCGAGATCCCCTGCTGCGAATCCACGCAATCCTGCAGCACCCTGCGCAGTCCCGCCGGCGTCACCGCTTCGCTGCCGAAGGCCTGCTGCAGGCGCAGGTACAGACGCGACATGTGGATACCACGGGCATCGGCATCGCGCAGGTCGACACCGACATCGACTGAAGCGGCTACCTGCAATGCGCCACCGGCGCCATCGGCGATCCGCAACGGCAACGCGATCCGTTCCATGCCCACCCAGTCGAGCGGGCGTGCAAGTGCCGCCGCGTCATGGGCGACATCGGGAAGCAGCGATGAAGGGGTTGCGGAAAAAGGCACTCAAGGCACTCGGGGAGCCGTCACATCGGTGTCGGGGGGCAAATGATCAATGAAACACAGGCGCCCATTGTAACCAACCCGCCCGCGTCGCCCTGGCTGCCCACGGAACACTGTGTTTTTTGATGGGCAGGCCCGTTTGTCCAGTCCGTCCGGGGCCGAAGCGCGCTGGTTCGCGCGCGCGGCTCTAATGTGGCGTGGACCCGCGACGCGCAGCACGCCACGCAGTGGTCAACGCTCGCCAATGCGGAACCGGCGCCGACGCAGGCACGCCGTCGCCGAATGCGCGCAGTCGGGCCTGCAGCAGGGCGGCGTGCACCCTGCCCGCGCGCGAGCCGTCATGGACGGGCGGCCACTCTTGCAGCAACTCTTGTGCCCAGGTCCGTGCCAGGGCATCCGGTGCGCAGGCACCCGCCGGATCGCCCTGGACCTGCCGGGGTACCGCACTGGCGCCATGCGTCAGCAAACGCTCGGCCAGGAGGCCAACGACCACGCTGCGCGCCGGCGCGGGCGTGCCGGTGCAATGCAGGGTGGCAGCGACGCCAGCAATGCCCTCGGCGAACGGCTCCAGGACAGCCATCGCACCGGCCGTGTCGTCCCCGACCTCGCGGCTGGCTTGCAGTGCCGGCAGGCAGGACACCAGCAACCCCCAGGGAACCGGCAACCGTTGCAGGACCTGGCCCAGCGGATGGCGACGCCGCCCCTTGGTCCAGCCATCGAGTTCCTCGGCCCACCAGGCCAGCTTGGCTTCGCCAGGTTGCGGGTCGCTGCCGCCCCAGGCGGCATCGGTCAATTCCTGGCGCAGGGCGAACCAGGCCAGCGTGCGCCCACGTTCTTCGCGCGCGACGAAGACTTCGGCCACGCGCCATTCGGGCCAGCGTGCGCGCCATTTTTCGGTGAAGGCATCGATGCCGGAAGCGTCGGTCATGCGTCTATTGTAGGAGCGGGGCCAGTCGCGGTGCTGTTCCGGACATTCTGCGTGCGGCCTGCGTCGCTACTTCGAGGACGCCGACGCCGGCCATCCGATCAGGTCGCGGGGATTGGCCACCATCACGTCGCCCGACCAGGTGGATGGATCGTCAGCTTCGCGACGATAGCCCCACAACGCCACCACGGAATGCATCCCGGCAGCCCGCGCGGCCTGGATGTCGCGCGCGTCGTCCCCGACATAGGCACAGTCCTCGATCGCGATCCCGACCACGCGGGCCGCATGCAATAGCGGCTCCGGATCGGGCTTGCGCACCGAAAGGGTGTCGCCACCCACCAGTACCGCGCAGCGAGCTTGCCAGCCGAGCAATGGCATCAACTGCCGTGCCAGGTATTCCGGCTTGTTGGTGACGATGCCCCACCGGCTGCCGGCAGCCTCGATCGCGTCGAGCAACTCCGCGACGCCATTGAATGGCGCACCATGCCGCGCCAGTTCGTGCTGGTATTGCGCCAGGAAATGCGGCACCAACGCTTCGCGCGCCGCCTCGTCGAGCCGCGCGAAACCTGCGGCCAGCATCGCGCGGGCACCGCGTGAGACATGCGGTCGCAACGTGGCGTCGTCGATGCCCGCCTCCCCGCGTTGCGCCCGCATCGCGTTGATGGTCGCGACGAAATCCGGAGCGCTGTCGAGCAGCGTGCCGTCCAGGTCGAACAGCACCAGTCGCGGAAAACGCGGCGCGATCCCTTGCCGCGCCGAGTTGCCATTACCCATTCCCGCGTCCCGGCTTGATCGCACACGCCAGGTAATTCACGTCGGTGCGTGTCCCCAGCCGTGCGGCATTGCGCCACGGCTCGTACACCAGCCCGCTGACATCTTCCAGTTGCAGGCTGCACGCGCGCAGCCAGGCGGCGAGTTCGGAAGGCTTGATGAAGTCGCGGTATTGATGCGTGCCCTTGGGCAACAGGCGTGCGATGTACTCCGCGCCGACGATCGCCAGTGCAAACGCAGCGGGCGTGCGATTGAGCGTGGACACGAACAGGCGGCCGCCGGGCTTGAGCAAACCCGCGCATGCGGCCAGCACGGATGCCGGATCGGGAACGTGCTCGAGCATTTCCATGCAGGTGATCGCATCGAAGCTTTCGGGTTGCCCGGCGGCCAGCGATTCAACGGATACAAGGCGATAATCGACGTCCACGCCGGATTCGAGCTTGTGCAGCCGGGCCGCCTTGAGCAGGTCCGGCGCCAGGTCGATCGCGGTCACCCGTGCGCCTGCAGCCGCCAGCGACTCGCTGAGCAGGCCGCCGCCGCAGCCGACGTCGAGCACGGCGGCATCGCGCACCGGCATGCGGTCGGTCACGTAGCTCAGGCGCACCGGGTTGAGGGCGTGCAATGCCTTTTGCGGACCCTCGGGATCCCACCAGCGATGCGCCAGCTCGTTGAACTTGTCGAGCTCGGCCTGCGAGAAATTGTCGGCGCCGGCCTGGGTCATCGCGGGATCTCGATCGACGCGATACGGTCGCGCCATTGGGTGGCATTGGCCACAACGGCCCCTGCATCGATATCGACCAGCGCGCGCTCGTGCAGCTTGGGCTTGCCCGCGATCCAGACGTCGGTGACCTGGTGGCGTCCGGTGGCGTAAACCAGCTGCGAGACGACGTTATGCAATGGCTGGCTTTCGACCTGGCCAAGGTCGACGCAGGCCAGGTCGGCCTGCTTGCCGACTTCGATCGAGCCGACCAGGTGGTCCAGCCCCATGGCCTTGGCGCCACCCAGGGTCGCGGCGCGCAACGCGGTGGCCGCATCCAGCGCCGATGCATCCCGGGCGACGGCCTTGGCGAGCAGCGCTGCCGTGCGCATCTCGCCGAACATGTCCAGGTCGTTGTTGCTGGCCGCGCCGTCGGTGGCGATGGCCAGGTTGACCCCGGCGCGATGCAGCTTGTCGGTCTGGCAGAAGCCCGAGGCGAGCTTGAGGTTGGATTCGGGGCAGTGCACCACGCTGACCCCGCGCTGCGCGCACAGCGCGATCTCGGCATCCGTGAGGTGGGTCATGTGCACGGCGATGAGGCGGTCGTTGACCAGGCCGAGCCGATCGAGTCGCGCCAGCGGCCTCTGCCCGTATTTCTGCTGCGATTCGTCGATCTCGTGCGCGGTTTCGTGGGTGTGGCAGTGCACCGGCAGGTCCAGTTGGTCGGACAGCATCCGGATGCGCTCGAAACTGGCATCGGAGACGGTGTAGGGCGCATGCGGCGCAAAGGTGCAACCGACCATGGCATGCCCTCGCCATTGGTCGTGGACCTCGCAGGCACGGTCGAAGTACTCGTCGTCGGTGCGCGCCCAGGCGGTCGGGAAGTCGATCACGGGCAGCCCCACCAGCGCCCGGAATCCGTGGCGGGCGTAGGTCGCGGCCTGGACGTCGGGGAAGAAATAGTTCTCGTTGCAGCAGGTGGTGCCGCCGCGCAGCATCTCGGCGATCGCCAGGGTGATGCCGTCGGCGACGTAATCGGGCGCCATCAACTGCGCTTCCAGCGGCCAGATGTGGCCTTGCAGCCACTCCATCAGCGGCAGGTCGTCGGCAACCCCGCGCAATAGCGTCATGGGATTGTGGACATGGGCATTGACCAGTCCGGGGATCAGCGCCGCCTTGGGGCGGGATACCGTCCTGGCGGCGTTGAAATGCGTGCGTGCCTGCAGCCTGGGCATGATGGCGACGATGCTGTCGCCGCGGATGGCGACGGCGTGGTCATGCAGCACCGTGTCGTGCGGTTGGATCGGAATGACCCATCCGGCTTCGATCAGCAGGTCGCAGGATTCTTGCTGGGTGTGCTCAGTCATCGGTGCCCTGTGTCATCGTCCCCGCGCAGGCGGGAACCCGGTAGCTGCCTGCCCTGCTCCTGCCAACCAGGCGCAAGGTCGCTGGAGCCCCGCCTGGGCGGGGATGACGGCCTGGCGGGGCCGACCCTCGAACCCGGCCAGGCCGAACCGTCACTTGACGCGGCTGACGTACTCGCCCGATCGCGTGTCGACCTTGATCACTTCGTCCTGGTTGACGAACAGCGGCACCCGCACCACGGCGCCCGTCTCGAGCTTGGCTGGTTTGCCACCGCCTCCCGAGGTGTCGCCGCGCACGCCAGGGTCGGTCTCGACGATCTGCAACTCGACGAAGTTGGGTGGCTGCACCGCGATCGGGCTGCCGTTCCACAACGTCACCACGCAGTCTTCCTCGCCCTTGAGGTACAGCGCGGCATCGCCCACGCCGGACTTGTCGGTCTGGACCTGCTCGAAGCTCTCGGGGTCCATGAAATGCCAATGCTCGCCGTCGGCGTACAGGAACCGCATGTCGGTTTCGACCACGTCGGCGGCTTCCAGGTCGTCGGTCGCCTTCATGGTCAGCTCGACCACGCGCCCGGACTTGATGAAGCGGTACTTGATGCGGGTGAAGGCCTGGCCCTTGCCGGGCTTGACGTACTCGGTGTCGGTGATGATGCAAGGCTCGTTGTTGACGAGGATCTTCATCCCGTTCTTGACGTCGTTCATGCCGTAACTGGCCATCGATACTCCTGCTGGGCCGTCGCGAGGGCGGCTAGAATAGTGGGTTCGGGCGTTCCCCAGCGCCGGGGCGCCCGGAAAACTGGACGCGACATGATACCTGCAGCCTCCCCCGCCCTGCAGCCCGCCCGGCCCGATGCCGACGCGGCCACTGCTACCAGAGCCACCATCGACCCGGCCGCCAAAGGTCCCGACCAGGACTGGAAGCGACGCTGGCGCGATGCCGTGCGCGACCCGCGCGAGCTGCTTGGCCTGCTGGGCCTGGACGCGCTGGCCGCGGGCCTGTCCGATGCAGCCGTCGCCCAGTTCCCCCTGCGCGTGCCGCGCGGCTTCATTGCCCGCATGCGCCACGGCGATCCGAACGACCCCCTGCTGCGGCAGGTCCTGCCGCTGGTCGACGAGGAGCGCGTCGTTCCCGGTTTCGACCTGGACGCGGTCGGCGATGGCGCTGCACGTGCAGGCAGCGGCGTGATCCGCAAATACCAGGGCCGGGCGCTGCTGGTGTCCACCGGCAGTTGCGCCATCCATTGCCGTTATTGCTTCCGGCGACACTTCCCCTATGCCGAGGAAACCGCGGCGGCGGGCCATTGGCGCGAGGCCGTGGACCTGATCGCGGCCGACACCGGCATCGACGAGGTGATCCTGTCCGGCGGCGACCCGTTGTCGCTGGCAACGCACAAGCTGGCCGAGCTCACCGATGCGCTCGCCGGCATCGCGCACCTGCGGCGGCTTCGCATCCATACCCGGCTGCCGATCGTGCTGCCCGAGCGCGTGGACGTGGACCTGGTCGACTGGATCGGGGCCCTGCCATGGCCGGTGACGCTCGTGCTGCACGCCAACCACGGCAATGAATTCGACGAGCACGTCGACGCGGCAATGGCACGCCTGCGCCGCGCCGGCGAGGCCTCGCGGCCGATCGTGCTGTTGAACCAGGCGGTCCTGCTGCGTGGGGTCAACGACTCGATCGACGCACTGGCATGGCTCAGCGAGCGCGGCTTCCAGGCCGGTGTGCTGCCCTACTACCTGCACCAGCTCGACCGCGTCGCCGGCAGCGCGCATTTCGAGGTCGCCGACGAGCACGCCCTGGCCCTGCACGCAGGGCTTGCCGCGCGCCTGTCGGGCTACCTGGTACCGCGACTGGTTCGCGAAGTGGCCGGGGACCCGGGCAAGCGGCCATTGCAGCAGTCACAACGTCGACGTGACAACGGTGCCGGTAACCTGACACTGTGACCTGCTGATTGGACGCACTGCCGGTCCTTGTGTAGATAATCGTGGTACGGAGACCTGAATGGCCAATACGACAGACACCGCCCTGCGCCTGATGATCGTCGACGACAGCGTCGAGGATGCCGAGGCCATCGTCAGCGCGTTGCGCAATGCCGGCATCGCGGTCAGGCCATTGCGACCGCAATCCTCGGAAGAACTGCAGCAGATGCTGGGCGCGCAGACGGTGGACCTGATCATGGCCGCCCAGCAGTCCGACGGCGTGCCACTGGAGGAAGTCCTGCAGTTGGCCGAGGCCAGTGGCAAGGACCTGCCGGTGGTTGCCGTGGCGGACAGCGTCGACGATGCCAGCCTGACCCAGGCGCTGGCTGCTGGTGTCCGCCGGATCGCGCTGCGCCACAAGCCCCAGCAACTGCTCGGCGCCGTACGCAGCGAATGGGCCGACCTGGAGGCACGGCGCTCGCAGCGACTGCTCGAAGCCCAGGTCCGCGAGACCGAACGCCGCTGCGATGCGTTGATCGAATCCTCCCGCGACCCCATCGCCTACGTCCATGAAGGCATGCATATCCGCGCCAACTCGGCGTACCTGGAGATGTTCGGCTACGACGACTTCGAGGACATCGAAGGCATGTCGCTGCTGGACATGGTCGCCCCGCAACACGTCAGCGCCTTCAAGGACCTGCTCAAGGGGCTGAGCAAGGGCGAGCCGCCGCCGCCGCGCTACGAGCTCGAAGCGCGTGACCTGGAAGGCAACGCGTTCCCCGCGATCATGGAGTTCACCCAGGCCAGCTACGAAGGCGAGCCCTGCCAGCAGGTCGTGTTCCGGCGCCAGGAAATGGACCCGGAGCTTGCCCGCGAAGTCGAGGAACTACGCCAGCGCGACCAGGTCACCGGCCTGCTCAACCGGCCCACCTTCCTGCATGCGCTGGAAGACGCGGTTGCCGATGCAGCGCAGAAGCAAGGCCAGCACGGCCTGCTGCTGCTCGAACCCGACCACTACCAGAAGCTGCTGCACGAAATCGGCCTGGACTCGGCCGACGACCTGATGGCGGCACTTGCTGGCCGCCTGCGCAACGAGCTTGGCGCCGCGCTGACCGATGGCACCGCCGTGGCTGCGCGATTTGGCGAACACAGCCTGGCGGTCCTGTTGCACGGCAACCACATGGCCACGACCACGCTGGCAGAGCGCATCCAGGCGGCGTTTTCGTCGCATGTCTTCGAGATCGGACAGCATTCGGCGTCGATCACCGCCAGCATCGGCGGCGTGCAGATCGGCGAAAAGATCGCCAGCGTGAGCCGGGTCCTGGCCAAGGCCAACCAGGGCGTGCAATCGTCGATCGGGGTGGGTGGAAACCGCTTCGAGGTGTTCGATCCAAGCGCGGTGGACCGCGCCGAGGAAGAGCGCATCCAGGCCTGGGTGCAACGCTTGCGCGACGCCCTGGAGCACGACAACTTCCGCCTGCACTACCAGCCCGTCATCAACCTCAAGGGCGAGCCTGGCGCGGTCTACGAGACGTTCCTGCGACTGGACGGCGGTGGTGGGGAACTGGTCCCGCCATCGAGCTTCCTGCAGATCGCCGAAGAGCACGACCTGCTGGGCGACATCGATCGCTGGGTGATCAAACGGGCCATCGGCGTGATCGGCGACCGCCAGCGCGCCGGCACGTCGGTCACGTTGTTGGCCAAGATCTCGCAGGCTTCGATGACCGACGAATCCCTTGCTGGCTTCATCGGTGAGTGCCTGGCTGCCGAGGGCGTCAAGGGCGAGCAACTGGTGTTGCAGCTGTCCGAGGCCAAGGTCTTCACCAACCTGCGCGCAGCCCAGACGTTTGTCGCGGCAGTGGCCGCGCACGGCTGCCGCGTGGGCCTGGAGCAGTTCGGCATCGGGCTGGACTCGTTCCAGCTGCTGTCGCACTTCGACCCGGCCATGATCAAGCTCGACCACAGCTTTGCCGAAGACCTGCCCCGCAACGCCGACAACCAGCAGCGCATCCAGGAAATCGCCGCAAAAGCCAAGGAGCTGGGAATCCGCACCGTTGCCGTGTTCGTCCAGGACGCGGCGAGCATGGCGATCCTGTTCTCCTCCGGGATCGACTACGTCCAGGGCGATTTCCTGGCGCAGGCCGGGCCGGAGATGGATTACGACTTCGAGTAACGGCGCGCGTTGCAAGCCGGCAACAAAAAGCCCCGCCAAGTGCGGGGCTTCTCATTGTCGGCATCGGTTCTGCCGGGCCTGACTTCTGCCGGGCCTATCGCAGGAGCGGCTGCAGCCGCGAGCTTTTGATCCTGCTTTGGCCTTTTGCAGGCGCGACGTCAGTCACGACAGGTCCCCCGGGGCTCGTGGTCGCGCCTGATGTCGCTCCTGCGAGGCGAAACTTCAAGAGCTCGCGGCTGAAGCCGCTCCTGCCACAGCATCTCCAACGCGATGTCGGCGCGGAGCGGATCGGCCGATGGGGGACAGCTCAGGCCACCACCCCCTGCCGTACCGCACCATCATCGAGCCTGGCCTCGCGCAGCGCGGCGATACGCTCGTCCAGCGGCGGATGGCTCATCAGCAATCGGCGCAGGCCGCCGCCCTGCCCGCCACTGATGCCAAAGGCCTCCACCTGCTTGGGCAGCGTACTGATGCCGTGGTTTTGTGCCAGCCGCTCCAGCGCGCGGATCATCTTGTCGCGCCCGGCCAGGTTGGCACCACCGGCATCGGCGCGGAACTCGCGATGACGCGAAAACCACATCGCGATCATGCTGGCGAAGAAACCGAACACCATGTCCAGCGCAAACACCGTCACGAAATAACCGATACCCCGGCCCTCGCGGCCACCGGTCAGGTAACCATCGATGACCCGTCCGACGACCCGCGCCAGCACGATCACGAAAGTGTTGAGCACGCCCTGCAACAGGGCCATGGTCACCATGTCGCCGTTGGCAACATGGCTGACCTCGTGGCCGAGCACCGCTTCAGCCTCGTCCCGGTGCATGGCGCGCAACAGGCCCGTGGACACGGCGACCATGGCGTTGTTGCGGTTGGCGCCGGTGGCGAAGGCGTTGATTTCCGGGGCGTCGTAGATCGCGACCTCGGGCATGCCGATGCCGGCCGCCTGCGCCTGCCGCCGCACCGTTGCGAGCAACCACTGCTCGGCCTCGTTGCGCGGCGTGTCGATCACGTGCGCACCGGTACTGCGCTTGGCGATCGACTTGGACAGCAACAACGACACCAGCGCACCACCGAAACCGAACACCGCGGCAAACACCAGCAAGACGCCGTTGTTGCCCAGGTTGACGCCAAACACACCCTGCAGGACCGACAGGACGACGCTGACCAGGGCCAGGACCGCCAGGTTGGTCGCCAGGAACAATGCGACGCGCTTGAACATGACTTCATTCCCACGATCGACGCGAAGGCGCCGCCATCCCCAAAATGTGGCGGCCACGGGTTAAATTCAAGTGCAATGGGCACCTCCAGAACCAGGGCACCGGACCTGCGCGGCACGGCGCCGGACGCTCATGACCCAGCCCCCTACCGCGGCCGCTTCGCGCCCTCCCCGACCGGCCCGTTGCATCTGGGCTCGCTGGTGGCGGCGTTCGGCAGCTGGCTGCTTGCACGCCATGCCGCCGGCACATGGCTGGTCAGGATCGAGGACCTGGACCCGCCGCGCACCATCCCTGGCGCGAGCGACCGGCAACTGCGCACGCTGGCAGCCTTCGGAATGGAATCCGATGAGCCCGTGATGCGCCAAAGCCAGCGCGGCGCCTTCTACCAGGCTGCACTGGACGACCTGGTTGCACGCGACCTGGCCTTTGCCTGCCATTGCAGTCGCAGCGACTTGTCCGCGTGCGCAGGCATCCATCGACGCTGCATGCCGGGCCGGCCCAGGACCGATGCGCCCGCGGCAACGCAGCGCGAGCCTGCGATCCGGCTGCGCGTCCGCGACTTCACCACCCTGGCGTTCGATGACGCGGTCCATGGGCGCATCACCCAGGACCTGGCTGCTGAGGTCGGCGACTTCGTCCTCAAGCGGGCCGATGGCCTTTGGGCCTACCAGCTGGCCGTGGTGGTCGACGATGCCGCGCAAGGCATCACCGACGTCGTGCGCGGCGCCGACCTGCTTGATTCGACAGCGCGGCAAATCCTGCTGCAACGCGCCCTGGGCCTGCCGGCGCCCCGCCATGGCCATCTTCCCCTGGTGCTCGGTGCCGATGGTCGCAAGTTGTCCAAATCGCTGGCGGCGCTGCCCGTCGACGATGCCGATCCATTGCCTGCACTGAGGATGGCCTGGGCCGCGTTGGGACAGGCCCGGACCGCCGTCGGTCATGCCGGTTCCGTCGACGCGCTGCTGCAGGCGGCGCTGCGCGCGTTCGATCCGGCACTGATTCCACGCGGGCCATGGCAAGCCCCCCGGACAGGCGGATGACACGATTGTCATCGCAGATGTCTAGAATCGTTGCCGCAGCCTGCGTTCATTGCCACCCCTGGATCCCCGGCAGATTGCGCTTGCCCCATACACGGTCACAAGGAGACAGCTCATGAACTCACGCGTCGCATTGGTCACCGGCGGTACCGGCGGCATCGGCACATCGATCTGCAAGCGCCTGGCCGACATGGGCCACAAGGTCGCCACCAATTACCGCAACGAGGAGCGCGCGCAGGCCTGGAAGGAAAAGATGCAGTCCGAAGGCTATGACATCTGCATGGTCAAGGGCGATGTCGGCTCACCGGACGAGGCCCAGACGCTGGTGCGTGCGATCGAGGCCGAGTGTGGCCCGGTCGACATCCTGGTCAACAACGCCGGCATCACCCGCGACACCACCTTCCACAAGATGAAGCCGGAGCAGTGGTCGGAGGTGATCAACACCAACCTGAATTCGGTCTACAACATGACCCGGCCGGTGATCGAAGGCATGCGCGCGCGCAAGTGGGGGCGCGTGATCCAGATCAGTTCGATCAACGGCCAGAAAGGCCAGTACGGCCAGGCCAACTACGCTGCGGCCAAGGCCGGCATGCACGGATTCACGATCTCGCTGGCGCAGGAAAACGCGCGCTTCGGCATCACCGTCAATACCGTTTCGCCCGGTTATATCGGTACCGACATGGTCATGGCGGTGCCCGAGGAAGTGCGCGAGAAAATCGTGGCCCAGATCCCGACCGGGCGCTTGGGCACGCCGCAGGAAATCGCCTACGCAGTGGCCTTCTTCATCCCCGACGAGGCCGGCTGGATCACAGGCGCCAACCTGTCGGCCAATGGTGGCCAGTACATGGGCTGGTGATTGCCGCACACCGGCACTGCGGCGTCCGCCGCCCCGGGCGTGCGAGGTCAAACACCGCGCATCGTGTCCCTGGGCGCTCCCTGCGCGGGCCCGCATCCGTGGCGATGCGTGCAAGTTGCAACCTGTGCTGCGCTGCGCCATGCTCCCGACATTCTCCGGGGGGTGGCATCGCATGACCGTACGCGTCATCAAGAAATATCCCAACCGACGTCTCTACGACACCGAGATCTCCAGTTACATCACGATCGAGGACGTGCGCCAGTTGATCATCGAAGGCGCCGAGTTCGAGGTCCGCGACGCCAAGAGCGGTGAAGACCTGACCCGCCAGGTCCTGCTGCAGATCATCGCCGAGCACGAGCAGAACGGCGAGCCGATGCTGTCCACGCAACTGCTGAGCCAGATCATCCGTTTCTACGGAGACTCGCTGCAAGGATTCATGGGCAATTACCTGGAGCGCTCGATGCAGGCGTTCATGGAGCAGCAACAGCAGTTCCGCCAGCAGATGGGCAGCATGCTGGGGCAAACGCCGTGGACGATGATGAACCAGCTCACCGAACGCAACCTGCAGGCATGGAAGGATTTCCAGCAGAACCTGATGGGCGGCATGGGCCAGGGCTCCACTGGAACACCGTCCGACAAGGACGGCAGCAAGTCACGCAAGCGATGAGCATGCAGGTCCAGGACGCGTCGGCCTTCGGGGTGCGGATCCGACCCATGGCCCTGCCCGTGGACCGGAGCACGGCGACGGGCATCCAGCGTTGAGTGCGCCCACCAGGATCGCCGTCGTCACTGGCGGCGTCGGCGGGCTCGGCACCGCCACCTGCATCGCACTGGCACGCGCTGGCCATCGGGTCATCGCCGCGGACCTGACCGGCAGCGATGAACGCATCGCCAATTTTGGCGAGCAGACCGCTGGATTCGACATCGGGTTCGAACCGCTGGATGTCACCGACTTCGACGCCTGCGCCGAGTTCGCGCACGGTATCCAGGCGACGCATGGCAGCCTCGACATCCTGGTCAACGCCGCCGGCATCACCCGTGACACCACGCTGCGCAAGATGGACAAGGCGCAATGGGACGCGGTGCTGGATGTCAACCTGGGCGGGGTCTTCAACCTCACGCGGGCCGTGGTCGAGGGCATGGCCACGCGCGGCTTCGGGCGCATCGTCAACATCAGCTCGGTCAATGGCCAAACCGGCCAGTTTGGCCAGGCCAATTACTCCGCGGCGAAAGCCGGCATGCATGGTTTCACCATGGCGCTGGCGCGCGAGGTCGCGCGCAAGGGAGTGACCGTCAATTCGATCTCCCCGGGTTACTGCGAAACCGCCATGGTGATGGCCATCCCGGAGGACATCCGCGCTGGCATCATTGATCGGATACCGGTCGGCAGGCTCGGCAGGCCCGAGGAAATCGCCCGCGCGGTCGAGTTCCTGACTGCCGAGGATGCAGGCTTCATCACCGGTGCCAACATCCCGGTCAACGGCGGGATGTTCATCAGCTTCTGACACGGCGCCGCGACGGCGCCTCGTACCCGGTCCACGAAAACCCCGGGGCGTGGCCCGCGCAGGCCCAGCGCACCGGGGGATGGGTCACGGCTGGCCGGTCGTCCCCGACGCGCTGCAGAACTTGGCGCGGTATTGCATCGCCTTGGGCATCAACGCCTGCAGGTTTTCGATGCGGGTGCCGGGATTGGGGTGGGTGGATGCGAACTCGGGCTGCCCGGCACCACCGCTGGCCTGCTCCATGCGCTGCCAAAGCGGAACCGCCTCTTCCGGGTTGTAGCAGGCCGCGGCGGCCAGCATCAGGCCCATCTCGTCGGCCTGGCTCTCCTGCTTGCGTGCATAGGGCAACGCACGTCCGTAACCGTACACCGCCATGACCGCCTGCATCTGTCCCTGGTCCATGCCGCTCATCGCGCCAGCGACCTGGCCAAGCTGCGCAAGCTTCTGCTCGGTCATGCGCTGGGCGCCATGGCGCAGCAGGGCGTGCGAGATTTCATGGCCCATGACGACGGCCATCGCGTCGGCATTGGCCGCCACCGGCACCAACCCGGTATAGACCGCGATCTTGCCCCCGGGCAGGCAGAAGGCATTGACCTGTTCGGACTGCAGCACGTTGACGTCCCAGTCGAACGCCTGTTCGACATGCGGCGCTTGCATGGCGTGCTCTGCAGCCAGCGCGTCTTCGACTTGCGGCACCTTGGCGATCAGGCGTTGCGCGATTTCTCGCACTTGCCGCGAAATCTGCGAATCAGGATCCACCGCAGCCTCCTGCGACAGGATTTCCTGATACGCCTGCAATCCCAGGACGGACTCATCCTCGGGAGAGATGCTCTTGTCGATCAGCACCGTTTCCCCGGTGTAGGGATCGGTACTGCGGTTGGAGAACCAGTAGAACGCGGCATAGCCGGCAAACAGCAACAGCACCCATATGCGCAACCCACCGAACCGTCGCTTCCCTGGCCCGCCCTGCGCGTTGCCGAATGGGGCCTGTCTCATGCGTCTTCTCCCTGGTTGACTTGCTGGTCCGATGCGCTGCTGGTTGTCGATGCCGCTGTTCCCACCGGTCCGCCCCGACCTGCAATCCATGGTCAGCCATCGCACAGGCCTGCCAACACACGGTTACAGCTTGCGAACCACCCGGAATCCAATCCGTGCATTGGTCGTATCCGCACCAAGTGGGGTCCGCCAGGTCGAACGCACCTGTTCCGGCGCACTGGCCCAGGCCCCGCCGCGGATCACCCGCTCACGACAACCGGGATTGACCCAGGCTGCGCCGTCGTCGGGCGCGCGCCGGTAGCCGTCGTGCCAGCAATCGGCGACCCACTCGCTGACATTGCCTGCAAGGTCGTGAAGGCCGAATGCATTCGCGGCGAATCGCCCCACTGGCGCCGGTCCCCAGTAACCGTCGCCGTACCCGGAAAACGCATTGCGCCAGCGGCGTCCGGTGCGGGACTTGTCCCTGGCGCCGGTGAAGTTGCCGGTCCCGGCCGGCGGCACGCCATCGCCCCACGGGTAGCGCCCCTGGCTGCCGGCGCGCAGCGCGTATTCGAACTCGGCCTCGCTGGGCAGGCGGTACAGCTCGCCGCTCTGCTCGGACAACCAGCGCGCGTAGGCGTCCGCGTCCTTCAGGCTGACGTGCACCACCGGCAAATCGTCGGCTGCGCGCGAACCGTCGTAGGCCGACTGCCAGTCGACATTCCCCCGACGCACGAAGCTGCCGTTGCGCTCCAGGTACATGAACGAACTACCGCGCCGTGTCGCAGTCGGCTCATAGCCGGTAGCCATCACGAAACGACGGAATTGGCCGACGGTCACCTCGGTCCGTGACATCGCGAAACCACGATCGAATCGGACGTAGTGCGCCGGGTGCTCGTTTTCGCTGGTGCCCTGGGCGCCGGCATCGGCCCCCATGCGGAAGGCGCCGTGCGGCACCACCTTCATCTCCGGGCCCCGGGCCCCGTTCTCGAGGGCATCGGTGAAGGCTTGTCCCGGGCGGAACAGGCCGTAGTGGCTCACCATGTCGATCCTGTCGCGCAGCAGTGCGGCGGCCGGGTCGCCGGGTTGGGCAATGAGCAGCATGTCGGCAAGTTTGCTGCGCGCCAGCGGGATGTCGCTGGCCGGCTGCTGCAGCGCGACCAGGCCCTCGTCGCGCAATCGCGCGATGCGTGCCCTGCGGACCTCCGCAACGCGCTCACGGGCTCGAGGGATCGTGTCGCTGCCGGGCCTGATCCTGGCGGCCTGTGCAATCCATGCCTCGGCACCGTCGAAATCACCGCTTCGGGCCGTCGCCACCGCCCGTTCGATCAACCCGTTCTCGACCGCTGCCAGTCCGCGCAAGGCGCGTGGCTGGTCTGGTTGCAGTTGCAACGCCTCGCGCAGCCTGGCCAGGGCGCCACCTCCGGACTCGCCCAGCCGCCCGGCACGCAGCTCGCGATCGGCCTGCCGGTTGAGCGTCCACAACTTGTCGGCAAGATCGACGCGGGCCAGGTAGGCCTGCACCCCGTCAGCCTGGGCATGGGTGCCAGCCTGGCCTGCACCGTCCCTGGCGGCGCCGGGCTTGCCGCTGACGGCACGCGCGACGGATGCGATCACGTGCGCTTTGCGCAGGGCGGCCACGTCGTCGCCCGCATCGGCGAGCGCCCTGTCGCCGTCGGCCAGCAGGGCAGCCAGTGCCTGGTCCAGGCCTGCGCTGGCTTTCTTGTCGTCGGGCGACTGTCCGAGGATCGCCAGGTACAGCGGGATGGCAGCGTCGGCATCCTCGTACAAATGATCGGCCTGGAGTGCGTCGGCGGCACGCTTGCGTGCGGCATCGATGTCGCCGGCTGCCAGCGTCACCTCGGGCGCGCTCCAGGTCAGGGATTTGGAGATGCGATCGTCGCCGTGCACCGTGACCTGGCTTGGGCCGGGCGCGGCCGCAGTGGCCCCTCGCGGGCCGGACGCGGTCGCCGCCGCGTCGCTGTCGCCCTGGCGCGCGCAGCCAGGCGCCACCAGCGCCATCAACGCGACCAGCAGGGCCACTGCCGCCATCGCCATCACTGATGTCTGCCTGACACGCAATCCCACTCTCCCTTCTGCCGTGCCGGGATGGCCCTCACCGCGATGACCCGGCGGGGATGGCCCCGCCAGGGCGAAGCCCGGACCCTGGCAACTTAGGCCATTGTCGCCGCTGGCGGCAAATGATGCGCGGCCCGGCCGATTCGATGCTGCAGGGGTTTCCCTGGCCCGCCGTTTGTAGCATCCGTCCGCGCCCGGTAGGCTCGTCGGCCGGCTTCACCCACCCGCCCACCTGCCTGGAGCACCACCTGTCCGTGAACCATTGGATCAGCGACCCCTCGGATCTCGCCGCCCGCCTTGCCCATGCTGAGCCACGGATCGGCCTGGACACCGAATTCATCCGCGAGCGCACCTGGTGGCCGCACCTGGCGTTGGTCCAGATCGCCCTGGACGATGACGAAAAGACCATCCTGCTGGTCGATCCGCTGGTCCCCGGCATGACCGATGTCCTGGCAAGCGTGCTGGCCGACCCCGCGGTGCTCAAGATCATGCACAGCGCCAGCGAGGACCTGATCGCGCTCAAGCATGCCTGCGGCCAGGTGCCGTCGCCGTTGTTCGACACCCAGGTGGCGGCGGCACTGGCTGGCGTCGGTGCGGGCATGGGCTACCAGCGCATCGTCCAGGAAACCCTGGACATCGCCCTGGCCAAGGGCGAAACCCGCTCGGACTGGATGCGGCGCCCACTGTCGTCGTCGCAGGTGCATTATGCGGCCGACGACGTCCTGCACCTGTTCGCGCTGCACGACGATCTGCATGCGCGCCTGGAAACCCTTGGCCGCAGCGACTGGCTGCAGGAAGACTGCGCACGGGCCGTCGACAACGCCCGCGACGACGCCCTGGAACAATGGCCGCACCGCGCGTTGCGCGCAGCGCAATTCCTCGACGCCGACGCCCAGCACCGCCTGTTGCGACTGCTGCGATGGCGCGACGCTTACGCCCGCGACCACGACCGCCCCCGCACCTGGATCCTGGACAACGAACTGGCCGCCGCCCTCGCCCGCGACCCGCCAATCGATCGCGCCGGCCTGCAACGCCAGCTCGACAGCACCCCCAAGGCGCCTCGCAGCCTGGGCGAGGCGATCTGGGAAGCCCTGCAGACGCCACTGCCCGACGAGGCCGAGGCCCCGCTCGCCCGCAAGGACGACCGCGACAAGGCCCAGCTGCGCAAGCTGCAGGATGCCGTTGCTGCACTGGCTGCCGAGCTTGGCCTGCCCGACGGCATCTTCGCCTCACGGCGCTGGCTGCAGCTGCTGCTGGACGACCGCGACCCCGATGCCCCCTGGCCCGGTCCGCTGGAAGGCTGGCGGCGGACGCTGCTCGCACCGCGTCTCGCGCCCTTGCTGCCCGGCGCTGGCGACAATCAGGACGCCCCCGTATAATCCACGGCCTCGTGTCGTCCGGTGCAGTCGCCGGCGCACATGGGGCGGTAGCTCAGCTGGGAGAGCGTCGCGTTCGCATCGCGAAGGTCGTGGGTTCGATCCCCATCCGCTCCACCAATCATCGTCGTGGCTGATCATCGCCACGACCCAGGTTGCATCAAACCCCGCTTGCGGGGTTTTTTGTTGGGTGAAGGATGCCGGGGCCTTGGGTGCCTCGCAAGCCGGCGGGGGTTGATCGCCTGGACAGGTGGGCCGCGCCCCGGCTGCCGTAGCAGGGATGGCCTTGCCCGCGCCACGCCAGTTGCCTGCGGCCCCGGGGGAGTCCGGCGGCCTGTCGGGTCCATGTCAGGCGGGCTTGGTCAGACGGGCTTGAGCACCGCCCTACGGCTTGCGTCGGAAAACGTAATGTGCGCCTTGGCCCACGTCTTGCAGCGACCGGCAGACAAGGTGCCAGCGACCATGGATTGCCCGACAAAAATCCAACGGCCGGTGCGCTTGCGTCCCAAGTGACCGCCCCCTAGCCGCGCATCGACAACGCCGCCTCGAGCAACGGCTTCGCCCAATCCGGCGTAGCGCCCAGTGCGTTCAGATCGGTTGGCCAGACCAGCTTGCCTGCCTTCATTTCAGCCACAAGCACGGGATCCGGAATCGCTTCACCGGCGCCAACGTCGACACTGTTGTCATACACCTGTAGATGCGCGAGGCAAGGCATGAGCGCGATGAGGTTTGCAAGCGCGGCAGGGTAGCGTTCGCGGATCCTGGTTTCCGGAATGTCGTGGCCGCCAGCGGCGACCCGTGCCTCGACGCGGGCCACGTGCATCGCTGGCGACGACAACCCGCAGAACCACATCAGGACATCATGTGTTCCGGACGCCGCCTTGATCCTTGCCGGCACGGTATTGCCGCCAAGCGTGGTTTCGAAAGCGTAGTTGGCTTTGCCGGCGACTGCCTCGTCCAACCGCCGCATGCCCTCCTGCCATGCGGCGGCGTTGGCTTGGGGCTGTTCGCAACCAGTGCGGGCAAGCAGTTCGCGTGCAAACGTGTCGGGGTTGAACCAGGACAGGCCCGCGCGTTCGAGCAGGTGGCCGCCGACCGAACTCTTGCCCGCGCCGTTGACGCCGGCAAGGACATAGAGCACGGGGCGTGCCGTCAATGGCTTGCCCCGGCCTTGACCTTGCCGCGCAGCCTGGCGGGCCCACGCATGACCTTGCGCAGGCGCGCACCGGCATCGGCGTCCCGCAGGGACGCCAAGCGATCGTCGAAGCGGCGACGCAAGGCCTCCAGCAACGCATCGTCGTTGGCGCTGGCCTGCTGCAGGGCGCGCATGACCGCGTCGTAATCATCGACCGAGAGGATGACCGCCTCGGGCTGGTTGTGGTTGGTGACCACCACCCTGCCCGTGCGGGCGACGGCCTTCATCACGCCGCGCCAGCCGAGCTTCTTGACGTCGGATGCCGGGGTGCGCGGAAGGTCTTCGATGGCGTCGAGCTTGCGTGCCAAGGCCATTGCCCTGCTCCGGTCTGGAATGAGGCCAATATACCCTTTTTTGCCTTTTTTGGTAAATCAGGTCGGGCTACCTGGCGCCGGTGCACACCAGGGTCGTGGCGCGGCCAACCCCAGGCGCGATGTCCCGGCTCGCTCGCCTGCAGGATGGGGCACCGCGCCGGCGTGCGGCATGGGGGGCGCTTGCGCGTGCAGCTGTTTGCGCACTGGCGTGGCAGGCGATCAGGGTGCGACCGCCGGTCAGGGCGGAGCGTCGCCAGTCCGGCTGCCAGCGCCGCAACGCCTCCAAGCCGACCCCGACCCGCCCCCGGGCCCTGCCTGGAGGTGCCAGCGGGTTGCGGCCCGCGCAGTCACTCGTGCAGGAACAGCTTCGCGATCTCCAGCGCCGTGCCGTATGGCTCCGGATCGTTGCGGTTGCTCAGCAACACCACGGTCAAACGCTGGTCGGGATAGCGCACGATCACATTGCGGAAGCCCAGCGTCTCTCCCGAGTGCCAGAGGCTGTCGCCACCGACATCGTCATGCGTGATCCGCCAACCAAATCCATAGCCGGCCTGGTACGGCTCGCCGGTGACTTGGACATGCGGGCTGAAGGCCAGCTTGCGCGATGCGTCGCTGAGCAGGCGATCGTCGTACAGCGCCGCGTCCCACTTGGCCAGATCCGCGATCGATGAATAGATGCCGCCGTCGCCGAGGACGGCGCTGGTACTGCTCTGGTCGGTGCGGACCCACTTGCCGCCCACCTGGCTGTAGCCCCAGGCGCGATGCGGGACATCGGGGCCACCGCGGACGTAGGCCAGCGTGTCGTACATGCCCAGTGGCCGGAAGATGCGCTCGTGCAGGAAATCCTGGAACGGCTGGCCGCTGGCGCGCTCCACCACCAGCGACAGGAGCGAATAACCGCTGTTGCTGTAACGATAGGCACTGCCCGGGGGAAAGTAGGTGCGATCCTGTGTTTCAAGCAGCCCGAGCACTCCCGCGTCGCGGATCTGGCCCTGGTAATCGGATGCCATCACGTCTTCGTAATCGACCAGGCCGGAGGTATGCGTCAACACCTGGCGCAAGGTGATCGCATCATCTGCAGGAGGCAATGACGGCAACCACTGGCGCAACGCGTCGTCGATCGACAGCTTGCCGTCCTGGGCCAGCAACAGGATCGCGGCGGCGGTGAACTGCTTGGTCACCGAGGCCAGCCGGTAATTGGTGTTGGGACCGGCCTCGGTCATGTCTTCGAGGTCGGACATGCCATAACCGCGCTGCACTACCGCCTCGCCATTGTCGACCACCAGCAAGGATGCGCCGGGGACCGGCCCGTCGTAGCGCTGCATGAGTTGGTCGATACTTGCTTGCAGCATGCTGGTCTCCACGTGCCTGATCGGCACGTCGTACTGGAGCAGGGGCGTCGGCTCCGGCGTCAACGTGTAATGCCACCATTCCATCGGATAGTTGGCGAAGCCCGCGCTTTCCATCGCAAGCCTCAGGCGTCGCCGATTGGCGCGCTGCCGGCTGGTGATGCCCGGGAAATCGGTATGCGCGCGCTCGCCGAAGAAATCGAAGGGTGTGCCCATGTCCAGGGGTTGGCAATGGTCTTTGGTCATGCACCGCAGCAAGCCCAGGTCGACCGTGGCCCCGCGGCTATGCCCGGACACCGGTGCGATGTATGCGCCACGCAGCTGGGCCTTGTCCAGGCCCGGATAGAACCCGGCCTTGGTGGATTGCGCCGACGCGTCATCGACCCAGCGCATGAACGCCTGCACCGCCCGGACCGGCCGATAGCAGTCGTACACGCGCAGGCGCAGTCCCTGCGGGCGAAGGCCAGCCTGCACCCTGGCCAATGCTTCGGCGGCGGGGCGCAGCAGCAGGCAGCGAGGTGCCTGGTAGCCTTCCACGACCGCACCGGTGAAGTTGTGGACGCCGGCATAGCGCATGTCGATGTCGATGTCCGGTGCAAGCCTGCCAACGTCGACCAGGCCTGCCTGCGCCTCGGTCGTCGCGGGCGAGGTGGCCACGGCCGGCCTTGCAGGCACGGCTGCGCAACCGGACGCGGCCAGCAGCAGCGCCAGGGCGGCCGTCCGGACGCTAGCCACAGTCGCCTGTCCGGGTGAAGGACAGATCCTCATAGTCGGAGCTGAAATCGCCATCGGGGTCGACCTTGGCCATGTGCAGGCGGCGCCCGCCACCAGTGCCGGAAAAGTCCAGCCAGGCGTCGATATCGACGTTGTCATCGGCCCAGCGCACCAGGTACCGCTTGCCCAGCCGCGAGACCGGCCCGTGCATGCGCGGCGACTTGACCGAGCGCCACTGCACGCCCTCGCCTGCCGCGCAGATCGTGATTTCTCCAAACCAGGGGTCGCGCCACCTGCCCAGCCACGGCTGCATCTGCGCGGCGGTCACTGCAACGGCCCCGGAGACATCCGGCGCGCGCGACTGCGTCGGCGTACTTGCGTCGGCGTCGACCTCGTCCGCGTAGTAGGCCACGCCGCGACCCTGGCCCGGCGCGGTGAAATGCTTGAGCAAGACTTCACCCAGGACGGTGCGGGCATCACCGCCATCGCCGTTGATCATGAACACGAAGCCGGATCGGCGATCGGGCAACAGCATCATCATCGAGTACATCCCGCCCAGCGTCCCGGTGTGGGACACGGTCCATTCGCCATCCACGTCGGCGACGCGGAATCCGAAGGCATAGGCGTAATAGTGCGTGCCATCCCACTCGCGGCGGCGTTGCGAGATCGGCATCGGCGTGCGTGCAGTCCACATCTGCTTGCGTTGCGCCGGCGAGAGCCAGCGTAATTGCGCCGGCGTCGGCACCAGCCAGTTGCGCGCCCACGACAACATGTCATCCAGGCTGCAACGGATGCCGCCGGCCGCTGCCGACGTGATCGTGGGCACGACCTCGCCGTCCACGCGCATGGCGACATTGCCGTCGCCGCTGCGCCGGTGTGGCTGGGCGATATTGCCGACGTCGGCGCGACGGAACTCGCCGACCCGGCAACGCGACAAGCCCAGCGGCTCGAAGACTTCCTGCCGCACCGCCTGCTCATACGATGTGCCGGCAGCCGCCGCGGCCACCTCGCCTGCAACCACGTATAGCAGGTTGTCGTAGGCGTAACCGGAGCGGAAGGAGTACGCGGGCTTGATGTGCCCGAGCCCCGACAGGATGTCGGCACGGGTGAAACGGTTGGGCTCGGGCCACAGCATCAGGTCGCCGCCGCCCTCGGGCAGGCCGCTGTCGTGCACCAGCAGGTCGCGGACCTGCATGTTGCGCGTCACCCAGGGGTCGTACATGCGGAACGACGGCAGGTACTTCGTCACCGGATCGTCCCAGTGCAGCTTGCCTGCATCCACCAGCCGCGCCAGCGTGCTGGCGGTCATCGCCTTGCTGTTGGAGGCGATCTTGAACAGCGTGGCGGAAGTGATCTTTTCGCCGGAGCCCGCAACCGTCTCACCCATCGTGCGCGTGTAGACGACCTTGCCATCCTGGATGACGCCCACGGCGATGCCGGGCAGGTGGTAGCGCGCCACGACGGCATCGACATCGGCATCAAGCATGCTGGCATCGAGCATGCTGGCAACGGGTGCCTCGGCGACGGTCGACGCCGGCGCCGCCGCGTGTGCCGGTCGCGGCCCGGTCTGCGCTTGCGCCGCGAATCCGCCGACAAGCATCACTGCAAGCAGTGCCGCCGATCTGATGCTCCTCATGCTGCCTGCCATTCCGGTAAGGTTTGTTCGCCCATCACCATTTCCTGCCGTGTCTGCCGCCGCCGGATGACGGCGTAACGATCATCATCGACGAGCACTTCGGCGACGAGGGGACGTGAGTTGTAGGTCGACGCCATGGTCGCGCCATATGCTCCTGCCCCATGGATGGCAACGAGGTCACCAGCCTGGCATTCACCGATTCGACGCGCCAGGGCAAACGTGTCGCCGGTCTCGCAGACGGGTCCGACGATGTCGTATTCGGCCATCGGCGTCGGTTCACCCATGCGCACGATGTCGTGCCATGCGTCGTAAAGGCTCGGGCGCAGCAAATCGTTCATCGCGGCATCCACGACCAGGAAGCTGCGTTGCACGCCCGGCTTGACACGGACCACCCTTGTCAGCAGCACCCCAGCTTCGGCAACCAGGTAACGTCCAGGCTCCAGCACGATGCGACCCTTGAAGCCGGCCAGCGCACTGCGGATCTCACCGACATACTCTTCGGCCGCAAGCGGGAAATCACCATCGCGGTAACGCACGCCCAGGCCGCCACCGACATCGATGCTGGCGATGGCATGCCCGCCCTGCTCCAGCTCGCGCCAGAAGTCCGCCACGCATCGCAACGCCTGGCGGATCGGCGCCAGGTCCAGGATCTGCGAACCGATATGCACGTGCAGGCCATCGAGCAGGACATGCTTGCGCGAATGGGCGGCGACAAACCAGCCGCGCGCCTCGTCGATGCTGACGCCAAACTTGTTTTCGGACTTGCCGGTCGAAATCTTCGCGTGGCCCCCGGCCACCACGTCCGGATTGATGCGGACCGCGGCATGTGCGACCACGCCCAGATCGCCTGCCACCTGTTCGATCAGCAGCAATTCGTCATGCGACTCGACGTTGAAGCGGGCGATCCCCGCTTCCAGCGCCTCCACGATTTCGTCCTGGCTCTTGCCGACACCTGAAAAAACGATCCGGGAAGGCGCCATGCCGGCCTTGAGTGCGCGCCAAAGCTCACCGCCCGAAACGATGTCCGCACCGATACCTGCTTGCGCCATCAGCTGCAGGATCGCGACATTGCTGTTGGCCTTGACCGCATAGCAGACATCGGCATCCATCCCGGCCAATGCATCCAGCAACGCACGCTGCCGGCGACGGATCGCGCCGGCGGAGTAAACGTAAAGCGGCGTCCCCTCGCACCTTGCGATGGACGCCAGGTCGACGCCTTCGCAGGGCCGGGGGACGAGTGGAACGTTGTCCTGCTGCATGCTGCTACCCAGGAAAAGGCGGCCCGGCGCGCGGGCCGCCAACGGGGGTCTGGATTAGAAGCTGTAGGAGACGACCAGCTGCATGTAGCGCGGGGACTGCCAGCCTTTGCCCTCGCCGAAATGCGGCATCTTGTTGCCGGGCGTGCTTTCGTAGCGCGAATGCACATTGACGACGGTCTGGCTGTTGAGCAGGTTGTAGATGGAGAAGCGGGCCTTCAGCTCACCGGCCGTCACCGGAATCGTCCAGGTGACGTTGGCACTCAGGTCCTTCAACCACGGCATGCGGCCATAGGCGCCCAACGGCGAATACACCAACTCGCGGGTGGTGTAGTCCGAACAGCCCGACACGCACAGCCAACCAGAACCGCCGCCGCTGTACTCGCTGGGGCCACCGGCACTGCGATTGTCATTGGGCCAGCGCACGCCGTACGCCGTGATGGGGCCGCCGGAAACCGCGGAGAATGTCGCACCGAACAGCCATTGCTCGTTGAGCTTGTAACTACCGCGCAGCTTGATCTGGTGGCGATGGTCGTTGAACAGCACCCCGTAACGCTCATTGACCGCCGGATGGTCGTAGTACTGCACGAGGTTGGTGTCGTTGTAGCCGGTATCCGAGTTCACCGGGCCTTCCACGTTGCCCTCGGACTTGGACCAGAGATAGCTGGCGTTGAAAGCCCACTTGTCGTCCCACGCGCGATCCAGCTGGAATTCGACGGCCTTGTAGGTGCGGCGGGGCTTCTTGTAGCCCTGGATGATCCCGCTGCCCAGCGCCTGGTAGCCGTCCTGCGAGTTGTCGAAGGTCACCCAGTCGTTGGTATCCGGACACCACAGGGTGTTCTTCTCGCCCGGGTTGAGGATCGGCCAGTCACCGGAATACCAATCGCAACCGGCGACGTGATTGGTGCGCACATCCTCGACGGCACGGGTCACCTTGCGGTAAGTGGCATTGACGCCATACGACCATGCCTGGTTGATGGCCTGCTGGAATCCAAGGATGAACTCATCCTGGAAGACCTGCTTGAGGTCGCGGGACACCGCAGTGCGGACATCGTCGGGTGCCGGGACGTTGCCGTCGGTGTTGACCGGGCCAAGCTGCGGACCAAGATCCGGGAACAGGTACGGTGCGCCGGTGACCGGATCGGTCTTCGTGACCCAGCCATTGAGCACGTAGTAACTGTGCTCGTCGGTGGTGCCGCCACCAAAGTAGTCGGTGAGCTTGTTGGTCAGCGGAATGTAATAGCGACCCGCATTGCCGAACAGCTTCATCGAACCGTCGCCCTTCATGTCCCAGCTGAAGCCCAGGCGCGGGGAGATCATGTCGCTGAAGTCAGCCTTGGCAAAAGTGGCGCCCGAGGCAAGCGTGTTGTGGAACTTGTCGGCACGCAGCCCAAGGCTCAGCAGGAGGTTTGGCGTAACGCTCCAGTTGTCCTCGATGTACAGGGCCTGCGCCTCGGTCGATACCGGGGCACCGGTGACGTAATGCCGCGCGTCGATGATTGCGTTGACCCCAGCCGGGATGACGGCCCCGTTGGGAAGGACGCCACCAGGCGTGGCCGCCTGCGCGTCGTACGCCACGCCATCGCCGGGGTACACCCTGGAACTGTCGGAATCCATGATTTCCCGGTCCGCGCCGAAGCGCAGCAGGTGGTCGCCAAGCGTCCACTCGAAATCGATGCGCGCTGCCTCGCGCTTGTCGTAACGACTGCTGATACTGCCGTTGCTGGGATGGCAACCTTCAGTCCCGGTCCCGGGACCGAAGGCCGAGGTGTAGCTGTTGGACAGCGTCACGATACTGCAGCCGGCGTCCCACGGACTGCTGGCCGTGGCGCTCCTCTTGTTGACCCCGTACATCACCTTGGCGACGAAATCGTCCGTGATGTGACCGGTGTAGGTCAGCGACCAGTTATCGCCGCCCGATCCATCGCTACCCACACCCGTGCGCGGCCCGAGGCTTCGGGTGTCCCAGTCGTAAGCGACGGGGTCGGCGTGGTTGCCGGTCGTTGATTCGGCCTTGTCCGAGAACGCCAGGAACTCGAGCAAGTGGTCGTCCGTGATTTGCCAGTCCAGCTTCGTGCCCCAGAAGTTGTTCTTGCCCCGGGTGATCCAGGCTTCGGACGTGTCCAGGTCCTTTGAACTCGTCTCGCGCCGTTCAGCCATGGCAAAGAAAAACAGCCTGTCCTTCACGATGGCGCCGGACGCCCAGATGTTGGCCTTGTAGAGCGAACTTTCATCCTTGCTCATGCGATCGCGGACGCTGATGTCGCCATCGGCATAGAAGCGATCCTTGCGGCTCGACTGCCAGGAAGAGGGTTCGATCGTCACTTCGGCGCCGCCATGGAAGTCGTTGCCGCCCGAGCGCGTGACGGCGTTGATGACACCACCGGTGCTGCGGCCAAACTCCGCGGAGTAGCCACCGGTCTTGACCTGGAACTCGTCGAAGAAGGCAAACGGCACCGTCGAGTAACCTTGGCGCCGGTAAGGATCGGTTACGTCCAGGCCATTGATGTAAACGACGTTCTCGGCGACGGACGAGCCACCGAAACTGAGGCCGCCGAAGGTGGAGTTTGAATAGATCACGCCTGGCGCAAGCAGCGCGACGGACGCGATGTTCTGGTCGACCGGCAACCGCCCGATCTCCTCGCGGGTGATATTGGTCGCCGACTCGGTCGAATGCGTATCGACCCGATTGACGATGCTCTGGCCGACCACCTGCACCGTGGCCAGGTTGACCGTGCCCCCACTGCCCAGGTTGACCGTCGTGGTGCCGCCCAAGGAGACGGTGACCGAAACCGGTTCTCCCGAGTTCGCGGACATCGTGTACTGCCCCGGCGCCAGTTGACCAATCCGGTAGCTGCCGTCGGCGCTTGCCGTGGCAGAGCGTGTCACTCCTGTTGCAGCGTTGGTCACCGTGATTTGCGCGCCCGCTTCGGCGCGACCCGCGACCGCGCCCGTGACGCTCTGTGCCAGCACCGGCATCGACGCCATCGATGCCAGGCAAAGTCCCAATGCCATGCAGAGTACGGACTTCCGTGATGATGGTTTCCGCGATGCGTTTCGCGATCCACGCGTGGTGCTGTTCATGTTCTCTCCCCGGTTGCAACGGTTGGTCTATGAAGGTCTGCCACATCGGTGCTCGATCGTCCGTGGTCGATCATCCGTCGTCGGTGCTCGTCTTCCGTCGTTCGTCGTGCTGTCCAGTCGGCACGGTCTGCCAGCTGAAGTCGTAATCCCACTGGTTGAAATACAGGTTGCCGCCCTCCCACTCCGCCTCGCCGCGCTGCAGGTCGACGGTCTCGGAACGGAAGTGTTGCTTGGCCGGCACGAAGTCGCGGCCGTAGTCGTCGTTGAAGGCGATCCGCCAGGCGTCCAGCCCGCCCAGGTAGAAGCCGGCGACGGCCGGGTCCGGGCTGTCCAGGCGACCGAACGTGACGTCCATCGGTACCCAGCCGTATGGCGCCAGGTACAGCTGGCCCCAGTCGTGCAGGTTCCAGTAAGCGTCGTCGCTGTCCGCGTCCTTGCCGTAGAACATCATCCCCGACTGCCAGCGCGCCGGGATTCCGTTGAGCCGCAGCAGCGCGATCAGCAACAAGGTCTGCTGGCCGCAGTCGGCGTGCCCGGCATGCAGCGCGTAGTCGCTGATGTTGGTGATCGTCGAATATTCGCGGGCACCGGCCCAGGCAATCGCGTCGACGGCGGCGAAGAGCTTGCGGGCAATGCGGTACGGGTTGGTCTCGTCACCGACGACCTGCCGGGAAAAGGCACGCAGGTCGTCGGTGAACACCACGTGCGGTGCGCGTTGGGACACGAACGGCTGCAACGCCGGGGTGATGTCCGCCGCCACCACCTTGCCCGGATCGATGGCGTGGTACTGCGCGGAGATGGTGACGTCGTAGGTGATCGAAAACCGGGTCGGTTGCCCGGCCTGCGCCGGCTTTTCCAGGTACACCGTGCGCTGCAACGTCGACTCGGGTGCGATCCGGTGCGCGGCCGGCACGCTGGAGACGAAACGGATGTCGTCCTGCTGGCCCGGGATCGCACGCGGATACGGGATCCATGCACGCACGGTCTTGCCCGCCGGCACCGTGCCGGCATCGACCACCAGCGACTGGGTGACGCGGATGCGATGCGCCGCGACGCTGCTGCTGCCTTGCGCCCGTGCCTGCGCGATGACTTCGGCATGGTGCGGATTGGCCGACTCGATCGGGCTTTCGCGAAACGGCACCTGCTCGGCGCGGCGCGCACGCGCCTGCGCGCTGAGGCGGAACAGGTTGTACGGCGCGCGGCTGAAATACAGGTGCTTGCCGTCGATGTCCATGTGCTCGAGCAAGCCATCGCGCTCCCACTGCTCGAACTCGGCTTCGGTCAGATCGGGTACCTGCTTGCGCACGCGCGCCATGGCCTGGTCACGGGTGAGGCTGAAATCGATCAGGATCCGGCGCATCCGCTCGCGTTGGAAACGCAGGGCCCGGCGTGTCGTGGCATCGGTCGACGCGGCGGCCAAGGCCTTGTCGATTCGCGCATCGGCTGCATTGAAGTGCCCGGCATCGACCAGGGACACGACCGCGGCCACGGCGTCGTCGATGACCGGCGCCTGCGACGTGGCGTCGGCGCCTGTCGCTCGCGGGACCGGCGAGCCTGCAAATGCCGGCATCAGCACGACCGCAAGCAACAGTGCGGGCAACACCCCCCTGCACAGGCTCCGCCAGCGCTGCCGCACTGGCGGAGCCTTGTCCGCGATGGCTGTCGTGTTCTCCAGCACACACCCCCCACGGGTGACCTTCGTCCCAGTGCTGTGTAACACGGCTGAAAGTGCTGGTCAATAATTTATTCTTTTGGTATATGATTTAGGAATCAGCTATTCCCATGCAGCCGCTGAAGCCTGCCAGCAGCGCGATCGAGTGGCACCAGGACCATGCATAGCCGGGGGGAGCGTGGAGCAGTGAAGTCAGGGCCAATGCCAGGCTGCGAGCCTTTCGATCCAGCAAACCGCGCGCAACATCCGTTGCACGACGGGACATCGACCCCGCGTGCCGGGAGCGCCGATGGAAACGCAACCCCTGCAGGCATGCCGGTCCATGCCATTGGCTATCCTTGTGAGCGTTCCAGCGAGGTAACGACCATGCGATCCGTCTGCAAGATGAGCGCCACCCTTGTCCTGGCCCTGCTGCTGGCCACCGGCGCTGCAGTGGCAAGCGATGCCAGGGCGACCCAGCCGGGCGGCGCGGCTTTGGACAGCGTGCCTTTGGACAGCATGCCTTTGGACAGCGTGCCCGCGCATGGCGTCATCGGCGTGGACGAGGCGCAACTGTCCCCGGGGTACTGGGTCGATCGCCTGCGCGATCCCGACCGCGTCCTGCTCGATGGCGCGTCCATCAAGGCGCGCAACCGGAGGCTGTTCACCCTGGACGATTCGGTGCGAGACCTGCGCACCCTGCCTGCGCACCTGGACCACGACCTCGTCGCCGGCTGGATCGGCGATCGATCCCCGCGGCCCACGCGACCGCTTTACGACGTCCATGGCAAGCCGGTGCCGCCGCAGGTGCTGGACGGCCTGGTCGACGCCCTGGCGCTGGATACGATCCCGCAACGACAGCCGACCCGTCATGGACTGGTGGTGCGTCGCGCCGCCTTGCGCAGCTTTCCGACCGACTTGCGTGTCTTCAGCAGCAACGACGACACCGACATCGACCGTTTCCAGGAAAGCGCCATGTTTCCCGGCACACCGGTCGTGATCGCCCATGAAAGCCGCGATGGCAACTGGGTGTTCGTGGTCAGTCCGCGCTACGCGGCATGGACACGGGCCGACAACATCGCCGAAGGCAGCCAGGCGCAGGTGTCCGCATACGTGGACAAGGCGCCCTATCGCGTCGTGACCGGCGCCAAGGTACGCACCGTGTTCACCCCGGAGCAGCCCGGGCTGTCCGAGCTGCAACTGGACATGGGCGTGCGCGTGCCGCTGGCCGACGTCGCGCTGGACAAGCCGGTCAACGGCCAGCACCCCTACACGTCGTACGTGCTCGAGCTGCCGCTGCGCGAGGCCGATGGAAGCCTCGCATTCGCCCCGGCCCTGCTGCAGAGGAATACCGACACCGCCGCCGACTACCTGCCACTGACCCGCGCCAACATCATCCGCCAGGCGTTCAAGTTCCTTGGCGAGCGCTACGGCTGGGGCCATAGCTACAATGCACGCGACTGCAGCGGTTTCGTCTCCGAGATCTATCGCAGCATGGGCGTGATGATGCCTCGCAACACCAGCGACCAGGGCGTGAGTCCCGCGTTCGATCGCATCCACTTCGAGCAGACCGACGGTCGCGACAAGCGCATGGCCGCGGTCGACAACCTCGACGTGGGCGACCTGGTCTACATCCCCGGCCACGTGATGATGGTGGTCGGCCGGGTCGGCGACGTGCCCTACGTCATCCACGACACCAACGGCGGCAGCTATCTCGACGCGGATGGAAACATGCAGTCGATGCACCTCAATGCAGTGTCGCTGACGCCGTTGACGCCACTGATGTTCAACGCCCGGCAAAGCTACATCGACCGCATCACCAATATCGTCAAGATGACCAGCGCAAGGGTGCCTGATGGCGCGGTGGAATGATGCTGCCGGCATCGGCGACGCGCCAACCACGAGTCCGGGGCAATGACGATGGCCGAAACAGGGAACCACGGCATGCAGGAACGACGTCCATCCACCCTTGCCTGGCGGGCGTCCCCATGATGCCCGGTGGGTCGCGGCCATCGCGATGCGGTCATAGCCATGAAGCCATCTCCCCATGAAGCCAGCCCCATGAAGCCACTCCCATGAAGATCACCGAGATCCGGTTCGGCATGCTGCGGGTGCCGCTCAAGACGCCGTTCAAGACCGCGCTGCGCACCGTCGAGCATGTCGAGGACATCGTGGTGATGATCCATACCGACAGCGGCCACGTCGGTTATGGCGAGGCGCCGGCGACGGCGGTCATCACCGGCGACACCCACGGCTCGATCGTCGAGGCGATCCGCCGCTACATCGCCCCGCGGGTGATCGGCCAGGACATCGCCGACCTCAACCACATCACCGCGCTGATCCAGGGCGCGATGGAAAAGAACTCCAGCGCCAAGGCCGCGGTCGAGATCGCCGTCTACGACCTGTGGGGCCAGCTCTACGGGGCGCCGCTGTACAAGCTGCTGGGCGGCGGCGACCCGGTGATCACCACCGACATCACCATCAGCGTGGATTACATCGACAAGATGGTCGCCGACTCCATCGCCGCGGCCGACCGCGGTTTCGAGTCGCTGAAGATCAAGGTCGGCAAGGACATCGGGGTGGACATCGAGCGCGTCAAGGCGATCTATGCCGCGGTCAAGGATCGCGCGCTGCTGCGCCTGGACGCCAACCAGGGCTGGACCGCCAAGGAAGCGGTGTATGCGTTGCAGACGCTGGAAGACGCAGGCGTGCGGCTGGAGCTGGTCGAGCAACCGGTCAAGGCGCGCGACCTGGCCGGCATGCGCTACGTGACCGAACGCGTCCACACGCCGATCATGGCCGACGAAAGCGTCTTCGGCCCGATGCAGGTGATCGAGCTGATCCGCATGCGCGCGGCCGACATCATCAACATCAAGCTGATGAAGACCGGCGGCATCTCCAATGCCGTGCGGATCGCGGACATCGCCGGCTTGTATGAAATCGACTGCATGATCGGCTGCATGCTGGAAACCAGCATCAGCGTCGCGGCGGCGGTGCACCTGGCCGTCGCCAAGTCGGACGTGATCACCAAGATCGACCTGGACGGGCCATCGCTGTGCCAGTTCGACCCGGTCGATGGCGGCGTGGTCTTCAACGAATCGGAGATCACGATCACCGATGCACCCGGGCTCGGCATCCGCGAAATCCGCGGGCTGGAACCACTGCCCGCGTCCGAAGCCGCTGCCTGACATGACGCCGCCTGGCATGACGCCGCAGGTCAGGTCACCACTGGTCGAGTCACCACTGGTCAAGATCCGCTCCGAGCGTGACCAGATGTCGGCGATCGAGCGCCGGATCGCGGACTTCATGCTGGAAAACGCGCAATTGCTGCGCGATTACTCGTCGCAGCACCTGGCCAATGCGCTGGGGATCAGCCAGTCCAGCGTGGTGAAGTTCTGCCAGAAGCTTGGCTTCAAGGGATATCCCGATCTCAAGTACTCCATCAGCGAAGCGCTGGCCCGGGCCGACAACGGCGCCGGCGCCGCCGGGTCCAAACCGACCCATGCCAGTGGCAACAATGCGCGCGCCAGCGACCTGTGGCGTCGCAAATCCGAAGCCGAGGAAGCCACCCGCCTGATCAATCCGCCCGACGGCATCGAAGCGGCGGCCTCCATCATCGGCAAGGCCGGCAAGGTGTTCATCATCGGCCTGGGCGAGGACGACATCCATGCCCGTGCCTTCGCGCTGCGGCTGTCGCTGCTGGGCGTGCTGACCATCCACAACTTCGATGTCGCGCACATGACCGCGAGCATGTCCGCCGCCGGCAAGGGCGACGTGCTGCTGGTGTTCTCCGAGCACGGCAAGCAACCGGCGCTGTGCCAGATCTGCCGCTATTTCCGCGAGCAGCACGGCAACGTCGTCAGCGTCACCAGGCACACGTCCAATGCGCTGCGCGCGCTCGCTGACGTGCCGCTGCTGGTGTCCGCGCACGACGAGCAGCCGCACATCGAACCGCTGCTTTACCACTCGGCCTTGCAGCACCTGCTCGACCGGGTCTTCCTGCTGCTGTGCGATGCGGACCCGGGCCGGCTGTCGCAACTGGAAGCCAACCTGGAGCGGATCCAGCCATTGCTGGAGCCCTGACGGCGGTGCCCGGTCTCACCCCACAGTCCCATGCGGCTGCCCGCTGCGGCCAATCGTTGGCATGACGAGTGCACGCGACCGTGGCAGCATGCTTTCGCGTGCAGTTGCATCGGCCCCCGCGCCCGCCAGCCATGCAGGCCACCCACACAAGCCATCCAGACAAGCCGAGGATCCGATGCCGACCCGACCCGTCCTGCGAACCCTTTGCCTGTTGGTGTGCGTGCTTGCCGGGTGCGCCCACCAGCCCAGCGCCGACGACACGAGCTCCGCGCTGGGACCAGGCGCGACAACTGGTACTGGTCACGGTGCACGACTGGGATAGCGACCACGGCAGCCTGCGTCGTTATGCACGCGACGATGGTGGCCAATGGCAACTGTCCGGCCAGGCGCAGGACGTGGTGATCGGACGCAATGGCGCGGGCTGGGGCATCGGCCTGCAGGGGCCGCAACCCGAAGGCCCGGTGAAGGTCGAAGGCGATGGTCGCAGCCCGGCCGGCGTCTTCGCCATCGGCGACGCGTTCGGCTATGGCGACAGCGCCCGCACCGGGCTGCACTACACGCCGATGACGGCGACGGATTACTGCATCGATGTCAGCGGGTCGCCGCTGTACAACCGCATCGTCGATGCCAGGGACGTCGGCGACGATGCCGTCGCCGGTTCCACCGAACCGATGCGCCGTGACCTGCATGCCGACGGCGACCAGCGCTACAAACTGGGCTTCGTCATCCAACACAACCGCGCCGATGCCGGCACGCGGGCAACACCCGCAGGCGGCAGCTGCATCTTTGCGCACATCTGGAAATCGCCGACCACCGCGACTGCCGGGTGCACGGCGATGCCCGAGCCGGTGATGGCCGGGCTGCTGGCGTGGCTGGATCCGGCACTGGACCCGGTCTTCGTGCTGTTGCCCGATGACCAATACGCGCGCCTGCAGTCGGCCTGGGCATTGCCCGCCGGCGTGCCCCGCAACGCACCGACCAGCGCGGACGCCAACGCCGGGGCCAGGCCATGAATGCCACGGCCCGCGTCCTCACCGGCCTGGTCGCCGGTGCAGCCATCGGCCTGGTCCTGGCCTGGATGGATCCGGCCATGGCCGTCCGCGCGGCAGACATCGTCCAACCCGTTGGCCGGCTCTGGCTCAATGCGCTGCAGATGACGGTCGTCCCGCTGGTGCTGTCGCTGGTGGTCGTGGGGGTGACCACGGCCAGCGACGCCGCCAGTTCGGGACGCACTGCGCGGCGGGCGATCTTCATCTTCCTGGTGCTGTTGTCGGCGGCGGCGGCATTGACCGCGCTGGTGGCGCCGCTGGTGTTGTCGCTGCTGCCGCGCGATCCGGCGTTGGCCGATGCGCTGCGCAGTGCCGCCGGGGTGGAATCGGCGACCGGCCCCGTCGGCTGGGCGCAGGCGCTGACCGCGATCATCCCGAGCAACGCGATCGAGGCCGCCGCGCAAAGCGCGATGCTCCCGCTGGTGGTGTTCGCGCTGTTCTTCGGCTTTGCGCTCACGCGGATCGATGCGGACCGGCGCGCATTGGTGGTGGGGTTCTTCCAGGCCGTCGGCGACGCGATGATCGTGGTCGTGCGCTGGGTATTGTGGGTCGCGCCGATCGGTGTCTTCGCGCTGGTGCTTTCGGTCAGCGCGCGCGCCGGGCTGGGCACGGTGAGCGCATTGGGTATCTACGTGTTGCTGGAGATCGCGTTGTACCTGGTGGTCACCGTCCTGCTGCTTCCGGTGGCCATCCTGTGGGGCGGCGAGAAGCTGCGCCGGTTCATGTCCGCGCTGGTGCCGGTGCAGGCCGTGGCAGCCAGCACCCAGTCGTCGCTGGCCACGCTGCCGGCGATGCTGGAATCGGCCGAGGACAACCTGGGCTATCCACGCCAGGTGGCAGCGCTGGTGCTGCCGATGGCGGTGTCGCTGTTCCGCATCACCAGCCCGGTCCAGTACGTGGTGTCCGCGGCATTCATCGCCTGGGCGCTCGGGATCGAACTCAGCCCCGCGCACCTGGCCGCCGGCACCGCACTGGCGGTGGTGATGAGCCTGAGCGCGGTCGGACTACCCGGCCAGGTGACTTTCCTTGCCACCAACCTGCCGGTGACGCAGGCCATGGGGCTGCCGGTGGCGCCACTGGGGCTGATGCTTGCGGTGGACACGATCCCGGACGTGTTCGCCACGGTCGGCAACGTCAGCGCCGACCTCACCGCGACCAGCATCGTGGTGCGGCAGTCGCGCAGGGATTCGGTGGCGGGCGCGGAGCCCCCTGTCAAAACCTCGGTGTCATCCTGAGCGAAGCGAAGGATCTGCTGCTCCGGACGTGGCGGTCAATCAGAGGCACGAACAGCAGATCCTTCGGGCTTCGCCCTCAGGATGACAAAGGCCCGGCCTGGAACGCTTGGCACTCGCGATGACCGGCGCGCCGCTGGCGCCAAGGCGTCCAGCCCCGGATCTCGCCCCTACACTCCGGCCGTCGCCGGCAAGCCGCGGCCATTCATGCGAAAATGCCCGGCTTGATGCCCCCGTAGCTCAGCTGGATAGAGCGTCCCCCTCCTAAGGGGAAGGTCGTGCGTTCGAATCGCGCCGGGGGCGCCAGCCTTGGTGGTACGAGCGCCGGGGCCCTGTAGGAGCGGCTTGTAGCCGCGAGCTCTTGATCTTTTTACCAGCCGCCGGGGGAAGAGCGCGCGGCTACAAGCCGCTCCTACGGAAAAACCAAACACTAAAGCAGGAGTTCCACGATGACCCATCCCGTACTCACCGCCCTCGGCCTCAGCGACAACGAATCCGGCACCTACCTCGGCAATGGCGAATGGGCCAAGACGTCCGACGCCGGCGTGCTGGAGCCGGTCAATCCGGCCGATGGCACGGTGCTGTCGCGGGTGCAGGCGTCCTCGCAGGACGATTACGACACCATCGTCGAGCGCGCCCAGGCGGCGTTCAAGGTCTGGCGCACCACGCCGGCCCCGCGCCGTGGCGAAGCCGTGCGCTTGTGCGCCGATGCGCTGCGCGAGCACAAGGACGCGCTGGGTTCGCTGGTGGCCCTGGAAATGGGCAAGTCCAAGCCCGAGGGCGATGGCGAAGTGCAGGAGATGATCGACATCGGCGAATTCGCCGTCGGCCTGTCGCGCCAGCTCTACGGTTTGACCATGCATTCCGAGCGCCCCGGCCACCGCATGTACGAGCAGTGGCATCCGATCGGCCTGGTCGGGATCATCTCGGCGTTCAATTTCCCGGTCGCGGTCTGGGCCTGGAATGCGCTGGTGGCCGCCGCCTGCGGCGACATCTGCATCTGGAAGCCCTCGCCCAAGACCCCGCTGTCGGCGATCGCCTCGATCAAGATCTGCAACGAAGCCCTGAAGAAGGGCGGCTTCCCGGACATCTTCTTCCTGATCAACGACGCCGGCACCGAGCTGGCGCAGACCTTCGTCGACGACAAGCGTATCGGCCTGGTCAGCTTCACCGGCAGCACCAAGGTCGGCCGCCACGTCGGCGAGCGCGTCGCCCGCCGCATGGGCCGCAGCCTGCTGGAGCTGGGCGGCAACAACGCGATGATCGTCGACGAGACCGCCGACCTGAAGCTCGCGATCCCGGCGATCGTCTTCGGCGCCGTCGGTACCGCCGGGCAGCGCTGCACCAGCACCCGCCGCGTCTTCATCCACGAGTCGATCCACGACGACGTGCTGGCCAAGCTGGTCACCGCCTACAAGCAGGTGGAAGGCAAGATCGGCGATCCGACCGACCCGGCCAACCTGATGGGCCCGCTCAACAGCCACGACGCGGTCGAGGCTTACCTGGATGCCGTGGAAAAGGCCAAGGCCGCCGGCGGCAAGATCGAGAGCGGCGGCAAGGCGCTGACCGATCGCAAGGGAAATTTCGTGCTGCCCACGCTGGTCAGTGGCCTGTCCAACGATTCCGAGGTCGTGCAGACCGAAACCTTCGCGCCGATCCTGTACGTGATGAAGTATTCCGACCTGGACGAAGCACTGGCGATGCAGAACGACGTGCCGCAGGGTTTGTCGTCGGCGATCTTCACCACCGACCTGCGCAAGGCCGAAGCGTTCCTGGCCGCCAGCGGTTCGGATTGCGGCATCGCCAACGTCAACATCGGCACCTCGGGTGCGGAGATCGGCGGTGCATTCGGCGGCGAGAAGGAAACGGGCGGCGGCCGTGAATCCGGCTCGGATGCGTGGAAGGCGTACATGCGCCGGCAGACCACCACGATCAACTACTCCGATGCGCTGCCGCTGGCGCAGGGGATCAAGTTCGACCTGTAACGTTCGACCAGTAACGTGTCGCCTGCACCACGGGCCCGGCGTCGTGCCGGGCTCGATGCACGACCCGGGACCGCACCAGAGGTCCCGGGCGTGCGATGGCCACCCGGCGACAGCCGCGGGTCCTCCAATCGCGTCGCGAATGCCTCATGGACGCATCCGGAAGCGGCGGGGGTTCCGCGCGCCGGATGAGGGACGGCGCGCGATCTCGCTAGACGATTGCCCTGCGCGGCGCGCAGGGTTCCCGCGCGCAACTGCCTGTACACTGCGCACTGCGGAAATCGATCTCCCCATGCCCCGATGTACGGACTCGCCCGCCCCTTCCTGTTTGGCCTGGATCCAGAGCGCGCCCATGCGCTCGGGCTGTCGGCGCTTGAGGCCGCCTACCGCAGCGGCCTCAATCCGCTGCTGGCATCGCGCCCGCAGCCACTGCCCACCAAGGCATTCGGCCTGGAGTTTCCCAACCCCGTTGGCCTGGCCGCCGGCCTGGACAAGAACGGCGCGCACGTCGATGCACTGCTCGCCCTGGGCTTTGGCTCTGTCGAAGTCGGGACGGTGACGCCGCGCCCGCAGCCGGGCAACCCCAGGCCGCGCATGTTCCGCCTGCCCCAGCACCAGGCGATCATCAACCGCCTGGGCTTCAACAACGAAGGCGTCGACGCGCTGGTGCGCAATGTTGGCCGCGCCAACCGCAAGCATGGCCTGCTGGGCATCAACATCGGCAAGAACAAGGACACACCCAATGAGTCGGCGGTGCAGGATTACCTGTTCTGCCTGGAGCGCGTCTACCCGCTCGCCGATTACATCACCATCAACATCTCCTCGCCCAATACCGCCGGCCTGCGCGAGCTGCAGGAAGAGCGCGCCCTGCAGCAATTGATCGGTACGCTGCGCGAGGCGCAGGAAGCACTGGGCGCCAAGCACGGCAAACGGGTGCCGATGCTGGTCAAGATGTCGCCCGACCTGTCCGACGACGATATCGAAGCCGCCGCCCGCGTGCTGACCGACCTGGAAGTCGACGGCGTGATCGCGACCAACACCACGGTATCGCGCATCTCGGTGCAGGAGCACAAATACGCCCACGAAAGCGGCGGCCTGTCCGGCGCGCCGCTCATGGACAAGTCCACCGCGGTGCTGCGCAAGTTGCGCACGCGACTGCCCGAAGCCATCCCGCTGGTGGGCGTCGGCGGCATCTCCAATGGCGCCGACGCCGTCAAGAAGATGGCCGCCGGCGCCTGCCTGGTGCAGCTGTACACCGGCCTGGTCTATCACGGCCCCACGTTGGTGGCCGATTGCGTGGAAGCCGTGCGCCGCCGCAAGTTCGGACCCAGCCGCGGCAACATGCCGCCCAACGACTGAGCCGCGCGGTGGAACCCTACCGCTTGACCGAGCATGCCCGGTTGGACGCGCGCAACACGTTTGGCGTGGCTGCCCGTGCGCCGATGCTGGTCGATGTCGCCGATGCCCGCGCGCTACCGGAACTCTTTGGCAATGCCATGCTGCGCGACGGCCCGGTGCTGGTATTGGGTGGTGGCAGCAACCTGTTGTTCGCCGATGACCCGGATGGCGTCGTGCTCACGCTTTGCGGGCAACAGATCGCCATCGTCGCGGGCGATGACGACACCGCAGCCGACGCCATCGTCCGGGCCGACGCCGGTGTCGAGTGGCATGCGCTGGTCCTGTGGACGCTGGGCCGCGGACTGTGCGGGCTCGAGAACCTGGCCTTGATCCCCGGCACCGTCGGCGCCGCCCCGATCCAGAACATCGGCGCCTACGGCGTGGAGGTCTGCGAGCACGTGCATTGCGTGGAGGTGTACGACCGCGTCGAAAGCAGGGTGCGACGGATCCGCGCTGCCGACTGCGGGTTCGCCTATCGCGACAGCATGTTCAAACAGGCCCTGGATCGGTACGTCGTGGTCGCGGTGGAGTTCGCGCTCCAGCGCACGCCTGCGTTGCGACTGGATTACGCCGGACTGGCCGGGGAACTGGCCGCGATGCAGGTCGACGCACCACGTCCGTCGCAGGTCGCCGAAGCCGTCTGCCGCATCCGCCGGCGCAAGTTGCCCGATCCCGCGGTCCTCGGCAACGCCGGCAGTTTCTTCAAGAACCCCATCGTCACGCATGCGCAGGCAAGTGCGCTGGAAGACCTGCACCCGGCCCTGCCGATCTTCCCGCTGGCGCCCTTCCCTGCCGATGCCGCCGCGCGCGGCGTCGATGTCGACACGCGATGGTGCAAGCTGTCCGCGGCGTGGTTGATCGACGCCTGCGGATGGAAGGGCCATCGCGATGGCGACGCCGGTGTCTCGCCATCGCATGCACTGGTACTGGTCAACCACGGGCAGGCCACCGGCAGGCAATTGCTCGCGCTGGCGCGCAGGATCGCGGTGTCGGTGGACGAACGCTTCGGCGTTGCGCTGGAACCCGAGCCGCGGATCATCGGGGACCAGTGGTGATGGTGGCCCTGGCGGGACGCGCCCTGGCCCGCCTCAGGCGCCTTGATGGGACACGAACCGACCGCCGTGCGACGAGCCCTGGACGAGCCACGCTGGTGAACAGCGGCCAGACCCACGCGCGTGCCGCCTTGCTGATGCTCGGCAGCACGCTGCTGTTTGCCTTGATGGCGGTGATGATCCGGCTGGCCTCGTCCAGCCTGCACACCTTCGAAATCGCGTTCTTCCGGAACTTCTTCGGCATGCTGGTCGCCCTGCCGTTGCTGCTCAGGCACGGTCGCGGATTGTTGCGCACCGATCAGTTTTCGCGCTACTTCGTACGCTGCCTGTTTGGCATCGGCTCCATGTTCGCCAGCTTCTGGGCGATGGGCCACCTGCCACTGGCGCAAGCGATCTCGTTGACGTATTCGTCGCCTTTGTTCGTGACTATCGCGGCCGTGGTCTTCCTGCACGAACAGGTCCGCGCGCGTCGCTGGACGGCCGTGGTGCTGGGCTTCGTCGGCGTGCTGGTGATCGTGCGGCCCGGTACCCAGGGGTTCACCCCTGCTTCGCTGGTACCGGTGCTGGCGGCCGTGCTCAGTGGCGTGGTCGCGATCCAGATCAAGCAACTGTCGCATACCGAGCCCGCGGACCGGATCGTCATCATGACGACGCTGTTCTGGGTGCCGATGTCGCTGCTTCCGGCCCTGGCCGTCTGGCAATGGCCAGAGGGTCTCACCTGGCTATGGGTCGTCGCCTGCGGCGTGCTGGGCACCGGCGGACACATGCTGTGGACGCGCGCACTGAAGCTGGGCGACGTGTCTGCGCTGACGCCCATCAGCTTCATGCAATTGCCGGTGGTGGCCGTCGCAGGCTGGTTGCTGTTCGACGAAGCCGTCACGCGCTGGACGATGGCCGGCGCCGCGATCATTTTTGGCGCCAACAGCTACATCGCCTATCGCGAAGCAGTCCTTGCGCGTCGGGAAGCCACGACGGCGCCGGTGGAAGCCGCCAAACCGGCGGAGTAACCAGCCCGGGCAGCAGGCAAGCACACGCGACCCGTTCCCCGCGACTCGCCTGGCGGCAGCCGGCCGCAGGCCACGACGCGAGGGCATGCTATTGCGAGGGCCTTCTATTGCCAGGGCCTGCTATTGCCATGGCCTTCTATTGCCAGGGCCTGCTATTGCCAGGGCTTTGCGTGGCCGCGGAAGACCAGCGCGTAGATCGCTACCGTCCAGGCCAGCGCGGCCATCCATCCGGCCATGATGTCCGACGGGTAGTGCACGCCCAGGTAGACACGCGACGCGCCGACCAGCACCACGAAGGCCATCGACGCCACCACCACGGCCCAGCGCCACCGCATTGACCAGCACAGCAATACCAGCACGCACGCCAGGGTCATCGAGCCCATCGCATGGCCACTGGGAAAACTGTAGCTGGTTTCGGGCCGGATCGATGGCCACAAGTCCGGGCGCACGCGCGCGAACACCTGCTTGGTGGCGAGGTTGAGCAGCGCCGATCCAATGATGGCAAACCCGGCGAACAGGCCCTCGTTCATGCGGCGCTTCCAGGCCAGGCCCAGGATCAGCAGCGCATCGAACGGGATGACGCCATAACGCGTACCCAATGCCGACATCGTGACGAAGAAGTCGCTCAGTCCAGGCGAGGAGACGGCGTGGGCGAATTGAAGCAGCGGCGCGTCGAAGGGGAACACCTCGCCCTCGTGCAACTCTTCGGCAAGGCCGGCAAAGCCCCACAACGGCAACAACAATCCGCCAAATACCAGCAGCAAGCGCCACGCATTGCGGCGCAGGAAGGTGCCGCCCGCACGCGCCTCCTGCTTGACACCCTCGGCAAGCGGATGGGAGTCAGGCATCGTGCAGGGGCGCAGCGCCCGTTTGCCCGTACTTGTGCGCCACGTAGTCGTCGATCAGGGCGACGAACTCAGAGGCGATGTCCTCGCCCCGCAAGGTCACGGTCTTCTCCCCGTCGACGAAGACCGGCGCCGATGGCGCCTCGCCCGTCCCTGGCAGCGAAATGCCGATGTCCGCATGCCTTGACTCGCCAGGGCCGTTGACCACGCAGCCCATGACGGCCAGCGTGAGGTTCTCCGCGCCGGGATGGGTGATCTTCCACTCGGGCATGCGGTCGCGGACGTGCTCCTGCACCTGCTTTGCAAGGTGCTGGAAGAACTCCGACGTGGTGCGACCACAACCCGGGCAGGCGGTCACCATCGGGGTGAATGCACGCAGGCCCATCGTCTGCAGCAGTTCCTGGGCGACGACCACCTCCTGCGTGCGCGGCGCACCGGGCTCCGGGGTGAGCGAGATGCGGATGGTGTCGCCGATGCCTTCCTGCAGCAGCACCGCCAACGCGGCGCTGGACGCGACGATGCCCTTGCTGCCGATGCCGGCCTCGGTCAGGCCCAGGTGCAGTGCGTAGTCCGAGCGCGATGCCAGGTCGCGATAGACCGCGATCAGCTCCTGCACGCCGCTGACCTTGCACGACAATACGATGCGTTCACGACCCAGGCCGAGTTCGACCGCACGTTCGGCGGAATCCAGGGCCGAGCGGATCAACGCTTCGCGCAACACGCGGCCGGCTTCCCATGGCGTCTCGCGCTGCGCGTTCTCGTCCATCAATCGCGTTGCCAGCGTCTGGTCCAACGACCCCCAGTTGACGCCAATGCGCACGGGCTTGTCGTACTCCATCGCGAACTGGATCATCTGCGCGAACTGCGTATCGCGCTTCCTGCCGAATCCGACGTTGCCGGGGTTGATCCGGTACTTGGCCAGCGCCCGCGCGCAGGCTGGCTCGCTGGCCAGCAGCTGGTGGCCGTTGTAATGGAAGTCCCCGACGATCGGCACTTCCACGCCCATCAAGGCCAGCTTCTCGGCGATGCGCGGCACCGCGGCCGCGGACTCGGGGTTGTTGACCGTGACGCGGACGATCTCCGAACCGGCACGCCAGAGCGCGGCGACCTGCTTCACCGTCGAGGCGACATCGGCGGTGTCGGTGTTGGTCATCGACTGCACCACGATCGGCGCATCACCGCCGACCAGCACGTTGCCGACGCGGACCTGGCGCGTCGCGCGTCGCGGCGCCGGGCCAAACGCCCATTCCGACAGCGTGCGGACGACATCCGGGGCATGGGGTGTCGCTGGAGCGTGGGGCTGGGAGGGCACGGCGGTCATGCCGTCATTGTAAGGCCTGCCCCGGTCAAGGCCCCGTCGCGGCGGCCCCGCGGGCCCATCCAGGCGCCCTTGGCGGCGACCCGATGACGGGGCCCGCGATGGCAGCGTTTATCCTGTCGCGATGAACACTGCCGCCACCGGCGAGATCCTCACCCCCAGCCAGCTCAACACGCTGGCGCGCGACCTGCTCGAGGACGCCTTCCCGCTGGTCTGGGTGGAAGGCGAGCTGGGCAATGTCGCGCGGCCGGCGTCGGGCCACCTGTACTTCAACCTCAAGGATGCGCGCGCGCAGGTGCGCTGCGCGATGTTCAAGCCCAAGAGCACCTGGCTGAAGTTCCAGCCCCGCGAGGGTGTGCGCGTGCTCGCGCGTGGAAGACTGACGCTGTACGAGGCACGCGGCGACTACCAGCTGGTGCTGGACCACATGGAGGAGGCCGGCGAAGGTGCGCTGCGACGTGCGTTCGAGCAACTCAAGGCCAAGTTGCAGGCCGAGGGCCTGTTCGCGGACGAGCGCAAACGTCGCCTGCCCGCCCACGTGCACCGGCTCGGCGTGATCACCTCTCCAACAGGAGCGGCCGTGCGTGACGTGCTCAGCGTGCTCGCACGCCGCTTCCCGCTGCTCCAGGTCGATATCCTTCCGGTCCCGGTGCAGGGGGCGACCGCTGCTGCCCGGATCACTGCCATGTTGCACGGCGCGCAGGCCAGCGGCCGTTACGACGCCTTGCTGCTGACCCGTGGCGGCGGTTCGCTGGAGGACCTGTGGGCCTTCAACGACGAAGCCCTGGCCCGCGCCATTGCCGCATCGGCGGTGCCGGTGGTGTCGGCGGTGGGGCATGAAGTCGATTTCACGCTGGCGGATTTTGCCGCCGACCTGCGTGCGCCCACGCCTTCTGCTGCCGCGGAACTGCTGGTGCCGCATCGCGACGACCTGCTGCGTCGCCTGCATGGACTCGGCGCGCGCGTGGGCGAACTGCAGCAGCACCGGCTTCGTCAATCACTGCAGCGTGCGGATCGCGCGGCGCTCCGGCTGCATGCGTTGCGACCCCAAGCCCGCCTGCAACTGCTGCGGCAGCGCCAGCAACAAGCCATCCAGGGGCTTCGTGCCACGTGGCTGCATCGCATCACCCGCGAGCATGCCCGCCTGCGCCACGCCGAGGCCGTCTTGCGCGCTGTGCATCCACAGCGCCGACTGGCACGCCTGCACGAGCGCCTGGCCGCCGCGTCTCCCCGCCCGCGCGCGGCGATCGTCCGCAAGCTCGCCAGCGATGCGCTTCGGCTGCGTGGCCTGGCGCGGTCGCTCTCGGCCATCAGCCCGCTGGCGACGGTCGCGCGGGGTTACGCGATCCTGCAGCACGAGGATGGAAGGATCGTGCGCAGCGTGGTTGATGCCGTACCCGGCGACAGGTTGGAAGCCCGGCTCTCCGATGGGCAGCTCAAGCTCCAGGTGGAGCCAGGCAGCGACGACCGCTCTTGGGACGACCGCCCTTGGTAGGAGCGGCTTCAGCCGCGAGCTCTTGATCCTGGCATTGTTGGTTTTTGCAAGCGCCATGGCTGTCGTAGGAGCGACGTAAGTCGCGATCGCCCTTCCGGGGCACTTGATCGCGACTTGCGTCGCTCCTGCAAATGCGCAACCCAGGAGCTCGCGGCTGAAGCCGCTCCTGCGATGAGCCGACGTCCCGGCGCAATGACTTCCGAAGCCCCGTCACGATGACCTCGCCTTAACCGCCTTTGCGCCAGCCTGTGTGCCAAGGAGAACCACGTGCTCAAGAAGTCCTACCCCTACTACCTTGCCAATGCCCCGGTCGCGGCCAACACCGACCTGGAGGTACTGGACAAGTATTCCGGCAAGCGCGCCACGCGCGTGGCCTTTGCCGATACGGCCGCCGTGCGCAAGGCGATCGTCGCCGCGCACGCGGCGCGCGATGCCATGGCCGCTTTCACGCCGGACCGCCGCCGCGACGTCCTGCAACATTGCGTGGAACAGTTCACCCAGCGCAGCGACGAGCTCGCGATGGCCCTGTGCATCGAGGCGGGCAAACCGATCAAGGATGCCAGGGGCGAAGTCACCCGGCTCATCGACACCTTCCGCATCGCCGCCGGCGAAGCCACGCGCATCGATGGCGATGTGGTCGAGCTGCAGATCTCGCAGCGCACCCGTGGCTACCGCGGCATGGTCAAGCGCGTGCCGTTGGGGCCGTGTGCGTTCATCACGCCGTTCAACTTCCCGCTCAACCTGGTCGCGCACAAGGTCGCGCCCGCGATCGCGGCCGGTTGCCCGTTCGTGCTGAAGCCTGCGGCCAAGACGCCGATCGGTGCGCTGATCATCGGCGAGGTCCTGGCCGACACCGACCTGCCCGAGGGCGCGTTCTCGATCATGCCGTGCTCCAACGACGATGCCGGCCTGCTGGTCGAGGACGACCGCATCAAGCTGTTGTCGTTTACCGGAGGACTGATCGGCTGGGACCTGAAGGCGCGTGCCGGCAAGAAGAAGGTGGTCCTTGAGTTGGGTGGCAATGCGGCCTGCATCGTCGACCAGGACCCGGGGCGAAGCCTGGACGACGTCGTCGAGCGCCTGGTCCTGGGCGGTTATTACCAGTCCGGGCAAAGCTGCATCGGCGTCCAGCGGATCTTCGTGCACAACGCCGTTTACGACAGTGTCCGCAACAAGCTCCAGGCGGCCGTCGGCAAGTTGGTGGCCGGCGACCCGAAGGACGAGAAGACCTTCATCGGCCCGATGATCGACGAGGACGCAGCCAAACGCGTCGAAGCCTGGATCGCGGCCGCGAAGCAAGGCGGCGCGAAAGTACTTGCCGGTGGCAAGCGCGACGGCAACATGCTCCCGGCCGCCTTGCTGGAAGACGTGCCCCACGACAGCGACCTGTATCGCGGGGAAGCCTTCGGCCCCGTGGCATGCATCGAGTCCTTCGACGACTTCGACGATGCGCTCGGGCGCGTCAACGACAGCGACTTCGGCCTGCAGGCGGGGGTCTTCACCGGCCGACTGGACCATGCCATGCGTGCCTGGGACGTGCTGGAGGTCGGCGGCGTGATCGTCGGCGACATCCCCAGCTTCCGGGTCGACAACATGCCCTATGGCGGGGTCAAGGACTCGGGCCTTGGGCGCGAGGGGCTGCGCTATGCCATTGCAGACATGACCGAGCCGCGCCTGCTGGTCATCCGCGACTGATCGCCTTCGCTCTTGCAGGAGCGGCTCCAGCCGCGAGCTCTTGATCTTGATCTTGATCTTGATCTTGCTCCTGCTCCTGCTCCTGCGATCGGAATCCACAGCTCGCGGTTGAAGCCGCTCCTGCAAAAAGCGTTCGACCCCGTTCTGGCAACCGGGGCGTTCCTACCCGTGTCCACCACGGGAGAGACCCCATGCAACGCCCCGCCATGCACCGCACCACCCTTGCCGCCGCCGTGCTCTGCGCCCTTGCCCTGCCTGCCTGTCAAAGCATCGATGACGCGCAGCCGGCCACTGACGCTACCGCCCTGCAGGGCGGGATTTCCAGCCAGCCATCCGCTGCAGACGCCCCAACACCCGTCGCGTCGCGACAAAAAGACGCAACCCGCCCGCCTGCCCCTCCTGAGGCAGAAGCAATCGCACAATTCCAGGCAAGATCGCAGGGCGCACTGGCCGCGACTGCCGAGCGCGTCGCCAGCGACGAGCGCAGGCAGGCCAACATGGCAACGAAGCTGATGGCGATGCGCTCCGCACCCATCGCGCCGCCCAGCCCTGCCTACGCGCCATCGGGCTACGACAATCCTGCCGGCTACGCGCAGCCGGCCAATACCGAGAAGTACGCCGCGCACGACGACAACCCCGTGCACCGCACCAGCGAGCAACCCGTATCGACCTTCTCCATCGACGTCGATACCGGCAGCTACACCAATGTCCGCCGCATGCTCAACCAGGGCGTGCGCCCGCCGGCAGACGCGGTGCGCGCGGAGGAGATGATCAATTACTTCAGCTACGGACATCCCGCGCCAACCTCGCTGGATGTTCCTTTCCGGGTGACCACCGAACTCGCACCGGCGCCCTGGAACGCGAAGCACCAGCTGCTGATGGTGGGGATCAAGGGCTACGACGTGCCCAAGGCGTCGCTGCCGCCGGCCAACCTCGTGTTCCTCATCGACACCTCGGGCTCGATGAATTCGCCCGACAAGCTGCCGCTGCTGAAACAGGCGTTCAGTGGACTGGTCAGGCAGCTGCGGCCGCAGGACCATGTGTCGATCGTGGTCTATGCCGGCTCGGCCGGGCTGGTGTTGCCGCCCACGACCGGCGACCGGCAAGGCGACATCCTGGCCGCCCTCGACCGCCTGGAGGCTGGTGGCAGCACCAATGGCGGCGACGGTATCCGCCTGGCCTATGCCATGGCAAAACAGGGCTTCACCAGGGATGGCGTCAACCGCGTGCTGCTTGCCACCGATGGCGACTTCAATGTCGGCACCACCGACCAGGGCGCCCTGGAGACACTGGTCGCCGACCAGCGCAAATCCGGTATCGCGCTGACCACGCTGGGCTTTGGCAGCGGCAACTACAACGACGCACTGGCGGAAAAACTCGCCGACGTCGGCGACGGCAACCACGCCTACATCGACAGCATCGCCGAGGCCCGCAAGGTGCTGGTGCAGCAAATGGGCGGCACCCTGCTGACGATCGCCAGGGACGTCAAGATCCAGATCGAGTTCAATCCGGCGCAGGTCGCCGAATACCGGCTGGTCGGCTATGAAAACCGGGTCCTCAGGCGCGAGGACTTCGCCAACGACAAGGTCGATGCCGGCGATATCGGGGCAGGCCATGAAGTCACCGCGCTGTACGAGCTCACGCCGGTCGGATCGGATGCCCGGCAACTGCCTGCCTTGCGATACGGAAGCAATGCCAATGCCCCGACCGCACCCGCCAGCAGGACCGATGAGGTCGCCGACCTGCGCCTGCGCTACAAGCGTCCCGGCGAGGACACGAGCCGGTTGATCGATACGCCAATCCTGCACGGCGCGCTTCGCGCAAGGCCCAGTACATCATTGCGCTTCGCCGCAGTGGTCGCGGCGTACGCCGATGGCCTGCGCGGTGGCACGCACCTGGGACACTGGACCTGGCGCGACATCGTCGCCCATGCGCGGGCTGCGCAGGTTGCCACGCCCTCGACGCAACGGACCGAGTTCGTGAAGCTGGTCGAGTCGGCGCAGGTACTCGTTGGTGCCGGCGACACGCAGGTGGGTGCGGCGGAGACGGGCTCGCCAGCGGGAAGCCACGCGGACACCGGCCTGGTCTCCGACTAAAGCGGGGCCCGCGCGACGCCGGGCCGGGCAACGCTTGCCGACCCGGCGTCCGCGGCGCCATCCGCGGCTGCGTCCATCGGCGCCGGCCGGCCGAACAGGTAGCCTTGCCCATAGCGGCACCCCAACTGGGCAAGGATGTCACGTTGCAGTTCCGTTTCGACCCCCTCGCCGATCGTCTCGATCCCCAGCGTGCCGGCCAGGGCCAGGATCGCGCGCACCAGCGCCAGGCTTTCCGCATGGCTCTCGCCATCGAGTCCTGAAACGAAGCTGCGATCGATCTTCAGCGACTGGATCGGGAACCGGTGCAGGTACGACAGCGCGGAGAATCCGGTGCCAAAGTCATCCAGCAGCACGAGCACGCCACGACTGCGCAGCTGGTTGAGCATGCGAAGTGCGCGCGGCGCGTCGTCGAGCAACGCGACTTCGGTGATCTCGATCCGCAAGCGCCGTGGATCGGCGGCCTGCTCGTCGATCATTCCCAGCAGGCGCTCTGCGAAATCGTCCGAATGGAAATGCCGTGGCGACACGTTGATCGATACATAGCCTTCGGCACGCGCATCCAGGCCCGAGATCACGCGCCGGTAGACCAGCCAGTCGACCTGTTCGATCAGCCCGCTGTCCTCGCCCACGCCGATGAATTGTTCGGGAAGCAGCGTGCCGTGCTGCTCGTGGTTCCAGCGCAGCAGTGCCTCGTGACCGACCACCGCGCCATCGTGCATCCGGATGATCGGCTGGAAATAGGGCTCGAACTCGTCGCGCAGGATGGCGCGGCGCAGGTCGGCCTCCAGGTCCAGCAGATGGGTCGCCTGCGCGCGCATCTCCTCGTCGAACAACGCGCTGCGATTGCGTCCCGCGGCCTTGGCGCGATACATCGCGGCATCGGCATCGCGCAACATTTCGTCACCCAGCCGGTAGCGCGGCTGCCACAACGCGATACCGATGCTGCCGGACGGGAACAGTTCACGGCCACCCAGCCACAGCGGCTCGCCCATGGCGTCCAGGATCCGCGTCGCCAGGCGCTCGCAGCTCCCGGCGTCACTGACGGCTTCGGCAAGGATGGCGAACTCGTCGCCGCCGAAACGCGCCACCATGCCGCCGTCGCCCAGTACGCCGGCCAGTCGCCTGCCAATCTCGACCAGCATCTCGTCGCCGCTGGCGTGGCCGATACTGTCGTTGATCAGCTTGAATCGATCCACGTCCATGAACAGCACGGCAAACGAGGCGTCGCCGGACCCGGCACCGGCACGCGCCTTGGCGATCGCCGCGTCGAGCCGCTCAAGCAGGTGTGGCCGGTTGGGCAGGCCGGTCAATGCATCGTGCCGTGCCTGGTGGGTCAGGCGCTGCTCGGCGCGCACGCGCTCGCCGATCTGCGCCCGCAGCTCGCGGTTGGCGTCGCCCAGCTCGCGGGTACGCGCTTCCACGCGGGACTCCAGCTCCGACTGGGCCGCCTTGATGTGCTCCTGCGCGCGCTTGCGCGCCAGTCCGTTGCCGATATGGTGCGCGACGAACGTCAGCAACGCCTGGTCGCGCGCGCTGAAAGCAATGTCGGGGGTATAGCTTTGCACGGCGATGACGCCCACCACGTCGTGGTCGCGCAGCAGCGGGACGCCCAGCCAGCAGTAACCACGTGTTCCTTGCGTACGGACTTCGCCGGTGGCTTCGAGCTCGGCGACCGTGGCGCGATCGGCCAGCAGCGGCGTGCCGCGCCTGATCACGTATTCGGTGAATCCCCTGTCCAGCTTGCGTGCGTGCCGCGTTGGATCGCGCTCGTCGACCGAGTACGGAAACTCGATCTGCTCGCCGTCCTGCGACAGCAGCGCAATGTAGAAATTGCGCGCGTACAACAACTCGCCGACCACGTCGTGCACATCGGCATAGAAGCGCTCCAGGCTGCCGGCCGTCACCGACAGCTCGGTGATCCTGTAGAGCGCGCGTTGCAGTCGCTCTCCACGCTGGCGCTCGTCGATCTCGTCCTGCAGCACCAGGTTGGCTTGCTGCAACTCCAGCGTGCGCTCGTAGACGCGCTCCTCGAGCTCGTCGCGCGCATGCTTGCGGTCCAGGGCGGTCTGGATGTGCTGGGCCACGAACTCCAGCAGCGCACGATCCTCGTCGCTGTAACTGGCCGGGTGGTCATAACTCTGGACCACGATCGCCCCGCTGACCTGGCCATCGCGACGCATCGGCACACCCAGCCAGTCGGCGCTGTCCGGGCCGTGGCTGGGATCGCGCACGATGCCCACCTGCCCGCGCACGACGTGCGATGGCCCGCGCAAGGGCTCCCCATGGCGCAACAGGGCGACCGTCAGGCTGGTGGGCATGTCCGCGATCAGGATGTCGACGTCGGGCTCGGCGACGTACGGATCGAAGCTGTCGGCGAAATACAGGAAGCGCAGGCTCTGTTGCACCGGGTTGTAGAGCACGATGTAGAAGTTTTCCGCATACATCAGCTCGCCGACCACGGCGTGGATGCGACGCAGCATCTCCTGCGTCTCCAGGCTGGCGCCGGCCAGGTCGGCGATTTCGTACAGGGCGTGCTGCAGGCGCTGCGATTTCTGCAACGCCTCGATGCGGATCCGCGCATGCGCCGAAGCCAGGTGTGCCGATACCGTCCTGCGCGCCAGCGCCACCCACGCCGTACGCGACGCGTCGGGCAGTGGCTGGGAGAGCCGCGCCGCCAGGGCGATGCGGCTATGGCCTTCGATCCAGGCTTCGACGATCATCTGCCTTCGACGACCGTGCCTTCGTCGCCGGCCGGGCCGTGTCCATCCAGGCCATCCCGGGCCCGGGTCACCAGGCTCGCGGGGGCGTCGTCGGCGATCGCGACGCCATCACCAATCGATGCGTCCGATCCCTTGCCCGTGTCCACCTCGGCAGCCGCGGACGCGGTGTCGCGCCAGCACACGACGACGTGCGACCCCGTCGGCAACGTGTCGGTCAGTGCTTGCGCCAGCCCAGCCAGCGAGGAACCCTGCCCTTCGGCAACGTCCGCCGGCATGTCTGCCGCGACGGCAGTCATGTTCCCCCTGGTCATCTGCACAGGATAGCCCCGGCACAGCGCCCGGGCTAACCCCTTTTTGGCCTGAAAGGCGTTTTCCATCACATGTCGCCATCCCGGACCCCTGACCGCGGCCGCGCAGCCGCTCCGCGCCTGCCTCGCGGCGGCGCGCCATCCTGGCAAAAGGCTTGCCTGCCTTGGGGCTGGCCAAGCCCCGGCCTGGCTGCGTGGACATGGCCTGGAGCGGGCAAATGACCGCCGCCATGGGGCGCAAGGGGCACTCATCGGCGCCCGGCGGCGCGCCGGATGGCGCCGTGGCGGCAACGCGCCGCACCCCGCACTGGCCTGCAAGCGGCGGCACGCTGGATTCCGATCGCAACCGCAATGCGTGGCGATGCGACTTCCCGGCCCCCTTCGCAACGCTTACCCTGCCAACGATGGACGACCACATCGTCGACGCAGCCCGTGCAGAACCCAGCGATGAGGCGCTGATGCTGGCCTATGGTGGCGGTGACGTGGCTGCCTTCGAGCAGCTGTATGGCCGGCATCGCGATCGCCTGTACCGGTTCCTGTTGCGGCAACTGCGCAACCAGGCGCTGGCCGACGAGTTGTTCCAGGACGTCTGGCAGCGCCTGATCGCCGCCCGCGAGCGCTGGCAACCCGATGCGCCCTTTGGCACCTGGCTGTACCGCATCGCCCACAATCGCCTGGCCGACCACTGGCGCGGCCTGCAACATCGTCCACCGGCGCCGATCGATGCCGACGCACGCACTGCGCGCATACCCGACGACGACACCCCCGAGCGCACACTGTCCGAATTCGAGCAGCGCCGCCAACTGCAACTGGCGATGGATGCGTTGCCACCCGAACAACGCGAAGTGCTGCTGTTGCGGCTGGAGCAGGACCTGACCCTGGAGGAAATCGGCGCGATCACCGGTGTCGGCCGCGAAACCGTCAAATCGCGGCTGCGTTACGCCATGGACAAACTGCGCACGGGATTGCCCGCATGACCCCCCACGATCCGACATCGCCAGGACAGCCGCTTGATGCGGAAGAGCGCGCGCTGGCCGAGCGGCTCGCGCGGATCGGTCCGCATGGCGAGCCATCACCGGCGCTGGACTCCCGGATCCTGTCCGCAGCGCATGCCGCGGTGGACCATGCGTCCGCCAGCGCCAGCCGTCCACGCGGCAGGCACGATCGCACCAGCACGCCAGGCGCGCACAAGCCAGGGACGCTGCGGCGCCCTCCCCGCTGGCCGCTTGGCCTGGGCATCGCGGCCTCCGTGGCCCTGGCCATCGGCCTTGCCTGGCAGATGCGTCCGCTGCCCGATGCCACGCCGGCCTATCGTTCCGAAGCCGATTCCGCGCTGGCCGGCGCAGCGGTGGAAAACAAGCAGGCCGCCGAACCCGTCGCACGCGTGGCTGACGTGACGCAGGCCGAAACCGCAAAGCCAGCGTCCGCTGCGGACGCCGCACAACCGCATAGGCGACGAGTCGACGCCAGCGGCCACGTCGGCGCTGGATGAGGAAGCCGCAGCGAATCGTCGACAGGCTGTGCCCGATACGCCTGCCCCGGAGTACGAGCGCACGCAGGCGCGGGACGCGGCAGCCATGGAGCGTACGCCCGGGTCACGCGCTGCGATGTCGTCGCCGCTTCCGCCGCCTGCTCCTCCGGCGCCGCCGGCGCCAGCCGGGCAGCCTGTCTTCGCAGCACCACCGCCGCCGGCGGTCATGGACGCACCCGCGCCAACGGGCGGTGAACCTCCTTCTGCATTCGCTTCCCGGGAGCGCGCCATCACGCAGGCCGCCGAGCAGGACAGATCCTCGGCGCAGGCGGCGGTCGCGTCCAAGACGACCACCAGGGCGCGCAACCAGGCCGCGCGCGCGAACGCACCGCCACCTGCGCAAACCCAGGCGTTCGGAACCCTGTCCACGACCGACACCCAGGACAGCGACATGCCCGCGGAAGACGTCCCGCCTGCCACGGTCGCCAACCCGGGCGTTCGCGACGCCTGGCTGGCACGGATCCGCACCCTGGCCAAGCAGGGCCACGGCGAACAGGCGCGTGCCAGCCTGCGCGAGTTCGTCCTGCGTTATCCCCATTACCAGCTGCCCGCCGACCTGCGCGCGCTGCAGGACGGCACCCCGGGCGGCACGCCTCCCGATGGCCCGGGAACCGGCAACGACACTCCGCAGCCATGAAGTGCCGACGGTGATCGATCCATGAGCGACACCCTCGCCGCACCCGCGTCGCATGCATTGGAAGCCAGGCACAGCCGCTTCCTGGCCCGCGCCACGGCGGTCGACAGCAGCGATGCCGCCCTGGCCTGGTTGGCCGACATCGCCGATCCCGATGCCACCCACAATTGCTGGGCCTATCGCATCGGTGACGAATACCGGTCCAGCGACGATGGCGAGCCTTCCGGGACCGCCGGCCGCCCGATCCTGGCCGCCATCGACGGCCAGGGGTACGACCGGGTCATGGTAGTGGTCACCCGCTGGTACGGCGGCATCAAGCTGGGGGCCGGCGGCCTGGTGCGCGCCTATGGCGGCAGCGCAGCCGAATGCCTGCGCACCGCGACCCGCCAGCCGCTGGTCGACATGCGCGTCGTGCGAGTGCAGGCGCCGTTCGACGATATCGGCGCCGTGCATGCGGCCCTGGTCGAGTTCGAGGCCGAGAAGCTCGAAGAAACCTTCAACACCCAGGGCGCCAGCCTGCGATTGTCCCTGCCTGCCGACCGTGTCGACGCACTGGCCAGGCAACTGCGCAACGCCACCCGTGGCCGCGTCGCGCTAGCCGGCACCAAACCGCCCCCGTAGAAGAGGCTTCAGCCGCGAGCTCTTGCTGTTGCTCTTGCCGTGGCTTTTGCTATTGCCGTGGCTCTTGTTGTTGCCGCAGCTGTCACCGCCGTCCATGCCCGGGCGCGAGCAACGCAAGCCACGAAGGCCGGGGCGGCCAGGCATCGCGGCTGACGTCGCTCCTGTACCCAGCCGGAAGGCAAACAGGTTCGAAGAGCGCGTCAGGCTGCAGTTGCCTGCCCGGTCCGCTGGCCGTTTGGACGCCAGCCAAGCACGCGCGCGGGCAGGAAGAGGATCGCCTGCAGCAACGCAAACAACGCTGAAAACGTGATGCCGACCAGGCGCAACGGCAACGTGAGCAGCCAGGCCACGGGCCAAAGCACCAATGCCAGCAGCGCCAGCGGCCAGCACAGGACGAACAGGATGCTCCAGGCAACCAGCAATAGCAGTGTCTTCATGGGTCCGGGTTCCTTGGTGGGCAGGTCGTGCCGGGGCATCCAGCGCGACCAGGTTGCCGCCCCTGCGCATCGCCGGCAAGCTGCATGCGACGGAACCGGCCGCCGCTGCGACCAGGCGCCCCATTTGGCGACGAAAGCCACCGCGCAAACCGGGACGCGCCCGCGGCTGCCATCGCATCCGCCGTGGCGCCCGACAGCCCGAGACGGCATCATGTCGGGATGACCGACGCGACTTCCGGCAAGACCTCGGCAACGCCCCCCACCTCCAAACCCTCGATCAGCACGCTGGGCGCGCTGTGGCCCTTCGTCAGGCAGCACAAGGGGCTGTTCGGCGCCTGGCTGCTGGCCCTGGCGTGTTCGTCCACCGCGACCCTGAGCTTGCCGGTGGCCTTCCGGCGGATGATCGACCAGGGGTTTTCCAGCGGCGCCAACATCGACCGCGCCTTCCAGTTCCTGTTCCTGGTCGCACTGGTGCTGGCGTTGGCGACGGCCGCGCGCTTTTACTTCGTCTCGCTGCTGGGCGAGCGGGTGGTCGCGGACATGCGCGGCAAGTTGTATGCGCACCTGCTTGGCCTGGATGCCGGGTTTTACGACCGCAACCGCAGTGGCGAGCTGGTCTCGCGCCTGACCGCCGACGCGGAGCTGCTGCGCAGCGTGGTCGGCTCGAGCATGTCGGTGGCCCTGCGCAGCACGGTCACCGTGCTCGGCTCGATCGCGATGCTGTTCTATACCAGCCCGCACCTGGCCAGCTACGCCGTGCTGGGCATCCCGCTGGCGGTGCTGCCGATCGTGGCCGGCGGCAGGCGACTGCGCAAGATGTCGCGCAGCAGCCAGGATCGCGTCGCCGATGCCAACATGCTGGCCACCGAGACACTGGGCGCCGTGCGCACGGTGCAGGCACATGCACGCGAACCCTACGAGCGCAACCGGTTCAACGAAGCGGTGGCGATCGCCGTCGACACCGCGCGCCGCCGCATCCGCGCGCAGGCCCTGGTCACCGCGCTGGCGATCGTGCTGATCTTCGGTGCGATCACCCTGGTCCTGTGGTCGGGCGCACACGACGTCGTCGCCGGGCGCATGAGTGCCGGCACGCTGGGACAGTTCGTGTTGTATGCGCTGCTGGGCGGCGGCTCGGTGGGCTCGCTTGCCGAGGTCTGGAACGAGCTGCAACGCGCCTCCGGTGGCATGGGCCGGATTTCCGAACTGATGCAGCAGCAGTCCGCGATCGCAGTGCCTGCGCAGCCGCTGCCGATGCAGTTGCCCGTGCGTGGTGACATCGTCTTCGATGATGTCAGCTTCCACTATCCGATGCGTCCGGACGTTGCCGCGCTGGAGCACTTCGACCTGCATGTCAGCCCCGGCGAAACCGTCGCCCTGGTCGGACCGTCGGGCGCCGGCAAGAGCACGGTGTTCACACTGCTGCTGCGGTTCCATGATCCCGGCACGGGGCGCATCGGTGTCGATGGACGCGACGTCACCCAGGTCGATCCTTCGCAATTGCGCGATGCCATCGCACTGGTGCCGCAATCACCGACCATCTTCGCCACCAGCGCCGCCGACAACATCCGCTACGGCCGCCTGGAAGCCACCGACGATGACGTGCATGCCGCGGCCCGATCGGCCGAGGCGGACGAATTCCTGCGCGCCCTGCCCGACGGCTACGACGAGCAACTGGGCGAACGCGGCGCACGCCTGTCCGGCGGCCAGCAGCAACGCGTGGTCATTGCCCGCGCCCTGCTCAAGGACGCACCGATCCTGCTGCTGGACGAAGCCACCAGCGCGCTGGACGCGCAGAGCGAACGTGCCGTGCAGCTTGCCCTGCAAAACCTGATGGCCGGGCGCACCACGCTGGTCATCGCCCATCGACTTGCGACCGTCCTCAAGGCCGACCGCATCGTGGTCATGGATCGTGGCCGCATCGTCGCCGAAGGCACGCACGATGCATTGATGGCGCAGGACGGGCTGTATGCGGAGCTGGCCAAGTTGCAGTTCCTGGACTGACCTCGGGGTACCGAGCCGGCAAACACGCGTCGTGCCTGCATGCCTTGCCGGGGCAGGCCCCGACGATGCGCACCTTGACCCGGCCCGTCAGCGATCCAGCGGACTGAGCACGCCACGTCCACCGCGATTGAGCACGTGGGTATAGATCTGCGTGGTCGCCACGTCCTTGTGGCCCAGCAACTCCTGGATCGTGCGCAGGTCGTAGCCTGCTTCCAGCAGGTGCGTGGCAAAGGAATGCCGCAAGGTGTGCGCACTGGCCGGTTTTTCGATGCCGGCCTGCCTGCAGGCGCGCTTGAGCGCGCGCGACAGCACGGCGTCGTCGAGGTGGTGCCGGCGCTGCGTGTCGCTGCGCGGATCATTCGACCGGGCATTGGCCGCGAACACGTATTGCCATCCAAACTCCCTGGGCGCGTTGGGATACTTGCGCGCCAGCGCATCGGGCAACCACACGGCGCCGAAGCCGTCCGCCAGGTCTTCGCGATGCAATGCCTGCACGCGCTCGATCTCACGTTGCAGCGGCTCGATCAGCGCGCGCGGCAGGATCGTGCGCCGGTCCTTGCCGCCCTTGCCGTTGCGCACCATGATCTCGTTGCGCGCAAAGTCCACGTCCTTCACCCGCAGGCGAAGGCACTCCATCAGCCGCATCCCGCTGCCATACAGGACGCTGGCCACGAGCCAGTTGCGGCCGTCCATGCGGGCCAGTACCGACTGCACCTCGGCAACCGACAGGACCGTCGGGAGTCGCTGTGGCCGCTTGGCCCGGGTGATGTCTTCCATCCACGGCAAGTCGATCCCGAGCACTTCGCGATACAGGAACAGCAACGCCGACAGCGCCTGGTTCTGCGTGCTGGCCGCCACCTTGCCGCGCGTCGCCAATGCGGTCAGGAACGCTTCGAGCTCCGTCGCCCCCATCTCGCGCGGGTGGCGCTTGCCATTGGCCAGGATGAAGCGCCTGATCCAGCTGACATAGGCCTTCTCGGTGCGCAGGCTGTAGTGCTTGACCCGCACGCGATCGCGTACCTGGGCGAGCAGTCCGGGCTTCCCGTCCTCGGCGTGCGCTCCTGCGACAACCGGGGATTGCGGCGGATGGGACATGTCATGGCAAGCCTGGTTGATCTCCAGGCAACAGCATCGTGCACCCGGCCGCGCAGGCACATCGTCCAAGGCCGTTGCCGCGTGTAGGAATTGTCTGCCTGGCCACGCCGCGCGCCATGCCGGTGCAAACCGACCTGGCTGGCGGAGCCAGCAACATGGCACGCTTGGCCCGTGATGGTTCCGGTGCAGAGAAGCAGGTTCGGCTTGCAGCGAATCGCAAGGCTCCGCTGCCTTGTCAGCTGGCCAGCAAGCTGAATAATTGGCTCACGCCGTCAACCGCAAGTTCGACCCAGATGGCCAGGACGATCAGGACGATTGCCAGCGCGAGGGCAACGCTTCGGGCTTTCCCCGGTAGCCTGCCGGAGAGCAACTCGTATGTGAGGCCGGCGCCAAACAAAAGCCCTCCCATGACGACGAAGTCCATCGGACTCCAATGCCAACCGGCTCCCACCACCTTCCCACGATCAAGGATGGTCATCACCAGTGGGATTAGCAGTATCAGCGCTGTTCCAGCCGCCGGGCGGATGATCCTCGTGCTTTGCATTGCAGTTCTCGATCGCCAGTGGAGTGCAGAATGTGGACCCGGCGCGTGTCGACACGATGAAGCTTGTGTCGGCGCGGTGAAGTCCTGATGCGCAGGCCGATGATGGCAGTCGGGACAATCGCGTGCATTGGATGATTGCCTGGCGCCAGCCCCCTGTTTCGGACCTGCCGCCCCTGCAACACGCCATGCCATGATCGACCAGGTGCATCGCTGCCGATGCCTGTTGGCCACCACCCAGGAACCCCTGCCCATGCACGCGACGCCCAACGACCCGGCCAACCTCGACCTCTCGCCGGAAGACATGCGGAAGATGGGCAACCTGGTGGTCGCCCGCTCGGTGGCGCACCTGGCCGGATTGGAGTCCGATCCCATCCTGGGCGACTACAGCGACATCGAACACCTGTGCCGCTCGCTGCGCGAAGATGCGCCCGAGCAGGGCACGACGCTCGATGCCCTGCTCGATCCGCTGTTCAACGACTGGATCCCGCGCTCGTTCGGCACCCCGCATGGCGGCTACATGGCGTATATCCCCGGCGGCGGCGTCTACCCTGCCGCCCTGGCCGACTTCATCGCCGATGCGACCAACCGCTACACCGGCGTGTGGCAGGCAGCACCCGCGCTCGTGCAGCTGGAAGCCAACGCCCTGGACTGGCTGCGCGACTGGATGCAGTTCCCGCAGACCACGCGCGGACTGTTCACCACTGGCGGATCCATGGCGATGTTCAATGCGATCGCCTGCGCGCGCGAGCAGCGCCTGGGCAACGACATCCGCGCCGGCACGCTGTACGTCACGTCGCAGGGCCACCATTGCATCGCCAAGGCCGCCAGACTGGCCGGCATCGCACACGACCGGGTGCGCGTGATCGCCGTCGATGCCGACTTCCGCATGCGCGTGGACGACCTGCAACGCGCGATCGCCAGCGACCGCGCCGCCAACCTCACGCCCTTCATGGTGTTCTCCAACGCCGGCACCACCAACACCGGTGCCGTCGACCCGATCGACGCGATCGCCGACATCGCCGCACGCGAACAACTCTGGCACCACGTCGATGGTGCCTATGGCGGCTTCTTCCACATGGTCCCCGCGTTGCGCCCGCTGCTCACCGGCCTGCCGCGCGCCGACTCGCTGACGCTGGATCCGCACAAGGGCCTGTTCATGCCCTACGGCACCGGCGCCCTGCTGGTGCGCGACGGCGAGGCCCTGCGCGCCCTGCATGCCTCCAGCGCCGGTTACCTGCCTGACAACCAGAGCGAGTTCTACGATCCTGCCCAATACGGACCCGACCTGTCACGGGGATTCCCGGGCCTGCGGATCTGGCTCACGCTGAAACTCTTCGGCACCGCGCGCTATCGTGCCGCGCTGGCGGAAAAACGCGCGCTGGCGGTGTGGGCGGCCAGCGAGGTCGCGGCGATTCCGGGCATCGTCCTGGATGCCAGGCCGCAGCTGTCGCTGTTTGCCTTCCACCTGCAAAGCCCGGCGCTGGATACCCTGGACAAGCAGAACGCGGCGACCCGCGCATTGATGGACCGCGTCACCGCCCGTGGCGACGTCATGTTGACCGGTGCGATGGTCGGCGAGCGCTTCCTGGGCCGGGTCTGCGTGCTCAGCTTCCGCACGCGCAAGACGCACGTGGAGACCTGTGTGCAGCAACTGGCCGAAGAGGCAGCGGCGTTGCTGGCAGGAGCCACGCAAGGCCACTAACCCAGCGATTGCAGGAGCGGCTGCAGCCGCGAGCCCTTGATCCTGGCTGTTACGCCTGTGTAGGAGCGACGTGAGTCGCGATGCTTTTCCGGGCATCCATCGCGACTGACGTCGCTCCTACGAAGGGCAATCGCACCGTCGAGAGCTCGCGGCTGAAGCCGCTCCTGCAAAGGGCAATCGCAACGTCAAGGGCTCGCGGCTGAAGCCGCTCCTACAAAAGCAGCAAGGTCATCCCCAAGCGCAGCAACGATGGTCACGTCGTCCTCTGGTTTGCTGAAACTCCGTCATGGCAACAAGACGTGCGAATAAATCGTCCACACGGCCTGCCAGCTCCGGACGATCGATGGGCAACCCAGGTGGAATGCGACAGCCTCGCCACCACGCTGGGTCGAAACGGTCCAACGCGAATCTACCGGGCCTCGGCGATGATGCCAAACGATCGCTGGCGCAGCGCCGGATCAAACACGTCCGACACCACCATCAGCTCGTCGGCTTGCGTTCGCTCCACGAATGCCTGCATGCCTGCGCGCACGGTCTGCGGCCCGCCGACGATGCTGCAGGCGAGCATCTGCGAGGCCTGCGCCTTTTCCTGCGGTGACCAGTAGCGCTCGATGTCGTCGATCGGTGGCTGCGTCAGGCCGCGCACCCCGCGCAACATGTTGGCAAACGACATCTGCTGGGATGTCGCCAGGACGCGCGCCTCCTCGTCGGTGGCAGCGGCGACGATGTTCACGCCGACCAGGGCATAGGGTCTTGCCAGCTGCGGCGACGGCTTGAAGCGCTCGCGGTACAAGTGCAACGCCTGGTCCAGCGCCTGCGGCGCGAAGTGCGAGGCAAAGCCATACGGCAGGCCCAGCTCCGCGGCCAGCTGCGCGCCAAACAGGCTGGATCCCAGGATCCACAGCGGGACCTGCGTCCCCGAACCGGGCACCGCCTCGATCCGCTGGCCGGGGCGCACCGGTCCCAGCCAGGCCTGCAACTCCTGCACGTCCTGGGCAAACCGGTCCGAGCTGGCGGGATCGCGCCGCAACGCACGCACCGTGGCCTGGTCCGTGCCCGGCGCCCGGCCCAGGCCCAGATCGATGCGGCCTGGAAACAGTGTCGCCAACGTACCGAACTGCTCGGCGATCACGTAAGGCGCATGGTTGGGCAACATGATGCCGCCGGCGCCCACCCGGATCGTGCTGGTCCCCGCGGCCACGTGCGCGATCACGATCGACGTGGCCGCGGTGGAGACCCCGGGCATGTTGTGATGCTCGGCGAGCCAGAAGCGCCGGTAACCCAGGCTTTCGGCATGGCGGGCCAGCGCCCGCGCATCATCCAGCGCGGTGCGTCGGTCCGAGCCTTCGCGCACGCGTCCCAGTTCCAGGATGGACAGTTCGACCTTGTTGCCCTCGCTTGCCATCGGCACGCTCCTTCAACGGCGCCGTCTGCGGCAGGATGCCGGTCAGTGCACGCACACCCCGATCTTAGGGGTGGTGGTGGAAAGAGGATGTCAGCGTGCGGCCTGGGTGCATGCAGCGTGGGTGCATGCAGCGTGGATGCATGCGGCATGGCTGCGCTGACACTGGGTCCGATGCGCGCCAGGCAGCTTCACCCAAGTCGCGACGGTCGGCCTGCCTGGATGCTGCGCGTGCACAGGGCAGGACCACCCGTCGCGGCTGCAACGGCAGCCAGCGGTCAGCGGTCAGTGGTTAGCGGCGCGGGACGCTACGCGAGCCGTTCGAACGAAAACAGCTTCTTCAATGGATGCTTCCGCCGCTCGATGCTGGCGCGCAACAAGCCGGCCCCGATCATCGAATACGTGATCCCGTTACCGCCATACGCCATCGCGAACTGCACGCGCGGCCCGGTGCTGTCATGCGGGCCGAAAAACGGCAAGCCGTCCGGTGTCTCGGCAAACGTGCCCGCCCACGAGAACGCCGGCTCAAGCGGCAACCCCGGAAACAGCGCTTGCACCTGCTTCAGGATCTTGCGCGCCTTCCTGTCCACCTGCGCATCGCGTTTGGCGGGGATGTCGATCCTGTCGTCCTCGCCTCCCACCAGCAGCCGGTGGTCGCTGGTCGTGCGCATGTACAGGTAAGGCCGTGCGGTTTCCCACAGCATCGTCGTGGACAACGCACCCAGCATGTCCACGTCCATGGGATCGGTGATGAAGGCATAGCTGCTGCGATTGCTGGCCACATCCGCGTCCAGCCACTGCTGGCTGGCATAGCCTGCCGCCATCACCACGTGCCTGGCGCGGACCAGATGCCCGTGGGCCGTGCGCAGTTCGACGCCGCGCGGCGTCGTCGCGATGTGCTCGACCATGGTGCGATCAAACACCCCGGCGCCCTTGCTTTCCAGTTCCATCAGCAACCGGTACGCCATCCGGTAGGGATCCACGCTGGCCGCCAGCGTGCTGAGGATGGCCGCGGGCGCATCGAACCCAAACCGCTCGCGCACGGCATCGCCTTCGAACCATTCCACGTCGAACCCATGCTTGCGGCGCAGGGTCAATTCATCCCACATGCCGCCGACGTGGCGCCGCTTGCTGGCGTAATACAGGCTGTCCATCGGCGCGAAATCCACCGCATGCAACCCGGCCGCGCGTGCCTGCAGCATCGGGATGGCCGCCGCGCAGGCCTGGTATGCCAGCACCGCATCGGCTTCGCCATGGCGCTTGGCCAGGTCGACCATCGAGGTGTCGATCTCGTACTGCAACAGCGCGGTGCTCGCCGACGTGCTGCCCCAGGCCACGTCGCGCTGTTCCAGCACGATGACATCGTGCCCGTGCGCCGCCAGCTCGTCGGCGATCAACGCGCCGGTGATGCCGCCGCCCACCACCGCCACGTCGCATTTCCGGTCCGCGTCCAGTCCTGGAAACGCGTGCATCAGCCCGTTGCGCACCGCCCAGAAGGGATAACCGCTCTTGAGATCCATGTGTCTTGATTCCTTGCTTCAAGGACGTGTTGCGTTGAACACCTGTGCCAGGGCATCCAGCGCTTGCAGGGCCAGCGCTGCCGACACATTGCCATGGCGACGCCTGCCCCCGGCGTGCAGGTGGCAGGGCGACAGCCGGCAAGGCGTCGCCGCAAGCAGCACCGTCCGGGCAGGCCGTCCGCGCAGGCCATCGTCCAGGACATTTCCCCCGGCATGGCCGTTCCCACCCCACCTGCGCGCATGCGCGCCTGCTCCGCGACGCGCGGCCCGGCCGGCCAAAAGACGCCGTGAGGCTTGCCGACGCAGCGTTGCGCTTGCGTCGACGCTCCGTCCATGCCCACCGGATCTTCCCCGGCGCATGCCGCCCTGGTCAGCGCCGGGGTCGCGACAACCGGCGCGCATTGGCCGACACCTGCCGCGTCGCCGGGCGCAGCCCCGCGGAGACCACCGCATCGGCATCGGCAAGGCTGCGATACCACCACTGCAGTGGCGAGTCCGGTGTCCACGGTGTCAGCACGGATTGCCACAGCGCCATCCATGTGCGCTGCTGCTGCGCGAGCAGCTCGGTGCCCATCGCCAGCCAGCCCTGCTGCAACGCGGTGATCTTTTCCAGGCCCATGCGGCCCAGGTCGCGCCGGTCGGCCGCACTGGGCGCGGGGTCGGCCATGCGCGCCAGGCGCTGGGCCATCACGTAGGGCGCGCGCTGCGCCAGCGTGCCCAGCTGGACGGCGGTGGCGCCAGGGTGGCGGGATCGCGCCATGGGAGTGTGCCTTGGGGAGTCGATTGGCCGCGCACTGTGACTGCCGGTGCAGCATGGCTGCGTGACGACGGCGCCGACGCTGGCGGGCACCGGTGTGGGCATGGTCATGCCACTGCCGTAACTTCCGCGCGTGCAAGCTGGAGCAGACCCCTCCCCCGGAATCGCACCATGGCAAAGCACACCAAAAAGTCGAGCAAGGCAGCCCCGTCCACCAAGGACGCCGCGCCCCGGTCGAAATCCACCGGCGCCAACCGCGGCCACGGCGACGAACTGCAGCAGATGGTCGAAGGCAAGCACGCCACCCTCACCACCAACCAGGGCGTGCCGCTGTCGGACAACCAGAACTCGCTCAAGGCCAGCCCGCGCGGCCCGACGCTGCTGGAAGACTTCATCCTGCGCGAAAAGATCACCCACTTCGACCATGAGCGCATCCCCGAACGCATCGTCCATGCGCGCGGCACGGCAGCCCACGGCACGTTCACCCTGACCAAGTCGCTGAAGCAGTACACGACGGCGAGGATCCTGACCGAAGTCGGCCAGAAGACCCCGGTGTTCACGCGCATCTCCACCGTCGCCGGTGGTTCGGGCTCGGTCGATACCCCGCGCGACGTCCGCGGCTTCGCGGTGAAGTTCTACACCAAGGAAGGCAACTGGGACCTGGTCGGCAACGACATCCCGGTGTTCTTCATCCAGGATGCGATCAAGTTCCCCGACCTGATCCACGCGGTGAAGATGGAACCCGACCGCGGATTCCCGCAGGCCGCCACCGCGCACGACACGTTCTGGGATTTCATCTCGCTCACGCCCGAGGCCATGCACATGGTCATGTGGGCGATGAGCGATCGCGCGATCCCGCGCTCGCTGCGCATGATCGAAGGCTTCGGCATCCATACGTTCCGGCTGGTCAATGCCAAGGGCGACAGCACCTTCGTCAAGTTCCACTGGCGGCCCAGGCTGGGCCTGCAATCGACGCTCTGGGACGAGGCGGTCAAGATCGCCGGCGCCGATCCCGACTTCCATCGCCGCGACCTGTTCGAGGCGATCCAGGCCGGCCAGTTCCCCGAGTGGGACCTGGCCGTGCAGCTGTTCACCCAGGAAGAGGCGGACGGCTTCCCGTTCGACCACCTCGACTCGACCAAGCTCATCCCCGAAGAGCTGGTGCCGCTGACCGTCATCGGCACCATGGTGCTCGACCGCTGGCCCGACAATTTCTTCGCCGAAACCGAGCAAGTCGCCTACTGCCCCTCGCACGTGGTGCCCGGCATCGACTTCAGCAACGACCCGCTGCTGCAGGGCCGGCTGTTTTCGTACCTGGACACGCAACTGTCGCGGCTGGGATCGCCCAACTTCCACCAGATCCCGATCAACGCGCCCAAGTGCCCGTTTGCCAACCAGCAACGCGACGGCCACATGCAGATGGCGCAGCCCAAGGGACGCGTCGCCTACGAGCCCAACTCGCTGGATGCGAAGTCAGCCCGGGCCACGCCCGCGGGATTCCGCAGCTTTGCCGAGCAGATCGCCGCACGCGCAGGTCAGGACGACGCCAAGGGCCGGATCCGCGCGGAAAGCTTTGCCGACCACTACAGCCAGGCACGCCAGTTCTATCGCAGCCAGACCCGGTTCGAGCAGGCGCACATGGCCTCGGCACTTGTGTTCGAATTGTCCAAGGTCGAAACGCCGCACGTGCGCGAAGCCGTGGTCGGCCACCTGCGCAATATCGATGACGACCTGGCCCAACGCGTCGCCGATGGCCTGGGCATGGCGAAGATGCCTCCGGCCGCGGCTGCCGCCGTCGCCACCGAGGACAGGCCCAAGTCGCCCGCCCTGCAGATCATCGGCAAGATGAAGGACACACTGCAGGGGCGCGCGGTCGGCATCCTCGTCGACGAAGGCTCCGACGCGGCCGCGGTCAAGGCGATCCGCAAGGCCGCCGAATCCGCGGGCGCCATGGTCAAGATCGTCGCCCCCCGGCTTGGCGGCGCGACGCTCACCGACGGCAAGAAGCACGCGGCCGACGGCCAGCTTGCCGGCACCCCGTCGGTCATGTTCGACGCGGTCGCGATCGTCCTGTCGGCCGATGCCGGCAAGCAGCTGGCCAGCGATGCCGCGGCCGTCGATTTCGTCCGCGACGCCTTCGGCCATCTCAAGGCCATCGCCGCCGACGCCGGGGCGCAGGCATTGCTCAAGGCCGGAGGCGTCGGCAAGGATGCCGGCGTGGTCGATGCGGCCGACACCAAGGGCTTCATCAAGGCAGCCATGACGCGTCAGTGGGAGCGGGAGAAGAAGGTGCGGATGCTGCCGTAACGCCCGACTTGCACCTGGCGTGCGAAGGCCCCGCGTTGCGGGGCCTTCTTGTTGTCGGCAGGCGCGTCGTGATCGTTGTTCTTGGGCCCGCGCTTTACGGCTTGGTCCGCAGGTGGTGTTTCAGCCGCGCGCCGGGGCGCCATGGGTCGAGGTGCAGTCGTTGTACGAGTGGTGACGGCATGTCGTCATTGGTCGGTCTCGTTGCTTTGCCATTGTTCTGGTCGCGACTGACGTCGCTCCTACGACAGCCATGGCGGCAGCACCAGCAAATGCCACGGCAGCACGAGCAGGATCAGGGGCTCGCGGCTGAAGTCGCTCCTGCGAAGGGCCTGGTCTTGCGCTCGTCCAATCACGTCGAGATGCACACGACACCTGACAAAAAGAAACCCCGCACGAGGCGGGGTTTCCTTGCCGGCTTCCAGCCAGCGGGTCGCTTGTCGCCGAGAGAGCGGCGCCAGGGACTCAGCGCCCGTCGTGATCCGCATCGCCCGGCATGGCGCGCTCGATGTGGTGCCAACCATCGCGCACGGCACCGCGGGCTTCGCTCCAGGCGAGTCGGGAGTTGCCGCGGGTCTTGTCCCAGTCGCGCTCAAGCTTGTCCTCGATGTCCTCGAAACGCTCGCCGCGATGCTGGTCGTAACGGTCGTAGCTGTACTTGTACGCCGGCTCGTAATCGTTCCACGTCCGGCCATCCGTGTAATACGGCGCGGACTCGAATCGATCGCGGAAATGATTGGCGTATTCGGTCGGGTTGACGGCCTCGGCCACTGCACCACCGGCCTTGGCACCGACCACCGCGCCCACCACTGCGCCGGCTGCAGCCCCGACCGGACCACCCGCCGAACCGATCGCCGCGCCCGTGATCGCACCGGCACCGGCACCTGTACCCTCACCGATACTGTGGTCTTTCTTGATATCTGTCATTGCTGCACTCCTTGGGGATGGGGACGGCTGTTTGCCGCCGGATCACCTTATGCAGCGCTGGATCGCCGGTACGTGAAAAACACCAACGCGCCACTGGAAGGATTCAGGTTTGTTTAAGGCCGTACACGCTTCGACGCAATGGTGGGTCCGAGTACCGGATAACGTTGGACGCAATGGGTACTGCAATGGCGTCATGCGTTGACCGACCGACCAACGACATCTGCAACCCGCACGACGCGGCTTCCATCCGCAGACGCTTCTGGTAGACCTTCTGGTAGACGCTTTTCGCAGGAGCGGCTTCAGCCGCGAGCACTTGATCTTGCGACAGGCATTGCAGGTCCGGCCTCATCGTCGGCGCGATGATCCGGCATAGTCGTACCGCGTCGTCCTGGCGCCTTGTCGGAGTCCGATCGCGACTTGCGTCGCTAGCCACACCGGGCCCGGGCTTGATCAAGGGCGCGCGGCCGAAGCCGCTCGCACATGAAGGGGGCCGCTGCCGGGCCTCATCCGCGGGCCGGCAAAAACCGGGGGTTGCGCAGCAAGCCGGCCGACACCAGCGACACCAGCACCCCGACCGGGAAGATCTCGATGAAGGTCATCGGCAACCGGTACAACGGGTTGGCGTATTGCACCTTGAACCGCGCCATCTCGGCGGTGAGCCTGGCCAGCGCCTCGCCGCTCACGCCCTTGGCCTTCTCTCGCGCGATCACGGCGTCGCCGTAGCTCTGGGCAAAGTCCATGTGGGTGATGGCCTGCGCCAACTCCCATGCCAGCACATACAGGATGCCGGCCACCACGCTGATGGCCAGCCCCATGCCAAAAGCCGGCCAGAACCCGATGACGCCACCGCGGTCGATATCGCGATACCGCTTGATGCCGACAAATACCGCGCTGAGCGCAACCAGCATGCTGGCGTAGCCCAGTGCCATGCCGTACGCCGGCGGCAGCTGGTGGTCCATGCCCACCGTGGTGACCGACAACGCCGCGCCGGCCACCAGGCCCGCGATCAGGCCGTAAACCAGGATCTTCCGCAACATGGCACATCCTCCCTTGCATTGACTGGCGCCTATTTGCCGCCATCGCACGCCACCAGGCAATCGTCAAAACGGGTGATTTGCGCGCGATCGCCCGTCGTGACGTCGCCGGCGCCTGGATGTCAGGGCAGCAACCCCAATTCCCGCGCCTTGCGCAATGCCTGCGTCCGCCGCCGCGCCCCCAGCTTGTCGAACAACCGTGCCACGTGCGTCTTGACGGTATTGGGCGATACATGCAGCCGCGCGGCGATCTGCTTGTTGGAGTGGCCGGCCGCGATTTCCTCCAGCACCATGATCTCGCGTGGACTGATCCCCAGCGCCTGGCGCGCCCTGGGGTTGCCGTCGAAATCCGTGGTCGTCGAACGCCTGCCGATGACGCGCGCGCCAATCACCAGGCCCAGCACCAGGAACCCACCGGCGACCAGCGACAACGTCAGCTCGGTCGTGTGGACCCGAGCCAGCCATTGGTAATCCAGCCATTGCAGGGCCAGGGTGCCCAGGGCAAGGAGGGTTGCGTAGGCGGCGACCTGTTTCCACATGGCAAAGGGTGACTCCACTCGCAACGCCGGACCAGGCAGACAATGTAGCCGAGCCGGGCAGGTGGCCGCCGCATCACGCTACGGATTGCTCGCCTCCGGCGGCAGGTCGCTGGCGATGGGCGCGGCGCCCGGCAGGCCCTGGTCCGTGCCGGGACAGGGCACGCCGACCGTATGGCAGGTCATCGACAGCGAACCATACGCAAACCCGTCCACCGGCACCTCCATGCGCTGCCCGGTCGCGGCGGCAAAGCCCGCCGCGTACAGCACCGGCAGGAAATGCTCCGGCGTGGGCGCGGCCATGGCGTAGTCCGGGTGCGTCACCAGCGACGCGGCATCGCCCGGATGCTCTCCCAGCACCTGGCGCGCATGCGCGTCGAACCGGCGCGCCCAGTCGAAGCCGTGGTCCTGGCGCGCCCAGTCGATGGCGCGCAGGTTGTGCACGACGTTGCCGCTGGCCATCAGCAGCACGCCACGCTCGCGCAGCGCCGCCAGGCGTGCGCCCAGCGCGACATGGAATTCCGGCGGCTTGCGCAGGTCGATCGACAACTGCACCACGGGCACGTCGGCATCCGGGAACGCATGCACCAGCACCGACCAGGTGCCATGGTCCAGCCCCCAGCCATCATGGTCGGCGCCGACATGGTCGGGCCTGGCCACGTCGGCGACTTCCTCGGCCAGCTCCGGCAACCCCGGCGCCGGGTACTGCACATCGAACAGCGGCTGCGGAAATCCGAAGAAGTCGTGGATGGTGCGCGGCCGCGCCATTGCCGTCACCGCGCAAACCGGTACGTACCAGTGCGCCGACACCATCAGGATCGCCCGTGGCCGCGGCACCGCGGCGCCGATCGCGCGCCAGGTGTCGGTATAGCGATTGCGCGCCAGGGCATTCATGGGACTGCCATGGGCGAGGAAAGCAGCGGGCATGGGGGCGCTATGGTCCATGGGGACTCCTCGAGGCGATCCCGTGGCGCGCAGGTCCGTACGACACCTGCGCCCGGTGCCGACATTGTCGTCCATGTCGCGTGCCGCTCTTTCACGGCCGGGCCTCGCACGCGGCCGCCCTACTGCGAAGGCGCCTGCGGCGTCATTGCGCTGCCGTCAGGCCGGGCCACCACCAGGGTCCGGGCCGACGACCAGCGGCAAACTCACGATGAACTCGGCCCCGTCGCCGGCCTTGCCGGTGGAAAACGCACTGACCTCGCCGCCATGGTCCTGGACCAGCTGGTGGACCAGGCTCAGTCCCACGCCCAGACCGCCATGCATGCGGCTGGCGACGTCGGTGCCGCCCTGGGCGAACAACTGGAAGACGTAATTGACCTCGTCCGGCGCGATGCCCGGACCGTTGTCGCGCACGCTGACCAGTGCGTTGCCGTCCTCGCTGGACAGCGACAGCACCACCTCGCCGCCGGGCGGCGTGAACTTGGCCGCGTTGTGCAGCAGGTTGCTCACCACCTGCACCAGCCGTGCCCGATCGCCCTCGACCCACAGCGGGCTGTCGTCCTCCCGTAGCGCGAACGCATGCTGCTTCTGCTCGAAGTGCGGCCGCGTGGCCTCGACCGCTTCCTCCAGCACCTGCTGCAGCAGCACCGGCTGCTTGCGGATCACGATCTTGCCGCTGGTGATGCGGCCCACGTCCGTCAGGTCGTCCACCAGGCGACGCAATTGCGCCACCTGCCGCTCCAGGATCCCAAGGCCCACCCGCAGCGGACCTTCGGGTACGGACGACCGGGCCATGATGTCGACCATGTTGACGATCGGCGCCAGTGGATTGCGCAGCTCATGGCCCAGCACCGCCAGGAACTGGGTCAGCTGGCGGCTCTGCTCTTCCAGCGCGCCAATGCGGCGGGCTTCGGTGAGGTCGCGCGTGACCTTGGCAAACCCCCGGTGCGCGCCCGTTTCGTCGTACAGCGTGGTGATCACCACGTTGGCCCAGAACCGGCTGCCGTCCTTGCGTATGCGCCAGCCGTTGTCCTCGAACCGGCCATCGCGCATGGCGACTTCAAGCTCGTGTTGCGGCCAGCCGGACTCGCGCTTGTCGTCGGGATAGAAGATCGAAAAATGGCGCCCGATGATTTCCTCGGCCGTGTACCCCTTGTTGAGCTGCGCGCCCAGGTTCCAGCTGACGATCCGGCCCTCCGGGTCCAGCATGAAAATGGCGTAGTCGCGCACGCCCTCCACCATCAGCCGGAAGCGCTCTTCGCTTTGGCGCAGCAGTTCTTCGTGCCTGCGGCGGTCGCTGAGGTCGCGCGTGACCTTGGCAAATCCACGATGCGTCCCGTCCGCATCCCACAGCGTCGTGATCACCACGTTGGCCCAGAACCGGCTGCCGTCCTTGCGCACGCGCCAGCCTTCGTCCTCGAACCGCCCCACCCGCATCGCCTCGACGAGCTCGCGTCCGGGCCAGTTTTCGTCGCGCTTGTCCTGCGGATAGAACACCGAAAAGTGCTGGCCCAGGATCTCGTCCCGGGAGTATCCCTTCAGCAGCTCCGCGCCCCGGTTCCAGGTACGCACGTTGCCGTCGGGATCCAGCAGGAAGATGCCGTAATCGCCAACTGCCTCCACCAGCAACCGGAAATCCGAGTCGCTGACCGGTTGGGCGGCGCGTGGCGCGACGATGGGAACGACGGGTGTGGACACGCGGCGGAGTGGCCCTGGCCTTGATCAGACAGGCACCTTAGCGCAAGCCAGCGCACGCTGGCGACTGCGGGAGGGTGTGGCACGGACGCCCCGCGGAAGGACCCGTCGATCCGCCGATCATGGGCCGCCAACCTGACTCGTTCAGTATTGCCCCCCGCCTCCACCGCAGCCAACCCTGGATACACCCCGGCAGGCACCGCGCAGTCGGCCCGCGCCGGGTCGACCTGGCCGGGGCTGCCGGCGATCAGCGCACAGGCAGGCCGGTCGACGATGGTCACGTGACCGACGCGCCCCGGATGGCAGGCTGCGCCCCTGCCTGCACTCCTGCGCAGGCCGTCGTCGCCGGCAGGCAATGCAGGCACGGCGATGCGCTGCCCACACACGCCACGGAACCCGCCATGCCCACGCCCAAGACACTCAAGCTGGCCACCTTCAACGTCAACGGCATCCGCTCGCGCCTGCCGCACCTGCTGGCATGGCTGGACAAGGAGCAGCCCGACGTGGCCTGCCTGCAGGAACTCAAGGCGCAGGACGCCGACTTTCCGATCGACCAGATCCACGACGCCGGCTACGGTGCGGTCTGGGCCGGCCAACGCGCGTGGAATGGCGTGGCCGTCCTCACCCGTGGCGCCGACCCGGTCGAAAGCCGCCGCTCCCTGCCCGGCGACCCAAAGGACACGCAGAGCCGCTACCTGGAAGTCGCCGCGCACGGCGTCATCGTGGCGTGCCTCTACCTGCCCAACGGCAACCCGCAGCCCGGCCCCAAGTTCGACTACAAGCTGCGCTGGTTCGAGCGCCTGATCAAACACGCACGCACGCTGCACGACAGCGGCCACCCGGTGCTGCTGGCCGGCGACTTCAACGTCGTCCCCACCGACGAGGACATCTACGACCCCAAGGGCTGGCGCAAGGACGCCCTGCTGCAACCCGAATCGCGCGACTGCTACCAGCGCCTGCTGTCGCAGGGCTGGACCGACGCCTTGCGCAAGAAACACCCCGACCAGCGCATCTACACATTCTGGGACTACTTCCGCAAACACTGGGAACGCGACCGCGGCCTGCGCATCGACCACCTGCTGCTCAACGCGCACCTGCGACTGGTCGACGCCGGCGTGGACCGGTGGGTGCGCGGGCTGGAGAAACCCAGCGACCATGCACCCACCTGGGTCACGGTCAGGACCGGCACCGCGCGGGCGTCGCGGGCGCGGGGCAAGGCGACCGGTTAGCGCGGCCTGGCCGCTGGCAGGCGCGGCCGTGGTGTTTGCCACCACCATGCCTTGCGCGCCATGTTCACCCGCTCCCCGTTAAGGTCGTGGGGCTGCGTCCCCCGGCGCAGCACCCGACCCACCGCTGGAGTTTCCATGCCCGACAACATCTATGACGCGCTGCGCGAAAGCCACGAACGCCAACGTACCCTGATGCGCCAACTGCTCCGCAGCAAGCCGGGCACCCGCGAGCGGATCGACCTGTTCACCGCGTCGCGGATCGAGATCGAGGCGCACGAAGCCGCCGAGGAGCGTTACCTCTACGCCCCCATCCTGATGGACGACATGGGGCTGGACTCGGCCCGGCACGCGCTGCACGAGCACCACCAGATCGACGAACTCATCGCCGACCTGCGCAAGCTCGACCCTGCCGGCGACGCCTGGATCGATACCGCGCGCGCGCTCTCGCACGAGGTCCACCACCACCTGCGCGAGGAGGAGAAGAAGTTCTTCCAGGTGTCGGGAAAGATCCTCAGCGACGCGCAGAAGACCAGGCTGGCCGTGCAGTACCGCAAGGATTACGCGCGCATGCAGGCGAAACTCGAAGCGGCTTGAGCCGCTATCCGTTCGCCCGGCAGGCAGGCGTGCCCGCCCCGCGCGTCATGCCGGGCGTTGGTCAGGCGATCGGCCGGCCGGTCATCGCGTTGCACCATCGCCGCCGCCCGGCGGATCGCCCGGGACGACCTGCTCCCGGACGTCGTCCTTGACCGCTTCCAGCGACGCTTCCGCCTGGGTTGCGCGCGCCTTGTCGCGCCGCACATCGCGGGCGATGGGGTCCATGGCGTCCTGGTCGATCAGGCCGGCTGCCAGCGCATGCCGGGCAATCTCCACGCTGTCGGCCACGCGCAGCATCGGCGTCTTGCCGTGCTGGAGCTTGGCGACGAATCCGTCGACCAGCAGGTCATGCGGCGACTGCAATAACGGGTCGACATCACGGATATAGATCGCGATGACGCGGTCGGCGAACTCCCCGGCAATGCGGCTGTAAACCTCGGCGTCGGCCTGGCCGGAGTCGCCCAGCAAGACCCAGCGCAGATCGGGATAGCTCCGCAGCAGGCGGCGTATCCGCTCGAATTTGCGCCCGTCCCCCGCACCCATGGTTTCGTGCTCGCCAAAGCCCAGCCGCCGCAGCGAGATCGGCCCGCAGGGGATGCCGTTGAGGTCCATGAAGTCCTCAAGCAGGTCGTACAGGTTCCAGGGCGAGTTGGAAACGTAGAAGACCGGGTTGGCCTGCCTGCCGCGCGTGCCCCGCTGCAGTGCCTGGTACAGCGCCGCCGCACCGAGCAACGGCTTGCGGGTGCGCGCATTGTGCAGGAAGGTCAATTGCGCGGCCGTCTTCCAGTCCAGGATGCTGGTCTGCAGGATGGTGTCGTCGATGTCGGAGATCACGCCAAACTGGGCGTCCGCCGGCACCTGCAACACCGGTTGCGGCGTCAACAGGCTGCCGTCGGCCAGCGCCATGCTTGCGTTGTCCCACAGCGCGTCGCCGGCGGCTGCGTCGGCCTGCAGGCGGACGCGATAAAAGCCTTCCGCATCGGTGACCGTGCGTGCGCTCGCGTTGCGGAAACGCGCTTGCAGCGCGACATTGGCGACGCCCTCCGCATCCAGCCGGCGATAGGTGTTGAGCAGGTTGTCCCACCAGGTGTCGTCGTCCTGCGGCCCGCCCATGGGCGGCCTGGCCAGCACCCTGCCGGTGAGTTCCACGCCACCGCCGTCGGCCGCGGCGCGATAGGCGGCGATGTGTTGCGGGCGTTCAAACCCGAAACGGTCGTTGAGTCGGCGGTGGGTCGACGCCAGCAGGTCGTCGGCGTCGATCGCGAACGTCCTGAGGTAGTGTTCGACCTGCTTTGGCCAGCGTCGTCGTGTCACGGACAGGATCCCGTCGGTGTGTCCCTTCCAGTGTCGCCACGCCTTCGACAAAGCGAGGTGATGCCTTGGCGGTGGGATGTTTCAGTGCCGCAGGCTGCCGCGGTGCATGCTGGTCGGGGACATGCAGCCCCGGTGCATGTTGTCTTGGGTGCACGTGGCGGCCTCGGCGGCAAGACGCCTCGGCCAGACACGACCGTCAACGGCCAAACCCTTCACCCAGCGCCGTCACCGCGCAGGGCGCTGGTGGAAATCCCTGCATGCCTGATTGCGTTTCCCAATCCGTCACGCGCGGAACCGCGGACGAACTTCGACTCAGGCCTTGTCGTCCTGCCCCGGGGTTCCCGACTCCTCGTACTTGCGCTGCAGCTGGTCGGTTTCGTTGTCGAGCTCCCGCTTCAGCTCGGGCGTGCGTGCATTGACCGAGTCGCCGGTGTAGTCGCGGTCCAGCCGGGCCGCTTCGTCCAGGTTGTCTTTGCTGTCGTTGCCCATGTCGTTACTCCTTTGATCCGGGGTGCGCGGGCGCCGGGCCCACGCTGGTTGCATCAGCCTAGCGCCGGTGCCGTGGTGCAACCGTGAGCGCACCGGCATGCGTGTCGGCACGATGAGGCGCGCATGCAGTGCAGCTGCATACGCGTCCAGCCAGCTGATCCGCCAGCAACCTGCCCTGTACTGCCGGAACGCCGCCGCAACCCCGCCGCAACGCCGCCGCAGCGCCGCCGCGACGATGCCTCGGCAACGCGGCGTTACAGCCAGCGTTGCCGCACTACCGATCTCACGCCGCCATGGTTGCGTTGTCGATCACGAACCGATACTTCACGTCGCTCTTGAGCATGCGCTCGTACGCCTCGTCGATCTGCTGCGCCGTAACCATCTCGATCTCCGAGACGATGCCGTGCTCGGCGCAGAAATCCAGCATTTCCTGCGTTTCGGCGATGCCGCCGATCAGCGACCCCGCGATCGCCCTGCGTCCAAACACCAGCGGCATGATGCTGGGGCTGGGATGCGGGCTGGCCGGTGCGCCCAGCAGGCACATCGTGCCGTCACGCTTGAGCAGCGTCGTGTACGCATCCAGGTCGTGCGGCGCGGCCACGGTATTGAGGATGAAGTCCAGGCTGCCGGCATGCTGCTGCATCTGCGCCTCGTCGCGCGACACCACCACCTCGTCCGCACCCAGGTCCAGCGCATCCTGGCGCTTGCTTTCGCTGGTGGTGAACGCCACCGTGTGCGCGCCCATCGCGTGCGCCAGCTTGATGCCCATGTGCCCCAGCCCGCCGATGCCCACGATGCCGACCTTCTTGCCCGGCCCCACCTTCCAGTGGCGCAGCGGCGAGTACGTGGTGATGCCCGCGCACAGCAGCGGCGCCACGGCGGCCAGCTGGTCGTCGGGATGGGTCACCTTGAGCACGAACTTCTCGTCGACCACGATCCGCTGCGAATACCCGCCCAGCGTATGGCCCGGCGCATCGGACGTCGCCCCGTTGTAGGTGCCCACGAAACCATTGGTGCAGTACTGCTCCAGGCCCTCGTCGCACGAGGCGCAATGCTGGCAACTGCCGACCAGGCAGCCCACGCCGACCGTGTCGCCAACCTTGAACTTGCCGACATCACTCCCCACCGCCGTGACATGGCCGACGATCTCGTGTCCCGGCACGCACGGATACTGCGTACCCGGCCATTCCGAGCGCACCGTGTGCAGGTCCGAGTGGCAGATGCCGCAATAGGCGATGTCGATCTGCACATCGGTCGCGCCGGGGGCGCGGCGCTCGATGGCCATGGCTTCGAAGGACTTGTCGGCGGCTTTCGCGCCATAGGCTTGGGTGGACATGGGCTGTACTCCTTGGGGGGAAGTGCATCATGCGCCGATTTCGCCGGCATTCCACCCTCGCCGCTGCAGGAGCGGCGTGAATCGCGAGCTCATGGCCATGCCGTTGTAGGAGCGACGTAAGTCGCGATGCTCTTGATCTTGCTGTTGCTCTTGTAGGAGCGACGTAAGTCGCGATGCTCTTGATCTTGCTGTTGCTCTTGTAGCAGCGACGTAAGTCACGATGCCGCTCCGATCAACCATCGCGACTTACGTCGCTCCTACAAAAGCGCAGAGCCAAAGATCAAGAGCTCGCTGCTGAAGCCGCTCCTACAGAAGCCCAATGTGACCAGGTGAACCCCACTTTTTGCCTCCCTACCAAAGCAACCGACATCGCCTTGGTTCGTACACCGCCGCCGAGGCGGCCCGCCGCCACCGGCACCGCGCAACCGGCGTCCCTAGGCGAGGACCGCACGCAGCCACGGCGCCGTGCGGCTGTCGGCATGGCGCGACACCTCGGCCGGCGTGCCCTCGGCGACGATGCGCCCGCCGGCATCACCGGCACCGGGGCCCATGTCGATGACCCAATCGCTGGCGGCGACCACGCGCAGTTCGTGCTCGACCACCACCACCGTGTTGCCGGCATCCACCAGCGCCTGCAGCTGCGCCATCAGCTTGTCGACATCGGCCGGGTGCAGGCCGGTCGTGGGCTCGTCCAGCACGTACAGCGCATCGCCGCGCTGGGTGCGCTGCAGTTCGGTGGCCAGCTTGATGCGCTGCGCCTCGCCGCCGGACAGTTCGGTCGCCGGCTGGCCCAGGCGCAGGTAGCCAAGGCCAATCGCCTGCAACAGCTGCAGCGGGCGCAGCACCACCGGTTGGTCGGCAAACGCCGCGCAGGCGTCGTCCACGGTCAGCGCCAGCACGTCGGCGATGCTCAGGCCGTTCCAGCGCACCTCCAGGGTCTGCGCGTTGTAGCGCGCGCCATGGCAGGCCGGGCACGGTGCGTAGACGGTGGGCATGAACAACAGCTCGACGCTGACAAAGCCCTCGCCTTCGCAGGTGTCGCAGCGGCCCTTGGCGACATTGAACGAAAAACGCCCGGCATCGTAGCGACGCGAACGCGCCAGTCTGGTGGCCGCGAACAACTTGCGCACTGGATCAAACAAGCCGGTGTAGGTCGCCAGGTTGGATCGCGGCGTACGCCCGATCGGCTTCTGGTCGACCCGCACCAGGCGCCCGATCGCCCCTGCGCCGGACTGGATGCGACCCTGCGTCCGGGTCGCGACCGTCGGCTGCGGCTCGTCGCCCTCGGGCGCCTCGATCACCGGCTCGTGGCCCAGGTGCGCCTGCACCAGTTCGACCAGCGCCTGGCTGACCAGGCTCGACTTGCCCGAGCCGGACACCCCGGTGACCGTGGTGAACACGCCCAGCGGAATCCGCGCGTCCAGGCCATGCAGGTTGTTGCGGGTGATGCCGCGCAGGGCGAGCCAGCCGGTCGGCGTGCGCGCCGTGCGTTGTTGCGGCCTGCTGCCGCGGTCATTGGACTGTGCCGGGGCCTGTGCGGGAAACAGGTAACGCGCCGTGTGCGATTGCCGCACTTTCGCCAGCCCCGAGGGCGGCCCGCTGTACAGGATGCGGCCACCCTGCTCGCCCGCATCCGGGCCCACGTCCACCAGCCAGTCCGCGCGCCGCATCATGTCCAGGTCGTGCTCGACCACGAACAACGAGTTGCCCGCGCGACGCAACTGGTCCAGCGCGCCCATCAGCGCCTCGCCATCGGCCGGATGCAGGCCGGCGGTGGGTTCGTCCAGCACGTACACCACGCCAAACAGGTTGGAGCGGATCTGGGTCGCCAGCCGCAACCGCTGCAGTTCGCCGGGGGACAGCGTCGGCGTGGTGCGCTCCAGCGACAGATAGCCCAGCCCAAGCCCCTGCAGCGTGGCGATGCGCGCCAGCAGGTCGTGCGCGATGCGCTGGGCGGCGATGCGTTTTTCCTCCGACAGGTTGGGCGTGCGCCGCACGTCCGAGCCGCCCGCATGCGCCGAGCCGCCGGCCGCCACCCTGCGCGCGGTGTCCTTGCGCGCGGCGGCGCGTCCCAGGGTCGCGGTGCCGGCCTTGTCGAGATCGCCAAAGCGGCCCTCGGCCGCAGGCGCCAGCACCTGCGCCATCGCGTCCAGCGACAACTGCGACAGCGTGCCGATGTCCAGCCCGGCAAACGTCACCGACAGCGCGGCGCGCTTGAGCCGCTTGCCGTGGCACAGCGGGCACGGGCTGCCGACCATGAAGCGCGACACCCGCTTCTTCATCAGCGCGCTCTGGGTGTTGGCGTAGGTGTGCAGCACGTAGCGCCGGGCGCCGGTAAACGTGCCCATGTAGGCCGGCTCGGTCTTGCGCTTGAGCGCGGCGCGGGTTTCGGCCGGGCTGAAGCCCGGATACACCGGCACGCTGGGCGTCTCCTCGGTGAACAGGATCCAGTCGCGGTCTTTTTTGGGCAGGTCCTTCCACGGGATGTCGACGTCGTAGCCCAGCGTCACCAGGATGTCGCGCAGGTTCTGTCCGTGCCAGGCCGGCGGCCACGACGCGATCGCGCGCTCGCGGATGCTCAGCGTGGGGTCGGGCACCATCGAGCGCTCGGTCACCGCAAACACGTTGCCCAACCCGTGGCACTCCGGGCAGGCGCCCTGCACGGTGTTTGGCGAAAAATCCTCCGCGTACAGCATCGGCTGTTTGGGCGGGTAATTGCCGGCGCGCGAGTACAGCATCCGCACCAGGCTGGACAACGTGGTCACGCTGCCCACCGACGACCGCACGCTGGTACCACCGCGCGCCTGCTGCAGCGCCACCGCCGGCGGCAGCCCCTCGATGCTGTCGACATCGGGCACGCCCACCTGGTCGATCAGCCGCCGCGCGTACGGCGCCACCGACTCGAAATACCGCCGCTGCGCCTCGGCATACAACGTACCGAACGCCAGCGACGACTTGCCCGACCCCGACACCCCCGAAAACACCACCAGCGCATCGCGCGGCAGGTCGACATCGATGTCCTTGAGATTGTGCTCGCGCGCGCCGCGCACGCGCACGCAGGCGGCCGGGTCGGGTGGCGAGGCAGCGGACACTGGTTTGGATGGTTTTCCAGGTTTGGAGCGCGTGGCCATGGGGATCAACCGGCGGAGGGGGTCGTTACACTAGCGCGGCGTGGTGAAGACATTGGGATCGTCGGGCGCATGCGCGAACGCAACACACGCTCTGCGTAGGAGCGGCTTCAGCCGCGAGCTCTTGCTGTTGCTTTTGTAGGAGCGACGTCAGTCGCGATGCTCTTCGGATCAACCATCGCGACTGACGTCGCTCCTACACAAACGCAGAGCCAAGCATCAAGAAGCTCGCGGCTGAAGCCGCTCCTGCAACCGACGACCCTTTCTCTTCCAGCTAATGGATGACGGTAACGGCATCGCCATCCAGCGGCGTATTGCCCACGGAACCCTGACCACCTTTACCTCGTCCGCGACACCGACCTGCGTGGCCGACCACGCGTGTGCGCATTCCGGACAAACCAGGATCGCGCCGCCCTCATGGATGTAGGCGTTGTCGAATTTCTTTACATCGTCAAGCGGCTGAATCCCCGGTTGCGGCAGGGTAGAGAGTTCAAGCGGTGATCGATCAATTGCCGCCATTCATTACTTCCGTGCCGTTATCTCGAGGCGATCGACGGCCAAGGCCCGCGTGCGCATGCCCGGCAGAAGCCAGCCAGCCTGCTTGCGGCCGGTCGCTCTTCCCACCCGCTGCACCGGCCTTCGATACGCACGACCAGGCGACATGACATCGATTCACGGGCTGCGGACGCACACGCCGGCATCCTCTGGTTTTCTTGCACGAGGATCGCCCATGGACACCGCCTTCGGATCGAGCGCCGCTTCGGCCAAACACCGCGTCGCCGCCTGGGTGCCGCCGGTGGCGCGCGTGGGCTTCGCGGCCAAGGGCGTGGTCTATGCGCTGGTCGGCGGCATCGCCTTCCAGGCGGCCTCCGCACCGGGCGGCGCCAAGGGCAGCCGCGAGGCCCTGGCCTCGCTGGCCAGCAAGGACGGCGGACACCTGCTGTTGCTGCTGATCGCCATCGGCCTGCTCGCGCATGTCGCCTGGCGCCTGGTGCAGGCCCTGCTGGATCCCGAGCATCCCGAAGGCGGCCACAAGCGCAAGGCCATGCGCCTGTTCCACGCCGGTGGCGCCGTGGTCTACGCGTCGCTGGCATTCACCGCCTGGCAGCTGTCGCGCGGACACCGCAGCGGTAGCGGCGGCGGCGACCAGCAGGAGGTCTGGATCTCCAAGCTGCTGCACCAGCCCTTCGGCACCTGGCTGGTGATGGCCGCCGGCCTGGGCGTGATGGTTTACGGCGTGGTGCAGCTGGCCAAGGCCGTGCGCGGCGACGTCAACAAGCACGTCGTCGCCAGCGATGCCAAGACCTCCCGCGCCATGCAGCTGCTCGGCCGCATCGGCACTGCCGCGCGCGGCGTGGTGCTGCTGCCGATCGGCTGGTTCGTGTTCCAGGCCGGTCAGGACTACCAGGCGTCCAAGGCCGCCGACACCGGCGAAGCCCTGCAGTTCCTCGGCCACCACGGCCTGCTGGCGGCCGTGGGCGTGGGGTTGATCGCCTACGGGCTGCACCAGCTGGGCAAGGCGTTTTACCGGCGGATCGAGCAACCAGCCTGAATCCAGATGGCGCATGGCAGGCCCTGCGCGGGTCAGGCCAGTCGCGCCGTCCGCCCCGCAGGGCGAGAAAGGTCCCTGACACCTTTGCCCGACATGCTCATCGCACGCCGGGCATGGCGCCCGGGACTCAGTGGCGCATCACCACCGGCATGCCCGTGCTGACCACCTTCGACACCGCCGTGGCGCTCCAGTTGGTCATCCGGATGCAGCCATTGGACGCGGTCTTGCCGATGCGTGCCGGATCCGGCGTGCCGTGGATGCCGTAGTGCTCCTTGCTCAGGTCGATCCACACCACGCCCACCGGGTTGTTGGGGCCGGGCGGGATGTCGGCGCTCTCGGCATCCTTGGCGGTGCCTGAGATCAGGTCCGGATTGAAATGCCAGACCGGGTCCGGGGCCACGCCGGTCACCTTCCAATCGCCGATGGGCAGCGGGAATTGCTTGCTGCCAGTGGTTACCGGGAAATGCGCGATCACCTTGCCCGCGTCGTCCTCCAGCAGCAGCGACTTGTCGGACTCGTCGACGATGACGCGCGCCGGCTTGGGCAGGTCGCCCGCACCATCGAGCTGGGGCACGGTGAGCGTGGTACCTGCCTCCAGCGTGACATCCGGATTGCGCTCGCGCAGCCACTCGGGCGTGACGTGGAACTGCTCGGCCACCTTCTCTTCGACCGACTCGTAGGGCATGGCGTCGGCCTTGGACATCGCCTCGGCGCCTTCCGGCGTGTCCTTGAAGGGTCCGGCGACATCCTCGGCGCTTAGCGTCTTGCGCACCAGCACCGGCGCCGAGGATCCGCCCAGGGACTTGATCGTCTTGTCGTTGATCTCGCCCGTCGCGTCCAGGCCGTGCGCGGACTGGTAGGCACGCAACGCGCGGCGCGTGTTGCCGCCCATCATTCCGTCGATCACGCCCGGCGAAAAGTGGGCGCGCTCCAGCAGCACCTGCGCGCGCAGCACGTCATCGATGGAACCGATGTCGGCGGTCGCGTCGGTCGTGTCGTCGGCGTTGGACGAGGCATCCGATGCCTGATCCGCAGCCGATGGCTTGCTGGACGAATCGTCGGCGCTGGACGTATCGCTTGAAGCGCCGTCATTGGATGCGGTGCTATTGGACGTACCGTCTGTGGAAGACTCGTCGTTGGACGCCTTGTCCGTGGACGCCTTGTCCGTGGATGAGCCATCGTCGCCGTGGGTGTCCTGGCTAGATGCCTCGCCGCTACTGGTGGCGCCCGACGTGTCCTGGCTGCCGGATTGCCGGGCCGTCGACGCGGACGCATCGGAGGATGGCAGTCCGGCGGGCGCAGCGGCCAGCGCGAGGGATACGGGGAAGAGCGCCAGGCACAGGGCCTGCGCGAGGAACGTGCGGGAGGTCGTCGGCATCGGAAAGCACCATCGAAAGAAGGTGCGGCCCATGGTCACAGATCGGGCGGGCACGGAGCGTGAACTGCCATCGGCCCAACCCACGGTGCGCATCGCAGGCCCCGGCGCAAGGTCCCCGACACCATTTGCCGTCGATTATTGACCCCTACGTTTAGCGACCCCTTGCCCCGTCTTTTGTAGGAGCGACGTAAGTCGCGATAGCACCCCCACATACATCGCAACCCACGTCGCCCCTGCAAAACCACATAAGGCAAAAAAATCAAAACCCCGAATGGATCAACGCCCTCAAGCCTTCTTGACAAACTCAGACTTCAACCCCATCTGCCCAATCCCATCGATCCTGCAATCGATGTCATGGTCCCCATCGACCAGGCGGATGTTGCGCACCTTGGTCCCCACCTTCACCACCGACGACGACCCTTTCACTTTCAGGTCCTTGATGACCGTGACGGTATCGCCGTCCTGGAGCGTGTTGCCCACCGCATCCTTGACCACCCTCACCTCGTCCTCGACCGCGACCTGCGTGGCCGACCACTCGTGCGCGCATTCGGGGCAGACCAGCATCGCGCCGTCCTCGTAGGTGTACTCGGAATGGCATTTCGGGCAGGGCGGCAAGGCAGTCATCGGATGGCTCTGGTGCAGGGGAGCGGATGATTTTACGCTGGAGCAGCGTAAAGGATGCGGGTGCTTGGGAAAAGCGCAGCAGTGGCGTCAGAGAGCACGATTCTTTTTAAACAGAAATATTCTCTGACCCCATTTCAGGATGGGCCGCACCCAGCCTGGCGGCGCAATACTCAAATCAACCGCAACGACCCCGGGACGGGGACATGATCTACAAGCGCGCCATCGCCAATCTGCGGGCGCAGGCATGGTAGGCGATCGTCATCTAACTGGCCATCGTCGTGGTCGGCGTGTGCTGGGCTCCTGGGTCGCCAACTGGAACCAATGGCGCGTCGAGAAAGACGCGTCCGCCCTGCGCGCCCAGCCGCAATTGGCCGGCGCGCTGCGACCGCCCAAGCTACCGTCGCCACCTTCCTGTACAACGTCGAGCGACTGGAATTCGCGGTTGCGGCAGGTCAGTGAGCTCAATCGGTGATCGGCAAGGAATCGTCAGGAAAATGAACCGGAGTTCCTGCCCTTGGAGACCAGTGAGTTGTAGTCGATTGCCATGTTCAGTGCTTCTTCTTGTTGCCGTTCGTGTTGCCCAAACTACCCCATAGGCCCCCAAGGGCCTTTCCGATCTCGCCAGCTATCTTCAGCGCTTCATTAGCGGCCCGCCTCGTGACGTCTGAAACCCGGTCGGCGGTAGACGGCCTGCGCTTGAACTCATCAGACAGCACGGCAAGCTCGGCCTGATATGCCGACGGGTGCAGCGTGCTAGTACTCAACCAAGACATAACACGAGAGGTTGCCAGCTCGATTGGCGCCGACTTGTCTTCACGGATGGACTGCAACCGGCACCATGCTTCACGCAAGAAGCAAAGCTCCTGTTCCTGGCGCCACTGCACGTAGCGTGTCGCAAAATCCTGCGAATCTCCAGGTTGCCTACACTGCAGCAGTTCGGCTTTCGCCTTGAGCAACGCCTCGGACCTGGCCGTCAATCTCGCAAACGCCTTGCGCGTTTCTTCCGACCATGCGACGTAGGTCTTATCCTTTATCAACTTGTCCAGCTCTCCTTTCAACCGCCCGGACTGTCGCTGGCTGAGGATCGGCATCACAGAACCCAGTACCAGCGCACCCGCAGGGCCGAATACCAGCAGTCCGACGCCGGCGCCCATGTAGTTGCCTACGATCGCTAGACCGGCACGCGTCCCGCCATCCAGAAGCACCTCCTGGACGGCCTGGGATCCGGTGATCTCGTTGCGATTCATGCGTCCAAAATTACGGATGCCGCTCAGTACCACCGTGAACAGCGGTACGTGCGGGTGCAGCATGTCGTCACCAGCGTCGAGCGAGGCGCGGCTTACATGCTCGACGACCTCATTGCTGTAGCCCTCCACGAAGTGGACATGGTCCGCCCAATCCGGTGCGTGGTCGCCGGTACGCTCAGCCAACTTTTCCGCAAGCTCCGAATTGGCGATCACCGGATAGTCGTAGCCTCGGTCAAAATGATGTTCCAGCCCAGAGAGATCGTTCAGATCCTTGATCTGGAACTTGGTGCCGTCCACCGAGATATCCCAGCCCGCCTGGTTGGAAGCGCCGGGAAACTCCACTACGTGGCCCTGCTCGACCAGTTGCGCCGCAACAACCCGTTCGGCGACATACCCTTTGAGATTGCTGACGGCACCTAGATTGGCGCCGGGGTCCATCGATTCGACCGCGTGCGCAAAATCTGCGAAGGCCACGGGATCGTCAAGATCTTCGACACGGGCAAAGTCCGCCGCCTGCAAGACGGCAGGGTCCAGGCTGTACGCGTTGTAGAGAACGTCCCCCAAAGTCAGGCCGGCCAGCAATACCGTATCGCGCTGTTCGCGTGAATCTGCGCCCATCAGGCCACGCAATCGGCCGTCGCCAGCCTTCAGATCCAGCGGACGCTCCATGACGGTGGCAACAGAGGCATGGAGTACTGTCGCCTTGCGCCGCGCCGGCGCGATACCACGCCAGTCTTCCCGATACTCCACCAGCACGACCGACGACAGGCTGCCCGGGTTTGACAGATCCCCAAGCGCAGTAAATGCGTTAAGCATCGCGCGGATACCTGCCGCGCCGGCATCCACCCCATTGAGCGCGAGTAGCGACAGGACCCGCACGCCCACCGCACCGCGCACCTTCTGGTTGGCCGAACGGGTGGCCCACCATCCCATGCCTGCCGTGGCCGCGATGATCGTGATCGGATTGGACAGGACCGCAACCACTGACACCAGCGCCGGTCCGCTTACCAGTGGGATAAAGGCCGAGGCCTGGGCCGCCAGGATGTAGGCGGAGAAGCCGGCGAGACTGACGCTCGCCCCGAGGACTCCCAAGCCACCACCAGTCAGCAGGATATTGCGCAACGCAGCGTCATTGAGATCATCAGTTCCCGCGGCCTGCATCAGCCGCTTCCGATCCTCAGGTGGCAATTGGCCGAGGCGAGTGCGTGTTTCGGCTAGCAGGTGTTCGCGCGCCTGCACGGATTCCGGGTCGTCGGTGTCGAGGAACGACGCCAACATTTCTTTCATGGTGTTCCGGGCCAAGGCATCCAGATTGGTCGGCAACTCCTTGGCATTCTTCAAGCCCCACTGCTCGGCAATCTTTGTGACCACACCCGGCTGCAGGATGTTCAGTGCGCGTGCAACCACATCGTCCGCAGCGGTACCGGCCGAGCGCAGGGAAGCGAACGTGGTGGCCGGCAGGCCAAACGCATCCCGCAGGTACATCCACAGCAGCACGCGCAATGCGTCATCCGAAAGCGCCGAGTTCTGCCATGCCTGCAGACTGGTTTGCACCGCTGCAGCCGTTTCCGCATCCGTGAGGCCAGCGGCATCTTTGCCCTTGCCGGATGTCCAGCGATCGACCAGTGTGCCCAGCCGCCGATGCAATGTGCTGTCATCGAACAAAGCAAGACACGAGGCTAATAGCTCGCGTGGTGCGGCACCAAGCCCCCCCACGATATCGCCCGACGTCAGGACCGGGACTGCGCCGATGATGCCCGAGTCTCCGCGCATCACTTGACTCGAACGTGCCCGATAGATGGCGTGCTTGTCAGTTTCATGCCGCCTTCTCCCTGCAACCGTGCCTGGATCCGGAGATCGTGGTATTGCGGAAATGGAGTCAGGGAAGATTCCCGCCTGAAAAATAAAATGTTCCTCCGACCCGTTAACGCCCAGGTATATTCTCTGCCCCCATTTCAATCCGAAACCATAACCTGCTAACTCTTTCCCTATGGCCTAAATCACGAATCGCCGGGCATTGTTTCCCGAACCAAATGTGCCACGTAACTCTCGTCCTCGTCGAAAAGGATGTTGCGTTCCGCCATCTGGGCCTGGGTCACATTCGGCCAACGCAGCTTCACCGCCGATGCCGAAGTGACCGAAATAATGAAGCTGCGTAGCGATACGTTCGGGTCCAGCATGCGTTTCTCGATGTCCTGGATCGACTTGTAGAAATCCAGCTTCGGCTCACCGTCCCAAGACAGGTTATGAAGCCCCTTGGGATCGACAAACGTAACCCGCTGCTTCTGGTCATCGATGCGCCAAATAATGAAATCCGGGAAGAAGTTCCCGGCCTCGAAGAAGCCCACACCGCGGCCGCGGCTCATGTTGCGCAGCAGAAACAGCGGCTTGTCCGCGAACAGCTCCGGATGGGCGGCGCAGTAGTCTTTGAGCCGCTTCACGAAGCGCATCTCGCCACAGAATGCCATCAGCCTTCACGCTGATGCTAGCTCCGCTAGCTTTGATCAGCGGCTCATACAGGTGTTCCTTGAACGAAACCACTTCGACCGCCGCTTGCCCGCCTTGCAGACGCTTGTCGGCCACGGCGACGCGGCGACGCAGTTCGTCGCCCAGCTGCTTGAGTTGGGTGATCAACGTCTCCTCGGACTTCTCCACGGAAAGACGGTAAACGCCCTGCTCCTCACCCAACCCGGCACCGGCTTCCGGGAAATTGGCGTCGTCCACGCTCAGCTCGGCGTATTCCAGATGCGGCTCTTCCCAACCCTTCTTGCGGAAGCTGTAGTAGCGTTCGGCGTATTTTTTGAGCAGGGTTTCGGCGATTTCCTGCCAGGTCGCGACCTTGGTGAAGCTGTCCAGTGCCAGCATGGCGGCGGGGATGAGGAGTTGGTACCAGTCACCGTCGGCAAGTAAGGCCTCGACGGCGCCACGGGGAATGTTGAAGTTGTGCCACCCACGCTCGTTCTTGTAACGCAGCAGCTCAACCATGCATGGTCGATGTCGAGCAGGGCGACGTGGCGGGCGCCGAGCTTGCCGTGTTCCAGATCGGCCGTACCGTCGCCGCCGGCAAGGCCCGCAGCCTTCATCGCCTGGATCTTCGGGTACCAGTTGAGTTGGACCTTGTTGCGCAGCAGCCACTGGTCGTCCTCGCCCTGCGGCGGGGCTAGCTCCGGCACGGGCGCCAATTGGCGATAGGCGGTGCCGAATGCGGTTTGCACGCCGTTGATCTCCGGCTTCAGCCGGATCACCTTCAGCTTGTGCGTGCCCAGGTTGCGGAGCACCGGCAGCACGAACTCATCTGCGTCCTGATCCGGCGGCAGGCCCTCGTCTTCCAGGAACTCGCGGAACTGCGCCATGTAGTCGGCGCGGATGCCGAAGACGTTCAGGGTTTCCAGCAGCTCGATATGGCGCGGCTTGTCCACGTCGGACGGCAGCTGCGGCCTTGCTGCGCTTCAGGCTGAGGCCGTAGCCCTTCAGCCGCACGCCGCGACCGAACAGCTGGATGATCTGCGAGCCTTCGCTCTGGCCGACATTCATCAGGCCCATCGTGCTCACACGCCAGCTGTTCCAGCCTTCGGTGAACTTCTTGGAGCCGATCAGCAGGTTGATCGTGGATCGGGGCTGTTGATGCCCGTGGAACAGTGAACCCGCGAACTCGCGCTCCTCCGCGACGAGTCCAGGCGTGTTCTTCGCACAGGTCGACAGCTTCTTGTCATCGCCGACGTTGATCACGCCGAAAGGATCGTTGTCGCCCAGCTGCAGCGCGATCTCGCCGTCGGCGCCTTTCAGGTACTCGACATGCAAGCGCGCCGCCGCCGGGTGCGTTGAACAGCCGCGCACAGATGTCGTCGAATAGCTGCGCGGCCGACAGAGCCAGCTCGGTGAGATAGCCGAAGCGGTTTGCGAAAAGATTCTGGCCGTGAGGTCGGCAATCCTCCGCTGATCAGCATCGCGCGATCACATGCTCCGATGCAGCCCGTCATTGGCGAAGCGCGACAGGAACGAGCAGGATCTCGATCACATCGGAAACGGTGCGTCGGTTCTCGGCGGCGTACGGCTTGACGCTGCCGCCGACGAAGATCCAGAGCGGCTGCTCGATGTTGAACGGCCGGAATGCGCACCTGCTTGCTCGTCGAACAGCCGCTGCTGCTGATAGAACGGCCAGCAGGCAGGCGGTCAGGTAGCGATCGAGCTGGTCTGCTGCGTAGCGCGTCGTCGAGGTTGAGGATGTGGTAGTCCTTGCCGTAAGCCGTCGCCGTAAAAGTAGCGGTACGAATAGTCGAACAGGATGCTGCGCGCGTAGCAGGTCGGTGCAGCGCCGCGTTGCCCTTCACCGCCTGCCTGAAGGTCGCCGAGTATTCGAACGAAAACCCCTTCTCGCAGAGCGCGTTGCGGCGCGCCATCCAGCGCCTTCCTCGCCGCCCAGGCGCCGCGGTGGCCTTCGTCCACCAGCACCAGGTTGTTGCCCTCGAAGGCATCCACGGCGACCGTCTTGTCGCCCATGTCGTCGGCCAGCTTGTGGATGTCGATGATCTCGACCGCCTTGCCCGGCGAACAGGCCACGGGCCGTCCTTGTCGAACAGCTCGGCCGCGATGCCGGCGGCCTCGAACTCCCGCAGGTGCTGGTGCGCTGAGGCCCTCGTTGGGCGTCAGCAGGATGATGCGGTTCAGTCGCGCTGCCGGCCGTGCTTGTCGCAGGTGGTGCTGGTACTGGCAGGATGTTGCGCATGCATCAGCAGCGTCTTGCCGCTGCCGGTGGCCATCCAGCAGGCGAGCTTGTTCAGCTGCGGCCAGGCCTCGCGCCTTCATCGAGCGGCGGCATCTGGTCGGCCCTCGGCCTTGCCGTCGTTGCACTGCGGCGACCTGCGCGTTGATCGCGTGTCAGCAGCGCCTGCGGATCGCGGAAGTAGCGGTCCAGGTAGATCTCGGTGAACAGCAGCGCCAGGTACTGGAAGTACTTCCAGACGATCGGCGCCTCGCCGCGCGTGTCGCGTTGCTCGTTCAGTCGCCAGCGTGTGGCGGACGATGTTCTGGTCGTACTCCAGCAGCTAGTCCTCGGTGTACCGGGCAGCTCGTCAGGTTGAATAGCTGGTCGTCAGCGCATGGTGGAAGCGGTGGACGTTGTTCTCGTCCATGCCTTCCAGCTGTTCTCGTTGAGCTGGAAGCGTTGCTTGAAGGCTTCCAGCAATGCACACGGCGACACCGTCCAGCGCGTACGAGCCGTCGGTACTGTCCAGCCGAACAGGCCGAACAGCCACTGGTTCAGCACCAGCGTTGGGTGAATTCGATCGGTACGCGGCCCGGGCGCGTGTCGCGCGCGGGGTCCGGCGGGTGCGGCGGCCGTGCTGCCGCGGGCGTCCGCGCGCCATCACAGGCCCTCCGCTGTCGAACATCAGCCGCTGGAAGTCCTCTTCGATCAGGCGGACCTTCCAGGATCGTCGGGCGGCTCAGGTTCTCCAGATTGTTGTCGCCGTTGACGTAGATCAGGTCGAACTCGCTGTCTTTGCGGAATAGCCTGCTGTCGCGTGAACCAGTGTCGAGCACCAGGTTGTCCTGTTCAGGCATTGCCGGTGAGCTTGCGCCAGATGACCAGCGTCTTGCGGCCGTCCGGCGTGGTGCCGGTGACGGTGCGGAACCACCACGGGCCGGCCGCGTCTTGCTTCAGGCGTCCCTTGAGCTGCAGCCGCCCTTCGCTGTCGCGCTCGAATTCGGCGGCGAAGCGTCTGCGGCGCGGCGATGTGCTGGACGGTCAGGCCAATCAGCCAGTTGAAGGTTTCCAGCAGGTCGACATTGACCTCGCGGCTTTCGTCCGATGCCCGGGCGCTTGACCTTCAGCTTGTAGGCGGTGGGGTCGGCGAAGGCCTTGACGTTCAGTAGCGACTGGCTGCCGCGCGTCTCCACATCCAGCATGTAGCGGAGCAGGTATTGCTCGCGCAGGCCGTCGGCGCCTTGAGCCGCACTGAAATCCATTGCCGCCTGTTGCTGGCGGCTGCGCGACAGGGTGAGGTTGTTGATGGTGTCTTCGTAAGATTCCAATGCAATGCACTTCAAGCAATGTGAAGTTCCACTTAGTTGGCCAATGGGTCTCCCATCACTCCAGCGATCGGCATACACGGATTTGACGATTCGAGCTTTTAGGACCGAATCCGCGTGCGAACCCATTTCAACGAGCAGGTACTTATGCCCCCCCCCCGTGCCTCCGCATACGATTTATGACCGCGTGGGCCGTTGTCCCACTCCCGCCAAAGAGATCCACAGTGAGTGATTTCTCAAGCCCAAAGACCGTCGCTTCAAGAACTCGCTCCATCGTTCCAATAGCCTTCGGGTATGAAAACTTTCCTGACTCGCCAAACATGTCGGTGAGAAGGTTCGTGCCGCCGGTAGTGGCGTTGTACTGGCCACCCTGCCAAATGCTCGGCAGCAAGAGACGCCGATCCTTATCTTGATAGATGCGCTTGATCACAAAAGAATCAGAACTAATGATCGCCCTTCTATTTAAGGCCTCCTGTACGCCGTCGTAGGACAATGTCCAAACGCGCTCAGAACCATCCTCGCCTATGGGATAGATCCGTTTGTAACCTTCATTAGTGTCATCATTCGGATATGAGGTCCCAATCCTCGGGGGAGGCTCAACGCCTTTGATTTCAAAGGTTTCTTTGTCTACGAGTACTGCGTAGAAGCTCTCTGGACGTCCGGGGTTTCCAATCCGGAAATTGTTATCGCCCGTTCCAGCGCGTCTAAATCCTCTTACTCGCTCCCCGTCGTCAACAGCATCGCCGCGTAGGACGTCTGCGTTTGATGCGATCGAGAAAAGACAATATTCGTGTGTTCTCGAAACATTCGACCTGCCAGTTCCCGAGCCTGGATAGTGCTCAACCACGCACTGGAAGATGTCAGAAGCCGGACTTGAGGCTTGGATCAGCTCCTTTAAGGTCGCTGCCTCTGTGTCGTCAATTGCGTATGCAACGGCACCATCTGCGACAACGAGCGCATTGGCGATCTCAATTCGATCAGCCATTAAGGAAGCCCAGGAAGATTCCTTGTAGCCGTTCTTGTACAAGATTGGCGTGGCATCAGTGTTGTACGGAGGATCGAGATAAACCAAATTCGTTCGATTGGTGTACCTCGTGAGCAACAGCCGACCAGCTTGGAAATTCTCTGATCCGAACAAGTAGCCGCCGACGAAGTTGTCAACATCCTCCACGGAAGACAGCAGTTCTTCTCCGAAGGCCGCTGGGAAGAGCGAAGTATCAACAACAAGGTACTTGTTTTCTCTCAGTTCATTCACCCCGCCAGCATCCTCGCTGCCCCATAGACCTAGCTCGCGCCATCGCGCC
>CAVVFI010000004.1:0-99068 GCA_963747445.1 uncultured Gammaproteobacteria bacterium
CTTAGGTGTTATGCCGCAGCGCCGGAACTTACGGCGACCGGAAAGAGGGGTTCAGAATTTCCGGACAGACCAACGCGGCATTCGCCGAGTGACTGAATTGGCGGCCACCTGCTACAAAAGCGGGGAAGCCAAGCGCACAAAGCGTGCTTTGGAGCATTGGCTTCCCCGCTTTTGTAGCACTTCGCAGCCCATCCTTTCGCCGGCTGGATTGCGAACGGCCAAGCAACCCGCGCGTCTGGAGTTGTGCGCTTGTGGAGGCAGCTGGTCTGCACCATAACAAGTCGTTCAACCGGAACCCGCATCGACGCTTGCTTGCTTCGGGTGGGATCTGGTTATCATCGATGCCAACCGGCGGATCCGCTGCGGGTCCGGTTAACTCAAGGTGTTAGGCCTCTGGAGAAAGATCCATGAGCAATGAATACTGGCCTTGCAATCTTTTGTCTTCTCATTATTTGTGCATTCTTGCGGCCCTAGCCAAGGACATATACCCAGGTGCAAGTCGTATTGCATGGGCTCTGCTCGGATCTGCGCTTATACTTTCTCTATTGGGTCTTTATCGGCACTGACTAGTCTCGCAACGGGCGACACAGCACTTGCAGTCGGGTTGGTCGCCTTTCACCGTTCGCTTCAAGTTCCCCTTCGCTCTTCTGGACCATCACGGACTTAAAATTGTAGGCGAGCTTCTTTTCTTGGCAGGTGGGGTCTGGGCATTGATTCACGCATCCAAAAGCCGAGCGTGCCGTCAGCCGCACGAGGCCTAACAATGCGTTCAAGCCGAAACCGCTTCGTTCCACCAAACACATGGCAGAAAAAGCTTGCCATGTGTTTGGCTCCACTGCGCGTGTCGGCTTAACTTAGGTGTTATGCGGTAGTGGTCAATGATTTTTCGGTCGGGTGCAACGCGATCGTTTATCCGCCGGGCTGCCATCATCTCCAAGCCGCTCCGGCAACTTCTGGCATAGGCTCGTTTCGTGGCTGATCGCAACTTGGCAGCTCCAGGCGGTCACTCTGCATGCGCAAGTTCGGCTTCGCATTGGGCTTCCAGTTTCCGATCAGGCGCTGCCAATGCGGCCCTCGCTTCGGCTAGAACGGCTCCCCCGCGACGTCTCTGTGCTCTCAGCGTATCGGCTCTCGGTAGTCGCGCGCTTGCTGCTGCATGCCGAGCTACGGTGCTGCCTAACAACTCGTTCAAGCCGAACCCGCTTCGCTCCACCAAACACATGGCAGAAAAAGCTTGCCATGTGTTTGGCTCCGCTACGCAGGTCGGCTTAACTCAGGTGTTAGCTGCGCATGGCAATAGATCGCACGCCAACTTGGGTAAGTCTGTGGCTCTTAGCCAAGAATGAGCTGCGCTTCTCCATCAAGCTAGGTTCTGTAGCCTTCCTGCTATTAGGTTCCACTTTCCTCGCAACTGGCATTTCAGCTAAGCAATCCCTGCCAATGGCAATCATTTTCTTTATGGCCCCAATCGCCATCTTAGGAATTGAAGTGGTGCATGAATACAAGCGTACAAATAATTACCCTGGTTATCGGGATTTAAATTGGCGCGTGTACATATTTTCTACGCTATGGACTGGCATTTTTGGAGGTCTATTGCAATTCACGCTGCAATGGGCAAAGGGGAACCACCATAGCTTTGCAAGAGAATTGCTTGTTACTATCCTGGCGTTCGGGGCGATTGGCGCACTTCTAGCCGCGATTCCCACGAAGCGCAGCTAACAATGCGTTCAAGCCGAACCCACTTCGCTCCACCAAACACATGGCAGAAAAAGCTTGCCATGTCTTTGGCTCCGCTACGCAGGTCGGCTTAACTCAGGTGTTAGGCATCAGATGAAAGACTTCAGCAGACAACCAACGCGAGGGGAGCGCGCACTAAGCATAGTGCTTACGGCCGCCCTCTCCATCTTGCTCGGTTGCCTGTCTATATTTCTAGCATTTCGCGGCCAGTGGATCGCGGCTTCCATAATTACTGCGATCTTCGTTGCTACTCTGATCCTGTTCTTTCGCGCAGCCTTCGGTGCCAGTCGCGCACTGAAGCCAAGGGAAAAATATGCATTTGCTTGGCTGTCCTTGCTTTTGGGTGTCGGCAGCCTTGCAATTGCCACGTTCATCCAAGGCGCGGTCATCCATCGGTTAATGGTTATTCCTGGATCATTTTTGTTCCTTGTCACGGGACTTATCGGCGTGCAGAAGCGAGGGCATGATGCCTAACAATGCGTTCAAGCCGAAACCGCTTCGTTCCACCAAACACATGGCAGATAAAGCTTGCCATGTGTTCGGCTCCACTACGCGTTTCGGCTTAACTTAGGCGTTATGCCGCGCAAAGCGTTTGCTAGGTCTTGTTCTTCGGCAACGTCATCTTCTTTGCCCTTCGCGGCTTTTGTCCCGCCGCGACTTCCAGGCTTTCGGCTACGGCCAGCATCGGCTTCCCTCTTCTCGGTTGACGCCCGCAAGCCTTCGCGTTCTCGCTCGCGATCTGAAACAACCTGGCGGCGTGCCGTCTCTCGGGTAGGTTTGTCGTAGTGCGCCCGGTCATCTGGGCTCTCGGACGGGACGAGCGGCTTCGGCCAGAAAATCGAGTGCGCTCACGCGCCCGGCTGGCTGGATTTCTGATACTTTGCGGCATAACAGATCGTTCAAGCCGAACCTACTTCGCTCCACCAAACACATGGCAGAAAGAGCTTGCCATGTGTTTGGCTCCGCTACGCAGGTCGGCTTAACTCAAGGTGTTAGGCCCCATGAGAACCTTCATCGCCACTGTAGTGTTCTGTTCGCTGTCTTTCTCTGCGAACGCGCATGAAGATCGGGTTCTTTCTATCAAGGCAGACGGTACGCTCGATCCATTGCCCGCTGCCTATGGCGCTGTGAAGGTCAAAGTTGATCGCGCTCCAACTGATCCTCATATGATCGTCGGCGTGGTGATTTCCTCACCACGTTTCAGTGTCCGGCTTAACTCCTGTGTGATTAAAAAGCTCTCGGCTGTTACTCGCGTTGAAGCAAGCGGGTCCTGGTACCACGACCTGAGCCAGATGCCACCGTATGTGTCACTAACGTTCTACACGGGTGACTACAATCCAAAGAGTCCAACCAATGATTACTACTCAGTCACCTTCTCGCTGGCAGATGGAAAGATACTCATGGGTCAAAGAGCTTGGGATCCGTGGTGGGGCGCATGGCGAGGTGAGCTCGTCAATCCTGCTGACAAATGCGCGGGCTGGCAGCGCACGGGCATGTGGCCTAACAGTTCGTTCAAGCCGAACCTGCTTCGCTCCACCGGCAACATGGCAGGTTAAGCTTGCCATGTTGCCGGCTCCGCTACGCAGGTCGGCTTAACTTGGGTGTTAGGCCCCAATGAAATATATTCGCTTACTTGTAATAGCGACTCTTCTCGCAACTGTGAGCTGTGCTTCTGCCGGCTCACCTCCTAGCAATCCAATGGAAACGGTGAGCGCATCAGGCTTGCGTTTCCTTGCCGAACAAAATGGCTCATTCGAGAGCACGGTCAAAGCAAAGATCGCCGCAGTGCTACCTGCCCACCAGGAGATTCAGCAAGCCTATTTGGTGTCCGTGCTTTATCCGGATTCAACCACTGGCGTTGTCTTAGGCTTGGTGTCCTCCCAGTCACCGTCTCCAGCGATCCTCTCAGATATCCAAGATGTGTTCGCCGCCACGGCTCCGTCAAACCTGTCTCTGGATATCTTGTTCCTCCATGCCCAGCAACAAAAACAAGTTTCCGCAGTAGCCAAGCCGTTCTATGTTGGGCCCTAACAATGCGTTCAAGCCGAAACCGCTTCGTTCCACCAAACACATGGCAGATACAGCTTGCCATGTGTTTGGCTCCACTACGCAGTTCGGCTTAACTTAGGTGTTATGCCGCAGCGCCGGAACTTACGGCGACCGGAAAGAGGGGTTCAGAATTTCCGGACAGACCAACGCGGCATTCGCCGAGTGACTGAATTGGCGGCCACCTGCTACAAAAGCGGGGAAGCCAAGCGCACAAAGCGTGCTTTGGAGCATTGGCTTCCCCGCTTTTGTAGCACTTCGCAGCCCATCCTTTCGCCGGCTGGATTGCGAACGGCCAAGCAACCCGCGCGTCTGTAGTTGTGCGCTTGTGGAGGCAGCTGGTCTGCACCATAACAAGTCGTTCAACCGGAACCCGCATCGACGCTTGCTTGCTTCGGGTCGGATCTGGTTATCATCGATGCCAACCGGCGGATCCGCTGCGGGTCCGGTTAACTCAAGGTGTTAGCGCTCACCAACAGGTTGACTGGCACTTCCAGACAGGGGCAACATGAGCAAGGATTCGCTGAGCGAACGATTCAATTCTGCCAGCACCCTCTCCAAAGCTTTGATCACCGCAGGTGTGTTGCTTGCATTTTTGGTTATTGCCATGGTCGCAGTATGGCCAAGTAACGGTTCCCCTCCACCTGGCGATAGACAGACACTCCTGCTCCGAAGCCGGCCGCGTCAGCCAAATCACAAATTCAAACTATTGTTGTTCGCCAAGAGGCTGAGTGGCTACACGAACGACGATCTAACGCCAGAGACGCTCAAGCTAATTGAGCAGGAACTCGTCAGAGGAACCATGCAGCGTGCAAAAGAGCATGTTGTTTCTCAAGGCTTTCCCGCTCAAGACATCACAGCAGAAATGTTTCACTCTTCTTCGTGGGTCATGGAGGCAGGCGGCCGGAGGTTCGGTATCGTCGACATACATGCTGGGCCGGGTCGCATCAAAGCCATAATCTCCATTCAAGACGCCCATTTCATCCGCGTCAGCTGCATTGATCCAAGCGGCGCAAACATTCCAACGTTTTCTGGACCCTGCGCCGATAAGATACAACAGGTTTTTGGTGTCCGGCTGCCCTTGTCAAACTGAAGCATGGCCGGGGTGAGCGCTAACAATGCGTTCAAGCCGAAACCGCTTCGTTCCACCAAACACATGGCAGAAAAAGCTTGCCATGTGTTTGGCTCCACTACGCAGTTCGGCTTAACTTAGGCGTTAGGCCTCATGGAAGCATCAAGACAATCGTCCAACACCCTTCTCAAAGCCGCCAGAGAGTTCTGGCCCTACTATGTTTCTGCCTGGTTCTTCCCGCTTGCCTTTCTTCTCTTTGGCGCGTCAGGCTATTTAACCCAAACAACATTCACGTTTTTGGTACTGCCAATCTTCTTTGTGGCATTTGGTAGAGCTAGCGTTCCTTGGCTCCGTAAAAGGGTTGGCTACTGGCCTTCTGTGTTCTGGGCGGTGCTTGTACCATTTCTGATTTGGGGCATCGCAGTTTTTGGTATTGGGCTCACAGCAAAGCTACTGGCTGAGGCCTAACAATGCGTTCAAGCCGAAACCGCTTCGTTCCACCAAACACATGGCAGGTAAAGCTTGCCATGTGTTTGGCTCCACTACGCAGTTCGGCTTAACTTAGGTGTTAGGCGCGCTATGGAGCTAATCGCAATCGTTGAAAATGCTTGGAGCTGGACGGGCCTTCGACCAGCTCAGGTTGTGGGTGACAACGACTTCGGCAATCTTATGGTCAAGGACCGTGCTGGTTCCTATTGGCGGCTGTGCCCCGAGGACTTGTATTGCAGAGTTGTCGCTTCGTCACGCGCAGAGCTTGACCAACTTTCATGCAGCCAGGACTTTCTGCGTGACTGGCACATGACAGATCTAGCGCACCAAGCACGAGAGTTCCTCGGCCCGTTGCGGCCAGGTTACAAATACTGCTTTAAGATTCCTGGCACACTTGGCGGTGAGTACGGGGGTGACAATTTGGCCACCATTTCGCTCAGCGAATTGATTACTGCGTCAGGCCATATCGCTCAAAAAATTCAGGAGCTTCCGGACGGGGCACAGGTGAAGCTTGGCATCATCGAGTCGCGCCCCTAACAATGCGTTCAAGCCGAAACCGCTTCGTTCCACCAAACACATGGCAGAAAGAGCTTGCCATGTGTCTGGCTCCACTACGCAGTTCGGCTTAACTTAGGTGTTAGGGGGCGGACGTGGCAGCAAAGTCATTCGAGCATGAAATTTCCTACATCACGGCTCGCATCGCCGTTGAAATCCCTGCTACACCGAATAGTTCTATAGGCACAGGATTCTTTTATCAGGCTCCTCTAAAAGACGGATCGGACCGCTCAATCACGCTGTTGATCTCTAATAAACACGTCTTTCTTGATTCCACTGGCACACTCACAATAATCTTGAATGAAAAATCGGAAGATGGCAGTCCAGCATATGGAACTATCAAAACGTTCCAGCAAAACGATTTTTCTTCCATCTATTTTCAACATGCCAATCCGGATGTTGACCTTTCTTGCGTAAACGTATCAGCGATATCTCATAACAATGCGTTTTATCGCAATCTAAGTGATGACTTCTTAGATCCAATTGACTACGAGAAAGTCGCGCCAGGCCAAGCAGTAATTTTCGTAGGCTACCCAGAAAATCGCTATGACGTCGTTCACAACTTGCCCCTCGTTCGCGCAGGAACGATCGCTTCATTGCCCTCAGTTGATTTCAATGGCAAAGGCCAAATTGTCATAGATGCGCAAGTATTTCAGGGGTCAAGCGGTAGCCCTGTTTTTGTCGCGTACGATGGACGCTACTACCTGCTTGGGGTAATTACTGAAACAATGATCAGGCATAGCAAGCTTCAAACAGTTCCAAGTAATCTCAGTAGCTTCGGCGTCCAGCAGATACTCGGTCTCGGCATAGCCATCAAGCAGCGGCATGTTCGCGAGCTAATTGACCTTGCGGTTGAACAATTTGCTGTTCAGAACCCCGCCCCCTAACAATTCGTTCAAGCCGAACTTGTTTCGCTCCACCAAACACACGGCAGAAAAAGCTTGCCATGTGTTTGGCTCCGCTACACAAGTCGGCTTAACTCAGGCGTTAGGCGTCATAGGAAGTTCCATGGTGCCCTACGAAAATCTGCTGACTACTTTCCACCGCCACATCTTGGAACGCACAGCGGATTTCGATCTCGCGCCGGAATCTTTGCCGTCTCTCGGGTGCTTGATCTCAAGCAGAGAGCGCGAATTGTGGTTTGCTGTGCCTGGAATGTACGGTGGCTTTAGCTACCGTCTCATCGAGACCGAACACGAACCAACACTGGATGTGAGTAGTTGGTCTCGAATTGTTGCGGGTTCAGGCAAGCGATACACAATTTCAAGTCACTCCATTGATCTTGTCGAAGAGGGATTTGTGTAATGGGAAAATCAGAGAAGGACCTAGACCAAGCGCTCGCTGCGGCATTAGAAAGCAATCCAATCCTTGTGGCTTGGGTCTTGGCCCAGACCAAATTCGCTGGCAACAACCTAGCATTCCATTCATGCCGCTCTAATCATCCATGGGGGGCGCACCCATTCACTTCAATCAATCTTGAGTCTGGCAACCGCGAAGAGACAAGGCGACAATCCGAGACAGATGTGCTGCTGCTTCTAAGTGACGAGCATGGTCACATTTTCGGAATTCATATCGAGAACAAACTTGGTAGCGGGGCTTTCACTAAGCTACAGCCTGAAATGTATCCGCAGCGCGCAGCTCATTGGATCGACAATCCGAAGTATGGCAATTACACAGACTTCGACACGATCCTGCTTGCGCCACATTCATTTCAGTTGCGCAACAGGGAGCAAGCAGATTTGTTCGGCTGTTTCGTGTCACATGAAGAGATTGCGCAATTTGTACCGGAGTTCGGTGACGCCTAACAAGTCGTTCAAGCCGAGACGGAGCTTCCTTCGGTTCAGTGGACACCCTGATCTAACTTCAGGAGTGTTCCAATGCCAAAGCCAGGACCCAGAACTACCTACCGCTATAGCCCCGAGTTCAAGGCGACCGTCGTCCGCTTGAGCCAGCTGCCTGGCGTATCGGTCGGTGACGTGGCCGAGTCGCTTTACATCCATCCTTTCATGTTGTCTCGTTGGCGCAGGCTGGCGCGCGAGGGGCAGATCATGACGAAGCGAGTTGATGTTGATCCGGCGGTTGCGGCCGAGCTCAAGGCGCTGCGCCAGATCAAGAAGGACTACGAGCGGCTGAAGCTCGAGCATGACCTTTTAAAAAAAGCCATCGCGTTCACTTCGGCTCGAAAGGCGACGTCTTCGCCTTCATCGCGCACCACCAGGAAGCCTACCCGGTGAGGGCAATGTGCCGGGTGGTGGGCGTCCGTGCCGCGGGCTACTACGCCTGGGCGTCCCGACCGCCCAGCCGGCGAGCCATCGAAGATGCCGCGCTTGTCGAGAAGATCCGCACGGTCCATGACGATAGCTCTTCACCTTGCGGGTGTCCACTTTTTTGCCGGAAGTCCCACCTGCTTCGCTCCACCAGCCACATTGCGGATTAAGCTTGCCATGTTGCCGGCTCCGCTACGCAGGTCGGCTTGACCTGGGCTCTAGACGGCGCCACACACATTAAGGAAGACGCAAGTGACCCCTGGCCATCTCACTAACTTGGCAATCCACGTCGCCGCTGGAACAGTTGCACTGGCCATCGGATTTTCCATCCTTGCCAAAGCCAAGGGCACACCTGGCCACCGTCGTTTGGGGCGCCTCTTTTGCTACTTCGCCCTGGTGGTGTGCAGCTCGGCCGCCTTGGGAACCATGTTCTTTCACTTTGTACCTGTGTTCGCTGTTCTCAGCGTCTTGGTGCCTTACCAGGTGATCGGCGGCTGGCACTCCGCCTACACCCAAGGCCAGGGTCCATCAAAGGTAGACGCGCTTTTGACTTTACTTGCCACTGCGCTCTTTATTGCACTCATACCGGCTGTACTCAGGCATCCCACGGAAGCTTCTATCGTGGTGTATTCATCGCTAGGTGGTCTTGCCATGATCCTGCTCTACGACATAATAAGGTGGATGTTCCCACGCAGGTGGTATCGCACGCTTTGGAAGTACGAGCATAGCTACAAGCTGATTGGTTCTCTCTTCGGAATGCTCTCGGCTCTTGTCGGCAACGTAGTTCGCGTTGGGCAACCCTGGTCTCAGATCTTGCCGTCAGCGGTTGGCGCTCTTGTCATCGCCTACTATTTTGCTCGGCTTTATCAACTGGCAAGCAGGCGATCACTCACTGGAGCGCGCGTCTAGCCAAGATAAGAGGGGTCAGAAAAAAGTTTCGTTTGAAACGCATAGGTTCGCTAACCCCTTTTCAAACCGACGCGAGTTCAATCGCTGACCTCCTTCGACTAGTTGCAAATACGACGACATCCATTAGGCTGGCATCTGCTGGCAGGGGTGCCGGCATCACACATTGAACATTGGGGGAGCAATGAAGCGATTGTTATTGGTACTGGTATGCCTCGTCGTGTTGCCATTGACCGGTTGTGTCACCACGACGGAGTACATGACGCGCAGCCCGATCAGTTCGCCTACGCCTGAGTCGGGCAAGGCGTTGGTGGTATTCATGCGGCCATCGCGCTACGGCGGTGCCATTCAGGCGTCCGTCTACGAGGCCACGACGCCAGAAAACAAATTCATCGGGATCGTTTCATCGAAGACGAAGATCGCCTATCAGGCCGATCCGGGGAAACACCTGTTCATGGTGATCGCCGAGAATGCGGATTTCGTCAACGCCACCCTGGATGCGGGCAAGACGTATTACATCCTTGTCAGCCCGCGCATGGGCATGTGGAAGGCACGCTTCTCGCTGTTGCCAATCCACGATGATCCGGCCGCGGCATACAGCTTGCGTTCGGACGACTTTCGCGAATGGCAGGCGGACACCCGGTTCGTGGAGAAGTCGCCAGCGGCGGAAGCCTGGTTCCGGGCAAATGCTGCCAGCGTTGCCGAGAAGCGGAACGGGTACTGGAAGCGATGGGAGACATCTTCTCCCGAGCAGCAGGCCGAACTGACCGTGCTTTCCAGCGACGGCATCTGACATCCCGTGCAAGGCGGGCTGGGGCCCGCCCTACAGCCAGCGTAGCCCGGGTAAGCGCAGCGAACCCGGGGCTCTTCGAAATGTAGAGGCATCCCGGGTGCGCTGCGCTTACCCGGGCTACGGTGCCAGAGGCAATTAAAGCTGAACCAGGTGCCCATTTCCTGTTGCTCGGCGTTGGTCAAAAAAACTTCGTGAACGCCACTGCCGTGCGCTCGATGCCGTCATCGTCGACGTCAAGATGGGTCACCAGGCGCAAGGTCGGCAAGTAACCGATGCTGATGCGGATGCCGGCTTCGCGCAGATGCATGTCCAGTGCTTGCAGGCAGATTTGCCGGCACGTCGAGGAAGACCATGTTGGTGTGTTGGCCAAGCAGGTCGACGCCGGCGATGCCGCGCAGGCGGCTGGCAAGGTGGGCCGCGCGCTCGTGATCCCGGGCCAGTCGTGCCACATGGTGGTCCAGCGCATGCAGGCCCGCCGCGGCCAGGATGCCGGCCTGGCGCCAGCCACCGCCGCACACCTTGCGCCAGCGACGCGCCTTGTCGATCAGTGCGTGCGAGCCAAGCAATACCGAGCCTGCCGGTGCGCCCAGGCCCTTGGACAGGCAGACCGACACGCTATCGAAATAGCGCGTGATCTCGGTCGCTGGCACCGCGCAGGCCACCACCGCATTGAACAGGCGCGCCCCATCCAGATGCATCGCCAGGCCGCGTGCGCGTGCCAGGTCGTGTGCGCCGCGCAGGTAATCGAGCGACAGTGTGCGTCCGTGCCAGGTGTTTTCCAGCGCCAGCAAGCGGGTGCGCGCGAAATGCGGATCCACGGGTTTGATGGCCGATGCAATGCTTTCCAGCGGCAGCGAGCCATCGTCTGCCTGCATGATCGGCTGTGGCTGGATCGACCCGAGCACGGCCGCGCCGCCGCCTTCGAACTTGTAGGTGTGCGCCTCCATGCCGACCAGGTATTCGTCACCGCGCTCGCAGTGCGCCAGCAGTGCCAGCAGGTTGGACTGGGTGCCGGTGGGAACGAACAGGCCGGCATCGAAGCCCAGCTCGAGGGCCAACCGCTGCTGCAGCGCATTGACCGTAGGGTCTTCGCCGTAGACATCGTCACCGACCTCTGCATCCAGCATCGCCGCACGCATCGCGCAGGTTGGTTGCGTCACGGTATCGCTACGCAGATCTATTGCTTTCATCGTCGCTCCGGCCATGGTGGACGTTGAACCTACCAGTTGCCAGGCAAGATCAACTGTTTGAGATGTTGCGTGACGCACGCGCGACACCTTGGCCAGTGGGGTGCGCCTGGACGATTCAGGACAAGCCCCGGTATGGTCGGCCCGGGTCCCGGTGGCGCTGACGGTTACATGCAGCGGTGGACCCGGTCAACGGCCGGTCGCGTCGCCGATCAAGCCGCCCACGGCGCCGACCGCGTGCGTGCCGGACACGGCCCAGCCCGCAATCAGCGCGAGCAGGACCAGCAGGATCGCAGACCATACGGCGAGGATCCCGCCGGTCATGCGCCAGCTTTTAGGGGGCAGTCCCTGGACCAGGAACATCGCGATCCCGGCGGTGTTGATGCAAATCAGATTGGTCGCGAACAACAGCATCGCCCTGCCACCCAGTACGCCATGGCCGCTGCCGAAAAACAGCCCCGCCGCGGCCAGTGGCGGAACCAACGCGACCGCGATCATCACCCCGACCAGGGCGAGCGAGGCGCCCCGGCTGAATGCCAGGACGCCTGCAGCCCCCGAGGCCAGCGCCAGGGCGATGTCCGAGGGCTGCACCAACGCACGGCTGGACAGCTCGGGTACGCCGGTGTCCACCCGGATCAACAGGCCCAGGGCGCTGGTCACCACCAGGACCGCCAGGGTGCCCACGCCCAGGGTGGCCAGCGCGCGGCGGCCCAATGCCCAGTTGCCGACCGTGGCGGCGAGCGCCATGCCCATGGTCGGGCCGAGCAATGGCGCGATCACCATCGCGCCGATGACGACCGCCGTCTGGCCGCTGCGCATGCCGAGCGCTGCAATCAGTGCCGACAGGACGACCGTCAGCAGATAGGTGGGCCGGATCTCGACGCTGGACTCGATGTCGTCGTAGATCTCGTCGGTACTGATGCGGTCGCGGCTGAAGAACGCTTCCAGGCGCGTCGGCGGCGACAGACCGGGGTCCGTGGGCAGCAAGGTGGCTGCGGACTCTTCCAGCGGCGGCAAAACCACTTCGAGCTGGAGCAGGATGGCCGAAAAGCCGTTCATCTGGCCAAAGCTTGCGTCGAGATCGCCAAGCAGGCGTTCGACGTAGCGGTTCTGGACGATGCAGGAATACTTTTCGTACGCTCCCGGCAACGTTTCGCGCCAATAGCGCCGGCAGTGCCGCATGATCAGCATGCGTGCCGCGTCGACTTGGGAATCAGGGACGACGACCTCGATGAGTCGTGCAGACATGGCTGGAGGGCTCCCCGCGCTGTGACGGCAGTCTAATGGCTTGCCAGGCCAGGCGTCAGGTACACCCGGCCTGCGGTTTGCATGGAGCGAGCCGCAGCGCCTTCCAGGCTGCCCGATCCCTCCACCAACCAGTGCGGATCGCGATAGACTTTGGCCATCCATGGACTGCAGTCCGCCTACTCCGAGATACGACCATGATCCGCAGCAGCAATCCGGCACTCAAGGATTCCACCTTCCTCGACCTGGCCAGCGGCTCGGTCGTGTCCCGTGACGCGGGGGCAATGACCCTGGGCGGGACGATCAACAAGACCGGCATCCTGCTGCTGCTGACCGTGCTCACGGCCGCTTACGCATGGAACCAGTCCGTCGTCACCGGCGCAGGCGGCGTGGCCGAGGCAGTGGCGCCGGGCGCGGTGGGCTACATGCTTGGCGGCGCGATCGGCGGCTTTGTCCTGGCGCTGGTCACGATCTTCAAGAAGACCTGGTCTCCGGTTACCGCGCCGCTGTACGCGCTGGTCGAAGGCTTGTTCCTGGGCTCGATCTCTGCGATGTACGAGCTGCGTTTCGACGGCATCGTCTTCCAGGCGGTCCTGCTCACCTTTGGAACCCTGTTCGCGCTGCTGGCGGCCTATCGCAGCGGGCTGATCAAGGCGACCGAAAACTTCAAGCTGGGCGTGGTCGCGGCCACCGGCGGCATCGCGCTGGTGTACCTGGCAACCATCGTGTTGGGGATGTTTGACATCAACATCCCGCTGATCCATGAATCGGGCATCGTCGGCATCGGGTTCAGCCTGTTCGTGATCGTGATCGCGGCGCTGAACCTGGTCCTGGATTTCGACTTCATCGAGAACGGCGTCGAGCAGGGCGCGCCCAAATACATGGAGTGGTATGGCGCCTTTGGCCTGATGGTCACGCTGGTGTGGTTGTACATCGAGTTCCTGCGCCTGCTCTCAAAGCTCAATTCGCGCTGACAAGGTCGACGACCATCCTTGCCCGTGCATTGGCGCGTTGGCCTGGACACATGACGACCAGTGACAAGGCGCCCTGGAAGCGTCCCGATCCCAGGTCGACGTCCAGGTCCACGCCCTTGACGGACAGGCAGAAGGCCGCGGCGCGCGATCGTGCCGAGCGGGCCGGTCGCCGCTACCCCAACCTGGTGGACAACATGTGGGCGGCGCGCCAGCCGAAGTGACGCGCCCGGGCCCATCGCTTGCGCATGCGGCCTGCGGGTTGACCATCAATGGCCACGTTGCCCGTGCCGGTTGCCCGTGCCGATTGCCCTCAGGTGCCGCTCAGGACGACTGCCCGACGTCACGCCGCCAGGCGATGCTCGAAATACGGGCGCTCGCGATCGTCCAGGATGGCCTGCATGGCGGCGACATCGCCTTGCGGGTCCAGCCACGCGTCCAGGTGCTCGGGTTTGATCGGGATGATGCAGCGGTCGTGCCCGGCGGCGGCGACTTCGGGCGGTGGGTCGTCGGTGATGGCGGCGAACGACAGCAGGGTCTCTCCGTCCTTGCCCGTCCAGCGTGACCACAGGCAGGCCACCAGCATGTCGTCCATCGCATCGGGCTTGAACTCCAGCACGGTGTTCTCGCCGTCGCGCTCGACGTGCTCGTAGAACGCGCTTGCCACCATCACCGCATGGGTATGCGCGAACTGCTTGCGCCAATAACCGCCCAGGCTGTCGCGGCGCGCGTTGTAGGTGCCCGGGTATTTGCGGTCGAACGACGCGGGCACACCGGCGACGCGGCACTGGTAGCGCATGGGCATGATCGAGCGCACACCCTGGTCGACTACCAGCACCGGGGCGTAATAGCCCGGGTAGATGCGCGCGTCGCGCGGTTGAGATGAGGTGCGCTTGAGGTCCGCGATGCGCGCCTTGAGCTGCTCGATCTTGTTGCCCGAGATGCGCAGGTCCTCCTGCGCCTTCTTTGTGGTGCGCGTGAGCAGTGTGCGCCTTGCGTCGGCGTTGCGCTTGGCCTGCTTGAACAGGTCCTGCTCAAGCGCGGCGGTCGATTCCGCATCCAGCCGGCGGATGGCATCACGCAACGGTTGCAGTTCTGGATCGGTGGACGACAGCACGGCGGCATCCATGGCCTTGGGCGTCCTGGCGCGCTGGCCGCCCTTGGCAGGGTCGTGGAAGTAGACCTGGGCGAATTGCTCGATCGACAGGCGCGCGCCGAACTTGCGCACGTACTTCTGGTAATCGGCCCAGACCATCGCGGAATAACACATGCTGCATCTCCGGTTTCCAGACTGGCCGTGCAACGCATCCTCGCAGGGACCGCCCAGGTCGCGCGCCCCGGTTGGTCGACGGAAGCGACCATCACGAGAGACGTTGCCTTACGCCGCGCTTCCTGCGTGCCGCTCCGCCTCGCGCTGACTGAAATCTTCATGCTGGTCGTATTTCCGCGCGCCTGGCCTGTGGGAGACGTCGCGGTCGTTGACCACCCTTTGACTGGCTGCTTCGTCGAACACGGCAACCTGGTTGCGACCGCCGTCCTTGGCGGAATAGCACATGCGGTCGGCGATCGCGATCAATTGCTCGGCATTGCGTCGGTCGTCGTTGAAGGCGACCACGCCGATACTGGTGCCGACGCGCTTCTCGCTGCCATTCCATGCAAAGCTGAAATCGTCCACCGCATGGCGGATCTTCTCCGCCACTTCGATGGCGTGGGAGGGCGTGCAGTTCTTGAGCAATACCGCGAACTCGTCGCCGCCCAGTCGTGCGACGCTGTCCTGCTCGCGCAGCTGCTTGCGCAGCAGCACGGCCAGCTGCCGCAGTAGTTCGTCGCCCGCCAGGTGTCCACCGGAGTCGTTGACCGCCTTGAACCGATCCAGGTCCAGGTACAGCAATGCATTGCCGCTGGCGAATTCGCCAGCCTGGCCGACTGCGCGCTTGAGCTGTGCGTGGAAGGCGCGTCGGTTCTGCAGGCCGGTCAGCACATCGTGGTTGGCGTGGTAGGCGAGTTCACGCGACAGGCGGGTCGATGCGGTGACGTTGCGGAATGTCACCACTGCGCCAAGCTTGCGCTTATCGCGACCATGCACGGGCGATACGGCCCCGTCGACAAGGATGACGTGGCCGTCTCGACGCACCAGCGAGACGATCGAGTCGAGCTCGCTGGAGAAGCCTTCGGCCAGGATGTTGAGGGCGCGTCCCTGGTGATCGGCGAACTGCACGACGTGGCCAAGTTCCTGCCCCAGGCAGGCATCTTCCCGCCAGCCCGTGAGATGGGAGCCCACGGGATTGAGGCAGGTGACGCGCCCTTGCGTGTCCACGATCGCGATGCCGTCGGCGATCGCGCACAAGGCGCTCAGGTTGCGCTCGTGGCTTTCCTGGCAGGCTGCCAGCGCGTCGCGCGTGCGGGCCAGCTCGGCCTTGGTGCGTGCCAGTTCGTCCGCCGGGTCGAGGGCGGTGTCGGGCGCGGGGGAGGCTGGGGTGGCACCGGTCATCCGTCAAATCATTACCAATGCGGCGACAAGACGGGGTGAACCCCTGCGCCGGATGGGCATCGTGACAAGCGCCGAGTCGATCATGCGGCGTGCGCTTCCAGGCACTTCGATCGACCGGGCCGTTGATGAACGGGCATTTGCAGGACAGGCACGTCGAAGAACAGGTCGGGATGGACAGGCAGCGGCTGCGCCCAGGAAAGGGCAGCCCAACTAGGCGACATCGTCGCGGCATCGCGATACGGCCGGCACCGGGTGCCGGCTGCCTTGTGATGCGCTTCCACGCAAAAAAAGACCCGGGCGTCGCCGCCCGGGTCCTGGTATCGCAGACGCGATCAGAGCGTCGCGCAGGCTTACTCGGCCTGCACTTCCTCGGCCTGCAGGCCCTTCTGGCCCTGCGCGACCTTGAACGAAACCTTCTGGCCTTCCTGCAGCGACTTGAAGCCGTCGCCCTGGATCGAACGGAAGTGGACGAAGAGGTCGTCGCCGCTTTCCGGGGTGATGAAGCCGAAGCCCTTGGCGTCGTTGAACCACTTGACGGTGCCGGTTTGACGATCAGACATGGTGTTACTCCTTGGAACAGTTGAGGAAACACGGCCCGCGTTGTGCGGCGCCGCGACTGTATCGAGCAAGGGGTAACGCGAAGCGATGGAGCGGATCGTCCGGGAGGCCATGCGGCCCTGGAACCTGTTGATCTACCGCATCGGAGCCACGATGTACCGTGATCCCGCTTTGAACAGTGCACGCACCCTACCTTACTTTGGACGCGATTGGGGAAACGTGGCGGCGCCGTTCAGCAACCGGCCGTCGGTTTCCCGAGGTCCTGCAAGGGTGGGCGGGGCCCTGAAGGCGAACGTTGACCAGGCCTGCATGGCGTGAAAAAGACGTTCGCAAGGCATCAAATACGCTGGGCGGACTGCCCAACGGAGACCTCCATGAAGCCCATTGCGCTTGCCGGCATCCTGGCCGCCGCCACGCTGGCTGCCTGCTCTGGGCCGCCGTCCAGCGACGGCACTGCCACCCCTGCGAAAGGCGACGCAGCCGCAGCATTGCCAAGGGATGGAGGCACGACGGCCAAGGACGGGGACGGCGCCCTGAGCGATCCCCCCGGGGTTGCCGACGCGACCGATGCTGCCGCGGTGGAATCCAGTTACCTCGGTCGCTGGACCGGGGTCGAAGGCATGTACCTGGTCGTCGCGCGTCGCCCTGGCGGCGGCGTCACGCTGGAGATGCAGTGGGATCTCGACAACAAGGGCCGGTTCGACGGCTCGGTCACCGCCGAGGGTTTGCGTTTCATGCGCGACGGCGTCGCGGAGAGCGCGGTGCACACCAGCGGTGACGCGACTGGCCTGAGTGGCCTTTCAGGCAAGGCCGACTGCCTGACGGTCAAGCCCGGCGAAGGCTATTGCCGGGATTGATGCGGACGCACCCGGCGGCCATGTCCACGCCGGATCCGCGGCGCGAGCCTTGCTGCCCTCACACCATGCGCCGCAACGTGTCGTCGCGCCGGAACAGGTGGTGCCAAAGCGCCGCCGCGATGTGCAGGCCGATGACCCAGTAGAAGACCGTGCCGATGGTGCCGTGCAGGTGTCCGATTTTTTCGTGCAGGTCATGGTCGCGCACCAGCGGCGAGGGGATCTGCAGGGAGGTGAAGGGGATGGGTAGCGGGCCATTGGCAAACACGGCCACCAGGCCCAGCAACGGCTGCACCAGCAGGAAGGCGTACAGGGCGGCATGGGTCAACCGCGATAACCAGGTTTCCCACGGTGCGAGCGGTGGAGTGATCGGTGGCGGCGCTTTGCGCAGGCGATGCAACAGGCGCGGCAATACCAGCAGCACAACCGCGATGCCGGCCATGTAGTGGCCGGCCATGGACGTGCGGATGGCGGCACTGCCGCGCGGGAACGCGCCGCGCAGGTTGACCAGCAGGTAAGCCAGTGCGACCAGTCCGAAGATGGTCCAGTGCAACCACCGCGCCGTGCGGGTGTAGCGGATGATTGATTGGAGGGCTGCTGGCATTGGGCGTCCTTGGGCGTGGGCGGATTACATTGCGCGGAGAGTGCCACGGGTGTCTCAAGGAGGCGTTAAGGCGGCGCAAGCGAGCTGCCGGAGGCTGTCGGGCAAGCGGCCAGGAATGGCCGCCGAGCATCTGCGTTCGACGCGCATGGACTGCCTGCGTCCAAGTGCATGGAGACCTCTGGCACGTGCCGACTGCTGTCCAGTGCGTATCGCTGGTTGCATGTCCAGCCACCGGGGACTGCTGATGCACCCGCTGCCGCTCGTCATCTCCGTGCTGCCCGGGACATCGCTCGCGATGCGGCCGCGAGACAGGGATGTCGAGCGCAATGCGGTCGCGGCGCAGGGCCAGGTCCTGGCAACGTTCCCACGGGGAGCCGGTGCCGCACCGTGGGTCATTGACGCGGGGCGACAGCAACCAGCGCGGGTGGCGACGATGCTGCTGATGGTCGTGGCCACCGGCATGCTGGGTGGGCGGCTGGCTCAATGAGCGCCTGGACAAGGCGGTCGATCCTTCCAGGTTGGGCCGCGCACGGCAGTGCCCGGTCAGGCCGGTACATACGATCACGCAGTTGCTGGCCGGCAGGATGCGCATGACGGCGAGGCTCCGTGCAGCCTGCTGCGATACAACGCGCATGGTCACTTCCAATCGGCTCGCTGTCCTCTAGACTGCCTGGATGCGCACAAGGCCCTGGATCGGATGGTGCGTGCTGATGTCGTTGCTGCCGTTGGCAGCGCAGGCACGCACCGTGTATCGCTGCGTGCGCGATGGCACGGTCAGCCTGGCCACGGCGCCGGAACCAGGATCACGCTGCACCGCCAGGCATATCGATGACGATGCCGCCAGGTTGCCCAATCTGTGGGGCGACCTGGGCCTGGTGCAGGGCACGCTCTACGAGCGTGTCCAGGATGGCAAGACCGTGTACAGCACACGCAAACTGCCTGGCTCGACGCCCGTGCTCCGGTTCACCGTACATACGCCGGAGGGGTCGAGCGCGCATGCCGGGCTGGGCAGGCTGGGGCCGCCGCAACTGGATCGTTTTGCCGCGCAGTTCCGCGACAGTGCACGCAAGCGCGGCGTGGAGGATGCGCTGCTGCGCGCGTTCGCGCATGCCGAAAGCGGCTTTGATGCCGATGCGGTTTCGACGAAGGGCGCGCAAGGCGTGATGCAGCTGATGCCGGACGTCATCAGCGATTACCGGGTTGCCGATCCGTTGTCGCCGTCCCAGTCGATCGACGCCGGCGCACGCCTGCTGCATGCGCTCATGCGCCGGTACCATGGCGACGTCGCACGCGTCGCGGCGGCATACAACGCGGGCGCCGGCACGGTGGATCGCTATGACGGCATACCGCCCTATCGCGAAACCATCGAGTACGTCGCCAAGGTACAGGCCCTGTTGGCGCGTTATCGGGCAGCGTTGGAGGTCGATTGATCACGCGCGCAGGGCGCGGCCTGGAGCGGCGGCAGCCATGCAGTCCAGCCGCCACACATGCCAGGCGCGGGGCCGATGCGGGCAGCGCCTTCAAACCAGCCCAGGTTCGGTCTGGTGCCGGCGGACGTCATCGAACGTAGCCGGTGTCGTTCAACCAGGCTTGTATGCTGGAAACTGTCCAGTCAGGCGTACGCCATTGGCCACGCCCCAACGTACACCGATACGGTGCAGGCGGCGCTCGGTCGTTGCGCGCAGCTGTGGTGGAGTGCGCGAGATGATCCCGTCGTGGGCCTCGGCCCAGGCGTTTGCGTAGGAAAACAGATCCCGGCAACGATGCTGCAGGTCGGGCATCTTGCGCTCGAGCGCAAGAATCGCCGCGTCCAGGGCCTCTGCCGTCATCATCGATGACTCGTCGCTGGATTCTGCGGCTGGGCCGATCTTGGGATTTGCTTCCGACATGCGTACTTGCTCGCCTGATGCGCTAGGAGGGTTGAGGCATGCAATACGCATGCCAGAAAGCGGCATTGTGCACAGGCCAACGTGAACGATTCATCTGCGCCGCATTCAGGAGCGCATGGAATCCGTTCAGGCAAACTGAATGCGGTGTATGGGCTACGCATCGGGCCGTGCCCACGCGATTGTCGTGGTCGATTCCATGCTCGTGCACTCGTGCATTCATGCACTTGCGTGATGGGTTGGGGCCCGCACCGATCGAAGGCCCGCAACAGGATGCGTGCCGGGACGGCTGTCGCGGATCATGCGCGAGGACTAACGTCCTGGCGCGGGATTTTTTTCGCCAGCATGTGGTGGCGCCGGTGTCCGGACGTCGTGCGAGGCGCAATCCCGTGCCGCGACGTGTTGCCGCGACGTATTGCCGCGACGAGATAAGTGTTGGCCGATTGGGTCTGTTTCCGACCGACGGCGAAGGCATGGACCATCGACTGCATACGTCGCGCGAATTCCGGCCGGGATTGGCCCGGCATTGGCGTTGACATGTCGGGTCGCGCTGCACGTCGGGATCGCTGCATCCGAGCAAGGGGACGCGCGTCGGCGAAGCCGGCATTCCGACGGCACGGGCAAGGGCGGTTGGCGCTTGCCATGGGCGCTGGGTTGCAACAGGGGCCAGGCTACGGCCTCCGCGCGTAGATCGCGCCACCGCCCCCGGGGCCACCACGCACGGATTTCCCACCACGCACGGATTCCAATGGTCGTTCAACGCCTGGCTGGGCAGCATCGCTACCGACCACCCACGCAGTCGGCGTGCCCGCCGGCATCACATCCGGGCCCCTACACTGGCCCATCAGATCAAAGGCAAAGGAGAACAATCTTGGAGAAGATTCCCGAGGGAGCACTGGTGGTGGTCGCCGATGGCGAAGGCGCGCGGGTCTTCCGTAACGTAGGCAAGGGTCCTGCACTGTCCCTCAAGCAGGAGGAGTTGCTCGAGGTGCAGAACGTCAACGACGAGGGCCCTTCCGGTGTCTCTCCCCCCGAGCAGACAGGACAGCAGATCGACGAAGCCACCTTTGCCAAGCAGCTGGCACAACAACTCAATCAAGGCGCGCTCAAGAACCAGTATGCCCACCTGGTATTGATCGCCGATCCACAGACGCTGGGACAGATCCGTCCGCAGCTGCACAAGGAGGTCCTGCAACGCCTGCATGGCGAGCTCGACAAGACGCTCACCAACGCGCCGGTGGAAGACATCGAGCGCGCGCTGTCGTGAGGACGGGCGCGAGTTCGCGTTAAAGCCATGCGGTGCGCGATAGCGCACTGCCAAACCAGGGGTTTGCCAAAGGGCACTCCCCTGGGTGGCCTGGCCCAGCACGGGCCGCGTCACCGCTTGGACGCTGCGAACCGATTTTGAACAAGCGTCGCCGCACGGTGGTCGAGATGCCGGTCGATTTGCCAAGCACAAGCCTCGATGAGGCGCTGCCCCGGCAACATGGCTCCTAACGCAGGTCCACGTCCGCTACCTTGTCGGCGTAATCCTTCTTGGGGTCGCGCCCCAGCAACATCTTCACGCCCGCCAGCATGCTGTTTTCGTTGAGCCAGACTTCGGCATGCTCGGCATCGAAGCGCAGCAGCACCAGCTTGGGGTCGTCCTTGCCTTCGAACCAGGCGGCGATGAACGGATTCCACAAGCGGTCGATGACGCTGCGATCGTTGTCGACCACCAGGTTGCCCTGGATGCTCGCAAACACTTCATGATCCTTGGAAGCGAATGCGGCAATGGCCCGGCGCGACTGGGACAGGTGTTCGACCACCGCGTTTGGCTTGCCGGTGAAGAACCAGATGGGCGCGCACGCATTTTCCACGCAAGCCGTCATTGGTCTCGAGTGGCCGTCCTCCACGCCATCCACGCCAAGCATGAGTGTTCGATCGGACTTCAATGCGTCCCAGAGTTTTTCTTCCAGTTCTTCGGGTGTGGCCATGGTGCGGATCCTGGTCAGGGCGGGGGATTGGTTGTAGCCCAGGCCCGGTGAAGCCCGGGCAAATACCGCGCCTGCGTTGCAAAGCCCCCTCACTCACCCTCGACCGCACATCCCGCAGTGTGGGATACCGTCTTCCACCCAAGCGAGCCTGCGCATGCCGTCCTGCCCCACGTTGGCCTGTAGTCCGTTGCTGTTGTTCGCCATGGTGCTTCCCGCCAGCGCGGATGATGATGTCGTCAACAAGCCAGTAGCTTCGCTCGACCTGCAACGCTACGCCGGGCACTGGCACGAGATCGCGCACCTGCCGATGTTCTTCCAGCGCAAGTGCGCGAGCGACATCACCGCGACCTATACGCCACGACCAGATGGCAATATCACGGTGCGCAACACGTGCAGGACCAAGCAAGGCGACACCAAGGTATCCGAGGGGCTCGCGCGTCCCGTTGCCAGCCACCCCGGCGCCCTGGAGGTGCGCTTTGCGCCCAAATGGCTGTCGTGGTTGCCGATGGCATGGGCCGATTATTGGGTCGTCGACCTGGATCCCGACTATCAGTGGGCGGTGGTTGGCGGACCCAGCCGCAAGTACATGTGGGTGCTGTCGCGTGCGCCTGCGATGCCCGAGGCTTTATTCAGCCGGATCAAGGAGCGTGCGGCCTTGCGGGGCTATGACGTGGAGGCGCTGGTCGTGGCGGCGCCCTTGGAGTAGTGCGCGACTGCAGCGGTTCGCCCCTGCCTGCCAGGGCGGTTGTTAGCGCCCGGTCGCCACGTCCTGATGCGGTGGTCACCCCTTTTTTACAGGCTTGCTGGAACCATCTGCGAGACGATCGGATGCAGCGCCTTGCTTGCGCTGGCCATCCGGACCGCGGACGTCGCGTCCACTGACCAGGAGACGATCCATGAAACTCAAGACCACGGCACTGTGCGTCGCACTGATCCCGGGGCTGGCAATGCTGGCCGCCTGCAATCCCGACAAGACCGATACCACTGCTGCCGGCGACATGGCGGCGCCCGCAGACGACACGATGACCGACACCACGGCGACCGACACCACGGCGGCAGGCGCTGAAACCGCAGGCGACATGGACGGTAACACCATGGAAGATGACGGCATGCCTCCGGAGAGCATGTCGAAGCAGGGCATGGTGGACGAGAGCCTGTCCGGTGATGGTTCATCCTTTGCGGACATGGACACCAACGGCGACGGCGGGATCAGCAAGGATGAGCTTGCGCCGGGTGACATGCTGTACGAACACTTCGCGGCCGCCGATGCTGACGGCAACGGCAAGCTTTCCGAAGCCGAAGTGGCCAAGCATCGCGCCGACATGAAGTCGATGCCTGGAAACTGAGCCGCGACCAGGTCGCAAGACGATCGCATGCCAGCGCCCCCGAAAGGCCGGGCCGCAAAAAAATAAAAAAAGCATGGCGCGCGCCGGGGTGGTTGAATGGCCACCCCGGCTTTCCCGTGACTTGCGGTCGCGTGCCGCGGGTCGCGATAACACGCTTGCGTAGCGCGCATTGGACCCGCCTCGATGGCGGTCCGTATTGACGGAGCCTCGGTTCCTGACGGCCATGCCCAGGCGTGGGGACGCTGCGGCTTTTTTACGGGGCCGGCAGCCGTGCTGCAAGAACGCCGCAGGCCGCGGGCGTCGGGTATGGCAGGCCTGACATGGCGCATGGCAGTCGAGAGCCGTGGCGCGCGCAGGGCACGGTGTGCGTGCACCCTGCAAGCGCCGGTGGCCCGACACCGGTTTGGTAGACGTGCTGCGATGTTGCGAATGTGCATCGAGCAGGCCGCCCAACGAGCTGGTCGTCCAACAGGGATTCGCCGAGCGCTGGCACGACACGGCGATCGAGTGTATTCACCTTTGTAACAGCGCACGAATTTCGAAAAGGCGCATACTCAATGCCCCCGACCTCGAACTGCCTGCATGAAAAGCCAGATCCCGATGTTCAAGTTCAGCCTGAGCCATCACCAGAGCATCGGACCGGCACAGCTGCAGGCATTGTGGTCGCGTGCATGCCAGTCGTCGGATGTCAGCGTCGGTCGTGATCCGCCCCGGCTGGGCGGCGATGACAACCCCACGTATTCGCTCTATGCATCGCCGCGTACCGAGAACCTGGCGCTGGTCGAGAGCCGCCTGCGCATGCTGCTGGAAGAGTCGCGCCTGCGGGCGTCGGTGATCGTGCTGCATTCATGAGCAAGCGGTTGTCGACAGGCGCCCGGTGCGTTGTTGGCTGGCATCGCGCTTGCTCCATGCGGCTTCGCTTCGTGACCATCGATTGACCTTCTGCAGCCATTCGCTCCACCGGAAGCGATGACCGCGCGGCGGACGGGTGGCCGGGCCAGGGCCGTCGATCCGGGGACGTTGCATCACGGTCGATTTTCCAGGCGAATGCAGGGGCAGCGATATCCTGGGGCCTGGACGAAGGTGGTCGCCACACCGACCGACCTGGGCGCTTGCCCTTGCATTTCCACGGCTGGCCGGCGCGAAATGGCGCAATGCGGACGCGGTGCATCGTGTCGTGCTGCTCCCGACGTGCTGGCGTGCGCTTCCGGTATCGCCCCGGCGAGCGTAATCGCGCATCTTTCCTAACATGGAGTCGTGTCATGACCATCTCGATGTACCAGGCGTCCGTGCCCGTGTTCGTGCGCGCCCTTGCCAACCTGCGCCATGTGCTGGAAATCGGGCAGGCCCACGCGGAGGAAAAGCAGATCGCCCCCGAGGTCCTGCTGCAGACGCGGTTGATCCCGGACATGTTGCCGTTGGTCAAGCAGGTGCAGATCGCAACCGACCTGGCGAAGAATGGCTGCGCGCGCCTGGCGGGCGTGGAACCGCTGAAGTTCGATGATGACGAGACCAGCTTCGCGCAACTGTATGCGCGCATCGAACGCGCGACCGAATACATCCGGGAATTCACGGCCGCACAGATCGATGGCAGCGAGGAGCGCAAGGTCACCATCAAGACCCGTGCCGCGGGCGAGATCGACTTCACCGGGATCGATTACCTGCTCTATTTCACGCAGCCCAATCTGTACTTCCACGTCACTACTGCCTACGCCATCCTGCGGCAGGCGGGTGTCGCCCTGGGCAAGCGCGATTTCATTGGCGCCTGATCGACACATGGTTTGGCGCGCCCCCCTCCGCACGTCACTGAGGGTACCGTGATGTTGCCCAGTACCCAGGTCAGTTGCCCGTATTGCGGGGAGCCGATCGAGTTGCTGGTGGACGCGTCCGCCGGCCACCAGCAGTACATCGAGGACTGTCCGGTCTGCTGCCGCCCGATCACGGTCGCCGTCAGCGTCGACGCCGCAGGGTGCGATGACGAAGACGGGGGGCTGCATGTGGTCGTGGCCGCGGAAGACGACGCCTGATCCTGTCGTGACCTGTTGCGATGGCGATCCCGCCCGGAGTTAAGGTTGTGTTGGATTCAGGCTGCGAACCGTGCCTGGCGGCCTGGACGACCTGGTTGTCGGCCTTGCTCCACAGGGCTGCCCGCGTGCTTTGTGATCGAGGTCGCACGGGGTACTAACCCATTGCGGCGATGGGTTGGTTAAGACGATGTTGGAGCATGGATCCGAGGGGGCTTGGCGTTCATCGCTGCCGGGGCAGGGTGTCGGCGCGGCAAAGACCGCTGCTTCAATCCAACACTCTCACAATCCATTCTCCAACTTCCCCCATGGAGCAAAGCAACATGAATTCACGCACTCCACTTTTGTTGTCCCTGTCCATCGCCGCCGCCCTGTCCGCACCCATGGCTTTCGCGCAGGATGCCAACGCGCGCGTCGACGGCCAGCAGGCCGCTTCGGCGCAGGCCGCCCCGCAGCCTGCACCGCAGGCAGCCGAGGCCACGGCAACGCAGGCAACCGCGACGCAGGCAACGGCCACGACGGACACGATGGGCGCGCAACCGGCGACGCAGGCCGCGCCACAGGCCGCGCCCGAGCCAGCCGCCGCGTCCAGGAAGGTCACCTGGTCTGACCTGGACGGCGACAAGGATGGCACGCTGACCAAGACCGAAGCCGCGCCGATCGAGAGCCTGAGCAAGGTCTTCGACAAGGCCGACGCCGATGGCGACGGATCGCTCACCGCCGAGGAATACAAGCAGTACCTCGCATCCAGCGGCAACGCGGGCGGCCAGCACGGCAGCTGATCCATCGTGCATCGATGTCATCGAAGGCGGCCTGCGGGCCGCCTTTCTCGTTGTATGGAGCCGGGGATGCCGAGCCGATCGCCTGGCGCATTCGTCTAGAATCCAGCGATGGCAGCGGATGGCATCCAACTGGTCGGCTTCGACGGCGACGACACCTTGTGGCGCAGCGAGGACTACTACCGCGCCGCGCAAGCCAGTTTCGAGCAGATCGTCGCCGATTACGTCGACATGGCCCACGTGCACGACCGGTTGTACGCGGTCGAGAAGCGCAACCTGGCTTTGTTCGGCTATGGCGCGAAGGGCATGACGCTTTCGATGCTCGAAGCGGCGATCCAGATCACCGATGGAGCGCATTGCCGCCAACGACCTGCAGCGGATCGTGGAACTTGGCAAGGCGCTGTTGCAGCATCCGGTGGAACTGCTGCCCGGCATCCGCGATGCGGTCGCGCGGATCGCGACGATGTATCCGGTGGTGCTCATCACCAAGGGTGATCTGTTCCACCAGGAAGCCAAGGTGCGCCAGTCGGGGTTGTCCGACCTGTTCCCAAGGATCGAGATCGTCAGCGAGAAGGACGCCACGACCTATGCAAGGGTGCTGGACGAGTTTTCCGTCGATGCGCGAGGTTTCGTGATGATTGGCAATTCGTTGCGTTCCGACATCGCGCCGGTCCTGGCGCTGGGCGGGTGGGGCGTGCACATGCCGTACCACGTGACCTGGGCCCACGAACTGGATGTCGAGGTCGACCCTGCGTTCGTATCGCGCATGTGCCAGGCCGATGAGCCGGCAGCCTTGCCGGACGCAGTGCGGGAGCTTGCCGGTCGTGCGGGTCGCAAAGCCGGTCGGATCCGCGGGGCAGGGTGACGGAGCGGCGGCCCGGGTCGATCAGCGCACCTGGTGCGACCGTCGCCCAGCTTCTCGTCGCTGCCAAGCGCCCAAGCAACGCGACTCGATGGCACGTCGGCCCCTGGATCGATATGGGCGTTAGGCTGTCAATCCGATCATCCATGAGGGCGTCGCCATGACTTCATCGACCATGACCCGGCCAGCCATGACGCGACAGGCTTGCCGTATCTTTTCAGCCGCCACGATCCTGGCCCTGGCCAGCCTGGCCTCGCCGGCGCGGGCCGCCGGCAATATCGACTGCAAGCTCAGTTTCGACCTGGTGGGTTGGTCGGTGTTCTACAAGTCGGCATCGGGCGATGGCACGGTCACGTGCGACAACGGCCAGACCCTGCCGGTGCATATCAGCGCCAAGGGCGGTGGCCTGACCTTTGGCAAGTCGCGCATCGACAACGGCACGGGCCAGTTTTCGGGTGTCCACGCCATCGGCGACGTGCTTGGTACGTACGCAACGGCCGAAGCCCACGCAGGCGCGGCCAGGTCGAGCAAGGCGCAGGTGATGACCAAGGGCGACGTTTCCCTGGCGCTGGCCGGGACCGGGTCGGGCTGGGACGTGGGAATCGCGTTTGGCAAGTTCGTCCTCGAGCCGCGGTAATGGGTGCGACGCATTTGCATGCCGGGCCGGGACAGCCCCACCGGACCAAGCGCGTTCGCGGGGGCATGAACACGCGGCTGAAATTTGGGTCGCTGGCGTGCCTGCTGCTTGCCGCATGCAATGCACCCGCGCCTTCGCCGGCTGGCGACGCTTTGCCCGCTGCTGGCGGGGCCGTCCCCGCAGACGGCGGCCGCCTGCAATGGCAGGCGCGCCTGCCGTGTGCCGATTGCGATGCGATCCAGACCCGACTGCAACTGCAGCGCGACGGCGGAGCTTCCGGTTACGTGCTGACCGAAGTCTATGTGTCGGCCGATGGCGATGCGCGCTTTGCCGAGCGTGGACAGTGGCAACGCGACGACGACCACTTGTGGCTGCGTTCCCGGGATGGCGCCCAGCGGCAGTACGCAGTGTTGCCTGACGGACGCCTGCAGCCGCTGGATCGCCATGGCCAGCCATTGCCGGCGCGCCAGGATGGTGTCCTGTTGCCGGTGGCCGACGCCGTGGGGCGTTAGCCGGTGCCGGTGTCCAGACCGCTCCGCTGGAGCGCCTGGCCCGTGCGGCATCGTCCGGGGCGAGGCAATGCAAATGCGCTTGCCGCCACCCGGGGTCCGGGCCTTGGCCTTGCCTTGGCGCCGGATACACTCGCTGCGTGGCCACGATACCCTCCCGGACCCCAAAGCCTGCATGCGTCGTCCACCATGGCGGCTGTCATTGCGGGCGCGTCCGTATCCAGGTCGACGCCCCGGCAGACATCGAGGTGCTCGACTGCAATTGCTCGATCTGCCGCATGACGGCTTACCTGCACCTGATCGTGCCGGCGTCGCGGTTCCGGCTGCTGTCGGGTGCGCAGGCATTGACCGAATACACCTTCAACAGCGGCGTGGCCAGGCACCGTTTCTGCCGCTACTGCGGGATCAAGCCGTTCTACGTGCCACGCAGCCATCCCGATGGAATTTCGGTCAACGCGCGCTGCCTGGACGCAGGCACCGTGGCTTCGATGCGGATGGTCGCCTTCGATGACGGTGATCGCCAGGCGCAGACCGCTGCGTTGTCAGGGTTGACGCGTGACTGATCATGCTTCGCCCCCTGCATGTCCCGGGCCTCCACGGCTGTGAGAGGATGCCAGGCTGCTGCTCCACTTGCCGGCAACCTGGATGGGTTTCAAGAAGTGCCGTTGGTTCCTGACACTGGCGATGCTCGTCGGTTGGCTGCTGCTGCCTGTCACCGGCGTGGCCGCCAACGCCACCGATGGCGCGTTGCCGGGACAGCCCTGTGTCGGCCTGGTCCTGGGTGGCGGCGGCGCCCGTGGTGCGGCGCATGTCGGCGTGCTCAAGGTGCTCGAGCGAGAACGCATCCCGGTTTGCAGGATCGCAGGGACAAGCATGGGCGCGATCGTCGGCGGCCTGTATGCCACCGGTTACACCGCCGATGAGCTGGCCGCCCTGGTGGACGATATCGACTGGGGCGGCGTGCTGGATGACGAGCCGCCGCGCAGGTCCATGCCGATGCGCCGCAAGGACAACGATTTCAAGGACCTGCTCGACCTGGAGATCGGTTACAAGCATGGCCGCATCGTATTGCCCGGTGGGCTGGTGCAGGGCCAGAAGCTGCAGCTGCTGCTGCGCCGACTGACCCTGTCGGCCAGTGGCGTCGACCGGTTTGATGCATTGCCCATTCCGTTCAGGGCGGTGGCGACCGATATCGTCACTGGCAAGGCAGTGGTGTTTTCGGCTGGTGACCTGGCAACGGCGATGCGGTCGAGCATGTCGGTGCCCGGCGCTTTCGCGCCCGTGCAACGCGATGGCCGGCTGCTGGTGGACGGCGGGATCGTGGACAACGTGCCGGTCGATGTCGCGCGGGGCATGGGCGCCGACGTACTGATCGCAGTCGACGTTGGATCGCCCCTGGTCGGGCCTGGAAAATTGAACAATCCCGCAGCCGTACTCAACCAGATGATCACCGCGATGATGCAGGACAAGACCAGCATCGCCCTGGAGACGCTGGGCCCGCGCGATGTCCTGATCGTCCCGGACCTGGGCGATATCACCAGCACCCAGTTCAATCGTGGGGCAGAGGCGATCGCGCGGGGCGAGCGCGCCGCGGAAAAGGTGGTGCCGCAGTTGCGCAGGTACGCATTGGGCCAGGCGCAATATGCGGCCTATCGCAGCGCGCAGCGCAAGCGTGGTTTCGACCCCGGATTGATTGCATTCCTGGACGTCATGGGTGCCGATACGGGCTCGGGGCGCTACGTCGCACGCAAGGCCGGCAGCCTGGTGGGCAAGCCGTTCGACGTCGATGCGATCGAAAAGACCGTCGACGAAATCTATGGCCGCGGCTCCTTCCAGGGGATCGATTACAAGCCGGTGAGGGACGATGGCAAGCAGGGCCTGGCATTGGTGCCGCGCGACAAGCCCTGGGGGCCGACTTTCGGCGAGCTGGGTTTCCAGCTGGACAATAATTTCGCCGGACGCAACAACTACCAGTTGTCCGCCCAGGTCACCGCGACCGATCTCAACAGCCTTGGCGCGGAATGGCGCAACACGGTCCAGCTGGGTCGTGTGCAAGGGTGGCGCTCGGAGTTCTACCAGCCATTTGGTGCGTTGGGCGACTTCTACCTGCAGCCTGCCGTGGACGTGCACAACGAGACGCTGCCCTTGTGGCGGGAGGGGCAGCAGGTGGCCGCATATCGCGTGCAGCAACGCGAAGTCGCGATCGAAGGAGGATGGTCGCCGGTGCCGCAATGGCGGGTCGCGCTGGCGTTGCTGCGTGGGCGCGACCGGGGCGACCTGCTGGTTGGATTGCCCGGAGTCTTCGATGAGGGCGCCCAGCACTACGCTGCCGTCGTGGCCAGTACCACCTGGGACACCCTGGACGACGCCAATTTCCCGGCCACCGGGACACGCGCGCAATTCGGTTTCGAGAGCTACCGCGACATCCTGGGGGGAGCGGTTGCCGGGGATGTCGCCCGCCTGGCCGTGGATTCCGCGCATGCCTGGGGCCGCTACCACCTGTTGCTGGGATTGCACGTGAGCAGCGCGCTGGATGACGGCGACTTCTACCACGCCCAGGATTTCCTTGGCGGCTTCCTCAACCTGTCCGGCTACGAGGAGCGCTCGCTGCTCGGCAACCAGTCGGCCCTGGCGCGGGCGATCGTGTATCGGCGCACAGGCGACACCAGCAAGCTGTTCTCCCTGCCGCTGTATTTCGGCGGCAGCCTGGAAGCGGGCAACGCCTGGGCCACTGGCGACGACGTTGATCCGGGCACCGCCAAACTCGCAGGCAGCCTGTTCACCGGCATGGATACGCCGCTTGGACCGCTGTTCCTGGCCTATGGGTACAGCCAGGGCGGGCGCTACAGCTTTTACCTGACCTTTGGATCGCTGTTGCGGCCGCGCTAGGCCACCACGGCACGGCCGCTGCAGGCTGGCCGGCAGGACCTTCCAGCCGCCGCCAACCAGTCAATATCGGCCGGATCGATCGCTTGCTTCCGCCATGCCAGCGAATGTCCGGGTGGCGCGACGGGCCGGACAGGCGTGGTTGCTAGACTTTGCTGGCCCGGACTTGATCGGTTTCCGGGCGACACGCTCGCGGCACCCGGGCATGCGCGCCCCTTCCACGGTTGCGGCAGCATCCCCGGCACGCGGGAAGGCCGGGCTGAACCCACCCAGTCATGCACCCAGGCAGATGATTTCCATCCATGATCCCCGCCCGATGAGATCCACCGAGACCACGACGAAGCCAGGTGCATGCCTGCCAGGTGTCCCCCTGGCAGGCGCCGCGCGCTGGCGGCTGTCCGTGGCCCCGATGATGGACTGGACGGACACGTACTGCCGCGTCTTCCATCGCTTGCTCGCGCCACATGCGCGGCTGTACACGGAGATGGTCACGGCCAACGCGGTGATCCATGGCGACCGCGACAGGTTGCTGGCCATGGACCCGATCGAGCATCCGGTGGCGCTGCAACTGGGCGGCAGCGAGCCGCACCTGCTGGCACGGGCGGCCGGGATCGGCGCCGAACGCGGCTTCGACGAGATCAACCTCAACTGCGGTTGTCCGTCCGACCGCGTGCAGGCCGGTCGCTTCGGGGCGTGCCTGATGCGGGAGCCGGCACTGGTGGCCGATGCGGTGGCGGCGATGATCGACGCTTGCGACGTGCCGGTGACGGTCAAGTGCCGGCTTGGCGTCGATGACGACCATGACTACGATCGCTTTGCCGGCTTCGTCGACGCGGTCGCGCAAGCCGGTTGCCGGACGTTTTTCGTCCATGCGCGCAACGCATGGCTCAAGGGATTGTCACCCAAGGAAAACCGGACGGTGCCGCCACTGCGTTACGACTGGGCGTACCGGCTCAAGCGCGAACGACCGGACCTGCGGGTCGTCGTCAACGGCGGGATCGCGACCCAGGTCGAGGCCACCGCGCACCTGGCGCATGCCGACGGCGCGATGCTGGGTCGTGCCGCGTACCACGATCCGTATCTGCTGCACCTGTTGGACGTGGCGTGGTTTGACGGGGCGCCGTTTCATGGCGTGCCTGGCAGCCGGTCCGACCTGTTGCGTGCGATGCGCCCGCACGTCGAGGCGTGGTTGGCGCAGGGGGTGGCGCTCAAGCATGTCACGCGGCACTTCCTCGGCCTGTTTTCGCGCCAGCCCGGAGGGCGCCTGTTCCGTCAGGTGTTGAGCGAAGGCGCGCACAAACCGGGTGCGGACTGGTCGTTGGTCGAGACCGCACTGGCCGCCACCCGATCCCATGACAGGTCGGTAGCGTGATGCCCCGGGACATGCCCACCCGCGACGTCGAGGCTTTCGTCGCTTCCGCCCGCGCACTGGCACCGGACTTCGGCGCGTCCACTGCGCGTGCGGCATTCCTGGTCGCTCCCGATGGCTTCAGCCTGGCGGGCGAATCTGCGGCCGACAATCGTTACATGGCGGAGGCAGCGGGCTTCGACGCCGTGCGCGCCAGCGCCGAGCACCGCCAGTTGCAGCGGGCCTTGTCGGGCACCCTGCCGACGATCTGCTTTGCCGGCGACCCGGAGACGCCCGATGCAGTGTTTCCCAACAACGTGTTCGCCACGGTGCCGGGCCGGTACGTGGTCGGGCGCATGCGCCATCGCGTGCGCCAGCGCGAAGCCGGACGCGCCGACATCCGGGGGTTTTTCGGCGAGGTGCTCGGTTATGCCTGCACCGACCTGTCGACCCAGGCGCATCCCTGCGAGCTGACCGGCGCCCTGGTGATCGACCGCGCGCGCGGGATCGGTTTCTGCGGCCTGTCGGAGCGTTGCGACGAGGTCGGCGCGCGCCTGATGCACCAGGCGCTGGGCCTGCGAGCGACGCTGCTGTTCGACCTGGCCCGCGGCGAGTACCACACCAACGTGGTGTTGGCAGTGCTCGCCGGCCGCGCCGTGCTGGTGTGCCCGGGCGGGTTTGCCGACCCCGCGGTCGTGGAGGCGATCACGGCCTTGTACGCGCCGCATGCCGTGCGCCTGTCGCCGGCCGAGCACGCCGCCTTCGCGGGCAATGCCATTGCGTTGTCGCACGACGTGGCCTGGATGAGCGCGCGCGCTGCCGCAGCGCTGTCGTCGGAGACGCGCAAATCGCTGGACACCGCGGGATTCGGGGTCCGCGACGTTGCACTGGATGCAATCGAGGCCGGGGGCGGCTCGCTGCGCTGTTGCGTGGGTGAAATCTTCTGATCGGGCCGGGCGACGTTGCCGGGGATGAACCGCACGCATCGGCCCGGAGGGAGTTAAGGACGGATTCACCGCTGGATTTCAACAATGCTGCTCGCGTATTCATCCTTGCCCGGCGGATCGCGATGCGCCGCCAGGCCCGCCCCAGGCCCTGATCTGCAGCCGGTCCGGTTTCGGCCAGGTTGGTGGCGGATGCGCTACCGTTGCCAGGTTGCCGGGCGTGAGCCCGGGATCGCCAGTCTTCAAATGGAACAGCCTTCAAGAAGCAGCCATCGATGATCATTGGCTGTCCACGCAAGCTCCCGGGCAAGCCGCCAAAGCACTTCCACGAGGTTCCTGCCATGTCGTCGTCGCGTCGCCCGCTGCCATCGTTGCTGTTGCTTGCCCTGCTGGGCGGCGTAAGCGTGGCGGCAATGGCCTCCCCCCAGCAGGCCAATCGCAAGCATGGCGTCGACGAGCGACAAGCGCAGCACCAGGCCACCTCGCGCGGCAGCCGTGGTCGCAACGAGGACGCCATGTCCGACAGCATTCGTCGGGTCGAGCAGGCCACCGGCGGCCAGGTGCTCAGCGCCGAGCGGGTGCCGTACGAGGGACGTAGCGTGAACCGCATCAAGGTGGTCGATGACCGCGGGCGCGTGCGGGTCTATACCGATGACCCCACGCAGCCGACCAGCCCGCAGTCCCGTGGCACGCAGTCCAGGCCCCCCCGTTCGAAGCGCAGGTCGAGTCATCCGCCTACACGCAACGACGACGACTGAATAGCCAATCTAGTCCCATTCAGGCCGGCATCGGCCGCCAATTCCGGGAGATCTCCATGCGTATCCTCCTCGTCGAAGACGAAGCCCCATTGCGCGAAACCCTCGCTGCGCGCTTGAAGCGCGAAGGGTTTGCCGTAGACGCCGCACAGGACGGCGAGGAAGGCCTGTACATGGGGCGCGAAGTGCCTTTCGACCTGGGCATCATCGACCTGGGCCTGCCCAAGATGTCGGGCATGGAACTGGTCAAGGCGCTGCGCGACGAAGGCAAGCAATTCCCGGTGCTGATCCTGACCGCGCGCTCGAGCTGGCAGGACAAGGTGGAGGGTCTCAAGCACGGGGCCGACGATTACCTGGTCAAGCCCTTCCATGTCGAAGAACTGCTGGCGCGGATCAATGCGCTGGTACGCCGCGCATCCGGCTGGAGCAAGCCGGCGCTCGAATGCGGACCGGTCACGCTGGACCTGGCGGCACAAACGGTCAGCGTGCAGGGCCAGAACGTCGACCTGACCAGCTACGAATACAAGGTGCTCGAATACCTGATGATGCATGCCGGCGAGCTGGTGTCCAAGGCCGACCTGACCGAACACATCTACCAGCAGGATTTCGATCGGGACTCGAACGTGCTTGAGGTGTTCATTGGACGCCTGCGCAAGAAGCTCGATCCCGATGGCACGCTCAAGCCGATCGAGACCGTACGCGGGCGCGGCTATCGCTTCGCCATCCCGCGCAGCGGCGAAATCGAGGAGTAACCGTGCCCGCATCGCAGCGACGGGCTCCGTCCGGCGGCGATGTCCGGCACGCGGTCACGGGGGCGGCGATCGGTGGTGCCGGCACGGCAGGCATCGTCGCTGCAAGCACGCGCCGGGCTTGCGCCGGGCGGTAACGGGGAACTTCGTTGGCCAAGCGCAAACCCTTCCTGCGATGGCGCCCGCGGTCATTGCAGTCACGACAGTTGTGGGCGGCCAGCCTGGGCCTGCTGGCGTTCCTGGCACTGGCCGGCTACGCACTGGATCGCGCTTTCGTCGACACCGCCGAACGTGGCGCGCGGCAACGGCTGCAGGGATTCGTGCTGGCGTATGCGGCCGGGATCGAGTTCCTGCGCAATGGCGATATCTATGTCCCGGACACGGCGCCCGATGCGCGCTTCACGCGTCCCGGGAGCGGACTGTATGCCGAGGTCGTGCTGCCCAATGGCCGCTGGCGATCGATCTCCACCTACGGCGCGCAACTGCCACCCGTCTCGATGCTGTCGGCGAGCCAGGAAGTCTTCCGCGGTCCGCTGCAAGTCATCGATAGCGACGGCAATCCGGTCAACTTCTACCTGTTCGGCACCGGCTACGTGAATGCCACCAACGGGCCTGACGCGGAGTTCCCCTACACGATCTACGTCATCGAGGACACCACGGCGCTTGACGCGCAGATCCAGGTGTTCCGGCGTGCGTTGTGGGGCTACCTGGGCGGGGCCGGGCTGGTGCTGCTGTTGTTGCAGGTGCTGGTGCTGCGCTGGAGCCTGTGGCCGTTGCGCCGCGTCATCAACGAGCTCAAACGCGTGCAGCGTGGCGCGTTGTCGCGCATGAGCGGGCACCACCCGCGTGAGCTCGAACCATTGACCGAAAGCATCAACGCCTTCATCGAGAGCGAGCGCGAAAACCTCGACCGACAGCGCAATACCATGTCCGACCTGGCGCACAGCCTGAAGACGCCACTGGCGGTGTTGCGCACGCGGCTTGACAGCGATGCCACCGAGGGCGAGCTGCGCGAGGATGTCGACACCCAGTTGCGACGGATGAACGACCTGGTGTCGTACCAGCTGTCGCGTGCGTCGACCGGCGGACACGCCCTGTTTGCCGCACCGGTCGCGATCGAGCCGCACGCCGAGGAAATCGTGCGCGGCCTGGAAAAGATCTACGCTGCCAAGGGCACGATCTGCGAATTCGACATCGACGACGAGGCGCGATTCCATGGCGAGGTCGGCGACCTGCAGGAGTTGCTTGGCAACCTGCTGGAAAACGGGTTCAAGTGGGCGCGCTCGCGCGTATTGCTGACGGTCAAGACGGGTGCCGACGCGCCCAATCGCCGCCCCGGCGTGGTCATGGCGGTCGATGACGACGGCCCGGGCATCCCCCCGGACAAGATCGCAGCGGTACTGCAGCGTGGCGTGCGCGGCGACGAGCGGGTGCAGGGTCACGGCATCGGCCTGGCCATCGTCCAGGACATGGTCCGAAGCTATCGAGGCGAATTGGTGGTCGGTGCCTCGGAAGAGCTGGGTGGCGCCCGTTTCGAGGTGCGGTTGCCGGCAGGTCTGTAGGCGGGCGTTCCCGCGGAAGTGGCTTTTGGCCGCGAGCGCCTGCTCCTGCTTTCGCTCAGGTTCGGTCTTTGCAGGAGCGATGTCGGCCGCGATTCGCGTTTCGGCAGGCACTTGTCGAGACTTGCGTCGCGCCGGCAAGGCGGTTGCGGATCAAGCGCTTGTGGCCGAAGCGGCCCCTGCGACATCGCCGCTACTGCAACAGCAGCGCTCTTACGACGGCACTGCTGCTACCGCGAAAGACTCGCGAACGGTGGTTCGCCATAGAATCGCACCAGGTGCGCAGCCACCTTGGGCATCGCTTGCTGCAGTCGCTGCGGATCGCTGAAGTGGTACTCGCTGCACACGGCGAAGAATTCGACCGGGTTCTCGGCGCCATACCTGTCGATGGCCACAGCTCGCCCCTGTGCGACATCGGTGGAAAACGCGTCGTAGGCCTGCTGGAAATCACGCGCCCACTCGCGCTGCCATGCGCGAGGCAGGAGCGGCGTGCCGTCGAAGGCGTCATCCATCGCGTCCAGCTTGTGCACCATCTCGTGCACGGCGACACACGAGCCGGCGTGCGGATTGGCAATATCTTCCAGCACGTCGCCCCAGGACAGGATCAAGGGCCCCAGGCCCCAGGATTCCCCGGACAGTGCGTGGTTGGTTTCGTGCACGACACCGGCCGCGTCGGTGTGGTGGCGCCTGACCCGGAAGGCGTCGGGATAGACCAGTAGCTGCGACCAGCCTTCCATGCCGTGCACGCCGTAGCGCAGCAATGGCAGGCAGCACAAGGTGGCCAGTTGCGTGCGCTGCAGGGTATCCAGCTCGAGGCCCTGCAGGGGAGTGATGGTCTTCCTGGCCAGGAAGCGCGCCGCCAGCGTGGCCAGCAACGCCGCGCGCTGATCGTCGAGCGCGCGCACCCACGGAAGCGATGCCCGCGTTGCGTGCCATGTGTCGGGATCGATGGGCTCGGGCGCGCCCCGCGAAGCGGCGCAGGAGACAGGCAAGCCAGTGGCGCGGGCCATCGTGCAGGCCGGCCATCACACTGGAGCTAGGTAGCGGGAACCAGACGGACGCAGGCGGCGGCAGGCCTGCGACTTGCCCGCAGGCGTCAGCGGAACATCCCCGGCAGGAAACTGTGCCAACGCGGCGCGTGGCTGCTGCCGTCGTCGCCGGTATTGCCGTGTACGCCGATGACCGGCTTGGCCTTGGCGCCATGGGTCGTTGTCGTAGAGGACGTCTTGGCCGGCGCCGTCACCGCTGGCGTGGTCGTGACATCCGGGCAACTGCCGCTGCCCTCGCCGTTGGGACCATGCATGCGCACGTCGCGGGTGACTGCCGCCGTGGTGCCGACGACGGCCAGCAACAGGCACGCCAGCAGTGGACGGATGACCTTCGCGTTGCGCAAGGTGGGCATGGAGGCGTCCTGTGACCTGGCCGGCCGGGATGGCGACTTCGCACTATACAACGGATGCGCCAGGGCCCTTGAAAGTTGCATGCTGCGTCGCAGCAATGGGTGGCTGCGGCGTGACGCGTCCTTCAGCGGGGCCATCCCAACACCCCTGCCACGCTTCACGGTCGGGGACGCTAGGATGGCCAGGTGAACACACCGATGAAGCCGATGCCACGCCGCCGGGCCGGATACACCGCAGGTCGTACTGCGCCCCCGCCGCGGCCCTGCGCGGGAAGTCCGTCCGGCGCGAGGTCAGGGAGCCTGCAGCCACCATGACCGAGCGCGAATTGCTGGCGCGCCTGATCCAGGGGCCGGCCAGTGGCGCCGCGATGGCAAGGGCCGCGGGCCAGACCCGCGCCGCCATCTGGAAACAGATCCAGGCCCTGCGCGCGGCTGGAGTCGCCATCGACGTGCTTCCCGGGCGGGGGTATGCGCTTGCGCAGGCGCTGGAGCTGCTCGATGCCGACACCATCCTTGGCCAGTTGTCCGACGGCTGCCGTGCGCAGGTGGAGACGCTGGAGGTGGCATGGTCGCTGGACTCGACCAATTCGGAACTGTTGCGGCGGGTGACGCCCAAGGCAGGTGTGGCCATCCTGATGGCGGAGCGCCAGGACGGGGGGCGTGGTCGTCGCGGCCGCGCCTGGGCCTCGCCGCTGGCCGCCAACCTCTACCTGTCGGTGGCGCGGATGTTCGGCAGCGGCCTGGCGCGGCTGCCGGGGCTGAGCCTGGTGGCCGGGGTTGCCGCCGCCGAAGCGCTGCATGACCTTGGGTATGTCGATGTGCGCCTGAAATGGCCCAATGACCTGGTGGTGCCGGTTGCAGGCAACACGGCTGCAGCCGGCGCCGATGCAAGTACCCCGTCGGGCTTGCGCAAGCTCGGTGGCCTGCTGGTCGAGGGGGGTGGCGAGGTGGCCGGTCCGGCACGCGCGGTGATCGGGCTGGGGCTCAATGTGGCAATGCCTGCCGCGGTGGCCGCGTTGATCGACCAGCCCTGGATCGACCTGGCGACCCTGGGTGCGGGCGGGGTGCCGTCACGCAATCGCCTGGCCGCGACCGTGTTGGCGCACTGGTTGCCGGCATTGGCGCAATTCGATGCGGATGGGCTGGCGCCTTTCCTGCCACGGTATCGGCAGCTGGACGCATTGGCTGGGCGCGAGGTCGTCCTGCGCGACGACGCCAGCAGTCGCCATGCCCGGGTCCTGGGGCTGGCCGACGATGGTGCGTTGCAGGTATTCGTCGATGGCCTGGAGCAACGCGTGCTTGCAGGCGAAGTCAGCGTGCGGGCGTCATGACCTCGGTTGCTGCCGACACCTGGTTGTTCGACCTGGGCAACAGCCGCCTGAAATACGCGTCGTGGCGCGCGGGCGCGCTCGGCCCGATCGCCCATGTCGACCACGACGGCACGGCACTGGGCAGCGGCTGGGAGCATGCGCTTCCGGACCGGATCGACGCCGCATGCATTGCCAGCGTCGCCTCCCCTGCGCTGGCCTCGACGTTGGTGGAGGTGTTGTCACGGCGCTGCGCCCATGTCGATGTCGCGCGCACCTTGCCCTGCCTGGCAGGGGTGCGGATCGCCTATGCGCATCCCGAGCGTCTCGGCGTGGATCGCTTCCTGGCCCTGCTCGCAGTGCATGCGCGCCGGGCAACGCCAGCCCATGCGGCGCCTGCCCTGGTGGTGGGCGTCGGCACCGGATTGACCATCGACCTGCTGGGTGCGGACGGCCTGCATCACGGCGGGCGCATCGCACCGTCGCCAACGTTGATGCGGGACGCGCTGCAGGCCCGCGCGCCGCACCTGCCTGCAACCGGGGGCGCGTACAGCGAATTTGCAACCGATACCCTGGATGCGCTGGCCTCCGGATGCATTGGCGCCGCACTGGGATTGATCGAACGCAGCCGCGACGCTGCCCGCGAATTGCTGGGCACCACGCCATCACTGCTGTTGCACGGCGGTGGCGCCGCGGCCTTGCAACCATGGTTGCCCGGCGCGATCGCCGTGCCGGAACTGGTGCTGGAAGGCCTGGCGCAATGGGCCGGGGCGCGCCAATGATTCGGCGTGCGGACGCAGTGATGCCTGGTGGCCCGGGGCGATCCGGCAACAGCCTGCGCCGTCCATCGCAGCGATGCCCGTTAGAATCCCCGCCATGTTCGCGCGCGCACTGATCGTCCTGCTGCTGGTGCTCAACGTCGGCGTCGCCGCGTGGTGGGCATCGCGGCCTGCGCCACGACCTGCGGCGCTCGTCCAGCCAGTCGGTGCGGCGCCCCTGCGGTTGCTGTCCGAAGCGACGCCGCAGCCAAGGGCAAACGCGCCTGCACCGGTGTCCTTGCCCGACACGTCCGCTGGCGCGGGCAACGCAGCGTCGCCTGCACAACCGCAGCCAGCCCGCGATGCATCGTCCGCCAGGGCCGGGGACACGGTGCGTGCTCCGCAAACGGATGCCGTCGCGACGCCGGCACAAGCGCAGCCGGTCGCCGCGGGTGGGTCGATCTGTTTCAGTTTTGGCCCGTTTGCCAGCGCCGCTGCGGCGCAGGCGGCAAACGCGCGGCTGCTTCCCCTGGTGCGGCGCTCCGCGGTGCGTGCGCGAACCTCGGGCCCCGTGCGTGGCTGGCGTGTGGTCATGCCGCCGCTGCCTACCCAGGAGGCTGCCAGGGCGATGGCCAAGCGCATTGCCGATGCCGGTTTCAGCGACTACCTGGTGATGCACGACGGCGCCGATGCCAACGCGATCGCATTGGGCCGCTATGGCAGCGAGGCGACGGCGCGCCGCCGCGTCCAGGCGTTGGCTGCGGCGGGATTCACGACGCATGCCGAACCGATCGGCGGCGGGCCCACCACCGTCTGGCTGGATGTCGCCGCCGCGTCCGGATTCGATGCCGTGCGCGCCCAGTCGATCGCCGGGTCGCCCGGCCATGAAGCGCTGGAGTGCGCGCGCCTGCGGTGACCTGCGCGTCTTGCGGGGCCGGGCGACGCCATGCACCGGCCCCGGGCTGCCTGGACCGGGCCGATGCCCATGCCGGTGAGGGCCCCGGGGCCACGTTACAATGGCCGTCCAGTCAATGCCGGCATAGCTCAGTTGGTAGAGCAACCGCCTTGTAAGCGGTAGGTCCCCAGTTCGAATCCGGGTGCCGGCACCAAAGGGGTTCTGCTCCAAAGAGGTTCCTTATGAGTCGTACTTTTCCGCCTGTCTCGCTGATTGGCGCACCCACCGATATCGGTGCCGGCCATCGCGGCGCGCTGATGGGGCCCGATGCCCTGCGCATCGCGGGACTGGCCGAGGCGCTGACGGCGCGCGGCATCGACGTGGTCGATCGCGGCAACCTGGATGGTCCGCGCAATCCATGGCAGGGACCGGTCAATGGATTCCGGCACCTGGACGAAGTCGTGGCCTGGAACCGTGCAGTGATGGATGCGATGCGGGCCGAGCTGCAACAGCAACGGCTGCCGATCCTGATGGGCGGCGACCACTGCCTGGGGCTGGGCTCGATCACCGCGGTGGCCCAGCATTGCCGCGATACCGGCAAGCAACTGCGGGTACTCTGGCTGGACGCGCACTCGGACTTCAACACCCACGAGCTGACGCCCTCGGGCAACATCCACGGCATGCCGGTGGCCTGCCTGTGCGGCATTGGCCCCGAGCCCCTGACCACGCTGGGCGGCAGCGCGCCGGCGATCACGCCCGACATGGTCCGCCAGATCGGCATCCGGTCGGTCGACCAGGGCGAAAAGCGCCTGGTCAAGGAGCACAACCTCGACATTTACGACATGCGCTACATCGACGAGGTCGGGATGAAACGGGTGATGGAGGAAGCGCTCGAGGGCATGGACGACAACACGCACCTGCACGTGAGCTTCGATGTCGATTTCCTGGATCCGAGCATTGCTCCTGGCGTCGGTACCACCGTGCCCGGCGGCCCCAATTATCGCGAGGCGCAATTGGTGATGGAAATGATTGCCGACAGCGGCCGCATGGGTTCGCTGGACATCATGGAGCTCAATCCGATCATCGACACCAACAACGCCACGGCCGAGGTGTCGGTGGACCTGGTGGAAAGCCTGTTCGGCAAGTCCACCCTGATGCGCGACTAACGCCAGCAGCCGTCCGGACGGCGCGACCGGTGCGGTTTTGCCGGCCCGGGATGGACCCGCCTTGCACGGCATCGGCGCTCGCCTCGCCGATGGACGGTTCACGCGCCGGCCTGGGGCGCGACGCCATCGGTGTCGCCATTGGCCGCGCTCGCAGCAACGCGTGGCCGTTGGCAGGTACCTGCTGAACGGATCCCCGTCGCATGCACATGGGCTTCACACCCGGGTGCGGTTTCATGCCAGTGTGGTCGCCGTGCCCACGGCATGACCCATCCACCCAAGGAGAGCCTGATGAAACGTTTGATCGCATTGATGTTGGTCGCGTTGTTTTCGATGAGCACGCTGGTTGCCTGCAATACCGTCAAGGGTGCCGGCAAGGACGTGCAGAAGGTGGGCGACAAGGTCGAGCAGGCCGCCGACGACACGGGCGGTACCGACAACCCGCGTTGATCCATGCTGCCAAAGTCCACGCGTGTCGTGGATGGTGAGAAAAGAAAGCCGGCCCTGCCGGCTTTCTTTTTTTGCCGCGTCGAGGGGGCCGGCGCGATGGGTGGCCAGCATCGTCGCGTGCGCCGGACGACAGCGTGGCGCCCTGCGGCCATGTCCGCTGAGGGTGCGCTGGATCCTGAACGCGTCAGCGAGATGAAATCGCACGCAACGTTTCCTTGACCCTGCCGATACGTCGAAGGTGCGATGGTTGGATCTCGATCCACGCAACCTTTGCCTGGGCTTACAAGCAGCCGGCATCGACAGGATCGAATCCCCCACCAAGATCAAGGAGACAATCCATGAACGATGACACCATCCAAGGCAACTGGAAGCAGATCAAGGGCAAGGCGCAGGCCAAATGGGGCGACCTGACCGATGACGTGTTCGACGTCGCCGATGGCAATCGCACCTACCTGGCAGGCAAGTTGCAGGAGCAGTACGGTTGGGAGCGCGATCGCGCCGAGAACGAAGTCCGCGATTTCGAGCGCACGCTCAACTCCTGACCTGCCCATCCCCGGCCTGGCATCGCCAAGTCCGGGTCGATGGCTCCAATGTTTGCAACGGGCCGGCGATCGCCGGCCCGTTGTCGTTGTTGTCACGCTTGGATGGCGCCAGCGGACGGGTTCGATCCGTGCCGGCCGCCAGGTCGCACCATTGGCTCAGCGGGGAGGGTCGGCGACGAACCCGCCCGGGAACGCATCGGGGGCTTCGGGCCATCGCCTCCCATGGGGCCGCGCGATGACGCCCAGTGCCACCAGGGATTCGAAATCGTCGTAACGAAGCTGCGTGACCTGTGCCGGCGACCGGCTGGCACGGACAAACCCGGTGCGTCCGACGGGCGACCATTCGCGTGCGCCGTGGCCGGTGCCAATACGCTGTGCTGCCATGCCTTCAGCCATGGTGTCGGCACGTCGTGCCATCTCGGGTGCCGCCGCCTTGTCTGCGGTACCGCCGGCCATGCCATCGGGCGGTGTCGCATAGGCGGGCTGGTGCAGTGGTGGCACCCGCTGCTCGCCGAACACGGCGATGCCGATCACGCCGATGTTGTCCGGCCGCCCAGTGCGCGCGGCGTAGCTGTCCGGAAGATCGCTGAACACGAACTGCGCGACATCGTCCAGCGATTTGCGCCAGCCGGTGACCTCGGTGCTTTGCCATGGTGCCAGCACGTAGCCGGCTTGCGATGGGTCGGCGTCCTGGCCAGTGACCGCATTGATGCCATCCACCGACAGCACTACCAGGACGCGTTGGTTGCTGGTGTTGGTCATGCGTATCGCATAACGGTGGCCGGGGATCCCGGCGATCCAGGCTTGGCCGCGGCCGGGGTATTGCGGCAGGAGCTGTCCGTCGTCGCGGTCGACCACCGCCAGGTCCACCATCGGCGCGGCGGTGGCCGGCAGCCAGGTGGCCAGCAGGAGCACCGCGATCAATGTCGCGAAAAGAAGCAGGAGCTTGCGTTTCAGGGAAGGGCTGGTGATGGACGGGCTGGCGATTGGCGCGGTACGCATGGGAAGGCCTCTCATGGGTTGTTCCAGGGACAGGGCCCATCTACCAACGCGGCAGCGGCCAGGGTGGGGTTGGCGCGTCCGGTAAACTGCCCGCTTCCGCGCTTTGACTGGCTGCAATGACCACCAACCGTGTCCTGACCGGCATCACCACCTCCGGCACCCCGCACCTGGGCAACTACGTCGGCGCGATCCGTCCGGCGCTGGCGGCCAGCCGTGCGCCCGGCACCGAAAGCTTTTATTTCCTGGCCGACTACCACAGCCTGATCAAGGTGGCCGAGCCGGCACGGATCCAGCGATCGACGCTGGAGATCGCTGCGTCCTGGCTGGCTTGCGGGCTGGATCCGGACTCGGTCTGGTTCTACCGGCAGTCGGACATCCCCGAGATCCCGGAGCTGACCTGGCTGCTGACGTGCGTCGCGGGCAAGGGCCTGCTCAACCGCGCCCATGCCTACAAGGCCGCCGTCGACAAGAACCGCGAGGTGGGCGAGGACGACGATGCCGGCATCAACGCGGGGCTGTTCATGTATCCGGTGCTGATGGCAGCGGATATCCTGTTGTTCAACGCCAACAAGGTGCCGGTCGGGCGCGACCAGGTACAGCACATCGAGATGGCGCGCGACATCGCGCAGCGGTTCAACCACCTGTATGGCGGGTCGGCTGGCAAGGCATTCTTCACGTTGCCCGAAGCCGCGATCGAAGCGCACGTCGCGACCCTGCCCGGGCTCGATGGACGCAAGATGTCCAAGAGCTACGACAACGTGATCCCGTTGTTCGCGCCGCGTGCGCAATTGAAAAAGCTGGTCTATGGCATCGTCACCGACTCAAAGTCGCCGGGCGAGGCGAAGGACGCCGACGGCTCGAACGTGTTCCAGCTCTACCAGGCCTTCGCCAGCAACGCGGAGACCACGGCGTTCCGCCAAGCCTTCGCCGACGGCATCGCCTGGGGCGAGGCAAAGGAACAGTTGTTCGAGCGCATCGATGTCGAAGTCGCGCCCCTGCGCGAAAAATACGACGCGTTGATCGCGCACCCGGACCGGATCGAGCAGCAGCTGCGCGATGGTGCCGCGCGGTTGCGGGCGAAGTATGCGATGCCGTTCATGCAAGTACTACGCGAGGCGGTCGGCCTGCGGGACCTGGGCGCGCAGACCAGGGCAATGCAAGTCGAAGGACAGTCGCACCAAACGAAAGTCGTGTCGCGTCCCACGATCAAGCAATACCGCGAGGCGGACGGCAGGTTCTACTTCAAGCTGGTCGATGGCGACCGCGAGTTGCTGCAAGGCACTGGCCACGACTCTCCACGCGACGCCGGACAGTTGATCGCACGCCTCAAAGCCGACGCCGGTGCCAGGGTGAGAGAGGTCCATGACAAAGCCATCCACCTGGGCGATGAGCTCGTCGGCCAGCTATGCGAAGACGTGGCAGCAGAAGAGGTCGTCGCCGCACTGGCGAGCTTCGGGGAGGAAGCGCCATGAACCTGGCCGAGGTGCCGGACCTGACACTGATCCTGTTCGCGCCGTGGGCTGCGATCCTGTGTTGGTTGTACTGGTGGTACCCACGCCAGCCGCGGCATGCGTCACGGCGCTGGTTTGATGTCGTCGCGTTGCTGGTCGCTTTGTCTGCCTTCATTGCCAGCGTGCACTGGGCCCATGGCCACGCCGATCGCCAGCACGGCGCGATGTGGCCGCAGATCCTGGCGACTGCATTGGGGTATGGCGTGTTCCTGGCTGCACTGACGGCAGCGGTCGTGGTGCGCTGGCGCTGGTTGCGTAGGGTCGGGCGGACTGACCGCCACCATTGATCCGACGGCTGCGTGCCCCAAGGGTTCAGTCGTGTTGGCCGGCAGGGGTCGCGCGTCCGCGCGTGATCGGGATGCGCGGATCGTGGCCGACTTTCTGCCGCAGCAGGATCGGTTCGTCGGGGTCGGTGCGCAGTTCGGCGTACTTGCCGTCTGAGTCCCGGTCCACGGTGGCGACCTGCCTGCCCAATGCCGCGCGCCAACCTGGCATCGGCCAAGGCGGGCCTACGCCCGCGATGGCCTCAGCTTCGCGCGCTCAGTTTGGCGCGCCCAGGTCGTCCAGTAGCGCCTTGAGGAACCGCGCGGCCTCGCCGCCGGTCGCGGCACGGTGGTCGAAGGTCAGCGAGATAGGCATGCGCCGGTGCACTTCGACGCCGCCCATCACGGCGACCACGTCGTGCGAGAGCTTGCCGGCGCCAACAATGGCCACGGTCGGCGGCACGACGACGGGGGTCGCGTAGCGCCCGGCGAACATGCCGAAGTTGGACAGCGAGATGGTGTAGCCACTGAGCTCCGACGACGGGATGCTGCGATCCTCGACCTGCGCACGCAGGCGCTGGATCGCCTGGCGCACGCCGCCGGCATCGAGCATGTCGGCGTTGCGCAGCGCGGGCACGAACAGGCCATCATCGGTGTCCACGGCGATGCCGATGTCCACGTGCGGATGCTGCGTGCGCGAGAGCTTTTCGCCGTCGAACCAGGCATTGAGTGCCGGGACGGCCTGGCAGGCGGTCACGATCGCGCGGATCAGGCGCGCGGTGATGTCCTGCTTGCCGATCCAGGCATGCAGGTCGGCGTCGTCGCACAACGTGGTCGGGACCACCTTGGCGTGGGCGTCGGACATCACCCGGGCCATGTTGCGGCGCACGCCCTTGAGTTGTTCGGGCTGGCCGGTCGCCTTGACGCTGGGCGGTTGGGTGCGCATCGGCTTGCCGGATTGCGACAGGGTGCTGCGGGCGCCATTGCCCGTTGCGGCAGGCGCAGGCGCAGGCGAGGGCGCGCGATCGGCAGCGCGCGGAGGCGGCGTGCTTCCGGCCTTGGCGGAGCCATCGGCGGCGGCCTTCTTGACATCGGCCATGGTCACCACGCCATCGGCGCCGGTGGCCTGGACGCGGCCCAGGTCGACCTTGAGCTTGCGGGCCATGGCGCGCACGGCCGGCATCGCCTTGACGCCCCCGGCCGAGGACGCCTGCTCGCTGCGCACGGCATCGGAGGATTGCATCGCGCCGACCACGGTGCCGGCATCGTCGCGACCGGCTTCAACGCCGTCCTCGGTGACCAGTTCTTCCTCGTCGCTGATGGCGCCGCCTTCCTGCGATGCAACGACGCGGTCGTCCGGGGCGGGGTCTTCGCTGCCCACGCCTTTGGAGGGCTGGCCCTTCTTGGCAGGCGGGCCGTGATGATGGCCGGTGTCCTGGCCTTCCGACCGCTGCGGCAGGTCGGGGTCGATCTCGAACTCGGCCAGCATCGTGCCGGTTTCGATCACGTCGCCCTCGGCGCCAGCCAGCTTGAGCACCTTGCCCGACACCGGCGAGGGGACCTCGACGACCGCCTTGGCGGTTTCCATCGACACCAGGTACTCGTCCAGCTTGATGGTGTCGCCGACCTTGACGAACCACTCGACGATGGTGGCGTCGGGCAAGCCCTCGCCCAGGTCGGGAAGCTTGAAGGTTTTCTTGTCAGCCATGGGACGTTTCCTGATGCGTAGGACGGGCCCTGGCCCGCCATCCAAAGTGTAGGTGTGCCAAGCGGCGGGCCGGGGCCCGCCTTACGAAGCGTCCAGCGTGCGCTGCACCGCCGCGACGATCTTGTCGACGCTGGGCAGGAACTTCATCTCCAGCCGGAACAGCGGGATGTGCGTGTCGTAACCGGTGACGCGTTCGACTGGCGCCAGCAGGTCGTACATGCATTCCTCGGCGCAGCGTGCGGCGATCTCGGCGCCGAAACCCGCCGTCTTGGCGGCCTCGTGCACGATCACGCAGCGGCCGGTCTTCGCCACCGATTCGGCGATGGTCTCGAAGTCCAGCGGCGTCAGCGTGGCGACGTCGATGACTTCGGCGCTGATCCCGTCTTCGGCCAGCTCGTCGGCGGCCTCCAGCGTTTCCTTGACCTGCGCGCCCCAGGTGACCAGCGTGACGTCGCTGCCATCGCGCAGCACGTAGCAGACGTCCAGCGGCAGCGCTTCGCCATCGTCGGGCACCAGCTCCTTGTACTGCCGGTAGATGCGCTTGGGCTCCATGAAGATCACCGGGTCCGGATCGCGGATCGCCGCCAGCAACAGGCCGTAGGCGCGTGCGGGCGACGACGGCATGACCACGCGCAAACCAGGCACGTTGGTGAAGATCGACTCGTTGGCTTCGCTGTGGTGCTCGGGTGCGCGGATGCCGCCGCCCCAGGGCACGCGCAGCACCATCGGGCAGTGCAGGCGGCCGCGGGTGCGATAGCGCATGCGCGCGGCGTGGCAGACGATGAAGTCGACCATCGGATACATGAAGCCGTCGAACTGCGCCTCGGCGACCGGCTTCATGCCCTGCGACGCCATGCCGACGGTCAGGCCGGCGATCGTGGTTTCGTCCAGCGGCGTGTCGAGCACGCGCTCGGTACCAAACGTCGCGGACAAACCGGCGGTGGCCCGGAACACGCCGCCGTTGACGCCGACGTCCTCGCCCAGCACGACGACGGCATCGTCGTTGCGCATTTCATACGCCAGTGCCTGGGTGATGCCCTCGATCAGGGTGATCGGCGTCGGCGCTGCCGCTTGCTTGGCAGTGTCCTTTTTACTGGCGCTGGCGGATTGCTTTGCGGATGTCATTGGCGCTTCTCCCACGCAATGGCGGCTTCACGCTGCGCCATGAGGTCGGCGGGCATGTCCGCGTAGAGGTAATCGAACATCGCCTCGATCGGTTGCACGGGAGTCTCCAGGTAGGCGTTGATCTCGATGTCGACCTGCTTGCCGCATTCCTCCAGCCAGGCTTTCTCCTTCTTCTCGTCCCAGACCTTGGCATCGGTCAGGTACTTGCGAAGACGGATCATCGGCTCGATCTTCCACGCCGCCTTGACCTCGTCCTCGCCGCGGTAACGGCGCGCATCGTCGGCGGTGGTGTGGTCGTGCAGCCGGTAGGTCATGAACTCGATCACGCTGGCGCCTTCACCCTTGCGCGCGCGCTCGGTGGCGCGACGCATGGCCTCGAGCACGGCGATCAGGTCGTTGCCGTCCACCTGCAGGCAGTGCAGGCCACCGGCGATGCCTTTCTGGGCCAGCGTCTGCGCGCCGGTCTGCGAAGAACGCGGCACCGAGATCGCCCAGCCATTGTTGATCACGCACAGCACCAGCGGCAGCTTGTAGGCGCCGCCGGAATTGACCGCGGCATAGAAGTCGGCCTTGGACGAGCCGCCATCACCGCAGCAGGCAACCGCCAGGTTGTTCTGCTTGCGCAGCTTGAACGACAGCGCCGCGCCGGCCGCCATCAGGCACTGGGTGGAGATCGGCACGCACCAGGGATAGTCATTCTTCGGGCCTTCGAAATCGTTGCCACGCTCGTCGCCGCCCCAGTACATCAGTACTTCGCGCGGTTTGACGCCGCGCATGAACTGCGCCCCGTACTCGCGGTAGCTGGGTGCGAACACGTCGTCCTTCTTCATCGATGCGCCGATGCCCACGTGCGTGGCCTCGTGGCCCAGGCTGGCGGCGTAGGTGCCCAGCTTGCCGGTGCGCTGCAGGCGGATCGACTTGTCGTCGAAGGTGCGCACGAACAGCATCTGCTTGAACAGCGGGACGAGTTTGGCGGGATCGCTGAATGCCTGCTGGCAGCTTGCCGGCGGGCTTGCCGTCGGGCTTGAGGCATTGCAGGTATTCGATTTCGAACTTGGCGGCGACTGTCATCCGATCAGACCTCGGGTGGCGACCCTGGGCGGCAGGAACCCATGATGATAACGAATCGTGCCGTTCCCCGAGCGTGCAGGAGGCCGTGCGCGCCATCGCAGCCGCGCCGCTGCGCCGTCACCGGGCCGGCGGCCACGGGTCGTGGGGACGACGCATCCGGCTGCCGCGGGTAGACTGCCGGGATGGCCATCGACCGCAACGAACGCGCCCTGGAAGCGGATATCCACACCGACCTGTCCGGGCGCCTGACCTATGCCGGATACCTGCACCTGGACCGCCTGCTGTCGGCGCAGCAACCCCTGTCCAGCCCGCCGCACCACGACGAGATGCTGTTCATCATCCAGCACCAGACCAGCGAGCTGTGGCTCAAGCTGCTGATCCATGAGCTGACCGCGGCGACCGCGCACCTGCGCAACGACGAGGTCGGGCGGTTCGGCAAGGTCGCAGCGCGCTGCAAACGGGTCCTGGACCAGCTCACCGCGCAATGGTCGGTGCTGGAGACGTTGACGCCCTCGGAATACATGGAGTTCCGCGACATCCTGGGTCCGTCGTCGGGCTTCCAGTCGCTGCAGTACCGCACGGTCGAGTTCCTGATGGGCAACAAGAACGCCGCGATGCTCAAGGTGTTCGACCACGATCCGGAAGGGCAAGCCGTGTTGCGCCAGGCGCTGGAGGCGCCAAGCCTGTACGACGAGTTCCTGCGTTACCTCGCGCGCTGGGGGCATGCGGTGCCGCAAGCGCACGTCGAGCGCGACTGGAGCCAGGCGCGGGCGTCCGACAGCGCCGTGCTTCCGGTGCTCGAGCGCATCTACGAAGACACCGACCGCTACTGGCGCGAGTACGCCCTGTGCGAGGACATGGTCGACCTGGAAACGCAGTTCCAGCTATGGCGTTTCCGCCACATGCGCACCGTCATGCGCATCATCGGCTTCAAGCGCGGGACGGGTGGGTCCTCGGGGGTGGGCTTCCTGAAGCAGGCCCTGGACCTGACGTTTTTCCCAGAGCTGTTCGAAGTGCGCACCGCCATCGGGCCGGGCCGGGGAAGCGACGGCGCTCCGGCCTAGCCGGCAGATGGCGCGGTACGTGCAGGCGCCGGCGTGGATGCTGCGCTGCAGCACGCACGCGCTGCGGTAATCGCGTCGCCCGCATTCATGCCTGGCATGTTTCACACGGCTGCCGACCGGGTTAGGGTAATTACCTTACAAGGCCGCCCCATCGGGCGGTCGACCACTATTGGGGAGTAGCGAGTCTTGGCCACCAATCCAGTTCCCGTCGACGAAGGCAAGACCTTCCTGGGCCATCCGCGCGGCTTGTTCGTGCTGTTTTTCGCCGAGATGTGGGAGCGCTTTTCCTACTACGGCATGCGCGCCCTGCTGATCTTCTACCTGGTCCAGCACTGGCTGTATTCCGACAGCGAGGCCTCGGTCATTTATGGCGCCTATACGGCGCTGGTCTACATCACGCCGGTGATCGGCGGTTACCTGGCCGATCGCTACCTGGGACAACGCAAGGCGGTGCTGTTCGGTGCGGTGTTGCTGACCTTCGGCCACTTCCTGATGGCGTTCGAAGGCACCGGTGGCGGGCAGGACAGCCCTGCGATCAACATCTTCTGGCTGGCGCTGTCGTTCATCATCGTCGGTTCGGGGTTCCTGAAGGCCAACATCTCGGTGATCGTCGGGCAGCTGTATCCGCGCACGGACATCCGCCGCGACCCGGCCTACACGATCTTCTACATGGGCATCAATGTCGGCGCGGCGCTGGGTTCGATCATCGCCGGCTACCTGGGCCAGACCTACGGGTGGAAGTACGGTTTCGGCGCAGCCGGCGTGGGCATGCTGCTGGGGCTGATCGTGTTCGTGATCGGCAAGCCGGCACTGCTGGGGCGTGGTGAGTCCCGCAACCCGGCGCGCCTGCAGCAGAAGGTCGCAGGCATCAGGTTCGAATGGCTGTTGTATGTCCTGAGTTTCGCCACGGTGGGCGTGGTGTGGGTCCTGATCCAGTACCAGTCGCTGGTGGGTGGGCTGCTGGCAGTCGCCGGCGCGGTCCTGGTCGGCTACATCCTGTACACCTCCGTGTTCCAGCTGCCCAAGCAGGACCGCGATCGCATCTTCGCGGCGCTGTACCTGATTTTCGGGTCGATCCTGTTCTGGGCGCTGTTCGAGCAGGCCGGCTCGTCGCTCAACCTGTTCACCGACCGCTCGGTGGATCGCCACCTGCTGGGCTTCGACGTGCCGGCGTCGATGTTCCAGTCGATCAACTCGATCTACATCATCCTGCTGGCGCCGGTGTTCGCCATGCTGTGGACATGGCTGGCGCGACGCGGCCTGGAGCCGTCGACACCGGCCAAGTTCGGCCTGGGTGTCATCCAGCTGGGTGCGGGATTCCTGGTGCTTGTTGCAGGCGCCAGTGCCAGCGGTGCCGGACAGCTGACGCCGGTGATCTTCATCTTCCTGATCTACCTGCTGCACACCACCGGCGAGCTGTGCCTGTCGCCAGTGGGATTGTCGGCGATGAACCGGCTGGCCCCGGCGCAACTGGCGGGCCTGATCATGGGGACATGGTTCTTCGCCACGGCCGCGGGCAATTTCGCCGCCGGCCTGATCGCCTCGGTGGCCGGTGCTGAAAATGCCGGTCCCGACCAGGTGATCGATGTCTACTCACGGGTCGGCTGGATTGCCGTGGGCGTGGGCGTGGGCATGATCGTCATCGCTCCGCTGGTCAAGAAACTGATGCACCTGGATACCTTGAAGGACGAGCCCGCACTCGCCGGCCAGGGCGAGATCGGCGAACCCGCCGCGGCGGGCGTGGATACCCAAAGCGAGTTGAAGTAGCGCGCGACTGATGCCAGGTTCGATGGAAACGGCGGCCCAGGCCGCCGTTTCTTTTTGTGGTGCAGTGCGCACGGATGTGGGTCGTGCAATGTAGAAAGGGCTCCAGCCGCGAGCGCAAGAAGCTGCTATCGCCTGGGCGTTTGCAGGAGCGCCCATGGGCGCGATCGGGCATGCCATGAAAGCATCGCGCCCACGGGACGCTCCTGCACGAGACAAAAATCAAGTGCTCGCGGCTGAAGCCGCTCCTGCACAGGCAGGCAATGCCGCCCGCCGCATGGCAGCTACCCGGCATCCCCGAGCTTGTGCAGCAACCGGTCAAGCTCGCTGCGTTCGCGGGCATCCAGCGGTGCCAGCAGATTGCGCTCGTACTCCAGCGCCAGTGGCGCCACCTCATCGTAGACAGCGTATCCGTCGTCGCTGAGCGCCAGCACCGAGCGCCGCCGGTCATCGTCGTGGGTGGTGCGCACCAGCAGGCCACGCTGCAGCAGGCTGGCAACGGCGCGGCTGACAGCGACCTTGTCCATTGCGGTGCGCTCGGCGACGCCATTGGCCGACAATCCGGGGAACCGGCCCAGGACCGCGATCACCCGCCACTGGGTGACGCCCATGTCGAAACGGTCGGCGTAAATGTCGGCGATGGTCTGGCTGATGCGGTTGGACAGGACGCTGAGTCGATAGGGCAGGAAATGCTCCAGGTCGAGCACGGCGTGCTTGCTGCCGTGGCCGCCTGCCGTGCCATCCGTGTCGACCCCGGGGCCAGGGTCGGCGGGCGCGCGCGCCGGCGACCGTGGCGCGGGCCGGGCGGGCGGAGCCTTGCGGCGGGGCGGCTCGGTGGGCATGCGGCGGTGCACCTTGCAAATAGTTACAATTGAAACTATAACGTAACCAGACTTCATGCAAGCCGTCACGCAGCCGCCGTTTCCGGGCGCGGATCGACTCGCATTCGCAATCCCCTAACCGACGCCGACGCATCCTGTGCGTCGGCGTAGTCAACTGCAGGAGCCATCCATGAGCGCACAGCCCCAGTCCACCGGTCCAAACCTCGGCATGGAGGTCACGACCTTCGAAAACCCCATGGGGATCGACGGTTTCGAGTTCGTCGAGTTCGCCGCGCCGCAGGGCAAGGGCCAGATGCTGCACGACTATTTCGGCAAGATGGGTTTCACCGCGGTGTTGCGGCACAAGTCGCGTCCGATCACGGTCTACCGCCAGGGTGGCGTCAACTTCCTGGTCAACGAAGACCCGGATTCGTTCGCTGCCGATTTCGCCGCCAAGCATGGCCCGTGCGCCTGCGGCTTCGCCATCCGTTTCAGCAAACCCTCCGACGAGGTCTGCCAGGTCGTGCTGGGCAATGGCGGCGAAGCGATCGACCACAAGCCCGATACCAAGGCGGTCGATGCGCCGGTGGTCAAGGGCATCGGCGACTGCATGCTGTACCTGGTGGACAAGTACGGCGACAAGGGCCACATGTACGAGGATTACGTGGCGATCGAGGGCGCCGACCAGGACCCGGCCGGGTTTGGCCTGACCTTCATCGACCACCTCACCCACAACCTCTATTTCGGCAACATGGCCAAGTGGTCGGATTACTACGAGAAGCTGTTCAACTTCCGCGAGATCCGCTACTTCGACATCAAGGGCGCCAAGACCGGGCTGGTGTCCAAGGCGATGACCGCGCCCGACGGCATCGTGCGCATCCCGCTGAACGAATCCAACGACCCCAAGAGCCAGATCAACGAATACCTGGACGCCTACAAGGGCGAGGGCATCCAGCACATCGCCTGCTTCACCGACGATATCTACACGACGGTCGAGAAGATGCGCGACGCGGGCGTGGAGTTCCTCGATACGCCGGACACGTATTTCGAAGTCATCGACCAGCGCGTCCCGAACCATGGCGAAGACGTGCCACGGTTGGCCAGGAACAAGATCCTGATGGATGCCGACGCCGAGACCAAGAAGCGCCTGCTGCTGCAGATCTTCACCCAGAACTGCATCGGCCCGATCTTCTTCGAGATCATCCAGCGAAAGGGTAATGAAGGGTTTGGCGAGGGCAACTTCCAGGCCCTGTTCGAAAGCATCGAGCGCGACCAGATGAAGCGCGGGGTGCTGTAAGGCGCTCTGTTCTGTTAAAGCCCCTCTCCCCTCGGGAGAGGGGTTGGGGTGAGGGTGCGAAGCACGACCAATGCAAAAACCGCCGCTCCCAACTCGATACCTGGGTTCCGCACGAGCTTTGCGATCGCGACAGACTGATGCCGAGAGAAAACTCTGGCAATGTTTGCGTGGTGGGCAACTCGATGGCCTGAAGTTTCGTCGCCAGCATCCGATCGCGCCGTATGTCGTCGACTTCTATTGCGAGACGTTGAAACTGGTCGTTGAACTGGACGGTTCACAACACAACCCAAGGGTTGATGCTGCGCGCACTCGTTTTCTTGAAGCACAAAGCCTGACTGTTCTGCGTTTTTGGGATAACGACGTATTGACGCACACGCAAGCGGTAGTTGAGGCGATCTTCAGCTATTCAGCCAGCCGCACCCTCACCCCAACCCCTCTCCCAAGGGGAGAGGGGCTTTAAGCAGAGGCGATCCAGATGTCCGCGATGAAAAGCAACGGCTACCAATCCGGCTTCGGCAACAGCTTCGCGACCGAAGCCTTGGCGGGGACGCTGCCTGTCGGACGCAACTCACCGCAGAAAGTCGCGCACGGGTTGTATGCGGAGCAGCTGAGCGGCACCGCGTTCACCGCGCCGCGCAGCGAGAACCGTCGCAGCTGGCTGTACCGTATCCGTCCGGCGGCGATGCACGGGACGTTCGAGCCCTATTCGAGCCGACACGGGGCGAAACCGCGCCTGCACAACGACTTCGGCGACGGCCCGGTGACGCCGGACCAGCTGCGCTGGAATCCGATGCCCATGCCCGATGGCGAAGCCGCGGTCGACTTCGTGGATGGGCTGTTCACGATGGCAGGCAACGGTTCGCCCGCGGCGATGCACGGCGTCGGCATCCACGTGTATGCGGCCAATCGCGACATGATCGGCCGCTTCTTCTACGACGCCGACGGCGAGTTGCTGGTCGTGCCGCAGCAAGGCCGCCTGCACATCGATACCGAACTGGGTGTGCTGGAAGTCGAGCCGCAGGAAATCGCGGTGATCCCGCGCGGCGTGCGTTTCCGCGTCTGGCTGCCCGACGGACAGGCACGCGGTTACGTGTGCGAGAACTTCGGCGCGTTGATGCGGTTGCCCGACCTGGGCCCGATCGGCAGCAACGGGTTGGCCAATGCGCGCGACTTCCTCGCCCCTTGCGCGGCATACGAGGACCAAGCCGCGGCTGACGGCAAGCCATTCGAACTCATCGCCAAGTTCCAGGGCCACCTGTGGCGCGCCGATATCGGCCACTCGCCGCTGGACGTGGTCGGGTGGCACGGCAACTACGCGCCTTACAAGTACGACCTGCGCCGGTTCAATACCATCGGCTCGATCAGCTACGACCATCCCGACCCGTCGATCTTCCTGGTGCTGACCTCGCCCAGCGACACGCCCGGCGTGGGCAACATGGACCTGGCGATCTTCCCGCCGCGCTGGCTGGTGGCGCAGGACACGTTCCGCCCGCCGTGGTTCCACCGCAACGTCGCCAGCGAGTTCATGGGCCTGGTGCATGGCGCCTACGATGCCAAGGCCGACGGTTTCGCGCCCGGCGGCGCGTCGCTGCACAACTGCATGACCGGGCACGGCCCGGATGCGGCGACGTTCGAAAAGGCCAGTCATGCCGACCTGTCCAAACCCGACGTGATCACCGACACCATGGCTTTCATGTTCGAGACCCGCGGCGTGATCCGGCCAACGGCGCAGGCGATTGCCGCCGCGCATCGGCAGCGCGATTACCAGGCTTGCTGGGCCGGGCTGAAGCAAACATTTCGACGGCGGCGATTAGCGCTTGCGCGGCCTGTCCTTTCGCGTCGCGTTCACCATCGCGCGCTAGGCTCGGTGCCCGCCTCCACGGAATCGAATCATGTCGCGCACCCCGTTCGTCGTCGCCGATGCAGGCGAGCCTGCTCGTCCTGGCCCTCGTGTTTGCGACGGCGGCCTGCCATCGCGAGCCGACCGAAGCATCCACGCCCCCTGCATCGGCGCCAGCCGCGCCACCACCACTGGACCAGCCAGCCCGAGAGCGTGCCGCCGGCGACCGCGCCGACATCTGCAATCGACGACGCCGGTCGCTGCCCGTTACGACGGCTATGCGGAGTTGCGTTTCGGCATGACGCCCGACGAGGTGGCGCAGGCATGGGAAGGTGCGCTCAACGGCTTGCCGAAGCAGCGCGAGGACGACCAGGGCGGGTGTCATTACCTCAATCCCGTGGGCAATCCGTCGCCAGCCTACTTCGCGCTGATGATGGAGCACGACAAGTTCGTTCGCTACGACGTATCCAATGACAAGGACGTCGCGCCGGGTGGTGGCAAGGTCGGGATGGATGCTGCCCGGATCGAGGCGTTGTATCCGGGAAGGATCCAATCGAGCCCGCACAAATACGTCGAGGGCGGAAAGTATCTCCGGATCAAGGCAGGCGATGGCACTGAAGGCGTCCTCGTGTTCGAGGTCGACGCCAACGGAAAAGTCACCGAATGGCGCGTTGGACTCCCGCCTGCCGTGGACTACATCGAAGGTTGTTCATGACGTCAGGATGGCCGGCACCAGACGGCGGCATGGCGGCCAACGCCAGTCGCCATCATGGCCGGCGTGTGTTGCCGGGGCAGTCGCGGATCGACCCGGTCCAGGATCGCCGGGTATCGCGGACGGCGCGGCCCGGGGCGGTTGCCGCTACGTCGTGTAGCACGGCCGGTCCGCGATCCCGGCTAGAATCGACGCACGTCCACGGGGAGGAGGCGCTCCATGCTCGCTGCTACCGGGTTTTTCCTGCTGGGCTTGCTGCTGCTCGCGCTTGGCGGTGACTCCGTCGTCAAGGGTGCCTCGGGCCTGTCCAGGCGATTGGGCCTTTCACCCTTCGCCACCGGCGTGGTGCTGGTGGCCTTCGCGACGTCGCTGCCCGAGCTTGCGGTCAACGTTCGCGCGGTCTGGGTGGGCGAACAGTCGCTCGCATTGGGCAACGCCGTCGGCAGCAATGTCGTCAATTTTGGGCTGACGCTGGGGGCCGCTGCACTGGCGGCGCCGCTACTGGTGCGCTGGCGCGCGCTGCTGCCGCTGCTGGCGTGTTTCGCAGGCGGCAGCGTGTTGCTGGTGCTCTTTGCCATGAACGGGACGCTGGGTCGGGTCGAAGGCGTCGTGCTGCTGGCGGCTTTCATCGCGGTCGTGGCATGGGCGTTGGCGCGCAGCAAGGGCGAAACCGCGGAAGTGCAACAGGCGATCACCTCGTTCGCGACCGTGCGCGGCGAGACGTGGCTCAATGTGTCGCGTCTGGTGATCGCGGTGGTCCTGCTGTATTTCGGCGCACGATTGGTGGTCGCCCATGCCCCGGTGCTGGGGATTGCGCTGGGCATGGCGCCGCTGGTGACCGGCATGATCGTGGTCGGCATCGGCACCGCGTTGCCCGAAGTCGCCGCGGCCATTGCCGCCGCACGGCGCGGCCATGGCGACCTGGTGCTGGGCCACGTCATCGGCTCGAGCGTCTTCAACTTGCTGGTCATCATCGGTGGCATGGCGGTGTTCGCCCCGGCAGGCAGCAATGGCCTGGCGGTGCCCGCATCGTTCGCGCTGTTCGAAGTGCCCGCGGCCCTGGCGTTTGCCCTGGCGCTGTATCCGATGATCAAGGGCGACATGTCGCTTGGCCGGCGCGAAGGCGTGGCGCTGTTGCTGGCATTCGTGGCCTGGCTGTCGTTCGAGCTGCTGGTCCTCCACGCCTGAGCGCGTCACCCTGATGTTGCGCCAACAAGGCCCCGGCTACGCGGGACGGTAAACTGTGGGCCGTCTCCGCCGGAATCCCTTGCCGATGAGTCACGGTCCACGCCCACGATCGCGCTGGCCACACGTAGCCTGGCTGCTGGTCCTGCCGCTGCTGGCGTTGTCGCCGCAGGCCCTGGCTGCCGATGCGCGTGTCGACCTGACCGGCCACTGGGCCGGATACACGGCGATCGTGCTGTTCGTACTGGCCTACGCGTTCGTGGTCCTGGAAGAGTTCACCCACCTGCGCAAGTCGCAGCCGGTGATGCTGGCCGCGGGTGCGATCTGGGCGCTGCTGGCTGCGGTCACGACGGCGCAGGGCGATGGCGGTGCCGCGCACGAGGCGGTCGGGCATTACCTGCTCGAGTACGCCGAGTTGCTGCTGTTCCTGCTTGCGGCGATGACTTATGTCAATGCCATGAGCGAGCGCAATGTCTTCGAGGCGCTGCGGGCCTGGCTGGTGCGGCGTGGACTGGGCTATCGCTCGCTGTTCTGGATCACCGGCGGCCTGGCATTTTGCCTGTCGCCAATGCTGGACAACCTGACCACGGCGCTGGTGATGGCCGCCGTCCTGCTGGCGGTGGGTGTCGGCAACGCGCGTTTCGTCAGCCTGGGTTGCATCAACATCGTGGTCGCTGCCAATGCCGGCGGCGCGTTCAGCCCCTTCGGCGACATCACCACCTTGATGGTGTGGCAGCGGGGGATCCTGGATTTCCATATCTTCTTCGCGCTGTTCTTGCCGGCGCTGGTCAACTGGCTGGTGCCCGCGATCCTGATGAACTTCGCCGTACCTGCCGGCAGGCCGGCGTCGAGCGACGAGCAGGTGCGGATGAAGCGCGGCGCGACGATGATCATGGGCCTGTTCGCGGTGACGATCGCGTTCGCGGTCTGCTTCCACACCTTCCTGGAGCTGCCACCGTTCCTGGGCATGATGTTCGGGCTGGCGTTGCTCAAACTCTACGGCTGGCGGCTGCATCGCACCGCGCTGGCGTTGGAGCTGGACGCCTTTGCACGCGAAGGCGTCCCGGGCCAGATCGATGCATTCGACAGTTACGAGCAGGTCGCGCGTGCGGAGTGGGACACGTTGTTGTTCTTCTTCGGCGTGATCATGTGCGTGGGCGCGCTGGGGTTTTGCGGCTACCTTGCATTGGCGTCGCAACACTTCTACGGAGGATTGGGGCCCACCCACGCCAACATCCTGGTCGGCGTGATGTCGGCGATCCTGGACAACATCCCGATGATGGTCGCGGTGCTGCAGATGCACCCGGACATGAGCGCCGGCGAATGGCTGCTGGTGACGATGACCGCCGGCGTGGGCGGCAGCCTGCTATCGATCGGCTCGGCCGCGGGCGTGGCGCTGATGGGACAGGCGCGGGGCAAGTACACCTTCTTCAGCCATCTCAAGTGGAGTTGGGCGATCCTGCTGGGCTATGCCGCCAGCATCGCCATGCACCTGTGGCTCAATGCACCTTACTTCGACGTGCATCCGGGGGCGTTGTGAATCGCGTCCCGCAACCATCGTGCCTGTCGGCGGACGCCGCCGGGACACGCGCATGAGCGAAGACACCGCGATCCAGCGCGCAGTGCGTGAGATCCCCGAGCGCACGGTCCACGCGCTGGCCGAGTTCTTCCGGCTCGAAGCGGCGGGTGGCATCCTGCTGATTGCCGCCGCCTTGCTGGCGCTGGTCTGCGCCAATTCGCCGCTGGAGGAGTTGTACGACGGCTTCCGCGCGATGCCGGTGGCGGTGGTGGTGGGCGACTTCCAGGTCGCGCACTCGATGTTGCACTGGATCAATGATGGCTTGATGGCCGTGTTCTTCCTGCTGGTCGCGCTGGAGATCAAGCGCGAAATGCTCAGCGGGCAGTTGTCCAGCTTCGACCAGGTGTTGTTGCCGATGCTGTGCGCGCTGGCTGGGGTCGTGGTGCCGGCGTCGATCTACTGGCTGATCAATCGGGCAGACCCGGTGGCGATGCAGGGCTGGGCGGTGCCGGCGGCGACCGATATTGCGTTCGCGCTGGGCATCCTCTCGCTGCTGGGCAAGCGCGTGCCGACATCGATGAAATTGTTGCTGTCGACGATCGCCGTGGTCGACGACCTGATCGCCATCCTGATCATCGCGGTGTTCTTCAGCGCCGACTTGTCGTTGACGATGCTGGCCTGGGGCGGTGCGGCAGTGGCGATGATGGCGCTGCTCAATCGGCGCGGGGTCACTGCGTTGACGCCCTACCTCCTGCTGGGGGCGGTGGTGTGGGTCTGCATGCTCAAATCCGGCGTGCATGCCACCCTGGCCGGCGTGATCACCGGCCTGCTGATCCCCCATCGCACGAAGCATGCCCCCGTCAAGCGTGCCGTGGACCAGGGGGAGACGAGCACCACCGCCGAGGACACCGCAGCAAAAAGCCACCCGGGAAACGGCAGTCCTGCCGATAGCCACTCGCCCCCGCATTCGCCGCTGGAGACGCTGGAACACGCGCTGCACCCGTGGATCGCCTACGCGATCCTGCCGGTGTTTGCGTTTGCCAACGCCGGCCTGGCGCTAGGCGATTTCAAGCCAGGCGACGTGCTGGATCCGGTGCCCCTGGGCGTGGCGCTGGGGCTGCTGCTGGGCAAGCCCATCGGCGTGTTTGGCGCAGCCTGGTTGGGTCGGAAATCGGGGCTGGTGCGCTACCCGGAGGGCATGGACGGCAAGGCCATGATCGGTCTGGGCCTGCTCTGCGGGATCGGCTTTACCATGAGCCTGTTCATCGGCTCGCTGGCGTTTTCCGCAGAGGGCGACCTGGCTTACACCAGCGTGCTTGGCGTGTTGTGCGCCTCGGTGTTGGCGGCAGTGGCCGGCTATTGCTGGCTGCGCGTGGTGTTGCCTGCCCAAGCGGATGCCGGGCCGTCCGGTGCCGGCAAGCCCGTTGCCGCAAGGCCCGGGGCAAGCGACTGACATGCGTCGGGCGCTGGTATTCGGTGGCAGCGGACAGATCGGCATGCCGCTGCTCGAACGCCTGCACGCTGCCGGCTGGACGATCGATGCGGTGTCGCGCAATCCGCCGGCCGAGCGCCCGGGCGTGTGCTGGCTGCGCGGCGACCTGTCGCGGGCCGACGGTCTGCCGTCGGCAGTCGATGCGATCTTCAGTTGCGGGCCGCTGGACAGCTTCGGGCGCTGGTACGCGACGACGACGGTGCAGAGCCCGCGCGTCGTTGTGTTTGGATCGACCAGTATCGACGTGAAGTCGGACTCGGTCGATGCTTCCGAGCGCGACCTGGCGCAGCGCCTTGCACAGGGCGAACAGGCGGTATTCGACACGGCAAGAACGCGTGGCGCCGACGCCACCGTATTGCGTCCGACGCTTGTCTATGGGGCCGGCCGCGACCAGAGCCTGACCCGGATCGCGCGACTGGCGCGCCGGCTGGGTTGGTTCGTGTTGCCGCGCGGTGCCACCGGGCTGCGTCAACCGGTGCACGTGCATGACCTGGCGGACGCGGCCGTTGCCTGCGTCGACGTCGCTGCCACCGGCAGCCGTGCGTACGCGCTGGCCGGCGGTGAAACGCTGCCCTACCGCGACATGGTTGCGCGTGTGCTGGCGGCATTGTCACCACCGCCGCGGCTGATGGAACTGCCCTCGCCGCTGTTTGCAATGGGGGTCGCGGGCCTGCGCATGTTGGGCGGTGCCGGTGGATTGACACGCGCCGCGATGTTGCGGATGCAGCAGGACCTGGTGTTCGATGCAACGCCGGCAAGGACCGATTTTGGGTATGCGCCGCGCGGCTTCCGGCCCGATGCGGCGATGTTCGACAACGGCGCTCCCGGCGTTGGCTGAAGCCGCAGGATCGATGGCCCGCATGGAAGGCCGCTGGTCCAGGAGGCCAGCCAACCCCGGTACGGGCCGACATGCTGTGCATCTGCCATCACCAGCACAGGGCTGCGTCCGTACTCAGGGCGAGGCAGCCTCGGCGACCGGCATCCGCCTGACGCGTGCGCGCATCGCGATGACCAGCACGCCGCCCAGCACCATCGCGCCGCCAATCCACAGCTTGGGGCCGGGCTGGTCGCCGTAGAACAGCAGGCCCAGGATGATCGCGATCACCGGTGCGATCAGCAGCCACGGCGTCACCGTGGCGACCGGGTGGCGCTGCACGAGGACGTAATACAGCCCGTGCCCGAGCAGCGAGGCGAGCAGTGCCGAGTAGGCGGCGCCGCCCCAGCCGATCCAGCTGGCCGCACGCAACGCCTGGAAACCGCCCGGTTCAAGCACCAGGCTCAACCCCAGCAGCGGCAGCAGGCCGATGATCGCGGTCCAGCCCTGCTGGCTGACCATGTCCAGCCCCCGCAATTGCCGCATCAGCACGGTGCCGGTGGCCAGGAAGAACGAGGACACCAGCATCATCACCAGCGCCATCGGCTGCTGCAGCACGAGCGGGTCGAAACCGAGCACCAGGATCCCGGAAAAACTCAGCGCGATCGCGGCGCCGGTGCGCCAGCCGAAACGCTCGCCCAGCCACCACCACGCGAGCAGCGCCGTCATCGGTACGTAGCTCTGCATCACGATCGCCGGCGACGACAGGTTGCCGGCCAGGTGCAGCGCCCAGAAGTTGATGCCGAAATGGAGCACGCCGTTGCACAGCGCCATCGCGACCAGCAGCAACCACTGCCCACGCGGCGGTGGCTTGACGAAGGCGCCCAGTGCGAGCGCCAGGATGGCCAGCCGCACCGCGGTGAACAGGAACGGCGGGATTTCCCGCAAGGCGTAGGCGGAGGTCAGGAAGTTCCCGCCCCAGACCAGGCAGATCACCAGCACCAGCAACAGGTCGCGGCCGCGTAGTCCCGATGATGCAGTCACGCGGGCGCGCAACCGGGCCGGGCGATCATCAGTACGACCAACCGAGCTTGCGATACAGCTTGGACAGTACCCACGCAGGCCCGATCAGCAGGTAGGTCAGGTCGGTGAGGAAGCTGGGCTTCCTGCCTTCGATCTTGTGGCCAACGAACTGGGCGACCCAGGCCACCACGAAGACCGCGATGGCCAGATACAGCAGGGATTGCGTGCCCATCGTGTCGTGCAGCCAGCGCGTCAGCCAGGCCAGCGCCACGAACACCGCCAGCATCCCGAACCCGAGTTTGCGCGAGGCGCGGTAATAGAACATCCAAGCGGCGAACATCGCCAGCGCCGCCCACAGGCCCGGCCGGAACAGCGTTCCGAAGACCGGGATGCACCACAGCAGCGCGATCACGCTCCACAGGATCGCGGGCACCGCGAACACGTGGATCCACTGGTTGGTGTCGTTGCGGTGGTCGCCGGCGTAGCTGGCGAACCAACGGTCGATGGGGCGGTCGGGTGTCGTGCTTGGGGGCTCGGCGTGGGTGTTCACGGCGGGGCTCCAGGATGGTGTGCGGGCAGCATAGCGCCTGTGCGGCGGCAACCTGTAGGAGCGGCTTCAGCCGCGATCCATTGCCCTTGCTTCGGCTTTTGCAGGAGCGACTTCAGTCGCGTTCAGGAGCCCCGGGTTTCTGATCGCGACTGGCGTCGCTCCTACGGAAGGCACAAGGCAAAGCCAAAGCAGGATCAAGGGCTCGCGGCTGAAGCCGCTCCTACGAGGAGCATGTTTCCAGCTGCAGTCAATCGAGGCTGATGCCTGCCAGTTTCTCCAGCGCCTCGGCGTAACGGGCACGCGTGCGCTCGATGACTTCCGCCGGGAGTTCCGGCCCGGGCGCGGTCTTGTCCCAGTCCAGCGTTTCCAGGTAGTCGCGCACGATCTGCTTGTCGTAGCTCGGCGGACTGGTGCCGACCTCGTACGCATCGGCCGGCCAATAGCGCGAGGAGTCCGGGGTCAGCATCTCGTCCATCACATAAAGGCGTCCATCGCCGTCGGTACCGAATTCGAACTTGGTGTCGGCCAGGATGATGCCGCGTTGCGCTGCGTAATCGCGCGCGAACGCGTACAGCCGCAAGGTGGCGTCGCGCACCTGCTCGGCCAGGTCGGCGCCGATGGTGCGCACCATGGTGTCGAAGTCGATGTTTTCGTCATGGTCGCCGACGGCGGCCTTGGTCGACGGAGTGAAGATCGGTTGCGCGATCTGCTCGGCCTGGCGCATGCCGTCGGGCAGGGCGATGCCACTGACCCGGCCGGTGCGCTGGTAGTCCTTCCAGCCGCTGCCGATCAGGTATCCGCGGGCGATGGCTTCCACCGGCACCGGTTTCAGGCGCCGCGTGACCACGGCGCGCTTCAGGTACGGCGCGGGATCGATCCCCGCCGGCAGCACGCTGGCCACATCGATGCCGGTCAGGTGGTTGGGGACGATGTGGGCAGTCTTGTCGAACCAGAAATTGCTGATCTGGCACAGCAATTCGCCCTTGCCCGGAATCGGGTCGGGCAGGATCACGTCGAAGGCGCTGAGGCGGTCGGTAGCCACCATCAGCATCAGCGGACTGCCATCGGCTGCCGGGGGCAGGTCGAACACGTCGCGCACCTTGCCACGGTGACGCAGGGCCAGGCCGGGCAGGTCGGATTGGAGCAGGGCGGGTCGAGCTGCAGTTTGAGCGGGGGTCGTCGCCACGCATGCGTCCTGTGGAACGGGCCGGGTAGTGTAAGGCGTCGACGGGCCGCAGGTGCAGCTGGCCGCTGGCAGCAGGTCCAGCCATCGTCTTGCCGCAAGCCAGGGTCGGGCGACGTCGGTTCCCCGGCTGCAGGCGTCGCCGCATGGGCGCCCAGGCCGGTGTCGGGGCAGGCGTTTTCGTGGAGGCACGGGTGCATGGCGCCGCGCGCCGCGGCCCTGCCGGCCTAGTAGACTGTCGGCATGAAACGCTGGTACGGCAAATTGCTGGGGTTCATCGCGGGCTGGCTGCTGCTCCGGCATCCGGCCGGTGGGCTGGTCGGCTTGCTGATCGGCCATGCCTTCGATGCCGACTGGTTTCGCCAGCCGCGCGACACGCCCTACCGCGTGCTGGGCCTGACCCACGACGCCACCGATGCCGAAGTCGAGCAGGCCTGGCGCCGGTTGATCGCGCAATACCACCCAGACCGCCTGGAAGGTGCCGCTCCGGAGCTGCGCAAGCAGGCCGAACGCCGCGCACGCGAAATCAATGCCGCCTACGACCGTATCCAGGAACTGCGTCGGCGGTGAATCGTTTGCCACTTGGACCGTCATCCTTCGCCACGCTCAGGATGACGGTAAACCTGGGCCAGGTTGCGAGCGCCAACACGCAGCCTGACGACATGCCTTAAGACGACACGCCACGAGACGACACGCACAAGGACTCCCATGCAATCGACCATCATCGCTCCCTCGATCCTGTCTGCAGACTTTGCCCGGCTGGGCGAGGAAGTCGACAACGTCATCAAGGCCGGTGCCGACTGGGTGCACTTCGACGTCATGGACAATCACTACGTACCCAACCTCACCATTGGTCCGATGGTCTGCCAGGCGCTGCGCAAGCACGGCGTCACCGCGCCGATCGACGTACACCTGATGGTGGAGCCGGTGGATCGCCTCATCCCTGACTTCGCCCAGGCCGGTGCCACTGAAATCAGTTTCCACCCCGAAGCCACCCGCCACGTCCATCGCAGCATCCAGCTGGTCAAGTCGCATGGGTGTCGTGCCGGCCTGGTGCTCAATCCGGCGACCCCGGTGGATGTGCTCGAGTGGGTGCTGGAAGACCTTGACCATGTGCTGTTGATGTCGGTCAACCCGGGCTTCGGCGGGCAGAGCTTCATCCCGAAGACATTGGACAAGCTGCGTGCCGTGCGCGGCATGATCGATCGCAGCGGCAAGCCGATCCGGCTCCAGGTCGATGGTGGCGTCAAGCCGGACAACATCGCGGAAATCGCTGCGGCCGGTGCGGATACGTTCGTCGCTGGCTCGGCGATCTTCGGACACAAGGATTACGCGGCGATCATCGCGCAGATGAAGGCAGCCGTGGGTGCAGTGCGGCGTTGACGGGCACCTCCCGCGCGACGCCCTGGACAACATTGCCATCCCGGGCGTGGTTCGCCTTGCCCGCCGGGCAGGCGCAAGGAAGGATCTGAATCGCCGATTTTCCAGCTGGTCGGCGCCAGCGGCGAGGTCTCGATTCTCCTGCCTTGGCCGTCGTAGGGACGACGCAAGTCACGATCGGGTAGCCGGAAAAAGCATCGGGTCTCACGTCGCTCCTGCTAAAAAACGGAGCTGGCACCTGGCTCGCGGCTGGAGCCGCTCCCGCACGGCAACAAGCAGCGCCCTGCCCCTGGGCGACCCCGCATCCCCTGCACGGAAAAAATAAGGCCGACGCACTCGCCATGCGCCGGCCTTGATCAAGGTTGGAGGCTTCCAGTCTCCGGGGGACCGTCCGTGATTTGCACGTCCATTGTCCATACGCCAGGTTACGGTTTCGTGAGGCGCCGCGGGCTTCTGGCCACCGGCGTGCACGGGATTGTCCGGCAGCGGCCGTTGCCGCTACAGTAACCGCATGCACCCCTGGGCACTCCCGCACTCCTTTCGCGCCGACACCGGTTGGCGATGGTGGCCATGCGTCACCGCCGTCCCCGCTTGCCAGCCCTTGAAGGATTCCTTGCGTGATGCCCCTATTGACTGCCGACCAGTTCCAGCGCCTCGCCGCTGACGGCCATACCCTGATCCCCGTGGTGCGTGAGGTCCTGTCCGACCTCGATACGCCGCTGTCCGTCTATCTCAAGCTGGCCGACGGGCCGTACAGCTACCTGTTTGAATCGGTCGAAGGGGGCGAGCGTTTTGGCCGCTACTCGATCATCGGGCTGCCTGCGCGCCGCGTGTACGCCTTCCATGGGCAGACGCTCATCGTCAGCGACCATGGCGAAACCATCGAAACGCGCGCGGTCGAAGACCCGTTGGCCGAGGTCGAGCGCCTGCGCACCGCGCAGTCGGTGCCTGTACTCGAGGGCTTGCCCGGATTCACCGGCGGGCTGGTCGGCTGGTTCGGGTTCGAGTGCGTGGAGTACATCGAGCCGCGGCTCAAGACCATCGGTGCCGGCAAGCCGGACGAGCTGGGTACCCCCGACATCCTGCTGATGCTCAGCGAGGAAGTCGCGGTGTTCGACAACCTCAAGGGCCGCCTGTACCTGGTCGTGCATGCGGATCCACGCCAGCCGCAGGCGTGGGCGCGCGCCAACCGCCGCCTGGATGCGTTGACCCACCGCCTGCGACACGCGGGGGCCGGGTATCCGGAAACGCTGGATCCCAATGGCCTTGACGAGAGCGACTTCGTGTCCGGGTTCACCCGCGACGGCTTCATCGCGGCCGTCGAGCAGTCCAAGGAGCTGATCCGCGCCGGCGACATCTTCCAGGTCGTCCTGAGCCAGCGCCTGAGCGTGCCGTTCAAGGCGCGACCGGTGGACGTCTATCGTGCGCTGCGTGCGCTCAACCCGTCGCCGTACATGTTCTTCCTCGACGTTGGCGGCACCCAGGTGGTCGGTGCGTCTCCCGAGATCCTGGTGCGCCAGCAACGTGGCGCGGACGGCCGCAGCACGATCACCGTGCGGCCGCTGGCCGGCACCCGCCCGCGCGGCAGGACGCCGGCAGAGGACGATGCCCTGGAAGCCGAACTGCTGGCCGACCCCAAGGAGCGCGCCGAGCACTTGATGCTGATCGACCTGGGGCGCAACGACGTCGGACGGGTTTCGGAACCGGGCACGGTCCAGGTCGGCGCGCAGTTCCAGATCGAGCGCTACAGCCACGTCATGCATATCGTCAGCGAAGTCACCGGCCGGCTGCGCGAAGGCCTGGGTTACACCGACGTGCTGCGCGCGACGTTCCCCGCCGGCACCCTCAGCGGCGCGCCCAAGATCCGCGCGATGGAGGTCATCCGCGAGCTCGAGCCGGTCAAGCGCAATGTCTATTCCGGCGCCGTCGGCTACATCGGCTGGCATGGGGACGCCGACACCGCCATCGCCATCCGCACTGCCGTCATCCAGGATGGTCGCCTGCATGTGCAGGCCGGTGCCGGCATCGTGTACGACTCCGACCCCGAAAAGGAGTGGGAGGAGACGATGAGCAAGGGCAGGGCGCTGTTTCGCGCCGTGGCCGAAGCGGCCAGGGGACTGTGACATGTTGTTGATGATCGACAATTACGACAGCTTCACCTGGAACCTCGTGCAGTACCTGCAGGCGTTGGGGGAAGAGGTCCAGGTGGTGCGCAACGATGCGCTGACGGTCGACGAGATCGAGCGGCGCGCGCCGCGGCGGATCGTGATTTCGCCAGGGCCTTGCACGCCCAACGAAGCGGGGGTGTCGATGGAACTGGTAGCGCGGCTTGGCGAGCGGGTGCCGATCCTCGGCGTCTGCCTGGGCCACCAGGCCATCGGGCAGGTGTACGGCGGCGACGTCGTCCGGGCCGGGCGGATCATGCACGGCAAGACCTCCCGCATCCGCCACGAGGGCAAGGGGGTGTTCGTCGGATTGCCGGATCTGTACGAAGCCACGCGCTACCACTCGCTGGTGGTCTCGCGCGAGACCTTGCCCGATTGCCTGGAAGTCACGGCATGGACGGAGAACGACGATGGTTCGGTCGAGGAAATCATGGGCCTGCGCCATCGCCAGCATCCGGTCGAGGGCGTGCAGTTCCATCCCGAGTCGATCCTGACCGAGCATGGCCATGCATTGTTGAAGAATTTCCTTGCCAGGTAGCCAGGCGGAACTGTCGTAGGAGCGGTTTCAGCCGCGAGCCCTTGATCTTGCTCTGGCTTCGGCTTGGCTGTTGTGGGAGCGACGTCAGTCGCGAACACGTGTCCCGGAATAGCTATCGCGACTGACGTCGCTCCTACCAGAGCCAGAGCCAGAGCAAGATCAAGAGCAAGAGCAAGATCAAGGGCTCGCGGCTGAAGCCGCTCCTGCGAAAAGCAATTTGAAGCGGTTCATACGGAAAACACCATGCCGATCACCCCCCAAGAAGCCCTGCAACGCACCATCGAGCATCGCGAGATCTTCCACGACGAGATGGTCGATCTGATGCGCATGATCATGCGTGGCGAGGTGTCGCCGGCGATGACCGCGGCGATCCTCACCGGGTTGCGTGTCAAGAAGGAAACGATCGACGAAATCGCGGCGGCGGCTTCGGTGTTGCGCGAGTTCGCACGGCCGGTCGCGGTTGTCGATCGCAGGCACCTGGTCGACATCGTCGGCACCGGCGGCGATGGCGCGCATACGTTCAACATCTCCACTGCCTCGATGTTCGTCGTCGCCGCAGCTGGCGCGCGCGTGGCGAAACACGGCAACCGCAGCGTGTCCTCCAAATCAGGCAGCGCGGACGTGCTCGAGTCGTTGGGTGCCTGCATCGACCTGCAACCCGCGCACGTGTCGCAATGCATCGCACGGTGCGGCATCGGATTCATGTTCGCGCCCGTGCACCATCCGGCCATGAAGGCGGTCGCGCCCGTGCGCAAGGAAATGGGCGTGCGCACGCTGTTCAACATCCTTGGCCCGCTGACCAACCCGGCCGGCGCCGACAACATCCTGATGGGTGTGTTCCATCCGGACCTGGTCGGCATCCAGGTACGCGTGCTGCAGCAGCTGGGCGCGCAGCGTGCGCTGGTGGTCTGGGGGCGCGATGGCATGGACGAACTGTCGCTGGGCGCCGCGACACGCGTAGGCGAGCTGCGCGACGGCAAAGTGCGCGAGTACGAGGTGCATCCCGAAGACTTCGGCATCGCCATGGCTGCAAGCCGCAACCTGCGCGTGGCCGACGCGGTGGAATCCAGGGCGATGCTGCTGTCGGCGCTGGACAACGCGCCCGGCCTGCCGCTGGAGATCGTCGCGTTGAATGCCGGCGCTGCGCTGTACGTGGCAGGGGTGGCCGACTCGATCGACGACGGCATCGGGCGCGCACGGGCCGCAGTCGCCAGCGGCGCGGCCCGGGACAAGCTCGACGAGTTCGTCTCCGTCACCCGTGATCTGGCGCAGTCCTGAGCAGGGCGGCGCCCGGCGGGCCTGGGTGCATGTAATGGGCTCCACGCAACCCTGGGCGATGACCCGGGACTTCCAGCCGCCGTTCGATGGCCTGGACCGGAGCCGAACCAGGCTTGCCTCGACGGGACTGGCGAATGCGTGGCGGCAGGCGTCCGGAGACGATCGTGGACGATCCTCACGCCGGGGCGTCGGCGCAGTCGTTGCCCGGTGCCGGAGGCCTGCGCGGCCATGGACGATGCCGGGGTCGACAACGTCGGCCCGCCTGGTCGCGGCGATCGGATCGAAGCCGCGGCAGGCACGTCGGCATGGGCGATCGATGGCGACATCGTGCCCTGGCGCGTGCACGATGTCCTTGCCGGACACCTCGCCGCAACAGCATGGTGGCATTGCTCGATACAATGCGCGGACGTGGTTGGCGACCAGGCACGCCCCCGCCCACGCAACCGCACCCAGACCGAGGACGTGACCGTGGTTTCGCCCCCCGATGTGCTGCAGCGCATCCTGCAGCGCAAGACCGAGGAGATTGCCGAACGATCTGCGCGGGTACCACTTGCCGCGTTGCGCGCGCGCCTGGCCGATGCGACGCCGCCGCGCGGGTTCGCAGCCGCGATCGAAGCGAAGGCGGCCATCGGGCAGCCGGCAGTCATCGCCGAGATCAAGAAGGCCAGCCCATCCCGGGGCATGATCCGGCCGGACTTCGATCCTGCCGGCATAGCGCGCAGCTACGAGGGCGGCGGCGCGGCGTGCCTGTCGGTGCTGACCGACATCGATTTCTTCCAGGGTGCCGACGCCGACCTGCAACAGGCGCGCATGGCCTGCAGCTTGCCGGTATTGCGCAAGGATTTCATCATCGATCCCTATCAGGTCGTGGAAGCACGGGCGCTCGGGGCCGATTGCATCCTGCTCATCGTCGCAGCCCTGGACGATGGTGCGTTGGCGGGATTGTCGGCCCAGGCGCTGGCGCTGGGCATGGACGTGCTGGTTGAAGTGCACGATGCGGCCGAACTCGCGCGTGCGCTGAGGCTGCCGGCCCATGCCGGCCGCCAGCCCTTGCTGGGGATCAACAATCGGGACTTGCGCACGTTCGACGTCTCGCTGGAGACGACGCTGGCGTTGCGCCCTGCAGTGCCTCCCGGGCGGGGGCTGGTGACCGAGAGCGGCATCCTGGCGCCTGCCGACGTGGCTCGCATGCGCGCAGCCGGCATCAACACGTTCCTGGTCGGCGAGGCGTTCATGCGAGCGCACGATCCGGGCGTGGCGCTGCGGGAATTGTTCCACGCACCATGAGCCGGTTTTCCGAACCCGCGGTGCCGTATCGGCGATTGGTCGTCTTCGACTTCGACCATACGCTCTACAACGGCGACTCCGGTGCCCACCTGGTGGCCTGGCTGATCCGGCGCAGCCCCTGGCGCAAGCTGGTGGCGGTCCTGGCAGCGCCGGTGCTGTTGCCCATGGTGGCGTGGTTGCCGACGCGCCGGCGCGGGGTGTCGGGGTTCCTGTGGATCGGCACGTTCGGCACCCATGCTCCCGGCCAGATGGAAGTGCTGATCGATGCGTACGTGGCGGCCAACGACGCCGACATCCGCGCACGCCTGCTGCCCGAGGCGCTCAAGGTGCTGCACCAGCACCGCAGCGATGGCGACCGCGTGCTGATCGCCACCGGTGCGCCGCCCGAGCTTGCGCGTGCCATCCTGGACTTCGTCGCGCACGAGGACCTGCCGGTGATCGGCAGCCTGGGCGCTGCGTTCATGGGTGGCTTCATCACCGAGAGGCATTGCCATTCGCACAACAAGATGCGGATGATCTGGGACCACGGCTACGATCGCATCGAGGTCGCCTACAGCGACAGCAGCGCCGACCTGCCGTTGCTCAAGGCCGCGCGCACGCCGGTCGTCGTCAATCCGAAGCGGTCGCGGGTGGCGATGTTCCGCCGCGTGTTGCCGCCGGGGACGCCGATCCTCAACTGGGGGTGTCCGGGCCGGGCAGGCGATCCGGTGGCATAGCGTTGGGGCTTGGCCGCTGTGCCCGCCATTCCCAGGCATGCGGGTGGTCGCCACCTCCCAAGCCGTCAATTCCGCGAAGGCGGGAATCCATGGGCGTTGCCCTTTTTCTTGACGGAAGAAAGCAAAGTCGCTGGATCCCGGCCTGCGCGCGGATGACGGATGGACGCAATGCCAGCCGACCATTCGATTGGGCGCCTGGTCGATTGGGCGCCTGGCGCGCCGGATCCAGGACGGATTACTCCAGGCACACCGTGCCCGCCTGCGGTTGATTCACGCTTGAATCAATCGCCCAGCATCTTGATGAAACGCTGCGAGCCGTCGCTGTAGCCGCAATCGCGGTAGAACGCGTGCGCAGCTTCGCGACGGGCGTTGCTGGTGACTTCGATCCGGTGGATGCCGTGCCGGCGCGAGAGCAACTCCACCTCGCGCAGCAGACGGCGGCCGATGCCCCGGCGGGCATGGTCCGGGGCTACGACCAGCGCGGTGATCCGCGCCAATTCCGTGCCGTGCGCGATCGAATACAGGCAATGCAGGGCAATCAGCGCGCAGGCCTGGCCGTCGATCTCGGCCAGCAACAGGTGCTGGCGCGGGTCGTGGGAGACCACGGAAATGCGTTCGGCAGCCTCCTCGTGGCTGCACGGGTATCCCAGCAGATCCAGCAGGCGGGCGACATCGCATGCGTCCCCGGTTTCGGCTGCGCGGATACGTGTGTCGCCGACAGCCCGCGTTGGCGCTGCCGAGCCCATCGCCTCAGCGCGTGCCGTACAGCACGATGGTCTTGCCGCGCGCGTGCAGCTTGCCTTCTTCCTGCAGCTTCTTGAGCACGCGGCCAGCCATCTCGCGCGAGCAGCCCACCAGGCGCGAGATTTCCTGGCGCGAGATACGCAGCTGCGTGCCTTCCGGGTGGCTCATCGCCTCCGGTTCGCGGGCCAGGTCGTGCAGGGTCCGGATGATGCGGTCGGTGACGTCCAGGAAGGCCAGTCGCCCAGCCTTGCGACTGGTGTCCAGCAGGCGTCGCGAGAGCTGTGCGCCGATGGCCCACAGCAGCCGGTGCGCATCGGCTGCCAGCGGGCCCTCGAACAACTCGTACATGCGCTCGTAGCTGATTTCGGCCAGCTCGCATGGCACGCGGGTGCGCAGGATCACCTCGCGACGGTCGGACTCGATGAACAGCCCCATCTCGCCGACGAACTCGCCGGCACCGAAATAGCCAAGCACCAGCTCGCGGCCGTCGCTCTCCTCGGTGATGATGCTGGTTGAACCCGACACCATGTAATACAGCGTCCCGGCGGGGTCGCCCGGACGGAATACATCGGTGCGCGAGGGGTAGCGGCGGCGATGGCAGTGCGACAGGAAGCGGTCGATCGCGGCCGCATCGGGCGCCAGGGGATTCATGGCCGGTCTTGGTACGGCATAGGACATGGGCAGGAGGCGGCGCTCAGGGGGCATCGGTGAAGGGTATGCGCTTGTAACGTCGCGGGCAAACCCCAGCGGCCATCGCGGGGCCGGATTTCTGTTCGAAGGCCGTTTGCCGCATAATTCCGCTCTTCGTCCGTCGCCGGGATTACTGCCTTGGTCAAGCCGCTCAAGCCGCTGCCGCGCCTGAAATTGCAAGGGTTCAACAACCTGACCAAGGCGTTGTCGTTCAATATCTACGATGTCTGCTACGCGGTATCCGAGGAGCAGCGCCAGCGCTACATCGAATACATCGACGAGGCCTACAACGCCGACCGCCTGACCCAGATCCTGACCGATGTGGCCGAGATCATCGGCGCCAACATCCTCAACATCGCCCGCCAGGACTACGATCCTCAAGGCGCATCGGTGACGATCCTGATCTCCGAGGAGCCGGTGGTCGACCGCTCGCAGGCCAAGGGCGTGATTTCCGATGCGGTGGTGGCGCACATGGACAAGTCGCACATCACCGTGCACACCTATCCCGAGACCCATCCGGACAACGGCATCGCGACCTTCCGCGCCGACATCGATGTCGCGACCTGCGGCGTCATCTCGCCGCTGAAGGCGCTCAACTACCTGATCGAGAGCTTCGAATCCGACATCGTGGTGATGGACTACCGAGTGCGCGGCTTCACCCGCGACATCAAGGGCAAGAAGCACTACATCGACCACAAGATCAACTCGATCCAGGATTACCTGGCGCGCAACGTGAAGTCGCGCTACGAGATGATGGACGTCAACATCTACCAGGAAAACATCTACCACTCCAAGATGCACCTGATGGACTTCGACCTGGATCGCTACCTGTTCGAGGAGAAGGCGCGCAACCTGTCGTTCAAGGAGCGCACCAAGATCGAGGCGCGTCTCAAGCGCGAGATCGTGGAGCTGTACCACGGGCGCAACCTGGTCGATTGAAGCCGGGATAGGCGGTTCGAACGAACCGGAGCAAAAAGCCCGCGGATGCGGGCTTTGCTTTTACGAATCACGAATCACGAATCACAGCCTGTAAGCGATCGTCTTCATGAGCTTCGACGCGGCCGCCATGAGTGTCGGCACCGGCGGTGGCAGCATGCGCGCGCCACGCGCCTGTGCATCTTCGGCGTGGCGCGCTTCGTCGGCCTTCATGGCTTCAAGGATCGCGCGGCTTCGGTTGTCGGCTTGCGGCAGCTGCTGCAGGTGTTGGTCCAGGTGCGCTTCGACCTGGCGCTCGGTTTCGACCACGAACCCCAGGTTCCAGCCGTCGCCACGCAGGCCTGCCAATGCGCCGATCGCGTAGCTGCCCGCGTACCAGACCGGGTTGAGCAGGCTGGGGTGGCTGTCGAGCTCACGCAGGCGATCGGCGCACCAGGCCAGGTGGTCGGTTTCCTCCTGTGCGGCTTCGAGCAGGTGCGCGCGGGTCGCCGGATCGCGGGCGACCGCGGCCTGGCCGACGTACAGGGCCTGCGCGCAAACCTCGCCGACGTGGTTGATCCGCATCAGGCCGGCGGCATGGCGGCGTTCCTCGTCCTCGAGCACGATCTCGGCTTGGTCCCGGCCGGGATTGGCGCGTTCGGCGCGGACATTGCCGAACACGGTGCCCAGGGCGTTCTGGGCGTCGATCAGCAGGCGGTCGAGGGGCGTCAGGGATCGGTTCATGGCTGCAGGCATTGGGCAAGGAATTCCAGCGGATGTTGCACCGGGAGCACGGTGCCGCCGGCCAGGTGCAGGCGGCAGCCGATATTGGCACTGAGCAGCCGCGTGGCAGCGCTGGCGGCAAACTGGTCGAGCAACGGCTGGCGGTATGTCGCGGCGCGGCGCGGGTCGTCCAGCATGTTGCTGCCCGCGGCCCCGCAGCAGCCAAGGCCCGCATCCAAGATCACGATGTCCAGCCCCGGCACCCGTGCCAACAAAGCGCGGGTGGCCTGGTCGCTACCCACGACATTGCGTTGCGTGCAGGGCAGGTGCAGGGCGACCCGCTCGGTCGTCCTGGCAAAGCGCAGGCGCGCAGCGCGGGCGGCGATGAAGTCGATCGCATCGACCGCCGCCGTGGAAGCCGGCATGGCCGTGGCAACGGCGTCATGACAGCCGCTGGCCAGGGTGAGCACGGTACCGGCACTGGCGAAGGCTTCCTGGTTGATCGTCGCGAGCCTCGCCGCTTCGGCCGTATTGCCGGCATGGGCGTGCAGGGCGCCACAACAGCTTTGTCCGTCAGGGATGGCGACGGCCACGTCGATGGCCTCGAGAAGCTGCGCCACGGCCTTGAGCAGGCTGCCTTCATAGCTGCGGGCGACGCAGCCCCGGAACACGGCGATGGTCTGGCTGCCGGCCCCGGGGGCGTCCAAGGGCTGCATGGCGATGGAGCGCGCGGGCGGTCGCGGCAGTCGCCGCAAGCCGTCCGGGAGCAGCGGGAACAGCTGTCGATACAATCCCAGCAGCCTGCCCATCGATGCTGGCCTGGCCGCCAGCCATTCCAGCCCGCGCTGGCGCCAGCCAGGCGGCCGCCTGGTGCGCTGTCGGCTGCGCGCCTCGACCAGCAGGGCGCCATACTGGACGTTGGCCGGGCAGACCGACTCGCAGCTTCGGCAACCCAGGCAGTGGTCGAGGTGGCGGTCGCCGACCGGGGTGGGCGGGACTGTCTCCAGGGCCCAGGCCCGGGACAGGGCGATCCGGCCGCGCGGGGACTCGGTTTCGGTGCGGGCCAGCCGGTAGGTGGGGCAGGCGGGCAGGCACAGGCCGCATTGGACGCACTGGTCGGCCAGCGCCACCAGCCGATCCTTGACTGTCGAGGCAGGCACGGCGGGGCAGGGCGCCTCTTGGGCAAGGTTTGGCGCGGCCTGTGGCATCGCCGGCGATGCTAGCACGCAGGACCGGCCGACTTGCGGGCGGCCTTCCGGGCCGGTATCATTCCGCCTCTTTCGTTCCGCAAACACATCGCGAGGCGACCTTCCGCGGCCATCGCCGCCGGAACCAGCCCGACCAGGAACCTTTAGCAGAAGCCGCCATGAAGACATTCAGCGCCAAAAACGAGACCGTCCAGCGTGACTGGTACGTAGTCGATGCGACCGACAAGACCCTGGGTCGCCTTTCCGTCGAACTGGCGCGCCGCCTGCGCGGCAAGCACAAGCCGGTCTATACCCCGCACGTGGACACCGGCGATTACCTGATCGTGATCAATGCCGAGAAGGTCGCCGTCACCGGCAAGAAGTTGCAGGACAAGATGTACCACCGGTTCACCGGTTACGTCGGCAACCTCAAGTCCGAAACCCTGGGCCAGGCGCTGGAGCGCCACCCCGAGCGCGTCATCGAGACCGCGGTCAAGGGCATGCTGCCCAAGAATCCGCTGGGTCGCGCGATGTACCGCAAGCTCAAGGTCTACAAGGGCGCGGACCACCCGCATGCCGCCCAGCAGCCTCAAGTCCTGGAACTCTGATCATGGCCCTTCAGCACAACTACGGCACCGGCCGTCGCAAGTCTTCCACCGCCCGCGTGTTCCTGCGCAAGGGTGACGGCAAGATCACCATCAACGACCGTCCGATCGACGAGTTCTTCGGCCGCGAGACCGCACGCATGATCGTGCGCCAGCCGCTGGAAGTGACCCAGTCGACCGACAAGTTCGACGTCAATGCCACCGTGCTCGGCGGCGGCACCACCGGCCAGGCCGGTGCGATCCGCCTGGGCATCGCCCGCGCGCTGGTCGAGTACGACGAGTCGCTCAAGTCCGACCTGCGCAAGGCGGGCCTGATGACCCGTGACGCACGTGAAGTCGAGCGCAAGAAGGTCGGCCTGCACAAGGCGCGTCGCGCGACCCAGTTCTCCAAGCGTTAATCCGCTGCGCGCTGGATTGCGCGACTCAGTAAGGATCGGCAGCACACCGCGGCACATGGATGTGCCGCCCGCCAACAAGCGTATGCTTGATGGCGCGAGCGGGTCAGGCCTGGCCTGGCCCGCGACGTCAGGGTCAACCCGGGACGGGTTGATCCCTGACTACAACATAGCCCCGTCGCCAAGCGGTAAGGCACCTGACTCTGACTCAGGCATTCGGAGGTTCGAATCCTTCCGGGGCTGCCACACACGATCCGGCATCGCCCGCGATCCGGTCACGAAAAACCCGCCCACCGGCGGGTTTTTTGTCATGAGTGGCCCGGGCTTTGGCAGCAGCATGTCGCCATCGAGCAACCGGAAGACCAGTCGCGACTCACGTCGCTCCTACGGACGCGGCGCTTACAATGGGCAATTCGGTTTGCCGTACAACTTGCGAGGTGGCTAGATGAAACTTGGATCCCTGAAAGAAGGCGGCCGCGACGGCACCCTGATCGTCGTATCCCGCGACCTGTCGCAGGGCGTGCGCGCCACGGGCATCGCGCCGACGCTGCAACGTGCGCTGGAAGACTGGTCCAACGTCGCGCCACGCCTCAATGCGTTGTCCGATGCGCTCAACGACGGTAGCGCCGACGGCGCCTTCGACATCGACATGGGGCAGCTGGCCGCGCCCTTGCCGCGCGCCTACGAATTCCTGGACGGGAGTGCCTACCTGCCACACGTGGCGCGCGTGCGCCGGGCGCGCGGCGCCGAAGTGCCGGAAAGCTTCTACACCGATCCCCTGATGTACCAGGCCACGAGTGCCGGGTTCCTGGGCCCGCGGGATCCGGTCAAGGTGCCAAGCGAGGACTACGGCATCGACCTGGAAGCCGAGATCGTGGTGGTCACCGACGACCTGCCGATGGCCGTGACGCCGGAGCAGGCGGCCGGGCACATCCAGCTGATCGGTCTGGTCAATGATGTTTCGCTGCGCAACCTGATTCCCGGTGAGCTGGCCAAGGGCTTTGGCTTCCTGCAGTCCAAGCCGCGCTCGGCGCTCTCGCCGGTGTTCGTGACGCCCGACGAGCTGGGCGCCTCGTGGAAGGACAGCAAACTGCACCTGCCGATGCTGACCCACGTCAACGGCGAATGGTTTGGTGCACCCGAAGCCGGCATCGACATGCAGTTCAATTTCGCCCAGCTGGTCGCGCATGCGGCCAAGACGCGCCCGTTGTCGGCCGGGACGATCGTCGGCTCGGGGACCATCGCCAACGAGGACACCACCCTGGGTGCATCGTGCTTCGCCGAGCGGCGGACGGTCGAGGCGCTGGCGGACGGCAAGCCCAGGACGCCGTTCATGGCCTTTGGCGACCAGGTGAGGATCGAAATGCTGGACAAGGACGGCGTCAGCATCTTCGGCGCCATCGAGCAGCGCATCGAGCGCCAGGCCGCGCCTTGATGGTCCCGGCGTAGGCTTTGGCGCGACCAGCGGTCGTTCGCGGCGCGCCCATGCAAGCTATGGTGGCTTGACCGCGGGCGGTTGCCTGGTCCGGCGGGCAGGCTTGCCCCGGGATGCGCCTTTCGGTTTCGGGGTCACCGGGTTGTTTGCACTGCCTTGTTTTCACGCAGTCCGCTTGCATGCGGCACGCGGCGGTTTCCGGAGGGAGCTCACGCGTTGAGGGAGCCAAGAATGGATCGATTGCGTCTGTACTCGTATTGGCGGTCAAGCGCCGCCTACCGCGTCCGCATTGGACTGAACCTGAAAGGGCTGGCCTACGAGACCGTGCCCGTGCACCTGGTGCGCGACGGCGGCGAGCAGCATTCCGATGCCTACCGGCAGGCCAACCCGCAACAGCTGGTACCGGTGCTCGAGCACGGGCAGCGCATGTTGAGGCAGTCGGTCGCGATCCTCGAATACCTGGACGAGATCTGGCCCCAGCCCGCCTTGCTACCGGCGACCGCGCGTGAGCGCGCCCGCGTCCGCGGCCTGGCACACCTGATCGCCTGCGACGTGCACCCGCTCAACAACCTGCGCGTGTTGCAGTACTTCGAGCGCGACTGGAACGTGCCCCAGGCCGAGCGTGAAGTCTGGGTGCGCCACTGGATCGATGAAGGGTTTGCTGCGTTCGAGGCGTTGTTGCTCGACCATCCATCCACCGGCGATTTCTGCGATGGCGATACCCCGACACTTGCCGACTGCTGCCTGATCCCGCAGGTCTACAACGCGCGCCGCTTCGGGATGGAACTCGACCGGTATCCGAACATCGCCCGGGTCGAAGCCGCATGCCTGGCGCATCCCGCCTTTGATGCAGCGCGGCCGGAAGTACAGCCCGACGCGCCCAGGTCCTGAGGCCGGGGCGGCCCCATCAGGACGGGTGGCCGTCCAAGGGCCGCGCCAGCCGTCGCATGCGTTGCAGCAGCCCGTCGCCGTGGCACGCCGGCGGAACGACCCCCGCGTCTCGCTCAGGTTTCGCTCTCGGCGTTGTTGAAGACGTCCGCATAAGGATCATGCGCACCGGTCCCGCCCTCGGACAGGCGGAACTTCAGCGCCAGGCCATCGCGTGAATCGGCGGCCCGCAGTGCCTCTTCCTTCTCGATCTTGCCTTCCTTGTACAGGCGGAACAGGCACTGGTCGAAGCTTTCCATGCCTTCCTCCAGCGATTCCTCCATCGCCTGCTTGATCTCGTGGACCTGCCCGCGGCGCAACAGGTCGCGGATCATCGGCGTGTTGATCAGGACCTCGGCAGCCGGCATCCGACGCCCGTCCTTGCCGACCACGAGCCGCTGCGACACGATCGCGCGCAGGTTCAATGCGACGTTCATCAGCACGTTCTTGTGCGCGCCTTCCGGGAAGAAGTTGAGGATGCGCTCGATGGTCTGGTCGGCGTTGTTGGAGTGCAACGTCGCCAGACAGATGTGGCCGGTCTCGGCGAAGGCGATCGCGGCCTCCATGGTCGTGGCATCCAGGATCTCGCCGATCAGGATCACGTCCGGCGCCTCGCGCATGGCGTTCTTGAGCGCGTTGTGGAAAGCGTGGGTGTCCAGGCCGACTTCGCGCTGGTTGACGATCGATTTCTTGTGCTTGTGCAGGTATTCGATCGGGTCCTCGATGGTGAGGATGTGGCCCGAAGTCGTGCTGTTGCGGTGGTCGATCATCGAGGCCAGGGTCGTGGACTTGCCCGAGCCGGTGGAACCCACCAGCAGCACCAGCCCGCGCGGGGCCATGATGATCTCCTTGAGCACCTGCGGCAGCTGCAGCTCCTCGATCGACGGGATCACGCTGCGGATCGCGCGGATCACCATGCCGACTTCACCGCGTTGCTTGAAGACGTTGACGCGGAAACGTCCCGAGTCCTGCAGCGCGATCGCCATGTTCATCTCCAGGTCGCGTTCGAACTGCGGTACCTGGCCCTCGTCCATCAGTGAGTACGCGATCTTCTTGACCATGCCTGGCGGCAGGCCGGTATTGCCGAGCGGATAAAGCTTGCCTTCGACCTTGATGTAGACCGGTGCCCCGGTCGTCAGGAACATGTCGGAGGCGTTTTTCTCCGTCATCAGCTTCAGGAAATAGCCGATATCCATTCACGGACCCTCGTTTGTCAGCGCGCCGTGGTTGCGCAATCATTGCGAAGCACATGGCCGCTGGTGAAAAATGGCCGCGTGACGCCCCTTCGTCCCGGCAACCCCCTTATGAATACAAGCTTCGCACAATATGGCTTCGCGCTGCTCAAGGCCCGATCTTACGGCACGCAACCGCGCCTCGGACGGCCCATGGCCGGCGTGCTCGCATGCCTGCTGCTGGCCGCCTGCGCGACCGTCCCGCCGCCTACTGGCGAGCTATCGGCCGCCCAGCAGGCTGTCAGCCGGGCCGCGGATGCCGATGCCGACCAATACGCGCCCGAAGAGATCACCACGGCGAGAGCCGAGCTGGCACAGGCCCAGGCGGCGATGGCCAGGAGCCGCCAGGCCGATGCCCGGGCCTTGGCGTTGCGGGCTGCCGCGGCCGCGGAGCTGGCGTATGCAAAAAGCCATGCCAGCACCGTCGAGCAGGGTTTCCGGCAGCGGCAGCAGCAGATCGCGGATCTGCGCCAGCAACTGGACATGGGTGTCGACGATGCCGTCATCACGCTGCCCGCGGCGAGCGATGATGCCACTGTCCAGACGACGCCAGCGATGCGGCTGCAGGCATTGGATGCCGATCCAGAGTTCGCCGGCCTGGCCGCTTACGAACGCCTGCAAGCCCGACAGGCGCTGGATGCCCAGATGACAGCGCGCAGCAGCCAGCGTGCCGATGCCATGATCCTGGCCGAGCGCCGGGTCTCCATCGCCGAGCTGGCAGCACGCAGTGCCTACATCGAGCGTGCCACCACGCGGCTGGACCGCGAGCGCAGCGAATTGCTGGTCGAAGCCAGTCGCCGCGATGCCGAGCGGGCCCGCCAGGAGGCCGAGCGACTGCGCGTCCAGGCGCAGATCCAGGCCGAGGAAGCGCAACGCCTGCGTGAGCAGGCCGACAACGAATCCGCCGCGCGCCAGCAGGCCGAGGACGTGATCATCGATGTCGGCGGCGAGCAGGCGGCCAAGCTCAAGGCTGCCCGCAAGCGCGAGGCCGAACTGGCGCGCCAGGAAGCCGAATTGCGTGCTGCACAGAAGGCTGCCGAGGCTGCATCCGACGACGGTGGCGGCGCGGACTGAGTCCGCCGCAGGTGGCGTCGGGCGGGTGCCGGTGGGTTGCCGGCAGGAACTCGTTAAATGGTTATTATTCAGTCACTTGGGCCGCGAACCGCGTGGCTCCCTCTGCCGGCTGAAGGAACGCCTACTGCAGCGGCCCGAGGTTGCCAAAACACCCTTGCCGACGTCCGGACACAGGAGTAGGGTCGAAGCATGGGTGGTGCGGATGGTCGCAGTCGCCCGTGATCGAGGCCTGCCATGACCCTAGCGTTTGATGATCGGGAGCCAGTCGCCGCGAGCCAGCATCCTTCGGGAGTCCGGCGCGCAGGTTTCCGCGACGTGGGGTTGCCTGGCATCAAGTCGCCCGATCAGGACACCTGGATCGTCGAGGTCCAGGCGATCCAATCCCAACGCCTCGTGCCTGCCGGCACGGGGCGTTGTCGTATCCGGCCTCACGGCAACCGCCCGGGTGGTGGTGCCGGCATGAGCACGACTGACCGGACGCTTCTGACCCAGATGCGACGGGTCCCCCCACGCGCTTTGCAGGCGCGACAGCAACCAGGAGGATTTCCATGTTTGAAGGACAACCACAGGCGGAAGTCGAAGCACTGATCCAGGACAACAGCGAGTTCAAGACCCTCTACCACCGCCACAAGAAGCTTGACCGGCAGGTACTGGACGCGGAGCTGGGCGTGATGGCCGTCGACGACACCACCCTGGCGCAGATGAAGCGCGAAAAACTCGCCGCCAAGGACCGCCTGACCCGGATGTACGAACAGCTCCAGCACTAAGGCCGCTCCATGGGTTTCCACCAGGCCCATACGCGGGCGGCGGCGTTTCCCTCGTCGGTCGCCGCCGTCCGCGGTTTCATTGTTGCCGGCCCCCGGTCAGGGGGTGGTTCTACAAGGCGACTGGTCCATTGCCGGCCGGCGGAGTCGCCTGGGCAGTGGCACTGGTGAGTGCCGTCGGCGACCGACCTGACATTCCGGGATAGGCACCCGATAATGACGACAAGGCCGTCCAGTTCGCGGCCAGTGAGCAGCGCATGTCGTCCGAGTCTTCCTCGCACCAGTCCCGTTCCATCCACAAGTCCGTGCTCGAACTGGTCGGCGATACGCCGATCGTCCAGGCCCAGCACCTGGACACCGGTCCCTGCACCCTGTACCTGAAGCTCGAAAGCCAGAATCCGGGTGGGTCGATCAAGGACCGCATCGGCCTGTCGATGATCGAGGCCGCCGAGAAGCGCGGCGACATCACGCCCGGCGATACCCTGGTCGAAGGCACCGCCGGCAATACCGGCATCGGCCTGGCGCTGGTCGCGCAGCAGAAGGGCTACAAGCTGATCCTGGTGGTCCCGGACAAGATGAGCCGGGAAAAAATCTTCAACCTCAAGGCCATGGGCGCGCAGGTGATCCTGACCCGCTCGGACGTGGCCAAGGGCCACCCCGACTACTACCAGGACCTCGCGGCGAAGATCGCCAAGGACACCCCGGGCGCCTATTTCATCAACCAGTTCGGCAATCCCGACAACCCGGCCGCGCACGAGTTCGGCACCGGGCCGGAAATCCTGCGGCAGATGGATGGCGACGTCGATGCGGTGGTGTTCGGTTGCGGCAGCTCCGGCACGATGACCGGCCTGTCGCGCTGTTTCGCTGAAAAGTCGCCGAAGACCGAACTCATCCTCGCAGATCCGGTCGGCTCGATCCTGGCCGAGTACATCAACGAAGGCACCCTGACCGACAAGTCGGCCAGCTGGATGGTGGAAGGCATCGGCGAGGATTTCCTGCCGAGCATCTCCGATTTCAGCCGCGTCGGGAAAGCCTATGCGATCAGCGACAAGGAAAGCTTCCTGACCGCGCGCATGCTGCTGGAAAAAGAGGGCATCCTGGGGGGCTCCTCGACCGGCACGCTGCTGGCCGCGGCGTTGAAGTATTGCCAGGAGCAGACCGAGCCCAAGCGGGTATTGGTCTTCGTCTGCGATACCGGCAACAAGTACCTGTCCAAGATGTACAACGATTACTGGATGCTGGACAACGGCTTCCTGGAGCGCGCACCGACCGGCGACCTGCGCGACCTGATCCTGCGCCCGTTCGAGTTGCGCGATACCGTTGTCGCCGGCCCCAACGACCTGCTGGTGACCGCCTACCAGCGGATGAAGCTGTACGACGTGTCGCAGTTGCCGGTAATGGATGGCGACAAGCTGGTAGGCATCGTCGACGAGTCCGACGTGCTGTTGCACGTGTACGGCGACGAAAACCGCTTTCGCGATCCCGTGTCCACGGCCATGGTCAGCAAGTTGGAGCGTCTGGACGTCAAGTCACCGGTCGAGGCGCTGCTGCCGGTCTTCGACCGTGGCCAGGTGGCGATCGTCACCGACCAGCACAAATTCCTCGGCCTGATCACGCGGATCGACTTGCTGAACTACCTGCGACGGCGCGTGCAGTAACGCCGGGGCGAGCGCAGGCGCGATGATAGAATCGCCGGCTAAATCCGCAGGTTCGACCGGTCCAGGCGTAACAGGTCCAAAACATGAATAAAAACAATGCGAAAGGCGCAACCGGCGCTGCGCGGCCGGGCTTGGCCACCGTGGCCATCCATGGTGGCCAGCACGTCGACCCGAGCACGGGCGCGGTGATGCCGCCGATCTATGCGACGAGCACCTATGCCCAGTCGAGTCCGGGCGTACACCAGGGCTTTGAATATTCGCGCAGCCACAACCCGACGCGCTATGCCTACGAACGCTGCGTGGCGGCGCTGGAAGGCGGCACGCGCGGGTTTGCATTCGCTTCCGGGATGGCTGCAATTTCGACGATCCTGGAGTTGCTGGACAGCGGCGACCATGTGGTCGCGATGGATGATCTGTACGGTGGCAGCTACCGGCTGTTCGAGCGCGTACGCAAGCGTACCGCGGCGCTGGACTTCAGCTACGTCGACCTGACTGATCCGGCGGCGTTCGAAGCGGCGATCACACCGAAGACCAGGCTCGTCTGGGTGGAAACCCCGACCAATCCGATGCTCAAGGTTGTCGACCTGGCCGCGATTTCCACCATCGCCAAGAAGCATGGCCTGGTCATGGTGGTCGACAACACCTTCGCCTCGCCGATCCTGCAGCGTCCGCTCGAACATGGCGCCGACATCGTGATGCACTCGGCCACCAAGTATCTCAACGGCCACTCCGACATCGTCGGCGGCATGGCAGTGGTCGGCGGGAATGCCGAACTGGCCGAGCAAATGGCTTTCCTGCAAAACTCCATCGGTGCCGTGCAGGGACCGTTCGACAGCTTCCTGGCGCTGCGAGGCCTGAAGACCCTGCATTTGCGGATGAAGGCCCACTGCCAGCACGCGCAGGCGCTGGCCGAATTCCTGCAGACGCACCCCGCGATCGAGAAGGTGATTTATCCCGGGCTGGAGTCGCACGCGCACCACGCGCTGGCAAAGCGCCAGATGGACGGTTTCGGCGGCATGCTTTCGATCTGCGTAAAGGGTGGTTTCGAGGCGGCGAAGCGATTCTGCGAGCGGACCGAGCTGTTCACCTTGGCCGAGTCGCTCGGTGGCGTCGAGAGCCTGGTCAACCATCCGGCCGTGATGACCCATGCTTCGGTGCCCGCCGCACGCCGCCAGGCGCTGGGCATCACTGATAACCTCGTCAGGCTGAGTGTCGGCATCGAGGATGTCGAGGACCTGCGAAACGACCTCGACGCCGCACTCTCGTGAGCGACGAGGCCGCTTCCTCGATCCGGGTCGAACTCGCGCCGCGGAGTGCGGCGCCTGGCAACGCCCTGTGGCGGGAGGTCGTCGAGAGTTTCCGCAATCCGGAGTTCTGGGCGTTTTCGAGCTGGCTGGACCTGATCGCGCGCGCGCGCAAGTCGCGATTCGGGATGGCATGGCTGCTCATGCCATCGGTGGTGTACGTCTTTGGGCTGGGCTCCGTGTTCGCGCAAATGCAGGGCAGCACGATCTCCCAGTTCGCCGCGCACGTGGCCTTGGGTGCCCTCGTGTTCCGGATCCTGATGTCCACCTTCATCGGCAGCGCCAACGTCCTCAGCGCCAGCCAGTCGTTCATCCTTGACGGCCACATGCGGCTGACGGACTACCTGCTCCAGTCGATGGCGAAGGCGACCTTCGACATGGTGATGTACTTGCCAGTGACTATCCTGGCGCTGGTGATGTTCGGGCATCCGTCCCTGCACGGACTCGCCTACGCGCCGCTGACCCTGGCCCTGATCTATGTCAATGGTCTGTGGGTTTCCGTGGTCTTCGCGCTTCTGGGCGCACGCTTCTCCGACTTCGGACAGCTGCTAGGCAACGTCTCGATGTTCCTGTTCCTGCTTACGCCGATCATCTGGTACGCGGAACAGATGCCGGCTGGCGGCATCCGGGCGAGGATGATGCAATTCAATCCCTTCTACCACTTCGTCACGCTGTTCCGGGCTCCCATCCTGGGTGAACCCGTCTCCATGTTCACGATCTACTACATCGCGACCATGACCATTTTCGGCCTGGTGCTGGCAACGTTCGTCTACCGCCGCTACGCGCGCTACGTGCCCTTGTGGATATAGTCCGATGAGCGTCCACATCCGAGCCCACGAAATCTGCCTGGACATCCCGATCTTCCTGCAGCGCGAACGCAATGCGCGCGGCTGGGGCGGGATGTTCCTGGGCGCTGCGTTCGACCCGCCGAAACGCAGCTCGCCCGGCTGCTGCAGGACATCAGCTTCGACTTTCGTGAAGGCGATCGCGTGGCGATCCTGGGGCGCAACGGGGCAGGCAAGTCCACCTTGTTGCGCGTGCTCAACCGGGTCTACCAGCCGACCAGCGGCACCCTCTCGGTGGAGGGTAGTTGCCAGGCCCTGCTGAACATGTCGTTGGGTTTCAGCATGGAGGCGACGGTCCGGGAGAACATCTTCCTTCGCGGGATCGCGATGGGCTTGAAGTCGTCCTACCTGCGCCACCAGATCGAGCCGATCCTCGATTTCTCGGGCCTGCACGATAAGGTCGGGCATCGCCTGCGCACACTGTCGTCGGGACAGAAGATGCGGCTTGGGTTCGCGATCTCGACCTCGGTCCAGAACGACATCATGCTCATGGACGAATGGGTTGGCACCGGCGACGCGGAATTCCTGGCCAAGGCGACGGACCGGATGGAGAACCGGGTTGGCGGAAGCAAGATACTGGTGCTCGCAAGCCACAGCGTTGGCCTTCTGCGCAGCATTTGCAACAAGGGCATCGTCCTGGAGGAAGGGCGCTTGGTCCACGAGGGAGACATCCTGTCCTCGCTGCGTTGCTACCACGACCTGCTCACCGAATTGCGTTCGCGCAAGGTCATCCCGTTGGCGGCTGAAGACGGCGCAGGCGGAGCGCAGGTCTACGGCTGCGCGGAATCGATCACGCGCGAGGACGGTGCGTTCGTCGTCAAGGGCTGGTTCGTCAATACCGAAGGGGCGGTTCCCGGCGGCGTGGTGATGGAAGTCAAGGGAAGGCGCTACATCGCCGAACGGGTGACCCACCATCGACGCAGCGATGTCGCGCGCCACCTCGGCCTTGCCGAGGACGAATGCGGGTTCCTTGCCCGTTTCAGCATCCCGGGCGCGAAGCGCGTCGGGGATCTGGGCGGGGAGATCCAGGTGTTCGGCGGCGACTCGTCGGACCACGCCGATGCGCCGTTGCGGATCGCGCCGCAGTTCGTCGAGCCCATCCCCGTCAAATGAAGCGCGCTAGCGCGCCCCGTCTCCCCGCGTAGAGTGCAGGCAATGGCCCAATACCAATCCTTTCCCGGCGCACCCGGCGATTCGCTGACACTGGACAAGCTCAAGGCCCTGCGGCTGCCCGAGATGGCGGGGAAGAGCTTCCTGGACGTCGGCTGCAATGAAGGCTTTTTTTGCGGTTTCGCGAAGTTCCAGGGTGCGACGCGCGTCGTGGGCCAGGACCATTCCGCCGGCTTCGTGGCGCGCGCGGCAGCGCGGTTCCCGGAGTGCGAATTCCACGAGGGCGACTGGGGTACGCTGCCACCGGGGCCGTTCGACATCATCCTGCTGGCGTCGGCACTGCACTACGCGACCGACCAGGAAGCCCTGATCCACCGCCTGGTGGACATGCTGAGCGACAACGGCGTGCTGATCCTCGAGCTCGGGATCGTGACGTCCAAGGCCAGTGAATGGGTCTCCGTGCAGCGCGGTAGCGACCTGCGCGACTTCCCGACGATGCCCCTGTTGCGCGAACTGCTCAAGCCCTATGCCTGGAAATGGATGGGGCCCAGCGTCGAAACAGTCCGGCGATCCGGTTTCGCGGCACGTGCTGCACATCAGCAAGCGCCGCCGCACCGCCTACCTGCTGATGCATCCGCCTGCCTATGGAAAGTCGAGCATTGCCCATTCCCTGTTCGCCGGCCGCAAGGACATCCCGACGGTGTCGGGCGACCAGGTCATCGGCAAACTGGTCGCCGGCAGCGTGCGCGGCCCCGATCGGTTGCTGGAGGTACTGCGACGCGACTACTCGCCCTTTCGCATCGATCAGGCGATCCAGCGGATCTTCGAGGCAGGTTGCGGTGCGGACTTGGTCGGCATCTGGCTGGAGCAGGCCGGCGCGCGTGATTTCGCGCTCGACATGTACGTCCCCGTCGCAGCACCAGGCCGCCGTCAGGGCGGCGCTCTCGGCGGCCGGTTACCTGGTGGTGACGTTGGACTGGGAACGCCCCGGATCGATCCTTATCCCCGAGGCCACACTGGTTGCGAGCGCCGAGGCCTTCTACCTGTCGATGAGTGAGGCGCCGGTGCCGAGGACCAGCCGATACGGCGATGCGGGGCTTCGTTGACGATATCGAGTTCATCGAGGGCCAGTTGCGGTTCCGCGGCTGGGCTGCCAGTAGCCAAGGGAGTGCCGGCCAGCGAACGATCGAAATCCAGCTCGACGGGCGGCCGCTGGCGCCTGTCGACGTCCAGAAGGAGCTCCGACCCGACGTGCAGCGGCATCTCGATCTGCCGCACGCCCTGGTCGGATATCTCGCGACCGTAGCGGTCGACATGGTGAGTCACCTGGATGCCGCGACCCTCGAAGTGCACGCAGAGGCACACGATGGCGAACGAACGGCATTGAGCATTGCAGCCAGTGCGCGAGCAAGCCTGCAGGCCGCACTGGATGCGGGCGGTGACACGACGGCGACGACGCGATGAGCGCCGGGTCGACCGCAGGCACGATGCGGCGGATACTGGGGCGGATGACCACCGGACGTCCATCCGTGTCGGAGCCCGACATCCAGGACGGTGCGGTCGAGCGGACTTCCGCGGATGGTCAAAGGATGGTATCGGCGAAGGTCGATGATGTCGTCCGGCTGGGCGGCTGCATCGTGGTGGCAGGATGGTGTTCGCAGCAGGTGACGCTGCGGCTGCGTACCGGGCAGGCGGCGCTGCGGACGCTGTCCTATGCGACCCAACGCCCCGACGCCGCGGCCTATCTGGGGATGCCCAAGGGCGACTTGACGGGTCGGGTGCTGGTGGGCATGTCCGACCGGCCCGGCCCCCTGTTCCTGGATGCGCTCGATGCCTCGGGCGCGATCCTGGCCAGCCATCGCTTGCTTTACGAGACGGCAACCTTGGGCCGCGACACGCAGCGCCAGCTGCAGGCGGCTCAAGTGGCGATGGTCGCCGACCCGGATTGCCCGCCCGAGCTGGTTGCCGCACTCGAGTTGGAAGCGCTACCGTCGACGCCAGCGCCAGGCAGGCCATTGGCATGCTGGACGACGTCAGGGTCCTCGCCGGCGGCGGTGCCGCCGTGGCGACGGGCTGGCTGGTCAAGCCCACCGATGACGATTGCTGGCTGGAGGATGCCTCCGGCCGGCGCTTCCCGATGCAGTCTGCGCGTCGCGCCCGCCGCGACGACGTCGTGGCGGACGCGCGTCGCGCCGGGGGCCACCCAGACGCGCACGCTGGTTTCCTGGTCGCGCTCGAGGGCGTGCAGGCTGGTTCACGCATCCAGCTCGTGGCCGCCGAGGGCGACACGACCCGCACGCTGTCCTGGGCCACCTGCACCGACTGGGGCGCCGATGCGGTCGCCGCCAGCCGCTGGCTGTTCGACATCCGCACCCCCATCCACGACTTCTCGCGCCGCGTCCGGAAGGTCGATCTGCCCGTGTTGGACAAGGCCCTGGATGCGCGTCGCGTCCGATGGCGGGAGGCCCGGCGCATCGAATCCCTTGGAGAAGCGCCGACGACGCCCAAGGTCAGCCTCATCGTCCCGTTGTACGCGCGGCTGGATTTCGTCGAGCATCAGTTGATGGAATTCTCGCGCGATCCCTGGCTGCTCGCGAATGCCGAGATCCTGTACGTCATCGACGATCCCGACCTCGTCGATCCATTGGCAGGCTGGCGTCCCAGGTATGCGGTGCTGGACACCATCGTCGAACACGCCTGGCAGTGGGAGCGCACGCATTTTGCGGCGGCCAACTGACGCGTCGGGGCAGGGCGACACCTGGCCCGCTGGTTGGTACCTATTGCAGCGCACGGTGCCGCCGTTGGACGGGCGCACCGCACTGCGCGGCGAAGACGAATTGCCGGGCGACGTGCGTCGCGCGGTCCGCATCGACATCGCAAGCGGCCCTGCCGCGGCCGCGGGCGGGGAAGACGGCGTCGTGATCCTGCTGACGCGCGCGACGCGGGCACTGCGTCTGGATGACCACACCCCGTTCCAACTGCACCCGATCCCGCGCACGCACGCGCTGTGGCGCATGCTCGATGGGCTGCGACGCCGCGATGGCGGCCGCGACTGGCCACGGCTCGCAGGCGTCCTCCTGCGCGCGGGCCTGCTCGTGGTCGCCGGTCGCGCGCCGCGAGCCATGGATGTCCTGCGCGCAGCCTACATGGGCAGCGCGGCTTCCAGCCAGCCATGCAGGGTCCGGATTGGCTTGGTGCCCCTGCGTGCCGCGTGGACGCCCCTGGATCAGCTGCGACTGCTCACGCGCGACGGCGACCACTGCACCTGGGAAGCCTATGGGGAGGACCCCAAGTTCCGTCTGGAGCGCGATGGGCGGCCCATGCCGATGCCACCTGGCTGGTACCGATTCAGGGCGCGTGTCTCGGCCCTCCAAGGCCGCGTCATCGCACCGTGCCTGTATGCCGATTATGGCCAGGCGACCAACCAGGCCGAGCTCATTGCCTTGCCGCCCCCGGGCAGGGACGGCAGGATCGATGCGCTGGTGCTGCTACGGCATCCGACGCGCGGCCTTCGTTTCGACCCCACCATGCGCCGTGCACGTTTCGCCATGTCGCGCATGTCGTTGCGTTCGGTCGATCGCGTGCGCGCGCTTCACGACATGCTCTACGTGCACGGCGTGGAGCAGTCATCCGCCGCGACCTCGCTCCGCGCCTTCATCGGGAAGTGGCGCGCCCTTGGCCTGTCACCGGCCACCGACTGGCTGTATCGCCGCTACCAGGCGGCGCTGGTCCCGGCCAACCGGAACTACCGCGACTGGGTCCGCCGCTACGATACCCTGAGCAGCGCCGAGCTTCGCCTGCTCTCGGCGGATCCGGCCAACGGCGCCTCGGACGGAACGCCGCGATTCTCGATCCTCCTGCCGGTGTACGACACCCCGGAGCACTGGTTGCGACGCTGCCTGGACAGCGTCCTGGCGCAGACCTGCCGCGACTGGGAGCTGTGCGTCGTCGACGATGCTTCGCCGGCGCCCCACGTCCGCCGCGTGCTGGCCGAGTACCAAAGCCGCGATCGGCGGATCCGGGTCGAGTACCGCCAGGACAACGGCCACATTTCCGCCGCATCCAATAGCGCACTGGACATGGCGTGCGGATCGTTCGTGTGCCTGCTCGACCACGATGACGAATTGCGGCCGCATGCCTTGCACGAACTGGCCCTGGCCTTGGACGCGGACCCGGCCCTGGTGCTGCTCTATTCTGACGAAGACAAGATCGATGAAGCGGGCGAACGATTCGAACCCTATTTCAAGCCCGACTGGAACCACGATCTGTTGCTGGGACAAAACTACGTGTGCCACCTCATGGCGATCCGCACCGATGCCGCGCGTGCCTGCGGGGGATTCCGGGTGGGGTTCGAGGGCAGCCAGGACCACGACCTGGTGCTTCGGGTCGCACGTGGGTTGCCCCCGGAGGCGATCCACCACGTCGCCAAGGTGCTTTACCACTGGCGCGCGATCCCGGGCTCCACAGCGCTGCACCGAGAGGCGAAGGACTACGCCGCATTGGCTGGCGCGCGTGCGGTGCAGGAAGCGGTGGCGCTGCAATCGCCCGGTGCACGGGTCGAGGTGATGGACCACGGCCACTACCGGGTGCATTGGCCCCTGCCCGATCCCCCGCCCCGCGTCTCGCTGATCGTGCCGACCCGTGACCGGCCGGCGTTGCTGCGGACCTGCGTGCGAAGCCTGGTCGAACGCACGCAATATCCCGACTTCGAGCTGCTCCTCGTCGACAACGGATCGGTGGATCCCGAGGCACTGAGCGAGCTCGACGCGCTTGCTGCCGACCCGCGCGTGCGCCTGCTTCGGCATGACGCGCCCTTCAACTACTCCAGGATCAACAACTGGGCGGCGCGACAGGCCACCGGACAGGTGCTGGCCCTTGTCAACAACGACATCGAGGTCATCGACCCGGGCTGGCTCGAGGAAATGGTGGCGCAAGCCCTGCGTCCGGGGGTCGGTGCGGTGGGCGCCATGCTGCTGTATCCCGATGGACGTATCCAGCACGCCGGCGTGGTCCTCGGTTTGGGCGGGATCGCGAATCATGCCTACGTCGGCCAGCCGGGCGATGCGCCGGGCCATGGGGGGCGCGCTCGCGTCGTGCAATCGATGAGTGCCGTGACTGCCGCCTGCATGGTGGTCAGGCGCGACGCCTTCCAAGCGGTCGGGGGGTTGGACGAGGACCTGGCGGTCGCATTCAACGACATCGATTTCTGCCTGCGGCTCCGGCAAGCCGGGCTGCGCAACCTGTGGACCCCATTCGCGCGCCTGTACCATCATGAATCAGCATCGCGTGGCGCCGACACGTCGGGCGAGAAAAGAGAGCGTTTCCTCCGCGAAGTGGCACTCATGGAGGACCGATGGGGAGCCATGCTGGAGCGCGACCCGGCCTACAATCCCAACTTCTCGCTCATTGCGCCAGGTTATGAACTCGCCGACCCGCCGCGCTGCTAGCTGTTGTCCCGGGCGGCGCGTGGACTAGACTGGGCGCTCACTCCAGCTCAAAAGGGCGACCATGCCGCCATCCAGTTCCTCAAACGCCAAGGTATTCGCGGATGCCGATGCGGCGCTGTCGGGCGTAGTCTCCGATGGCCAGACGCTCGCCGTCGGCGGGTTCGGCCTGTGCGGGATCCCCGAGGCGCTGATCGCGGCGCTGCGCGCGTCTGCTGCCAAGGGCCTCACGGTCATTTCCAACAATGCCGGCGTGGACGGCTTCGGACTCGGCCTGCTGCTGGAGACCCGGCAGATCCGCAAGATGGTTTCGTCCTACGTCGGCGAGAACAAGGAATTCGAGCGCCAGTTCCTCGCCGGTGAACTCGAGCTGGAGTTCAACCCCCAAGGCACGTTGGCCGAACGGCTGCGGGCGGGCGGCTCCGGCATCCCTGCGTTCTTCACCGCCACCGGTTTTGGCACGGTCGTCGCCGAGGGCAAGGAAACCCGCGAAATCAACGGCAAGCATTACGTGCTCGAAACCGCACTGGTCGCCGACGTGTCCCTGGTCAAGGCCTGGAAGGCGGACGCCGCGGGCAACCTGGTCTTCCGCAAGACCGCGCGAAACTTCAACCCGGTCTGTGCGATGGCCGGCAAGACGTGCGTGGCCGAGGTGGAGGAGTTGGTCGAGGTTGGTGCGATCGACCCGGACCACGTGCACCTTCCGGGCATCTACGTCGACCGGATCGTCCACAATCCGAACCCCGAAAAGCGCATCGAGCAGCGCACCGTGCGCCAAGGAGGCCAGTAATGCCCTGGACCCGCGATCAGATGGCGCAGCGCGCCGCCCGTGAATTGACCGATGGCGCCTACGTGAACCTGGGAATCGGCCTGCCCACACTCGTCGCCAACCATATCCCCGAGGGCATGGACGTCTGGCTGCAGTCCGAGAATGGCCTGCTGGGCATCGGGCCCTTCCCAACCGAGGACGAGGTCGATGCCGACCTCATCAACGCTGGCAAGCAGACGGTGACCGCGCGTCCTGGCGCCAGCTATTTCGGTAGCCACGACAGCTTCGCCATGATCCGCGGCGGGCATATCGACCTGGCCATCCTGGGCGCGATGCAGGTCACCGATGCAGGCGACCTGGCCAACTGGATGGTGCCCGGCAAGATGGTCAAGGGAATGGGCGGTGCAATGGACCTCGTCGCGGGGGTCAAGCGTGTCGTTGTGCTGATGGAGCACACCGCCAAGGACGGGAGCCACAAGATCCTGCCTGCCTGCACGCTACCCCTCACCGGGGTCCGCGTCGTCGACAGGATCATTTCCGACCTGGGGGTCTTCGACATCCGCGAGGGGGCGCTTCATGTCGCCGAGCTTGCGCCCGATGTCACCTTCGAGCAGGTGCGTCAACACACCGGCTGCCCGGTCCAGGCCAACTAAACCGGCGCCCTTCCAGGCTTGCGCTTGCGGCCCCGCCGCGGCTTGCCGTGTCACTCCCGCCCGGTCAGGTGCGGGTGCCCGTCACAGCGCATCCTGCAATGCCGGCAGCAGCGTGAACAGATCCCCCACCAGGCCGATGTCGGCGACTTCGAAAATCGGAGCGTCGGCATCCTTGTTGATGGCCACGATCGTGCCCGCGTCCTTGATGCCGGTGAGGTGCTGGATCGCCCCGGAGATGCCGACCGCGACATAGAGTTCCGGGGCGATGATCTTGCCGGTTTGCCCGACCTGCAGTTCGTTAGGCACGTAACCGGCGTCCACTGCAGCGCGGGAAGCCCCGACCGCGGCGCCGAGCTTGTCGGCGAAGTCGTAGATGATCTTGAAGTTCTCTTCCGAGCCGACGCCGCGGCCGCCGGAGACCACGCGCTTGGCGCTTTGCAGGTCGGGGCGGTCGGAGTCGCCGGCAGCCAGGCCCTTGTAGCGGGTATGCGTCGGTATCTCGGCATCGACCTCGGCGGCCTGGATCGTCGCGTTGCCGCCACTGGAGGCCTCCGGCCAGGACGCGGTGCGCACGGTGGCGACGACGACGTGGTCTTCGGGCGCCTCGACAGTGATGATGGCGTTGCCGGCATAGATCGGGCGCTTGAACGTATGGCTGCCCTCGACCGCCATCACGTCCGAAACCTGCGCCACGCCCAGCAGGGCAGCGATGCATGGCATCAAATCCTTGCCGAAGGTGGTGCTGGGGCCAAGGACATGGCTGTATCCATTGGCAAGCTTGGCCACTTGGGGTGCCAGGACCTGCGCGATCGCGTTGGCATTGGCGGCGTTGGTGACGGTGAGTACCTTGGCGACGCCTTCGATCTTCGCGACTTCGGTGGCGACCTGGCCAGGGTCTGCGGCGAGCACGGCGACATCGATGCTGTCGGGTTTGAGCGCCATGGCGGCGGAGACGCACTTGGCGGTGGCGCTGTTGAGTTTGCCGTCCAGGTGTTCGGCGATGATCAGGACTTTGGACATTGGAGTATTTCCTTTGTTGCGATGTTCCAGCCTTGGCCGGAGCGGAATGGGCTTCGCTTTTGTAGGAGCGCCCCATGGGCGCGATCAAGCTCCCCGGCAGTCCAGATCGCGCCCATGGGGCGCTCCTACAGGTGCTACAGCAACCCTTTCTGCTTCAGCGCGGCGACCAGCTCGGCTGCATCCTTGACCATCACGCCCTTGCTGCGCTTGGGCGGAGGCGCGTAGCCGGTTGTCTCAAGGGTGTCACCGGTATCCACGCCGAGTTCGTCGAAGGCGATGGTGTCCAGTGGCTTGCTCTTGGCCTTCATGATGTCGGGCAGTTTGATGAAGCGCGGCTCATTCAGGCGCAGGTCGGTGGTGACCACCGCCGGCAGGTCGACTTCCAGCGTCTCCAGGCCGGAGTCGACCTCGCGGGTGACGGTGGCCTTGCCATCGGCGACCTCGAGCTTGCTGGCGAAAGTCGCCTGCGGGCGACCCCAGAGCGTGGCCAGCATCTGCCCGGTCTGGTTGGCGTCGTCATCGATCGCCTGCTTGCCCAGGATCACCAGATCCGGCTGCTCCTTCTCGATCAGCTTGAGGAAGGTGCGGGCGGCGGTCAGCGGCTGGATCGCCTTGTCGTTCACGACATGGATGGCGCGATTGGCGCCCATCGCCAAGCCGTTGCGCAGGTGCGCCTGGGCATCGGCCGGGGCAATCGTAGCGACGACCACTTCGTCGGCGATGCCCTTGTCGCGTAGGCGCAGGGCCTCCTCCAACGCGATCTCATCGAATGGGTTGGGTGACAGCTTGACGCCGTCAGTGATCACGCCGGACCCGTCTGGCTTGACCTGAACGCGAACGTTGTAGTCCACCACGCGCTTGTAGCCGACGAGGATCTTCATGGGGAAAACTCCCTTGTGACGTAAATGGGAAAACCTGGATTTGAAGCTTTGAATGGAGCTGGACAACGAAGCCGTGCCTGGGAAGCGGATCCGGGGACCGGCTGGGCAGGCAGGACAGCTGCCTCTCTCTCTAACCCTATATTCTACCGTGTCAGCGTGAGTCTTCCGAGATGGACGGGACGCCCGGCTGCGTGCGCCGGCACCAAATTGCCGGGCAGGCGGGGCCGGCTGGGTACGTGCGAGCCCATGAAGATTTTCCATCCTCCCGGGTACATCGGTCCTGTCGCCGGCAGCATCGACTGCCCGCACCGCGCTAAAATCCCCTTTCATCCGCGCCCTGCCCAGACAATGCCCGAACCGCAATCGCTGTCCCATCTCGACCGACTGGAAGCCGAGAGCATCCATATCCTCCGCGAGGTGGCATCCGAATTCCGTAATCCGGTGTTGCTGTACTCGGTGGGCAAGGACAGTTCAGTGCTGCTGCACCTGCTGATCAAGGCATTTTACCCGGCGCGTCCGCCGATCCCGATGTTGCACGTGGACACCGGTTGGAAGTTCCGCGAAATGATTGCCTTCCGCGACCAGCGTGCCCGCGAAACCGGCGTCGAGCTGCGCACCCACAGGAACCCTGATGGGGTTGCCCAGGGCATGGGCCCGATCACCCACGGCGCGACCGTGCATACCGACGTGATGAAGACCCAGGGCCTGAAGCAGGCGCTGGACAAGTGGGGCTTCGACGCCGCCATCGGCGGCGCCCGCCGTGACGAGGAAAAGTCGCGTGCGAAGGAGCGCATCTTCAGCTTCCGCAGCGCCCAGCATCGCTGGGACCCCAAGAACCAGCGCCCGGAATTGTGGAACCTCTACAACACCCGGATCCACAAGGGCGAGTCGGTGCGCGTGTTCCCGATTTCCAACTGGACCGAGCTCGACGTCTGGCTGTACATCTTCCGCGAGAACATCCCGGTGCCATCGCTGTACCTGGCCGCCGAGCGCCCGGTGGTCGAGCGCGACGGCGCGTTGATCATGGTCGACGACGACCGCCTGCCGCTGCGCGAGGGCGAAACGCCGTTGAGCAAGAAGGTGCGTTTCCGCACGCTGGGTTGCTACCCGCTGACCGGCGCGATCGAGTCCGAAGCCGATACCCTGGAAAAGATCATCGCCGAGATGCTGGTCGCCACGACATCGGAGCGCCAGGGCCGGGTGATCGACCAGGATCCGTCCGCCTCGATGGAAAAGAAAAAGCAGGAGGGCTATTTCTGATGCCGGAAATCATCCAGGCTACCGACGCTCAGGCGCACGTCGCTGCCTACCTGCAGCAACACGAAACCAAGAGCCTGCTGCGCTTCATCACCTGCGGCAGTGTCGACGACGGCAAGAGCACCCTGATCGGTCGCCTGCTGCACGACACCAGGCTGCTGCTCGACGACCAGGTCGCCGCGCTGGAAGCCGACAGCCGCAAGCACGGCACCCAGGGCGAACAAGTCGACTTCGCACTGTTGGTCGACGGCCTCGCCGCCGAGCGCGAGCAGGGCATCACCATCGATGTCGCCTACCGTTATTTCGGTACCGACAAGCGCAAGTTCATCGTCGCCGACTGTCCCGGCCACGAGCAGTACACGCGCAACATGGCCACCGGTGCGTCCACTGCGGACCTTGCCGTGGTGCTGGTCGACGCGCGCAAGGGCCTGCTAACCCAGACCCGTCGCCACAGTTACATCGTTTCCTTGCTGGGCATCAAGAACGTGCTGCTGGCGGTCAACAAAATGGACCTGGTCGATTACGACCAGGAAATCTACGGCGACATCGTCGACGGGTACCGCAAGCTTGCCGCCACGCTCGACATTCCCAATGTCACCCCCATCCCACTGTCCGCGCTCAAGGGCGACAACATCCTTGAGAACTCTTCGGCAATGCCCTGGTACACAGGACCGACGCTGCTCGCGCACCTTGAAGAGGTGCAGGTCGAAGCAGCCGCATCGAACACCGGATTCCGGATGCCCGTGCAATGGGTGTGTCGCCCGCACCAGGATTTCCGAGGCTTTGCCGGCACCATTGCCGCGGGCGAAATCACACCTGGAGCCGGGATCGCGGTGCTGCCTTCGGGTCAGCGCTCGAAGATCGCGCGCATTGTCACCATGGACGGCGACCTGAGCGTGGCCACGGCTGGCCAGGCGGTCACGCTCACGCTTGTCGATGAAATCGACGCCAGCCGCGGCGATGTGATCGCCGGTGCCTCCAGCCCGCCGGAAGTCTCCGACCAGTTCGCCGCGCACCTGTTGTGGTTGGGCGAACATACATTGCTGCCTGGCCGTCCCTACTGGCTAAAGATCGGCACCCGCACGGTCGGAGCGAGCGTCACCGAGATCAAGCACAAGATCGATGTCAACACCCAGGAGGAACTCGCTGCCAAGCACCTGGAGTTGAACGAGGTTGGCTACTGCAATCTGTACCTGGACCAGCCAATCCCCTTCGAGGCCTATGCGGACAATCACTCGCTGGGCGCGTTCATCCTGATTGATCGCCAGAGCAATGCCACCGTCGCCGCCGGGACGCTGGACTTCGCCCTGCGCCGCGCAGCCAACATCCACTGGCAACACGTCGACGTTGACAAGGCAGCGCGCGCGCGCATCAAGCACCAGTCGCCCAAGTGCCTGTGGTTTACCGGCCTGTCGGGCTCGGGCAAGTCGACCATCGCCAATGTTGTCGAGAAGAAACTGCTGGCCACGGGCCACCACACCTACATCCTGGACGGCGACAATGTCCGCCACGGCCTCAACAGGGACCTGGGATTCACCGACGAGGACAGGGTGGAGAACATCCGCCGCATCGCCGAAGT
>CAVVFI010000005.1:0-29653 GCA_963747445.1 uncultured Gammaproteobacteria bacterium
GCTATGCAGGTTGGCAGTTCAAAGGCTGACCGCAGATCCGTCGCCGCCCGCAGGATGACAGGCAACAGCGCAGCCCCTGGCTGTCGGCCAACACAATCGCATCCCGCGACGGGATTAACATCCGGCCCAACCTAACGCCCCGCCAGTAAGGCCAGCAGCGCCGCTCCCCCAAGCCACGCCAGGTCCGCTGGTCCATTGGCCAGCGTCGCCAGCGTCCAGCTGTACTCAAGGCCCTGCTTGGCCAATGCCTGCCAGGGCAGCAGTCCCATCGACTGGCCGATCTGCGCCGCGGCGATACCCCAGTTGGCCAGTACGACGCTCGCTGCCGTGGCCAACAATGCCAGCAGGGCCCGTAGCCCGCCCGGTGGCATCCTGGCCAGCCTTAACAGCAGCACCGCATCGCCGGCCGCCAACACCGCCATCCAGCTGCTCTGCTGGTTGCGGGCAAAGGCCAGCAGTACCCATGCTGCCGCGATTCCGAAGCTGCCGATGGTCACCAGAACGATCGGGAACCAGCGCGATGGCCGCTTGGGAGGTGGGGGCATGGGCTGGAACCGGACCGGCAGCATGGGGTGGCTGCACAGCATAGCGCCCGTGCAGCGATTAGAATGACGGCTGGCACGGTCATCGCCTGGCGACGGCACCGTCCTACACCTCCCGCATGCAAGCAGTGCCCATGTATTCCCGCAGCAGCGAACCCGTGCGCCTCGAGCGCGATTGCGAAGCCGTCCTGGTGCCCCAGGGTGACCGCGTCACCCTGCCCGCAGGCAGCATCGGCTACATCACCCAGGCGTTGGGCGGCAGCTATACGGTTTTCATCGAGGGCAACCTGTTCCGCATCGCCGGGGCCGATGCCGATGCCATCGGCAAGGAGCCGACCCCGCCGCTCGAGCTGGCGCCCGGGGCCAGCGACGAGGCGGTGGAGCAACTGGTGTGGAAGCAGTTGCGGACCTGTTTCGATCCCGAAATCCCGATCAACGTCGTCGACCTGGGCCTGGTGTACGAGGCCGACGTCATCCATGGCGTCGATGGCCAACGCCAGGTCGAAGTCAAGATGACGCTCACTGCGCCCGGGTGTGGGATGGGTGACATCCTGGTTGACGATGTCCGCAGCAAGCTGGAGCTGATCCCGACGGTGAGCGAGGCCGATGTCGAGCTGGTCTTCGATCCGCCCTGGAATCGCAACATGATGTCCGAGGCCGCGCGCCTGGAAACCGGAATGCTCTAGCCGTTGCGGGCCCGCAGGGCGCGATCCGGGGCAAGCGCGCCATGCTTGCGCGTATTCCATCTTCAATTGCAGTGGCAGCCAGTCGCCGGGCGGTATGCGCTTGGAAGCGGCACGCGGATGCTGCGCGGGCACCCGGTCGGGACTGCGGTTGCACGTGGCTGCAGCGCGTTCTTGCGCCGTGGCTGCTTCGGATGGCCTGCGGGCGGCCGCGGGCGATGGCGTCGGCGGTGGCACTGCCGGCGCGTGGCGGAATACCAACACGATGTCCATCGGACGACCCTTGGGTTCCTCGCCAGCCCTTGGGCCCATCGGAAGAACGCCAGCCAAGCCCAGCAGCGGTCAAGCTGGAAGCGATTACAGCGAAGTTGCAAGCGGTTACATCTCCAAATTGTGACTGTAATCGCATTTATTCGTTATTTTTTGCTGCAGGTGCAGCTTGAGTTTTCACAGCGTTGTCCCGTAGCGTCATTTTGTGGCCCAATTTTTCACTTCGCCACCTCCAGGTCTGGATTCAGTCCCGCCCGGTCGATGATCGGGCAATGCCGTATCCCAGGCGTTTGTCGCTATTGCGATCCATTCCGAATACTTCGGGGGAAGTATGGACACCGGACACTTGCCAGCCATGGGCTACCGCCATGTGCGCTGGCATACGTCGGAACGGCATGCATCCAACGCGCATGACTCGCGATTCTTACCGCATTGGCAGCCGCGGTAATGGCAACCAGGAGTATCGACCGGGTCCGTCTGCCGACGGATTCGTCATCCACGTACCATTTCCGATAAGGACACCTTAATGCACTCCAGCAGTCGTGTTCGCCGCATCGCCGTCCTGACGCCCCTGGCTTTCGCCATGGCCGTCGTCTCCGCGCAAGCGGCCACCCGCGTTGACCTGCACGGGGCAAACCTCGCGCAGCTCAAGCAACAGTATTCCCAGGGCATTGCCGCCAATGGCACGCCCGCGATGGCGCACACGCGCCATGAGCAGCTCCTGCGCCTGGATCCCGAGTCGCGCCTGGTGCTGATGAATCGGCACGACAGCCACGGCGTGCGCAACACGCGCTACCAGCAAACCTTCCGCGGCATCCCGGTCTGGGGTGAGCAGGTCATCGTCAGCGAGGATGACAGCGGCAACGTGCGCACCTTGTTCGGCAAAAAGATCACAGGCCTGGCCAGCGACCTGCCGGCACGTGCCTTCGCCGGGCGCGCGATCGCCCAGGCCAAGGCGCTGGGCCTGGCCAAGCAGGCGGCGTTCGGCGCCAAGCTTGCAGCCACGCAGGTGCAACGCCAGAAGGCGACGAAGATGATCTTCGTCGACGACAACGGCAGCGCACACTTGGCGTGGGTCGTGGACATGTACGCAGAGGGCGGCGGCAAGCCGACCCGTCCGCAGCTGATCATCGATGCGCGCAACGGCAAGGTGCTCAAGCATTGGGAAGGCCTGACCACGGCCAATGGCACTGGACCTGGCGGCAACCAGAAGACCGGCCAGTACGAGTGGGGCTCCGGTGGGATCTACGGTTACCTCAACGTCAGCCAGAGCGGCAGCACCTGCACGATGAACAACGCCAACGTGCGTGGCGTAAACCTCAATGGGTCGACCGGTGGCAGCACCACGGCATTCAGCTACACCTGCCCGCGCAACACCTACAAGACCGTCAATGGCGGTTATTCGCCGATCAACGACGCCTTCTACTTCGGCGGCGTCATCACCGACATGTATCCGGCGTATACCGGCTACAACGCGCTGTCCTTCCAGCTGATCATGCGCGTGCACTACAGCTCGCAGTACGAGAATGCCTTCTGGAACGGCTCCAACATGAGCTTCGGTGACGGCAAGAACACGTTCTACCCGCTGGTCAGTGCCGACGTGGCCGGCCACGAAGTCTCGCATGGCTTCACCGAGCAGCACTCCAACCTGACCTATTCGGGCCAGTCCGGCGGCATGAACGAGGCCTTCTCGGACATGGGCGGCGAGGCAACCGAGTATTACTGGAAGGGCAGCAATGACTTCCTGGTTGGTAACGAGATCTTCAAGGGCAGTGGCGCACTGCGTTACATGGCCAACCCGACCCAGGACGGGGGCTCGATCGACAACGCCGCCAACTACACCAGCGGCATGGACCCGCATTATTCCTCGGGCGTATACAACAAGTTCTTCTACAAGCTGGCCACGACCAGCGGCTGGGATACACCCAAGGCGTTCAAGGTCATGGCGCGTGCCAACGCCGAGTACTGGACGTCGAGTTCGACCTACAACTCGGGTGCGGTCGGCGCGGTCCAGGCAGCCTGTGACCTGGGCTTCAACGGCCAGGACGTGGCCAATGCGTTCTCCACGGTTGGCGTCAATGCCGGCACGGTGCCCACGAGCTGCGGCGGCACCGGTGGTGGCGGTGGTGGCGGTGGCGGTGGCGGTACCCTGACCAAGGGCACGCCGGTGACCGGCTTGTCGGCCAGCACGGGCAACGACGTGGTCTACACGCTGTCGGTGCCGTCGGGTGCGACCAACCTGAGCTTTATCATGTCCGGTGGTACTGGCGATGCAGACATGTACGTGAAGGCCGGTAGCACGCCGACCGACAGCTCCTACGATTGCCGTCCGTACAAGAACGGCAATGCGGAGACGTGTTCGTTCTCGAGCCCGTCGGCAACCACCTACTACGTCCGCATCAAGGCGTACTCGTCGTTCTCGGGCGTGAGCCTGGTCGGCGACTACACCGCCGGTGGCGGCGGCGGTGGTGGTGGCGGTGGTGGCAGCAGCAGCGTCTTGTTGCCGTCCATCTCCACCGGCCAGACAAGCACCACGTACACCATGGTGGTGGCTTCGGGCCAGACCGGTGTCATCAGCATCTCCGGCGGTACCGGCGATGCGGACCTGTACGTGAAGAAGGGCAGTGCCCCGACCACGTCCAGCTATGACTGCCGTCCGTACAAGAATGGCAACAACGAGAGCTGCACCGTGACCAGTGCGGGTACGTACTACATGAACGTGCGCGCATACAGGTCGTTCTCCGGGGTCACCCTGACGGGTACCACCTCCCCGTGACCTGACGCTGCAAGGTAAATGCAACCCAGGACCCCGGCCTCGCGCCGGGGTTCTTTTTGCGGCACCGCCATGCCTGCTGGCCCGGATCCGATGCAAGCGCCAAGCGGTCATGCGCGGGTCCGGAAAGCACCTGTCGAATCAATGCGGCTGCGATGACGGGGCTACCTGCTCGCGACCAAGTCGGGTTGGGATGCGCCCAAGGCATTCAAGTCATGGCGGGCGCAAATGCCCGGTGTCTGGTCATTGGCCGCCGTCGATGCCCGTTTGCTGGCTCCCGTCCTAGCCGACGGCTTCGAACCGGTTGGCAGCGACGTTCTTGCGGACTTTCCCCGGATCCCAGATGCGGCCGTTCATCGCGATGTAGACGCCGGCGGGCAGGGACTGCACCGCGCCGACGGCGGTGCCGATGTTGAACTCCGCATCCGAGCCGCGGAAACCGGCAGGGTTCAGCGCACCGGTGAGCACGATGGTCTTGCCCGGGATCGCGGCCAGCACCCTGGCGGTCTCGACCATGCTGTCCGTGCCGTGGGTGACCAGCACATGGCGCGTGTCCTGGGCGGCGATGGTGGCGCGCAACAGCTCGCGATCGGAGGCATCGATGTGCAGCGAATCCTTGCGCAGGATCGGGATCACGTGGAAGCCGAAGGCGACCCCGAGCTGCTCAAGGATACGGCCGATCTGTGGCGCCCCGACCTGGTAATCCGACTTGTCGTCGAAGTACACCTTGTCGATGGTGCCGCCAGTGGTGACGATCAGTAATTGGTCCATGTGCCTATGGTATGCCTTGGAGCATCGTGCGTGGAGCGCCAGCGCTTGGATGCGCCGACCGCCGCAGGCGGCATGACGCACGCCGGCGGGGTGCCTACCTGGCCAGTCCGCGGCGCAATGGATCAAGCAGTGCGCCATACCGGGCGGCACGTGCGGTATCGCTGCGCAAGGGCTGCCGGACCTGCGCGGCGCTCGCCGTGCGCACGCTGCGCATGGCCAGATGGGGAGCCAGGCACGCGGGGGCGAACGGCAATCCGCAGTCGTCAAGCAGCGCCTGGATGCGGCGCTGCGGATCGTCGATGAGGTCTTCGTACCGGTGCAGGTGGATCCGCCGCGGATCCCGCTCGCGCCAGGCATCCATGGCCGCTTCGCAGCCACGCAGGTAAGTCGCGATGTCATCCAGGTCGCAGGAAAAGTGCGGGAGCTGGTAGAACTGCTGCCTGAAGCACGACCAGCCGGTTTCCAGCGGATCACGACGGACATCGATCACGGTCGCGCCCGGCAGCATCGCACGCAGGATGCCCGCGTGCTTCCAGTTTTCGGGCATCTTGTCGGTAAAGCGGGGGCGGCGTTCGCGCCAGCGCGCCGTGCGCTGCAGGTAATCGTGGCCCAGGCGCTGCCAGTCCTCCGCCGTGGCGCTGGCGATCCAGCCAGGATAGGGCTGGCGGCGGCGTATCGACTCCTGTTGGATCAATTCGCCCAGGTCGGGCAGTTCGCTGGCGCCTTCGACTTGTGGATGCGCGGCCAGGATCTGTTCGAACAGGGTCGAGCCCGAGCGCGGCAAACCGACGATGAAAATAGCCTCGGACCCCAGCGTGGCATCCAGCGGCGTCGGTAGTCGTGCCGTCGCAGCCAAGGCCGCAGCGACATACGCGTTGAAAGCCGTCGCGCTCCAGGCGGCCCGCTGGCGCAACGCCGCGTTGGCCTTGGCGAGCGTCGCGAATGCTTCCCGGTACCGGCCGCGGTCTTCCTCCAGTTTGCCCAGCGCATAACCCATCGCCAGCCGATCCTCGAAACCCAGGTCCGGGCGCTGCAATTGCGCCGCCAGTGCGGCGCCATCGGCGTCCGTCAGGGGTCTGGTCTTGATGTTCGACAACCCGCGCCAGGCATCCCCGCATGCGGGATGCAGAGCCAGCGCGGCACGGTAGCGCTCCTCGGCGTCGTCGAACCGGCCCAGGTGTACCAGCGCATCCCCGAGCAGGACGTGGGCCGGCAACAGGTCCGGTGCCAGCGTACAGGCGCGCTGCAGTGCATCGGTGGCGGCCTGGCTTGCGCCTTGCAGCTGCAGGTTGCGGCCCAGGTTGAACCACGGCATCGGGGCGGCCGGCGACAGTGCGCAGGCCCGGCGCCAGGTGGCCAGCGCGGCGTCGCGTTCACCGCAGCCAGCCTGGGCGCTGCCAAGGTCGTTCAAGAGCACGGCGTCGTCCGGGGACGTGGCAAGCGCCTGGCGCAAGCTCGACAAGGCCAGGTCGGGACGCCCGCCGCGGGTGTGCAGGATGCCCATCAACCGCAGTGCTTCGGGGTGCCCAGGCGCACCTGCCAACACCCGCTTCAACAGCGACAGCGCATCGTTGACGGCACCATCGCGAATCGCACGTGCCGCGGCGTGCATGCGCGCGATGTCGTCGGCGGACAGCCCTGCCATGCGCGGGTCCTTGTCGGCGGGGCCCGTGTGCGTCACCACCGCGAGGCCGTCGCAACCAGGCCGCTGGCGCGCGCGCCAGCCTGCGCAGCAAGCGTGCCAACGCCCATGCTCATGGCTGCTTGCGGCGTCCGCCGAAGCGCGCGCGCAAACCCGGGATGCTTGCCGCCAGTACGATCACGACCGCCAATCCGGCTTCGCCCAGCGCGAAAGCGCGTTCCGGCGGGCGGGTCCAGGCCACCATGACGCCGTGCGAAAACCATAGCAGGGCCAACACGCCGGCCCAGAAGCCGCTTCGAAGATTGCCCAGCAAGGTCGTGCGCAACAGCCACAGCGGCGGCAATGCGAAGACCACCAATGCCACCCACTGACGATCATGGCCAAACCAGCCTGCATACAGCACTGCCAGGGCGAGCAGCGCCAGGCCCAGGATGCGACGTGAGTTGTTCATGGCCGGCCTGCCTGGCAGCAGCTTGCGCGGCATCGGCCCGTCCATCCCCGGTGCGTTCCTCGTGGGCCCACTCATGCCAGCTTTGCTGCCAGTTGCGCGATCCTGCGGCCCAACGCGCGGGCCAATTGCGCTTCTTCGTCGCTGGGTTGCGGGTCGTCCTTGAGTCCGGCGACGTGACTGGCGCCGTATGGCGTGCCGCCGCTGCGGGTGGTGTTGAGTGCGGCTTCGGTGAAAGGGATCCCGGCGATCACGCAACCGTGGTGCAACAGCGGCACCATCATCGTCAGCAGCGTCGACTCCTGCCCGCCGTGCATGGTCGAGGTCGAGGTGAAGACGCCTGCCGGCTTGCCGACCAGCGTGCCGCTGGCCCATTGGGCGCCCAGGCCGTCGAGGAAGTGCTTCATTGGTGCAGCCATGTTGCCAAAGCGGGTCGGGCTGCCGAGCAGCAGGCCGCTGCATTCGGACAAGTCCCGATGCTCGACGTACGGCGCCCCTTCTTCGGGCACGGGAGCCGCCGTGGCGGTCGTGGTCGCGGCCACGGAGGGCACCGTGCGCAGTCGTGCGGCCATGCCATCGATCTCGCCGATGCCGCGCGCGATGTGCCGCGCCAGCTTGGCCACCGAACCGCCGCGGCTGTAATACAGCACCAGGATGTCGCTCATCGTGTCCTCCGTTGGCGACAAGCATAGGCGATGGCAAGCCACGACGTGGATTCGCGATGGTCCCATTTCGGATAACCTGCCAGGGATGCAGCCACTGGACATCCTCGACGACTGGAGCAAACGCCTGCGCGACCGCGCACGCAGGCACTCGTTCCTGCGCTTCCTCTGGCGTCGGTTCCTCGACGATCGCCTGTTCGAGGCGGCGGGTGCGCTGTCATACACCACGGTATTCGCGCTGGTGCCGCTGTCGATCGTGGTCTTCGGGGTGCTGTCGGCATTCCCCATCTACAGCGAGTGGAGCGCCAAGCTCAGCGACTACATTTTTTCCAACTTCGTGCCCAGCTCCGCACGCGCCGTGGAAGCGTTCCTGGTGTCGACGTCGGGCAACATCGGCAAGCTGACCGTCGTTGGCGTCATTGCGTTGGTGTTCTCGCTGTTGATCACGATCAGCGGCATCGAGTCGAGCTTCAACCGCATCTGGCGGGTCAAGACCTCGCGACCGAAGTTCCGCAGGCTGCTCGTATACTGGACGGTGTTGACATTGGGTGCGCTGGTGTCGGCGGCGAGCCTGGCGCTGGTTACCCAGTTCTTTTCCCTGGCGCTGTTCGAAACGGCGTGGGGGCGGGCGATCGAGGCGATCGCCTTGCGGCTGGCGCCCATGGCGATCGAGCTGGCTGCGTTTGCCACCATCTTCCGCGTCGTGCCCCACCGAACGATCAAATGGCGGCATGCGCTGGCCGGTGCCTTGTTGGCAGTGGCGATGTTCGAACTGGTGAAGTGGGGTGTCGGCCTCTACATCGGTAGCTTCAACACCTATGAGAAGCTCTATGCGATCAACGACCCGAAGCTGTTCGGGGTGAGCCAGTTGAAGGCGCCCGCGATCTTCACGGCCGCGCCCGTGTTCCTGCTGTGGATCTACCTGAGCTGGGTGTCGGTCCTGCTGGGCGCGTCGTTTGCGTCATCGATCTCTGCCTTCCGCTACCAGCCCCTGTCGATGCGACTTCCGGATGGATACGAGCTGTATGGGCTGCTACGCATGCTGGGCCGCTTTGGCGAGTACCGGCAGCAGGGCAGGGGCCTTCACAGCGAGCAGATCCAGCACCTGGAGCCGATGCTGACCGACGACCTGGTGCAGCAGATGCTGGCCGAACTGGAAGCCATCGGCCTGCTGAGCCGCGCCGAGACCGGCGAATGGTTGTTGTCGCGCGACCTCGATGACATCACCATGGCCGAACTCTACGAAGCCTGTGGCCTGCGCATCCCGATCGCCGAGGCGCATTTGCCCTGTGGCGACGACGCACTGGGGGTGGCCGCCCTTGATGAACTCGACCAGTTGCGCGTGCCGCTTCGCAATTTGCTCAAGCGCCGGGTTTCCAACGTCTACCAGGCACTGTCCAAGGGACATCAATGAACACCAGCACGAGAAGCAGGACAACAGCCGGGGCCCGCGATCCTGCACCCAGGAGATCGATCGCGTGGCTCGCCATGGCGGCCGTGTTGCTGCTGGGGCTGGTGGCCTGCAAGCGCCCGTCCAGCGCCCCGCCGGCATCCCCGGCCGCTGCGCCCACCGCCGATGCGACGCCGGCCGGGCCCGTGGCCGGCAATGCGGCTGCCGTGGACGACGCAATGCCCGTCGAGCCCACTCGGCCCGCGCTGCAAGTCACGACCCTGGATGGCAAGGCCTACGACCTGTCAGCGCACCGTGGCAACTGGGTGGTGGTCAACTTCTGGGCCACCTGGTGCGGACCGTGCCTGAAGGAAATGCCGGACCTGTCCGCACTCGACGCCATGCGCGAACATATCGAAGTGATCGGCCTGGCATACGAGGACATCACGCCGGCAGAGATGCAGGGCTTCCTGAAACAGCATCCGGTCGTCTACCCGATCGCGATCATCGATACCTACGCGCCGCCGAAGGACTTCGCCACCCCGCGTGGCCTGCCCACGACCTACCTGGTGGCGCCCGACGGCAAGGTCGCCAGGCACTTCCTGGGGCCGGTGACGGCCAGCGACATCGACGCGGCCATTACCGCGGCCGGAGGGCCGGATGCGACCACCCCGGCTGCGGGCCGGGCCAGCCGCGGTTGAGTCCGAAGCGACGATCCCGCGGCCCTGGCCGTTGCTCCTGGCCATGCCGCTTTGATCCTACTGCCCGAGCAGCCAGCTCGACGCGCGGTGCCCTGGACACGCTGGTCGGTGCGCATTGCCCGGCATGCTGCCGGAGTTCAGGCTGCCCCACCTAGGCTCCCTCGGACCACCCATGTCCGTCGCGTCGCGCCATCACGGCGCTTCGCCCCCACGCAGGTCCTTTTCCATGAATCGATTCAAGCATGTCCTGGTACCGCTCCTGGCGGGCTTGTTGCTTCCCCTGTCCGCCATGGCAGGCGATGGCGCCAGTCTTGGTTTCAGCACCGATGTCCGGACCAGTGGTTCCGACGTCGATCCCACGTTGGCCTCCGTGGTGGTCAGCAAGATCGGCCCCGCGTCGCCTGCACAGGCGGCAGGGCTCAAGGTGGGCGACGAGCTGCTTTCGGCCAACGACACCAAGGTGCCTGGCGCCGCGGCAGCGGACTTCATGCAGATCATGCACGGACTGCAACCAGGCGACCATCTGGTCCTGATGGTGCAGCGCAGTGGCAGCCGGACGCCCCGCAGGATCGACATCACCGCAGTGGCCAGGTAGTGATGGGCGCATGCCTGCCTGGTCGCAGCGTGCAGGCTTGCCGTACGGCTGCCGGCGGCAAACCGCGCAGGAGAGGTTGCGCGGCATGGCGATGACTGGCCAGGTCGCTGCCCGTTTCTTCGTCCGTGGCCACGTGCAAGGCGTGTGCTTTCGGGCAAGCACGCGGACGCAAGCGCATGCGCTGGCGCTGCGTGGGCATGCACGCAACCTGAGCGACGGCCGGGTCGAAGTGTTGGTGGCCGGCGACCCGGCGGCCATCGATACGCTGGCAACTTGGTTGCACCAGGGCCCGCCAATGGCGCGCGTGGACCGGGTCGAGCGTCAGCCGGCCGACGCAACAGCGGTCGGGAACGGTTTCCTGGTCGACTGACGGTGTCGTCTCGAGGTTGGCGACAAAGCTTCCTTCCCTGGTGACGGCCACCGCGCTGGCCAGGAGATGTCGGCTTCAGCCGCTCCTGTCGCTGGCCGCCCCGACCTTCCGATCGGCATCGCCGCTGTAGGTGCGTTGGACCACCTTGCGGATCGTCAGCCCCTGGCCAAGGATGGAGAACACGACCACCATGTAGGTCAGCGACAGGATCAGGTCGCGCTGCGGTCCGGCCGGCAGCGAGAGCGCCAGCGCCACGGAAATCCCGCCGCGCAGCCCACCCCACGTCAGCACCTTCCAGGAGCCATCGGGCAGCCGGAAGACACGCTTCAAGGCGCCCACCGGCAGGCCGACGGTCAGCAGGCGTGCCAGCAACGTGACCAGGATCACGCCCAGGGCCGCCAGGAACAGCTTGCCGGTAAACGCGATCACCACGATCTCCAGGCCCAGCAGCACGAACAGCACCGCATTGAGGATCTCGTCGAGCAGCTCCCAGAACAGATCGATGTTTTGGCGGGTGGTATCGGACATCGCCATCGCGCGGCCCTGGTTGCCGATGATCACCCCCGCCACGACCATCGCCAGCGGGCCGGACACGTGCAGGCTGTGTGCAAGCTCGTAGCCCCCCAGCACCGCGGCCAGGGTCAGCAGCACTTCGACCTTGTAGGCATTGATGCTGCGCAACAGCCCGAACAACACCAGGCCCAATGCCGCGCCGAGCAGCAGTCCGCCGCCCGCCTCGTGCGCCAACATCACCGCGCCCTGGCCAAATGAAGGCACCACGCCCTGCGTGGCCACGCCAAGCAGCAACGAGAACAGGACGATGCCGACGCCATCGTTGAACAACGATTCGCCCGATACCACCATCCCGACATTGCCCGGCGCACCGGCGGACTTGAGGATGCCGATCACCGCGATCGGATCGGTCGGCGAGATCAATGCCCCGAACACCAGGCAATACGTCAGCGGCAGGCCCAACCCGAACAGGGGCAGCAACCACCACACCGCCACGCCGATGATCGCCGTGGACAAGGCGGTTCCGACGACGGCCAACAGTCCGATCTGCCAGCGATACGCGCGCAGGCGACTGAGGTCGACGTGCAGGGCGCCGGCAAACAGCAGCACCGACAGCATGCCCTGCATCAACACATCGGAAAAATCGATCGATCGCAGGAATGCCGTCTCGTAGCCGTGCAACGTGCCCAGGCCCACCGCATCCAGCGCGATCAGCCCGAGCGAAAGCACCAAAGCGCCCGCCATGACCCCGATCGTCGTCGGCAATCCGAAGAACCGGTGGTTGACGTAGGCCAGCAGGGCGGTGATCACCAGGCAGGCGGCTGCGATTGCAAACATCAGGTTCCCCGGTCGTCATGCGTGAAGCGTGTGGTGACGTTATCGCAATCCAGTCATGCCAACCACGTCGTTTGCATCAAATAACGTCAACCAGGCCAGGCCAGCCAATGCATGCCATCGATGCGCTGGTGAAGGCAACGACTCCGCCCACCGGTCCTTGCGTCGCCGCCAGCGTGCATGCCACGGACTGGCTATTCGGCGGCGTCGAAGTTCGCGATGGGTTCGAGTACACCGTAACGCTCATCTGCCGGCTTTCCGGACAACGGCGGAAATTCGATCTCTGCCGGTGCAACCCGCGTATCGGGCAAGCGGTCGAGCAGGTCGCGGATCAAGGTCAGTCGTCCGCGCTTCTGGTCGTTGAAATCGACCAGCGTCCAGGGAGCGCATGTTGTATGGGTCGCTTCGAGCATCACTTCGCGTGCGCGCGTGTAGGCGTCGTACTGCCGGCGTGCTTCCAGGTCGATGGGTGAAAGCTTCCAGCGCTTGAGCGGATCGCCTGCGCGCTCGGCGAAGCGCTCCTCCTGCTTGTCCTGGTCGCAACACAGCCAGTACTTGAACAAGAGGATGCCGTCATCGACCAGCAGCCGCTCGAAGGCAGGCGCCTGGTGCAGGAAAGCCTCGACCTGGGCCTGGCTGGCAAAGCCCATGACGTATTCCACGCCGGCGCGGTTGTACCAGCTGCGGTCGAACAGCACGATCTCGCCTGCTGCCGGCAGGTGCGCGACGTAGCGCTGGAAATACCACTGGCCGGTTTCCCGTTCGGTCGGCCTGGGCAGGGCGGCGACGCGACATTGCCGTGGATTGACATGATCGCGCACGGCATCGATGGCGCCACCCTTGCCGGCGGTATCGCGGCCTTCGAACAACACGACGACCCGCTTGCCGGTGCGCGCCAGCCAGCGGGTCATCGCAACCAGTTCCTCCTGCATGGGTTGCATTGCTGCTTGGTAGGCCTTGCGCTTGAGTTTTCCCATGGGGATTCCGTGCGATGGGTTTGTCGATGATGCAAGGGTAAGCGCTGGCATGGGCTGTGGATCGCGACTTCGACAGTCGCGGGAGCGACGCACATCGCGATGCGCGCCGCTCCAGTCTCGAGAGCCTGGTCCAGGGCCACGGCGCGATCGCGGACTCGGGCCAAGGCCACTCACGCACCAGCCATTGCCGGCGACGCCTCATTTCCTGCCGCGTTTTTGCCCCGCCATGGCGCGCGCGACTTCCAGCAGCGCGCCCTGTTGCCGGGTGTTGAGGGCGCGGTAGGCGGCGATCAGCTCGTGCTCGCCGCTGGTGCGCGCCGGGTCCAGGGTACTGGCCAGCTCCGACAGCAAGGCGCCTGCAGGTACGCCGAACATGCGTGCAAGGGCATCCAGCTGCTCCTTGCCGGGCATCTTGTCGCCACGCAACCAGGCCGCCACCGTGGCCGCCCCGGCACGCGGGATCGCGGTTGCGATATCGGCCGGGGTCATGCCGCGCGCCTTGGCGAGCAGTCGCAGGGTGGTGTCGATGGCCATGGTGCCTCCTTCGATGCATGGTCGTCCCGACCAGGAGCCCGCGCATCCGGGCGCAGGCGGGCAATGGATCGTTGGCGACGGCCCAGGCGTGCCCTAGAGCCGGGGCCGCAAGGTGGCGAGGTTGCACGGCCTGGTGCGTGCGTCCAGCTGGGCGCGGATGATCCTTTCCCAGGCAGTGCGGCAGGCCGATGTCGAACCGGGCAGGGCGAAGACGAACGTGCCGTTGGCAAGCCCGGCGAAGGCGCGGGACTGCAGCGATGAGGTGCCGATCTCCTCGACGCTGATCGCGCGGAACAACTCGCCAAAGCCGGGCATTTGCTTGTCAAGCAGCGGCAGCAGTGCCTCGGGCGTGGAATCACGGCCGGTAAAACCGGTCCCACCGGTGACCAGGATGCCGTCGACCGCATCGTCGGCGATCCATTGGGACACGCGCGCACGCAGCTGGTACCGGTCGTCGGGAAGCAGGGCGCGTGCGTGCAATTGGTGGCCGGCCTCGAGCAGGGTCATGGCGAGGTAGTCGCCGGACGTGTCGTTGTCGGGCGTGCGCGAGTCCGACACGGTCAGGACGCACAGTCGCAGTGGGAGCAGGCCGGGGTCGGATTCCATGCTGGCAGTGTAGGGCGGCTTTCGGCCGGTCGCACGCATCGCCCGGGACCGGGACGGGTCACACGGCGAGCGAGTACCACTGGGTGTGTTCTTCCTGCCAACCGGCAGCGCGGTAGAGCGCGCGTGCCGGCGCGTTGTCGACGCCCGTCTCGAGCATCAACCCGATCGCGCCATCGTCGCGTGCAAAGCCGGCGGCGGCGTCGAGCAGGGCAAGGCCAATGCCCTTGCGGCGACCAGGCGCCTGCACGTACAGGTCGTTGAGCAGCCACAAGCGGCCCGTACGCACGGAGGAAAGGAGCGGGTAGAGCTGGGTGAACCCGAGGGCGGCGCCGCCATGGATGGCAAGCAGGATCGCCGAATCTTCGCGGTCCAGGCGCTCACGCAGGAAGCTGCGCGCCCGCACGGGGTCGCTGGGTTGCTGGTAGAACACCCGGTAGGCATCGAACAAGGGGGCCAGTGCGTCGAGGTCGGCGAGCGTGGCGCGTTTGATCTGCGTGGTCATGCGGGATTCCTGCACTTTGGCGCGGCGGGGTCGGCGATTGCCCTTGCAGGAGCGGCCTCAGCTGCGGGCTCTTGACGTGGCTTTCGCCCTGGCAGGAAAAAAAGCCAACTACAAGCGAAGGGCGAGGGCTTGCGGCTGAAGCCGCTCTTGCAACCGTAAACGAAAGCTTCGTTGATTCGTGGTCGTCAGTTGCCTTGCGCCAGCTGCGCCAGCGCATCGGCCTGGTCCTCGCTGGCCAGGCGTTCGATCAATGCATCCAGGTCGCCTTCCAGCACGTTGGGCAGATCGTACAGCGTCAGGCCATCGACGCGATGATCGGTGATCCGCCCCTGCGGGAAGTTGTAGGTACGGATGCGCTGGCTGCGGTCCCCGCTGCCGACCTGCAGTTTTCGGTCCATGGCCTGTGCCGCGTGGCGCTTCTCGATTTCGGCTTCGACCAGCATCGCGCGCAGGCGCTTCATCGCCTTGTCGCGGTTGGCGTGCTGCGAGCGTTCGGTCTGCGATTCCACGACGACGCCACTGGGCTGGTGGGTGATGCGGATCGCCGAGTCGGTCTTGTTGACGTGCTGGCCGCCGGCACCCGAGGAGCGAAAGGTGTCCACGCGCAGGTCGGCGGGATTGATCTCGATGGCGACTTCGCTGGTGTCCTCGGCGATGATCGCGACGGTGGCGGCCGAGGTGTGGATGCGCCCTTGCGACTCGGTCTGCGGGACACGCTGGACGCGATGGGTGCCCGATTCGTACTTGAGCATGGAATAGGCGCCGCGTCCTTCGATACGGGCGACGATTTCCTTGTAGCCGCCGTGCTCACCCGGGCTGGCGGATTCGGCCTCGACCTTCCATCCCCGGCGTTCGGCAAAGCGCGAGTACATCCGGAAAAGGTCGCCGGCGAAGATCGCAGCCTCGTCACCCCCGGTGCCTGCGCGCACTTCCAGGTAGAGATTGCCCTCGTCTCGCGGATCGCGCGGGACGAGTTGCGCCATGAGTTCGCGTTCGAGCCGCTCCAGTCGCTGCGTTGCATCCGTGATGTCTTCTTCGGCCAGTCCACCCAGCTCCGGATCGCTGCGCATCGCTTCGGCGGAGGCCAGGTCGCGTCGTGCCCGCGCCTGCGCCTTCAACGCGACCGCAACCGGTTCGAGCTGCGCGAATTCGCGCGAAAGCGCCCGGAACCGCTCGTTGTCCGATGCGACGCCCGGATCGGCGAGCAACCGTTCGAGCTCCTCGCGGCGTTCGGATAGTGCTTCGAGTTTGCGCTGGAGGCTCGGAATCATCAGGGCTGTCGTTGCTGGTCGTGTGGTCGTGGTCGATGTGTTGCAGGGGGCAATCGCGCGCGATGGATGGCTGGCGCAACACCTGCGCTTTTGTCGGTCATTGCGGCGGACGCAGGGTTGACGGACAAGCAGGATCGCTAGCCGTCGTCATGATCGTCGCGGCCAGGTCCGTCATCGGCATCGTTTTGGGCGACGCCGTCCCCATCGCCGGGAAACAGCTTCTCGCTGGCGCGTGCCAGGTCGGCGTCACCCTCGATCGCCGCCTGGCGCAAGGCAATCGTCGGGGCGTGCAGCAGGCGGTTCGTCAGCGTGTGGGCGAGGTAGTCGAGAACCACCTGCGGGTCGCTTCCCGTGGCCAGCTGGTGCCGGGCCTTTGCCAGTACGTCCGTGCGTGCAGCTTCGCCGTGCGCGCGCAGGCGCTTGAGCGGTGCGCTGCGGGCATGGGCGGCCTGCGAGGCGATGAAGCGCGAGACCTGCATCTGGACGATCGCTTCGGCATCGTCGGCGGCCTGGCGGCGACTCTCGCGGTTGCCTTCGATGGTGCGCTCCAGGTCATCGATCGTGTAGACGAATACATCAGGCAGGGTGGCCACCTCGGGCGCGATGTCCCGGGGCACGGCCAGGTCCATCAGCAACATCGGCCGATGTCGACGCCGCGAGAGTGCGGCGGCGACCTGCGCACGCGTGAGGACGGGCAGGCGACTGGCGGTGGCGCAGAACACCATGTCGACCTGGTCAAGGTGGGTATCGATGCCTTCCAGGGGCAAGGCGATGCCCCCATGGCGACTGGCCAGTTCCTGCGCGTGGACCAGCGTGCGGTTGGCGACCATCAGCTGCTTGACCTTGGCCTGGGCCAGGTGGCGCGCGACCAGTTCGATGGTTTCGCCGGCACCGACCAGCAGGACCGACGCATCCGAGGGCCTGGAGAAGGTGGTCTGCGCCAGCCGCACCGCCGCCGACGCGACCGAGACCGGATTGGCACCGATGCGGGTATCGGTCCGCGCACGCTTGGCGGCGACGAAGGATTGCTGGAACAGCCGGTCCAGTTGCCCGCCCAGCGTGCCGGCCGACCGTGCCGCGGCCCAGGCCTGCTTGACCTGCCCCAGGATTTGCGGCTCGCCCAGCACCAGTGAGTCCAGCCCGGTGGCGACGCGGAACAGGTGGCGTACCGCATCGGCATCGCGGTGGCGGTAGAGATAGCTGCTCAGGTCGCTGCCATCGCCATGGTTGGCCAGCCAGCGGCCCAGGACATCCGCGTCCTCGGCTACGGCATACAGTTCGGTGCGGTTGCACGTGGACAGCAGCGCGACCTCGCTGACCGAGGGCAGTACGCGCAATGCCGCCAGCACCCCGGGCAGGCTGTGATCGGCAAACGCCACCCGTTCGCGCAGCCTGAGGGGCGCGGTCTGGTGGTTGATGCCGATGGCGAGCAGGGTCATGTGGCTGGCAGGCTTGTCCGTTGCGTCTTGTCCGACAACACCCCGTCTGGTCGCGTCGCGGCCATGCCCCCAGGTGCATGGCATTCAGTCGCGTGCGATAAGCTTTCGAGGCAATGGGCCGCCATTTTACGGCCCGGCCGCATCCGATGCCCGTGCAGTCACGTTTTTACAACATGCAACCTCCCTCCAGCCCCCGTCCAGGGCCTGGGCGCCGCTGGCAGTGCCTGGCCGTGCTCGGGCTGGCGCTGGGCTTGTCGTTGCCGGCCATGTCGCGCGATGGCACCGGGCGAATGGGCGCCGTGGGCGAGGATGCCATGCACGGTGATGCCGTGGCAGCGACAATGGCGGGCGAGTTCGCGCTGCAAGCGGGCAAGCTCGACCAGGCCGCCCAGTGGTACCTCGCCGCTGCACGCGCCTCGCAGGGCGATGCGGGCCTCGCAGAGCGCGCCACCCGGATCGCCTTGCTTTCCGACGACGATGCCGCCGCACGCGCCGCGGTGGCCCTTTGGAAACAACGTGACCCGGGTTCGCTATCGCTGCGCGCGGCGGAGGTCACCTTGGCCCTGCGCCATGGTGACGTGCGTGCCGCGCGCAAGGGCCTGGCGGTGTTGTTGCGACAGGGCGGTAGCGGACAGGACAAGCTGGAAAACGCCGGCTGGCAGTACGCGCTGGCGGCACTGGGCAGCGGTGGCGAAGACCCGGGCCTCAATGCCAGGCTGCTTGGCGAGCTGGTCGATGACGGGGCGATCCCGGATCAGCTGCAGGCCTGGCTGGCTTTTGGCGGACTTGCGCAACGACTGGACCAGAAGGACCTGACCAGGCGGATCGTCGAAGCGGTGATCGCGCGCTTCCCTGGCGAGCCGCGGGTTGCGTTGCTGCATGCCAGCCAGCTGAGCGCCGCCGGCAAGCCGGAAGAGGCCAAGGCCGTGCTGGCCGGGCTGGCGTCGGCCACTGCCAGGGATGAAGAGGTGCGCGCCTCGGTCGCGTCCCAATACGATGCACTGGGCGACCAGCGGGCGGCGGCCCAGGTCATGGCACGCGGCCCACAGGACGATCGCAGTTACCGCGTTCGTGCCGCGCTGCTGGCGGTGATGGCCGACAAGACGGCGCTGGAAGCCCTGTATGCCCAGATGCAGGCCGGCTCCAGCCAGCCTGATCCGCAACGACGCCTGCTGCTGGGGCAAACCGCGGAATTCCTCGAGCGTTACGACGAGGCGTTGCAGTGGTATCGCAGCGTACCCGGCGGCGAAGCGCGATGGCAGGCCCGCCTGCGCGCTGCCAACGTGCTGCACGAGCTCAAGCGGACGCCGGAGGCCTATGCCGACCTGCACAAGATGCAGGCCGACGCCTCCATCGATGAAGATGCACGTCGCGATGCCTACCTCGTCGAGGCCCAGCTGCGGCAGCAGGACGACGATATCGAGGGCGAATTCGATACCTACGCCCGTGGCCTGGCTGCTTTCCCGGACGACCAGGCATTGTTGTACTCCCGTGGGCTGGGCTGGGAGCGTCGCGACGACATCCCCCGCGCCGAAGCCGACCTGCGCCGCGTGCTGGTCGCCGATCCCGACAATGTCGCCGCGCTCAATGCCCTGGGTTACACGCTTGCCGACCGCACCACGCGCTACACCGAAGCGCTCGAGCTGATCGATCGCGCCCGGGTCGCAGAGCCGGGCGAAGCTGCGATCATCGACAGTTACGGCTGGGTGCTCTACCACCTGGGCCGCACGGACGAGGCGCTGGCGCAGCTGCGGCGGGCTTTCTCGCTGCAGAAAGACCCTGAGATCGCCGCCCACCTTGGCGAGGTGCTGTGGGTGACGGGGCAACAAGACGAGGCCAGGAAATATTTCTCTGAAAGCGAAAAGCTCGAGCCGGGCAATCGCGCGCTCAAACGGGCCCTGGCGAAGACCGGCGCATGACTCATTCATCCAGGACGTTATCGTGCGTGTGTCTCCTGGTTGGCATCGGGCTGTTGTCGGCCTGTGCCACGCAGACCCCGCGTGCTCCCTTGCCGCCGGCCCAGCGTAGTGCCGCGCTGGCTCGGCAGGATGCGCGTGAAACCGTATTGTCCGCGCATCCGCAATGGCATCTGACGGGCAGGGTCGGCCTGTCCAACGGACAGCGCGGTGGTAGCGGCAGGATCGATTGGCAGCAGGACCGTGCGGCGTACGTCGTTGCACTGAGTGCGCCGATCACCCGGCAAAGCTGGCGCATCATCGGCAACAAGGCATCCGCACGCCTGGAAGGGCTCGACGGCGGCACACGGACCGGCCCTGACGCCCATGCCCTGCTGCGCGAGGCGACGGGCTGGGAGATCCCTGTCACGGCATTGTCCGCATGGGTGCGCGGTGCACGTGCGCCGGGTTCCGGAGCGGCGCGATTGCAATTCGATGTCGATGGCCGGTTGGCGAAGATGCAGCAGGCTGGCTGGACGCTGGATTACGACGACTGGCAGCAGGACGCCAGCCTGGGCATCGAGCTGCCCCGCCGGATCAATGCCCAGCGCGGCGAGTCCAAGGTGCGGTTGGTGGTCGACACCCTGGGGTTGGGCCCGGCAGTGCCATGACGGGTGCGGGAATCACGGCGGGCGGCATGCCCGCTGGCGTTGGGTCGTCCCCGGACCCGGACCCGGACCAAGGCGCGGCCGGATGGTCGCGGTGGCCGGCACCGGCCAAGCTCAATCTGTTCCTGCAGATCACCGGGCGTCGCCCGGACGGCTACCACGCGCTGCAGACGGTGTTCCGGCTGCTCGACTGGGGCGACACGATCCGCTTGCGCGTGCGCCAGGATGGCCGGATCGTGCGCCACGGCGCGCGCCATGCAGATGTGGCCGAACACGAGGACCTGGCCGTCCAGGCAGCAAGAATCCTGGCAAAATCGTCGAAAACAACAAAAGGCGCTGACATCGTCGTCGAAAAATGCATCCCGGCTGGCGCCGGCTTCGGTGGCGGATCGTCCGACGCGGCGACGGTCCTGCAGGGCTTGAATCGGCTTTGGCAGACGGGTTTGTCCACCGATCGGCTGGCTGCGCTTGGTCTGCAACTGGGTGCCGATGTCCCCGTCTTCGTGCGCGGTGAGAATGCCTGGGCCGAGGGTGTCGGTGAGGTCTTGACGCCGCTGGACCTGCCACCTGCCTGGTACCTGCTGGCCGATCCCGGCATCCACGTGTCCACCGGCCACTTGTTCCAGTCCCCTGAATTGACGCGGGATGCAGCGCCCGCGACAATAGGCGACTTCGTTTCAGGTACCTTGCTCGATAACGCATTCGAGCCGGTGTTGCGCCGCCGCGAAATGGCCGTCGAGGCCGTCTTCGAGGCCTTGGCGCGGGTCGGCAAGCCGCGTTTGACCGGGTCGGGTTGCGGCTGCTTCGTGGAATTTGCCGGTCGCGAACCTGCCCAGGCAGCACTGGCGCGCCTGCCAGCGGGCCTCAGGGCCTGGGTGGCGCAAGGTGCCGCGCGCTCGCCATTGCTGCAAGCGCTCGAGGTGCATGGAACAGGAACTGAATAGCAACCAGGGGGTCGTTTAAAGAGCGGTCGTTCAAAGCAAGCGCTGCCAGGCATTTGCCTTCCACGGATAGCGATCGACGATTCTCGGTTCCCACAGACACAGGGGTGTCGCCAAGAGGCCCAAGGCACCAGGTTTTGATCCTGGCATTCGCAGGTTCGAATCCTGCCACCCCTGCCAATGAAGCGATGGGATACGGGATTGGGGATTCGGGATTGGCCCGTATCCACGATCCCGCTCTTTCCAAGCCCCAATCCCGAATCCCCAGTCCCGGCCCCACCATGACAGTGCAAGACGATCGCAATTTGCTGGTATTTGCCGGCAACGCCAATCGCCCGCTCGCGCAGGCGGTGTGCAAGGAGTTGGGCGTGCGCCTGGGCAAGGCCCAGATCGGCCGCTTCTCGGACGGCGAGGTGCAGGTCGAGATCGAGGAAAACGTCCGCCGCCAGGAAGTGTTCGTGATCCAGTCCACCTGCGCGCCCAGCGCGGAGAACCTGGTGGAGCTGCTGGTGCTGATCGACGCGCTCAAGCGCGCATCGGTGTCCAGCGTGACCGCGGTGGTGCCGTATTTCGGTTACGCCCGGCAGGATCGCCGCCCACGCTCGGCGCGCGTGCCGATCACCGCCAAGGTCGCCGCGCAGATGTTTTCCACCGTGCATACCGACCGTGTGTTGACGGTCGACCTGCATGCCGACCAGATCCAGGGCTTCTTCGACATGGCGGTCGACAACGTCTACGCATCGCCGTTGCTGCTGGCCGACATCTGGCGCAGCTACGGCACCGACAACCTGATCGTGGTCTCGCCCGACGTGGGCGGCGTGGTCCGGGCGCGAGCCATCGCCAAGCGCCTGGACGATGCCGACCTGGCCATCATCGACAAGCGCCGTCCCAAGGCCAACGTCGCCACGGTGATGAACATCATCGGCGACGTGTCCGGCAAGATCTGCGTGCTGGTCGATGACATCGTCGATACCGCCGGCACCTTGTGTGCCGCCGCCGCGGCGCTGAAGCAGCAGGGCGCGACCAAGGTGGTCGCGTACTGCACGCATCCGGTGCTGTCGGGTGCGGCGATCGACAACATCAGCGGCTCGCAACTCGATGAGCTGGTGGTGACGGACACCATCCCGCTGTCGGAGGCGGGTCGCCACTGCGATCGCATCCGCCAGCTCAGCGTCGCCGAGTTGCTGGCCGAGACCATCCGCCGGATTGCGTTTGGCGAGTCGGTGAGTTCGCTGTACGTGGATTGAGAGCAGTGATTGGTCATTGGTGATTGGTGATTCGATAACGCGTGCCTGCGCTTCTACGAATCACCAATCACGAATCCCGAATCACGGATTCAACCCACTCACCTGGTCGCGGGTGAGTGTTTCCGCCGCCGCGAGGCGGCCCATTGCAAGCAAAGTGAGTAAACCAAGATGTCCACCAAGCACAAAATCTCGGCAACCAGCCGCAAGGACGAGGGGAAGGGTGCGAGCCGCCGCCTGCGTCACAGCGGCATGGTTCCGGCCATCATCTACGGCGGTCACGCCGATCCCGCCAGCATCCAGCTCGAGCACGAGAAGACGTACCTGGCCAGCAAGAACGAGTGGTTCTACTCCTCGATCCTGACCCTGGAAGTCGACGGCACCCCCGAGCTGGTGCTGCTGCGTGACATGCAGCGCCACCCGTACAAGCAGCAGATCATGCACCTGGACTTCCAGCGCGTGCGCGCCGGCGAAAAGGTCCATGTCTCGGTTCCGCTGCATTTCATGAACGTCGAGCAGTCGCCGGCCGGCAAGTCCGCAGGCGTGGTCGTCAGCCACGAGCTGAACGAAATCGCGGTCACCTGCCTGCCCAAGGACCTGCCCGAGTACATCGAAGTCGACCTGGCCAAGCTGGACGCAGGCGATACCATCCATCTGTCGCAGGTCAAGCTGCCCGAAGGCGTCGAGGTCCCCGAGCTGAAGTTCGGCGAAGACCACGACGTGGCGGTGGTCGTGGCGCGCTTTGCACGTGTCGAAGTCGAAAAGACCGATGACGAAGCCACCGCGCAGGCTGGCGACGTACCGGCGACCGAGGTCGATGGCGACGAGGCCGGCGGCGCTGGCGACGACGACAAAGCCGACGGCGAATAAGCAGCGCACGCGAGGGCGCCGAGGTGGCGCCCCCGCATGCATGCTTTGCGCATGAGTGGTTTGCGACTGATCGTGGGGCTGGGCAATCCCGGCCCCGAGCACCTCAGGACCCGGCACAACGCCGGGTTCTGGTTTGTGGATGCGCTGGCATTGCAGTGTGGGGCGCGCTTCAGGCTGGAGTCGAAACTGTTCGGCGAGGCCTGCAAGGTGGAGATCGCCGGGCAACCGGTCTGGCTGCTCAAGCCGGCGACCTTCATGAACCTCTCGGGCAAGTCGGTCACCGCCGCGCTGCGCTTCTGGAAGATCGACCCGGAAGAAGCGTTGCTGGCCCATGACGAGCTGGACCTGCCGGCGGGTACCGCCCGCCTCAAGTTCGACGGTGGCCACGGTGGCCAGAACGGACTGCGTGACACCATGCGCCTGCTCGGGCACGGCAAATTCAATCGCCTGCGTATCGGTATCGGCCATCCCGGCCACAAGGACCGGGTGACGTCGTGGGTGCTGGGCAAGCCCGACAGTGGCGACGAGGCCGCGATCCTGCGCGCCATCGGCGACGCCATCGAGGTACTGCCGCTGGCCGTGGCCGGCGACATGAACGAGGCCATGAAACGGCTGCATACAAATGGTGATTCGTGATTGGTGATTCGTGATTCGGCAACGCCGTCACGCTCTTCTGTTCACGAATCACCAATCACGGATCACCAATCACGGACCCCAACCATGGGCATCAAATGCGGCATCGTCGGCCTGCCCAACGTCGGCAAGTCGACCCTGTTCAATGCGCTGACCAAGGCGGGCATCGCCGCGGCCAACTTTCCCTTCTGCACGATCGAGCCCAACGTGGGCGTGGTCCCGGTGCCCGACCCGCGGCTCAATGCGCTGGCAGGGATCGTCAAGCCCCAGAAGGTGATCCCGACCGCGGTGGAGTTCGTCGACATCGCCGGCCTGGTCGCCGGCGCGGCCAGCGGCGAGGGCCTGGGCAACAAGTTCCTGGCCCATATCCGTGAAGTCGATGCGATCAGCCACGTGGTGCGCTGCTTCGAGGACGCCGATGTCGTCCACGTCAACAACAAGGTCGACCCGATCGCCGATATCGAGACCATCGATACCGAGCTGGCGCTGGCAGACCTCGACTCGGTCGAGCGGGCCCTGGACCGGGCGCAGCGCTCTGCCAAGACCGGCGACAAGGACGCCAAGGCGCGGGTCGAGGTGCTGGCCCGGGTGCGCGATGGCCTGGATGGCGGCAAGCCCGCGCGCGCACTGGGGCTGTCGGACGAGGACCGCGTGGAGCTGCGCGACCTGTTCCTGCTCACCCTCAAGCCGGTGATGTACGTCGCCAACGTCCTTGAGGATGGCTTCGAAGGCAATCCGCACCTGGACGCGGTGCGCGCCCGCGCCGAGGCCGAGGGCGCCGAGGTGGTGCCGGTCTCGGCGGCCATCGAGGAAGAGCTGTCGCAACTCGATGATGCCGACCGCGACGAGTTCCTGGCGTCGCTGGGGCTGGACGAGCCCGGCCTGAACCGGGTGATCCGCGCCGCCTATACCCTGCTGGGCCTGCAAACCTACTTCACCGCCGGGGTCAAGGAAGTGCGCGCCTGGACCGTCAAGGGCGGCTCGACCGCCCCGCAGGCGGCCGCAGTGATCCACACCGACTTCGAAAAAGGCTTCATCCGGGCCGAAACCATCGGTTACGACGATTTCATCCGCTACAAGGGCGAATCCGGGGCGCGTGACGCCGGACGCCTGCGGCTGGAAGGCAAGGAGTACCGCGTCCAGGAAGGCGATGTCCTGCATTTCCGGTTCAACGTATAGCGCGGGAGCCCGGCGTGCCCAGTGGCCACCGGCCGTGGTCGCAGAGGACGTGAAAACCGGCGGGCCTGGCCCCGTCCCGTGGATCCGACGTTGACACCCATGCCGCATCGCGTCAAAATCGCGGGCTTGATTCAGTGTTTTGGATACAGGGTCTCGAGAAATCGGAGGGATACCCAAGCGGCCAACGGGGGCAGACTGTAAATCTGCTGGCTTACGCCTTCGGTGGTTCGAATCCACCTCCCTCCACCAGCTACAAACGAGTTTTTGCAAGCCAGCGTCCGGTGCCACGTCGAGATCCGGTCCGGGGCGCCACGGCGTCACCGAGACGGTTCACGAGCGTTTCAGGAAATGCTTTTGCAAAGGGTCACCGATGCGGGAGTAGTTCAATGGTAGAACCTCAGTTTTCCAAACTGATTACGAGGGTTCGATTCCCTTCTCCCGCTCCATTGAATATGCGTTGTTGAAATAGAGTTGCCTGCCCCAAATCAATGCTCACGTAGCTCAGTCGGTAGAGCACCTCCTTGGTAAGGAGGAGGTCGATGGTTCGATTCCATTCGTGAGCACCATGCTCCAAGCCGCAGGTTTCCAGTTGCGGTCTTCACGGCTCCAGAAACATCCCACATTCCGTCAATACACATACCGTTAGCGAGACGCAGCCATGGCAAAGGGTAAATTCGAGCGCACCAAGCCCCACGTGAACGTGGGCACGATTGGTCACGTGGATCACGGCAAGACGACGCTGACGGCGGCGCTGACGAAGATCGGTGCCGAGCGTTTTGGCGGCGAGTTCAAGGATTATTCGTCGATCGACGCGGCGCCCGAGGAGAAGGCGCGCGGCATCACGATCTCGACGGCGCACGTCGAGTACGAATCCCCGAACCGCCACTATGCGCACGTGGATTGCCCGGGCCATGCTGACTACGTCAAGAACATGATCACCGGTGCGGCGCAGATGGACGGCGCGATCCTGGTGTGTTCGGCCGCGGACGGCCCGATGCCGCAGACCCGCGAGCACATCCTGCTGGCCCGCCAGGTGGGCGTGCCGTACATCGTTGTCTACCTGAACAAGGCGGACATGGTGGACGACGCCGAGCTGCTGGAGCTGGTGGAGATGGAAGTGCGCGAGCTGCTGAGCAAGTACGACTTCCCGGGCGACGACACCCCGATCGTGTCCGGATCGGCGTTGAAGGCGCTGGAAGGCGACGAGTCGGACATCGGCGTGCCGTCGATCATCAAGCTGGTCGAGGCGCTGGACACCTGGATCCCGGAGCCCGAGCGCGACATCGACAAGCCGTTCCTGATGCCGGTCGAGGACGTGTTCTCGATTTCTGGCCGCGGCACGGTGGTGACGGGTCGTATCGAGCGCGGCATCGTGAAGGTGGGCGACGAGATCGAGATCGTGGGCATCCGCGACACCCAGAAGACGATCGTCACGGGCGTGGAGATGTTCCGCAAGCTGCTGGACCAGGGCCAGGCGGGCGACAACGCCGGCCTGCTGCTGCGCGGCACCAAGCGAGACGACGTGGAGCGCGGCCAGGTGCTGGCCAAGCCGGGCAGCATCACCCCGCACACCAACTTCGAGGCCGAGGTGTACGTGCTGAGCAAGGACGAGGGTGGTCGCCATACGCCGTTCTTCAAGGGCTACCGTCCGCAGTTCTACTTCCGCACCACCGATATCACCGGTGCCGTCACCCTGCCCGAGGGCGTGGAGATGGTGATGCCTGGCGACAACGTGAAGATGGACGTTGAGCTGATCAACCCGGTGGCGATGGACGACGGCCTGCGCTTTGCGATCCGCGAAGGCGGCCGCACCGTTGGCGCCGGCGTGGTGACCAAGATCAACAAGTGACGATCTGACCCGTGCGCGCCTGGCGCGCACGGCTTTGTCAGGCCGTCATCCTGAGCAAAGCGAAGGATCTGCTTGTGCTTTGCCGATAGCGACAGCAACAGCAGATCCTTCGCTGCGCTCAGGATGACAAAGAAAACGGCACGGCGGCGCAAGCCGCCATTGCCATTTACGGAACAAGTCGAAAACAGCAGCCCGTCAGGGGCCGACAACAGCCCACGAATACGCCAGTAGCTCAATTGGCAGAGCAGCGGTCTCCAAAACCGCAGGTTGGGGGTTCGAGTCCCTCCTGGCGTGCCACATGACTGCATCGGTGCAGCCGCATCGTTCGATGGCGTCGCGGCCACGGACGCAAAGCCGCAAGCCCCGTGCAGGCAAGCGCCAACCCGTCGCAAAAACAGGACAGCCAAGGCCGGATGAACAGCAAGGTCGTACAACCCAAGGGCTCCGGTCAATCCAGGAACTCCGGTTCCGCAGCCGACATCGGCATGTATGCGTTGGCGCTTGTCCTGGTCGCCGCGGGCGTCTTTGCCTTCTATTGGTTCGATGGGCAATGGCCGAGCGTCTTGCGGGTGCTGTCGGTGGTAGGCGGACTCGTTGCGGGCGTGCTGGTGTTCATGGCGACCGCCAAGGGCGCGCAACTGCGCGAGTTCCTGTCCGAGGCGCGATTCGAACTGCGCAAGGTGGTCTGGCCCAAGCGCCAGGAATCCTTGCGGATGACCTGGGTGGTGATCGCCGTGGTGATCCTGCTCAGCCTGCTGCTGGCGTTCTACGATGTCGCCGTGCAGGCAGCCGTGAAATGGCTGCTGGCACGTTGATCGATGCCGCGGCATTGGATGCACTGAAAGTTGGAGTTGCAGCTTGATGCAAACGCAAGACAACAACCAGGAAACAAGCCCGACAGTGGACGCCGGCAAGCAGGAGAGCCAACAGCAGGCCGTCAATAAGCGCTGGTTCGTGGTGCATGCCTATTCCGGCTTCGAGAAGTCGGTGGCCCAGGCGCTGCGCGACCGCATCGCACGCATGGACATGCAAGAGCGTTTTGGCGATGTGCTGGTGCCAACCGAGGAAGTGGTGGAAATGCGCTCCGGCCAGAAACGCCGTTCCGAGCGCAAGTTCTTCCCCGGTTACGTGCTGGTGCAGATCGCCAGCCACGACGACAACGGCATCCCGCGCATCGACAGCGAGTGCTGGCACCTGATCAAGGAAACGCCCAAGGTCATGGGCTTCATTGGCGGCACCGCCGACAAGCCCCTGCCGATCACCGACGCCGAGGCGGCGCAGATCCTGGATCGTGTACAGGAAGGCGTCGAGAAACCCAGGCCCAAGGTGTTGTTCGAAGCCGGCCAGATGGTGCGCGTCACCGACGGCCCGTTCAACGACTTCAATGGCGTGGTCGAGGAAGTCAACTACGAGAAGAGCCGCCTGCGCGTGGCGGTATTGATCTTCGGGCGTTCGACGCCCGTCGAACTGGAATTCGGACAGGTCGAAAAAGCTTAAAAACCGTGATTGGTGATTCGCGATTGGTGACTCGTAAAGGCGGCTCATATGTGCTTTTACCAATCACCAATCACCAATCACGAATCACTTGATCAAAAGCAACGGGGAGCCACACGGGCCAATCACGGCTCCGAGGCGTTCGAACCCGAGGAGAAGCAGTAATGGCAAAGAAAGTCGTTGGTTACATCAAACTGCAGGTCAAGGCAGGCCAGGCCAACCCGGCCCCGCCGGTCGGCCCTGCGCTGGGCCAGCGCGGCCTGAACATCATGGAGTTCTGCAAGGCGTTCAATGCCGCCACGCAGAAAATGGAGCCGGGCCTCCCGATCCCGACCGTGATCACCGCGTACTCGGACCGCACCTTCACCTTCATCACCAAGACGCCGCCGGCGGCAGTGCTGCTGATGAAGGCCGTCGGCGTGAAGTCCGGTTCCGCGCGCCCGAACACCGAGAAGGTGGGCAAGGTCACCCGCAAGCAGCTCGAGGACATCGCCAAGGCGAAGGAACCCGACCTGACCGCGGCCGACCTGGACGCAGCAGTACGCACCATCGCCGGCTCCGCCCGGTCGATGGGCCTGACGGTGGAGGGTTGAGACCATGGCTATGACCAAACGACAGAAAGCGATCCAGGGTGCCGTCGAGGCGGGCAAGGCCTATGCCATCGATGAAGCACTGAAGATCATCAAGGACAACAGCAAGGCCAAGTTCACCGAGGCCGTCGATGTGGCCGTGCGTCTTGGCGTGGATGCCAAGAAGTCCGACCAGCAGGTCCGTGGCTCGACCGTGCTGCCGGGCGGCACCGGCAAGACCGTGCGCGTGGCGGTGTTTGCCCCGGCCGGCGCCAAGGCCGACGAGGCCAAGGCCGCTGGTGCCGAAGCCGTCGGCATGGAAGACCTGGCCGAGGCCATGCAGGCCGGCGACATGAATTACGACGTGGTCATCGCCACCCCGGATGCGATGCGCGTGGTCGGCAAGCTCGGCCAGCTGCTCGGTCCGCGTGGGCTGATGCCCAATCCGAAGGTCGGCACCGTGTCGCCGAACCCGGCCGAGGCGGTCAACAACGCCAAGGGCGGCCAGGTGCGTTACCGCACGGACAAGGCAGGCATCATCCACTGCACCATCGGCAAGGCCGACTTCGACGCCGACAAGCTCAAGGGCAACCTGGAGGCGCTGTTGATGGACCTGATCAAGGCCAAGCCGGCGACCGCCAAGGGTCATTACCTGCAGAAGATCTCGGTCAGCTCGACCATGGGCCCGGGCGTCACCGTCGACCAGTCTTCGCTGGCGCTGAAGTGACATTGCGGCTGAAGGCCGCAATGTCATCCTGAGCGCAGCGAAGGATCTGCTTTTGCAGTAG
>CAVVFI010000006.1:0-337500 GCA_963747445.1 uncultured Gammaproteobacteria bacterium
CACCCTTCGCAACTGCAGGAAGCTGGACTCAGATCGGGCCCGGCTCGATCGGTGTCGCGGTGGTGTCGGTACGCGCGCCGCTGCGATAGAGCAACCACGCCACGCCGGCAAGGACAACGAGTCCCGCAACCTGCCCAAACTGCCAGCTTTCCGGCAACGCCAGGACATCAGCGCGCGTGGAAACGACGATCGGAACCGCGATGGCAATGCCCATCAACGCTTCACCGGTGATCAGGCCGGCTGAAAACAGGGTCCCGGGACGATGGATGCGGTCACGGGCGGCCTCATCGCCGGCTTCCAGCTTGTGCTTGCGCTCGACGAAGTGGGCAAGCAACCCGCCCAGGAAGATCGGCACCATCAATTCCAGTGGCAGGTAGATGCCGATGGCCGCGGCCAGCACCGGGACGCGGAACGTCGAACCGCGCGACTTGAGCCATTCATCCAGCCCGATGATGACCGCGCCGATGCCGGCACCGATGGCCACCATGTTCCAGGGCAGCTTGCCCCCGAACATGCCCTTGGCCACGGAAGCGATCAGCACAGCCTGCGGCGCCGGCAATGGATTGGGATGGGCCGCCGTGGGGCTGCCGATCCCGTACGCCGATGCCAGCAGGCTCAGGACGGGCGCCATGATCAGCGCGCAGGAGAACGCGCCGATCATCAGCATCAACTGTTGCTTCCACGGCGTCGCGCCCACCAGGTAGCCGGCCTTGAGGTCCTGCAGGTTGTCGCCACCGACCGCTGCCGCGCAGCAGACCACCGCGCCGATCATGATCGCGGCCATCGGGCCGATCTGCGAGGTGCGGCCCAGCAGGAACCACAGCACGAAAGACGCAAACAGGATGGTGGCGATGGTGATGCCCGACACCGGGTTGTTGGATGAGCCCACCAGCCCGGCCAGGTACGCCGAGACGGAAACGAACATGAAGCCGGCGACGATCATGATGACCGTCATCGGGATGCTGACGTGCCACTGGCCGACGATGGCCTGGTAGAGCGCCGCCAACGGCAGCACGAACAGCACCAGCGCGATCAGCATCCACTTCATCGGCAGGTCGCGCTCGGTGTCGGCAACGACCTGGCCGCTACCCTTGCGCGCCGCTGCAAGGCCACTGCGGATGCCCGATACCAGCGACTTGCGCAGCGAGAACAGCGTCCAGATGCCGCCGATCAACATTGCGCCGACGCCGAAGTACCGAATCTTCGCATCCCAGATGGTGAATGCCGTATCGGCCGGGCTCATGCCGGCGACCTGCGCGGCCAGCGCCGGGTCGGCACCCATGAAGAACGCGTGGTAGAGCGGGATGGCGATGTGCCAGGACAGGATGCTGCCCGAGACCACCACGATGCCGATGTTCAGGCCGACGATATACCCCACGCCGAGCAACGCGGGCGAAAGATTGGTGCCCAGGTAGCCCAGGTACTTGCCGAAGAATCCGGCCCCCGCCGCGGAATCGGGCAGCAATCGCAGCCCACTGGCCGCCGACAGCTTGAACAACGCACCGACCGCGCCCGACAGCGCCAGGATCTTCAGTCCCGGGCCCGGATTGTCGCCGGCCTTGAGCACCTCGGCCGCGGCCTTGCCTTCGGGAAACGGCAGTGGTTCCTCGACGATCATGGTGCGCCGCAACGGCACCGAGAACAGGACGCCAAGCAAGCCACCGAGTCCGGCGATCGCGAGTACCCACGAGTAACGGAAATCCTGCCAGTAACCCAGGATGATCAACGCCGGCAGCGTGAAGATCACGCCGGCGGCGATCGACGATCCGGCCGAGGCGCCGGTCTGGACGATGTTGTTCTCGAGGATCGTCCCGCCCCCGAGGAGCCTCAGGATGCCCATCGATACCACGGCCGCCGGGATCGCCGTGGCGATGGTGAGGCCCGCGAACAAACCCAGGTAGGCGTTGGCGGCGGCGAGGATCATCGCCAGCACGATCGAGAGCGCGATCGCGCGGAAGGTCAGCTGCCGCACGGCCGGCTGTCCCGGATGTGCGTGACTCGTGGCTGGAGTGCTCATGGGTTCCCCTGGCTGCGGCTGGGCGGAATGACCACCGCGACAGCTGAGGATCATGGCACCGGCGGGTGCGCGGCGCAAAAGCGGCGATCCGGTCGGCCTGTGGAGGCCCATGCCCGCTTGCCCTGCCCTGGTGGCTTGCCTTGCTGGCTTGCCGTGCCGGCTTGCCAGCATCGACGACCCGTCCCTACTGTCATCCCGGGCGCAGCGAGGGTCTGCTTCGTTCCTGCTTGCGTGCAAGAGCGACTGCAGCCGCGGGCATTCCCTCCTGCGCGCGACCTGCCGGCTGACGCCGCCGTCAAACGCGAAAGCAGATCCTTGGCTGCGCTCAGGATGGCAGTTGGCGTTGGACGCAACCACCTTCCACGAGGCGGGCGGCTCGGCTGGCTCGCTATACTCCCGTGCAATTCGCAAGGAGCCTGTCGTGACCCCAACCGCAACCGTGCCCATGGCCGGCAACCCCGGCGACGAACTCTTCGGACACCCCAAGGGCGTCTACGTCTGCTTCTTCACCGAGATGTGGGAGCGCTTTTCGTTCTACGGGATGAAGGCGCTGCTGCTGTTGTACCTGCTCAAGTACCACCTGTTCACCGACGACGCCGGCTACGACCTGCTTGGCGCCTATGGCGGCCTGGTGTATGCCATGCCGGTCATCGGCGGCCTGCTGGCCGACCGCTGGCTGGGCATGCGCAAGGCGGTGGTGTTTGGCGGCGTGCTGCTGGTCCTGGGGCACCTGGGCATGGCCGTCGAAGGACAGCAGGCGCACGTCGTCAACGATGTCGTCGTGCGCGATGAAGGCGCCTTGCAGGTGTTCTACCTGTCGCTGGCATTGATCATTACCGGCGTCGGGTTCCTCAAGCCCAACATCTCCACCATCGTCGGCAAGCTCTACGCCGAAAACGATCCGCGCCGCGATTCCGGCTTCACCCTGTTCTACGCGGGCATCAACGTCGGCGCCCTGTTCGCCAGCCTGATCTGTGCGTTCCTGGGCGAGACCTACGGCTGGAAATACGGCTTCGGCGCCGCCGGCATCGGCATGATCGCGGGCCTGGTGATGTTCATCTGGGGGCAGAAATACCTGTACGGCCATGCCGAACCCAGCGAGCCGGCCCTGCTGCGCGAGCGCGTCTGGGGCATGCCGCGCGAATGGCTGATCTACCTGGGCGGCGTCGGCGGCGTCGTGGTCATCTGGCAGCTGATCCAGCGCACCTGGACGGTGCATGGCGCGATGCACCTGATCGCGATCGCGTTCGCGGCCTGGTTCGTCTGGTTTTTGGTCAAGCACTGCAACAAGGTCCAGCGCGAGCAGATGGTCGCGCTGCTGGTGCTGATCATCGGCGTGCTGATCTTCTTCACCCTGTACGAGCAGACCTACGGCAGCTGGATCACGTTCACCGACCGGCTGATGACCAAGAACATGTTCCCCAGCCTCAGCGGCATCAGCACCAGCACGTTGCCCTGGTCGCTGTTCCTGCTGGCGGCGAGTCCGTTTCTGATGATCGTGGCGCTGCGCGCCAGCGATCGCGGCAAGGGTGGCCTGGCCGGGACGATGATCGGGATCATGGTCGCCGGGCTGGCGGTCGCCTGCTTCCATGACGTGGTGCTGGTACCGCAGACGGCAGGATCGCTGACCTTCCTGGGCGCGTTCTTCATTGTCGTGCTGTCGCCGATCTTCGCCTGGCTGTGGCCGTGGCTGGAGAAGCGCGGGATCAATCCGAGCAAGCCGGCCAAGATGGCGATCGGGCTGGTGCTGGCCGGATTGTCGTTCGTGCCGTTGCTGCTGGCCGCGCAGGTGTCTGCAGGCGGCGAGCAGGCCAGCGTGTGGTGGCTGGTGCTGGCCTACTTCGTGCTGGAAGTCGGCGAAATGTGCCTGTCGCCGATCGGCTTGTCGGCCGTGACGCAGCTTTCGGTCGCGCGCGTGGTCGGCTTGATGATGGGCGGCTTCTGGCTGGCAACGGCGTACTCGGAAGTCTTGGCCGCGCAGTTCGGCAAGCTGGCGTCGCTGGATATCGCCGACGGCCAGACGCTGGACTTCGCGGTCGCCAGCGCCAGGTACGCGCACCTGTTCCAGATCATGATGTGGGTCGGCGTCGGCAGCGGTGTCGCCTACTTCGTGCTCACGCCGCTGGTACGGCGCTGGATGCATGGGGTGAAGTGACGCCTTGACCCGCGCTTCAGCGCGGCTTTGTCAAAGCGTCATCCTGAGCGCAGCGAAGGATCTGTTGTTGCTCCTCTCGCGGGCAAAAGGCACGACAGCAGATCCTTCGCTACGCTCAGGATGACAGTTTGGAGGTCTGGAGATGCGCGGGTGCAAGGGCGGTCTGGAGCTGGAGGCTATGAAGCGACGTAAGTCGCGATTGCTTTCTCGTGACACCTGATCGCGACTTACGTCGCTCCGACAAAAGCTTTAGGGCGGCCATCAACCTCTTCCGCCATGGCCGCAAAAGGTCGATGCACTCAGGACGATGCTTTCGAACCGGCCTCGGCACGCCGCAACGATGCCACGGCATCCAGCGTGCGCTCCAGGCCCTCCTGCCAGGACGGCAACTGGATACCGAAGTCGTCCTGCAGCTTGCTGCAGTCGAGCACCGAGTACGCCGGCCTGGCGGCAGGCGTCGGATAGTCCGCGGTCGGGATCGGGACCACCCGTGGATGCCGCTGAGTCAGTCCGCGCACGTCTGCACCGTCAAAGATCGCCTTGGCAAACCCGCACCAACTCGTTTCGCCGCTGGCGGTCAGGTGCCAGGTGCCGGAGGCAGCCGGCTGTCCGGCGAGCAACCTTGCGGTGACATTGGCGATCAACGCCGCCGGCGTCGGCGCACCCATCTGGTCGGCGACGACACGCAGCTCTTCGCGCTCGCCGGCCAGTCGCAGCATGGTGCGCAGGAAGTTGTGGCCATGGGCGGCGTATACCCATGCGGTCCGCAGGATCATGTGTCTTGCGCCGCTGGCGGATATGGCTTGCTCGCCGGCCAGTTTGCTTTCCCCGTAGACGCCCAATGGCGCCGCTGGATCGTCCTCGCGGTACGGCCGCGTGCCCTGGCCGTCGAACACGTAGTCGGTGGAAAAATGGACCAGCAGCGCATTGCGCGCCGCGCAGGCCTCGGCGATGCGGGCCGGCGCAAGGGCATTGGCACGGAAAGCGGCATCACGCTCGCCTTGCGCCCGATCGACCGCGGTGTAGGCGGCGGCGTTGACCACGATATCCGGCGCGGTGCGGTCGATCAGCGCGGCCAGGCTGTCGGGCTGGTCCAAGTCGGCCGCCTCGCAGTCGATGGCATCGCCCAGCTTGCCGGTGCGCGTGCTGACGGTCACCTCACCCAACGGCGCCAGCGCACGCCGCAATTCGGTGCCCACCTGGCCATTGCCGCCCAGCAACAGCAGGCGCCGCTGCGGCGCCCCGCCCCGGTCCGGCGTGTCGTTGGGCTGCTTATCTGTGGGTTGCGTGCCTGTTGGCTGCGTGTCGTTGGATTGCATGTCGTCGGGTTGCATGTCGTCGTGACCCAGGCTCATCCCACCGTCGGCAACCGATCTTCCCGGACATCCGCCAGGAAGGGCGCCTTCGCGTCCTTGTCGGACAACGTCGGCTCGGCCACGGGCCAATCGATGGCCAGCTCGGCGTCATTCCACCGAATGCCTGCGTCGGCGCTGCGATCGTAGGTCGCGGTACACAGGTAGGTGAACAGCGCACGTTCGCTCAGGGTCACGAAGCCATGCGCGAAGCCCTCCGGGATCCAGAAATGGCGCTTGTTGTCCGCACTGAGCACGGCGGCGGCCCAACGTCCGTACGTGGGTGAGCCGCGCCGGATATCAACCGCGACGTCCCAGACCTCTCCCTCCAGCACGCTGACCAGCTTTCCCTGCGGGCCGGGCCACTGGTAATGCAGGCCACGCAGCACGCCGCGCGCCGAAGAGGACACGTTGCCCTGCACGAAATCCGGAGCCAGCCCGATCTCGGCCAGCTTGTCGCGATTGAACGACTCGTAGAAGAAGCCGCGCTCGTCGCCAAACACCTGGGGCTCCAGCACCAGGCAGCCGGGCAGGTCGGTTTCGATGACCTTCATGCCGCCGCCTTCATGCCGCCACCTTCATTCGACATGCCCGTGCTCAGGCAGGCCGAGCAGGTATTGGCCATAACCGTTCTTGGCCAGCGGCGCGGCAAGTTCGCGCAGCTGCGCGTCATCGATCCAGCGGTTGAAGTAGGCGATCTCCTCGGGGCAGCACACCCGCAGCCCCTGGCGCTTCTCGATGGTTTCAATGTAGGTGGACGCTTCGACCAGCGACTCGTGCGTACCGGTGTCCAGCCACGCATAGCCGCGGCCGAGCTTCTCCAGGTGCAGGTTGCCCTGCTCCAGGTAGCACCGGTTGAGATCGGTGATTTCCAGCTCGCCGCGTGGCGAAGGCACCAGCCCCGCCGCATGCTCGCTGGCTTTGCCGTCATAGAAATACAGGCCGGTCACGGCATAGTGCGACCGTGGCTTCTCGGGCTTTTCCTCCAGCCCGACGACCTTTCCATCCGGGTCGAACTCGGCCACGCCATAGCGCTCGGGATCGCGGACCCAGTAGCCGAAGACCGTGGCGCCATCGTCGCGCGCGTCGGCACGTCGCAGCACGTCGGTCAGGCCGTGGCCGTAGAAGATGTTGTCGCCCAGCACCAGGCAACTGGGTTGCCCGTCCAGGAAGTCACGGCCAATCAGATACGCCTGTGCCAGTCCGTCCGGACTGGGCTGCACGGCGTACTGGATATCCATGCCCCATTGCGACCCATCGCCCAGCAGCGCCTTGAACAACGCCTGCTCGTGCGGGGTGTTGATGATCAGGACTTCACGGATCCCGGCCAGCATCAGCACGCTGAGCGGGTAATAGATCATCGGCTTGTCGTACACCGGCAACAGCTGCTTGCTGATCGCGCGGGTAATGGGGTACAGGCGCGTGCCGGAGCCACCAGCCAGGATGATGCCCTTGCGCCTGCTGGTCGCGCGCACGCCAGTCGCGGTCATGCCGCGACCCCGCCGATGCGTTCGAGGCGATAGCTGCCGTCGAGTACCCGCTGCACCCAGGGCTGGTTGTCCAGGTACCAATCGACGGTGTCGGCGATACCCTGCTCGAAATCATGCGCCGGCGCCCAGCCAAGTTCACGCTTGAGTTTGCCGGCATCGATCGCGTAGCGGCGATCGTGGCCCGGACGGTCGGTGACATGGGTGATCTGGCTGTGCCGTGGTTGGCCGTCCTCGCGCGGACGACGCTGGTCGAGCAGCGCGCAGATGGCGTGGACGACCTGGATGTTCTGCATCTCGGCGTCGCCACCAACGTTGTAGGTCTCGCCGACCCGGCCACCGTCGAGGACCGCACGGATCGCGGAACAATGGTCTCCGACGTAGAGCCAGTCGCGCACGTTCTTGCCGTCGCCATAGACCGGCAACGGCTCGCCGGCCAGCGCGCGGGCGATGATCAGCGGGATGAGTTTTTCGGGGAACTGGTACGGGCCGTAATTGTTGGAACAGTTGGTGGTCAGCACCGGCAAGCCGTAGGTGTGGTGGAACGCGCGTACCAGGTGGTCGGAGGCCGCCTTGGACGCGGAGTACGGCGAGTTGGGTGCAAAGGGCGTGTGTTCGGTGAACTTGCCCGTATCGCCCAGCGACCCATAGACCTCATCGGTGGAGACATGCAGGAACCGGAACGCGTCCTTGTCCGCACCGTCGAGCGACTTCCAGTAGTCGCGCGAGGCTTCCAGCAACGCCAGCGTACCGACCACGTTGGTCTGGATGAAGGCACCGGGCCCATCGATCGAGCGGTCGACGTGGCTTTCCGCCGCGAAATTGACGACCGCCTGCGGACGATGCTCGGCAAGAAGCCGGTCGACCAGCGCGCGATCGCCAATGTCCCCATGCACGAACACGTGGTTGGGATCATCGCGCAGCGGAGCGAGCGTATCGACGTTTCCGGCGTAGGTCAGCGCGTCCAGGTTGATGACGCGGACGCCGGAGGCCACGGCCTCCAGCACGAAATTTCCGCCAATGAAACCGGCGCCGCCGGTCACGAACCAAGTCGGCATGTCCACCTCGGGGATTCAACCCATGAAAACAGGGAAACCGGCGCGGGCAGGCGCCGGTGGTGTGGCCTATCGAAGCCGTTGCGCCACGCAGCGCGCATCAAAACGGAATGTCGTCGTCCGCGAAGTCGTCGGAGAAGTCCGGCTTGGGCGCCGGGCGGTCATCGCCGCTGTCGCGACGCGGTGCGGATTCGCGACGCTGCGGGGGGGCCGAACGCTCTGCCCGGGGCTCGCCACGCCCTTCTCCGCCGCCGCCCAGCATCTGCATCTCGTCGGCGATGATGTCGGTGGTGTAGTGCTTGACCCCGTCCTTTTCGTAGGAGCCGTATTCCAGGCGGCCTTCGATGTATACCTGCCGGCCCTTGCGCAGGTACTCGGCGCAGATCTCGCCAAGCTTGCCGAACGCCTTGACCCGGTGCCACTCGGTCTTTTCCTGGGTATTGCCCTCGCGATCCTTGCGCGCGCTGGTGGTGGCGATGCTCAGGGTGACGATCGCCATGCCGCCCTGGGTGTAGCGGCTTTCCGGGTCGTTGCCCAGGTTGCCGAGCAGGATCACTTTGTTCACGCCACGTGCCATGTCAGTCCTTCCGGTATCGCCCGTCAGCGGGCAAGGGACATTGAATTATAACCGCCACGTCCGGTCCCATCAGCGCCCGTCCCGGCGCCACGTAGGGAATCTTCCCCGCCCGTCCCCGGGATCATCGCGCCGCCTCCGTATAATCCGGGCTGCATCGCCTCCGACACGTCGATCTCCTGTATGAATGCAGTGATTCCCCCGAAAACCCAGGTCGCCCCGTCCCGTGGCGCCGGGCCCGACGCCAGCGACCTGGCCACGACCCAGGCCCTGGCGCGGGCGGACATGGCTGCCGTGGACACCCTGATCCGGCGTCGACTGGCCTCCGACGTGGTGCTGGTCAACCAGGTCGCCGAGTACATCGTCGGCGCCGGCGGCAAGCGGCTACGGCCCATGCTGTTGCTGTTGGCGGCCGGCGCGACCGGTGGCGCCCAGGCCATCGGCGCCGATGCGCACCAGCTGGCGGCGGTGATCGAGTTCATCCACACCGCCACCCTGCTCCACGACGATGTGGTCGACGAGTCCGAGCTGCGCCGCGGCCGCCATACCGCCAACGCGGTCTGGGGCAATGCCGCCAGCGTGCTGGTGGGGGACTTCCTGTATTCGCGCAGTTTCCAGTTGATGGTCGAGCTGGACCGGGTCGAGGTGATGCGGATCCTGGCCGACACCACCAACCTGATCGCCGAGGGCGAGGTGCTGCAGTTGCTGCATGTACGCAACCCGGATACCGACGAAGCCGCCTACCTGCGCGTGATCGAGCGCAAGACCGCGGTGCTGTTTGCCGCGGCCACCCGGCTGGGTGCACTGCTGGCGGGCGCCGACGCGCCCACGCAGCAGCGACTGCACGATTACGGCCTGAACCTGGGTCATGCCTTCCAGATCGCCGACGACGTGCTCGATTACGCGTCGGACGCCGAGACCATGGGCAAGAACCTGGGCGACGACCTGGCCGAAGGCAAGGCGACGTTGCCGTTGATCCATGCGATCGCACACAGCGACGACGCGACCCGCATGCGACTGCGCTCGGCCGTCGAGCAGGGCGATACCGATGCGCTGCCGCAGGTGCTGGACGCGATCCATGCCACCGACGGGCTGGGTTACAGCCGCAGCCGGGCGATGGAGTATGCCCAGGCCGCCGAAGCCGCGCTCGACGGGTTGGCGGACAATGCGCACGCCGCGGCCTTGCGCGGCCTGGTCCGCTACGCCATAAGCCGCGATCACTGAGCCCGGGGCCGGCTGCATCCTTCAGGAGCGGCTTCAGCCGCGAGCTTTCGGCGTCTGGTTCTTGCAGGAGCGACGCAAGTCGCGATCAAATGCCCGCAAGATCGATCGCGACTTGCGTCGCTCCTGCAAAAAAGCTGAAAAAAACAACCTGGAAGCTCACGGCTGAAGCCGCGCTACGATCGTTTATTGCTTGACTGCGAATCGCTCGTCGAAGAAGTCGTGCATCATCCGCTCACCGCGCGTGGCGGCGCGTTCGTTGTAGACGCAACCGGGTGGGCGATTGGCATCGGGCAGCGCGAAACAATGGACTGCACCGCTGAAGTTGACGAAGGTCCAGTCGGCACCGGCGTTGTCCATCTCCTTCTCGAATCCGGCAATGTCGCCCGCCGTGCCCTTGTCGTCGGCCCCATTGAGCACCAGCAGGCTCGCCTTGACGGCGTCCTTCGCGGCAGGCGCCGAGGTGTCCAGGCCCCCATGGAACGTCACCACGCCCGCGATGTCGGCGCCGCTGCGTGCGAGTTCCAGCACGGTGGACCCGCCAAAGCAGTAACCCAGCGCCCCGATCCTGGAGACATCCAGCGGCGCATCGCCGGCCTGTGCCTTGAGCACGTCGACGGCCTTGTTGATCCGCGCACGCCAACCTTTCACGTCGCCGCCGAGTGCCTTGACCTGTGCCAGCGCCTCGTCATTGCCCGTGGGCCTCACGCCCTTGCCGTAGACATCGGTGAGCAGCACCACGTAATCGTCGCCGGCGATGTGCCTGGCCTTGGCCAGCGCACTGTCGGTGACGCCGTACCAGTCCGGCACCATCACGATGCCGGGTCGTTTGATCGCGTTGGCGTCGTCATAGACCAGGTAGCCGCTGAAAGTCTGTCCATCGACCTTCCACTCCACCGGCTTGTCCCGCATGGTGGCAAGGGCCGGCACGGACAGCGCCGAGAGGGCAAACAGGACGGCAAGGCGACGGATCACGGCTTTCTCCCGGTCAATGATCGTCGAAAGCGTACGCGCAATGCGTTGGGGTTCCGTGAATGCCGGTGCAGGCACCCCGTCCGCACCCGACTCAGGCGATTCCCTGCCCCGGGATCGCGCTGATCGTATCGCCGTCGAATCCGGCGAGTGTCGCGAAATGGCGGCCCCGTTCGGTGTAGTCGCGATAGGCACCGAAACTGGGGGCTCCCGGGGAGAGCAGCATGACGCCCTCGCCTGCCAGCAACGCGCGTGCCCGCCGGATGGCATCGACCAGGTCCGATGCCGACGCGAGCGCAAAACCGGCTTCACCCGCCACGGGCTGCAGCAACGCATGGATCCGCGCACCGTTCTGGCCGGCGATGCCGTCGCCCATGGTGACGATCACTGCCGGCGCCCCGGTCCGCATCGCATCGACGAACCCTGTCCAGTCAACGCCGCGATCGTGGCCACCGACAAGCAACGCCACGCGCTGGCCGCGATAGACATCCAGTGCCGCCAGGCTGGCATGCGGCGTGGTGCTGATGGAATCATTGACGTAGGTAATGCCGTCGCGCGCGCCCAATTGCTGCAGGCGGTGTGGCAGTGGCTGGAACGTCGCCGCGTGCGGTGCCAGGGCGACTGCATCCAGCCCCAGCGCTTCGATCGCCGCAAGCGCGCCGCACAGGTTGCCGCGATTATGGCGCCCCGGCAGCGGCAGCGACGCGGTATCCATGACCTGCTGCGTGCCGCGATACAACAGGTCGCCTCGCAGGTGCCAGCCACCGGGTTGGCCAAACCAGTGCACGTCGCTGTCGGGCAGCGACAGGGCAGCCAGCGTCGGGTCGCCCGCGTTGAGGATGGCATGGCGTGGCCTGGCGTCGGTCAGCAGGCGCAACTTGTCGGCGACATACCGCGCCTGCGAGCCGTGCCAGTCCAGGTGTTCGGGGAAGATGTTGAGTGCGACGGCGACTTCCGGGGGCACGCCGCTGTCGGCAACGTCTCCGGTCTGGTAGCTGGACAGTTCGATGACCCAGAACCCGGCCTCGCCATCAAGCAGTTCCAGCAGCGGCAGGCCGATGTTGCCGGCCAGCGCCGTGCGGTGGCCGCCGCAACGCAACAGGTGCGCAAGCAACGCGGTGGTGGTGCTCTTGCCCTTGGTGCCGGTGACGCAGATCGTGCGCGCACCGGGATGCTCGGCAAACCACAACCCGGTGCCCCCGATGAAGCGCGTCCCGCTTGCCGCCGCCGCGACGGCTTCGGCCGTGTAGGGACTGATCCCCGGCGATTTCACCACGACCTCGAAGGCCGACAACCGCGAGGCCGTGGCACTGGTCTGGAGCATCAACGAAGCGTCGGTGGCCTGCACGTCCACGGCCTCCGCGGCGCTGCAGAAAACCGTCAGCGGCAACGTCGGCAACCGGGAACGGATCGCACGCCATGCCGCACGGCCTTCCCGGCCCCAGCCCCAGAGCGCAACCCTGCCGCCGTCCCGGACGATGGACTCAAGCTTCGAAATGCGCACGCAGCGTGTCCCAGAGCGGGGGCGGGATCCGATGGGTGCCGTCGAGCACCAGCAACGGCTCCAGCGCGAGATCGCCGGCATCGAGCTGCGGCAGGATCTCGCGGTTGAACCGCGCGACCAGGGCATCCTCGCGCCACGCCGGGCGCCGGCCCAGCAGCGCCATCGCGGCTCGCGATTCGCGGCCTTCGCCGACACATTCAAACGGCTTGTGGTCCTGGTACTCGAGCAAGGCATCGAACCCGGCCGCCTGGCCCATGTCATCGAGCAGGTTGCGGCCCAGGATCCCCACCAGTCGCGGCTTGGGCATGAATGGCGCCAGTGCCAGGAACACGAAATGGCACTTCGGGCAGACGCCGCACCAGCGATTGACCGGGCGCTCGCCCAGAATGTGGAAGTTGCGATTGCAGCTGGAAAAGAACGCGTCGTAACGATCCGTTTTCGCGAATTGGCGCGCCACCGCAAGCTCGCTCAGGGGACGCAGCAACGAGTAGTAATGCAGGTCGCTGGCGACATGTCGCTGGATGTGTTCGCCAAAGGCCTGCTCGAAGGCCCAGCCCTTGGACCACTGGTGGTTGACCTCGCCCGTCACCTGGCCGCTGTCGTCGAGGATGACGCTGCCGTAACTGGCGGAGTGCTCGTTGGAAAACACCACCTGGTCGAAGCCATGGAGCAGTGCGGCCAGCACCAGGATGGCCGAGTTGACCGCGGTCACGGGAATGTGGCCGTTCCATGCGCCCTGCCGGTTGTACTCGAACAGTTGCGGCGCCAGTTGGCGGCCGATGTTGAGCGTGGGCAAGCCGGTGCGTTCGGCGCAGGCCTTGATCAGCTGCGAGCCGCCGATCCAGGTGACGGTCTGCGCGACATCCGCCAGGCGAAGGGCTTCGATCGAAACCAGCGAGTCCTTCCCGCCGCCGATGGCGACCAGTGCATGCTGCCGCAGGCCGAGCGATGCCGCATTGTCTGAAGCGGGCTGCGCGTGCGGAAACCGCAACCTGTCGTCCAGCGCCAACCCGTTGCGATAGGCAAACTCGCCCAGGCCGTTGCGGTACACCAGCTGCATCAACGCAGCCGTATCGGCATCGATCCCGTACCCGATTTCGATCTTGGCCGGCACCGCTGCCTTGTAATAACTCACGCCGGCAATCAGGTGCAGCAATCGCAACGCCTCCTGCACGGCAGACTCGCGGGCATCGTCCAGCGCGAAAGGCGCCCCCGGGACGCTGATGGTTTCAGTCAGCTCGGGGCCGTCGTCGAACGCATAGACCAGGCTCGCCTCGCCCGTGCGTGCATCAAACGCGCAGCGCACGAAGCGGAACACCTGGATCGCATCGCGATCGAACCGCCAATGGCGCTCTCCAGCCGTGGCCGGGTGCGTGGTCGTCTTGTCAGTCATCGAGTACATCCTCTGCCGGCAACGCCCGCAGGTTGTAGGTATTGGCCATGGTCATGCCGTACGCCCCGGCATCGGCGACCAGCAGCACGTCGCCCTCCGAGGTCGCAGCGGGCAGCAGGCGACGACGACCGAGCACGTCGCCGCTTTCGCAGATCGGACCGACCACGTCGAACAACGCCGTGTCGCCGCCGGGGCGCGACAGGTTGACGATGTCGTGGAAGGCCTCGTAAAGCGCAGGTCGCATCAAGGCATTCATGCCGGCATCGGCCCCGACGCGACGCACGCCATCCTTCTCGACCACCTGGGTGGCATGCAGCAGCAACGCGCCGGACTCGGCGACGAGGTAGCGGCCCGGCTCGATCGCCAATGCATACCCCGGATACGCGCTCTTGACGGTGGCGAGCTCCTGCGCCCATGTCGCGATGTCGAACGGTTGTGCATCGGGCAGGTACGGGATCGGCAGGCCACCGCCGATGTCGATGGTATCCACCGTTCCCAGTCCCTCGGCCAGGCCGACCAGTTCCGAATGCACCTGCCGCCAGTGCGCTGGCGACTCGATGCCGCTGCCCAGGTGTGCGTGCAGGCCAGTGATGCGGACGTCCTGTTTGCGGGCTTCTGCAACGAATGCCGCCAGGCGGGCGACCGGCAGGCCGAACTTGGCTTCGCTGCCGCCAGTCCTGACCTTTTCATGGTGGCCGTCGCCGCGGCCCAGGTCCAGGCGCAGCCAGACGTCGCGTCCGCGGAACACATCGGGCCAGCGCTGCAGCGCCTCGATGTTGTCGATGGTGACGGTGACGCCGCGCGCGTAGGCATCCTGGTACTCCGCGCGCGGCGCGAAGCTCGGCGTGAACAGCACCCGCGAAGGCAACAGCTGCGCACACGTATCGAACACATGCGCCAGCTCGCCGCCGGAGACACATTCAAAGCCAAAGCCTTCAATCTCCAGCGCACGCAGGATGTCCGGGTGCGGGTTGGCCTTGATCGCAAAGAACCGCCGGTCGATCGCATCGATGGCCGCCAGTGCGCGCGCCCGTGCACGCACCGTGGCCAGGTCGTAGACGTAACGCGGCGTGCCCAGGCCGGCTTTTGCAAGCAGGGTATCGCGTGCCCCCTGCCACCACGGGGCGGCGCGCGGCAGTCGGCCATGCACGATCTCCTGCCAGCTGGGTCCGAACACGCTGGCCTCGCGCATCGGCATCGCGCCGCTGCGCACCAGCTCGGCATGCAGTTGCGGGATCAGGCCGTCGGCGTCGGCCTCGTCGATCACGAAAGTCAGGTTGAGGTCGTTGGACGACTGCGAGATCAGGTGCACGCGCTCGCGTCCGAACGCCGCCCAGATATCGCCCAGCCGGTGCAGCAGCGAGCGCATGCCGCGCCCGACGAGCGTGATCGCCGCGCACGGCGCGATCACCTTGACCCGGCAGACTTCGGCCAGGTCGGCGCTCAGCGCCTCCAGCACGTTGGTGGTCACCAGGTTGTCGCTGGGATCCAGCGAGACGGTGACGTTGGTTTCCGATGATCCGATCAGGTCCACCGACAGGCCATGGCGCCGGAAGCGCTCGAAGATGTCCGCCAGGAACCCGACCTGCTGCCACATGCCGACGCTTTCCATCGATACCAGCACGATGCCGTTGCGACGGCTGATCGCCTTGACGCCCGGCACGGTGGCCGCGGCGTCGTCGATGCGCGTGCCCGGCAGATCCGGGCGCTGGGTGTCGAGGATCAGCATCGGCACGCGTGCGTCGCGGCACGGGCCGATCGAGCGCGGATGCAGGACCTTGGCGCCGGTGGTCGCGATTTCCTGGGCCTCGGCATAATCCAGCCGCGTCAGCAGCCGCGCATCCGGCACTTCGCGGGGATTGGCGCTGAACATGCCCGGGACGTCCGTCCATATCTCGACACGCTGCGCACCCAGCAAGGCACCAAAGCAGGCCGCCGAGGTATCCGAACCACCACGGCCCAGGGTCGCGGTACCACCATCGACATGGCGTGCGATGAAACCCTGGGTCAACAACAACTGCGTGGGTTGCAGGGCGAATCGCGTGCGCCAGGCATCATCCGCCTCGCGCCGGCAACTGCTGGCCAGTCGCGTCGCCCAGTCGCTCTGGTTGGGCAGCGGTACCGCATCGAGCCAGTCGCGCGCATCGCACCATCCAAAGTCGATGCCCTGCCCGTGCAGGTACACCGCACCCAGGGTCGAGGACAGCAGTTCGCCCTGCGCCAGGACTTCCGCTTGCCAGTCCAGCGCCCGCGTCGCGGCACGCGGGTCCGTCGCCAGCGCCTGCAGTGCCTGCAATCGCGTGGCGAGCATGGCATCGGGATCCAGCCCGAGCTCGAGCGCGAACGCCCGGTGGCGATCGACCAGCGCCTGGACACTGGGCCCGATCTCGCCGCTTCCGGCGCAGATTGCCTGCAGTGCATTGGTCACGCCCGCCAGCGCCGACACCACGACCAGTACCCGCGCCGGCTCGCCATCCGCGCCCACGTCTGCCCGCTCGCGCGCCAGGCGGCCGATCGTGTCCCAGCGATCACGGGCCGAGACCGACGTGCCGCCGAACTTCAGGACGATCCAGCGATCAGCCGTCGGATCCGGTGGTGTCGTTGCGGTGGCCATCGGCAGCGGCGCTTTCCAAGGAATCTTGCGTGGGGAAGTGTTGCAAGGCGGTCATGCCCGCAGCGATTGCGTAGACTCGTGCACGCGCCCGGATGCCCGGGCGTGAACGCACAATTCTAGACGAAGGCCTCCCCCGCATGCCCACGCGTGGCTACCTGCAACTCGATGTATTTGCCCAACGCCCCGGTGCCGGCAACCCGCTGGGCGTGGTGTTCGACGCCACCCCCCTGGCCGATGCAGCCGCCGCCGATGCAGTGGCCGGCCAGCCGCCAGCCGACCATCAGGCATCCGGACATGCGCTTGCCGATGATGCGGCCATGCAGGCGTTCGCGGCCTGGACCAACCTGTCCGAAACGATTTTCCTGCTCCCGGCGACCCATCCCGAGGCCGATTACCGCGTGCGCATCTTCACCCCGCGGCGCGAACTGCCCTTTGCCGGCCACCCCAGCGTCGGCGCGGCATGGGCGGCACTGGAAACCGGCCTGGCCACCGTGCGCGACGGCAAGCTGGTGCAGGAATGTGGTGCCGGCCTGCTGCCGATACGCGTGGAAACGGACACTGCCGGACGCACGATCCATGTCCGCGCACCGCGGGCGCGACAGCTGCAGGCGATCGCGGCGCACGCGCCATTGCTGGATGCCGTACGCGACGGCATGGCGTGTGGTGCCTGTCCGGCGTCGCTGTGGGACAACGGACCGCGCTGGTGGCTGGTCGACCTGGACGATGCAGGCGCAGTACGCGCACTTCAGCCGGACCTGGCGGCCATTGCCGCCCTGTCGGTTGCCAGCGGCGCCGTCGGACTGGCCGTGTATGGCCGCGCCCAGGCAGCCGACCACCAGCTTGCCGTGCGCGCGTTCTGCCCTGCCGACAACATCCCGGAAGATCCGGTGACCGGCAGCGCCAATGCCGCGATCGCCGCCTGCCTGGCGCAGGCAGGCGCGCTGCCCGGTGGCGTGGATGGCTATGTCGCGTCGCAAGGCCGCGAACTGGGTCGCGACGGACGCGTGCTGGTGCGTGTCGACGATGCCGGCGAGGTCTGGATTGGAGGACAGGTGCAGTCGGTGATCGAAGGCCACGTGCACTGGCCGGTCACGGTACCCGGCAAGGCAGGCGCGGAGATCGCGCCATGACCGGCACCGGCACGACCACACGCGTATCGCGCCGCTACCTGCAGCTCGACGTCTTCGCCACGTGCCCCGGCGCAGGCAATCCCCTTGGCGTCGTGCTTGATGCCGATGGCCTGGACGACGCGGCGATGCAGGCGATCGCCCGCTGGACGCGATTGCCGGAAACCACCTTCGTGTTCCCCGCGACCGCGCCCGAGGCCGACTATGCGCTGCGTATCTTCAGCCCGCGTCGCGAAGTGCCCTTTGCCGGCCATCCGATCGTTGGCAGCGCGCACGCCTTGCTCGACGCCGGCCTGGTGACGCCCCGCGACGGACTGCTGGTGCAGGAAGGCGTTGCCGGACTGCTGCCGCTGCGTGTCGAAGGCCATGGATCCGAACGCACGGTCGCCGTGCGCACGCCCAGGGCACGGGTGATGGAGATCGCCAGGGCCGGCGACCCGCGCCTGGCCGATGCGCTACAGGGGCTGCCTTTGGGCCAGCTGCCACCGGCACAGATGGATGGCGGGCGTCGTTGGTGGCTGGCCGAGCTGGCCGATGAAGCCGCGCTGCGCACGGCAACGCCGGATTGGGCCGCGATTACGCGACTGGCCGAAAGCACCGACAGCATGGGCCTGTGCGTCTTCGCCCGCAGCGACGACCCGGTGTACTACCTGGCAGTGCGCGCCTGGGTCGGTGCGCCCGCGCCGTTTGAAGATGCGGCCTCGGGCGCGGCCAATGCCACGCTGGCGGCTTGGCTGGCTTCGCAACACGCGCTGCCCGGTGATGGCGGGTTCTACCGCGTCAGCCAGGGTCGTGAGGTCGGTTACGACGCGATCATCGAACTGCAGGTGGATGCCAACGGCGACGTCTGGTCCGGTGGACGCGCATGCAAAGTGGTCGATGGACAGATCGACTGGCCCCAGGCTGCTCCGGTCTGCGCATGAATATCCCGCCGCGCCCCCACGTCGCGGAGACCCATCAACGTTAGCCGTGGCAGCAGGGTCACTGAGTCACTGGATTCCCGCCTGCGCGGGATTGCCGGTGCTCGCGGGCGCTGACCTGTTGAGCCTTTGGAGCGTGCAGACGCGGGGTTGCTTTGCCCTTTGCCCTTTGCTTCTGGCGCTTGAACTCGTGCGGCGTCAAGCAAGCCGAGCACCGCAGCCCAAAGTGGTCGAAGAGGCACCCATGTTCGAGCGAAGCGCAGCCTCGCGAGTTTGGATGCCGTGCCACTTTGGGCGACACATCGCCTGGAACGATGTCGGCCGACGCATGTCGCCCGCGCAAAGCACGGGTGGGGCACACGGATGCGCCCCAGTCCGGAGCGCAGGGAACCGTTACGGCTCCATCACCCGGCGCCGCGTCCGTCGCGGATGGTCCTGGTTACTTTTGCCTTGTCAAAAGTCACCCGCGCGACAGCGCGGAAGCGTTTGATCCTGCGAGCAAAGAGCAACGTCCATGGATTCCCGCATTCGCGGGAATGACGGTATTGGCCTGTCAAATGACGGGGCGTCGGGGTTCCATGTCCGTTCGGAATGATGGTTCTTTTGGGATGGCGACGCGATCGAAATGCCGCCCCACCGACCAGAACCCATCAAACCAGCGTCGCTTCCATGCTGATCGGCACCGCACTGAGCGCACGTGAAACCGGACAATTCTTCTCGGCATCTTCGGCAATGGCACGGAACTTGACCGGATCGATCCCGGGAACATCGGCTTTCACCTTCAGGCGGATCGCACTCAACGAAGGCCCGCCCTCCATCGACAGGTCGACTTCCGCACGTGTGTCCACCGCTTTGGGTGGATGCCCGGCTTCACTGAGCATGTTGGACAGCGCCATCGTGAAGCAGCCGGCGTGCGCTGCCGCGATCAGTTCTTCCGGGTTGGTGCCCTTGGCGTCGCCAAAACGGGTATTGAAGCCATAGGCGGTTTCCGCCAGCAGGCCGCTTTCAGGCGTCGTGAGGCTGCCAGCCCCGGTCTTGAGGTCGCCTTGCCAATGCGCGGTGGCGTATCGGGAAATGCCCATGTAAACACTCCGTCGTTGAGGTGCGGGACAGCGTAACGGGCGCGGCGTGAGCTTGGCATCGTGGCGGGAAGCGTCGTGGTTGCTCCGCCTGCGTCGGGCCCGGGCCGGCGCTTGACCCGGAGGCCCGGCTGCAGGAACCTTGTCCCCCCGGCACGGCAAGTGCAATACCGCCACGCTGGTGCATCCCGCCATGACCGCCCGCCGAGCGCATGCTCGGACGGCAGCGCTTCCGATGCGGACAGCCATGACGGCCGCTTTTCAGCGAGATGCTGCCTGGCCGCGGCCTGGCCAGCACCGCGCTGACCCCACTCCGGGAGTCACGGCCTGATGTCCTACAGCACTGAGCAAATCCGCAACGTGGCCCTGGCGGGCCACCCCGGCGCCGGCAAAACCATCCTGTTCGAAGCCCTGCTGCAGGCCGGCGGCGCAATTCCCGTGGCAGGCACGATCGAACGTGGCAGCACGGTCTCGGATTTCGATCCGATCGAAAAGGAGCGTGGCCACTCGATCGACGCCGCCATCGCCAGCATCGACCACGCGCCGCCAGGACAGCCTTCCATCCACGTCAACCTGATCGATACGCCGGGCTACCCCGATTTTCGCGGACCATCGTTGTCCGCGCTGGCCGCCGTCGAAACCGTCGCCATCGTGGTCGATGTCGATACCGGCATCGGCCATGGCACCCGGCGGATGATGGCGTACGCCAGGCAGCGCAAACTCTGCCGGGTCATCGTCGTCAACAAGATCGACCATGGCGGTGTCGCGTGCGGCGCGTTGCTCGACGAGCTGCGCGCCGCCTTCGGCCCGGAAGTGTTGCCGCTCAACCTGCCTGCCGAGCGCGGCAGCAAGGTCGTCGACTGCTTTGGCCAATCCTCCGGCGACAGCGACCTGGGCCCGGTCGCCGACTGGCACCAGAAAATCCTTGACCAGGTCGTCGAGGTCAACGAGACCGTGATGGACCGTTACCTGGACCTGGGCGAGGACGGCCTGTCGGGGCGCGAACTCCACGACGCCTTTGAACAATGCCTGCGCGAAGGCCACCTGGTGCCGGTGTGCTTCGTGTCCGCGCGTGCCGGGACCGGCGTCAGGGAATTGCTCGATGTCGCCGAACGCTTGTTCCCGCATCCAGGCGAGGCAAATCCCCCGCCGTTTTTCAAGGGCACGGGAGACAAGGCCGCGCCGATCCAGTCCAGGCCCGATCCAGACGCGCACGTGATCGCCGACGTGTTCAAGATCGTCAACGACCCGTTCGTCGGCAAGCTCGGGATCTTCAGGGTCTACCAGGGCACGGTCCGCAAGGACAGCCAGCTGTTCGTCGACGACGGCCGCAAGCCGTTCAAGGTGGCGCACCTGTTCAAGCTCAAGGGCAAGGAGCATGTCGAGACCGACCAGGCAGTCCCCGGCGACATCGCCGCGGTGGCCAAGGTCGACGACCTGCATTTCGATGCCATCCTCCATGACAGCCACGACGAGGACCAGATCCACCTGGCACCGCTGGAGTTCCCGCAACCGATGTTCGGCCTGGCGGTCAATGCCGCGCGCAAGGGCCAGGAGCAGAAGCTGGCGACGGCGCTGCACAAACTGTCGGAAGAAGATCCGGCGTTCATCGTCGAGCACAACGTCGAACTCAATGAAACCATCCTGCGCGGCCTGTCCGACCTGCACCTGCGGGTCGTGCTGGACCGGCTCCGGGACAAATACGGCGTCGAGGTGACGACGCGTCCGCCCAGGATCGCCTACCGCGAAACCATCAGCGGCAAGGCCGATGGCCATTACCGGCACAAGAAGCAGACCGGTGGCGCCGGGCAGTTCGGCGAGGTGTTCCTGCGGGTCGAACCGTTGAAGCGCGGCGCCGGCTTCGAGTTCAGCGACGAGATCAAGGGTGGCACCATCCCGGGGCAGCTCATCCCGGCAGTGGAGAAGGGAGTACGACAGGTGCTCGCCAGCGGCGCACTGGCCGGTTATCCGTTGCAGGACGTGCGCGTCACCGTCTACGACGGCAAGTACCACAGCGTCGACAGCAAGGAGGTGGCATTTGTCGCCGCCGGCAAGCGCGCCTTCCTGGATGCCATCGGCAAGGCGCACCCACAGGTCCTGGAGCCGATCGTCGACCTGGAAGTCGCCGCGCCCGAGCAGCACATGGGCGACATCAGCGGAGGATTGGCCGCCAAGCGCGCGCGCATCAACGGCACGGCATTGGCGCGTGGTGGCGAGATCGTGGTCAAGGCGCAGGTGCCGCTGTCCGAGCTGGAGGGCTATGCCGCCGAGCTCAAGTCGGTGACTGCAGGGCGCGGGCGGTATTCACTGGATTTCAGCCACTACGAGCCGGTGCCGTCGCAGGTGCAGAAGAAGCTCGTGGAAGCGTACAAGCCCCATCACGAAGAGGATTAGGGACGGGCACGGCCAGGGCGCACGCGGCGAACGGTCGCAAACGCAGACCACTGCCGCACACACGCAGCGGTGCATGTGCTTGCCGGGCGACCTTGCGTTTGCGCGTCCGGCGTCCACGGCGCGCACGCCTGGATGATCGTCGCGGCTTTCGACCGGCATGCCTACAATCAGGCATGCCCTTCCCGTCCCCGGCACTGGCTGGACCACTGGCCGACCTCATCCTGTGGCTGCACGTCGCCATCGTCGCCTTCGTCGTGCTTGGCGAGGCGTTGCTCCTGGCCGGTGGCCTTGCTGGCTGGCGCTGGATCCGCAACCTTCCGCTGCGCCTGTTGCACCTGGCGCTGATCGCCTACATCGCGTTGCAGGCGTGGTTTGGCATGGCCTGTCCACTCACGGTCTGGGAACAGGACCTGCGCAGGCTCGCCGGCCAATCCCCGTACAAGGCATCTTTCATCGAGTATTGGCTGTCGCGGCTGATCTTCTTCCAGGCGCCCTGGTGGGTTTTCGTCGCGGCATACACCGCGTTCTTGCTGCTGGTCGCAGGGACCTGGTGGCGATTCCCGCCACGCCGCGGCTGATGCCGGCTGGTTTGCGCCACCACCTGCATCGCGTCCAATCGACCAGGAGCGGGGCACGAGCGCTGCAAAAAACCCTGAAAAAAGCGCCCCGGGACTTGGCGGCGAAGCGCGGATGCCCTACATTCCCTGTGCCGGGGGACTTTCAGCCGCCCCATTGCAGGCAATCCATCCAATCAACCGAGTACACACGGGATACTTATGGCAAAGAAGAAGGCGACAAAGAAGAAGGCAGCTCCCAAGAAAGCCGCAGCCAAGCCGGCCCCGGCCGCTCCCAAGGCAATCAAGGAAACGCTGACCAAATCCGGTCTGACGGCACACCTGGCCGAGAAGTCCGGCGTCGCCCCGCGCGACGTGCGCGCGGTCATGGCTGCGCTGGAAGGCGCGGTGCAGGGTTCGATCAGCAAGCGCGGCGCGGGTTCGTTCACGCTGCCTGGCCTGTTGAAGATCACCTCGGTCAAGGTTGCGGCCAAGCCGCGCCGCAAGGGCATCAACCCGTTCACCAAGGAAGAGCAGTGGTTTGCCGCCAAGCCGGCTTCGGTCAAGGTCAAGGTGCGCCCGCTCAAGAAGCTCAAGGACGCCGCTGCCTGATCAGCTGTTGCCTGCGGACGATCGCTTGTCCGCAATGCACGCTCGGGACAGGCAACACTGCAAGGGTCGGATGCCTTCGGGGATCCGGCCCTTGTGCTTTGCGCACCGCCAGGAGGCCTGCGCGCAACAGCGGGCATCCGGCGTGGTCGTCGACACAGCCACGACGGCAGGCATGACGGCGCCGGGCAAGCGCGACACCGCCGCGAGCACCTCGCTACCCAACGTGCAGGCGCCGCGCTAGCATCATCGTGTCGCCGCGCGCCCCTGCCATTGCGTCGCCCTGCATCCGTTGCACCCGACAGGAGTCCCTCATGGACAAGCGTTTCTGGATTTGCGGCACCCTCGTCTCGATTGCGGCGATGGCGCTGGATTTCCTGATCCATGGCGTCCTGCTGCAGGGGGACTACGACGCACTGGCGGCCGGGATCATGCGCACTCCCGCGGAACAGGCGCACTACCTGCCCTACCTGCTGGTCGCGCACCTGCTGATCGGCTTTGGCCTCACCTGGCTGTATCGCAAGGGCATGGATCCTGGCAAGCCAGCCGCGGGACAGGGTTTGCGGTTCGGCGCCGCAGTAGCCACGTTGTCGACCGTTCCCGGTTACCTGGTCTATTACGTCGTGCAACCGCTACCGGCACGGCTGGTCACCAGGCAAATCATCCTGGGCATCCTTGCGACGTTGCTGCTTGGCATGCTGCTGGCATGGCTGAATCCAGGCCGCAAGACGCTCTGAGTGACTGTTGTCAGTCGGGCCGGCAGCGACGAGGTGGCAGCCGAACCTCGCGCGGTGACCCTGGCTTCATCGCGTCGGTTGCATGGTGCACGCAACCTTTTCCGGCAAGCCTTTTCCGGCAAGCCTTTCCCGCAATCATTTCCAGGAACGTACCTCCCCATGTCGAGCAAGACCTCGCGCAACGATTCCAGCTTCCTGGCCCGCATCGCACTGCCTTGCGCACTGTTGTTGTCCGCGTGCAGCGGCAACCAGGAGCCCATGGCCAACCCGTCGGACACGGGTGCGGCGCTGCCAAGCCCCGCCGCCGGCAATGATTCGGTCACCGGCATGCCTGATCGCCCCGGACCCGGGCCGGTTGGCGACGCGGTGCGCCCAGCCGACGCAGCGCAGGATTCCCCCTTCGCCAACGATGCCCTCGGCCAGGCACCGGGTGCCGGGGACGGCGTGCCAGGCATCGACGGTACGATCGACCCTGGCGCGGGCACGGCCAGCGAGCCGACCGTTCAGGACGCACTCGCCGTGCTGCGCGATTACTACGCGGCGATCAACGCCCGCCAATACGACGTCGCGTATGGCCTGTGGTCCAGCGATGGCGATGCGAGCGGGCAGACACCGGCGCAGTTCGCGCAGGGATTTGCCGATACCGGCACGGTGGACGTGCAACTGGGCGAACCCGGCCGCGTGGATCCCGCGGCGGGTTCGCGCTACATCCAGATCCCCGTATCCATCATCACCACGCATACGGACGGCTCGGTGCATCGCTATGCCGGCACCTATACGCTGCGGCGTGCGGTGGTCGACGGCGCAAGCCCGACGCAACGCGAATGGCGGATCGGGTCCGCCGATATCCGGGTGGTGACGCCATAGGATCGACCCTATGGGCATGACCCTATAGGCACGGCGCCATGAGCATGTCCAGCCAGGTCGGTCCGTGCCTGGTCGGCTCCCTCGCCTTCGGTCCAGCGTGGCTGGTGCGTATCCTTTCCGGACCTCAGGCCAGCGCCTTGGCGACCGCCGCACTGAACGCGGGGATGTCGTCGGGATTACGGCTGGTGATCACGTTGCCATCGACGACGACTTCGGCGTCTTGCCAGGTTGCACCAGCATTGGCCAGGTCGGTTTTCAAGGAAGGCCAGGAGGTCACGCGCCGGCCCTTGGCCAGGCCGCTCTCGACCAGGAGCCAAGGACCGTGGCAGATCGCGGCAACGGTCTTTCCCGCGGCGTCGAACGCGCGGACGAAGGCAACCGCCGCGTCGTTCATGCGCAGGATGTCGGGATTGATCACGCCTCCGGGCAGCACCAGCGCGTCGTAGTCGCCTTCGCGGGCGTCGGCAAGCGGGGTGTCGATCGCCACGGACTGTCCCCAGTCCTTGTCGTTCCACCCGCGGATCTTCCTCTCGCCACCAGACTTGCCGTCCACGGGCGAAACCACGTGCACTTTCGCGCCCAGCGCTTCCAGTCGCTGCTTGGGGCCCAGCAGTTCGGATTGCTCGAATCCGTCCGTTGCCATGATCGCGATGGTCTTGCCTTGCAGGGTTTGCTCGCTCATCTGCGTCGCTCCATACCGGGAAGGAGCGCAATGTAGTCGACGGCCCGTGGCCATATCGTGACGCGGCATGCCACTGGCGGCATGCCGCTGGCTGGAAGCCCCACCAATGCGACCCTAGAGCTCGAAGCGATAGCTCAGCTTGACCAGCAACTGCTCGCTGTCGCGCAAGGAGAAGCTGTCGCGCAACTGGCCGAAGTCATCCTGTGCGATCGGATCGTACAGGTAGCCGCCGCGTCCATAGACGACATACAGGTTGGACAGCGGCGCAAGCTCGTAGCGATAACGAATCTGGAACCCCAGGTTGCGGATGCTGAAATCGTCGACGGGATCGGACACCGGGATCGGCGTGCCATCCGTGTCGGCCCGCCACGCCTGCCTCAGCCTGGCGTTCAGGCCCAGGGCCTGCAGCTTGATGCGCAGCTCCTGCTTGTCGCCGATCGTCCAGTTGACGCCTGCGTCGAACTGCGCGGCCCGCTCGTCGAACGTGCCCAGCAAGTCGTCATGCTGCCAGATCGTCCATTGCGGCGTGCTTTCCAGGTACAACGACGCGAAGATGTTGAAGGCATCGCTGATGAAATACGTCGGCGTGAACTTGGCGTTGTAGCCGACGCCGCGGTCGTCGCCGATGCCGCTGTTGTCCAATCCGATGTTGCCGTACAGCTCCCAGTTGCCCTTGCGCGGCCGGGAGCGTTCGTAATAGGCGTTGAAACTCGATGGCATACGCAGGATCCCGTGGCCGCGCAGGATGCGGTCGTCGTATCCGGGCGCGTTGACGTTGAGCTGCGCGTACTCGTTGCCGCCGTCGCGACGGTCGCTGGACAGGTTGACCCGGAACTGCCGCTGCAACGGCAGTCCATGATCGTTGTCGATACCGCTGATACGCCAGCGCCACTCGCGCGAGGAATACGCCGAGGCCTCGGGCATGCCGGTGATCCGGCGCGACACCTGCCAGAACAGGAAATTCAGGTTGGCGCGCGAGAGATAGCCGAAATCGTTGATCTCCAGGCTGTCGCCGAAGTGCATCGCCAGCCATTGCTGGCGCCAACCATCGTCCATCTCGTAGGTCACGAACGTGGTCGCGCCACTGCCGCGCGTGGTCTGCCCGGCCTGGTCGATGTCGCTGCCGATCAGGCGCGTCTGCACGTTGAGGCGCTGCGTGGGGCGCCAGTTGTGGTCGATGCCCCATACGGTGGCGGTGCGATCGAGGTACGGATGATCGACCTGGGTGACCATCATGCCCACGTTCTGCCTGTCGAAATCGCGCACCAGCCGCAACGCACGGAAGGAACGCCCGACCGCATCGGCCTCGTCGGCGACGAACAGGCCGTACTTGTAGGCCCCCAGGCTGCCATTGAGCTTGACCGCCGCGGTGATGTCGCCGGGGCCTTCGCCGTCGTCCGCGGTCCCGCCCACGCGCCGCGTGTACAACAGCTGGCTGAAGTCCGACGGCGTCGTGAACTCGAAGATGCCCTGGTTCTCGGTGAAGAATGGACGCTTGTCGCTGTAAAAGGTCTCGTCGGCACCGAAGTTGACCACCAGGTCGTCGCTTTCGACCTGTCCGAAGTCCGGGTTGATGGTCGCTGTCAGCTGGGTCTGGCCATTGGGCTTCCAGACGATGTCGGCGCCGCCGTCGAATTGCTGGTCGCCGCGCACGTTGTCGTAGGTCCCGACCACGTACGGCGTGATCGCCAGCAGCGATTGGCTGTAGGTCGGGATCGTGAGCTTCTTGAAGTCGGACAGGAACAGCGACTGCTTGAAACTGGCCTTGGGCCATGCCACGCGCTGGCCGGTGGCGCCGATCACGCGATCCAGGTAGATGCCGACGGTGCGCTTGCCGTCGACGCCCTTGCGCATCGGTGCGATGTACCAGGGGATCAACATCTCCACCGACCAGGTATCCCCGTCTTCGCTGACGGCGTGCTTCCAGTTGCCGTCCCAGTCCTTGCTGAAGCTGGATTCGTTGCTGATGGTGGCGTCGACGATCCCGTCGGTGGCGCTGACGGTGAAGTTGTACCCGGTGCGGGCATCGCCATCGAAGTCGATCATCAGGTTGACCCGGTCGACCTGGGCATCCTCGTCGCGCTGCGTGCGCCGACGGGTCAGCGGCGCGCTTGCCGGCTGGACGTTGCGAAAGCCGATCGCCAGGCCTTGCGGCGTCGCAAGCACCCAGGCCTGGGTCGGATACGGCGACGGCTCACCGGTCAACGGCTCGACCATGCGGAAGTCGGTGACGTGTTCGGCACCCTGCCACTCGGCCGGGTCGATATGGCCGTCGATATCGACGGCCATGGCGGGCCAGGCCAGGAACGCAAGGGCAGCAGCCAACAACAAACGCATGCAGGGATCCAGGGTATCGCGAAGGCGTCGCGAGTCGAGGCGCAGGTTACCGGTCGCCAGCGGCGCGACTAACTGGCGAAAGTCATGGCAACCCTACGTCCGTTTGGTGCATCCGACGCAGGTGGCGCGTTGGCGGACGCATCGGCGTTCCCGCCATCCCGCGAAAGCGGGCCCGTGCAGGAGCGAGCCACCGGGGCGGCCACAACATGGACACGGGGCCGATGACGCCCGCCCTTGGCTGCCGGGGCCGGGATGACGACGGCCGGCGGCAGCGGGAAACGGGCGGTATGCCTGAAGCCGCTCAGCCCCTGGACCTGGACCGCCGCTTGGGCTGCAACATCGTGCCGGTGCATTTGCTGGAACCACACCGGCACGCCCAGATCTGTTTCAGGCGCTTGGTGTGGGGCTCGTCCAGGGTGATGCCGTAGTCGTAGGTCAGCTCCTCGCCCGCCTCGATGTCGCGCATGGCCTCGATGAACACCCGCGATTTGCGTGGCTTGTCTTCGTTTTCGTCGAGCACCGCCTCGCAGTTGGGATCGCAGCCGTGGTTGATCCAGCGCGCGTCATTGCCCTTGTAATTGGCGTCGATGACGTAATCGTCGTCCAGGGTGAACAGGAAGGTGTGCCCGCTTTCGACATCACCGCTCTTGTCGGCATCGGCATCGACCTCGTCGTGGGTGCGGCGCTTGCCCTTGTACTCGATGATCCGCTCGCCCTTGGCGATCGGCGCGACGGCAAACACCCCATTGCCGTGGATGGGGGATTGGCGCGCCTCGATCTTGGGCGCTTTGTCCTTGCGTGGCATGACGGGGCCTGTTGCGGGAAAACGACATTGTCCCCGATGCCGGAGCCGCGCGCTATCGTGGCACCGGACCAGGCCGGACCTTGCCCGGGACATTGCACCCACACGCACCATGCACGCCGTGCTGCTATCGTCACCGATCGTGCCCGCCTGGCAGTCGCGCCTGCCCACCAGGCACGCCAGTGCAAGCACGCTCCGCATACCCTTTGGATTGCCGCCCCGGACAGACGCGCTTGGACAAACCCGCGAAAACAACCAGGAAACCCAAACCCGTGGCCAGCCGTTCGATCATCGGCTGGCGCGAATGGGTGCAGCTGCCCGGCCTGATCGACCAGCCGGTCAAGGCGAAGATCGACACCGGCGCCCGGACTTCGGCCATCCATGCATTCAACATCACCCCCATCCGGATCGATGGGGAGGACTGGGTCGAATTCGGCGTACACCCGGTGCAGCGCATGCGTCACCCGGAGGTGCGCTGCCGCGCGCCGGTCCTCGACCAGCGCATCGTGATCAGTTCCAATGGCCACAAGCAATTGCGTTACGTCATCAGGACGATCGCGGCGATCGGCGACATCCGCTGGAAGATCGAGCTGAGCCTGGCCGACCGCGACCAGATGGGTTTCCGGATGCTGCTGGGCCGCGAGGCCTTGCGTCGCCGTTTCGTCATCGACCCTGCGGGATCCTATCGCCTGTCCGCCCGCCCGCCGCGTGCGCCGGGGGTACCCGAGCGCGGGCAACCAGCGGCATCCCCATGAAAGCGCCCCCATGAAGGCTTCCTTATGAAAATCGCACTGTTGTGCCGCAACGCCGACCTGTACTCGCACCAACGCCTGCTCGAGTCGGCCAGGGCGCGTGGCCACGAGATCGAGGCCATCAACCATATCCGCTGCTACATCGACATCGCCTCGCATCGTCCCGAGATCCATTACAACAAACGCACGCTCGAGGGCTTCGATGCGGTGATCCCCCGCATCGGCGCGTCGGTCACGTTCTTCGGGACGGCGGTGGTGCGCCAGTTCGAAATGATGGGCACGTATTGCCTCAACGAATCCGTCGGGATCTCGCGCTCGCGCGACAAGTTGCGCAGCCTGCAGTTGCTGTCGCGCCAGGGCATCGGACTGCCGGTCACGGTGTTCGCGCACAAGACGTCCAATGCCCAGGACATCCTCGAGATCATCGGCGGTGCGCCCGTGGTGATCAAACTGCTGGAAGGCACGCAGGGCATCGGCGTGGTGCTGGGGGAAACGCCGCGCGCGGCAGAGAGCATCATCCAGGCGTTTGGTGGCGTGAACACCAACATCCTGGTGCAGGAATTCGTCAAGGAAGCGCGCGGCGAAGACATCCGCTGCCTGGTGATCGGCGACAAGGTGGTGGCCTCGATGATGCGTCGCGGCAAGGAAGGCGACTTCCGCTCCAACCTGCACCGTGGCGGCTCGGCAAAACCGATCAAGATCACGCCGCAGGAACGCGCGACGGCAGTGAGCTCGGCCAAGGCCATGGGCCTGAACGTCTGTGGCGTCGACATGCTGCGCTCCAACCATGGTCCGGTGGTGATGGAAGTCAATTCCTCGCCCGGCCTGGAGGGCATCGAAAAGGCCACTGGCATCAACGTGGCCGACCTGATCATCGACTTCATCGAAAAGAACGCAAAGCCGGGCAAGACCAAGACCCGCGGCAAGGGGTGAGGGCCCCGGCGTCCTGCCCCCCGGCGTCCTGCCCCCCCCGGCGTCCCGCCCCCCGTGACCGCTCTCGACGGGACGTTGCGTTAATGCACTCAACCTTCCCATCGAGCACCTCGCCATGCGTGGCCAAAGCGTCGCTTTTTACTTGCTTGCAGCGTTTCTGCCGCCCCTCGTGCTGGCCGCATGCAATCCGGTATCCCCGGTGACGGCCGGACAGCGCAGCACCGCCCCGACACCAGCCCGGGCGACCGGCCCCGGGACCACCGCACAGGACCAGGACCTGTTGGCCCAGGGCGAATACCTGACCCGGATCGGTGGCTGTAATGATTGCCACACCCCCGGGTTCGCCGAATCCGGCGGCAACCTGCCCAAGGCGCAGTGGCTCATGGGGTCGCCCGTCGGTTGGCATGGCCCGTGGGGCACCACGTATGCAGCCAACCTGCGCCTCAAGGTGCAGGACATGGACGAGGCGGCGTGGATCCAGTACAGCAGCACGTTGCACACGCGGCCACCAATGCCCGATGTTGCACTGCGGATCCTCAACGACCGCGACCGGGTCGCCCTCTACCGGTTCATCAAATCGCTGGGGCCCGGTGGACAGGCCGCACCGGCCTACCTGCCGCCGGGCGAGCAGCCGCCAATCCCCTATGTCGATTTCGTCCTGCCACCCCCCAAGGCGGCCCCCGCCGCCGGTTGAGCATGCAGCCGCCGCTGCCAAGTCCCGCGAAGGGCTGAAGGCAGGCTGCCTGCGAGCCACCGTCCCCGCGCACGACCTGCGCGTTGCGCGAGGCTGGCGCGGGGACACGACCTTGGCGCCGACTCCCCCAGGCATGCCCTCATCCGCCTTGGGATCCGGGTCCTGCCCGACGCAGGGCAACCCACAGCGTCCTCCTGCCACGTGGAAAGGGACCCACCACATCCCGCCTTGGCTTGATCGCCTGTAAATCGTACAATTCCAGTACGTTTTACGGATCCACGCCATGTTGCGGGTTACCAAACTCACCGATTACGCCACCGTTGTGCTGACCGCGCTCGCCGCGCGGCCCGGCGCGGTGCTCAGTGCCGCCGGCCTGGCCGAGCTGGCCGGGCTGGAAGCGCCCACCGTCAGCAAGGTGCTCAAGCCACTGGCGCAGGCGGGGCTGGTCGAAGGCTTCCGCGGCGTCAACGGCGGCTACCGGCTTGCACGCACCGCCGATGCCATCACCCTGGTCGAGATCGTCGAGGCGATGGAAGGCCCGCTGGGGATGACCGAGTGCAGCCTGCATGCCGGCACCTGCGGCATCGAGTCCTCTTGCGGCGTGCGCGCCAACTGGCGTCGCATCAACGACGTCGTCGCCGATGCCCTGGGCGCGGTGACCCTGGCCGACATGCTGGCGCCCGCACCACGCCAGCCCTCGCTGCCCTCGCGCAACAGGACGGCATCCCGCCCCATCCCCGCCACGCTGGCCCCGGCGTAGGACGACGACTCCCATGACAGCTCCCCCTGACACCACCATCACCGCCATCGACGCGCCCGTGACCCAGAACGCACAGGTACTCGAGCAACTCGGCCGTCGCTACGACGCCGGCTTCATCACCGATATCGAGTCCGACTCGTTCCCGCCCGGGCTCGGCGAAGACGTAGTCCGCGCGTTGTCGGCCAAGAAGCAGGAGCCGCAGTGGATGTGCGATTGGCGCCTGGCAGCCTATCGCCACTGGCTGACGATGCCGGTGCCGCACTGGGCCAAGCTGAAGATCGCGCCGATCGATTTCCAGGCGATCAGCTACTACGCCGCGCCCAAGGCCAAATACGCCTCCCTGGACGAAGTGCCGCAGGAGCTCATCGACACCTACGACAAGCTGGGCGTCCCATTGCACGAGCGCGCCAAGCTGGCGGGCGTCGCGGTGGATGCGGTGTTCGACTCGGTCAGCGTCGGCACCACCTTCCGCAAGGAGCTCGCCGAGAAGGGCATCATCTTCTGTTCGATGTCCGAAGCCATCAAGGAGCACCCGGACCTGGTCAAGCAGTACCTGGGAAGCGTCGTGCCGACCGGCGACAACTACTTCGCCGCGCTCAACTCCGCCGTGTTTTCCGACGGCAGCTTCGTGTTCATCCCCAGGGGCGTGCGTTGCCCGATGGAGCTGTCGACCTACTTCCGCATCAACGCCGGGCACACCGGCCAGTTCGAGCGGACGCTGATCATCGCCGAAGACAAATCGCATGTCTCCTACCTGGAAGGCTGTACCGCGCCGATGCGCGACGAGAACCAGCTGCATGCCGCCGTCGTCGAACTGGTCGCGCTGGAAGACGCCGAGATCAAGTATTCGACCGTGCAGAACTGGTACCCCGGCGACGAGAACGGCAAGGGTGGCATCTACAACTTCGTCACCAAGCGTGCCGAATGCCGTGGCGACCGGAGCAAGGTGACCTGGACGCAGGTGGAAACCGGTTCGGCGATCACCTGGAAATATCCCAGTTGCGTCTTGCTGGGTGACGACTCCGTCGGCGAGTTCCATTCGGTTGCACTGACGCACCACATGCAGCAGGCCGACACCGGCACCAAGATGATCCACGTCGGCAAGCGCACCAAGTCCAAGATCGTCAGCAAGGGCATCAGCGCCGGCCGCGGGCAGAACTCTTACCGCGGACTGGTCAAGGTGGAGCGATCGGCCGCGGGTGCGCGCAACCACACCCAGTGCGATTCGCTGCTGATCGGCAAGAAGTGCGGCGCGCACACCTTCCCCTACATCGAGGTCAAGCACCCCGACGCCATCGTCGAGCATGAAGCCACGACCTCGAAGATCAGCGACGACCAGATGTTCTATTGCCGCAGCCGCGGCATCGGCGAGGAAGACGCCGTGTCGATGATCGTCGACGGGTTCTGCAAGCAGGTGTTCCGCGAGCTGCCGATGGAGTTCGCGGTGGAAGCGAAAAAATTGCTGGAAGTCTCGCTGGAAGGTGCGGTGGGATGAGGCACGAGCCTGCCCTGTTGGCGCTGGCGCTCACGCTGGCGGCCACGCCAGCGGTCGCGCGCGCACCGGCGGCGACGGCGATGGGAACGGTCCATGAAGGGCAGGCGCAGGGCGTGCAGGCCCGTGGACTGCACCGCCTGCCCGACATGCCGCAGGCGCGCGCGGCGCATTCGGCGACCCTGCTGCACGACGGCCGCGTGTTGCTGGCCGGTGGCTGCCATGCCACCGGCTGCGAGGAAGGCATCAGTGGCGATGCACTCCTGTTCGACCCCGAATCCCGGACGTTCTCCAAAACCGGCCACCTGGTCCAGCCGCGCGCGGGCCATCGCGCCATCCGCCTGCGCAATGGCGCGGTGCTGCTGATCGGCGGATGGACACCCCGCGGCGCCAGCAAGCTGGTCGAAATGTACGATCCGGCCAATGGCAGGTTTTCACGCCAGGGCGAACTGCTGCAGGCACGCGACGGATTCAGCGCGACCGCCCTGGACGACGGCACCATCCTCGTCACCGGTGGATACACGGGAGACATGCAGCGACTGGCCAGCGCCGAGATCTATGATCCACGCAGCGGCCGGTCGCGTGCCACCGGCAGCCTGTCGACCCCACGCATGGCGCACACCGCGACACGGCTGGCGGACGGCCGCGTGCTGGTCGCGGGGGGATCCTCGGCACGCGGCCACGTGCTGGCCAGCCTGGAGCTGTTCGACCCAGCCACTGGACGCTTCCAGGACGCCGGCCACCTGCACCAGGCGCGCCACAAGCATGCCGCGGTCCGGCTCGGAGACGCCGTCCTGATCATCGGCGGCGCGGGCGTGACCGAATCCGCCGAACAGTTCCGCGACAGCGAGCGCTGGCGCCCCGGAATGCCAGGCACCGTGCCCGGCCCGGTCATGCGGGACGGCCGATACAAGATCGTTGACGCGGTCGTACGACTGCGCGACGGCAGCGTGCTGGTCGCGGGCAGCGGCGTGACACCTGAGCTGCTTGATCGCGACGGTAAGCATTTCACGCCCATTCCCGGCGCGCTCGACGAAGAGCTCGCCTTCACGACGGCGACCGCGCTGCGCGACGGCCAGGTCCTGATCGCGGGCGGTTACGCCCCCGGCATCCATCCCAGCCGCAGTGCGTGGCTGTACCAACCAAAAGACTGAACATGCTGAATATCCACAACCTCCACGTCCGCGTCGGTGGACGCGAGATCCTCAAAGGCCTTTCGCTGGAACTGCAACCTGGCCAGGTGCACGCGATCATGGGCCCCAACGGTGCTGGCAAGTCGACGCTCGGCAACGTGCTCGCTGGACGCGATGGTTACGAGATCACCGAAGGCACGGTCATGTTTGAAGGCAAGGACCTGCTTGACCGCTCGCCGGAGCAGCGGGCAGCCGACGGCGTGTTCCTCGCGTTCCAGTACCCGGTCGAAATCCCCGGCGTCAACAACACTTATTTCCTGCGCAGCGCGCTCAATGCGCAACGCAAGGCGCGCGGAGAAGACGAGTTGGATTCGATGCAGTTCCTCAAGCTGGTGCGGGAGAAGATGGCGACGCTGCACCTGGACGACACACTGCTGCAGCGCGGCCTCAACGAAGGCTTTTCCGGCGGCGAAAAGAAGCGCAACGAAATCTTCCAGCTGGCGGTGCTTGAACCCAAGCTGGCGATCCTGGACGAGACCGATTCGGGCCTGGATATCGACGCACTGAAAAATGTCGCCGAAGGCGTCAACACGCTGCGTTCGCCGGATCGCGCCTTCCTGTTGATCACCCACTACCAACGCCTGCTGGATTACATCAGGCCCGACGTGGTGCATGTGCTGGCCGATGGCCGCATCGTCGAGAGTGGCGGTCCAGGGCTGGCACTCGAGCTGGAAGAGCACGGCTACGCGTGGGTGAAGGACCGTATTGCTCCAGAGGCTGCGGCATGAGCGTCGCCGTCACCACTCCCACGGTCCGCCATCATTCCTGCGAAAGCAGCATCCCAGTGTCTTTCCACATGGCGCCCATGGCTGGAAGGCACGCAATCCCGACCATCGGCGGGATCAGCGGATTCCATCTGCCCAGGGGCACATCGTGAGCACGCTCCTGGACTCATTCGCCACCGTACCCGTGGACCCCAAGCGCCAGGGACTGCTCGACGCCGCCCTGCATGACGGTCTGCCGGGTGCGCGTAGCGAAGCCTGGAAATACACCCCGCTGCGGGCGCTCGAACGCCGCAGTTTCGGGCCGGTCCCGCAGGCGCTGGACATCGATATCGAGCTCGCCGTGCTGGCGGACATCCCATCGCCGCGCATCGTCTTCGTCAATGGACGCTTGCACCCACGGGCCAGCGCCTTCGAAACCCTGCCAGACGGCGCCAATCTGCGCCCGCTGTCGCAAGCCATCACCTCGCCTGACCCCCGCGAGCACAATTTCCTCGAACGCCGCTACGAAGGCAGCGATGCGGTCTTTGCCCGCCTCAATGCCGCACTAGCCGGTGAAGGTGTCGTCCTGCGGATCGCCGCAGGCACCCAGGTGGCGACACCTGTCCATTTGGTCTTCATCGGTGCGCCGGCGGATGCCGACCAGGCATGGCACCTGCGCAACATGATCGAACTGCGCGCCAATGCCTCGTTGCAGCTGGTCGAACATCATTTCGCCAGCGCCGCGCACAACCACCTGGCCAACGCGCTCACCCATGTGCACGTCGGTCATGGTGCAACACTGAGCCACGTACGCCTGCAATACGACGATGCCGGAGCAACCTCCATCCTGCGCAGCGACGTCGTGCTTGGCCGCGATGCCGACTACCGCCGCCTCGACCTGGAGCTGGGCGCCGCACTGACCCGCCACGAGCTCAACGTCCGTCTCGAAGGCGAAGGCGCACGCGTGCATGCCAACGGGGTGTTGCTGGCGGACGGCCGCCGCCATGTCGATACCCGCCTGGACATCGCGCATATCGCCCGCGACACCACCTGCGACCTGACCTGGCGCGGGATCGGCGCCGGGCGGGGGCGCGCCGTCTTCCACGGCGGCATCACCATCCGTGCCGGGGCCGACGGCAGCGACGCCGCGTTGTCCAGCAAGAACCTGCTGCTGTCCGAATCCGCCGAGATCGACACCCAGCCCGTGCTGGAAATCCATGCCGACGAGGTCAAGGCCGCGCACGGCGCCACTGTCGGCCAGCTTGATCCGACCGCGCTGTTCTACCTGCGTTCGCGCGGGCTCCCGCACGACGAAGCACGGCGCCTGCTGACCACCGCCTTCTGCCGCGAGCCGCTGGCGATGATCGACGACGATGCGCTGCGTGCGATGCTGGAAGCACGATTGGATGCCGCACTGGCACGACAGGCGTCGGCATGAACGCGCAGCCCGACCAGGACATCGACTGGAGCTTGATCCGCGATGACTTCCCACTGCTTGCACGCGAAGTCCATGGCAAGCCGTTGGTGTATTTCGACTCGGCCAACACCGGACAGAAGCCCGCATCGGTGATCGCGGCGACGGACGACTTCTACCGCCACCACAACGCCAATGTCAGCCGCGCCGTGCACCTGCTCGGCAGTGAAGCCACCGAGGCCTACGAGTCCGCGCGCGACAAGCTGGCCCGTCACCTCAACGTGCGCGGAAACGAGCTGGTCCTGACCAGCGGCACCACGTTTGCCATCAACCTGGTCGCCTACTCCTGGGCGCTGCCGCGGTTGCAACCGGGCGACGCGATCCTGCTGACACGCATGGAGCACCACGCCAACATCGTGCCGTGGCAACTCATCGCCGGGCGCTGTGGCGCCACGATCAAGGTCGCGGAAATCCGGCAGGACGGCACGCTCGACCTGGATGCGTTGTACAAGGCGATGACGCCGGACGTGAAACTGCTCGGCGTCACCCACGTGAGCAACGTGCTGGGCACCATCAATCCCGTCCGCGAGATCTGCAGGCAGGCGCGCAAGCGCGGCATCGCCACGCTGGTGGACGGGTCGCAGGCCTTGCCGCACATGCCCGTCGACATCCCGGCGATCGGCTGCGACTTCTATGTGTTCACCGGCCACAAGATGTGCGGCCCGACCGGCACCGGCGCGTTGTGGGCGCGCCGCGAACACCTGGAGGCGATGCCGCCCTTCCTCGGTGGCGGCGAAATGATCAGGGAAGTGCGTTTCGATGGCACCGTATTCAACGATCCACCGCACCGATTCGAGGCCGGCACGCCCAACATCGCCGGCCATGTCGGCCTGGGGGCGGCCGTGGACTACCTCGATGGCGTTGGCATGGCGGAAGTCGCTGCACGCGAAGCGGAACTGCTGGCACACCTGAGCGAGGAAATGGGCCACGTCGACGGACTGCGCATCATCGGCACGGCACCGGACAAGGCGGCCGTCGTGAGCTTCCTGGTCGAGGGCGCGCACGCGCACGACCTGGCGACGTTGCTGGACCTGGAAGGCGTCGCGGTCCGCTCCGGCCATCACTGCGCGCATCCGCTGATGCAGTTCTACGGCGTCCCCGCGACCTGCCGCGCATCGCTGGCGTTCTACAACACCCACGACGAGATCGAGCGCTTCATCACCGCACTGCGCAAGGTCCGCACCTTGCTACTGTAGGAGCGACGTAAGTCGCGATCACGGCTTCGGCGATGCAAGGATCGCGACTTACGTCGCTCCTACAACGGCCAAAGCCAAAGCCAAAACCAAAACCAAAGCCCAAAACCAAAGCCCAAAGCCAAAGCCCAAAGCCAAAGCCAAAGCAAGAGCTCGCGGCTGAAGCCGCTCCTACAACAGCACGTTTCGACATGCCCAAACACGATTTCGTTTTCCGCGACGCTACCGTCGCCGACATCGATGCCCTTGTCGCACTGGTGACGTCCGCCTATCGCGGCGAGGCCAGCCGCATCGGGTGGACGACCGAAGCCGACTTCCTCGACGGCAACCGCATCGACGCCGACGTGCTGCGCCACGACATCGAGCGCCCGCGCAGCCGCGTCCTGGTGGTCGAGCGCGACGATGGCCTGCTGGCCTGCGCGCACGTCGCCGAGGACGACGGCGCCGGTTATTTCGGGATGTTCTCGGTCCGTCCGTCCGCGCAAGGCAGCGGCGTCGGCAATGCCGTGCTGGCCGAGGCCGAACGCGTCGTGCGCGACGATTGGCGGCTGCCGGCCATGCGCATGACCGTCATCGACCTGCGCGACGACCTGATCGCCTGGTACCAGCGCCGCGGTTACCGGCGCACCGGCATCCACAAGCCATTCCCGTATGGCGACGAGCGCTTCGGCATCCCCAAGCGCGACGACCTGCGCTTCGAGGTGCTGGAAAAGCAGCTGTAGGAACGGCTTCAGCCGCGAGCGATGGATGCTGCTTCGTGCTCCTGCAGGCGTGGTGGCGGCATGCCATCGCCGGCGAGTCGCGATCAGGATGTCCGGACCTCTGATCGCGGCTGACGTCGCCCCTGCCAAAGGCCGGCGCAAGATCAAATGCTGGCGGCTGGAGCCGCTCCTACAATGGGCCGCATGCACTCGACACCTGGGACCTCCATGACCGACTGGATCCGCGTCTGCGCCACCTCCGAACTGCTCCCGGGCGAATGCAAGGTCGCCTGGGACGGCGATACGCCGATCCTGGTGGTCAATTACGACGGCGATTACTACGCGCTCGAGGACCAGTGCAGCCACGAGGACTTCGAGCTCTCGCCCGGCACCTTCGATCCCGACGAAGCCACCATCGAGTGCGTCCTGCACGGGTCGAAATTCGACGTCCGCGACGGCCGCGCGCTGAACCCGCCCGCCTACGCCCCGGTGGCCAAGTTCCCGGTCAAGGTCGAAGCCGGGGCGGTCTGGACCCGCGACGACCGCTAGAGCGGCGCCAGCGCCATACCCCCGACAGACCACGGCCCAGTCCGGCATTCGGCTGGTAACAAATACGAATCTTGTTGCGAATAATTCTCGTTTGCGTTTCAATGTGTCGCCAACGCGGTGCGGCTCGATCCCACGCCGGCGCCGATACGACACATCCGGACCCGCGAGCCGTGGCCCCGCCATGCCCCGGGAACACGAGAACCCGACATGCCGATCAAGAGCCGCAAGCACGCACGCCCGACACCCTCCCGCTCCTCGCAATCCCTGACCGCCGCCACGCTCATCACCAGCCTCGCCCTGGGCGTCCCCGCCGCTGCCGCGGCACAGGACGCCGCTTCCGGCCCCAGCGCCAATCCCCCGGCCGACACCGGGACCCGCGTCACCGACCTGGGCAAGGTCGAAGTCAAGGGCAATGGCATCCTGCCCTACGGCGCCAACGCGCTGTCATCGCCGAAGTTCACCCAGCCACTGGTCGACACCACCCAGACCATCAATGTCATCGGCAGCGACCTGTTCAACGAGCAGGGTGCCACCTCGCTGACCGAAGCCCTGCGCAACAGCCCCGGCGTGGGCACGTTCTATGTCGGAGAGAACGGCAGCACCAGCACCGGCGACGCCATCAACATGCGCGGCTTCGATTCGTCCAGCAGCATCTTCGTGGACGGCGTGCGCGACCTGGGGTCGATCACGCGCGACATCTTCAACATCGAGCAGATCGAAGTCGCCAAGGGCCCGGCGGGGACCGACAACGGCCGCAGCTCGCCAACCGGCGCGATCAACCTGGCGACCAAGCAACCGTCGTTGCGCGATGGCGGCTCGGCGATGGTGTCCTGGGGCAGTGCCGACCAGAAACGTGCCACCGCGGACTTCAACCAGGCCATCGGCCGCAACGCCGCCTTCCGCCTCAACCTCATGGCGCAGGACAGCGGCGTGCCCGGGCGCGACGAGGTCAGGCACAAGCGCCGGGGCATCGCGCCTTCGCTGGCGTTCGGCCTGGACAGCGCGACCCGCTTCTACATCGACTTCCTGCATGTCAGCCAGGACGACACGCCGGACGGCGGCGTCCCCACGATCGGGCTACCGGGCTACAGCACCCCGGATCCGACGCGGCCGCAAATCGATGACGCGCCACGGGTCGACCCGGGGAACTTCTACGGCACCACGTCGGACCATGACGACGTCACCGCCGACATGGTCACCTTCCGCGTCGACCATGATTTCGACAACGGCGCCACGCTGCGCAACACGACACGCTGGGGACGCAACCGCCAGGAGTACCTGCTGACTTCGTACCGGCTGTCGGACGATCCGGCGCTGTTCATCACGCCCGACCTGGACGATCCCTCGACCTGGGCCGTCGCGCGCAGCATCCCCACGTTCAAGGACCAGCAGAACACCATCCTGGCCAACCAGACCAACTTCACCGCGCACTTGGGCACCGGTTCCGTGCAGCACGACCTGAGCTCCGGCATCGAGCTGACCCGCGAGAAACTGCAGACCCATGGTGTCGCCGCGCTCGACGGCAGTGCATGGCCGGCGGCCAACCTCTACGATCCCGATCCCGACGTGACCGGACTCGTCCATGGTCGCACCGGGGCGATGGGCGATGGCAAAACGGATACCGCTGCCGTGTATGCCTTCGACACCATCAAGTTCGGCCAGCGCTGGCAAGTCACCGGCGGCGTGCGTTTCGACCATTACAAGACCGATTTCAGCAGCCTGGACCCATGCGGCGGACGCCGCGGGCCCGATTGCGGCGGCCAGCCCGATGGCACCGTCGTGCCGGGCGTGGATGCCAGCACCTCCGACACCCTCTTCAGCTGGAAGCTCGGCGTACTCTTCAAACCGACCCGGGACAGCAGCCTCTACGCCAACTACGCCACCTCGCAACAGCCGCCAGGCGGCAGCAGCCTGGAGCTGAGCAATCGCGAGAACAACGCCAATAATCCGATCTTCGACCCGCAAGAAGCCGCGACCGCCGAAGTCGGGGCCAAATGGAGCCTGCATGGCGACCGCCTGCTGTTGACCACCGCCGTGTACGACACCCGGGTGACCAACGAGATCGTGCAGGATCCGATCGACCAGCTGTACTACCAGGTCGGCGAAAAGCGCGTCCGCGGCGTCGAGTTGAGCGCGGTCGGCCAGTTGACCCAGGCTTGGGCGGTATCGGCGGGATACACGACCATGGATACCGACGTCGTGACCGGCGACACCATCACCGCTGACGGGTCCGACAGCCTGGCCTACACGCCCAGGAACGCATTCACCGCCTGGACCAGCTATCGCTTCGCGTCCGGCCTGACCCTCGGTGGCGGTGCGCGTTATTCAGGCGCGTTGAAGCGTGGCAGCGACGGCGCCGTGGGCACGCCGACCCATACCGATGCGTACTGGGTCTTCGATGCGGTGGCGAGCTACAGGGTCGACCAGTACCTGGACCTTCGCCTGAACCTGTACAACCTGTTCGACAAGGATTACGTCGCGGCGATCAACAAGAGCGGCTACCGTTACACGCCGGGCGCGCCACGCAGCGCAATGCTCACCGCCAACTTCCACTTCTGACAGACCCGAAGGCATGCCTGCAAGTCGTTTTCGACGGACAGGCCCGACACCAACGCCTGATCGACACGGCATACCGATGCTACTGCACGTCCCCGACATCCTCGACAGCCAACAGGTCGCCCGCTTCCGGCAGGCGCTCGAGGCAGCCGACTGGGCCGACGGCCAGGAAACCGTCGGCCCGCAGGGCGCGCAGGTCAAGCGCAACAGGCAATTGCCCGAAACCTCGCCGGTACGACGGCAGCTCGGCGATACCGTGCTCGACGCGCTGGCCAGGAGCCCGCTCTACTTCTCCGCGACACTGCCCAGGCGCACGCTGCCTCCACGTTTCAACCGCTACGAGGGCGGTGGACAGTACGGGTTCCATGTCGATGGCGCGGTGATGTCGACGGTCGAAGGCGATCGCGCCGCGAGCCTGCGCACGGACATCTCCTGCACGCTGTTCCTGTCCGAACCGGACACCTACGACGGCGGTGAACTGATCGTCAACGACACGTATGGCGAGCACGAGGTCAAGCTGCCTGCCGGCGACCTGATCGTGTATCCGTCCAGCAGCCTGCATCGGGTACGGGCGGTGACGCGCGGCACGCGGCTCGCGTCGATTTTCTGGGTGCAAAGCCTGGTCAGGGATGACATGCAGCGGCAGTTGCTGTTCGAACTGGATGCATCGATCCAGCAACTCACGCTGTCGGGCGCGGATCGCGACGCACTCCTGCGCCTGACCGGCATCTACCACAACCTGTTGCGGCAATGGGCCGAAACATGACGCTGTCGACAACCCCGCGCTGTCTTCGCACACCACGCGACATCGAAACGCGAAAGACATCCTTGACGCGTTGTTACCGCGAAGGCCAGCCTGGCCAAGGCAATGCGCACGCGGGATTCCAGGCCCGGCCCCCATCGGGCACGCCCTCCCAAGACGCCTCATCCAAGCAGGCCCCAACCCCGACCACGGCAAGCAAATGACCCCAAAATCCGCGACCATCCCCGTCCGAAAGCGCAATGGCACGCATCTGCTGATCCGGCAGATCCACCTCTGGATCGGGGCTTGGGGTGCGATTGCAGCGATCGTCTATGGTTTTACCGGCCTGGTGATGAACCATCGCATGGGCGAGAACGCGTGGCCGCAGGGCGACAGCACGGAAGGCGGCAAGATTGCCTTGCAGGTCCCCGCGCCGGCTCGCACTTCTGCCGAGGCGCTATCGCTCTGGCTCAACCAGCAGCAAGGCCTGGATGCACGGTCCATCCGCAAGGGCGCGCCACGCGGTGCACCCGAAGACGCACCGGAACACTGGAGCCTGTCGGGCGGCAACGCGCGCGATGCCTGGACAGTGCAATACAGGCCCGGTGGCAACACCGCAGAACTCCAGCATCGCCACCAGAGTTTGCTTGCGGCATTCAACCGGTTGCACAAGACCGTCGGTGGCGGGGCAGCTTGGGTGATCCTGTCAGACAGCTTCGCGTTGGCGATGCTGTTGCTGGGACTGTCGGGGATCTGGATGTGGGCACGCGGGCGCACCGCGCGACAAATGGTGACCAGCGTGTTCGCCGTGTCGACGGCTGTCCTGGTCGTCGTGTTGTGGCCGGCGCTTACCTGAGAAAAGGCAGGTTGCCGGCATCGTCTTCGGTGAGAGCCAGGCGCCGGCCGTCGCGGCCGATACCTGGCAGCGGCTGCAGGTGCGTGAGCAGGGCCTCGCCTGCACCATCGAGCACATGACGCTGGCGTTTGTCGCCAGCCTGCAGCAGCGCGGAATCCCCTGCGGCCATGTCCGGCAACCCGGAGTCGTCTGCAAAACGCGCATGCCCCGCGATCAGATGGATCGCCCAGGTGCTGCCTGGATCGACGAAGATCACCATTGGCCCCACCAGCGGCCGATGCCACAGTCGTGCCGCGATCCTGTCTCGACGCCACATCAGGTTGAAATCGTGCGTCGTGCCGTCAACCAGCTCGCCGGTCACTGCGCGCTCGCCTTCAAAACGCAGTAGCTCGTGCGGGGGCTGCAGCAGGTGCGCGGCACCATCGTCGAAACGCAAGCGCAAGCCATTGCCCGACAGCAGGACCAGTACCCGATCGACACCGGGAAACCTCGAAAACGCCGCGTCCTGCTCGATCTCCGCGATCGATATCCGCCAGTCCCAATCGCCGGTGGCCGTATCGACCTGCGCGTGGATCCGGCGCGTCCAGCCCAGTCCGTTGCGCCAGCGCTCACGACGGTACTCGTTGGCCGGAATGACGCGTGCAATGCCCATGGGGCAGTGTAACGGCAGTGGCCTGGAGGTCGATCTCCCGTGACGGTAGGTCGTGGCTGCCCTGCACCCCGCACAGAGTCGCCCACCTGCACATCCTGTGCGGGCGGGCGACGGACTGCTTCAACTGGCATCCTGCCGTTTCCCATGGGGCTTCCTGCCCCGGGCAGCGGTCGTGCTTCCCTGCGCGACCGCAGCTGGCCTTGCTGGCCGACCGTGATGGCCGGCCGTACGCGTCGCCTCCTGCTGCAAATCCGCCGGCGACACCCGACCCGCGATTGCTCAGCGCTTGGCAGCCGGCTTGGCCGGCCTGGCCCGCTTGGAATTTCCAGCAGCAGCCCCGCCTCCAACCACGATGCGGTCACGGTTCTTTTCGATGGTCTTCAGGCCGACGCCCTTGACCAGCGCCAGTTGCTCGGCACTCTTGAAACTGCCGTGGGCCTTGCGGTAATCGACGATGGCCTGCGCCTTGGCAGGGCCGATGTTGAGCATGGCTTCGTCGATGGTCGCGGCGTCGGCGGTGTTGATGTTGACCTTGTCCGCGGCCAGGGCGCTGCCCACCAGCAGCAACGACAACAGGGCGGCATTGAGCATGAGCTTGAACGTTTGCATGTGGATCTCCCGTAAGGTTGCATGGCTTGCGTTGCCAGCGTTGTGGTGATTTGGCTTGCATTGCCACCGACACGCGTTGCGCCGGTGGACACAGTGTCCGCGTGGCCTTGCAGCCACCCTATCGCCGGAAGCACCACTTCCCGGCCGGTCGGTACCGCGCCGCGGCGTCGGGAAATCCCTACCAGTCGGGTCCTCGGAGAATCGACCGCACCGCGCAATGCATGGCCACCAGCCCGCAACCCGCCCTTGCGGCCGATCCGGCGCTGCACGCGGCGCCGATGCGGTCCAGCGTAGAATCGGGGATTCCCGTCTGTGAGGCCCATCCATGGAAGCCAGCAAGCCCGATATCGACGCGGCCGGCATCGACGCCTTCGTCACCGGCAAGTGGGATGACGAGATCGTCCCGCAATTGATCGAATACATCCGCATCCCCAACAAGTCACCGATGTTCGATGCCAAATGGACCGAACACGGCCATATGGAGGACGCGGTGACGCTGATGGAGCGCTGGGCCAGGGCGCAACCGATCCCCGGCATGCAGCTGGAGGTGGTGCGCCTGGAAGGCCGCACGCCGCTGATCTACATCGACATCCCGGCAACGGGTCCGGACACCGGCGACGATTGCGTGCTGCTCTACGGCCACCTGGACAAGCAGCCGGAAATGACCGGCTGGGACGACGACCTTGGCCCATGGAAGCCGGTGATGAAGGGCGACCGCCTCTATGGACGCGGTGGTGCGGACGACGGATACGCGATCTTCGGGTCCCTGGCCGCGATCCAGGCACTGCAGGCACAGGGAACGCCGCACGCACGCTGCGTGGTGATCATCGAGGCCTGCGAAGAGTCCGGCAGCTATGACCTGCCCGCCTACGTCGACCACCTGGCCGAGCGCATCGGCAAACCGTCGCTGGTGGTCTGCCTGGATTCGGGCTGCGGCAACTACGACCAGCTGTGGTGCACGACCTCGCTGCGCGGCCTGGCCGGCGGCAACCTGCGGGTCGAAGTGCTGGAGGAAGGCGTCCACTCCGGTGACGCCTCCGGCATCGTCGCCTCCAGTTTCCGCCTGCTGCGTCAGCTGCTGTCGCGGATGGAGGACGAAACCACTGGCCGCATCCTGATCGAGGAGATGCACGTCGAGATCCCCGACGAGCGCCGCCAGCAGGCCGACAAGGTCGCACAGGTGCTGGGCACCGAGGTCTACGACAAGTTCCCGCTGCTGCCGGGCATGCAACCGATGAGCGACGACCTGACCGAGCTGGTGCTCAACCGCACCTGGCGCCCGGCGTTGTCGATCACCGGTATCGACGGCATCCCGTCACTGGACTCGGCCGGCAACGTGTTGCGTCCGGGCACCGCGGTGAAGCTGTCGTTGCGACTGCCGCCGACGCTGGGCGGCAAGCGCGCCGGCGAACTGCTCGAGCAGGTCCTGTTGCGCGATCCACCCGACGGCGCACGCGTGTCCCTCAGCCTCGAAAAGGCAGCGACGGGCTGGAACGCCCCTGCGCTGGCGCCGTGGCTGGCCAAGGCCATCGACACCGCCAGCCAGGAGTTCTTCGGCAAGCCCGCCATGTACATGGGCGAAGGCGGCTCGATCCCGTTCATGGGCATGCTCGGCGAGAAGTTCCCCGGCGCCCAGTTCATGATCACCGGCGTGCTCGGTCCGCACTCCAACGCCCACGGTCCCAACGAGTTCCTGCACATCCCGATGGGCAAGAAGGTCACCGCCAGCGTGGCGCGGGTGATCGCCGACCACCATGGCGCCAGCGTGCGTGGAGAGACCACCGGCACGACCGGATAGCTCAGGCCGGGATGTGGCGACGGCCATGATCGTCGCCACCGGCGAAACCTAGACGCCAGGGGCGTGACTGCCGCCCGCGTGGCGCCTGGCGCCTGCGCGCCAGGAACACCCGCCTGCTAATCTTCGCTAAGTTTCCGTCAACCCGGAGAAGCACGATGCAACTGTTTGGCAGCAGCAACTGGCTGTACATCATCCTGATCGGATTCGTGGTTGGCGTCCTCGCACGCCTGCTCAAGCCCGGCAGGGACAACATCGGCATCATCCTGACCGTCGTGCTCGGCATCGTCGGCGCGCTGTTCGCCGGCTGGGCCGGCCAGCGGATGGGCTGGTATGCGCCCGGTCAAACGGCCGGATTCCTCGGGGCGCTGATCGGTGCGATCGTGATCCTGGTGGTGGTCGGCCTGTTTCGTGGTGGCAGGCGGCGACGGCGCTGACAATGCGCAGCCGATGTTGCAGGCGGCCGCATTACCACAAGGAAACCCCGCGCAAGCGGGGTTTTCCACCTGCGGCACCAAGATTCGCCTCGCCCCCCAAGACCTTGTCCAGCCGTCAACAGGCAAAATGCAGGAGCGACTTCAGCTGCGACCTCCTCGTCCAAGCTCCTGTTTTCTTGCAGGAGCGACGCAAGTCGCGATCCTTGCTTCGCCGAAGCCCTGATCGCGACTTGCGTCGCTCCTACAAAGGCGAAAAGCCACGCTGGGTCGAGGGCTCGCGACTGAAGCCGCTCGTACAAACGCGCCAGCGCGATCAAGACCGGCCGTAGACATCGTCGTAGCGGACGATGTCGTCCTCGCCCAGATAATCACCCGATTGCACCTCGATCAGTTCCAGCGTGCCGGTCGCGGGATTTTCAAGGCGATGCCTGGCGCCAATCGGGATGTACGTCGACTGGTTGGCCTGCAGGTCGAAGACCTCGTCGTCGCGGGTAACCCGTGCGGTGCCGCGCACGACGATCCAATGCTCGGCGCGATGCTCGTGCGACTGCAATGACAACTGCGCCCCCGGCTTGACCTTGATCCGCTTGACCTGGAATCCCTGGCCGACGTCCACCGAGTCGTAGCTGCCCCAGGGACGGTGCACTTCGCGATGCAGGGCGGCCTGGCTGCGTTGCTCCGACTTGAGCTGGGCGACCACCTCCTTGACCTGCTGCACCTTGTCCTTGTGCGCCACCATCACCGCATCGTCGGTCTCGACCACCACCAGGTCGTCCACGCCGACCATGGCCACCAACCGACGCGCGTAGGCGTAGCTGTTGCGGCTGTCGACAGCGATGACATCGCCTTCGAAGGCATTGCCATCGCTGTCGTGGCGCGCCACATCCCACAGCGCCGACCACGAGCCGACATCGCTCCAGCCGATATCCACGGGCAGCACCATGGCTGCGTCGGTCTTTTCCATCACCGCGTAGTCAATCGATTGCGACGGGCAGGCGGAAAACGCGTCCTTGTCCAGCCGGATGAAGTCGCCATCGCGCCGGGCCGCATCGAAGGCGGCCCGCGTCGCCACCACGATGTCGGGGCGAAAGCGCTCCAGCTGCGCCAGGTAGCGCGATGCCTTGAACAGGAACATGCCGCTGTTCCAGTAGTAATCGCCGGCGTCCAGGTAGGACTGCGCGGTCCTGGCATCGGGTTTCTCGACGAATCGCAGGACCTTGCGCGGGCCTTCGCCGGGTTGCCCCTGACCCGTTCGGATCCGCATCCGCCTGGATGTATCCAAAACCGGTCTCCGCTGCCGTCGGCACGATCCCGAACGTCACCAGCGCGCCCTGCCCGGCTGCGTCCGCGGCAACACGCACCGCAGCACGGAAACCTTCGGGATCGGCCACGACGTGATCGGAGGGCAACACCAGCAACAGCGGGTCCTCGCCACCGGCCATTGCCTGCAGGGCTGCGGCCGCGATAGCAGGCGCCGTGTTGCGCCCCACCGGCTCAAGCAGGATCGACGGCGTCGGTGCATCCATCAATCGCAGCTGCTCGGCAGCCAGGAAGCGATGCGCCTCGTTGGCCACGACAATCGGCGCCTTGTCGGACAGGCCTGCGACCCGGCGCCAGGTGGCCTGCAGCATCGTATCGGTGCCTGCCAGCGGCAGGAACTGCTTTGGGTATGCTTCCCGCGACAACGGCCACAGGCGCGTGCCGGAGCCGCCGGAGAGCAGGACTGCTTGCAGTGTCGTCACGCGCGACTCCCTGTCATGGAGCGGGCAGTTTACCCTGTAGGCCCGCGGACGCCGAAGCCTGCATGCCTGCCACGACAGCCCCCGCCGCAACCCTCTCGCCACGCGATGGCGCGCGCCTGGCATGGGCCCGGCACGCCCTGGCCGATCCGGCGGCCGCACTGCAGCGCGCCTCCACCGACGCCGGCTTTCGAAGCTACTGGCGCACGACGACGCCCGCCGGCGATTCGCGCATCGTGATGGATTCGCCACCGGACAAGGAAGACGTGCGGCCCTGGCTGGCGATGCGCGACCTGCTTGCCGGTGCAGGCGTGCGCGTTCCGGGCGTGCTCGCGCGGGACGTGGATGCCGGCTTCCTGTTGCTGGAGGACCTGGGCGTGGACACCTGCCTGCAGGTGATCACGGATGCCAACGCCGATGCGATGTTCGACGCCGCGCTGGCGCAACTGATCAAATTGCAGGCGATCCCGCCGCCGGCCAGCCTGCCCTGCTACGACGCGGCGATGCTTATGCGTGAACTGCACCTGTTCGATGAATGGTTCCTGGGACGCCACCTGGGCTTGTCGCTGGACGCTGGCCAGGTGGCGACCCTGGAGCGGGCCTACCGGTCGCTGGTGGATGCCGCGCTGGCACAGCCACAGGTGCTGGTGCATCGCGATTTCATGCCGCGCAACCTGATGCCGGTCGCAGGTGGCGTCGCGGTGCTGGATTTCCAGGACGCGGTCCGCGGACCGATCGCCTACGACCCGATCAGCCTGTTCAAGGACGCCTTCGTGAGTTGGCCGCAAACACGCATCGACACCTGGCTGGACCGGTACCACGCACGTGCGCTCGACGCGGGTTTACCGGTCCCCGGGCGCGAGCGCTTCGGGCGCGACGCCGACTGGATCGGCATGCAGCGGCACCTCAAGGTCATCGGCATCTTCGCGCGGCTGAAGCATCGCGACGACAAACCAAAGTACCTGGAAGACGTATCGCGGTTCTTCAATTACCTCGACGCCGTGATGCCACGCTATCCGGAGTTGCTGCCGCTGCATCAACTGATTGCACACACCGTCAAGCCAGCAATCAGCAACCGGGGGTCGCGATAACCGCGCCTCGAACAAGTACGCCAAACTGCCATCCTGCGCACAGCGAGGAATCTGTTGTGCTTTTTTTGCAGGAGCGACGCAAGCCGCGATGGCGCCCTGTGACATCTGGTCGCGACCTACGTCGTTCCCACGACAGCCACAGCAACACCAGGAGCCCGCGGCTGAAGCCGTCCGTACGACACTCCACCACGCCAAAATGACAAGGTTGCATCATTGCAGGATGAAAGTTTCCCCATGAAAGCCCTGATCTTCGCCGCCGGCCTGGGCGAGCGCATGCGCCCCCTGACCGACGTCACGCCCAAGCCGCTGCTACTGGCTGGTGGCAAACCACTGATCGTCTGGCACCTGGAAAAACTGGCAGCGATCGGCGTGCACGACGTGGTCGTCAACACATCATGGCTTGCACCCCAGTTCGAGCAGACACTCGGCGACGGACGGCGCTGGGGGTTGCGCCTGCATTACATCTACGAGGGCCCGACGCCACTGGAAACAGGCGGCGGCATGCACAACGCCCTGCCGCTGCTGGGCGATCGCAGACGGCGCCAATGCCGCCTTCCTCGCCGTCAATGGCGACATCTTCAGCGACTACGATTTTGCCCGCCTGCCCAACGAGCCTGCGGGCGACGCGCATCTGGTCCTGGTCGACAACCCTGCGCACAATCCGGACGGGGACTTCGCGCTTGCCGATGACGGCAAACTCGCCTGCGAAGGCACCCGGGCGCTCACGTTTTCCGGTATTGGCATCTACCGACCCGCGCTGTTCAACGGCTGGCAATCGGTCATCGGCGTTGCTTCCGGCGCCGATGCGACCCCGCCAAGATTCAAGTTGACCCCACTACTGCGCGCGGCGATGCGCCGAGGCGCCGTCAGCGGTGAGCACCATCGCGGTTGCTGGACGGATGTCGGCACGCCGCAACGCCTTGAGCAACTCGACGCCCGACTGGACGCACGGACGTAGCGCGCCTGGTGGTTCGACACCTGGCCCGGCATTGCCATGCCGGCGAGGCGCACGGTTGACGACGCGCCTGGAGCCCGTCGCTGCCCCCGCCGAAATCTGCTGCATGGCTACGACGAGACGGCTGCACCGGCGGATCCACCCAGGACATCACGCAGGACATCACGCAGAAAAGGCACGGTAATCCGCCGCTTTGCCGCAAGCGATTCCCGGTCCAGCCGGTCCAGCAATACCGTCAGGCTGGACAGGTCGCGGTCGGTGCGCCTGAGCAGCCAGTCGATGGCAGCGTCGTCCATGCCCAGGCCGCGGCGGCGTGCGCGCTGCCGCAGCACTTCGCGGCGGCCAGGCTCGTCCAGTGGCGACAGGACCACATGGGTGCACTGCGACAGCCGCGAGCGCAAGTCCGGCAGCCCGATGGGCAGGGCATCGGGCGATGCGCGTGCGGTGTAGAGCAATGCCGTGCCCGTGCTGCGTGCCCGGTTGTGGAACTCGAACAGAGCGACCTCGCCATCGCGCCGTCCCGCCACGGCTTCGATGCCGTCCAGTGCCACGACATCGCATTGGTCAAGTGCTTCGAGCGCCGCATCGACATGGCCGGCCACCGTGCCCACCGGCACATAGGCGACACGCCGTCCGGCCTCTTCGGCGGCGGCACAGACGCCCAGGGCGAGATGGGTTTTACCTGTACCGGACACGCCGCGCAGGTACACCCAGTCGCCATCCCCCGCCTGCCTGGATGCATGCGCCAGTGCCCGCAGCAACTGCACCGCACCAGCGGGCGCAGCCACGAACGTATCCAGGCGCTGGTCGGGCGGGTAGCGCAGTGCCAGCGGCAACTGCCTGGAGGCGCCGGGAGCCGAAGCGTTGTGGCCTGGAGTCACCACGGCGACCGATTCACGCCGGCGTGTCGTCCGCGGGCCCGGGACCGGCGTCGGACAACGTCGATGCATCACCGGATTCCACGTACGAGTCCAGCACGATCGCCGGGTGTTGCCCGGCATACAACCGGCTCTGCGTGTAGCGCTCGTGTGCATAAAGCAGCAGCACGTTGGCGACGGCTGCCACCGGCAGCGCCAGGAGCATCCCCAGGAACCCAAACAGCGAACCCCCGGCCAGTACGGCAAAAATCACCGCCACCGGATGCAGGCCGATGCGATCGCCCACCAGCTTGGGCGTGAGCCAGTAGCTCTCGATGACCTGCCCGACCCCGAACACCGCCGCCACCCCGACCAGGTGCTGCCAATCGCCAAACTGCACCAGTGCGGCGATGCTTCCCAGGATGATGACGCTTGCCGGGCCAAGGTAGGGCACGAACGTCAGCAGGCCGCCGATCAGGCCGATCAGGATGCCCAGCTCCAGGCCGACCAGGCGCATCCCGACCCCGTAGAGCACGCCCAGGATCAGCATCACCAGCAACTGCCCGCGCAGGAATCCCCCCAACACCGCGCTGGATTCACCCGCCAGCCTTGCCGCGGTGGACTGGTGGTCGCGCGGCACCAGCGCGGCGATCCGTTCGACGAAAATGTCCCAGTCACGCAGGAAGAAAAAGGTCAGCACTGGCAGCAGCACCAGGTTGGTCACCCATCCCAGCAGCGCGAAACCCGATCGCGACAGGTAGCCCAGCAGGGTGGTCGCGGCCCCACCGGCCTGTTCCCAATGCTCTCGCGCCAGGTTGACCAGGCGCGCCGGATCCAGCCAGTTGGTCAGTTCCATGCCGGTGCGCGCCTCCACCCACGGCAACGCAGTGCCGACGAACCAGTCGCTGTAGTGCGGCAAGGCGGCAATCAGCGTCAAGATCTGTCGTTGCAACAGGGGCAGCAACAGCAGCAGCCCGATCAGGACGACGCCGGTCATCAACGCAAACACGACGATGACGGCGGTGTTGCGTGACCGCCCCATGCGCTCGAGCCGGTCGACCAGCGGATCACCCAGCCAGCCCAGCAGTGCCGCCAGTACGAAAGGCGTCAGCACCGGTGCCAGCAACCAGACCAGCCAGCCCGCCGCCAGCCCGACCAGCCCCCACTGCAGCCTTTTGAGGAACGTGGCCAGGACCTGGTCGGGAGGTGTGTCCAAGCCGGACTCAGCGCAGTCGGAAGGTTGCGGCGGCGTCGCCGGATGTCGGCAGCGTGCCATCGACGCCGGACGGCGTGGTCGACGGGCCGGGGCCCATGGCTGCGACATCCACTTCGTCGAACATGTCGCCGTCGATCACCCGGCGCAGGCCGGCAACCCCACTGACCAGCTCCAGCTTCAACGCAAGCTGGTCGGTTCCAGCCATGACCGGGGTGATCTGCCGCACGACCGAGAGCCCCTGCAGCGACCCCATCATGCGCATGTAATCGCGACTGCTGCCGATCCCCTCGAAGCGCACCAGGTACGTCCCCGCCGGGCCTACAGGCGTGCGCTTGGCATACCGCTTGACCATCGCATCGGCGGCGCCGTCGGCGCCGCCGGCCATGGCCTGGCGCGCACTGGCATCGTCGGTGGACCAGGTGGACAAGACGCGTCCGTGGTCGACGAACGTCCAATCCGCGTGCCAACCGCCGCTTTTGCGATACAGCTTGCCGATCAGCTGCATCGGTGGGCTGTAACGCGCCGACAGGCGGGTGATGGCGCTGGTATCGCCACGCCAGATGGCCCCCACGGCGGCTTGTTCGGCGGCGGTGCCCGATGGCAATCCCAATCGGTACCCGCGCTGCTCGGCGCGATCCAGCAGCGAGCGCGCCGCATCCGCCTTGGACAGCCCGACCAGCCGTGGGCCGCTGCCATCGTCGATCGCCAGCCAGAGCACTGGTTTGGGACGCGGTTCCGGCCAGACCGGCAATCCCAGGGCGCCGGCGATCCCCTCCACCTTGTCGCCGTCGAAACGCACGATCAAGGTGGTATCGAATGTCGGCGCGCCGGTACTGCGCGAAACACCCTCGTCCTGGCGGTAGTCGTAACTGTCGACGTAATCACCCGCGTGGCGCAGCTCTTCGGACACGCCAGGCTGGCTGGCGGCGCTGCGATCACCCGACAATTTGCCCAGCACCTGGGCCAATGCGCGGGAAAATCCCGCCTTGCGCTCCGCCTCGGACTGGCTGCGCACGGTCACTTCGGCGTCGTAGGTGCCGTGGGCGGCCGCCCGCGTGCCTTCCACGCGCTGCGCAAAGGCGGCACTGGAAACCATCCATAGCCCGAGCCACAGAGCCGTTGCCACCACCATCCGCATCGAAAGCCGCATCGTCTGTCCCGAACCCGAACCCAGGGCGAATGGTGCCGCAGCAACGGTCCTACGTCCATGCCGGCGCGCCCGCCCGACCGGCCGGCGCTGTTAAAATCCCGGTTCCGCGCGCCCCTGGACCCTGTGTGAGCACTCCTTCCCAGCCTGAATCACCCAATACCCCGCTGACCTATCGTGGGGCAGGTGTCGATATCGATGCAGGCAACGCCCTGGTCGAGCGCATCAAGCCGCTGGTCAAGCGCAGTTTCCGGCCCGAGGTGATGGGTGGCCTGGGCGGTTTCGGCGCGCTGTTCGACCTGTCGGGAAAATACCGAGAGCCTGTCCTCGTCTCGGGCACCGACGGCGTGGGCACCAAGCTCAAGCTGGCGCAGCAGTTGAACCGACACGACACCATTGGCATCGACCTGGTCGGCATGTGCGTCAACGACGTGCTGGTGCAAGGTGCCGAACCGTTGTTCTTCCTGGACTACTTCGCAACCGGCAAACTCGACATCGATACCGCCGCGGCCGTGGTTGGCGGTATCGCCAAGGGCTGCGAACTGTCCGGATGCGCGCTGATCGGCGGCGAGACCGCCGAGATGCCGGACATGTATCCACCGGGCGAATACGACCTGGCCGGGTTTTGCGTGGCGGCGGTGGAAAAGTCGGCGTTGCTCGACGGCAGCAAGGTCCGCGCGGGCGATGTGCTGGTCGGTATCGCCTCCAGTGGGCCGCATTCCAACGGATACTCGCTGGTGCGCCGGATCTACGACCGTGCAGGTCGCCCGGATGAGGTCGCATTCGATGGCGTCAAGCTGATCGATGCCCTGATGGCGCCCACCGCCCTTTACGTGAAGCCGGTGCTGGAGCTGCTTGGCAAGCATGACCTGCATGCCATGGCGCACATCACCGGCGGCGGCCTGAGCGAAAACATCATCCGCGTGGTCCCGGACGCACTGGGCCTGGAGATCGATGCCTCGGCGATCGTGTTGCCGCCGGTCTTCGACTGGCTGCAGCGCGAAGGCGCCGTCGCGCGCGAGGAGATGTGGCGCACGTTCAACTGCGGCATTGGCTTCGTGCTGGTGGTCGCCCCTGGCGATGTCGCGGCCATCGAAGCGGACCTGGATCGGCTTGGGCTGGCGCACCGCGCCATCGGGCAGGTCGTGCCCGGATCCAGTGGTGCGCGGGTGAGCATCGGCTGAGCGCGAGGCAACGGGAGTAAAACGGGCCAGGTTTTCTTGCGGGCATTGCGCCGCACCGATTCCATTTGCACAAAAAATGAACCTGACCCCTTTTCCTCCCCGGCGCATCGCCGTCCTCGCTTCTGGCCGCGGCAGCAACCTGCAGGCGCTGCTCGACGCGATCGACGGCGGCACCCTGGATGCCGACATCGTCGGCGTTTTTTCCGACCAGCCGCAGGCGGCTGCCTTGCAACGCGTTCCTGAAGCGTTGCGCTGGAGCCGCGCCGCCAGGTCGTACCCACAACGCGCGGATTTCGACGCGGAGCTGGCGACTGCGATCGCTTGCACGCGACCCGACTGGGTCGTATGCGCCGGTTACCTGCGGATCCTGGATGCCGCGTTCGTGCAGCGCTTCCGTGGTCGCCTGCTCAACATCCATCCTTCGCTGCTGCCCAAGTACCGCGGCTTGCGTACCCATGCCCGCGCCTTGGCCGACGGTGAGCGCGAGCATGGCGCCAGCGTGCATTTCGTGACTCCAGACCTGGATGCGGGTGCCGTCATCGCCCAGGCCGTCGTCGCGGTGGCCGCACAGGACGATCCCGACAGCCTGGCTGCGCGGGTACTACAGGTCGAGCATCCGCTGCTGTTGGCGGTGTTGCGACTGGCGGTGGCCGGCCGGATCACTGAACAGGATGCAACCGCGCAACTCGACGGTCATACCCTGTTTACACCCTTGCAATTAGATTGCGCTGGTCGTCTCGTCCGCCCGGGGGCTTGATCCGGGTCTGTCGATCCCTGCACCTTGTCGCCGCCACCCGTGCCCACCGGCCGCATCGGCGACGAAGTTTTGCTCCACGGTGATACGCAAATGCCGGCCTGTCTGGCGAGCCGCTGCAGGCCATCGCGACGACTCACCAGCCGCGACACCAGGTCCGCTCCACAACCAGGAATCCGCAATGAATCTTTTCCGACGTACTCGCCGCCCCCAACTGCTGGCCACCCTGCTGTTGGGCCTGGCCACGGCTTCCGTCATGGCGACTCCTGCGCAGGCGGCACCGCCTGCCGGCCTCAAGCCATTCACCGCCACCTACAGGGCCAGCTACATGGGTTTGAGCGGCAAGGCGACGATGTCCCTGGCACCCAGCGGCGACAACCGCTGGACCTACCGCCTGGATATCGACAGCGCGCTCGCCCAGCTTGGCCAGCACACTGTATTCGACGTCAACGCCGGTCAATGGCGCCCGCTGTCGGGGACCGACTCTTCGTCGCTGCTGATCAAGAAAAACACCAAGAAGGCGGTCTATGACTGGAGCGCCCGCGAAGCCCGCTGGAGCGGCGACGTCAAAGCCGACCGCGCCGGTCCCGTGCCGCTGCAGGCAGGGGACCTGGATGCCATGCTGCTCAATCTTGCGATTCCGCGTGACGTCGCCGCGGGCAAACCGCTGGATTACCGCATGGTCGACAACGGGCGCGCCAAGAAGATGCACTACGAGGTCGGCGGCAAGGTCACGATCGATGTCGCGGGCAAGCAGCAGCCCGCAACCAGGGTCACCCAGACCGACGGCGACAAGCAGACCATCCTGTGGGTGGTGGACGGGATGCCGGTGCCGGCGCGGATCCTGCAGCGCAAGAACGGCAAGGACGAAATGGACCTGACGTTGCAGTCTTTCCACTGAGCAAGGGGCCGGACCTGCGTTGGTCCGGCATTTCCGCAGGGCTGCGCCAGGCCCGGCCTGTGCCGCGGCCGGACTGCGGCCATCACTCGATGCGCCGGATCCTGGCGCCCAGCCCGGACAACTTGGCCTCGATATCCTCGTAGCCGCGGTCGAGGTGGTAGATGCGGTCGATGGTGGTCTCGCCCTGCGCCACCAAGCCTGCAAGGATCAGCGACGCCGAGGCGCGCAAGTCGGTCGCCATGACCGGTGCACCGCTGAGTTGCCCCACTCCACGCACGACAGCCGTGTGGCCTTCGATCCGGATGTCCGCGCCCAGGCGTTGCAGCTCCTGCACGTGCATGAAGCGGTTCTCGAAGATGGTTTCGTTGATCACGCCCACCCCTTCGGCGATGCAGTTGAGCGCCATGAACTGCGCCTGCATGTCGGTGGGAAACGCCGGATGGGGCGCGGTGCTGATGTCGACCGCCTTCGGACGCCGGCCACGCATGTCCAGCGTGATCCAGTCGTCGCCGCATTCCAGCTGGGCACCCGACTCCTTGAGCTTGTCCAGCACGGCATCGAGCGTCTCGGGGCGCGCATGGGTCGCGGTGACGCGGCCACCGGTCATCGCAGCAGCGACCAGGAACGTGCCGGTCTCGATCCGGTCTGCCACCACGCTGTGCCGGCCACCGTGCAGGCGATCGACGCCTTCGACGACGATGCGGCTGCTGCCCGCGCCTGTAATCCTTGCTCCCAGCGCCGTCAGGCATTGCGCCAGGTCGACGATCTCCGGCTCCATCGCTGCGTTTTCCAGCACGCTGGTGCCCTGCGCCAGGCACGCGGCCATCAACACGTTTTCGGTGGCGCCGACGCTGACCATGTCGAACACCACGCGCGCGCCCTTGAGGCGCTGGGCAGTGGCCTTGATGAAACCATGGTCGACACTGACCTGCGCACCGAGCGCCTGCATGCCCTTGATGTGCTGGTCGACCGGCCGCGAACCAATGGCACAGCCACCGGGCAACGACACTTCCGCCGCCCCATACCTGGCCAGCAACGGGCCCAGCACCAGCACCGAGGCGCGCATGGTCTTGACCAGCTCATAGGGCGCGACGTGGTTGTCGACGCTGCGCGGGTCGATGCGGATGTCGTGGTCGTCGCTGGTCTCGATGCCTGCGCCCAGTTCGGACAGCAATTTGAGCGTCGTGCGCACATCGTGCAGCCTGGGCACGTTGCGAATCTCGACCGGCTCGTCGGCCAGCAGCCCCGCGCACAGGATCGGCAGCACGGCGTTCTTGGCCCCGGAAATCCGGACCTCGCCATTGAGCGGCACGCCGCCCTCGACCACGATCTTGTGCATCAGGCGCCGGCTTGTCCGGATTCTTCAGGCGTCAGCGTCTTCAATGCCAGCGCGTGGATCTCGCCGCCCATGCGGTCGCCCAGGGTGGCGTAGACCAGCCTGTGGCGGGCGAGCGGCAGCTTGCCCTGGAAGGCATCACTGACGACGGTGGCCTCGAAGTGGACACCGTCGGCGCCCTGCACCTGCACCTGGGCGCCCGGCAGGCCTTGCTGGATCAACGCCTGGATATCGGCGGCATTCATCGGGGCACGCTCATGAAGGGCATGCTTTCGAAGCGCACTTCGAAGCGGGGCTGGGGCGAGCGAGCCGGGTTCGAGCGGGCCGGGCTCAATCGAGCCGGGTTCAATTGGGGAGTGTTCATCGGTGCTGGGTATCGGGCGCGTAAACTGAATGCCCAGTCTAGCGGAAAGGCCGCTCCACGATGACCCAGAACCACGCCCGGGATCACGGCAGCACCACGGCGGCACGCGCGGTCCAAACGGATGGCTTCGATTTTGCCGCCAGCGGACGCCGCGTGCTGGCCATCGAGAGCCGGGCACTGGACGCGATCGAGGCCCGTATCGACGGTGTCTTCACCCAAGCCTGCCAGGCAATCCTCGCCTGCGGCGGTCGCGTCGTGTGCACCGGGATGGGCAAGTCCGGGCACATCGCGCGCAAGATCGCCGCCACCTTCGCCTCGACCGGCACGCCTGCGTTCTACGTGCATCCGGGCGAGGCCGGCCATGGCGACCTGGGCATGGTGACCGATGCCGATGTCGTGCTGGCGCTGTCCAACTCGGGCGAAACCGACGAATTATTGACGCTGCTGCCGGTGCTCAAGCGCCAGGGCAATGTCCTGATCGCGATGACCGGGCGCGCCGGGTCCACGTTGGCTTCCACCGCCGACGTGCACCTGGATGTCAGCGTCCCTGCCGAAGCCTGCCCGCTTGACCTGGCCCCGACCGCCAGCACCACCGCGGCCCTGGCCCTGGGTGATGCGCTGGCAGTCGCCCTGCTGGAGGCGCGTGGCTTCACCGCCGATGACTTCGCCCGGTCGCATCCGGCCGGCAGCCTGGGGCGCCGCCTGCTGCTGCACATCACCGACATCATGCATGGCGGCGACGACGTCCCGCGCGTGGATGCCGATGCCACCTTGAGCCAGGCGCTGGTGGAGATGAGCCGGAAGCGCCTGGGCATGACTGCGGTGGTCGATGGCGACGGCGCCCTGATCGGCCTGTACACCGATGGCGACCTGCGCCGCACCCTGGATGACGCCGCCGTCGATGTGCGCAACACGCGCATCGCCGACGTCATGACCCGCACCCCCAAGTCCATCGGCAGCAATGCACTTGCCGTCGAGGCCGCGCAATTGATGGAAGCGCACAAGATCAGCGCGCTGGTCGTGGTAGACGGCGCCGGCCGCGTCGTGGGTGCACTCAACATCCACGACCTCCTGCGCGCACGGGTGGTCTAGGCATGGCTGCCGGCCGACCGCGCAAACCCGGCGGACCCGGGCGCAATCAAGGCGCTGCCGGGCGCTCGACCGACCCCAAGGCACAAGCCCTGCACCAAGCACGCGCCCACCACGCCAACGGTCGTTGGTTCCCCGATCCAGCCCACACCCAACCCGCTGCCTGACACGTCGATGCCCTATTCCCACTACCGCGATTACCCCGCCGATATCCTCGAACGCGCCTGTCGCATCCGCCTTGCATGCTTCGATGTCGATGGCACCCTGACCGATGGCGGCCTGCATTTCGATATCGACGGGCGCGAAAGCAAGGTCTTCAATGTCCACGATGGCCAGGGGCTGGCGCTGCTGCGCAAGTGCGGGATCGCGGTAGCGTTTGTCACCGCGCGTCCGGGCGCCATTGCCGAGCGTCGCGGCGACGAGCTGGGCGCCGTCACGCGCGCCGAGGTCAAGGACAAGCTGGCTTGCGTGCAGCGGCTGGCCGCCGACCAGGGCATCGGGCTGGATGCCGTGTCCTTCATGGGCGACGACCTGGCCGACTTGGCCGTGCTGCGCGCGGCGGGATTGTCGGTGGCTCCAGCCGACGCGCACCCGTGGATCCGCGAGCGGGTTCACTGGCGCACGCTGGCCGGTGGTGGCCGTGGCGCGGCACGCGAACTGTGCGACCTGTTGCTGGCCGCGCAGGGGCATGCCGAGGCCCTGCTGCAATGAACTGGCGCATCACCCTGACCGTGTTGCTGCTGGCCGGCGCCATCCTGTCGGGATGGTCGGTATGGAACCATCGCAAGGCCGCGCAACCGCAAGCCGATGCCGAGACCCAGTCGGACTACGTCCTGCACGACTTCGAACTCACCGCATTGGATGATGCCGGCAAGGAGTCGTTCACGCTGCGCGCGCCGCGGCTGGCACGCGAGCCGGGGAAGCAGTCCATGGCGCTGGAAACGCCGGTGTTCCTGGTACCCGATGCCGAGCGCAATTACTGGAAAGTGCGCTCCAACTCAGGCTGGATCGCCGCCGATGGCAAGCAACTCAAACTGCTCGGCAAGGTGGTGACCACCAGCCCACCGGAGGCCGAACAACCCGTCACGATGAATACCGAGCAACTGAATGTTTACCCTGACACGCACCGCGTCAGCTCCCCCGAACTCGTCACCATCACCCAGCCGGGCCTTACAATGCGCGGGCGTGGAATGCAGGGTGACCTGGCCACCAAGCGCTTCACGCTCCTCTCGGACACCCGGACCCGCTATGCCCCGTCGCGTCGTTGAAGCCCTGCTCTTGTTCGCCGCCATTGCCTGCATGGGCGTGGCTTCCGCGCGCACGTCCGACCGCAACCAGCCGCTTGACGCGGTGTCGAGCCAGAACAGCTGCACGCTCGGTGATGGTGGCCAGTGCGTCCTGACCGGCGCCGTCCGGATCACCCAGGGCACCTTGGGCATCACTGCCGCCAAGGCCGTCATCCATCGCGCCAACGGCGACATCAGCCGTGCGGTCTTCACCGGTGGTCCCGTCAAGCTCAAGCAGCAGCTGGATGATGGCACGCCGATGAGCGCCAGCGCCGGCAGCGTGGATTACAACCTGCAGACCGAGGTCGTGGTGTTCACCGGCGACGTGCACATCCAGCAGCCCAGCGGCAGCATCAGCGGACAGCGCGTGGTCTACAACCTGAAGTCCGGCCAGATCGACGGCAGCTCCCAGGGCAATGGCCAGGTCAAGATGCGGTTCCTGCCCAGCAACAAGGGCAAGCCAGCCAGCTCCGCTCCGCCAGCCGAACCGGCGGCGATGGACGCGCCCGCGACGCCGGGTGCAGCCGCAGCGGACAAGGACGGCACCTAGTGCTGGTCGCCGAGGGTTTGCGCAAGCGCTACCGCTCGCGCGAAGTCGTGAGCGATTTCGGCCTGAACCTGGACGCCGGTGAAGTGGTCGGCCTGCTCGGCCCGAACGGTGCCGGCAAGACCACCTGCTTCTACATGATCGTCGGCCTGATCCCGGCCGATGCCGGCCGCATCGTGCTCGATGGCAAGGACATCACCACCGAGCCGATGTACACGCGCGCCAAGCGCGGCGTCGGCTACCTGCCGCAGGAACCGTCGGTGTTCCGCAAACTCAGCGTCGCCGACAACCTGCGTTTGGTGCTGGAGATGCGACCGGACCTGGACAAGGCCGGGCGCGCGCGCGAACTCGAAAGCCTGATGGACGAGCTGCAGGTCACGCACGTCGCCGACCAGATGGGCGTCAGCCTTTCCGGGGGTGAGCGGCGCCGGGTCGAAATTGCGCGCGCACTGGCCGCCAAACCACGATTGATGTTGCTCGACGAGCCGTTCGCCGGCGTCGATCCGATCTCGGTCGGCGAAATCCAGCGAATCGTGAGCCACCTCAAGAATCGGGGCATCGGGGTCCTCATCACCGACCACAACGTCCGTGAAACTTTGGGAATTTGCGATCGCGCGTATATCCTCAGCGATGGAAGCGTGCTCGCGCAGGGGGCTCCGGACACGCTATTGGCCAATCCAGACGTACGTCGCGTGTACCTGGGCGAGTCTTTCCGCCTGTAGTCCCGGCCCTGCCGCGGGCCACGGGCGGGGACGGCGAACCCGGCTTGCGGCCGCCGTCGCGCACCGGACGCGTTAACCTCGGTAATGAAGCCCCGCCTGCAGACATCGCTTGGCCAGCATCTGGTGCTCACGCCCCAGCTGCGGCAGGCCATCCACATGTTGCAACTCTCCGCGCCCGAGCTGGAGGCCGAACTGGCCGAAGCCGTGGAGACCAACCCTTTGCTGGACTGGGCAGAACCCGAGCCGATCAGCACCGGCAAGGATGCCGGGAAAGACGTCGCGCCCGACGGGGATCGGGATGACGCTGAACGCGGGGATGCCGCCGAGGGCCAATCCCGCAGCGAGGACATCGAACCCTGGATCCGCGGCGAGGAGCCCTGGCAGCAACGCAATGGTCCGTCCACCAATAGCAGCGACGACAACGCGGCCGAGCGCATCGTCGACGTCGAAACCCTGCACGACCATCTGCGCTGGCAGCTGCACCTGAGCCACTTTTCCCACCGCGACACCCGGATCGGACTGGCGCTGATCGACGCCATCGACGACGACGGGTACCTGCGCGAATCCAGTGACGCCCTGCTGGAGTCGCTGCTGCCCGACCTGGTGGCCGCACCGGCCGAGTTGCAATCGGTACTGTCGCGCCTGCAATGCTTCGATCCACTTGGCGTGGGCGCACGCGACCTGGGCGAGTGCCTGGCCCTGCAACTGGCGCCGCTGGCCGACGACACCCCCGGCAAGGCCGTGGCGTTGCAGATCGCCAGGGGGCCGATCGAGCGGCTGCCCAAGATCGGGATCGAAGGCATGGCGAGCGAACTGGGCTGCGAGACCGACACCGCGCAGGTCGCCTTGCAGTTGCTGCGCACCCTGGATCCGCGCCCGGGCGCAGGCATCGGTGGCATCCCGCACGACACCTACATCACCCCGGACTGCGTGATCTGGCGACAGCAGGGTGTCTGGCGCGTGGCGCTGGCATCCAGCCAGGCGCCACGATTGACCATCCACCGCGGATACGAAGGCATGATCGGCGGCGCCAGCACCGCCGATGCGGCCTACCTGCGGGGGCGGCTGCAGGAAGCGCGCTGGCTGCTGAAGAACGTGCTGGCGCGGGGCGAAACCCTGCTCAAGGTCGCGCAGTGCCTGATCCGGCAACAGTCCGGGTTCCTGGAGTTTGGCGATGGTGCATTGCGCCCGCTCACCCTGCGCGAGGTCGCCAATGAGGTCGGCCTGCACGAATCCACCATTTCCCGCGCGGTTTCACGCAAGTACGCCCGGACCCCGCGGGGCACCATCCCGCTGCGTGCATTCTTCGCATCGGGGATCGAGACCGATGGCGGCGGCGGTACCTCCAGCACGGCGATCCAGTCGATGATCCGCCGCCTGATCGAAGCCGAAAACCCGCGCAAACCGCTATCCGATGCGCGCCTGGCCGACAGCCTGAAGGCCAGCGGAGTCCCGGTGGCCCGGCGCACCGTGGCCAAGTACCGCGAGGCCCTGAACATCCCTTCGTCGCAGGAGCGGGTGCGGATCGGGTGACCATGGATCGGGCGTGGCCTGGCCCTTGCGGCCTGCGTGACAGGCGGTGCAACCCGGTGCACCCTGCGTTAACCTGTTTTGAACCCTTGCTCGCGTCATCCGGGCGATGCTGTGGGTTCCGGCTTCATGCCTGGTAGTCCCTGCTCGACACCCATGCCGGACACAAGCCAACAAGGAGGCTGCGATGCGCATCGAAACCCACGGCCAGCAGATCGAAGTCACTCCCGCCCTGCGCGACTACGTCGAAACCAAGCTCGCACGCCTCGGGCGGCATTACGAGCAACCGTTGGACGTCAGGACCCAACTGTCCCTGGACAAGCCGGATCATCGCGCCGAGGCGACGGTCAACGTCGCCGGGCGCACCCTGCATGCCGACGCCAATGCGATCGACATGTATGCCGCGATCGACCTGCTCGCCGACAAGCTCGATCGCCTGCTGGTCAAGCACAAGGAAAAGCAATCCGACCACCACCGCGGCGAAAACCCGGCCCGGGACGGCAACTTCGCCTGATCCTGCCACTGGTCGCCACGATGGATCTCGACGGCTGATGCCGGCTGGTGGTCGCGACCGCCGGCACGCGTTCACGGGACGCCCGGCGCGTGGCCTGCCACACTGGCGCCCCGCCCCGTGTGAGCTCGCACCTCGTGAGCTCCATTCCCTGCGAGACCATCGCTGCGAACCACCAGACTGCGAGCCACCGACCTGATGTCATTCACCGAACTGCTCAGCGCCGACCGCATCGTCCTGCTGGTTGAACCCACTGATCGCGAAAGCGTCCTGGATGCCGCCGCACGCTTGCTGTCCGGCGCTTCGGCCCAGCATGCCGAGGCCATCGGCCAATGCCTGCGCCAGCGCGAGCGCCTGGGCAGCACCGCAATCGGCCATGGCGTCGCGATCCCGCACGGCCGCAGCAATGTCTTCCAGGAAACGCGTGCCGCCTTCCTGCGGCTGCAGCAGCCGGTCGACTTCGATGCCGGCGATGGCGAGCCGGTCGACCTCGTCTTTGCGATGGCGGTGCCGGAGCATTTCACCCAGCAGCACCTGCAGTTGCTGTCGGAGCTGGCCGAGCGGTTCGCAGACCCCGCATTCTGCAATGCACTGCGGCAAGCGCCCGACGACGACACGTTGCGCCAGGTGCTGATGGACGGCAGCGCCGGCGCCAACGGCTGAGTCCGGCCACTGGCCCTGCATTGCGGCGTGACAAGATCACCACTCCCCGGGACGACCCCGCTCAAACCCATGATCGCAACGACATGATTGCAACGATCAGCGCCAACGAGCTCTTCGAGCAGAAACGCGAACGCCTGGAACTGCGCTGGATCGCAGGCCAGAAGGGTGGCGACCGCGTGCTTGAAGCCGTCGATACCGTTGCCCGGCGTCCCTCGCTGGCCGGTTACCTCAATGCGATCTACCCGAACAAGGTGCAGATCCTGGGCACCGAGGAACTGGGCTGGCTGGACGGGCTGGATTCGCGCCTGCGCTGGGAAACGATCGAGAAGATCATGGGATTCGGGCCCCTGGCGCTGGTGATCAGCAAGGACCAGTCGTGCCCGGAAGACCTGCGCATTGCCGCGGAAGAGTCCGATACGCCGCTGTGGTCTTCGCCGCGGCGTGGCCACGAACTGCTCAACTTCCTGCAATACCACCTTGCGCGCACGCTGGCGCCGCGGGTGACGCTGCATGGCGTGTTCATGGAAATCTATTCGATCGGCGTGCTGGTCACCGGCGAGGCCGGCTCGGGCAAGAGCGAGCTGGCGCTGGAACTGCTCACGCGCGGCCATCGCCTGGTGGCCGACGACGCACCCGAATTCACCCAGATCGCACCGGACGTCCTCGACGGCACGTGTCCGGAGCTGCTGCAGGACCTGCTGGAAGTCCGTGGCCTTGGCGTGCTCAATATCCGGCAGATGTTTGGCGACACCGCGGTCAAGCGCAACAAGTACCTGCGCCTGATCGTGCATTTGAGCGAGCCAAAGAGCGGCGCCTCGCCCGGCGACGTCAGCCCCAGCGGCCTGGAGCGCCTGACCGGGGACACCAGCACCCGGCATGTGCTCGACCTGGATGTTCCCACCATCACCCTGCCCGTGATCGCCGGCCGCAACCTCGCGGTGCTGACCGAGGCCGCCACCCGCGTGCATATCCTGCGCGCCAAGGGGGTCGATCCTTCGGCCGCGTTCATGGCCAGGCATACCCACTTCCTGGAACGCTCGTCGTGATGTGGCACCCAGGCGACAAGCGCACGTCCATCCAGGTGGCGATCAAGGATTCGAAGTGACGCACGCACACGGCACCCAACTGATGATCGTCAGCGGCATGTCCGGCTCGGGCAAGTCGGTGGCGCTCAAGACGCTCGAAGACCTGGGCTTCTATTGCGTCGACAACCTCCCCGCCGAGTTGCTCCCCGCCTTCGTAAGCAGCGTTGTCGGCGACGGCAGCGCGCCCGAAAAACTCGCGGTCGGCATCGACGTGCGCAATCGCAACACCGATCTGGCCAACCTTCCCGAATGGTTGTCCGCGGTCGGCGCGATGGGCCTGGATCCGCGCCTGGTGTTTTTCGACACCACCGATCCGGTGCTGCTCAAGCGCTACGCAGACAGCCGCCGCCGGCATCCACTCAGCCACCTCGGGCTGGCGCTGGCCGATGCCATTTCGCTGGAGCGCCAGGTGCTCAAGCCGCTGCGGCAACTCGCCGACAGCATCATCGACACCAGTGAACTCAACGTGCACCAACTGCGTCGGCAGATGACCACCGAGTTCGGCCTGGGCTCCGACGACGAACTGTCGTTGCTGTTCGAGTCGTTTGCCTATCGCCGCGGCGTGCCGCCCGATGCAGACTTCGTCTTCGACGCGCGGATGTTGCCCAATCCCCATTGGAACCCGGAGTTGCGCCCCTTGTCGGGGCGCGACGAGGCCGTGCGCGCCTTCCTGGCGGCGGACACCGACGCCATCGAGTACGTCGCACAGGTCGCGCACTTCCTCGACAGCTGGCTGCCGCGCCTGCGTTCGAGTACCCGCAGCTACGCCACCATCGCCTTTGGCTGCACCGGTGGCCGCCACCGGTCTGTTTACCTGGCCGAACGCCTGGCCACGCACTGCCGCGAACAAGGGTGGAACGAGGTCGCGATCTACCATCGCGAACTGGATTAGCCGCGCATCCAGTCCGGTACGCACCGGCTGCCCGGCTGCAATCCAGGATCCCGGGCACATGCGTTGTCGTCCGTTTTGCCCGGACAGCCATTTAGCGCGGACGTGGTTTGGGAGCGCGTCCCGGGGCGTGATGACCGACAAACCCGAGCTGTTGCCCACGCACCTGGTGGTGCAGGAATAAATGCGGCCATCGTCCCGTTGCCGGTTCCCGACATACGGCGTGGCTGCGCCTGCAACCCGCCGCCCACCCGCGCTTCCGGCATCCGGCCCCGGTCTGCTAAGTTGAACGCATGACTGTCGGCATCCTGCTCATCACCCACGAAGGCATCGGTTCGGCGCTCGTCGCCGTAGCCACCGGCCTGCTGCGCGAACTGCCGTTGAAGACGGGGGTTTTCGAAGTGCCGTTCGATGCCGACCTGGATGCCCTGCTGCCTGCCGCGAGCGCCGCACTGCGCACTGTCGACGGCGGCGCGGGCGTGCTCGTGCTGACCGACGTGTATGGCGCCAGTCCCAGCAACCTTGCTGCGCGCCTGGCCCGCCTGGGTACGCCGGTGCGGCGGGTTTCGGCGGTCAACCTGCCGATGTTGCTGCGGGTCATGAACTACCCCGAGCTTGGCCTCGACGCGCTCCCCCCCGTCGCCGCCGCCGGTGCCCGCAACGGCGTCATCCTGGACGAGATGTGAACCGACATGATCGAACGTGAGCTCCTGATCGAAAACCGCCTGGGCCTCCACGCCCGCGCCACCGCCAAGCTGGTGCAGCTGCTGTCGGGCTTCCAGTGCGATGCCACGCTCGGCGCCAAGGGTCGCCAGGTCAATGCCAAGAGCATCATGGGCGTGATGATGCTGGCTGCCGGACAAGGCACCCCGGTGCAGTTGCGGGTGGATGGCGTGGACGAAGCCGCTGCCGCCGACGCGGCCAGCGCCCTGTTCGCGCGCCTGTTCGACGAGGACGGTTGATGCGGCGGTTGCTGCCCGGCTCCGGAGCCTCGCGCGGAAGCGCGCTCGGTCGCGCCCGGGTGCGGTTGCCACACGCACTGGAAGTGGAAGAACGGCGCATCGACGACGTCGACGCGGAACTCGAGCGCATGCACGCCGCCATCGGCGTGGTGCGCGACGAGATGCACCTATTGCGCGAACGCCTGCATGGCGCCCTGGCAAAGGAAGTGGGTGAGTTCCTGGACCTGCATGCCTTGTTGCTCGACGATCCCGAACTGCTCAGCGGCCTGGACGAGCTGATCCGCACCGGCCGCTACTCCGCCGATTACGCCTTGCGCCTGCAGCGCGACCGGATCGCCAAGGTGTTCGATGGCATGGACGATGCCTACCTGCGCAGCCGCATCGACGACATCGACCAGGTGGTCAGCCGCATCCATGCCGCGCTGCGCCAGCAGGACACCGCACTGGAAGGCCTCGCCGGCGACATCCTCGTCGTCGACAACATCGCCCCGGTTGAACTGGCGCAATTGCAGAGCCAGGGCGTAGTCGCCGTGGTCACCGCGGGCGGCAGTGCCCTGTCGCACAGCGCGATCCTCGCGCGCAGCCTGCACCTGCCCCTGGTCGTGGGCGCCGCCGAGGCGCTGCTGAAGGTCAACGATGGCGACGTACTGGCGGTCGATGGCGGGACCGGCCTGGTGGTACTGGAGCCCGATGCCTCGGACTTGCGCGCGCACCGCGGGCGCCTGCGCGACCTGGCCAACGAGCGCAAGCAGCTCAAGCGCCTGCGCCGCGAGCCCTCGCGCACCATCGACGGCGTCGACATCAAGCTCTGGGCCAATGCCGAATCGCGCCGCGACGTCGCCGAGGCGCACGCCCTGGGCGCGGCCGGCGTCGGGCTGTACCGCACCGAGTTCCTGTTCCTGGAAACCAGCGAACTCCCCGACGAACAAGCGCAATTCCGGGCCTACCGCGACCTGGTGCTGGGCATGACCGGGCGCGTGGTGACCATACGCACCCTGGACCTGGGTGCCGACAAGGCCGACAACAGCGGGTTGGTGCTGGCCAACGAACCCAATCCCGCGATGGGGGTCCGCGGCGTGCGCCTGTCGTTGGCACGCGAAGCGCTATTCGCCACCCAGCTTCGCGCCATCGTGCGCGCCTCCGGCTACGGACCCGTGCGCGTACTGGTACCGATGGTCAGCAGCCGCGAGGAGATACTCGCGGTGCGGGCGCTACTGGACCGGATCATCCATGAAGTCCGCAGCGAAGGCGCCGAAACCGCGGTCGATATCCCCCTGGGCGCCATGATCGAAGTCCCGGCCGCGGCGATCGCCCTGCCCGGTTTCATCGACGACATCGACTTCCTGTCGGTGGGCACCAACGACCTGATGCAGTACCTGCTTGCCGTGGATCGCAACAACGACGCACTGGCCGACCTCTACACGCCGCTGCACCCTGCCCTGATCCGCCTGTTGCGCAGTGTCATCCGCAATGCCAATGCGCACCGCAAGCCGATCGCGGTCTGCGGCGAAATGGCCGGCGATGCCACCTTCGTCCCCCTGCTGCTCGCGCTGGGATTGCGCGAATTCAGCCTGCACCCGGCAACGATGCTGGAAGTACGTCGCGCGATCCGGGGTTGCGACATGGCGGCATTGCAGGCCGAAGCGCCGGGGTTGCGACGAGCCCGGGACAGGGCGGCGATCGAGACCTGGCTGCGCAGCGTAGGGGTGTGTTGAGCGCTGTTCGAGGCTGGCCTCGACCCGGGCGACTGCGGCAACGCCCCGCACCCGTCGGGACCATCACCTGGACACTTCGTCATGCGGCTTCGGGCCGACGATGCGAACCACCGGAATCGTCACGTCGCGCATCGGGCTCCGCCGCCAGCGGTCCAGCTGCATCCAGCGAGCCGCGACGACCCTGAAAGTAGTGCTGCATCGGCCACCTCGACCAGGCAACCGGCCTTGACGCTTGCGTATTCCTGTCGCCGGCCCCGGTGTCCACTGCGTCGCAGGATCACCAGCTCGGCGTGGGTCAATTGCTAGGCGACCCGCGACGGCCTTGCACGCACCCAACCGCCAAGTACCGCGGCAGGCGCCATCAGCAACAGGGCAGCAAGCTGCGACCAAATGGCCCCGTGGCCGAGGGTCGCAAGCAGCGATACCGCAGCGCCCAGCGCCAACAGCACCCCGACGGCAACCCCGTGGGCCAGGGGACGCCGGCCAGCCATCCACGCCGCCAGAAAGCCCCCAAGGCCCGCAGCAATCACGCCGACCGCGATGCTACCGAACATGATCGATGCCGACGCGTCTTGATGGGGTGCCTGGCCGGAAACCTGGAAGAACGCAAAAGCGCATGACGCAAACAACAGGTAACCGACGACGACGGCAACGACGGACCGCAATACTCTCATTTCCATGCTCCGTTGCGCCCGTCGAGGCGCCAGGCCCCAAGATGGACCCAAACGCTACGGGTCGTGACTCGATGCGACTACAGCGCGCACCCTCCCAAAGAGCCGAAGCCGCCACGCGGTTCGGCTTGCTTCTATTGTTGCCGACCAGCAGGGGTATTCACTGCCTCAACGCGGGATCCCAATGCTCCACGATCTTGCCATCTGCAATCCGAAACGCATCAAACCAGGTCGTTGCGTAACTCCCTTCCGCATCGCCCGGGTCAGCCACGTCTTTGGCGAAGACAAGTATGACCATGTCACGCTCGGCGACAATCGAGATCAGCGGGGCACTGATTGATGCCGCAATCGGCTTGGGCTCGCTGAATTTCGAAAAAAACTCGACAAACCCGGCACGGCCACCCGGGACGTTGGGATTGTGCTGGATGTAGGAATCGTCCAGGTACTTGCCAGCCAGGTCCAGATGGCCACCCTCAAAGACCTCGCGCCAGAAGTCGTACACCAGGCGTTTATTCGCGGCAAGCGCGGGATCCGGGCTGGCCAGCAGCAACTGCTGATGTGACGCAGCATGCATCGGAGGCTGTCCAAGCGCGACCGTTGAAACGAGTAGCAACAAACACGTTGCCAGTAGACGATTGATCTTGATCAATGAGACAACTCCATCTGAATGCCGACACCTGAGTCAAGCCTGGCCGAGCGGTGGCGGGTCATTGCGCTAGCGTAGCGCAGGCGCCAGGACGCTGCCACGAAGCGGCCTCGGCTTGGACGACTGGCTCGACGGCACTATTCGCGACAAAGCGTCCCGAAGCCACGAAACAGTGCGCAGCTGCCGTCGCGGTAGCCACCAATGAACAACCATTTCCCATTCTCACGGACGTAGAAGTCGCTAAACCTTATGGGGATGCGTGCTTCGTGGCCGACGGGAAGCGTGCGACCCTCACGGTTCACGCGCTCTTTCCGAAGCCGCACGGTCTCGTCTGCGATGTAGTGGACTGCAGCGAACTGGCCGTCACCGTAGATCTGGACAGCTGAAGGTGTGAGGTTAAAGGCAACAGTATCTTCAAAGCCCTTCGAGGCATGCCAGAAGGTTTCAGCGTCTTCCAGGTCTTCCAACCCCTCCGACCGGAGCGACCAGCGATGCCACGTTCCATGGTGAGCAGCAAGGTAGGCCTCAAAGTCATCGTCTTCCCAAGCTTGCCACCGGGCCTGTACGGCGTTCCATACGGATTCCTGGTCCGGGGACCAGGTCGAATCCTGTGCATGTCCCGATAGCGAAGCGATGAGAAGGATCGCAGGAGCACACAGGGCAAGTCGAATCTTCATGGGAGCAGCGCTCCTTGGGTTGTACCGCCTAACGCCAGGCCAAGCCGGGACCACATAGCGGCTCGGCGCAGTGGTACATGACACCACGCAAGCCGAGCCCTGAAGCGGCCTCGGATTGAACGATTAGTTAGCCTTCCAATGCTCTTGCTCTATTTTGCGCCGCTGCGCACTACCGCCGCTCCCCACTTGCCATCACCGGTAAATCCTTCTCGAAGGTTTCCGCCGCTGCATCGATCCTGCACACGTTAGCGCAACCCTGCGACGCAGCGGTACGCCATCGGACCTTCATCGCGTCCAAGCACGGCGTAGATGCGCCCTGTTCGCGTTGGCCGGCATCAGCGGAGGTAGTTCTGGTTGCGATGATTGAGGAGTAGCCACTCGGCGTGAGAGGTGGTCCGCGCCGTGCCCGTGCCTTCGCTGGCGCTCTCCAGCGATGCATCCACGGATTGGCCTGAGGCGGGCATGGCGATCCCGTGCAGGGGTGTGCAGCACACCACCCACGCGCGATAATGCCGCGATGAACACCTGATGCCGTCGCGCCGATCGTGGATGCGACCCCGCCCGCTCCTGCCAGACCCGGGATGCCCCATGGCCGAAGCCGTCCGCCACGACAAGACCGCGCGCCAGCTGCGTCTGCTCTCCGACGCCCTCGACAGCGGCCGTCTTGGCCCCGTCAAACGGCTGGTCAATACCCTCTCCCCGGCCGAGATCGGCAACCTGCTCGAGTCGCTGCCGCCCGGCCAGCGCACCGTTGTCTGGGGCCTGGTCGATGCCGAGGATGACGGCGAGGTGTTGCTGCACGTCGGCGACGAAGTCCGCGAAGGCCTGATCGCGGACATGGATCCCGACGAGATCGTCGCGGCGGTCGAGGACCTGGACATCGACGACCTCGCGGACCTGGTCGAGGACCTGCCGCATACCGTCATAGACGAGGTCCTCAAGGCGATGGATCGCGAAAACCGCGATCGTCTCGAGCAGGTGCTGTCCTATGACGAGGACACCGCCGGCCGCCTGATGAACCCGGACGTCGTGACGGTGCGCGCCGACACCACCGTCGACGTAGTCCTGCGCTACCTGCGACTTCGCGGCGAACTGCCCGACCATACCGATCTGTTGTACGTCGTCAGCCGCCGCCACCAATACCTGGGCCGCATCCCGCTGCAGTCCTTGCTGACCTACGAGCCCAACACCCCGATCAACCAGCTGCTCGACGACGAGCAACCGTCGATCGGCGTGGATACGCCTGCCGAGGAAGTGGCGCGCCAGTTCTCCGACCGCGACTGGATCAGTGCTCCGGTGGTCGACGACAGCAATATCCTGCTGGGCCGCATCACCATCGACGACGTGGTCGACATCATCCGCGAGCAGGCCGAGCACCAGGCCATGGGTGCCGCCGGCCTGGACGAGGAGGAAGACCTGTTCAGCCCAGTCCGGCGCGCGGTCAAGGGACGCATGCTGTGGTTGGGGATCAACCTGGTCACCGCCTTCCTGGCTTCCAGCGTCGTTGGCCAGTTCGAGGGCACGCTGGAACAGGTCGTGGCGCTGGCGGTGCTGATGCCCATCGTCGCCGGCATGGGCGGCAATGCCGGCACCCAGGTGCTGGCACTGATGATCCGCGGCCTGGCGCTCGGGCAGGTTGGCGCGAGCAATGCGCAGGTGCTGCTGTGGAAGGAGCTGCGCGTCGCACTGCTCAACGGCCTGATGCTGGGTGCGGTCGTCGCGCTGGTGGCACTGGCCTGGTTCCACAACTGGAAACTGTCGCTGGTGATCGCCGCGGCACTGACCATCAACCTCAGCGCCGCGGCCTTGGCCGGCGTGCTGGTACCGCTGACGCTCAAACGCCTGGGCTTCGACCCGGCGTTGGCCGGCGGCGTGATCCTGACCACGGTCACCGACGTGATCGGATTCCTGAGCTTCCTGGGGTTGGCGACGCTGGTGTTAGTGCACTGAGTTGGTCCTTTTGTCCTTTCCCAATGGTATCAATCCGCAATACCACATCAAGTAGCACCTGCTTCTATGGGAATAACGTCATTGTCAATTGTTCAAGTTCGATGTACCCATATATCGAGTGCACAAAGAATTACAGCCAACTCGCGCAGGCTATGTATGCACTACAAATAAGACTTGGCGACGGCTTGCCACGATATTGGGAGGCCATTGGCTTCTGTGATATCCAACGCAAATGGATCGGCTTAGAAAAAGACTTCAACTGAAACGGACGGCAGTAGCCCATTAGCCCCATGCGGTTGAAATGTCGCTTTCTGTCACAAAGTTGCATTTCAACTTTCCCACACGCACTGTTCACAGCGCCTGCGCTAATGCAGGCATTCAGACAAGGAAGTAAGCAGATGGATCTCGTTAGTTTTTCCATGGAGCAAATTGCTAACGCAATGTCGGTGGCCGATCATGCCAGCGTGACACTCAACAGCCTCGCGTCGGCCGTCGTGCCGGACTCGGAGCCGACCACCTGTACACTTTCTAAGTGTACCTGGGGGTAATAAGTATCCAGCACGGGAGGTGTCCTCACCTCCCGTGCTTAACGCCACGGAAGGCAATTGCATGGATTTTCCCAATCGGCATGTAAATGGCTACGTCGTGCTGTCTGATCTCGCCCTGATGGGTCAGGCAGGGATCGTCGCCATTCCAACAACTGACACCTACATTCGCCACGCTGCGGCACTGCGCAATGCGGGACTCGCCTTGGTGATAGCGGACAGGAATCGATTTCCTGGCCTTGATGGGTCCCTGACGCCAGTTGAGTTACTTGACTCATATCCGCCACGCTCGCACACACCAACCAAACCGATTCTCAGCTTCACCGATCAGTTCGTCGACACGACCAACGCCCCATTGGTTGTGGAACTAGGAAGCGCATTCGAATTTCGCTCGAGTATCGAGGTAGTCGCCTCGGCACGATTCCGCGTGCCGATTCGATTTCTATGCGGCGACCAGTTGTCGCCAGAGCTGATCGTGAACCACAACGATTGCCTACCCAGAGCCATGCTGGATATGAGCAATTACCTTGATGCCTGCGAGCGGCTCGGCCCGTCTTGGCTCGCGCGACCGATCCAGGTCGAGCGTTTACATGAACACCGCTCCCGTAATTCCGCCCTGCTCAAGAAGCACTACGCGTCGATTGTCATGGCATCCGCGATCAAGTCCGGGCCCACGCATGCGCATGTGCGCATCCTCCACCAACTGACCCCTCGGGCGAGATGATCATGAACTACGTTGCCATTTGTCGGGCGTTGTCGTTCCTGCGCACGATCACCCGTAGGGTCCGCTTGCTGGATCGCATATTGCAGATTGAATGCACGGATTCGGAGTTCTCCGGCATCAACGCAGCGTACGCCAGTGATGGCCGCCGCATAGGCGACTTCTACTATTGGAAGGCCGTGAACACAGTCCTCCTATTGCGGATGAAACAACTGGACGCCCGCGGGATCCGGGCGCTCATTTCCACTCTCGCAAGGCCCGCGTTCGAGCCTCCGGCGCTGGAACCGGGACGAGGCATTATTTTTTCAATCCCACATCATGGGCATTTCGTGATGTCAATCATCTCAATTGCCGAACGAATTTCTATCGACAGAGACGTTTACGTCTTCTACGACTCACCGGAATCACATGCATCAAATGCACTATTTGACGTGTTGCACGAAAAGATCTTCATGGCCCGAGCTTCGCGTGTCCACATCATCCACAATGATCGCCGTGGATTGGCGACCGCATTAAAGGCACTTGGAAGTGGCGCCGCACTTATCATCCTTCCGGATGTGTACAAGAATGTGACCGATACCTTTGTGTTTCCATTCTATGGAAAACAGTGGAACGCGATGATCGGTACCGCCACGTTGGCCAGGAGAACCAACGCCATCGTCTATCCTGTTGTGTCCAGACCGCGGCGCTGCCTCTATGAGTTTGAGACGATCCTGAGCTCGCCCATCGCCCCAGACCAAGAAGATATTTCGATCCTGGACACGAACGCAACCTATCTTGATTATCGAACTACGCTCAAGATGTTCATGGCGTTCGAGAAACTGATGCAATCGAATCTGGCATTTTGGCAGTATGCCAGCACTCTATTCGCGAATACCAAATCGTTCGCTTACCTGGACGCTCGCACGATCAAAGCCCACGAGAATCTGTTCTTGTCTGATCCTCGCCTGTGCGTGGAGACGACCGGAGCCATTACGCTGGATCACGCAAACTGCCTTGCATGATCCGTATGGTCTTTCATCGTTTTAAAAGATTCGGCTCAGATGATGGCGTAGAAACCACCGAGCGCGTCTTGGCCGGCATTGCCAGCATTCTGCTGACGACCATGATTGGCGCGGCATTCCTGCGGCCGCTTGAGTTTCAGGAGGCGCCGTCTCCGGCGCATGAACAAGGTGCCTTTAGAGTCGTTTTCGTCGATCAATTGCCGACCCCACGTATCACGCATCAACCGCAGGCCACGAAGCACCCTCAACCCGCTACGAGCGCGCACCCACAACACGGCAAGGTGATTTCCACGGTGGTTGCGGCCCCAGTTGAGCGCGCTCTTCCCGTCACGACAAACCGGCGAGTGCCGAACGACGCGTGGTCAATCCCAGAAGCGAACTATGTATTCCAGTCCAGCACTGACCGGCTGATCGGAAAGAAGGCATCACGAATCCAAACCCACGTGGATCGACTACACCTCAGGATGAAGGAGCCAATTACCGTCGAAGTAGTCCTCAGGGAGGTCGGCAAGTCACTCGGCTTTTGGCCACCAGGTTACACGGATAACCCATGTCCAGGCATCGACCGCTTGGCCGACTATTACCGATCGCACCCGGAGAAGTCCGGAAGTGAACTGATGGAACAAGCATTCGACCTCGAAAGCCGCTGCAAGCGGTCATCCCCATCCTCTTGATCAGGAAATCTTCCATGAAGGACAGTCAGCTTGCCACGCGGATACTTGTCGTCATTCTCCTCAGCTTGGCGACCGCGATCGCCTCGGCGCGGAGCGGCCTTGTTCTTGAGGCCGCTACGGGAGGCCTCTTCTGGAGCCCGTCATTGCGATCCGTGCGCGTGGCAGGCGTTGAGCCGGGCTCCAACGCCCAGCGTGCGGGGTTCCGGGAAGGTGACGAGATCCTCAAGATCAACGACAAAGCAATCGTCGGTAGCAAGGCCAAGACGATGAAAAGTTATTGGGATGCGCTGCCGCAGGGAAAACCGGTCGTGTTCGTGGTGCGCCGCGAGGATCGGGAGCTATTACTGACGATGGCGATGGGGAAATGACTCTCAGCCTCCCAGCAGGTCGTTTTGCAGGGCCAAAATGTCCGTACCAAGACTCATGGTCGAGCGCTTTGTGGTGGAATGGGATGCTTAAAACTGAATAACGTACCGGTTTGGAAAGCAATCACGCGTCGAGAAACGATCGCCTTTCACCTTGTGTGCTGCGCCCGTCCTGCCAGCGCGTAGGTGTTGTTGCTGCGGTCGCGATCCGGCAGCCTTGCATCGGGATCGATGCTCACATGCAGGACGCGTTGCCGCGTCGGCACGTTCAACTGCGGCTCGGCGTGCTGTCGCCAGGTTTCGACCGGGATGCGGCGGTCCTGGTGCGTGCCGTCGGCAAAGTCGATACGCAGCGTCGCCGGCATCGCCAGCTTCTGCAGGCTTTCCAACGTCACGACCAGGCCTTTGGCAGGATCATCATCGACGTAGTGCGCTTCACGCACGCCCAGGTCGAGCTGCCAATTGTGGAAGTACCAGCCGCGCCACCACCAGGAGAGGTCTTCGCCTGACTCGCTTTCCATCAAGCGGAAGAAGTCCGATGGGGTCGGATGCTTGTACGCCCAGGTCGCGATGTAACGACGGAACGCGGGGTCGAACCGCGCCGGCCCGAGGATCTCGTCGCGCAACAGGACCAGGCCCAGCGCGGACTTGAAGTAGTTCAGCGAATGCCGGTAGGTCTCGCTGGCGCCATCGGCGGGATCGAGCATCGTGGGCGCATTGGTGTCGGCCAGCAGCGGCAGGATCTCGTCGACCGGGTTGCCGCCCTTGGGCGCGTACTCGGAATCACGTTTGGGTGCGTATTCGCCGCCATTGAACTGGTCGGACGCGAAGATGTCGATGAAGGTGTTGAAGCCTTCGTCCATGAACGCGTAGCGACGCTCGTTGGACCCCACGATCATCGGGAACCAACCATGGCCGATCTCGTGCGCCGTCACCCAGAACATCGCCTTGCCCGACGTGTCCATGCCGTCGAACACGATGCCCGGATACTCCATGCCCGCGCCGTGGCCACCCAGGTTGATCGCCGCCGGCCACGGATACGGATACCACTGCGAGAAGTTTTCGATCGAACCCTTGACGTACTCGGTCGACCGGTCCCATTTGTCCTTGCCCACGGCCTCGACCGGATACACCGACATCGCCATCGCATGCTTGCCATCGGGCAGGTTGATGCGCGCCGCGTCCCAGACGAAAGCGGGCGAGGCCGCGAACGCGACATCGCGGGTGTGCTCCATGTGGAATCGCCAGGTCTGCGTGCCGCTTTGCTTCGGGCGGCTCGACGGGTCACCGACTTCCCCCGGCCCGCGGATCATGACCGTCCGGTCGCTGTCGGCTGCCTGCGCCAGGCGCGCCTGCTGGACGCGCGTCAACACCTCGTCGCCATTCACCAGCGCACCCGAACCTGCGACCAGGTAATCCCAGGGCACCGTCACCGAGTAGTCGAAGTCGCCATACTCCAGGTAGAACTCCGAGCCCAGGTAAGGCTGCGTGTCCCACCCGCGCAGGTCGTCGTAGACCGCCATGCGCGGATACCACTGCGCGATCTCGTAGATGTCGCCATTGCTGCTGGGCGTGACTGCAGTACGTCCGCCCCAGGTGCCGGGGATGGTGTAGGCGTACGCCACGTGCAATTTCAGGATCTCGCCGTTGCCTGCCAGCGGTCGTGCGAGATCGACACGCATGCGCGTGCCATCGACAAGAAACCGGGCCGGGATGCGCTTGTCCCCGGTTTCTACCTCGACGCTGGCGATTTCGAAACCATTGGTGTGTTGTCCCGGTTCGCGCTGACGCGACAGTGTCCGTGCCGATCGCGAATCGTCCCGGTAGATGTTCTGGTCCAGCTGCAGCCACAGCACGCCCAGCGTGTCCGGGCTGTTGTTGGTATACGTGATCGTTTCCGATCCCTGCAGCCGATGCGAGGCGGGTTCGATCGTGGCATGGATGTCGTAGTCCGCGCGGTTCTGCCAGAACAGCGGGCCAGGTTGGCCGCTACCACTGCGGTACGCGTTGGCTGGCTGGGGCAGCTGCAAGGGTGCGAACAAGCCCACCGGGTCGAAGCTGACCTGACTGGCCATGCCCTTGCCGGTATCAGGTGTTGCCGCCATCGCTTGAACCAGCGTGGAGGCCAGGACCAGGGCGGCGACGACAAAGCCGCGCTTCCGGACGCGCGTCTGGGTGGACATCTGGAAACGGGTCATGCGTGCAGGCAACCTGGTCTCGGGCGAATCCGCATCTTACGGCAGCGAGCCGTCCGCAGCAGTGCCACCCGTCCCCGAACCAGTCAGTCTTAGGAGCGTCTCCAGGCGCGGGCAATTGCCTGGGCTTTTGCCCTTGCAGGATCGATGCACATCGCGGTCAAGTCCCGTGTGGGAGCCACCCCGACAGCGCCGGACTCAATCCCCCAGCAGCGTTTCCAGCACGGCCATGCGCACCGCGACACCGTTGGCAACCTGTTGCAGGACCAGCGATTGCGGTCCATCGGCGACCGCATCGTCGATCTCGACGCCGCGATTCATCGGCCCCGGATGCATGACCACCGCACCGGGTGCAGCACGACGCAGGCGGTCAGTGGTGAGCCCATAGTCGCGGTGGTAGTCGTCCAGCGACGCGACCAGGCCTTCAGCCATGCGTTCGCGTTGCAGGCGCAACATCATCACCGCATCGGCACCCTCGAGTGCGGCGTCGAAATCGGTGGTCACCGTGCAGCCGGCCAGCACGTCCTCGCCGGGCAACAACGCACGCGGCCCGCAAACACGGATCTCGCCCACACCCAGCGTCCGCAGTGCGTGCAGGTCGGAGCGGGCCACCCGCGAATGCTTCACGTCGCCGACGACCACGACCTTCAGCGCACTGAAGTCCTCGCCCTTGGCCTGGCGCAGCGTCAACATGTCAAGCAGGCCCTGCGTCGGATGTGCGCTGCGACCATCGCCGGCATTGATCAGTGACGTCCCGGGCGATGCCGACGCGACCAGTGCCTCGACCGCACCTTCATCGCGGTGCCGCACGACGAAACACTGCACGCCCATGGCCTCGATCGTCTTGAGCGTGTCGGCATCGATCTCGCCCTTGGTGGTCGATGCGCTGGAGGCATCGAAGTTGACCGTGTCCGCGCCCAGCCGTGCCGCGGCCAGCTGGAAACTGGTGCGCGTGCGCGTGGACGGCTCGAAGAACAGGTTGCAGATCGCCTTCCCGGCCAGCACGTCGCGCACTGCACTGCCGCCGAAGGCATGCTCGCGCAGTCGTTGCGCGCGGTCCAGCAGGCGCACCAGCACTTCGCGCGGCATCCCTTCCAGCGTCAGCAAGTGGCGCAAACGCCCAGTGGAATCAATTTGTCCAGTCATCTTCTGCCCATGGTTCCTGGTTTTCGTTCTCCGTCCGGGAGAAGCGGCCTGCCCTGGTAAAGGCTGGTACATCAGGGTTCGACGCAGCTTGCGGCAGTGTCACCCCGCGCACCCGTATCACAATCCCCTCCGACGCAAGAGGACCTTCCGGATCATTCCAGCGGTTGCGCGTCCGCCGGCGCCGCCAGCCATCGTTCGACGATGACCGCAGCCGCCACCGCGTCCAATACCGCCGCGTCCCGACGCTTGCGGCGGCCTTCGGCACGGTCTTCCGCAAAACGCTGTGCCGCCTCGACCGAGCTCAAACGCTCGTCCACCAGCACCACCGGCAGCGAATACCGTGCGCGCAATTGCGCGGCGAAGGCATGCGCGATGCCGCGGATCGGCTGGTCGCCCCCGTCCAGTGTCATCGGGTCGCCCACGACCAGGCCATCCGGCCGCCACTCCTTGTGCAGGCGATCGAGCGCGACCCAGTCCGGTCCGTGGCCGTGCATGTCGACCACCGCCAGCGCCCGCGCGCCATGGCCAAACGCACTACCGACCGCGACGCCTATCCGTCGTGAGCCGACATCGAATCCAAGGACGGTGCCATCGCGACGAATCGCCGCTTTCCCCTTGCCGTCGTCGGCCGGCTGCTCAGGCATGCCCGCTGTAATCGGCGACCAGCATCATGTCGACACCCAGTCGTCCTGCTGCTGCCTGCCAGCGAGCCTCCAGCGGAAGCCCGAACAGCAACTCGGCATCGGCCGGCACGGTCAGCCAGCTGTTCTCGACCAGCTCGTCCTCCAGCTGCCCGGCGCCCCAGCCCGCGCAGCCCAGGGCGACGGTGACGGACCCAGGGCCTTCGCCCCGCGCGATGGCCTCCAGCACGTCACGCGAGGTGGTGACATACAGGCCGTCTGCGATCTCGAGGCTCGAATCCCAGCCGTGACGACCATCGTGGATCACGAAGCCGCGCTCCGGGTGCACGGGGCCGCCTGCCAGGACCTGTCGAGCGCGCAGCGCCGGGTCATCGCTGTCGATGCCCATCTGCTCGAACACCTCGCCAAGCGTGTATTCGGAGGCCCGATTGACGACCACGCCCATCGCCCCATCGGCGTCGTGCTGGCAAATCAGGGCCACGCTGCGCGCGAAACTGGCGTCGGCAAGCGTCGGCAGGGCGATCAGCAGCTGGTTGGCGAGGGTCGCGGAGTCATCCATGCGGCCATTCTAGCTTGCCGTCCGGCCCGGCCGGCGCTCCATGCCGGCGCGGTAGGATGGTCGCTTGTCCATTGCCCGGAGTCGACCATGTCCTTCAACCGTACCCCGCCTGCCGGCCTTGTCACCCCAAGGCGCCGCACCCTGGCACTGGCTTGCCTGGCCACATTGGCCATCGCTGCATGCCAACGGGGTCCCGGCGCCGCGCAGGACCCGGCCACGCCTCCTGCTGCCGCACCGGCCGCCAGTGAAAGCTATGCGCAACAGCACGCGGGGGACTACGCCGTGGTCCCGCTCAAGGCCGATCTGTCCGCGTTCGACGCCGACGGCAAGCGCATGATCGCGCTGCTGGTGCAGGCCTCGGAGGTGATGAACGATATCTACTGGAAGCAATCCTGGGACGGCGACCGCGCCGCCCTGCTGGCCAAGGCGCCGGACGATGCCACCCGCGACCTGGTCCAGCTCAACTTCGGCCCCTGGGACCGGCTCAATGGCGACACGCCATTGATCGAAGGCATCGGCGCGCGCCCGGCCGGCGCGACCTTCTACCCGACCGACATGAGCAAGCAGGAGTTCGAACAGGCCGACCTGCCCGACAAGACATCCTGGTACACGCTGCTGCGCCGCGACGATGCCGGAAAGCTGGAGACCGTGCCCTACCACGTTGCTTACAAGGCCGACCTGGAGCGCGCTGCCGGCCTGTTGCGCGAGGCCTCCAGGCTCAGCGCCGACAAGGGCTTCGCCAACTACCTGTCGATGCGCGCCGATGCGCTGCTGGACGACGACTTCCAGCCCAGCGACCTGGCCTGGATGGACATGAAGACCAATCCGGTCGACATCGTGATTGGGCCGATCGAAACCTACGAGGACCAGCTGTTCGGCTACAAGGCGTCCTACGAGGGCATGGTGCTGATCAAGGACACCGAATGGAGCCAGCGCCTGGCACGCTTCGCCGCCTTCCTGCCCGAACTGCAGCGCGGCCTGCCGGTGGACGACAAGTACAAGGCCGAGACGCCCGGATCCGATGCCGACCTCAACGCGTACCAGGCCGTGTACTACGGCGGCGATGCCAACGTCGGCGCCAAGACCATCGCCATCAACCTGCCCAACGATGAACAAGTGCAGCTGAAGAAAGGCACGCGACGGTTGCAGCTGGAAAACGTCATGCAGGCCAAGTTCGACACCATCATGGTGCCGATCGCCAAACAGCTGATCGCCGAGGACCAGCTCGACAACGTCACCTTCGATGCGTTCTTCCAGAACACCATGTTCCATGAGGTCGCGCACGGCCTGGGCATCAAGAACACGCTCGACGGCAAGGGCACGGTGTCGGCGGCGCTGAAGGATTACTCATCCAGCTTCGAGGAAGGCAAGGCCGATGTACTGGGCGTGTACATGGTCGAAAAACTGGCCGACAAGGGCGAGCTGGACAAGTCGAAGCTGATGGACAACTACGTGACGTTCCTGGCCGGGATCATGCGCTCGGTGCGCTTTGGCGCCACCGACGCGCACGCCAAGGCCAACATGCTGCGGTTCAATTTCTTTGCCGAACACGGCGCGTTCGCGCGCGATCCCGACACCGGCCGCTACCGCGTCGATTTCGACAAGATGCACGAGGCGATCAACGCGCTCGGGCGCGAAACTGCTGACCATCCAGGGTGACGGCGACTACGCGCAGGCCAAGCAGCTGACCGACACCATGGGCGTGGTCAAGCCGCAACTGGCGGCCGACCTCAAGAAACTGGACAAGGCCGGCATCCCGATCGACATCCGCTTCGACCAGGGATTGCGCACGCTCGGGCTGGAGCAAGTCGATACGACCACGAAAGCGCCATCACCCGCACCCGTGTCCACGTCGCCGGATTGACCCCCAGCGGTGCCACCCGTGCGGGCGGCACGCGAGCACCTGCCGCGGCCCGGTGAAGGTCGCGTGAAAACATTCCTGGCCGTTCGCTTGGCTTGAATTCAAGCGAACCGACGGCGATGATCTCGGGGATCGGAGCGCACGCTGCGCCACCGTGTAACGGCCCGTCGCCGTCATGGAAAGCAGGAACAAGGGACAGATGCGCTTCGAAGCCATGCGAGCCAGCAGTGACCGCACGCGCCTTGCCCTGCTGGGCGCGGCGCTGATCGTGGTCGTGCTGCTGCCGGCGTTTTTCCTGCAACGCATGGCCAACGACACGCAGCAGGCCATCGCACTGGTCAGCCATACCAACGAACTCAAGGCGGAAGTGTCCAAGTTGCTGGCCGATGCCCGCGACCTCGATGCCGCGACCCTGGCGATCGCCACCGGCTTCGATTCCCCGCGGGTTCGTGCCCGCTTCGCGGACAGCAGCCGCGACATCAAGCCCACCCTGGAACGGCTGATCGCCCTGAGCCGCGACAATCCGGCGCAGCAAGTCCGGATCGGCAGCCTGCAGGCCAGCCTGGAGCAACGCCTCGCAGTGGCACGGGACATCGTCCGCGATGATGGCGACACGGTCGCCAAGACCCGGCAGGACGTCGATGACATGCTCGCGCGCTTTCCGATCCGCGAAACCGCGCAGGCCATCGTCGGGACCGAGGAAACACTGCTGGTGCAACGTACGCAGGCCGCCAGCCGGCAGCAAACCCAATCGCGAATCCTGCGCATGGTCGCGATCGTGGTGCAACTGGTGGCGCTAACGCTGGTCGCGCTCTTCTGGTTGCGGCAGCTGCGCGCACGCGAGGCTGCCGAGAAGGGCTACCAGCATGCCAACACCCGCGCCCTGGCGGTGCTGCAGTCGGTCCGCGAACCGATCGTCCTGCTTGATGCCGAGCAGAACGTGCTCATGCACAACGCGGCATTTTCCGAACTGTACGCGCTGGGCGACGACAACGTGGAAGGCAAACCATTGGCGGCCATCGGCGATGGCGCCTGGGACAACAGTGCCATCCTGCAGCGCCTGCGCGACGTGCTGGTGCGTGGCCGGGAATTGTGGGACTACGAGCAGGTCCAGCGGCCCACCCCGGACGACGAGCGCACCATGCTGATCAATGCCCTGCGCATGCCGCTGCCCGATAGCGCCGAGCGCGTGGTGTTGATGACGGTCAGCGACGTCACCGCACGCAAGGCCACCGAGGAGCAGATCCTCGACCTCAATCGCCAGCTCGAGGGCAAGGTCGACCAGGTGTCCGAAATCAACCGCGAACTGGAAGCGTTCAGCTATTCGGTGTCGCACGACCTGCGTGCCCCGCTTCGCCACATCTCCGGCTTCGCCGACAAGCTGGGTCGGCACCTGGGCGAACGCGCGGACGAAAAAAGCCTGCATTACATCGGCGTGATGGGTGATTCGGCGCGTCGCATGTCGGCGCTGATCGATGACCTGCTGGTGTACTCGCGCCTGGGGCGCAGTGCGCTTCGACTGCAGGCGGTGGACATGCAATCCGTGGTCGACGACGTGCGCTCGCTGCTCGAATCCAACCTCCAGCAGGATGCACCCGATCGCAGGGTCGAGTGGCACATCGCTCCGCTGCCGATCCTGGTCGCGGACGAAAACATGATGCGCCAGGTCTGGCTCAACCTGCTGGGCAATGCGGTCAAGTACAGCGCGCGCAGCAACCCGGCGGTCATCGAAGTCAGCCATGACCGGCTGCCGGACGGCAGCCACGGGTTCACCGTGCGCGACAATGGTGCCGGCTTCGACATGCAGTACGCAGGCAAGCTGTTCGGGGTGTTCCAGCGCATGCACCGGGCGAGCGAGTATCCCGGCACCGGCATCGGCCTGGCGAGCGTCCGTCGCATCCTGCTGCGGCATGGTGGCAAAATCCGTGCCGAGGCGGCGCCTGATGCCGGCGCCACGTTCCATTTCACGCTACCAGGCAACCTGGATACGCCATCGCCCACCAACGCCAACCTGCCCGATCCCGCCCCCAGCCACGCCACCGGAACCCAGACCGCATGAAGTACATCCGCCCGATCCTGCTTGCCGAAGACAGCCCTGCCGATGCCGAAATGGCGATCGACGCCCTGCGCGAAGCCAACCTGGCCAACCCCATCGTGCACGTCGAGGACGGCGTGGAAGCGCTGGACTTCCTGCTGCGCCGCGGCCGCTTCGCGGACCGCGAGGGGGGCGAGCCGGCGGTGCTGCTGCTGGACATCAAGATGCCGCGGATGGACGGCCTTGAAGTGCTGCAGAAGTTGCGCGAGGAAGACGTGCTCAAGCGCCTGCCGGTCGTGATCCTGTCTTCATCGCGCGAGGAGAGCGACCTGGCGCGCAGCTGGGACCTGGGCGTCAATGCCTATGTCGTCAAGCCGGTGGACGCCGACCAGTTCTTCCATGCGGTCAAGACGCTGGGCCGCTTCTGGGCGGTATTCAACGAGGTCCCGTCCGAGGACTGAGATGCGACCGATGCCGCCTTCACGCCGGCGCATCCTGCTACTGGAGGACTGCGCCGACGATGCCGAACTGCTGGCCATCGAACTGGCATCGGCGGGCCTGGATGCGGACCTGCAAACGGTCGCCTGCAAGCAGGATTTCGTGGAGGCACTGGCCAGCTTCGTACCGGACGTGGTCGTTTCCGATTCCAACCTGCCCGGCTTTTCCGGGTTGCAGGCGCTTGATCTCGTCCGCGCATCGATGCCAGGCACACCGTTTGTCTTCCTGACCGGAAACGATGCCGAACATCCCGATGCCATTGCAGGCAGGCAACGGGCCAACGGTTTCCTCAGCAAGGACGACATGGGGGCCGCGCCGGGGCTGCTGGCGAGCCTGCTTGCATAGCAAGCCTGATCGTGCAGGCCGCATCGCATCGTTGCCGCATCACATCGATGCCGCATCACATCGATGAAGTAGAAAAAGCCCGGACGAGCCGGGCTTTTTTTGGGGAAGCCGGGGCTAGCGCGCCTCGGCAACCTCCACGCCATCAAGCCCCTGGGACAGCGTCCTGGCATCGCCACCCTGCGCAAGCTTGATGCGCAGGCGCACTTCGTTGGCGGAGTCGGCGTAGCGCAGCGCATCCTCGTAACTGATCTCGCCGGCCTGGTACAGCTCGAACAGGGCCTGGTCGAAGGTCTTCATGCCCAGGTTGGTCGACTCCTTCATCACGTCCTTGAGCTTGTGGATTTCGCCATCACGGATGTAATCCTGCACCAATGGCGTGCCGAGCATGATCTCCATCGCCACGCGCCGGGCCTTGCCGTCCGGGGTCGGGATCAACTGCTGCGCAACCACGCCCTTGAGGTTGAGCGACAAGTCCATCAGCAACTGGTCGCGACGGTCCTCGGGGAAGAAGTTGATGATGCGGTCCATCGCCTGGTTGGCGTTGTTGGCGTGCAGGGTGCATAGCACCAGGTGGCCGGTTTCGGCGAAGGCGATGGCATGGTCCATGCCCTCGCGGGTGCGCACCTCGCCAATCATGATCACGTCCGGCGCCTGGCGCAGGGTGTTCTTGAGCGCGTTTTCCCAGGTGTCGGTGTCGATGCCGACTTCGCGCTGGGTGATGATGCAGCCCTCGTGCTTGTGCACGAACTCGATCGGATCCTCGATCGTGATGATGTGGCCGGTCGAGTTGTTGTTGCGGTAACCGATCATCGAGGCCAGAGAGGTCGACTTGCCGGTACCCGTCGCGCCCACGAAGATGATGATGCCGCGCTTGGTCATCGCCAGGGTCTTGATGATCGGCGGCAGGTTGAGCTCTTCGATGGTCGGGATCTTGGTCTCGATCCGGCGCAGCACCATGCCGACCTGGTTGCGCTGGTAGAAGCAGCTCACGCGGAAGCGGCCCACGCCGGACACGCCGATGGCGAAGTTGCACTCGTGGGTTTTTTCGAACTCCTCGCGCTGCGGCGGGGTCATCACGTTGAGCACCAGGTCACGCGATTGCTGCGGCGTGAGCGGGTTCTGCGTGATCGGCGAGATCTTGCCGTGGACCTTGATCGACGGCGGCATGCCGGCGGTGATGAACAAGTCCGACGCCTTCTGGTGCGCCATCAATTTGAGGAACGAGGTGAAATCGATGCTGCTCATGGTGTGCTCCTGCGGAGCCGTGATTCGTGATTCGTGATTCGCGATTCGAAAAAGCAACTGCTCTCCACTCGAATCCCGAATCCCACGTCCCAAGCACGGCTTTGAAAATCAGGTCCCTGTATCAATGGATCACTGCTCTTGCCCATCACTCATCACTAATCACGGCCTCACTCGAACAACCGCTTGTCCTTTGCGTATTCCTTGGCTTGCTGGCGCGTCACCATCGCGCGCTTGACCAGGTCCTGCAGGTGCTGGTCCAGCGTCATCATGCCGTGCGCCTGGCCGGTCTGGATGGCCGAATACATCTGCGCGACCTTGTCCTCGCGGATCAGGTTGCGGATGGCGGGAGTGCCGACCATGATCTCCCAGGCTGCGGTACGGCCGCCACCCACTTTCTTGAGCAGTGCCTGGCTGATCACCGCGCGCAGAGACTCGGACAGCATGCTGCGCACCATGGCTTTCTCGCCCGCCGGGAACACGTCGATCACGCGATCGATGGTCTTGGCCGCCGAACTGGTATGCAGGGTGCCGAAGACCAGATGGCCGGTTTCCGCGGCCGTCAGCGCCAGGCGGATGGTCTCCAGGTCGCGCAACTCGCCGACCAGGATGTAGTCGGGATCCTCGCGCAGGGCCGATCGCAGCGCCTCGTTGAATCCATGGGTGTCCTTGTGGACCTCGCGCTGGTTGATCAGGCATTTCTGCGCGGTGTGCACGAACTCGATCGGGTCCTCGATGGTGAGGATGTGCCCATATTCGTTCTTGTTGACCTCGTCGACCATCGCAGCCAGCGTCGTGGACTTGCCCGAACCCGTCGGCCCTGTGACCAGGATCAGCCCCTGCGGCTGGTCGATCAGTTCCTTGAAGATGCGCGGGCAGCCCAGGTCCTCCAACGTCAGCACTTCGGAGGGAACGGTACGGAACACCGCGCCGGCGCCACGATTCTGGTTGAAGGCATTGACGCGGAACCGCGCCAGGCCTGGGATCTCGAAGGAGAAGTCGACCTCGAGGAATTCCTCGTAGTCGCGTCGCTGCTTGTCCGACATGATGTCGTAGACCAGCGCATGCACCTGCTTGTGGTCGAGTGCGGGGATGTTGATGCGGCGCACGTCGCCGTCGACCCGGATCATCGGCGGCAAACCCGCCGACAGATGCAAGTCAGAAGCCTTGTTCTTGACCGAAAACGCCAACAGTTCTGCGATATCCATGCCTGCTCCCCACCCAGCGACGGTTACGAATCCTGCTATACGCCGGTTCCCGCCGAGGTGTCCAGTTGGACACTTCGATCAAGCCCGACGTCCCCGACCGGCAGTATAGGCCCAAAGCCGGCCGGCACCATTTCCAGGACGATGCGGACGTGCTCACCCACGCCCTTGACCAAGTCCTGCAACGTATTGATAACGCACCCCGCCAGGCCAGACGGCCACCGGCTGGTCGAAAGCAGACTGCTGCGAGGGCCGTTGCGGACATCCCGACGGGCCTCTTCACAGCTCGCAGGCAGGGTGTCACGGCTGCCCTGACGCTCGTAGGCAAGCATCGTGTTCAGCAACCGATGGCCTGGCAGGCCCGGGCCGACGCAACCCGACTGCAATGGTGCATGGCCACCCCCGCGATCCCGACGGCGGACGAGCCGACAACGCCTGGTGCAACGGCTTGCCGCGACAGCGCATCGCGAGTTCGGCCCGCGAGCGCGCCGGGGGCGTGGCCACGGCGGCAGGATGCGACCGCTGCCCGGCAGGCCAAGGGGCCGCAGCAAGGATGCTTGGCCGCGATATCGCCCCCGCGCCTTGGATGGCGGGACGCGCCACCATCGCAGGATGCTGACCCGGGCTTCGGTATGCTGGCCACTGATCCGACACCCCACGAGAGCGATGTCCAACACCAACACTGCCTCTTCCAACGACACCGCCATCGCCTTCATCGGCGGCGGAAACATGGCCCGCAGCCTGATCGGCGGCCTGATCGCGCGCGGCACGCCCGCCGCAGCCATCCACGTCGCCGAGCCGGTCGCCGAGCTGCGCGAATCCCTGGTCGCAGACTTCGGCGTGCAGGTCTTCGCCGATGGCACCGAAGCGGTCAAGGGCACCGATGCCTGGTTGCTTGCGGTCAAGCCGCAGGTCATGCGGGGCGTCTGCGAAAGCCTGGCGGCGCAGGCACAGGCGACGCGCCCGGTGGCGATCTCGATCGCGGCCGGCATCACCACCGGGCAGCTGCAGCGCTGGCTGGGCGACGAGGTGCCGGTCGTGCGCGCCATGCCCAACACGCCTGCCCTGCTGGGTGCGGGCGTCACCGGCCTGTTCGCCAGCGCGCAGGTCGATGCCGATGGCCGCGCGCGCGCGCAACACCTGCTCGAATCCGCCGGCGCCACCGTGTGGGTCGATGACGAAGCCCTGATGGATGCCGTGACCGCGGCTTCCGGCAGCGCGCCGGCCTATGTCTTCCTGCTGGCAGAAGCCATGCAGGAGGCTGCGATCGCCGAGGGTTTGCCCGCGGACGCCGCCCGTACGCTGGTGCTGCAGACGATCCTGGGCGCGGCGCGGATGTTGACCGAGGACGACATCGAGGCCAGCGAACTGCGGCGCCGGGTGACTTCGCCCAATGGCACCACGCAGGCCGCGATCGAGGCCTTCGAAGCCGGCGGCTTGCGCGACCTGGTCGCGCGCGCCATGCATGCCGCACGCACGCGCGGTGCCGAACTGTCCGCCGCCAACGATTGATCCAACACCATGGGAGTCGCCATGCCTGCCGTCCTGCGTTGCTTGTCCACCGCCTTGTTGGTGGCCCTGGTCCCTGCCTGCAACGATGTCGGCCCGACGGCGTCCACGGCAACCGCACCTGCCGCGGACGCCCGCGCGGCAACGCAAGCGCAATCCGAAGCGACGGCCCGGATCGGTGACGTCACCATCCGTGCCAGCGCGGTGCAGACTTCGATGCTCGCCGCGGCCAGCGCGCAGCGCTATGGCATCGACCAGGACGCCCGGCGCGTCCTGCTCCTGGTCACGCTCCGGCGCCAGGACGACAACGACGCGCGCCCGGTAGTGGCCCAGGTAACGGCCAAGGTGACCAATGCGAAAGGCAGCCATCAGCCGCTGGCCTTGCATCCACTGCCCCAAGCCAATCCCGGCCAGGACACCGGCGCGACCGACTACATCGGCACGATCGACATCAGCCTGCCCGATACGCTGCGCTTTGATGTGCGGATAACAACCGGCAACGGCGACGCAGCGGCCCTGCATTTCAGCCGCGACTTCTACCCGCGATAACGGACATTCCTGCCGTGGCCGTCGTGGCTGTTGCAGGAGCGATGTCGGTCGCGATCAGGGCATACCGACTTCTGATCGCGACTGACGTCGCTCCTGCAAAAAAAGCTTAGGCAGGATCAAGGGCTCGCGGCTGAAGCCGCTCCTACAACGGCTGCGATCCCCAGGCCTGCACGATCCGTGCGATCTCGCGCACGCCATCGGTCAATGCCGCCGGCCCCGGCTGCAGGATGATCGGCGACTTGATCTCGTGCAACTGGCCATCGCGCACTGCGGGGATCGCGTCCCAGCCCGGTCGCGCCGCGACCTTTTCCGGCCGGAATTTCTTGCCGCACCACGAGCCCAGGATGATGTCCGGTGCACGGCGCACCACTTCGCCCGGATCTTCCAGGATCCGTGCCTTGGCCAATGACTCGGCTGCGCGCTCGGGAAAGATGTCGTCGCCGCCAGCGATACGGATCAGCTCGGCCACCCACTGGATGCCGCTGATCAACGGGTCGTCCCACTCCTCGAAATAGACTTTCGGACGTATCTGCAACCGTTTGGCATCGGCCGCGATGTCGTCCAGTCCACGTTGCAATTCGTCGGCCCATGCACCCGCCTTGTCGGACGCGCCCACGAGTGCCCCGAGCCGGCGAACGTAATCGACGATGCCCTCGACGCTGCGATGGTTGCTGATCCACACCTCGATGCCGTGGCGGATCAGTTCGGCTGCGATATCGGCCTGGATGTCGGAGAAGCCGACCACGAAGTCCGGCTCGAGCTTCAGGATCTCGTCGATCTTGGCGCTGGTGAACGCACTGACCTTGGGCTTTTCCCTGCGCGCACGTGGCGGCCGCACCGTGAAACCGCTGATGCCCACGATACGGTCGGCCTCGCCAAGCGCATACAGCACTTCAGTGGGCTCTTCGGTCAGGCAAACGATGCGCCGTGGGCCGGTCATGCCAACCCTGTTGCCGCAGGAGCCGCTTCAGCCGCCAACTCTCTTGCCCTGCCCCTGCAGGAGCGCTCCACCGGCGCGATGCTTGGCCGTGGCGCCGATGGCGTCCACGGGGTGCTCCTGCAAGACACTGCAGGCAGGCCCATGGGATCGCGGCTGAAGCGGCGCCTGCGGCAACCAACCCCGTCTGCCATCACGGATACAACATCCGTTTGGACCATTCACTCGCGGCATCGCGCTCGTACACCCAGCGCTCGTGCAGCCGGTAGTCGGCGCCGTACCAGAATTCGATCCAGCGCGGGCGCACGCGGAACCCGGTCCAGCGCTGCGGCCGCGGAACCTCGCGGCCTTCGAACTCGCGCTCGACCTGCGCCAGGCGCTGCTCGAAAGTCTCGCGGCTGGCCAGGGTCTCCGACTGCCGCGAGGCCCAGGCGCCGAGCTGGCTGCCGCGTGGACGCGAGGCGAAATAGGCATCGGCCTGGTCGTCCGGCACGCTATGGACGCGTCCCTCGATCCGGACCTGGACGCCGTTGCGCACCCGCGGCCAGTGGAACAGCAGCGCCGCGTACGGATTGGCCTGCAACTCCTTGCCCTTGCGGCCGTCCATGTGGGTATAGAAGACAAAACCGCGCCGGTCGTGCGCCTTGAGCAGGACAGTGCGTGCCGAGGGCCTGGCGCCCAGCGACGCGGTCGCCACGACCATCGCGGTGGGGTCGGGTTCGCCGGCCGCTTCGGCCTCGTCGAACAGGCGCTGGAATTCGGCAAGCGCCTCTGCATACAGATCATGTGCGTCCATGGCGCTATTGTGGCGCGATGTCCCTCCCCGCGCACCCGCCTGGCACTGGCTACCCGATCGAGTTCGTCGACGACCTGCTGGCGCGCATGCGCACGCATGGCGGGCGCGTCCAGGGCATCGTCGGCCTGCAGGGCACGGGCAAGTCCACGTTGGCCGGACAGCTGCGGCTTCGCGCTGCCGGGCAGGGGCTGGTGCTGATTCCCCTGTCCATCGACGACTTCTACCTGGGCCACGATGCGCGCGTGCGGCTCGGCAAGACGGTGCATCCGCTGTGCGCCACCCGCGGCCCACCCGGCACGCATGACATCACGCTGGCCTGCGAGGTCATCGACGCGCTGCGCGATGGCCGCCCGGTCGCCCTGCCGCGCTTCGACAAGATCGACGACGACCGCCTGCCGATCGATCAGTGGCCGCGGGTAGCGCAGGCCGACCTGGTTGTGCTCGAAGGCTGGTTCCTGGGCGTGCCACCGGAGCGGCAAGCGGCGTTGCTCGAGCCGCTCAATGCACTCGAACGCGACGAAGATCCCGGCGGCACGTGGCGGCACTGGTGCAATGCTGCCCTGGCCGACGATGCGCCGGCACTGTGGTCCCGGCTCGATCACCTGTTGTTCCTGCAGGCACCGGGCTTTGAAGTCGTATCCGGTTGGCGCTGGCAGCAGGAGCAGACCCTGCAGGCGGAACATCCTGGTCGGCGCACGATGGACCAGGCGCAGGTCGAGCGCTTCGTGCAGTTTTTCGAGCGCGTCAGCCGGCAGGCATTGCGTACGCTGCCGGCAATCGCCGACCGTACGCTGGCGCTTGACGACGCACGCCGGGTGCGCGACGACATGCCGTGACGGCATGCAATGGCGGCTTGCGGAACGACCGGATGGCGGAACGTTGGCCGCGGCGCTTCACAATCGCTGCATGCCTCATTCGGTTACGGTGGGTCGCCTGGCATTGCTGCGGTAGGAGACATGTTCCCAAGCTGGTTCCACGCACTGTCCCTCTTGCTACTGTTGGTCGGGCTGGCCTGCGCGGTCGGCGTGGCGATCGACGTAGGGCGTCATCCACAGGCCATGGCGATCATGAATGTCGTCTGGCCCGTCACCGCCCTGTTTGGAACCGTGCTCACCGTCTGGGCCTACGTGCGTTACGGCAGGCTTGCCACTCGCTCCAAGGCGCAGCAAGCCCACAGGCAAGGAGTCGACCCGCCAGCCAAGCGCCTGACTCCTTTTCCCGCGGTCGTCGCCAAAGGCGCCCTGCACTGCGGCAGCGGCTGCATGATCGGCGACGTCATCGCCGAATGGCTGGCCTTCCTGGTGCCCGCGGTCGCGGGCTGGTTTGGCTGGCACTGGCTGTTCGCGGACAAGATCTTCGCCGTCTGGGGGCTGGACTTCGTCTTTGCCTTCCTGATCGGCATCGTGTTCCAGTACTTCGCGATCGCGCCCATGCGCGACCTGTCCGTGGGCGAAGGCATCATCGCTGCCATCAAGGCCGACACGCTGTCGTTGGCTTCGTGGCAGGTCGGCATGTATGGCTTCATGGCACTGGCCCATTTTTATCTCTATGCACAGGTGTTCGGCACGCGGGCGGAGGTCGACACCCCCGAATTCTGGGCCGCGATGCAAGTGGCGATGCTGGCCGGCTTCGCAACAGCCTATCCTGTGAACTGGTGGCTGATCCGGTCGGGCCTCAAGGAAGCGATGTAAGCACCGCGGGACCCGGCGACCATGCCGATCCACCCAGGGCAATCCAGACATGACCCAGATCGACGCTGCTTTCGTGATCCTTGGGCTGGTCGTCGCCACGACCCTGCTCGCCCGGCGGTTCCGCGCGCCATCGCCAGTGATCTTTGCCGTGACCGGCATGGCCGCCGGCGTGGCGTGGCGACTGGTTCCGGGCATGCCCGTGGTCTCCATGCCCCCCGACCTGGTGTTGTTCGCCTTCCTGCCGCCACTGTTGCTGGTGGCGTCCTATTCGCTTCCGCTGCAGGCCCTGCGCCGCAATGCGCTGCCGATCGGCATGCTCGCGATCGGCCTGGTGCTCGCGACCATGGCAGTCGTCGCGGTCATCGGGCATGCATTCGCGGCATTGCCGTGGGCGGCTGCGTTGGTGCTTGGCGCCATCGTCGCGCCGCCCGATCCCGTCGCCGCCACCGCAGTGGCCGGCAAGATCGGTTTGCGGCATCGGCTGGTGGCCATCCTGGAAGGCGAAGGCCTGGTCAACGACGCCATCGCCATCAGCGCCTACGGCATCGCGCTGGAGGCTGCCACCAGCGGCGTGTTTTCGTGGGGCGACGCGCTGCTGACGCTCGTGGTCTCGGCGCCATTGGGCATCGCGATCGGGCTGGCAGTCGGGTGGATCGCCACGCGCTTGCGCCGTCGTGCCGACAGCGTGCCGCTCGAGGTCGCGATTTCCCTGGTCACGCCCTACCTGGCCTATCACGTCGCCGAACGCACCGGTGCCTCGGGCGTGCTCGCCGTGGTGACGCTGGGCTTCATGCTGCGCCGCTATGCCACCCACATCTCCAGCCCCGCCGCGCGCCTGGCAGCGCGTACCGTCTGGAGCGCACTGCGGTTTGGCAGTACAAGCCTGGTCTTCCTCCTGCTGGGGCTGCTGATCGGCGAGATCGTGGTCGAGCAACCGCGCTGGTCGCTGCTCGGCGCCGCGGCAGCCGTCGCTGCCGGGGTCATCGCATTGCGCATGGCCTGGATGTACGTCGTGCCATCGATCGCTTCGGCGTTGCGCCTGCGCGGCAGCCCGACCACGTCCTGGAGCGAACGCACCGTATTGGGCTGGGCCGGCATGCGCGGGATGGTGTCGCTGGCCCTGGCGCTTGCCCTGCCGCACGCATTGGGCGGGACGGGCGACACGCGCACCACGATCATCCTGATTACGTTCGGTGTGATTTTTGGCACGCTGGTGCTCCAGGGCCTCACCCTGGTGCCGCTGGTCGACTGGCTTGGCGTCGGCGACCCCGATCGCGAACGAAACGACGAGCGCCGCGCGCGGCATCGTGCGCGCCGCATTGGCATGCTGGCGGTCCAGCGCTCGCTGGGGGAAACGGACCACGCCTTGTGCGACCAACTGGTCGAACGCGTGTCGACGGGCGCCCTCGGGGTGGCGTCGCGCGGCCACGGCGAACGGGATCCCCGCAGGCGCATTGGCGTGGCACGGGCGATCGATGCACAACGCTCCGAGGTGGATCGTCTGCGCGCCAGCAGTCGACTCGGAGAAGAACTGGCCGAGGAGTTGGCCACCGAACTGGACCTGGATGCCATGCGCAACGGCGGCGAAAACGCGAGGCTTACCGAGTCGGAATAATATTTGCTCGCGTGCGCGTCGTCGATCGGGTCACGTCGACCAGGCGGTCAAAGTTCGCTTGGGACACAAGCCCGACGTCGACAAGGCCCACACCTCGCTTGAATCCGATTGGCTGTCCGACAGCGTCGGGGGCTGATCCGCGGATCCAGGCATAGGACGCCTGACCGACAGCGGACGACAGCGGGAAAGTCTAGAAGCTCACACTGCTGTAGATCCCTGCCACGAGCGCATCGCGCCGGTCGGCAACACCGCCGGGGTCATGCACGAATTGCAGGTTGGGTCGCACCGTGATCGACGGGATCGGGCTCCAGCTGTAGAACACTTCGGCCGCACGCTCGTCCTGGCCCTGCACCGCCAGCGGTTCGGCATGGGTCTGGTTGTAGAGCTGCTGGTATCGCATGAGGCGGTCGCTGAAGTGCGTGGCGCCCAGCGCCACGCCGATGGCATCGTCGCCACGGCCGAAAGGACCCTGGTACCGCAGTCCGGCCGCGATCTGGCGATCCGTCGCGGAGGTCGCCGCGTCGGCGCGCACGACCCGCAGGAACAAGGTCATTCCGCGCCCGCCGGCATCGCCACTGACCTGTTGCTTGAAATCGATGTAGGCGCCGTGGCGAGAACCATGTTGCAGCGGGTCGCCACCGCTCAAGGCAAGCGGTTGTCCAGCCTGGTCAAGGTAGAGGTCGTCACCGGGCGAACTGCTGTGCCACGCCCCCAGCTTGTATGTCCCCGGCAGCCCATGCAGCTTCGGCGTCCATCCGAACTCCAGCGGGACCAGGACTCCCGTCGTCCCGCTGGGGAATCCCGGTTTCCAGCCATTGTCGCGCGCGTAGTCGTTGTCGATGTACCTGGGGTTGACCTGGTAGGCGCCAGCTTCGACATACGTCGTGTCGCTGGTCGCGACCTTGAGCACCATCGCCCACTGGCTGGTGGGCCAGTTGATCCAGTAATCGCCGACGATGTTGCCCGGCTGGGAACCGCAAAACGTCAAGTTCTGGAAGTTGCAGGAGAAGCCCGCGACATCACGCCCGACGGGGAGCCGTCCGATCCGCCAGTCGACCTTGCCGTCGCGCCACTGCTGCTCGAAGGCGAACACGGTCAGGTGCAATGTCTGCCCACGCCCGTACAGATCCTGCACCGACTGGTTGTTGCCGATATGCGCATCGATGCCTGCATTGCGTCCGTCACGCTGCGTCATCAGCCATTTGAACGAGGCGCCTCGCCAGCCCCAGAGCTTGCCGAGGTCGAACGTCACCCCTGCGCGCCACTGGTCGGTGTAACGCGTGACCGGATGCGTACCGCCCCGAAAGTTATGCGCCACCTGGCTGTCGTAGCCCAGACTGAAATCGATTCCCTTGTCGGACCAGCGCGTGCGTGCGCCATTCCAGTCGCCGGACAGGTGCGCATCACCATCGGCCCGCGCCATCGGACCGTATCCGGCCAGCGCGCATGTCAGGGCCATGAATGCCAATCGCTTGAACACCATGTGATTCTTGAACACCATGTGATCGACGAGCCTGCCGGGGCAGGCAGCCCGACTGCAGTGTTTGCGGGCCAGGTCCAGGCCTTCGCGCTGTCTCCCGTTGATGGTCATGCTACGACCCTCCCGTTGCCTTCGAACCGACTCCTGCGCTGCGATTGCGGAGCCTCATCGGCCCGGTGTCGGGCACGCATCGAGGGTATGGCGATGACTCGCGTCCCCCGACGCGCGTGCCCAAGTGCGCTTGTCGCCGGGCGCTTGCTGTGTCGCAGGTCCCCGAGGATGCGCGCGTTCCGGTGAAAGGAATGAAAAGTCCGAGCCGCAAGTGCGGCTTCATCGCGCACGCGTGCGCTCGATGATTCTTCATTGGACGATCCACGCGACTGGAATCGGCGGGAAATTCGATGGCGCCGACCGTCTGCCTGCGCTTCCACCGCCGGTGAATTCGTCGCTGCCGAAGACACATCAGGGATGCGAAATCCAACGGACCCAACGCGTATTGGGTATCGCTTTCTGCACCAACCTTGGCTCGATGACATGCGTGTTAACGGTTGGCTGAGAAAGCAATCACGACACATTTACGCCGGCGACGTTTTCATGGCGCAGGGACATATCGAGTCGAGACGCCGCAAGCCGACCAACGCAAGTGCGGCAGTGCGACGCTTGCCACTTGCCAGTTTTGGACAGTGCATCGGGTTGCCGTCGCATCCCATCGTCCCTTGTCCGCAAGGTCCGCAAGGAGTCCACCGTGCCGCTTGTGCCATCGTCGCCATTGCCACCTGCGCCGGGCAGCGCGCATCCACGTTGCCGGGGTCACGCCGGGACCGCAATCGGCATCTGCCTGGTCGTGGCGCTGGTATTGAGCGCGTGTAATCGCGAACAGGCCGTGGCCCCCGCAAGCGCACCGCACGCGCCCACGGCTGCTGCAAAGGCAGCGACGCCACGGGGAAGTTTTGATCCTGCACCGGGCACCGCTGCCGGCGAATGGCACAGCCAGGCGCGCGACTATGCCAATTCGCGTTTCAGCCCCCTGGACCAGATCAACACCGGCAATGTCGACCGCCTCCATACCGCGTGGACGTTTTCCGACGGCGCGCAGTACGGCCACGAAGGCGCGCCCCTGGTCGTGGGCGACACGATGTACGTCGTGTCGCCGTTCCCCGACAAGGCGTTTGCGCTGGACCTGACCAAACCCGGTGCGCCGACCAAATGGAGCTTCTCGCCCAAGCCCTCGCAGATGGCGATCGGCAAGGCGTGTTGCGATCCGGTGCTGCGTGGCTGGGCCTACGCCAACGGCAAGCTCATCTACAACCTGCTGGACGACCATGTCGTCGCCGTGGACGCCAAGACCGGCAAGGAAGTGTGGCGGACCAAGATGGACAACGTCGAGAACGGCGTGACCATGACCATGTCGGCCTTCGTTGCCGGCAACAAGGTGATCGTCGGCAATTCCGGTGGCGAGCTGGGGGTGACCGGGTGGGTCGCGGCACTGGATGTGGATACCGGCAAGGAGCTCTGGCGCGCCGACTCCACCGGCACCGACGAGCAGGTCAAGATCGGGCCGCGCTTCAAGCCCTTCTACCCGCAATACAAGGGCAAGGACCTCGGGATCAGCAGCTGGCCGGCGGGCATGGCCAAGACCGGGGCCGGCGCGGTCTGGGGATTCATCTCCTACGATCCCGAAACCAACCTGATCTACCACGGGACTTCGAACCCCGGGCCGCGCGTGCCGACGCAGCGCCCGGGTGACAACCTGTGGAGCTCGACCATGTTCGCCCGTGACGCCGACACAGGGGAAGCGGTGTGGGCCTACCAGTTCACCCCGCACGACCAGTGGGACTACGACGGCGTCAACGAGGCCGTGCTGCTGGACCTGCCGATCAACGGAAAGATGCGCAAGACGCTGGTGCATTTCGACCGCAACACCTACGCCTACGTGCTCGACCGCGAGACCGGCGAGGTATTGAAGGCGGACCCGTTTGCCTACCAGAACTGGTCGACCGGCTTCGACTACAAGACCGGCCGGCCGATCGTCGCTCCGGAGAAGGAGCCCAAGGTCGGCGTGCAGCTCAAGGTGTGCCCGCCCGACATCGGCCAGAAGGACTGGGAACCGCCTGCGTTCTCGCCCAAGACCGGGCTGCTTTACGTTGGCATCTTCAACATCTGCATGAACCTCACCGACCACAAGGTGAGTTACATCCCGGGCACGCCCTACGACGGCATGGAGATGACCCGCATGTCGGCCGATGGCGACGGTGGCGACTGGGGCGCGTTCATCGCCTGGGATCCGGTCGCCGGCAAGCGCGCCTGGTCGATACCGGAAAAATTCATGGTCATGTCCGGTGCCATGGCCACCGCCGGCGATCTGGTGTTCTACGGCACGACGGATGGCTGGTTCCGCGCGGTGGACGCACGGACCGGAAAAATCCTTTGGCAACAGAAGCTGTCGTCGGGAATCATCGGCCAGCCCATGACCTATCTGGGTCCTGATGGCCGACAGTACGTGGCCATCGCCAGCGGAGTTGGCGGCGCGGCAATGGTGCAGAGTGGACGCCCTGGCCTGCCAGAGCGTGGTTCGACCCTGTACGTGTTTTCGATCGACGGCAAGGATGTCGGCGATCCGCCGCCGCCCACGCAAGCATCGGTGACCAAGTCCCCGGCGAGCCAATCCCCGGCGAAACGATGAAGACAGCCAACGCCATTGCCGGGATGCTGGTCTGTGCCGCGGCGGGCGCGGGCGCGGTGGGCTGGATCATGGCCTCGCGCCCCGAGCCGGCCCCGGCAGCCCCCTTGGCCGCGGCAGCGGTGCCGACATCCGTGGCCCGTCGCGCCGCCACGCCCACCGGAGATATCGCCGGCGCCCCACAGGCGCGCGTACCGCTGACCTGGGCCAATCCTTATGGCGACGACCCGCGCGCGGTCGCGGCCGGCCATCGGCTTTTCATGGAAATGAACTGCGCCGGCTGCCACAACTACGGTGGCATCGGCGGCATGGGACCCAACCTCACCGATCCGCAGTGGGGCTTTGGCGGGACGCCATCGGCCATCTACAAGACCATCTATGAGGGCCGGCCCAAGGGCATGCCGGCCTGGGGCCGGTCACTGACGCCAGAAACCATCTGGCAGCTCACGGCGTACGTGCACTCCCTGGGTGGCGGCGTTCCACCCGACAAGGCGCAGGCTGAATTGCAGGGGGATTTCGTCCCCGAGCAACGCGATACCGAGCCGGCCAAGCCGACCAAGCCAGACATGGCGCACGTGGAGGCCGACGGCCAATGAAGCCGGGCTGCTGGTCAGTGGGGCCGGCATCATCGTCCCCCGTGCCGGGGACGCGCCTGGCCGCCGCTCTGGCGGCGGCCTTGTTGCTCCAGGGTTGCGTCGCCACGCCAATGGGTTACCTGCAGGACGCAGCCGGTCCCGCCTCGCGGCCCATCCAGGGCCTGGCGCAAGGCTTCACCTGGATTTGCCTGGGCGTGGTCGCCGTGATCCTGGTCATGATCGCCCTGGCGATCGTCTCCGGCCGGCGTTCGGCCGCGCGCGATGGCAGCGGCGTGCGTCGCGGCGCCCATGGACTGGGATGGATTTATTGGGGGGTGGGGATATCGGTGCCGATCCTCATCGCCATGGCCGTCTGGAACCTCATGGTGACGCGCGCCGTGGCTGCCCCTTCCTCCGCGCAGGCCGGCCCGGTCGTGGAGATCACCGCGCATCGCTGGTGGTGGGAAATCCGATACCAGGGCGAGCCCGCCGACAAGCAGTTCACCACCGCCAACGAGCTGGTCATCCCGACTGGCGTGCCGGTCCGGCTCAACCTGACATCCGCCGACGTGATCCACGATTTCTGGGTGCCAAAGCTTGGGCCGAAGATGGACATGATCCCCGGCATGTGGAACGTGAACTGGCTGCAGGCCGATGCGCCAGGGCGGTTTGTCGGGCAATGCGCCGAGTTCTGTGGCCTGGAGCACGCCAAGATGGGCATCCGTGTCACCGCGCTGGCACCGGCCGACTATGCCGCCTGGCTGCGACACATGCGCCAGCCCGCGGTGGCCGGCGGCGGCCACGGTGCGATGGTCTTCGTCCAGCACTGCGGCAGCTGCCACACGGTGCGCGGTTTGCCGGCCGGCGGGATTGCCGGCCCCGAACTCACCCACGTCGGTAGCCGCGGGACGCTCGCCGCCGGCATGCTTGCCAACACCCAGGCCGGGCGCATCCGCTGGATCGCGCATACCCAGGCGGTGAAACCCGGCGCGCAGATGCCGGACGTGCCGCTGGACCAGGCCGACGTCGTCGCGGTCGCCACCTTCCTGGGGAGCCTGGACTGATGGCCACCATCCAACCGGCCGGCACAACGGCGGCATCGCCCAACCCACCCGAACTCGCCCGGCGGCTGGAGCCGCTTTGGCGTGAAGCGCCCGGACTCAAGGGCTGGTTCGGCACCGTCGACCACAAGACGATCGGCGTCCGCTACCTGGTCACCGCCTTTGCTTTCCTGCTCATCGGCGGCCTGGAAGCGCTGACGATGCGCGTGCAGCTGGCCCAGCCCGAGGCGCGGGTGCTGACGCCGGACCAGTACAACCAGCTGTTCTCGATGCACGGCGTGACGATGATCTTCCTGTATGCCCTGCCGATGCTCTCGGGTTTCAGCAACTACCTGTGGCCCTTGCTGCTGGGCAGCCGCGACATGGCCTTCCCCAGGCTCAATGCGCTGAGCTACTGGTTGTTCCTGGCCGCAGGGATCTTCCTCTACGTCAGCTTCCCGATGGGCGCGGCGCCCGACGGGGGCTGGTTCAACTACGTGCCCAATACCGCCAAGGCGTTTTCGCCTGGTCCAAACATCGATGTCTACACGCTGGGGCTGATCTTCCTTGGCATCTCCACGACGGTAGGCTCGGCCAACTTCGTGGTCACGCTGTTGCGCATGCGTGCGCCCGGCATGTCGATCAACCGGGTGCCGATCCTGGTCTGGGGCACGCTGACCGCCTCGGTCGCCAACCTGCTGGCGGTACCGGCGGTGAGCCTGGCCTGCCTGATGCTGTGGCTGGACCGCAACTACGGGACCCACTTCTTCGAGGTCTCCGGCGGCGGCCAACCCTTGCTTTGGCAACACCTGTTCTGGATGTTCGGCCATCCCTGGGTCTATGCCATCGTCCTGCCGGCGATGGGTCTGGTCTCGGACGCGCTGCCGGTGCACTGCCGCCGCCCGCTGGTGGGCTATACCGCCGTGGCCGTGGCCACGGTGGCGACCATGATCGTGGGCTTCGGCGTGTGGTTGCACCACATGTTCGCCACCGGCATCCCGGTGCTGGCATTGAGCTTCTTCTCGGCGGCCAGTTTCATCATCGCCATCCCCAGTGCGGTCGGCGTATTTGCATGGATCGCCACCATCCACACCGGGCGCGTGCGACTGACCACGCCGTTCCTGTTCTTCGCCGGTTTCATCTTGCTGTTCGTGATCGGCGGCGTGTCGGGGGTGATGACGGCCAGCCTGGCCCTGGACTGGCAGCTCACCGACACCTATTTCGTGGTCGCCCACCTGCATTACGTCTTGCTGGGCATCAACGTGTTCCCGGTCGTCGGCGCGATCTACCACTGGTTCCCCAAGATCACCGGGCGGATGATGTCCGAACGGCTGGGCCGCTGGACCTTTGGCGTGATGTTCACCGGCTTCAACCTGGCCTTCTTCCCGATGCACTGGCTCGGGCTTGCGGGCATGCCGCGCCGGGTCTGGACCTACAGCGAGCACATGGGATTGGGCACGGCCAACCTGATCGTTACCTGCGGCGCGTTCCTGTTCGCCAGCGGGATCCTGATGTTCCTGGTCAATGTCGTGCATGGCTTGCGCAAGGGCGTGGCGGCCGGCCCCAACCCCTGGGACGGCCCGACCCTGGAGTGGTCGGTGTCATCGCCGCCGCCGGTCTACAACTTCGCCGTCATCCCGACCATCGCTTCGCGGCATCCCCTGTGGGAGGACCGCCTGGATGAAGGCCACGCGCGCTCGGTGCTTGACCGGGGCTACCTGCTCGACGACGGCAAGGAAACCCTGGCAGTCACGCCGCTCGATGGCCAGGCCGACGTGATCCTGAAGATGCCCGGCGACAGCTGGCTGCCGGTGCTGCTGGCGCTGGACCTGCTGTTTTTGTTTGGCGGCCTGCTGCTGCACCTGCCGTGGTTGGCCATCCTCGCCGGGATCGGTGTCCTCGTCATCCTTGCCGCGTGGTTCCGGCCCCACGATCAGACCAGCGAGCGCGAGGCGGTGCGCGTCTATGAGTAGTGCACGTACGCTGGACCGGACCATGACCGTGCACGGCCAAGGCCAGGTGGGCACCGCGTGGTGGGGCATGGTGTGCCTGATCGCGACCGAGGCGATCCTGTTTGCCTACCTGATCTTCTCGTACGCCTACCTGGGCAGCCAGCATGTCGGCCAATGGCCCGTCGAGGGCGCACCCTCGCTGAAACTCGCGCTGCCTGCGACGGTGCTGCTGGTGGGTTCCAGCTTCGTCCTGGAGTGGGGAAAGCGCGCCGCCCGCAACGGACGCATGGGCGCTGGCCGCATCGCGACGGCGATCACCGTCGCCATGGGCGGCGCGTTCGCGGCACTCGAACTCAAGGAGTGGTTCGACAAGCCTTACGGCCTGGCACACGACAGCTACAGCTCGATCTACTTCCTGCTCACCGGCACCCACCTGGCACACGTGTTCCTGGGCTTGATCGCCCTGGTCGCGGTGCTTGCCTGGAGCCTGCTTGGCAGGATCGGCCAGGGCCATGAGCAGCATCGCGCACTGGTGACCCTGTACTGGCATTTCGTCGACGTCGTCTGGTTGTTCGTCTTCGCCACCGTGTACCTGAGCCCGAGGCTGACATGAGCGCAAGCCGTCCGGACCGGGACCCAGGCCACGACACGGCTTCCGCGCCCGATGCCCACCCCTCGCCCCACCGCAGCCGTGCATCGGCATGGCAGGTCCTGGGGGCACTGGTGCTGGCGCCGCTGGCCTTCACCCTGCAGATCACTGCCAGTTACGTGTTGGCGGCACGCGTGTGCGTCGCCCAGGGCGACCCGCGAACACTCCTGCTGGTCATCCATGGACTGGCGATCCTGATCGCGATCATCGGCTTTGCGCTGGCACTGGACCTGTGGCGCCGCACCCGTGATGAAAAAGCGGGCGATGCCCATGCCGCGACGGATATCGGCGAGGGACGCACGCGGTTCCTGGCACTGTGCGGTCTTTACGGTGCCGCGATTTTCCTGGTCGCGGTACTGATCGATGCCTCTGCGGTCGCCCTGATCGGTCCATGCCCCGGCCTGCCCGCGCCGCGCTGAGCGGCACACTGCTGGTGTTGTGGGCGACGTGCGTGCAAGCGCATGGCGGTGAGCATGCCGGTGCGTCGGGATGGTCGCTGGATCCTCTGATCGCCGGCCTGCTGCTGGTCTCGTCGACGACCCAGGTGCTCGGCCTGTCGCGTCTGGGTCCGGCGCGCGCAACCATCGCGCCGGCCTGGCGCGTCGCCGCCTACTGGGTCGCGGTGCTCGTCATCGTTGTGGCGCTGTTCTCGCCGCTGGATGCGCGCGCGGATACGCACTTCTCGTGGCACATGCTGCAGCACCTATTGCTGATGCTCGCCGCCGCGCCCCTGCTCGCCGTGTCGAACGCGCATTTCGTCGCCCTCTATGCCATGCCGGTCGCGTGGCGTCGCCGCATCGGACGCGGCATCGGCATGGTGCCGGGCGCGCGCCAGAGCAGTCGCAGTCCATTGGCGCCATGGCTGGGCGCGCTGGCATTCGCGGCAGGCCTGTGGCTGTGGCATGCGCCTGTCCTCTACGAAGCAGCGATCGCCAATCGCTGGGTGCATTCGCTGGAGCACCTCGTCTTCCTGTTCACCGCGGCGTTCTTCTGGCGCACCGTCGCAACCGCCGGTGACCGCCGCCTCAACCTGGGGTCGTCGATCCTGCTGGTCACGCTGGTCGGGTTGCAGGGCAACCTGATGGCCGCATTGATCACGCTTGCGCCGCAACCGCTGTACGCGACGTATGCCGGCCCAGGCGGGCTCGCCGACCAGCAGTGGGCGGGTTTGATCATGTGGGTGCCGGCGGGACTGATCTACCTGGCCAGCACGGTGCTGGCGTTGCGGCGTTTGATGCGTTGACGCGCGACCGCGCCAAACACCCTGATGATTGAACAGCCTGGTTGTTAAAGTAGCCCCATGATTTTTCGTGTGCCCGCGCGTGATCCCACGCTGTTGCCAACCCCCGCGGCGCGACGCGCTCCGGCTATCGCCTGCAGGTTTGTTTCGGCGTCCGGGCTCCGCATGCTTGCATGCGCATGCCTGATCGCCGCCCCTCTCGCCAGCCGCGCGCAGGATGCGCCGCCGGTGCGCCTGCCTCCCGTCGTGGTGACAGCGACGCAACAGACCGAACGGGCACTCGACGTGCCAGCGGCGGTCGATGTCATCGACGCGGCGGAGATACGGCGCGCACGCCCCGCCGCGGACCTGTCCGAATCCCTTGAGCGCATCCCGGGCGTCGTGGCGCGCGACCGGCAGAACCAGGCGCAGGACGTGCAGATCTCGATCCGCGGCTTTGGCGCGCGCTCCACCTTCGGCGTGCGGAGCATCCGCCTTTACAACGACGACATTCCCGCCAGCACGCCCGACGGCCAGGGCCAGGTGTCGCACTTCTCGCTGGGGGCCGCCGGCCGGATCGAAGTCCTGCGTGGTCCGTTCTCGGCGCTCTACGGCAACGCCTCCGGCGGCGTCATCAAGGTCTTCACCGCCCATGCGCCGGACGCGCCGACGTTGTCGGCCGGGGTTGTCGCTGGCAGCGATGGTTTCCTGCAGTCATCGTTGTCCTGGCACGCACCGTGGGGCACCGATGCGGGCGGCGACGTGCTGCTCGACGCCACCCGCCTGGACAGTGATGGCTACCGCGACCACAGCCGTGCGCGACGCGATACCGCGCAGGCATTGGTGCGTGGCGATACCCGCCGGGATGGTCGCTTCACGCTGCTGTTCGACCGGCTGGACCTCGACGCGCAGGATCCCCAGGGGTTGACCGCGACCCAGCTGCAAGGCGATCGACGTGCGGCCAGCGCCGGGGCATTGGCATTCGACACGCGCAAGCACGTACGGCAAACCCAGGCGGGATTCCATCTCGAGCAACCCGTCGTGGGCAACCATTCCCTGGTCGTGACTGCTTACGCGACGCGACGCGATACGCAGCAGATGCTTTCGATCCCCACGTTCGTCCAGGCCGGCCGACCACTCCAGGGCGGTGGCGCACTGGCGCTCGAGCGCCAGGATCACGGCATGGACATGGCCTGGCACTGGACGCCCAACTTGCTGGGGGGCGCGGCATCGCTGGTGCTGGGCGCCGAGGTGCAACGCTCGGACGAACTGCGACGCGGCTACGAGAACTTCATCGGCGACCGGCTCGGCGTCTATGGCGCCCTGCGCCGCGACGAGCGCGACCGCGTCACCAGCCGCGACATCTACCTGCAGGCCGGGTGGGACTTTGCGCCCAACTGGCGGCTGGATGCCGGCGTGCGACGCAGCCGCGTCGGCTTCACTTCGGACGACCATTTCGTCACCCCCGACAACCCCGACGACAGCGGCCGCCTCGATTTCGCCAACACCGCGCCCGTGATCGGCCTGTTGTTCCATGCCACGCCGACCCTGAGCCTGTTCGCCAATGCCGGCGTCGGCTACGAAACCCCGACCTTTTCCGAACTGGCCTATCGCCGCGATGGGCGCAGCGGGCTCAATGCCGATCTGCGGGCGGCACGCAGCGAGAACTATGAAATCGGGCTACGGTCGCAGGGCGAATCAATGCGCCTGTCTGCCGCGGCATTCGAAAGCCGCACCCATGACGAACTGGTCGTCGCGGCCAATGACGGCGGGCGCAGCAGCTACGACAATGCCGGCCTGTCGCGCCGGCGCGGCGTCGAACTCTCCCTGTCGGCCCAGGCATCGGACCGCTGGCATGTCGCCGCGGCCTACACCCTGCTCGACGCGCGCTACCTGCGTGATGTTTGCCCCGACGCCGGTTGCAGTGGCATGCCGCCGGTGATTGCCGCGGGCCGCCATGTCCCCGGTTTGGCGCGCCAATCGGCGTGGGCCGAACTGCGCTGGACGCCACGGCCGCAGCTGGACCTCATCTTGCAGGGCCGATTCGTGGATCGCGTCTACGTGGACGATGCCAACAGCGAGGCGGCCCCTGCGTATGCAACCGTCGACCTGGCGCTTGAGCGCGGCGTGGCCTTCGCGGGATTGGACTGGACCGGTTATGCCCGACTCGACAACCTCCTGGATCGCGCGTACGTGGGCTCCGTGATCGTCAACGAATCCAATGGCCGCTACTACGAACCCGCGCCGGGACGCACGTGGTCGATCGGTGTGTCTGTGGAGCGAAAGTTCGACTAGCCATCGATCGCGATGCCTGGTCCGGGTTGATCGCCCGCGCAGCGAAACGTGACGATGCCATTCCAACGCGCCGCCACGCGCCTCAAGACAGGGCTGCGCGCTGCTAGCGGAACAAGTCGGCAATGTGGTGGGCCGCGCCGCGGCAAGACTGCGCACGCTCCCCGGCCTATCGCGCCGTCGCGCGCCCTTGGCGATGCCTGCGAGCTGCTCGCGGAATAGGTCGGAAGTGTGGTGGGCCGTGATGGATTCGAACCATCGACCAGCGGATTAAAAGTCCGATGCTCTACCAACTGAGCTAACGGCCCACGTGGAATCGTGTCGCGCCCGCGATGTTCCAGTGCCACCGGCTTCGGCCGACGGGACTACATCAAGCGGCCGCGCATTCTAGCAAACACGGCTGGGCCACCGCCCACCGTGAGTCGACACCCCTCTCCAGCCCAGATGCCCATTCGACCTGTTCAGCCAACATAGCGGGTCGGATCGGCAACGCCCGCAGCGGCAAACCCGTCGGCGCGCAGGCGGCACGCATCGCAGTGGCCGCAGGCCCGTCCTTCGCCGTCAGCCACGTAGCAGGATACGGTCTGGGCGAAATCGACGCCCAGGCGCAGGCCTTCACGCACGATGTCGGCCTTGGACAACCGCAGCAGTGGCGCGTGCACGCGTAAACCAGCCCCCTCGACGCCGGCCTTGGTGGCGATGTTGGCCAGGCGCTCGAAGGCTTCGATGAATTCGGGGCGACAGTCCGGATAGCCGGAGTAATCGACCGCGTTGACGCCGCAGAACAGATCCGTGCTGCCCAGCACCTCGGCCCAGCCAAGCGCCAGGGACAGCATGATCGTGTTGCGTGCCGGGACGTAGGTCGAGGGAATACCGGCCCCGATCACATGGCCATCGGCATCGTCGGGCACCACGATGGCGTCGTCGGTCAACGCCGAGCCGCCAATGCTGCGCAGGTCGACCGCCACCGTCTTGTGCTCGACCGCGCCCAGCGCGCCAGCGACGCGTTGGGCGGCATCGAGCTCCGATGTATGACGCTGGCCATATCGCACGCTCAAGGCATGCACGGCGAAACCCTGCTCGCGGGCGTGCGCCAGGACGACTGCGGAATCCATGCCACCGGAGACGAGGACGACTGCTTTTTTCATCGGGAATCGGGAATCGGGAATCGGGAATCGGGAATCGGGAATCGGGAATCGGGAATCGGGAATCGGGAATCGGGAATCGGGAATCGGGAATCGGGAATCGGGAATCGGGAATCGGGAAGCGGGAATCGGGAAGCGGGAAGCGGGAAGCGGGAAGCGGGAAGCGGGAAGCGGGAAGCGGGAAGCGGGAAGCGGGAAGCGGGAAGCGGGAAGCGGGAAGCGGGAAGCGGGAAAGCCTACCGCCACACTGTCATCCTGAGCGTAGCGAAGGATCTGCTGTCCTGCGATGAATCACGTTGAAAACAGATCCTTCGCTGCGCTCAGGATGACGGTTTTCTCCAGACCGAAAGTTCTGCTCTGCCGGCCCCGACGACAATCCGGTGGGCGCGCGTTTTCGATCCAGCATTCTTGTTGCAGCTGGCGGCAATTCACCGCCCCGGCTCGTCGTTCCACAGCAGCTTGTGCAATTGCATCTGGAACCGTACCGGCAAGCGATCGGCGACGATCCAGTCGGCCAGCTCGCGCGGATCCAGCTCGGACTTGCTGGGCGAAAACAGGACGTCGCAGGTTGCCGCCAGGTCGTGCGCATCGACGATGCCACGGGCCCAGTCGTAATCGGCGCGGTCGCACAGCACGAACTTGACCTGGTCGTGCGCGGTCAGCAACGCAAGGTTGGACCAGAGGTTGCGCTCGACCTCCTTCGACCCCGGGGTCTTGATATCCAGTACCCGGGACACCCGCGGATCGACGGCCGAGATGTCGATGGCACCAGACGTTTCCAGGGACACGGCATGGCCGGCATCACACAGGCGCTGCAGCAGTCCGATGCAGCGTTTCTGGGCCAGGGGTTCGCCCCCCGTGACGCAGACGTGTCGCACGCCGTGCGCGGCGACTTCGCGCAGGATGTCGTCGACCGCGCGCCAGTCGCCGCCGTGGAAGGCGTATGCGGTGTCGCAGTACTGGCAGCGCAACGGGCAGCCAGTCAGGCGGACGAAGACCGTTGGCCAACCCGCGTCACGGGCTTCGCCCTGCAGCGACAGGAAGATTTCGGTGATCCGTAGGCGGTCGGTCGCCGTGGCAACGGCGGCCGTATCGGGTGCAACAGCAGGCATGGCGACATTTTAGCCGTTGCGGGCAAGTCTCGCCGGGTGACTGCCGTGCGCGGCACCGTCAACGGCGATCCGATGCCCCGAATCAGTGGGCGCTACCGACCTGCGACAACTGGATCGCGCCCAGGCGATCCTGCGCCGTGCGCGCGGCATCGGTGCCCGGATACCGCTGCACGACCTGCGAGAGGGTCGCTTGGGCAGCGTCGAGCTTTTTGGCACCGTATTGCGACAGGCCGACCTTGAGCAGGGCCCCCGGGGCCTTGTCGTGGGTTGGATAGCGATCCAGCAACGACTGGAACTGCTGCTGGGCCAGCGCATAGTTCTGGGTCACGTAATAACTTTCGCCCAGCCAGTACAGCGCGTTGGGCGTCCAGCTGCCGTTCGGGAAACGCTGCAGGAAATCCTGGAACAACCGGGCCGATTGATCGTACTGGCCGCCCTTGAGGGCATCGAAGGCCGCGTCGTAGGCGGCGCGCTCACCCTCGCCCTGCGCCAGGGTGCCGGCATCGCCATAGACGGCCGGTGCGACTTCGTTGGGGGCAGCAGGCTCGGGAAGTGACGCGGCCGCATCGCTCGGAGCCTGCGTGGCTGCCGCGGGCAGTGAAGCACCCGGGGCCCGGCCCTCGAGCCGTCCCAGACGGCTGTCCAGGTCCAGGTACTGGTTCTTGCCGCTCTCGCTGGCCTGCTGCTGCTTGTGCTGCAGCTCTTCGACCTGGGCGCGCAGGGCCTGCACCTCGCTCTTGAGTTCATTGACCTGGTTGACCAGCACGGTGCCGCCACGATTGTCGGCAGCCTGCTGCTCAAGCGAGGCGACACGCTCGGCCAGGCTGGCGCGCTGGGCCAGGGCGGGAGTGGCGCTGGCCAGGAGCAGTGCACTGGCCGCAAATAGGATCGAGGTCTTGTTCATGGCTGTCACTCTAGCCGATGGCGCTTGAATGGAAGATGGGGGAAGCAAAAACCCCCGGTGAAGGGGGTCCCGGTGAAACCGGCAAATGGCGTCGCTGTGGTCGACATCGGATGCATCCGCGTCCCTTCGACCTGCCCACCCCCTCCCCGCAAGCGAGGAGAGGGATCGAAAGACGAGCAGCGGGGATTGCTTGTCGCCGCTGTACAGCCTTACTTCGCCGTGTAGACGATCTCGACGCGACGATTCTTGGCCCAGCATGCTTCGCTGGATTCGGTGCAGGTGGGGCGCTCTTCCCCGTAGCTGACCACGGAGATCTGGCTTCCGGAGCCACCATTGGCCTGCAGCGCGGACGACACGGCGTTGCCGCGACGCTCACCCAGGCCGATGTTGTACTCGCGGCTGCCGCGTTCATCGGCATTGCCTTCCAGCGTCATGCGCGAGGACGGACGGTCGCGCAGGTACTTGGCGTGGCAGGCCATCGCTGCCTGGAACTCGGGACGAAGGACGTCCTGGTCGAGATCGAAATAGACCACCCGCTGGCGCAGGCAGGCGTCGGTGTCCAGGTCTCCGGGGCCATAGGCGCCGGGGACGGCCGGACCGGTGTCGGTCATGCCACTGGTGTCGGTGCCGGTGTCGACAGGCGGCACTTCCTTGACCTTCTTGGAGCAGGCCACGGCGGCAGTGCACATCAAAGCGGTGATCAGGACTCGTGTCGTTACGTTCATGGTTGTTCCTCGTCGTCTCGCTGGGTGGAGTTGTTGAATGGAATCGTTGAGCGGGGGTGGGCCTTGCGATCAAGAACCCTAGCGGCGATCGCGGTACGGCCCCCACGCCGGCTCGCGTACATCACCGTCTGCCAATACCAAACGCTGTCTGACGCGCGCATCGGCCGAAACCGCGTAAAGCACGCCACGACCGCCCTCCTTGGCCGCATACAGCACCATGCTGGCATTGGGGGCGAAGCTCGGTGACTCATCCAGCGACCCGGGCGAGAGCATCGACCAGCGCGGGGAGCCCAGGCTGTTGTCGAGCAATGCAATGCGGTAGCTGTTGCCACTGCCCTGTGTGACGGCGATCTTCTTGCCGTCCCAGGAGACCGTCGGATCGGCGTTGTAGCTGCCCTGGAAGGTCACCCGGGACGCGCCGCCGCCACTGGCCGGCACCTTGTAGATTTGCGGTTTGCCGCCGCGGTCGGAGGCGAAGTAGAGGCTCCCGCCATCCGGGCTCCAGACTGCGGAGGTATCGATGCCGCTCTGGTTGGTGATCCGGTTCAGCGCCTTGCTGCCCAGGTCCATCACGTAGATTTCGGGATTCCCCGACTTGGACAGGGTCATCGCCAGGCGCCGGCCATCGGGCGAAAACGCCGGGCCACTGTTGATACCCCGGAAGCTGGAAACCAGCTGGCGCGCCCCCGTGGTGATGTCCTGGATGTAGATCGTGGAATTGCCCCGCTCGAAGCTCACATACGCCAGCTTGTGGCCGTCCGGACTCCAGGCCGGCGACAACAGCGGCTCGCCCGACTGAACCACGGTCTGGGGGTTGTAGCCGTCCGAGTCGGCGACTTTGAGCGCGTAATGACTCCCCTTGCCGACACCGGTCGCGGTGACATAGGCCACCCGGGTCCAGAACGCGCCCCGCACGCCCAGGATCTTCTCGTAGATCGCGTCGGCGATCTGGTGGGCCACGTCGCGCATGGCGCTGCTGCGCGCCGTCATCGCAAAGCCGAGCAGGCGTTGCTGCTTGGCCACGTCGAACAACTCGTATTCGACACGATAGCCGCCGTCACCGGCATCAAGGACATGCCCCACCACCAGGAAGTCCTGCTTGAGCAAGCGCCAGGTCGGATAGTTGACCTCGCCGCCGCGGGTCGGACGCTCAACCATGTCCCTCTCGGGCAGGCCACGGAACTGGCCGGAACGGTCCAGGTCGGCACGGATCACGCTGGCGACATCCGTGCCCGGCGCCGTCCCGGAGCCCTGGTACGGCATGGGCACGACGGCAATGGGCAGCGCCGCGGCGTTGCCGCCGACGATATCGATTTCCAGTCCGCGCTCCTGCGCGGATGCGGCCAGCGGCAACAACAGCGTGAGCGTCAGGAACATCAGGGCTGAAGCCAGCCGGCGCAGGGGTCGTGTCATCGAAAACTCCAAAGTGCAATCGTGATTGTTAACAGCTTGGCCGTGAAGGTCCTCTCAAAGGTGAATGGATGTGTACCGGTCGAGCGGACCGGCCACGAGGAAATGGCCGCCAGGCGCCCGGCCAGGCGCGCGGTCCGGCGCCTGCGCCCTGGGGGCCAGGGCGGAAAACAGCTTCCTGGTCGTGCGCACGCGGCCGGCTCCAGACATCGCGTCCCGCGCGCATGGCGCCCGCAACGCATGGCGCCCGCAAGGGCAGCGGCAAAGGCCCCGACGAGTTCGGGATGCAAGCCGGGGGCCAGGATTCACCGCTTCGCCCGGACGTACGAATACCGGGTGGGCGTGACGTCATGGAACACGGAAACCAGCGTTGGTTTGGCACCGGCCAGCACCGGCCACCTCCGGACCTGCCTGGCGGCTCACCAAATCCCGTCAGCGATCCTGTGCCTGGAAATTCAGGATCAGGGTCCGCTCGAACACGGGCTCGAATCCGGCATAAGGCAATGGCTGCGCCTTCAGCACGGCCGCTTCGACGGAGCGCTGCCCGAGTTCGTCATACGGGCAGGAGGGATCGACCTTTGCACTGATGACCTCACCACCGGGAATCTGCCTGATCACCAGCTTGCAGCGCTGGCCCAAAGGCACCGAATCGGGGCGGGTCCAGTTGCGCAGGATCGCCGACTGCAAGGCAGCCGCGTAGCGCGCGGCCAGGCCGGCGTCGACCCCTTCGTTTCCCGGTGGCGGGCTGGTATCGGCCTGGGTTGCTGCCTCCGCGGCGCTGCGTGCCTGCGCGTTGGCAAGCTGCTTGAGTTTCTGCTCGGCCAGTTCCGCCTCGCGTGCCGCTTTCTCGCGCTCCTTCTGGATCTTCCTGATCTTTTCATCCAGCTGCTGCTGGGCGAGCCGATGCTTCTTCTCCGCCTCCGCCTGGCGGGTGCGTTCGGTCAGGTCGATCTGTTCCTGGCGCCGCTTTTCTTCCTGCTCACGCTCGCGGGTTTGCTCGGCGATCGCATTGCGATCGACCTTCTCCTGCTCGACCGGGGACGGCTCGGGCACGCGCTCCTGGGCGACCGGTTGCGGTGGCACGACCTCTTCCTCCGGGCGCTTTTCAGGCTCGGGCTGTGGTGGCGGAGCGGCTTGCTCCTGGACCGGCTCGGGTTCGGGCGGGGGCGGCAGCGGCCTGGGCTTTTCGGCAAGCGTGCGTTGCACGGCAGCCGACAGGGCGCTCGCGTCGGTGATCTCTGCGGTGACGGGCGAGCCGGCCGCCGACAGCGCTTCGGGACTGCGCGTCCACCACAGCCCGAAGAACAACAGCACGAACAACGCCGCGTGCAACAGCAACGCGAACGTAACGGCCCGCGCGGTATCGGCGCGCGTCTCGTGCATCCTATTGGTCGCCCTCCACCGGGCGGCTGATCAGGCTGACCTTGGTGACGCCCGCCTCCTTGATCCGGTCGATCGCGGCGATGACATGCTGGTAGCTGGTATCGCGGTCGCCGTTGACCAGCACGGTCGCTTGGGGGTTCTGGTCATGGATGGCGCGCAGCTGCTCGGTGAGGCCCTCGGCACTGATCGACGTGTTCTTGCGTTCGATCATCAAGGCGTAGGTGCCGTCGGCATAGACGCTGACGACGACAGGGTCCTTGGGCGCACCCAGGGACTTGGCGCGGGAATCGGGCAGGTTGATGTCGGTGCCCAGGTTGAGCAGCGGCGCGGTGATCATGAAGATGATCAGCAGCACCAGCATCACGTCGATGTAGGGCACGACGTTGATGTCGCTCTTGAGCTTGTGCTTGCGGATGCGGCGGCCGGTAGCGGTCAGGGCCATGCTCGATTCCTGTAGGTCGTGTGGCGCGCGGGGTGTCGGGGCGGCATGGGAGGTTGGGCGCAGGTCCGTTCAACGTCGGGCGGGCGGTGGTGGGGTTGCCCGCAGCCGGGATGACTTGCGCTCACTCTTCCAGATGCGCCTGTCGCTCCAGCACCGATGCGAATTCGTCGGAGAACGCGTCGTACCGGCCTGCAAGCCGCTCGACCCTGGTGGCGAAGCGGTTGTAGGCCCATACCGCCGGGATCGCGGCGAACAAGCCCATGGCGGTCGCGATCAGCGCTTCGGAAATACCCGGCGCGACCGTGGCGATGGTTGCCTGCTGGACATTGGCCAGGCCATGGAACGACACCATGATGCCCCAGACCGTGCCGAGCAGGCCGACGTAAGGGGCGATCGAGCCGACGTTGGCAAGGAATTCGAGGTTGTGCTCCAGGTGTTCGAGCTCGCGCGTGGTCGCCACGCGCATGCCCCGCTGGGCGCCTTCGAGCTGGACGCGGCCGTCGCTACTGCCCCGGCGTTGGCGCTGGCGGGAAAACTCGCGGAACCCGCCTTCGAAGATCGCCTCGAGGCCGCCGACATCGCGGTTGCGTGCGGTGGCGCCGGCATACAGCTTGGCCAGGTCCGAGCCGGACCAGAAGCGCTCCTCGAAACTCTCGGCCTCGCGATCGGCACGCGCCAGCACGCTGCGCTTGCGGAAGATGATCACCCACGAGGCGACCGATGCAAGCAGCAGCAACAGCATCACCAGCTGTACCGGCAGGCTGGCGTGCAACACCAGTTGCAACATGTCGATACCGCCGCCCGCAGCTGCGGGCGCAGCCTGGGTGGCAGTGTCGGCTGCCGTCTGCACCGTGGTGACCGAAGCGTCTTCGGGCAGGGCTTCGACCGTGGACTGCAAGGCTGCCAGCAGGAAAGTCATGCGTCTTGCTCCATAGGTTTGGATCCGTTGTGCTTGATGGCGTGCTTCATCGGCGGTTGACTACGGGAGGACTGTCTGTGGAGGGATTGTCTGTGGAGGGACAGGCTGTGGAGGGACTGTTCGTGGACGGACCGCTTCATCAGGGGATCTCCAGCGCCCGAAGTGCATCGAACAGCGGTTGAGTGATCGCGCGCGGACGAAAATCGCCCGCACCCAACGCCGCGATCCGCACCTCGGCATCCAGCAACAACTTGCCGTCGCGACGGATCTCCTGCGCCACCACCATGCTGGCGCGCCGGCATTGGCGCAGTGCGACCGAAACATCCAGCGCGTCATCCAATCGCGCCGGCGAGCGAAAATCGATCCGCATCGCACGTACCGCGAACACCAGGTCGTAGTCTCGACGCAACAGCTCCTGGCCCTTGCCAAGCGTGCGCAGCCATTCGGTGCGTGCGCGCTCAAGGAATGCCAGGTACTGAGCGTGGTAGACCACGCCACCTGCATCGGTATCTTCCCAGTAAATGCGTACCGGATGAATGAACATGAGTTAAGGGTCGGGTTTGAAGGATCGAATCGGGTCCGGCGACGGGGCGCCGGCGGCGGCCACATGGTCCCGGAAACGCCACGGACCGGCTGCCCTGGTGACGCGCCGGGCAGTCTGCCGTTGCACGGGTTGCCCTGGGGTCACGCCTGTCCTGGCAGGCGCGGCAAAGGACCTGTCGCGCTGCTTTGCGTCAGGCATGTCCTTCGCCAGGCCCATGATGACAGTCGGGGGGTTGCATTTGCGTGGTCGCGCCAGTTGCCGCGCGCGGTTCTTGCGATGGGCCTGTCATGATCGGCGATGTCCTGGGCTCCGGCAAAGCGGCTGCACACCGCAAAGCGCCAGCAACGCATCTCAAAACAATGCGCCCGGCTCCCGGTCCCTCGGCTTCAAGCCCAGGTGCCGGTAGGCCTTGGGTGTCGCCATGCGCCCGCGGGCACTGCGCACCAGGTAGCCCTGCTGGATCAGGTATGGCTCGATCACGTCCTCCAGGGTGCCGCGCTCCTCGCTCAGCGCCGCGGCCAGCGACTCCACGCCGACCGGCCCGCCGTCGAAATTGTCGACGATGGTCCGCAGCAGGCGGCGATCGAGCTCGTCGAAACCTTCCGGGTCGACGTTGAGCATCTGCATCGCGGCGTCGGCGACCTCGCGGTCGATGCGGCCGGCGGCCTTGACCTGGGCGAAGTCGCGGACGCGCCGCAGCAGGCGGTTGGCGATCCGTGGGGTACCGCGGGAGCGGGTCGCGATCTCGCCCGCACCCACGGCCTCGCAATCGATGGCCAGGATCTGCGCGGAACGGCGCACGATCCGGGTCAGTTCTTCCGGCGTATAGAAGGCCAGCCGCTGGACGATGCCGAACCGGTCGCGCAGCGGCGCCGTCAGCAGGCCCGCGCGGGTGGTGGCACCGACCAGCGTGAACGGTGGCAGGTCCAGCTTGATCGAGCGCGCGGCCGGGCCTTCACCGATCATGATGTCGATCTGGAAATCCTCCATGGCCGGGTACAGGACTTCCTCGACCACGGGCGAGAGGCGGTGGATCTCGTCGATGAACAGCACGTCGTGCGGCTGCAGGTTGGTCAGCAGCGCGGCCAGGTCGCCCGCCTTCTCGATCACGGGCCCGGAGGTCACCCGCAGCCCCACGCCCATTTCATTGGCGATCACATGCGCCAGGGTGGTCTTGCCCAGGCCGGGCGGGCCGAAGATCAGGACGTGGTCGAGCGCCTCGCTGCGGCGTTTCGCGGCCTCGATGAAGATCGCCAGCTGCTCGCGGACCGGTTGCTGGCCCAGGTACTCGTCCAGGCTGCGGGGCCGGATCGAGGCCTCGATGGCGGCGTCTTCGTCGGTGGCGCCGGGGGCGACGATCCGGTCCTGGGTCGGGTGGTCTACTTGCATGCGTCCATTATGGCCGAGTCGGTCCTCGCCCGGCCAAGGTGCCATCGCGTCATCCTGGGCGCAGCGAAGGTGCCGTCTTTGCCTCGTGCCGCATCCGGACAAGCGGATCGTTCGCTGCGCCCGGGGTGGCAGTCAAGTATCGATGCCCGCCGCACGCCGGTCAGATCTCGACTTGCGAGCCCAGTTCCACCAATCGATTGCCCGGGATCCTGAAGAACCCGGTCGCGGGCGCGGCATTGCGATGCATGACCGCGAACAGCTTGTCGCGCCAGGCCGGCATGTTGCGATGCGGCGTGGCGACGATGGTTTCTCGGCTCGCGAAATACGTCGTCTCCATGGGATCGAAATAGACGCCGCCCTGGTCGCAGGAGCGCATCAACGCCAGCGGCACGTCCGGCGTTTCCATGAAGCCGAACCGGATCACCACGCGATAGAAGTCGTCGCCGATCGCGGCGATGTCCAATCGCTTGCCCGGGGGCGTGTGCGGCACGTCCAGCGTTTCCACGGTCAGGAAGACATTGCGCTCGTGCAGCACCTTGTTGTGCTTGAGGTTGTGCAGCAGCGCCTGCGGCACCATGCCCTGCTGCGCGATCAGGAAGATCGCCGTGCCCGGCACCCGCACCGGCGGCGCCAGCATCAGTCCGGGCAGGAAGCTGTCGAGCTGGATGCCTTCCTTGCGGATTTCCTGGTACAGCAACTGGCGGCCACGGCGCCAGGTGCGCAACACCAGGAAGATCAACAGGCCCAGGATCACCGGGAACCAGGCGCCGTCGAAGAACTTGACGCCGTTGGCGACCAGGAAGGCGATGTCGATCACCGCGAACACCACGCACAGCGGCAACACCCAGTAGCGCCGCTTGGGCCACATCGCGCGCGCCACCAGTGCCAGCAGCAGGGTGTCGATCAGCATCGTGCCCGATACCGAGACACCGTAGGCCGAAGCCAGCGCGGTCGAGCTGCCAAAGACCAGGACCAGGGTGATCACCGCGATCATCAGCGCCCAGTTGACCCAGGGAATGTAGATCTGGCCGATGGTGTCGCGCGAGGTGTGCTTGATCTCCATGCGCGGGATGTAGCCCAGCTGCATGGCCTGGCGCGCGACGGAAAACGCACCGGTGATCACCGCCTGCGAAGCGATGACCGTGGCGGCCGTCGCCAGCGCGATCATCGGGAAACGCGCCCAGTGCGGCACCCCGAGGTAGAACGGGTTCATGATCGCGGTCGGATCTTCCAGGACCAGTGCGCCCTGCCCCAGGTAGTTGAGCATCAGCGAAGGCAGCACGAAGAAGTACCAGGCGATGCGGATCGGACGGGCGCCGAAGTGTCCCATGTCGGCGTACAACGCCTCGCCACCGGTCACCGCCAGCACGACGGCGCCGAGGATGAACACGCCATGCCAGCCATGGGTGACGAAGAACTGCATCGCATACCAGGGGTTCAATGCGTGGAACACGGCCGGGTAGTGGGTGATGTTGCTGATGCCCAGCACCGCGAGCGAAGCGAACCACAGGATGGTCACCGGGCCGAACACGCGTCCGACCTTCTCGGTACCGAACCGCTGGGTGGCGAACAACACCAGCAGTACGACCAGGGTGATCGGCACGATCCAGTGGTCGAGCTGCGGCGCCGCCACCTCCAGTCCCTCGACCGCGGACAGGACCGAGATCGCCGGCGTGATCACGCCATCACCGAAGAACAGCGACGCGCCGAAGATGCCCAGGATGCCCACGGCATACGTCGAGCGCGACCCCTTGGGCAACGTGCGCTGCGCCAGCGCCATCAGCGCCATGATGCCGCCCTCGCCTTCATTGTCGGCGCGCATGATGATGGCCACGTACTTGAGCGTCACCACCAGCATCAGCGCCCAGAACACCAGCGACAGGATGCCGATCACCGTCGCGTGGCTGGCGGTGAGGCCGTAGTGCGGGCTGAAAGCCTCGCGCAGGGTGTACAGCGGGCTGGTACCGATGTCGCCGAAGACGACGCCGATCGCACCGATCACCAGGCCGCGCAGGCCAATCTTGCCGTGGCCGTGGGGGTCCGACGTCGCAGGCGTGTTCGAGGGTGTATTGCTGGACATGAGGTTCCGTAGACAGGTTCGTCGCGCTCAGCGAAGCGCGGACTGTAGCGCCTTGCGGATGATGGTGGCGGCATCGTCGCCCTCCACCATGGCCGCGCGCGCCATGCGCACGGCCTCGGCGGGCTTGTAGCCCAGCTGCTGCAGGGCGCTGGTGGCTTCGCTTTGCGGGTCGCCGGCGACTCCCGCACCGCCGCCGCTACCGGTACCGAAATCGGCCGCCCGATCGCGCAGCTCGACCACCATGCGCTCCGCCGTTTTCTTGCCGATGCCCGGGATGCGCGTCAAGGCGGTGACGTCGCTGGTCTGCACCAGTCGCGCGAATTCATCGACGCTGACGCCGGACAACACCGCCAGGGCGATCTTCGCGCCGATGCCGCTGACCTTCTGCACGTCGCGGAACAAGCGGCGCTCGCCGTCGCCCAGGAAGCCATACAGCGAGACGCTGTCTTCCTTCTGCGCGTAATGGGTGAACAGCGATACCTCGCGGCCAACGTCCGGCAAGTCGTAGAAGGTGCTCATTGGCGCCTCCAGTTCGTAACCCACGCCATTGACGTCGACCACCAGCCACGGTGGCTGTTTGTGCGCCAGGATGCCTTTCAATCGACCGATCATTGCCGTCCCCTTCGCAATTGCCGGGCGCTGATCCCGGTGCGCCCGGCGGTCGCGCTCATGTGTGCGTGCGTCAGCGCCACCGCCAGCGCATCGGCCGCGTCGGCCTGCAACCTGGCCTGCGCCATGTTGAGCAACAGCCGAACCATGTGCTGCACCTGGGCCTTGTCCGCCGCGCCGCGACCGACAAGCGACTGCTTGACGAGCGTCGGGGCGTACTCACTCACCGGCAGCTTGCGGCGCACCACCGTGGCCAACGCCGCGCCGCGCGCCTGCCCCAGCTTGAGCGCGGACATCGCGGATTTGTCCATGAACACCGTTTCGATCGCGACCTGCTGCGGCTGCCATTGGTCCAGCAGCGCGTCCAGTCCTTCGCACAACAGGCCCAGCCGCGCCGGGAAATCTTCGGCCGACAACAACACCAGCGCTTGCGCGTGCACGTAGCTGCAACGCCCGTCGTCGCCGACATCGATCACGCCGATGCCGGTCCGTTGCGAACCCGGGTCTATTCCGAGGATGCGAATCACGGCCTCAGCTTACGCCCTCAGGCGTAGGCATCCTCGCCAAGCTTGGCGTTGGAGTGCACGTCCTGCACGTCGTCCAGGTCCTCGAGCCAATCCAGCAGCTTGACGACTTGCTGCGCGGTCTCGCCTTCGACCGCGATGGCGTTGTCGGCGCGCAGGGTCACTTCCGCATGATCGGGCACGATGCCTGCATCAACCATCGCGGCCTTGACGTCGAGGAACGCGTCCGGCGACGTGAGCACGTCGATCGAACCATCTTCCGGATCGACCACGACATCGTCCGCGCCAGCCTCGATCGCCGCTTCGGTCACCTTGTCCTCGTCGGCGCCGGCCGCGAAATGCAGCACGCCCAGCTTGTTGAACAGGAACGCGACCGAGCCGTCGGTGCCCAGGTTGCCACCAAACTTGCCGAACGCATGGCGCACGTCGGCCACGGTGCGCACCTTGTTGTCGGTCAGGCAATCGACGATCACCGCGACGCCACCGGGGGCGTAGCCCTCGTAGCGGATTTCCTCGTATTCGACGCCTTCGAGCTCGCCCGTGGCCTTCTTGATCGCACGCTCGATCACGTCCTTGGACATGTTGGCCGACAGGCCCTTGTCGATGGCGCTGCGCAGGCGCGGATTGCCACCCGGGTCGCCGCCGCCCTGCCGTGCGGCCACGCTGACCTCGCGGATGATCTTGGTGAAGATCTTGCCGCGCCTGGCGTCTTCGGCGTTCTTGCGGCCTTCGATGGATGGTCCCCGACCCATGTTGTCCCGGTACTGGTTGGCGAAAGCGCGATTTTAACCGAATGCGGCGGCCAGGCAGGCGGTCACCTCACGGATCCGGATCGGCATGGGTCCGCCAGGCGGCTGCGCGCCAGCTCGTCTGCGTCCGGTCTTGGCGGCGGCCCCGGGGGCCAGGGGCCAGCGTCAGGTCGGGAAACGACCTGTCCGCAGGAACGCTGCCGTCAATCGCACGGTCTCGGCCGAGAACAGCAGGCCGCTATGGCTGGCATCCACGACCACGTGATCGGCCAGCCCGGGCAAGCGGGTCTCGGCCACGGCCACCGTGCCGTCGTGCTCTTCCTGGAATCCGGCGAACAACGCGCCCAGGCCATGCGGCACGCGTCCGGCGATGACACCGACTTGCGCACGCCCTTCCCAGCAGGCGACGCCGTTCTGCAACAGCGCGGCGCTGCGCCCCAGCATCGCCGCCGTGGGCGCCCAGCGCAGGGCGCCGGTGACGGCACCGCTACCGGTCAACGGCGAACCCAGGCAGACCACGCGCTGCGTGGCCAGCTCCGGGGCCTCGCACAATGCCTGCAGCGCGATCAGGCCACCCAGGCTGTGCGCGACGATGTCCGCGCCTTCGTCCCCGCGCAGCACCTCGATCAGTCGCGGTACCGCCTGGTCCGGACCGTCAGCGACGCTGTGGTAGGAGAAGATCTCCGGGGCGAACCCTTCCGTCTTGAGCTGCGTGGCCAGCCATTGCATCGCCGCACCCGGCATCCACAAGCCATGCAGCAGGATGATCCGACGACTCATTGCCCAGACCCCGCCGATGGCGCCACGGCGACGCGCCGGAGCATGAACTCCCGGTCGCGTACCCGGCCGACCGGAAATTCGTATTCGCCGACCTTGCCGAAGCCGTGGCGCTGGTAGAAACGTTGCGCCCCGATGTTTTCCGACCACACGCTGATCCACACCGTGCGCGGGCCATCACGCTCCAGCCAGTCCAGTGCAGCCTGGAACATCCGCGTGCCCCAGCCGCCGTTTTGCAGCGCGGGCAGCACGTACAGGCGCTTGAGCTCGCCGTCGCCGGGTTGCACGTCGGCGTGCGGCAGGCCGCAGCGGCCGGCGACCGCGTAGCCGACGGGCTGACGCCCTTCCCCGCCTTCCTGCTCCAGCAGCCAGGTCGCGAAGCCATCGTCGGCGAGCAGGCGCGTGGTGGCCGCCAGCGAATAGTTCTCCTCGAGGAACGCCTGCAGGTCCTCGTCCGGATACAGGTGGCCGAAGGTTTCGGTGAAGGTGCGCGCGCTGATGTGCGAGAGCGCCGGGGCATCGTCGGGGGTCGCGCGGCGGATCGCGGCGTCGGTAGCCGGAAGGGAGGATTCGATCGCCATGTCGTTCCTGGGGATTGCAGCACTCGTAGGAGCGGCTTCAGCCGCGAGCTCTTGATCTTGTTTGGCTGTTGTAGGGGCGACGTGAGTCGCGATTGCTCTGCCAGACACCCTGATCGCGACTTACGTCGCTCCTACGAAAGCCAAGCCAAGGCCGGATCAGGAGCTCGCGGCTGAAGCCGCTCCTACGAAAAGCATCAGTCGACGGCCTTGGGCCGCACGCTGACATGCACCTCGGCCAGCTGCTTTTCCGGCACTTCCGATGGCGCGCCGGTCATCAGGCACTGCGCGGTGGTGGTCTTGGGGAAAGCGATCACGTCGCGGATCGACTCGGTCCCGGCCATCAGCGCGGCGATGCGGTCGATGCCGAAGGCGATGCCGCCGTGCGGTGGCGCGCCGTACTTCAAGGCGTCCAGCAGGAAGCCGAACTTGGCTTCCGCTTCGTCCTTGCCGATGCCCAGCAGCTCGAACACCGCACTCTGCATCGACGAGCGATGGATACGGATCGATCCACCGCCAATTTCGTTGCCGTTGAGCACCATGTCGTAGCCGCGGCTGACCGCGGTCTTCGCATTCGCACGCAGCTCGGCCTCGTCATCCACGGCCGGCGCGGTGAAGGGATGGTGCAGGGCGACGTAGCGTTGTTCCTCCTCGTCCCACTCGAACATCGGGAAGTCGGTGACCCACAGCGGCTTCCAGCCTGCCTGGACCAGGTCGAAGTCCTTGCCGGCCTTCAATCGCAGCGCGCCCATGAAATCGCTGACGGTGGCATGCGGACCGGCGCCGAAGAACACCATGTCGCCCTTGCCGGCACCGACATGCGCGAGCAGCGCGGCGAACGCGTCGTCAGGGAAGAACTTCGCGATCGGCGACGACACGTCGCCCGTCCCGGACAGCTTGATGTAGGCCAGTCCCTTGGCGCCGTACTTGGCGGCATGCGCTGCGTATTCGTCGATCTGTTTGCGCGACAGCGTGCCGCCGCCCGGGATGCGCAGCGCGCAGACGCGACCGCCATCGACCCCCGCCCAGTCGGTGAACACCTTGAACTGCGAATCCTTCACCTGCGCATCGACGTCGACCAGCTCCATGTCGAAACGCAGGTCGGGCTTGTCGGAGCCGTAACGCCGGATCGCCTCGGCATAGGTCATGCGCGCGAATGCCCCCAGCTCGACGTCCATCACCGTGCGGAACACGTCCTGCATCATCGCCTCGACCGTGTCCTGCACGTCGCGCTCTTCGACCCAGGCAAACTCCATGTCGAGCTGCGTGAACTCCAGCTGGCGGTCGGCGCGCAGCGCCTCGTCGCGGAAGCAGCGCGCGATCTGGTAATAGCGGTCGAAGCCGGCCACCATCAGGATCTGCTTGAACAGCTGCGGCGACTGCGGCAACGCGTAGAACTCGCCCGGATGCATCCGCGCCGGCACCAGGAAGTCGCGCGCGCCCTCGGGCGTGGCCTTGGTCAGGATCGGGGTCTCGATGTCCTGGAACCCGCGCGCATCCAGCCACGCACGCAAGGCCGCGACCAGTTTCGTGCGCGTGCGCATCATCCGCTGCATCTTCGGCGTGCGCAGGTCGAGGTAGCGGTACTTGAGGCGGACGTCCTCGCCCGGGTTCTCGTGGGCGTGGAACGGCAACGGCTCGGCCTTGTTCAGCACCTCGATGGAGTCGGCCACGACTTCGACCTGGCCGGTCGGGATCTTGTCGTTGACCGACTGGCGCTTGCGTACGGTGCCGGTGATGCGCAGGCAGTCCTCGTAACCAACGCGTGCCGCCGCGGCGACGACCTTGTCGTTGCCGGCCGCATCCGACGGCTCGGCCACGACCTGGACGATGCCCTCGTGGTCGCGCAGGTCGATGAAGCACAGCCCGCCGAGGTCGCGGGCAACATCGGCCCAGCCGCACAGGGTGACGGTCTGGCCGATCAGGCTTTCGTCGATCAGGCCGCAGAAATGGGTACGCATGAAGGCTCCACAGCAGGCAGTGCGCCGGAAACCGCCTAGTTTACCTGTCTGTCGCCACCCCTGTAGGAGCGGCTTCAGCCCCGAGCTTTTGCTTGCGCCTGGGCTTTTGCAGGAGCGACGCAAGTCGCGATCACAGGGGTGGGTCGAGCGTCGCGACTTGCGTCGCTCCTGCAAAAGGCAGGGCCAAGGCAAGGGCTCGCGGCTGAAGCCGCTCCTGCAACGGCACCGGCCTTGGCCTCACTCCGATTTTGGTGCGGGTTTCGGGGGCGACTTGTCCGTCGCTTTGGCCATTGGCTTGGCTTCGGCGGGCTTGGCGGCGGGCTTGGCGTCCGGCTTTGCATCCGCCGCGGCGGCCTTGGGCGCATCGCCCGACTTGTCGGCAGCGCCCTTGCCCTCGCCCGCCAGGTTGCGCTTCCTGTCGCCGTCCTTCTTGAAGTCGGTCTCGTACCAGCCGCTGCCCGAAAGCCGGAAGCTGGGCGCGGTCACCTGCCGCTGGACCGCATCGGCACCGCATTGCGGGCACTTTTCCGGATCCGGGTCGGACAGTTTCTGCAGGCGGTCGAAGTCATGGCCGCAGGCGGCGCAACGGAAGGCATAGATCGGCATGGGCGTATGTCAGCGGCAGGAAACGTCTGCGCATTCTGGGGGTTGTGGGCCGGCAATCAAGTGCGCCAGGCACGCGCATCGCTTCTGAGATGGCAGGATCAGCGCCCTTCGCTGGGTATCGGCTTTTCTTCCGGAGGGGTCGGCGGCGGTTGCGGGCGCTCCATCGAGTCCTCCGGGTGCGCTGTTTTCCGGTCGTCCATCGGGTCGATGTCGAACGCCGCCTTGAGCAGAATCGATGGCAGGAAGGTATTGAGCACGGTGTACAGGATCAACGCCCCGAACAGGGCATCGGAGATGGCGAAGCGCGAATGCAGGATCTCCGCCAGCACCAGCGTGAAAACCAGCGTCGGCGCCAGTGCCACCGAGACCCGCATCGCGCTGCGATGGGACTCGGAGAACAGGACCCGCCGCTGCAACCAGATCACCCCCACCCGCAGCGGCAACACCAGCGCGGTCAATGACAATCCCAGCCACAACGCTTCCCAGCTCAGGGCGTCGCGCGAAATCCCCGTGCCCGCATGGAAGAAGTAGAACGGCACGAAGAACGTCGCGAACAACCGCAGCGCATGGATGTTGTCGTCCGATGCCAGCTTGGGCATGCGCTCATACAGCAATCGCGCGGTGAGGCCGGCGATGAACGCGCCAACCAGGTAATACACCCCCAGCTTGTAGGTGACGAAGGCCGCGACCATGCCGACCATCACCAACAGCGAAAATTCCGACCCCGGCGCGTGCGGCATCACCCAGCGACCCAGGGCCAGGAACAGCAGCGGCAGCCCGACAAGCAGGGCCGTGATCGCCAGCGACGACATCCCAAGCTGTGCCGGATCGTTGGCCAGCAGGACCACGAACAGCATCGCAAGGGCCAGCATCTCTCCGGCAATCGCCTTGCTGGTCACCCAGAACCGCTCCTCCTCGTCCAGGCCCAGGCGCGTCAACGTATCCAGGATGAATCCCGTCGAAGGCGTCAGCAGCGCAAGCGCGACCAGCGCCGCCGCCTGCCAGCCCAGGCCCAGATAGCGCCATGCCAGCCAGCCGATGCCAGCCAGGGAGACCAGCCGGATCGCCAGGTGCGTGAGCAGCCGGCCCAGGCCGCGTCGCAGGGTCTGGAGCTCGACTTCCAGCCCGGCGAACAGGAACAGCGAGGAGATGCCAAGTGCCGACAGCAGGGTCACCACCGGATCCCGCGTCTTGTCGCCCCAGGCCAGCATCGCGGCGAGCCCCAGGGCCAGGCAGGTGATCGGGCCCGGGATCCTGAACCGCTGCAACGCGCGCGGGATCACCAGCAGGCCGAAAATCAGCAGCAAATAGATGAGTTCGTTATTCATGCAGGTCCGTGTGCGGGGGTGGCGTCATGCGCGTGGCAGGGTCCGGGGATGGTAAGCAGGACGAAGCGCCCATACCGTGATGCCTGCTGTACGGGAAGCTGCGCGCGCGAAGTTGCGCCGCGAAGTTGTTCACGCATATGTATCCAGGCAGCGGTGGTCCTTTCCCACCCGGTCCTCGCATCACGCAAGATCTTTGTCATCCTGGGCATGGCGAAGGATCCGCCGTGCTCCTGCCTTCAAGAGCAGATACAGCAGATCCTTCGCTGCGCTCAGGATGACGAATTCCGGGTTGTCCGTGCCCGTCCTTCGCGCTCTCGGCGATGGCTGGCCGCGCCTGTGACAAGCGTCGCCATACCGGCGCGATCAGGCGGCGTCGACCGCATACAAGGCCAGCAAGTCGGCCTCGGCAGTCTCCAGCTCGCCGCGCATGGCTGCCTGCGTGGCGGCGAGCCTGGCACCTTGCCCGCCGCCACCGGCATAGGCGGCCGGGTCCGCCAGCGCGGCTTCGATGTCGGCCAGTTCAGCCTCCAGCTTGGCCACCCGCGCCTCGGCCTTGGCGACCTTGTGCGGATTGACCCTGGACTTGCCGGTCGCCGCCGGCGTGTTGGCAGGCTTGGCCGCGGCAGTGGCTGCCGCAGGTGCGTCCTGCGCCTCGGCCCGCGCGGTGTTGTCCCCGCGCGGCGCACCCGACTTGGTACGCAGCCACGCCGCGTACTGGTCCAGGTCGCCGTCGAAGTCCTCGACCCGGCCATGGCCAACGCGCACGAACCGGTCGCAGACCAGTCCGATCAGGTGCCGGTCATGGCTGACCAGCACGATGGCGCCTTCGAAGTCGCTCAGCGCTTCGGCCAGGGCTTCGCGCATGTCCAGGTCAAGGTGGTTGGTCGGCTCGTCGAGCAGCAGGACATTGGGTTGGCGCCAGGCGATCAGGGCCAGCGCCAGGCGCGCACGCTCGCCGCCGGAAAAGACGTCGATGCTCTCGAAGGCGCGGTCACCGGGGAAATTCCACTTGCCCAGGAAATCGCGGAAGGATTGGGTCGAGCCATCGGGCGCCAGCGCGCGCAGGTGGTCGATCGGCGATTGCCCCGCGTGCAGCGATTCCACCGTGTGCTGGGCGAAGTAACCGATGTTCAGGTCCGGGTGCGCGTTGCGCTCGCCCGACAGCAGGGGCAGTTCGCCGACCAGCGACTTGACCAGCGTCGATTTGCCCGCGCCGTTGGCGCCGAGCAGGCCGATGCGGTCGCCTGGTTCCAGGCCAAAGCCGACCTCGCGCAGGATGGTGGTAGTGCCGCCCGGGGCAGGAGCGGCAGCACCCGCGCCTTCAGCGGCACGATCCATCGCGCGGTAGCCGCACTCTGCATCGCTCAGGCGCAACAACGAATGCGGCAGTTTCGCCGGCAGCGGCAGCTCGATCCGCAATGCCCGCTCGGCGCGCACGGCTTCCGTCCCGGCCAGCTTCGCCAACCGCTTCATCCGCGATTGCGCCTGCTTGGCCTTGCTGGCCTTGGCGCGGAAGCGGTCGATGAAGCTTTGCAAGTGCGCGCGCTCGACCTGTTCCTTGTCGTGGGCGATCTGCTGCTGGCGCAGGTGCTCGGAACGCTGGCGCTCGAAGGCGGTGTAATCGCCGGCATACAGCTTGGCCGTGCCTTCGTGCAGGTGCAGCGTGTGGGTGGCGACGTTGTCGAGGAACTCACGATCGTGGCTGATCACCAGCAGCGTGCCCGGATAACGACGCAGCCAGTCCTCGAGCCAGACCACGGCATCCAGGTCCAGGTGGTTGGTGGGCTCGTCGAGCAACAGCAGGTCGCTGGGCATCATCAACGCACGCGCGACGTTGAGCCGCACGCGCCAGCCGCCGGAAAAATCGGAGACCGGCTTGCCGTGGGTTTCCGGGGGGAAACCCAGGCCGTGCAACAGCTTTCCCGCACGCGCACTGGCGTCGTAACCATTGAGCTCTTCGAGCCGGTGGTGCGCTTCGGCCACCGCCTCCCAATCCTCGTCGGCAAAGGCATTGGCCTCGGCCTGGATGGCGGCATGCACGGCGACGTCGCCCGACAGCACGAAGTCGATGGCGGGATCGGGCAGCGACGGCGTCTCCTGCGCGACGCTGGCGACGCGGGCCTTGCCCGACAGGTCCAGGTCGCCCTTGTCCGGCTCCAGCCCACCCATCATCGCCGCGAACAGGCTGGATTTGCCGGTGCCGTTACGGCCGACCACACCCACCCGCCAACCGGCATGCAGGGCCAGGTCGACATCGGACAGCAGCAGGCGCTCGCCGCGCCGCAGGGCGAAATTGCGGAAGGAAATCATGTGTAGAGCTGCATCGCGGAACCGCAAGCCGGGGGCGCGAATTCTACAGACTGCGCCGTCGCACTGCCGCGAGGGCCCTGGCACCGGCGATGGCCTTCACGGTCGGCAGCCCCTCACTGCTACGAGATCCGCACAGGCCCATCGCACCCGCGGGCGGCTTGCTGCCACGCTGCCGACGCCCCGGTCACCTGGTGCAGCAGGCCAGGATTGCACCCCGTCAGTGGCCGCCGCCCGGTGCATCCGGATGCGCACCCGGACGCGCTGTCGCATACATCTCCCAAGCGATCTGCTTCAGCAGCGCGCTGCGGTCGTCGCCTTGCTTGTACAGGTCGAAATGCGTGCGCCCCGGGATGAACCTGACTTCGGACTTCGCGCCAAGTCCATCCAGTACCGCCTTGAGTTTGTGCGCGGCACCGTCTAGGTAGAAAGTGTCGGCGTCACCGACGATCACATGGATCTTTCCGTCGAGGTCCGGCTTGAGCATCGGCCACTGCGCCTGGAGCTTGCGAGCGATGTCGTAGTGCTCGCGCCAATAAGCGACCACCCGGGGATCGACGACGCCGGTGGTGCGATCGAACATGGGCACGGGCCGGCCGTCCGCACCGCGCGGCGAGAACACCCACTCGAACGCCGCCATCTGGCCGCCGTAGGGCCCGAGCACCCGCTCAAGCCTTGCAAACTGCTCGACGGTCGCAACGACCTTGCCTTCGTCGCGCACCAGCGGCGTCGCGCTGCCATCGGGCTTGCGGTACATGTTGGCCCCGGGCGCATACAGGTCGACACCGGTGAAATCGTGGAAGTCGCTGGGGTCGGGTGAAGTCGACCAGGTGCCGCCGAAGATCCTGGGGTACGCCACCTGCAACCACAACGTCGCCCACCCGCCCGAGGAGTGGCCGTTGAGCAGGCGCCCGGGCCATCTGCGCAGGCCAAGCGTGCAAACCATGCCTTGCCGAAGACATGGACGCATCCTTCAACGCAGGGAACCCAGTGCCTCGCGGGCGCTCGTGCCTGCATCGTCGACGACCATCGCCTCGTCGAGCACGGCTTCATCGGCCGCCAGGGCGGTGTCGTCGCCATCGTGCTCCAGCGCCGCATCCGGGCGTGCACGTTCGGGCAGCCGGCCCTGCTCGACCAGCCTGCCAATCCTTGAAAACACCTCCGCGCGGCCGAAAGGTTTTTTCATGAAATCGTCGGCACCGATCCGCCGCACGTAGAACTGCTCGGTCGCCTGCACGTTGCCGCTGATCATGATGATCGGCGTGTCGCGGGTCACCGGGTCACGGCGCAACTGGCGCAGGGCATCGAAGCCGCTCATGCCGGGCAGCACGATGTCCAGGAAGATCAGGTCGGGTCGCTCGGCGCGTGCAAACTCCAGCCCCAGTTCGGCGGTGCCCGCCCCGGCGGTGTCGTAGCCGCTCTGGCGCAGCATCTTTCCCAGCACCGCGACGATCGTGGCCGAGTCGTCGATGATCAGCACCCGCAGGCCCGCGCGCGCATCGATGCGGCCGCCCGTGCGTCGATCGATGATCGGCTTGCGCCCAGGCGCGGGGGTCGTCGCGGCAGGCGCGATGACCGGAGTCGACGGCTGGCTGCGTGCAAGCATCCGTTTCAGGAAATCGTAAGTCCCCACCGGACACTCCCCCTGGACAGCCGACCCCGATCGGCTTTGCGTCCGCATGATAAACCAGCGCCGGCCGGCAACCTGTTCGAGCAGCCGGGCGGCTCCCCTGCCCCGCCAGCAGCCCGGCCACGGCGCGACCGGCGACCGCCCAACGCCCTGATCGGCTTGAGCACACTCGGGGCAACTGCAGGCAGCCGGACGGCATCCAGCCATCGGGGCCACTGGTGCCACCCGGGGACTCGCTCATTCCTCCCGGATCGCTACCGCCGGGATCGCTACTGCTTGTCGAAGACCAGCTTGCCCGCCTGGACATCGACGCCGATGGTGTCGCCGCTGCCAAACTCGCCGGCGAGGATCCTGGCCGCAAGCGGGTTTTCGAGCTGCTGCTGGATTGCGCGCTTGAGCGGACGGGCGCCATAGACCGGATCGAACCCGGCATCGCCGAGCAACGCGTAAGCCTGGTCGGACAGCACGATGCCGATGCCGCGCTCGGCCAGGCGCTTTTCGAGCCCGCGCAGCTGGATCTTCGCGATCTCGCGGATCTGCGCCTTGTCCAGCGAGTGGAACACGACGATGTCGTCGAGCCGGTTGATGAACTCGGGGCGGAAGTGCGCCTGCACCACGCCCATCACCGCGGCCTTCATCTGCGTGTAGGCCTCTGGAGAGTCGTCGCCATCCAGCGCCTGGATCTGGTGCGAACCCAGGTTGGACGTCATCACGATCACGGTGTTGCGGAAATCAACCGTGCGGCCCTGGCCGTCCGTGAGCCGCCCGTCATCGAGCACCTGCAACAGGATGTTGAACACGTCCGGGTGCGCCTTCTCGACTTCGTCCAGCAGGATCACGCTGTACGGCCGCCGGCGCACGGCTTCGGTGAGGTAGCCGCCTTCCTCGTAACCGACGTAACCCGGGGGCGCGCCGATCAGGCGTGCGACCGAATGCTTCTCCATGAACTCGCTCATGTCGATGCGCACCATCGCATCGGTGCTGTCGAACAGGAAGTCGGCCAGCGCCTTGGTCAGCTCGGTCTTGCCGACGCCGGTGGGCCCCAGGAACAGGAATGAACCGGACGGACGATTAGGATCCGACAAACCAGCGCGCGAACGTCGCACCGCATCGGACACCACCTTGATCGCCTCGTCCTGGCCGACGACATGCGTGTGCAGCTGCGCTTCCATCTGCAACAGCTTGTCGCGCTCGCCCTCGAGCATCTTGGACACCGGGATGCCGGTCCAGCGCGCGACGACTTGTGCGATTTCCTCGGCGGTGACTTTGTCCTGCAACAACGTGAAGCCCTGCTTCTCGGCTTCCTGCGCGGCCTGGAGCTGCTTCTCGAGTTGCGGCAGCGTGCCGTACTGGATCTCGCTCATGCGGGTGTAGTCCTGGTGGCGCTGGGCGGCTTCCAGGTCCAGCTTGGCGGCCTCGATCTGCTCCTTGAGCCTGGTGGCGCCCTGCAACGTCGCTTTCTCGGCCTTCCAGACCTCCTCCAGGTCGTTGAACTCGCGCTCGAGCGTGGCGATGTCGTCCTCCAGGTCGGCCAGGCGCTTCTTAGACTCCTTGTCCTTTTCCTTCTTCAGCGCCTCGCGCTGGATCTTGAGCTGGATCAGGCGGCGTTCCTTGCGATCGAGCTCCTCGGGCTTGGAATCGATCTCCATGCGGATGCGCGAAGCGGCCTCGTCCATCAGGTCGATGGCCTTGTCGGGCAGCTGCCGGTCGGCGATGTAGCGGTTGGAGAGCGTGGCCGCGGCGACGATCGCCGGGTCGGTGATCTCGACGCCATGGTGCACGGCGTACTTTTCCTTCAACCCGCGCAGGATGGCGATGGTGTCCTCGACGCTGGGCTCGCCGACGAACACCTTCTGGAACCGGCGCTCCAGCGCGGCATCCTTCTCGACGTACTTGCGGTACTCGTCCAGCGTGGTGGCGCCGATGCAGTGCAGCTCGCCGCGTGCCAACGCGGGCTTGAGCATGTTGCCGGCGTCCATCGAGCCTTCGGCCTTGCCGGCACCGACCATGGTGTGCAGCTCGTCGATGAACAGGATGATCTGGCCTTCGTTCTTGGACAGGTCGTTGAGCACGGCCTTCAAGCGCTCCTCGAACTCGCCGCGGAACTTGGCGCCGGCGATCAGCGCGCCCATGTCCAGCGACAGCACGCGCTTGCCCTTCAATCCTTCCGGCACTTCGCCGTTGACGATGCGTTGCGCGAGCCCTTCGACGATGGCGGTCTTGCCGACGCCGGGTTCGCCGATCAGCACCGGGTTGTTCTTGGTGCGGCGCTGCAGCACCTGGATCGTGCGGCGGATTTCCTCGTCGCGCCCGATCACCGGGTCGAGCTTGCCCTTCTCGCTGCGCGCGGTCAGGTCGATGGTGTATTTCTCGAGCGCCTGTCGCGCTTCTTCGGCGTTTTCGTCCTGCACTTTTTCGCCCCCGCGCATCGCATCGATGGCCGCCTCCAGGGTCTGCTTGTTGGCGCCGGCCGCCTTGAGCGCCTTGCCGGCGTCGCCGCTGTCGTCGATGGCCGCGAGCAGGAACAGCTCCGAGGCGATGAATGCATCACCGCGCTGTTGCGCCAGCTTGTCGGTGACGTTGAGCAGGCGTGAGAGATCATTGCCGACCGAGACGGTGCCATCCTGGCCGGACACCTTGGGCAATGTCTCAAGCGCCTCGCCCAGGCGTTCGCGCAGCAGCGGCACGTTGACGCCTGCCTGCGACAGCAGCGGACGGGTACCGCCGCCCTGCTGGTCCACCAGCGCCACCAGCAGGTGCACCGGTTCGATCAGGTTGTGGTCGCGGCCGACGGCCAGCGATTGCGCGTCGGCAAGCGCCTGCTGGAAGCGCGACGTCAGTTTGTCCATGCGCATGGGCGGATCCTCCTGGGCTGTACCGGCCTGAACGGCGTTGACTTGGAGATGAGGTCGCCCAGGGCAAATGCAAGCAGCCACGCGACCGGATTGGCCGCCCATGCCGCGCCTGCGGGGCAGCCGCCGATCCAGGTGCCGCGTTGCCGGGCGAGCCTGGCCAGTGCGCGCCGCGTGCCTGCGTGGGCACCGGCACCCGGGTCACCCGCCATGGCTGGCCCGGTTCAGGCGTCCATGAAACGGCCACGGTGCTCGGGCAAGGGCAAGCAGCACCTGGGCGTCTTCCCGAACCATCGATGCCGGGTGCGGGCAATGCAGCGACAGGCGCGATCACGCAGGGCGGGCGGCATCAGGCGAACGAGGGCGACAGCGCGCCAAGGGCCGCCGAGTCCGGCGAGAACCGCGACAATCGCGTCGCTGTCGGTGCGCGCGCCGCCCTCGTCCAGCAGCAGGAACGATATCGGGTCATCGGGATCGACCCCATGCGCCGACAACAGCGCGCGCCCCACTGGCGTCTGCATGGCGGCGAAGCGCTACCGGGCGTGCCGGTCCTGCCTCAACAGGAAGCCGACCCAGCCGTTGCACAGCGCACAGACGCCATCGGACACGATGATCGCAGGCGCGATCGCCGCGGGCCGGACGACATCCTCGCTAAGCCGGCTCAAGCCAGCCCTCATAGCGGATCAGTGGTCCGATCCATGGCAGCGAAGCCTGCGCCAGGAATTCATAGCGGCCTTCGTACTCACGTTCGCGACAATGCGTGTTGGCAAGCCATGACACCGGCAACGGCACCAGGCCGAACAGGCGCATGCCGACCGGCTCCCACCAGATGGCGCCGTCGCCGGCACGCAACATGAAACGGACCTGCACCGGCCCCAGGCGCTCGACCAGATGCCTGCCCCGACGCCCCAGCCGCGAGTGCATCGGTTGGCCATTGAAATCGCGCTGCCAGGTCTCACCCGTGGCATCGGCGTGGAACTCGACGGTCACCGGGATGTCCGTGGCCGTGCGGGGCAACCCGCCAATGGCCGCGCACAACCGCGCGACGGGGTTGTTGCCGCGCTCGATCGTGGCGCGACCCGAATACCTGCCCCGACCCTGGATCGAATGCAGCGCCCGCACCGTGGCCGGCAGCCGGAAAAACGATGCGCCCAGCAGCGACTGGAACAAGGTCGGACTCATGCACGCGAGCCCGGGATGGTGGGTGGGACGGCAGGCTCGCGGGTGCATGGTGTTGGGTGCATGCTCAGGGCTCGACCTGCTCGGCCTGCATGTAGACGAGGGTCGCCATCCGTCCTCCACGCCCGTCGCGACGATGCGAGAAGAACCGGCGTGGATCGGAGATGGTGCAGAGTCCACCGCCATGCACCTGCGTCACGCCGGCGCCTGCCAGGCGTTGACGGGCAAGCGCGTACAGGTCGACGTGCCAGTGCCCCGGACGCGTGGCAACGAACGCCGTTGCAGCGTCGCGATCCTGCCGCAGGAAAGCCTCGCGGACGTCATCACCGACTTCATAGGCACCGGCACCTGCTGCCGGGCCCAGCCAGGCAATGACATGCCCGGGGGGCGTGCGCATCGCCGACGTGGTGGCTTCCAGCACACCCGCCGCCAACCCACGCCAGCCGGCGTGCGCGATGGCGATCTCGCTGCCGTCGCGGGCCGAGAAGACGACCGGAAGGCAGTCGGCGGTCAGGATGGCCAGCACGACGCCGGGCGTCCGTGTCACCGCTGCATCGGCTTCGGGTTCGTCCAGCGCCGCTTCCGGTGCGGGCGACGGCGCGTCGAAATGCACCACGCCGGTGCCGTGCACCTGCCGCAGCCAGCGCGGTGGCGATGGCAGCTCCAGCCCTTTTTCGAGCATGAGCCGGTTGCCTTGGACAATGGCGGCATCGTCGCCACAGCGCAGGCCCAGGTTGAAACGGTCGAACGGCGCCGCGGAGTCTCCTACCGGGCCACGCAGGGTCGTCAGCGCATGCACGTCCGGCGGTGCGGGCCAGCCGTGGGGCGCCGCACCGGCGTCCAGCACGCTGGCGCGCACCTGGGCCGACACGTCGCGCATGGCCATGTGGTAGGGCGTTGCGCAGAACACACCCGCCGGTGGCGGCTTTGGCCAGGGCATCAGTGCACGTCCGCGTGCGTGACGCTGTCTTCATGCAACGCACGCAGCAACGCCAGCATGTCACCGGGCAGCGGCGCGCTGATGCGCAAGGGCTCGCCGGTCGCGGGATGGACGAATTCCAGCGTCTCGGCGTGCAGGGCCTGGCGCTTGAAACCGCGCAGCACGGCGACCAGCGCGTCCGTGGCACGCTTGGGCAACTTCAGCGCCCCGCCATACAGCTGGTCGCCCAGGATCGGATGCTTGAGGTGGGCCATGTGTACGCGGATCTGGTGGGTGCGACCGGTCTCGAGGCGGCATTCGAGAGCGGTATGGGCGCGGAAGCGCTCGCGCAGGCGGTAATGGGTGACGGCATCGCGGCCGTCGTCGCGCACGGTCATGCGGATCCGGTCGCGGGGATGGCGGTCGATGGCGAAGTCGGCCGTGCCTCCGGAGACCAGCGCACCGACGACGACCGCCAGGTACTGGCGATGCACCTCGCGCGCCGACAACTGCGCGACCAGGGCGGTCTGCGCCTGCAGCGTGCGCGCCACCACCATCACCCCGGAGGTGTCCTTGTCGAGGCGATGGACGATGCCGGCGCGCGGCAGGGCCGACAACGACGGATCGCGGTACAGCAGCGCATTGACCAGGGTGCCGGTCGGATTGCCGGCCCCCGGGTGCACCACCAGCCCGGCCGGCTTGTTGATCACGAAGACCGACGCGTCTTCGTGCAGGACCTCCAGGGGGATCTCCTCGGGCGTCGCTTCGGTCTGGGTGTCCAGCACGACGGTCAGCGCGACCTGCTCGCCGCCACGCACCGGGTCGCGCGGGCGGGCGCGCCGGCCGTCGAGCAGGGCATCGCCGGACTTGATCCAGGCAGCCAGTCGCGAGCGCGAAAACTCGGGGAACAGTTCCGCCAGGACGGCGTCGAAACGGCGCCCCGCTGCCGTTTCCGGGACCGCGGCATGGCAGGGCACGCCGGGTGCGGGAACGGGACGAGTGGTGTCGTTGGTCATGGGCTGGTGCCTGCCGCGGTTCTGGCTGGATTCAAGTTGATCGCCACGCGGACCGTGGCGGCACTGTTATTATCGGGTCTTCGTGCCCCCGGCGCTTCCCGATACCCCGTCCATGATCTCAAGCTGTCCCGAACAAGCGCGCCCCACCGGCGCCCCCGCCATGCGCCTGGTCCTGCTGCTGGTGCTGTTGGCCGTGCTGGCCTCCTCGGGTTGTGCCCGCCTCAAGGGCGTGTTCAAGAACGACGACGTCAACGAAGGCGTGCCGGTCTCGCAGCTCTACGACAAGGGCCACGAGGAGATGACGACCGGCAACTGGAGCTCCGCGATCACGGTCTACAAGCGCCTGGTCGCCCAGTATCCGTACGGCCCCTACACCGAGCAGGCCCTGGTCGAGACCGCTTACGCACAGTACAAGGCCGGCAAGAACGATGATGCGATCTCCACCATCGATCGTTTCATCCGGACCTATCCGACCCATCGCGACACCGTCTACATGTACTACCTGCGTGGACTGGTCAATTCCAACCGCGACACCGTCTTCCTGCAGCGCGTCTGGACACTGGATGCCAGCCGCCGCGACCTGGCCAGTCCCCAGCAGGCGTTCAACGATTTCAAGATCGTCACCGACCGCTACCCCAACAGCCGCTATACCGATGACGCGCGGCAGCGGATGGTGGCCCTGCGCAACCTGTTTGCGCGGCACGAGCTCAACATTGGCCTGTACTACCTGCGCCGCGGCGCCTACGTAGCCTCGGCCGACAGGGCCAAGTACGTGCTCGAGACCTACCCAAGGAGCGAATACCAGTACGATGCGATTGCCCTGATGGGCGAGTCCTACGTCAAGCTGGGCAACGACAAGCTGGCCGCCGACGCCCGCCGCGTGTTGCAGCAGAACGATCCGACCCATCCGTGGCTGCAGGGCGACTGGCCGGACTTCCCGTCCAAGTACCGCCGCCTCAACCCCTTTGCTGGCGAGAAGTCGGCGCTGGGTGACAAGCACTGATCTCCGGTAAACAAGAAAACGCCGCCCCCGGGCGGCGTTTTTGTTTGCGCCTTTGCAGGAGCGGCTTCAGCCGCGGGCTTTTGGCTTCGGCTCTTGCAGGAGTGACGTCAGTCGAATGGAATCCCGTGGGCCACGGTTGCGACTGACGTCGCTCCTGCAATCGCCACGGCCAGGATCGAGAGCGCGGCTGGGCCGCTCCTGCCAAAAGCGTGGACTCTACGCCTGGTAGCCGCTGGTGATCGGGTAGCGACGCTCGCGGCCAAAGGCACGTCGCGAGACCTTTGGTCCGGGCGCCGCCTGGGCGCGTTTCCATTCGCTGATCCGCACCAGCCGCAGCACCCTGTCGACCGTATCCGGGTCGAACCCGGACTCGACGATTTCGGCGCGCGACTGCTCCTGGTCGATATGGCGCAGCAGGATCGCATCGAGTACGTCGTAGGCAGGCAACGAGTCCTCGTCCTTCTGGTTGTCGCGCAACTCGGCCGAGGGCGGGCGGTCGATGACCGCCTGCGGGATCACCAGGCCGCCCCCTGGAGCGTTGCCGCCGACCGCATTGCGCCAGCGCGACAATGCGAACACTTCCGTCTTGTACAGGTCCTTGATCGGTGCGTAACCGCCGCACATGTCGCCATAGATCGTGGCGTACCCGACGGCGTACTCGCTTTTGTTGCCAGTGGTCAGCAGCAGCCCGCCAAACTTGTTGGACAGGGCCATCAGCAAGGCACCGCGGGTGCGCGATTGCAGGTTTTCCTCGGTAGTGTCGACGGGCTGGCCGTCGAAAACCTCCTCGAGGGCGCCCAGGAACCCTTCAAACGGTTTTTCGATCGGCAGCGTCAGCAAGCGCACGCCCAGCGACTGGCACTGCTCGCGCGCAAGGTCGTTGGACAGGTCGGCGGTATAGCGCGATGGCATGCGTACCGCGGTGACGTTGTCCGCACCCAGGGCATCGACCGCGATCGCCAGGACCAGCGAGGAGTCGATGCCGCCGGACAACCCGATCCATGCCTTTTCGAAGCCATTGCCGTGGCAGTAGTCGCGCGTGCCCAGCACGATCGCACGCCAGGCCAGGGCGACATGGCTTTCCTCGTCCTCCACCGGCCATGACACCGGCGCGAACGTGCGGGTCGCGGGATCGAAGTCCGCCACCAGCCAATGACCCTCGAAGGCACGCGCGGCCGGATGCACGTGGCCGTTGCCGTCGCCCAGCACCGACGCGCCGTCGAAGACCAGGCCGTCCTGCCCGCCGACCAGATTGAGGTATGCGATGGCCGCGCCGGATTCCGTGCCACGCTGGCCGACCAGGGCATCGCGCTGGGCGTGCTTGTCGCGCTCGAACGGCGAGGCGTTGGGAACCAATACCAGCTGGGCGCCGGCGGCGACGGTGCTGGCCAGCGGCTCCGGGAACCACAGATCCTCGCAGATCAGCAGGCCGATCCCGACGCCATCGACTTCGAAGACGCAGTCGCCGCCATCCGGATCGACGGTGAAATAGCGGCGCTCGTCGAACACCGAGTAATTGGGCAACTCTCGCTTGCGATACGTGCATTCGATGCGCCCGTCACGCAAGACGCTGGCCGCGTTGTAACCGATCGCGCCAGCGGCCTGGGGCCAACCCACGACGGCGACGATGCCCTGGACGTCGGCTGCCAACCGCAACAGCGCCGATTCGCAATCGGCCAGGAACGACGGACGCAGCAGCAGGTCCTCGGGCGGGTAGCCGCTGAGCGCCAGCTCAGGAAACAGCACGAGGTCGGCGTCGTGCTCGTCACGCGCCTGCACGATGAGCGCGGCGATGCGCGCGGCATTCTCGGCGATCGCCCCGACCCGGAAATCAAATTGCGCCAGCGCGATCCTTAATGCCATGCCTGTTCCTGAAGGGGGTTGCCAGTGGACCCGCCCGGATTGAGTCGACTGCGGCCCAGTCCGCATCGCTGCAAAGTGTACTTGCGACGCGTCCCGGGCGCTGGCCAAAAAAACAGGCATGCCCAACGGCGATGCATTGCCGCGACACTTCGCCAAAAGCTGGACGCGAAGCGCCGCCCGATCCGCGACGCAGGACAGGCACAGGTTGACGCGCCACGGGCCGCTGTTGCCGCCGTCGTCGTTGGATGCCACTGCGCCAGGCGTCGTCGATCCACTTGACGACCCGGAGCATTCCTCCAGGCCGGCACATCCTCCACGCCCTTGCCGGATCGGTCACTGCATTCGACGAACTCCGCAACGGGCATGGCCCACCCGCTGGAGGGCGAGCGTGCCCCCGTGACGCACGCAGGAGCGTCGCGTGCGAGCCATGCCTGTCGAACAGTCGCGCGCAGCCGCCATGGTGGTGCCGGGTCATGTAGCATCGCGGCATGGAATCCGTGCCCAACCTGATCCTTGTCGGCGCGATGGGTGCAGGCAAGAGCTCTATCGGAAAACGGTTGGCGGCGCACCTGGGTTTGCGCTTCGTCGATGCCGATCGTGACATCGAGCTGCACACCGGCGCCAGCATCGGCACGATCTTCGACTGCGAAGGAGAGTCCGGATTCCGACAGCGCGAACGCATCGCGCTTGAACGACTGCTGGCCGACGACGGCCAGGTCATCGCGACCGGCGGCGGCGTGGTGCTGGACGCCGGCAACCGCCGCGACCTGCGCGCGCGCGGCTACGTCATCTGGCTGCAGGTGGACGTCCAGACCCAGCTCGACCGCCTGTCGCGCGACCGCAGCCGGCCCTTGCTGCGACGGGAGGACCGCGAGCAGGTGTTGCGTGACATCGCCACCGTGCGGACGCCGCTGTACGCCGAAGTCGCCGACCTGGTCTTCGATACACGGCAGATGAGCTGCGCCGATGCGGCGAGTGCGTTGGCATCGCGGTTGCAGGGTGCAGGGACTTGCGCCTTGCCGCCCGGCAGCAGCGAGACCAAGGGCATCGACCCGCAACGAGACGCGACATGACGACGCACGACATCCAGGTCGGTGGCCTGCATCCCTACGACATCCATATCGGGCCTGGACTGCTCGACGACGGCATGGCCCTGGCCGGCTTCGTCCGCGGGCACCACGTATTGCTGGTCAGCGACACCAACGTCGCGCCGTTGTACGCGCAACGCGTGGCGGGCGCGCTTGCGGGCTGCACGCGCGCACAAGTCGTGGTGACCTGCATCGCCGCCGGCGAAGCGTCCAAGTCCTTCGACGGGTTCGCCGAACTGCTGCGCGAACTCGCCGACCTGGGCGCCACCCGCGATGCCTGCGTGATCGCACTGGGTGGCGGCGTGGTCGGCGACCTGGCCGGATTCGTCGCGGCCTGCTGGATGCGCGGCATCGATTGCGTGCAACTGCCGACCACCCTGCTGGCCATGGTGGACTCGTCCGTCGGGGGAAAGACCGCGATCGACCTGCCGCAAGGCAAGAACCTGGTGGGCGCGTTCCACCCGCCGCGCGCGGTATTCGCCGACACCACGACCTTGCGCACCCTGCCAGATCGGGAGTTGCGCGCAGGCCTGGCCGAAGTGGTCAAGTACGGCGCGATCGTCGACGCGCCACTGCTGGACTGGCTCGGTGACAACACCGCTGCCCTGCTGTCGCGCGACGACACCGTGCTGGCCGAAGCCATTGCCCGCGCGTGCAGCCACAAGGCGGCGATCACCGGCCGCGATCCACACGAACACGGCGAACGTGCCCTGCTCAATTTCGGCCACACCTTTGCCCATGCCATCGAAGCCGAACAGGGCTACCGCGATGACGGCCTCAATCATGGCGAAGCCGTCGCCGTGGGCATGGTCCTGGCAGCGCGACTGTCGGCCGACCTGGACATGGCGCAGGCCGCCGATGCCGTGCGCCTGGAAGCGCTGCTCTCGGGGATGGGACTGCCAACGGTGCTGCCGTCCGGTCTTGATCCCCAAGCCCTGCTCGCGCGCATGCGACTGGACAAGAAGGCGCAGGCCGGCGGCCTGCGCTTCGTGTTGTGGGACGGCCCCGGGACCGCGCGTGTCGTCTCCGACGTGGCTTCGGATGCGGTGCTGTCGGTCCTTCGGCAAGGCGCGCCGGCCTGATCACGGCAGTTTGCGCCAGCCGTCCACGCCACGCCGGCGATGGCACGCATACAATGCGCGGCCTATGCGCATGCTTTTGCAGCAACGTCCCGACGGCCCCGAGGCCCCGCGCTTCGTGCAGCTGATGCTCGAACGCGACCTGCTGGGCGGCTGGACCCTGGTCCGCGAATCGGGCCGCGTCGGCAGCCGCAGCCAGTTGCGCCGGGAGCAGTTCCCGGACCAGCCCAGCGCGGAAGCCGCCTTCGAGCACGCCCGCGACCTGCAGATCAAGAAAGGGTTCCAGCTGATGTTCGTGCAGGGCGCCGATGGGCGAGAATAGGCAGGTGCGTTCCCGCGTTTGCGTAAGAGCTGCTTCAGCCGCAGGCTCCTGATCCTGCATGGCCCGCACGGAGGCGCGACGCAAGTCGCGAGATCGCCGCGGAAGGCACTCGCGCCCCACGTCGCGCCTGCCAGGGGCGGATCCAGACCAAGGCCCGCGGCTGGAGCCGCTCCTTCAAACCGCAACCCCCGCAAAAACAAGGCATCACCTGATTTCCCGGAGCCCCCCGCTTGTCCAGCCCACTGAAGAACGACCGCCTCTTGCGCGCGCTGCGCCGCGAACCCGTCGACTGCACGCCGGTCTGGCTGATGCGCCAGGCCGGACGCTACCTGCCGGAATACCGCGCCAGCCGCAAGCGTGCCGGCAGCTTCCTGGCCATGGCGAAAAACCCCGATCTGGCCTGCGAAGTCACGCTGCAGCCGCTGGAACGCTTTGCGCTTGATGGCGCGATCCTGTTCTCCGACATCCTGACCATCCCCGATGCGATGGGCCTGGAGCTGTACTTCGTGGAAGGCGAGGGCCCGAAGTTCCGACACCCGGTCCGCGACGCGGCCAGCATCGCCAGGCTCGGCGTTCCCGACATGGAGACCGAGCTGCGCTATGTCATGGACGCAGTACGCACCATCCGACGCGAGCTGGACGGCCGTGTCCCGTTGATCGGGTTCTCCGGCAGTCCATGGACCCTGGCCTGCTACATGGTCGAAGGCGGCGGCAGCAAGGACTTCGCGCGGATCAAGGCCATGGCGCTCAACGACCCCAGGGCGCTGCACGCGCTGCTGGACGTCAATACCGATGCCGTGATCGCCTACCTGTCCGCGCAGCGTGCGGCGGGCGCGCAGGTGTTGCAGGTCTTCGACACCTGGGGCGGCGTGCTCAGCCCGGCGATGTACCGCGAGTTTTCGCTGCCCTACCTGACGCGCATCGCAAGGCAGCTCGAGCGCGGCCAGGGGGACGGTCGCACGCCCCTGATCCTGTTCGGCAAGGGCAACGCCGCCTACCTCCCGGAGCTGGCCGAATCGGGGGCCGAAGGGGTCGGCGTGGACTGGCTGGTGGAGCTGTCCGAAGCCGCGCGCCGCACCCAGGGCAAGGTCGCGCTGCAGGGCAACCTGGATCCGGCCACGTTGTACGGCAGTCCGCAGGCCATCCGCGCGCAGGTGCGCCATGCCCTGGACAGCTATGCCGAAGGCAACGGCGGATCACGCGATGGCCATGTCTTCAACCTGGGCCACGGCATGTCGCCCGACATGGATCCGGAGCATGTGGCGGTGCTGGTCGACGAGGTCCACGCCTACAGCGCGCGGTGATCGACCTGCCTGCGCAGGCTCCCGCATTACCCGGGCAAGTCCAGCGCATCCAGCGAGTCGATCGAACAGTCGCTGCATTCGATTCCCAATGCATCGCCCGGCAGCAAAGGCGCGACAGGATCATCGGGGTGCCGGCCCTGCCACTGCGCGATGCGCCGCGAAACCCCTTGCCACGGATGGAAGTCGCGTCACCGCGACTTGTGATCGCCCGCCACCGGGACTAGGCTCGGCGCATCGTGTCAACGGGGAATCGCCATGGGACGGGGCCTGCTGCAGCCGCTTGCAATGATCCTGCTGGTCGCCTGTGGGGTCGCCGCGGCGGCACCATCCGAGACCCAATCCTCGCAGTACTTCGACAACAGCGGCCACGACGACGTCGTCAGCGGCGGGGTCAAGATGATCCCGATCCATACGCCATCAGGCGACTTCAAGGTCTGGACCAAGCGCGTGGGCAACAACCCGACACTGAAAGTCCTGCTGCTGCACGGCGGCCCCGGCGCCACCCACGAGTACTTCGAAGCCTTCGATACGCACCTGCCCGCCGCCGGCATCGAGTACTACTACTACGACCAGCTCGGCTCCGCCTACAGCGACCAGCCCGCGGACATGACGCCGTTCCTGAGCATCGACCACTACGTCGACGAGGTCGAGCAGGTGCGCCAGGCACTGCATCTGGATCGCGACGATTTCTGCCTGCTCGGCCACTCCTGGGGCGGCATCCTGGCGATCGAATACGCGCTCAGGTACCAGCAACACCTCAAGTGCCTGGTGATCTCCAACATGGTGTCCAGCATTCCTGCATACAACACCTACGCGCACGATGTGCTGATGCCGGCCATGGACCAGAAGGCGCTGCAGGAAATCCTCGCACTGGAAGCGGCGAAGAAATACGACGACCCGCGCTACGAGGAGCTGCTGCAGCCGTTCTACGAACAACACATCCTGCGCATGCCGGCAGCCCAGTGGCCCGAGCCGGTCACGCGCTCGTTCGCCCGGATGAACAAGCAGGTGTACGTGCCGATGCAGGGGCCCAGCGAGATGGGTGCCAGCGGCATCCTGGCCGACTGGGATCGCACCGCCGACCTGCACGACATCACCGTGCCGACGCTGGTCATTGGCGCAGGCCACGACACCATGGACCCGAAGTTCATGCAGAAGATGTCGACCCTGCTGCCAAACGGACACTATCTGTACTGCCCCGACGGCAGCCACATGGCGATGTACGACGACCAGCAGGCCTACTTCACGGGCCTGGTCGATTTCCTGCAGCATCTCGAGCCGCGGCAGGCCACCGCTCCATCGGCTCCCCGCCTGGACGCTACCGCCTCACCCAGCCCCTGACCCACCTCGACACTTCATGGCCGCGCGCAGGCCTTCGGCCAGGGCCGCGCCGCTGACGGGTTTTCGCAGGAAGCCGTTGAAGCCGACAGCCATCGCCTGCGGCCGTGCGTCGTCGTCGACCCGCGCGGTCACGGCCAGCAAGGGCAGCGTCAACCCCTGTGCCCGCAGTTGGCGCGCAAGCTCCACGCCGTCCATCCCTGGCAGATCCAGGTCGAGCAGGACAGCATCGAAACGCTCGGCGGTGGCCTCGGCTAGCGCCGCCAGCCCGTGGGCGACATGCGCGACGGCGTGGCCCTGGGCGCTCAACAGGGTGGCCATGACTTCGGCGACCACGGGGTCGTCTTCGACCAGCAGCAGGCGCAGGCCCTGCACGGCTGCGGGCTCCGGATCCGGCTCCGACTCCGACTGCGGTGACCTTTGCACCGGCCACGCCGGGCGCGGCTGCGCAACGGGCACCTGCCCCGATGCAGCCAGGGGCAATTCCACGCAGAACCGGGTCCCGCGACCCGGTGCGCTCCGGACCAGGATCCGGCCGTCCATTGCCGCGACCAGTTCCTGGCTGATGTTCAACCCCAGCCCGCTGCCACCGTAGCGGGTGCTCGTCCTTGCGCCATCGGCCTGCTCGAAGCGCTTGAAGATGCGCTCGACCTGCTCGGCATCCATTCCCGGTCCGGTATCGATGACCTGCAGGCGACAGTTGCCCGGATGTGGCGCATCGACCCGGATGGCGACCTGGCCCCGTGCCGTGAACTTGATGGCGTTGGCCACCAGGTTGATCAGGACCTGCGCGATGCGCATGCGATCGCCAACCAGCACCCGGGGCACGGCCGCATCGATGTGCACGTCGAACGCCAACCCCTTGCGCGCAGCCAGTGGCGCCATCAGCGAGGACACCTCATCCAGCAGTCCGCGGGTCGCGAACGGCCTGTGCACCAGCTCCAGCTTGCCCGCTTCGATCCGCGCCATGTCCAGGGCGTCGTCCAACAGCTGCAGCAGGTGGCCACCGGCGCTGGTGATGGCCTGGGCATAGCCGCGCTGGCGTTTGTCCAGCGTGGTACCCAGCAGCAACTCGCTCATCCCCAGGACACCTGTCATCGGCGTGCGTATCTCGTGTCCCAGGTTGGCCAGGAAGCGGGTCTTGGCCTGCGAGGCCTGCTCGGCCAGCGCGTGCTTCTGCTCGACCAGCTGCATCGCATGACGCTGCCTGAGGCGTGCGCGATAGGCGGCGGCCAGTCCCCATGCCAGCAACACTGCCAGTCCGGCCAGGCCCATCATCGCCCATGCCGTCCGCCACCACGGCGGCAGGACGCGCCAATGCAGGACCCGCTCCTGGGACCGGTTGCCGGCGGCATCGGTGGCGCGCAAGTGCAGCCTGTAATCCCCCGGCCGCAGCCCGCTGAAGATGCGCTCGCCGTTGTCGCCGCGGGCAACCCAATCATCGTCATGACCTTCCAACAGGCTGGCGTAGCGATTGGCTTGCGGATTGTCGAAGGCGATCAGCCGCGTGCGCACGCGCAACTCGCGATCGGCCGGGGACAGCTCCATTGCATCGGAGGGCAACGCATGCCAGCGGCCGTCGCGCCGGACAGCGACGCTCTCGACATGCAGCAAAGGCCGCAGCGGAGCAGGATCGGACGCGGTCGTGTCCACCAGGACCACGCCGCCACCGGCCGTGGTTGCCGCCAGCACGCCGCGATCGGTCAGCGTGATGCTGCGGTTCAGGAACTCCTGGCTGCCGAGCCCGTCCTGCACGCCAAACCGACGCAGGTGGCGGTTGGCCGGGTCCCAGCGGAACAGGCCTCGCATCGTCGTCAACCAGACGCGATGATCGCGATCAATGCGCATGCCGGCCGACTCGACCGCCGGCACGCCCTGCCGTACTCCCACGGTGTCCACGCGCGTCCAGCCGGCACCGGTGCGGCGGTACTGCTCCAGACCGGTCAAACGGGACAACCACAGCGTCTGCCCGCCGTCGAAGCACAGCGCATAGACGCGCTGGCGACCCAATCCCCGCACGTGTTCGAACCGCTGCTGCGCAGGACGCCAGCGTGCGATTCCGCCGCGCCCTGCAATCCATGGCGTATCGCGATCGGGATCCAGTACCAGTGCTTCGATATCGGCTTCGCCAAGGCCATGGCTGCCGGCCGGGAGGTTGCGCAATACCTTGCCCGAGCTCGCATCGCGCTGCTGCACGCCGCCGCCGGGCGCGGACAGCCACACCGTGTCGTCTGCTGCGATCCGAAGCTGGTCGAGCCCGGGTAACGGCGCATCGACCGGGTCGTCGACGCGCCACTCACGCAAACTGCCCCCGGGCGAGATACGCAGCAGGCTGTCGTGCGCACCGACCCATACCGCGCCACCGTCCGTTTCGACGATGGCGTAGAACTTCCTGCCCTTGAGCGCCGCGACGGTCGCGTCGGGCATCGTTGCAACGCTGCCGTCCGCCGCGAGGCGCTCTGGTGCGCCAGCGTAATTGGCCAGCCAGACACCGCCATCGCGGGAAGGCGCGACGTCGGTGTAAAGCCCACCGGACAGTGCGCTGCCGTCATGCGAAAACTGCGCGGTCTGGCGCCAGTCCCGGCGCAGGTAGCCAAGGCCGACACCGGGAACCGGCGCCCACAGCGCCCCGTCGTCCTGCAACAAGAGGGCCTGGACCGAGGTGGCGATGCCCGTATGCGGGTCGCCGACCGGCATCGGGACGCCATCGCCACGCGTGCGCCAGAGGCCGCGCTGGCTACCGATCCAGAATCGTCCATCACGGTCGCGTGCCAGTGCCATGACCGCATTTGGACGCTCGAACATCGGTGACCACGCTGGCGCGACCCAGCGACCATCCTTGCCGCGACGATAGATACCGCTGCTGGTGCCGGCCCAGATGGCGTCGCCATCGCGGATCAGGGAGTACACCAGCGGCGCCGGATTGTCGCCCGGCAGCGCAACGCGGTCGAAATCGCGCCCGTTCCAGCGGGCAACGCCTCGGACCGTCGCCACCCAGAGCTCGCCACCGGCATCGACGACCAGGCTTGTCACTGTCTTGGCAGGCAGGCTGTGCGGGTCGCCTTGCCGGGGCATGTAGCGGGTGATGTCGGCGCGCGCGCGGTCCGCGGATTCGACCAGCCGATGCAAACCGCCACCGTAGGTGCCGAACCAGGTCACGTCACCATGCGTGGCGATCGCCCAGATGTCGTCGCTGCCCATGCGTGGATGGTCAGCCATGCTGAAGTTGCGAAACCCGCCGCGCTCCAGATCCAGCACGCTCAGGCCATGGGCTTCGGTGGATACCCAGATGCGATCACGGTCGTCGATCGCCATCGCCTGCAGGGTATTGCCCGGCAGCGACCCTGGATCGCCGGGCACGTTGCGCCAGACCCGGAACCCGACGCCGTCGTATCGCGCCAACCCGTCATTGGTCGCGACCCAGAGATAGCCGGCATGGTCCCGCGCCAGCGCCACCACGCCACTGGAGGGCAAGCCCTCGGCAACGCCCAGCTGGCGGAAGCGCGGTGTCTCCGGCAGGCCGGCCCACGCCAGCGGCGCCGCGGCCCACAACCACGCGCACAGGCAACAGGTCATTCCCCACGCAAAGCGCGACATGGCGTCTCCTTCGCCGATACAGCACGGCCATGGCCGTGACTTCCCTTGCGGCATGGTGGCAACCCGCGGGCACGGCTGCAAGCGCCTCGCCCGGCTGCCTACGCCGGATTCAGATGCGAATGTCTACAATCGGCCGATGGGCCTGATGCCAACGACGCAATCGACCCCGGCCCCGCGCCGGGGACGTTCACCAATGCCGGTGTCCGCGCTGGCCGCCGCCTGCCTGGTCGCATGCCTGCCAACGCGGGTCATGGCACAGGTCGAGGGGTATCGGCTCGATCCAGTCCATACCCGGGTCCTGTTCACCGTCAGCCATGCGGGATATTCGCAGGCCATCGGCAGTGTCTCCGGCAGCCAGGGCGTGCTTGCCTTCGACCCTTCCAACTGGCGCACGGCAAAGCTGTCGGTGGAAGTGCCGCTGCAACACCTGGACATGGGAAATGCCGGGTGGACGCGGGCGGTGACCGCGCGAAGGTTCCTGGATGTGGCGCGTTATCCAGTGGCGAAGTTCGTCTCCAGCCGTGTGGAAGCAGTCGCCAGCGAGCCTCTGGACGCCGACGCTGGAGCAGGCGCCCACCATGGAAGCACCTCCAGGGACGACGTGGCTGGTGACAGCGTGGCTGGTGACGACGTGGCTGGTGACGACGTGCCCAGGCGCGCGCGCGTCTGCGGCAAGTTGACGTTGCATGGAACGCAGCGCGACTTGTGCATGGACGTGACGTTCAACAAGCTCAAGCACTATCCGTTGCCACCATTCCGCACGACGGTGGGTTTTTCCGCGACTGCCACGCTCAAACGCAGCGACTTTGGCATCACGGCGTGGAAGAGCCTGGTCGGCGACGAAGTCCAGCTACGGATCGAAGCCGAGGCCCAGCGCGATGGCGACGCGTTGGAGGCGATCGACGCCAACCAGTCGCCTGCCGACGGCATCCCCCCACCGGACCGCGGCGACGATGCGCCGCCCCCTGCGGATGAGCCTTCACGATGACCCTTGGCAACACCCCGGCGCGCTGGGGCCGCGTCAGCCAGTCGCTGCACTGGTTGATCGTGCTGCTGGTCGCGGGGCTGGCAATCGTCGGACTGGTCATGACCGGCCTTCCCAGGACGCCTGCCTTTTTCTGGGTCTACACGCTGCACAAGTCGGTCGGCATCACCGTGCTGGCGCTGATGCTGGTGCGCCTGGGCTGGCGCTTGCATGCAGGGGCGCCAACAGCGGTCGCAGGCACGCCGGCATGGCAGGCGCGGATCGCGGCCGCGACGCATGGATTGCTGTATGTCCTGGTGTTGGCGCAACCGGTCTCGGGCTGGCTTTACGACTCGGCCAGCGGCCTGCGCCCTTTCCGGTTGTTCGGGCTGATACCGATGCCCAGGCTGGTTGCGCCCGACGACATGATCCGCGACCTCGCCCGCAGCGCCCATGAATGGATTTTCTGGACGTTGCTGGGGGTAGTCGTATTGCATGCCGGGGCAGCGTTCTACCACCATCTTTTCCAGGGCGACGCCACGCTCGCGAGGATGCTTCCACGTGGCTGGCTGCAGACAACCCGACAGGAGCCGGACAATGAGCGATGACTCGAACACGCATGCCACAGGCGAGCATGACCCAGACATGCATGACCCAGGCATGCATGATGTCAACGGGCACGAGCCGGCCAGGCGTGACGTGACCAGGCGCGAGCGCGGCAAGCCCGTCCTCGGCCGCCCGGTTGCCGTCGCCGCGGCCCTCGTGGCCATGATGTCCACCCCGGCCTTCGCCACCGACTACGTCCAGGCGCCCGGCTCGACCCTGGCCTTCGGCGGCCAGTACGACGGCGAGGTGTTCACCGGCACCTTCCCCGGATTCGCCACCACGCTCAGCTTCGACCCCGCGCACCTGGCCGATGCCAGGCTCGACGTGACCATCCCCCTGGTTGACGCGAAGACGGGCAACGACGATCGCGATGCCACGCTGCAGGGGCCGGACTTCTTCAACGTCGCCAAGTTCGCCCAGGCGCACTACACGGCAACCACGTTTCGAAGCCTGGGTGGCGATCGCTATGCCGCTGATGGCACGCTGGAATTGCGCGGGATCAAGAAGCCGGTCGTGCTGACCTTTACCTGGACGCCCGGCGCGAAGCCGGTGCTGGCAGGCAAGGCCACGGTCCAGCGACTGGATTTCGACGTGGGGGGTGGCGACTGGGCCGATACCGGCCTGATCCCGGATGCGATCGCGATCAGTACGCGCGTGGTCCTGCAGCCCGTGCGATGACTGGCGGCCTTGTCCGGCTGTTGCAGGAGCGGCTTCAGCCGCGAGCTCTTGATCCTGCCGTTGCGTTTGACGTCGTAGGAGCGACGCAAGTCGCGATCAGGCATTACGGGACTCCTGATCGCGACTTGCGTCGCTCCTGCAACAGCCAACGCCAGATCTAGAGCTCGCGGCTGAAGCCGCTGCTACGACAAAGCGTGGCCAGCCAGCCAGCGGACCAGCATGTCCACGTCGAAGGGCCAATCGAGTTCGACGCCACGCTCCACGTCGCGCAGCACCGGCACGCGCACGCCATACCGCGCCTCCAGCACTTCATCGCCATCGATGAAGACGCTCTCGAACTCCGGCGCGCGCGCTGCCGCCAGCACGTCCAGCGCCAGGTCGCACAGGTGGCAGTCGTCGCGCTGGTACAGGATCAGGGGCATGGCGGCTCACTCGCTCGCGGGGGCATAGAATAGCGGGATGGCAGTTTCCACTTTCGACCTGTTCAAGATCGGCATCGGACCCAGCAGCTCGCATACCGTCGGGCCAATGCGGGCGGCCGCGCGTTTCCTCGAAAAATGGCTGGAAGAACCCGGCCTGCTCGACCAGGTTGCCCGCGTCCGCGCCGAGGTCTTCGGCTCGCTGGCCCTGACCGGGCGCGGACACGGCACCGACAAGGCGTTGTTGATGGGCCTGGAGGGCCAGTGGCCGGACCGCATCGACCCGGACATCATCCCCGGCGCGCTGGAGCGGATCCGCACGGACGGGAAGATCCAGCTGCTCGGCCGCCACGGGATCGCCTTCGACGAAAAACGCGACCTGGTGTTCAACAAGCGGCAGAAGCTGCCGTACCACACCAATGGCATGCGCTTCGCTGCCTTCGATGCCGATGGCAACGAGATCGCCACGCGCGATTACTACTCGGTCGGCGGCGGCTTCGTCGTCAACCAGGACGAGGCGGCCGAGGACCGCATCGTCGCCGACACCACGACGGTGCCCTATCCGTTCTCCTCCGGCGACGAGCTGATCGCGCGCGCCAACGACAACGGCATCACGTTGGCGCAGGTGATGTACGCCAACGAGCAGGCCTGGCGCAGCCGCGAGGACATCGACGCCGGGCTGGACACGATCTGGTCGGCGATGCAGGCCAGCGTCGAGCGCGGCATCCGCTCGCCCGGCACCCTGCCCGGCGGCCTGCACGTCACCCGCCGCGCCCCGTTGTTGCATGACGAGCTCGAGGCGCGCCCCGAGGCGGCGACCGAGGATCCCCTGACCATGCTCGACTGGGTCAACCTGTTCGCGCTGGCCGTCAACGAGGAAAACGCCGCCGGTGGCCGCGTGGTCACGGCGCCGACCAATGGCGCGGCCGGCATCATCCCCGCGGTGCTGCATTACTACCGCCGGTTCTGCCGCAACGCCAGTGAGCAGGGCGTGCGCGACTTCCTGCTGACCGCCGCCGCGGTCGGGATCCTGTACAAGGAAAACGCCTCGATCTCCGGTGCCGAGGTCGGCTGCCAGGGCGAGGTCGGCGTTGCCTGCTCGATGGCGGCCGCGGGATTGACGGCCGCGTTGGGCGGCAGTCCGGACCAGGTCGAGAACGCCGCCGAGATCGGCATGGAGCACAACCTGGGGCTGACCTGCGACCCGATCGGCGGGCTGGTGCAGATCCCCTGCATCGAGCGCAACGCGATGGGCTCGGTCAAGGCGATCAATGCCTCGCGCATGGCCATGCGCGGCGACGGCAAGCACAAGGTCAGCCTGGACAAGGTCATCAAGACCATGCGCGACACCGGCCGCGACATGCGCGACAAGTACAAGGAAACCTCGCGCGGCGGCCTGGCGGTCAACGTCATCGAGTGCTGAGGGCCTACGCCGACGCTTCGAAACCACCCCCTGCCGACTGTCCTTGCGCTGCCGCCGGCGACCGACCCCGCCGTCGCCTGCCGCTTGCCAAAACCCACCTGAACAGGACTAGACTGCGTGGATGGACGCGCGCATCAGGGGTTTGCGGCGACCGGCTGCGCTGATCGGCCTCTACTTCTTAGGCGCGGTCGTGGCCAGTCTTTTCCTGCGCACGACCAACGACGTCACCTTGTTCTGGCCGTCAGCGGGCATCGCCTACGGTGCCACCATCCGTTACGGACTGCGCTGGGCGGTCCTCCTGCCCCTGACGCTGCTGGTCTTCCATCCGTTGTTCGCGCCGGTTCCGCCGGCATTCGTGGTGTATTCGATCGGCAGCAACGTCGCCGCGACACTCGTGGCCGGCTGGTTTGTGCGACGCAACAGCCCGCTGCAGCTTGGCACCCGTGATGCGCTGATGATCTTGCGTGGCGGCCTGATCCTGGCTGCCATCAGTGCAACCATCGGCAGCCTGGGGCTGGTCGAAACCGGCTTGCTCCCCCGCGACAGCTATGCCGCCTCGTGGGCGCTGTGGCTGCTCGGCGACTTGCTGGGCATCACCACCGTGACCCCCGGCCTGCTATTGCTCACCGCACCGCGTACGTCGACGGCGCAAGCTTCGCCGCTGTCGGAAACATCGGCCCTGCGCGAACGCGCCGTCTGGTCGCTGTGCCTGGTGGCGAGTTTCGCCATCATCTACATGGCGGGCCTGCAGGGCATCACCAACCGTTTTGGGCTGGTGGCGCTGCCACTGATCCTGCTTTTGTGGTCGGCGATGCGGTTCTCGCCGGCCTGGAATGCCGTGGCCACGACCCTGGTGGTCACCTACCTCAGCTTGATCACCGGGCTGGGCCTGGGCGGTTTCACCCAGCCCACGACATTGCTGGACACCATGGTGCTGCTGGTGTTGCTCAACCTGGTCGCGATCATTCCCGTGCTGTTGTCGTTGTCGGGGCTGGAACAGCGCACGACTGCCCAGGCCCTGTACCAGCGTGCGACGAGGGATACGCTGACTGGTTTGTGCAACCGCGGCATGTTCGAGGAACAGGCGCGACAGTGCCTGGCCGATGCACGGCAGCCCGTGAGCCTGCTGTACCTGGACCTGGACAACTTCAAGATCGTCAACGACAGTGCAAGCCATATCGCAGGCGACGCGCTGCTCAAGGCACTTTCAGGCGTGCTGTCGGCGACGATCCCGGGCGACAGGTTGCTGGCGCGCACCGGTGGCGACGAGTTCGCGATCCTGCTGCGCAGCACGGGTGACGAAGCCGTCGAACAGTCGCGGCAGCTGCTTGGCGAAGTGGAGGGCCTGCGACTGCCCTGGGGTGACCAGGTCCTTGCAGTCACCGCGAGCATCGGCATCGCCACGTCCGACGCGCGCAACCGCGATTACGACAGCCTCTACTCGCATGCCGACGCCGCCTGCTTCGCGGCAAAAGAAATGGGAGGCAACCGACTGCACGTGTCGGATCCCGACAGCGACGAAACCAGGACGCGGTCAGCGGCCATGCGGTCGGCGATGCGCGTGCGCGGGGCGCTGGAACACGGGCAGCTGGAGCTGTTCTGCCAGCCGATCGTGCCGCTGCGCGAAGGACTGGACGACGGCGGCGCCCATTTCGAAGTCCTGCTGCGCTGGCGCCAACCTGACGGCAGCCTGCATGCCCCGGCCGAGCTGATCGCCGCAGCCGAGCGCTTTGGGCTGGGGCCGCGACTGGACCGGCATGTGCTGGATGCGGCCCTGGGATGGCTGGAAGCCCATCCCGACGCGGCACGACGCACGCGCAGCTGCAGCCTCAACATCAGCGCGGCCACCCTGGTGGACGAGGAGTTCGCCGATTTCCTCGCCGCCCGGCTGCATCGCAGCAGTGTCCCCGCCGAGAGGATCTGCCTGGAAATCACCGAGACCAGCGTGATCCGCGACCGTGGCCGGGCGCAACGCTTCATCCACCGCATGCATGACATGGGTTGTCGCTTCGCACTGGACGACTTTGGCACGGGGTTTTGCTCCTTCAGCTACCTGCGCGACCTGCAGGTCGACTTCCTGAAGATCGACGGCAGCTTCGTGCGCGGCGGCCGCGATCCGGAATTGTCGCAAGCCGTGGTGCACTCGATCGCCGAGATCGCGCACGTGCTGCGCACGCTGACGATCGCCGAACAAGTCGAGACCGACGGCCAGCGCGCACGCATGCAGCAGATGGGCGTGGACTATGCCCAGGGATATTTCTTCAGCCAGCCGCAGCCGATCGAGGCCTATTTCGCAGGTGGGTCGCTGGATGGCGGGCTGGCAGCCAGCCGACCGCCCGACGGCGCCCGGGTCGATACCCTCGCCTGAATCGACAACGCATCGTCCAGTAACGCCGCGGCAGTGATCCCGGCGCCGGCACCAGGCCCCTGTACCAGCAGCGGCTGCCCGCGATACCGGTCCGACCAGATCGCGACCCGGTTGTCGGTGCCCGAGCCGCTTGCCAGGGGATGATCGCCGGGCAGTGATTCCAGTCCCACCCTGGCTTGTCCTGCCTCCAGGCGCGCGATGTAGTGCAGTGTCTCCCCGCGTGCCGATGCCTGCGCGTGGCGATCGCGCAGGTCGGCGTCGAGCAGATGCAGACCCATGGCGACTTCCTGCCTGCCCAGGGCGGCCAGCCCTGCAGGCACCAGAGACTCGACTTGCACGTCGCCCGGTTCCAGCTCGACGCCTGCCGCGCGCGCCAGGATCAGCAGTTTGCGGCGCACGTCCTCTCCCGACAGGTCCTCACGCGGATCGGGCTCTGCAAGGCCGCGCTGGCAGGCCTCGTCGACCAATCCGGAAAACGGCAGGCACCCATCGAAATGATGGAACAACCACGCCAGCGAACCCGACAAAACCCCGGCAATGGCATGGATGCGGTCCCCGCCTGCCCGCAGCTCACGGATGCTGCGCAGTAACGGCAGGCCGGCACCGACCGTTGCGCTGTCGCCGTAACGGGTACCGCCGCGCGCGCAACCAGCATGGATCGCCCGCCAGCGCTGCAATGCCGTGCCCTGCCCCAGTTTGCAGGCGGTCACGACGTGGATGCCCTGCGACAGCCATTGCGCATGGCGGTCGGCGACCTCGTCGCTGGCGGTGGCGTCGATCAGGATGCGCGTGCCGACGTCGCCGAGGGCGCGCTGGGCCAAGGCCAGGCCCTCGCCCCTGGGCACGGGCATCGGTGCCAGAGCACCTGCGCCGTTGGTGCCGACGGGAACGAAAGCCGCGTGGCTATTGGCTACGTGCACCAGCGACAGGCGTTGGCCCAACGACGTATCGCCCCAACCCTGCAGCCGCGCCAGCACTGCACGCCCCACGTTGCCGGTCCCCAGCAATGCGATGCGGGCAGCTGCGACGGGCGTGCCGGCGACCGCAGGCTGGTCGGCCGCCTGCCGCGAAGCCGCAAGTGCCCGCCCTTGCGCAGCCACGCCCGCCAAGGCACTCGCCCCGGTGCTCACTGCGCCACGCGTTTGCGGCCGCCGGCGGCCTGTGCACGTGCCAGCGCGGCAGAGATGTCCTCCACCAGATCGTCGGCATGCTCGATCCCGACCGACAAGCGCAACAGTCCGTCACCAATCCCGGCCGCCACGCGCGCGTCGGCAGGCATCGCTGCATGCGTCATCGTTGCCGGATGCGCGACCAGGCTTTCCACCCCGCCCAGCGATTCGGCCAGCGTGAAGCAGCTCAACCCATCCAGGAAGGCTCGGACCGCGCGCTCACCGTTTTCCAGCTCCACGCCCAGCATCGCGCCAAAGCCCTGTTGCTGGCGCGCGGCGATGGCATGGCCCGGGTGCGATGCCAGCCCCGGGTAATGCACGGTACGCACCGCCGGGTGCGCGACCAGCACCTCGACCAGGGCTGCCGTGTTTTCCTGATGCACGCGCAAGCGCGCCGCCAGCGTACGCAAGCCACGCAGGGTGAGGAAACTGTCGAACGGCGCGCCGGTGATGCCCAGGCAGTTGGCCCACCAGGCCAGGGTCTCGTGCAGCGCCGGATCGCGCGCGATCACGGCGCCGCCAACGACATCGCTGTGGCCATTGATGTACTTGGTGGTCGAATGCAGGACGACATCGGCCCCGTACGCGATGGGGCTCTGCAACGCAGGCGACAGGAAGGTGTTGTCGACCACGGCCAAGCCACCTGCGGCGTGCACGGCCTGGATCGCAAGGCGCAGGTCGGTGACCCGCAACAAGGGATTGGATGGCGTCTCGATCCACGCCACCCTGGGTGGCACCCGCAACGCATCGGCCAGGGCACGTGGATCGGTGTAATCGACAGTCACCAGGTCGTACGCACGCTTGGCGGCGAGCGCATGGAACAGGCGCCAGCTGCCGCCATAGCAATCGTGCGGGACCAGCAGGCGGTCGCCCGGTCCAAGGCACGCCTCCAGCACCAGTGTGATCGCCGCCATGCCGGTGGCGGTGACGACGCCGCCAGCACCGCCTTCGAGGTCCGCCAGGGCTTCGCCCAGCAGGTCGCGCGTGGGGTTGCCGCTGCGCGTGTAATCGTAGGATCGCCTGGCGTTGAAACCAGCAAAGCTGAAATTGCTAGACAGCACCACGGGTGGCGTCACCGCGCCAAAAGCGGTGTCGCGGTCGATGCCTGCGCGGACGGCGCGGGTGGTCGGGCGGGTGTTTTGGCGGACGGATGGAACGGTGCTCATGCCACGACCTGCGTGCATGCGGCTGCCCCGGACCGTGGCAGCGGGACATCCAGGGCTTCACGCAACACGAGGTCGATCTCCTCATCCTCCTTGAGGAAGGCGTCGTGCCCATACGGCGAATGCAGGATGCGCAGGACCTTGTCGCCCGACAGGCGCTCCATCAACCCATGGACATCTTCCACCGGCACCAGCCGATCTTCGGCGACGGCGACCAACGTGACCGGAACGCGGATGCCGGAGGGATCGAGCTGCTGCAGGTCGATCGACTCCGACAAACGCAGGAAACCGACCGGTGACGCGTGCGCCAGGTACCTGGCGGCACAATGATCGAGGTAATCCTCCGCAGCCACGCGGACGCGGCCATCGATCACTGCGGCCGGACCGAAGCGTGCGGCGAATTCCTCCGGCGTGCGATAGCTCAGCAAGGCAAGCTGCCGCGCCAGTGCCAGGCCGTCACGCTCGTCGCACTGCAGGGCGCCCAACGCCACCGCGCGACGCTGCAATGCACGCCCGGCGCTTGCATGGGGAGCCGCGCGATCGGTACCGCTGATCGCGACCAGGTGCCGCAGGCGCCGGGGATGCCTGGCCGCGAACTGCAATCCGACCATCGCCCCGTATGAACAACCAACGAAACCTGCAAGTGCGTGGATGTCGAGCGCGTCGAGCAGGGCAGCGATGGCATCGGCCTGGTCGGCCGGGTCTATCGGTACATCCAGTTGGCCATCGGCGCCAAGCCAATCGATTGCCAGGACGCGGTGGCTCGAGGGATCCAGCGCACGGCCCTGGCCGACTTGCCCATCCCACCAACCTGGCCGCGGAAAAGCGTCGCTGGCCGCGACATGGCAATTGGCCGAGATGCCACCGGCGACCAGCACGACCGGCAAGCTGGTGTCGCCGATCCACTCATGGCGCAACCGGACAGCGTGATCGCCGGCATGGCGCATCGACAGCGTACAGTCCAGCGTGCCGCGACGAGCCTGGACAGCCGGGCGGTGCGACGAGGCGGCTTGGGACACGGATCCGCCAGCCAACCATGCTGGTCCATCCTCACCGTGCGCGGATCTCGACGCCACCGCGCGAGCGGGGCTTGAACGGGCGGGTTCTGGAAGGGCGTGATCTGGAAGGGCGGGCTCTAGAAGGACGTCATCTGGAAGGCGCGCGGGCTGGACCGGCGGAATTCAATTCCACGTTGGCTGGCGTTGGGCGGCACATGGCGTGATCCTCGATGAAAGGGCCATCGAGTCGCACGGGGGTCGCGGAAGACGCGGCAAGCGCCGCAGCTGCTGTCCGCCAGGCCAGTGGGCGGACCGCAACCATCTTCCGGTGGACACGCAGGTCCCCGCAGGAATTGGCACCGCGACGGGGCGCGCGCAATCGCGTGCACCCCATCCGGTTGCCCCGGCGTCTCAGGGCCTGTCCCTCAGCCGGTCTCGATGGATGCAGGCAGGTTGCCAGTGACTTCGAGAATTGTCAATCGCTTTATGCGGATGAAGCGATGGATTATTTCGGCGCGCCATTACACCCGCGTCGGCTGCGGCGCCCCCTGCCACCCACCGGGTTGTGCGCATGCCGCAGCACCCATGGCACCGATCACCCACGCTGGCTGCAACCCGGGGAAATCCAGTGGCGTCCGCGCCGCCAGGCAAACCACCCCGGGCTGGCCCATGATCGCGATCCAGTGTGTCGACCCAGGCAGCAGCCGCGGGTCGATTCAGCGCGCTCGCCCGTCAGCTTGGCCCGTCCGGACCATCGCGGGCCGCCGCGGCGCGACAACCGCATCGCATTTATTTGCAAATTCCGCATACTTGGAACATGTCGAAACGATTCCTGACCAGCACGCTCGCCGTGCTCGCGCTGGCCGCATGCGCCAGCACGCCGCTGCAGCCCCCCGCGACGAAGGTCGCCAGGCATGCTGCGCCTGCCACGACACCCGGAAAGGCGCCACCCGTCATCGACGTGGCCGAAGCCTGGGTCTCGCCTGAAACCCCGGCCGAGGAACTCGACTCGATCGCGACCTGGACCACGCCCGAGGGCGCCACGTGGCTGCTCGCCACCGGCAAGTCCAGCCATCGCCTCAGCGTCTACGACGGCGCCACCGGTCGCCTGCTGGGCACGCACGGCCAACGCGGCAGCGCACCTGGCCAGTTCGACCGGCCCAATGGCATTGCCGTCTTCGGCGACCACGTCTTCGTGGTCGAGCGCGACAACCAACGCGTGCAGGTCCTCACGCTGCCGGATTTCGAGCCGCTGGGCAGCTTTGGCCACGGCATCCTGCGCAGCCCGTACGGCATCTGGCTCAACGAAACCGAGCCCGGCGAACTGGAGGCCTACGTCACCGACAGCTTCATGTACGGCAAGCATTTCGACGTGCTGCCACCGTTGGCCGAGATGGACCAGCGCGTGCGCCGGTTCAGGGTGCAGTTCGACCAGGACGGCGGCCTGCGCAGCAACTATGGCGGTGCGTTCGGCGACACCCATGCCGCTACCGCGCTGCATGCAGTGGAGTCGATTGCCGGCGATCTCGCAAACGACCGCCTGATGATCGCCGACGAATGGATGTCGCCCAAGGACCACATCGTCTCCACCCTGCGCGCCTACAGTTTCGATGGCCGCTACACCGGCCACAGCTTGCCGCAGGACAGTTTTGCCGCGCAGGCCGAAGGGGTGGCGCTGTGGACGTGTCCGGATGGCGGCGGCTACTGGATCGCCGTCGACCAGCTGGCGCCGCTGACGATCTTCCACCTGTTCGATCGCCTGACGCTGGAACCGCGCGGCAGTTTCCAGGGCAGGGTCACCGCGCATACCGATGGCGTTGCCTTGCATGCGATCGCGACGGCACGGTTCCCCGGCGGGGCGCTGTACGCCGTGCATGATGACAAGGCCGTGGCGGCGTTCGACCTGCGCGATGTCGCCGACGCACTCGACCTGGCGCCGGACTGCGTACGCTGAACGCGATGCGGGCCCGCCCTTCCACGGCAGCCCTTGCCGCCGCCTTTGCACTGGTCATCATCGCCGCTGGCGTTGTCGGCACTGCATACGCGGGCAAGGTGTACCGCTGGAAGGACCGCAACGGCGTTGTCCATTACGGCGACCGGCCACCGGATGCAGCCGCCAGGGCAGAGCACCTGAAGGTGATCCCGGTGCGCGCCGAGCCCGGTTCGATGGTGCACCTGCGGGTCGAGAACGATAACGGCACCTACCTGGCCTGGGCGGACAACACCATCGCCGGCCCGATCGAGGTGATGCTGCATTTCAGCCACGGCGACAACGTCGCCGGCGACCCGCCCCTGCCGGCGCGCGCGACCGTACCGGCAGCAGGCAGTGCGCTTGTGTCGCGGATCGGCGCGGTGGATTCAACAAGACCCGGGGAATTCGAACTGCGACTGGACGCCATCCCGGGCGACCCCGGCGCGGCGCCTCGCGATGTCGAATACCTGCTGCCGCTGGGACGGCCGGGGCTCAAGATCGACCAGGGATATGGCGGCAGCTTCAGCCATACCGATCCACAGAACCTGTACGCCATCGACTTTGGCGCCGACATCGGCACTGCGGTCCTGGCAGCCAGGGACGGGGTGGTGATGCAGGTGGAAAGCGACTTCGACCAGGCCGGCCTGAACCTGGAGAAGTTCGGCGGCCGCGCCAACTTCGTCCGGATCCTGCACGACGACGGCAGCATGGCCCTCTATGCGCACCTCAAGCCCGAAGGCGTGCTGGTCCGCGTCGGGCAGCGCGTGCGTGCAGGCCAGCAGATCGGCTTGTCCGGCAATACCGGCTTCACCACCGGCCCACACCTGCACTTCGCGATCCAGGTCAATCGCGGCATGCGGCTGCTGTCGATCCCCTTCCGGATGCGCGGCCCGCAGGGCGTGCTGCGTTTCAGCAAGGCGCCCGAATAATCCTTAACCCGGGCTGTTGCGCGACCGTTGTAGGAGCGGCTTCAGCCGCGAGCTCTTGATCTTGCGGTTGCCTTTGTAGGAGCGACGTCAGTCGCGATGGCTTGTCGGGAACATCTGATGCGACTGACGTCGCTTCTACGACTGCCAAAGCCAACGCCAAAGCCAAAGCAAAGCCAGCGCCAGAGCGAAAGCCAGAGCCAAATCGAAAGCTCGCGGCTGCAGCCGCTCCTGCAGGCGGCAGGGGCGTGGGCGGGAGCACCGCACCCCGTATAATCACGCCCTTCCCCGCCTTCGATCGCGCGACCGCGCGCCGCCGCCATGCCTGCCGCCCCAACATCCTCCGTCGCCAAAGAGGCCGCCCGCCGGCGCACCTTCGCGATCATCTCGCACCCGGATGCGGGCAAGACCACGCTGACCGAAAAGCTGCTGCTGTTCGGCGGCGCGATCCAGATGGCGGGCAGCGTCAAGGGCCGCAAGGCCGCGCGCCATGCGACGTCGGACTGGATGGCGCTTGAGAAGGAACGCGGCATCTCGGTGACCAGCTCGGTGATGCAGTTCCCGTACGCCGGCCGCGTCGTCAACCTGCTCGACACGCCCGGCCACGCCGACTTCGGCGAGGACACCTATCGCGTGCTGACCGCCGTCGACTCGGCGCTGATGGTGATCGACGTCGCCAAGGGCGTGGAGGAGCGCACGATCAAGCTGATGGAAGTCTGCCGCCTGCGCGACACCCCGATCATGACCTTCATCAACAAGCTCGATCGCGAAGGCAAGGAGCCGATCGACCTGCTGGACGAAGTCGAGTCCGTGCTCGGCATTCAGTGCGCACCGGTCACCTGGCCCATCGGCATGGGCAAGCGACTCAAGGGCGTGGTGCACCTGGTCACCGGCGAGGTGCACCTGTACGAACCCGGACGCAATTTCACCCGCCAGGATTCGACCATCTTCGCTTCGATCGACGATCCCGGGCTGGAAGCGCGCATCGGCCCGGATGCGCTGGCCGAAGTGCGTGGCGAGCTGGAACTGGTGCAGGGCGCATCGCATCCGTTCGACAAGGCAAGGTACCTGGCTGGCGAGCAGACGCCGGTGTTCTTTGGCTCGGCGGTCAACAATTTCGGCGTGCAGTTGCTGCTGGATTTCTTCGTCGAGCATGCCCCGTCGCCGCAGCCGCACGAGACGACGACGCGCGAGGTCATGCCCGACGAGGCTGCGTTGTCCGGATTCGTATTCAAGATCCAGGCCAACATGGATCCGCAGCACCGCGACCGGGTTGCTTTCATGCGCGTGTGCTCGGGCAAGTTCACCGCCGGGATGAAGGCGTTCCAGGCGCGGACCGGCAAGGAGCTCAAGCTCGCCAACGCACTGACTTTCATGGCGTCGGACCGCGAGATCGCCGAGACCGCCTTTCCGGGCGACGTCATCGGCATCCACAACCACGGCACGATCTCGATCGGCGACAGCTTCAGCCAGGGCGAGGCGCTGGCCTTCACCGGCATCCCCAACTTCGCGCCGGAATTGTTCCGCCGCGCCCGCCTGCGCGATCCACTCAAGCTCAAGCAGTTGCAGAAGGGGCTGGCGCAGTTGTCCGAGGAAGGCGCCACCCAGTTCTTCAAGCCGCTGGTGGGCAACGACCTGGTCCTCGGCGCGGTGGGCGTGCTGCAGTTCGACGTGGTTGCCTACCGGCTCAAGGACGAATACGGCGTGGATGCCAGTTTCGAACCCGTGCAGATCGCGACCACGCGCTGGATCCGTTGCGACGACGCCAAGACGCTGGAGGCGTTCCGCGAGAAGAACGCATTCAACCTGGCGACCGACGGCGCCGGCGCGCTGGTGTACCTGGCGCCGACACGGGTCAACCTGCAACTGGCGCAGGAGCGCGCGCCGGATGTCGAGTTCCTGGCCACCCGCGAGCATGCGCATGCGGTCGAAGCCTGACCAGCCATCGCGTCGCCCGTCCGGCCGTCACCGGGCCCACGGCCCAGGCATCGATCCACCATGTCGTTCGTCACTGGGCCCGCGGTCTGCGGCGCTGTTAGCCTGACGGCCACTTCCCGGCAGAGACCACCGCATGTCCCGGCAGGACCTTGCCTTCACCACGCCCGCCGGCGTCCCCGGCTGGCAACGCTGGCTGGTGTTTTCGCCGCTGGCGCGCATCGCCTTGTTCGTAATGATGTTTGTCGCCTGTGGCTTCGCGCTTGCTGCGTTGGTCGGGCTGCTTGGCTGGAATGCAGGCGACGCCTCGGCGACAGCCCATGCGTTTGGACAGCTGGTCACGCGCGCAGTGCCGGCCGTCATTGCCTACCTGCTGCTGGCCAAGCTGCTGGAGCGCCGCCCGCTGCCCGAACTTGCGCCGCGCAGGTTGGCCCCCGATTTCATCAAGGGAACCATCGCAGGCTTGCTGCTGTTCGGCGCCATCGTCGGCATCCTCCATGTCGCAGGCAGCTACCACGTCACCGGCACCAACCCGGATGCACGATGGTTGCCCGCCCTGCTGATGGCCGGGTTGGGTGCGGGTATCGGTGAGGAAATCATCATGCGTGGCGTGATGTTCCGGATCATCGAGGAAGGCCTGGGGACGTGGATCGCGCTGGTCATCTCGGCGCTGCTGTTCGGGGCGGCACACCTGGGCAACCCGGGTGCGACGCTGTGGAGTTCGACTGCGATCGCGATCGAGGCCGGCCTGCTGCTGGGGATGCTCTACCACGTCACGCGTTCGCTACCGCTGTGCATGGGTTTGCATGCGGCGTGGAACTTCGCGCAGGGCACGATCTTCGGCATCCCGGTGTCCGGCACCCAGGCCGACGGATGGCTGGTTTCCACGCGCAGCGGGCCGGACTGGCTCAGCGGCGGCGTGTTCGGCGCCGAGGCGTCGGTGGTCGCATTGACGTTGTGTTCGCTGTGCACCCTGGCCTTGCTGGTCGTCGCCTTGCGTCGTGGCTCGATCGTCCCGTGCCGGCCATGCCAATGGCTGTCGCGACACCTGCGCAGCAGCGCCCCCAGCACCCAGGCCTCCTGACCGTCCGCCCGCACCGATCACCCCGGTGGGCTGGAGCCGGCAGGGCGCCGAGCATCGCCGGATGCGCTGCGCCAAGCCGGGTTGCGGCTGTCTTGCATCGCTGCCGCGGCATGGGTGCAACCAAGCCCTCCAGACGGGAAGCGCGGATCGACCTGGCCGGCACCGCCAAGGCTTCGGATGCGTCATGCTGCACGCATGCACTACCCCACCGACCTGCATGAAGAACGTGCCAGCGCCCTGACGCATGCCATCGGGGCCGTCGCTGCCTTGCTCGGCGGGGTGGTGCTGGTCGTGATCGCGGCAGCCCAAACCGACAGGTCGCGGCTGGCGTCAGCGATCGTGTTTTCCGCCAGCCTCTTCCTGCTGTACGCGGCATCCACGTGCTACCACGCGGCGACGGCGCCCACGGCCAAGGTGCGGTTCAAGGTACTCGACCACTGTGCCATCTACCTGCTGATCGCGGGAACCTATACGCCCTTCACCCTGATCGGTCTGCGCGGTCCGCTGGGATGGTGGTTGTTTGCCACTGTCTGGACACTGGCGCTGGCCGGCGTGGTGTTCAAGCTGTTCTTCACCGGCCGCTTCAAGCTGCTGTCGACCGGCATCTATATCGCGATGGGCTGGCTGGTGCTGGTTGCCATCGGACCGGTCATGGCGGCGCTGGACGCCTGGACGCTGGGCTGGCTGATCGCGGGCGGCGTGGCGTACACGCTGGGCACGGCCTTCTACCATCGTGCCTCGCTCCGCTACTCGCATGCGGTCTGGCACCTGTTCTGCATCGTCGGCAGCGCCTGCCATTATGTCGCGGTGCTTGCGCAGATCACCTCGCCGGCCTGACCGGTCCGGCACGGGCAACGCTGCCTTGAGGTCCTTCGCTGGCACGACACGGCGTTCGCCATGGCCAGCTCCCGCCCCGGGGCTTCACCACCGCTTTACTCCCGGTTGGCGAAGGTGGCCTGGACTCCGACCGCCAGGGATCCCCATGCGAACTTCAACAGCCCTGCTCGCCGCGCTGCTACTGGCAGGTTGCAATGCCGACCGCAGCGCCACCCCTGCCACGCCGGCGCCCGATGCCGCGGCCGCGGCGGCGGCCAATGCAGATTCCCCGCCCGCCGGTGGCATGCAGCCCGGCGGGACCAAACCCGACGCCGCACCAGGAAAATCGTACGATTGCGGCGCCGGAGTCATCGTGGATGTCCTCGAGGACGACAAGCTGCGCGCCACGGTGCCCGGACAGCCCACCGTCGACCTGCAACGGATCGCCAACAGCGCGCCCCCCGTGTTCACCGGCGGCAACCTGTATTTCACCCTGGGGAGCAACGGCATCTACCTGTCCCAGGAAGATGGCACCGAGCTGGCCTGCCAGCCCCGATGAGCCCGCCAGGCCCCCATGCCTGATCACCAGGCCGGCGACACGACGCGCGAGCCGGCCCGCAAGGCGCTGCTGGCAGAAGCGGCACGCCACCCCTGGCTGGTCGGCTTGTCACTGCTGGCGATCGCGCTGGTCGTGCTGGTGGTGTTGTGGGACTGGAACTGGTTCAAGGGGCCCATCGAACGCCAGGTGGAAGCACGCACCGGACGCGAGTTCGACATCGCCGGCGATCTAGACGTCGACCTGGGTCGGGTCACGACCATCCGCGCAGAAGGCCTGCGTTTCGGCAACGCGGACTGGTCCAGGCAGCCGGACATGGCGACTGTCCGCCGACTTGAGCTCGGGGTCCGGCTCTGGCCACTGCTGCGCGGGGAGGTCCGGATTCCACGGGTCGTGCTCGATACGCCACGGCTGCGCCTGGAGAAGGGACCAAGGGGCGTGGGCAACTGGGTCTTTGGCAAACACGATGGCCGGAGGCAAGTGCAATTCACCGGGCTGCAGGTGAACGATGGCCGCCTGCGTTACATCGATGCCACTTCCAGGACGGACATCGATGTCGCCGTCACCAGTGGCAAGGCCGACAAGCACGACGCCGCACCCCCCATCGCGGTCGATGGCGGCGGCACCTGGCAGGGAAACAGGTTTACCGTCCAGGGGCGTGCCCAGTCGCCGCTGGACCTGCGCGACAAGAAGCGCCCCTACCGCATCGATGCGCACGCGCAGGCCGGCGCCACCAGGGCGCACGCGCGCGGCACATTGCTGGACCCGCTGCAATTGCGCGACTTCGATCTCAAGCTGGCGCTGGTTGGCCAGGACCTTGCAGACCTGTATCCGCTGCTTGGGCTGGCCATCCCGGAAACGCCACCATATTCGCTGGATGGCCGCCTGACCCGCGACATCGCGACCGGGAAGGATGGGGCCGGGAGGACGACTTGGCACTACGACCATTTCACCGGCAAGGTCGGTGACAGCGACCTGGGCGGGGATGTCAGCGTCACCACCGGCAACGCGCGTCCCTACCTGCGCGGCAGCCTGGTGTCCAGGCGCCTGGATTTCGACGACCTTGCCGGCTTCGTTGGCGCGGCGCCACAAAGCGGGGGCAACGAGAGCAGCAATCCCAGGCTTGCCGCGAAGGCTGCGCGACAGAAGGCACGTGATCGCATCCTCCCCGACACGCCTTACGAACTCGACAAGCTGCGCTCGATGGATGCCGACGTGCGCTGGAAGGCGCAACGGATCAATGCACCCGGATTGCCGCTCGACGACATGGACGTGCATTTACTGCTTGAAGACGGATTGTTGCGACTCAAGCCACTGAACTTCGGCGTCGCCGGCGGCGACATCCAGTCCGAGATCCGCATGGACGCACGCGAGTCGCCGATCCGCACCAGGGCCGACATCACTGCCGGCGGGCTCAAGCTCGGATCACTGTTCCCCGACGCAAAGCTGGCAAAGGACGCCATTGGACGCATTGGTGGCAAGGTGATGCTCAGCGGTACCGGCAACTCGATCGCCGCGATGCTTGCCAGCAGCAACGGCGATGCCGCGCTGGGCATGGGTCGCGGCCAGATCAGCAACCTGCTGCTGGAGTTCGCGGGGCTGGATATCGCCGAGGCACTGAAGTTCCTGGTCGAGGGCGACCGCAAGATCCCGATCCGCTGCGCCTTTGGCGACTTCTCGGTCAAGGACGGCGTGATGACATCGCGCGCATTGGCCTTCGATACCACCGACACCATCATCATCGGCCAGGGCAGCATCAGCCTCAAGGATGAAACACTCGACCTCAAGTTGCGACCGCGACCCAAGGACCGCAGCCTGCTGGTATTCCGCTCGCCGTTGATCCTGGACGGCACGTTCAAGGACCCGGACTTCCATCCCGACATGGCACGCGTTGGCTTGCGTGGCGCGATTGCCCTTGTCCTGGGCAGCATCGCGCCACCTGCCGCCCTGTTGGCAACGCTGGAACTGGGGCCGGGAAAAGACGCGCAGTGCGGCGGAAAATATGCAAAGTAGCCGCCCGGGTAACCCTGCCTGGCAGCCGGCGCGATCGCTTGCAGTCGCAGCCTTGTCGTAACCAAGCAGGTCGCGGCGTTTCCGCCATTTCGCACGGCAACTGCATCGATCTGCGCGGGCCGGCTGGCCCAGGCACATGCCGTTGGGCGCGATGCAGTCGCGGCCAGACAGTCGTACCAGCAGCACTGCTGGAGGCACACAGCCGTTAGTCAAAGGCTACCGCGCCAGGCACGGGGCTCGAAGCCAATCGCATCGCCGATGTCGTCCATCGGCATTTTCAAGAAGCACCCAAGATCCTGACTGGGGGCCTCGGCACCAGAACATCGCTCCGGCACCTCATGCCTGCCGGGCGGCGCAAGCTTGCCAGCCACCGGGAAACGAAGGCCGAGCCAATGCAATCGGGCGTCACACCGGTCGCAACTGATCCGCAATCGAACGCGTGTTTCCGGTTTGCACGCTGCCGGTGTGCAGCGTGGATTTCCGCTCGATCAGCAACACGTGGCATTCGTCCTCGGCCACCGGGTTGTGGCGGACGCCCGCGGGCACGACGAACATCTCCCCCTCGGCGAGTTCAACCGCTGCGTCAGGCATCTCGATACGCAGGTGCCCCTTGAGGACCAGGAACAACTCGTCTTCGCGATCATGGCTGTGCCAGGCCAAGGTGCCGTGCAGCTTCGCGACCTTGACATAGCTCTCGTCGACTTCCGCGATCACGCGGGGCGACCAACACTCGGTGAGTGCCGAAGCGACCCGACTTGGAGAAACGACACCTGCCATCAGGACTGCTCCGACGCCAAATGCCCAACTTACGCCGACGTGCCTGGCGCAGGCAACAACGCGGCAAGGATTCCTGCCACCGTCGTGCCGTTGCCATGCACGCTGGGGTTGGGCCCATTCGTGGGCGCTGCCTGCATTACAGCCAGCCCCTGAGCTTGCCGCCCAGCCAGGGTGCCAATGCCGTGACCACGAGCACCGCCGGCCAGAGGTTTCCTCCCTTGAACGTATAGGCTTCAAGCATCTCGGGGAGGCGTTTGCCGCGCAGCAGGCCAAACAGGAACTCAAAGCCCAAGGTCAGGGCCAACCAACACGCCCCCAGCAAAAGCAGTTGGCCCGTGCGGCGGATGCCAAGCCAGGGAAGGAACAGATAGGTAACTGCCAGGATGAGCGAGGCGAGCAGCAGCCCACTTAGAACAAGCCCCGACGTCGCGCCCAGCCTGGGGATCAGCACCCCCTGGCGCAGCGTGCCGTTGACGACGGCGAGCACAAGGATAACCAGCCACACGGCAAAAGCCCTGGCGACGACCTCAACGACCAAGGTGCTCTCCCGTAGCCCTTGGCGCGCAGGTCGGGCCGAGCTGCGTGGATCCAAACCCACCGCAGGCTTCACCAGCCAGGTGTCCATGGGATGAAGCGGTTGGGCCTGGTCGCATTGTCTGGTCCACGCCTTGGCAACGAATGACGAACCTATCGACTGTGGAGAACGCCAGCTGTTACTGGCTGCCGGGTATCCAGGCGAGTGACGCTCCGCCCTCGAATGCGCCACCTGCAACGGCCATCGGCCGCCAACGAGGAAGCTCGAAGTTCCGCTTCAGTGACCGCGCCGAACGTCGACTGGCCAGTGAGCAACCTGGCCTTTGAAGTCTGTTGGAAGCTGCGCCAAAGCACGGCTTCCGTCACCGGACTTGTGGGCGCCATGGAATTCTCCTGCGACCGCAACAGGTTGCAATGCATCCCCACGTTCAACGTTGCACGCCACCCGAAGGATGTGATGCCAGGGGAAGAAAGCACGGGTTGCATTGATGCCTTCGAGATGGCCGTCGTGACCTAACTCTGGATATACCGCTGCAACTGGTCCAGCTCGAGCTGCTGGTCCTCGATCACCGCCTTGACCAGGTCGCCAATCGAAATCACTCCCAGCACGGCATCCCCGTCGCAAACGGGCAAATGGCGGATACGCTGGTCCGTCACCAGTTGCATGCAGTGGCTGACACTGTCCTCGAGGCCCACGCGGACGACATCACTGGTCATGATCTCGCGCACCGCAGTGTCCCTGGACGAATGCCCTTGCAGCACGATCTTGCGGGCATAGTCGCGTTCGGAAACGATGCCCGCGAGCTTTCCAGCTTCCATGACCAGGACCGCGCCGATCCGTTTTTCAGCCATCAGGCGGATTGCGTCGATGACCGGTGCATCGGGCCCTATCGCGAAAACCTCAGGCGCTTTCGCGTCCAATAATTGCCGCACGCTGCGCATCATCGTCTCCTTGCCCATCGGGTCGGGTCGGTGATTGGGTCGAGCATACCGCGGGCGCCGGGTCGACGCCTGCCAGTGCAGGATTGCGTCCAGCAGGGCTGGTGTCGGCAGGGCGCCTTTCGCCCACACCCGCCTGGGTGGGAGCAGCCGGCCGCCAGCTGTCGACCAGGTACAGCGGGCGCTGTTTGGATTCCACGTACAGTCGTCCCAGGTATTCACCGATCAGCCCAAGTGCAACCAACTGCACGCCACCCAGGAACAGGATGACCGCCATCATCGTAGGCCAGCCCGCCACGGGATCACCCCACAACAGCGCCTTGACCACGATCCAGGAGGCGTAGACGAATGCCAGCAATGCGGTCAACACGCCCAGGTACGTCGCCAGTCGCAACGGCGCCGTCGAAAAACTGGTGATGCCCTCCAGTGCGAAATTCCAGAGCTTCCAGAAGTTGAACTTGCTGCGACCGGCAATGCGCGCGTCGCGCTGGTAGGGGATCGCGACCTGCTGGAAGCCTATCCACCCGAACAGGCCCTTCATGAAGCGATGGCGCTCGCGCAACTCGCCCAGGGCCGCCAGTGCGCGCGCAGACAACAAGCGGAAGTCGCCGGTATCCTGCGGAATGGGTGTTTGCGACAACCAGCCGATCACGCGGTAGAACGCATGTGCCGTGCCTCGTTTGAGCGGTCCTTCGCCGTCACGGCTGACGCGCGTGCCATGGACATCGTCGAATCCCTCGCGCCACTTGGCGACGAACTGCGGGATCAACTCCGGCGGATCCTGGCCGTCGGCATCGAGGATCAATGCAGCACCGTGCTCGACCCGGTCCAGGCCCGCGGTCAGCGCGATCTCCTTGCCGAAGTTGCGCGACAGGCGCAGCAGCCCGACCCGCGCATCCCCGGCGGCGATGCCCTGCATCAACTGCCAGGTCGCATCGGTACTGCCGTCGTCCACGTACAGCACGCGACCATCGACACCTTCGCCACGCAGTCCATCGAGCACGCTGGCAATCCGTGGATGCAGGCGCGGCAATGCCTCGGCCTCGTTGCAGGCGGCCACGACGATGGTGAGCAGGTCACGGGACATATGGGAATAGTAGCCCTCCGGCCAGGATGGCGCAGTGGCCAGGCCAGGCCGGCTGCCGGACCGCGGCTCCGGCCTCATTCGATGTCGTCCAGGTAACCGCCTCCCAATTGCCGCATCTGGCGCTGGATGTCATTGCTGCGCCGTTGCACGTAAGGGCCAGGGCGACGTGCGTCATAGCGCCTCGGACTTGGCAGCACGGCTGCCAGACGTGCGCACTCGGCGCGCGTGAGCCGGCTTGCATCCTTGCCGTAAAAGCTGCGTGCGGCAGCCTGCGCGCCGTAAACGCCGTCGCCGAATTCCGCGATGTTGGCGTACATCTCCAGGATCCGCGACTTGGGCCACAGCGCCTCGATCAATAGCGTGTACCAGGCCTCGATGCCCTTGCGCACCCAGCTACGCCCACCCCACAAAAACAGGTTCTTGGCGACCTGCTGGCTGATCGTGCTCGCGCCACGCGTCTTGAGTCCGCGGGCATTGTGCCGGCGGGCCTTTTCGATCGCCTTGAAGTCGAAGCCGTGGTGCAGCGGGAACCGCTGGTCCTCGGCCGCGACCAGTGCCAGAGGCAGCTCGCGCGAGATCCGGTCCAGGTCGCGCCAGTCATACGCAGTGACATATCCCCGATCGCCATGCGCCCACGCCGACACCTGGCGCGCGGCCATGAACGCCGAAAATGGAGGGTCGACATAGCGAAGCAGCATGACCTGCCCGACGCTGCCAAGCAGCAGGCATAGCGGCAGCAGCCAGAGCCAGCGCCGCCAGCGACGACGTGGACGCCCTGCAGGTGGATGTCCCATCAAGTCCTCCTTCCCCCAGGCTTGCGCAGACATGCCAGCATCCCCATCTAGACGATTCCCGCGTGCGTGACCACGGCATTATCCCCGACCCGCGCCTGCTTCCCCGCCTGGTTGCCACGATCCACCACCCCGGCCAACCCATAGACACGATCGCATGACTGACACCCCCACCTGCCCCGCGCGTGCCGACGATGACTGCCTGAGCCGGTTCCTGCTGCCCGCTGCCGGCGTTCGCGGCGTCCACGTGCACCTGGACGAGACCTGGCGACAAATCCGCACGCGCCCTGACGACGCCAGCCCGGGGGGTCCCGTGGCGGTGACGGAACTGCTGGGCGAGGCCGCCGCGGCCGCGGCGCTGTTCACCGGGCATGCCAAGGTCGACGGGCGCCTGTCGGTGCAATTGCGCGGCGACGGACCACTGCGGACCTTGTTTGCCGAATGCACTGCCGATGGCACCCTGCGTGGCATCGCGCAGGCCGCACACGACGCCGGACCGCTGCCGCGCGACCTGCGCGTGCTTGGCGGCGACGCGACACTGGCGATCACCATCGAGAATCCGACCGTGCAGGGCCGCGACCCGGTGCGATACCAAAGCCTGGTCCCGCTGGAAGCGGACTCGCTTGCGGGCGCCTTCGAGGATTATTTCCGCCAATCCGAGCAACTTCCCACCCGTTTGCTGCTGGCGGCCGACGACACCCGGGCCGCCGGCTTGATGCTGCAGAAGCTTCCAGGCGATTCCGGCGACGAGGATGGCTGGACCCGCGCCGGGGCGCTGTTCGAAACCCTCTCGGGTGCCGAACTGCTGGCATTGCCCGCGGCGACCGCGCTGCATCGCCTCTTCCACGAGGAGCAGCCGCAAATGCTGGGAGAGCGGTCGCTGCGCTTTGGCTGCTCGTGTTCACGCGAGCGCGTGGGGGCAATGCTGCAGTCGCTGGGTGCCGACGAGGCCCGGGCCGCGCTGGCCGACGGCACGGCTGAAATCCACTGTGAATTCTGTGGACAACGCTACCTGTTCCAGGCCGACGACATCGAGGCACTGTTCCCCGCGGCCAATCCGACTTCCGAAGCGCCGGAACGGCTGCAATAGACTGAAAACAAACGAATTTCTCGCGAATATTCCGCAGGCAAGCGACCCGGTCCGGCAGTTGGGCGGCACGCGTGGAACCCTGTTGCCAGCGCCACCAGGCGATTGTTAAATAATCATAAATCCGCTAGAGTCATATGCCCGTCCACCGGGAACTCGTCCCGGTCTCAGAGGTCAGAACCACCGATGTCCTCCTGGCTGCTCAAATCGTCACTGACCGTACTGCTCGCCTTGGGCGCAGCGGCGGGTGCGGCTGCCCAAACGCAGCAGGACGCAGACGGTACCTGGCTGCCGGTATGGAACCAGTCCAGCGGCAAGATCGAGGCTTATCTGGTCATCGAACCAACGCAGCCCCCCAAGGCCGGCCTGCGCCATCGCTTTGGCAATAATTCACTGGATGCGACCATCGGCCTTGAGTCCGGCGACTCGCTGGCGTTGCTGTGCAACCGCAAGAGCAGCCTGGCCGCGGGCCTGGGCAGCCTTCCCAACAACTGCCTGCTGGCCAGCCTGGGCGCACGCCTGGGTGATGACAGCCGCGCCGGCTCCCAACACACCAGCGCCAGTGCAGCCTTCGGCAACGACGCCACCAGGCTTGGCGTGACTGCGGGTACTGGCCGCGACACCCTGCCCGCATGGTTGTTGCCGGGTACCGCCGGCCAGCCGGCTGCCAATCGCCAAGTAGACGTCAATGACCTGACGGTGTCGGTGCAGAAGAACCTGCGCAACCAGGGCTATGTCTCTATCGCTGGCACGATCGCCAAGGCCCGCCTGGTTCCCGCGGCACAGGCACCTCAACTCAACGACCGCTGGAGTACGCGGTCATTGTCCATTGGTGGCGGCATCGGCAACTTCGGCGCCAATGTCATCGGCCATGTCGTCGACGTACCGGGCGAATCGAGTTTTAGCGGGTTGGGACTCGGACTGACCTGGCGCACCCCGTGGAGCGGCCAGTTGACGGTCGGTGCGGACAACGTCATCACCCGCGGCAAGAATCCTTTCTCCGCAGGTAGCAGCGCCACCACCGATGGCGAGGGCACCGTGCCCTACGTGCGTTACGAGCAGGATCTGTAGCAAGCATCCCACGCCACGTCTGCTGCGCTGTTGCCTGCCTTGCGTACCAAGCGCGCCACCTCAGCACTTCTGGCGACCTGGATCCGGCTCGACCCCCGCCTGATCGCTGTGCCCGCATCCAGAGGCTCGCGCGCGAATGGGTATCTTCCTGGCCCGAAAGGGCCTTTTCAAATCACCAGGTCGGCAGCGACAGCAGCCGGGGCACGACTGCGGGCGTCCCAGTCAACGCCTCATCCCGAGCGGCGCGCACCATCCTGAATCGCTGCATGTGCCACCAGGCCTGCCTCAAACCACAATCATCATGAATTTCGCTAACGGCCGGGCTTGACCCGCAGGGCATTCAACCCACTACGCGGTGCTGGGCCAGCGCCTGGATCAGGGGTTGCAACTGATCTTCGTACGGCGCCCACTTTGGCAATTCCCTGGCGACGATGCCCTGCCTGACCTGAACGGCGCTAGCCGTCGCCACGCCACGATCGCGGCTGGAAATGTCCAGCATCGCCGGTTGGAACGCAAGGCCGCAGAAATCAACCACACGACGCATGACCGCTTCCGGCTCGCGCGTGAGTTCCGCATAGTCTACGTCAAGGACTCGGCCTGGAAACGCCTGGTGCCAGTGCGTCATCAAGCGCGAATACTGATGAAAGAAATCGGCCAGCTCGTGCTGGTCATAGGAGTAGGGATTGGCACCGGAAAACAGCTCGCGAAGATTGGAGAAGCACGTCTCCACCGGATCACGGACCATGTGCAGGATCCTTGCCTGTGGCAATGCCCGGCAAATGAAACCGATATTGAAAAAATTCGATGGCAGTTTGTCGGTGAAATAACGCTCGCGACCCAGGCGCCATTCCATCTTGTCGAGATAGCCGCGGCCGATCCCGGCGTAATCGAGACCCTTTGCGCGCTCCACGATCGTCAGATCGATCACGCCGCGACAGTGGTGATCGGTGGCAAAACGCATCTGGCTGGTGAAATCGTACAACTCGCCGACACCCTTCACCTCGCTGTGTCCGTCCAATAACTGTTCAAGCAGCGTGGTGCCAGAACGATGCATCCCGACGATGAAGACCGGCACGCGCCCATGGTCGACATCGGATCCGGAAACCGACGGCCAGCGATGGGGTCCTGGCACTTGTCCGGGCGGCTCGGCTGCCGAGGCGTCTACCGGGAACGTCGCGATCAAGGCATCCACCAGCACGCGCGTATCTTCGGGCTTGTAATCAACCAGCGGTCGCTTGTATCGACAGGCCTGCTCCAGTGCCTGCCACGCACCCGCATGATCGCCAATGTCATCGAGCTCCTTGTGCAGTGCGTAGGCAGCCAATGCCGACTGCTCGGGATCATCGGCTGGTTTGGCCAGAAGCTTGCGCAGTATCTCGACGTGGTTGTGGTCTACGGTCTGCCGCCGCAGGCGCGAGAGCTGCCAATAAGCCGCAGGCAGCTCCGGGGCACGCCTCAGGCAGCGCTGCAGGGCGGTCTCCGCCTCGTCGAAGCGACCCAGATAGATCAGGACCTGGGCCAAGGCCAACAGGGTCGGCGGATAGTCTGGATCACCTGCCCGCGCCTCTTCAAGGAACGGCAAGGCGCGCTCCTGCTGATTGAGATAGCTCAGCTGCGCTGCAAAAGTAAGCAGGACCGGTATAGCCACCTGGTTCAGCGGTGGTAGCCACTGGATGCATTGCTCGATCGCGGCGGCCTCGTTGAAAGTCCGCAGCCGCGCAACCAGGTCGACCAGTAACTCGGGATGGGTGACGCGTGTCTTCTGGGCACGCAGGACGCAGTCGCGCGCGGCGCGGTAATGCCCCAGGTACGACTCCACATAGGACAAATGCAGCAAGGCTGCCGCATGCCCGGGCTGGACGTCGAGGATGGCATGCAGGGAACGTCGTGCCGCAGGCCAGTCCTTGCGCATGAATTGGTGCCGGGCAGCCTGCCAAAGGCCCGCTGTCTGCGTAGTCATAGGACATGTTCCCACAAGACTTGAAGGGGAAAAAGTGCGCCACCAACCGTCGCGCATAAAAAAAGCGGCCGCCCTGAGGCGGCCGCTGAAGCACTTGCTTGTTACGCTGTTTCTTAGAAGTCGTACTGGATCATGAAACGGACCGAACGCGGCGCCTGGTAGCTCGTGATGCGCTTGTAGACGTCCGGCTGCGGCTGGCCATTGCCTGCCTCGCCGTTCTCGTTGACCGTCGCACCAGCCTGGGCATTGAGCACGTTGAACACGTCGACCTTGAACTGCAGGCCTTCGGCCCAATTGGGCTTGTAGGCAACATTCAGGTCGAGCGTCTTGGTCCAAGGCGTGCGGCCCGCGGAGCCACGTGGAACGATCGTCGTGCCGTTGAAGTACGCGTTCGGGTTCAGCGAACCATCCGGCAGACGCAGCGGCTCGGCAGGACCGTTGTCGCACGAGAAGTACGAGACGCCGTACGGCGACTGGCTACGGGTGCCGTAGATGCCGAAGCAGTTGATCGGACGACCCGACTGCAGCAGCAGGTTGCCGCCGACGGACCACTCATCGGTGATCTCGTAGTTGCCGAACAGCTTCAACGTGTGACGACGATCATTGGGCAGGTAGCCATACGACCCGATGATCAGCTCGGGATAGTCGAAGTCCTGGGTGGTACCAGTGTCGCTCTGGCCATTGTCGGACTTGACGCCGCCCTCGGTGTTGCCGCGGCTGGAGGCGTAGGTGTACGAACCCTGCAAGAACAGCTTGTCCCAGTTGCCCTGGAAGAAGAACTCAAGCGCGGAGTACTTGCGCTTGGCCGCTGCACCGCCCTGCTCGGCCGATACGGGGATCGTCTCGAGCACACCATCGCCGTTGACGTCCACCGTGTAGATCGCGTCCTGACCCGGGTTGTACAGGCGGCAGAACGGGAAACCACCGTTGTACAGCGCGATGTCGTTGGGCTGGGTCTTGTCTTCCGGTGCGATGAAGATGCCACCATCGGCGCTGAAGCCATTGGCCAGGGCCCAGTCAACCAGCGGGCGATAGTCGCAGGTATCGTCGATCGCGCGCTTGAGGTCACGATAGATGCCACGCACACCCAGCGACACGTTGTCGGTGAGCTGCTTCTGGAAGCCCAGGATGTACTCGTCCTGGTACATCGGATCCAGGGTGGTGGATGCGATCGTGTTCGGGTTCTTGCCGAGCCCGAATTCATTGTTCAGGTACTGGAACGTACCCGGAACCGGAGTCGCACCGATCGGAGCACCAGTCACCGGATCGACCATGTTGATGTCGTAGGTGTATTCCTCGGTGCTGAACAAGGACTGGCTGGCACCACGCACGGCGACCGTGGCGGTCAGCGGCAGCGCATAACGGCCTGCATTACCGAAGACCTTGAAGCTCGAGTCGCCGAACACGTCCCAGGAGAAGCCCAGGCGCGGTGCGAACTGGTTGCTGATCTTGACGTAGGTCTCGCCATTGCCGTTCTTGTTGTTGAACGTATCCCAGCGCAGGCCGACGTACGCGATGAAGTTGTCGGTGATGCTCCAGCTGTCCTCGATGTAGTACGCGGTCTGGTCGACCGCCACCGTGGAGCCGGACTGGAACACGCGACGACGGACGTCGGTATTGTTGCGGTAGAACCAGTATTCGCCACCGGCATACGAAACACCCGCGACCGACTCGAAGTTGTCGATGTCGACACCGCCGCGGATCAGGTGGTCGCCCAGCTGCCATTCGGCATCCAGACGGTACTGGTCGCGCGTGTCCTGCGCGTCCGGGCGTCCGACCTGGGTGGCCAGGTAGCAGCTCGGAATCGTGCCGGGGAACGGCGATGCGGCGCGGGCAGCCGGTGTGCGGCCATCGATCACCAGCGGGCAGCCGGCGACAGGTCCGCCGACGTCGCCGGTGTAGGAACTTTCGATGCCACTGGCCGACAGGCCGCGGTTGTTGCGCTTGAACGTGCCGTGACCAGCCAGCGCCGACAGGGTGAAGGTGTCGGTCAGGTAGCCGGTGTACTTGAGCACATACAGGTCACCGCCGTTCTCGGTGTAATCGGTACCGAGGAAGTCTCCACGCGACGGCTTGCCGTTGGCGTCGAAGTTGGTGCTGTAGTAATCGGTGTCGATCTTGCGCGTGTCCGACAGGCCGGTGAACTCAAGGATATTGTTGTCGTTGATGTTCCAGTCCAGCTTCAACAGCCAGTTGGGACGCTTGGTGTGGGCCTGGAAGGTGGTGCCACCCGACAGGATACCCTCGTAGGCGTCCTGGTCGGTCTTGCCGTACTGGATCAGGCCGTAGGCGAACAGGCGGTCCTTGATCAGCGCACCGCTGGCCCAGACGGCCGCCGTGGTGGTCTCGAGCTTGTCCTGCGAGTTGTCGTTGTACAACACGCCATTGTTGTCATAGGTGTTGTGCTTGGTGCCGTCCAGCGACGAAGGCGAGTAGAAGATGTTGCCGCCGGCGTGGAACTCATTGCCGCCACGCTTGGAGATCTGGTTGAGCACGCCGCCGGTCGAACGACCGAACTCGGCACCGTAACCACCGGTCTTGACCTGCTGCTCGGCGATCGCCTCGAACGGCACCTGCACGAAGTTCAGGTTCTGGAACGTGTTGGTGATGTTGAAGCCGTTGAGGAAGTACTGGTTCTCGGCGACGGAAGAACCGCCGAACGAGGCCAGGTTGCCGAACGCGGAATCGCCGCGCACGGTGCCCGGGGCCAGCAGGGCCACCGAGGTGCCGTCGCGTGGGACCGGGATCTTGTTGATCTGCTCTGCAGTCAGGATCGTGGTCGACTCCACCGAGGAAACGTCGATCGGGTTGACCTGGCTGCTACCAACCACGGTCACGGTACCCAGCGAGCCACCGGCGGCGCTCACGAAGTCGACGGTTGCCGCGGTGCCGACGTTGACGCGTGCATCGCGTGCTTCGCCACCGTTGCGGCTGACCGTGTACTGGCCGGTCGGCAGTGAGGAGAAGCGGTAATCGCCGCCGGAGCCAACGGTAATCGTGCGGCTCTGCCCGGTGTTGGCGTTGGTAACGGTGATGGTGTCGCCGGCAGCAGCGTGACCGGAGATGGCACCAGCCGCGTTGGACTGTGCATTGACGCCGCCCACGAAGCACAGACCGATTGCTGCGGTCAGTGCGCTTCGCTTCAGGCTCTTGGCGAGATTGTTAGAAGCCATTTTTTATAACCCCCATATGGGACGAAGGACCTTGATGAAGTACATGTACGTCAAAGCCGTAATGTGGCTAGACCGGCCGACTATAGAACACACAACGATTCTTTAACAACCCCCGCGCTCGATTTCGCCGGGCTGAATGGGTATTGCAGGGTTGGTTTGGCACGCAGCCATCCTCTGTTCCTGTCAACTACCTGATTTGAATGAGATATTCGGCAAAAGACTGGCTGACCGGAAGATGTCTGGATGGTGCAGCGCAACACGAGAGTTGTTAACAACAGATCAGCTTGCTGTCTCAAGGAGAGTTGCGATTCTCTGCTGCTCGGCCTTGAGTGCCTGCGGCATGCGCTCGCCGTATTCGTCCAGGTACGCGGCGATACCGGCAAACTCCCGGCGCCAGCCGTCTCGGTCGTAATCGAACAGCAAGCCAGGCGCATCCTCTGCCAGCGCCAGCCCTTCCAGATTGATGGCGCCGGGAGCTGGCAGCGCGCCGATCGGCGTCTCGACCGCCCCGCCGGTGCCCTTGACGCGCTCGATCATCCACTCCAGCACGCGCAGGTTGTCGCCGAAGCCCGGCCATACGAACTTGCCTTGGGCATCCTTGCGGAACCAATTGACGTGGAAGATCTTCGGCAACCTGGCACCAGGTTTGTCGAATGACAGCCAGTGCGCGAAGTAGTCGCCGAAGTTGTACCCGCAGAAAGGCTTCATCGCCATCGGGTCCCGGCGCATCACGCCGACTGCGCCAGTTGCCGCAGCGGTGGTTTCCGAACCCATCGACGCGCCCACCAGAACGCCGTGCGTCCAGTCGCGCGCTTCGAACACCAAGGGCACCAGCGACGCGCGCCGGCCGCCGAATACGATGGCACTGATCGGTACGCCCTCGGCATCCTCTGCCTTGTCCGAATAACTCGGGCATTGAGTGGCGCTGACGGTGAACCTGGAGTTGGGATGCGCCGCCGTGCGCTTGCCGGGGTCGTAGGGTTCGCCCCGCCAGTCGGTGGCCGGCACCTGTCCATTGCCGATGCCTTCCCACCAAGGCTGGTTGTCGGCGGTGACGCCGACATTGGTGAAGATGGTGTCGTGCTGGATGGTGGCCAGTGCGTTGGGATTGGATTTTTTCGATGTGCCCGGTGCAACGCCAAAAAAACCGGCCTCGGGATTGATCGCGTACAACCGGCCGTCGCCGCCCGGCCGCATCCAGCAGATATCGTCGCCAATGGTGCTGACTTTCCAACCGTCGCGCTGGTAGCCCTCGGGCGGGATCAGCATCGCCAGGTTGGTCTTGCCGCAGGCAGACGGGAACGCCGCCGCGATGTAATGGGTTTCGCCCTGCGGGTTTTCGATCCCCAGGATCAGCATGTGCTCGGCCAGCCAGCCCTCGTTGCGCGCCTGGTGCGAGGCGATGCGCAGCGCGTGGCACTTCTTGCCCAGTAGCGCGTTGCCGCCGTAGCCGGAACCGTAGGACTTGATCGTGAGCTCTTCGGGGAAATGCATGATGAAACGGCGTTCCGGATCAAGTTCGCCAATCGAATGCAGGCCCTTCACGAAACCGCCTTCCCTTTCGATCCGCGCCAGGGCCGGCGCGCCCATGCGGGTCATGATCCGCATGTTGGCAACCACGTAGGGCGAGTCGGTGATCTCCACGCCACAACGCGCCAATGGCGAACCGATCGGACCCATGCAGTAGGGGACGACGTACATGGTGCGGCCACGCATGCACCCCTCGAACAACGCATCGATCTTCGCGTGTGCGTCGGACGGCGCCATCCAGTGGTTGTTGGGGCCGGCGTCGCCGGGGTCGCTGGTGCAGACAAACGTGAGGTGTTCGACGCGCGCGACGTCGTCGGGATCGGAGCGGTGCAGCCAGCTGTTGGGATGGGTCTCCGGATTGAGCTGGTGCAGCGTGCCGTCGGCCTGCATCCTTTCGATCAGCAACGCGTTTTCGGCGTCGCTGCCGTCACACCAGTGGATCGCATCGGGCCGGGTCGATGCGGCGACCTGCGCCACCCATGCGTCCAGGGCGGGCAACGTACTGCCGGCGGCAGCGTTTGCAGGGTTGGTCTTGGCGGTGACGGCTTGAGGGGCGGCATTCACTGGATCGGACTCCAAAGCAGGATGGAAACGGTCTTGTCAGCGGCACCTGGCCGCGAAAATCGCATGAGGTGGGTGCCGATCGTGCACCTGCAACACCGGCCACCCGACACCGGGCGCGGCGTGGGCACGGCATGCAAGCGCTTGCGGTTGGACGCAAGCAGATCGGCAAGCAAGGCGTTCAAGCGACCGGGATCAATGTGGTCATGACATGTTCGACATAGGCTTCGAACTCGTCATGCTGCAGGCGTTGCTGCTGCAACTGCAGGCTCAGCTGCAGGAAACCGACATACGCGGCGTAGGTCAGTCGGGCGCGATGCTGCGCTTGGCTGCGGTTGAGGCCAGACTGCCGGAACGACGCGGTCAGGTAGTCCATGCGGCGCTGGGACACGCGTTCGATCACCGGTTGCACGGCCGGATGGTCCAGCGCCTTGAGCAGCTCGCTATAAATGATGTGCGACTTGAACTCGTGCGCGACCAGCTGGAACAGCGCGCGCAGGCGCTGGCCGGGTTCGTGGATCGCCTCGAGCTGGCCGAATACGGCTTCCTGCTCATGCTTTTCCCAGCGATCCAGGGCAGCGACCAACAGTGCTTCGCGGGCCGGGAAATGCCAGTAGAAACTGCCCTTGGTGACACCCAGGCGCTTGGCCAGCGGCTCTACAGCCACCGCGCCGATGCCGGCTTCGGCGATCAGGTCCAGCGCCCCCTGCGCCCAGTCGTCCGCACTGAGCCGGCCGACACGTTCGGACTTCACTGCCGCAGCGGGGGTGCCGGGACTGCTGGCACCCGGGCGGCTCATGTACGGGCTGGTCATAGCTCGGGGTTGTCCATACGCCATGGTTCGTAATAGTACGCGCGAATGCGCCCGCGATGGCGCCGCCCAAGCGTCTGCGCAGCCGGCGGGGGCGTCTTGTCAGGGCGATCGCGCCCTGCATCGCATCGGCACCGATCAATCTGCTGCTCAATCTGCCAAGGCGTCGCCGGGCGCCTGGTTGACAGGCCCTTCTCCGACTCTCCATACTTTGGCGTATGGTAACCCTGCGAGGCATCATGCACCAGACCGCCTCCAACCGTCGGGCCGTGGAGGCTTCCTGCCTGACCACTCGTTGGCCGACCACCGCATGGCTTGCCCCACTTGAACCCGGGCGATGACCGCCCGCTGGAGCCCCTGATGAGCATCGCCATTCCCATCCTCGCCTTCCTGCTGGCGGGTGCCTTTGCCGCATACCACCGGCTGCGCCTGGCCACCTGGGTCGCGCTGACGGCCTCGCTGCTGGTCGCCTGCTGGCTGCTAGGTGCAAACGCGACCGCAACCACCATCGTCGCCATCGTACTGGCGCTGATCGCGATCCCGATGCTGGTCCCTGCGCTGCGCATGCCCTTGATCACCGCCCCGCTGCTCAGGTTCTACAGTGCGATCCTGCCACCACTGTCGCAGACCGAGCGCATTGCACTGGAATCGGGCAGCGTGGGGTTCGAGGGAGAACTGTTCTCGGGCAAGCCCGACTGGGACAAGTTGCTGTCGCAGCCGGCGCCACGACTCACCGACGAAGAGCAGGCGTTCCTGGACGGCCCGGTCGAGCAGCTGTGCACGATGGTCGACGAGTGGGAAATCAACCATGTCCATGCCGACCTGCCGCCGGAGATGTGGGATTACATCAAGCAACACCGGTTCTTCGGGATGATCATCCCCAAGGAATACGGCGGACTTGGCTTTTCGGCGCTGGCGCATCACAGGGTCATCCAGAAGATTGCCTCGATCTCGTCCGTGGTCAGCTCCACGGTGGGCGTGCCCAACTCGCTGGGTCCGGCCGAACTGCTGCTGCATTACGGCACCCAGGAGCAGAAGGACACGTACCTGCCACGCCTGGCCGACGGACGTGAAGTCCCGTGCTTTGGCCTGACCGGACCATTTGCCGGCTCCGATGCGACCTCGATCCCGGACTACGGCATCGTCTGCCAGGGCGAGTGGAACGGCGCCACCGTGCTGGGCCTCAAGCTGACCTTCGACAAGCGCTACATCACCCTGGCGCCCGTGGCCACGTTGATCGGCCTGGCATTCCGGATGTACGACCCGGACGGCCTGATCGGGGACGTCAAGGACCTGGGCATCACCATTGCCCTGGTGCCGCGCGATACGCCGGGGGTGGATATCGGTCGTCGCCACTTCCCGCTCAATTCGCCGTTCCAGAACGGGCCGATCCATGGCCACGAAGTCTTCGTGCCACTGTCTCAATTGCTGGGCGGCGAGGATTACGCGGGCAAGGGCTGGCAGATGTTGAACGAGCAGCTGTCGATCGGGCGTTCGATCACACTACCCTCCACCGCCAGCGGCGGCTCCAAGCTGGGCGCGGTGGCCACCGGCGCATACGCACGCATCCGCAAGCAGTTCGGCCTGTCGATCGGTCGCTTCGAAGGCGTGCAGGAAGCCCTGGCCCGCATCGCCGGCAAGGCCTACGCCATCAGTGCACTGTCGCAGGCCACCGCGATGGCGGTGGACCGCGGCGAGACCCCGGCGGTGCCGTCGGCCATCGCCAAGTACCACTGCACCACGATGGGCCGCGAAGTCGCCACGGACGTCATGGATGTCCTAGGCGGCAAGGGCATCATCCTTGGACCACGCAACTTCGCCGGCCGCGACTGGCAGGCGGCGCCGATCGCGATCACGGTCGAGGGCGCCAACATCATGACCCGCAGCCTGCTGATCTTCGGCCAGGGCGCGATCCTGTGCCATCCGTGGGTGCTCAAGGAGATGAAAGCCGCGCAGAACCCGGACAAGGCCCAGGGCCTGGAGGATTTCGACCGCAACCTGTTCGGGCATATCGGCTACGCGATTTCCAATGCCGTGCGCGCCTTCTGGTTTGGCTTGACCTGGGCCAAGTTCGGCAAGGCACCGGGCGGCAGTTACACCCGCCGCTACTACCGCAAGCTCGACCGCTATTCAGCGGCGCTGGCGATCATGGCCGATACGTCGATGCTGCTGCTCGGCGGCAAGCTCAAGTTCAAGGAGTCGCTGTCGGGACGCCTGGGCGACGTGCTCAGCCAGCTGTACATCACCAGTGCGATGCTCAAGCGCTTCGAGGACGAAGGTCGTCCGGAAGGCGACCGGCCGTTGTTGGCCTGGGCGTTCCATGATGCGATCAACAAGATCGAAACCGCGCTGTCGAGTGCATTGCGCAACTTCCCGATCCGACCGGTGGGCTGGCTGTTGTGGCTGCTGGTGTTCCCGATGGGCCGTCGTGCCCAGGCCCCCAGCGATCGCCTGGGTCGTCGCGCGGCGTCATTGCTGATGACGCCATGCGAGGCGCGCGAGCGCCTGGCGAGCGGCGTCTTCCTGACGCCCTGCGACAACAACCCGGCCGGGCGCATCGACAGTTACCTGCCCAAGGTGATCCTGGCCGAGCCGGTCGAGCGCAAGTTCCTCAAGGCGCTCAAGAGCAGCGGCATCGAGGCGTTGGACTTCGATGCGCAACTCGACGAAGGCGTTGCCGAGGGCTGGATCACGGCCGAGGAGCGCAAGCAACTGGCGGAGCTGCGCGAGATGACGGTTGACGCGATCAGCGTGGATGACTTCGAACCCTGGGAGCTGCGTGCGGCGTCCTACTATGGCGATTTTGGCAAGACCGACAGGGATGCCGCGGACGGCCGCGCCGCCGCCTGATCGATCGCAGCCGCGCCATCGTGCGGGAACGCTCCATGCGTGCAAGGCCATGGAGCGCCTTCCATCCCTCGCGGAGGATCCGCGCCATCGCTGCGTGCTTTCCCATGCACGCTTCCGACTGCGATAGCTGCCGCCGCCGGGGGTGCTGGCCCGGGCGCTGCGTTACTCCAGCACCAGCCGGACGTCGCCCGAGAACGTCTCCAGGTGGATTTCTGCGGTGCCGCTGCCATAGCGTTGCTCGAAACTCTTGCCCGGGCCAAAGCCCTCCTTCTCGACGCTCGCGCCGGGGGCCTGCAGGTCGCCGCTGAAGGTCTCGCCGGTCACCTGCGCCGACAACGATCTGGGCAGCCACAATTTCAGGTCGCCGCTGACCGTTTCGCCCTTGATTTCGCCATCCTCGGCCAGCGCGACACGGACATGCGCATCACCGGAGACCGTGCCTACCGAGACCCGGCGCAAGCGCTCGCCACGGCTGTCCAGGGTGACGTCGCCGGAAACCGTTTCGGCATGAGCCTGGCCATCCAGGCGGCCACGCAGGACCAGGTCTCCGCTGACCGTTTCCACCTTCACATCCGGGCTGTTGAGGGTCAGTTCCATGTCACCACTCACGCTCTGGATGTTGGCATGCCCGGGGGCTGCAGCGACGGCGACATCCCCGCTGACGGTATCGATGTCCAGGTCGCCAGGCGCCACGCCAACGACATCGATATCGGCCGAGACCGAATCGATGTCCAGGTCCGCCCGCAGCGGCACCTGCAAGCGCAGGTCGCTGGGCCCGGTGCGGTCGTTGCGCCAGGCGCCGATATGGTTGGGGTACTGCACCTTGACGACGAGGTGGCCACGATCACCTTCGACCACCAGTTTTTCCACGCCTTCGCCCAGCGATCCGGTGATCCTGACCTCGTTGCGATCCCAGGCCCGGACCTGGATGCGGCCCTTGAGGTTGTCGATCTCGATGCGACCGGTGGGGTCGAGCGGACGTGACTGGTCGATGGGCGTTGCCGCGAACAATGGACTGCTGGCAAGCCCCACCAGCAGGGCGACGCAAAGGGTTGAGGGCAGGCGCATGGGGGTTCTCCGGGAATCTTCTGGGTGGTGCATGTCGGGACTGGTCGGGACGTGCGCACGAGGCATGGCATGGCCAAGCTTCGGGCCGGGAACGCTTGGCGTCGCCTGCGTCACGTCAGCCTGGTGGACGGCAGCGTGCTTCATGTCAACGTGCTACGCCGTGTCAGCGCCAGGCGTTGTGCGTAGGTGCGGCGCAGGCGTTCAAACAGGAACCGCGCATCCGGGTCGCGCCTGAGCGCATCGCGGATCTGGTCCGCACTGCGATCGAGGTCCTGCAGCGCAGCGGTTTCGACGTGCGGCCGCGGCGCCCGCGGTGTACCGGCGTGCAGTTCCAGCAGTGCGGCGTCGTATTCCCGCGCCATCGCCTCGGCCTCGCGAGGCAACACTGTTGCCGACGACAGCTGGGCCGACGAATGTGCCTCCCCCACGGCAGCAGGCGTCATGGCCTCGGGCAACGGATGCGATTGCCAGGTCAGGCCGACCGCCAGCAGCAACGAAGCCGCCAGCGCCAAGGGCGCCCAGCGTCGCATTGCACGATCACGCGATGGCCGCACGCTGGACGCCGTTGCGCCTTGCGAGGCGATGCGTGCAGCAATGCCTGGCCACAGGTCCTGTTTCATGGGCAAGTCCCGGCGCATGCCACGCAATTGCCAGCGCAGGCGTGCGTCGTCGTGCGCCTCGTCATGGCCGTTGCCGTTGCCGTTGCCGTTGCCGTTGTCGATACCGTCATTGCCAGTCATGTCTGGTCTCCCAACCGCGCCCGCAAGAGTCCGCGTGCGCGATGCAGTTGTGCCTTGGAACTGCCGACCGCCATGTCCAGCGCCTCGGCGATCTCGTCGTGCTTCCAGCCTTCCACGTCGAACAGCACCAGCACCGCGCGTGCCCGGGGAGGCAAGCTGGCGACGGCGCGCTCCAGGTCCATCCCCAGCGCGGCGGCATGGCCGGCCGTATCCGACAGGCCAATGCCATCGAGTGCTTCGTCACCATCGGCCTGCGGGCGGCTGCGGCGTGCGCGCAGCTCCATCAGCGCGGTGTTGACCGCCAGCCGGTGCAGCCATGTCCCGAAAGCGCTTTCGAAGCGATATCCGGGCAAAGCCTGCCAGGCACGCACGAACGCCTCCTGCACGATGTCTTCGGCGCGGCCCCGGTCGAAACCGACCAGGCGCGCGACCACGCCATGCACGCGCCCGGCATGGCGGCGATACAGTGCCTCGAACGCCGGTACGTCACCGCCCGCCGCAGCGCGCGCCAGGGCGTGGTCGGCCTGGTCGACGGCCTCGGCGATCGCTTGTTGGGGCATCGAGTCGGTCACGGCAAGGGTGAGCATATACAGTCCGATGCCGGACCAGGCGCTGGCGTTTAAAGCCCATCGGCAAGTCGTTGCCGGTGCACCTCCAGGACCGCGGCTTGCCAACCGCACGCCAGTCCAGTGCTCGCGCCCGAAAGCGTTTTCGGGGTGCGCTACCGCGCCGCGGGGACCGAGTGCAGCGTCAACCGCGATATTTCCGGTGGCACCCGGAACCGGAACGGCAAGATGCTGGTCCCGATGCCCGGCGACACGAACAGCAACCGTCCTGCCTGTCGGATCGGCCCAGCCAGGTAACGGCCCGCGCGCATCGACGGCCGGCCGGGCAGCAGCCGGACCTGTCCGCCGTGGGTATGCCCGGCGATCACCAACGAGGCACGCGCCGGCATGCGCGGGAAGATGTCCGGGTTATGCGTGACCGCGATGACCGGGGCGGCATCATCGACCTGCGCGAAGGTGCCGTCGATGTCCGGATGCCCCTCCCACAGGTCGCCGACGCCGGCCAGCCAGAATCTGCAGCCGTCGAATTCGACTTCGCGCGACTGGTTCTGCAGTACCACGATCCCGACACCCTGTAGTGCCCGCCGCACCTTGTCCCCGCCTTTCCACCAGTCATGGTTGCCCAGAACGGCATATACGCGTTTGTGCGCAGCCAGGCGCCGGAGGTGTGCAGCGACGCGCTCGGGGGGCACGTATTTTCCCAGCAGGACCCTGAGGATCACGTAATCGCCAGCCATCACCACGACGTCGCTGTCGCTGGCGATCAATCGATCCACGACACGGTCGAGATTGTCGACCCCATTGCGCGGCGAGCCGGTATGCAGGTCGGCGACGACGTCCATGCGCAAGCCATCGCATCGCGCGGGCCAGCGCGGCAACGCCAGCGCGTAGTCGCGGTCGACCAATTGCCCTGGTTCCCACACGAAGCCCCACGCAAGGAATGCCAGCAGCACCACCGCCAGTGCCTGCAATCCGCGCTGCACCCGGCGCCTGCGGCGGCGCGTGCGTTCGGGCGTCGTATCGTGCCCGCTTTCCCCGGAGGTGCCCGCTGCCGGGTTTCCTGCTTGCCGTGTCATGTCACGATCGCGGTGGAGGCGAGGAAGCGGCGGACTGGCCCTCTACCCGCCTCGCGGCACGCCAGCCAATCGCACCGGCGGCCAGCGCTGCCGCAGCACTGATCGTGGCGAAGGTCGACACGGTCGCGCCCACGCTGCGCAGCAGGTTCATCCCGGTCGCGATGCTGACATCACCAAAGCGCCATACCGCGGTGTCCACCGCGTTCTGACCCTTGTACCGCTGCTCGCGGGGGACGGCCGTGAACAGGCTGTGGCGTGCGGGCTCGGCCATGCCGTAGGCCAGCCCGCGGCTGACGATCAATGCCAATGCCACCGCAGGCATGCCCGCCAGCAGCGGCGCATGCGGATCCGGTACCAGCACCACGACCAGCAACATCACGATGCTGGCGGCCGCCCAGGTCAGGATGGTGGGACCCGCGCCGTGGCGGGGCAGCAGCCAGCGCGTCAACGTGAGCTGTATGACTGCGGTCAACAGGTTGGTGGCCAGGTCGACGTTGGCCGCAAATTCGGTGCGTGCCACCGCATCGACGAAGGTGGCCCTCGAATAGTCCGTGACCAAGGCATAGTTGACCGTCCCGATGCCGTCGGCCAGCAACAGCAGCAGTGCCATCGCACGCATGAACGGAGTCGCGAACACCTGCTTCAATCCATCCCACATGCCACCGCCGATGGCCGCCTCGTGGTGCTGGTCGTGGCGCTTCTCGCCATGCAGGCGTGCCCAGCGCCCAAGCAGCACCACGCAAACCACCGCCACCGCCAGCAAGCCGGCCGACACCAGCAGCAACCGCCCCACGCCGACGATGTTGACCAGGTGCCGGGTCAGCATGGGCCCGGTGACCGCACCAGCGGTACCCGCCAGCGCGATGATCGGAAACAGCCGCCGCGCCTGTGCCACGCTCCAGATATCGGTCATGAAGATCCAGAAGATCGACACCACGAACAGGTTGAATACGCTCACCCAGACGAAGAACAGCACGCCAAGTGCGCGCGGCGACAGCGGCCCGTGCTGGCTGAACAGCGGCACGAAGGCAAGCAGGCACGCTATGAAGACGATATTGAGCAACGGGACCACGATCGGGCGTGGGTAGCGTGAGACCAGCGCACCAAACACGGGTGCCAACGCCAGCATGGCCAGGAACGTCGCCCCATAGAACCACGGCAATTGGGTCGAGCCCACGGCTGCGGCAAGCTGCTCGCGCACCGGACGCATCACGTAGTAAGCCGCCAGCACGCAGAAAAAATAGACGAACGACAGCACGACCGCGCGCAGCTCGCCGGCATGGACGCGATTGGTCCGGCTTGGGGCATCTTCGTTTTCGATCATGTCCCTGTCCCTTGCCGCCGCCACCTGGCAGGCAGCGCCCTGCACGTTAGCCGATCAACGACAGGGCCGACCAGCCTTGCCGCATGGCACGCATTGCTTCGTTTCCGTCGCGACGGCGCTCCAGGGGCTGCAAGGCCGATGGGCAGGTGCGGTGCGCCCAGTCGCAGCATGGCCGGGTCAGCGACCATGATCGGCATCGCACCCCGCCTGCCACGACCCGCCTGCCACGATGATCCGGGCGATGGCGCACGCGCGCCAGGCTGAGCATTTACTCGACCAACCCGGCATAGTTTGCAGGGATCCCCTGACAGGACGGCACGTGTACGACTACATCATCATCGGCGCCGGATCCGCCGGTTGCGTACTGGCCAACCGCCTCAGCGAAGACCCTGACTGCAACGTACTCCTGCTCGAAGCCGGACCGCGCGACTGGAACCCCTTCATCCACATGCCGGCCGGGATCGCCAAGCTGGTGGGACAAAAGGGCGTCAACTGGGACTACGACACCGCCCCCGAGCCGCAGCTGGACAACCGCACGCTCTGGTGGCCGCGCGGCAAGGTGCTGGGTGGCTCCAGCTCGATCAATGCCATGTGCTACATCCGCGGCGTCGCCGCCGATTACGATGGTTGGGCCGCCCAGGGCGCCGTGGGCTGGGACTGGACATCGGTCCTGCCCTATTTCAAGCGAAGTGAAGGCAATGCGCGTGGAGGCGATGCGCTGCACGGGGGCGACGGGCCACTGGCCGTGTCGGACCTGCGCTACGTCAATCGACTTTCCCAGGTGTTCATCGAGGCGGGCCAGCAGGCGGGCCTTGCCCACAACACAGACTTCAACGGTGCGAGCCAACAAGGCGTGGGGCTGTACCAGGTCACGCAGAAGGACGGCGCACGCTGCTCGGCGGCGGTGGGCTACCTGGACCCGGCCAAGTCGCGTGCCAACCTGACCGTGCTCACCGGCGCCCTGGCAAGCCGCGTCACCTTCGACGCGCCGGCATCGACCAACCCGCGCGCCAACGGCGTGACCTACGCCATGCGCGGACAGGCCTTCCACCAGCCGGCATCACGGGAAGTGATCCTGTGCGGCGGCGCGATCAATTCGCCGCAATTGCTGATGCTGTCGGGCATAGGTCCCGAAGCCGAGCTGCGTGGGCAAGGGATCGATGTCGTCGTTGACTCGGCCGATACCGGTGCCAACCTGCAGGACCACCTTGATATCTGCACGTTGCAGCACGCGACCGCAGGGGTGACCTACGACCGGGTCAGCGACCTGCGCATCGCCTTCGACTACTTTGTGCGCGGGCGCAGTGGCCCGGGCACCAGCAACATCGCCGAAGCCGGTGGGTTCGTGCGCTCGCAGCATGCAACCGATGGCCGTGCCGACATCCAGTTCCACTTCGTCCCGGCGATGCTCGACGACCACGGCCGGCATCGCCTCGCCGGCGACGGATACACGTTGCACGCCTGTTTCCTGCACCCGCGAAGTCGTGGCCGGATCGGGCTTGCGAGCAATCGTGCCTCGGACAAGGCACGGATCCAGGCCAACTACCTGGGCGACGCCGGCGGCTTCGACCTGAAGATGATGGTCGAGTGCGCGAAGGTCTCGCGCGAGGTATTCGCGCAGAAGGCGTTCGATGCGTATCGCGGCGCGCCGATCTTTCCGGCACGTGACGACCTGACGGACAGCGAGCTGGTCGCATTCATCCGCGCCAAGGCGGAAACCGTCTACCACCCAGTGGGTACTTGTCGCATGGGGAGCGATGGCGCTTCCGTGGTCGACCCCGAACTCCGGGTGCGCGGCGTCGATGGATTGCGGGTTGTCGATGCTTCCGTGATGCCTTCGGTGCCGACCGGCAATACCAATGCGCCGACGATCATGATCGCCGAGCGCGCAGCGGATTTGATCCTGGGTAGAGGGTGATTGCGGGCAGGTGTTGCTGGCGATGGCTTTTTCGGCTTTGCTGTCCAGGAAGCCGAGATCGGGATCAAAGCGCTTCCGCGCCATCGCGCGGGTCACGTTTGTCGAGGTAAAGGCGACCAACACCCTTCGCAACGGGCGCGGCGCCGGGACGATGATGCCATTCCGGTCCCCTGCGCTCCTCAGCCAACTTGGCTTGGCACCCAAACCGCTCCACTGCGTTGCACTCAGACATGGGTGCCTCTTCGGCCACCCGGGCTCCGGTGCCCGGCATGCTTGACGCCGCACACCGTCAAGGGCGACAGCAAAGCCCGCCTGATGGTTGCCGTACACGAGTGACCCGTCCACCCCTGACCGTCGTTCCCGGGAAGACAAGAATCCAGGGGTGTTGCTGTCGATTGCGCCAAGGTCGCCGGATTCCTGCTTTCGCAGGAATGACGTATCGGGGTGTCTGTTGGTTTTGTTGTTGGCTTTGGCTTTGGCGTGGTTCTTGATCTTGTGCGACCTGAAGCTTGCCGAGCATCCCAGCGGGAAAGGCAGAAAAGTTGCCCATGTTCGAATGCAGGTATGCGGGGCGAGTCTGGGCACCGCACCCCGACGCGCGAAGGCGTACGTAATTGAGCCTGATGTTGATTTCGATCTGGCTCGTATGGGATCGACGCCAGTGGCGATAGCGCACCCTCGGCACCTATCGCGACTTACGTCGCTCCTGCAGGAGCAAAAAAGAACGAAAGCTCGCGGCTGAGGCCGCTCCTGCGGAGTGCACGCGGGCCACGACGCGGGTCGGGGTATCGGGGTGAAACCCGACGCTAGGCCTGCTCGAGCATCGGTGGCAACGGGCAATGCAGCACGCCGCAGATCGTTCGCAGCAGCTCCGCCTCGGCGACATTGATGCGCCCATCATGGCTGATGGTGGCCGTGATGCCTTCCACCAGGGCCTGTCGCGCCAGCGGATCCACCGCATCCAGCGGCTCCCAGACCGCGTCGAGCGCAAGCACGCCATTGCCACGCGGCAGATATGGCAGGTGGTCCCGCGGCAAGACGCGCTGGATGCCCGCCAGGTAGGCGCGCCGCGCCTCGGCTTCGTCGCCGGGGTTGCCGGCCTGGGCGACCACGCACAGCAGGGTCGCGATCTCGCTGCGCACGGCTTGCAGCTTGCGGCGACCGTAACGCGCGTACCTGCCCGGATCCAGCGACTCACGCACCTGCACCTGCAGCAGCCGTCCCAGGCAATACTCGAACAGCGACACCTTGCCGTCGGCATTGACCAGGGCATGGACCGTATCCATGAAGTCCTCCAGTTGCGGGCGAGGACGCAAGCGCAGCACCGGGAAGGCCACTGCCGCCAGCGGCAGGCGCAACATGGGGTGCAGCCCGTGCAACTGCCCGCGGCGCAGGTCGATCGCTTCCTGGGCAACCGCGGGGCCAAGACGTGCCGCGATATCGCTCCCCTGGACCTCGAGCACACCCGGGTCGTCGGAAAGCAGCAACGCCAGCAACACAGGCATCACCGAGTCGCGCCGCCCTGCCATGACGCGCAAGTCTGCGGGGATGCCCGCCACGATGCCGTCCGCACGACGGTAATCGTCCGCGGCAGGGTGCGCGACCTGCGACACGACCATCGGCGGCGTGACGTCGAAACGGTTCACCTGGTCCGGCAATTGGCTGCCGTCGACGTCGACCAGTCCAAGCCGGACGTCCTCTTCCATCCCGTTGGGCGGCGACGCCATCCATTGCGCGCGCAGTTGTTCGAGCTGCTCGCCTTTGAACGACGGATCCAAAGCCTGGATGCGTTCGACCAGCGGGGGATGGGTCGCGAACAGGCCGCTGAAACCCAAGCCCTCGCCGAACAACATGTGGCTGACTTCTTCGGTGTCGCCTCCGGGATCCAGGCGCGATCCCTCCTCCAGTCCGCCGATTTTCTTCAAGGCCCCGACCAGGCCCTGCGTCTGGCGTGTGAACTGCACCGCGGAGGCATCGGCCAGCGACTCGCGGCTACGGCTGATGCCGGCCTTGATCATGCGACCGAAGAACAGCCCCATGTAACCGGCCACGATCGCGAGCAGGGCGGCAAACAGCACCATCGCCGCACCACGGGAATTTCGACCGCGACCACCGTAGTACAACACCTTGCGGCCGATGATCCCGAGCATGAGGATGCCGAACAACACCCCGATCAGCCGGATGTTCAGGCGCATGTCGCCATTGAGGATGTGGCTGAACTCGTGTGCGATGACGCCCTGCAATTCATCACGATTGAGGCGGTCCAGCGCACCACGGGTCACTGCGACCACGGCGTCGGAGGGCGAATACCCCGCCGCGAAGGCATTGATGCCCGCCTCGTGCTCGAGCACGTAGATCTTGGGCACCGGAACGCCGGACGCGATCGCGATCTCCTCGACGACATTGCGCAGGCGTCGCAGGTTGAAATCGCTGGTGTCCTCGGGCACCGGCACGCCGCCCATCTGCAGGGCCACCGGCTCGCCGCCGCCGCGCAATGAAGCCATGCGGTAGAGCGAGCCCAGGCCGATCACCGCGATCGTGGCAAGCGTGGTCGCCAGCAGCAACGCACCATTCTGGCCCTCGCGCTGGAGCCCGCCAAAAGCGATGTACACCCCGGCATCGACCGCCAGGACGATGCCGACCACGGCCAGCACGAAAAGCACGACCAGGCGAGTGGACGTGCGCCTGGCGGCAGCCTGGTGTTCGAAGAAGTTCATGCGCGAGCGTGATTAGTGATTGGCGAATCGTGATTCGGGAAAGCCGGGGCAGCGCTTTCCCTCACGCAATCGGAGTCTCGCAGCACTGCTCCCGGACCAATCATCCATCCCGGATCACGAATCACGGCTGTTCAGAACTCGACCTTGGGCGCGGCCCGCACCTGGGCCTGCTTGTCTTCGGGGATCTCCAGCAGTGCGGCCGGCGCGAAGTTGAACATCCCTGCCACGACGCTGGACGGGAATACTTCGCGCTTGTTGTTGTAGTGCATCACCGAGTCGTTGAACGCCTGGCGCGCAAACGCGACCTTGTTCTCGGTGCTGGTCAGCTCTTCGGTGAGCTGCATCATGTTCTGGTTGGCCTTGAGTTCCGGGTAGGCCTCGACAGAAACCATCAGCCGCCCCAGGGCGCTGTTGAGCATGCCCTGGGACTTGCCAAGCTCGGCCATCGCCTCCGGGTCGCCGGGGTTGGCCTTGGCCGCCGCCAGTCCGGTCATCGCGCCGGCACGTGCGGCGGTAACCGCCTCGAAGGTCTCGCGCTCGTGGCTGAGATAGCCCTTGGCGGTCTCGACCAGGTTGGGGATCAGGTCGAAACGGCGCTGCAGCTGCACGTCGATCTGGGCAAATGCGTTCTTGAAGGCATTCCTGGCGGTGATCAGGCCGTTGTAGATCCCCATCGCCCAGAGCCCGAACGCAACCACAATTGCGAGCAGGATCAACAAACTAATCATCAAAGCTCTCCTTGTTCATGCAATTCCGGAATCAGGCGTTATGATCGGCCTGCACTCGCAGCATACGCAGGGGAGTTGTCCCATGAAAGTCGGCCAGCACAAACGCAACCCGAGGCAGCCAGACCGATACCCCCTCCGCAACCCCCGGCACTACCGGCTCGCCGTCCTCGGGCTGCTGTTGCCGCTGGCCCTGGGTTCCACCGCGCAGACCTCCCTGCGCTGGCGGCCGTCGCAACCGGCCAGCACACTGGCGACCGTGGTCACCACGCCGGCCGCCGCCCCGCCTGTCGCCCCGCACCAGATCGCCTACGTGGCACCGCCCAAGCGGACGATGCCAGTGGCTCCGGGCTTCGACGTACCCCGCTACGAGGCGATGGCACAAGCGCTGGTTACCGACCAGCGCATCCCTGGCATGGCGATGGCGATCGTGGAGGACGGCCGCATCGTCAGTGCGCGCGGCTTTGGCGTCACCGACGTCGATGCCGCCGAACCGGTCGATGCGCATACCGTTTTCCGCTTGGCCTCGCTGTCGAAAGCGTTCGCAGGCACCGTGACCGGCATGCTGGTGTCCGAAGGCTCCCTGCGCTGGGACAGCCACGTCGACCAGTTCATGCCCGAGCTGCAATTGTCGATGCCAGGCGCCGCCCGGCAGTTGACCGTAGCCGAAGTGCTCAGCCACCGCGTCGGCCTGACCCACAACGCCTACGACCGCTCCATCGAGAACAACGTCGACTACAGGACGCTGGTGCATCAGTTGGCCGATGCACCCATGGCCTGCGCACCCGGCCAGTGTTACGCCTACCAGAACGTCGCCTTCAGCCTGATTGGCGATGTCGTGTTCGCTGCGACCGGGCATTTCTTCAGCGAGACCGTGACCCGTCGTATCTTCAAACCGCTGGGCATGGACGATGCCAGTTATGGACTCGATGGCATCGAGAACAGCCCCAGCTGGGCCAAGCCCCACGTGCATGGCCGCGGAGGATGGGTGTCGCTGATGCCCAAGCCGACCTATTACCGGGTCGCCCCCGCCGCCGGCGTCAATGCAAGCATCAGCGACATGGCGCAGTGGCTGATTGCCCAGACCGGGCACCGCCAGGACCTGTTGCCCGACTCGTTGCTGGCCACACTGCATGCACCCGTCATCGACACCCCGGACCAGATGCACAGCTCATGGCGGCGCCAGCGCCTGGGTGCGGCCGGATACGGCATCGGCTGGCGCATTTACGATTACGCGGGCCATCGCGTGGTCTTCCATGCCGGCGCCGTCCAGGGCTACCGCGGCATGATCGCGCTCGTGCCGGAGCGCGACCTGGGGGTGGTGATCCTGTGGAATGCCAATTCCAACCTTCCCAGCGGATTGATGCCTACGATCCTGGATGGCGCGCTGGGACTGACGCCGGAGGACTGGCTCGACGTGGATCCGGACATGGTCGACACCATTTATGCGACCAACCGGCATGCCCAACCGATACGGGCCGATGGTGGCGGGGAAGCCTCGACATCGCGGGCCAAGCCCCAATAGCGTCCCGTCCCACGGCGTAGCGCGCGAAAACCTGGCCGGATCCGGGAACGGATAGCGGCTGATCACGCATCAAGACAGCACGACGCCTGCTCATGGGCCCACGGCGTTCAAGCAACGCCGAGGCTGCGCCGGCAACGCCGGGGCCGACTCGGTTCAGGCGATCGCCTGCAGCGCCATGCGCGCCGACCACATCCATCAGCGCAACCCGATGCGGCTGCAGCGTGCGCGCAAGGTTGGCAAAAAAACTCCCCCTCCGCCTGGGCATGCGGAGAGGGAGTCTTGGTGACGGCTAATCGGATGTTGCGTATCTCTGTTTTCTTGTTGTCTACACCATTGCCAGCTACATCGTAGTTGGCTACATCATTGGTGCAGGCGCTGCCGGCATTGCCACCGGAGCAGCTTTTCGCTTCGCCGGTCGTCGGGCTTTCTTGACGGCTTTCTTCTTGGCCGCTTTCTTGGCTGGCTTACGCTTGGCCGCTGTCTTGCGGACGGTCTTCTTGGCTGCCTTCTTGGCAGGCCTGCGCTTGGCCGCCGACTTGCGGACGGTCTTCTTGGCTGCCTTCTTGGCAGGCTTGCGCTTGGCCGCTGACTTGCGGACCGTCTTCTTGGCCGCCTTCTTGGCGGGCTTGCGCTTGGCCGCAGTCTTGCGGGCGGTCTTCTTGGCTGCCTTCTTGGCGGGCTTGCGCTTGGCCGCTGACTTGCGGACCGTCTTCTTGGCCGCCTTCTTGGCGGGCTTGCGCTTGGCCGCAGTCTTGCGGACGGTCTTCTTGGCCGCCTTCTTGGCGGGCTTGCGCTTGGCCGCTGTCTTGCGGACGGTCTTCTTGGCCGCCTTCTTGGCGGGTTTGCGCTTGGCGGCTGCCTTGCGCACGGTCTTCTTGGCTACCTTCTTGGTGGCGGTACGTTTCTTGGTCGCCTTTTTGGCAGACTTTTTCGCAGCTTTCTTTTTCATGGCCATGAGATGGCTCCTCGTCAGTTGACTATCTGGTACTGCAGCCCAGTGCAACAAAACATCGCGGGTATCGGACCCACGACCAACCGTCCGGCGCGCGCGCGCGCCCAAGCGGATTCCTGTGCGGACAGGCGTCTTGCATCAAACGCCCCCGCAAAAACGTACCGACCACGGCAGGCTGATGGCCCCGGTCGGCAATCGGTGCGACGGCTCATATCGACGACCCATCGAACACCTGCCATGTAAAAACCCGTGCCGCGAAAGTGGCACGGGTCGGGATTGGGTGACATTTGGATGTTTTCGCGAGGGAGATGGTGCCCGCGTCCACCCTGTCGACTGCATGGGTGGAGTTGGCGGTTGTCGTGCCCGTTGTCGCGATCGTTCGGCTCACTCGCTTCCGCAGGTTGTGTCTGCTGGGCGAAACCTAATCACGGTTTTTTGAACTGTCAACAACCCATTGCGGATTTCCAAAGCCGCCCGGGCAGTGGCAAGGGCGGGACGGCACGGGCGCCGGCATGGTATCGGGCAGCCACCGCACGCGCCGCGTTGCGCAGCCTCGAAACAACGCGTGCAAAAAAACACCGTGTTTTAGCGGCTATTCCCAACGATGTGCCATCGACGACCCTGCACTGCCACGTGCATTGCCGCACCTGGGGCGCACAGCACCCACGGAACGAACGCACGATGAAACCCTCCGTAAATCATTCGTCGCGAGCACCCTGGTTTGCGCGTTGCAACAGCCCGAATGCGCGAGAAATGCGCGAACTTCCGCGCACCCAGGCGCACGTGTCGAGCGGCTCGAAGCAAAGAAAAAGCCCGCAACGCTGACGCGATGCGGGCCTGGTGCCGGTGCGATTGCGGACATCCCTCCGGGTCTTTTTGCCCGCGGGTATCGACGGCTCGTATCGCCTCAGTGGTCGTCGTCCTCCAGCAGTTCGGCATAGGCGTCCGGGTCGAGCATGTCGTTGATCGGATCGGCATCGTCGATCTCGACGACCATCAACCAACCGTCCCCGAACGCATCCTCGTTGATGGTCTCGGGCTTGTCCGACAAGGAGTCGTTGACCTCGACCACGGTGCCGCTGACCGGGCTGTAGACATCCGAAGCGGCTTTCACCGATTCGACCACGGCGCAGGCATTGCCTGCATCCACGCGATCGCCGACGTTGGGCAGCTCTACGTATACCAGGTCGCCGAGCAGCGCTTGCGCATGGTCGGAGATGCCCAGGGTGACCTTGCCGTCGCCTTCGACGCGCAGCCACTCGTGTGATTTGAGGAACTTCAGGTCGCCGGGGATCTCGCTCATCGTGGGGCTCCGGGTTTGCATTGCTCGGGCAGACCGAGGCATGGGGTTATGGACGCGGGATCTCGTGGCGCAACCAGGACGGACAACCAGGGTGGCACGAGGCTGGACAACGCGGACAGTCGACGAGGGGGATTTAACGACGCATCGACGGTTGCAATCAAGCCCCGCCCACCACCGTGTCCTGGGACGATCAGATGCCGTCCTGCGCCTTTCCATCGCGCACGAACGGCAACTTCACCACGCGGACGGGCACTTCCCTGCCGCGGATGTCGACCCGCACGTTATCGCCATCGTCCGAAGCAGCGTCCGCCGACACGGCCTTCCCGGCCGGGACACGCGCGAACGCGATCGCCTTGCCCAGCGTCGGCGAGAACGTGCCCGACAGGATCTCGCCATCGCCCTGCGGGGTCAGCACGCGCTGTCCGTGGCGCAGCACGCCCTTGCCGTCCATGACCAGTGCAATCATCCGCCGTGGCACGCCGCTTGCCTTTTGCGCCTCGAGCGCGGCCCTGCCGTTGAAGTCGCGCGGCCGTCCATCGGCGTCCGCGTCCAGCGCCACGGTCCAGCCAAGTGCGGACTCATAGGGCGTCGTGGTCTCGTCCATGTCCTGTCCGTAAAGGTTCATGCCCGCTTCCAGCCGCAGCGTGTCGCGCGCACCCAGGCCGGCTGGCTTGACGCCGGCAGCCAGCAACGCTTCCCACAACGCCACGGCCTGCGCCTGCGGCACCACGATTTCAAAACCGTCCTCCCCGGTGTAACCGGTCCTGGCAACGAACAACGGGACTGCATCCCGCGTCTCGACATCCACGGCGGCGAATTTGCCCAGGTGTTCGACCACCTGCGTGGTGGCATCGTCCAGCAGGCTGAGCACGCGCTCGCGCGCAGTCGGGCCCTGGACCGCGATCATGGCCAGCTCCGGGCGCTCGGTCACCTCGATATCGAATGGTCCTGCCTGCGCCTGGATCCATGCCAGGTCCTTGTCCCGGGTCGCGGCGTTCACCACCAGGCGGAAGTGCCCATCGTCTAGGTAATACACGATCAGGTCGTCGATCACGCCGCCCTGCCCGTCCAGCATGCAGGTGTACAAGGCCTTGCCAGGCTTCTTGAGCTTGTCGACCGAGTTGGCGAGCAGCTTGCGCAGGAGTTCGCGCACGCTCGCGCCGGCGAGGTCGACCACGGTCATGTGCGAGACGTCGAACATGCCGGCGTCGGTGCGCACCGCATGGTGCTCTTCGACCTGCGAGCCGTAATGCAGTGGCATGTCCCAGCCACCGAAGTCGACCATCTTGGCGCCAAGGGCGCGGTGGGCGTCGTTGAGGATTGTCTTGCGGGTCATGGCGGTCGGCGCTGGCGAGGGCCGGCCATTATTCCAGACCTGCGCGTCGCCCGTGGTATGGCCGCCCGGATGCTCTGCTTTTTTTGTAGGAGTGGTTTCAGCCGCGAGCTCTTGCCTTGGAAAAAAGCTCGCGGCAGCAGCCGCCCCTATGCCACGCCGACCGCTACCCTGGCGATGGACCGCCTGCCGCCATCAAGCCGGCTCCACCAGCAACGTCATGCCCTCGGCACCCACGACCCGTACCGATGCGCCGGCGGGCAGGTCCGGCCCGGTGACATCCCAGTAGGCATCGGCGATCTGCACGCGGCCATTGCCACCCATGATCGGCTGCGACAGCGCCACCACCCGGCCAACCAGCTGCGCGGCACGTTTGTTGAGCATCGGCTGGTCGCTGGGCCGCTGGCGTTTGCGAAACCAATGTCGGTACACCTGGATCGAGATGAAGCTGAGCACCACGAAGGCCGCGACCTGCGCCAGCACCGGGATCCCGGGGATCACCAGCACGCCGATGAACACCGCGGCCGCGGCAAACCCCAGCCACAGCATGAACGCGCCCGGCGCCATCGCCTCGGCCGCGAACAGCAGCAGCGCCAATGCCGCCCAGGCGAAGACGTCCCAACGCACCTCAGCCTCCCGTGCGCTGCGGCGGCTGCGGCGGCACGAAAACGTCGCGCGCCTGCTGCGACCCCAGCGCCTCCTTGGCCAGCTCACCAATCCCGGCCAGTGAACCGATCACACCGGCCGATTCCATCGGCATCAACACGAACTTCTGGTTCGGGGCCTGCGCCAGCGCCTTGAACGCCTCGATGTACTTCTGGGCCACGAAATAATTGATGGCCTGGACATTGCCGCTGGCAATCGCGTCGGACACCATCTGCGTCGCCTTGGCCTCCGCCTGCGCCTGGCGTTCGCGCGCCTCGGCGTTGAGGAAGGCCGCCTCGCGGTCACCCTCGGCGTCGAGGATGGTCGACTGACGCTCGCCCTCGGCCTTGAGGATCGCCGCCTGCCGGAAGCCCTCGGCTTCCAGGATGTTGGCGCGCTTCTCGCGTTCGGCCTTCATCTGTCGTGCCATCGCTTCGATCAGGTCACGCGGCGGCGCGATGTCCTTGAGCTCGATGCGATTGACCTTGATCCCCCAGGGGTGCGTGGCCTGGTCGACGGCCATCAGCACCTTGGTGTTGATTTCGTCGCGCTTGGACAGCGATTCGTCCAGGTCCATCGAACCGATCGCGGTACGGATGTTGGTCATCACCAGGTTGAGGATCGCGATCTCGAGCGTCGCCACCTCGTAGGCCGCCTTGGCCGCGTCGAGCACCTGGAAAAAGACGATGCCATCGACCTTGACCACCGCGTTGTCCTTGGTGATCACGTCCTGGCTGGGGACTTCCAGGACCTGTTCCATCATGTTGATCTTGCGGCCAACGTCCTGGTAGATCGGCATCAGGAAGTGCAGGCCCGGGGTGATGGTCTCGGTGTATTTGCCGAAAGTCTCCACCGTCCATTCATAACCCTGGGGGACCACCCGCACGGCCTTGAACACGAGGATGACGCCTGCAAGCAGCAGGATGATGGCGAGCGTGGATCCGATCATTTGCAGGTACTCCCCTGGCTACTGGCGCCAGTATAGGGCGCCCTTCGCGCGTAGGATCATGCCGGTGCGACGCTTCGACCCGCCCTTGCATCCATACCAGGGAATGCCAGCCACGCCGAGCCCGACGCCCGCCGTTGCTCCCAGGATGCGCAGCCCTGACGCGAGCCAGGCCGCTGCCGGCGGCGACGCGCCCAGGAGCAGCTTTGCGATCGACATCCCCGACAGCCTGCTTGCCAGCGCGCGGGCGGGCCGGCATGCGGCGCTGGAACAGATCTACCGGCGCTTCGAGCGTCCGGTCTTCACCCTTGCGCTGCGGATCTGTGGTGATCGCGAGGAAGCCGCCGAAGTCCTGCAGGACACGATGTTGAAAGTGATCAACCGCATCGCCGACTACCAGAGCCGCAACGGCGCCCCGTTCTGGGGCTGGTTGCGCCAGGTCGCGGTCAACGAGTCGCTGATGCGGCTGCGGCGCAACCGCAAGCTGGCGCAGGAGTCACCCGAAGACGAAGCGGTCCTCGAAGCCCACTGCCCACCCCCGGCGGCCGCTGCCGATGCCGCGCAACTGCAGCGCGCACTGGCGGCATTGCCCGCGACCACCCGCACGGTGCTGTGGCTGTACCACGCCGAGGGCTATACCCATGAGGAAATCGGCACGCTGATGCAACGCACCCCAAGCTTCTCCAAATCGCAGGTCGCGCGCGGGACGCGGCGCCTGCGTGACCTGCTCGATCCCACGCCACGCGAGGCCGTTACCACTCCCGGTGAGCGCTTCCATGCCTGACGCCAACACACCACTCAACCCGCCTGTCGGCTCCGATGTTGAGAGCTGGCACGGTGCCTTCGCGGCACTGCCGCTTGAATCCCCGCCGACCGGCGGCTGGGATGCCGTGTCCACGCACCTGCAGGTGCGTCCACGACGCTGGCCGGCGTGGCTGGCCATCGCCGCGGCCATGGCGCTGGCCATCGGCTTGCCGTTGCACTGGGCCTGGCACGCTTCCGACCTGCCGGCCGCGGGCACGGGGCTGGCTGCCAGCCAGGCAACGCATGTGGCGGACATGCCCTCCCAGGTTGCCCATGCACCTGCCCGGCCACCCGTCGATGCATCGACTCGCGATACGCCGGCAAGTGAAGCAATCACGCACCAGTCAATCGTGGACCAGCGCACGCCCACGCCAGTCCCTGGTCGATCTTCGGCAGCATCACGATTGGCGGCAGTACGATCGACAGCAGCACCATCGCCAGCAGCACCGTCGACAGCAGTACCAAAAAGAACATCTGCTGCAAGCAACCGCCCGCCTGCCGCAAGCCAAGCGGAGCTCGCCCGGCTCCATGCCGAATCCGCACGCCTGGAAGCGGTGTTGGCACTGACCCGGGACGAACGCGTTTCCAGCGCCGGCGCGGCCCTGCTCGGCGAACACTTCGATGACCAGCTCGGCACCATCGACACGGCACTGATGCAGGCGACACTGACCGATCGCCAACGCCTGGGGCTGTGGCGCGCACGCGTTTCTGCATTGCGCCAGCTGGCCGGCCTTGCCAGCACGCAGCGCGTCCTGGCGGCCTACGGCCAGCGCGACGATGCACGCCTTGCCAGCATCTACTGAACAGTGACGGCGGACATGCCGTCCCCATCCAGACACCCGGGACATCCATGAGAGGTCGCAGATGAACAACACACATCCACTGACTGGCGCCCTGTGCATCGCGCTGACGCTGGCACTGGCCAACCCGGCGCTGGCCCAGTCGACGGCGCCGACACCCGCGCAACGCAAGCAGCTCGACGCGGCCCGCGCGGAGCTGGACCGGGCCAGCGCGCACCTGGCCGAACTGTCGCGCAAATACGGCGCCGGGGTTACCGGCCCCGTCTGGGTCCACGAGCAGGACACCAAGACACCCGTGATCGGCGTCCTGCTGGCACCCGACACCACGGCCGGCGTCCGGATCGCAGGTGTCACGCCCGGTGGCGCGGCGGCCGATGCCGGACTGAAAAGCGGCGACCGCCTGCTCGCCGTCGGCGGGCATGCGCTGCTGGGCAGCGACGCCGACCTCCGCCTGGAAAACGCGAAGCGTCTGCTCAGTGGCCTGGACGAAAAGTCCACGGTCAAGCTGGACTACCTGCGCGACGGACGCAAGCGCACGTTGTCGCTGACACCCCGCCTCGGCGAGAACATGGTCTTCCTGTCGCGGGGGATGCACGACATGCAGTTTGGTGGCGACCTGAAAGTCATGCACCTGCCCGATGGTGCGTACTCGATTGGCGGGGATCGCCTGGAGCGACTGCCACCGATCGCCTCCGGTCAGCGCCACCCGATTGTCCGGATTACCACGGACAAGGACTGCAGGGGTCCGGACTGCACGCAGTTTCCGGTGCTGGCCGAGGCGTTGCGTTGGAACGGCCTCAACCTTGCCTCGGTCGATTCGCGGCTAGGGCATTATTTCGGTACCGACAAAGGCGTACTGGTCCTGAGTGCCGGCAAGGACCTGCCCGGACTGCAACCTGGCGACGTGATCCACAGGATCGATGGCAAGGCGGTCGGCACCCCGCGTGAAGCCATGGACAGCCTGCGTGGCCGCGAGACTGGCAGTCGCGTGGCCGTGGAGTACCTGCGCGACCGCAAGACAGCCACCACGCAGATCAAGGTGCCCGAATCGCGCCCGTTTCCGCCACCTCCGCCCCCGCCGCCAGTCCCACCTGTTCCGCCCGCGCCACCTGCTCCGCCGAAGCCACCCGGCATCGGTGGCAAGGCGATGGCCGCACCGCATGCCGTAGAGCGACGCAAGGTCGTCTGGGTCGACGACAAGGGCAAGCAGCATGTCATCGTCGACGACGGACATGGACCACTGCCCGACGGCGCGCCACGCGTGACGTCCGCAAGCGGCCAGAACACGATCGAGCGGCGCAAGATCATTTTGGTCGACGACGACGGCAAGGTGCAGACCTGGGAAGACGATGGCAGCGGCATCGCCGCACCGCCCCCGCCGCCGGCACCTCCTGCACCACCGGCGCCACCGCCGCCACCGCCCGCCAAATGAAACGACCACTCCCTCCCGCTTGCGGCGGTGGGGGCGCGCGGCTGGTGGGCCGGGCTCGTGGACGACCGAACGCCCTTGCATGCTGGGCAGGGGCAGCGGCGCGGAGCCCGGACAATGTCGCAGGGTGAGGCGCGGCGCTGCTGCGTTACCTAGCTGGTCGCCGCTTCGACACGCTTCCAGACCCCGTCATCGAAGCGCTCGCACAGCGCCAGCGCTTCCAGGTTCTGGAGCAGCTGGTCGGCACGCGAAGCGCCCAGCATCACCGTGGACACGTGCGGATTCTGCAGGCACCACGCGACCGCCAGTGCTGCCGGCACCACGCCCAGGTCCTTGGCCAACGCGGTGAATCGCTTCGCCGCGGCAATGCGAGGCGCACCTTCCCCGCCAAAGACATCTTCCTGCAGCCAAGCGTAATCCGCCTGCGCCAGCCGCGAGTCCGGCGGAATGCCGTCGTTGTATTTCCCGGTCAGCAACCCCGAGGCCAGCGGCGACCAGATCGTCGTGCCCATGCCGTACTCGGCGTACAGCGGCGCGTATTCCAGCTCGACCCGCTCACGGTGGAACAGGTTGTACTGCGGCTGTTCCATGGTTGGACCCTGCAGGTGCCGCGCACGGGCGATCTTGTGCGCCTCGCGGATCTGCGGCGCCGACCACTCCGATGTGCCCCAATACATCACTTTGCCCTGGGCAACCAATGCATCCATGGCGCGCACGGTTTCCTCGATGGGCGTGTCGGGGTCGGGGCGATGACAGAAATACAGGTCAAGGTAATCCACCCGCAGGCGCTTGAGGGCGGCGTGGCAGGCGTCGAAGACGTGCTTGCGCGACAAGCCACGCTGCGTCGGGCGAGGCTTGTCCTGCGCACCGAAAAACACCTTGCTGGAGACGCAGAACCCATCACGCGGCAAGCGCAGGTCGGCGATCACGTCGCCCATGACCTCTTCGGCCACGCCGTTGGCGTAGGTCTCGGCGTTGTCGAAATAGTTGATCCCGTGGTCCCAGGCGGCTGCGATCAATTCGCGTGCCGCACTACGGCCGACTTGCTTGCCGAAGGTGGCCCAGGCGCCGAATGAAAGCGCGGACAGCTGCAGGCCGGAGGTTCCCAGGCGACGGTATTGCATGGTGGCTCCTGATGCCGGACGGGCATCCATCCTAACCAAGCGCCGATGCATGCAGCGTGCATGCACGTGTAGGAGCGGCTTCAGCCGCGAGCTCCTGGCTTCTGGCTTCTGTCTTCTGGCTTTTTTTGTAGGAGCGACGTGAGTCGCGATCAATGGTTCCGGGATCCTGATCGCGACTCACGTCGCTCCTACGACAGCAAGAGCAACAGCACGATCAAGAGCTCGCGGCTGAAGCCGCTCCTACGAACAGCGATGGCGATTTACGCGAGCCGCTTGGCGATCGCCGCACCCAGGTCGCCGGGCGACTTGACGGTGGTCACGCCGGCCTTTTCCAACGCCTCGAACTTGCCCTCGGCCGTACCCGCACCGCCCGAAGCGATCGCCCCGGCATGGCCCATGCGCTTGCCCTTGGGGGCGGATGCGCCGGCAATGAACGCGACCACTGGCTTGGTGACGTGCTCGGCGATGTACTCGGCGGCTTCTTCCTCGGCGCTGCCGCCAATCTCGCCGACCAGCAGGATGCCTTCGGTCTGCGGATCGTCCTGGAACAGCTTCAGCGCGTCGATGAAATTGGTGCCATTGATCGGGTCGCCGCCAATGCCGATGCAGGTCGACTGGCCCAGGCCCGCGTCGGTGGTCTGCTTGACCGCTTCATAGGTCAGCGTGCCCGAGCGCGAGACGATGCCGATCCTGCCTGGCATGTGGATGTGGCCGGGCATGATGCCGATCTTGCATTCGCCCGGCGTGATCACGCCGGGACAATTGGGCCCGACCAGCACGACGTCGTCATAGCCCTTCAGCGTGTTCTTGACCCGCAGCATGTCCAGCACCGGGATGCCTTCGGTGATGCAGACGATGACCCGGATGCCGGCATCGGCCGCTTCCAGGATCGCGTCGGCCGCGAACGGCGGTGGCACATAGATGACCGACGCATCGGCGCCGGTCTCGTCGACCGCGTCGGCGACGGTGTTGAACACCGGCAGGCCCAGGTGCTCGCTGCCGCCCTTGCCGGGCGTGACGCCACCGACGACCTTGGTGCCGTATTCGATCATCTGCTCGGCGTGGAAGGTGCCCTGGGTGCCGGTGAAACCCTGGACGATGACCTTGGTGTTCTTGTCGATCAAGACGCTCATGTGATTCCTGCGGTTGTAGGGCGGGTCTTGACCCGCCGTATCGAATGTCATGGGTGGCGGGTCAAGACCCGCCCTACGGCTTCAGGCGGCTTTCTTGGCGGCCTCGACGGCCTTCTTGGCACCGTCATTGATGTCGTCGGCAGCGGTGATCGCCAGCCCGGAGTTCTTCAGCAACGCCTTGCCTTCGTCCACGTTGGTGCCTTCCAGGCGCACGATGACCGGCACCTTGACGTCGACTTCCTTGACCGCGGCAATGATGCCCTCGGCGATCATGTCGCACCGCACGATGCCGCCGAAGATGTTGACGAAGATCGCGCGGACCTTGTCGGACGACAGGATCAGCTTGAAGGCTTCCGTCACGCGCTCCTTGGTCGCGCCGCCGCCAACGTCCAGGAAATTGGCCGGCGAGCCGCCTTCCAGCGAAATGACGTCCATCGTGGCCATCGCCAGGCCGGCGCCATTGACCATGCAGCCGATGTTGCCGTCCATGGTCACGTAATTGAGGTCGTACTGGCTGGCCTTGACCTCGGTCTCGTCTTCCTGGCGGATGTCGCGCATCGCGGCCAGGTCGGGGTGGCGGAACTCGGCGTTGTCGTCGGAGTTGACCTTGCCGTCGAGCACGGCCAGGTCGCCGTTGGTGAGGATCGCCAGCGGGTTCAACTCGACCAGCGCCAGGTCCTTCTCGTTGAACAGCTTGAACAGGCCCATCATGATCTTGGTCAGCTGGTTGACCTGCTTGCCGGTCAGGCCCAGCGCGAAGCCGAGCTCGCGGCACTGGTAGGGCTGCAGGCCCTGCACGTAGTTGACGTGCAGCGTCTTGATCGCGTCGGGGTTCTCCTCGGCGGTCTTTTCGATCTCCACGCCGCCATCGCTGGATGCGATGAAGGTGATCGACTGGGTGCTGCGGTCCACGAGCAGCGACAGGTACAGCTCCTTGTCGATGTCGGTGGCCTTGGTCACCAGCACGCTGTCGATGGGCAGCGCGACGCCGGCGGACTGGTAGGTTTCCATGTGCGTGCCGATCATGGCCTTGGCGTACTGCTTGACCTCGTCCAGGGTCTTGGCCAGCTTGACGCCACCGGCCTTGCCGCGGCCCCCGGCGTGGATCTGCGCCTTGACCACCCAGAAGTCGCCCCCGATCTCCTTGGCGGCGTCGACCGCCTGGTCGGGGGTGCGCGCCACGCGCCCGGGGGGCACGGCGACGCCGTAGTCGGTGAACAGCTGCTTGGCCTGGTATTCGTGGAAATTCATCGATCGTCCAGCTCGGAAGGGAGACGCCAGGGCGCGGGCGGGCCGGAGTATCGGCAGGCCACGGATGCGCGGGCGGAACGCCTATTGTCGCCGATGGATGGGTCGCGAGCAAAGCCGGGGCCGGGGTGGACGGGCGCAGCACCTGTAGGAGCGGCTTCAGCCGCGAGCCTGATCGCTTTTGGCCTTGATGGCTTTTGTAGGAGCGACGTGAGTCGCGATCCATTCCCTGCCGAAGTCCGAATCGCGACTTACGTCGCTCCTACGAAAGCCAAAAGACATTTAAGGCCATTGAGCCAGGAGCAAGAGCTCGCGGCTGAAGCCGCTCCTGCGAAAAGCCGGCTGGCTCGCTATCGCCATGGCGGCCCTGCCCCATTAGACTAGTCGCACACCTCCTCCGGGGAGTAGCCCACCGTCCGGCCGTCCCGGCCACGGGGCGCGCGTCAACACACTTGGCCAGCCGGCCATGGCGCGTGCAGCAGAGCGGCATTGCCGTACTGCGGGCAAGACCGAAGGCAGGCTTCGCGCACCCGGCCGGGCGTCGCGAGGCTTGCTTTCGTCCGTCGCTCGCCTGGCCCTGGAGTCTACCTTGATCACTTTGCACCCATTGGCCGCCGCTGGGTTGTGGCCGCTGCTCGTGTCCGCCGGTACCGTTGCCCTTGCCGAAATCGGCGACAAGACGCAGCTGCTGGCATTGCTGCTGGCCGCCCGCTATCGCAAACCCTGGCCCATCATCGCCGGCATCATCGTTGCCACGATCCTCAACCATGCCCTGGCCGGCTGGCTCGGTGCAGCGGCAGCGCAATGGCTCACGCCGCAGGTGTTGCGCTGGATCGTGGCTGGCAGCTTCATCGCCATTGCGTTGTGGACGCTCAAGCCCGACAAGCTCGACGAGGACACCTCGCTGCCCGCGCGGGGCGCCTTTATCGCCACCACGATCGCCTTTTTCATTGCCGAGATCGGCGACAAGACCCAGGTGGCCACGGTCCTGCTGGCAGCCAGGTACCACCCGCTGTGGCAGGTCGTGGCCGGCACCACGGTCGGCATGCTGCTGGCCAACGTGCCCGTCGTCGCACTGGGCAGCCGCTTTGCACAACGCCTTCCCCTGCGCGCTGCGCGCGTCGCGGCGGCCCTGGTTTTCCTCGTGCTGGGCCTGTGGGTGGCGATCCGTGGCCCGGGTTGATCTGCGCCCAGGGCGCTTCCGGCGCGGCCGAGGCGACATCCGCCAGCGTCGCGCTATGCTCCGTGCGACTACAACCGTTGCAATGGCAGACAAGGGGCCTGCGTGCGTACAGCAAGGCGAGGAATCGGGGGGATCGTCGCCGCACTGGTGGAGCGGCCCGACGAGTTGATGCTCGAGCTGGGCGCGGGTGGCGAGTTGCTGGTCGCACGTATCCGCGTGATGCTATCGGCGCTGGTCCTGTTATTGCCGCTTGCCAATGCCATGGGTGGCGGCAGCGTCACCGAAACGGTCGTCGGGCTCGCAGGAGCCGTCTTCGTCAACATCGCCGCACAAGTGTGGCTGGCGCTGGCGCGCAAGCAGCGTCGGTATCCGTGGCTGCCCTATGCCACGGGCACCTATGACGTCACCGCCACCACCCTGGTCCTGGTCCTGCTGGCGCTGGGCGAACGCGCCGCCGGCACCAACTCCATGGTGGTCTGGGTGTTCTACCTGGTGTCGATCGCGATGACCGCCTTGCGCAACGACGGCCGGTTGACGCTGTACGTCTGCGCGCTGGCAGCCCTGCAGTACGGCCTGCTGGTCTGGGGTGTTTTTGCCAGCGCGACGACACCGGAACAGTTGATTTCGGTGGACTACGGCACGGTGACGCTGGGCAACCAGCTCAACCGGGGGATCCTCATCGTGCTGATGGGCCTGCTGACGACCGCCATCGTCTATCGCATGCAGCGGCTGGTTGAGCTGTCGGGCAACGATGGTCTCACCGGGCTGCCCAACCGGATGTGGCTGCACCAGCAAATGCCGCACATCCTGGAGCGGCAACGCCGGGAAGGCGGTTCGCTGACGCTCGTGCTCCTGGACCTGGATCGCTTCCGGCTGGTCAACGAGGATATCGGCCACCTTGGAGGCGACCGCGCGATCCGCCATATCGCCACCTTGCTCGAGGAGATCCTCGACGAGGATGCACGCGAACGCCTGATCAGAATCGGCGGCGAGGAGTTCGTGCTCTTGATGTGCTGCCCGATCGGCAATGCATGGGAGCGGATCGAGCGCATGCGACGCACCCTGGCCACGCGCGCATTCAAGCCCGGCCACAACGCCGAGCCGCAGCCGATCACCTTCAGCGCGGGCCTGGTGAGCTGGCCGCAGGACGGCAACGACCTGTCCGTGCTGCTGGGCAATGCCGACAACCGGATGCAGGAAGCCAAGCGCGAGGGCGGCAACCGCACGGTCGCACGGGATGGATGACACTGCACCTGGAGCCACCCGTCGGCAGGCCCGCTTCACTCGCCACGTGTTTGCCTCTAGTCTTGATCGTTGCCCTGTCCAGCCACGCCATGCATGTCGAGCGAAGGACCCCTGATGAGCCTTGAATCATGAATCTGAAACAGCGCCTGGTCGTGATGAACTTCCTGCAGTTCTTCATCTGGGGAGCGTGGCTGCTGACCATCGGAGCCTGGTGGTTCCAGAACCGCCATTGGTCGGGCACGGGCTTCGGCGCGATCTTCTCGACCATGGGCATCGCCTCGCTGTTCATGCCGGCGCTGATGGGGATCGTCGCGGACAAGTGGATCAACGCCGAACGCCTGTACGGCATCCTGCAGATCTGTGGTGCCGCGGTGCTGTGCTACATCCCGCACGTGCAGGACCCGGCGACCATGTTCTGGGTGATGTTGCTCAACATGGTGTTCTACATGCCGACGATCGCATTGGCGATCACGGTGTCGTACAACGCGCTCAAGAACGAAGGCATGGACGTGGTGCGCGACTACCCCCCGATCCGCGTCTGGGGCACGGTTGGATTCATTGCGGCAACCTGGACCACCAGCCTGTCGGGCCTGGAAACATCAGCCGGCCAGTTCTATGTCGCCGCCGCCGCGTCGCTGGCGCTGGGCCTGTACGCGTTCACCTTGCCGCCCTGCCGGCCCAAGCTCGACACCGCACACAGCCGCAGCGTGGCCGACCGGCTCGGGTTGACCTCGTTCAAGCTGTTCAAGGACCGCAACATGGCGGTGTTCTTCGTCTTTGCCATGCTGCTGGGCGCGGCGCTGCAGCTGACCAATGCCTATGGCGACACCTTCCTGCACGATTTCGCCAAGGTCGACGCCTTCAAGGGCCTGTTCGCAGTGCGTTATCCGGCGATGATCATCTCGATTTCCCAGATTTCCGAAACGCTGTTCATCCTCACCATCCCGTTTTTCCTGAAACGCTTCGGGATCAAGGCCGTGATGACGATGAGCATGCTGGCGTGGTTCCTGCGCTTTGGCTTGTTCGCCTACGGCGACCCGGGTCCGGGGCTGTGGATGATCGTGCTGTCGTGCATCGTGTATGGCGCCGCATTCGATTTCTTCAACATTTCCGGCTCCCTGTTCGTCGAAGGCCAGAGCGACCCGAAGATCCGCGCCAGCGCCCAGGGCTTGTTCATGCTGATGACCAACGGGGTTGGCGCGGTGCTTGGCAGCCTCATCGCCGGCTTCGTGATCGACCATTTCTTCACCGACCCGACCTGCAACGACATGACTGCGATCTGCAAGGACTGGCACGGCATCTGGACTGCATTCGCGCTGTATGCATTGGGGATGGCGGTGCTTTTCGTGCCGCTGTTCAAGCATCGGCACGTGCGCGAACTCGTGCCCGAACATGGCCCGGCGGACGTCAACAACCCCTGAGCGTTGCCTCGTGCGCGCCGTCCTCCCGCGGACGGCGGGGACGCTGCCTTGGCCGTCGTGCTGGCAAAATCGTCCAGCGAAGGATCCCTGGCCACGCCCGCGATGGCGTGGCGGCGGGCTGACCAATCAACCAGGGTGGGAGTTTTGGCGATCATGAGCCCCCGGATCCAGGACACGCGGGTCATCGTCGTGGGCTCCTTCAATGTCGACCATGTCTGGCGATGCGACGCGCTTCCGAAAGCCGGCGCCACCTTGTCCGGCGACTACAGCAGCGGCCCCGGGGGCAAGGGCTTCAACCAGGCCGTGGCCGCAGCACGGGCCGGCGCCAGCACGTCCTTCGTGTGTGCGCTTGGCGACGACGCCGGGGGGCTCCAGGCGCGCGCCCTGGCCACGGCCGATGGCATCGACCTGCACGCACAATGCAGCGGTGCGCCCACCGGGACCGCCGGTATCTTCGTCGACGCCAAGGGCAACAACAGCATCGTGATCGGTGCGGGCGCCAATGCGACGCTGACGCCCGCCTTCGTTGCCACGGAAATCGCAACGATAGGCACGGGCCGCGTCTTGCTTGCACAGCTCGAGTCGCCGGTCGCGGCTATCACCGAAGCCCTGTCGCTGGGCCACCAGGCGGGCGCCACCACGGTGCTCAATCCGGCACCTGCCAATGCCCACACGACGCCGGAGCTGCTGGCGCTGGTCGACATACTCACCCCCAACGAAACCGAGTTCGCCGCATTGCTGCAACGCCATGCCGGTATCGACATCGATCCCGCCACCGTGGCGACCATGGCCGACCGCGCGCTGGATGCTTTGGCACGACGGTTGCTGCCAAGGGGCAGCGTGGTGCTGACGCTGGGTGCCAGCGGGATGTTCGTTTCGCAAGCGACGGGTGCGCCGGGCGACGACGGCCGCGCGTTTTACCGGATCCCCGCCGAAACGGTCGATGTTGTGGACACCACGGGAGCCGGCGACGCCTGCAATGGCGCGTTGTGCGCTGCATTGGCGTTGCAGCCCCGTGCGCCATTGCGCGAGCATGCCGTGTTCGCCAACCGGTACGCCGCACTCTCCACCCAGCGCGCGGGCGCTGCCTCGTCGATGCCGCGCATGGAAGAGTTCCACGCGCGTTTTCCCGGCGCTTGACCGGCTCGTCATTGGCCGTGCAATAGGATGGGTGCGTCCGCAGAGGCGGCGATTCCCTAGGTAAAGCAGGAGCCAATCCATGGCCGGCAAGTTCGAGATCGACACCCGCAGCGACGGTGGGTTCCAGTTCAACCTCAAGGCCGACAATGGCCAGGTGATCCTCAGCAGCCAGGGCTACAGTTCCAAGGTCGCCTGCCAGACCGGGGTTGAATCGGTACGCGTGCATTCGGCGAACGCCTCCAATTTCGACAGCAGGACCGCCACGGATGGACGCCCGTACTTCAACGTGGTTGCCGGCAATGGACAGATCGTCGGCACCAGCCAGATGTACAGCGACGCATCCGCGCGTGACAACGGCATCCGCTCGGTCATGGACAATGCACCGGAGGCCACGGTGGCGGACAAGACCGGGGCCTGACCGCCGATCGGCGCGCGCATGGCCGGACAATTGTCTGGGCACCTGCATCGCAGTGGCGGCGCGAGCGGACCCGATTGAGCGCGAAGCGGCTTGGCACGGGCATGCGCGGCTGGCGCGCAAGCACCCGCTACAATGCCCGGATGCCTTCCGCGCCCCTCCAGATCGGCTCGCACGCCATCGCCCCGGCCGTCGTACTGGCGCCGATGGCAGGCGTCACCGACAAGCCTTTCCGACAGTTGTGCAAGCGGCTGGGCGCAGGACTGGCGATGTCGGAGATGACCACGTCCAATCCAGCGCTGTGGAACACGCGCAAGTCCTTGCGACGCATGGACCACAGCGGCGAACCGGACCCGGTCGGCGTGCAGATCGCCGGCACGGTGCCGCAGGTGATGGCCGAGGCCGCTCGCCACAACGTCGCCCATGGCGCCCAGATCATCGACATCAACATGGGCTGCCCGGCCAAGAAGGTGTGCAACGCCTGGGCCGGGTCGGCGCTGATGCGCGAGGAAGCCCTGGTCGCCCGCATCCTCACCGCCGTGGTCGAAGCCGTCGATGTACCGGTGACGCTCAAGATGCGCACCGGTTGGGACGCCGATCATCGCAATGCACCGACAATCGCCAGGATCGCCGTGGATTGCGGCATCCAGGCGCTCGCCGTGCATGGCCGCAGCCGCGAACAGCATTACAAGGGCGTTGCCGAGTACGACACCATCGCGGCGATCAAGTCCCAGGTGTCGATCCCCGTGATCGCCAATGGCGACATCGACTCGCCGCAGCGTGCCGCCTTCGTCCTGCGTCATACCGGTGCCGACGCGGTCATGATTGGCCGCGCGGCGCAGGGACGACCATGGATCTTCCGGGAGATCGCGCATTACCTGGCGACAGGCGAACTACTGCCAGCGCCCGCACTGCAGGAAGTGCGCGACGTACTGCTTGGCCACCTGCGATCACTGCATGGCTTCTACGGCGAAACCGCGGGCGTTCGCATCGCGCGCAAGCACTTGGGCTGGTACGCCAGGGACCGTCCGGAGAACGCCAGCTTCCGCGCCGTCGTCAATCGCGCCGAAACCGCCGACGCGCAACTCGCGCTGACGTGCGACTACTTCGACGCACTGATCGCAGGCGTGGTGCCGGAGTTGCCGATCGCGGCTTGAAGCGGCGCCTCGATCTGTGCGGGCGGTGACTTGCGGCTTCCTAACCCTGGCCGGGATCAGATCATGCGCCCGAGGCGCTGCTCCTGCGAAGGCGGGTCGTCCATCGCGGACGCGTGCTTGCAGGCGTGGCGATTGCGCTGGCTTGTGAAATCGGGACGTCCATGGATTCCGGTTCCGCGGGAATGACGGCATGGGTGTTGGCGGGTGCTTATTGCCGGAGCTGTGGACCTCGTGCGACCTCAGTCTTTCTGAGCATCGCAGCCGGACAAGGGCAAAAGGTGCGAATGTCCGAGCGCAGCGGAGCGAGCTTGGCCCCCGTGTCCTTTTCCCGGTGACGGGTCTTCTCGAACGATCTGGACCGGCGCATGTCGCCCGCGCGGCGCGGGTCGCAGGCAGCATCGCCCTGCTTGTCTCCTCCCCTTGCGGAGCAGGGGGAGGCTGGGAGGGGGTGCTTTTCGTGACACGGTGCCTTGCGTTCCGGAGCGAGAGCACCCCGCCACAGCCGCCGACTCGCCTCCCTCCTGCTGCGTCGTCCTGCTTGTCTCCTCCCCTTGCGGAGCAGGGGGAGGCTGGGAGGGGGTGCTTTGTGACACGGTGTCTTGCGCTCCCGAGCAAGAGCACCCCGCCACAGCCGCCGACTCACCTCCCTCCTGCTTGCGTCGCCCTGCTTGTCTCCTCCCCTTGCGGAGCAGGGGGAGGCTGGGAGGTGTCATGGCAGTCCGGATCGCAGGGTACCCGTGCGGCTGTACCGCATCGGCATGCATCCCGAGCAGTGGTCTCTGGCGCCGTTGTGACGCAAGTGACCCGCGCGATAGCGCAGAAGCGTTCTTGTTCCTGCTCTTGATCCTGCTGTCGTGGAATCAATGTCAGCCGCTTCTACTACGGGCACAGCCGCGGCCGAACCCATGGGCAAGAGCTCGCGGCTGAAGCCGCTCCTACGGATGCGAACCGCCCGCCATCGCTCCATCACATTTCCCGCGCTACCCTCATCCAAAGACCGACCAGGCGCGGCATCATCGCAGCCACGACAAAGGATCACGCCCTTGCGCCCCATTCTGATTGCCCTGCTGACCGGCTTGCTCCTGTGCGCCGACTGCGTCCATGCGCAACCCGCAACACCCCCGCACGACGGCAAGCCCGTCCAGCCGGCGGGGCAACACACGTCGCTTGAAGTGGCCATCAAGGCCGCACCGCCGTTCGTCATCGCCAATGGCGACGGCAGCTACGACGGCCTGGCGATCGAGTTGTGGGAGGAAGCCGCCGCCGACCACGGCTGGACGTTCCACTACCGCCAGTACGACCTCGATGGCCTGCTGGACGCCGTATCCAGCGGCAGGGCCGACCTGGGCATCGGCGCGATCACCGTCACCGCCCAGCGCGAGCAGCGCATGGATTTCAGCCATCCCATCACCAGCTCGGGGCTGGGCGTGGCGGTGCAGCGGCAGGGACATGCGGGCTGGCTGGCGGTCGTGCGTTCGTTGCTGTCGATGCAATTCCTCAAGGTGGTGCTGGGATTGGCTGGCCTGTTGCTGTTCGTCGGGTTGCTGACCTGGTTGTTCGAGCGCAAGCGCAACGAGGCCCAGTTCGGGGGCAAGCCGTCGCATGGCATCGGCTCGGGCTTCTGGTGGGCGGCGGTCACGATGACGACGGTAGGCTACGGCGACAAGACGCCGGTGACGCTGGGAGGGCGCATCATCGGCCTGGTCTGGATGTTCGCCGCCCTGATCGTCGCTTCGGCGTTCACGGCGACCATCAGCAGTGCGCTCACGGTCGGACAGTTGTCCGCGCGGATCCGCAATGCAGGTGATCTGTCGGGCCTGCGCGTAGCCACCCTGCAAGGCACGACCAGCGAGCGCTGGCTGCGGGACCAGGGGATCCATCCCCATGTGTCCCCGGACCTGGACACGGCGCTTGGCGACCTGGCCAGCGGCAAGTTCGATGCCGTGGTCTACGACGATGCGCTGCTGCGATGGACCATCCAGCAACGCGACCGGTCGCGGCTGGCCGTCCTGCCCTTCACGCTGGAACGCCAGGATTACGCCTACGCCCTGCCGATCGACAGCCCGCTGCGGGAGCCGCTGAACGCCTCGCTGCTGGAGCGCATCAACGCGCCGGATTGGCGCGAGCGCGTCAACGCCTACCTGGGTGATGACGACTGACACCGCCTGGACGATGCCCACCGGATAGGGTTCGCGGGGGAAGCCCGGGAGCCTGTTCGTCTTTCCGGCGCACGCCCGAATCCAGCCTGATCCATGCCGCTGGGGGCCAGATGGTTTCCGGCATCGGGGCCGGGACACATGCCACCCGGCCGCCAGACCATGCGCCCGGGCCCACGCTTAACCACGCCGCAACCCGCCCTGCGGCACAATGCATCCGATCCCGGGAAGCTGTAAACTAGCCGGCCATCCTTTCATCCGAATACAAGGATGAAAGGATCTGCGGCCGGGCAAACACCCGTCCCGGGCCGCCTTCCCCGCATTTCCCTTTCCATCGTCCCTTTCATTACTGCCGTTTGGAGCCTGCCTGATGTCCAGCACCCTGTTCACTTCCGAATCGGTCTCCGAAGGCCATCCGGACAAGGTCGCCGACCAGATTTCCGATGCCGTGCTGGACGCGATCCTGGCCCAGGACACCCGGGCGCGCGTTGCCTGCGAGACCATGGTCAAGACCGGTGTCGCGATCGTCGCCGGCGAAGTCACCACCAGCGCCTGGATCGACCTGGAAGCGTTGACCCGCAAGGTGATCCTGGACATCGGCTACGACAGTTCCGAAGTCGGTTTCGACGGCGCCACCTGTGGCGTGCTCAACCTGATCGGCAAGCAGTCACCCGACATCAACCAGGGCGTGGACCGCAAGAAGCCCGAGCTGCAGGGCGCCGGCGACCAGGGCCTGATGTTTGGCTACGCGACCGACGAGACCGACAGCTACATGCCGGCCGCGATCCACTTGTCGCACCGCCTGGTCGAGCAACAGGCCAAGGTCCGCAAGAAAAAGAATTCGCCGCTGCCATGGCTGCGCCCGGACGCCAAGTCGCAGGTCACCCTGCGCTACGACAACGGCAAGGCGACCGCGATCGACGCGGTGGTGTTGTCCACCCAGCACGATCCGGACGTCAAGCAGAAGGACCTGGTCGAGGCCGTTCGCGAGCACATCCTCAAGCCGGTGCTGCCGGCCAAGTGGCTGCACAAGGGCACCAAGTTCCACATCAACCCGACGGGCAAGTTCGTGATCGGCGGGCCGGTGGGCGACTGCGGCCTGACCGGCCGCAAGATCATCGTCGACACCTACGGCGGTTGGGCGCGCCACGGCGGCGGTGCGTTCTCGGGCAAGGATCCATCCAAGGTCGATCGCTCGGCTGCCTATGCCGCGCGCTATGTCGCCAAGAACATCGTCGCCGCGGGCCTGGCCGGCAAGTGCGAGGTGCAGGTGAGCTACGCGATCGGCGTGGCGCATCCGACCTCGGTGTCGGTGACGACCTTCGGCACCGGCCGCATCAGCGATGCCGAGATCGAAAAGCTGATCCGCAGGCATTTCGACCTGCGTCCGTACGGCATCCTGCAGATGCTCGACCTGCTGCATCCGATGTACCAGGCCACCGCCGCCTACGGCCACTTCGGCCGCAAGCCGAAGGAAATCAGCTATGCCGACGGCAACGGCAGGAAGCACACCGCGACCGCCTTCTCGTGGGAGAAGACCGACAAGGCCGAAGAGCTGCGCAGCGATTCGAAGCTGAAGTAACCAATCCGTCACCCCCGCGAAAGCGGGGGATCCATGGATCCCGCTGCTTCATCGCAGAAGACCATAGGATTCCCGCCCGCGCGGGAATGGCGAAACCAAACGGCGGGCCAAGGCCCGCCCTACCCCGCCGAGGGGCGCTGCAAGTCCGGGGATCCATTCCGGAATCAGGCTCGGCGAGGCCCCAAGCAACAACGGCGCCCGTTACTGCAAGTCGCACCGGCAAGCCCGTGGCAGCCGGCGCGTCTTCCAATCGACGGAGTCATGCAATGAATGCACAAATGAAGACCGCTTCCACGAAGCCCGCTACTACCAGGCAATTCTCCGAGGACGGCGATTACAAGGTCGCCGATATCTCGCTGGCCGATTACGGCCGCAAGGAAATCGATATCGCCGAGCACGAGATGCCTGGCCTGATGTCGATCCGCCGCAAGCACGCGTCCGATGCGCCGCTCAAGGGCGTGCGGGTCACCGGCTCGCTGCACATGACCATCCAGACGGCGGTGCTGATCGAAACCCTCAAGGACATCGGCGCCGACGTGCGCTGGGCGTCTTGCAACATCTTCTCGACCCAGGACCACGCCGCCGCAGCGATCGCCGCGACCGGCACGCCCGTGTTCGCGTGGAAGGGCGAGAGCCTGGAGGAATACTGGGATTGCACGCTCAACGCACTGAGCTTCCCCGACGGCAAGGGCGGCTTCCTCGGCCCGCAGCTGGTCGTGGACGATGGCGGCGACGTCACCCTGCTGATCCACAAGGGCCTTGAGCTCGAGAACGGCTCCAGGTGGGTCGACGAAAAAGCCGCATCCCAGGAAGAGCAGGTCATCAAGAACCTGCTCAAGCGCGTCGCCAGCGAGCGGCCGGGTTTCTGGGGCATCGTCGCCAGGGACTGGAAAGGCGTCTCCGAGGAAACCACCACCGGCGTGCACCGCCTCTACCAGTTGGCCGAGCAGGGCAAGCTGCTGGTCCCGGCGATCAACGTCAACGACTCGGTCACCAAGTCCAAGTTCGACAACCTGTACGGCTGCCGCGAGTCGCTGGCCGACGGCCTCAAGCGCGCAATGGACGTGATGCTGGCCGGCAAGGTGGCCGTGGTGTGCGGCTACGGCGACGTCGGCAAGGGCTGCGCGCATTCGTTGCGGGCCTACGGCGCGCGCGTGGTGGTCACCGAGATCGACCCGATCTGCGCGCTGCAGGCGTCGATGGAGGGTTTCGAGGTCAACACCGTCGAGTCCACGCTGGGTCGCGGCGACATCTATGTCACCACCACCGGCAACAAGGACATCATCACCGTCGACCACATGCAGGCGATGAAGGACCAGGCGATCGTCTGCAACATCGGCCACTTCGACAACGAGATCCAGGTCGATGCGTTGTATGAACTCAAGGGCGTGGAGCGGATCAACATCAAGCCGCAGGTGGACAAGTTCGTGTTTGCCAATGGAAACGCGATCTTCCTGCTGGCCGAAGGCCGCCTGGTGAACCTGGGCTGCGCGACCGGCCATCCGAGCTTCGTGATGTCCAACTCGTTCGCCAACCAGACACTGGCGCAGATCGACCTGTGGGCCAGGAAAGACGAGTACGAGAACAAGGTCTACCTGTTGCCCAAGAAGCTCGACGAGGAAGTCGCCCGCCTGCACCTGGAGAAGATCGGCGTGAAGTTGACCACGCTCAGCAAGGACCAGGCCGAGTACCTGGGAGTCGCGGTCGAAGGTCCGTACAAGCCGGAGCATTACCGCTACTAAGCCTCACCGGCCAAGCGGAAAACAAAGGGCGCGCGACATGGTCGCGCGCCCTTTTTCATTCAAATCCATCCGTGCTTCTACATTGTCATCCTGACGCACTTCTACATTGTCATCCTGACGCACTTCTACATTGTCATCCTGAGCGAAGCGAAGGATCTGTTGTTGCTCCTGCCCCAAAGCGCAGCAGATCCTTCGCAACACCAGGCATGACAGGTGGGCTCATTGATAGCTTGACGTCATTGCCGGCCCCTACTCCCCCAGCTTCACCTCGTCGCCCTCCCACGGTCCACGATCCTCGCCGTGCAGGTGTTCCTCGACCTTGACGGTCGACAGCCGCAACGACGTCGCCAGCCACATGATCAGCGCCGAGAACACCGCGACCACCAGGATCGCCCAACCGAACCCGAGCGCGCCGGTATTGCCGGCGTGCTTGTCCATGTCCGGATACGAACCAAGCCAGCTGATCAGCGTCAGCCCGGCCAGCCAGGCCGGCACCCAGGCGCCGGAACGGAACTCGAGGTTGGGCGTCTTGCCGGAGTAACGCAGTTCGTGCACCACCAGGATCGCGTAGCCGATCACCACGGCGACCATCAACTTCCAGACGATGTCCCAGCCCGACCAGTACACGATCAGGTTGGACGACAGGAATCCGAGGAACGCAATGGTATTCACCAAAGGCAAGCGGAACGGCCGGTCCTGGCGGGGCAACTGCTTGCGCATCGCCACCAGCGCCAGCGGACCGGACCCGAACGACAATACCGTGGCCGAGGTCACGAAGCCGACCAGCTTCTGCCAGCCGGGGAACGGCAGCAGGAAGACCACGCCGGCGACGAAGGTCAGGATCACGCTCGCCCACGGCACGCCGCGGTCGTTGACCTTCGCCAGCACCGCCGGCGCGTTGCCGTTGCGACCCATGGCGTACGAAATGCGCGAGGTCACGGTGGTGTAGATCAGGCCGGTGTCGGCCGGCGACACGAAGGCGTCGATGTACAGCAGCACCGCCAGCCAGCTCAGCCCCATCACCGTCGCCAGCGCGGCCAGCGGGCCGTAGGTCGCGGCGATGTCGTCCAGGCCACCGGTGAAGCTGGTGCCGATGTTGGGCCAGCCGTTGACCAGGGCTTCCGGCGGCAGCGCCGCGATGAAGGCGACCTGCAACGCGACATAGATGATGCCGGTGATCACGATCGCGCCGATGATCGCGATCGGCACGTTGCGCTGCGGATTGCTGGTCTCGCCGGCCAGCTCCACGCCCTGGCGGAACCCCAGGTACGAAAACACGATGCCCGCGGTGGCGATCGACGAGAACACCCCGCTCCAGCCAAACGGCATGAAGCCGCCGGCGGTGGCATGGTTGAAGTTGGCGCCATGGAAGGCGGTCAACAGGAATGCCACGATCACCACCACGATGATGAACAACTTCCACCACACCAGCGCATTGTTCAGGCGCGCGAACCAGCGGATGCCGATCACGTTGACCAGGCTGAACAGTCCCAGCAGTGCCACCGCGACCGCGAAGCCTGCCGCCGTGAGCACCGGCACGCCGTCCTGCAGGTGTTCCAGCCAGGGCAGGTAATTGGTCGAATACTGCAGCGCCGCCAGCACTTCGATCGACGTCGTCGAGGCGACCGCCAACCAGGTGATCCAGCCCAGGGTATAGCTGGCGAACGAACCAAACGCGAAATGCGGAAACCGCACCACGCCTCCGGACACCGGGAACATCGTCCCCAGCTCCGCGTAGCAAAGCCCGATCAGCATGACCATGATCCCGCCGATACCCCAGGCAAGGATCGATGCCGGACCGGCGATCTGCGCCGCGGACAACGCACCGAATAGCCAGCCCGAGCCGATGATCGACCCGACCGCGGCAAACAGCAGGCCGACGATGCCGACGTGGCGCTTGAGGCGGCTGTCGTCGGCGGCGGTACGGTGTTGCGTGTTGTCTTCAGGACGCATGCTGGGCTCCGGTGGATGCTGACCCGGCGGCCGGGCCGACGGACGCGGTGTGGGCTGCCATGGTGGGAGGTGTCCGGGCAGCTCTTCGCAGACCGGCACCGCGCAAGGAGGATGCAGCCACGGTAGCGGGTGCGGCACGATCGCCGCAAACGGCGCCGTGGCGCGCGACCCCAGCGGCCTCCTCGTTCCCGGTCGTGCCCACGCCCGGCGCACGACTTGCGCAGGCCCCCGGCATCCGCGATGATTCTTTTCATCTTGATAAAGAGATAGATAAATCGCCCATGGCCATGCTGCCGGTTTCCTTCGAGTTCTATCCGCCCAAGAATGATGAGCAGCGGGCGCAGCTGGACCGCGCCGCGAACAAGCTCAAGGTGCATGCTCCCGAGTATGTCTCGTGCACGTTCGGAGCCGGCGGCTCGACCCTGCGCTACACCTCCGAGACCGTGCGCCACCTGCGCCAAAGCCATGGCCTGGAAGCCGCGCCGCACCTGTCGTGCATGGGCGGCAGCCGCGAGGAGATCCGCGACCTGCTGCGCCTCTATCGGGCGCTGGGTTGCAAGCGACTGGTTGCCTTGCGCGGCGACATGCCGTCGGGCATGGCGCGCATGGGCGAGCTGCGCTATGCCAGCGACCTGATCACCTTCATCCGCGAGCAGCACGGCGACTGGTTCCACATCGAGGTGGGCTGCTATCCCGAGACCCATCCGCAGGCCGACGATGCGCTGGCCGACCTGCGCCACTTCAAGGCCAAGGTCGACGCCGGTGCCGATGGCGCGATCACGCAGTACTTCTACAACGCCGATGCGTATTTCCGTTTCGTCGACGAGGCGCGCGCACTCGGGGTGGACGTACCGATCGTCCCCGGGATCATGCCGATCGCCAACTTCACCCAGCTGCGCCGCTTTTCCGAATCCTGCGGCGCGGAAATCCCGCGCTGGGTGTCCAAACGCATGCAGGCATTCGGTGACGATGCCGGGGCGATCCGCGCGTTCGCGGCGGAACTGGTGGCGGGGATGTGCCACAGGCTGGCGCAAGGCGGGGCGCCGGCGTTGCATTTCTATACCTTGAATCTTTCCAAACCGACGCTGAACGTATTGCAGCATCTGCGGTAGGTTTTCCGGGCGTTCAGGCCCAACGGCCATTCATGTCCATTCGCGGACATGGCCTTGATCATCGTGACGGGAAGATGCGTGCGTCCCCGCACGCACTGCCTCGCCATGAACCTGCCCAAGCCCCTGCCCTTCCTTGCCGCCGCGCTGCTTTATTGCGCAACGCCGATGGCCACGGCCCCGGTACACGCGTCCAGCGCGATCCTGCGTTGCCAGTCGCCCGATGGTTCGAGCGTCTACACGGACAAGGCGTGTTCGACCCTGGGCGCCAGTGCCGCTCCGCTGGACGGCGATCTGCTCAACCGGATCGCGCGTGACCAGGCGCACGAGCAGGCCTTGCTTGGCGATGCCTACGCCAATGCCACCACGGCGTGGAACCTGGACTCTGGCAGCCAGTGGCAGGCCCGGGCGCAACGCAAACGCAATCCGGCCAACGGCTGTGCGCGTACACCAACGCAACTTGCCATGGACCTGGGCGCGTCCATTGCCTCCGGCGACGTCAATCGCATTGCCGAGAGCTATCACTGGGCCGGGAAATCGGCGCGAACTGGTGAACGCATCATGGATCGGCTGCAATACCTGACCGGCAAGCAGGTGCTCGACAGCCAGTACTTCAATGCCCGGATCGGTTGGTCGGACACCGCAGACGCGACCGGCGGCGCGGGGACATGGACCGCCGATGCCTCTTCCACCGGACGCGGTGGCAATGCCGGCATGCTCCAGGTCGTGCTGGCCAAGGACGGTTCGCGGTCAGCGGTCGATTTCGATGTCCATCGCTACGCCGGCTGCTACTTCGTGAGCTATTGATCGGGTTCCGGGCAACCGCGCATTGGGGGAGGATGCAGTTTCCAGGCGAGTCGGCAGCGCCTCTCGACTCGAGGCAGGCCTCGGCGCGGCAGGGTGTGGACATGCAGGCCTCAGGCCGGCGTCGGCGCCTGCGCGCAGGACGGGGCTTGCCCCGTCGGCACGCAGCAGCCGTGGCGCCCATCGATTGTTGGCGACTCTTCCCGCACGCAGGTGCAGGCGCTAATCTGGCGTAATGCCGGCAACCGTATTCCTGCGCCTCGCGCTGTTGTTGATTGCCCTGGTCGGTTGCGATGGCGTCCATGCGCAGATCCGACGTTGCATGGCGTCCAATGGCACGACGATCTACACGGATCGGCGCTGCCAGGACCTGGGCGCCGTGGAGCGTCTTGCCGACGACCGCCAGGCCGGCTCGGCGCGCAGCTATCGCTACAGCTGTGCACGCAGCCCGCAGGACCTGATCTACCAGCTCTCCGATGCAATCAACAACCGTGATGTCAACCAGATGGCATCGGTCTACTACTGGGCCGGACAATCAACCCGCACCGGCTATGCGTTGATGCGGCGGCTGGACGCCATCGCAAGACGCCCGCTCGCCGACATCGTGCCCATCTACCCTGCCGTCCGCGAGGAGGTGGACGGGGCCGTGGATGCGACCGGGAGCGACGGCGGGGAATATCCGCAACAACCCGCGTCCCGGCGACTGGTCGGCCTGCGACTGGAGCAGACGCTCGGCAATGGCAGCACGCCCGCCCGCACGTTCCTGGGCTTGCGCCACGCCCACGGCTGCTGGTGGATCATCCTCTGACACGACATGTCCCGGCACCAGGCCATTCGTTGGAGCCCGACGTGCAGCGGTTTCAGGCAAAATGATCGGCCCGCCCAGCAGGAACAGCGACCATGCAATACCCGCAATGGATCTGGCACAACGGCACGATCAAGCCCTGGGCGGAGGCCACCACGCATGTCATGTCGCATGCCCTGCATTACGGGTCGTCGGTGTTCGAAGGCGTCCGCAGCTACGACCTGCGCAAAAACGGTCGTCCCGACGGCGCCGCCATCTTCCGGCTGACCGATCACACCAAGCGCCTGTTCGCGTCGGCCAAGATCTATGACATGGCGATCCCGTCCAACGTCGACGAGATCAATGCCGCCTGCCGCGCCGTGCTGAAGAAGAACGACCTGGGCCAGGCCTACCTGCGCCCGGTCGCGTGGCGTGGGCTTGGCGGCTTCGGCCTGTCGGCGGAGACCCCGGTGGACATCGCCGTGGCCGCGTGGCAGATGGGTGCGTACCTGGGGGCCGACGTCCTCGAGCAAGGCATCGATGCTTGCGTATCGAGCTGGCAGCGGTTCGCTCCCAACACGATTCCCGCAGGCGCCAAGGCCGGCGGCAATTATCTTTCCGGGCAACTGGTGGCCCGCGAAGCGCGGCGCCTGGGCTTCGGCGAGGGCATCGCCCTGGCGTCGACCGGGTTGCTGAGCGAGGGCGCGGGCGAAAACCTGTTCCTGGTCATGGACGGCGCCCTGCACACCACGCCCGTCAGCGCGGCCCTGCTCAACGGCATCACCCGCAACTCGCTGATCAGATTGGCGCGCGACGTCGGCATCGACGTGGTCGAACGCGACCTGCCGCGCGAATACCTCTACCTGTGCGACGAGTTGTTCATGTGCGGCACCGCCGCCGAGATCACCCCGATCCGCTCCGTCGACGGCCGCCAGGTCGGTGCCGGCAAACCCGGCCCCGTGACCAAGCGGTTGCAGGAGCTGTTCTTTGGCCTGTTCGACGGCAGCACGCCGGACAAATACGGCTGGCTGGAGCGCGTGGACGCCTGATCGCGCACCACGGTTTTGCAGGGCGGTGCCGCTGTAGGAGCGACGCAAGTCGCGATCAGGGTTTCGGCAAGGCATCGCGACTTGCGTCGCCGCTACAAAAAGCGGTAATGGCGACGGCAACAGGATGGCAACGCGCAGGGCAAAAGGGCGCGCGGCTGAACCCGCTGCTACGAGTGCTCCTGCAAAAGCGGCGCTCCTGCAAAGCGACGCTCCTACACGACGGCGTCGGTCTCCGGCACGCCAAAGGTCAACGTCGCCACCACGCCGTGCTCCTCACCCGGCACCACGTGCACGGACCAGCCGTACAGGTCGCACAACCGGCGCACGATCGACAACCCGATACCCCCGCCTTGCGAATGCTCGGCATGCGTACCGCGATACCCACGCTCGAACAGCCGCGCCGCATCCTCTGCCGACAATCCGGGCCCTGCATCGATCACCTCGACCGCATCGCCCAGCAGCCGCACCACGACTTCGCCTTGCGTCGTGTATTTGACGGCATTGCCGATCAGGTTGCCCAGCGCCACGGCCACGGCGGATTCGGGGGCATCCACGACGAGGCCGCGTTCGCCCTCGATCCGCAACTCCAGTGACTTGCCACCAAGCTGTGCCCGATGCGCTTCGAGCAGCTGCTCGGCGATCCTGCCCACGTCGGCAACGCCATGGCCACGTTCGCTGCGAGACAGCAGCAGCAAGCGCGCTGATCAGGTCCGTGCATTGCTGTTCCGCGCGCTGCACCCGCCCCAGGCGGGCACGGGTCTTGTCGTCGACATCGGGGCGGGACAACAGCAACTCGACCGCTCCACGGATCACGGCAAGTGGCGTGCGCAGTTCATGGCTGACATCGGCGTTGAACTCACGGTCGCGTTGCACCACTTCGGTCAAACGCGCCGAATAATCGTCCAGCGCACTGGCAAGCTGGCCGACTTCGTCCTCGGGGAAGTGGGGCGCCAGCGCTTCGGGCTGCGCGCTGCGACCCGAGCTGCGAATGCGCTGCGCCAGCTCCGACACCGGGCTCATCACGCGCGAGGCTGCCCACCAGCCAACCAGCAGGGACAATAAAGTGAATACGACCACCACGCCGTACAGCACGTTATTGAACTGGCGCTCGCCGCGCAGCGACTGGCTCATGTCGTAAGCCAGGAAAAACCAGACATCAGGTGTCTTGCGCACCGCCAGCTTGTACGAAAAAGGGGTGCCGTCCGGATTGGTGCCCTTGACGTTGTGGATGCCGTCGTCGAAGTCGTACCAGTCCGGCTCCTCCTTGCGCAACGCTTCGAAATTGGGCTGCCTGACCACGCGCGCCAGCATCTGCTGGACCGGCAGGTCGGGATTCTTTTCCGGATCGGTGTAGAACCGTCGCGCGTACTCGTCGATGTTGCGGTTCATCACGTCCTCGACCAGCGAGTCTTCGACGCGATTGCGCGCATAGTTGGTGGCGATCGCCAGCAGGATGGTCAGGCCGAAGCCCAGCAGCAGGAACGACAGGATGATGCGACTGCGCAACCGGCGCCGGTAGCGCGTGCGCTTCTTGTGCGTGGACGGCATTGCCTCGGGCGACGCGGCCTTGCCGGGCGCGGCTTTCGGCGTCGCTTCTTCAGCTCGAGGCATCGGGTGCGGCGATCCGGTAGCCGATGCCGTGGCGGGTCTGGATCAATGCAGTGTCGAACGGCTTGTCGATCACCGCGCGCAGGCCATGGATGTGCACGCGCAGCGAATCCGAGTCGGGGAGCTCCTCACCCCAGACGCGCGTCTCCAACTCCTGTCGGGTGACCACCGCCGGCGAGGCTTCCATCAGCGATTGCAGGATTTTCAGGGCGGTGGGATTGAGCTGCAGCAGCTTGCCCTCACGGCGGACTTCCAGCGTATCGAGGTTGTATTCGACATCGCCGACTTCCAGCACGCGGGTTTGTGCGCTGCGGCCGCGCCGGGCCAGGGCATTGAGGCGGACTTCGACTTCCTGCAGCGCAAACGGCTTGATCAGGTAATCGTCCGCACCCGAGTCGAATCCGGCCAGCTTGTTGTCCAGCGAATCACGTGCGGTCAGCATCAGCACCGGCGTCTGCTTGCGTGCTTCGTTGCGCAGCTTGCGGCAAACCTCCAGCCCATCCATGCCCGGCAGGTTGAGGTCCAGCACCACAGCATCGAACTCGTGCACCACGGCCAGGTGCAGGCCGGTGACGCCATCGGCGGCGAAGTCGACGGTATGCCCGCGGTCTTCCAGGTAATCGCCCAGGTTGGCGGCGATATCGGTGTTGTCTTCGATGACAAGGATGCGCATCTGGAATCCTGTGCTGGCGCCGCGGGACCGAACGGCCATGCGGTCTGTTTGGTTGACTGGGCCGACGTGCAATCCGACGCAATCCTCTGGTCGATTCTTGCACACGCGGACGTGAACCCGGGATGCGCCGAAGATCCGGTCACAGGAGGGGGGCAAGCCAGCGCGAGGTTGCGAGCAGATAAACAAGGGCCCAGTCGCGGAACTTCCGCGGCTGGGCCCAAGCAATACCCGATTACCGTATCCCTGCGCCGCCTGACGAGCGGATTGCTGCGAAAGCAGAATTGCGGTCCGGATCAGGCTACGCGCCGGGCAATTAAGCGGTTGTTAAAGTGGTGCCCCCAAGGCTAATTTTTTCGTTAAACGCATAACCGGCGCATCACGGTCGGCAACTTTCATAAACAAAATCAATTACTTGCCCCGCGACATCGACACCCGTCACCGCTTCGATCCCCTCCAGCCCGGGCGAGGCGTTGACCTCCAGCAGCAGCGGCCCCCGCCGGGACCGGATCAGGTCCACGCCAGCCACGCCCAGCCCCAGCACCTTGGCCGCACGCACGGCGGCAGCCTGCTCGGCCCTGGTCGCCTGCACGCGGCGCGCACTGCCGCCACGATGCAGGTTGGACCGGAAATCCCCCTTGGGTGCCTGCCGTCGCATGGCGGCCACCACGGCGTCGCCCACCACGAAACAGCGCAGGTCCGCCCCCTCGGCCTCGGCCACGAACTCCTGCACCAGGAAGTCCGCATACAAGCCGCGCAGCGCATCGATCACGCCCGTGGATGCGGACAGCTTTTCGGTCAGCATCACCCCGGCGCCCTGGGTGCCCTGGTTGAGCTTGATCACGTGCGGCGGCGGTCCGAGCATCGACAGCAGGTCGGCGGTGTCGTCGGGATTGTCACCGAACACCGTCACCGGCTGGCCGATGCCCTGCGCGGCCAGCAACTGGTGGCAACGCAGCTTGTCGCGGGCGCGGGCGATGGCGTCGGACGGATTGGGCGTGGCACTGCCCATCAACTCGAACTGGCGCAACACCGCGGTGCCGTAGCGGGTAATCGACGTCCCGATGCGCGGGATCACTGCATGGTAGCCGCCGATCGGCTTGCCCTTGTAATGCATCTCGAAGCCGCTGGGACCGATCCGAAGGTAGCAACGCAGCGGATCGAGCACACGCGCACTGTGCCCACGATCGCGCGCCGCCTCCACCAGTCGGCGGGTCGAGTACAGCTTGCGATTGCGCGAGAGGATCGCCAGCTTCATGCGTCGGGCCCGGGCACTTTGGTTGGTCGGTGTTGGCGAGATTACGCTGCCGTGGAAGCAGGCTTCGCTGCGCGCTGCGCGCACCGGGAGGGCCGACGCGGCGACAACGGACAACCACCGTGGTCAGCGGAACGGGCGGTGGGCCCGGTTCCGATCAAATTCCATGCACCCTGAGCGGAAGCAATTGGAGCGGGTGAAGGGAATCGAACCCTCGTCAGTAGCTTGGGAAGCTACAGCTCTACCATTGAGCTACACCCGCGCGTGCCGCATGCGAGCCGCAGAGTCTATGCCGGACCTGCCCGGGCTGGCAATGCGCCGCGCTGGATCGCGGCGCACGCCCGGCTGCGGCCTGTGCGTGCGTCAGAACCCGCTGCCGACGGTGAGGAACACGCTGGCGTTGTTGCCGCCCTCCTGCGCGAAGGTGGCACTGGTACCGACGTTGGTGTCCATGCCAAACAGCGTCATGTGCGCACCCAGAAGCAGCGTGCCGTAATCGCGATCGAAGTCCTGGCCCGGCACCGCGTAGGCCATCGTGCCCGGGATCGACTGGGAGATCGCAAACGCCTGCGACGGCGCCTTTTCAAACTCGCGGTCCCAAGTCACACGGGCATATGGCTTGAAGCTTGCCGTGGCGTCGTAACTGGCCTGCCAACCGAGGCTGCCGACCAGCGAGTCGAAGCTCTGGTCCGGATAGGCCAGCGACGTCGACAACGCCGGCTGGTCTTCCTTGAAACCATCGATGTCGATCTGCTGGGACAATACCGATACGACCGGGCCGTGGCGCAGCGCGCCGTCGCCAAAGTCGAAGCCCGCGCTACCGCCGATGCTCAGGTTGCTGCCGTCCGCCGAGCCGCTGTGCACGCGGGTGGCCTGGCCCAGCTGGACCTCGCGGTCGGTGTCGAAACCCAGCCATGAGTAGCTGACCTGGCCATTGGCCCAGGCACGGTCGCCATGCCATGCCAGGTAGCCGCCGACGCTGGTATCGGTTTGGTCGAAGCTGCCGCGGCGCTGGCCCCAGTCCATCTTCTGCCGGCCATAGCCGACAAAGCCGCCATAGACGATCTCGCCGCTGGCCCAGTCGACGCCAACGCTCAGGGTCGGCCCGCCGCCGTCGTAATTGCTGACGTCCTGGCCGTAACGCTGCGAGTCGCCATGCAGGTCGGCCCACCAGCGCATGCCCTGGCCATCGACCTTCTGCGACAGGCGAGCGGAGACGCGCTCGGCACGGGTCCGGCCGACGATGGACTCCGAATGCGTCAGCACCGCCATCTGCCGTGGCGCCTCCAGTACCGAGATCGCGTACTGCGAGAGGATCTGGTGCGCGGACGTGGTCGGGTGCACGCCATCGGCGAAGGCATAGCTCTGCGGTGCATCGGGGGTCACGAAATTGGACGGATTGCAACCCAGGGCCGCTGCAGCGCCGCACGCCGGCATGGTGACGTTGGAGAAGCCGTAAACGCCCGGATTGGCGCTGATCTCGCGCAACAGGCTGTAGGTATCCAACGGGATCACCCGCAGGCCGGAAGCCTGCAGCCCGCCGAACAATGTCTGGTTGTAGGCGTTGACCAGCGCGGTGATCCCGGCCGAACCGGCCGGGCCCTGCGACAGGCCGAACGGTGTCGAACCGACGTCGGGCATGGTCGGCACCATGATGTATTGCGCGCCCGCATCGGTCAGCGTCTGCACCAGCCCGACTTCGGCCCCGGCCGCACCCAGGAATTGCGCCTGGGTGGTGGCGCCCTGCAGGTGGTAGAACAGGTCGTTGGCGCCGCCCCAGACGGTGTACAGCGCCCCGGGATCGGCCTGGCCGCCATTGGCAGCGAGGTAGGCATTGACCTGCGTGGTCAGCGAAGGCGCGAATGCAGTGGGCACCTGGCCCGGATACCCCGGCCCGGGTCCGACGGTGGCGCCGCCGGCAGCGTAATTGGTGCCGTCGTCGGGTGCATACGAGCCGCCGGTCGGGCCCAGGTCCAGCTGCCAGGCCGGCGAGCCGTCGGTGCCGTAGAAGTCAGCCAGGAACTCGGCCCAGACCAGCCCCGGATTGGTGGTGAAACGTGCCGCCACGCCAGCCGACGGATCGACGTAGTTGACCAGGAAGCCCTGGTAGAAACCGCTGTCGGTCAGGCTGTCGCCGAAGAAGACCGTCTGCGAATACTCATCCCCCGGATCGGCTGCCTGCGCAGGCGTCGACGGCAACGCCAGGGCCAGCGCCATGGCCACGGCGAGGGAGGAAAGGTAGGGCCGGAACGACGAAGTCATGCTGCTCTCCAGGGATGGATGAAGGCTGGGATGGATCAGGCCGGATCAAGGGTACGGAAAACAGACCGGGCGTGGCGAAAGCCGGGAATGGTGGGAAGCCGGGGTCGAACAACGACGCCACCGGATCGCGTGATCGTTTCACGATCCTCAACGCCGCTCAAGTGCGGATCGACCGGTCCGGCAACCGCGCCATCGGCCACGCCCGCCCGGCTCGACGTGCCTGCCTGTCCTGGCGCGCACGGCCAGAGGCAGCGCGACGCTGCAAACCCTGCAACGAAGCGCGACAATGTCGGCATGCGAATCATGCTGAATGGCAAACCCCATCTCCTGCGCGCGGACATCCCGGAGGCAGACCAGACCATTGCCCGGCTACTCGACGACACCGGCTTGGGCCAACGTCGGGTGGCGGTCGAGCTCAACGGCATGATCGTGCCGCGCAGCGCGCATGCCAGCGAAATCCTGCATGCAGGCGACAAGGTCGAAATCGTGCATGCCCTGGGAGGCGGGTAAGCCCGCGATGCCGGAGCCTGGCTGCCCGGCCGGGAACCGGCAACCCGAGCGACTCGCGCGCCGGCAGGCCATGCACGGCCATCGTCCGGCCAGCGGCATGCGCGATCCAGCACCCACGGCGACTGCACACCACGGCAACACGCAGCGCGCTGTTAACATCCACGGATGACGCACGCTCCCCAACCCGGCAGCCACGATGACGCCCTGGTCATCGCCGGCACCCCGTATCGCTCGCGCCTGCTCACCGGCACCGGCAAATTCCGCGACCTGGATGAAACCGGCCGCGCCACCGAGGCGGCGGGCGCCGAAATCGTCACCGTGGCGATCCGCCGCAGCAACATTGGCCAGAATCCAGGCGAACCGAACCTGCTCGACGTGCTGGCGCCCGAGCGTTACACCATCCTGCCCAACACCGCCGGCTGCTACACCGCCGACGAGGCCGTGCGCACATGCCGGCTGGCGCGTGAACTGCTGGACGGCAAGGCCCTGGTCAAGCTCGAAGTCCTGGGCGACCGGAAGACACTGTTCCCGGATGTGGTGCAGACGCTGGCAGCGGCCGAAACCCTGGTCGCCGACGGGTTCCAGGTCATGGTCTACACCTCCGATGATCCGATCCTGGCCAAGCGCCTGGAACAGATCGGCTGCGTCGCGGTGATGCCACTGGCCGCGCCCATCGGCTCGGGCCTGGGTATCCAGAACCGCTACAACCTGATGGAGATCGTCGAGAACGCGGGAGTGCCGATCATCGTCGATGCCGGCGTCGGCACCGCATCGGACGCCGCGATCGCGATGGAGCTGGGCTGCGACGGCGTGCTGATGAACACCGCCATCGCCGGCGCGAACGACCCGGTGCGCATGGCACGGGCGATGAACCTTGCCGTACGGGCCGGCCGCGAAGCCTTCCTGGCCGGACGGATCCCGCGCAGGCGCTATGCCAGCGCATCGTCGCCGGTCGATGGCCTGGTCGCCTGACCCGGCGTGCGGGCCCACGACCAGCGATCCCATGACGTGACCGATCCCTACTCCAGCGACGGCGCCAAGACTCCCGCGAAACCCTTCACCCTGGAGGAAGGCCGCCGCAAGGTGCGCAGTTTCGTCTTGCGGCAAGGCCGCTTCACGCCTGCCCAGCAGCGCGCGTTCGATGCGCTGTGGCCGCGGCTGGGGCTGGACTACACGGGCACCCTGCGCGACTTCGATGCAGTCTTCGCCCGCCGTGCCAAGCGCGTGCTGGAAATCGGATTCGGCAACGGAGAGGCGTTGCGCTTTGCCGCCCTTCACGACCACGAACGCGACCTGATCGGCATCGAAGTGCATGCGCCAGGCGTGGGTCGCCTGCTCAATGCGCTGGATGCGGACGGCAGCGGACACGTCCGCCTGTACCACCACGATGCCGTCGAAGTGCTGGAAAACGAGATCGCCGACGGCGCGCTCGACGAGATCCGCATCTATTTTCCAGACCCATGGCACAAGAAGCGCCACAACAAGCGTCGCCTGGTCAATCCGGCCTTTGCTGCATTGCTGGCGCGCAAACTCGCCGCCGATGGCCGCTTGCACCTCGCCACCGATTGGCACGACTATGCCGAACAGATGTGGGACGTGCTCGATGCGACACCGGGACTGCGTAATCGCGCGGGCCCTCGCGGACATGTCCCGCGGCCGCCGTGGCGACCGCAAACGCATTTCGAAACCCGGGGCCAGAAGCTGGGGCACGGGGTCTGGGACCTGGTTTACGACAAATGCGGGGATTAGGGACTTGGGATTCGGGATTCGCAAGCGGATGAGTCTTCCGGCGTTCCTGCCAACACGCACGGTGCGCCCGCATGGGGCAGCCAATCGATTCGCCGTCGCCGCCTGCTTGCAAGACTGCCCAACCCCAGTTGCCGACGCCCACGCCTGATGGACACCGCGCTGACGCTCACCAGCGACATGAAGCTCGTCCTCGGGCTGGTGGGGTTCGTGATGGTGATGTTCCTGTTCGAGCGCATCCGGGCCGACGTGGTCGCGCTGGTGGTGCTGGTACTGCTGGGCCTGACCGGGCTGGTGGCGCCGGAAAACCTGTTCGCGGGCTTTTCCGGCAACGCAGTGATGAGCGTGATCGCGACCATGATCCTGGGCGCCGGGCTGGACCGCACCGGCGCCCTCAATCGACTTGCCCGCTGGCTGCTGCGACGCGCGCACGGCGTCGAAAGACGATTGCTCCTGCTGACATCCGCGATTGCCGGCATCAACTCCTCGGTGATGCAGAACCCGGCGGTCATGGCGCTTTACCTGCCGGTGGCCTCGCGGCTGTCGTCACGCACCGGCCTGTCGCTGTCGCGCCTGCTGCTGCCGCTGGCGGTGGCGATCGTGATGGGTGGTTCGCTGACCATGGTCGGCACCTCGCCCCTGATCCTGCTCAACGACCTGCTGGTCTCGGCCAACGCCAACCTGCCATCGGGCGTGGCCACGCTGGAACCGCTGAAGATCTTCGCGCCGCTGCCGATCGGCGTCGCCCTGCTGGCCGCCGCCCTGCTGTACTTCCACTTTTTCGGCGATCGCCTGTTGCGCGACGATGCCGACCAGGGCGTGACCCCGGCGCGCACCCAGAGCTATTTCGCCAAGAGCTACGGCATCGACGGCGACCTGTTCGAGCTCACCGTCACCGCCGACAGCCCGCTTGTCGGGATGCCGGTGGGCGAGGCGGAGCTCCTGCACGGCGCACCGCTGCTGCTGGCCCTCAAGACCGGTAACGAGTCGCGGCTGGCGCCCCCGGCAGATGCGCGCATCTGGGTGGGCAGCGTGGTCGGGGTGATGGGTGACAAGCAGCAGGTCACGGATTTCGCGCAGAACAACTTCATGCGGGTGTCCACCCGGCTGCGTGAATTCGGCGAGCTGTTCAACCCCAGCCGCGCGGGGATCTCCGAAGCGGTGGTGCCGCCGACCTCGCAATTCATCGGCAAGACCGTGGCCGAGCTGCAACTGCGCAAGCAGAAGGGCATCAGCCTGCTGGCGATCAACCGCGACAAGGACGTCCTCAACGACAACGTCCGCGAGCTGCCGCTGCGCGCCGGCGACATGCTCGTGCTGCACAGCATCTGGACCGACCTGGCCGACGCGGCAGCCAGCCGCGACTTCGTCATCGTCACCGACTACCCCAAGGGCGAGCAACGCCCGCACAAGTTCAAGATCGCGATGGTGATCTTCGCCATCACCATCCTGCTGGCGTTGTCCTCGCGACTGCCGGCATCGATCGCGCTGATGACCGGCGCAGCCGGGATGCTGGTCACCGGCGTGTTGAAGATGGACGAGGCCTATTCGGCGATCAACTGGAAGACGGTATTCCTGATGGCCTGCCTGATCCCGCTGGGCTGGGCCGTGGACAGCAGCGGCACCGCGGCATGGATCGCCGGGCATACCATCGAGCGCATGCCGCACGGATTACCGTTGTGGTTGATCGAACTCGCGCTGGGCCTGCTGACGACTGTTTTCTCGATGGTCATCAGCCACGTCGGTGCCACTATCGTGATGGTGCCGCTGGCGATCAACCTGGCGCTGGCTGCCGGTGGCGACCCCACCGCGTTTGCGCTGATCACCGCGCTGTCGGCGTCCAACAACTTCATCACCGCATCCAACCCGATCATGTCGATGATCACCGGCCCGGCCAATTACACGTCGCGCGAGCTGTGGCGTACGGGCGGGCCCTTGTCGCTGGCGTACACCGCGATCGTGGTGTTGATGGTCAACCTGATGTTTTGAGGGTGGGTTCGCCGTTTCCAGTGCGTGGAAGGCATGACCCCTTCGTCGTCACGCGGCGGGCCCGGATACGTCCCAGCTGTTCCGCGACCCGCGCAATCAAACAGGCTGGTGCGGGACCCCGGATGTGGCGGGATCGCAGTTGCCTCGACGGGCAGGATGACGACTAGGCCGGTTCTCCGCTGTCGGCGCCGGCAAGGAACACGCCCCCGTCGCGCACCACCACCGCGACCGCGCGCAGACGGTCGCCGCGGCACGGTCCGGCGACGCACTCGCCGGCCTGCAATTCGAAACTTGCGCCATGCGCCGCACACACCAGCAAGCCCTCCCGGGACTTGAGGAACTTCCCCGGGGCCCAATCCAGCCGCCGCCCTGCATGCGGGCAGACATTGAGCCAGGCGCGCACGTTGTCGCCGTCGCGATACAGGATCAGCGATTCGGGATCGCCATCCAGCGTGGCTTCGGCTTCTGCCAGCCCGCCGTCTTCAATGCGTTCTACGTGCGCCAACGCTAACGGGTCATCGGTCACGATTTAACGAACTCCTCACAATTCCAGCGGCGCGCGACCCGATACTGCGCCCTCGGCTTCGATGCCGATTGTGCCACGACACCCAAAACGACACCCCGGATCAATGTCTGCATTCCATTTCCGCTTCAATCGTCCCGGACCTTTCGGAGCCGGCGCGTTCCGTGCCGGCTTTGCACCGCGCAAGCCACGCCATCGGCTGGCACGGGCCGTGCTGGGGCTGGTCGGACTGGCCCTGCTCGCCGTGCTTGTGTTCTTCAGTGTGTTTGTCGGGGCGGCGATGCTGGCCGCCGGCTTGCTGTATCGACTCTGGGCGCGGCGCAACCGGCCGGTTGCGCGCGATCCCGATGCCACCGTGGTCGACGGCGAGTTCCGGGTCGTGGACAAGACCGCACTTCCGTCGGCCTGAACTGGCCCCGGTCCCGTAAACGCATCACACGTACCCGCCGCCACCCCATGAGCGACGTCATCGCGCCACCTGAAATCGTGCGCATCCCGGTGCTATCGGGAGGCAGCCAGGCCCCCAGGCGATTTCCCGTCCACCGCATCTATTGCGTCGGCCGGAATTTCGCCGAGCATGCGCGTGAGATGGGCGCCGACCTGCCGACGGGCAACGCCGGGCGCGGCCATCCGGTGTTCTTCCTCAAGCCCACCGACGCCATCGTTACCGACGGCGTCGTCCCCTACCCGCCTGGTACGCAGGACCTGCATCACGAGGTCGAGCTGGTGGTCGCACTGGGCGCCGACGCTCCCAACGGCGTGTTGGCTGTCGCATCGGCGATGTCGCTGGTCTTTGGTGTCGCCGTCGGACTGGACCTGACCCGCCGCGACCTGCAGGCCGACGCCAAGGCGCGCGGCATGCCGTGGGATACCGGCAAGTCTTTTGATTGTTCTGCCCCGGTCAGCGCGATCGTGCCGATCACCGATGCCGGCGACCTGGCCACGCGCAAGCTGTCGTTGTCGGTCAATGGGCAACGGCGCCAGCATGGGTCGCTGTCCGACCTGGTGTGGAGCGTCCCCGAGATCCTGCACGCGCTGTCGAAACTCTATGCGTTGCGCGCCGGGGACCTGGTGTTCATGGGAACGCCGGCCGGCGTCGGCCCGCTGCATCCGGGTGACGAGTTCGTCGCCAGCCTCGACGGCGTGGTCCAGTTGCAGGGGCGGGTCGCGCCGCCGATCACCACGTTGTAGCCTGATCCCCCGGGCGTCTGTTGCGGACCCCTGCGTAGCGAGGAAGCAGCCATGGGCATGGCCAGTGAGTTCAAGGCATTCATCTCCAAGGGCAATGTCATCGACCTGGCGGTCGCCGTGGTCATCGGCGCCGCTTTCGGCAAGATCATCACCGCCTTCGTCGACAAGATCATCATGCCTCCGATCGGCTTGCTGATCGGCGGCGTGGACTTTTCCAGGTGGGTGGTCACATTGAAGGCCGCCAGCGTGGACGCCACCGGCAAGGTCGTGCCACCGGTGGTGATCGGTATCGGCGAGTTCCTCAACACCGTCGTGCAGTTCGTGATCATCGCGCTGGCGATCTTCCTGGTGGTCAGGGCCATCAATCGCATGCACGCCAGGAAGGAGGCCGCGCCGGCAGCACCGCCTGAAGAGGTCCTGCTGCTGCGGGAGATCCGCGACGCACTGCAAGCAGGAAAGCATTGAAGGCACAGTCGCCTTGAAGCGCTGACCGACCTGCGCGCCGGTGACGCTGGTCACCCGTACGCATGACTTGTTGCACAAAGCGGCGCAGTCGCGGGCTGATAAGCTCGCGGCTTCGTCGTTTTTTGACCTTGCTGGCCTTCCCGGAGTCGACCATGCGCCTGATGCCCCTGCTGCTTGCGCCTGCGCTGCTTGCGCTTGCAGCCACCCAACCTGCTGCCGCGGCGACAGCGACCACGATCCCCGAGCCTGCTTTGCATGCTGCCGCGCAACTGCGCGACAAGGCCCTGCACGACGACACCGGCTGGCAGGTCACCGAATCGCTGACCACGGAAGTCGGTCCACGCCTGGCCGGCAGCCCGGCCGACGCCCGTGCCGTGGCCTGGGCCAAGGCCAAGTTCAAGCAACTGGGTTTCGACAAGGTCTGGACCGAGCCGGTCAGCTTTCCCAAATGGGAGCGCCGCAAGGAAAGCGCTGAAATCCTTGGCCCGCATGCCCAGCCGCTGGTGCTCACCGCATTGGGCGGCAGCCCCGGCGGCACGGTCGAAGGCGAAGTCGTGCGATTCCCGGACCTGGATGCCCTTGAAAGCTGTGCCGGCCGGATCGCTCAAGGGCAAGATCGCCTTTGTCGACTACCGCATGCAGCGGTTCCGGGATGGCCGCGATTACGGCAATGGCGGCGGCATCCGTGGCCGTGGACCATCGGCAGCCATCGCGGCTGGTGCCTCTGGTTTCCTGATGCGTTCGGCCGGCACCGACAACCATCGGGTCGCGCATACCGGCATCACCCGGTTTGGCGAAGGCCAGACACCAATCCCCTCGGCGGCGCTGAGCAACCCCGATGCCGACCAGCTTGCGCGCCTGGTCGCGCTCGGCACCACGCGCGTCCGCGTGGCATTGGATTGCGGTTGGGACGGCGAGGCAACGTCATACAACGTCATCGGCGAGGTCACCGGCAGTACGCGCCCAGATGAAGTCGTGCTGATCGGCGGTCACCTGGATTCCTGGGATCCCGGGACGGGCGCGATCGACGACGCCGCCGGCATCGGTATCTCGATGGCCGCCGCCAAACTCATCGCCGACCTGCCGCAACGCCCGGCACGCACCATCCGCGTCGTGGCCTATGCCAACGAAGAGCAGGGCCTGTATGGCGGTTTTGCCTACGCCAAGGCGCATGCCAGCGAGATCGCCAGCCATGCCATCGTGTCCGAAAGCGACCTGGGTGCCGGGCGCATCTACGGCTTCGACGCCGGCAACGTCGACGACGACGGCAAGGCCGCGATCGCGCAGATTGCCGCTGTGCTCGAGCCGCTTGGCATTGCCTGGATGCCGGGCGAAGGCAGCCCCGAATCCGACGTCGGCCCGATGGCCGGCGCCGGGGCAGCGTGGGCATGGCTCGGCCACGATGCGACCCACTACTTCGACCTGCACCATACGGCCGATGACACGCTGGACAAGATCGATCCGGACGCCTTGCGGCAAAACGTCGCCGCCTATGTCGTGTTTACGTACCTGGCCGCGCAGGCCGAGGGCGGTTTTGGAAGCTCGCCCGACAATGCGACGGCGCCGGGTCCGCGACAGCGGCATTGAGATACTCCGGTCGCAACACCGTCCCGCAACCCGCCCACCCATGCCGGGGACGCGTGTCTTTTGACGACCTGATGCGACACGTCAAGACAGCGGCTTCCAGCCTTTGCTGGGCCATGAGCGGATGTGGGGCGCTCCTGGCCACGGGCAACCGGCCAGCCTGAAACGGGTCCTCAACGGCGCGCGCGCAACAGCCACAGCGGTTCGGGCAGGCCGTTTTCCCGATCCTGCATGCGAACCGCTTCGGCCGTGGAGAAGCCCGCCGCGCGCATCGCGTCGAGCAGGTCCCAGGCAAAATGATGGAAGCACAGCACGCCGCTTCCCAGTGGATCACCGTGGTATTCGGCAGGTTGCAAGTGTTGGATGCTCCCATCCGCACGGATGGCTGCCAACAGCTGGCTTTGCATGCGCCCCGCGTAGAACGGCACGGTCAGCACCAGCGTGCCGCCGGGCCTCAGGATGCGGGAAAACTCGCGCAATGCCGCCGCGAAGTCGGGAACGTGTTCCAACACGTCCAACGTGATCACGCCATCGAAACAGGCATCGCCAAACGACAACGCAGTCACGTCCTGGCGATGCACCCACTCGAAAACGCCCTGTCGCCACAGCCATTGCGACAAGCGCAGTCGTCTTGGCATCGTTGCCACGAACTCACTCCCGCGCAGCCCGGGCAGCTGCCGTCGCAGCGCGACATGCAGGGGACTGGCCTGCTCGGTCGAATAAACGCGCGCGGCCGCTGTGTCCCGGATGGCATCGAGCAGCAAGGCTGCCGCCGCGCGTTGCCGGGCATTGCAATGGCAGGCGCTGCAATTCAGGCCCTCGCGTGTCGAGGGGTTGCCGGGCGCGTCGGTCCCGAACCGCACGCTGCCACCACAGACCTGGCACCGCCCCTGCAAAGCCGTGGCGGCCCGTTGAACGGGTGCTTCCTTCGAGCGGTCCGATGCCGCCTGCCATTGTTCCAGGCTTGCATAAGCCGCGATCACATCAGCCATGCGAAGCATCCTCCACCGGGGCGACATCGTCCTCCATCCGGTCCAGGCGCTGCGTGCGTTCCCCCGGCGACTGCGTGTGCGGCGCGACCAGCAGGTAGAACGCCGGGACCACGAACAGCGACAGCAAGGTCGACAACGCGACCCCGCAGACCACCACGACGCCAATCGTGCTGCGGCTGCCGGCGCCGGCCCCGGTCGCCAGCATCAGCGGCATGGCACCGGCCATGGTGGCGATCGATGTCATCAGGATCGGGCGCATGCGCGTGGCGGCGGCGTCCAGGATCGCATCACGCACGGACGAACCCGCGTCGCGACGCTGGTTGGCGAACTCCACGATCAGGATGCCGTTCTTGGCCGCCAGCCCCACCAGCATCACGATGCCGATCTGGCTGAACAGGTTCAGCGACTTGCCGAACAGCCACAATCCCAGCAGTGCGCCCAGCACCGCCAGCGGCACCGTCAACATGATCACCAGCGGATGCAGGAAACTCTCGAACTGCGCCGCCAGCACCAGGAACACGATCAACAGCGCCATCGCAAACGTAAACAGCACCGCGCTGCCCGACTGCAGGTACTCGCGCGTCTGTCCGGTGAAATCGATCTGCGCATTGGCCGGCAGCTCCTGGCGCGCGGTGGCGCGTACCCAGTCGATGGCCTCACCCAGCGTGTACCCTTCGGCCAGGCCTGCCGACAACGTGATCGCGCGCAGGCGGTTGAAGCGGCCCAGGCTGTCGGCTTCGGCGCGCTCGTTCAACGCGACCACGCTGGCCAGCGGCACCAGCGCACCGCTGCGGCTACGCACGTAGAGGTTGTCCAGGTCGGTTGGCGTGGCCCGCTCGCCCGTTCGCGCCTGCAGGACCACGTCGTATTCCTGGCCCTGGCGCACGAAGGTCGTCACCTGCCGCGAGCCGAGCATGGTCTGCAGGGTCTGCCCGATCGCCTGCTCGGTCACGCCCAAGTCGGCAGCCTTGTCGGCGTCGATCCGGATATGGATCTGCGGCCTGGTTTCCTTGTAATCGGCGTCGGCGCCGTACAGGCCGGGATTGGCGTCCATCCTTGCCAGCATGCGATCGCGCCACTGGACCAGCTGCCTGTAATCGGGGCCCTGCAGCACCACCTGCAACGGCTGGCCGCCACCACGCACCAGTCCCTGTCGCGTCTGCGGGATCGCGCGCACGCCGGGAATCGCAGCCAGGTCGCTGCGCACCTTGGCGACCATGTCATCGGTACTGACGTCGCGGTCGTCCCAGGGCTTGAGGATGACGATGGCGCGGCCGGTGTTCATGTTTTCGCTGGCGCCGTAGCTGCCCGGCACACGCGTGAGGATCCGCTGGATTGGCCTGCCACCGCCTTCGTGCTGCATGAGTAGCTGTTCGACCTGCCGCATCTGGCCGACGGTGTAGTCATAGCCCGCGCCTTCGGGACCGTTGACCGAGACGCTGAACGCACCGCGATCCTCGTTGGGCGACAGCTCGCGCGGGACCAGCTTGAACAACACGAAGGTCATCGCCAGCGCGACCAGCATGGCCAACGCGAACCAGGCCGGATATGCGATGAAACGCCCCAGCAAGCGACGATATCCGGACGACAGCGAGCGCAGCCGTGCTTCCATCCAGGCATTGATGCCGCGCGGGTTCCGGTGCGGGCGCACCAGCAACGAACCCATCATCGGCGTCAGGCTCAGGGCGACGAAACACGAAATCGCCACGGCACCGGCCAGCGCCACGGCGAGTTCCCGGAACAGGCGTCCGTTGTTGCCTTCCAGGAAGGCGATCGGCAGGAACACCGACACCAGCACCGCGGTCGTCGCCAGCACCGCGAAAGCCACCTGCCGGGTGCCGCGCAACGCAGCCAGCGGCGGCGGTTCGCCCAGGTCGGCACGACGCTGGATGTTCTCCAGCACGACGATGGCGTCGTCGACCACCAGCCCGATCGACAGTACCAGCGCCAACAGGGTCAGCAGGTTGATCGAAAACCCGAACAGCAACAACGGCACGAACGCCGCCATCACGCACACCGGCACCGTCACCGCCGGCACCAGTGCCGAGCGCGCGCTGCCCAGGAACAGCCAGATCACCAACAACACCATCGCGATCGCTTCGGCCAGTGTCTTGTAGACCTCGTGCACGGCGACGTCGATGAACACGGTCGAGTCGTAATTGATCGACATCCCGAGGCCGCGCGGCAGGGTGCGGTTGATCTGCGCGACGGCCTCCTTGGCCGCCTGCGCCACGGCCAGGTCATTGGCGGTGGAGGTCTTGACGATCCCCAGGCCCACCTGGTCCTTGCCGTCGGTGCGGTAATAGGCCCGGCGCTCGCGCGACCCCAGCTCCACGCGCGCGACTTCCGACAGGCGTACCACGTGGCCGTCGCTGCCATTGCCCAGTGGCAGGCGCTGGAAGTCCGCGACATCGGCAAAGCTGCGATCCAGCTGCAGGGTGAAGTCGCGGGTCGTCGACTCCAGCCGGCCGGCGGGGATATCGACATTGCGTGCGCGCAGCGCGGCCTCGATGTCGGCGACGGTCAACCCGCGCGCCGCCAGCGCATCTCGATCGATCCAGATGCGCATCGCGTAGTCCTGGGCACCGCCGAGCTGGATCTGCGCCACGCCATCCAGGGTCGACAGGCGATCGACCAGGTAGCGCTCGGCGTAATCGGTCAACTGCAGCGTGTTCATGCCGCCGCCGCTGAGGTTGAGCCACAGGATGACGTCGGAGTCGCTGGCCACCTTGCGGATACGTGGCGCGTCGGCGTCGTCCGGGAGCTGGTTCAGGACCCGGCTGATCGAATCGCGCACGTCATTGGCGGCGCTTTCGATATCGCGCTCAAGGGTGAACTCGATATTGATGCGCGAGGTTCCGTTCTCGCTGTTGGATCGGATGGTGTCGACGCCCTCGATCCCCGAAACCGCGTCCTCCAGCACCTTGGTGACCCGGGTTTCCATCACCGCGGCCGATGCGCCCGTGTAGGTCGTGCTGATCGATACGACCGGCGGATCGATGTCGGGCAGCTCGCGCAGCGGCAATCGCAGGAACGCCAGGATGCCCAGGACGATCAGCAGCAGGCTGGCGACGGTGGCCAGTACCGGCCGATGGATCGAGACGTCGGAAAGTTTCATCGCTCAACCGCCGGCATCGCTGCCGGCGGCGGCATCGGGACCCTTTGCGCCCGCCTCGACGACCGGGGTACCCGCACGCAGCTTGACGATGCCGTCCACCACCACGCGGTCCCCCGCGCGCAGGCCGGACAGTACTTCCACCTTGCCTTCGCGACGGCTGCCAAGCTCGACCGGGACCTGTTCGGCTTTCTGGTCCTTGCCGACCCGGAACACCGAACTGTTACCGCCTTCCTGCTGCACAGCCAACTCCGGCAACACCAGCGCCTGGCGTACAGGCAACTCGACGCGGACGCGCAGCAACATGCCCGGACGCAGCTTGCCGCCGGGATTGGGCAGCTCGGCGCGCACGCGTACCGCGCGTGTCTGAGGATCGACGCGGCTGTCGATCTGCGCGACATGCGTCCGCCGAAACCCAACGCCCGGCCAGGCATCACTGGTTGCACGGATCGACTGGCCGGGGACAGCGACGACAGCGCGGATTCGGGCAGGGTGAAGTCCAGCTTGATGGTGCTGTCGTCATCCAGCGTGGTGATCACCGTGCCCGGCGTGACCAGTGCACCGACGCTGACCTGGCGCAGGCCGAGCACGCCTGCGAATGGCGCGGTGATGGTGCGGTCGGCCAATGCGGCTCGCCTGGCCTGGAGCGCGGCCGCGGCGGCATCGCGATTGGCCTGAAGCGTGTCGTACTGTCCTCGCGCGATCAGCTGCGCGCCGGCAAGTTCACCACCGCGACGCGCCTGTTGGGCGGCATCGCGCAGGGCGGCCCGTGCCGCGGCGACGTCGGCACGTTGTGCACTGCTGTTCATGTCGGCGAGCAGCTGCCCCTTGCGGACGCGGTCGCCACTGTCGAAGGCCAGCCGGGTGACGACATCGCTGACCTTGGCGGTGATCGTCACCGACTCGCGCGCCTGCGCAGTCCCCAGCGCTTGCAGGCTGTCTTGCCAAGGTTGCGTGGCAACCCGCGTGGTGGTCACCACGACCGGCGCGGGAGCGCGACCAGCGGGTTCGGTCCCGTCGCATGCCACCAGCATGGTTGCACCCAGGGCAAGCGCGATGCCCGGGACGATCCGGGAAAGGTTTCGCTGCGGCATGGATCCGATCGGCAGTGGGGGAACCACCGATTCTAGCCGCTGGCGACCCGCGCGCCCCCAGCCATCGGGCCCGGAGTAAGATCGGGGGCGCTGCCTGCACCCGCACCCTCGCCCGCGACGGCCAAGCCGATTGCATGGGCCCGCGACGGGTCCCTGTGTATCGCTGGCCGCTGGTGCAACAAAGGACGTTGCGAGTGGGGTCGGGTACGCAACCAGCCGCCAGTCCTGCCCGCTCGCGCCACCCGGGATCCCGCTAATCCATCCACCAGACAGGAGCGCCCCATGCGCCATGACAGCATCCTCGACACGATCGGCGACACACCCATCGTCAAACTGCATCGCCTCGCCCCGCAGGACATCGAACTGTACGCGAAGGTCGAATCGTTCAACCCCGGCGGCTCGGTGAAGGACAGGCTCGCGATCGCCATCATCCTGGATGCCGAGGCCAAGGGCCTGCTCAATCCCGGCGACACCGTGATCGAGGCCACCTCGGGCAACACCGGCGTCGCGCTGGCGATGGTGTGCGCGGCCCGCGGCTACAAGTTCGTCGCGACGATGGCCGAGAGTTTCTCGATCGAGCGCCGCAAATTGATGCGCGCCTATGGCGCCAAGGTGATCCTGACGCCGGCCGCCGAACGCGGGACGGGCATGGTGCGCAAGGCCGAGGAGCTGGCCAAGCAACATGGCTGGTTCCTTGCCCGGCAATTCGAGAACCCGGCCAACCCCGATTACCACGCATCGACCACCGGCCCTGAAATCCTGCGCGATTTCGCGGGCAGCCGGCTGGATTATTTCGTCACCGGCTGGGGCACCGGCGGTACCATGAGCGGCGCCGGCCGGGTGCTCAAGGCGGCGCGACCCGACCTGAAGGTGGTCGTGTCCGAACCCGCCGTCGCCGCGATGCTCGCCGGCAACGACTGGCAGCCGCACAAGATCCAGGGCTGGACACCGGACTTCATCCCCGGCGTACTTGACCGCAAGATCTACGACGACAACATCCCCATCGACGACGACACGGCCCGCGATACCGCACGACGGCTGGCGAAGGAGGAAGGGCTGTTCGTCGGACTGTCGGCCGGTGCGACCGTCGCCGCGGCGCTCAAGGTCGCCGAAAAGGCCGAAGCGGGCAGCGTGATCCTGGCGATGCTGCCCGACACCGGCGAGCGCTACCTGAGCACCTTCCTGTTCGAGGGTGTGAACGAGGGCTCGGACGACGACTGGCTTGCCGGCCTGCCCTGACCCGCGCGGGACAGCGGGCATGGGCATCGAGGTCGTCGAGGCAAGCATCACCGGGCTCGCGGTCGAGGCCATCGTCAATGCCGCCAACCAGTCGTTGCTCGGAGGCGGCGGTGTCGATGGCGCCATCCATCGGGCGGCGGGCCCGGCACTGCTGGCCGAATGCCGCGCTTTGCCCGAAGTCCGTCCTGGCGTGCGCTGCCCGACCGGGCAGGCGCGGATTACCGGCGGCCACAGGCTGCCCGCCCGCCACGTGATCCACACCGTGGGCCCGGTCTGGGAAGGCGGCGATCATGGCGAACCCGCGCTGCTCGCCAGCTGCTATCGCAACAGCCTGCTGCTGGCAGGCGCCCACCGGATCGGCTCGATCGCCTTTCCTGCGATCAGCTGCGGCGTCTTCGGCTACCCGCCGGAACTGGCGGTGCCGATTGCAGTGCATGCGGCGCAGGAAGCACTAATGCATGCGACCAGCCTGGTGCGGGTCGTCTTCTGCTGCTTCGACGCGCGCATGGCGCTGCTTTATCGAACCGCACTTGGCGGTTGAGGCGGTGCCTGCTCGTGGTTCGAAACACCCCAACCCTACCCAGCACCTGTAGGAGCGCCCCATGGGCGCGATCAGATGTCAGCTTGCGGAGAATCCGAGTGGGGCGGCCAACCTGGATCGATTTCCGAGGATCTTGTCGCGCCCATGGGGCGCTCCTGCAGGGGGCTCGATCATTTCAAGGCGTCTTTGCGGGGATGCCGGCGATGACGTCATCCAAACGCTGGAACGCCGGCATGCGCCGGCGTTCCAGGCAATCCTTGACCAGCAGCCCGTGGGCTCAGGCAACGCCTTCCCACTGCCCCAGCGCCGCAAGCCCATTGTCGCGTGCACGCTCGTGCACCATCGCCTGCGCCTTGCCGATATTGCCGGTGGTGTCCTTCGCCCAGATCTCCAGCGCCGCCGACTGCATCGCCCGCCCGTAACTGAAGCTCAGCGGCCACGGGTTCGGGCCCATGCGGTTCATCGCATCCAGGTGCGCGGTCGCGTCTTCATCGGACTGGCCGCCGGACAGGAACACGATGCCGGGCAGGATCGCCGGTACTGCCGACTTCAGGCAGATCAGGGTGCTCTCGGCGACTTCCTCGACCGTGGCCTGCTCGCTGCAATCCTTGCCCGGCAGCACCATCGAGGCCTTCAGGATCGTGCCTTCGAGCATGACGTTCTGGTTGAACAACGCATCGAACAGCGCGCGCAGCACGACTTCGGTGACTTCGAAACAGGTCTCGATATCGTGGTCACCATCCATCAGCACTTCCGGCTCCACCATCGGCACCAGGCCCTGCTCCTGGCACAGCGCGGCATAGCGCGCCAGCGCGTGGACATTGGCCTCGATGCAGGTGCCCGACGGGCTGTCTTCACCGATGTTGATCACCGCACGCCACTTGGCGAAACGCGCGCCAAGGTCGTAGTACTCCTTGAGGCGCTCGCGCAGGCCATCCAGGCCCTCGGTCACCACCTCGCCCGGGAACCCGGCCAGCGCATGCGTGCTCTTGTCGACCTTGATGCCCGGGATGATGCCTGCATCGGTCATCACCTTGGTGAAAGGCACGCCATCCCTGGTCGACTGACGGATGGTCTCGTCGTACAGGATCGCGCCGGAGATGTGCTCTCCCAGCCCCGGCGTGGTCAACAGCATCTCGCGGTAGGCGCGACGGTTTTCCTCGCTGTTTTCCACGCCCACGGCGGCCAGCCGCTTGGCGATGGTGCCGGTCGATTCGTCAATGGCGATGATGCCCTTGCCCGCGGCGACCATGGCCTGGGCGGTTTCGGCGAGTTGTTCGATGCTCATGGATTGCAGCCGGCACGGGAGGACCTGCGATTATATCCGGCACTCCTGGAAGGCGCATCAATACTTCCGCGCGGGGCCGCTACCAGGCTGCAGGTCCCCCTCCACCAGTGACCGCAGCCCGGTGCCACCTGCTCCAGGTTCCTCACCTGACCGGATACGGCACGACGGACCCGGCGAAATCGTCAGACATCGACACGTCGTTTAGAGGCCAGGGTCGGCGACGGACCTCTCGCTGCGGTGGACGATTCACCCTGCGGGCTTCGTCGATGTGTTCATCGCCAGCAAGCAAACGCGATCGTCCAGTAACCTGGCGCGGACCCGCCTCACACCTGGTCGCGACACGTTTTTTACCCTGATACAACCTCGGTGCGTCGGATGCGAAGCCTTGCGCGCCCCACTGTTGACGCGTGGTTCCGTATCCCCTGTTCTACTTGCACGTCGCCAGCCAGCACGACGCCCTCCCACCCGCAGGCGATGCTGATCCAATGCCAAGCCCGCAGGTGACCGATGGTTGCAACGCCGGGTGCAGGGGAACCGTCCATCCACGACATCCGGCAACAGCGTCCCGAAGCCTGGCCAATGCCGCGCCCGACTTTTCCAGTCCTGGTCAGTGCCTCGAACGAACCTGCTGCTCTAGCAGCCGCTGTTCCTCACCTTCGCGCCTGGTATCGATATCGTGGTCGAGGATCCGGTCGCGTTTCGACTTGGAGCGCAGATGGGCTGCCAGATCGCCGACCTGGCAGTGGCTTCGGAGCTCGGCGCCGTCGATCTGCTCCTTGCCGGTGAAGCCGAGAGTGGCCACCGTACGGGTCGGCACGGGCTGGGCAACGTCCGCCCGGGGCTTGAACTTCCATTGCGACACGGCATCGGCTCCAGCTTGTGCGAATGCTTGCCAGAAACCATCCACCGGCTCTTTCTCCCCTGATTCGCTGTTCCATTGCTTGATTACGGAGAAATCCGAAGTGGTGCCATCTGCACCGATCTTGTAAACCAGGGCGATACAGACGTTGTCACCCCGGGCAGCCATGTGGCCCGGGTACTGCGCCGATGCCAACGTCGCACCGTCGGCGAGCATCCACTTGTCGCCGATGGTGCCTTCGTTGGCAATGCGCTCGCTGTCCTGCGCGACTGCAGCAGCCGACAACAACAGGCAGGGGGCCAGCAACCTGGCAATTGGACGGATGTTCATCATGGCGCTTCCTACGTTGGTCGAGGGCCGCGAAACCGGCTTGGAGATGCTTGTGGATAGCATGACATCGGCGCACGGTCAAATCCCGCCCAAGCCCTCGGCCGCACCGTTGCTGCCGACCTGAAGCAGCCGCAGCGTATTGGTCGCCCCGCGATGTTCCATGTGGTCGCCGCTGGTGAAGATCACGCGGTCGTGTTCTGCCAGGTGGCCCGCGTCGAACAGCGATTTGATGGCCTCCCGGGCGGCCTCCCTGGTGGCCAGGCCACGACTGTCGAAGTCGATCGGAAACACGTCTCGCATCATCGCCATGCGACGCCGCGACCCGGAATGCCGCGACAATCCGTAGATCGGCACCATCGACCGGAAGCGCGACAGGAAGCGCGCCGTGCCCCCCGACTCGGTCATCGCCACGATCGCGCGCACGCCGATGTGCTCGGACAGGAACATCGCCGCCATCGCGATGGCCTGGTCGGCGCGCTGCAGGTCGCGCTGCGCCTTTTCGTAATCGGTCTCGACCTCGAACTGCTTCTCCGCCCCCAGGCAGATGCGCACCATCGCCTCGACCGCCTTGACCGGATGATTGCCGGCCGCGCTCTCCTGGGACAACATCACCGCGTCGGTGCCGTCGATCACGGCATTGGCGACGTCCAGGACTTCGGCGCGGGTCGGGATCGGGCTGTCCACCATCGACTGCAACATCTGCGTTGCCGTGATCACGACCTTGTTGCGCGCCAGCGCCTCGCGGATGATCTTTTTCTGCAGGCCGGGGAGTTCGGCATCGCCGATCTCCACCCCCAGGTCGCCGCGGGCCACCATCACCACGTCGCTGGCATCGATGATTTCGGCCAGGTTCTCGATGGCTTCGGCGCGTTCGATCTTCGCCACCAGCGCAGCCTCGCTGCCCGCGGCATGGGCGATGGCACGCGCTTCCTCCATGTCGGCCGCGTTGCGGCAAAACGACACCGCGATGAACTCGGCCCCCACCTGTGCCGCCACCGCGATCAACTCGCGATCGCGCCGGGTCAACGCACCCAGCGACAGTCCGCCGCCTTGCTTGTTCACGCCCTTGCGGTCGGAAAGCACGCCGTCGTTCAGCACGCAGCACACGATCCTGTCGCCTTCCACCGAGGTCACGCGCAGTTGCAGCATGCCGTCGTCGAGCATCAGGGTGTCGCCGGCCACGACATCGCCGGGCAGCCCGGGATAGCTGACTCCGACCTGGTGCCGCGTACCAATGACGTCGCCTTCTCGCGCGACCAGGTCGAATCGATCGCCGGCCACCAGGTGCACCGGCCCGTCCTGGAAGCTGCCGATCCGGATCTTGGGCCCGGGCAGGTCGCACAGCAGCCCGACCTCGCGACCCGTCTTGCCGACGGCCTCGCGCAACGCATGGGCGCGCGCGATTTGCGAAGCGGGATCGCCATGGGAAAAATTCAGGCGCACGACATCCACGCCAGCAGCGAGGATGGCCTCCAGAACGCCGGGCGCATCGGTGGCGGGCCCGAGCGTGGCAAGGATCTTGGTACGTCGCAGGTTGGCGGGCATTGGTACGATCCGGTGGCTTGCTGCAAGCTAGCACAGCTTCCGCGACGACCTGATGGCCCCTCCCATGTCCGAGACCAGCACACCTGCAGCGAATGCGCCGCCGACCGGCATTCCCCGATTGCACGGCGAGCGCGTGGTACTACGTGGATTCCGCGAAGCGGACCTGGATGACTTCTATGGCGTGCATTCCGATCCCGTGGTGATGCGGTACTGGAGTTTTCCGGCCTGGACCGATATCCACCAAGCCACCGACTATTTCGCCAGTGCGCGCGGCGGCTGCGATCCGGAGCGATTGCTGTGCTGGGCCACGACCCTGGCCGGCAGCGACCGGTTGATCGGTGGCGTGACCCTGTTTGCGATCGATCGAGCCCAGGGGCGCGCTGAAATCGGCTACGTGCTCGGTTCGGCGCATTGGGGCAGAGGATATGCGCAGGAAGCGCTGTCGCTGGCCTTGGGGTTCGCATTCGAAACGCTAGGCCTGCGCCGCGTCGAGGCAGACATCGATCCACGCAACACCAACTCTTGCAGGCTCGCCGAGCGCATGGGATTCGCGCGCGAGGGCCTGTTGCGCGAACGCTGGCACGTCGCCGGGGAGGCCTGCGACACGGCGTTGTATGGCTTGCTGGCCCGGGACTGGCGCATGTCCAGCCCACCGCCCCGGCACGCGCGGCCCTGACCCGGCGTTGTCGGCCGCTGCCTGCTTCGCGCAGGTCTCGCGTTATTTATCGGACGGAAAAGCCCCGCTTGCGCGGGGCTTTTTTGCATCCTGCGGGACCGGGAAACGCGATCAGCGGTAGCCATCCTCGCTGGCGTCGTTGACGATCTTGAGCAGATAGATGCCGCCGTTGGCCTGGGTGGTGAAGATCAACCGCCCCGACCCTTTGTAGGCGCATTCGGTCCGCACCGTATCGGCGCTGGTGAAGCGGAAGGGAATCCACGCCTTGCCCGTTGCGTACGCCCCACATTCCTTGCCGGGACCGATCAGGTCATGGACCTGGTTCTGCGACATGCCTATTCCAAGCTTCGTAAACGGGCTGTCCGCCGCTGCCTCGCCGATGATCTCGCCTTCGATGTCGTTCTTGCCCTTGACGGTCCGGGTGGCGCCCGGGGCAGCGGCTTCGGCCGCCTTCTCCTGCTCCTGCTTGTCCTGGTGCCTGCCCCAGCCAGGTGCTGCATCAGCGTTGGGGGCATGGCTGCCGGCGATCATGGCAAGCACGATGCCTGCGGCGATGGACGTCTTCTTGACCATTGTCTTCTCCTTTCCCCGGACATTGGAATCTGGATGCGACGTTGGGGACCTGTCGTCGGATCCATCGCGCTTCATGGCACTGGAGGATTCATGGCATTGGCTGCCGCCTTGGCGGCGCATGCCTGCCGCCCCCGCTGCCGCCGCTGCGGCGGCAGAACTACCCGCGGGCCAGCAGCGCGACCACCGCCGGGAGCTGCTTGCCTTCCAGGAACTCGAGGAAGGCGCCGCCACCGGTCGATATGTAGTCGACGTCGCCGGCGATTGCGTACTTGTCGACGGCGGCCAGGGTGTCGCCACCACCGGCGATGGAGAATGCTTTCGAGGACGCAATCGCTCGCGCCACTGTCTGGGTGCCACCGCCAAACGCATCGAACTCGAACACCCCCACCGGACCATTCCAGACGACCGTGCCGGCCTTGGCGATCAAGCGTGCGTAATGCGCGGCGGTCTGCGGACCGATGTCCAGGATCATGTCGTCCTCGCCGACTGCATCCACCGCCTTGACCGTTGCCGGCGCATCGGCGGCGAAGCGTGGCGCGACCACGACATCGGTGGGCACGGGGATCTGCGCGCCGCGCGCCTGCGCATCGGCCATGATCTGGCGCGCGGTATCGACCAGGTCCATTTCCACCAGCGACTTGCCCACGCCATGCCCCATCGCGGCGATGAACGTGTTGGCGATACCGCCACCCACGATCAGCTGGTCGACCTTGCCGACCAGCGACGACAGCAGCTCCAGCTTGGTGCTGACCTTGGACCCGGCGACGATCGCCAGCAGTGGCCGCGCCGGATCGTGGAGCGCCTTGCCCAGTGCGTCCAGCTCGGCCATCAGCAGCGGTCCGCCCGCGGACACCTTGGCCGCACGGATCACGCCATGGGTCGAAGCCTGCGCGCGGTGCGCGGTACCAAAGGCGTCCATGACGAATACGTCGCACAGGGCGGCATACTGCTGCGACAAGGCCGGAACGTCGGATTTCTCGCCGATGTTCATCCGGCAATTCTCCAGCAATACCAGCTGGCCCGGCTGTACCTCGACGCCGTCGAGGTAATCGCGCACCAGCGGCACGTCGCGACCCAGCAGTTCCGACAACCGCCGTGCGACCGGAGCCAGCGACGCGTCCTGGCTCCATTGGCCTTCCGTCGGCCGCCCCAGGTGCGACATGACCATGACGGCAGCGCCTTTTTGCAGCGCCAGCACGAGCGTCGGCAAGGCGGCGGTGATCCTCTGCTCGGAGGTGATGCGCCCGTCCTCGATGGGCACGTTGAGGTCCTCGCGGATCAGCACGCGCTTGCCCTCGAGGTCGAGGTCGGACATGCGTTGGATGGGCATGGTTGGCGTGCTCTATGGACGGGAGCTGCATTGTCCACCCAGATCCGGGCAGCTTCAAACTCCGGTCGGCGCCAGGCTGCATGCATTGCGGCCTGCAACTGGTTGCAGCAGCCGACCCGACTCGGCCTAATACGCCATCGCACCCCGGACCTGCCGATGCCAAGCGCTTCCACCGACCCGCAGCGTCGCACCTTGTGGTTGCTGCTCGCGCTGGCTGGCGTCCGCCTGCTCGTGCATCTGTTCGCCAACGTCAACTATGGCTTTCACCGCGACGAACTGGCGCTGTGGGACGACGCCCATCGACTGGCCTGGGGTTACGTTGCCTATCCACCGCTGACGCCGGCGCTGGCGCACCTGTCGCTGGCCTGGTTCGGCGATGCGCTGGCAGGGTTCCGCTTGTTCGCTGCGCTGGCACAGTGCACCGCGATGGTGCTGACCGGATTGATCGCGCGCGAGCTGGGCGGCGGTCGATGGGCGCAACTCCTTTCGGCGCTGGCCATGGCCGCGATGCCGGGCTCGCTGTTGTCGGCCGGCGTGATGCAGTACGTCGCGATCGACTTCCTGTGGTGGGTGCTCCTGGCCTGGCTGCTGCTGCGGTTGGCCAACAGCGGCGACCCGCGCTGGTGGCTGGGGGTTGGCGCGGTCATCGGCCTGGGCATGATGACCAAGTACACGATCGTGTTCTGGGTTGCCGGCATCGTCGCCGGCACGCTGGCCACGCCGTTGCGTCGGCACCTGCGCAGTCCGTGGCTATGGGCCGGCGTGGCGGTGTCGCTGCTGCTGTTCCTGCCCAACGCATGGTGGCAATGGCGGCACGATTTCATCTCACTGGATTTCCTGCAGTCGATCCACGCCCGCGATATCCGCATCGGTCGCACCGACGGTTTCCTGCCCGACCAGCTGCACGCGGTCGCCCATCCGTTCACGCTGCCGTTGTGGCTGGCCGGACTGGGTTGGCTGGTGCTGTCGCGCGAAGGCAGGCGCTACCGCATGCTGGCGTGGATGTATGCCGTGCCGCTGCTGCTCTTCGTGCTGGCGCACGGCCGCAGTTATTACATGGCGCCGGCCTACCCGATGCTGCTGGCGACGGGGATGGTTGCGGTTCAATCCTGGTCGGCGGGCTGGAGGGCGCGCACTGCGGCATGGTTCCGCGGCGCCGTGACCACCGTCGTCCTGCTGGCGCTGGCGACCAGCATGACCCTGGGACTGCCGCTAGCGCCCGTGGGCTCCGCGGGGTGGCAGTTCAGCCGCCGCTTCCACGACATGTTCGCCGAACAGGTCGGCTGGCCGGAATACGTGGCCACGGTCGCCGCCATCTACCATGCCCTGCCACCGGACGAGCGCGCGCGCACCACGATCTACGCCAACAATTACGGCGAGGCCGGCGCGATCGACCTGTATGGCCCGAAATACGGATTGCCGCGGGCGATCAGCACGGTCAACTCGTACTGGTACCTGGGCTACGGCGACGTCGCACCGACTACCGTGATCGTCCTCGGCGACACACCCGAGGGCAGCGCCCGTACGCCCGCGACCTGCACCCTGGCCGGACGCGTGCACATCCCGCATGACGTGCAGAACGAGGAAAGCGGGCATCCCGACATCTTCGTCTGCCGCGATTTCCGCGTACCGATCCCGAAGCTGTGGCCGCCGATGCCGAATTTCGGTTGATGCGATCGCTACCCGCTCAGCCGCGCGGCAATGGGACACGTGGGCCCAAGATCGGCAGCGACTCATGGCCAGGCTCGGGCAGCCCCAGGCCATGACGCAGGCTGCGGCCGATGCGACTGGCGTACTCATGGACCAGCTCGGCCTGTGCCGGCTCCAGCATCTCGTCGGCGGTTTCGCGCCACATCGCCAGCCACTGCACGAAATGCCCGGTGGTGATCGGATGCGGCACGATGCGCCGACATCGGATTGCCCCGATACGTCCCGGCGCGCAATACCACCGACGTCCAGAACGACGTCAGCAAGCGCTTGTGTTCCGGCCAGTCATGCACGGCCGCATTGAACACGGGTCCCAGGTCGGGATGGACCTGGATGCGGGCGTAGAAGCGGTCGACAAGCGCAGCAAGCTGCGCGTGGCTGGGAATCGCCGCGCTGGCGGCCGGCGCACTCGAGGCTGGGCTGGGGATTGGGCGAGTCATGCTTGTTGCAGGTACTAGGGACTGTTTGCTGGCATTTGTCAGCGCAGCCTGACTTGGGCACGCTGGTAACCACAGGCGCGCCAGGTCATTCGCGCAAGATCATGCATCACGTCATGCGTATTAGTTCATATGCCAGTTCATGTGCATCAGGCGATGCATATCAGCGCGTACACTCCGAAAACCGCACGCCTGGCCTGATGGTAGCAACCGTCGATTGTCGCAGCCCGACGCGATAGCCACCTTGATCCAGATCAGTGACACTCCTCCCGACGCGCGACAAAATTGCAGGCCCGTGCCACGCCCATGACCCACGTCGTTACCGAAAACTGCATCAAGTGCAAGTACACCGACTGCGTCGAGGTGTGTCCCGTTGATTGCTTCCACGAAGGCCCGAATTTCCTGGTGATCGATCCCGAGGAGTGCATCGACTGCACACTGTGCGTGGAGGAATGCCCGGTCTTTGCGATCTTCCCGGAGCAAGACGTACCCGCGGGGCAGGAAAACTTCCTCGCCATCAACGCCGAACTGGCGCCGCTATGGCCGGTCATCGACAGGAAGATCCCTGCGCCGGAAGACGCCGCCCAATGGGACGGCGTCCCCGACAAGCTGCCGCTGCTGGAACGTTAGCCGGCAGCGATCCTGGCGTGCGAAGTCCGCAAAGTGCGATGACCTCAGCGTGAGATGACCTTGGCCAGCTCCAGGCACTTGTTGGAATAGCCCCACTCGTTGTCGTACCAGCTGACCAGCTTGACGAAGGTCGAATCCATGGCGATGCCGGCGTCGGCGTCGAAGATCGACGTGCGCGGATCGCCGCGGAAATCGGTGGCGACGACTTTTTCCTCGGTGTAACCCAGGATGCCCTTGAGCGGGCCCTCGCTCTGCGCCTTCATCTCGGCACAGATTTCCGCGTAGGTCGCCGGCTTGTCGAGCTCCACGGTCAGGTCGACCACCGAGACATTGGATGTGGGCACGCGGAACGACATGCCGGTGAGCTTCTTGTCCAGCTCGGGGATCACCTTGCCCACGGCCTTGGCCGCGCCGGTGCTTGACGGGATGATGTTCTCCAGGATGCCGCGACCACCGCGCCAATCCTTGTTGGACGGACCGTCGACGGTCTTCTGGGTGGCGGTCGCCGCGTGCACGGTGGTCATCAGGCCGCGCTTGATGCCCCACTTGTCGTTGAGCACCTTGGCCACCGGCGCCAGGCAGTTGGTGGTGCACGAGGCGTTGGAGACGATGGTTTCCCCGGCATATTTTTCGTGGTTGACGCCGTACACGAACATCGGGGTCGCGTCCTTGGACGGCGCCGACATGATCACTTTCTTCGCGCCGGCATCGATATGCTTCTGCGCGGCTTCCCCGGTCAGGAACAAACCGGTGGACTCGATCACCACGTCGGCACCGACGTCACCCCACTTCAGGTTGGCCGGATCGCGTTCCTGGGTCAGGCGGATGCGGTTGCCATTGACCACCAGGTGGTCGCCATCCACCGACACCTCACCTTTGAAACGGCCATGGACGGAGTCGTGCTTGAGCAGGTACGCAAGGTAATCGGGTTCCAGCAGGTCGTTGATGGCGACGACCTGGATGTCGTTGCCGAAATTCTGTACCGCCGCGCGCAGCACATTGCGGCCGATGCGGCCGAAGCCATTGATGCCTACCTTGATCGCCATGGAACGGACTCCTGAAAAGACGTGGACACTTGTTGGGACGCGCGTGGATCGAAATCGGGCGGTGACCGGCGCGCAATACCGGCGCCAGCAAGGCAAGAAGCCGCCAATCGGGGTATTTTAGCCTGCCAACGCCACGTCCGCTCCTGCCCCGAGGGCATCTGGTCATGCACAAACCCAAGTCGTTCCGGCTCCGACCCATCCTGCAGGTCGTCGGGTCGGCCCTGCTCCTGCTGGCCGTCATTCCGCTGGCGCTGGCCTGGAGCGCGCTGGGCCATCGAATGGTTGGCGCATTGGCCCAACGCCACCTGACGCCCGCCGCCGAGGCCCAGGTCAGGATCCTGCTGGCAGGCGAGCGCGACCCGACGCTGGCCGGGGTCGCGACCTGGGCCGATGACCTGCGCAACAGCAATCCGGAAGAATTCAAGCGAACCTCCCGCTGGCACTACGTCAACACCCCACCCGGTACCTGCAAGTACGTCGCCGACCGTGACTGCCCTGATGGTGAATGCGTGATCGGCGCCATCGAGAAGCAGACCGCGATCCTTGCCGACCACAGCCAACCGCTGGCCGCGCGCCGTGATGCACTGAAGTTTGTCGTCCACTTCGTCGGCGACGTGCACCAGCCGATGCACGCCAACAACCGGGACGACCTGGGCGGCAACAAGTACCAGATCAGCCTGCGCACCGACCTCCAGCCCGAAGCGTATGCAAGGAAGCGCTACATCGATGGCGTCATGGGCACCAACCTGCACTCGGTCTGGGACTACTACATCCTTGGCAGTGCCGGTCATGGCACCGGTGGCCAACCGGGGTTCGACCAGTATGTCGACCAGCTGGACGCGTTGCCCTGGCCGCCGATGAGCGACGACGGCCCCGGTACCGACCCCGCCGCCTGGGCCGGGGAGTCCTGCCGGCTGGTGGATTCCGACCACATCTACCCCGATACGCACAAACTCGGCGCCAGTTACCTCGCCCAGCATCGTCCCCGGGCCGAACAGCGCGTGCGCCAGGCGGCATGGCGGCTGGCGCAGCTACTCAATGAGGCGCTTGGCGACCAGCGCGCTCCGCCGCCTGGCTGACGGCCATCGACGGCTCTTCCGCGGCATGGGGCTGATGCCAACCATGGAGCGACACCGCATGCCAACGTCGACGAAAACCAGCGCGCAAATGCGTCTTCGCCACGCATGATGCGGCAAACACGATGCACATGCGGCGCAATCGTCTCGCCGCATCCTGACGCCACACCCGGGAGCCCGCGATGAAAGCTCACGTCCAACCCTTCTTCCACGCCGCCAGCAATACCTGGAGCTACATCGTCCGGGAAGCCGGCGGCAGCGCCGCCGCCGTGATCGACCCGGTACTGGATTTCGACATCAAGTCCGGCCGCACCTCGACCTCGTCCGCGCAGGCCCTGCTCGACCAGGTCCGGGCGCAGGGCCTGGACGTGCGTTGGCTGCTGGAAACACACGCCCATGCCGACCACCTGTCGGCGGCCGACTGGCTGAAGCCACGCCTGCCTGGTGCCACCCTCGCGATCGGCGCCGGGATCGTCGAGGTCCAGCGCACCTTCCGTCCGATCTTCAACCTCGGCGAAGGCTTCCGGGTGGATGGTTCGCAGTTCGACCACCTGTTCGTCGACGACGAGCACTTCGCCATAGGTGGCTTGCAGGCGCGCGTGATCGCGGTGCCGGGCCATACCAGCGACAGCTGCGCGTACCTCATCGGCGATGCGTTGTTCACCGGCGACTCGTTGTTCATGCCCGACGGGGGCAGCGCGCGCTGCGACTTCCCGGGCGGGAGCGCGCGCGTGCTGTATCGCTCGATCCGGCGCCTGCTCGATACCCTGCCGGACGAAACCCGGGTCTTCGTCTGCCACGATTACGGCCCCGGTGGCCGCCCGGTCGCCTGCGAAACCACGATCGGCGCGCAGAAGCGCGACAACATCCACCTGCACGACGGGGTCGACGAGGACGACTTCGTCGCCACACGCGAAGCGCGCGACGCCACGTTGGCGCTGCCGACGCTGATCATTCCTGCCGTGCAGGTCAACATCCGTGGCGGCGCCCTGCCCGACCCGGAAGACAACGGCGTGCGCTACCTCAAGACGCCGCTGGACCAACTGTAATCGGGGGCAGGCGCCGCCGCGTCGCATGCCGCCGGGTGCGACCTCAGTCGTGTTGCCTTGGCGGTAGGTCGAGGACTTCGCGGACGCGAGCTTCGGTACTGCGCATCCCGGCGCGACGCCCGATTTCCAGCGCCTGTTCCGGTGCCATGCCTTGCCGCGCCTCCATCAACGCGAGCAGTCCACCGGCCCGGTTGGCGGAGGCGCAATGCACCAGGACCGGGCCATCGCTTGACTGGATCATTGCGGCAAGGGCATCTGCGTTGGCCAGGGTCAAGTCCCCCGCACCAGCAATCGGCAACTGTCGGAATGCCAGGCCAGCCGCTGCAACTTCCGCGGCCTCGTCGCGATCAGTCAGCTCCTGCGGCGTGCGCAGATCGACTACTGTCTCGATCCCGTGTGCCGCCAGCAGCGACCAGTCGCCCACGGCGGGCTGCCCGGCGGTGTCGACACCGGCAATGGGCGCGAACAGCGGGATCGACAAGCCATTCCATCCCACGGCGGTGGATTGATGCATGTGCTCGGCGGCGGGATGGATTGCACAGGCAGCCAGCGACGTGAGTGCGAGCAGCGAAAGCGCGTGGATGATGCGGTGGGCCATGGGCGACCTCGTCAGATGAGTGGGTTTGCGTGCCTATGGCAGGCATGACTCGTGATGGTGCGGCCCCTCAGGCCATGCAGCACGTCACTGCAGTGCGGCGGTGGCCCAACGAACGATATCAGCCGTGCCCATCGCGCCCGCCTGCCTTGCCACCTCGCGCCCACGCTGGAACAGCACCAGCGTCGGGATGCTGCGGATCGCGTGGCGCGTGCCGAGTGCCGGCTCGGCTTCGGTATCGACCTTGGCCAGCCGCAGCCGCGGTTCCAGCTGCTGCGCCGCTGCCTCGAACCAGGGCGCCATCATCCGGCATGGGCCACACCACGGTGCCCAGAAATCCACCAGCAATGGCAGGTCGCTCTTCACGTGGGCATCGAAATGTGCCGCGCCCAGGGCGATGGGATGGCCCGTGAACAAAGGCGCATGGCAGCGCCCGCAGGAAGGCCCCTGGGCAAGCCGCGCCGCCGGCAGGCGGTTGATCGCATGGCAATGCGGGCAGGTGACGTGGAATGCATCGCTCATGGGCCAGCCTCCTGGATCGTCTGTCCACGCAGGATAGCCCGGCTGGCATGCAGGGTTGTCACGACGACCTCGATGCTCCGCGCTCAAAGCGCATCGATCACGCGCCTGAGCCGGGCGCGCACGTCAGCGGCCACGCCGGCAAGTGCCGGATTCTCGACCGCCTGCATGGACGCGACGGGGTCGACCGCGGCGACTTCCACGTCGCCGTTGTCACGCTGCTGGACGATGACGTTGCACGGCAGCATGGTGCCGATCCTGTCCTCGGCCTGCAGCGCCTCCCAGGCCATGCCGGGGTTGCAGGCGCCCAGGATGCGGTATTCGCGGAAGTCGCGGTCGAGCTTCTTCTTCATCGTCGCCTTGACGTCGATCTCGGTCAGGATGCCGAAACCCTCGTCCTTCAAGGCGGCAGTAGCACGTGCGATGGCATCGTCGAAGCTGGTCTCGGCGAGCGTCCTGGCAAAGTAATAGGTCATGGTCGGGTCTCCTGTTGGTGTCGCGGCGCGTCACGCACCGGTACTTGCGGCTGGGGATGGCTCGCGTCGCCGCTGCGCCTGCAGCAGCGCAAAATACAGCAGCGGGATCACCACCAGCGTCAATACGGTGCTGACCAGGATGCCGAAGATCAACGAGACCGCCAGGCCGTTGAAGATCGGATCGTCCAGGATGAAGAACGCACCCATCATCGCCGCCACCGCGGTCAGCGCAATGGGTTTCGCACGGACGGCGCAGGCCTCGATCACCGCATCGGCCGGTGACAGGCCTTCGGCCAGCGAATGGTTGATGAAGTCCACCAGCAGGATCGAATTGCGCACGATGATGCCGGCCAGTGCGATCATGCCGATCATGCTGGTGGCGGTGAACTGCGCACCCAGCAGCGCATGGCCTGGCATCACCCCGATCACGGTCAGCGGGATCGGCGCCATGATGATCAAGGGCACGATGTAGCTGCGGAACTGCGCCACGACCAGCAGGTAGATCAGCAACATGCCGGCGGCGTAGGCGATGCCCATGTCGCGGAAGGTCTCGTAGGTGATCTGCCATTCGCCATCCCACTTGATCGCAAAGTCGCTGGTGTCCTGCGGCTGGGCGATGAAGGTCTGCCGCAGCAGCTGGCCGTCGACCTTGTTGTCGCGCAACTGGCCGACCAGGTCGAACATGCCGTACAGCGGGCTGTCGAGCTTGCCCGCCTCATCGGCAGTCACATACACCACGGGCAGCAGGTCCTTGTGGTGGATCGCGCCATCCCAGTGCCCACGCTGGACGTGCACCAGTTCGGAGATCGGCACCAGCTGGCCCTGTCCACCACGCACGCGTAGCGCCAGCAGGCGATCCAGGTTGGCCTGATCCGATACCGGCAGGCGCAAGCGCACGGGGCGTGGATATTTCGATCGCCCGTCATGGATGTAGGTGGCATCAAACCCCGCTACCGCTGTCGCCAAGGCATCACTGATCGCGGACTGCGGCACGCCCAGGCGTGCAGCGCGTGCCCGGTCGACGACGATGGTTTCACGCGGCGCGGGGTTTTCGACGCTGGTGTCGATGTCCACGATGCCTTCGGTCGCCGCGAAGCGCTTCTCCAGCGCCAGCGCGACGCGCTGGCTGCGGGTGTAATCGGGGCCGTAGACCTCGGCCACCAACGGTGACAACACCGGCGGGCCGGGCGGCACTTCAACCACCTTGACCGATGCACCGTGGCGACGACCGATCGCTGCCAGTGCCGGCCGCAGGTCGCGTGCGATCTCGTGGCTCTGGCGCTTGCGCTGGTGCTTGTCGACCAGGTTGACCTGCAGGTCGCCGACGTTGCTGCCGCTGCGCAGGAAATACTGGCGTACCAGGCCGTTGAAGTTCATCGGTGCCGAGGTCCCGGCGTAGCCCTGGTAGTCCTGGACTTCCGGCACGCGCGCGACGGTCGCGGCCAGTTCGGCCAGCAGTGCGTTGGTGTCCTCCAGCGTGCGTCCCTCGGGCAGGTCGACCACGACCTGGAACTCGGACTTGTTGTCGAACGGCAGCATCTTCAGCACCACCAGCTGCACGACCGCCAGCCCGGCGGCCAGGATGACGAGCGCCGCCATGCCGCCGAACAGCAGCTTGCGCCGGCGCGGCGCGCTCTCGCCTGCCAGGAACGGTCGCATCACCTTTCCAAACATGCGATGCAGCCGGGTTTCCGCGAGACTGTCGTCCGCATGGCTCGTTCCCGCGCGCGCGTTGGCGACGGGCGCATGCCGCGCCAGCAGTTTCAGCGACAGCCACGGCGTCACGATCAAGGCAATGGCCAGCGACAGCAGCATGCCCGCCGACGCGTTGATCGGGATCGGCCGCATGTACGGACCCATCAGGCCGGAGACGAAGGCCATCGGCATCAGCGCGGCAATCACGGTGAATGTCGCCAGGATCGTCGGGCCGCCTACTTCGTCCACCGCGGGAGGAATGGCTTCGCGCAACGACTTGCCGTCGCGCGTCATGTGCCGGTGGATGTTCTCGACCACGACGATGGCATCGTCGACCAGGATGCCGATCGAGAAGATCAAGGCGAACAGCGACACGCGGTTGAGGGTGAAGCCCATCGCCCAGGACGCGAACAGGGTCAGTGCCAGTGTCAACACCACCGCGCTGCCGACCACGATGGCCTCGCGCCAGCCCAGGGCAAACAGCACCAGCAGCACCACCGACGCGGTGGCGAACATCAGTTTGTGGATCAGCTTCTGCGCCTTGTCCGTGGCGGTGCGGCCGTAATCGCGGGTGACTTCAGCGTGCACGCCGTCGGGAATCAGCTCGCCCTGCAGCTGTGCAAGGCGCCGGGTGATGCCGCTGGTGATGTCGGACGCGTTGCTGCCCGGCTTCTTTGCAATCGCGATCGTGACCGCAGGTGCCTGGCCGGTCTTGGGACCAACACGATCGGCAGGCGCACCGTACCAGGCGTAGCTGGAGGCCACGTCGGCCCCGTCGCGGATGTCGGCGACATCCGACAGCAGCAGCGGACGCCCGTCACGCAGGCCGATCACAAGATCGGCCACCGCATCGCGCGAGGCGAGGAACCGGCCCGCCGTCACCGGAACGGCACCCTGCGCGCCGACCCGCTCACCCACCTGCTGCACGACGTTGGCGGCCTGCAGCGCCTGTATCAGATCCGATGCGGCCAGGTGGTAGGCAGCCAGCCTGGCTGGATCCAGCGTCACCACCACGGCACGCTGCGGCGCGCCGATGGTGTAGACGTCGCGGGTGCCTGGCACGCGCTTGAGTTCGGTTTCCAGCGTGTGCGCGACCTCGGCCAGGTCGGTCGCACTGCGTTGTGGATCATCGGTCCAGAGCGTCACCGACATCACCGGCACGTCGTCGATGCCCTTGGGCTTGATCAGCGGCTGGCCAACGCCAACCCCCGGCGGCAGCCAGTCCTGGTTGGAAAAAACCTGGTTGTACAGGCGCACGATCGCCGGCTGGCGTTCGATGCCGACGGTGTACTCCACGGTCAGCACCGCCATCCCGGGACGACTGATCGAATAGACGTGCTTGATGCCTTCGATTTCGGACAGCTTCTGTTCCAGCGGCGTGCTGACCATCTGCTCGACATCCCGCGCACTGGCGCCGGCAAACGGAACGAACACGTTGGCCATGGTCACGTCGATCTGCGGCTCTTCCTCGCGCGGGGTGATCGTCACCGCAAGCACGCCCAGCAGCAGTCCGAGCAGCGCGATGATCGGCGTCAGCGGATTGGCCTGGAAAGCGGCGGCCAGTCGGCCCGATAGACCCATGCGTGGACGCGGCGCCTGCTGTTCCCGCGTGCGATCAGTCACGCTTGCGCTCCGCCTGGCGCTGCGCCGCCAGCGCCTGCGTGGCGGCCACCGGATCGGCGGCGATCTTTTCGCCCGGTTCCAGGCCCGCGAGCACCTCTACCTGGCCGCCACTGCTGCGACCCAGGCGCAGCTGGCGCAGGCGTGCCGTGCCGTCCGTGAGGACATACACGCCATTGACCTCGCCACGCTGGACAAGTGCCGTCGTGGGAACGTGGATGATCCGGGCGCCAGGGGCGCCCCCGGATACCGGAAATACAATGCGCGCAGTGGTTCCCGGCGTCGGTGCCGGGGACAGGTCCGGCAACCCGATGCGCACGCCGACGCTGTGGGTGACCGCATCGGCCGTCGGGAACACGAGTACCTCTTCGGCCGCGACGCTGCGGCCATCGGCGAGTTCGACGCGCGCCTTTCCGGAGGCACGGATCGCCTCGCCCACCGACTGCGGCACCTGTACCTCGATGCGCAGTGCGCCGGGGGCGTACAGGGTCATCAGCGGCTGTCCGGGCGCAACCGTTTCGCCGGGTTCGACATCGCGACGACTGATGATGCCGGCATAGGGCGCGCGCACCACCGTGTAATCGGTCTGCTGGCCGGCCTGGGCCAGCTGGGCACGCGCGGCAGCCACGGCCGCGTTGGCCGAATCACGCGCCGCACGGGCCTGGTCGACCTGCGCACGCGACACGAATTGACCCGAAGACAAGGCTGCGAACCGCTTGTAGTTCTGCTCGGCCTCCACGGCCGACGCCTGCGCTGCCTGCAACTGCGCACGGGCGGTATTGGCCCCTGCCTGCTGCTCGACGGCGGTCAGGCGCAGCAACACCGCGCCTTGTGCAACCCGATCGTCGACGTCGGCACCCACGCTGGTCACGCGACCGGAGGTCTGTGCCGACACGGTTGCTTCACGCACCGCCTCGACCACGCCATCCCAGGCACGCGCATCCGCGGCACTGCCGGCGCCTACGGTCAGCGTCTGCAGCGGTGCCAGTGGGGGAAGCGGCGCTATGTCGGGTTGGCCACTGCAGGCAGCAAGCAGCAAGACAAGCCCCACGCCCGGCCACCAGCGCACCGGGCGCTTGTCGATGACTTGGCGCATGTGGTCAGCGTACGCCGCCACTGGCGCCGTCAACGCGGCCGATGCCCAGCTTGCGCATGACGATGGCCGCCGGGCAGAACCCGCTGAACGCCGACTGGAACAGGTTGAAACCGATGAAAGCGGTCAGCAGCCAGAACCAGGGGGATACGAACTGCGTCAGCGCGACGCTGATCAGGATCATCACGCCTGCAAAGGCCTGTACCGCGCGATCGAGTGTCATGGTGGATCTCCTTGGGGGATGGGTGGTTCCAGCTCAGGACGGCCGCGCGCTTCTGCGCGGGAGCATCCTCAGCATCGTGTCGTCGTGCAGGAAGTAGTGGTGCAGCAACGCCGCTGCTGCATGCAGGCCAACAATGTAATAGCCGACGGTGCCGATGGTTTCGTGGATCTCCTCCAGTTGCCCGGCAAGGCCCTTGTCGGGACCGATCAGGGCAGGGAGCTCCAGTCCGAAAAACGGAATCGCCGCGCCCTTGGCGCTGAGGACCAGCCAGCCCAGCAGCGGCATGACGATCATGAAGAGGTACAGGGCAAGGTGCATCAGCATCGCGCCGCGATGTTGCCAGCGATTGATTTCGGGCTGCACCCGGGGCGAGGCGCCCCAGAACCGTAGTGCCAGTCGAAGCCACACCAGTGCGAACACCGACAGCCCCAGCATGAAATGCCACTGCTTCAGGCCTTCGCGCAGGTCAGTGCCCCTGGGATAGAACTCGCGCAACTCGATGGTCGCGTAAACCGCCACCAGCAGCAGGAGCATCAGCCAGTGCATCGCGATCGACAGCGAGCCATAGCGCTCAACGGTATTTTTCAGGTTCATGGTCTTGTCCTGGTTGCTGCAACCTGCATGCAAAGCGGCACGATCAACTGCCGCTACCCGTCCCCGGCTTGATCCGTTCGATCCCGAGGGCCTTCATCACGTACTTCTCGTAGATCGGCTCGGAGGTTCCGTGGCGCATCTTGTAGAGGAAGTATTTTTCGAAGGCGAGCTTGGCCAGGTGCACCCACTTGCCGATCTTGGTCCAGGTGACATTGCGCGGCGGGATCTGCGGCAGCGCGACGAACGCGGCGCCGGTATCGCCCATGTCGGCCAGGCAGACGGCATTCCAGGTCCCTTCGAAATCAGCCGGTTTCCCGGCCAGCTCGGCCTGGATGTTGCGCACGATGGTGGTCACCATCGACTCGATCATGAAGCCGGTCTTGGGTGCGCCCGTGGGGATGGGTGTTGCTTCGACCGGGGGAATCGCGACACACACGCCGGCAGAGAAGATGTTCGGGAATTTGGGGCTGCGCTGGTGCTTGTCGACGATCACGAAACCGCGTGGATTGCACAGCCCCTCCACGGCGGCCACCGCGTCCACCCCCTTGAAGGCGGGCAGCAGCATGGAGAACTTGAATGGCAGCACGTGTTCCTGCACCGGCTGGGCACGCGTGTCGTGCTCGACCACGGTCATCTCTCCGTCGCGCACCTCGGTCACCTTGGCGTTGACGATCCATTTGATATGACGCTGTCGCAGTTCGGATTCCATCAGCCCCTTGGAGTCGCCAACGCCCCCCAGGCCCATGTGGCCGATGTACGGCTCGCTGCTGACGAACATCATCGGCACTTTGTCGCGCAGCTTGCGGCGACGCAGGTCGGCGTCGACGATCATCGCGAATTCATAGCCTGGTCCAAAGCAACTTGCGCCCTGCACCGCACCGATCACCACGGGACCGGGATCCTGGAGGAACGCCTCGTAGGCCTCCCACGCGGTCTGCGCATGCTTCGTCGTGCAAACCGATTGCGTATAGCCCCCATCCGGCCCGGTCCCGGGGACCTCCTCGAAGGCGAGCTTGGGCCCGGTGCAGATCAGCAGGTAGTCATAGTCGAGGCGCTCGCCGCTACCGGTGGTCACGCGGTTTGCTTCGGCATCGATGCTACTGACGCCGTCATCGATATAGCGGATGTCGTGCTTGCCGACGTGCTTGGCGACCGGCACCGTGATCTCTTCGGCCTTGCGCCAGCCCACAGCCAGCCATGGATTGGAGGGGGTGAAACCAAAGGTCTCGCCAAGACCCACCAGCGTGATCCCGTGATCCTTCCCCAACGCGTCGCGCAACTCGTAGGCAGCGCTCATGCCGCCCAACCCTGCTCCCACCACCACGAAATTTGCCATGACGCTCTCCCGTTGGGACGACCAGCCCTGCGCCTGTACGATGCGGCTGCGGATGCGACCACATGCTGACCCAGGTCAAACAAAGCACACCGCGCCGACACCAGCTGACGCTTGATTTAATATTAGCTATATCTTATATTAGAGTCAAGTAATATTTAATCCAGGACCCCAGATGCCCAGGACCGCCGCCGACCTTGTCGCTGCTGAACGTGCTGATAGCCGCCCGGCCGCGCCCGTGGCATGTGCCGCCAGCGGCGATGCCAACGTCGCTATCGCCATGCGCGGCACCGCCGGCCTGGGGATGGCCCACATCGATGGCTTCATCCACAACCCGCGCGGGGCGCTGGACTACCAGCTCGATGGCAATCGCGCCCCCGCCGGCGCCATCCCGGACCAGTCCGGTGCCGGGGCCGGGCGCCTGGTGACGGTGCGCTAGGTGGCCGGCATGCACGACAGTCGTCCCGGACTCCCGCGCACCCGCGCGCCGGATATCGACCCCGAAGCGATGCGCGGGCATGCCGGCGAGGCCGCGCGCCTGCTCAAGGCCCTGGCCAACGAGAAGCGGCTGATGTTGCTGTGCCTGCTGGTCGAAGGCGAGCGCTCGGTGGGTGAACTCAACGCCGAACTCGATCTCAGCCAATCGGCGCTGTCACAACACCTGGCGGTGCTGCGCGCCGACGGACTGGTCGACACGCGCCGGGAAGCACAGACGATCTATTACTCATTGGCCCAGGGTCCGGCGCAACGCCTCATCGCCACGCTGCACGGGATTTATTGCGGGTAACCCTGCAGGCTTGCCGGCCCGCCCACGCGATGGCACGCTCGGTGCCCTCCTTCGCCTGGCAGCAGCCTGCCTTGAACGAAATCGACCTGCTGCTGGCGGCGCTGTTCTTCTGCGTCGCCACCCTCTACGCCTCGGTCGGCCATGCCGGCGCCAGCGGCTACATCGCCGCGATGGCGTTGCTGGACTTCGCACCCGAGCAGGTCCGACCGACCGCACTGGCACTCAACCTGCTGGTCGGCGGCATCGGCCTGTTCCGCTGGTGGCGCGGCGGGCATGTGCGCTGGCGCAACGTGCTGCCGTTCGTACTGGCCTCGGCGCCGGCTGCTTTCTTCGCCGCACAGATCAGGCTGCCACGCGAAAGCTATTCGGTCTTGCTGGGCATCGTCCTGCTGGTCGCCGCGATCGGCGTGTTCCGCAGCGCCGCGCAGGCCGAAACCAGCGACGCGGAGACCGCGGGCCGCAAGGTGCCATGGCTGCCCGGGCTGGTGGTCGGCGGCGGCATCGGCGTGCTGTCCGGCCTGACCGGCACTGGCGGCGCCATCTTCCTGACCCCCCTGCTGCTGTTCGCGCGCTGGATGCCCACGCGCGAAGCCAGTGGCACCTCGGTCGCCTTCGTCTGGATCAATTCGTTGACTGCCCTGACCGGCCTGCTGCACGCCACCGGCACGCTGCCGAAGATGCTGCCGCTATGGCTGGGCGTGGTCGCCGTCGGCGCCGTGCTTGGGAGCCAGATGGGGCTCAAATGGCTGCCGGTGAGGCAATTGCGGTATGCGTTGGGATTGGTGCTGCTTGTGGCGGCAGGGAAACTGCTATTGGCGTAGTGCTTCGGTCGCTTCGCTTCGGCATGGCAGGACCAGGCAGGCGTCGACCGCGATGTGGCGGGCGCCGCCAAGAACTCATTGGCGGGAGTGCCATACTCGTCACATGGCGACACCCGAACTGTTCGACTCCCTGGATGCGTCCGTCGACTTCCTGCTTGCGCGGGTCGATGGTCCGCTGCGCGTGGGTGCCCCCTTGGGCATTGGCAAACCGCATCGCCTGCTGAACGCGCTCTACGCCCGGGTTGCCGCAGATGCCTCCCGGCCACTCCACCTGTATACGGCGTTGTCGCTGGATCCGCCTGTCATGAAAGGCAAGGGACTGGAGGCGCGATTCCTTGGGCCTTACGCCGCACGCCACTTCGGCGAGGACTTCATCCGCCTGGACTATGTCGATGCGATGAAGCGCGATGCGCTGCCGGCGCATGTCGAGGTCGAGGAGTTCTACCTGCAATCGGGTGCGTTGCTGGATTCGACCCAGGCCCAGCGCCACTACGCGAGCCTCAACTACACCCATGTCGCGCGCGCGTTGGCCGACCGCGGCATGAATGTGCTGGTGCAGAAGGTCGCGGCCAATGCCGATGCCAGCCGGTTGTCGCTGTCGAGCAATACCGACCTGACCTTCGATGCCGTCGATGCGGTGGTCGCCGCTGGCCTTCCGCGTCCGTTGCTGGTCGCGGAGATCGACCCGCAACTGCCTTGGCTCGATGGCGGCGCTGCGGTGGATGCCGGCTATTTCGATGCGGTCGTGCTGCCTCCGGGGCCGTATCCACGTCTGTTCGCCTTGCCGCGACAGCCGGTATCGGCCAGCGATTACGCGATCGGCTTCTATGCCAGCGCACTGGTGCGCGACGGCGGCACGCTGCAGATCGGGATCGGCGCACTGGCCGATGCACTGTGCCACGCGCTGGCATTGCGGCATACCGACAACGCGGCGTACCGGCGGGTGCTGTTGGCATTGGATCCGGACATCGAAAGCCATCGCGCCGTGATCGCCAGCGGCGGGCTCGACCCGCTGCCCGAAGGCCTGTACGGCTGCAGCGAGATGATCAACGAAGGATTCAAGCGCCTGGTCGAATGCGGCGTCCTGCGCCGCAAGGTGGTGGAGAAGCAGGCGCTGATGCAGCGCCTGGTCGACGGCAGTGCCAGCGACCTGGACCGTGAACTGCTGGAGCGCGACGGGCAGTTCCTGCACGGCGCGTTCTACCTGGGCTCGCACGACTTCTACGACTGGCTGCGCAACCTCGACGACGATACCCGCCGCGGCATCGACATGCGTCGGGTCAGCGAGGTCAACGAGCTCTACGGCGGCAACGAAACGCTCGAACGCCTGCAGCGCCGCCATGCGCGCTTCTTCAACACCTGCATGATGGCGACTGCGCTGGGCGCGGCCGTGTCGGACCAGCTCGAGGACGGACGCGTGGTGTCGGGCGTCGGTGGCCAGTACAACTTCGTGGCGATGGGGCACGCGCTGCCCGACGCGCGCTCGGTATTGATGCTGCGGGCGACGCATGGCGCCGGTGGCAAGCTGCAGTCGAGCATCCGCTGGAAATACGGGCACGCCACCATTCCACGCCACCTGCGCGACATCTACATCACCGAACATGGCATTGCCGACGTCCACGGCCGGACCGACGAGGACTGCGTCATCGCGATGACCGCCGTCGCCGACGCACGATTCCAGCGTGGGCTGATCGATACCGCGCAGCACGACGGCAAGCTGCGTCGCGACTTCACTGCACCGACCGCCTGGTCGCGCAATACACCGGAACGGTTGCACGCGGCATTGGCACCACTGCAGGCAGATGGCACCCTGCCCGACTATCCGCTGGGTAGCGATTTCACCGACGTGGAGCGGCGTTTGGTGAAGGCGCTGGGGTGGCTGCAGGCGCACACCGCGACGGTGGGCGACAAGATGCTGACCGTGGCCGCGGCGCTACTGTCGGGCGGACTGGACGATCCCGAGGCACTGGAGCGCATGTCCCTGGCCCGGCCGAGGGGTTTGGGCGAATGGCTCAATGCGAAGGTGCTGCGGCATGCGCTTGCGCGCGTCGCAGCTGTCAACCGCCCTGTGTAGTAGCGGCTTTAGCCGCGTGCTTTTGTTTTTGCTTTCAAGCTTTTTGTAGGAGCGACGTAAGTCGCGATCGTTGTTTCGACGAAGCAATGATCGCGACTTGCGTCGCTCCTGCAAGAGCAAAGAAACCAAGGCAAAAAGCTCGCGGCTGAAGCCGCTCCTACGAAGATCGAACCGCGTTAACCGAGCGACTTGGCGATGGCGACGATGTTGTCGACGGTAAAGCCGAAGTGCGGGAACAGATCCTCGGCCGGTGCCGATGCACCGTAGCTGGTCATGCCTGCCACGGCGCCATCCAGTCCAACGTACTTGCGCCAGAAGTCGGCCGTGCCGGCTTCCACGGCAATGCGCTTGCGACACGCATCAGGCAGGACGGACTCGCGATAAGCCGCGTCCTGGCGATCGAACACCGTGGTCGAAGGCATCGAGACAACACGCACGCCATCACCCAGCGCGTCTGCAGCCTGTATCGCCAACCCGACTTCGGAACCCGTCGCGAGCAGGATCAGTTCCGGTGCCCCGGCACTGTCGCGCAACACGTAACCGCCACGCGCGATGGCGGCGACCTGGGATGCGTTGCGCGACTGGTGCGCCAGGGTCTGGCGCGAAAACACCAGGCATGCAGGGCCGTCGTTGCGTTCGATTGCAGCCTTCCAAGCCACCGCGGATTCGACCGCGTCGCACGGACGCCACACATCGTTGCCGGGGATGTAACGCAAACTCGCCATGTGCTCGACGGGTTGGTGCGTCGGGCCGTCTTCGCCCAGGCCAATGGAGTCATGGGTATAGACATGGATCGAATGCGCGCCCATCAGCGCGCTCATGCGCACCGCGTTGCGGGCGTAGTCGCTGAAGACCAGGAACGTGGCGTCGTACGGCAGGAAGCAGCCGTGCAGCGCGATGCCGTTGCCGATCGCGGTCATGGCGAATTCGCGCACGCCGTAATAGATGTAGTTGGCATCGGCATCGCCGGACTGCACGTCCCTGGAGCCTTTCCAGATCGTCAGGTTGGAGCCGGCCAGGTCGGCCGAACCTCCCACCAACTCCGGCAACAACGGGCCGTAGGCATCCAGGGCCATCTGCGAGGCCTTGCGCGAGGCAACGCTGGGGCCGTCGGCCTGCAGCCTGGCGATGAAGGCATCGGCATCATCGCCGAACCCTTCGGGCAGCTCGCCGTGCGAGCGGCGCGACAATTCGGCTGCCAGGTCCGGGTAACGCGCGGCATAGGCATCGAACAGCCTGGCCCACTGGTCCTCGCGTACCAGGCCGGCGTTGCCGGCACGCCAGGCGTCACGGATCGGCTGCGGGACCTCGAAGGCCGGATGCGGCCACTGCAGGGCCTCCCGCGTCGCGGCGACTTCGTCCTTGCCCAGCGGCGAGCCGTGCGAGGACTCCTTGCCGGCCTTGTTGGGCGAGCCAAATCCAATCGTGGTGCGGCAGCAGACCAGCGTCGGCTTGTCGTCGGACTTGAGCGCGGTGTCGATGGCGGTCTTGATCTCGTGTGGATCGTGGCCGTCGACACCACGGATCACGTTCCAGCCATAGGCCTCGAAGCGCGCCGGGGTGTCGTCGGTGAACCAGCCTTCGACCTCGCCGTCGATGCTGATGTGGTTGTCGTCCCAGAACGCCACCAGCTTGCCCAGCCCCCAGGTGCCAGCCAGCGAAGCGGCCTCGTGCGAGATGCCTTCCATCAGGCAGCCGTCGCCCATGAATACATAGGTGCGGTGGTCGACGACGGCCATTTCGGGGCGGTTGAAGCGCTGGGCCAGCAGCTTTTCCGCCAGCGCCATGCCGACCGCATTGGCCAGGCCCTGGCCCAACGGGCCCGTGGTGGTTTCGATGCCGGTGGTGACGAAGTTTTCCGGATGCCCCGGGGTCTTCGATCCCAGTTGGCGGAAGTTCTTCAGCTCCTCCAGCGGCAGGTCGTAGCCGGACAGGTGCAGCAGCGCGTACTGCAGCATCGAGCCGTGCCCATTGGACAGCACGAAGCGGTCGCGGTTGAACCACCTGGGGTTGTTGGGATTGTGGTTGAGGTAGTCGTTCCACAGCACTTCGGCGATGTCGGCCATGCCCATCGGCATCCCGGGATGGCCGGAATTGGCGGCCTGCACGGCGTCGATGGCCAGGAAGCGGATGGCGTTGGCGAGATCGCGGCGCGAAGGCGCGTCGGGGGCGGGCGTCGTCATGACTGTTCCGGGCGGCGCCCGGCGGGCTGCGGGCTGGCCTATTGTCCCATCGCCGGCTCGCGCTGTCGCCCCGATCGGGCGGCGTCTTGCGACCATTCGGCGGCACTTCGCATAACGGCAGCCTGACAATCGCCTGAGAGGACGCTAACCCGCATGCATGCACCGTGACCCTGTCTCCGACCCGGTGGACGGCCATGGACACTCTCATCGACAGCCTTTCTGCATCCGGTTCCATGAAGCCTGCAGGCTTGCTGGCTGCCTGCCTGCTCACCGCCTGCCTGCAACTGGCGCCCGCATGCGCCCACGCCTCCGGCGGTCCCTTCGGGATCGACCATCGCGTGAATTACGACGATTCGGGCATCTGGAAGCGCAGCTACCAGACGGATCTTGCGCTCGGTGCCGCGGTCACCGTCATCGGTGGCGCCTTGTTCGCCGACAACGACTCGCGCATTGGCCGCACGTTCGACCAGTCCCTGGACGCGATGGTACTGGCCGCCGGCACGACCACGGTCATGAAATACGCCTTCTCACGCGAACGCCCGATCCAGGATTCCAACCCGAACGACTTCTTCAAGGGCCACGGCTACCAGAGCTTTCCCAGCGGCGAGGTCGCGGAAATCAGCGCGGTCGTGACGCCGTTCATCGCCGAATACGGGCATGACCACCCCGCAGTCTGGGCGCTTGCACTGTTGCCTGCCTACGATGCGGTCGCTCGGGTCAAGGTGCAGGGGCACTGGCAAAGCGACGTGCTGGTCGGTGCGGCGGTCGGTGTCGCCTGGGGACTGTACGCGCATCATCGCCAGACGCCGCTGATCATGGGGCTGCTACCCGGCCGTGGCGTGATGATCGGTTACGCGAAGAATTTCTGACTGTGCATCCTGCTGCCCGGGGCCGGCACCAAGACAAGGAAGTCGATGCAATACAGCACCCGTCTTGTCTTGATTGGCAGCATCGCACTGGTCTGTTCACGCTGCAGCATCGCGCCACGGCCGGGCTTCACCGCGCAACCCCTGCCCGCAAGTTCTTCCGGGGCAGCGGCGACGAAACCTGCGAAGACCGCGGGTGCGCGGATGGCGCAGGCGGAAAACCGGCGTGCAAAGGCCACCCGCATCGCGCTGGAGCAGGTACCAAAGGCACCGTCCGGGAAGACGAGTTGGGAGAAGATCGCCAGCGGCTGGCCTGGTCGCTTGATGTCCCCACGCCCGATTCCGGGGACGTCACCGGGACCCGGGTCGTCGCGATGACCGGCAAGATCGCTGCCATGCGGGTGGAGGCACAGAGCGACCACGCGCCGGACACCGCAGCCGACCAAGCGGGGCCATGCGCCATCGCTGGGGGCTGCCATCGCGCCCGCCGACCGGGCCGGGTATCCGCAATCCCGCCATCAAGCCGTATTCCGGATGGTTGGCCTCCGCACCCGCGCAACACTTCCGACACCCTTCCAAGGACGACACACGATGGATGCCGATAACCGCGCCGCACTGGCCAAAGTCCCGCAAGTCACGCTGCTTTTCTGGATCATCAAGATCCTCGCCACCACGCTGGGCGAAACCGGCGGCGACGCGGTGTCGATGTCGATGCACCTGGGTTACCTTGTCGGCACCGCGATCTTCGCGGTGGTCTTCGTCGCAGCGGTGGCGGTGCAGGTGTCGGCGAAGAAATTCCACCCGGTGATCTACTGGGTGACGATCATCGCCTCCACCACGGTCGGCACCACGCTCGCCGACTATGCCGATCGGTCGCTGGGCATCGGTTACCCGGGAGGGACTGCCCTGTTGCTGGCGTTGCTGGTGGCATCGCTTGCCACCTGGCATCGCACGCTCGGTTCGATTGCCATCGAGACGGTCAACACGCCGGCAACCGAAATCTTCTATTGGGTCACCATCATGTTCTCGCAGACCCTGGGCACCGCGCTGGGCGACTGGACGGCCGATACCGCAGGGCTTGGCTATGTCGGTGGCGCAGCGATCTTCGGCGGGCTGATCGCAGTCGTGGCCGTGCTGTATTTCACGACGAAGCTGTCGCGCACGGCGCTGTTCTGGGCGGCCTTCGTGCTGACACGGCCGCTGGGTGCGGTGATCGGCGACTTCCTGGACAAGCCAACCGACCAGGGCGGCCTGGCCTTGAGCCGCTACGCGGCGTCGGCCACGCTGCTGGTCCTGATCGGCTTGCTGGTCTTCGTCTTCAAGCACAGACCTGCGAAGGCCGCGCACTAGGGGCGCCTGGCCGGAATAGCCGCAACCTTCCAACAATCCCGCGATGGCAGTGGTGACCTGTTCCGATCCTGGAAGAGCTGGTGCCACGGCTTGCAGCAGGCGGCTAAACCACCCCCCGCTACCCCGGCCGCGCGACTGCGACCAGTGCCACGGTGTAAACCCGGCCATCTGCATGGCGCAGCGTCACGTGCAGGGTCTGTCCCACGTCGCGCTCGGCGAGGGAACGCAATTTCAGCGCCTTGCTGCCAGCGACCTTTGTGCCTTCGATGCTGACGACCTCGTCGCCCGCCGCGATGCCGGCCTTCGCGGCCGGAAAGCCGGGGGCGACACTGTCGATGGTGATGCGCTTGACGACCGGATTGAGGAAGAAGCCGCCCGCGCTGACCTTGGGGGCGAAGCCGAAATAGCCGCGCTCGCCAGCCAGCGCAAGCGGGCCGCAGGCCAGGAGCAGGGTGACGAGGGTGGCTTGCAGCAAGGTGCGTTTTTTCATTCTGGTTCCCGGATCCCTGGAAAACGAAGTGGAGATGCGCTTTCCGGACTTGCCCCCGGAAAATGCACGGACCGGGGATGTTGCCGCACCACGCATTATTTTTTCGTCATTCCGGCGGGGCGTATCACGCGCCAGGCAAGCTGCGTTCCCAGCCGCGCCATGCAGTCGCCCGATGGACGACGGCCACCCGGCGCTGACGCATCTCGAGGTGCGCAGTCGTCGTTCGCGCGCCGCGCAGCGACGGCGGTCGGGGATGCTGCCTATGTCGTTTCGACTGCCGTTGGCGCGTCGGTTTCGCCCTTGGACACCACCGTCGCCGCGACCAGGTCGCCGGTGACGTTGAGCGTCGTGCGGCACATGTCCAGCAGGCGATCCACGCCCAGGATCAGGCCGATGCCTTCGGGCGGCACGCCGACCATGCCGCAGATGAGCGCCACCACCGGCAGCGAGCCCGCCGGGACACCTGCAGTACCGATGCCACCCAGGATGCAGACGAACATCACCGTCAGCTGCTGTGTCAGGCTCAGGTCGACGCCAAAGAACTGCGCCAGGAACAGCACGGTCACGCCCTCGAACAAGGCAGTGCCGTTCTGGTTGGCTGTCGCGCCTACGGTCAATACGAAGCGCGACACCTTGTTGGGCAGATGCAGCTGCTCGTCGGCCACCTTGAGCGCGGTGGGCAGCGTGGCATTGCTCGATGCGGTCGAGAACGCCATCACCATCGCCTCCTGCACGCCGCGGAAGAACTTCAGCGGCGACCAGCCTGCAAACTTCAGTGCCAGCGAATAGACGACGAACATGTGGATCGACAGCGCCAGCAGGACGACCCCGACATAGGCGCCCAATCGCACCAGCAGGTCCCAGCCAAACAGCGCGGCGAGGTTGAACATGAAGCAGAACACCGCGTACGGCGCCAGCTTGATCACAAGGCCGATCAGTGTCATCGACACCTCGAACAGCCCTTCGATGCCGCGCAGCAGCACGTCGGTCGACCGGCTCTTGGTCATCACCAGGCCGATGCCGACCATCAGCGCGAAAAACATGACCGCCAGGATCGAGTTGTTGGCGGCGGCGCCGACGACGTTGTCGGGCACGATGGCCAACAGCATGTTCAGGCCGCCGGGCTGCTCGGTGCCACTGCGCACGATCGCTGCCGCACGCTCCGAGCCCTGGCTGAGCATCTGCTGGGCAATCACCGGGTCGACGCCTGCGCCGGGCTTGAGCCAGTTGACCAGCACCAGGCCGATGACCACGGCGATACCGGACACGATCACGGTGTAGGCGAGTGTCTTCCAGCCGATCCGGCCCAGCGAGGCGATATCACCCATCTCGGCCACGCCGACCACCAGCGCCGAGAACAGCAACGGGATCACCAGCATGAAGATCAGGCGCAGGAACAGCGTACCGATCGGCTGGGTGACGTATTCAGTGAGCTGGGTCACCCAAGCGGCATCGCCACCATTGGTAATGTGCACGATCATGCCCAGCGCCAGGCCGGCGATGAAACCGATCAGCATCTTCCAGTGCAGCGGCATGCGCGGCCTGGCCTTGGCGGCGCGATTGTTTGCGGTCATTCACCCGTCTCCCCGGAGCCCGGGGCAGCTTACACCAGCGTCCGGATCCGTGAAGACGGCGTGCACACCGCCACCACATCGGGGCGCTTATCTTGGGCCGATTCGACCATGACCGCCCAGCCCGGGCACGACGTGATGCAGGGGATCGCGTGAGCAAAGACAAGAGCAGGACCGTCGACACACCCGCCAACCCCCGCAAGACTGCCCGGCCCCGAGGACCGGGCAAGGCCGCGCGGGCATCGGCCAGCCAGACGAAAAGCGGCTCGCCGGCCGTACGGACGCCAGCCACCGAATCCAAAGGCAAGGCCTCGCGCAAGCGCGTGGCGGCGGAAAAACCTTCCGGCGGCCGCCCGCGCACGGCCCGGCCTCCCGCAGACCCGCTGTTGGAATTGCTGGCGGCCATGCAGGAAGTCGAGGCCGGCGATTTCACGGTCCAGCTGCCGCTGCACTGGGACGGCGTCCCCGGCAAGCTCGCCGAGACCTTCAACCGCATCGTCGCCTCCAACCGCCACCTGGCGCGCGAGCTGTCGCGGGTCGAGCAGAAAGTCGGCCGTGAAGGCCAGACCCGGCAGCGCATCGCCCCGGCCAACCGCCACGGCGCCTGGTCGGAGATGGAGCGCTCGGTCAACGACCTGATCGACGACCTGGTGCGCCCGGTGGAGACCATGACCGAGGCGATCGCCGGCGTGGCCAAGGGCGACCTGACCCGGACCGCGCCACTGGAAGCCGACGGCCGGCCACTACAGGGCGAGTTCCTGCGTTCGGCCAACATCGTCAACCGCATGATCGAGCAGATGGGCGAGTTCTCGTCCGAGGTCACGCGCGTGTCGCTGGAAGTCGGCACCGCCGGCCTGCTCGGCGGCCAGGCCAAGGTCAAGGGCGTGTCGGGCGTCTGGAAGGACCTGACCGACTCGGTCAACCAGATGGCCAACAACCTCACCGCGCAGGTGCGCAACATCTCCGAGGTCACGATCGCGGTGGCCAACGGCGACCTGTCGCGCAAGATCACGGTCGACGTGCGTGGCGAAATCCTGCAGTTGAAGGAAGCCATCAACACGATGGTCGACCAGCTGCGCAGCTTCGCCTCCGAAGTGACGCGCGTCTCGCGCGAGGTCGGCACCGAGGGCAAGCTCGGCGGCCAGGCGCTGGTGCCCGGCGTCGCCGGGACCTGGAAGGACCTCACCGACTCCGTCAACGCGATGGCGTCCAACCTGACCTCGCAGGTGCGCAACATCGCCGAGGTCACCACCGCCGTGGCCAAGGGCGACCTGTCGCGCAAGATCGCGGTCAATGCCCGCGGCGAGATCCTGCAGCTCAAGGACACCATCAACACGATGGTCGACCAGCTCAACGGATTCGCCGCCGAGGTCACGCGCGTGGCCCGCGAGGTCGGCACCGAGGGCAAGCTCGGCGGACAGGCCGAGGTGCCCGATGTCGCCGGCACCTGGAAGGACCTCACCGATCACGTCAACTCGATGGCGTCCAACCTCACGTCCCAGGTGCGCAACATCGCCGAAGTGACCACCGCCGTGGCCAAGGGCGACCTGTCGCGCAAGATCACGGTCGACGTGCGCGGCGAGATCCAGCAGCTCAAGGACACCATCAACACGATGGTCGACCAGCTCAACGGCTTCGCCGCCGAAGTCACGCGCGTCGCCCGCGAGGTCGGCACCGAGGGGCGGCTCGGTGGACAGGCCGTGGTGCCGGGCGTGGCAGGTACCTGGAAGGACCTCACCGACTCGGTCAACTCGATGGCGTCCAACCTCACCACCCAGGTGCGCAACATCGCCGAAGTCGCGACCGCGGTGGCCAAGGGCGACCTGTCGCGCAAGATCACGGTCCCGGTGCGCGGCGAGATCCTGGCGCTCAAGGACACCCTCAACACGATGGTGGACCAGCTCAACAGCTTTGCCGCGGAAGTCACGCGCGTGGCGCGCGAGGTCGGCACCGAAGGCAAGCTGGGCGGCCAGGCGCAGGTCCCCGGCGTCGCCGGCACCTGGAAGGACCTCACCGACAACGTCAACTCGATGGCATCCAACCTGACCTCCCAGGTGCGCAACATCGCCGAGGTCACCACGGCCGTGGCCAAGGGCGACCTGTCGCGCAAGATCGGCGTCAACGTCAAGGGCGAGATCCTGGAACTCAAGGACACCATCAACACGATGGTGGACCAGCTCAACAGTTTCGCCGCGGAAGTCACGCGCGTGGCGCGCGAGGTCGGTACCGAAGGCAAGCTCGGCGGCCAGGCGCAGGTGCCCGGCGTCGCCGGCACCTGGAAGGACCTCACCGACAACGTCAACTCGATGGCGACCAACCTCACCACCCAGGTGCGCAATATCGCCGAGGTCGCGACCGCGGTGGCGCGCGGCGACCTGTCGCGCAAGATCGCGGTCGATGCGCAGGGGGAAATCGCGCAGCTCAAGGACACCCTCAACACGATGGTGGACCAGCTCAACAGCTTTGCCGCGGAAGTCACGCGCGTGGCGCGCGAGGTCGGCACCGAAGGCAAGCTGGGTGGCCAGGCGCAGGTGCCCGGCGTGGCGGGCACCTGGATGGACCTCACCGACAACGTCAACTCGATGGCGACCAACCTCACCACCCAGGTGCGCGGCATCGCGCGGGTGGTGACGGCCGTGGCCAATGGCGACCTGCACAAGAAGCTGACGGTGGAGGCCAAGGGCGAGGTCGCCGAACTGGCCGACACCATCAACGGGATGACCGACACCCTGGCGATCTTCGCCGACCAGGTGAGCACGGTCGCGCGCGAGGTCGGCGTCGAAGGCCGCCTCGGCGGGCAGGCGCACGTGCCCGGCACCGCCGGCATCTGGAAGGACCTCACCGCCAACGTCAACCAGCTCGCGGCCAACCTCACGACCCAGGTGCGCGCGATCGCGGAAGTCGCCACCGCGGTGACCCAGGGCGACCTGACGCGCTCGATCCAGGTGGACCTGAGCGGCGAACTGGCCGACCTCAAGGACAACATGAACCTGATGATCGGCACCCTGCGCGCGACCACCGAAAGTGGCGGCGAGCAGGACTGGCTGAAGACCAACCTGGCCAAGTTCAGCGACATGATGCAGGGCCAGCGCGACCTGACCACGCTGGGCGACATGCTGCTGTCCGAACTCGCGCCGCTGGTGCATGCGCAGCAGGGCCTGATGTACGTGGTCGAGAACGAGCAGGCGGATGGCAAGCCCGGCCTGCGCCAGCTCGCCGGCTATGCCGACGCCGGGCCGTCGCATGCGCGCGACACGCTGCGCTTCGGCGAGGGCTTGATCGGGCAATGCGCGGCGCGCGCGCAACTGATCGTGATCGACACCGTCCCCGCGGACACGGTACAGATCGAGTCCGGCCTGCTGAATGCCTTGCCGCGCAGCGTGATCGTGCTGCCGGTGCTGTTCGAGGACCAGGTCAAGGCGGTGATCGAGCTGGCCTCGCTGTCGGAGTTCACCAAGACCGAGCGCACGTTCCTGGAGCAGTTGTCGGGCAGCGTCGGCATCGTGCTCAACACGATCGAGGCGATGATGCGCACCGAGCATTTGCTGGCCCAGTCGCAGCAACTGGCCGGCGAGCTGCAGTCGCAGCAGAACGAGCTCAAGCAGACCAACGAGGACATCGCGCTCAAGGCCGCGCTGCTGGCCGAGCAGAAGGCCGAGGTCGAGCACAAGAACCTGCAGATCGAACACGCGCGCCACGCGCTCGAGGAGAAGGCCGCCGAACTTGCGCTGACCTCGCGCTACAAGTCGGAATTCCTGGCCAACATGTCGCACGAGCTGCGCACGCCGCTCAACTCGATCCTGATCCTGGGCCAGCAGCTGGCGGAGAACCCCGAGACCAACCTCAGCCCGCGCCAGGTCGAATTCGCCAAGACCATCCATGCCGCCGGCACCGACCTGCTGCACCTGATCAGCGACATCCTGGACCTGTCCAAGATCGAGTCGGGCACGGTCACGGTCGACAGCGAGGACGTCACTTTCGATCATCTGCGCCAGAGCATGCAACGCAGCTTCCAGCACGAGGCCGAGCGTCGGGACCTGGATTTCTCGGTCGATATCTCGCCCGAACTGGGGCGCTCGCTCAGCACCGATCCCAAACGCCTGCAGCAGATCCTCAAGAACCTGCTGTCCAACGCGCTCAAGTTCACCGCCAAGGGCAGCGTGCGGCTGTCGGCCAGGGTCGCCAGGGACGGATGGAGCAAGAACCATGCGACCCTGTCGCAAGCACCCACGGTGGTCGCGTTCGAGGTCACCGACACCGGCATCGGCATCTCGGCGGACAAGCAGAAGATCGTGTTCGAGGCGTTCCAGCAGGCGGACGCAGGCACCTCGCGCAATTACGGCGGCACCGGCCTGGGCCTGGCGATCAGCCGCGAGATCGCCGGCCTGCTGGGAGGCGAACTGACGCTGCACAGCACCTACGGAGAAGGCAGTACGTTCACGCTCTACCTGCCTTTGCATTACGTCGAATCCGAAGTGCGCGGCGAATCGCCGGCGCATCCTGCCCTACCCGCCCACGACCACGGCACCGAGGCGCCCGAGCAGATGCTCGAGCAGGTATCCGACGACCGCCACGACCTGGCCGCGGACCAGCCCCTGCTGCTGGTGGTCGAGGACGATCCGCGCTACGCCACGATCCTGCGCGACCAGGCGCGGTCGCGCGGCTTCCAGGTCCTGGTCGCCAACCGCGGCAGCGAGGCGCTGCGGCTGGTGCGCGAATACCAGCCCAGCGCGGTGTCGCTGGATATCTTCCTGCCCGACATGCTCGGCTGGACGGTGCTGGCACGCCTCAAGCAGGACTCGGCCACCCGCCACATCCCCGTGCAGATCGTGACCGTCGAGGAGGAGCGCCATCACGGCATCGAGCGCGGCGCGTTCGCCTACCTGGCCAAGCCGGCCGACAGCGACAGCATCGATGCGGCAATGGATCGCATCAAGGCCTATTCGCAGCCGCGGGTGAAGCGCCTGCTGCTGGTCGAGGACGACGCCGCCGAACGCCTGAGCATCGAGGAGCTGATCGGCCATGACGATGTCGAGATCGACGGCGTGGAAACCGGCGAGCAGGCGATCGCCGCGCTCGCCGGCGGCGGCTACGATTGCGTGGTGCTCGACCTGCGCCTTCCCGACATGAGCGGCTTCGAGCTGCTCGACCGGATCCAGGCGATGGAGTCTCCGGAAGCGGACGTCCTGCGCGATTTGCCGATCGTGGTGTTCACCGGCAAGGACCTCAGCGCGGCGGAGGAGCGGCGCCTGAAGCAGATCGCCAAGTCGGTGGTGATCAAGGGGGTGGAATCACCCGAGCGCCTGTTGGACGAGACCGCGCTGTTCCTGCACCGCGTGATCTCAGACCTGCCCGAGGGCAAGCGCCGCATGGTCCAGGGCCTGCACGAATCCGATGACGCACTGCGCGAGCGCCGCGTGCTGGTGGTGGACGACGACGTCCGCAACATCTTCGCCCTGTCCAGCGTGCTCGAGCGCCACGGGATGGAAGTCGTCACCGCCGGCAACGGCCAGGATGCGATCGGCAAGGTCGAGGAAAACCCGGACATCGACCTGGTGTTGATGGACATCATGATGCCGGGCATGGATGGCTACGAGACCATGCGCGAGATCCGCAGCAAGCCCGATTCGCGCGCGCTGCCGATCATCGCGCTCACCGCCAAGGCGATGAAGGGCGACCGCGAAAAATGCCTGGAAGCCGGTGCATCGGACTACCTGGCCAAACCTGTGGTGACCGACCAGTTGCTCGGAGTATTGCGACAGTGGCTGCACCGCTGAACACCGCCGCGCCGATGCATGACGCCACGCCGGAGGCACCCGCACCGGTGAAGATCCTGCTGGTCGACGACCAGCCCGGGCGCCTGCTGACGTATCGCGCCATCCTGGAACCGCTGGGCGAGGAACTGGTCGAGGCCAGCTCCGGCACCGAGGCGCTTGGTCGCCTCATGGACGACGAATACGCGGTGATCCTGCTGGACGTCAACATGCCCGGCATGGATGGCTTCGAGACCGCGAGCCTGATCCACCAGCACCCGCGCTACGAGCGCACCCCGATCATCTTCGTCACCGCGGTCAACGTCACCGACATGGATCGGTTGCGCGGCTACAAGCTGGGCGCGGTCGACTACGTGATGGTGCCGGTGATCCCCGAGATCCTGCGCAGCAAGGTCATGGTCCTGGCCGAGTTGCACCGCAAGCGGCGCGAGTTGCAACAGGCCAATGCCGCACTGGAGCGGGAGAAGGCGCGCCAGCTCGATGCCTTGAACGCATCGTTGCGGGAAGCCAATGCCGAGTTGGCCACCCGCAACCAGGATCTTCGCATCGAGGTCGGCGAACGCGCCAGCGCCGAAGCCAGGTTGCGCGACGCCGACCGGCTCAAGGATGAGTTCCTGGCGACGCTGGCGCACGAACTGCGCAATCCCCTCGCCCCGCTGCTCAATGCCCTCAACGTACGCCGCGCCTCCTCTGCCGGTGCCGCCGACGATCCGCTGCAACAGATCATGGAGCGCCAGCTCGCGTTGCTGGTGCGACTGATCGACGATTTGCTGGACGTGGCCCGGATCACCCGCGGAAAACTGGTATTGCGCCCGCAGGCCACGACCCTGCAGGAGGTGCTGCAGGCCGCGGTCGAGCTCGCCATGCCACTGATCGAGCAGGGCGGCCACAAGCTGCATACACAGCTTCCCCCGCAGCCGATCGAGCTGCACGTGGATCCGTTGCGGCTGTCACAGGTGTTCGCCAACCTGCTCAACAATGCCGCCAAGTATTCCGACGCCGGCGGCCGCATCGACCTGGTTGCCAGCAGCGATGGCGACCAGGTCGAGGTCGCGGTGCGAGACTCGGGGATTGGCCTCAGCCCCGAACAGTGCCGGGAGATCTTTGAACTTTTCAGGCAGGCCGACACGGCGATCGAGCGTGCCAGGGGCGGCCTTGGCATCGGTCTGACCCTGGTGCGGCGGCTGACCGAGTTGCATGGCGGCAAGGTCACCGTCCGCAGCGAGGGGCTGGGATGCGGCAGCGAATTCCATGTCTGCCTGCCATGCTCGCCATTGGCGGCGGCGATGCCGGACCCGCAGGAGGCCGATGCACACGATGCCGCGCAGGAGCGCGACGCAGGTCGTGGCAATCGCAGCCAACGCGTCCTCGTGCTGGATGACAACCGAGACGCCGCCGATACGCTGGCGATGATGTTGCAGCTCGAGGGACTGCAGGTACGCACGCTGTACGATCCGGACGACTTCGAAGCAGCCTTTGCGGCGTTCGAGCCGGCTGCCGTCTTCCTGGACGTAGGCATGCCCGGGCGTAGCGGCTACGATGTCGCCACGACCCTGCGTGCGATGCCCGGTGGAGGCGATGTACTGTTGGTGGCCATCACCGGATGGGGCCAACCCGAGGATCGGCGCAGGACCCGGGATGCAGGCTTCGACCGCCATCTGGTCAAGCCGCCGGACCTGTCGGAACTGCAGGCCGTGTGCCGGTTGCTGCTGGCCGATGGACAGGAAGGCACACCTTGAAACACGGCCGCGCCGAACCCGTCGACGACATCCCCTGGCTGGACCGCCTGACCCATGACCTGCGGGGACCGTTGGCACCGTTGCAGACCGCCAGCCACCTGCTCGGCCGCGACGACCTGGCGCCTGCGCAACGCACCGAGCTGCTGGCGATCGTCGATCGCCAGACCCGGCGCATGGGCAGCATGCTCGATGAGTTCGCGGACTGGTCCCGCATCGCCCGGCATCGGCTGGTGGGCCGGCGCGAACCCTGCGAACCGGTCCTGCTGCTCGACAACGCGCTGTCTGCGCACGGCTTGTCCGGCACGGCGATCGATGACGACGGGACCATCGCGGTGGTCGACGGCGATCCGCAACGGCTGGACCAGCTCCTGCGGATCTTGGTGGGTTACCTGGCGGCGCGGGGCGCCCCGCCTGCGTTGCTTCGCCTGCGCAGCGCCGACGACTGCATCCGGATCGAGCTGGGTGCCAAGGCGCGGGCGTCGGATGCCGCGCTGCTCGAGCAGCTCTTCGAACAACCCGAACCACAGCCGTACGACCAGGGCCTGGGCTTGCAGCTGCTGATCGCCAAGGCCATCGTGCAGGCGCACGCCGGTCGATTGTGGGCCTGCATCGACGACGAGCTGTTGCTTCTGCGCTGCGAGTTGCCCTTGGCGCGCTGAAGCGTTCGGGACGCGACGCGCCCCGGGCCGCTCATGCGTCGGGATAGAGCGGCGGCAGCAGCGGCGGCCTGGGCGGCGTCGCCCGGGTCCAGCGGGGCGCCTGCGCGAACGCCGCCCGCAACAGGGTCCTTGCCTTGACGCCGTCCCCATCACCCCAACGTGCGCGTTGCAGCGCGGCAACGGCGTCGCGCTGCGCCTGGTCCGCCAGGCGTGCCTGCACGGCATCCAGATCGGACGCCGGCGGCTGCGCCATGGCGCACAGCGCCGCGGCCACGTCATCCAGCCCGCCCGTGGCCAGCGCCTGTTTCAATGCCCTGCGGTCCGGGACCGCGGCGGCCGACGCAGTGCCGTCCTTGCGATCACGGGCCATCGCTGCCGGTTCGGGATGTCGATGCAGGCCCCACATCAAGGTGATCAGCCACAACAGGGCGAAGACCACGGCGGCAAAGGCCCATGGCCGCACCGCCCCCTGCACGCCGGGCACATGCATCCAGTCGCCACTGCCCTCGGTCGCGCTGGTGCCACCGGGCCCGCTGGCCGCAGACGTTGCCGCATCACCATCGGGCCCCTGCGGTCCAGCGCCCGCCGTTTTTCCGCCGGGACCGGCCGTCACCTGCACGTCGATACCTGGCAGCGAGGTGGTGCGACGCGTACCGCTGCCAACGTCCCACCAGTCAATCTCCGGTCCGCGCACGTGCAGCGTGCCCGCCTGCCCGGGCACGATCGAAAAGTTGCGCGTCACCCGGACATGCGGGCGGCCATCCTTGAATGTGTCGTCGGACTGCTGTGGATCCGGGAAGACCTGCGCACCATCGATCGACGGCAAACGCAACTCGGGCAATTGCGCCGCCGTGGCACCATCGGCAGTGGCCTCCACCGTCACCGTGAACGCGTCGTCGACACGTGCGTCGCGCGGCGTCGCGACATAGCGCAGCCGCAGCGAATGCAGCGGCAGCCACGGTTGCGGCGCCTGCGTGGGGATCGCGCGCACCTGCAACGTCATCGGCGGCCCCGAAGCATGCAGGTCACGCTGCCCGTCTCCGAACATGCTATCGAAGAAGCCGCCGGCGCCACGACCATTGAACTGCGCGGCAGGGACGGTCAGCGCGCCACTGCGCTCCGGGATCAGCAGGTAGTGCCGCTCGACGACGTTGTAGCGACGCCCTGCCACTTCGCGGCTGTACTGGATATCGTCGCCGATGGACTTCAGCGACGCACCATCGGGCTCGGGCTGGTCGAGTTGGCCGGCGATCAGCGGCGTAGCCGAGTACAGGCGCACGGTGTATCCGACGGCCTGTTGTACATAAGGTTGCCGGGCATCGGCCTGGGTGTCGACGAAGACGACGCCACCGGCGCGCGCCGGCTCCCTGGCCGTGGGCGTGACCGTGAGCGTCAACGGTGGCGTGCGCTGGCCGCCCACCAGCAAGCCGGGGATGCCGATCACGCCATCATGGGTGGGCTGTAGTGCGATCGCGAACAGCGTGCGCGTACGGTTGACGCCGTTGGAGCGCGTGAAACTGCGACTGCTGGTGTTTCCGCTGAGCCGGAAGTCGCCCAGCAATGGTGCGTAATCGGGCGCGGTGCTGGTGGCCTGGTCGGTTTCGATGTTGAGGGTTGCGGTCTCGCCCATGGCGATCGTGTCGCGATCCAGCCACGCACGCACCTGCGCCGATGCCGGCAACCACGCCAGTCCCAGCAGCAACACCACCAGGGCGTACATCGCCGGGCGCCTCGCCGTGCGCGGCAATGGCTGCCACTGCGGCGACATCGGCCGGCGTGGCGTCAACCGCCACCAAGCCCATGCAAGTGAGTTCAGCCACCCCACGGGCGGCCGTCCTGCAGCCGGGGATCGTGGACCGGCCCATCGGGACATCATCGATCATCTCCACGTTGGCGACGCTGGTATTCAAGCAGGAAGCGGGTGCGCAGCAAGCCCCCCGGATCGTCGGGCACGCGCCGCAACCAGGCTTCATTGGCCACGCGGCGCTCACGCTGGGCCGGGGTTTCAACGGACCTTTCCGCCTGCGCGCCGCGCTGCTTTTCCTGTTGAGCTGTCTGCGTCCTGGCCAATGCCTGCTGCATGCGTTTGCGTTGTGCGGCGTCGGCCTTGCGCTGCGCCTGGGGATCGGCGGGTTTGTCGGGGCTTGTCTTGCCGGTGTCGTCCTGCCTGGTGGGTGCCGGTTGGCCGTCGCGACGTTTCGAATCTTTTTCCTTTCCCGACCCGGATTGTTGTTTGCCGGTATTGCCCTGCGCATCCGGTTGTGCGGATTCGTCCTGCTGCCCATCCTTGCCGGTACCGTCCTTGTTGTTCTTGTCCTTCTGGCCTTCCTGCTTTCCGGATGGGGGATTTCGCTTCCTGGCAGCCAGCACTGCCTTCCGGTTGGCGACGGCATCGGCCATGCCCGGCTGCAACTTCAATGCCTTGTCGTATTGCGCGATGGCCTCGTCGTACCGTCCCTGCCTGGCCAGTGCATTGCCGCGGTTATAGGCGGCATCGGCGCCCGGCAGTCCAGCCCACTGTTTTTCGGCCGCGGCGTAATCCTTGTTGAGATAGGCCCGTGCACCCTGCTCCAACTGCTGGTGCTGCTGCTGGTCGGGTCGACGCCACCAGTCGCCGTCTGCCGCGCGCGCCTGGGATAGCGGCAGGCATGCGCAGACCAGCACCACGGCGAGCGCACCACCGCGGCGGAATGCAAAGGCAACGAGCAGCAACACGGGCAACAGCAACCAGTAACCCTGGTCGCGCCAGACGCTGCTTTTCTCACCACGGGCGGCCATGATGCCGGCCTGCCGCGGGTCCAGCACGTCGATGGCTGCCAGATCGTCGTCGCCCCGGGACAACGTGGCATATCCTCCGCCACCTGCACTGGCCATCGTGCGCAGGGAGTCGGCGTCGAGACGGGTCTTGGCGATACGACCGGCAGCATCGCGGTAAGCCGCGCCCTTGGCCGTGCCAAGCCCCAATGCCGAGACGCGATATCCGGCCCGTGCCGCGGTCGCTGCGGCAGCCCGCGCCTGGCCATCGGCATGGTCGCTGAGCAACAGGATGTCGCCATGGTCGAACCCCGCCTGCTTCAACAGGCCCGATGACCACGCGATTGCGCGATCGGCATGGCTGTCGCCAGGCCTGGCCCGGGTGAACGACATGGCGTCGGCCGGAATGCTGTCACCCGGCATGATGTCCGGCGCCAGCGCATCCAGGTATAACGCGACGTTGCCGGCATCGTCGGTCAATGGCGCCACGGTATATGCGTCGGCGGCGTAGGCGACCAGGGCGACCTGACCTCCGGCGCGCTCGCTGAGCAGCACTGCAATCTTCGCGCGCGCCTGCGCCAATCGCGATGGCGGCAGGTCGCTGGCCGTGATCGTGCGCGACAGGTCCAGTGCGATCACCAGCGGTGCACGGTTCTGCCACAACGGTTGCTCGACGCGCTGCCACGACGGCCCCGCCAGCGCAGCGACCACCAGCACGAAGCAGGCCATCCCAAGCCACAGGCCCGCGCTTCCGCGCACGCCTGTCCTGCCCTGCAACAGGTGGGGCAGCAGGTGCGGATCGACGATATCGCGCCACACGCTTTGACGGATCTGCCGGCGTCGCCACCACCAGGCAAGCAACGGCAACGCCAACAGCAGCCACAACCAGCCCGGTCGCAATACATGCAGGTCGGACAGCGTATTGAAGTCCAGGCTGGCCGGATCGAGGTTCATGCGCGCGCTCGCTTGGGCAAGCCCCGCCCAGGTGACGCGCGCCGGGGTAGAAACAGCGCCAGCAATCCACATACCAGCGCTGCCCCCAGTGGCCAGGGATATCGCTCGATGCGCGGACGCACGCGCTGGCCCTCCCGTTGGATCGGTTCCAATCTGTCGATCTCGCCATAGATGCCGGCCAGCTCGGCGGTGTTGCGCGCGCGGAATGCCTTGCCGCCGGTCAGCGCGGCGATGCGATTGAGCGTGGCCTCGTCGATGTCGTCGCCGCCACCGGGCATCTGGATCGGAATGCCGAAAACGGAAATGCCGCTGGCATCGCCGCCAAAGGCGATGGTGTATACGCGCACGTCATTGTCACGCGCCAGCTCGGCGGCCTTGATCGGGTCGAGCAGGCCTGCGGTATTCACGCCGTCGGTCAGCAGGATCAGCACGTGTTCCTTGGGGCTGCCTTGTCGCGCGGGCTGTGCGTGCAGGCGTTTGACTGCCAATCCGATGGCATCGCCAATCGCGGTTTCACGACCAGCCAATCCGACCACGCTGTCGTCGAGTTGCTGGCGTACCGTATCCAGGTCGAGCGTCATCGGCGTGAGCGCGTAGGCCTGGCGTCCGAACACGATCAGGCCGACGCGGTCACCTGCTCGGCGATCCAGGAAGTCGGCGAGCACTGCCCTGGCGGCCGTCAGCCGATCGACCTGGCGTCCACCCAGTGCCATGTCCTCCTCGCCCATGCTGCCGGACAGATCGACCGCCAGCATCATGTCGCGCCCGGCCTGCGGCGGTTGCACGGGCTCGCCCAGTTGTTGCGGGCGTGCCGCGGCGATGCACAGCAGGGCCCAGGCCAACCACGCAAGCAGGCCGACGCCCACGGCGCGCGCGGGCCCGGACTTGCCCGCGATCGTGTCGATGCGCTCGCCGTAAGGCACTTTCAGCGCCGCCGCATTGCTGCGCACGGGCGGCAGCAGCCAGCGCAGCAGCCAAGGCAACGGCAGGACCAACAGCAACCATGGCCAGGCGAAAGCGTCCAGCGATGTCGGCACCCAGCCGGTCATCGCGCGTCCATCCATTGCAGGAACCGTGCACGGGCGACAGTACGTAGCGCCTCGACATCGGCCGGGGAAACGTCACGCCGGAATGCACCATCACGCAACAACGCGCCCGCCCCGCTATCGAAGGCAGGTGGATCCAGCCCCTTGTCCAGGAAGCGCAACCAATCGTCGTCGAGGAGCTTGTCCGCGCCCGGATCCTGGCGCCGTGCCGCGCGCCGGAGCAACTCGGAAATGGCGGCCACCTGCGCGGTTGGGGTCCGGGCGCGCTGCACCGATGTGTCGAACAGCTGTTCCAGGGCGCATCGCCTCCGCCTGCGGCGCCATGCGTACCATGAGAACAGACCGCCGACGACCAGGACCAGCACGGCCAGCACCCACCAGCCCGGTGCCGGCGGCCACCAGGAGGGCGCGGGCGGTTGGTGGATGCCACGCAATACCAGCGTTGGATCGGCATGCCTTGTCATCACGCAGCCCGCGTACGGCCCAGCAGGGGTAGCCACGACTCGCTTGGCGCCTCGGTCGACAGCATCTGTACCCGCACCCCGCGCGCTGGTAGTTGCGCGAATGCGGCATCGAGCGGGGCGACGAATGCATTGCGCCAGCGCTGGCGTTGCGCGGCAGTGGCCAGGTCAAGCTCGACGCGGTGGCCACCGTCCTGCCCGTTGCCATCTCTCGCATGTGAGCTTGCGACATGGAAAGGCAACGCCGCACGCGGTGGCTCACGCTCCATCGGGTCGCTGAGCAGCAACACGATCACTTCATTGTGCATGGCCAGCGCGGGCCAGCGCCCCTGCGGCACTGCACCGATGCTGGACGGGTCGGCCAACACGATCAATCGTGACCCGGGACGCAGCAGGCGCCGCGCATGGTCCAGGGCGACTTCCAGTCCTGCATCGTCCGCGGGGGGAGCTGCATACCACCGCACCAGCGCATCGAGGACGCGCAGTGCGCCGCGGGGGCCGGCCGCGGGTGGGATCGGCGGTTCCGCCGTGCTCCCGCGCAGTGCGGCGATGCGGTCGCCATCACGCACTGCTGCCCATGCAGCGACGGCTCCTGCGCGTGCGGCTTGCACCGACTTGAAACGCATCCTGGTACCGAAGTACAGCGCAGGCGCAGTATCGGCAACGATCAACGTCAGGCGCTCGCGCTCGGCCTGGAACAGCTTGGTGTGCGGCTTGCCGCTGCGTGCGGTCAGTCGCCAGTCGATGTGACGCGCGTCATCGCCAATGGCGTATTCGCGCGACTCGGCGTATTCCATGCCTCGGCCACGCATCGGCGACAAACCCTGCCCGCTGGCGCCGTGGAGGCCTTTGCGCGGCGGTCGCCTGCCCTGCGTGGCCGCGCGCAACGCGACGAGCTCCGATAGCGTGGGCTCAATACCTTCGCTCATCCGCATGCCAACGCGCGCTGCACGACAATGCCGCCAACCGCATGGCCTTTGCCCTGCTTTTCCGAATCACGAATCACGAATCGCGAATCCCATGCTTCAAGGCAGCGGCACCTTGTCCAGCAACTCGGCGACCAGCCTGTCGCCGTCCCAGCCCTCTGCAGTGGCTTCGTAGCTCGGCAGCACGCGATGGCGAAGCACGTCGGGTGCAATGGCGCGAATGTCGTCGGGCGTCACGAAATCGCGACCGGCCAGCCATGCGCGGGCACGGGCGCAACGCTCCAGCGCGATCGAGCCACGCGGGCTTGCGCCCCAGGCGATGCGTCGGGCCAGCGTAGCGTCATAGCGCGAGGCATCGCGCGAGGCCAGGACCAGTTCGACCAGGTAGCGCTCGAGTTGTGGCGCCATGTGCAGGTCCAGGACCTCGGCGCGGGCCGCGAAGACATCTTCCAGCGGCATCCTGTCCGGCGCTTCGGCGACCGGTTGCAGGGTTGCGCGCGCCTGCTCGCGCGCCAGCCGCAGGATTTCCGTCTCGGCGTCGACTTCGGGATAGCCAATGCGCACGTACATCAGGAAGCGGTCGAGCTGGGCCTCGGGCAACGGGAAAGTGCCCTCCTGCTCGATCGGGTTCTGCGTTGCCATCACCAGGAACAGTTTGGGCAAGGGATACGTCTGGCGGCCAACGGTCACCTGGCGCTCGCCCATCGCTTCCAACAGGGCCGACTGCACCTTGGCAGGGGCGCGGTTGATCTCGTCGGCCAGCAGCACAGGGTGGAAGATCGGGCCAGGCTGGAATTCAAAATGTCCATCCTGGGGACGCCAGACTTCGGTGCCGGTCAAGTCGGCCGGGAGCAGGTCGGGCGTGAACTGGACGCGCGCGAAGTCAGCATCCAGCCGGGCAGCCAAGGCACGAATCGCCGTGGTCTTGGCCAGCCCAGGCGCCCCTTCCACCAACAGGTGGCCATCCGCCAGGAGGGCGATCAGCAGCCGCTCGATCAGCGCGGACTGGCCGACGATCTGCGTGGCGAGTCCATCGCGCAGGGCAATGAAGGCGGCGTGGAGGCGGGAAGGCTCGTCAGTGCGGCTGTCCATTGCTGTCCGGTGCTGCGACGCGGGGAGCGCCGGGGTCCAGTTTGACCGAATGCAGGAGGCTTTGTTCCGTGCGGTGCCGACAGTCGTTCAGACAGGGCGTGGCTGCTGGAACGACAAAGGGGCCCTCGGGCCCCTTTGTCTTTGCATCCTGGATTGCGCTGGCTGCTGGATCAGTAGCCCGCAGGGCGCTGCGCCACGCGCAGGATCTTTGGCGTCACCATGATCAGCAACTCGGCCTTGCTCTTGGTGCGGCCGCGACGCTTGAACAGGTTGCCGATCACCGGGATGTCGGCCAGGAACGGAACCTTGGCGATATCCTGCTGGTTCTTGAACTCGTAGACGCCGCCGATGACGACGGTCTGGCCGTCTTCCATCAGCACCGCGGTGTTGACCGAGCGCTTGGCCAGCGTCGGGACTTGGCCGAATCCGGTATCCACGTAGCCGGAGACCTCGTCCTTCTTCACGGCCATGTTGAGGAATACGCGGCCATCGGCGGTGATGGTCGGGGTGACCTTGAGCTCCAGCACGGCATCCTTGAACTGCACCTGCGGGATCTGGGACTGGCCCGAGCCGCCGGTGATGGTCAGGTAGCCGACTTCCTGGCCCTGGGTGATCACCGCTTCCTTCTGGTTGCTGGTGACGACGCGCGGGTTGGAGATGACCTCACCGCGACCTTCGGTCTGCAAGGCGGACAACTCGACATCCAGCGCATAGCCACCGTTGAGGATCGACAGGGCCAGAGAACCGGCACCGGCCAGGTTGGAAGGCAGGCTGACGTTCAGGCCACGGGTCAGCGTACCCGCCTGCAGCGGGTTGGGCGGCGGATTGGCGCTGTTGGCGTTGGCGGCCTTGTTGTACGAATCCTGGGTAGTGACGTTGCTGGCCACCTTGTCGTTGAAGTACACGTTGTTGTTCTTGCCGCTGATGCCGAACTTGGCACCCAGCTCGCGTGCAAACGACTCGTTGGCGACGACGATGCGCGCCTCGATCACCACCTGGTCGACCGGCTTGTCCAGGACCTGTACCAGGTCCTTGATGGCCTGTACGCGCTGTGGGATGTCGATCACCAGCAACGTGTTGGTACGGCGGTCGAAGCTCAGGCTGCCGCGCGGCGACAGGAAGCCGCGACTGGACGCGCCACCGCCACCTGCACCACCGCCACCGCTGCTGCCCTTGCTCTCCTCGGTCAGCAGCTTGGCCAGGTCCTCGGCGTTGCCGTAGCTGATGGGGATGTATTCGGTGACCATCTCGGCGCGATTCTCGATCGCGATCCGGGCGTCGGCCTTGTCCTGCTCGTACTTTGCGATCTCGGACTGCGGCGCGACCCAGACGACGTTGCCGTTCTTGCGCTTGTCCAGGCCCTTGGCCTGCAACACCAGGTCCAGCGCCTGGTCCCACGGCACGTTGATCAGGCGCAGTGTGACGTTGCCGGTGACCGTATCGGAAGCGACGATGTTGAGATTGGACTCCTCTGCGATCAGCTGCAGGACGGTACGCACCGGCACGTCCTGGAAGTTGAAGGTGACCGGACGCCCCTTGTAGGCCCGCTCGCTGGATGTCGACGTCGTCGCACCCATCGCGGTAGTGGCACCGACGCCAGCCTGGGCAGTCGCCGCGCGCGGCACGATCTCGACGATGTAGTCGCGACCCGTCTGGTAGGCCATCGACTCGAAATTACCCTTGGTGCTGAGCACCAGCTGGGTGCCGTTACCCGCACGATTGGCATCGATACGCTGTACCGGCGTGGCGAAGTCGCTGACGTTGAGCGGCTTCTGCAACGAGGCCGGCAGGCTGGCGTTGCCGACATCGACCACCACCGTGGAGCCCTGCTTGCGCAGGTCCGGGGCGGCACCATCGCCGCTGAAGTGCATGATCAGGCGACCCGCGCCCCCGTCACCGCGCTTGAAGTCGATGTTGGAGACACTCAGCGCACCGGGCACTTGCCGCGCCGGGTCGGCGACCGATGCCGCGGATTGCGCGATCGCGGTGAGTGCGGATGCCGTCGCCGGCACGGGCGCGGCATGGGCTCCGCTGATGGCGGCCAGCAATCCGGCCGAAAGGCCGAGCAGGCTCGCCCGCAAGGGCATCAGGCGCCGGGCAGGCCGCAGGTTGGTTTTGGTTACGGTCATCGTCCTATCCCCAATCATTGATCTTCGAGCGCAATCGACGCGGGCCGTTCCAACCAGCCGCCAGCACCGTCGGGCACCAGTTCCACGATTTCGATACGGTCCTGGCTGACGGACGTGACACGCCCGTCGCTTTGACCCATGTAGACACCCGGGCGCACCCGGTACGTCACTTTGTCCGGCGCCATGACCAGCGCCACCAGCCCTGCGCCGCTGCCGATCGTGCCCACCATGTCCAGGCTGTCCAGCGGGAACTGCTCCAGGGTCTGCTTGCGCCGGTTCGGATCCGGCCGTGGCCCGTTGCCGTTGCCTTCGTCGGTGAAGGCATTGCTGAAGGGATCGCGCAGGCCCTGGGCCGCATATTCGAACGTTTCGAACTGCTGCATCACCGGCAATGGCGGCAGCGGCGGTGCCGGCCGGCTCTTGACTTCGGCCACCCATTTTTCAAGGTTGGGCGCATCGCCCGGAGTGCTGGTCACGCCGCGGCCACATGCGGCGAGCAAGGCCACCAGGCAAAGCAGCGCACCGGTACGCAGCCTGGTGCTGGCCAGTCGCGGAGCCGCGTTGGCTGGCTGCGTGTTGGCTGCGAGCGCATTGGATGAAAGCTTGGACATGTCAGTTCACCCCCCCTTTGCCCTTGCCTGTCGCCGGCGCCGCCTGCTGCGCGGTCTCCTCCTCGTCGAGGTAGCGATAGGTCTTGACCGTACCGGACAGCTCCAGCGGGATATCCCTGCGGATACCGCCGCCTTCCTTCGGGTTCCTGGGCTTGAGGGCAATGTTGTGCATGGTCAGGATCACCACCCGTGGCAACGAGGCCACCCCGCTGACGAATGCACCGAACTGGTGGTAGGTCCCCACCATGCGCAGCGCGATGGGCTTTTCAGCGTAGAACTCCTTGGCGGTTTCCGACCCGGGCTTGAACAGCTCGTTGGTCAGCCCCGTCGCCAGTGCGGTCTGCGAAATGTCGACGATCAGGTCAGGCATTTCCGTCTTGCTGGGCAACTGTCGCAACATCTGCTGCAACTGCTGCTCCATCTGCGCCAGTTGCAGCTTGAGCGGCTCGAGGTTGGCGGCGCGGCCCTGCTTTTCGACGAAGTCGGCGCGCAGTTGCGTCTCCTGGGCTTCGAGGCGCTTGAGCTCGTCGGTCTTGTCGCGCACGAGGAACCACCATGCCAACGCGACGATGAACAGGCCGATGAAGACACAGAAGATGATCTTGTACTCACGCGGCCAGGAGCCGGTGTTGTTCAGGCTGAGGTCTTTCAGCGCCATCTTGTTCTGGCTCACGATGCGCCTCCTTCCTTCCCGAGCTCCGCTTGCGGCGCATCCTGGGGTTTGGTCTGTTCAGGGGCAGCCGGCTCGGGGGCGGCGTCGCCAGTCACGGGGGCAGCGCTCGATGCCGGCTGCGCAGGCGCATCGGACATCGCTGCGTCCTGGATCTCGGGCTGCTGTGCATCAGCAGGCTGCTGCGCGTCGGCATCGACGGCAACCTCGGCAGGCGCGTCCGGAATGCCGTCACCATCCGTATCCTTGGGCGCATTCGGGTTGGCCAGTGTCACGCTCAATGTGTACGTGTAGGGCAGCCCTGGATCACCGGCCTTGGCCTCGATGACCGACAACTCGGGCTTGGTCATCCAGCCCGAGCCTTCCAGGCTACGCATGTACGTACTGACCCGGGCGTTGGATTGGGCGCGACCGGTCAGCGTCAGCGTGTTGCCCGACTGTTTGATCTCGGTCAGCACCACGCCATCGGGGATGGTGCGCACCAGCGAGTCGAACAGATGCACCATCTGCGAACGATTGGCCTGCAACTGCTCGATCACTTCCTTGCGCGCCAGCAACTTGGCCTTCTTCTTGTCGAGCTCCTCGATCTGCTTGATCTGTGCGTCGACCTGGGTGATCTGATCATTCAGGAAAGCGTTGCGATCTTCCTGACCACTGATCTGGGCGTTGTAGTAGCTGATGATCAGGAACGACACCAGCACGGCCGCAAGGGCCGAGATGCCGAGCATGCTTAGGAATTCCTTCTGGCGCTGCTTGCGTCGCTCCGCGCGCCAGGGGAGCAGGTTGATCCGTGCCATCAGTCGAAGCTCCTCAATGCCAGGCCGGCGGCAATCATCAACGCCGGGGCGTCCTGCGCCAGCGCGTGCGCCTGCACGCGGGGTCCGAGGGTCATTTGCGCCAGCGGGTTGGCGACCACGGTCGGCACCCCGAGCTGCTCCTCGACCATGTCCGCGACGCCCGGGATCGATGCGCAGCCACCGGCGAGCACGATCTGGTCGACGCGGTTGAACTCGCTGCCAGCGTAGAAGAATTGCAGCAAGCGGCTGATCTGCTGGACCAACGCCTCCTTGAAGGGCTCGAGCACTTCGATCTCGTAGCTCTCGGGCAGGCCACCCTGGCGCTTGGCCAGGCCCGCTTCCTCGTAGCTCAAGCCGTAGCGGCGCATGACCTCGTCGGTCAGCTGCTTGCCGCCGAAGACCTGTTCGCGGCTATACAGGCTGCGGTTGTTGCGCAGGATGTTGAGCGTGGTCATCGTGGCACCGACGTCCACCAGCGCCACCACGCCGTCGCGCGCCACGTTCAGGCTTTCGGACAGCAGGGCAAAGGCGTTTTCGATGGCGAAGGCTTCCACGTCCATCACCCGGGCAGTCAGGCCGCCCAGTTCCAGGGCCGACGCGCGGGTCTCGACGTTTTCCGAGCGCGATGCAGCCAGCAGGACCTGCGACATCTCGGCATTGCCGGGCATCGGGCCCAGGACCTCGAAGTCGAGGTTCACTTCCTCGATCGGGTAGGGGATGTAGTTGACGGCCTCCAGCTCGACCTGGGATTCCATCTCCTCGTCGTCCAGATCACCCGGCATCGGGATCAGCTTGGTGATGACCGCCGAGCCGGCAACCGCGGCCGCGGCGTGCTTGGCACGGCTGCCCGAGCGGCTCATCGCACGACGGATGGCATCACCGACGGCCTCGGCCTCGACGATGTTCTTCTCGACCACCGCGTTGGGCGGCAGCGGCTCGACAGCGTAATGCTCGACCCGGTAGCGATTGCCCGTCCGCGACAGCTGGAGGAGCTTGACCGCGGTCGAACTGATGTCGACGCCCACCAAAGGTGGCTGGCTTTTTGTGATCAGTCCCACTGATTTCTCCCCTTCTCACGGGCGCTTACGCGCACAACGTGCCCCGATGCATTAAATAACGGACTTTTCACGATTAGGCAACTCCCCGAGTCACCTTTTGCGACATCCGGTCACCTAATCTCCCCACATCCCCTACGCCGGATGGTGACAGAACCGGCCCCGAAGCGCTAATCGAAGCCGATCCAGGGCCCGCCCGGCGCCATTACGGGCCGACCCCGGCGGCTCCTCTATACTCCGCGGCCTGACCCCATGCAATACGCCAACCGCGCGAGGAAACCTGCCTGATGCCCCCAATTCGACGCCTGCTGCGCTGGGCCCTGCTCGGCTTCGTGGTCATTTCGGTCATCGGCGTGCTGGCCGTGGGAACCCTGTATTTCGTGGTTTCAGCCAAACTGCCGGACGTCGAGTCCCTGCGCCATGTCGCGCTGCAGGAGCCGTTGTACGTCTATGCCCGCGATGGCCGGTTGATGGCGGTCTACGGGGAGACCCGGCGCTATCCGGTGGACATCGCCGAGGTGCCCGAGCACGTCAAGCAGGCCTTCATCGCGATCGAGGACAACCGCTTCTACGAGCACCACGGCGTCGATTACAAAGGCGTCTCGCGGGCGATCTGGCTGCTGGCCACGACCAACGACAAGCGCGTGCCCGGCGGCTCGACCATCACCCAGCAGGTGGCCAAGCAGTTTTTCCTCAGTTCCGAATACAGCTATTCGCGCAAGCTGGCCGAGATGCTGCTGGCCTTGAAGATCGAGCGCGAGCTGACCAAGGACGAGATTTTCGAGCTGTACCTCAACAAAAGCTTCTTCGGCAATCGCTCCTACGGGATCGGCGCCGCATCGGAGTTTTATTACGGCAAGCCCCTGGACCAGCTCAGCCTGGACGAGATCGCAAGCCTGGCGGCGACGCCGAAGTTTCCGTCCAGCGGCAACCCCATCAGTAATCCCGGGCGCTCACGCATCCGGCGCGACTACGTGCTGCAGCGCATGCGCGAACTGCATTTCATCACCAATGCCGAGGCATCCGCGGCGCAATCGGCCCCCATGCACGCCAAACCGCATGAAATACCGATCCAGGTGAGCGCTCCGTACGTGTCCGAGATGGTGCGGCGTGAAATGATCGCCCGCTTCGGCGGCGACGTGCTGACCAAGGGCTACCACGTCACGACCACCATCGACCCGGTCATGCAGGCGGCAGCGCAACAGTCGGTGCAGGACGGACTGGAGACCTACAACCATCGTCACGGCTGGCGGCAAGTCGAAAAACACTACGACCTGGCCGACGACGAGGATGCGGCCTCGATCGCGGCGAGACTGCACGCCACGCCCACGCAGGGCAGCCTGATGCCGGCGATCGTCCTGCGCAGCGGCGGCGGCACGGCCGATGTGGTGTTGCGCGATGGCAGCCAGGTCACGCTGGATGCCGGCGACAGCCGTTGGACCGGCAAAAGCCCCTCCGCCCTGGTCGTGCGCGGCGACGTGGTGCGGGTGCGCTGGATGAACCCGCCTGCCCCGCTGGTGGCGTCCGATGGCGCGCCCGGCACGGCGGAGTCGGACGAGGACGGCGAAGGCCAGGCCGGTGATGGCAAGCAGGTTGCCTCCGCCGATGGGCGGCCGGCCAAGCCTGTCTACCGGCTTGAGCAGTTGCCGCGCGCGCAATCGGCGCTGGTCTCGCTGGACCCTGAAAATGGCGCCTTGCGCGCACTCATCGGTGGTTTCAGTTATGCCGGCAACAAGTTCAACCGCGCGACCCAGGCGCGGCGCCAGCCAGGCTCCAGCTTCAAGCCCTTCCTGTATGCAGCCGCCATGGAGCGCGGCTTCAACCCGGCCTCGATCGTGCTGGACGCGCCAGTGGTGTTCAAGGATCGTCGCGGCCATACCTGGCGGCCGCAGAATGACAGCGGCAACTTTGCCGGCCCGATGCGCCTGCGCGAGGCGCTGGTGCAGTCGCGCAACCTGGTCTCGGTACGCTTGCTGGATGCCATCGGGATCGATTATGCGCGCAAGTACATCAGCCATTTCGGCATCGACGAAAGCCTTCTGCCCCCCAACCTGTCGATGGCGCTGGGCAGTGCCTCGCTGCATCCGCTGATGATCGCGCGCGGCTACGCCGCGTTCCCCAACGGCGGCTTCCGGATCACGCCGTTCTACATCGATGAAGTCCATGACCGCGACGGCAAGCTGATCTTCAAGGAACACCCGCCGACCGCCTGCCGCAGTTGCGGCGTCAACGGCAGCCGCGGCAACGCGGCACCGGCATCCAACATGGTCGCCGGCTTCGACCTGGGCCCGGGCGGGCAATCCACGGCCCAGGCCAGGCCGGCCAAGCCCGGCGACACGTCACCCAAGCCCGCAGGCACCACGGTCGACGCCGGCAAACCCAACGACCTGCCCACCGCCGCGTCCGACAAGACCGTGCTGGCCCCGCGTGCGATCGACGCCCGCGTCGCCTACCAGCTGGTTTCGATGATGCGCGACGTGGTCCAGCGTGGCACCGGCACCAAGGCCAAGGTGCTTGGGCGCGAGGACACCGCCGGCAAGACCGGCTCCACCAACGATTACCGCGACGCCTGGTTCTCTGGCTATGCCGGCAACCTGGTGACCACGGTCTGGGTGGGGCGCGACGACTTCAAATCACTGGGCCGGGGCGAGTACGGCGGCCGGGCCGCGCTGCCCATCTGGATCAATTACATGCGCGTGGCACTCAAGGACCGACCGGTTGTCAGCAACGACCCGCCCGACGGCATGGTCCAGGTGGCGGTCTCGGCCAATGGGCAACTGCTGCCCTCGGGTAGCGGCGGCATCACCGAATGGGTCAAGACCGAAGACCTGGAGAGGATGCAAAGCTACGTCAACACCACCAACCAGGACGATGCGGCCGACGAGGCGGCGTTCGATATCTTCTAGGCCGGGATTCGGGATTCGGGATTCGGGATTCGGGATTCGGGATTCGGGATTCGGGATTCGGGATTCGCTCGTCGAACAACACTCGCCCCCAGTCCTGTCATCCTGAGCGTAGCGAAGGATCTGTTTGTTGCCTTTGAAACACCGGCAAGAACGTACAGCAGATCCTTCGCTACGCTCAGGATGACAATATGGCGGGCTCGACCCTGATCCAGTCGCAGTCTGATCCAGTCGGGCCTGATCCAGTCGAGCCTGCTCCAACCGAGCCCGATCCAAAAAGACAGCGCCCGGACTCCCGTCACGACGCTGCCAGTCTCGTTACACCACGCCGCCCGCAGTCGCACCCACTTCCACGACATGATCGGGTACAGTCCAGACGGGTTCGACCGGAGGACGCGTCATGCGCCAGGTACGTCGCCACGCCCAGCTGCATGCGCATACGCGCGTCCGCGAGCGCCGTCACCGGCTTGCCCATGAAGCCGCCCGGCTGATGGCCGAAGGCGGCATGCGCGACTACCACCAGGCAAAGCTGAAGGCCGCCGATCGCCTTGGCATCCATGACGACGCATCGCTTCCGCGCAACCGCGAAATCCAGGATGCGCTGCGCGAATACCAGCGGCTGTTCCGCGGGGATGTCCATGCAGGCGAGCTGCGCCGTCGCCGGGAAGCGGCGTTGCGCGCGCTGGAGTTCTTCTCGGGTTTCGACGCGCGGCTGGTCGGCGCGGTCCTGGACGGAACCGCCGACGACAATGCCGCCGTCTGCCTGCAGCTCTACAGCGACGATCCGGACGCGGTGCCGCGATTCCTCGACGAGCACGACATCCCCGCGCAATCGCGCAGCCGGCATCTGCGGCTGGATCCGATGCGCGAAGACGACTTCCCGGTCTGGCTGTTTTCCGCCGAGGACCTGACATTCGACCTGACCGTCTTACCTGGACTGGCCCTGCGCCAGGCTCCACTGTCCGGGGTGGACGAAAAGCCCATGCAGCGCGCCTCGATTGCGCAGCTGCGCACGCTGCTTGCCGAAGACGAGATCGCCGGTTACGAGGCCTTCGGCTAGACCACGGACGGACATGCCGCAGCCTTGCGGCAACCGCCGCCCGCAACTAAAACGCCCCGCAACGCGGGGCGTTTTCCCATGTAGCCAGCGGGCGCAATCAGCAGGATCGGGACGCAACATCAGGCCGTGCGTCCTGGAGTCTCCCGTCAGCGCTTGTCCATGGCCACGTAATCGCGGGACGCCGGGCCGGTGTACACCTGGCGCGGGCGACCGATACGCGCGGCGGGATCTTCCTGCTGCTCAAGCCAGTGCGAAACCCATCCGGCGGTGCGGGCAATGGCAAACATCACGGTGAACATTTCCGTCGGGATCTTCAGCGCCTTGTAGATGATGCCGCTGTAGAAATCGACGTTGGGATACAGCTTGCGCTCGACGAAGTAGTCGTCCTTGAGTGCAGCCTCTTCCAGCTTCAGAGCCACCTCGAGCAACGGGTCGTCGACACCAAGCTCGCCCAGGACTTCGTGGGTCATCTCGCGGATGATCTTGGCGCGCGGATCGAAATTCTTGTAGACGCGATGGCCAAAGCCCATCAGGCGGAACCCGGACGACTTGTCCTTGGCGCGAGCAACGGCACTGTCCACGTGCTTTGCGTCGCCGATGTCTTCCAGCATTTCCAGCACGGCTTCGTTGGCACCGCCATGCGCCGGGCCCCACAGCGCGGCGATGCCGGCGGCGACCGAGGCGTACGGATTGGCGCCGGTGGAACCGACCAGGCGCACGGTCGAAGTCGATGCGTTCTGCTCGTGGTCGGCATGCAGGATGAACAGCAGGTCCAGCGCCTTGGCCACGACCGGATTCATTTCCAGCGGCTCGCTGGGCACCTCGAACATCAAGTGCAGGAATCGATCGACGTATTCCAGGTTGTTGCGCGGATAGCGGATCGGCCAGCCGATCGAATAGCGGTACGCCGCGGCCGCCAGTGTCGGCACCTTGGCGATCAAGCGGATCGCGGCAAGGCGGCGTTGCTCGGGGTCGTCCAGGTCCAGGGTGTCGTGGTAGAACGCGGACAACGACGCCACCGAGCTGCACAGCATCGCCATCGGATGCGCGTCGTAGCGGAAGCCGCGCAGGAAGTTCTTCAGCGACTCGTGCATCATCGTGTGATGCGCGACTTCGTTGTCGAACTTGGCGAACTCGTCGGACGTGGGCAACTCACCGTGCATCAGCAGGTAGGCCACCTCGAGGAAACTCGACTTGCCGGCCAGTTGCTCGATCGGATAGCCGCGATACAACAGCACGCCTGCATCACCGTCGATATAGGTGATCGCGGATTTGCAGCTGGCCGTCGCGGTGAATCCGGGATCGTAGGTGAAACAGCCGGTCTGCCTGGGCAGCTTGGCGATATCGATGCAAGGGGCACCCAGGGTGCCATGTTCGACCGGCAGTTCGATGGTGTCGCCGGCTGCGGTCAGGCTGACCTGGTCGATACGGGGTTGATTGGCATCGGACACGCGCACACTCCTGGAATCTTGCGCACCCGCGACTTCGGCGCCGGGCGCGGAGGGGGATTGATCGGAAAGCCCGATCGGGGATCAACTGCAGCTAGCGCAGCTGGTCAATGGGCAGCCGGTCAACCAGCAACTGATCGACACGCTGATCAACAGCGAGGCACTGGTCAACAGCCAATGCCCGCCGGGGATCTCGATCGATGACCGTGACCACGACGAGCGTCGGGGCAGCAGGTCATTATCGCATAGCTGGTTCCAGCGCCGGCTCGACCCAGGCCGCCCGCCCGGCATGGGCGGGTATCGAGCAGGCGCCCAGGGATGCAAGCGCCCCCCGGAGCAGACACGCAAACGGCTGCCTGCTGGCAGCCGTCTGGCATGTCCGGAGGGACAACGAGCTCGCGGGACGGGAGTGCCGACCCTGCCTGCCAGTCCTTGACTGGCCGGCCGCTACCTACTTGGCGTAGCGCTTGCGGAACTTGTCGACGCGGCCGCTGGTATCCATCAGCTTGTTCTGGCCCGTGTAGAACGGGTGCGATGCCGAGGACACCTCGATCTTGACCAGGGGATACTCGTTGCCGTCCTCCCACTTCACCGTCTCCTTGCTGGAGATGGTCGAGCGGGTGAGGAACTTGAAATCGGAAGTCAGGTCCTGGAACACGACTTCGCGGTATTCGGGGTGGATGTCGGCCTTCATGGCGGGCACCGATCTATGCAGAGGTAAGCCGGACATTCTAGCTGGCCTGCTCGGTTGCGCGCAAGTGCGGCCAAACCCCCAAATCAAGGCGATTCAGGCTGCCAGCGCCTTCTGGATCAGCGCCTCGTAGCGTGCCTGGTCATAACTGGCCAGCAAGGTCACATTGTCCCGGCACCCCGACTGACGCCCCCAGTCGACCACGCTGGCGCCCCGGGTCAGGCCCCCAGCCAGCTCGATCGACACCGGCCGATCCGTGGTTTCCAGCGCCCCGCCCGGCTGCAGGGCCAGTGCCATGGCCAGGGCATCGGCCGAATGCCAGTCCTCGCCCCGGCCCTTGCGGGCCCAGTCGCGGGTATGTCGCGAAATGGTGTCGTAGAACCTTGCCACGCCGTGCGCTCCCGTCGCAGCGCCCGCCTGCAGCCAGCGCTCGAATGCCGCGTGGGCGAAGCCATGCCGCAGGTTGGCCTCCCAGTCGGCCAGTTCGATCTTCGGCAGGTGCGGGGCCTGGCCGAATGCCGTGAACACGACCTGCGCGGCCTCTGGATCGAAGGCGATGTTGAACTCGGCCGAGGGCGTCATGTTGCCGTGTCCGGTGACCGCACCCCCCATCACCACGCAGCGGGCGATGCGGCTGGGCAACGTCGGGTCGAGTTTCAGCGCCAACGCCAGGTTGGTGAGCGGGCCCAGCGCGACCAGCAGCAGCTTGCCGGCGTGCACGTGCGACAGGCGCACGATGGCATTGGCCGCGTGTTCGGGCTCCGCAGCGCGCGCGGCAGGTGCATATCCAGTGTCGCCAAAGCCGTCGCGTCCATGGACGAAGGCCGCATCCAGCGCCGGATGCAGCAAGGGCGCGGCGCAACCGGCAAACACCGGGATCTCCTGGCGACCGGCCACTTCGCAGAGCTTCAAGGCATTGCCGACGGTATGCACGAGGCCGACGTTGCCGGCAGCGATGGTCAGGCCGACGATGTCGTGGTTGTCGTCGGAAAAAGCCATCAGCAAGGCCAGGGCATCGTCCACGCCCGGGTCGGTGTCGATCAGCATGGGAATCGCGTGGGTCATCGGCATGCCAGCTTAGAAACGGCTGTCATTTTCGCAAGGATCGCCATCCCCGTCTCCATCCATCCGGGTATCGGGGCAGTGCCGGACGAAGAACTCCGCCTCGGCCCGGGACGTCATCTGCGAGCAGTAACGCCTGCCGTCGCACTGGTAAGCGTCACCGGCTGGATCCGGGACAACGGCACCCGGGACCGCATCGGTGTCCACGCCTGTTTCCGTGTCGGCGCTCGCGGTCGACGCCGACGCCGGGGTCGCCGTTGGCGCGCCGAGGTGCTGGTAACCCTTCCAGCCCGCGAAGGCCAGCAATGCGATCAACACGAGTCGTTTCACTGGCTGGCTCTCCGGGGGTCGGCTAGGCGCCAGCGTAGCGTGCCGCGCCACCTATCCACCGATCCACCACCCGATCGGCGATGCCTGGATCGCTGGCCAGCAGCTTTTCGGCAAAATCATGCACCTGCGGCAGCATGCCGGCATCGCGGACCAGGTCGGCCACGCGAAAGGCCGCCAACCCGGTCTGGCGGGTCCCGAGCAGCTCGCCGGGGCCGCGCAGCTCCAGGTCTTTTTCGGCGATGACGAACCCGTCGTTGGTTTCGCGCATGGTTTCAAGGCGTTGCCGCGCCAGCGCCGACAAGGGCGACTGGTACAGCAGCACGCAACTCGATGCCGCGCTACCGCGCCCTACCCGTCCGCGCAACTGGTGCAACTGTGCCAGACCGAGGCGCTCGGCGTTCTCGATGATCATCAGCGACGCGTTGGGGACGTCGACGCCAACCTCGATCACCGTGGTCGCCACCAGCAAGTCGAGCGCGGCCTCCTTGAAAGCGCGCATCGTCGACTGCTTCTGCGACGCTTTCATCCGTCCGTGCACCAGTCCGACGCGCAAGTCCGGCAACGCCGCCGACAACGCCTCGAACGTGGTCTGCGCCGCTTGCGCGACGACCTCGTCGGAATCGTCGATCAGCGTGCATACCCAATACGCCTGCCGCCCTTCGGCGCAGGCGGTGCGGATGCGCTCGACCAGTTCCGGACGGCGCTCGGCACTCAACGCCACGGTGTGTACGGGCGTGCGGCCCGGCGGCAACTCGTCGATGGCCGAGACATCCAGGTCGGCGTAGGCCGCCATGGCCAACGTGCGCGGGATCGGCGTCGCGGTCATGACCAATTGGTGGGGCACGCGGCTGCCGCCTGCGCCGTCGCTGGCACCCTTGTCGCGCAACGCCAGTCGCTGGTGCACGCCAAAACGATGTTGCTCATCGACGATCGCCAATGCGAGATCGTCGAAGGCAACGCCTTCCTGCATCAGCGCATGGGTGCCGACCACCACCTGGGCCCTGCCCGAGGCGACGTCGTCCAGTGCCGCGACGCGCGCCTTGCCGGTGACCTTGCCCGCCAGCCATGCGACCCGGACGCCAAGGGGTTCCAGCCATGCGCGCAGGTTGACCAGGTGCTGCTCGGCCAGCAGCTCCGTGGGCGCCATCAGCGCAGCCTGCTTGCCATGCTGGACCGCCAGCATCGCCGCCAGCGCGGCGACCACGGTCTTGCCGCTGCCGACATCGCCCTGCACCAGGCGCAGCATCGGGTGCGGTTGCGCAAGGTCGCGTCGAATCTGATCGAAGACGCGTTGCTGGGCGCCGGTCAATGCAAACGGCAGTGAATCGCGCAGCCGCGTCACCAGCCTGCCCGGGCCTGGCAGGGCAGGTGCGGCATGCTGCTGCAGGGCGATGCGCTGGCGACGCAGGCTGAGGTGGTGCGCGAGCAGCTCTTCGAAGGCCAACCGCTTCTGGGCCGGATGGGTGCCGGCCAGCAGGGCGCCGACATCGGCATCGCGCGGCGGGCGGTGCACGGTGAGCAGGGCACTGCGCAACGAGGGCAGGCCCAGGTCCCCCGTCAACCCCCCGGGCAGCAACTCCAGGGCCCGCTCGTCGGGCAACTGGTCCAGTGCCAGCCCGATCCAGCGGCGCAGGCTGGCCGGACCGATGCCTTCGATCGCCGGATACACCGGGTCGAGCTGCTCGCCCAGCTCCGCCTCGTGCGCCAGCACGCGGTAACTGGGATGCACGATTTCCAGCCCGTGCTGTCCTGCACGAGGTGTTCCATAGCAGCGCACCCGGGTGCCGGGCGCGAATTGCGCGACCTGCGCTGGCCGGAAGTGGAAGAAGCGCAGGACTAGCGTCGCCCGCGACTCGTCACCAATGGCGACACGCAGCATCGGCCGATACCGGAAGCCCCGTTCGACTGCCTCGACGGTGCCCTCGACCTGCACCGCGACACCGGGTTGCAGGCCGCGGATCGGGGTGATCCGGGTGCGGTCCTCGTACTGGCGGGGCAGTTGCAACCAGAGATCCTGCAGGGTGAGCAGGCCACGTGCGGCGAGTTTCTCGGCCACCTTGGGACCAATCCCGGGCAACGACGACAGCTGCGTTGCACCCGCCGGCGTCAGCGCCGGCGCTGGGAGCTTGCCGCCCTGCTTTGCGACGCGGGCCAATCCTCAGGCCTGGCCGAGCACCATGATCGCATCGACCTCGAACAGCGCCCCGACGGGCAACGCGGAAACCTCGATGGTCGAGCGCGCCGGATAAGGCTGCGTGAAGTATTCGGCCATCACCGCGTTGACGGCCGCGAACTGGCCCAGGTCGGTCAGGTACAGGCCCATGCGCACGACATCGTCAAACGAGCCACCCGCCTGGATGCAGACCGCCTTGAGGTTGTCGAACGCGCGGCGCGCCTGCACCGAGATGTCGCCATCGACCAGCTTTCCGGTGGCCGGATCCAGCGGTACCTGACCGGAGCAATAAACGGTATCGCCGGCGCGCACGGCCTGCGAGTAGGGCCCGATCGCGGCGGGAGCATGGTCGCTGTGGATGGATTGGCGTGACATGGCATGACCCGGAAAAAATGGACGGATGCAGTTTAAGCCAGGGGCAACCCACAGTGAACGGCGCATCCTGGTTGCGGGGTTCCGTCGTCGGGACGCGGCGGGGCGGAGCGAGGCACCCGCATTTCCGCCTACAACCGCTGCACCCCATGCACCACGCCCAGGCGCCGCACGCGGCGGATCACTTCGGCCATGTGCTTGCGGTCGCGCACCTCGATCGCGAAACGGATCGTGGCGACCTTGGTGTCGCGCTCCAGGTACTCGACCCCTTCGATGTTGGATTCGGCACGCGCGATGGCCGCGGCGACCTGCGCCAGTACGCCTGGGCGATTTTCGACCTCGATCAGCAAGGCGGCCTGGAAGTCGCCGGAAACGTCGCGATCCCAGCCAACCGGCACCCAGCGTTCGGGCGTCTTGCGGTATTCGGCGACGTTGGGGCAGTCGAGCCGATGCACCACGATGCCGCGGCCGGCGGTGTGGTGCCCCATGATGTCATCGCCGGGGATCGGCATGCAGCAGTTGGAAAACGTGACCACGCCGCCTTCGCGGCCGGTGATGAGTATCCGGCTCCCCACGGGTGGCGACGGCAGCGCATCCAGCAGGTCGGGAGCGGCGGGCTGTTGCTGCGCCAATGCCTGCGCCACGTGCATCGGCATCCGATTGCCCAGCGCGATGTCCGCCAGCAACGCCTCCAGGCGTGGATAGCGCAGTTCGGCCAGGTAGCCCTCCAGGCGCTCGGCGGGCAGCCGGTCCAGCGAGGTTTCCAGCGTCTCCAGCGCGCGGTCGAGCATGCGATGCCCAAGTTCCACGGCATCTTCGTGATCCAGGCTCTTGAGCTGGTGGCGGATCGCGGTGCGCGCCTTGCCGGTGACCACGAACTCCAGCCACTGCGGCTTGGGCAGCGCGGACTGGGCAGTGATGACCTCGACTTTCTGGCCGCTGGTCAACTTGGTGCGCAACGGCACCAGCCTGGTGTCCACGCGCGCGGCCACCGTGTGGTTGCCGACATCGGTGTGCACCGCGTAGGCAAAGTCGAGCGCAGTGGCATTGCGCGGCAACGACAGGATGTCGCCCTTGGGCGTGAACAGGTAGACCTCGTCGGGGAACAGGTCGACCTTGACGTTTTCCAGGAACTCCAGCGACGAGCCGGTGCCGCGCTGGCTTTCGAGCAGGTTGGAAATCCAGCTGTGCGCCCGGCTGTGCGCGCTGTTGTTGGCGCCGCCGTGCTTGTACATCCAGTGGGCGGCGATCCCGCGCTCGGCGATCAGGTCCATTTCGGTGGTGCGGATCTGCACTTCGATCGGCGAGCCGTATGGGCCAAACAACACCGTGTGCAGCGACTGGTACCCGTTGGCCTTGGGGATCGCGATGAAATCCCTGAAGCGCCCATCCACCGGTTTGTAGACCGAGTGCACGACCCCCAGCGCGTGATAGCAATCGGGCACCGATCCGACCACGACCCGGAACCCGAACACGTCCATCACCTGGTCGAAACTCTTGCCCTCGGCGCGCATCTTGGAGTAGATGCTCCAAGGCGACTTCACCCGCCCGACCAGGCGGTTGTCCAGGCCTTCGTTGGCCAGTCGCTGCGCCAATTGCGCTTCGATCTTCGCCAGCGCCTCGCGGCGCACCAGCGGCTGGGTGCGGATGCGCTTTTCCAGGACTGCATGGCGCCAGGGATACAAGGCGCGGAAACCCAGGTCCTGCAGTTCCGACTTGACCAGGCTCATGCCCAGGCGCTGGGCGATCGGCGCGTAGATCTCCAGCGTCTCGCGGGCAATCCGGGCACGGGCGTCGGATGTCTTGGCGCCCAGCGTGCGCATGTTGTGCAGGCGGTCGGCGAGCTTGATCATGATCACGCGCAGGTCGCGCGCCATCGCCAGCAGCATCTTGCGGAAGCTCTCGGCGGCGGCTTCCTGGCGGTCGGCGAAGTGCAGCTTGTCGAGCTTGGTGACGCCGTCGACCAGTTCGGCCACGGTCTCGCCGAACTCCGCGGCGATGGTGTCCCGGGCCAGCGGGGTGTCTTCAAGGGTGTCGTGGAGGATCGCCGCGATCAGGGTCTCGACATCGACGCGCTGCTCGGCCAGGCCGGTCGCCACGGCCACGGGGTGGGTGATGTACGGCTCGCCGGACTTGCGCGACTGGCCTGCGTGGGCGGCAGCGCCGACCGCCCAGGCACGGCGCAATTGTTGACGCTCGTCCGGCGTCAGGTAGTCGGCGGCCTCTTCCAATGCCTGCACGTACGCAGGCACCACGTCCTCTGCGGGTGTAGTGGCAGGCGGGGTCGGGGACGGCGTGGCGGGCTGCTGCGGGCGCATGCGATCAACATACGCGTGGGTGCGCGGCGATGGCAATGCGGCCGGGGTCAGGCGCCGCGGATCTCGACAACGACGGAACCCCGCCGAAGCGGGGTTCCAGGGTCTGGCAGCGACAATGTGCGCAATCGCGCTGTCGTCAATCGTCGCCCTTGGCCAGGTCCTCGTCGGCGACTACTTCGGCGGCAGCCCATTCCAGCGCCTCGCGCTCCTTGCGCTCCCGCTCGGACTTGTCGACCGCGTCGATGTAGCCCATGTCGATCTTGCGCGCGGCGATCTCGCGCAGGGCCAGCACCGTGGGCTTGTCGTTGGATTCGTCGTTTTCGATCTGCGGATCGACGCCATTGGCCAGCTGGCGTGCGCGCTTGGCAGCCATCATCACGAGTTCGAAGCGGTTGTCGACCACTTCCAGGCAATCTTCAACGGTAATGCGGGCCATAGGCGTCTCGACGGCCGTGGGGCCGTCCCAATACAAGCGGAGGGGCGCGGATTGTAGCGGGGGAGCGTGGTCATACGCAAGCCGGTTCCTTGGGAATCAGTCACATAGGACGCTCCAGGGCCAGGCATCGAAGCTGCCGCGCCGGGCGGGGTTGCCAGTTGCCCTGGCACCGGGGCACACCCGCCCAGGGACTACCGCAGTGGCTCCCCGGGTAGCGTCCCAGTGCAGATGCGGGCCCGTCCGCGGCTGGGGAGGGGATCTTCGCGCTGGCCAGGACGGCCTATTGCTTGGAACGGCTCAATCGTCCGCCAGCAACATCGCGATCAATGGCCCATGCCGCTGGGCTTGCGCCTGGCGCCGCAGGCGGCTGGCGTTGAAGATCGCGCACATGTCCGCCACTGCGGTATCGAAAACCTCGTTGACGATCAGGTAGTCGAATTCGTCGTAATGCGACATCTCCTCGCGCGCGGCCGACAGCCGCCTTGCGATCGTGTCCTCGCTGTCCTGTCCGCGGTTGCGCATGCGCTGCTCCAGCGCCTGTCGCGACGGCGGCAGGATGAACACGCCGACGGCATCGGGCACCTGCGCACGCACCTGCCGGGCGCCCTGCCAGTCGATCTCCAGCAGCACGTCGCGACCGGCCGCCAATTGCGGTTCGACCGACTGGCGCGCGGTACCCTTCCAGTCGCCATGCACGCGGGCATGCTCGAAAAAATCACCCGCTTCGATCATGCGCCGGAAGTCGTCGTCGCTGACGAAATGGTAATGCTCGGCGGCACGCTCGCCCGGACGCGGCGCGCGCGAGGTGAACGAGATCGACAGGCAGATATTGCCGTCGCGCGCCAGGCACGCGTTGACGATGCTGGATTTTCCAGCGCCCGAGGGTGCCGCGACGATGTAGAGGGTTCCGCGCATAAGGGGCGTGCTTGGGGATTCGTGATTCGCAAGGGCCGACGCTTCGCGACCGGCCTGGCTAGAGCTGGCCTGGCTAGAGCTGGCCTGGCTACGGGCCGGCCTGGCTACGGGATGGATCGTACCGCTTTTGCGAATCCGCGATCCCGATTCACCGATCCCGCCTATTCAATGTTCTGTACCTGTTCGCGGACCTGGTCGATCAACACCTTCAACTCCACCGCGGCCGACGACGTACGCCGATCGACCGATTTGGAGCCCAGCGTGTTGGCTTCGCGGTTGAACTCCTGCATCAGGAAGTCCAGGCGGCGCCCGACCGGCTCCTCCTGCCCGAGGATGCGCCGGATCTCGACGACATGGCTATCGAGTCGATCCAGTTCCTCGTCGACGTCGAGCTTCTGCAGCGACAGCACCAGCTCCTGCTCCAGCCGGCCGGGGTCCAGGGGCTGCGTCAGTTCGGCCAGGCGCGTTTCAAGCCGTGTGCGCTGGCCGCTACGGATCCGCGGCACGAGTTCGCGCACTTGCTCCGCAATCGCGGCGATGCCATCGACGCGTTCTGAAATGACGGTCGCCAGCTTGCCGCCTTCGCGCTCGCGCGCCTGGACGAAGGCGTCCAGCACCTCATCGAGCAGCGACAACGCCGCTGCCTGCAGTATTTCCGGATCGATCGACCGCGCGCGCATCACGCCCGGCAATTGCAGCAGCTGGGTGAACTCGACCTGGAACTGCGGGAATCGCGACTCCAGCTGCCGGGCAAGCGCGGCAAGCTGGCCGACCCGCTGCTGGTCGAGCTGCAGCTCGTCGCCACCCTCGGCCGTACGCAGGCGCAGGTTGAGGTCCAGCTTTCCGCGCGACACCCGACCCGCGATCCGCTCGCGCAGCATCGGTTCCAGCGCACGCAATTCGTCGGGCAGGCGCATGCCGGTTTCGAGGAACCGATGGTTGACTGCACGCAGTTCGCAGGCGAGCGTGCCGCCATCCAGGTTGCGCTCGCCCGAGGCGAAAGCGGTCATGCTGCGAATCATGGATCGAACCCTGTCATGCGGGTGCGCAGTATGCCATCGCGCTGGACCAGGCCCGAACGGATGAGCTCGTGGCCGACACGCGCACCTTGTCATGGTCCCTGTCGCACTGCCTTGCCATACCCGTACTTCGTCGTATCTGGCCTTTGTCGCCCGCTCCGGTCACGCAGGGACACGGCGAAGCCGAAACTTTCAACGTTGCCAGGCAACAAGCAGGTCACTGGCCGGGCTCACCATGACAGGGGCGGCGACGCGGGTCCGGGCAGCGGGTGGGCTGCTTGCGGACCCATCGCCGCTTGCCCGGGAAAATCGGCGATGCCCCACCTTGCTAGACTCCCCGCCCCCACTGCACGCGGATCGCCCATGACCACCTTCTCCCGCCCCAGCGGCCGCGCCGCCGACCAACTGCGCGACGTCACCATTACCCGCGGCTTTACGCGGCATGCCGAAGGATCGGTGTTGGTCGCGTTCGGCGATACCCGTGTGCTGTGTACCGCCAGCGTCGAAAATCGCGTGCCCGGCTTCCTGCGCGGCAAGGGCGAGGGCTGGGTCACGGCCGAATACGGCATGCTTCCGCGCGCCACCCACACCCGCAGCGATCGCGAGGCCGCGCGCGGCAAGCAAGGCGGCCGCACGCTGGAAATCCAGCGCCTGATCGGCCGCAGCCTGCGCGCCTGCGTCGACCGCGTCGCACTGGGCGAACGCACCATCACCCTGGACTGCGACGTGCTGCAGGCCGACGGCGGCACCCGCACCGCCGCGATCACCGGTGCCTACGTTGCCCTGGTCGACGCCGTGCGCTGGCTGCAGTCGCGCAACGCGCTGGCCCGCGACCCGATCCATGGCGCGATTGCCGCGGTATCGGTCGGCATCTATCGCGGCGTGCCGGTGGTGGACCTGGACTACGCGGAAGATAGCGATTGCGACACCGACATGAACGTGGTCATGAACGACGGCGGTGGTTTCATCGAGTTGCAGGGTACTGCCGAAGGACATGCCTTCCGTCGCGAGGAGCTCGAGGCGATGACCGCGCTGGCCGAGACCGGCATCAATGCACTGTTCAGCAGGCAAGCCGATGCGCTGGCACGCTGAGTTCGCGCGCAGCACTGCCTGGGCAGCGGCCACGCAGTATCCAGCGCGCACGAGCCGCACTGCATGAAACTGGTCATCGCCAGTGGCAACCGCGGCAAGCTCGCGGAATTCGAACGCGTGCTCGGCGGCCATGGCATCGCGTGCATCGCCCAGGGCACGCTTGGCGTCGATGACGTCGAGGAAACCGGCCTGACCTTCATCGAGAACGCGCTGCTCAAGGCCCGCCATGCCGCCCGGCTGACCGGGCTGCCGGCGCTGGCCGACGATTCGGGCTTGTGCGTGGACGCGCTCGACGGCGCTCCCGGCCTGTACTCGGCCCGTTACGGCGGCGGCCATGGCGATGCCACGCGCAATATCGACAAGCTGCTCGATGCGTTGTCCGACGTCCCCGATGCGGCACGCACGGCACGCTTCCATTGTGCGCTGGTCGTGCTGCGCCATGCCGAAGATCCGCAGCCACTGGTGGCCGAAGGCAACTGGGAAGGTCGGATCCTGCATGCACCTCAAGGCACAGCCGGCTTCGGTTACGACCCTGTCTTCCTTGACCCGGTGCACGGCTGCAGCGCGGCCGAGCTGGATCCAGGCCTGAAAAACCGGATCAGCCATCGTGGGCAGGCACTGGCCGTGCTGCAAGAGCGCCTCGCAGCGCACCTGTAGGAGCCACGCACGTCGCGATCGACATGCCGGGCCACCATTGGCCACTTGCCTCGCTCCTACAATAGACACCCCATGCTCACCCCACCGCCACTGTCGCTTTACGTGCACCTGCCGTGGTGCGTGCGCAAATGCCCGTACTGCGATTTCAACTCGCACGAGTACAGATCGCCCGGCGGCACGACAGCCCTGCCCTTTGCTGCATATGTCGATGCACTGATCGCGGACCTCGACCAGGACCTGCCGCTGGCGTGGGGGCGCATCGTCCACAGCGTGTTTTTCGGTGGCGGCACGCCCAGCCTGTTCCCGCCGGACGCCATCGATGCCTTCCTGCAGGCTGCCAGCAGCCGACTGCGCTTCGCCCCCGGTTGCGAGATCACGCTGGAAACCAATCCCGGGACGACCGAACACGGCCGCTTCCCCGACTACCGCCGCGCCGGCGTCAACCGGATCAGCTTTGGCATCCAGAGCTTCGACGACGGCTGCCTGCAACGCCTGGGCCGCATCCACGACAGCATCGAAGCCCAGGCAGCGGTGAAGCTGGCGCAGGATGCCGGCCTGGACGACATCAACCTGGACCTGATGTATGCCCTGCCGGAGCAGACACCGGCGATGGCCGCACGCGATGTCGAGCGGGCCATCGCATTGCAGCCCACCCACCTGTCGCACTACCAGCTCACGCTGGAGCCCAACACCGTCTTCGCCGCACGCCCCCCCGCGGGCATCCCCGACCACGACACCAGCTTCGAGATCCAGGAGCATTGCCAAACCCTGCTGGCCGATGCCGGATACGCGCAATACGAGGTCAGCGCCTACGCGCGGCCCGGACGCGAGTGCGCGCACAACCTCAACTACTGGAACTTTGGCGACTACCTGGGCATCGGTGCCGGCGCGCACGGCAAGCTGACCCTGGGCGACACTGGGTCGATCCTGCGGCGCTGGAAGCCAAAGCATCCGACCGCCTATCTCGCCAATGCCGGCACGCCGGCAGGCATCGGTGGCGACGAGGTCATCGAAGGCTCGCGACGTGCATTCGACTTCATGCTCAATGCGCTGCGACTCAATGGCGGATTCGCGCTGGACACCTTCGAACGCCGGACGGGACTGCCGCGCGAGTCGATCGCGGGCCAGCTGGCGCACGCACGCAAGCGTGGTTGGCTCGCAATGCCCGAGGATTGCCCTGCCCCTGGATGGATCCTGCCCACCGAGTTGGGACGACGTTTTACCAATGACGTGATTGGTCTGTTTTTGACGGATTGAGCTGGCCGATCGGGTCACCGGAAGCCGTTTCAAGCAGTTGTCGTGGTATTCCGGGGATAAAAGCGCGGCATGCAGGATAAAAAACTACTGGCCGTCGATGCTTCACCGTGCTTATCATCGGGACTGGACTTGAGACCGAGTGTCCGGATGTCCGCGACTTCCTCCAGCAACGATGCCTCTTCGCCGCAATCGCTGGCTAGCGCCGAATTGCCGCGGCGCGTGCGGCGCGTGCTCGAAAACATGCTCAACCTCGCGTCCGACGAACTCGAACGCCACATGGGCGACATGTTGTCCGAATTCGAGCAGCAACTGTTCCGGCTGGCCGACAACGCCCGCAATCCGGGCATCGAATCCGAACACCTGCAGACGCTTCGCACATTGCGCCTGAACCGCGCCGACTTGCTGCCGCATTTCATGGCGGCACTGGAGGCCAGCGTCGCGGCGATCGGGCGCAAACCCGTGCAGGACCCCGCTGCCACCACGCCGGAGCCAGCGACCAAGCTGGCCGACCTGAGCCTGGTCGAGCAGGTCGCCATCGATGAAACCGCCGTGCTGCGTGAAATCGCCGCACGCCAGGAAGCCCGCAGCACCCTGACCCTGCACCTGTTCGGCCAGCGCTTCGGCGTGCTGGCCGGCGCGCCGGCATTCGACGCGCAACGCATTCCGTTCGGCCCCGAGTCCTTGTGCGGCGTCATGCGCAATGCCGCCCAATCGCTGCAGGTGTCGCTGGAAGCACGGCTATTGCTGTACCGCATCTTCGAACGCAAGGTCATGGCGCATTACCCGCAACTGCTGGAGGCACTGAATGCCTCGGCAACCCGGGACGGCATCCTGCCCAGCCTGACCTACGTGCCGATCCGGCTGCGACCCAGTGCGCAGCCCACGACCGATCCGGACGCCGAGTCCGTCGACAAGGACGGCGAGCAGGACGGCCACGCCGTCGCCGGAGACAAACCCCGGCCTCGTGGCGCCGCCGCCAAGCCCGCGCGCGGGCATGCGGCAGCTCCGCAGGGCCCGGGGGGTCACGGCCATGGCGCAGGACGCGCTGGCGGGCAGGGTGCCCAGGGGGGCGCTCCGGACGGGCAGGGAGCCAGCACCAAGGATGGCGACATGCCCTCCAGGAGGAGTCACGCCGGGCAGGACCTGCCCAGCGCGGCACAGCAGAATGATCCGCGACGGCCCTTCACCGCCTGGCCTGGTGAGCCCGGGCCAGCGGAAGGCACCGCCAACGAACGCGAAGCCTTCGACAACCTCCAGCAACTGCTGACCGGACGCCGTGAATTGCTCGGCAAGCTGCGCCCGAACAAGGGCAACGCATCGCAGCGTTCGCTCGACACCCCGGAAGTCCTCAAAGCGCTCTCCAACCTCAAGCACATGCAGTCCCCGACCGGGGCACTGCGTAGCCTGCCCGACATCAAGCAGACACTGCTGGCGCAGGCGCGCCAGAAATACGGCCACGCAGCGGGGCTGCAACCGGAGGACAACGACACCTTCGAGTTGCTGGACATGCTGTACGGGCAGATCAAGCACGAAATCCGCAGCGATACCGCCGCCTCGGCACTGCTGCAACGCCTGCAGATGCCGCTACTGCAAGTCGCGCTCCAGGATCGCGCCTTCTTCGTGCGCACCCGGCATCCGGCCCGCGAGCTGCTCAATACCGTCGCCGAATCCGGCGCACGCTGGCTGGGCGACGACGACATCGACCCGCAACTGCTGGCCCCGATGAAACAGGCCGTCGACCACGTCGTCGAGAAATACGACGGCGACGAGAAGGTCTTCGAGGAAAGCAACCAGAAGCTGCAGGCCGAGCTGCATGGCCTGGTGCACAAGGCCGAGCTGTCCGAACGCCGCCTGATCGACGCGGCGCGTGGCAAGGAAAAACTCGAGGTCGCCAAGCGCCAGGCCGCCGAAACCATCGAAGGGTTGATCGGCGAGCAGCGCCTGCCCAAGTTCATCCGTGCATTGCTCAACCAGGCATGGGCCGACGTCCTGACCTTGACCTTGTTGCGGCAGGGCATCGAGTCCGACGAGTGGAAGCAGCAGCTCGACGCTACCCGCCGCATCATCGAGGCCTGCGCGCAGTCCGCGGGTTCGTCAGGCACCGACGCCGACCCCGAGTTGGCCGGGCATATCGAAAACGCCCTGTCACAAGTCGGCTACCACGGTGAGGAAGCCACCGAGATCTCGCGGCGCCTGACCAGCGCCAATACCGACGACGACTCCGACGACACCGCCACGCGCACCGAACTGGCGATGAAGCTGCGCGCACGCACGCGCCTTGGCGAGGACGCCAAGGCCAAGGCCAAGCCCAAGCTGCCCGCGCGCACGCCCGCCGAGCAGGAGCGATACGAGCAGTTGCGCGTCATGCCCTACGGCACCTGGTTCGAGTTCGTCACCAACCAGCAGGGCAACATCAATCGCCGCCGCCTGTCCTGGTACAGCTCGATGACCGACCATGCGCTGTTCGTCAACCAGCGCGGCCAGCGCGTGGCCGAGACAACGCTGGACGCCCTGGCACGGATGATGGCCTCCGGGCAGGCCAAGATCGTCACCGCCGAGCGTGGCCGCATGGTGGATCGGGCATGGCAGGCGACCTTGAGCGCACTGCGCAGCTTCGCCGGTCACGGCGACACGGCGCAGGCAACCGGAGCCAAATCGTGAACAACGAGTTCCGCCGCGCCCGCCGCCGCAAGGTCCTGGACAGGATCCTGGTCACCGACACCATGACCGACATCGTCGTTGGCAGCATCGGCAATCTATCGGAAACCGGCATCCTGCTGCTGGCCAGCAAACCGTTGGTCGAGGATGCGCTCTACCAACTGCGCTTCTACCTGCCCAACCTGCAGACCCGGGTGGGCGATTTCGAGGTTGGCGCACACCTGCTGTGGCAGGATCGTGCCAGCGCGCCGGGACAGTCCTGGTGCGGCTTCCGCTTCATCGCCGTCCCGCCTGACCAAGGCGAGGCGCTACGCAAGTGGATCGACTCACCGGGCGGGCAGTACGAGTAGGGCGCGACATGCGCCACCCCGGATCGCGCATCCGCTTTCGAGGGATTTCCCCTGCGCCGCGATCCGCCGCACCCTTGGTGTTGTGCTCCCCGCCATTGCGGGAGCAAGCCAGGTCTAGCTCCCCGCGATCGCGCCTGGAGGCAGGATGGTCCGCGTCTTCGTCACGGCTGCCGCCTGACAGAACGCCAGAAGCGCCTCTACAGGGCCCGGGACGATAGAGAGCCCGGGACGATAGAGAGCCCTGGAACGGCTCGTGGCTCAAGCCGCTCCTGCACACTTCCACCGTGCGACTCCAGGCTGCTGCAGGACAGGCAGCTTGCCGCCACTCACTTGTCCCAGGTCCCGTCCTTGCGACGCTGGTACAGCACCCGCTCGGGACGATGCAGGGCAAACCCCTGGCCGTAATCCACCCCCAGCGTCCGCAGGGTTTCGATGGCGGCATCGTTTGCGACCCACTCTGCGATCACGTCGAGTCCGCGCTGGTGGCCGATCTCGGTGATGGCATCGACGATGGATCGGCTCATCGGGTCGCTGTCCAGGTCGCGGATGAAACTGCCGTCGATCTTGATCACGTCGACAGGCAGGTTCTTGAGGTACCCGAACGACGACATACCCGCGCCAAAGTCGTCCAACGCCACCTGGCAGCCCACCGCGCGCAGTCGCTCGATGAACCGTACCGCGCGCGCAAGGTTGCGCACCGCCACGGTCTCGGTGATCTCGAAGCACAGCCGCGACGGCGCGACGCCGTATTGCTCGATCAGGCCCAGCACGTAGTCGGCCAGGCCATCGTCTTCCAGCGTCGCCGCCGACAGGTTCAAAGCGCAGCGGCCAGGAGCCCGGCCACTGGCGTGCAATGCATCGAAATGCGAAATCGCCTGGGAGATCACCCAGCGATCCAGCTGCGACACCATGCCGTAACGTTCCGCCGCCGGCAGGAAGGTCCCCGGTGGCACCACGCGACCGTCCTCGTCGCGCAAGCGCAACAGCAGTTCGATGTGCGGGTCGCCCTCCGGCTGCGACTGCAGCGGCAGGACCTCCTGGTAATCGAGCAGCAACCGGCCCTCCTCGAGCACGGTGCGCAAGCGGTTGGCCCATTCCATCTCGCTGCGCCGCCGGACGGTCTCGTCGTCCTGCTCGGAGTAGACGTGGATGCGATTGCGGCCATGGTCCTTGGCCATGTAACAGGCGCTGTCAGCCTGCGCCAGTACTTCGGCCAGTGTCAGGCCCGGACGGTCGAGCATCACAACGCCGATACTGGCGCTGATGGTGTAGCTGCGCTGCTCCCAGACGTAGATATGGCCCTCGATCCGGACGCGGATGCGTTCGGCCAGCGCCAGGGCGGCGGTGGCGTCGGTATCCGTGGCCAGCACGCCGAACTCGTCGCCACCCAGTCGCGCCAGGATGTCACCCGTACGCAACTGGTCGGCCATCGCCAATCCCAACTGGCTCAGCAACTGGTCGCCTGCGATGTGGCCGGACGTGTCGTTGATCAGCTTGAACTGGTCCAGGTCGACATAGAGCACCGCGCTTGGCGCCTTGTCCTTGTCAAGCGCTCGCAACACGCGCTGCACGTTGCGCTCGAACTCACGGCGGTTGTAGAGCTCGGTCAATGCGTCATGGCTGGCATGGTAGCCAAGCAGCTCGGTCAGCTGGCGTTGCTCGGAAATATCGCTGGCGACCATCAACAACCGCTCGGCATCACCGACAGCCACCATCGCCATCGATATCGAGGCCCAGAACCGGTCGCCATTGAGCGACACGAGCACGGCTTCTGCATTGTTGGGGCGCAACTTGTCGCGAGGCTCGCGCATCAGCCGCTGCAGGGACGCATCCTCGAACAACGAGGCCAGCATGGCGCCGTCGTCGACCATCTCGCCCAATCGCGCATGCGCGATTGCATTGGCGTACAGGATGCGTCCATTGGCGGGATGCGCCATCAGGACGAGTGCCGGCAGCAAGTCGTTGAGCGTGCGGAAGCGCTGTTCGCTTTCACGGTAACGATGGCTCATCTGCCTGCCCAACTGCAGCGCACGGTGTCGCGTGCCCGCCACCGACCACACCAGGAGCGCAAACAGCAAGCTCATGACTGTCCCCAGCAGGAACAGCGGTTGCCGCCAGGCGGGTACTGCAGAGGACGCCATCAAGGGATGCGAAACGAAACGCCATACGCGACCGCCATAGCGCACGTCGTTGACGAATTCGTGCATCGAAACTGCACGGTGCTGCAATCCCGGATGCGAGTCGTACAACAAGGACGCCCCGCCATCGGTGACGTCCTGCACGACGATGTGCAGGGCCTTCGTGGTGGCCGGCGGGATCGCCCCGGCAATCAGCTTGTGCAGCCCGAATGACACCGCCAGCGACCCGGTCAGGCGTTGCCTGCGCCCGGCCAGCGTGTCCGGTGGTGGGCCGGGCGCGTAGACAGGCAAGCGCAAGGTGGCGCCCGTCCCGCCCGTGGCGCCATCGGAGGCGGTGGCCTGCGCCAGGCGGAACGGTGCGGAAAGCACGGGTTCGTTGCTGCGGGCAGCCATCCTGAGCGCGGCGAGGTTGCCAGGCTGGGAAACCACGTCCAGGCCGGCCAGTCGCGCATTGCCGGCAACAGGTTCGTACATGGTCGTGATGTAGTGCTCGCCGTCGGCGCGCACCTGCCTTTGCGCATAGGCCAATGCCTGCAGATTGGGGAGCTCGTTGCGCGAGCGCAGGTTTCGATAGGTATCTTCAAATTCCGACGCCGTCACCTCCCCGGACGCCAGGAAAACCGTCTGCACAGAGCGCAGCAGGGCCGCGTAACCCTGCAGCCGGCCAACCAGCTGCGTCCTCACGGCGGCATCCACCTTGCCCAGAGCGGCCTCGCGGACCGATTCCACCTGCATGTGCTGGTGCCAGGCCGCCCAGTACGAAAACGCCACGCATGGCAACAGCACCAGCAAGCCCCAGATCCATGCCGGCAGGACAGAGCGCAACTCGCCGCCATCCACCGGGGTGGACTGCAGGTCCTGCTCAAATCCGTCAGAATCGTCCGACACTCGCAAGGAATTCCCCATGACTTCAACCGGTAAAACCCTGGCTGACCGGTCGATCTTATACCGTCAACACCTCGCGATCATGCAGTCCCGCGCCGACGCAGCGCTCGAGCGCGGTGGTTTCGAGCACCTCGTGGTCCCCAGCGGCACGATCCATTACCAGTTGTTCGACGACCGGGACTACCCGTATGCCGTCAATCCACAGTTCAAGGCCTGGGTGCCGCTGGTGCGCAACCCCGGCAGCTGGCTGGTCCATACCCCCGGCCAGACCCCGAAACTGCTGTACCTGCAGCCGTTCGACTACTGGCACGTCGTGCCCGAGGCGCCTTGCGGGGATTGGACCGACCATTTCGACGTCGTCGTGATCCGCAAGCCCGACGAGGCGCTGCAGCACCTGCCGGCGGATGCGTCACGCTGCGCGATCCTGGGCGAACCGCAAAGCGCACTGGGCGATGGCGACGAGTACGCTGCCAAGGCCTTCCTCCCCAACAATCCGCAACCGGTCGTCGATTACCTCGACTACCACCGCGCCATCAAGAGTCCGTACGAGATCGAGATGATGCGCCAAGCCACGGCCCGTGGCGTGCGCGGCCATCGCGCCGCCGAGCGCGCGTTCCGCGCTGGCGCCAGCGAGTTCGGCATCCACCTGGCCTATTGCCAGGCCGCCGGGCAGGACAGCACCGACCTGCCCTACAACAACATCGTCGCGCTCAACCAACATGGGGCAGTGTTGCATTACATGGATCGTGACCGCATCCCGCCGGCCACCACGCGCAGCTTCCTGATCGATGCGGGCGGCAGCCACGCCGGATATGCCAGCGACATCACCCGGAGTTACGCGTTGGACCAGCAATGCGAGTTCCAGTCGATGATTGATGCGGTGGACGCGGCAGAGCAGCGCCTGTGCGACAAGGTCCGCGCCAACACCGATTACAAGCAGATCCACCTGGATGCGCACCTGGAGATGGCGACCATCCTGCGCGACTTCGGCATCATCGACATGGCGCCGGAGTCGGCGGTGGAAACCGGCGTCAGCGCCAAGTTCTTCCCGCACGGCATTGGCCATTACATCGGCCTGCAGGTGCACGACGTGGGTGGATTCATGGCGTCCGATGCAGGCGGCACCATCGACAAGCCCGGCGGCCACCCCTACCTGCGCCTGACCCGGGTGCTGGAACCTGGCGCCGTGGTCACCATCGAACCGGGAATCTACTTTGCCGACCTGCTGATGCAGGAGCTACGCGAGGGCGCGCACGCCGGCGTGGTCGACTGGGACAAGGTCGAAGCGCTACGCCCCTACGGCGGCATCCGCATCGAAGATGATGTCGCATGCACCGACGGTGACCCGATCAACCTGACGCGCGAAGGGTTTGCCGCGATCGCCTGATCCAGTCATCCGGGAGCCTTGTGTTCCGGCCCCTCCCCTTGCATGGCAGGGGGTGGGCAGGCGTCTTGCGAGGCATCGCCCCGCGCGCCCCTGAACGCCTGACCGCCATGCTGGCAAGCCGGGCCGGAACGGCTGGAAGGGGTCGTGGCGCGCAGCGGCGAGTGCTTTTGCCAGTTGCGGCACCCAAGAGCCAAAGCACCCCTCCCCAGCCCTCCCCTGCTTCGCAAGGGAGGGAGGGAGCAAATACTGCGTGCGAATCACTGATCGAGATCACCTGATTTTTTTACTGCGCCTCCAGGCAGGCCATGACAACTGGCGAAATGCTTTGCAGCCGGGCGATCGCCCTCGCCTTGCGTAGGCGGGGGAGGCTGGGAGGGTGGAGGCGCGCAGCGAAGAGTGTGCTTCTGCCGTTTTCCGCATCAAGCCAAAGCACCCCTCCCCAGCCCTTCCTGCTTCGCAAGGGAGGGAGCAAGTGCAGCGCTGCGCTCGAACCCGTCCTACGAGAGCAACTCAGCTCGTGGCCATGAACGCTTCGGTTTCGTCGGCGGTCCTCGCCAGCTTTCCGGTCAGCACTTCGTGGCCTGCCTTGGTCACCAGCACATCGTCCTCGATGCGGATGCCGATGCCGCGCCACTTGGCGGCGACGGTCGTGTCGTCGGGCGGGATGTAGAGACCAGGCTCGATGGTGAAGACCATGCCCGGCTCCAGCAGGCGTGACTCGCCATCGATGCGGTAATCGCCGACGTCATGCACGTCCAGCCCGATCCAGTGGCCGGTCTTGTGGCGGTAGTAACGCCTGTAGCTGCCGTCGGCGATGTTCTTTTCCAGCGCGCCCTTGAGCAGCCCCAGCTGCAACAACCCTTCGGTCAGGGTCTCGACGGCCGCATCGTGCCCGGCGATATAGGGGGTACCTGCGCGTGCATGCATCAACGCGGCCGCCTGCGCCTTGTCGACCAGGTCGTGCAGCGCGCGTTGCGGCTTGCTGTAGACGCCGTTGACCGGGAACGTCCGGGTGATGTCGGCAGCGTAGGTGCGGTATTCGGCGCCGGCATCGATCAGCACCAGGTCGCCGTCGTTGGCGATGCCGTTGTTGGCGACGTAATGCAGCACGCAGCCATTGGTGCCCGCGCCCACGATGGTGCCGTAGGCCGGGCAGGCATCGCTGGCGCGGAAGACACGTTCGACCTCCGCCTGCAACTCGTACTCGCGCATGCCAGGCCGGGCGGATCGCATCGCCGCCTCGTGCGCCTTGACGCTGATCGCGGCAGCGCGGCGCATCAGCTTGAGTTCCGCGGGGGACTTGAACAGGCGCAGTTCGTCGAGCAGGTGGCCCAGCTCGAGGAACTCGTGCGGCGGTTGCGCACCGGTGCGCACCATGGCGCGCACGCGGTTGAGCCAGCCAATCAGCTTGAGGTCGAACTCGGCATCGCGACCAAAGTGGTAGTAGACGCGCCTGCGGCCCTCCAGCAAGCCGGGGAGGATCTCGTCGAGATCGTCGATGGGATAGGCGTCGTCCATGCCGAAGCCGTCGACGGCGCCATCGGGGCCGCTGCGTGGGCCGTCCCAGCCTTCCCGCTCCAGGTCGCGCTCGCGGCAGAACAGGATCGCCTCGCCGTGCTGCCGGCCGGGGACCAGGACCAGCACTGCTTCGGGCTCGGCGAAGCCGGTGAGGTACCACAGGTCCGAGTCGGGGCGGTACGGGTAGTACGAATCGCGGCTGCGGATGCGCTCGGGGGAAGCGGGCAGCACCAGGATCGCGTCGTCACCGGCGATGCGCATGAGCTGCCTGCGTCGGCGCGCGAATTCGCTGGCATCGATGCCGGTGCTGGTCTTGATTGCGGAAGGCTTGTTCTTTTCAGTCATGGCGTGGACAGCTATTGATGGACTTGTGTGGATCAGTGCGATCCGGGGCTTGCCCGGGGACTGCATTGTTTCTGCTTTTCGTAAAAACGGCTTCGGCCGCGGGCTCTTGATGTCGATGTTGCCGTTGAAGTAACGACGTCGATCGCGATGGTTTGCCCGGCATGGGCATCGCAACTGACGTCGCTCCTGCAAAAGCCCATGCCAGAGCAGGATCAAGCGCTCGCGGATGAAGCCGCTCCTGCGACAACCAGCAGCACGGCAGATCGTTCGCTTCGCTCAGGATGACAGCGTTGGAATCGACTGCACCCATGATGACTGTGCAGCGCCGACGGATGGAGTCAATTGAACTGCTGCCGGTGCCGCGGGGCCAATACGCAGTCGCCATGCAGCAACAGGGCGGCGACGCGGACGAACTCCTCGATCTCGGCCAGGGCGGCTTCGTCTTCCTCATTGCCCTCGTCCTGGGCGGTGGCAGCCGCCAGCCTGGCGATGTCGGCGAGCACTTCGCTGCCCTCTTCGGACAGCGGGGGCGACGCACCCGCCGCCAGCCCGAAACCGCCGAGGAAACCCCGGCACCAGTCGAACAGGGCGCCGCTGCGCTCCGCCAACGAGGTGTCGTGTTCGGGAAGCAGCAATTCAAGGCCGAAATCGCGATCCTCCAGCTGTGCCGCAGTGGCACGGCCCAGGCGATCCAGCGTGCCTGCCGGCTCCACGGGCGCCAGCGCCCCATCGGCCAGCACCTGGCCCGGCCACTGCGGTGTCAGGTCCCCGCCACCGGCCAGCCACCCACACACGGCGCCATGCAGCTCGCTGGCATCGGTACCCAGCGCCAAGCCGCGCACGGCGGCATCGACTTCGGCAAGGACGGGCAGGGATTCGGTCACGCTCGGCACCATCGAGAAGGCAGGCGGACAGTGTAGCGAGTGGCCATGCTGCGCGCGCGCGGCAGGCTCGCGGGAGGCAGATGCATCTGCGGGACAATGATGACCTACACTGCTGCCATCACCTGGGGGGATCCGGTGCCCAGCGCTTTCCCGTCATCGCCGTGACCGTGCGTACCGCACTTGCCGCTTTCGCGCTGGCAGTGCTTTGCTGCGCCAGCCAGGCTGGCCAGGCGGTGGTGCGCGACTATTACTTCGACCGCGCCGGTGGCGACCAGGGACTGGCGCAGAACACCGTGACCGCGATGGTCCAGGATGCAGACGGATTCGTCTGGGTGGGCACGCAGGGGGGGCTGCATCGCTTCGACGGCCAGCGCTACACGCTCTACCAGCACGACCCGGACGACCCGGGCAGTCTTCCCGACAGCTTCATCACCGCACTGGCACGCGATGACGCAGGCGCCCTGTGGGTCGGCAGCTATTCGCAATACGTCGCGCGACTGGATCCGCGCACTGGCAAGCTCCATCGCTACCGTGCCGGCATGGCTGGTGACCAGGCGGGCAGCCATGACGGCAGTGACCACGTCCATGCCCTGCTGGCCCATGCCGGCATCGTCTGGGTGGGCACCAGCCATGGGTTGGAGCGACTGGATCCGGGCAGCGGGCAGCGACGCCGGGCATTGTCACTGTCGCCATCAACGCTGGCGGACCAGCCGCAAGCCTTGCTGCGCGACCCCCGTGGCAGCCTCTGGTACGCCACGGCAGCCGGTCTGTACCGGCTGGATGACGCGTCGCCGACACCCGTCCGGGTGGGGCTGGAGACGGGACTGCGCAGTTTGTTGCGCGATCGCTCCGGACGCCTCTGGGCGGGCGGCCTGGATGGCTTGTTCCTGCTGCAGGATCGCAACACGTTGCTGCGCGTCTGGCCCAAGACAGGCCACGGCGAGGCAGGCAGGCGCAGTGCAGGTGCAAGCGATGCCACCCGGATCGATGCCCTCGTCGACGCACCGGACGGACGACTCTGGTTCACGGCCGGCACCGATGGGATCCGTCGTTATGATCCACGCAACGGCGACAGCATCGCCCTGCACGAAAACCCCGGCATCCCCGGCAGCTTGCCCGAGGACAGGATCAACACCCTGCTGGTCGATACGGCTGGATTGCTGTGGGTGGGTGGGCAATACCATGGCGTGGCCGTCGCCGATTCGCGCGGCACGCGATTCCAGTACCTGACCGACCAGATGCGGCACGGGCAGCAACGGCCGGCACTGGACAGCAGCATCCGCGCGGTTTTCCAGGACCGCCAGCAGCGGCTCTGGATGGGGACCGACGACGGACGGCTGCTGCGCTACGACGGCACCAGCGGATTCCAGGACGCCAGTGACCTGTTGCCCGTTACCGCCGATAGCCGGACCGGGCAACGGGTGATGGCTTTCGCCGACCCCGGCGACGGCCGCCCGTGGGTAGCGACCACGATCGGCCTGTTCCGCCTGGACCCTGCGCTGCCGGCACTGCAGCCCATACCAATCCCGGGGATTCCCGCACCCAACTTGCGCAGCCTGGCCATCGGCGCGGACGGTCGATTGTGGTTGGGCAGCAACGATGCCGGCGTGATCGGATTCCAGCCGGCAAACGGCGCCGTGCAGCGACTGCCTGCCCGCGGTGCCGGGCCACCTGCTGCCGCCCCGAACGAGGGCGCCGAAAAACTGGCACGCCTTCAAGTGCACGCGCTCCTGGTCGCACGCGATGGCCGCGTCTGGATCGGCACCAGTCACGGCCTGGACCTGTTCGACCCGCGCCGCAACAGCCTGCGCCACTTCCGCACCCGGTCCGAAGACAGCGACAGCCTCGGTGGCGACCTGGTGAGGGCCCTTTGGCAGGATCACGACGGCAGCATCTGGGTTGGCAGCCACGGCGGCCTGGACCATGTCGTTGCCGATCCCCAGGGCAATTTCCACTTCACCCACCCATTGCGCAAGCTGCTGCAACACGCCTTCACACCCGTTGTCTTCAGCCTGGCTGGCGACGATGACGGCAGCCTGTGGCTGGGCAGCAATCGCGGCTTGATGCGCTACACCCCCCCGCGCGCGCCGCAGGGCGTCGGACGACTGCGCAGCTATGGCCTGGCCGACGGGCTGCAGGACATGGAGTTCAACGGTGGCGCCGCGGCAGTACTCGACGGCGGCAAGCTTGCGTTCGGAGGCGTCAGCGGGGTCAACATCTTCGACCCGTCGCGGATCCACGACAGCACCCAGCAACCACCGCTGCGGCTGTTGTCGAGCCAGGCCGGCGCCAGCGCAGGCCCTGCATGGACCAACGACAAGGTCGTGTTGCGTGAATCCGATGGCCTCTTGCGCCTGCGCATCGGCGCACTGGAGTACCTCGACAACGCCGCGGTCCGTTATCGTTATCGCATCGACGGCCTCAATGACGATTGGGTAGACAACGGCCATGGCGGCGAAATCACCTACACCTGGCTGCCAGCCGGCCATTACCGGTTCCGGGCCCAGGGCACCAACCATGACGGCGTCTGGAACCCGCACGAATTGCAGCTGCCCATCATCGTGACGCCCCCTGCATGGCGCAGCTGGCCTGCATACCTTGCATACGCGCTGCTGCTTGCCGGCGCGGCGTGGGCGACATGGCGATACTGGCACGGGCGGCGACGCCTCGAGCGCGAATTCGTCGACCGCATCCGCGACCGCGAAGACCGGTTGAAGCTGGCCTTGTGGGCCTCGGAGGAAGAGTTCTGGGACTACGACCTGTCCAACGGTGAAATGCGCCGCATGCACGTCGGTGACAACGTCCGCAGCGCCGACGACATCTACCTGGAAACCGAAGTCGAGGCCCTGCACCCCATCCATGCCGATGACGTGCCACTGGTGCGCGAACGCGTCATCCAGCACCTGCGCGGCGACAGCCCGCTGTTCGTATCCGAGCACCGGATCCCGGACAAGGATGGCCAGTGGATCTGGGTGCGTGCGCGCGGCCGCGTCGTCGAGCACCAGGCCGATGGCCGCGCCCGGCGCATGGCCGGTATCGCCCGCAATGTCACCCGCAGCCGCCACGCCGACCGCGAACGCCGCATTGCCGCCGAAATCCTGCGCAGCATGAGCGAAGCGGTCTCGGTCACCGACCTGGACTTCAATTTCATCTCGGTCAATCCGGCTTTCACGCAGATCACCGGCTATTCCGACACCGAGGTGCTTGGGCGCTCGGCCAGCCTGTTGGACAGCAGCCAGCACGACCCCGAGTTCTACATCGCACTGCGCAGCGAGCTCGAGCGCGTCGGCCACTGGTCGGGCGAGATGTGGCAGCAGCGCAAGGATGGGGAGGAGTTCCTGTGCGCCATCGAATCCTCCGCCGTCATGGACAGCAACGGCCGGCGTTCGCTGTACGTCGCCGTGCTCAACGACATCACCGACCAGAAGCGCGCCGAGCAGGAACTGCGCTACCTGGCCAACTACGACACCCTGACCAACCTGCCCAACCGCACCCTGCTGGCCGAGCGACTGTCGCGCGCGATCGTGCGCGCACGCCGGCAGGACGACCGCATCGGCGTACTGTTCCTGGACCTGGACCGGTTCAAGGACATCAACGATTCCCTGGGCCATGCCGCTGGCGACCGGATCCTGCGCGCCGCCGCGGTGCGCTTGCAGGACACGGTCGGCCCACAGCACACGGTCGCCCGCCTGAGCGGGGACGAGTTCACCATCCTGCTGGAAAACCTCGCGTCGCCGGAGCAGGCCGACAAGACCGCACGCGAGATCATCACCGCGTTCGAAGCCCCCCTGCAGCTTGACGAGCGCCATGAGATCTCGATCTCGCCATCGATCGGGATCAGCCTGTACCCGGACAATGCCCAGGTGCCCACCGAGCTGCTCAAGCAGGCCGACACCGCGATGTACCAGGCCAAGGCGGCGGGCCGCCGGACCTACATGCGCTACAACGAGGACATGGATGTCTCGATCCGCCATCGCGCGACCGTGACCGGCGCGTTGCGAAAGGTGCTGGATCGCAATGAACTGCGGCTGGTCTACCAGCCCCGCATGGCGCTTTCACCCGAGCCCAGGATCATCGGCGTGGAGGCATTGCTGCGATGGCACAGCGCCGAGCATGGCGACATCGAACCGGCAGAATTCATCCCGTTGGCCGAGGAGAGTGGCCTGATCCTGGAGATCGGCGAATGGGTGCTGCGCGAGGCCTGCCTCACCCTGGGCCGCTGGCGCCAGCACGGCCTGGAGGACCTGCGCATGTCGGTCAACGTCTCCGCGCTGCAGCTGCTGCGCGGCGACCTGCCAGGGGTCGTCGAACGGGTGCTGGAGGAGTCCTCCCTGCCGCCGCGCCTGCTGGAGCTGGAGCTGACCGAAAGCGTGGTCATGGCCAACGCCAAGCAGACCGCGGACAAGCTGCGCGCCTTTCGTGACCTGGGCGTGACCCTGGCGATCGATGACTTCGGCACCGGCTACTCCTCGCTCGCCTATCTCAAACGCCTGCCGATCCATACGCTCAAGATCGACAAGGAGTTCGTGGACGACCTCAGCCAGGGGTCCGAGGACGCGGCAATCACCACTACCATCATCGCGATGGCGCGATCGCTGGGGCTCAACGTGGTGGCCGAGGGTGTGGAGACCCAAGCCCAGGTCGACTTCCTGCGCACGCACGACTGCGACGAAATCCAGGGGTTCTGGCTGTCCTCGCCGCTGGAAGCCCAGCGCTGCCTGGCGTTCATCCGCAACTGGGCACCGCAACCCAAGGCCACGCGGCCCGCCGGCGCCCGTCCGCCCGCCGCCCCTTGAGGCGGTACCCGCGGGTTGGCCGCTGCCGAACCGCACGCCCACACTGCCGCGGCGCATCTTGACCGGCCTGCGGCCGCTGCCTATGGTGCTGGCATGGACATAGCCGAGATGATCGCCCAGCTACGCGACATCACTGCGCGCGTCGAGGCCCTGGCCACGCGCGTGCAGCAGCTGTCCGACGAAAACCGCAGCCTGCGCCAGCAGCAGGAACAACTGTCCGTGGATCGGTCGCAGTTGCTGGCCAAGAACGAGCAGGCCCGCACCCGTGTCGAGTCGATGATCGCGCGCCTCAAGTCGCTGGAGCAGCACACATGAGTGGTGCCAGCGAACCAGTCAACGTCACCCTGCTTGATCGCGAATACACGGTCGGCGTCGGCGCCGGGGAACGCGACGGATTGATGGCCGCGGCCAAGCTGCTGGACAGCAAGATGCGCGAGGTACGCGGCGCCAACCGCATGGCCGCGGTAGACCGGGTGGCTGTCCTGGCCGCACTCAACCTGGCGCACGAACTACAGCAACTGCGCGACGAAAACAGCCTCCGCAACCGCGAGCTGACCCGCAGCCTGGACATCCTGCAGCGCAAGCTCGATAGCCTTCCCGAGCCTTGATGCACGCAGCGTGGCTGTCTGTTTACGGGCAGCGCTGATTGCTTGCGCGTGTCGGGCTTTCGAAATCGCGTTGACGCTTGCCGGCCGGCACGCTCCGGCAGGTGCCAAACCGCACCGCCATTTCCTGAACGCGCGTCGACAATCGACCGACGAACGGAGTAGCCCAAGCCGGCGATGCCGCTATACTGCACATGCGTCCTCTGCCTTGTGCGACGGCGCGCGCAAACATTCGCCTTGTCCCTTAATTGCGACCGCGGGGATGCAGCGGAAGCCGGGAGTGCAAGTCCGCCCTGTAGCGGGAAGCCCGATGGCCTCCAAGCGTTCCCACTTGAACCCCGGGTTCAAGGTCGTTTCGCGCGCATCGCCACGGTGGAGGATGTCTTTTATTCAGGCGGCCCTTGTGCGGGCTGTCGCCAGGGCCCGCCATCAAGGCGGGCCTTGTCATTTCAGCCATGCCGCAACCGCTGTTGAAGCAGCTGCCAGGGCCACCAGCGCTGGCGCTCACTCCTGCGTTGGCTGGTTGTACGAGGTGCGTTGCGACCATGCCCTCCGGCAAGGGCGTGGCGACTGGTGTCGCGCCTTCGACAGGCAAACGAGCCGTCATCAAGCGTGCGCGGCTGAAGCCGCTTCTGCAGCGCCTCCTTTCCCGGCTTCCCCCGACGCCCATTCACCCGTAGCCTGTCGTCGTGGACAACGACGAAGCCTCCCTGCGCGACATCCTGCGAGCACGCCGCCGGGCTATCCCCGCAGGCGACCGCATCGCCGCCGCCGAACGACTGGCAGCGCACCTGCTCTCGCTGCCCTTCCTTCCAGCGACCGGCCATGTCGCTGGTTACTGGGCCATGGATGGCGAGATCGCGCTGCATGCGTTCCAGTTGGCGCTGCCATCGACACTGACCTACTGCCTGCCGGTCCTGGGGCCGGAAAAATGCCTGCGTTTTGCGCCCTGGCGTCCGGGCCAGCCGTTGGCAGGCAACCGCTATGGCATTCCCGAACCCGACGTCGATGCCAGCATGCTGATCGCACCCGAAACGATGGCATTGGTGGTGGTACCGCTCGTGGGTTTCGATAACCACGGGCAACGGTTGGGCATGGGTGGCGGCTGGTACGATCGCAGCTTCGCATTTCGTCAACGCCAACCTGCTCCACCATGGTTGGTCGGTGCCGCATTCGGGGTGCAGCGAGTGGAGGCGCTCGCGCACCAACACTGGGATGTTGGCCTGGATGCCGTTTGCAGCGAGCATGAAATGCTTTTGTTCAACACCAACCCGGGCGACATAGACGATGGCATTACCCCATGAGTAAACGCAAACGCCATTGGCTCATGAAATCCGAACCCGGCGACTTTTCGATCGATGATCTCAAGCGCGTCGGCACCGAGCCCTGGACAGGCGTGCGCAATTACCAGGCGCGCAACTTCATGCGCCAGATGCAGGTCGACGATGGCGTGCTGTTCTACCACTCCAACTGCGACGTGCCGGGCGTCTACGGTATTGGCAGGGTCGCCAGCACACCGTATCCGGACCCGACCCAGTTCCAGAAACGTTCCAAGTATTTCGATCCCAAAGCCACGCAGGAACAGCCCCGCTGGGACCTGGTCGACGTCGGCTACGTGCGCCACCTCAAGCGCATCCTGTCGCTTTCGGAGATCCGCGAGCATGCGCAGGCACTGGGTGAGGATTTCGCCCTGGTACGCAAGGGGTCGCGACTGTCCGTGCTACCCGTCACCTCGACGCAATGGAAGCTCCTGCTCTCACTGGAATGACGCGCCTCGGCTTGCCGGATACCATCGCATCACGCACCCCCACCCACGTATCCCCAATCAAGCATCCATACCATGACCGAAGCCAAGCGCCTGGCTGGCGAAAGAGCCATCCAATACATCGAAGACGGCATGATCGTGGGCGTCGGCACCGGCTCCACCGTGGCCTTCTTCATCGATGCGCTCGCACGCATCAGGCACCGCATTGAGGGTGCGGTATCGAGTTCGGACCAGAGCACGCAGCGCCTGCGCGAACATGGCATCCCGGTGCTGGAGCTCAACGACACCGGGCCTTTGCCGCTGTACGTGGATGGCGCCGACGAATGCGACCCAGGCAAGCGCCTGATCAAGGGCGGCGGTGCGGCGCTTACCCGCGAGAAGATCGTTGCCGAGGCCAGCGAGAAGTTCGTCTGCATCATCGATGCCAGCAAACGCGTGGACGTGTTGGGCAGGTTTCCTTTGCCCGTCGAAGTCATCCCGATGGCCCGCAGCCTGGTCGCCCGGGCACTGCTTGCGCAGACCGGCGGCCAGCCCGTCTGGCGAGAAGGCGTCGTCACCGACAACGGCAACTGCATCCTCGACGTGCATGGGCTGGAGATCACCGATCCGGTGGCGCTGGAACAGGAAATCAACCAGATACCCGGCGTGGTGAGCGTGGGCTTGTTCGCGCGCCGAGCCGCTGACGTCGTGATCGTGGGTGGCGAGCCGCCACTAGTGCTCTAGGGGGCATCCCCACGATACGCCATCGCAGGATGGGGTCGAGCCGCGAGTTCCAGATGCCGCCGGCACTGTCGCAGGAGCGATCCAAGTCGCAATCGGACCTCTCGCGGAACTACTCGCCCAACCTGGCTTGCGGACCACCGCCGAAGAGGGCAGCAGACGGGATCTGCGAGACGCTTTTGCCGGCGCTGCGTCGACGCTTGCGACGACCGCCACGAATCCAGGGCTGCGCGCAAGGACTCGCCATTCATTGAAGCAAGAATGAGTCGTCCTGAGCGAGCACGGTACGACTCCGATCTTCCATGGATTTGCGGCATCCAAAATTGACATGCGCCGAATCCTCAGCGCCACCAATCCACACTTCGCCGCTGCGCGGCAGCAACTTCATCCAGGCATTGGGTGTCGCTCTGCATCGTCGCAGGGGCTTGCTGCGGTTGCCTGCAAACGCGATGCGGTCCGACCTCAAGCGCCGTAGGCAAGGGTGCATGCCTGGGATGAAGGCGTAGGCGGACCATGCCAACCCAGGCGCCACCCCGATTTCCCGGCAAGAACGCCAGGCAAAGAAAAACCCCCAGCCGGAGCTGGGGGTTTTGGGTAAAGACCCTGGCGATGACCTACTCTCACATGCTAAATGCACACTACCATCGGCGCGTATGCGTTTCACTTCCGAGTTCGGGATGGGATCGGGTGGTTCCACACAGCTATTGTCACCAGGGAGAGGGTGGAGGGTCGCGGATTGCCTCGATCAAGCCCTCAAAAGGGATTGATCCCGCGCGCACGCTCTCGTTGGATTGCTTCAGGAAGGGTCACCCCTGCCTTCGGCGAATAAGTTGGGACGTAGCGAGTGATTGTGCCGAACGTCGACGCGTCGTCGAGTCCAAGGCCACTTGAGGTTATATGGTCAAGCCACACGGATCATTAGTACTGGTTAGCTCAACACATTGCTGTGCTTACACACCCAGCCTATCAACCACCTAGTCTTGATGGTTCCTTCAGGGGACTAAAGTCCCGGGAGATCTCATCTTGAGGCGCGCTTCCCGCTTAGATGCTTTCAGCGGTTATCGCTTCCGAACGTAGCTACCCGGCAATGCCACTGGCGTGACAACCGGAACACCAGGGGTTCGTCCACTCCGGTCCTCTCGTACTAGGAGCAGCCCCTCTCAAATCTCCAACGCCCATGGCAGATAGGGACCGAACTGTCTCACGACGTTCTGAACCCAGCTCGCGTACCACTTTAAATGGCGAACAGCCATACCCTTGGGACCGACTACAGCCCCAGGATGTGATGAGCCGACATCGAGGTGCCAAACACCGCCGTCGATATGAACTCTTGGGCGGTATCAGCCTGTTATCCCCGGAGTACCTTTTATCCGTTGAGCGATGGCCCTTCCATACAGAACCACCGGATCACTAAGTCCTACTTTCGTACCTGCTTGATCCGTCGATCTTGCAGTCAAGCACGCTTATGCCTTTGCACACAGTGCGCGATGTCCGACCGCGCTGAGCGTACCTTCGAGCTCCTCCGTTACTCTTTGGGAGGAGACCGCCCCAGTCAAACTACCCACCATACACGGTCCCCGACCCGGATTACGGGCCCAGGTTAGAACGTCAAGCACGACAGGGTGGTATTTCAAGGATGGCTCCACCCCAGCTGGCGCCAGGGTTTCAAAGCCTCCCACCTATCCTACACAGACGAACTCAACGTTCAGTGTAAAGCTATAGTAAAGGTTCACGGGGTCTTTCCGTCTTGCCACGGGAACGCTGCATCTTCACAGCGATTTCAATTTCACTGAGTCTCGGGTGGAGACAGCGCCGCTGTCGTTACGCCATTCGTGCAGGTCGGAACTTACCCGACAAGGAATTTCGCTACCTTAGGACCGTTATAGTTACGGCCGCCGTTTACTGGGGCTTCGATCAAGAGCTTCGCCTTGCGGCTGACCCCATCAATTAACCTTCCAGCACCGGGCAGGCGTCACACCCTATACGTCCACTTTCGTGTTTGCAGAGTGCTGTGTTTTTGATAAACAGTCGCAGCGGCCTGGTATCTGCGGCCCCCGACAGCTATAGCTCGCATGAGCCACCATCAGGGGCGTACCTTCTCCCGAAGTTACGGTACCATTTTGCCTAGTTCCTTCACCCGAGTTCTCTCAAGCGCCTGAGAATTCTCATCCTACCCACCTGTGTCGGTTTACGGTACGGTCTGCGTAAGCTGAAGCTTAGGAGCTTTTCCTGGAAGCGTGGTATCAGTCACTTCGCTCTAATGAGCTCGTCTCGGTGCTCGGTCTTGAAGGGTCCCGGATTTGCCAAAGACCCAAACCTACCTCCTTTCCCCCGGACAACCAACGCCGGGTAGACCTAACCTTCTCCGTCCCTCCATCGCACTTACGCGAGGTGCAGGAATATTAACCTGCTTCCCATCGACTACGCATTTCTGCCTCGCCTTAGGGGCCGACTCACCCTGCGTCGATTAACGTTGCGCAAGGAAACCTTGGGCTTTCGGCGTGCGGGCTTTTCACCCACATTATCGTTACTCATGTCAGCATTCGCACTTCCGATACCTCCAGCAGACTTCTCAATCCACCTTCAACGGCTTACGGAACGCTCCTCTACCGCACATCACAAAGTGATGCACCCCAAGCTTCGGTTTACCGCTTAGCCCCGTTAAATCTTCCGCGCAGACCGACTCGACCAGTGAGCTATTACGCTTTCTTTAAAGGGTGGCTGCTTCTAAGCCAACCTCCTGGCTGTCTATGCCTTTCCACATCGTTTTCCACTTAGCGGTAATTGGGGACCTTAGCTGTGGGTCTGGGTTGTTTCCCTTTTCACGACGAACGTTAGCACCCGCCGTGTGTCTCCCATGCATTCTGTCCTGGTATTCGGAGTTTGCCATGGTTTGGTAAGTCGCAATGACCCCCTAGCCATAACAGTGCTCTACCCCCAGGAAGATTCACATGAGGCGCTACCTAAATAGCTTTCGAGGAGAACCAGCTATCTCCGGGTTCGATTAGCTTTTCACTCCTAATCACAGCTCATCCCCGTCTTTTGCAACAGACGTGGGTTCGGGCCTCCAGTTGATGTTACTCAACCTTCACCCTGGCCATGACTAGATCACCCGGTTTCGGGTCTACTGCCCGCGACTATGCGCCCTTATCAGACTCGGTTTCCCTTCGCCTCCCCTATACGGTTAAGCTTGCCACGAACAGTAAGTCGCTGACCCATTATACAAAAGGTACGCAGTCACCCCGAAGGGCTCCTACTGCTTGTACGCACACGGTTTCAGGGTCTATTTCACTCCCTTCACCAGGGTTCTTTTCGCCTTTCCCTCACGGTACTTGTTCACTATCGGTCGGTCAGGAGTATTTAGCCTTGGAGGATGGTCCCCCCATGTTCAGACAGGGTTTCACGTGCCCCGCCCTACTCACTTATCATCATTCCGGCCCTTTCGCATACTGGGCTGTCACCGTCTACGGCCAGTCTTTCCAGACTGTTTTGCTAAAACCGGAATAACTTTTGGGCTAGTCCGCGTTCGCTCGTCGCTACTTACGGAATCTCGGTTGATTTCTTTTCCTCCGGGTACTTAGATATTTCAGTTCCCCGGGTTCGCCTCGCGCAGCTATGTATTCACTACGCGATACTCCTTGCGGAGTGGGTTTCCCCATTCGGACATTGCCGGATCAAAGCTTGTTGCCAGCTCCCCGACACTTTTCGCAGGCTGCCACGTCCTTCATCGCCTCTGACCGCCAAGGCATCCACCGTGTGCGCTTATTCGCTTGACCATATAACCCCAAGTCGCCTCGGGATCAATGTCGTCGCGAATATCAACGACATCACACTTCAAATTAATAAAAGTATCTCTCGATACTTCGCCTTAGCCTCTACGACACGTCTGGACGATTCGTCTCAAACGCTCGCTACATCCCATTTTTCAAAGAACGCGATACCGGCTTCATAGCCGGACCGCTTCAAATCTTCATATGTGTGCGCTAGTTGCTATCCAGAATTGTCCGTTAGAAGCGTGGTGGTGGGTCTGGGAGGACTCGAACCACCGGCCTCACCCTTATCAGGGGTGCGCTCTAACCACCTGAGCTACAGACCCAATTTAGCTTCCAAGCCAGATGGTGGAGCCAGTCGGGATCGAACCGACGACCCCCTGCTTGCAAAGCAGGTGCTCTCCCAGCTGAGCTATGGCCCCAATAGGGGACGGATCCACGATGATCCTTGATCACGTCGTGGAACTCTGGATGCAGGTCACTTGTGCGGACGCCTGGCGGGCAATCAGCTGTCTTTAGTCTCTAAAGGAGGTGATCCAGCCGCACCTT
>CAVVFI010000006.1:340000-341052 GCA_963747445.1 uncultured Gammaproteobacteria bacterium
CAGACACATCAGGTGCGCCGGCGCCTGCTTTCGCGAGTCCGCGGACGCGAATACCAAGCCGCTACCGGGTCTTTGCTGCAGCCTTGCGCATCGGATCCCTGGACAAACCCTTGACCGGCTACCCGAAATTTCCGCTTTGCGCGAGTGCTAGGTTGTTCGCGGCCGCCCGGCGGGGTTGCGCCATGCATGCACGCAGCGCAGGCTGAAGGCATGGCTGCAGGCCTTTCATTGCCCGACTGGGAATCCGTGGCGTCGCTGGACGAGGACCAACTGCCGCTGCTTGGCACCGCGCTGCTGATCGCACGCGACGAATACCCCCGACTTGATCCCGGCCGGTACGAGGACCTGCTTGCTTCCTACGCGCAGGCGCTGCGTCCTGATATCGAAGCCGTCGCGTCCTGGCCACTGAAGATGCAGGCGATCAACGAGTACCTGTTCGAGCAGCTGGGTTACGGCGGCGACCACGATGCGTACTACGACCCGCGCAACAGTTACCTCGACCAGGTCATCGAGCGTCGCCTGGGAAATCCGATCTCGCTGGCCGTGGTGCAGATCGAGGTTTCGCGCCGGCTGGGAATGCCACTGGACGGCGTGTCGTTTCCAGGACATTTCCTGGTGCGCTTGCCGATTGACGAAGGCTTGCTGGTGATGGACCCGTTCAATCGGGGGCGCGCGCTCGATGAAGACGAGTTGCGGGCACGTGCGCGTCCTCACCTGGGCGGCGAGGCGCCGGATGACGAAGCACTGGCTCGCATCCTCAACCCGGCCTCGCACCGGACGATGCTGATGCGCATGCTGCGCAACCTGCATGGGGTGTATGTCGACAGTGGCGACTGGGAGCGCGCCGTGCGCTGCGCCGACCGGATCCTGAAACTCGCACCGCGCAACGCAGAGGCACTACGCGATCGCGGGCTGTGCTACCTCGAGCTGGGTCATCGCCGCGGTGCACTGCAGGACCTGCAACGTTACCTGCAATTGCGTCCGCATGCGGCGGACGCGGGGGCGATGCACAAGTGCCTGGTCGGCCTGAGTATCGGCGCATCGAAAACCAA
>CAVVFI010000007.1:0-196732 GCA_963747445.1 uncultured Gammaproteobacteria bacterium
ACACGTTGCGTGCCTGCCGGGGGAGAAATGCAATGCAACCGATGACCTGGCAACAGTCATTGCAGAATTCATTGGGCGTCTACCTGCCCAGCGTGCTGGGCGCGCTGGCAATCCTGTTGGTGGGCTGGATCGTGGCGCTGATTGCCGCCGCGGGCACGCGCAAGGCACTGGGTGCGCTGCGCACCAACGAACGCCTGTCGGCACAAACCGACAGCAGCTTCAACTTCGAACGGGTCGGCGGACGGATCGTGTTCTGGGGGCTGATGTTGCTGACCCTGGTCGGGATGTTCAGCGTGCTGCACCTCGATGGCGTGTCCGGACCGCTGTCGACGCTGGCCACCACGGTGATGCTGTACTTGCCGCGATTGCTGCTGGCACTGGCTTTGGCGTTGCTCGCGTGGCTGGTTGCCACCGTCGTGCGGACGGTCGTCAACAAGGCGTTGGGCGCCACCAGCATGGACGAGAAACTGTCCGAATCGGCCGACATGCAACCGCTGTCCAACACCATGGGCAACGTTGCCTACTGGCTGGTCCTGCTGCTGTTCCTGCCCGCGATCGTCGGCGCGCTGCAGATCGACGGCCTGATGGCGCCGTTGACGGCGATGACCGAGGACTTCCTGGGCATGCTGCCCAACCTGTTTGCCGCGGTCATCATCGGCGTGGTCGGCTGGATCATCGCAAAGGCGGTCAATGGCCTGGTCAGCAACCTGCTGGCGGCCACCGGCGTCGACCGGTTCAGCGAGGATCGCGAGGAAACCCGGGGTCTCAAGCTGTCCCAGCTCGGCGGCACCCTGGCCTTCATCCTGGTGATCGTGCCAACGCTGATCGCGGCCCTGGATGCATTGCGGATCGAGGCAGTCTCGGCACCGCTGACCAACATGCTCGCGATCTTCCTGGCGGCGCTGCCCAACGTGTTGGCAGCCGCCGCCATCCTGGTGCTGGCCTGGTTCATCGGCCGCTTCGCGGCCGACCTGGTCGCACGGTTGCTGGCCAACCTGGGGTTCGACCGGCTGCCCGAGCGCATCGGGCTCGCGCAGGCATTCTCCACCGCCCCGCCCGCGATCCCGGCCCGCGCACCGTCCGCTTCGCCGGACCTGCTCGATGCCACGTCCGTCGGCGACACCTCGGCAACCGAACCGGGTCGCGGCAGCCTGTCGCAGCTGGCGGGCCACGTCGCGCTGTTCTTCATCATGCTGTTCGCGACCGTCGAGGCTGCCGGCCTGCTGGGCTTCGACGGCGTGCATGCGCTGCTGGAGGACTTCATCGCCTTCGGCGCCGACATCCTGCTGGGGCTGGTGATCTTCGTGGTCGGCTACTGGCTGGCCGACCTGGCCGCCAGGGCCGTCGTGCGGGCCAATCCTGACAGCAGCGGCATGGCGCAGATTGCACGGGCCGCGATCCTGGGCCTGGTGATCGCGATGGGCCTGCGCGCCATGGGCGTCGCCGACGACATCGTCAACCTCGCATTCGGGCTGGTCCTGGGCGCGGTGGCGGTGGCGGCGGCACTGGCCTTCGGGCTGGGCGGTCGCGAAGCCGCCGGCAAGGTGGCGGATCGATGGGCGACCCGTTACCTCTCACGCAACCGGGACTGAACCAGCCGCGGCTGGCCCCCGGAACAACCGGACGCAAGTCCAGGCACGAAAAGGGCGACCCGAGGGTCGCCCTTTTTCTTTCCCGGTGCGCGCTTGGTCGACCGCATGCTTGCCGGCGATATCCCCGCTACTTGGAAGCCACTACCTGGACATTGTCGATCCGACGTGGTTTGGCCAGCAGCCGGTCGGCCTTGTCCATCAGCGCCTTGGCGATCTCGCCTTCCAGATGCGCCTGGCGCCCGGCCGCGTCATCGAAGCTGTCAAAGATGTCGAAAGTCGTCGGCCCCAGCTTGAAGGCATACCAGGTCCGCGTGCTGGATTGGGCTTGCGCCAGCGGCAGGGCGCCGCCGAGCATGGCTTCGAGTCCGGCCTGCTGGCCGGGTTTGGCTTCCATGTGGGCGAGCCATCCGCACTTGACCATCTGGTTTCTCCAACAGGCGGACTTGTCACGGTGGCAGGCGGCAGGTGGGCAGGCAGCGCAAGACCGACCAGGCTTTACTGCAGTGCAGCAAACTCCCGCGTAGAATGCCGTCCTCGCCAGCAGCGCGCCGCCCAGCCGCGATGCGCTGGCATGGCGCTCAAATCATCCCCACACGCACCACCACTGCGCGAACCATCGCTGCACGAACCATTTGGAGTTCCCCATGGGCCTGGATCTGGTCGATACCGGCAACAATCCGCCGGACGAAATCAACGTCATCATCGAAATCCCCAAGGACGCCGAGCCGGTCAAGTACGAAGTCGACAAGGCCTCCGGGGCGATCTTCGTCGACCGCATCCTGTCCACGCCGATGCGCTACCCGTGCAATTACGGCTACGTGCCACACACGGTTTGCGGCGACGGCGACCCGGCCGACGTACTGGTGATCCTGCCGCTTCCGCTGATCGCCGGCTCGGTGATCCGTTGCCGTCCGGTCGGGGTGCTGATGATGTCCGACGAGGCCGGCAGCGACGAGAAGATCCTCGCCGTCCCGGTGGACAAGGTTTTCGGTGGCTACAGCCATATCGACGACATCAGCAAGGTCAGCCCGCACTGGTGCGACCGCATCGGCCACTTCTTCGAGCACTACAAGGACCTGGAGAAGGGCAAGTGGGTCAAGCTGGATGGCTGGGCCGGTGCGGCCGAGGCCAGGGCGGTCCTGGTCGATGCGATGCAGCGTTACAACGCGGCGCCGGAAAAACCCAACTTCTGAGCGGCACGGAACTGGCCGACACTCGCCGCCGCGTCGTCAGCGGAGTACCGGATTTCAGGGGTCGCGATAGGCAAGGCGCCGCGAGACCCCGACGGCCTCGCGCAGCAAAACTGTCATCCTTCGCTACGCTCAGGATGACAAGTGAAATGGGCAGCTGCCGGAAGCACTTTCGGCATCCCCGCAGTCATCCCGCTGAACGCCAGGATCGATTTTGATCTTGCCTCGCCATTCCTGCCTGGCCACGCAGGGCTCGCCGTGCCTGCCTTGGCATGATCATCGCTGACCGCGTCGTATTGGCCCGCATCGCAACCCGCACGTCGATATGGGTTCCTGTTTCCGCAGCAACGACTTCCGCAGTAACCGCGCGCCTCCCACCTGCAGGGAAAATTGCTTTCGCGCCGCCCCGACTGGCTGCAGCAAGTCAGCCTGCGGCAAGCAATCCACCATCAAACGTTACTGCGCAGGCAGGACCTGCGCAGAGCCCGCACGATACGGATAGCGCAGGAAGATCTCCGAGATCGCCCGATCCGTGTCCTCCGCCTTCTCCTGCGGTGACTTGCGGGTGACACGGCCGATCGCCGCGCCTGTCCACACCAGCCGGTTATGCGCGGCATCGACCAGGTCGACGGTCAGCGTGCCTTCGCGGTACTGGTTGACGATGGTCTGGTCGTACCAGAACGGCACCGCGAAATAGCGGCGACTACGATAGCTGTAGAAATACTGGTAATCGGTCTGCGGCACGCTGTACACGCTGGTTTTTTTCTGGACGATGCCCTGGAAGTTGACTCGCAGGTCCGGAGAGGCTTCGTCGTAGGTGTACCCGCGCGCCTGCATTTCGCGGCGGACATCCGCTTTGATGCGATCGGTCAGGTAAGTCGAATACCCCGACTCTTCCATCGCGATGGGCTGGTAGAACGCCCACGACTGGTAGTTGCCGAAATTGGCTTCGGGGTCGAAGTCGGTGCGGATGGTGGGCCCGGTCGCGCAACCCACCAGCCCGATGAGCAATGCGAGGCTGCATGCAACCAGCAACCAGCGCGAGCACCGGATACCGGCACCGAACCCATCGCGGCGTCGGGCAGGCTGTTGTGGACGCTTTTGTTGCAACTGTTTTTGTAACGGCTGTTTGGTCGACATGTGCATGCTCCACGATGACGTAAACCGCAGGTGACCTCGACAGCAAGATGGCCGGCGGCAGGAGGCGGCGTATGGCTGACTATACGCCGCATACGGACACCCGGATGCGACCCATGCCCCATCGCGCTGAATGGTTCACGCACGCCACCGACAGGTGGCGGCGCGAGTCCTGCAGCTCTATTCGGGGCGATAAACCTCTGCTCCGGCATCACGGAACTCGGCCGCCTTTTCCGCCATGCCCGCTTCCAGTGCTTCCTGTGCGTCGATCCCGTGTTCATCCGCGTAGTCGCGCACGTCCTGGGTGATCTTCATCGAACAGAAGTTGGGGCCGCACATCGAGCAGAAGTGCGCACTCTTGTGCGCGTCCTTGGGCAGGGTCTCGTCATGGAATTCCTGCGCCTTTTCCGGATCCAGCCCCAGGTTGAACTGGTCTTCCCAGCGAAACTCGAAGCGCGCCTTGCTCAGCGCGTTGTCGCGTACCTGCGCACCGGGATGGCCCTTGGCCAGGTCCGATGCATGCGCTGCGATCTTGTAGGCCATGATGCCGTCGCGCACGTCCTGGCGATTGGGCAAACCCAGGTGCTCCTTTGGCGTGACGTAGCAAAGCATCGCGCAGCCATACCAGCCGATCATCGCCGCCCCGATGGCGCTGGTGATGTGGTCGTAGCCCGGCGCGATGTCGGTGGTCAGCGGCCCCAGGGTGTAGAACGGCGCCTCGCCGCATTCGACCAGCTGCTTGTCCATGTTTTCCTTGATCAGCTGCATCGGCACGTGGCCGGGCCCTTCGATCATGGTCTGGACGTCGTGCTTCCAGGCGATCTTCGTCAGCTCGCCCAGCGTTTCCAGCTCGCCGAACTGGGCGGCGTCGTTGGCGTCGGCGATGCAGCCCGGGCGCAGGCCATCGCCCAGCGAGAAGGCCACGTCGTAGGCCTTCATGATCTCGCAGATGTCCTCGAAGTGTTCGTAGAGGAAGCTCTCGCGGTGGTGCGAAAGGCACCACTTGGCCATGATCGATCCGCCTCGCGAGACGATGCCGGTGACGCGCTTGGCCGTCAGCGGCACGTAGCGCAGCAGCACGCCGGCGTGGATGGTGAAGTAGTCGACGCCCTGCTCGGCCTGCTCGACCAGCGTGTCGCGGAAGATCTCCCAGGTGAGCTCCTCGGCGCGGCCATCGACCTTTTCCAGTGCCTGGTAGATCGGTACCGTGCCGATCGGCACCGGCGAGTTGCGCACGATCCACTCGCGCGTCTCGTGGATGTGCTTGCCGGTGGACAGGTCCATCACGTTGTCCGCGCCCCAGCGGATCGCCCAGACCAGCTTCTCGACTTCCTCGGCGATGCCCGACGACACCGCGGAGTTGCCGATGTTGGCGTTGATCTTGGTCAGGAAGTTGCGGCCGATGATCATCGGTTCGCTTTCGGGGTGGTTGATGTTGCACGGCAGGATCGCGCGGCCGCGGGCGATCTCGTCACGCACGAATTCGGGTGTGATCCTTTGCTGGATGCTGGCGCCGAAATCCTGCCCGGGATGCTGCTGCAGCAGCGTGGCATCACGGATCGCGTCGATGCGCTGGTTCTCGCGGATCGCGACGTATTCCATCTCCGGGGTCACGATGCCCTGGCGCGCGTAATGCATCTGGCTGACGTTGGCACCGGCCCTGGCGCGGCGCGGCAACGGCCGATTGGGGAAGCGCACATCGTCCAGGCGTGCGTTGCCTTCGCGCTCGCGGCCAAAGCAAGACGACAGTCCGTCCAGCGCCTCGGTATCGCCGCGCTCGGCGATCCATGCCGCACGCAGCGGTGCCAGGCCGGCAGCCAGGTCGATGTCGGCCCCCGGATCGGAATACGGCCCGGAGGTGTCGTAGACCGCGATCGCAGGGTTCTCGTCGCCGCCGAACAAGGTCGGCGTCTGTGATTGCACGATCTCGCGCATCGCCACGCGCAGGTCGGCGCGGCTGCCGGGGACATGGACCTTGCGCGAGCCCGGGATCGGCCGGGTCACGTCTTCGGACAGGCGCTGGGTATCGCGCAGGAGGTCGCTGGGGACTGCATTCATGGCTTTCGTCCTGGAGGGGCGTGGACGAAGCGGCGGCGCGACCAGTTAGCCCGAAACGGGCGATGCTGTCTCGCGAAGCTTCCCTACGCCGGTATCAGCCGGTATCGGCACTGCGTGCCCAGGTTCGAAGGGTCTGTCTCAACCGGCATGCCGGTACCCCCGCTTCGGGTGTCATTGAACCACGACACCTCTGCTCGTGCCAATGGCGGTGGGCAGGAGGGGCTCCAGCTGCGAGCGCTTGCCCCGGCTTGGGCTGTTGCAGGAGCGAGGTCAGTCGCGATCTGAAATTCCGGGCTCCCGGTCGCGACTGACGTCGCTCCTGCAAAAACCCCGGCCTCAGCGCAGCGCTGCGTTGATCTTGTCGAGGATGGCCGCACCAGGACTTAATTCCGATGCATCCAGGCTGTTGAGCGGTGCCGCGACCGTGTCGAGGTGCCCATGCAGGCCGCTGGCCTCCGGGTCCACGTACAGCAACCCCGTCACCACCTCGCCCTGCGCCTGGCGTTGGTGGATCAGGTTCATCGCGGCGATGCGATCACGCGGGTCGTAGTCGTGCTCCAGCTTGCGCAGGCGCAACAGGGATCCATCGTGTTGCGCGATCTCGAGCACGTCGCCTGCGTCGTACTGCACCACGATTTCCGCACGCGGCAGGATCACGTCCATGCGGTTGAGCGCCTCGTTGTGCTCGCGCACGTACTCGTAGCTCTTGGTGCTGCCGGGATGGTTGTTGAAGGCGACGCACGGGCTGATCACATCGAGGAAGGCGGCGCCGCGGTGCGACAGGGCGCCCTTGATCAACGGCACCAGTTGCTGCTTGTCGCCCGAGAAGCCCCGTCCAACGTAGGTGGCGCCCAATTGCAGCGCCATGGTCACCATGTCCAGCGGCGTATCGGTGTTGGCCACGCCCTTCTTCGACACCGACCCCTGGTCGGCGGTCGCGGAAAACTGTCCCTTGGTCAGGCCGTACACGCCGTTGTTCTCGACGATGTAGGCCATGTCCACGCCGCGCCGGATCGCATGCACGAACTGGCCGATGCCGATCGAGGCCGAGTCGCCATCGCCCGACACGCCCAGGTAGATCAATTCGCGATTGGCCAGGTTGGCGCCGGTCAACACACTCGGCATTCGTCCGTGGACGGTATTGAAGCCATGCGACTGGCCGAGGAAATAGGTCGGGGTCTTCGAGCTGCAACCAATGCCCGACAACTTGGCGACGCGATGCGGGGCGATCTCCAGCTCCCAGCAGGCCTGGATGATCGCCGCGGAGATCGAATCGTGGCCGCATCCCGCGCACAGGGTCGACACCGTGCCTTCGTAATCGCGGCGGGTGAAGCCGAGTGCATTGCAGGACAGTGTCGGGTGGTGGAGCCTTGGTTTGGCCAGGTAGGTCATCGCGATGTCTCCGCACCTGCCGCGGCAAGGGCATCAGGAGGACCGTCATCCGCGCGCAGGCGGGAATCCGGTGACTTCCCGCTTGCTCCGGCATGCCCCGATCCGGCATGCCCCGATCCGGCATGACTCGATGCAGCTGGCAGAAAGGGCGAAAGTCGCGGGAGTCCCGCCTGCGCGGGAATGACCGATACAACTGCATCCCTGGATACGCCCGGCACTGGCGACGAAAGCTTCATGCCACCTGCTCCCGGTGCGCCACCGCCCCGATCCATGCCGATATCGCATCGGCAATGAACCGCGCGGTGATCGGCGTTCCGTCGTAATGCAATACGGCGACCAGCCGGGCGGGGTCGATGCCGAACTCGTTGACCAGCAGGCTGCGCAACTGGGCGTCGCGGTTCTGCTCGACCACGAACACGCGATCGTGCGCGTCGATGAAGTCGCGCACCGCATCCGGGAACGGGAAAGCACGCACCCGCAGCATGTCCAGCGCGATGCCTTCGTCCTGCAGGTGCGCGAAAGCCTCGGCCATCGCCGGACTGGTCGAGCCGAAATGGATCACCCCATGCCGCGAAGGCGTCGATGCCTTGGTGATGACCGGCGCAGGCACCAGGGATTTGGCGGTATCGAACTTCCGCAGCAACCGCTCCATGTTGTAGATGTAATCCGGCCCGCGCTCGGAATACCTGGCCTGCGGGTCGCGCGAGGTGCCGCGGGTGAAATACGCGCCCTTGTCCGGATGCGTCCCCGGCCAGGTCCGCCAGGGGATGCCGTCGCCGTCGACATCCTTGTAGCGGGCGAATTCGCGCCCCGACTCGAGGTCCGCGGCCGACATGACCTTGCCGCGGTCGTAGCTGCGGCTGTCGTCCCATGAAAACGGCGCGCACAGTCGCTGGTTCATGCCGATGTCCAGGTCGCTCATGACGAAGACCGGGGTCTGCAGGCGGTCGGCGAGGTCGAGCGCCGCCGCCGCGAACTCGAAACACTCACGCGGATCCTCCGGGAACAGCAGCACGTGCTTGGTATCGCCGTGCGAGGCGTAAGCGCAGGCCAGGACATCGGACTGCTGGGTGCGCGTGGGCATGCCGGTCGATGGACCGCCGCGCTGTACGTCGATGATCGTGACCGGGATCTCGGCGAAGTACGCCAGGCCGATGAATTCACTCATCAGCGATACCCCGGGACCGGCAGTCGTGGTGAAGGCGCGCGCGCCGTTCCAGCCCGCACCGACGACGATGCCGATCGATGCGATCTCGTCCTCGGCCTGGATCACCGCGAAGCGTGCATGGCCCGCCCCATCGACGCGATATGCCCGGCAATACCCCTGGAAGGCCTCGGCCAGCGACGACGACGGCGTGATCGGATACCAGGCGCACACCGTGGCACCGCCATAGACGCAGCCCAGCGCCGCGGCGGCATTGCCTTCGACGAAGATGCGATCGCCAACCGCATCCGCCTTGCGGATCCGCAATCCGATCGGATGAGGGAGGTTGCCTCGCACCCAGTCGCGCCCCAGGTGCAATGCCTCGATGTTGGGCGGGAGCAGTTTCGGTTTGCTTTCGTACTGCTCGCCGATCAGGGTTTCGATCACCGACGGATCGATGTCCAGCAGCAAACTCAATGCGCCGATGTACATGATGTTCTTGAACAGCTGGCGCTGGCGCGGATCGTCGTAGGTCGCGTTGCAGATCTGGGTCAGCGGCACGCCGAGGATGGTGATGTCGTCGCGGAACCTGGATCGCGGCATCGGCTTGCTGCTGTCGTAGAACAGGTAGCCACCGGGCGCCAGCTCCTTGAGGTCGTCGTCCCAGGTCTGGGGGTTCATCGCCACCAGCAGGTCGACGCCGCCGCGGCGGCCCAACCAGCCTGCTTCGCATACGCGCACTTCGTACCAGGTCGGCAGGCCCTGGATGTTGGACGGAAAGATGTTGCGCGGACTGACCGGCACGCCCATGCGCAGGATGGCCTTGGCGAACAGCTCGTTTGCGGACGCTGAGCCGGAGCCGTTGACGTTGGCGAACTTGACGACGAAGTCGTTGGTGGATTGCAGGGGGAGCATTTCGTCAGTCACTGCACGACACCGTATGCCCTAATTCCCATGACCCCCAATACCGTCATTCCCGCGAAGGCGGGAATCCATGGACTTTCGCTCTTCGCCCTTTCATGAAGGACAACGTCCATGGATTCCCGCCTTCGCGGGAATGACGGGCAAAGGAAATGACGGCCAATCTCGCGCGCTGCTCTCATGCAGCCTCCCTGGCTTTCCTGTTCCGACACGACGCCCCCGCATACGTCTCCAGCAACAGGAACTTCTGCATGTCCCACGCCCCCGTCGGGCAGCGCTCGGCGCAAAGGCTGCAGTGCAGGCAGACGTCTTCGTCCTTGACCATGACCCGCAGCGTCGGCAGGGGCCCGGAGACGTAGAGTCCCTGCTCCTTGTTGAGCGCCGGGGCGGTCAGGTGCGTGCGCAGCGCGTCTTCGTCGTCGTTGGCTGTGAAAGTGATGCAATCCGTCGGGCAGATGTCCACGCAGGCATCGCACTCGATGCACTTGTCGCGGGTGAACACCGTCTGCACGTCGCAATTGAGGCAGCGCTGGGTTTCCTTCCAGGCGGTGTCGGCGTCGAACCCGAGTTCGACCTCGACCTTGATGCTGTCCAGCTTCTTCGCCTCTTCCGACCATGGCACCAGGAACCGCTCGTCAGGCGATACCGCGTTGTCGTAAGTCCACTCGTGGATGCCCATCTTCTGGGAGGACAACTGCACCATCGGGTCCGGACGCTCGCGAACGTCTTCGCCATGCAGCAGTTTGTCGATGGTGATCGCCGCACCGTGCCCATGCGCGACCGCCCAGATGATGTTCTTGGGCCCGAACGCGGCATCGCCGCCAAACAGCACGTGCGGCAGCGAGGACTGGTACGTCAGCTTGTCCACCACCGGCATGCCCCACTCGCCGAACGTGATGCCACAGTCGCGCTCGATCCACGGGAAGGCATTCTCCTGGCCGATCGCCAGCAGCACCTCGTCGCAGGCATGGAACTCGTCCGGCTCGCCGGTGGGGATCAGTTTGCGGCGGCCGTTGTCGTCGTATTCGGCGCGGACCCGCTCGAAGGTCATGCCGGCGAGGCGGCCGTTCTCGTGGACGAAGGCCTTGGGCACGCGGAAGTCGAGGATCGGGATCCCCTCTTCCATGGCGTCTTCCTTTTCCCACGGGCTGGCCTTCATCTCGTCGAAGCCCGAGCGCACCAGCACCTTGACGTCCTTGCCGCCCAGGCGGATCGCGCTGCGGCAGCAATCCATCGCGGTGTTGCCGCCGCCCAGCACCAGCACGCGCTTGCCGATGGATTTGACATGGTCGAAGTAGACGTTGGCCAGCCAGTCGAGGCCGACATGGATCTTGTCCCCGGCGTCCTGCCGGCCCGGGATGTCCAGGTCGCGCCCGCGTGGCGCGCCACTGCCGACGAAGACCGCGTCGTAGCCTTCGGCCAGCATCGCGCGCATCGAGTCGATGCGGCGGCCGCCGACGAACTCGACGCCCAGGTCGAGGATGTAGCCGCACTCCTCGTCGATCACCTGCTCGGGCAACCTGAAGCGCGGTACCTGCGTGCGCATGAACCCACCGGCCTTGGGGTCGGCCTCGAACACGGTGACCTGGTACCCCAATGGCGCAAGATCGCGCGCCACGGTCAACGACGCGGGGCCAGCGCCGATGCAGGCGATGCGCTTGCCATTGGATTTGATCGCGGGCTTGGGCATGCGCGCCTGGACGTCGCCCTTGTGGTCGGCCGCCACCCGCTTGAGCCGGCAGATCGCCACCGGCTCGGGTTTGTCGCGCATGGATTCGGGGCCGTTGTTCTCCTCGACCCGTCCGCGCCGGCACGCCGGTTCGCAGGGGCGGTCGCAGGTGCGGCCCAGGATCCCCGGGAACACGTTGGAATGCCAGTTGACCATGTACGCGTCGGCGTAGCGGCCGGCGGCGATCAGGCGGATGTACTCGGGGACCGGCGTATGCGCCGGGCAGGCCCACTGGCAGTCCACGACCTTGTGGAACGTGTCGGGATCGCGAATATCGGTCGGCTTCACCGCACGCCCTGCTGCCTGGCCGGGGACACCGGCCTTCGCTGGCAGCCCGAGTCTAGACCCGAACGGTGGCTGGCGTCATGCCATGCCGGTCATGGCGAAGAACGCTGTCCAGCCGCGGTGGCGGGTCGCCCGCCCCGCGCCGGGGCTTGTTCCTCGCGACGCACCTTGAACCAGGCCGCGTACAGCGCCGGCAGGAACAGCAACGTCAGCGCCGTCGCGACGGTCAGCCCACCCATGATCGCCACGGCCATCGGCCCGAAGAAGGCGCTGCGCGAGAGCGGGATCATCGCCAGGATCGCGGCCAGCGCGGTCAGCACGATCGGGCGGAAACGGCGCACCGTGGCATCGATCACCGCGGTCCAGCGATCGTGCCCGGCCGCGATGTCCTGCTCGATCTGGTCGACCAGGATCACCGAGTTGCGCATGATCATCCCGGCCAGGGCAATCACGCCCAGCATCGCCACGAACCCGAACGGCACCCTGAACACCAGCAGGAACAGCGTCACGCCGATCAGCCCCAGCGGTGCGGTCAACAAGACCAGCGTCGTGCGCGAAAAGCTGCGCAACTGCAGCATCAGCAACGTCACCACCACCAGCAGGAACAGCGGCAGGCCGGCGATGATCGAGTCCTGGCCCCGGGCGGAATCCTCGACCGTGCCGCCGGTCTGCAACAGGTAGCCTTCGGGGAGGTCCGCGCGGATGCCGTCGAGTGTCGGCGAGATCTGCGATGCCACGGTGGCCGGTTGCTCCGCGTCCCGGATATCGGCGCGCACGGTGATCGTCGGCAACCGGTCGCGGTGCCAGATGATGCCGTCCTCGAAGGCGTATTCCAGTGTCGCGACCTGCGACAGCGGGACCGGTTGCCCGCTGCTGGTTGGCACCGCCAGGCTGGCCAGCATCTCCATGTGCGAGCGCTCGTCGTCGCTACCGCGCAGCAGTACCTCGATCAGCTCGTTGCCTTCGCGGTAAGTGCTCACGTGCAGCCCGGACAGCGACCCGGACAGGAACCGGGACAACTGCTCCGAACTCACGCCCAGCGCACGGGCACGATCCTGGTCGATCTTGAGCCGCACCACCTTGCTGGGTTCGTCCCAGTCCAGGTTGACGTTGGCGACGTGGGGGTTTTCACGGACTTTCGCGGCGACATCATGGGCCAGTGCGCGGACACGATCGACGTGCTCGCCCGAAACGCGGAACTGGATCGGGTAACCGACCGGCGGTCCGTTCTCCAGGCGGGTGACGCGCAGCTGCAGTTCCGGGAATTTCGGCGCGACCGTGCGGGTGAGCCAATCGCGCAGTGCCTCGCGCGCATGGATGTCCTGGGCACGCACCACGAACTGGGCGAAATTGGGCGCTGGCAACTGCTGGTCCAGGGGCAGGTAGAAGCGGGGCGAGCCGGTACCGACGTAGGCGACGTAATTGTCGATGCCCTCGTGGCCGGCAAGCATGGCTTCGAGCTTGCGTGCCTGCGCCGCGGTGGCGCGCAGCGAAGAGCCTTCGGCCAGCTCCATGTCGACCATCAGTTCGGGTCGCGTGGAATCCGGGAAGAACTGCTGCGGTACGAAGCGGAACAGGGCGATCGACAGCGCGAACGCGGCGACGGTGGCGCCGATCACCAGCCAGCGATGCGACAAACACCAACCCAGCAAGGTGCGGAAGCGGCGATAGAACGGACGTTGGTAAGGGTCGTGGTCGTGCGCGACCGGCTCCCCGGGCCCCAGGACAAACGCATATTGGGGCCAACGATCAGCCAGCTTTTCGCGCCACGCACGCCAACGCCCTGCTGGCGTGCCGGCCGCCGGCATCGCGGCATCGCGTTCCATGGCTGGCAGCATGCGATCGCCCAGGTAGGGAATGAACAGCACCGCCGCGATCCACGACACCAGCAGTGCGATCGTCACCACCTGGAACAGGGACCGCGTGTATTCACCGGTGCTCGATGCCGCCGTCGCGATCGGCAGGAAACCGGCCGCGGTCACCAGGGTGCCGGTCAGCATCGGGAACGCCGTGCTCTCGTAGGCGAAGCTCGCCGCCTTCATCCGCGACAACCCCTGCTCCATCTTGATCGCCATCATCTCCACGGCGATGATCGCGTCGTCCACCATCAGGCCCAGCGCCAGCACCAGCGCGCCCAGCGAGATCTTGTGCAGGCCGATGCCGAAGTACTGCATCACGGCAAACGTCATCGCCAGCACCAACGGGATGCTGACCGCGACCACCAACCCGGTGCGGAACCCCAGCGAGAAGAAGCTGACCAGCAAGACGATGACCACGGCCTCGGCCAGCACCCGGATGAACTCGCCCACCGAGTCGCGCACGGCCTCGGGCTGGTCGGACACCTTGGCCAGCCGCATGCCGGCGGGCAGCGTGCGTTGCAGGCGCGCGAATTCGGCATCCAGCGCGTCGCCGAGCTTGAGGATGTCGCCACCATCCTTCATCGCCACTGCGATGCCGATGGCATCTGCGCCCATGAAACGCATCCTGGGCGCCGGCGGATCGCTGAAGCCTCGATGCACTTCGGCGACGTCGCCCAGGCGGATGGTGCGGCCACCCGCGCGGATCGGGAAGTCGCTGATCGCCTGGATCGAATCGAATGCGCCATCGACACGCAACTCGATGCGATCGGTCTTGCCTTCGAAGAACCCGGCCGCGGTCACCGCGTTCTGCTGCTGCAAGGCTTCCTGCACCGCCGACAGCGCGATCCCTAGCGTCGCCAGCTTGGTGTTGTCGAGCTCGATCCAGATCTTCTCGTCCTGCAATCCGAGCAGCTGGATCTTGCCGGCACCGGGGACCCGCTGCAGTTCCAGCTCGATGCGCTCGGCGTAATCCTTGAGCACGGCGTAGTCGAATCCGTCGCCGGTCAAGGCATAGATGTTGCCGAAGGTGTCGCCGAACTCGTCATTGAAGAACGGGCCGACCACCCCGGCCGGAAGCGTCGGCTTGATGTCGCCGATCTTCTTGCGCACCTGGTACCACAGCTCCGGCACGTCCCTGGAGCGCATGGAGTCGCGCGCCATGAAGATCACCTGCGACTCGCCCGGGCGCGAATACGAGCGGATGAACTCGTATTCCCCGGTGGTCATCAGTTGTTTTTCGATGCGCTCGGTGACCTGCCTGGATACCTGCTCGGCCGTGGCGCCGGGCCACAAGGTGCGCACCACCATCGCCTTGAAGGTAAAAGGAGGATCCTCCGACTGGCCCAGGTGGCTGTACGACCACGCGCCCACCAGCGCCAGCACGATCATCGCGTACAGCACCAGCGCGCGATTGTGCAGCGCCCACCGGGACAGGTTGAACTTGCGCATCGGCGCTACTTGCCTTGCGCCGGCGTCGAGGACAGCGCGACCGGCCGGTTGTCCCGATCCACCGGGGCGACCTGCTCGCCTTCGCGCAGCAGGTGCCCGCCGGCCACCACGACCCAATCACCCGCCGAGAGGCCGGACAGCACCGGCACGCTGTCTTCGCCATAGGTCCCCAGGCGCACCGGCGCGGCATGGAGCTTGCGGGTGCCTGGATCGACCACCCACACCGATGTCCCGCCCTTGTCCCCGCGCTGGATGGCAGCCAGCGGCACCTGCAGCGTGGCGCGCGATGCGGCGTCGGATCCGGCCGGCTGCAGGAAGACCCTGGCACTCTGGCCCAGCGAGACCTTGCTGGCTGCCTCGGCGGTCAATGCCACGCGTGCGGCATACGTGCGTGTCTGCGGGTCGGCAGCCGGTGCGATCTCACGGATCTTGCCGGGCAGGCGCGCTCCGGGCGTATTCCACAAGGCGATCAGCGCCGGCTGGCCGATGCTGAAATCGTCGACATCCGATTCGGGCAGGGCAATGGCGACTTCGCGACCCTGGTCCCCCGCCAGCGTAAACACCGTCTGGCCAGCTGCGACTACCTGTCCGGCCTCTGCCTGGCGGCTGGCGATGCGACCGTCGCTTGGTGCCAGCAACCGGGTGTAGGCCGCCTGGTTGCGCGCCACTTGCAGATCCGCGCGTGCCGCCTTGGCCTGTCCTGCTGCAGCCGCGTAGGCGGCGTCCTGAGCATCCAGCGCGGAGCGGCTTACAAGTTGTTGCCCGGCAAGCTGGGCATAGCGGGCGCGGTCGGCGCGGGCCCGCGAGAGCTCGCCTTCGGCGGCGGCCAATTGCGCCTGCGCGGCCTGGGCCTGCGCACGAAGGTCCCCCGGATCGAGTTCGGCCAGCAGGTCACCCCGGCTGACCGCATCGCCCACATCCACGTCTCGCCGGACCAGCTTGCCTCCCACCTGGAACGCCAGCGCGCTCTCCTGGCGGGCGCGCACTTCGCCCGCGAAGGCGGCGACCCTGGTGCCGGCGACCGGCCCAGGATGGGCCACCAGCACCGGGCGGGGCGGGGCCGGAATGGGATCGGCTCCACAGGCGCCCAGCGCCAGCAGGGCGGCCAGCAACGGCACGTATGTCGACATCGGACGTACCTGTGAAATGTTGACCATGCTGACTCCGTCTGCCCAACGGCCGCGGGACATTCCCCGAACGGGAGATTAGTGAACCACTGGGTATGGTATAAATAACAAACCGGTTAGTCTAGTATTGTGGCATGTCCGCGAACCCCTCCCGCCCCCCTCGCAAGCCTGTCGCACCCGGGCGACCCAAGGACCTGGGCAAGGGCCTGGCGATCCTGGAGGCCGCCAAGGACCTGTTCACCACCCAGGGATTCGATGGCGTCAGCATGGACCAGATCGCGGCGGAAGCCGGGGTTTCCAAGCTCACCGTCTACAGCCATTACGGCGACAAGGAAAACCTGTTCGCCGCAGCGGTGAAATCCTATTGCGAGCAGCAACTGCCCGAGTCGGTCTTCGAGCTCCACCTGGAAAGCGGCATCCGCGAGCGCCTGCTGCAAATCGCGCACGCCTTCCACGCCATGGTCGCCTCCCCCGAGGCGATCGCCGGCCACCGGATCATGTGTACGCCGCGCATGACCGAATCGCACCTGCCGCAGTTGTTCTGGGAGGCCGGCCCGATGCGCGTCCAGGCGTCGTTCGCCGAATTGCTGCGTCGTCGCGTGGCGCTGGGCGAGCTGCAGATCGACGATATCCCGCGCGCATCGGCGCAATTCTTCTGCCTGCTCAAGGGCGAGCCGCATGCCTTGCAGGTCTTCGGCTGCGGGCAACCGGACGACGCCGAGACGAGGCTGCACATCGAGGCCAGCGTCGACATGTTCCTTCGTGCCTATGCGCCGCGCTGAACCCCTGCGCGGGAGGGCACCGCCACGATGGTGACGTCAGTCTCGGTGACTTCTGGCACTCAGTTGCGGCATGGCGGCACGGCCATGCTGTGCCACAGGCGGCAGGCGCCAGCCAGGGGAGCCGCGCCCGTCGCGTCCAGTGGCGGTAAAATCGCGCACCCACTGCCCGATGGCCCAGGGGCGCACCGGCACCGTGGCCGCCCGCACCTGGCCAGCGCACGCCGCCCACGCACGAGAGTCCACCCATGACAACGATCGATTACGCCAAAGCCCGCGAAACCATGGTCGAGCAACAGGTCCGCCCCTGGGACGTGCTCGATGTCCGCGTGCTGGAAGCGCTGTCGACGACACCCCGCGAAGCGTTCGTTCCGGCGGCCTACCGCGCCCTGTCCTACGCCGACATGCCGCTGCCACTGGGCCACGGCCAGGTCATGCTCAAGCCGGTGGTCGAAGGCCGCATCCTGCAGGCGCTGGCCGTGTCGCCAACCGATGCGGTGCTGGAGATCGGCACGGGCAGTGGTTACCTCACTGCCTGCCTGGCCCGGCTCGGACGCGAGGTATTGAGCCTGGAGCTGCATGCCGACCTGGCCGAAGCCGCGCAAGCGGCACTGGCTGCAAGCGCATCCGGAAGCAACACCCGGATCGAAGTCGCCGACGCATTGCGTTACCACACGGATCGCCGCTTCGACGCGATCTGCGTCGGCGGGGCGGTCGACCAGGTTCCCTCGCAGTTCGCAAGCTGGTTGCGCCCGGGTGGGCGCATGTTCGTCGTCCATGGCCGCGCACCGGCGATGACCGCGATCCTGGTGCAACGTCCGGCCACGCAGGTCGACGATGCCGCGTTCGATGTCAACGCACTGCACATCCAGACGTTGTTTGAAACCGACCTGCCGTACCTGGTCGGTGCCGAGCCTGTTGCCCGGTTTACCCTGTAGGTCCCACGCTGCAAGCCTGGAACTGAAATCCCAAGCAAGCCATTCAAGGATGTCCCCATGCACCTCCCGCAGATGCTCCGCCGCCCGCTGACCCTCGCCCTGGCGCTCGCTTTGGTGCCGGTTGCCGGCGCACATGCCGAAGACCTGCTGCAGACTTACGAGCTCGCGCGCACTGGCGACCCCCAGCTGGCTGCCGCCGAATCCGGCCGCCTGGCCACCAAGGAGGGTGCCGTGCAGGCGCGTGCGGCATTGCTGCCGCAAATCAATGGCAGTGCCAGCTACCAGCGCTCCAAGAGCACCGGCCCGGGCACCGAACGTATTTCCACCGTGGACCCGGTGACCGGAGAACCGACGTTCACCACCATCAATGGCGACTCCGAGTCCACCAGCAACAGCCGCCGGCTCGGCGTGAATGTCGATCAGGTCGTGTTCGACTTCGGCACCTTCAGCCGGGTCCGCAGCCAGGGTGCACTCAGCCGCGCTGCGGACTTCCGGCTCGAGTCGGCTGGCGACTCGCTGGTGACACGGACTTCGAAGGCCTACTTCGACGTGTTGGTGGCGATCGAGACATTGGCCGCGGCAGAGGCCTCCGAATCGGCCCTCAAGAAACAGTTCGACTTCGCCAGCAAGCGCCTGGAAGTCGGCCTGGCCCCGATCACCGATGTCCATGAAGCGCGCGCCACCTACGATGCCGCCCGCGCCAACACCATCGTCACCCGCAATGCGTTGGAAGACGCCTACCAGGCCGTCGCCGAGATCACCGGACAACCGGTGCGCAACCTCAAGGGCCTGCCTGACGACTTCAAGCCCACGCTGCCCGAGGAGCGCGATGCGGACGGTTGGGTGGCAGCCGCACTCGACAACAATCCCGCATTGCAGGCCAAGCAGCTGCAGGTGCAGTCTGCCGAGGCCGACATCAACACCGCGCGCGCCGGCCACCTGCCCACGCTGTATCTCAACGGCAGCTACGGCAAGAACGCCACCTGGGGTGACGGCAGCTTCAGCGGGGTCGGTCCCGACGGCACGCCTTATTCGACCAGCTTCCCGCTTGGCAACGAAAACCGCGGCCCATCGTTCGGCATCACCCTGAGCGTGCCTATTTTTTCCGGCGGCGCGACCCAGTCGCGCGTGCGCCAGGCCATCGCGCAGCGCGATGTCGCCCATGACGAGCTGGTCCAGCAGCGACGGGGGCTCGAACGCAGCACCCGCAACGCGTACCAGACCCTGGTGGCAGGCATCAGCGAGGTCGAAGCACGACGGCTGGCACTGGTTTCGGCCAAGAGCGCCTACGATGCCTCGCAGGTCGGGCTGGAAGTCGGCACCCGGACCGTGCTCGACGTACTGATCAACCAGCAGAACCTGTTCGACGCGCAACGCCAGTATGCGTTGGCCAAGTACAACTTCCTGCAGAACCGGCTGCTGCTGGAACAGGCTGCCGGCACGCTGGACATCGACGACGTCAAGGACGTCAACCGCCTGCTGACGGCCGATGCCGAAGCGCAGTTGGCCCCGGGAGACACGCGCAGCAACTGAGCCGGCTTGATCGGCCTGCCTAGGACGCCGGGTCGACCGGCCTGGGCAGGTCCGCCGTCAACCAGGCCAGGGTCTGCTCCAGCGCCCCACGGCCCTGCTCGACCAGGGCATGGCCTGCCGCGACCATTGCATTGCAGGCGCCCGGATCCGCCAACAGGGCTTCGAGCTGGTCGGCCACAGCATCGGCATCCTGGCCGATGCGCAGCGCCCCGGCGGATTCCATCTGCCTGGCGATATCGCTGAAGTTGTGCAGGTGCGGCCCGGTGACCACGGCCACGCCCGCCGCCGCCGGTTCAAGCAGGTTGTGCCCGCCCACGTCCTGCAGGCTGCCGCCGACGAAGGCGACCCGCGCACAGCCGTAGAACGGCATCAGCTCGCCCAGGGTGTCGATCACGAAGACCCCGTCGTCGCCATCGGGCCACTGCGTCAGTTGACGCGTGGCCACCCGCCAGCCGGCGTCGACCGCCTGCTGTGCCACCGGCTTGAAGCGTTCCGGATGGCGCGGCGCCCACAGCAGGAGAAGATCCGGCCAGCGCGCGCGCAGGCGGCGATGGATCGCGATGATGGCAGCCTCTTCCTCGACATGCGTACTGGCCGCGATCCAGACAGGACGCCCGGCGACGCGCTGGCCAAAGGCCGCGGCAAACGCCGGCCAGCCCTCGCCCACCGTGATGTCGTACTTCAGGTTGCCGGTGACATGCGTGTCGTCCCGCGCGGCACCCAGCCGGACGAATCGCCTGGCATCCGCCGCCGACTGCGCCAGCACCCCGCGCACTGTGTGCAGGGCGCGCGACACCAGGGGACGCAACACGCGGTAGCCGCGCAGCGAACGCCCCGACAGCCGCGCATTGACCACATAGGCCGGAATGCCGTGGTCGCGGCAGCCGAACAACAGGTTGGGCCACAGCTCGGTTTCCAGGATCAAGGCCACCGAGGGCCGGAAATGCCGAAGGAAACGCGATACCGCGCCGGGCAGGTCGTAGGGCAGGTACACATGCTCGACCTTGTCGCCCCAGATCGCGCGCACGCGCGCCGAGCCGGTGGGGGTGATCGTGGTGACCAGCACGCGATGCCCGGGATATTCGCGGCGCAGGGCATTGACCAGCGGCAAGGCGGCATTGACCTCGCCCACCGAAACGGCATGCACCCACAATGTCGGTGCCTGCGGCGCATCGCGATAGAACGCGTAGCGCTCGTTCCATCGCTGGAAATATGCGGACTGGCGGAACCCACGCCAGATCAGGTGGTAAACCGTCACCGGCGCCAACAGGTAAAGCGCGACCCCATACAGGCCGCGCAGGAGACGCTCGATGGGATCCGTCCGCATGCCGACAGGATAACGGGCACGGCTGCAGCGCGGGCACGCTGCCGGCCCCTGCGCCTCGTTCGCCAGCCGAACCCGGATCGATGGCGACCCGGCAACGAACATCCAATGACGGCTTCGGCAACCCTCGCCAACGCTCCGACCCGCCATGCCATCCCACCAATGGAATGGCTCACGCACATGCGCGCAAGCCCGGATGCATCGGTTGCGACAACGCCACCCGGAGGTGGCGTTGGGTCATGCAACGTGCACGTCAGTCGACCCGGTCGGCCACCTCGGATCGCGACGCGCTCCAGATCACGCGCAGCCCCGTCGGGTCGCCGGTAGCCCCGGTCACGAACTCGAACCGCGTCTTGTCCTCCTTGAACATGAACAAGGTCTGCGATAGCGGATAAAGCTTGACCACGGGCATGCCTTCGGCCGCGGCCTCGAGCCCCGAACCCGTCCTGCGGATGCTGATCAGCAACTGATTGGATGGCAGTCGATACTCGCCCGCGTAGGCTGCAAGGCGGGCGTCGGGGACGACCACGGTCGCATCGCCGTGCTGCGTCGCGCCGGCATTTCCACCCGCATCCGGGGCGCTCTGGCCGTCATTGTTTGCCCGCGCCGACAGCGCAGCCATCCATTGCCCAGCCTGGTCCGCAGTGAAACGGTCGCGCCAACGCGGCCCCTGCGCGTCGGACGCCACCGCCAGCTCGACCAGCGCCTTGGCCTGGTTTTCGGTGACGCGCCCTTCCAGCATGGCCTGCACGAACGGCTCGATCGCGGCCTGCGCGTCTGGCTTGTCGCTGGCGGGCAACGGCGAGGCCTGGACCAACGCTGCGTCCACCGCATGCAGCCACTTGGACATGAACGAGGGCGACGCCACCACGACATGCGCGATCCTGGGCAGCTGCGCACGCGGCATGCGCTGCAGGTAGGTCCAGATGTCCGCGTCCACTGCGGACACCACCGATCCACCGTCGTCCAGCATCGCGGTCGTCAGTGGCCGGGTCAGCAGTTCGCCGTTGTCGCTGTTGGTCAGGATCACGAGCCCTTCGCCGGTGGCGGGCAGCACGTACACCTGCGTGCGGACGCCGTTTTCGCGACCGTCGTGGGACAGCACGGTTTGCCCGCCCGTGCGGATCAATCGCCATCCCAGGCCGAAGCTTTCCGCCGTTTCGCCCGCCAGTTGCGGACGACGCATGTCGTCGAACAGAGCCTTGGGCAGGTCCGCCCCGCGGGCCACCCATGCGGCGAAGCGGCCGTAGTCGCCGATGGTCGTCAGCATGCTGGCGGCCGCACTGGGTTTGCGGTCGTGCAGGTAGTCCATGTCATAGGGGGTGCCGGACGATTCGAATCCGGTGGCGACGGGCCCGGTCACCGCCTTGCTCCAGCCGAAGGACGTGTGCTGCATGTCGACGTGGTCCAGCACGGTCGTCGCCATCAACGTGGACATGGGCTTGCCTGTCCGATGCTCGAGTGCGCGCCGCAGGTATTCATAGCCTTCGCCGGAGTACTCATGGCGACTGCCCGGCGCGAACGTAAACGCGAGCTTGTCCGACCCTCGCCAGTTCTGGAAGCCGGTCTGGTGGCTCAGGGCCAGGCGCGCGGTCAGTGCATTGCGGCGCGGGTCGTCTGCGATGTCCGGGTCGACCCAGTCGCCCGCGAGCGGCGTATCGAGGCCGATTTTTCCATTGGCCACCAGGTGCAGCGTCATCAATGCGAACACCGGTTTGGTGAGCGAGGCGACATTGAAGACCGTGTCGGGGGTCATCGGCGTGTCGGGCGCGCGCTCGCCGAAGGTCGCCGTCCATGCCAGTCGCCCGTGCTCGATCTTGGCGATCGCGATACCGGGCACGCGCGCCTGGCGCATCCATCCGGGCACTTGCGAGGACAACGCGGCAGGAGCGGATGCCGCCGCTGGCGTGGTGCCTGCCGGCTGCGTGTCGGACGTGCGTGCCGCGACAGGTTGGGCGTCCATCGCGCAGGCGCTTGTGGTGGCGACGGCCAGGACGAGACAGGCGATGCAAGACTGGTTCTTCATGCGGATTCCTCGATGGTTGGGATGATCACTGCCCGATTGCGGGCAAGCCGCGCCCGACGGACGCGGGCTGCGCATCCGGGAAAAAATTGGGGAGGGGGCGCCGTTGCCCGGCGCCAAGGGGTCAGCGCGGGGTCTTGGGGCGCGTGATTGCGTAGTAGGCGATCAGGCCCAGTCCAATGGCGACGAACAGCACGCCAAACGTCGACGGGTCATCGACCGCGAGCCCGAGTACGTCCACGGCCACGAAGCCAATGCCCGCAACGACCGACACCAGTCCCCACTTCAGCGAGGATGCGCGCCTGTTCTCGCCGTCGGCAAGCAACAGGGATTGCAACAGCTCTTCGCTGGCATGGGTCTCGGCCAGGCGGCGGCGCAGGCGCGCTTCGACCACAATGCGGATCGCGACCACGATGCAGACCGCGAGCGAAAGGGGGATCAGGATGGCGATGATGTCGTACATGGCTGGGTCCTTGTTTGCGGCCGGGCCGCGGTTGCCATGATGGAGTCGTCGGCGACACGATCGGTTGCAAGGGATCGGGCCTGCGAACAGTTGCAACCGTTGCTGCCGCCTGTGTCTCCATCAGGTGATGAAGCAGGACGGGGACATGCCGGATAGCGCCATTCCGGACAACAGCGTGCAGGACAGGGATGCGTCCGACCGGGACATCGTGGCCGCCGCGGTGGCGCGTACGCCGGGTGCTTTCGAGGCCCTGGTCAGCAGGCACCAGAAACTGGTCTGGCACCTGGTGCATCGCATGGTCCAGCGCCCGGAGGAAACCCGGGAGTTGTGCCAGGAGGTCTTCCTGCTGGTGCACCGGCAATTGCATCGCTTCCGGTTCGAGAGCACGCTGGCTACCTGGATCGGCCGCATTGCCTTCAGCGTCGCCAACCGCCACATGCAACGCAAGCGCCTGCCGATGGTGGAGGACGACGGCATGGTGGAGGCGCTGGTCGAACGCGTGGGCGACGGTTTCGACCTGGAGCGCGCCTGCGCCGACCACCAGTTGCTGGAGCGCATGTCCGAAGCGATCCAGGCGCTACCGCCCCTGCAACGCACGATCATTACCCTCTTCCACCTGGATGACCTCGGCATCGCCGACGTCGCCCGCATCACCGGGTTGCCGTCGGGGACCATCAAAAGCCACCTGTTCCGTGCGCGCCTGCGATTGCGGCAGCAGCTTCAATCCATGACAGGAGATATTGCATGACTGCACAAGACACGCCATCGGCCGCTGCAAGTGAATCGTCGCCGGGCATGCAACGCCAAGCCGAGCTGCAGCAAGCCGCGTCCCTGCTGGAGCGGCCTCACCTGCACGCAGGCGCGATCCAGGCTGACGCGGCGGTAGATCCCGATGTCGACCGCTACCGATACATCTACCATGCGATCCGCATGGCCCCGATGCCCGAGCCCGGCCCGGCTTTCGCACTGCAGATGGAACGACTCACCGCGGACCATCCGGAGCAGGCGGCAGTGGAAAACTGGCTGCTTGGATTGGTCGCCGGCCTGTCGGTGCTTGCGGTGGGGTTGTTCGTCGTTCCGGGCCTCGTCGCATTGCTCCCGCTCATGACGGTCGCTTCGCGGGCGCTGCCGTGGCCAATGCTCCTGGCCGCAGGATCCGGCCTCGCCGTGGCATGGGGGGTGGACCGGCTGCTGATGCGTGGCCCGGCGTCGGACATCCCATCGGCGTGATGCCCTGATCCGCCGACGCCCCCGCAAGGGGCACGTCCCGGCGGGGCAAGCCGCGGGCGACCGTCCAGCCGTCCCGGCTGGATCCGTTACCTGCCAAGCGCGTCGCGATGCTTGTTGGCGTGGCCGCGCTGGCGAGGCGTGCCCGTGGCCCGGGCCGCATCAGGGTCCGTCCGGTCGTTCCATGGCGTGGCCTTGCGGCTTGACGCGGGGAGCGCATGGCCGTAGGGTATGACTGTACTGGTTAACCAGCACAGTGGTTCGCAGCCAAGGGCCGTGCATGATCGAAATCAAAGACCTTTCTTATTCCCACCGGGCCGGCGGACACGTCCTGCAGGGGCTGAGCGCCAGCTTCGCGCCTGGCCTGGTCCATGCCCTGATGGGGGCCAACGGATCCGGGAAATCGACCCTGCTCCACCTGCTGTCCGGGCTGGCGCGGCCGGGATGCGGCTCGGTACGGCTGGACGGACACGACCCGTTCGCGCGCAGGCTGGCGACGCTGGGCGACATCGCCTTGCTTCCGCAGATGCTCTCGCCTGGCCGGCTCGACAGCCGCGCCTACGGGCAAACGTACGGAGCGCTGTGGCCCCGGTTTTCCGGTTCGACGTTCTTCGATGCGCTCGATCGTTTCGCGGTGGACCCATCCAGGCCTCAATCGTGCCTGGCGCCCGGCACCCTGCGAAAGGCACGCCTTGCCTTCACGCTTGCCACCGGCGCGCGCGTGCTGTTGCTTGACGAGCCTGCCGAAGGCCTGGACATCGACGCCAAGTCGGTCCTGCGCAGCCTGCTGGCCGAGGCCGCGGATCCGCGACGCACGATCATCCTCGCCACGCATGGCATCCGCGAATTCGAAGGGCTTGTCGACCATGTGTCCATCCTGGGCCGCAAGCGCCTGCTGTTGCATGCCCCGACGGACGTACTGGGCACGTCGTTGTTGTTCGCCAGCGGTCCCACGCCCCCGGAGGACGCCTTGCACAGCATGCCGCGCGCGGGTGGCTTCGCCTTCATCCTGCCCGGTGACGGACGCAGCAGCCGCCCGGACCTGGAAATGCTGTACCAGGCAGTCGCCGCCGAGCCCGGCAAGCTGCCTGACTTCGGAGTGCAGGCATCATGAGGCCGGCCATCATGCGAATCGCTGCGCTACTGCGGATGGAGCTTGTCGGCGTGGGCGCCACGCTGGCGCATTGGGGCCTGGTCGTGCTTGTCCTTGCGGCCGCCACGGCCTGGTTCGGTGCTGCGGGGCATGGCATCGGCACCATCCACACCGTCATTTTCAACGTGCTGCTCTGTTGTTCCGGCCTGCTCGTATCCACCGGCGCGTTTGACTGCTTTTCAGACAAGGCGCGCAAGGTCGACTACCTCCTGCTCCCCGCGCGGCCGTGGGAAAAGCTTGCCAGCCGGTTCATCGTCGTGGTGCCGCTGTACCTGCTGGCGTTGTTTGCCGGCTACTGGCTCATCTCGATCGCCATCGACACCGCGTTCGCCGCCATCGGCTTCGACGGCATCGACCACTTCGATCCGTTCGGCGCCGGTTCGACCGCAGTGCTGCCGGTCTTCCTGGCCATCCAGGGACTGCTGGTCCTGGGTGCGATCGTGTTCGATCGCCAAGCCCTGCCACGGACGCTCGCATTGATCGCTGCAGTGCTGGTCCTCGGGGCCCTGGCGGCCTGGATCGTGCTGCGCCTGGGATACCCGGACCACTTTTCGGGATGGCGGCTGGTCGAGAAGATCCACTTCCATACCGACAGCAGCTGGGTGACGGGCCATGGGCTGCCAATGCTGCTGCATGCCGCCTTTTTCTACCTGCTGCCGGTGCTGGCATGGTTGGCCGCCGGCATTGCCTTGCAGAAAAAGGCGGTGTGACATGGAATTCGACGCTCACCGGCCCATTTTCCTGCAGATCGTGGATTACCTCGGCGAGCAGATCCTCACCGGCGCACTGGCCACGGGTGAACGCACGCCGTCCGCGCGCGAACTGGCTGCGACACTGGCAGTGACGCCCAATACCGTGGTCCGCGCCTGCGTCTTGATGCAGGAACAGGGCGTGCTGGAAAACCGCCGAGGCGTGGGCTACTTCGTCGAGGACGATGCGCGCGATCGCCTGCGACAGCTCCGCAAGCAACGATTCATCGAAGAGGACCTGCCCACGGTGTTCCGCACCATGCAACTGGTCGGACTGGACCTGGCGGACCTGCAACAGCGCTACGAGCAGTTCCTGCAGCAGGAAGGCCCACCCGGGTAATCGCTACACCCCCGAGGTCCTGACGACCTCACTTCGATGCCATGCCCATCCGGACGGCCACGCAGATATCGCGGCCGGACGACCCCGGCTTGCCTGCCGTCATTGACGGTGGCAGCCAGCAACCAATGGAGAAATGCAATGAAATACCTGAAACAAATTGGGCTCGCGCTGTTGTTGGCGCTTGCCTGCATGCCCGCCTGGGCGTCATCGGCACCGACCGCGTCACTGGCCGACCAACTGGTTGCATCCGACTCGCGTTTTTTTGCCGCGGTTTTCACCACTCGCGATGAATCCGTGGTCGAACGGATGCTGGCGCCCGGTTTCACGTTTACCGCCAATGGCAAGACCCGGAGCCGGGAGCATTTCCTGGCCAACCTCGAGAAAATGTGGCAGCAGATGGAAGGCGGCATGCGGATGCGACGCGAACTGGTCGACGGCAGCGTCCGCGCGCACCGCGAAGGCGACAACGCCATCCTCGAGGGCGTGCAAAAGCTCTATGCGGTCGCCGGTGGCCAGGAGCAGCTCGTGGAAACCTCCGCCTTCCGCCGCACCCTGCGCAACGACAACGGGCAATGGATCCTCCTCAGCGAGGAGACCAGCCCCGTACCGCCGGAACAGACCGGATCGGCACAGGTGGACACCCTTTCGAAGGAGCTGGCCGCGGCCGACCAGGCACTGTTCGATGCGTTGTTCGCCACGCATGATTTCAATGCCGCTCGCGGCCTGCTGACCGATGATTTCGAGTTCTACCACGACCGCAACGGCCTGGTCAGCGAAACCGGCGATGCGTTCATTGCATCGATCGCACGCCACCAGGAGCCGGGATTGCATCGCCGGATCGTCGCCGACAGCGTCCAGACATTTGCCTTGCACGGCTTCGGCGCACTCCAGCAAGGTGTCCACGAGTTCTATCGCAGCGGCGATGGCAAGCCTGCCACGCCGGTGTCCAGGGCGCGGTTCATGCACGTCTGGCAACGCGTCGGCGACGGTTGGAAGTTGAAACGCGAGTTCAGCTACGATCACCAGGAGCAGTGACCGGTCGCTGTCCGCAGGGACGCGCTGATTGCCTGGGCCCGGCGCAAACGTGGGCACGAGCGCGCGACCTGCGTGGTCGCACCCAGCCCAACGGCAGCACCCGATTAGAATGGCTGCATGTCCAACGACGCCACCCGTGCGCCACCCACCATCGGGCCGCCGCCGCTTGGGCCACGCACCTGGCCGACATGGCTTGGCATTGGCGTGATGGTGGCGCTGGCGTGGTTGCCGTGGCCGATGCAGCGTGCGCTCGGCCGTGCCTTCGGCGTGGTCCTGCGCATCCTGCTTGGGAGCCGCCGGCGCGTCGCGCAACGCAACCTTGCGCTGTGTTTCCCGCAACTGGACGGCCAGGCGCGCGAGACCTTGCTGCGCGAGAACTTTGCCGCCCTGGGGATCGGCGTGTTCGAGTTCGCCCGCGCCTGGTGGGGGTCGGTGGCACCCATGCGCGCAGGCCTTTGCATCGAAGGCCTGGAGCACCTGCACGCCGCGCAAGCCGAAGGGCGCGGCGTGATCGTGATCTCCGGGCACTTCACCACGCTGGAGATTTGCGGCCGCCTGATGTGCGACCACGCGCCGCTGGCGGGCATGTACCGGCCGCACGCCAGCCCCGCGATGGAATGGGCGGTCAAGCGCGGACGGTTGCGCTATGCCGCGGCGATGTTCTCGCGCGACGAGCTGCGGCCGGCCATCCGCCACCTCAAGGATGGCGGCCTGCTGTGGTTCGCACCCGACCAGGACACGCGTCGTGGCGACAGCGTCTTCGTCCCGTTTTTCGGACACCCGGCCTCCAGCCTGACCTCGACCCACCAGCTGGCCCGCCTGTCCGGCGCGCGCGTGCTTGCCTTTGCCCACGAGCGCCGTGGCGATGGCGGCTACACACTGCGCATATCGCCGGCTTTCGCGGCCTTCCCCTCGCGCGACGCGGTGGCCGACACCGCGCAGGTCATGTCGGCGGTCGAAGCCATGGTGCGCGCGGCGCCGTCGCAATATCTCTGGATCCACCGGCGATTCAAGACGCGTCCGGAAGGGTCGCAGGATCCCTACGCCAGCCCGCCGCCCTGAGCATCCAATGCGCCGGCGTGATACCGCGAGGCGGATCCCCGTTTCCTGGGGGTTACCTCACGACGACAGGTCGGTGTACAAATCCGGTTCGCCCGGCGGCCGCGTCTTGAAGCGCCGATGCACCCACAGGTATTGCTCGGGATGGCGGCGCACGACGCGTTCGAGCCTGGACATGTATCCCGCGGCATCCGCGAGGGCGTCTCCACTGGGCCAATCGGGGGTCGGCGGCTCGATCCATAACCGGTAGCGGCCGTCCTGCTCGCGCTGGAACCAGTACGCCAGCACGCTGGCATTGCCCCGGCGGGCGAGCTCCGGGATCGCGGTAACCGTCGCCGCCTGGATGCCGAAGAACGGGACGAAGGCGTTCTGGTAGCTGAAGTCCTGGTCGCCCGCATAGGCGACGATGCCACCGCCCGACAAGGTACGCAGCAATCCGCGCATGTCCTTCTTGCCGATGGTGTCGACAAATGCACGCCGCCGCCCGCCATCGATGAACCGCTCCAGGCATGCACTGCCCTGGCGCCGCACGACGATCGCGACCGGTTCGCCAGATGCTTCGGACAGGATCCGGCCACCCAGCTCCAGGTGCGGCGAGTGGCCGGTGACCAGCAACACGCCGCGGCCACCTGCACGCGCGGCGCGCAAGTACTCCAGGCCCTCGACGTCGGCCAGTCCGCGCAACGTCGACGACGGCGCAAACCAGCCGCGCAACGATTCGAGCAGGCCCGTGACCGTGGCCCGCAGCGTGGCGTGCAGCAAACGCTCACGCGCGGGCCCGTCCATCTGCGGGAAGCACAACGCAAGATTGCGGCGCGCATAACGCCGTCGACGGCCCAACAGCGGCGCCAGCACCCAGGCAAGCACGCCACCCAGGCGCAGCAGCCACGCCTGCGGCAGCCGTGCGATGCACCCCGCCAATGCATTGCCGGGGGCGACCAGCCAGCAGCGGGGCAGCGGCCGGGTCATGCCAGCAGGCTCATGCAACGGTGCTCACTGCTGTCCACGCAGGCCGCATGACGATGTGCGACGCATGCATCCACATGTCACTCCGACCGCGCGCCAGGCCCGGTCTCCGGCTCGCGCGCCAGCAGGCTGCCGGCATACAGCGCCGCCAACAGCAAGGTCAGCCCGCCCCAGAACGTGGAGTAGAACGCCAGGTGCGTATTGAGCGGGAACACCGTCACCGCCAACGCCAACATCGCCGGTCGCGCACGATCACGGGCCGCGGCATCGGCGTAACGCCAGGCACGCCAGGCCATCGCTGCTCCTGCCAGCCAGCACAACAGGCCCAGGATGCCGGTTTCACTGAGCACCTCGAGCACGATCTGGTGGGCATGCAGGGCAGGACCATCTCCCCAGGCGGCGACTTCACCGCGATCCGGGTTGCACGCCGGGAACGCATCCCGGAACCCGCGCGCACCCACGCCGTTGACCGGGTGGCTGCGCACCATGCACAGCGCCGCGCCCCAGATCCGGGTCCGACCGGACAATGCCATGTCCATGCCTTCGTCGCTGGCCGTCAGGGCGTACGTGGTCCGCACGATCCGCTCGCGTACCTGCGGTACGGTCACCGTCAACACGCCCAGGGCAAGCGCGCCGAACACGAACAATCCCGCCAGTTTCTTCCAGCCCAGCACGCGCCAGCCCGAGAACAGCAGCACCAGCGCATAGGTCAGCCACGACGCGCGCGCGCCACCCATCAGCACCACCGTGCCCATCGCGATCGCCGCGACCACCCAGCCGATGTTGCCAAAGCGCTTTCCGGACAGGTACAGGACGAACGGCGACAGGCTCGCCAGCACCAGTCCCAGCTTGAGGTTGCACGGCCCGAGCACGCCGCTGAGCCGGTCGACCTGCGCGGCTTCGCTGGCCAGGCACATGCCGTGGCCACTGATCAGGTGCTTGGCCTGGTCGATGCCCCAGAACAACGGGCTGGTTCCCAGGATGGCCTGGGCCAGGGCATCCAGCGTCCAGATCCCCATGATCACGCCAAGCCCGGCAAAGGTGATCCGACGACCATGGTTCGTCGCCACCGCCGAGGCCACGAGCCACAGGAACGGCAGGTAGCGCAGGTCGATGGCGACCTCGCGCAGCGCACGCGCGCGATCGATCGCATCCACCGATGACAACAACTCCGGCACCCAGTAAGCGGCAAACAGCACGCTGGTCAAAGCCCACGCCGGGCCGCTGAGCAACCGCGTGCCACCCTGGAAACGCGCCACCAGCAACATCGCGATCGCCGCCAGCGCGCCCAGCACCATCACGCCTTCGGCATAGCCCGGGGCGGGCCAAAGCGCCACGAAAGCCAGGATCCACGCCGGCGCCCAGCGCCAACCGGGCGCGGCTTCAGCGCCTGCGGTGGGCGTGGCTGTGGTCGACGTTGCCGGTGGCTGGGTCATCCGCGAGTTGTCCGTAAAGGGCGAGCGTGGCCTGCTGCATGGCATGCAGGCTGTCGGGCATCGTAACCGGAGGTGCCGGGGGCCGGGCCAACAAGGATCGCGCGCCGGTCGCCAGCGCCGTGGCATCGAAGGGCACCACGGCGCCGGAAGGTTGCCACTGCCGCAGCAATTCGCCCACGCCCCCATGATCCCACCCCAGCAGGGGGCGACCGACCGACAACGCCTCCAGCACCGTGCGCCCGAATGCCTCGGGCTTGCGCGAGAGCTGCAGGACCAGGTCGCTTGCGGCATAGGCCTGGGCCATGCCGGAGGTTGGTGCGGTGATGGCCAGGACATCGGCTATCCCGAGCTGCCTGGCTTCGGCTTCGAGCTCCTGGAGGTAGGCATCGCGCCCCGGCTGGCGCGCGCCCGGCAGCCAGAGCCTGGCATCGCTCCCGTCCTCGCGCAGGGCAGCCAGCAGGCGCAGCGCATCGGCGTGCCCCTTCAGGCGCGTACCGCGACCGGGCAGCAACAGCAGCGGGCCGTCGCCATCAAGCGGCGGGTGCAACGCAGCCACGCGTCGGCGCGCGTCGTGGTCCGGACGCGGTGCGCGTGGAAACGCGGCCGGATCGATGCCGCGCGGGATGACGACAAACCTGGCTGCATCGACGTCGGGGTAATGGCGCAACGCATAGGCACGCACCGTCTCCGACACGCAGACCACGCGCTCGCCCGAGACCATCACCGCGCTGTATCGCGAGGGTGAATTGAGACCGTGCATGGTGGTGACGAACCGCGGCCTGGTGCGCGGCGCCATGCCGCGCAACGCAAGGCGCGCAAGCCAGGCGGGCATGCGCGAGCGTGCATGGACGATGTCGACACCCTCGTCCGCGAACAGCCGCCGCAATGCCGACACATGGCGCAGCACGAACGGCGACTTGCGGCCAACGTCCAGCGTGAGGTGTTCGGCGCCGGACGCCTGCAGCTGCGGCAGCAGGCGTCCACCCGCGGACACGACGATGGCCCGATGGCCTGCCTGCACCAGTGCCTGGGCGATCTCGATCGTCGATCGTTCGACGCCACCGGCCTGCAACGCCGGCAACAGCTGTACCACGGTGCACTTGCGAGGCATCGCTTTACAACGCTGCCCTGCGGCCAGGCTTGCCCCAAGCAGGCATGCGCGCGCCCCGTCGGGCCATCCGTGCCGTCAGTCCACCAGCACGAAATGCGCGCCGCAGTACGGGCATTGGCTTTCGCCGCCCTCGGCCTCGATCGGCATGTATACGCGCGGGTGGGCGTTCCACAAGGCCATCGACGGCAACGGGCAGCTCAATGGCAGGTCGCTGCGATGCACCTCGTAGCGTTGCTGGGCATTGGCCGGTGCGGTGGCGGTGCGTGGGGTGGTATCAGCCATGGTCATCCAGTCGGGGCGTGGCATCTGGGTCCGGACCACGCAGTCTACCAGCGTGCCTGTGCGTCGCGTTTCTGTCTGGCGCTCCGGCCTGGCGCTCCTGCCTGCCGTTCCCACCAGGCCCTCATGGGCATGCGATTACAATGACAGCGTGTCCAATCGCCTTCGACAGCCCCCAAGCCAGCCGTCGCGAAGCGCGCCATCTCCAGGCGGGCTCTTTCCTGTCCGCGCCATCACCCTTGACCTGGACGATACCCTGTGGCCGATCGCCCCGGTCATGGTACGCGCGGAGACGGTGCTGGGTGACTGGCTGCGCCGCCACGCGCCACGCACTGCCGCACGCTGGCCGGCCGAGGCGATGCGCGCCTTGCGCGAGGAAGTCACCGCCGAACATCCGCACCTGGCCCACGACTACACCCGGCAGCGCCTGATCACGCTGGAGCGGATGTTGCGCGCGGCGGGCGACGACCTGGCCCTGGTGCAACCCGCGTTTGATGCATTCTTCGCCGCACGCTGCGAGGTCGAGCATTACGACGACAGCCTTGAAGCCCTGGACCGGCTCGCCGCGCGGGTGCCCTTGGCGGCGCTCAGCAATGGCAACGCCGACCTCCACAGGATCGGGCTGATGCACCTGTTCGATTTCCAGCTCGGTGCGCGCGAGCATGGCGCCGCCAAACCCGATCCGGGGATCTTCCACGCCGCCTGCACGCGCCTGGACTGCGCCCCCGGACAGGTGCTGCATGTGGGCGACGACATCGAAATGGACGTCATCGGCGCGCACGAGGCCGGCCTGCGCACCTGCTGGATCAACCGGGTCGACGAGCGGGGCCGGGCCCGCACCTGGCCGCGCGACGACATCCTCCCGGACCTGGCCTTCACCACGCTGGCAGCGCTTGCCGACTGGCTGGACGCAAACCCGGCGGCCGCCAGGCCATCGGACGCAGCACGGCCCGCTGCCGCCCGATCCGGCGCCAACCCATCCGCCCCCTCCCCGTCCAACGCATCGCAGGGCAGCACATGACCTTACCCAATGGCTTCGCCACCGCCCACGGCAGTGACCCCCGCCCGCTGTACCTGCTCCATCGCGATGGCCTGGAGAGCTGGCGCCAGCGCCAGCCGCAACCGGTCGTGCAATGGCTCACGGCACATGGTTTCGACGCTTCCCCCGGTAGCGCCCTGGCGCTGCCCGGAAGCGATGGCGGCCTGGCCGGTGCGGTCCTGGGATTGGGCGATGCACTGGATCCCTTCAGTTATGCGCACGCACCCCATGCATTGCCGCCGGGCGACTGGCAGGTCAGTGGCGAGCTCGACGACGATGTCCGCAAGGCATTGCAACTGGGTTGGGGGCTGGGCAGTTACCGGTTCGACCTGTTCCGTGATCCGCCGCGCACACCAGCCCGGCTGTTGCTGGACACCCTGGACCAGGAAACCAGCGACATCCTGGCTGCCTGCACGCGTGTCCGCGACCTGATCAATACACCGACCCAGCAGATGGGCCCGGAGCAGATGGAAGCCGTCGTACGCGACATCGCCAAGACCCACGGCGCGACGTTCGAATCGATCGTCGGCGACGACCTGCTGGCACGCAACTTCCCCGCGATCCACGCCGTCGGCCGTGCCTCGCATCGCGCGCCGCGCCTGCTGCACCTGTCCTGGGGCGACGCCGCGCATCCGCACATTGCCCTGGTAGGCAAGGGCGTGTGCTTCGATACCGGCGGCCTCAACATCAAGGCGTCCACGGGCGCGCGCAACATGAAAAAGGACATGGGCGGAGCCGCGCACGCGATCGCGCTGGCCGAGCTGGTCATGGCGCGCAAGCTGCCGCTTCGCATCACGCTGCTGGTCCCGGCGGTGGAAAACGCGATCGGCCCCGACGCCTATCGTCCCGGCGAAGTGGTCGCCACGCGCAAGGGCATCAACGTCGAGATCGACAACACCGACGCCGAAGGCCGCGTGGTCCTCGGCGATGCGCTGGCCTATGGCGGCGAGCAGTCCCCGGACCTGATGCTGGACTTCGCCACCCTGACCGGCGCCGCGCGTGTCGCGCTTGGCCCCGACCTGCCGGCGCTGTATGCCAACGACGACGCACTGGCCAGCGACTGGCTGGCCGCCGGGGAGCAGCAACGCGACCCCTTGTGGCGCATGCCGCTGTGGCGTCCGTACCTGCGCTACCTGACCAGCAATATCGCCGACATGGCCAACGCCGGCTCCAGGATGGCCGGCAGCGTCACCGCCGCGCTGTACCTGGAGCGCTTCGTCCCCGCGGACATGCAGTGGGCGCACCTGGACGTGTACAGCTGGAACGACAGCGATCGTCCCGGCCGGCCCTCCGGCGGTGAAGCGCAAGGCTTGCGCGCGGCGTACGCAATGCTCAAGGCCCGCAGCTGACACGCGTTTAATGCAACCAACTCTCGCTCCTGAAAAATCTTGATCGGTTACAACCAGCCCTTCTGGCGCGCGAGCCGATACGCCTCGATGCGATTACCGACACCAAGCTTGCCAATCGCTTCGGACAGGTAATTGCGGATCGTCCCGGCCGACAAATGCAACGTGTCGGCGATCTGCCCCGCAGACATGCCCTCGCCCGCCAGCCGCAATACCTGCCGCTCGCGGTCGTTGAGCGGATCGGACTCGGACCAGGCTTCCACCGCCAGTTGCGGGTCGATGACGCGCCCACCCACGTAGACCTTGCGCAACGCCTCGGCCAGTTCTTCGGCAGGCGCGTCCTTGAGCAGGTAGCCGGACACGCCCGCGTCCAGTGCGCGCCGCAGGAAGCCGGCACGCGCAAACGTGGTGACGATGACGACCTTGACCGGCAACGCCTGCCGCTGGATCCGCTGGGCCAGCTCCAGTCCGGTCAGGCCGGGCATCTCGATGTCGGTCACCAGGATGTCCGGCTTGAGGCGCTGCAATTCGCGCCAGGCTTCTTCGCCATCGGCGGCGGCGCCGACGACTTCGATGTCGGCCTCCAGCCCAAGCAGCGCTGACAGCGCGCCGCGCACCATCGCCTGGTCCTCGGCCAACAGGATGCGGATCATCGGGGCGTCCTGCACATCGCCAGGCGCGGCCGGGAACTGGGCGTGGAGACTCCCGGCCGATACGCCACGCAGCTCATACGGCACGCATCGTGGTCGCACCGGCTGGGTTGATCCCGTGGTCGCCGGGAGTTTCCGCTGCTTGCGTCGGCGCAGGGTAGGCGCTGGTTCGGCGGACATCGATCGGCACCCCGACCAGCAGCCGCGTCCCCTTGCCTCGCGGCGACTCGATCGCGAGGCTGCCGCCCAGCGACCGCACGCGATCACGCATGCCGGTGATGCCATTGCCATCGACGCTCACGCCACCACGGCCGTCGTCGAAGATGCACATCCGCAACATGTCGCCGTCCCGGGAGAATTCGATACCGGCATGGCTGGCACGCGCATGTCGGGCGATATTGGTCACGGCCTCGCGCAGCACCAACGCCAGCGCGCGCTCGACGTCCAGCGGCAACGTCATCGACGGCGGCTCGTAATCCAGGTGCACGAGCGAGGACTCCAGCATCAGCCTGGCCGAAGCCAGCTCGGCGGCCAGGTTGGTCGAGCGGATGCCGGTGACCGCACTGCGCACTTCGGCCAGCGCATGGCGCGCGACGCGTTCGGCTTCGTCCAGCTCGCGGCGCGAACCGGGCGGATCCCGGTCGGACAGTTTGCGGGCCAGCTCCAGTTTCAGGGTGATCAGCGACAAGGTATGCCCGAGCAGGTCGTGCAGGTCGCGTCCGATACGCTCGCGCTCGGCGGTGGCAGCCAGTCGCCGTACTTCGTCATGCGACAGCCGTAGCGCGGCGTCCTTCTGCTTCTCTATGCGCTCGACCTGGACGATCACCCCGATGATCAGCGTCACCGCCGGCATCCAGACCAGGGCCTGCCACGGATAGCCGATCCAGGAGGCTTCGAGCAGGACGACCGCGTTGAGCGCCAGCACCTGGACCAGGTAGTGCCCGACCGACGGCGTGCCGCCGACACGCAGCATCACGCAACCGAAGATGAAGTAGCTCAATGCCGATGGATACACCGGCAACAACCCCATGCACAGCACGACCATGGCCAGCGCATACCAGGCCGATGCCTGGCGCGAGGCGAGCAGCGTCTTGGCATAGAGCAGCAAAAACACCGGGTAAGTGATCAGGGTCAACAGCACCCAGCGCATGTCGTAACCACCGCCGAACATCGGCGTGACGAATACCCAGACCGACCACAACAGGTGCACGAACTCGTTGGCCGGCGACTTGCCCTGGCGCACCACGTCCGCGATCCGTGAATCGGGCGCCGGCGCCAGCCATGCGGGTAGCCCCTTGCCCATCAGACATCCACTCCGGCGATGACCCGCTCCATGCTAATGCACCGCGCCGCCATCAACCATGCCGGCGCAAGCGACGTACCGCCAACAGCAGGAATGCCGCCGCCATCGCCGCCAGAACGCCCAGGTGGACCAGCAGCGAGCTGCCATCGCCCTTGCCAACGACCTGCAACGCCACCTGCGCCAGGTGGTATGGCGGCCACACCGGCGCGATGGTGCCGAAGATCCCCGGCAACATCGACAGCGGCAGCCAGAGCCCCGACAGGAACGACATCGGCAGATAGATCATGTTGACCAGCGCCGGCGAGCCCTGCCCCCCCACCAGCGTGCCGATGAACAGGCCCAGCGCGCAGAACGGCAACACGCCGACGATGTTGACCAGCCACAGCAACGCCCATTGCCATGGTGCCAACGAGACATGCGCCAGGGTCACGGCCAGCACCGCGAGCAGCAACGAGATGATCGTCGCGAACACCATCGCCATCGCCAGCTTGGCGAACAGGTACGCCCCCGGCGGCATCGGCAGCGCACGCTTGTAGGTGATGAAGCCGCGCTCGCGCTCCATGGCCACGGTAACGCCGAAAGCGAACAGGCCCACGCCCATGACGCCGAACACGCCGTAGGTCGCCAGCAGGTATCGCGCCGCATCTGCATTGCCGCGATTGAGCAGGACGCCAAACAACAGGTAGAACAATCCCGGGAACAGCAGCGTTGGCAACGCAAAGGAAGGCGTGCGCAGGGTACGCATGAATTCGTACCGGGCCTCGAGCACGTAGCTGCGTGCGCTGGAATGCGCCGGTGCATCCGCGCGGGGCGCGGCTTGCGTGGTGGCGTCCATCATGTTGCCTCCTGGGTGTTGGACTTGCCTGGCGTCGTGGTGCGCGCATCGACGCCACCGGGATCGCTGTCGTCCTGCGCCGCGTCGTCGCGGGTGAGCTCGATGAACGCCTCGGCAAGGCCGGCACGTTGCACTTCCAGCTCGGACAGGGCGGCGTCTTCGGCCAGCATCCGCCGGACCACGTCCTCGGCCGCATCGGTGATGACTTCGATGCGGGCACCGCTGCGGGTGGCGCCACGCACCTGCGGCCAGGTCGATACCTGGCCGGCATCGAGCGCCGACAGGCACCGGATCCTGCGCTGGGCGACATGCGCACGCACCTCGTCCATGGCCCCGGCAGCCACCACGCGACCGCGGTTGAGTACCACGACACGATCGGCCAGCGCTTCGGCCTCCTCCAGGTAATGCGTCGTCAGCAGGACCGACGCGCCGCCTGCGACCAGTTCCCGGATCGCGCGCCACAATGTCTGTCGCGCTTCGATATCAAGACCGGTCGTGGGCTCGTCGAGGAACAGCAACTCCGGGTTGCCGCAAATGGCCAACGCGAACTGCACGCGCCGTTGCTGGCCGCCAGACAATTGCCCGTAACGGCGTTGCGACAAGCCGTCCAGTCCCGCCAATGCAACACAATCGGCAACGCTGCGCGGGTGCGAATAGTAGCTGCGGGTGAGCTCCAGCAACTCGATGACCTTGCTGTTTTCCGGGATCCCGGCCGACTGCAGCATCACCCCGATCCGCCGCCGGGCCTGCAGGCGCTGCGGCGATTGTCCAAACAGGCTGGCCTGGCCCGCGTCGGGCACCAGCAGTCCCAGCAGCAATGCGATCGCGGTGGTCTTGCCGGCCCCGTTGGCGCCGAGTAGCGACACCACTTGACCGGCATGCAATGCCAGGTCGATGCCATCAAGCGCCACGACCTTGCCGTAACGCTTGTGTACGCCTTTCAGGCACGCGAGCTGATCTTGTTGGCCTGGATTGCCTTGCATTGCCGTCACTCCATTACAGGCGGGACCTGTTGCGCCGTCCACGCTAGGGGCTTCACCGCCGCGGCCACAGTCCAGCCCATCACGTGTTTGGGGTGACAACCGTCAGGTGACTGCGCCGCCCGCGCGACCTAAGGTGGCTGTGGCTGGTGCCACCGCGCGCCACCGCAAGCAGGCAACGGATCGCCCACGATGGGGATCCGGACAGTAAGCGTCACATCATCCCGGGCTGCGCCTACGCCCCAACCAGGCAGTGAACGCCATCGACGACCCGCCCATCCGCACCGCTGCCCGGAACCTGCGCCCCGCCGCATGCATGCTCACGCGCCACGTCACGCGCCCTGCCGGCACGCCGGGGTTCGGCTTCCAGTGCGCATCTGCTGGCCGAGCGCATGGGGGACCTGCGTTGCGCGGGGGCCACGCCTGCGGGGCGGGCAACTCCCACGGCATGCGCGACGCCCGTAGTGCGCGCGGACGCGTTGCATGCTCCTGGACCGTGCTGGCCGGTTCCGGACACGTTGGCGACGACCCTGGAAACCGGTCACACTTCCAGCTTCCGGACGTCTGAATAAACCCATGGAAAATTCCGCCGACCTGCTCAAGGAACTTCGCATCGACCGCAATGCAGCGCCGCCGCCTTCGCGGCGCGGACTGTGGGTCGGCCTGTCCGTCGCCATGGCCATCGTTCTGCTGGCGCTGGCCGCGTGGGCGTGGCTGGGCCGCGACAAGGGTGTGCAAGTGCGTACCGCGCCGGTGATCGCCATCGGCCAGGGCGGCGACAGCGCATCCGTGCTCGATGCCAGCGGGTATGTCGTGGCGCGGCGCATGGCGACCGTGTCGTCCAAGGTCACCGGCAAGTTGCGCGAGGTGCGCATCGAGGAGGGCCAGCACGTCAAGGAAGGCCAGGTCATGGCCACGCTGGATCCGGTCGACGCGGACGCGCAGCGCGAACTCGCCGGTGCCCAGCTGCTGGCCGCGCGCAGCCAGGCCACCGGCGTGCAGGCGCAGTTGCACGAGGCCGAGGCGAATGCTTCGCGGCTGGGGTCGCTGGTCACGCAGCAGCTGGTCTCGCGTGCCCAGTACGAGCAGGCAGTGGCGCAGCGCGACTCGCTGCGGGCCCAGCTGTCCACCGCCCAGCGCAACGCGCAGGTCGCGGCCGAACAGCTGCAGATCACCGAGAACGGCGTCGACAACACCGTGGTGCGCGCGCCGTTCGACGGGGTGGTGATCGCCAAGGCCGCGCAGCCGGGCGAGATCGTGTCGCCGCTGTCCGCCGGCGGCGGCTTTACCCGGACCGGCATCGGCACCATCGTCGACATGGACTCGCTGGAAGTGGAGGTGGATGTCGGTGAGGCCTACATCGGCCGGGTCAAACCCGACATGCCGACCGAGACGATCCTCAACGCCTATCCGGACTGGAGGATCCCCGGCAAGGTGATCGCGATCATCCCGACCGCCGACCGCGGCAAGGCCACGGTCAAGGTGCGGGTGGGACTGGACGTGCGCGACGACCGCATCGTGCCGGACATGGGCGTGCGCGTGAGCTTCCTGGAAAAACCGGCCGCAAAAGCCCAGGACAAGCCGCAGGGCGTGCGGGTCCCGTCCGATGCGATCGTGCAGCGCGACGGCGCCGACGTCTCCTTCGCGCTGGGCCAGGACAACGTCGTCGAACAACGCGCGCTCAAGACCGGTATCGCGCTGGGCGACGACCGCCAGGTGCTCTCGGGCCTGGCTGCCGGAGACATCGTCGTGCTCGATCCGCCAGCCGCGCTCAAGGACGGCGACACGGTGCGCGAAGCACAGGCAGACAGCGAAAACTGACGTGGCAATGCCGGCCCTTTCCCAATCCATGCTCCCGCGTCACCTGCTTGTGCGTCACCTGCTTCTTGCGACACATGCTTAGCGTGCACCGATCCACGGCACGCCAACGATGGCGCCAGGCGCCAGACAATCCCCGAGGTCCTGCCATGTCTTCCCTTGTCAACATCCGCAACCTGCACAAGACCTACCAGCGCGGCCCGGAAAAGGTCGACGTACTGCACGGCCTGGACCTGGAGATCCCCAAGGGCGACTTCATCGCGCTGATGGGGCCTTCGGGATCGGGCAAGACCACCCTGCTCAACCTGATCGGCGGGCTGGATACGCCCAGTTCCGGCGAGATCGAGATCGAGGGCGAGCGACTGGACCGCATGTCCGCCGGGCAGCTGTCCAACTGGCGCAGCCGCAATGTCGGCTTCGTGTTCCAGTTCTACAACCTGATGCCGATGCTCACCGCGCAGAAGAACGTCGAACTGCCGCTGCTGCTGACCGACCTTTCCTCGGCGCATCGCAAGCGCAATGCGGAAATCGCCCTGCAGCTCGTGGGCCTGTCCGATCGCGGTGCGCACAAGCCCAACGAACTGTCCGGCGGCCAGCAGCAGCGTGTCGCGATCGCCCGCGCGATCGTGTCCGATCCCACCTTCCTGATCTGCGACGAGCCGACCGGCGACCTGGACCGCCAGTCCGCCGAGGAAGTCCTGGGGCTGCTGCAGACGCTCAACAAACAGCACGACAAGACCATCATCATGGTGACCCACGACCCCAAGGCCGCCGAGTACGCCACCCACACGATCCACCTGGACAAGGGCGAGCTGGTCGACACACCAGCGATGGCGCATTGATGCTCTTCGCCCTCCCCTTCGCCCGCGGCAAAGGGAAGGGAGCAGGCAACTGGAGATCGTGAAATGAAGTACTTCTCTCTCATCTGGGCGCAGCTGTTCCGCAGCAAGACGCGGACGCTGCTGACGCTGCTGTCGGTGGTCGCGGCCTTCCTGCTGTTCGGGATGCTCGACTCGGTGCGCGTCGCCTTCAATTCCGGCGGCAGCGTGGACGGCGCCAACCGCCTGATCGTGGCGTCGCGCCTGTCGATCACGCAGACGCTGCCGGTCAACCTGGTGTCGCGGATCGAATCGGTTCCCGGGGTGAAGAAGGTCACCTACGCGATGTGGTTCGGCGGCATTTACCAGGACGTCAAGAACTTCTTCCCCAACTTCTCGGTCGCCGACAACTACTTCGACGTCTACACCGACTTCGTGGTGCCACCCGACCAGCTCAAGGCGTTCAAGGAGAACCGCACCGGCGCCGCCGTCGGCGAGTCCCTGGCGAAGAAGTTCGGCTGGAAGCTCGGCGACACCATCCCGCTGCAGGCCACGATCTTCCCGCGCAACGGCAGCAACGACTGGCCACTGCAGGTCAGCGCCATCTTCCGCGCCAAGGACCGCAAGAACGTGGGCGCCGAAGGGCAGCTGATGATGCACTGGAAGTACTTCGACGAATCCAACGACTACATCAAGAGCAAGGTCAGCTGGTTCACGGTGGTGCTGGCCGACCCGGCCCAGGCCTCGCGGGTGGCACGCGCCATCGACGCGATCTCGGCCAACTCCGACCACGAGACCAAGAGCCAGACCGAGTCGGCGTTCCAGCAATCCTTCGCCAAGCAGTTCGCCGACATCGGCCTGATCGTCACGGCGATCATGGGCGCGGTGTTCTTCACCCTGCTGCTGCTCACCGGCAACACCATGGCGCAGGCGGTGCGCGAGCGCGTGCCCGAGCTTGCGATCCTCAAGACGCTGGGCTTCAAGGACGGGACCGTGCTGCTGCTGGTGATGGTCGAGTCGGTGCTGCTGGTGGTGCTGGGCGGGCTGATCGGCCTGGGACTGGCCTCGGTCATCATGCCGGGTGTCGCCGCAGCCAGCCAGGGCGCCATCGCGCTGCCCGGCGTGCCGCTGCAGACATGGCTGATCGGGGGCGCGCTGATGGTCGTCATCGGCATCGTGGTCGGCGTATTGCCGGCGCTGCGTGCCAAGCGATTGAAGATCGTCGATGCATTGGCTGGGCGATGACGGAGAAGACCATGCGTAACAAAGCGATGCCCAACTGGCTGTCGAACCTGCTCTCCATCGTGCTGCTGGCCGTTGGCCTGGCCGCATGGATCCTGCTGCCCTGGTACGTGGTGCTGGGGTTGGCCGTGCTGTTGATGCTCTGGCTCCTGCTGACCCGCAACGGTCGGCTTGCGCTCGCCGCCGCGCGCATCGGCATCGCCAGCCTGCCGCAGCGATGGGGAGCATCCTCGGTGATCGTCGTGGGCATCGCAGGCGTCGTCGGCGTGCTGGTGGCGATGCTGGCCATGGGCGAGGGATTCAAGGCCACGCTCGATGCGACGGGGAGCGACGATACCGCCATCGTGCTGCGCGGCGGTTCGCAGGCCGAGACCAATTCGGTGATTACCCGCGACCAGGTGCCATTGATCGCCAGCCTGCCGGGCATCGCGAAAGGCAGCGACGGCAAGCCGCAGTTGTCGGCCGAGCTGTCGCAGGTGGTCAACCTGCCCAGCATGTCCGACGGCACCGACGCCAACGCGCAGTTCCGCGGCGTCGGCAAGCAGGCCTGGCAAGTCCACGGAGACGTCCGCATCGTCGAGGGCCGCAAGTTCCAGCCCGGGTTGCGCGAGCTGGATGTCGGCCAGGGCGCGCAGTCGCAGTTCCGTGGCCTTGAGGTCGGCAAGACCATCACCCTGGGCAACCAGCAGTGGGCCATCGTCGGCAAGTTTGCGTCCGGCGATGCCCATGATTCGGAATTGTGGGGCGATGCCGAAACCGTCGCCTCGACCTACCAGCGCCAGGCCTTCCAGTCGATCACGGTACGGACCGCAGGCAAGGCCGGATACCAGCAGCTCAAGGCCGCCATGGATGCCGATCCACGGCTGAAACTGGACGTCGAGACCACGCGCAGCTACTACAGCAAGCAGTCCGGGCAGCTGAGCAAGATCATCACCGTGCTGGGCACCGTGATCGGCGCGATCATGGCGATCGGCGCGGTGTTTGGCGCACTCAACACCATGTATGCGGCCGTGGCCGGGCGTGCGCGGGAAATCGCCACGATGCGCGCCATCGGGTTCCGCGGCCTGCCCGTGGTGATGGCGGTGATGCTGGAGACGATGCTGCTGGCGCTGATGGGCGGCGTGCTGGGCGGCCTGGTCGCCTGGCTCATCTTCAACGGCTACAGCGTCAGCACGCTGGGGCAGAACTTCAGCCAGGTCGTGTTCCAGTTCAAGGTGTCGCCCGAACTGTTGTGGAGCGGATTGAAGTGGGCCCTGGGCATCGGCCTGGTCGGCGGGTTGTTCCCCGCATTGCGTGCGGCGCGGTTGCCGGTGACCACGGCGCTGCGGGAGACCTGATCCGCAGCGCATCCGGGCGCTCTGCGCCGGAGCGGCTTCAGCCGCGTGTCCTCGATCCTGATTCCGCTTGGGCTTTTCGTAGGAGCGACGCAAGTCGCGATGGTTACCCCGGAGCCCTATCGCGACTTACGTCGCTCCTGCGAAAAGCCGACAGGCAAGCCGACAAGGGATCAACAGCTCGCGGCTGAAGCCGCTCCTGCAAAAATACGCACACACCGCGCTCAGGGGTGCACCGGCACCGGCTTGCGCATGCGCTGGCGGCGCAATCCGTCGCCGACGAAGACCGCCAGCGCGATCCAGATCAGGACGAAGCCGATCGCCCGGTCGCGATCGAAAGCCTCGCCGAGGAACACGACCCCGCACAGCAACTGCAACGTCGGCGCGATGTATTGCAGCACGCCGACCACGGTAAACGGGATATGGCGTACCGCGAAGGCATACCCGATCAACGGGATCGCAGTCAGTGCGCCGCCCAGTACCAGCAGCACATCCACCCCCAACCCCCAACCGGTCGCGAAGCCACCCTGTCCATGGGCCTCGCCCCACAACACGACGCCCAACGCCGGCAGGAACAGATACAGGCTTTCCACGCCCAGTCCGCGCACGGGCTGCACGGCGACCACCTTGCGGATCAGGCCGTAGATGCCGAACGACGCGGCCAGCGTCAAGGCGATCCACGGAAAGCTGCCGTAGTTGAAGCTCAGCCACAGCACCCCGGCCGTGGCGATCGCGATCGACACCCATTGGACGCGATTGAGGCGCTCGCGCAGCAGCGCGACACCCAACACCACGTTGAACAATGGATTGATGAAATAACCAAGGCTGGTCTCGACCACGTGCCCGGCGTTCACAGCCCAGATGTACAGGCTCCAGTTGACCGCGATGAACATCCCGCTCAGCGCCAGCATCCCGGCCGCGCGTGGCTGCGCAAGGGTTTCGCGCAGCCACCTGCGACCGTATTTCCATAGCAGCCATGCCACCACCAGCAGCGTGCTCCAGACGATACGGTGCGCGATGATCTGCAGCGACGGCACCACCTTGAGCAGGTGCCAGTACAACGGCATCAGCCCCCACATCACGAACGAAGCCACCGCCGCCCACCAGCCCATGCGCGTGTCTTTCGCGCCGCTCACGCTACCGGCTCCGTGGCAGGCGGTCGTGGACGCGCACGGGTCAGCGTGACGATCGCCACGCCCACCAGGATCACCACCATGGCGCCAAGGGCATGGAGGGAGAATCGTTCGCCCGCCAGCAGCGCGCCAAACAACACCGCGATCGGCGGATTGACGTAGGCATAGCTGGAGGCCAGCGCGGGCCGCACGTGTCGCAGCAACCAGATGTAGGCGCTGAACCCGATGATCGAACCGAATGTCACCAGGTACAACACCGCCAGCGTCCCGTGCGCGGACGGCATCGCATGCATGCGCTCACCCAACACCGTGCCGGCAAGCAGCATCGTCGCGCCCCCGCACAGCATCTGTCCGGCCGCCGACATGAACGGCGATGGCAGGTCGCGACCGCGGCTCCACACCGAACCGAACGCCCAGGCCAGCGGCGCGACGAGCAGCGCGATCAACCCCTGCGGCGACGCCGCCAACGCGCTGCCGGCATTGAGCCACACCACGCCGACAAACCCGATTCCCATGCCGATCCATTCGTTGCGGCTCGGCCGCTCTCCGCGCAAGGTCGTGAACAAGCCCATCCACAACGGCATCGAGGCCACCGCGACAGCCGCCAAACCCGAACTGACCCATTGCTCGGCGACGGTGACCATGCCGTTTCCCAGGGCCATCAGCAGCAGGCCCATCAAGGCGAGCGACGCCCATTGCCGGGGGCTGGGCGCAGGCTCGCCACGCCAGCGCAACAGGCCGTACATCAGCGCGCCGGCCAGCACGAAGCGCCCGCCGCCCATCAGCAACGGGGGATAGCCACCCTCCAGCGCGAAACGAATGCCCAGGTAGGTCGACCCCCAGATCAGGTAGACGGACACCAATGCGATAGCGACGGCAATGCCGCGCACGGGCACGGACACGGGCACGCTCGGGGTGGGCGACGCGCTCATCGGGAATGACTCGGAGGGGAAGGCAGCGGAACGGGCAGGTTACGCCTCGTCATGGCGGCACGAAAGTGCCTGCGACTGAAGCGCGCTGCCCGGTTGTCATGGTTGGCTGCAGGGTCCGCTGTTGCAGCGGCAGCGCTGGCAGTGCATTGCCGCCGGCCTGCAATCAGCGCCGCGCAGGCATCCAATGCAGTCGCTGCAAGACACCGGGCCTCGACCTCGTGGCAACGACAAGGTCGGGCGCCAATCAAACTGCACGTTCGCGCTGCAGCAGCGCCTGCTTCAACGGCAATCCCCAGCGATAGCCACCCAGCGATCCATCGCCCCGGATCACGCGGTGGCAGGGCACAACGACGGCGACACGATTGCGCGCGCAGGCGCCGGCGACGGCCCTGGCGGCGTCGGGTTGTTCCAGCCTTGCAGCCACCTGCGCATAGCTGTTGGTCTTGCCCGGCGGAATCTTCATCAACGCATCCCAGACCTTTTTCTGGAAGGCCGTCCCGATCAGGTCCACGGGAACCGTGCCCGCGCGGCCGGCCAGTCGTTCGGCCACGGCGTGTACGCGCGGCGCCAGGAAGTCGTCGCGGCCGGCGTCGACGCGCTGCAGTCGTGCGCGCGGAAATTCTTCGTGCAACTTGCCCTCCAGCACATCCACATCGTCGCCGAGCTCGATCATGCAGATGCCGCGGCGTGTCGTCGCCACAAGTGCCTTGCCCAAGGCAGTATCGACCAGGCTCCAGCGGATGTCCTCGCCTTCACCCCCGGCACGGAAGCGGGCCGGGGTCATGCCCAGCCGGGCGGCGCCATCGGCATAGACTCGCGATGGCGAGCCGTAGCCGGCGTCGTACAGCGCGGCGCTGACGTCATGGCCCTGGCGCAATCCGGACTTGAGCTTGCCAAGCTTGCGTTGCGCCAGATATTCGGCAGGGCTCAGTCCGTAGTGCGCACTGAAACGGCGTTGCAGTTGCGAGGCGCCCATGCCCACGGCGTTGGCCAGTTCGGTGAGCGTGGGCTCACCGGCGTCGAGCATTGCACGGGCGCTCTCAAGGCGATCGACTGCCGATTTGGTTTTGCCGGTGGGATTGCTGGATTGCTTGGCCATGGCAGCAAAGATAACGGGCGCCAAGGGCGCCCGCTATCCGGATCTTGCATCATGCGCGCCGCCCTTGCCGTCGCAGGAGTGGTTCCGGCCGCGGGCTTTGGCTGCCTCAGGAGCGACGTCGGTCGCGATCAACCATTCCCGAAACCCTGATCGCGACTGACGTCGCTCCTACAAAAACAAGATCAAGGGCTCGCGGCTGAAACCGCTCCTGCAACAGCAAGACAACGACGATCGATTATTCGGCCCAGTGGGTGGCTGCGCCGGTTTCCGGAAGCACCTGCGCCGACAACTTCTTGTCGTTGGCCAGGAGCGTCGTGGCATCGGCCAGGATGACGGCGGACTCACGCAGCAGCGGATCAGGACGCTTTTCCGCCGCCTTTTCGCGCGCCAGGTCAGTCACGACATTGCGCTCACCGGCCTGCAGTCCGTCGTCCGTGGTCTGCACAGCCAATGGATCCAGCGCCAACCCCAACGCCTTGCGCACTTCCTGGCGGTGCTTGATCTTGGCGACATCCTTGTCGCGCTCGGCGCGACGCTCGTCCTCGTTGAGCGAGATGTACTTCTTGGCACGCTCCGCACGGAACTCGGCTACGTCCTGGGACCACCACTGGAATTCCTTGTTCTTGGCAACCCGTGCGTCATGCAGTTCGTCGAGCCTGGCCAGCATCGGAGTGAAATTGCCGTAACGGGTATGCGGCACCTTGGCGATCCGGGTCCACGGCAGCGCATTGTCGTAGGTGCTCTCGCCAAACTCGCTGGCATCGACCGATGCAGGGAAGCGGATGTCCGGCACCACGCCCTTGTTCTGCGTGCTGCTGCCGTCGGGCAGGAAAAACTGGGCGATGGTGAGCTTGACCTGGCCAAAGCGCGGCTTCTCGTTGGCCGGCCAGCGATCCAGGTCGACCAGGTTCTGCACGGTGCCCTTGCCAAAGGTGGTCTCGCCGATGATCAGGCCGCGACCGTAGTCCTGGATGGCACCTGCGAAGATTTCCGAAGCCGACGCCGAACCACGATTCACCAGCACCGCCAGCGGGCCGTCCCAGGCCACGCCCGGGTTGTCGTCGTCGGAGACGCTGACGCGGCCGCCCGACTCGCGTACCTGCACCACGGGTCCCTTGTCGATGAACAGGCCGGTCATCGAGATGGCCTCGTTGAGCGAACCCCCGCCGTTGTTGCGCAGGTCCATCACCACGCCATCCAGCTTCTGCGTGCGGAACTTGGCCAGCAGGCGCGCGACGTCGCGGCTTGCCGAGGCATAGTCGTCGTTGTTGTCGCGACGCCCGGCGAAATCCTGGTAGAAGCCCGGCAGATCGATGACGCCGATGCGCTTGGCGGGGAAATCCCCGCGTGCGGGGATCTCCAGCACCTTGGCCTTGGCCGCATCCTGGGTCAGGCGGATCTTGTCGCGCGTCATCACCACCCGCCGCGGCTTGGAGTCCAGCCCCATTTCCGGCGGGATCACGTCCAGCCGCACCTGGGTGCCCTTGGGTCCCTTGATCTTCTCGACCACGTCGTCGATGCGCAAACCGATCACGTCGTCCATCTGGCCATTGGCGCCCTGGCCGACGGCGACGATCCGGTCGCCAGCCTCGAGCTGCTGGCTCTTCATTGCCGGGCCGCCAGGCAGGACCTCGCGGATCACGACGACATCGTCCTGCTTTTGCAGCTGCGCGCCGATGCCTTCCAGCGACAGCGACATCGCCTGGTTGAAACGCTCGGCGCTGCGCGGGTCGAAATAGTCGGTATGCGGGTCGATCGCCCCGGAATAGGAGTTGAGGAAGGTCTGGAACGCATCCTCGCCGTTGAGCTCGTCGGTGGCTTCGGCGAAGTTGGCGTAGCGCTTGTCCAGGGTCTTGCGGATCTCGTCCGGCTTCTTGGCAGCCAGCTTCAGGCGCAGCCAGTCGTTGCGCACGGACTTCTTCCAGATCGTGTCCAGCTCGGCCTGGCTGGCCGCCCACTGGGCATCCTCGCGGTCGTAGTACCAGCGGTCGTTACCGCTGAAGTCGAAGATGTCCTGCTTGAGCAAATCGCGCGCGTAGCGCGAGCGCTGCGCGACGCGCTGCTTGTACAGCGCGAATATCGCAAAGGCGGGGTCGAGCTTGCCGCCCTTGATGTCGTCGTCGAGCAAGGTCTTGTACTGCGAGAACCTGGCGATGTCCTGTGCGGAGAAAAATTGCTTCGCGGGGTCGAGCGCTTTCAGGTAACGCGTGAAAATGTCGGCCGACAACGTATCGTCGAGTGGTTGCGGCCGGTATGCGTAACGGCTGTCCGACAACAGTCCGTAAACCAGTTTGGAGGTGGTGGCCTGGTCGGAGGTGGGGCCGCTGGGGATGGCGGTCGATGTGGATTCGGCCGCCGAGGCATCACCCTGGGACGGGGCCAGCAGCGCCACTGGCGCGGCCAGGGCGAGGGCAAGGGCCGGGATCAGGAAACTGGAATGCACTTTCATCGATACTCTCGCGGCAGGCGGCCGCCGTGGGGGACGGGGGTCGGGTGAGGCTGATTGGATGGGACTGACTCAGGTGGTACTGCTCCGGGCGACCACGCAGGAAACGAACATCGTCAATCCCGCGCCCGGGTCTCTTGGTGAACGATGCCATCGTCGTGCATGGCGTCCGGCCCATGCCATCGTCGCTATTGTCATGACCGCTGGACAGTGCCGAAAGTTGCGCCATGGCACGCCAAATCCACTCTAACCGGGCCCCGGCAAGCGAATGTGAACACTCCCTGCGAGCCGGAGCGCTCGCTGCACGCCGTAAGGGCCGGTCACGCCGCGCGATTGGCCGGGCATTGCCCGGCAATCACCAAAAGCTACGCAAGCCAATGCGCCACGGACGCAGGCCGACCATCGCCCATCACCTCAGGCGGCAAACCCCGCCTGGGCCGCCTGCTGGTCGGCGTGGTAGGACGAGCGGACCAGCGGGCCCGACGCGACGTGGGTAAACCCCAGCGCCATGCCGAAGACCTCCAGCTGCTTGAACTCGTCCGGCGTCCAGTAGCGCAGGACCGGATGGTGGTGCGCGCTGGGCTGCAGGTACTGGCCGATGGTGACCATGTCGACGTCGTGCGCGCGCAGGTCGCGCAAGGTGCCCTGCACCTGCTCCATGGTCTCGCCCAGGCCAAGCATGATCCCGGACTTGGTCGGCAGGCCCGGATGCTGCTGCTTGAACTTCTGCAGCAGCGTCAGCGACCACTGGTAGTCCGCCCCCGGACGCACGTTGCGGTAGAGCTCGGGGACGGTTTCGAGGTTGTGGTTGAACACGTCCGGCGGGTTGGTCGCCAGGATGTCCAGCGCGCGCTCCATGCGGCCCTTGCCACGGAAGTCCGGGGTCAGGATCTCGATCCGGGTGCCCGGGCTGTGCGTGCGGATGGCGGCGATGGTGTCGACGAAATGTTGCGCACCGCCATCGCGCAGGTCGTCGCGGTCGACGCTGGTGACGACTACGTACTTCAAGCCCATGTCGGCGACGGTCGTCGCCAGGTGTAGCGGCTCGCCCGCATCGGGCGGCTTGGGCCGGCCATGGGCGACATCGCAGAAACTGCAACGGCGCGTGCAGACCTCGCCCAGGATCATGAAGGTCGCGGTGCCGTGCCCGAAGCACTCATGGATGTTGGGGCAGCTGGCTTCCTCGCACACCGTGACCAGCCGGTTTTCGCGCAGCTTGGCCTTGAGTTTCTGCACCGCGTTGCCCGAAGGGATGCGCACGCGGATCCAGGACGGCTTGCGCAACACCGGCGCCTCGGCGAACTGCACCGGCGAACGCGCGATCTTGTCGCCGGCCAGCTGCTTGGCGCCCGCCTGCAATGGCGACGGACGCGCCGGCGCGGCGTCCTGCTGGACGACCTGCAATGGGATGCCGCGGTTGGTGGGGGAACTCATGCGCTGGTGGAATCCGTGTGAATGGCCATTGTAAACCACCGTGCCGCACGGTTTTTGCCGGTGCAGGAGCGACGCAAGTCGCGATCAGGACTTCGACGAAGGGTGGGGCGCGACTTATGTCGCTCCCACGAGAGCAGGGCCCGTCAGGCTGCGGCGAGTTGTGGCGGGGATTGCGCCAGTTGCCGCAGCGCCAACCCGAACTGCATGGCCAGCGCCTCCAGCAACACCGGCTTGACGGCTTCCAGGCCTGGCCCGCCCAGGTCCTGCATCGACGTCACCTGCAGGCCCGCGTATCCGCAGGGATTGATACGCCGGAATGGCTCCAGGTCCATGGCGACGTTGAAGGCCAGCCCGTGGAACGTGCAGCCGCGTCGCACGCGGATGCCCAACGCGGCGACCTTGGCGTCGCCGACATAGACACCGGGTGCACCGTCGCGGCGGCGGCCCTGGATGTTCCAGTCGGCCAGTGTGTCGATCACCGCCTGCTCGATCCGGCAGACGTAATCGCGCACGCCAAGCTTCAACCGGCGCAGGTCGAGCAGCGGATAGGCGACGATCTGGCCGGGGCCGTGGTAGGTCACCTGGCCTCCCCGATCGACGTGGACCACCGGGATGTCGCCCGGCACCAGCACGTGCTCGGGCTTGCCGGCCTGGCCCAGGGTGAACACCGGATCGTGCTCGACCAGCCAGAGTTCATCGGCGGTGGTGTCATCGCGCGCGTCAGTGAAGCGCTGCATGGCGCGCCAGACCGGCTCGTAAGCCTGGCGGCCAAGGTCGCGGACCAGGCACGGGCGTTTGCTCATGGATCCACCGCCCTTGGCGCGGGAACAGGCCGCCAGCCCCCGGTCACAGCGTCCACTTCACCTCTGGATGCTCGCGCAGAACCGCATGGGCCACTTCATATTGTTCCCGTGACTCGGCCCGGATGCTCAGCTTGACCGAGACGAACTTGCCGCCGCTGGACTCGCGGGTGCTGACCGTCTCGTGCAGCACCACGATCCCGGCTGCTTCCAGCAGCCCGGGGATCTTCTCCTCCAGGCCGCTGCCCGCCGGACCCATCGCGGTGAGTTCGAACTCGCCAGGAAACTGGAAGCCGTGTTCGGGGTTGTCGGATGTGATGTCCATGCGCCAATTATGCATGGCACGGGCATGGGCCGCAGACCCACGCCCGCACCAGGAGGCGCTGTCACGACCGTCCCCCGGGTCGCGGCTGGAGCGCCTGCCGGCGATGGCGGTACGATGCCTCGCCGGGATGGCCGGCGGGCCGGAGGCGCGCGATGGAAATGTCGACCCTGCTCTGGGGCGTGGTGTTCGGCGCGATCGGCCTTGGTTATTTCCTTTACGCACGCAGGCAGCGTGAGCCAGTGCCACTGGTGTGCGGCGTGGCGTTGATGGCCATCCCCTACTTCATCTCCAATCCCTGGCTGCTGGTCCTGGCCGGCGTGGTGTTGATGGCCGTGCCGTTTGTCGTGCGGTCCTGAGCTCAGTCAGCGTCCCACCACATCCAGAACTCGTCGTACAGCCGGCCGAAGAACCCGGCCTGGGGCACTGCTTCCAGCGCCACCAGCGGCCGCTGCGCGATCACCTTGCCGTCCAGCGACACTTTCACCATGCCGATCTTCTGGCCCTTGGCGATCGGTGCGACCAGGCTCCTGGGGACGTCCATCGTGGGCTTGAGCTGCTTGTACTTGCCGCGCGGCAGGCTGACCAGCATTGGCTCGGCAACGCCCAGGCCGACTTCCTCGGCAGCGCCCTTCCAGACCTTCTGCTTGGCGACCTGCTTGCCGCCGTCGTAAAGCTTGTGGGTCTCGTAGAAGCGGAACCCCCAGTTGAGCAGCGCCTGGCTGTCGGACGCGCGTTTCTTTTCGCTGCTGTCGCCCAGCACTACGCTGATCAGGCGCTGGTCGCCGCGTTTGGCCGAAGCCATCAGGCAGTAACCGGCGTTGGAGGTGTGCCCGGTCTTGATGCCATCGACGGACGGGTCGCGCCACAACAGTACGTTGCGGTTGGGCTGGGTGATCGGGCCGACCGTGAATTCCTTGATCTTGTTGTAGGAATACGCGACCGGGAAGTTACGGATCAGAGCGCGGCCCAGCAGCGCCAAGTCGTAAGCCGTCGAGTGATGCCCCTCGGCCGACAACCCGTGCGGATTGACGAAGTGCGAATCCTTCATGCCGATCTGCTTGGCATAGGCATTCATCAGCGACGCAAATGCCTCCTCGCTGCCGGCGACATGCTCGGCCAGGGCAATCGCGGCGTCGTTGCCGGACTGCACCACCATGCCTTTTTCCATCTCGACCAGCTTGGCGGTCTTGTTGACCGGGAAGCCGCTGTAGCTGCCTTCGGTACCGGCGCCGCCTTCGCGCCAGGCGTGCTCGGTCATCATCACCTGGTCATCGGCCTTGACCTTGCCCGCGGCCATCTCGGCGGCGATCACGTAGGAGGTCATCACCTTGGTGATGCTGGCCGGCTCGCGCTTGACATGGATGTTTTCGCCCGCCAGGACCTGCCCGGTGGCGAAATCCATCACGATCCACGCAGCGGCATCGGCTGGCGCCGGCGCGTCCGGGATCGGCAGCGAGTCGCTGAGCGCGGCTGGCTTGGGTGTTGCCGGTTGCGGCAGCGCCGATTGGGGCGTCGCCGGTTTCGGCGCCTGGGCGAACGCCAGCCCCGTGCCCGTGGTGGCCAGGGCGGTCGCAACCAGGATGGCAAAGAAAGTGGGCTTGGGCATGGCGTGCTTCAACCAGGCAGACCGGGGCACGGCGGATTTCAGGACAGCGGGCTTCAAGACAACGGACTCCGGATGGCCGGCCTTCCCTGACCGGAGGTGGGACGGGGCGCGCGCACGGCAAACGCCCCTGCAATGGTTAGGTTGTAAGCGACAAGTCTACTCGCGCACGCGCCGCGGCTGGCCAAAGCCCAGACCACGCAGGCGGGCAACGAGTTCGGTTTCCGTCGCCGTGGCGACGGGACCGACGCGCAAACGCCAGACGTGCAGGCCATTGGCATCGGCGTCCTGCAGGCGGGCCCCGCTGATGCCCGCGCCGGTCAGCATCGCCAGTGCCTGCTCGGCATTGGCACGCGCGGCGAAGCTTGCGACCTGCAAGGTGACGCCCGCATCGGCATCCCCGGCCGGCTGGGCGGCGACGGGTGTGGGTGCTGCAGCGGCCTCGACGGGGATCGATCCGGGGGCATCCCCGGCCGGACGCGTATCGGTGACCCGGGTGCCGGTCGCGGCGCCAGCATCGACCGCATGCACGACAGGTTTGCCGGTTGCCACGTTGACCTGGCGCGAATGCATCCAGGCATCGAACTCGTCGGCGCTCATGGTGCGCCCGCCCTGCGACATGTGGAACCGCCAGCCGGTGTCCTTTTCTCCGGTCGCCGCCGGCGCCGTGCCAGGTGCGGTTGGTGCGGTGGCCGACTGCGACGCGTGGCCGGCAACATCGCGTCCGCTCGCTGCAGCCGCCCCGATCGGCAGGACGTCGATCAACCGGTCGATCGCGCTGGGCGGCATCGGCGTCGGCTTGCCGGTGGCGATGTGCACGCCTGCCGGCAATCCGGTGGCGCGCCCGCCTGCGGCCTGCGCGGGCGCAGCGTCAGCCACTGCGTCGTACGGCTCGCGGGCGTTCTCGCCGGCACTCAGGCCCCTTACCTCCACTTTTGCAGTCCCTGCGCGGTCGACGCCCAGCTTGACCGCGGCGGCATAGCTCAGGTCGATGATGCGGCCGTCGTGGAACGGCCCGCGATCGTTGACGCGCACCACCACCGATTTTCCATTGGACAGATTGGTCACCCGCGCGTAGCTCGGCAACGGCAAGGTCTTGTGCGCGGCGGTGAAGGCGTACATGTCGTACACCTCCAGGTTGGAGGTGCGGCGACCATGGAACTTGTTGCCGTAATACGACGCAAGCCCGGTCTCGTCATAGCCCTTGGCCTGGTCGAGCACGCGATAGGATTTCCCCAGCACGACATAGGGCGAGCGATTGCCGTAGCGAGAGCGCGCCTCGTCCTTGACCACCGGCTCGGGGATCAGGTCGATGTCGGGGATGCCGCCCTCGGGCGCACTGTCGCTGACACCGGGCGCATAGAGGCCGCCGGCGGTGTAGTTGCCACGTTTACTCGGGTCCTCCCGGGCGGGCGCATACGGTGAACGTCGCGCACCGGCGCTGCCATGCCGCTTGGCGTGCGAGGCGACCTTGCGCCCAACGCCGGGCCCATCGGCCTTGGGCGGCGTACTGCCACAGGCAGCCAGCGTGGCGGCGCAGGCCACCACCATCCACCCCATGGCCCTGCGGGCGATCATGTCCCGTCGTGGCCGGGCTGGCTGCTGGTGGCGGCCATGCCTTCACCGCCGCGGATCGCCTGTGCCAGCTGGTACACCGCCAGCGAGTACATCGGTGAGTGGTTGTAGCGGCTGATGACGTAGAAGTTGCGGTAACCCAACCAGTATTCCTTGCCGGCATCGCCATCGAGCGCGAGCAGGGTCGCGCCTGCGGCATCACCGGCAGGCGGCACCGGCTCGCCGGCTTGCGGGCGGTAACCCTGCTGCGCCAGCCACGACAAGGGATAGACCGGATCCAGTCCGTCGGGGACGAAATCCCCGGCGTCGGGTGCACGCATCGCGCGCGCGATGACCGGCGCCCCGCGCTGCCATCCATGGACGACGAAATAATTGGCGATCGATGCAAACACGTCGTCCTTGTCGGCGATCAGTTCACGATGGCCGTCGCCATCACCGTCCTTGGCCCAGTTGCGATAACTCGACGGCATGAACTGCCCCCAGCCCATCGCCCCGGCGTAGCTGCCGGTGAGCGTGGTGACGTCGATGCCTTCTTCCTTGCCCAGCGCGAACAGCTGCGCCAGTTCGCCGGCGAAGAACGGCGCGCGCTTGGGATAGCCAAACGCCAGCGTGTACAGCGCATCCAGCACGCGGTACTTTCCGGTGATGCGGCCGTAACTGGTTTCCACGCCGATGATCGCGACGATGTATTCGGCCGGCACGCCGGTCCGTGCGGCGACGCGGTCGAGCGCGACACGGTTGTCGGCGTAGAACGCGCGGCCAGCGTCGATGCGCGAGGCATTGAGGAAGATCGGTCGATAGTCGGCCCAGCTGCGCGTTTTTTCCGCAGGCCGACTCATCGCGTCGATGATGTTCTGCTTGAACTGCGCCTGCGCCAATGCCGCACGGATCGTGGCCGGGGCGACGCCGTAGGTGCTGGAGGTGTAATCGACGAAGGCATCGATGCGTTGCGCCTGGCCGATCGCCGGGTCGGTGACCGACGGCGGCGCGACCGGGCGTTCGGGCGGTTGCGGGACTGGCGGCAGCAGTGCCGGCTGCGCAGGCCGCTGCGGTGGCCGTGCCGGCTGCGATGCCGATGCCGATGCCGGTGGCGCGGGCGCCGGCGGAGGCGGTGTCTGCGTCGCGCAGGCACTCAAGGCCATGCACGCGAGCATCGGGAACAGATAAAACGGAGCGCTTCGAGTCATCGGCGCGAGGGTAGCACGGGGTGTCGTCGACACTGGCGCGCCGATGGTGGCCCGTTCAGTCACCCATCATGCCGGGGCCACGCAGGACGCCCGTGGCGGCTGCAATTACGCCCCGGGCATGCGTGGATGCTCCCTTGGTCAACGCCCATGCACCGGCTTGTGCGCACGCACCGCCATGACCACGCCCAGGCCCGCCAGCAGCGACACCGCCGACGTGCCGCCAAAGCTGAGCAACGGCATCGGTACGCCGACCACCGGCAGCAAGCCGGAGATCATGCCGCCATTGACGATCACATAGACGAAGAACGCCAGCCCCAGGCTGCCAGCGAGCAGCCGCGAATAACCATCGCGCGCATCGGCGGCTATCCACAGGCAGCGACCAACCACGAACAGGTACAGCGCCAGCACCGTGGCCACGCCCACCCAGCCAAATTCCTCGCTCAACACCGCGAAGATGAAATCGGTGGTGTGTTCGGGCAGGTAGTTGAGGTGCGATTGCGAGCCATGCCCCCAGCCCTGCCCGGTCATGCCGCCCGAGCCGATCGCGATCTTGGACTGGATGATGTTCCAGCCGCTGCCCAGCGGATCGGACTCGGGGTGCAGGAAGGTCAGGATGCGATCTTTCTGGTAGTCACGCAGCAGCCAGAACCAGGCCACCGGCGCAGCGGCCGCGACGCCGCCGGCGGCCACCACGAACCACCACCACGACAGCCCGGCCAGGAACAGCACGAACGCGCCGCTGATGCCGACGAGCATGGCGGTGCCGAAATCAGGCTGCAGCAGCACCAGGCCGGTGGGTGCGGCAATGATCACCGCGGTGGCCATGACCACCCGGAAGCGGGGTGGCAGGACCTCGCGATTCAGATACCAGGCGGCCATCATCGGCAGCGTCAATTTGAGCAGTTCGGCGGGCTGGAAGAAGAACACCTTCAGATCGATCCAGTGGCGCCCGTGCTTGCCGGTGCCGATCACCAACACCAGCAGCAAGGGCAGCAACGTGATCAGGTAGGCCATTGGCGTGGCGTTGCGCAGCCGGTGCGGCGGGATCCTCGACAGGCCCCACATCGCGGCGAAACCCACCGCATAACGCCCGCCCTGCGCGAAGACCAGGTGCATGGATTCGTTACCGGCGCTGTATAGCACCGCCAAGCCGATCGCCATCAGTGCGAGCAGCGCCAGGCACAACGACCAATCCAGCGTCCGCGTCAGGCGTCCGGCGATCTCCAGCATCCAGCGCAACAGCAGACTCATGACTGCATGCTCATGGCTGCATGCTCATGGCTGCGTGCTCATGGTTGCACGCCCGGGGCCGGTTTGCCTGGCGCCGCGGGAGCGGGGTCGGCCGCCGCTGCCGTCCGCGACCTGTCCGCGGCGAGCATCGCCGCTGCCGCGGCCTGCGCCGAGCTGCGGACGCCCGAGCGGACGCGGTCGAAATCCGCGACCACGTCGCCGTTGCCGCCGGTCGGCGCCGCCGGTTCGGGCATGGTGCCCAGCAGCCAGGCGTCCATGATCTTGCGCGCGATGGGCGCTGCGGTACTGGAGCCGAATCCACCATGCTCGACCGACACCGCGACCGCGATCCTGGGGTCGTTGGCGGGGGCATAGGCGATGAACCACGCCTGGTGGCGCAGGGCCAGCGGCAACGCATGCGGATTGACGCTGACATTGCCCTTGCGGCTGACCTTCTGCGCCGTGCCGGTCTTGCCGGCGATGACATAGGGCGCGTTGCGGCCGATCGCCCAGTAAGCCGTGCCATGGGGATCGGTGGTGGTGCCGATCATGCCTTCGCGGACCGCGGCCAGGTGCGCCGGGCTGTTGCTGACCAGCGTCGCCGGCGGTTGCGGCAGCGGCTTCCAGGGCGCCTGGTAGCCGTCGCGCCGTTGCTGCACCAGGTGCAACCGGCGCAACCTGCCGTCGTCGGCCAGCGCGGCGGTCGCCCGCACGAGCTGCAGGATGGTCGCCTTCCAGAAGCCTTGCCCGATACCGGCGATGACGGTTTCACCCGGGTACCAGGGTTCGCGCCGGTTGGCCGCCTTCCACTGCCTGGACGGCAGGATGCCGCTGCTCTCGCCCACCAGGTCGATCCCGGTCGGCTGGCCGAAGCCGTACTTGCGCATCCACGTATCGACCCGGTCGATCCCCATGTCCAGCGCCAGCTTGTAATAGTAGGTGTTGACCGATTCGGTAATCGACTTGCGCAGGTCGGTCCAGCCATGACCACCACTGTGCGAATCTCGATATCCACGACTTTGGCCCGGGATATGGAACTCGCCGGTGGACATCGTCCGGTCCGATGGCGTGCGAAAGCCGCTGTCCAGGCCGGCCAGGCCCATGAAGGGCTTGATCGTCGATCCCGGCGGTCCGCCACCCAGGACGTTGCGGTTGAAAAGCGGCCGTGAAGGATTGTCGATCAGCGCCCTGTAGTTGGCGTGCGAGATGCCGTTGACGAACAGGTTGGGGTCGTAGCTGGGCAGGCTGACCATGGCCAGGATCTCGCCGGTCCTGGGATCGACCGCCACGGCGGACCCGTCGAAATCGCCGAACGCGGCCACCGCCGCGCGCTGCAGGTCCAGGTCGATCGACAACCGCAGGTCCGCGCCCGAGGTCGCCGGTTCGCGCCCGACGGTGCCCAGCGAACGGCCTTCCACGTTGGTCTCGACCTGCTCGTAGCCGATCTTGCCGCGCAGGGCATCGTCGTAGTAGCGCTCGATGCCGGTCTTGCCCACATGGGTGAATGCGCTACCCGACTCGCCCAGCGACTTGAGGTCGTCCTCGTCGACACGGCCGACGTAGCCCACGATATGCGCAAGCAATGCGCCGTACGGATAACGCCGGTTGAGGTAGGGCACCAGCTCGACACCGGGGAAGCGCCATTGCTCGACCGCAAAGCGCGCGGCCTCGTCGTCGTCGATGCGCAGCTTCAGCGTGACCGGACGGATGCCACCGGTGGCCTTGCGCTCTTCGTTGAAACGGGCGATCTCCTCGTCGCTCAAGGCGACGACCCGCGACAACCCTTCGATCAGCTTGCCCGGGTCGCCCGCGCGATCGGGCTGGACGTCCAGCCGGTATGCCGGGACGTTGTCGGCCAGGACCCTGCCCTTGCGGTCGAGGATCAGTCCACGCCCGGGCAGCACCGGCCGCAGCTTGATCCGGTTGGCCTGGGAACGGGTCGCGTAGTCGGCATGCTCGAGTACCTGCAGCCGGAAATACCAGGCGCCAAGGCCGCCGAGCACGAGCACCACCACCACGAAACCGATCAGTGCGCGCAACCGGAACTGCGCCGCTTCGGCAGCCTGGTTCTTCATCTGGCGCCTTGCCGGCCCGCGCACGGGCGATCGTTTGAACAGGGCGCGCAGGGGCGAGCGGGACAGGGGCGGATGCGGCATCGCTTCAGCCCCTGCGCCGCAGCCGCAACGTGTCCAGCAGTACGTACACCGGCGGCCACAACACCATGCCCAGCGCCGGTGCCCACCAGAACAGCCACGGCAACTGCGGCTCGCCCAGCGCGACGTGCACGACCATCGCGATCACCCGGTCGTTGAGCAGCAAACCGCCCACCGCCAGCGCCTGTTGCGGCAACGGGAAGAAACGCAGCCGGGTACGGAAGCGCTGCAGGATGTAGGTCATGACCACCAGCCGCAGCGCCTGCTCACCGAGCAGGCTGCCGAACACCAGGTCGGCCAGCAGCCCCACCAGGAAGGCGAATCCCAGGCCAAGATGGTCAGGCGACTCCAAGACCCAGTAGACCACCACCAGCGCCAGCCAATAGGGCCGCAACGGCAACAGCCACGCCGGCAGCGGCAACAAGCCGAGCAGCAGCGCGATGAAGACGCTGAGCGGCAGCAGCCAGGAGTTGCCTTGGCGGATCATGGCCGTACCCGGGGACTGGGGACCGGGGACCGGGGACCGGGCTCAGATGCCGACCTGGCTGGTTGACGTTGCGATGGCTGGCCAGCGGGCGCTGAACTCGAGGTCGAGGGTGCCGTTTCCTGACTGGGTTCCGCCCGTTTGCCCGGTCCCCGGTCCCCGGTCCCCGGTCGTTACCTGCTGCCGCAACAACAACACGTCGCGCCCGCGATCCAGCCGCGCCGCCGGCACCAGGTCGCCGACCAGGAAGGCACGGCTGTCGTCCGGCCGCAACGCCGTGATCCTTCCCACCGGGAACCCGGCAGGAAAGCGCCCGCCCAGCCCGGAGGTGATGATCTCGTCGCCAACACCGACATCGCCCGACAGCGGGATATTGGCCAGAGACAACAGGTCGCTGCGTCCCTTGCCATAGGCGATCAGGCGCACGCCGTTGCGCGCGACCATCACCGGTACCGCATGGTCCGGATCTGTCAGCAGCAATACCGTGGCGGTACCCGGCTTGACCGAGGTGATCTGCCCCAGCAGTCCGCCGGCATCGATCACGCTCTGGCCCACCTGGACGCCGTCACGGCTCCCGGCATCGAGTACCAGCCGCTGCCGGGTCGGATCCAGGTCGATATCCAGGATCGGTGCCAGTTGCACGTCCAGTCCACCGCGGCTGGTCGCACCCAGCAAGCCGCGAAGGCGCGCGTTTTCCGACGCGGCCACCTGCAATCGCGAGAGCCGCGCGCCACTGATCAGCAATGCGTTGCGCAGCGCCTTGTTCTCGTCGGCCAGGCGTGCGCGGGTTGCAGTGCCTTCCCGCATGCCTTCGCCGATCCGGCCCGGCAGGCCTGCCAGCCACCACAGCGGCTGCACCACGAGCTCGCTGCGCGTGCGTACCTGCGCAAGCCAGCCTCCGCGATGGTCGAGCACGATCAGCGCGACGGCCAGCGCCAGGTAAGCCAGCAACCGCAAGGTGCCGGCGATGTCACCGGGACGGGGAGCGGAAGGGTGGGCGTAGGTGGGCACGTCAGGAGCCGTGATTGGTGATTGGCGATTGGTGATTGGAAACGGCCAAAGCGTTCCGCGCCTGGTTGCCGTCCATGGGCCCGGCGACCGTCGGCAGCCGTTTGCATCGATGCGTCGAACGCAATTTACGAATCACGAATCACCAATCACGCATCACCAATCAAGGCATCACTCCGGCGCGAAGAACTCGTTGCCGTGCATGTCCAGCAGTTCGAGTGCGCGACCACCACCACGGGCGACGCAAGTCAGCGGATCGTCGGCGACCTGCACATGCAGGCCGGTCTTCTCGCTGAGCAAGCGGTCCAGGTCCTTGAGCAGCGCCCCACCGCCAGTGAGGACGATCCCGCGCTCGGCGACGTCCGCGCACAGCTCCGGCGGGGTCTGCTCCAGCGCGGCGCGGATCGCGGCCACGATCCCGCCCAGCGGCTCGCTCAACGCTTCGAGCACGGCATTGGAATCGATCTTGATCATCTTGGGCACGCCCTCGGCCAGGTGGCGGCCGGAGACTTCGATTTCGCGGACCATTTCCTGCTGGTATGCGCAACCGATGTCGAGCTTGATCCGCTCGGCGGTGGCGTCGCCGATCAGCATGCCGTGGTGGCGGCGGACGTAGGCGATGATCGCCTCGTCGAACCGGTCGCCGCCGATCCGCACCGATTGCGCGTAGACAATGCCGTTGAGCGCGATCACCGCGACCTCGGTGGTGCCGCCGCCGATGTCGACCACCATCGAGCCGCGCGCCTCGGTCACGGGCATGCCGGCGCCGATCGCGGCGGCCATCGGCTCTTCGATCAACGACACCTCGCGGGCCCCGGCTTCCAGCGCCGACTCCTTGATCGCGCGCTGCTCGACCTGGGTCGAGCCGCAGGGCACGCACACCACCACCCGCGGGCTGGGCCGCAGGAAACGCGACTTGTGCACCTTGCGGATGAAATGCTTGAGCATCTCCTCGGTGTAGGTGAAATCGGCGATGACGCCATCCTTCAGCGGCCGGATCGTGGTGATGTTGCCTGGCGTGCGGCCGAGCATCTGCTTGGCCTCGCCGCCGACCGCCGCGACCGAACGCGGCCCGGTACCCATGCGGTCCTGCCGCACGGCGACCACCGAGGGCTCGTTGAGCACGATGCCCTGGCCGCGGACGTAGATAAGGGTATTGGCCGTACCGAGGTCGATGGCCAAATCGTTGGAAAACATGCCGCGGAACTTCTTGAACATCGGGGGATGGGATCCGTCTGGGGCAGGGCCGGGGGGTCGGAGGAAGGCGTCGGATCGGCGCGGGGAGGGACGAAGACCGGCGGGAGGCCCCGGGAGACTCCGCAGGAGCGCTTCCTCGGGGCACTCGGACAGGAATATCGAGCCCGGATGCATCGATCCAAGCGCTGGAAACGCAAGGGGATGGGCTAGCGTAGCAACGCCCCCCTGCCCGGGCAACCGAAATACGCACATTTATTGTCGCGTCGTGCGGCAACTGGCCCGGACGGGTGAAGTGCCGCTACCCTATCCCACCGGCGGGCCCTGCCCGGCCCCCCCGCGACACCCTTCCAGCCCGCCGGTCGCGACCGGCACCAAGAGGTTTGCCCATGCCTGCGCTGATCTGCGGTTCCCTGGCCTTCGACACGATCATGGTGTTCCAGGACCAGTTCAAGAACCACATCCTCCCGGACAAGGTCCATATCCTCAACGTGTCGTTCCTGGTACCGGCGATGCGACGCGAGTTCGGCGGCTGCGCCGGCAACATCGCCTACAACCTCAAGCTGCTGGGCGAGGATCCGATCCCCATGGCCACCGTCGGCCAGGATTTCGCGCCCTACCGCGAGTGGTTCGAGTCGCTGGGCATCCGCCTGGACCAGGTCCGCGAGCTGCCGGACCTGTTCACCGCGCAGGCGTTCATGACCACCGACCTGGACAACAACCAGATCACCGCCTTCCACCCGGGCGCGATGATGGAAAGCCACAAGAACCATGTCCGTGACGTCGACGGCATCGACTTCGGCATCGTCGCGCCCGACGGGCGCGAGGCGATGTTGCAGAACGCGACCGAGTTCGCCGAGCTGGGCATCCCCTTCATCTTCGATCCCGGCCAGGCGATGCCGCTGTTCAACGGCGACGAGTTCCGCCACTTCATCGAGCAGGCCGATTACGTCGTCGTCAACGATTACGAATCCAACCTGCTGCAGCAACGCACCGGCTGGGATGCGGCAACCATCGCCGGCAAGGTGCGCGCCTACATCACCACGCAGGGACCGCGCGGCTCGGTGATCCATGCCGGCGGGGAACAAATCGACATCCCGCCGGCCAACGAGCGCAGCATCGTCGACCCCACCGGTTGCGGCGACGCCTACCGCGCCGGCCTCATCCACGGGCTCACGCACGGCAAGGACCTCCCGACCAGCGGCCGCATGGCATCGCTGATGGGTGCGCTCAAGGTCGAGCATCCGGGGACGCAGAACCAGAAGTTCGACTACGCCGAATTCGCGACGCGTTTCAAGGCCGAGTTCGGTTACGCGCTGTAGTGCCCTGCGCAGGATCGGCTTCGGCCGGGAGCTCTTGAGCTTGCCGTTGTCGCCTTTGCAGGATCGACGCCAGTCGCGACCGGGATGTGGGAAAAGGCATCGCGACTGACGTCGCTCCTGCTACGGCAAAGACAAGAACAGGGCCTCGCGGCTGGAGCCGGTCCCCGCGCACAGCGCAAGCACGCACTCACATCACGTGCGCCAACCACAGCAACTCGGGCTGGGCCAACATCTCGAACTCGTCGTAGGGCATCTGCACCAGGTCGGTGTGTGAGCCGGCATTGAATGCGATTTCGGACAGGCCGGCCATGCGCGAGTCGACATACACCTGCATGCCGTACAGGTGCCCGAACGGCGGCATCGCGCCTACTTCGCAATCAGGGAACGCATCCTTGAACTCGTCCTCCTGCGCCAACTCGACGTCGCGCCCGCCCAGTGCGCGCGACAGGCGGGTCAGGTCGACGCGATACGCGGCCGGCATGACCATCATCGCCAGCAAGCCATCGACCTTGAGCATCACGGTCTTGGCGAAATGGCGGTTGGTGATGTGCGCGGCCTCGGCGGTCTGCTGCGCGGTGACCGTGCGGGAGTGTCTCAGCGTGTGGTAGGGCGCATGGCGCTCGTCCAGGAACTGGTGCAGGCGTGGAGAAAGCATGCTCGCCTCCGTTGGCGCGCGCCGGCTTCCGTGCGCGTCGTCGCCGCTGGTGTGCCGTGGCGCCTGCGTCCGGCAACGCGCCATCGCCTGCAGCCTACTCCGGGCTTGATAAGTTTTCGTGATGCCGTGCGCACCACCGTGGCCGGCGGAGTCCAGGCGCACCCAGGCGCGACACCCGGGACGCCCTGCGGACCTGGTTCAATCCCAATCGGGCAGCCGCGTGCCGTCCAGGCCGCCGACCTCGAAGGTCGCGCTGCGTTTTCCGCCCGCGCGCTTGCCGGCGGGCTTGACCGGAAACTCGATGGTGATCGACCTGGACTTGCGCACCAGCCGCCACAATGCGCGCTCGTCCTCGATGAACATGGCGATTGCTTCGTCGGTCTTCGGCCGCGAGGCGGCCATCGAAGCGGGCGCGTTGTCATCGGCCGTGACCTTGACCCTGCAACCGCCGTAGCAGTCGAAATCACCGGCCTTGAGCACCAGGTAGCTGCTTTTGCCCCACGAAGGATGGTCGCGGAAGATCAGGCGCACCGTCTGCGGCGCATCGCCGCCGGTATCGACAGGTTCGCTGGAAAAAATCGACGCCGACAGCTGCCGGCCTCCCTTGACCGGTTCGCTGTCGTAGCTCCACAAAGCCGCCAGGCGCGCGTCTTCGCGCTCGGCATCGGCCTTGGCCTTGATGGCGTCGTATTGCCCGCGCACGCGCCGCGCGGCGTCGCTGTCGGGGTAGTGCGCGATCAACACGTCGGCTTGCGCCCGCGCGAGCGCCCAGTTTTTCTGGGTGACCGCGGCGTCGAAATCGGCCGCGCCCTGGCTGGCGGCCTGCTCGGTCGCGGCAGCCTGCGCAGCCGCCTGCTCGGCGAGGCGCTGCTTGCGGTCGCAGGCCGGCAGGGTCGTGACCAGGGCCAGGAGCAGCAGGCCAGTCAATGCATTGCCCATCTTCATCATCGTCCTCGCCTCCATCGCCCTGGTCCTCGTGGTGCCGTGCTTCATCCCGGATCATGCGCGATCAACGCATCCACCGCCGCGGCCACCGCGCCGGGCTGCTCGACCAGCGACATGTGGCCGCAGTCGTCGAGCAACACCTTGCGTGCCTGCGGGATGCTGGCCGCAAACAGATCCATCGCGCTGGGATCGATGACGGCATCGTCGCGTCCCCACAACAGCAGGGTGGGATGGGCGATGCGCGCCGCGGCGTCCCCGGGCGCGAATCGTTCCGGGCCACGACCAATGCTGTCGAGCACCGATTGCTCGAAACCGGCATCGGCGATGCGCTTGTTGATGAATCCCCGCGATGCCGGCCATGGGATCCATGGCTTGGCGGCGTCGCGATGGAACACGGTGTCCACGTAACGTCGCAGGCTGGCGCGGTCGTCGACCGCGAACGGGTTGTCCCCGTCCAGCACCTGCCTGCCAAACAGATTGTCCCGGAAGCGTACGCCGGATGCGTCGAGCAAGCCGAGCCGCGCGACGTCGCGAGGATGGCGCGCCGTCACCAGCGTGGCGATGCCGCCGCCCATCGAATGCCCAAGCAAGATGACGCCATTGTCTTCAACGGCATCGCCATAACGCGCCGCGACGACATCGCCGATGAACGCATCCACGCGCTCGGCCTGCGCGCCATAGCCGTAATCGCCGCCCGGCCTGCGCTCGCTCTCGCCCCAACCGGGCAGGTCGGGCACCAACAGCCGGTACCTTCCGCGCAGGCGTTTGGCCAGCGGATACCAGTTTTCCTTGCTGCCGGTGAACCCATGCAGCATGACCACGACCGGTGCGCCCGCCGGGGCATCATCGCAATAGGCATAGGCCCAACGATGGCCGGCGACCTGGATGCTCGCCTTGTGCAGCCCGGCGACCACGCGCTGGCGCTCGAACTGCGCACGCACCAGCAGATACGGGTCATGGGCGACGGTCGCCCCCGTGACCAGCACGGCGGTGGCCAGGGTGACCGTCGCGAGACGCGTCCGGCGACGCATCGATCAGGGTTGCTTTGCGCCGGCAGGCGATACACCGCCCTTGCCGTCAGCGGGCTTGCCGTCAGCGGGCTCGCCCTCCGCGGGCTTGCCCTCCGCGGGCTTGGCCTCCGCGGGCTTGGCGGCATCGTCTGGGGATTGCGCGGGGTTTGCCTTGGCAATCGTCGACTCCACCGAGCCGGTCGTGATCGGGTGGTACCCCGGGCGCGCCTTGGCGAAGGTCTCCCTGGCAAACGCCAGGCCAGCGCGCGTTTTCACCAGTGCCTCGTAGATCGGCATGATCAGCTTGCGGCGCCCCACGCGCTGCATGAACTCCGCCATCGCATCGTCGGCAGCGTGGTAACCACTGCGCACCGCCAGCGGATACCAGCGCTGCGCGATCTCGCCGTTGGCCGTCCCGGTGAAGTGGTAAGCCGCGTCCAGCGCTTGCATGCGCGACAGGCTCAACTTGTCCGGCAGGCCCTCCAGGAAATGCACCCATTCCTGCGTGCCCCAGGCCGAGGTCAACGACGATGCCGGCAACTTGTCGCTGCCGTCCCACGCGATCCGCGCGGCATCGACGATGCTGAAACGCTGCGAGCGCACCTTTGGTGCCGTCGCCGGGATGCCCGGCTCCTGGATCCACTGGTCGAACTCGTCCTGGCTGACCGTGCCCGGATACTTGTCCAGCAGGTGGGCCTTGGCATAGGCGACGAATTGCGCGGTCGAGATGCTCTGGAACGCGAAGTGGTCGAAATAGCCCCGCAGGAACGCATCGAAGCGGTCGCGTCCGAAGCGTTGCTCCAGGAACTGCAGGAACCATGCCCCCTTGGTGTAGACCGTCCCGGTGAGGTTGTCGTCGGGGTCGGGCAGCGCACCGGGCTTGATCGCCAGCGACTGCAGCGGCTTGTTGTCGCCGGTGAACTCGTCGCGCAGCTCGTCGCGGGCGATCACGCTTTCCATGTTGGCCTGTTCCTGGCCGTACAACGCCTCGATGATGCGGTTCTCGACGTAGCTGGTGAAGCCTTCGTTGAGCCAGGCGTCGCGCGAGGTCGAAAACGTCACCAGGTTGCCCGACCAGCTGTGCGCCAGTTCGTGCGCGACCAGCGAGACCAGCGACTTGTCGCCGACGATCACGGTCGGCGTGGCGAAGGTCAGGCGCGGGTTTTCCATGCCGCCGTAAGGGAACGACGGCGGCAGCACCAGGATGTCGTAACGGCCCCAGCGGTACGGGCCGTACAGCTTCTCGGCGACCTGCATCATCTTTTCGGTGTCTTCGAACTCCTTGGCCGCCTTGTCCACCATCGCAGGCTCCGCCCAGACGCCGGCGCGATCGGAAATCGGCTTGAACACCAGGTCGCCCGCGGCAATCGCCAGCAGGTACGACGGGATCGCCTGCGGCATCTTGAAGGTGTAATCGCCATCGCGCGGCGCATCGGGATCGTTGTCCGCGCTCATCAGCACCATGGCGTCCGGCGGCGAGGTCACGTGCGCGCTGTAGGTGAAGCGCACCTGCGTGGTGTCCTGCAGGGGAACCCAGCTGCGCGCGTGGATCTGCTGCGACTGGCTGAACATGAAGGGCTGCTGCTTGCCCTGGGTCATCGCCGGCGACAGCCATTGCAGGCCGGAAGCGTCAGGCGACGTCGCGTAGCCGACGCGCACGGTGGCATTGCGCTCGGGCACCTGGATGGTCAACTTGCTGCCCAGCAAGGCGTCCTTGTCGGCCAGCGTGTATTGGAGCGCCGACCACTGGCCATCCTTGCCCGCGCCCTCGACTTTGTCGATGGCCAGGTCGCGGGTGTCGAGCACCAGCGTGCTGGCGTTTGGCTGCAGCCATTCGAGGGTATAGGTCGCGGTGCCCGCGATCCGCCTGTCGTCGAAGTCGATCCCCAGGTCCAGCGCGATGTCGGTGATCCTGACCTTGTCCGGCTCGGCATACGAGAATTCGTCGTGGGTCTCGGCATTGATCACGTGGGAGGCCTCCGGCTTGGTTTCAGGCAACGACGCCGGTTGCGCCGGCGCAGGCGTGCGCGAGCAGCCCGCGACCAGGGCGGCGGACAGGAAACAGATGGAAAGCAGTGCACGCATGGCGATGGCGAATCGGCGGAGGGAATCGCGATTGTAGCGCCAGCGGCGTGACCAAGGTCGTCGCGACTTCTGGCACTACGACATGTGCTGGTCCCGCGCCATCCTGCATGCATCGCAGGCAGGCACGACGGGGCACCCCTGTCGTTGGTCATGGAAACCCATCGGCCCGTCCGCGCATCCCAACCAGTCATTCGACCACCTTCAGGAGCCACGCTTGAAATCCATCGCCCTGGCCGCCGTACTGACGGCATGCATCCCTTTTGCCCAGGCCCATGCCGGGCAAGACGCGACGACAGGCACCGTGGATTATGTCCCGGGCGGTCGCATCCCGAAGCTGCAGGGCGGGATCACGATCGACGGAAAGCTGGACGATAGCGCCTGGCAGGGCGCGCTGGTGCAGGAAATCGCCTACGACACCCAGCCCGGCGACAACACCGCCGCCCCGGTCAAGACCGTCGTGCGCATCGGTTACACGGCCGATGCGTTGTACCTGGCCTACCACGCGCTGGATCCGGACCCGGCCTCGATCCGCGCGCACCTGCGCGACCGCGATGCGATGTTCAACGACGATTGGGTCGGGGTGTTCCTGGATACCTTCAACGACCACCGTCGCGGCTACGAGCTGGCGGTGAATCCACTGGGCGTGCAGGGCGACATCATCCGCGACGAATCCAACACCGACAACCAGGAAGACGCAAGCTGGGACGGACTCTGGACCAGCGTCGGACGCATCACCGACATCGGCTACGACGTCGAGATCCGCATCCCGTTCTCCACCCTGCGCTTCCCAGGGGGCGGTGGCGACCAGCAATGGGGCATCTCGCTGTACCGCAACTGGCCGCGCGACAAGCGCCACCAGCTGGCCAGCCACAAGGTGCCGCGCGATTCCAACTGCTTCGAATGCGAGTGGGGCAAGTACACCGGCCTGGCCGGTGCGCAACAGGGCCGAAACCTGGAGGTGGTGCCGACGGTCACCATCGGCAAGGAACAGACGCGCGATGCAGCGGGCGAGCCGTGGCGCAGCGGCGACACGGCAATCGAACCGGGCGTGGACGTGAGTTGGGCGCCGTCGCCAAGCATGACCCTCAACGCGACCATCAATCCCGATTTCTCGCAGGTCGAAACCGACCAGCTGCAGCTGAGCTTCAACGACAGCTTTGCGTTGTTCTACCAGGAAAAGCGGCCGTTCTTCCTCGAGGGCGCCGATTACTTCACCACCCAGTTCAACGTGCTCTACACCCGCCAGATCGCCGATCCCGACTACGGCTTGCGCGTGACCGGACGCAGCGGCGGCGGTACCTATGGCGCGATCGTTGCGCGCGATGCCACCACGCTGGTGCTGGTGCCGGGCGTGCTGGGTTCGGGCTTCGAGCAACTGGACCAGAAGGCCAACGTGGCGGTCGGCCGCTATCGCTACGACTTCAATACCCATTTAAGCGTCGGCGCGATCGGCACGTTCCGCCAGGGCGATGACTACGCCAACAACGTGGCCGGCGTCGACGCCCGCTGGCAGCAGGGATCGCACACGGCTACCGCGCAGTTCCTGCACAGCCAGTCCGAATATCCGACCGATATCGTGGACGTCTACCGCGACGAGCTCGGCGACGACCCGACGCCCTCCGGCAACGCGTGGCGCGCGGAATACGCCTTCAGCAACCGCAACTGGAACTTCGACGCCTGGCACCTGGACATCGATCCGGGTTTCCGCGCCGACCTGGGCTTCATGGGCCAGGTCGGTTACGACAAATCGCTGGTCGGCGGCGGACATACCTGGTATCGCGACGACAAGGCGTTCAATCGCGTCAACGTCTACGCCGACTTCGACATCACCCATCGCTTCGACGGGCAGCTGCTCGAGCGCGAGCTGGAGGCGCAGGCCAGCGTCCAGGGCCCCATGCAGAGCAGCCTCAACCTGCACGGCCTGACCCGGGTGCGCTTCTGGCACGGCGTCCTGTTCGACGAGCACTACGTCGACCTCAACACCAGCTACCGTCCCGGCGCCAACCTGCAACTGGGCGCCTACGTGCAGGCAGGCACGCTGATCGACCTGGCCGCGGACAAGACCGGCCGCCGCACGATGCTGGAGCTGTGGGGCAATGCCAGCGTCGGCCGAGGCGTGGCCCTGGACTGGGACCTGATCCGCCAGCGCATGCGACGCGACGGCGGCACCGCATTCGAGGCCACGGTGCTCAACGCCGGCGGCAGCTGGCAGTTCGATCCGCGCCAGCGCCTGCGGCTGGTCCTGCAGGGCAGCGAAGTGCTGCGCGACCAGGCGTTGTATGCCGACCCCGTCGACGCCACCGCGCGCGACTGGGCGGCGCAGCTGGTGTATTCATACAAGGTCAACCCGCACACCGCGATCTATGCCGGCGCGTCGTATGGCGCGTTCATGGACGACGACAACCCGGAGCTGTTCGGCAATACCCGCAACGTCTTCATCAAGATGAGCTACGGATGGCAACCGCGCCGCTAAAAAACCACGCATGCGATAGCAATCAAGCGCGTCGCAACGCGGGAAGTTACCCGCTTGCGTAGGCTTTTCCCCAGCCGCCTGGCAGCCGTAGGGCGGGACTCGACCCGCCATGTCCTGCCTCCGCGGAGCAGGGAATCCAGGCGGGACAGGCGAATTGAAAGACGGCGGGTCGAGACCCGCCCTACACTTTGTACCCGGTGTGGATCGCGACGATGCCTGCATTGAGGTTGCGATAGCCGCAGCGCGCAAAACCCGCCGCCTCCATCATCGCCTTGAGCTCATCCTGCGGCGGATGCTTGCGGATTGACTCGGCCAGGTATTGGTAACTATCGCCGTCGTGCGCAAACAGCTTGCCCAGCCTCGGCAGCACCTTGAACGAGTGGAAGTCGTACACCGGCCGGAACCACTGGGCCGTCACCTGCGAAAACTCCAGTACCCGTGCCTGTCCGCCGACCTTGAGTACGCGCAGCATCTCGCGCAGCGCCGCATCCTTGTCGGTGACATTGCGCAGGCCAAAGGCGATCGTGACCAGGTCGAAGCTGGCATCGGGGAACGGCAGCTTCTCGGCATTGCATTGCACATACTCAAGCCCGCGCACATTGCCGCGGTCGGTCATGCGGTCGCGGCCGACCGTCAGCATGCCGGCATTGATGTCCCCCAGCACGACCTCGCCCGTGTCGCCGACGCGATCCTTCAGCAGTGCGGCGATGTCGCCGGTCCCGCCTGCCAGGTCGAGCACGCGGTTGCCCTTGCCGACCTGCGCGGTGGCCACGAAATAACGCTTCCACACCCGATGGATGCCCAGCGACATCAGGTCGTTCATCAGGTCGTAACTGCCGGCCACCGACGAGAACACCTCGCCGACGAGCTTCTGCTTGTCGCCAGTGGGGACTTCGCGGTAGCCGAAGTGGGTGGTGGATTTGCCGGAGTTGTCCATGGCCGGATTATCGCATCGCCGCGACGCCACGGGCGGCCGGCCAGCGGCGGCGCGGCTCGCGACCGGAGCCCTGTCCCGCCCGCCGCGCGTTCATTGGCGTGGGCACGATCGATGGCAACGGTGTCCCAACGCGGCCCGGACCGGTGCCCGGCTCGTCGACGTCCGGCACTTTGTCGAGGTAGCCGCCCGGGGCCTTGGCGAGCGTCCGGGCGTCACCCCGCCGGGCATGCGCCGGCCCCGCGGAGTGCGGGTGCCGACGCCGCGGGAGTGGACTTACTGCGCCGGAACGGGGTTTTCGTGGATGAAGTTGATCACGGCACGTGCGTCGTCGGCCGCCTGGCTGAACGCGTCCACCTGCGTGCCGGTGTAGTCCGTCCCGCCGAAGATGGCGACCATGATCGGTTCGGTGACCAGCGTATAGGTGCCGTCACCGTTGCTTCTCAGGTAGGTGACGTCGCCGGTGTAGGTGGCCGCGCGGTCATAGGTGGCCGATGAGAAGTCGAAATAGGTCTTGCCATCCGCGCCCACGATCGGCTGGAGGCCGTCGACCCCGAGGATGCTGTCCATGTACACCACCATGTCCTGGTTGATCGATCCGGCCTTGTCCGACGCGGCGGCCAGGAACGACGCCGCCATCAACAGGTCGGCATTGGTCATCGTTGTGTCAGCCAGGAACGACAGCGATCCCAGGGACACACCGTCCTGGAGGTCCAGCCCCGGCAGGTAACCGTTTTCCATCAGCCTGATGTAGAGGGCGAGGTTTTCCAGCGGCGAGTCGATGGTCTTCTCCACGCCATCGATGGTGACCACGATGCGGCCCGCTTCATCCACACGGATGGCGGTGGCGGCATTGAGGGTGGCCAGCGCCTCGTCGTAGGACTTGTCGGTGACCTTGTTCGGCGAACGACCAACACTCAAACGCCCGAACTCGACTGCTTGCGCCAGGTCGGCGTAGCCATCCTCGATCGCGCCTTCCTCGTCGATCGGAATCGGGTTGCCATCGGCATCGACAGGCTGCACGTGACCGAACTCGTCCAGGATCGGGACACCGTTGTCGTCGCGCAGGATCACGTAGAGGTCGCCGTAAAGATCGCCCTTCTTGCTGCCGGCTTCCCCGGGCTTGCCCGTGGTCTTGCCACCGCCATACTTGGGCCCGCGGCGATCGGAATCCTCCTCCTCTTCGGGGCCGACGTCCTCGCGCAGCACTTTCGACTCCACGGACTGGCTGCCGCTGTCGCCCTGGCCGCGCTTCCCGGCACCCTGGCCGGCATTGCCCTTTTTGCCCTCCTGGGCGGCCGAATCCTGGCCCCCGGAGCCGTGGCTGTCGCCGCTGGCATGGCCTGAATCGTGAGTATCCTGGGCATGGGCCGATGCGATCGGCGACAACGCCCCGGGATAGGCAGCGCCCAACGCACAGCAGACGGCCAGCGAGAGTGCGGTGGCGACCAGCCTTCCCCGGTAAGGAGTGGCGCGGCGGGTGAGTGCTGACGGTGTGGTGTTCTTGTTCATGATGTGCTCCTGGAGGGTTTCATCGTGGTGGAAGCGCACGTTCGGGCTGTTTGCCGAGGGTGCGATGGGTTCAGAACCGGATGCCCAGCCCGATGCGGGCCAGGTACTGCTGGTTGTTGAAGCTGATGTCGTCGGGTTTCGCGTGGGTCGTGCTGAAGGCGATCGAGTCGTAGGCCGTCCGGCTGTAGTCCATCCGGAGGAACAGGTCGCTCGACAGCGGGGTTTCCAGTCCGACCCCGATCCGGGTGCCCGGGAGGGTGTCGTCACGGTCCACCCACGCGTCCGGGTTCTCGCCTTTTTCGTAGCGGACGTTGAATCGGCCGCGGACCCGGCCCGCGCGCGCATACAGCAACGCCCCGCCGCGCGTGGCATAGCCCATGCGCAGTGCGACGCCGGCGCTGCTGCGGGACTCGATCGAGAACTGGCGGCCCTCGGGCAATCGATCGTGGTGCCACGACGCCTTGCTCGAATCGGCTTCCAGTTCGACACCGGCATAGAACGGACCCCATGCCCGCCCGTAGCCGGCAAAGGCACCGAAATCGAGTCCGCGCCCGCCGAAATCGGCCTCGAAGTCCGTCAGCGTCGGCGCATTGCCCTGGCGCATCACGGCCTGCAAGGCGCTGTGCACACGGTCGTCCCCGCCCTGTGCGCCGGCATAGAAGCCGCCCGGGCGGCGCGCATCGCCCGCCAAGGGCAGTGACGGGCCGAAGCGCCAGCCGATGCCCAACTGGAACCGGCCCTGGCTGCCGGAGAAACGATCACTTTGGGGAGCGTCGTAGGTCACGTCGTAGCCGGCGTAAGGCGCCACCTCGTAACGGGCCCGCGCAAAGGCGTGCGCCGATACCGGCACCTCGAGGCCAAGGCCGAAGCTGTTGGCGGAGGTGCGGTCGCCATGTTCGCTGGCCAGGCCTTCATCGGTCACATAGCTGCTGTCGAAGTCCGCCCGCCGGCGCCCGATGCCCAGGGTCGCCAGCGCATGCTCCGGCAGCACCAGGCCGGCAAGCAGGGTCAGCCCGGTTTCCCGTCCCCCACCAGTGGCGAAGATGCGGCTGTCGGGCGACTTGTCATGGCGCCAATCCGCGCGCGAACTTGTGGCGTCGAACTCGGCCGCCAGGTAGAAGCGCCCGAACGACCGGCCATAACCGGCAAACAGCGCGCCGGTGCCGCCAGCGCCGCTGAAATCGGCGAGATAGTCTCCGTGCTCCCCGCGCGCCCCCGTCACGCGGGTGCCGAGCACGTCGTAACCCAGCGACGTCCCGACGTAGAAGCCGGACGGGCCGGTGGACGTAGCGAAAGGACCCGAAGCAGCCGCGGATGGGTCGGCGCCGTCGCTTGCCGGCAGCAGCGGACTGCCCGCGCCATCCAGGCGCAACCCGACATAGAACATGTTGCGGTCGTACTCGGCACCGGCCTCGTCGGAGCGTCGCTGCAACAGGCGATAGTCGGCATCGACCTGCAGGCGACGGCTGAGCCGGTAGCTCAAGCCGATGCTCGGATTGGCGATGTCGTCGGTGCGGTCGATGCCGTTGAAATCGCTCCGCGCCAGCGTGATGCCGGCCCGCGCCGACAGCCGCTCGTTGACGCGCCGGTTCACCCGCAGGGCCAGGCTGGTGTCGAGGTAGCCGGAGGCGCCGGGAATCGTCGTGTCGTAGATCGCCCGTTCCAGCGAGGCCGAGACGAGGGTGGCGGGCGTCACCTGCCAGCGCAGGGTCCCGCCCAGGGTCGGGACGCCGACATCCTCGAATACCGGGTCGTCGTAGCGCTGCGAGAGCCAGCCGGCGTAGACCTCGCCCTGCACCTTCCCCGCCCCATGGCTGGACAACCCGAGCGCCCAGGTGGCGCCGGTCGAACCCCGCTCGAACCCGTCGTCATCGATACGCCACTGGTAACGGCGTCCGTCCAAGGTGCCCTGCACGAACAAGTCCGCACGGGGAAGCAAGGCATAGCCCACCCGTACGCCGAAACCGCTCACATCGCGATTGCGATCCTGGTTGTTGATCCGGATGCCCTGGGCGTCGAGCACGTTTTCGAAGCGCAAGGCCCGGTAGGTGCCGCCCAGCCGCACCATCCACTGGGCGCCGCGATGGGCGAAGCCGACATGGGCGTTGCGCTCTTCAAAACGCGTGGGCTCGATGCCGAAGACATCATCGGGCGACGTGCGATCCTCGTGGTCGCGACCAAAACCCAGGCCGCCGAACAGCTTCGAAGTCGCCGACAGGCCAAGGTTGCCCGAAGCGTCGATGCGGTAATCCAGGCTGTCTTCGGCATCGTGGTCGCGGTACCGCGTATCAGTGAGCGAGGCATCCACGGTCGCGTCTCCCCATGCGCCGACCCTGCGCATGCGCAACGATGGGTTGGTCTCCAGGTACACGTCGCCCTCGGGGGCTGCCGGCGTGGCGAACACGTTGCTATCGTGACCCAGCCCGATGCCCAGCCCGGGAACGAAGATCCAACCGTCAGGAAGCGAAGCAGGCGGCGTGGGCGGCGTTGACGACGGCAATGGCCCGTTGGCCGACTGCGCGCAGGCGACGGCTGGTGCGACCAATGCCAGCGCCAGGGCAACGCAAAGCACGCGTCGAGCGAGCCTGCCGCGGACCCTCATGCTGGTGGTGCAAAACAGAAGCGTCGTGCTTGGTGGTGCCGATGGCATTGCGATCCCCCCGGGAAACAAGTCCAGTCTGGAGGTCGCCTGTGGGGGCGGCATTGATACAGGTCAAACAAGGTGCCGGGCCTTCCGGCACGACATCAGCGCTTCCAGTTGACTTGCATCAACATGCCACCGTTTCGCCGGGTACAGGCTCGATGCGCCGACAGCAGTCGGCCCCATTCCATCGAGGTGGTCATCGTGAGCAACACATCCTTCCTGCTGCTGGTCTCGCTATCGTTCGCCGTGTCCCTTCCGGCGATCGCGCACTCCCCACTGGCTGCCGCGGCGGATTCGGCCAGCATTGCCCAGGACCGGGACCAGGATCGCTCGGTGGACGGGGACCGGGATAGGGACATGGACCAGGACCGTGACCAGCGCAGCGACCAGGACCGCCTGCAGGACCGGGATCGCGATGGCGTCCAGGTCTACGGGTACGATCTGATGACGCCCGCCGAACGCATCCGCTACCACGCCCAGATGCGCAGCCTGGCGACCCAGCAGGAACGCGACCGGTTCCGCAAGGAGCACCATGCATTGATGCAAGAGCGCGCCAGGCAACGCGGTGTCAAGATCCCCGACGCGCCGATGGAGCCGATGCACCAGCACCCGCAAGCGCCCAGGAACCAGCCGCGCCTGCAGCAGCCAACCCCGCAGGAATCAAGGCGACGCCGCAATTGAGCGGATGGCTTCCGGAAATACCACCTGCGTCCGCCTTTCCATGGAGCGCGGACGCCCATCCCATTGCATGATGGCCGCCTGGAGGATGTACCGGCCCAGATCCCGATTCTGCACCTGCTCGTCCAGGTGGGCGTCGACGTAGGCGCGGTCGATGGTGACGGTGTCGCCGTCGCGGTCCGGGCTTCATAGCCGAGTGTGTCCAGCAGGCGCTCGCAATGAAGGCGCCGTGGCTGGATGGCCAATCCCTTGTCCGCCTTGGGGAGACGTGGCTGCTCGCCCAGGCTCCGCGCGTACCCGCCGCAGGCCGGCAGTGCACTACCGGACACGGTTGCCGGCGAATTGCCCGGCAGGCCAGCGGATCAATTTTTTAGCGCGCCCGCGCCTCAAGCAGATCAACCGCGTGCGAAGCCGGGATCGACACGCAACTTCCCATACCGGTCATACTTGAATTGTCTCGGGGGATCATCCATGACAGCCAGCCACCCATTGCGCGAGCAGCCCCTGTTGATTGCCGACGAGGCCACGCTCACCCACTACCTGGAAGGCTATCCCCGCGATAGTTTTGCCTCCCTCCGAGGCAGCGAGGGGATCGACGAGCAAGCCTGGGCGGCACTGGACAGCGACACCACCCAGGAAACCTACGACCGGGCACGACAGCTGGGGTTACCCTTGGTGCGCCTGGGCGCGCTCGGCCCCGACCCCAAGGCCACCGCCTTGATCACGCCCCAGGTGGCACGCCAGTTCCGCGCCGTGCCACTGCGCGCCAACAACGGTGTGGTCGCGATGGCGATGGAGGATCCGGGCGCCAGCAATGTCCACGCGATGCTGGATTTCCTCAGCCGCGAGCGTGTCATCGCGATGGTCGCGACGCCGCGCGACATCCGCGAATGCATCGCCCGCTGCTACGATCGGGTCGAAGACGGCCAAATGTTGCGGCAGCTCGGGCTTGATCCACTGGCACGCACCGTCGAAGCCTCGGAGGAGGAAGCCCGGCGCCTGGCGGCAGAAAAGCCCGTGGTCGGCCTGGTGCATGCCCTGATTACCAACGCCGCCGCACGCCGCGCATCGGACATCCATTTGCGGCCGGGTGAGGACGGCACCGATGTCCTCTACAGGATCGACGATGAAATGATCCCGGTGCGCCATCTCCTGCGCGCCCTGCATCCGGCGGTGGTGAGTCGCATCAAGGTGCTTGCCAACATGAACCTGGCCGAGCATCGCAAGCCCCAGGATGGCCGCACCACGTTCACCATGCCCGACGGCAGGAATGTCGACTTGCGCATCTCGGTCCTGCCAGCCGTGTTTGGCGAGAGCGTGGTGGTGCGCCTGCTGGACACGCTGGAGGGGCTGTGGAACCTGGACCAGCTTGGTCTTTCCGACAAGGATCGGCAGCGTATCGATGACGTGATGTCCCGCGACCACGGCATGTTCCTGACCACGGGACCGACCGGGTGCGGCAAGTCGACGACGCTGTACGCAATGCTGCTGGAACTGCGCAAGCAGCGCATCAACATCCTCACCATCGAGGACCCGGTCGAGTTCCACATCGCCGACCTGCAGCAGATGCAGGTCAATCGCGCGGCTGGCTTCACCTTTGCCACGGCGATGCGCAACTTCCTGCGTCACGACCCGGACGTGATCATGGTGGGCGAAATACGTGACGAGGAGACCGCGCAGATCGCAGTGGAGAGCGCGCTTACCGGTCACCTCATGCTCAGCACCCTGCACACCAATACCGCGGCCACCACGGTCACGCGGCTGCTCGACCTGGGCGTGGAAGCCTACCTGCTGCGCGCATCGCTGCTGGCAGTGATGTCGCAGCGGCTGGTGCGGTTGACCTGCGAACATTGCCGCCAGGTCGAAACGGCCGATCCGCACATGCGCGAGGTGCTTGGCGTCGGCGCGGATGAAGTCTTCTACTCAGGGGCAGGCTGTCCGCTATGCGAGGGACTCGGCGTGAAACGACGACGCGCGGTCTATGAGTTGATGGTGATATCGCCGCGCTTGCGCACGCTGATCGTGCGCGACGCCGAAGCGGACAGGATCCACGAGGCAGCGCTCGAGGAAGGCATGGTGCCGCTCACCCAGGCAGCCATCACGTTGGCGCGTACCGGGGTGATTTCACTTGCCGAAGCATGGCGGGTGCGCGCGGACTGATCGGCGTGGCCAACAGCGATCAAAGGATGTAGCGGCTCAGGTCCGGGTCCTGCACCAGCTCGCCCAGGTGGGCGTCGACGTAGGCACGGTCGATGGTGACGGTGTCGCCGTCGCGGTCCGGGGCTTCATAGCTGAGCGTGTCCAGCAGGCGCTCGAGCACCGTATGCAGCCGCCGCGCGCCGATGTTCTCCTGGCGCTCGTTGACGGTGGCGGCGATGTCGGCCAGTCGTTCGATCGCGTCCTTGTCGAAGGACAGCGTGACGCCCTCGGTCTTCATCAGCTCAAGGTACTGCGTGGTCAGCGCGGCCTTGGGCTCGGTCAGGATGCGAACGAAATCGTCCTTGCTCAGCGCCGACAACTCGACCCGGATCGGGAACCGGCCCTGCATCTCCGGGATCAGGTCCGAGGGCTTGGCCAGGTGGAACGCGCCCGAGGCGATGAACAGGATGTGGTCGGTGCGGATGGTGCCGTACTTGGTGCTGACGGTGGAGCCCTCGACCAGCGGCAGCAGGTCGCGCTGCACGCCTTCGCGAGACACGTCCGCGCCCATCCCCTCGCTGCGCTTGGCGACCTTGTCGATCTCGTCGATGAAGACGATGCCGTGCTGCTCGCAGGCCTCGATGGCGGCTTCGCGCACGTCGTCCTCGTTGACCAGCTTGCCGGCCTCGTCCTCGGTCAGCTGCGGACGCGCAGCGGAAATCTTCATGCGCTTGCGCTGGGTCTTGTTGCCGCCGACCTGGGAAAACATCTGCCGCAGCTGCTGGCCCATCTCCTCCATGCCAGGCGGCGTCATGATGTCGACCCCGGCGTTCTGGGCCAGGTCGATTTCGATCTCGCGGTCGTCGAGTTCGCCGGCACGCAATTGCCGGCGCAGCTTGATGCGGGTGTCCGAGTCCTGCTGCGCGGACGGCTCGTTGGCGATGTCCTGCGCGCTGGGGTTGAAGCCGAACCCGCTGCCGCCGCCGGTGCGCCTTGGCAGCAGCGCATCGAGGATGCGCTCCTCGGCGTTTTCCTCGGCCCGGGTGCGCACGTGCTGCTTGGCCTGCTCGCGATAGAGCTTGACCGCCGTGTCGGCCAGGTCGCGGATGATCTGCTCGACATCCTTGCCGACGTAGCCGACCTCGGTGAAGCGCGTGGCTTCGACCTTGACGAAGGGCGCATTGGCCAGGGTCGCCAACCGGCGCGCGATCTCGGTCTTGCCGACGCCAGTGGGGCCGATCATCAGGATGTTCTTGGGCATGACCTCGTTGCGCAGCTCGGGCGCCAGCTGCATCCGGCGCCAGCGGTTGCGCAGCGCGATCGCGACCGCGCGCTTGGCGTCGGCCTGGCCGATGATGTGCTTGTCGAGCTCCTGCACGATTTCGCGCGGGGTCATGGAAGCGGACGTGTTTTCGAGTTTCTGCATGGAATCGTTTCTTCGAGACGGGCTGTTGTATGCGGGCTGTTGTATGCGGGATGTTGAATTCGGGATGTTGAATGCCGGGCTGTTGTAGGAGCGGCTTCAGCCGCGAGCTCTTGATTTTGATTTTGACGTTTTGTAGGAGCGACGTAAGTCGCGATCAGTCGCTCCGCCTGCTTTGTTATCGCGACTTACGTCGCTCCTACAAGAGCCAACATCAAGCGCTCGCGGCTGAAGCCGCTCCTACAGGGCTCTGCAGCGGTCAAAGCTCCTCGACCACCACGTTGCGGTTGGTGTAGATGCAGACATCGCCGGCGATGTGCAAGGCTTCGGTTGCGACGGTCCTCGCATCGAGCTGCGTATGCGCCAGCAACGCACGTGCGGCGGACAGGGCATACGGTCCACCAGAGCCGATCGCCACCAGCCCGTCCTCCGGCTCGATCACGTCTCCGGTCCCGGAGATGATCAGCGAGGTTTCCTTGTCGGCGACCGCCAGCAGGGCTTCAAGCTTCCCGAGACGGCGCTCGGTGCGCCAGTCCTTGGCCAGCTCGACCGCGGCCCGGATCAGCTGGCCGTGCTTCTCGAGCTTGGCCTCGAACAGTTCGAACAGCGTGAACGCATCGGCGGCGGCTCCTGCAAAACCGGCCACGACCTGGTTGTCGCGGCCAAGGCGGCGCACCTTGCAGGCGTTGGACTTCATCACCGTATTGCCCAGGGTGACCTGGCCGTCGCCGGCGACCGCGACGCGGCCGTTGCGGCGCACGGACACGATGGTGGTGGCGTGGAAGGTGTTGGGGTTCTGGCTGGGATCCATGCGGACCTCCGTGGAAGCTGTCCTTCGGAGGTGGGGGCGATCCGGCGCGTCGCAAGGGCGGCCGCCGCCGTTGCAGGAGCGGCTTCAGCCGCCAGCTATTGATCCCGGCCTTGGTTTTTTTGTAGGAGCGACGTAAGTCGCGATAGCAAAGCAGGCGGAGCTTCTGATCGCGACTTACGTCGCTCCTACAAAACCAAAGCCAAAGCGAAGAGCTCGCGGCTGAAGCCGCTCCTACAAGAACAAATGCGAAAAAGCCGCTAAGAAGAGCTGCCTGGCTTGCGCTTGGCACGCGGATGCGCGGCGTCGTAGACCTTGGCCAGGTGCTGGAAGTCCAGGTGGGTATAGATCTGGGTCGTTGCGATGTCGGCATGTCCCAGCAACTCCTGCACGCCGCGCAGGTCGCCGGACGATTCCAGCACGTGGCTGGCAAAGCTGTGCCGCAACAGATGCGGGTGCACACGCTTGAACAGGCCTTGGCGCTGGGCGAGCTTGCGCATGCGCAGTTGCACGGCGCGCGGGGTGATCGGGCCGTTACGCCCCGGGAAAACAGGATCCTTCTCGCCAGCGCTGCCGTCCTTTCGCCATGCCTGCAGCGCATTGCGCGCATGCGACCCCACCGGCACCGTCCGCTGCTTGCCGCCCTTGCCCAACACCGTGACCAGCCCGCCGTCCAGGTCGAGGTCGCGCCAGCACAGTGCGCACAGTTCACTCAGCCGCAGGCCCGAGGAGTAAAACAGCTCCAGCAATGCGCGATCACGCAATCCAAGCGGTGCATCGGTGGGCACTTCGACAAGTGCCTTGGCCTCGTCGGGATCGAGCACTTGCGGCAGCTTTCGCGGCGCCTTGGGCGCGCGAATGCCTTCGGCAGGACTGGCCTTGATGCGACCGTGCCTGAGCAGCCAGCGATAGAAGCTTCGGCAGGCGGACAGCCGGCGTTGCAGGCTCTTGGCAGCAAGCCCGCGACGGTGCTCGGCGGCGATGAAGCCACGCAGGTCTTCGGTCTTGAGGTCGATGAGGTCGCGGCCTTGCGCCTGCGCCCAATCCGACAAGGTGGACAGGTCGCGACGATAGGCGTCCAGGGTGTGTGCCGACATGCGGCGCTCGACCTGCAGGTGGGAGAGGAAGTCGTCGATCACGACGGCTGCCCCTTGCCCGTCGTTCGCGCCCAGGTGGGCGTGCCCGGGGCATGCCGATCATCGCTCATCGTGTCCAGGTCAATGGACGCCAGGCCTGAAGTCCAGGACGCTGGATTCCCGCTTGCGCGGGAAGGACGGGCAAAAGCAGGGGGCCGTCGATCAGCCATCGAACCTTTGCAAGGCCGTCGCCAACGACTCGCCCATCATCCGCAGGAACAGCGTGCCCATGCCGGGATAGAAGCGGTTGGGTTCGCGACTGCCGATCGCGATCACGCCGCGACCAGGCATCGGCAGCAATGCGCTGGACTGCACCTCGTCGACGCGGTCCCCGTACAGCAGTGCATTCTTTTCCGGCTGCAGGCGACCACACAGCGGCTCGCCATCGGCCAGGCAGTCGCGGAACGGGACCAGCCTGTCGTCGCCTTCGGCGATGACCTGCAACCAGTCGTCCGCGGCCATGCCGTCGATCGGTTCCAGCAGCACCACTCGCACCAGGTCGCCCTGGAAATCCTCGGCCAGTGACGCGGCCATCGCGCGCACCGTGTCCGCGGCGCTGTCCTGCTTGAGCAACGCCAGGGTCAGCTGATGGGTGCGCACGGCCAGGCGCTCGTTGTCCTGCGCGTTGCCGAACAACTCGTGCAGCCGCCGCGTCAGCTCGCGGTTCTTGTCGCGCAACACCTCCAGCTGGTAGCTGGCCAGCGAGGCGGCCGGACCGTCATCACGCGGCACCACCATGCTGATCGCCAGGTCGGGGAACTGCTGCAGGAACTTCGGGTGCCGCCGCAGGAAGGCCGCGACCTCGTGCGTACCGAGCTTTTCGCCGTGGGTATCGCTGTCGCCCAGTTTGCTGCTCACGCTGGAAATTCTCCTTCAAAGACAAATGCCGCCGGCCCGGCCATTGTGATCGGCTCGTGGTCGGCTTGCCAGCCGATCTGCAGCTCGCCGCCCGGCAGCGCCATCGTGACCTGGCGATCGACGCGCCCGCGCCGGACCAGGATGGCAGCGGCCGCACAAGCCCCGCTGCCGCAGGCGAGGGTTTCGCCGGCACCGCGCTCGTGGACGCGCAACTCGACGCGATCGCGTGCGCTGACGTGGGCGAAGCCGACGTTGACCGAATCGGGGAACGCCGGGCTTGCCTGCAGCGCCGCCCCCAGTCGGGCAACCGGGGCAAGCGCGATATCGTCGACCTCGACCAATGCATGGGGGTTGCCCATCGACACCGCACCGCAACGGATCGCGCATCCGTCCGCATCGATCGTGTATTCATCCTGGGCGGCGTCGAAACCCGCCAACGGGATCGCGCGCGGCGCGAACTCGGGCACGCCCATGGCAATCCGGTAGCGACCGTCCGCCAGGCAGGCGACCCAGTGGCTGCCCCCGGGGCTGTCCACGACGAACTCCCTGCCGGCCACGGCGCCATCGCGCACCAGCCAGGCCGCGATGCAACGTGCTCCGTTGCCGCACTGCCCCGCCGCGCTGCCATCGGCATTCCAGATGCGATAGGCGGCGATCGAGCCAGGCACGCGCGGCGGCTCGATGGTCAGTATCTGGTCGCAGCCGATGCCGGTATGGCGATCGGCCAAGGCCCGGCAGCGTGATGGCACCGGTGGCAATCCGCCATCACGCAGGTCCAGCACGACGAAGTCGTTGCCGGCGCCGTGCATCTTGGTGAAGCGCAGCGACGCAGGTGCCGGAAGCGGCGCTTCGGTCATGGCTCAGTCGTTGCCGGCGGCGTCGCCATCGTCCGCAGGTGGCGGAAGCGCTTCGTCCGATGACACCGGCGCTGCCGGCTCGGCGACCGGTTCCACCGGCGTGGCGTCTTGCGGCGCCGCCTCCTCCGGTGTCTGGGTCTCCGGAATCTGGGATGGTTTGACCAGTGGACCCTTGTTGCCGCAGGCGGCCAGGGTGGCCAGCAGTGCGGCGGCGATCAACGTGCGCGTGATGGGATTCATCGGTCGAGTATAGCCCCGCTCAGGGGCCGGCTGCCGGTGCATCGACGCCGAGCTGGTCGAGCAGGAAGGCATACATCTCGGCCAGTTCGCGGTAGCGCCGGAAGCGCCCGGACTTGCCCCCGTGCCCGGCATCCATGTTGGTCCGCATCAGCACCGGATGGGACGACGTGTCCAGGTCGCGCAGGCGCGCCACGTATTTGGCTGGCTCCCAGTACTGCACCTGCGAGTCCCACAGCCCGGTACCGATGAACATCGCCGGATACGCTTGCGCCACGAGGTTGTCGTAGGGCGAGTAGGACAGCATGTAGTCGTAGTACTGCTCCTGCTCCGGATTGCCCCACTCGTCGTACTCGTTGGTGGTCAGCGGGATGCTGGCATCGAGCATGGTGGTGACCACGTCGACGAATGGCACCTGCGACAGGATCACGCGGTAAGTGTCGGGCGCCATGTTGGCGATCGCGCCCATCAGCAAGCCGCCGGCACTGCCGCCGAAGGCACCGACGCGATCGGGCGCGGCATAGCCCTGCTCGACAAGGAACCGTGTGACGTCGATGAAATCGTTGAACGTGTTCTGCTTGTGCAGCAGCTTGCCCTCGTCGTACCAGGCGCGACCCATCTCCTGGCCGCCGCGGATGTGCGCGATGGCATAGACCATGCCGCGATCGAGCAGGCTGACGATCGGGCCATTGAAGGCCGGATCCATCGACAAGCCGTAGCTGCCGTAGGCGTACTGCAGCAACGCTGCAGTGCCATCACGCCTGAAACCTTTCCGGTAGACGATGGAAACCGGCACCTTGGTGCCGTCGCGCGCGGTGGCCCACTGGCGCTCGGTGACGTACTTGTCCGGGTCGTAGCCCAGCACCGGTTCGCGCTTGAGCAGCTTGCGCTCTCCGGTCTGCGTATCGACTTCGTAAGTGGTGCCCGGGGTGGTCAGCGAGGTGTAGCTGTAACGCAGCCAGGATGTATCGGGCTCGCTGTTGATCGACAGGCCGATCGAATACGCGGGCTCGTCGACCTCGACGAATGCATCATCGCTACCGTCGCGCAGCAGCCGGATGCGCTCCAGGCCGCCGGAACGCTCCTCGACAGCAGTGAAGTCGTCGAACAATTCGAAACCTTCGATGTAGACGTCGTCGCGGACCGGGACCCATTCACGCCACTGTTCGCGCGACGTGGCGTCGTCGGCTGCGGTCACCAGCTTGAAGTTGGATGCCGGCTTGCCGTCGGCACCGGGGGCGTTGGTGCGGATGACCCAGCGGTCGCCGAGGTGGTCGGCGTCGTATTCGACATCGCGTTCGCGTGGCGCCAGGACGGTGAACGCTTGCGGGTCTGCAGCAGGCGCGAAGCGCATCTCACTGGTGACGGTGCTCTCCACGCCGATGCAGATGTACCTGTCGTCCCGGGTGCGCTCGATGCCCATGTAGAAGCTGTCGTCGTGCTCCTCGTAGACCAGCACGTCATCGGCCACGGGCGTGCCCAGGACGTGCTTCCTGACCCGCACCGTAAGCAGCGTGTCGGGATCGTTTTCGACGTAGAACAGCGTCCGGTCGTCGTCGGCCCAGACCAGGTTGGCGGCGACGCCGGTGATCGTGTCGGGATGGAGCTCGCCGGTGGCCAGGTCGCGGAACCGGATGGTGTATTGCCGCCGCCCGACGGCATCTTCGGCCCAGGCCAGTTGCGTGTTGTCCTGGCTGATCGCGTAATCGCCGACGCTGAAATAGTCCTTGCCTGCCGCCATCGCGTTGACGTCGAGCAGGACTTCCTCCGTCGCCCGCATATCGCCTTTGCGGCGCGCATGGATCGGATAGTCCTGGCCGGTTTCGTAACGCGCGTAATACCAGTAGCCGCGCTCGCGATAAGGCACCGAACTGTCGTCCTGCTTGATGCGCGCGACGATCTCTTCGTAAAGCTGGTCCTGCAACGGCTTGAGCGGTGCCATGAATGCGTCGGCGTAGGCATTCTCAGCCGAGAGGTACGCCAGCACCTCCGGCGCCTTCCGGGTGTCGTCGCGCAGCCAGTAGTACTCGTCGGTGCGGCTGGCGCCGAAGGGGGCGCTGACTTCGTGCGCTCTCTTCGCGGCGTCCGGCGGTGCTGGCAGGTCGATGGGTTGGGACTTTTCGGTCATCGGATGGTGGGGGCCGTCATGGAGGTGGGATGTTCTGGATCCGGGGGCAGGATCTTGGGTAGCTGCTTCTCGATGCATCCATTCTAGGAGCATCCGCCTGTTGCCGCGGCACACCCGGCGTTGTCGTTCCGGCGAAAGCCGGAACCCATCTTGATCCTGAAGACACTGGGTCCCTGCTTTCGCAGGGATGACGGCAAGGCGATTGGACAACGCCAAGCCTGGCGATGGATGGATCAAGGCGCCACAAACCAAGCTACAAGGCTTCGTGCTTCGTGCTTCGTGCTTCGTGCTTCGTGCTTTGCGCTTTGTGCTTTGGGCTTTGGACTTTGGCTTTGGACTTTTGGCTTTTGGCTTTTGCCTTTTTGCTTTTGGCTTTTGGCTTTTGGCTTTTGGCTCTACGTGCCAACCCAACCACCGACATCATCCGGAAACCCGGCGGGCGGCGGGCATGGATGCGGCCGTTTTCGGATCGAGCCAAGGGTGAGTCGGTGCGGCTTGCGAGCCATTGGCTTGCGCACCGGCGAACGCACGCGCCGCTGGCGCGGGCCGGTCTTTGGCGGCGTTGCCGTCAAAGGCGAGTCCGGAAATCGCGATACAGCTGCCGATCGTGGAGGCGCCGTGTCGGGGAAAGGCGTTTTCTTTGGTTCGTTTCTTTTGCGCCTTTCCAAAAGAAATGTGCCCGGCCGCGGAGCGGTCGGAAGCATTTGATCTTGCGGACAAAGGGCAACGTCCTTGGATTCCCGCTTTCGCGGGAATGACGGGGCGGGGTGGAACGCCGCTCGCCCTGATAGTCACTGGATTCCCGCCAGCGTGGGCATGACGGTTCGGGTTGGATCGCCTGGCCGGAAAGCCGCTGCATTCCAGAAGCACGCGCCCTCATGGGGAGGACGCATCCGCGAAGGGCTGCCGACCGCGGCTGCGGCCCGCCCGGCCGCAACTCCAACGGATCGAACCCCTACTCCGCCAACTCCTTCCACAGGAACCGATAAGTCAGCGCCCACAGATGCGCCGCCTGCTCGTTGGTGGCGCCCACCCCGTGACCGCCCTCGGTGTTCTCGTAATAGCGCACGTCCTTGCCGGCCGCCAGCATCTGCGCCGCCATCTTGCGGGCATGTCCCGGATGCACGCGGTCGTCGCGGGTCGTGGTCCAGATGAAGGTCGGTGGATAGTCCTTGCTCGCGTCGAACAGCTGGTACGGCGAGAAGGTCTTGATGTAGTCCCAGTCGGCGGTATCCGGATCGCCGTATTCCGCCATCCACGACGCGCCGGCCAGCAGGTGGCTGTAGCGCTTCATGTCCAGCAGCGGCACCTGGATCACCAGCGCGCCGAACAGGTCCGGGTACTGGGTCAGCATGTTGCCAACCAGCAGCCCGCCATTGCTGCCGCCCATGGCGCCCAGGTGCTGCGGCGAAGTGATGCCATGGTCGACCAGATCCCGCGCCACCGCGGCGAAATCCTCGTAGGCCTTGTGCCGGCTGGCCTTGAGCGCGGCCTTGTGCCAGCGCGGGCCGTATTCGCCGCCACCACGGATGTTGGCAACGGCGTAGACGCCGCCCTTCTCCAGCCAGCCCTTGCCGACGATGCCCGAGTACCCGGGGGTTAGCGACACTTCGAAACCGCCGTAGCCGTACAGCAGCGTCGGCGCCTTGCCGTCATGGGCCAGGCCCTTGGGGTGGACGATGAAGTACGGCACGCGGGTGCCGTCCTTGCTGGTGGCGAAGCGTTGTTCGACGACATCCTTCGAGGCATCGAAGAACGCCGGCATGGTCTTGAGCACTTCCGGCGCCTTGCCCGCTTCGGCCAGCGCCAGCGTGCTCGGCGTCAGGTAGCCGGTGGCGGTCAACCAGACCGCGTCGCTGTCCTGGGCATCGACCGCGCTGACACCCAGCGTGCCGATATCGGGCGCACCGACGAAGTCCGCCTTGGCCCAGCCATCGGCGCCAGGCGTCAGCACGCTGAGCCTGTTCTTGACGTCATCGAGCACGTTCAGGATCAAACGCGACCGGGTCCATGTGGCGTTTTCCAGGGACGTGTGTTCGTCCGGCATGAACAACACGTCGAAGTCGCGCTTGCCGGCCATGAAGTCGTCGAAGCGCGTCGCGATCAACGCGCCGGCGGGCCAGGTCTTGCCGCCGGCCTCGTAAGGCTCGCGCAGCTGCAATGTCAGCCAATCGCGATGCACGCCCTTGTCGGCCGAGTTGGGGGCATCGACCTGGACCAGGCGGCCATCCTTGCCACGCAGGAACAGCTCGTCGTTCCAGAACGCGATGGTGCGGCTGACGAAGTCGCGCTCGTACCCGGGCGTGTCGTCGTGGAAGGCCGCGATGTACATGTCCTTGGGCTGGCCTTCGTACACGGTCGTCGCGTCGGCCAGTGGAGTGCCGCGCGTCCATTCCTTGACGATGCGCGGGTAGCCCGACGGGGTCATCGAGCCATCGCCGAAATCGGTGAACACGAACACGTGGTCGCGATCGATCCAGCCCAACCCGCCCTTGGCCTCCGGACGCACGAAACCGTCGCGCACCCACTGCCTGGTGGACAGGTCGAACTCGCGGGTCACGTCGGCATCGCTGCCGCCGCGCGACAATGCGATCAGGCAGCGGCTGTAATCCGGACGCAGGCAGTCGGCGCCATGCCAGACCCACTTCTCGCCCTCGTCCTTGGCCAGCGCATCCAGGTCGATGATGGTGTCCCACTTCGGATCGGCCTTGCGGTATTCCTCCAGCGTCGTGCGCCGCCACAGGCCGCGCTCGTGCCGGGCGTCCTTCCAGAAGTTGTAGTAGTAATCGCCGATCCTGGTGACGTCGGGGATCTTGGCATCCGAATCGAGGATCGCGCGCATATCGCGCTGCAATGCCTTGAACGCGTCACCTGAGGCCAGCTCGGCGTCGGTGCGTGCATTCTGCTGCGTCACCCAGGCCATCGACTTGTCGCCGGTGACGTCTTCCAGCCACTGGTAGGGATCGGCGGGGGTCGATGCGGGCATGGCGTCCTCGGTCTGTTGGGCGTTGCCGCCGGCATGGTCGCCTGGCATGGCGGCGGCAGTTGCGGCTCCGGCCGTGGCCATCCATGCCAGCCCGATGGCCAGGCCGCGCCACGCAGTCGGGCACCTTGATCCAGTCTGGTTCATGACGATGCCTCCCCGCGGCGTTGTGGTCGAACCTGCAAGCCGAAAACACTAGCACAAGGCCGTCACTGTCCAACCCGGCATGCGCGCGCCGCATGCAATCGGCCGCGGCGCCCGCGGACCAGGCATTACGCAACGTGCACCACGTTGCCTTTGCGCAGGCGCGCTGCGCCGGTCCAGCGTCGCGCCTGCGGCTTGCCTGCACGTCGTCGCGATGCGCCAGCCTGCCGGGTTGCGATGTCGCGATCGTCCGATGCCTGCCGCATGGGAAGGCGGAACCGGTGCAGCGCCCACCAGCTGGCCAGCGGCATCCCGACCAGCCACAACGGCAATGCACCCAAGAGGTCACTACTGCCACGGGCCGCAGGCAGTGCGACCACAAGCACCGCACCGAGCCAGACCGTCCGGCGCAAGAGCAGGTCGAGGAAAGGATTGGTGGCGACGCGGCAAGCGCCGTTGCGGCCGTGGAAGCATCCGCTACCGGCACGTCCATCGCGAAAACTGTGCTGCAGGCGCATGGCAAGGTCCTCGTTGATCGGGAGGACAGCCTCGTATGCCGCCATCTCACCGACTGCGACATGGCCCGGCGCAGCACTCATGCGTCCTTGACGCGCCCATCGCCCGTATCTGCGAAGCTATCGCCAGACACACGGAGCCTCCATGTCCCGACCCTTCCCCGGCTTGCGCCCCCTGCTGCCCATCGCCGCCCTGTTCATGTTGGCAGGCTGTGCCACGCCACCGATGCCCGCGGCGGTCAAGGACACCCCGATCGACCTCAACCGCTACATGGGCGACTGGTACGTCATCGCCAACATCCCTTACTTCGCCGAGCGCGGCAACGTCGCCAGCGTGGACAGTTACACGCTGCGCGAGGACGGCAGGATCGACGTGCATTTCGCCTATCGCACGGGATTTTCCCAGCCCGTGAAGACGATTGACTCCGTGGCCAAGGTCGAGCCCGGCACCGACAACCGCCTGTGGTCCCAGCGCTTCTTCAAGGTGGTACCGGCCAAGTACCGGATCCTGGAAGTGGCGCCGGATTACTCATGGGCGCTGGTCGACTACCCGGGACGCGAGATGGCCTGGATCCTCGCGCGTTCGCCGGCCATGGACGACGCGCAGTACCAGCAGTTGCTGGAGAAACTTCGCGGCTTCGACGTCAACAGCGACAAGTTGTGGCGCGTGCCGCAGACGGCAGACCAGGTCGGCAAGCTCGGTTTCGACCATCCCGACGATCCCTGAGGCGCCTAGATCGGCGGGTGCCCACGGGTGGGCCGGGCTCAGTAGCCGGCGGCATCCAATGCCTTCTCGGCTTCCTGGCGGCCGATATCGACCAATTCCCCGGCTCGCCAGAATTCATAGAACTGGCAGGCATCACGCGGTATCCGGATCACCAGCTCCGGCGGGTCCAGCGCCAGTTCCACCCGGGAAATCTGCGCCTGCATGGTGTCCAGCGAGCGCGACATGGTCTCGACCATGCCAAGGTGGTCCCGGGCCAGGCCCGGCGCGTCGCCGTCGATGCCCAGTTTGCCTTGCACCCAGTCGCCCAGGCGGCTGCGCAAGGACGTCTGTCCAGGATCGACCGCGGCATCGGCCGGCTTCCCGGCCGGGCGCCTGGGATACCCGTGCATGTCGACCGCGATCAGGCGCTGTGCATCGGACAGGCGGGTGGCGGCGATGGGCAGCGGCGCCAGCAAACCGCCATCGACCAGTTCGCGGCCGTGCACCTGGTGCGGCGTGAACAGCCCCGGGATCGCAAACGAGGCGCGCAGCGCATCCCACAAGGGTCCATCGCGCAGCCAGACCAGGCGCTGGCGCTGCAGGTCGACCGCGACCGCGGTGAACTGGACCGGCAGCGTCTGGATCTCCGGGTCCCCGACCACCTCGCGCATGGCTTCGACCAGCCGCCTGCCGCCGAACAGACCCGGACTGGCCGAAGACGGGGTCCAGCAGCCGCAGGAAATGGCTGCGTCTCATGCGCAACAGGTGCTCACGGAACTGCGGCAGCTTGCCGGCTGCGTAGATGCCTCCCACCAGCGCTCCACTGGACGCGCCCGCGACGGTGATGACCTCGATCCCGCGCGCCTCAAGCGCCTCGATCACGCCGATCTGCGCGAACCCGCGCGCGCCGCCCGCGCCCAGCGCCAGGGCGACTTTCTCGTTGCGCCGGCTTTGCATCGGCCCGTCCGCCAGCCCGTGCGGCTGTCCGCTGCTGCTCACTTGTCGTAATTGCTCAACGCCAGGGACAACAACGTGCGCACCTGCTCGCGCAGCACGGGCGGCTCGACGATCTCGGCATCGCTGCCGTAATGCAAGACGTCCATCAGCAGCTCGCGCGAGGAGCTGTAGGGCACCTTCAGTTCGTAGCGACCGTCGGGCAGGAAGCGGCCCTTCTGTTGCGAATGCCAACGCTCGTCGGCCACCCAACGCGCGGATTTGGCGCTGAACAGGATCGTCGCCCAATGCTTCGGGGCACCGGAAAAGATGCCATAGCTGCCGGCCAGGTGGGCATCGAGATCGGTCTCCTCGACATCGCGCGCGCCGGCATCGAGTACCTTTGCCGCGCTGATGCGGTCGACCGAAAAACTGCGCAACGCCTCGCGGTCGTTGTCCCAGGCATCCAGGTACCAGTTGTCGCGGTAATGGGTGATGCGTTGCGGCGACACCGTGCGGCGGGTTTTTTCGTCGGTCGAGCGCGCCCGGTATTCGAAACCCAGTTGCCTGCGCTCGAGCACCGACGAGCAGACGCTGCGGAAGGCGTGCTCGTCCATGTGCCGCAGCCGGTGCGGGATGACGCGCACGCGCTCGACCGGCCAGCGCTTGCCGGCCGCGTGCTCGTCGAGCAGTTTTTCGATCCGCCCCTGCAGTGGTGCCAGCGCGCTGGACAGCATGCTGCCGCCGCTGCGCGAGAGCAGTTGTTGCGCGGTCAACAGTGCATGCAGCTCTTCCGAGCTCATCCACAAGCCCGGCAGCTCGAAGCGCCCGACCTCCTGGGGGTCGTAACGGAACCCGGCCTCGCCGTCGCCGACCACCGGCGCCATCAACCCATCGCGCAGGAACGCCAGGTCGCGATACACGGTGGCGCGCGAGCACCCCAGCTCCTCCTGCAGTCGCGGCACGGTCACCGGATAGCGGGCGGCCTTGAGAGTGCGGTGCAGTGCGGTGATGCGTTCGTAACGGTCCATGCACCAAAGTGTGCCGGATTGGAGAAGCCAGGGCGAGCGCCTTCCCGGGGAGGTCATGGCAGCCGCCCCGCGCACCCGGCAGGCTTGGCCGGGTCACTGGATCGCCTGGAAGGACGGACGCTGCGCCAGGAAGGCTGGCCTTGCCCCCCCGGCCGGCAGGCCCTGCCCAGGGCCGCCTTGGAGCACCGCTGTTTTCCTTTCCGCCACGCCATCCCCGCACGAGCGGACCCGAACACGACCCGACCAGCTCGACGCGAAGGAGCAGATCGATGCGTGGCCGGAGCGGACATGGTGGTTGCGTGCGCAGTGTCATGGCTGCATCGGCCGTGATCCGGTGGCGGCACCAGGTGGCGCTGCACGCACCGCAGCGACTTGCGGACCAGGCGCCTAGCTGCGTTGCTGGGTGCCCGCGCCGGGCCGCCTTGCCGTCGCCGGGCCGGGGATCACGATCACTGGAAAGTCGCTGCGGGCAATCCCGGCGATACCGGCCACGCCACGCACCGCGCGATGCCATGCTCCAACGGGTTTACGCATGGCCGGCAGGCGCCCGGACAATGCCGAGTGCGCACCAGGACGTGTCCGCTTTGACGGCAATGACGCGTTACCCACGGCAACCCATTCGAAGGCAAGAGCCACCATGACGATTTCCGCGCACGCCAGCATTGTCCGATCAAGCGCCCCGGGTAACGCGGGCCGCGGCTTCCTGTTTGCCGCAACCCTGCTTGTCGCCATCGTGCTCCTCGCAAGCGGACTGGCCCATGCGGGCGCACGCGAGGATATCGAGGCGTCGATGCAGAAATTCGTCGCCGCCAAAAGCTGGCACGCCACGATGCGGATCGATGGCAAGCGACCGATGACCAATGAGCTCGACTTCACCGCACCGGACCGTTACCGGATACAGATGGCCGGCATGGGCACCCAGTACATCATCGGCGACAGCATGACCATCAGCATGCAGGGCCACACCATGAAGGTGCCCATGCCCAAGGGCACGCTGAGCAGGTACCGCGACCCGGTGCAACTGCATGAAAACGCCAAGTCGATCACCGCTGAAGCCCTGGGCAAGGACACCATCGACGGCAAGCAGGCCCGCAAATACAGCATCCATAACCGGGAGCAGCCCGATGCGGACATGCTCATGTGGATCGGCGGCGACGATTACCCCGTCCAGATCAAGGTGGCCAACAAGGGCAAGGGGGCGGCGGCCGGCACCGTGACTTTCCGTTACTCACGCTTCAACGATCCGACGATCCGCGTGCAGGCTCCATGACCGGCGCGACCATCGCGCACGCTCCCCGCGTACACGCGTCAGCCGACACGGCATCACCACCACGCAGGAATTTAATGCCTGCGTAACCGGGAAATAACCCTGCGCCGCACAGAATCCGCGCCTGGTCACGGATGGGACGGGCATGCAGACAAGGATGTGGCGCGAACGGGGTCTCGCCTGGAGCGTGGTGCTGGCGTGGCATCTGTCGGCGGGTTGGTGGCTGTTGCATGCCTTGCCCGTGGTGCCGCGCGAGATCGGTGGCGGCGCCTTGCGCGTCGTGTATGTACCGATACCGCTGCCTTCTCCACCGCCGCCACCCTTGCAGTCCCATAGCGCGCCTGTTGCCAAGCACCGGGGCGGCGCGAGTCGCGCGCAGGCAGCGCAGACGTCCACGGCCGGCTTGGTCGTCGCGAGGGAGACGGCGCTGCTCATCGGCACCATCGCTGGTCGACCAGGCGCGCGGCCTGGTGCGGCGACATGCCGACGCAGCGACGACCTTCGCCAGAGATCCATTGGCCGACCGTCCCGCACGGCTACCGGCGGCGGACACGGGCCGTTTCCGGATGCGGGCCGCGATCACCCCCGCCAGCGCGATTGCCTGGGTCGGCAAGCACCTGACGGCACCGGCCGGCTACGAGCAGGATCCCTGCCCGCGCAACCAGCGCAATATCGCCGGGCTGCTGGCGCAAGGAGACTCGGCGCGCCTGCAGATCGAACTCGACTTCGAACGACGCCACTGCCGACCCTGAGGCCCCCGCGTGCGGGCCACCGCGCGCCACGGCACAATGCGCGCATGCGCCAGCCCAAGCTCAACACTTCGCCTTCGCCCGGGGACGAGGTCAAGACCACCACCTGCTACATGTGCGCCTGCCGCTGCGGCATCAAAGTGTGGCTACACGACGACGGGTCGCAGGGAAAAAAAATCCGCTACATCCAGGGCAACCCCGCGCACCCGGTCAACCGGGGCGTGCTGTGCGCGAAGGGCTCGGCCGGGATCATGCAGCACTACTCGCCGGCGCGCTTGGCCAAGCCGTTGCTGCGCGTGGGCGAGCGCGGCAAGGGCGAGTTCAGGGAAATCGAGTGGGACGAGGCCCTGCAGATCGCCACCGACTGGCTCAAGCCGATCCGGGACCGCAATCCCGACGAACTGGCCTTCTTCACCGGTCGCGACCAGTCGCAGGCGTTGACCGGCTGGTGGGCGCAGCAGTTCGGCACCATCAACTACGCCGCGCACGGTGGCTTCTGCTCGGTCAACATGGCGGCCGGCGGGCTGTACACGCTGGGCGGCAGCTTCTGGGAGTTCGGCGAGCCGGACTGGGACCACACGCAGTACCTGATGCTGTGGGGCGTGGCCGAGGACCACGACTCCAACCCGATCAAGCTCGGGCTTGGAAAACTGAAAGAGCGCGGCGCCAAGATCGTCGCGGTCAACCCGGTGCGCAGTGGTTATGGCGCGATCGCCGACGAGTGGATCGGGATCCGGCCCGGGACCGACGGGCTGTTCGCGTTCGCACTGATCCATGAGCTGTTGCGCGCCGACCGCATCGACCTGGACTACCTGGTGCGGTATGCGAATGCGCACTGGCTGGTGGTGAAGAACCCGGGCGGGGCCGATGACGGGTTGTTCGCGCGCGATGCCGATGGCAATCCATTGTGCTGGGCTGTTGCCCCTCCGTTTTCGCGAAGCGAAGGGGAGGGGGCAACGGCCCGGGCCGACGCCATCGATATTTCTCCCGCCGTCGTCGGTGAATACGCCCTGCCCGATGGCCGCAAGGCCGTCCCGGTCTTCCAGCTGATCGCCGAGCGCTACCTCGACGCGCAATACGCGCCCGACAACGTCAGCGAGCGTTGCGGCATCCCCGCAGACACCATCCGACGCATCGCGCGCGAGCTGGCCGAGGCTGCTTTCGACAGCAAATTGTCCCTGCCGATTGCGTGGACCGACAGCTGGGGCCGCAAGCACGACGAGATGATCGGCCGCCCGGTATCGATGCATGCCATGCGCGGGATCAGCGCGCACAGCAACGGCTTCCACACCTGCCGCGCGCTGCACCTGCTGCAACTGTTGCTGGGCGCGGTTGATGCGCCCGGATCGTTCCGCTACCAGCCGCCGTATCCGAAACCGATCCCGCTGCCCAACCGCCCCGGCAAGACCCGCAAGGACAACGGCGCGCTCGACGCCGCCCCGCTGGGTTACGTGCACGGACCCGAGGACCTGCTGGTCGATGCCGACGGCAACCCGCGCCGCATCGACCACGCGTTCTCCTGGGCCTATCCGCTGTCCGCGCACGGGATGATGCATACCGTCATCCGCAATGCCTGGGCCGGAAACCCATACAAGATCGACACGTTGATGATGTTCATGGCCAACATGGGCTGGAACTCGTCGATGAACACCGCGCAGACCATGCACTGGCTGACCGACAAGGACGACGACGGCGAATACCGCATCCCGCACATCATCTATTCCGACGCGTACGCCAGCGAAACCGTCGCCTACGCCGACCTGGTGTTGCCGGACACGACCTACCTGGAACGCTTCGACGCGATCAGCATGCTCGACCGCCCGATCGGCGATGCCGACGGCGCCGCCGATGCGATCCGCCACCCGGTCCTGGACCCGGAAACGCAGGACGTCGAAGGCAAGCCGCGTGACGTGCGCGGCTTCCAGTCCGTGTTGCTGGACCTCGGCGCGCGCCTGGGCCTGCCCGGCATGGTCGATGCCGATGGCGCGCCGGTCTACAAGGACTACGCCGACTACATCGTCAACCACGAGCGCGCGCCCGGGGTCGGCCTGCTCGCCGGCTGGCGCGGCGCTGACGGCACGCAATCGGGCAAGGGCGCTCCCAACCCGGCGCAGCTGGATGCCTACATCGCCAACAACGACTACTGGCGCGAGGAGATTCCCCAATCCGCGCGCTATTACAAGATGGCCAACCGGGATTACCTGCGGTGGGCGCAACGGCTGGGGATGGCCGGCAGCACCGATCCGATCGTTTTGCAGCTGTATGCCGAACCGCTGCAGAAGTTCCGTCTGGCGGCGCAGGGCCATGGCGACATCCAGCCACCAGAGCGCGATCGCGAACGCGTCGCCACCTACTTTGATCCGTTGCCGCTGTGGTACGAACCGTTCGAGCACGACCAGACCAGCCGCGAGCAGTACCCGCTCAACGCCATCACCCAGCGACCGATGTTCATGTACCACGCCTGGGGCTCGCAGAACGCCTGGTTGCGGCAGATCACCGCGCGCAACTACCTGTACCTGCATCCGGACACGGGCATGGCCCACGGCATCGGCGACGAGGACTGGATCGACGTGACCTCGCACAACGGCAGCATCCGGGTGCAGGCCAAATTCGCGCGCAACGTGCAACCCGGCACCGTCTGGAGCTGGAACGCGATCGGCAAGCGCAAGCGCGCCTGGCGTCTGGCCCCGGATGCCCCGGAAGCGGAAAAAGGCTTCCTGCTCAACCACCTGATTTCCGACATCACTCCGCGCGGCGACTACGCCAACGCCGACCCCGTCACGGGGCAGGCGGCGTGGTTCGACCTGCGGGTGGCGATCGGCAAGGCCCAGGGCGATGGCGTCGCGACCAGCCAGCCCCAGTTCGAGCCGCTGGCCTTCAGCGAGGCCGACGAACGTCCGCTACGCTATGGTGCGCGCATGCGGGCCGGACGCGACTGACGGCAGGCCTGGTCCCGGGAAGGCCACAGTCGCAGCGGGCCGCCGCCGGTCAAGCCACGCGCGCACCGCACCGCATCGCACCGCAAGATTCCAGCGTCCTCCAACACCGCAGCACACAGGGAAACCCCACTACATGGCATGGCAAGCATGGGCGACCATCGCCATCATCGTCGGCGCGATGGTCGTATTCGCCAGCGAAAAGGTAAGGATCGACCTGGTGGCACTGGTGGTGCTGGGCCTGTTGCTCATCCTTGGCATCGTCGACGTCCACGAGGCACTGAGCGGTTTCAGCAACGAGGCCACGATCACGGTGGCGGCGATGTTCGCGTTGAGCATGGGCATCGAACGCTCCGGGGCGCTGGAGCCACTGGGCGACTGGCTGGCGACGATCAAGAATCCCTGGCTGCTGACGCTGGCGCTGATGGTGACGATCGCGCCGATGGGGGCGTTCGTGAAGAACATCGCCCTGGTCGCGACCTTCCTGCCGCTGGCATTGCGCGTGTGCGCGCGTTCGGGCACGTCGCCGGCGCGGGTGCTGATGCCGATGGCCTACGCCGCGCAGATGGGCGGGGTATGCACGCTGATCGGCACCTCGTCCAACCTGCTCACCGATACCCTGGGACAGAAGTACGGATTGGCGCCGATCGGCGTGTTCGAGTTCACCAGGCTCGGCGCGGTCCTGGCCGTCGCCGGCATCGTCTACCTGATGGTGGTCGGGCGCTGGTTGCTGCCCAAGCAGGTCGATGCCGAGATGCCGGTCGAGCAGGACATCGGAAAATACGTCGCGGAACTGCGCATTACCGATGATTCAACCATCCTGGACAAAACCATCGCCGACGTCCGCATGGGCGACAAATATGGTGTGTACCCACTGGAACTGCTGCGCGGCGACGAGCAGCAATGGTCGCCCAGGTCGCAGCAACTCTCGCGCGGCGACGTCCTGCTGGTGCGCGGCGACTGGGAAAAGATCGAGGCGTTCCGCAAGAGCGCCAAGCTCGAGTTCGCTCCCGAGCACCACTACGAGCAGGACGGCGACGACCCACGCGTGCTCATGGAGATGATGGTCGCCCCGGCCAGCCAGGTGGAAGGTCGCACGGTCTCCGAGCTCGGCCTGAAATGGCGCTACGACGCCAACGTGCTGGCGATCCACCGGCGCGGCCACATCCTGCGCGAATCCATCAAGTCGGTCGAGCTGGCACTTGGCGATGTATTGCTGACCCTGGTCGACGAGGATGTGGTCAAGGACCTGCGTGGCGACGACCGGTTCATCGTACTCAGCGAGCGCGAGGAAAAGCGCAAGACGCCGCTCAAGGCGATCCTGGCCATTGCGATCATGGCCGGCGTCGTGGTCGTGTCCGGGATGCATTGGCTGCCAATCCCGGCGGCCGCGATCGTGGGCGCCATCGCCATGGCCTTTGCCGGCTGCTACGGCCGCAAGGACGTGTACGAGGCGATGGACTGGAAGATCATCATCCTGCTGGGCGCGATCCTGCCGCTGGGGATCGCGATCGAAAAGACCGGGCTGTCCGACACCGTCGTGGCGGCCAGCATGGGGCTGGTGGGTGGCCACGGACCCATCGTCGCTTTGCTGGTGATCTACCTGCTGACCGCATTGCTGACGGAGTTGATGGGACACAATCCGTCGGTGGTGCTGATGGTGGGGATCGCGGTGTCGGTGGCGCATTCCGTCGGCGCCGACCCGCGACCGTTCGTGGTGGCGGTGGCATTTGCCGCGGCGACGTCGTTTGCAACGCCGGTCGGCTATCCCACCAACACGATGGTCTATTACGCCGGTGGTTATCGCTTCACCGACTTCATGAAAGTCGGCATCCCGCTGATCGCGCTGTTCTGTGCGTTGTCGATGTACCTGATCCCGCAGTTCTGGCCGTTCCATCCCTGAGGATCGACAAGCTACTCCCAACCCACCTGTCATCCTGAGCGTAGCGAAGGATCTGTTGTCGTGCATTCAAGCGGCACAAATACAAGCAGATCCTTCGCTACGCTCAGGATGACAGTTTTGCGAATGCCAGCGAAGGCAACACAGGCTGCACCACGCACTGGCGTATCATCGACCCCGCCATGACCGCCCTGCCGCCACCGTCGAAGAAGAAACTCGGCCTGGTCATCGACCTGGACACCTGTGTCGGCTGCCATGCCTGCGCGGTCAGCTGCAAGGAATGGAATGCCGGCGGCATCGCCGGCCCGCTCACCGACGAGCATCCTTATGGCAAGGATCCCAGCGGCGTCTGGTTCAACCGCGTGCACAGCTACGAGGTCGCGCCGGAAGCCGCGCATTCGCCACCAACCGATGCCCGCCAGGCGCGTCACTCCCACGCAGGCGCGGATCCAGCGATCTTGCCGTTGGCGGAAAACGAGCCCTCCCTGGATCCGCGCTTCCGCGGGACTGCCGTCGCCGCGACGGATGGGGCCGTCCCCGCACCGGTACCGCCGCAGCCGGCAATGACCCTGCACTTCCCCCGCAGCTGCCTGCACTGCGACACCCCCGCCTGCGTCACCGTCTGCCCCACCGGGGCCAGCTACAAGCGCGCCGAGGACGGCATCGTGCTGGTCGACGAGGACAAGTGCATCGGCTGCAAGCTGTGCAGCTGGGCTTGTCCCTATGGCGCCCGCGAGTACAGCGAAGTCGAAGGCGTGATGAAGAAATGCACCCTGTGCGTGGATCGCATCTACAACGAACACTTGCCGGAAGAAGAACGCCAGCCCGCCTGCGTGCAGGCCTGCCCGACCCGCGCGCGCCACTTCGGCGACCTGGGCGACCCGGAATCGGACGTGTCGAAGCTGGTGGCCGAGCGTGGTGGCGTCGCGCTGCTGCCGGAGCTGGGTTATGCGCCCGTCAACCGGTACCTGCCGCCGCGGCCGCGCCGGGGCAACGATGCCTCCTGCGACATCGCCGCCGTGCAGACCCAGGTGGAGAGCCGTACCGTCGTATCGCGCTGGCTCGACCGCCTCGTCAAACGCTAGGACCCACCACCATGCGATATGCAGGGCGCATCACCGAATGGAACGACGACAGGGGGTTTGGCTTCGTCGTGCCCAATGGTGGAGGTGACCGCGCCTTCGTCCACGTCACGGCCTTCGCGCGTCAGCCGAGCCGTCCAGCCACCGGACTGCCCGTTTCCTACGAGCTGGTCCGGGATGGAAAAGGGCGGCTCAATGCCTGCGCTGTCCGCCCGGCCACCGCGTCGTCGAACCGGCGCAATCGCTCCGGCGATGGCACTCCAAGGACGGTCATCGCCGCCTTGTTCCTTGGCGTGTTGGCGACCGGATGGCTGTTCAACAAGGTCCCCGCCATCCTGGTGCTTGCCTATGCCTTGATGAGCGCCCTGGCCCTGCTCATCTACGGGATCGACAAGTCCGCCGCACGGAACAATCGTTGGCGCACGCAGGAAAGTACATTGCACCTGGTCGCGCTGTTCGGCGGTTGGCCAGGCGCTTTGCTTGCGCAGTCCGCCTTTCGCCACAAGTCGAGCAAAGCGGAATTCCAAAGCACCTTCTGGATCACGGTTGTCCTCAATTGCGCCGGATTGGCATGGTTGCTCGCATCCGGCGCTGCCACCACCGCCAACCAGGCCATCCTTGGTCCATAGACGCTTCGCCCGAAAGCGCTTGGCCCCGATTCGACCAAGTACAGGGCAAACAACCTCGACACGCTGACCTGGCATCACACGCGCCCATGCATCCCGCCCTCTCCGTCATCTTCTTCACCACCCTTTCCGGCGCCGGCTACGGCCTGCTGGCCTGGCTCGGCGTGTTGTTGGCCACCACCGGCAACAACCTGCCGGCCTCGCTGCCTGCCAGTGCACCGACGCCACGCTGGATGATCCTGGTGCTGGTGTTGTTGCTGCTGGGGGGCGTGCTGACCAGCGTCGGGCTGCTGCTGTCGATGCTGCACCTGGGCAAGCCGCAGCGGGCGTGGCGGGCGTTGTCGCAGTGGCGCACGTCGTGGCTCTCGCGCGAGGGGGTCATGGCACTGGTGTGTTTCGTCCCGCTGGTGCTGATGCTGTGGCTGGTCTCGACGGGATTCGTCGATGGCAGCTACGACCCGCGCCGGTTCGCGAGCGCGGCACCCGTGCTCGGCATCGCGCTGGCCGTGCTGTCGCTGTCCACCGTGGCCTGCACGGGCATGATCTATGCGTCGTTGAAGCCGATCCCGGCATGGCGGCACGGGCTGGTCGTGCCGGCCTACCTGCTGTTCGCGTTGCTGTCCGGCGGGCTGCTGCTGGTCGCGGTCGTTTCGTTCTGGGGGTACGGCGGCAACAAGCCGATCGCAACGATGGCGGTGGTCGCTGCCGTCGTGGTGGTCGCGACCAAGCTCAAGTACTGGCGCGACATCGATGCGGCCGGATTGCCGGCGACGCGTGGAGAAGCGGTCGGCCTGCCGGGGCGCGAGGTCGACGTGTTCGAACGCCCGCATACCGAGGCCAACTACCTGACCCGCGAAATGGCGTTCGTGGTGGCCCGCAAGCATGCCACGCGCTTGCGCTGGCTGGCAGTGGCCCTGTTTGGCCTGGTACCGGTGGCGTGCATGGCGACGGCCTGGTGGCCGGGGCATGGCGGCACGAGCGCGTGGTGGGTGGTCGCGGCGGTGTCGGTGCTCGGCGGCGCCTTCGTCGAGCGTTGGCTGTTCTTCGCGCAGGCCAGGCACATGGTGACGTTGTACTACTGAGGTTGGTGGACACGATGCGCGGGGTGCGCGTTGCCTGCCCGGGCTGCGATGTCCGGATCCGGCGGAAGGTCCACGCACAGGGCGGACACGCACCTGCGTTGCAATGGCGCATGTGCAGACGGGACGCGCCACGACTTGGAGCGGCACGGTCCTGACGACATAATGGCCGCAATCCCTTGACCTGGATGACCGATGCTCGCGGCCTGGTGGTTTGCCGTGCTTGGCCCGCCCGTGTTCGCCCTGCCATTGCCGCAGGCTGCGGACCGGCCGTCGGTGCTCGCGGTCGCCGGCGCTGACGACCGGCTCAGGCGGCCTTGCCGGAGCCTGCGCTGCCTGCGCGATGGTTGGGACCTGCCGCCTGCACTGGCCGTGACCGCCACCGCCGCGCCATCCCCGTTTTCCAGGCCGCAGGCACTGCCTGGCCCGCTGTCCCACGGCCTGCATGCCCCTGCCTCGGGTCGCGACTGGATCGCCAGCGAAGGCCACGACTGGCGCGTGGGCACGCGTTATGGATTCGAACCGATCCGGCAGCCGCAGACGCAGCTCAAGGTCGAGGTTGGTGGCGGTTACCGCCTGCAGCCTTTCGTGGACGATGGCACGGCCGCATCGGGTCCGGTGGCGCGTGGCCATGTCGAATTGGTCCAGCAGCTGGGCCAGCGGGCATCGCTGCGCCAGCAGTTGCGCGTCGAAAGCGGTCGCAACGATACCTACGTCCGTAATTCCGTGGCGCTGGATATCCAGTTGCAGCCACGCTGGCTGCTGCGCTCGCGACTCGAAGCCAGGCACGACAGCGCGACCAGCGATACCGCGGCCACCGGTTCACTGGAGCTGCATTACACGTTCTGAACCGCGCGCCTGCGCTCGGGTGCCTTGGCGCCCACGCCGCGATCGAGATGCGATGTTCCGGGCGCTTCCAGGTGCGCCGCGCGATCCGGCGCGACCCATGCCCGGACACGCCTTGAAGCTTGCTGCAGGCCTAGAGCACGGCAGAGATCAACGCGCCAGCCCCTTGCGCCAGCAGCCGTTGGGCCACCGCCACGCCGATCCCTTCGGCGCGTCCACGCTGGCCTTGCTCCCGCGCCTCGACCAGGTGGCCATCGCCAGCCGAGCCGACCAATCCACGCAACAGGAGCAGCTCGCCGTCGATCGTGGCCAATGCCGCGACGGGCACGTGACAGCTGCCATGCAACGCCCGGTTCATGGCGCGCTCGGCATTGGTGCAAGTGCGGGTGTCGGGGTCTTCAAGGGCAGCGCAAATGGCTTGCACGGCTGCATCGTCGTCACGACATTCAATGGCAATCGCGCCCTGGGCGGGCGCAGGCAGCCATTGCGGCGCATCCAGGCGCTCGCGGATGCGTCCGCCCATGCCCAGCCGTTGCAGGCCGGCGCAGGCCAGCACGATGGCGTCGTAATCGCCCGCATCAAGTTTGGCCAGGCGGGTATTGACGTTGCCGCGCAGGTCCAGCAGTTGCAGGTCGGGCCGGCGCGCACGCAGCTGCGCCTGGCGACGCAGCGACGACGTCCCGACGCGCGCGCCTTGCGGCAAGGCCTCCAGGGCGGCGAAATCGTTGCTGACGAAGCCGTCGGCATGGTCGGCACGCGCCAGCACAGCGGGCAGCACGAAGCCCGGCTCCAGTGCCATCGGCACGTCCTTGAGCGAGTGCACGGCACAGTGGGCCCGGCCATCCTGCATGGCCACTTCCAGCTCCTTGAGGAACAGGCCCTTGCCACCGATCGCCGCCAGCGAGCGATCCAGCACTTCGTCGCCACGCGTGCTCATCGGTACCAGCTCGACCTGCAGCCCGGGATGCGCTTCACGCAATCGTCGGGCGACGTGCTCGGTCTGCCACAAGGCGAGCGGGCTCTTGCGCGTGGCGATGCGTAGGACGTCCATGCGCGCATTATCCCCGGACTTGCAAGCCTTCGCATGTCCGCGGGGAAACAGAGGCCGTGGCGCACATCGCCAACGCTTCCATCGCGGTGGGCCGGGGACGGGAGCGCTTGCGGGCAAGGGTCCGCGTGACGCTGCATGTCCTGGCACCGCGCGCGCAGGCGGGTGACGCAGCGAGGCGACCCGGTGGGCGACGCGATCGGCCATCCCGGAGCATCGCGAAAGCACGCCACCGCCCTGCCTTGCCGGTGCAAGGCCGTCCGCCTGCCCCCGTCGCGTGGCGATGCGCTACCGCCGTTTCAACGTCTCGCGCAATCCCGCCACGCAGCGACGGCTGACTTCCAGCGGATGCGCGCCGTGGCGCAGCACCGCATATACGTGACCGTCGGGATTGCGCTTGATTTCGACCAGTTCGTGCCGTGCCACCAGGCAATTGCGGTGGATGCGCACGAAACGCTCGCCAAACTCCTCTTCCAGCGATTTGAGCGATTCCTCGATCAGGTCTTCGCCCCGCGCATGGTGGACGACGACGTACTTTTCCTCCGCCTGGAGGTAATGCACGTCGTCCACCGGGATCAGGCGCAGGCTGCCGCGCATGCGGGCGCAAAGATGGGTGCGCTCGCCGCCTCCATGCGCATTGCCGGCGTGTTCGCGACCGGCGGCGAAGGTCCGCACACGGTCCAGCGCAGCGGCCAGCCGCTCGGCACGCACCGGCTTGACCAGGTAGTCGATCGCCTGCGCCTCGAAGGCCGACAGCGCATGCGCGTCGAAGGCCGTGCAGAACACCACCGCCGGGCGTGGTTCGAAGGCAGCCAGGTGGCGTGCGGTTTCCAGTCCATCGATGCCGGGCATGGCGATGTCCAGCAGCACCAGGTCCGGCGCATGTTCGGCGCAGGCGTGCAGGGCCGCGTGTCCATCGGCGGCTTCGGCGACGATCTCGACGTCGGCCTCGGCATCGAGCAGGCTGCGCAGGCGTTCGCGTGCCAGCGGCTCGTCGTCCACGATCACGATCTTCACGTCGCCTCCCCTTCGTCGAGCCGCCGCCGGCTGCCCCGGGACCGCGCCAGGACCTACTTGGACGCTTCCTTGCCCAGCGGTACGCGCACTTCGCAACGATAGTAGCCCGCATCCCACGCGGACGTCATGCCTGCTTGCTGGCCGAAGGCGTACGCGAGCCGATCGCCGATGCTGCGTTGCGCATGGCGTGCGCCGTTGCCTTCACCGTCCTGCGCACGCGGTGCTGGTGCCGGATTGCGCACGACGATGCGCAATTGCGCCTCATCGGCCGTCATCGCAACCTCCACGCAGCCGCCTTCGTGCAAACGCGAGATGCCATGCAAGACGGCGTTCTCTACCAGCGGCTGCAGCAGCAGGCGTGGCAGCGGCAACGACCAGGGCAGCGGCTCGACCTTGTCCCAGGCAACCCGCAGGCGGTCGCCCAGGCGCAACGACTCGATATCCAGGTAGCGCTCGGCCAGGTCGACCTCCTCGCGCAGTGTCGAATCCGACTGCCCGGCACCCAGCGCCGCGCGGAACAAATCGGACAGATCAAGCAACGCACGCTCGGCGACGACCGGATCGCGTCGCACCAGGCTGGTGATCGCATTGAGGCTGTTGAACAGGAAATGCGGACGGATCCTCGCCTGCAGCGCGTCGGCCTGCGCGCGCGCGCTGGCTTCCACCTGTGCCTGCCAGCCGTCCAGGACATACAGGTAGCGCAACACGACCGCCGTGATCAGCGCGGCGATCGCAGCACTGCCAAACGCAAATTGCGACAAGGCGACGCCGGCTGGCACCAGGTCGAAACCGATGTTGCGATCGAGTTGGTGCACCAGCGCCGCGCCAAATGCCGCAACCCATGCCGACCCGACGACCGCGACCAGCGACCCCAGTGCCACCGGCAGTCGCGAGACGTGCTTGCGCGACACGCACAACAGCACGGCGATGGTCAGTGCCAGCCACAGCGCGAATCCGCTGGCCGAGGCGAAGCGCTGCAGGTTCCAGCGCGTGCCGCCATCCGGGGACAACGCCAGCACCAGCACGACCAGCTCGGCGACCACGAACATCATCGCCAGGCGCGGCAATCGGCACAGGTCCGGAAGCCATGTGTCCCGCGAGCGCCCGCCCCCCAGGCCGGTGCGTTCGCCACCAGGCTGTTTGCTGCTTGCTTCATTGTTCACAGCCATGCTCACCCCAACCGTGCCCAGCCAGGCCACATCACCCCGACGAGAACCGCCCCGACGAGCATCACCCCGACGAGAATCACCCCGATGAGTATCGCCCCGACGAGAATCGCCGTCCCATCCATGCACTGATATCACGGATTTCCTCGGGACAAACCGCATGCGGCATGGGGTAGTGGTGCCAGTCGACATCGAAACCCAGCTCGCGCAGTAATCCCGCGCTGCGCTCGCCCGCGGCAAACGGCACGACTGGATCGTGGTCGCCATGGGCCAGGAAAAGCGGTTGCACGCTGGCGCCCGGGTGCAGGTCCGAGGCTGCTCGCGGCGCCATGGGCAGATAGGTCGACAAACCCACCAGTCCCGCCAGCGGCGTATCCCGCCGCAAGCCGCACGCCAGCGCCACCGCGCCACCTTGCGAGAAGCCCGCCAGGATCAAGCGTTGCGGCGGCACCCCTCGCCCGGCCTCGCGCGCGATCAGTGCTTCGACCTGCGCGACCGACTCCAGCACCCCGGCGCTGTCGGCGCGCTCGCCGCCAGCCAGTTCATCGGCACTGAAGTTGCGGATGTCGTACCAGGCACGCATGCGCATGCCATTGTTGATCGTGATCGCCCGCATCGGCGCATGCGGAAACACGAAACGCAAGGCCGGCCAATCCGGCCGCACCAGCTCGGGCACGATCGGCGAAAAGTCATTGCCATCGGCCCCCAGGCCATGCAGCCACAGCACGGTCCATTGCGGGTCGGGGGCGGTTTCGTGTTCGACGGTTTCAAGGAGTTGGGCATTGGTCATGCCCCATTGTCGCCAGATTTGCGCCCGGGTGCCGGCCGGGACATCCCGCACGCCGCCGTCAGACCGCCGTGTAGCCACCATCGACCGCCAGCACCTGGCCGGTGATGTGGCTGCCCGCATCCGAAGCAAACAGCAACGCAGCCCCCTTGAGGTCCTGGTCGCCGCCAAGCCGCCTGAGCGGTGCGTTGCCGATCAAGGCCTGCTCACCGAGGTGGTCGATCACATCCCGGGTCATCCTGGAGGGAAAGAAACCCGGCGCCAATGCGTTGACGGTGATGCCCAGCGGCCCCCACTCGGCAGCCAACGCGCGCGTGAAGTTGACCACCGCGCCCTTGGCACTGTTGTAAGCGATGGTCTGCAGCGTGCCTGGCGGATTGCCACGCAGGCCCGCGATGGATGCGATGTTGACGATGCGACCATGGCCGTTGGGGATCATCGACCGCCTGGCGATCTGCTGGCTGAGCAGGAACAGCCCGCGCACGTTGACGTCGAAGACCTTGTCCCAGGCCTGCAGCGGGTAATCCTCGGCCGGCGCCCCCCAGCTGGTGCCGGCATTGTTGACCAGCACATCGATGCGACCCATGCGTTCGAGTGCCGCATCCGCCAGCGCGACCACGCCATCCGGGCTGGCCACGTCGGCGGCCACCCAGTCGACGTCTATCCCGCGCGCCTGCAGGTGCGCCTGCGCGTGTTGCAGCTCTTCGGACTTGCGTGCCGACAGCAGCACGCGTGCGCCGTAGTCACCCAGGGCCTCGGCGATTTGCAGGCCAAGGCCACGCGATCCGCCGGTGACCAGCACCGTGCGACCGTCCATGTCGAACAACCTGCGTTCGGGGTTCATGCGACAGTCGCTCCATTCAATCCTGGCCGGCAATCCTGGCCGGCAATCCTGGTCGGGTGCATGGCCGTGCAGGCAATGGCCCTGGCAGACGCTTGCACCTGCGGCAACCGGAGTTTGGTGGGCCCACCAGGACTCGAACCTGGAACCAAGGGATTCGCATGTCCCGGGGGTTTCCCTCCGGTGCGGACTATCTCTTCACCCTTCGACGATGCGGATGGGGTGCGGGACGCTCGAGCCTGTGATCAAGGGCACTGCAGCCCTCAGGTAGTCTCTGCACCTTCCGGCGGTGTACCGCCGGCTTGGCTCAGGGTTGCCACCGCCCGCGCCAGGCGCGTCGCTGAGGTTTCCCTGAATTCATCCCGATCCCGTCCGTGCATTCCGGCACGGCGGCACCTTCTCGATGAGTCCCCTGCTCTAACCAATTGAGCTATGGGCCCGTGAAACGATCTTACCCAATCCCCGCCGCCTTGCAGCAGTTGCACAACAATCCGGATTATCCTTATTTGATGAAATCCGATCTACGCTGCGTGGGTTGCGCACGACCACTGTCCGGCCGGCAGCGGCGGTTCTGTTCGCTGGCATGCAAGAACCGGGATACCAACCACCGACACCAGAGCTATGCGAGCCAGCAGGCCCGGGGCCTGCGGCGGAAAATGCAGCTGATCGAGGAGGCCGGTGGCTGCTGCAGCCAGTGCGGTTACAGGCGCAACATCGCCGCCCTCAGCTGGCACCACCGGGACCTGGCCGGCAAGGCCTTCAACATCGACGTGCGCGCCATCTCCAATCGCAGCGAGTGCGAGGTCAGGTCCGAGATCTCGAAGTGCACGCTGCTTTGTGCCAACTGCCACGCCGAAGCGCACCACCCGCACCTGTCGATCCCCACGCCGGTACGCAGAAACGACAACGGCCGCAAGCGCGACCGTTGAGGCAGGGCTGGCCGGCGGAGTGTCGCCGGTTGCAGGGGCCTACTCGATGTCGAGGAAGCTGCGCAGCTGCTCGGAGCGGCTGGGGTGACGCAGCTTTCGCAGCGCCTTGGCCTCTATCTGGCGGATGCGCTCGCGGGTGACGTCGAACTGCTTGCCGACTTCCTCCAGGGTGTGGTCGGTGTTCATGTCGATGCCGAAGCGCATGCGCAGCACCTTGGCCTCGCGCGGGGTCAGGCCGGCGAGCACGTCGCGGACCGTCTCCATGAGGTTGGTGTTGGTGGTGGAATCGATCGGGGACTCGGCGTTGAGGTCCTCGATGAAATCGCCCAGGTGCGAGTCCTCGTCGTCGCCGATCGGGGTCTCCATGGAGATCGGCTCCTTGGCGATCTTCATCACCTTGCGGATCTTGTCCTCGGGCATCTCCATTTCCTTGGCCAGCTCTTCGGGCGTGGCTTCGCGTCCGAACTGCTGCAGCATCTGGCGGGAAATGCGGTTGAGCTTGTTGATCGTCTCGATCATGTGCACCGGGATGCGGATGGTGCGCGCCTGGTCCGCGATGGAGCGGGTGATCGCCTGGCGGATCCACCACGTCGCATAGGTCGAGAACTTGTAGCCGCGACGGTATTCGAACTTGTCCACCGCCTTCATCAGGCCGATGTTGCCTTCCTGGATCAGGTCCAGGAACTGCAGGCCGCGGTTGGTGTACTTCTTGGCGATCGAGATCACCAGGCGCAGGTTGGCCTCGACCATTTCCTTCTTGGCCTTGCGCGCCTTGGCCTCGCCATAGGCCATGGCGCGGCTGATGTCCTTGAGCTCGCCCAGCGACACCATCATCGACTGCTCCAGCGCGATGGTGGCTTCCTGCTCGGCGATGATCTGGTCCTTGACGTCGCGCAGCGCGGAAGACCACTTCTGCTTGCGCTTGAGCATGTCCTCGACCCAGTCCACGTTGGTCTGGTTGCCGTCCCAGCTGCGGATGAAGTCCTTGCGCGGCATCTTGGCCACGCGGGTGGCCAGGTGCAGGATGCGGCGCTCGTGGCCCTTGATCTCGCCCATCACCTCGCGCAGCTTGCGCACCAGGGTGTCGATCAGCGGCAGCGGCAGCTTCAGGCTGAGGAAGATCTCGGCCATGTCGTCGCGCAGCTTGACCACCGGCTTGGATTCGGCGCCATTCTTGGCATACGAGCGCTCGAGCTTGGCGTACAGCTTGCCCAGCTCGTCGAAGCGCTTGGCGACTTCCTCGGGATCCGGACCGGTCGGGCCGGTGTCCTCTTCCTCTTCGTCGTCATCGTCGTCGTCATCGTCCTTGGCGTTCTTCTTGCCCTTCTTGTCGTCCTTCTTGGCGGCTGCCTTCTTGTCGTCCTTCTTGGGCGGCGGCGCGGGCGTCGGGATCACCGGATCGTCCTCGACGTCGTCCATGAAACCGACCACGATTTCGGCCAGCCGCTTCTTGCCGGCCTTGTGCAGCTCGAAGTCCTCCAGGACCATCTGCACGGTCCACGGGAACACGGCCAGCGACGCCAGCACCTGGTTGATGCCGTCCTCGATGCGCTTGGCGATCTCGATCTCGCCCTCGCGGGTCAGCAGCTCGACCGTGCCCATCTCGCGCATGTACATGCGTACCGGATCGGTGGTGCGGCCACCCTCGGCGTCCAGCGCGGACAGCGTCGCGGCGGCTTCCTCGGCAGCGGTGTCATCGACCTCGCGGCCGCTGCCGGAATTGCCGGCCAGCAGCAGGGTTTCGGCGTCGGGCGCGACTTCGTGCACGTCGATGCCCATGCCGTTGATCATGCCGATGATGTCTTCGATCTGCTCCGGATCGACCATGTCGTCGGGCAGGTGGTCGTTGACTTCGGCATAGGTCAGGTAGCCCTGCTCCAGGCCCTTGCTGATCAGGACCTTGATATCGGATTGCGGGGCTTGGCGTTCGTTGGCCATCAGGCGTGTCACCGGGTTGGAATGGTAAGGAGTTGGCACCAGGAACGGTGCCGGTAACGCGTTGGCACCAGGAACGGTGCAGGGAACCGTGCATTATACTGCGCCGCGCCAAAATCCGCTTGTGGAGCGGATGGCAACGGGTTGCTGATGGCCTTGAAAAGCCGTCATGCGGGCCTTCTCGGTGTCGTCCATCGGGCGGGTCTTGGCCCCCTGATCGAGAGAACCAGGGTTTCACGATAGCTGGGGCGCGATGGCGGCCCAGCCCCCCGTCCTACGCTCTGAGCAGGAAGGTCACCGGCCCGTCATTGACCAGGCTCACGACCATATGGGCGCCGAAGCGGCCGATTTCCACCCCCGGCGGGTGCATTTGTCGACATTTTTCCACCAGCCCGGCAAACGTGCGTTCAGCCTTGGCCGGCTCGGCGGCGGTACTGAAGCCCGGGCGCATGCCCGAGGACGTGTCGGCAGCCAATGTGAACTGGCTGACCAGCAACAGTCCGCCCCCGGTCTGCGTCAATGAACGGTTCATGCGGCCCTGGTCATCCGCAAACACGCGGTAGCCCAGCAGCCGCTGCGCCATGCGCTCGACCTGCGCCGCCTCGTCCCCCGGCTCGACGCCCACCAGGGCCAGCAGGCCCGGCCCAATCGCACCGACGCACTCGCCATCGACATGGACGGCGGCTTCGATGGCGCGCTGGATCAGTGCGAGCATGCGGGGTTCCCGAATTTGGACATGGCCTGCCCCTCCTGACTGTCATCCTGAGTGCAGCGACGTATGTATTGGCTGGTTGTTTGCTTCTGCAGGAGCCAAAGCGCAGGTGTAACAGACCCTCGATCTGCGCGCAGGATGACAGAGTCCAGGCCATGGAGTGCATTGCAGCCCTTGCGCCAGCTTCGCCATCCATGCCCCAGGATCAAGTCCACGCTCGTCACCGCTAGACTGGCCCCGTGACCGCCTTCGCCGCCAACCTGTTGTACCTGCTCGCATCCGCGCTGGGCCGGCTGCCATGGAGCGTGCTGAACCGCATCGGCGACGCGGCGGCGGTGCTGTGGCGCTGGCTGGACGCACGCGAAGCGCGGGTATCGCGGCGCAATCTCGAGCTGGCTTACCCGGCACTCCCCGACGACGAGCGCGACCGGCTGCAGCGCGCGATCCTGCGCACCACCGCCAGCCAGGCGCTGGAAACCATGCGCTTCTGGACCCGCCCGCACGCCGACAACCTGGCATTGATCCGCGAAACCCACGGCATCGAACTGTTCGATGCCGCCTGCGCCAGCGGTCGCGGACTGATCGTCGCCGCACCGCATTACGGCAACTGGGAGCTGCTCAACCAGTGGTTGGCCGCACACACCGCGTTGTCGATCCTGTACCGGCCGCCGGAGTCTGCCGTCGGCGAAGCTTTCCTGCAGCGCGTGCGTGCCGACGGCGGTGGCCAGGTCACGCAGATCCCGGCCGAAGGCGCGGCGGTACGGCAACTGTTGCGGTTACTGCAGGGCGGCGGCGTCGCCGGCATCCTGCCGGACCAGCAACCCAAGGCCGGCGATGGATTGTTCGCACCGTTCTTCGGGCGGCAGGCGCTGACCATGACGCTGCTGCCGCGATTGGCGCAACGGACCGGCGCGACCGTGTTGTTTGCCTACTGCGAACGCATCACTACACCCGCTGCCCGACCTGCCTTCGCCTTGCGGTTCGACGCAGCACCCGCCGATATCGGCGATCGCGACCCAGTCGTCGGCACGGCCGCGCTCAACGCTGCCGTCGAGCGGATTGCGCGCCGCGATCCCACGCAATACCAGTGGACCTACAAGCGTTTTACCCTGCGACCACCCGATAGCGGTGAAACCAACCCCTATCGCGACCTGGAACGTCATTGATGGCGCCTGTCGATTGCGATGTCCTGCCGGACAGGTGGCAATGGCCGCCTGCGCGCGCATGCCTGCGGCAGGAAGTCGCCGACGCGGCCCTCGTGCTGGCATCGCCTTTGCGACTGCGTGCCTTGCACAAGCGCATCGCATGCCAGGTCGCGCGGCGGTCTTTACGCTGGTGAACACCTTGCCGGACACATTGCCGATCAGTGGCGTCGTGATCACGAAGGACGAGGCCGACCGGATCGGGCGCTGCGTCGCCAGCATGGTGCCCGTCTGCCGGGAAGTCATCGTGCTGGACTCCGGATCCACGGACGCCACCACGAACATCGCGACGGCGGCCGGCGCACGCGTGGAACATCAACCCTGGCTGGGGTTCGCTGCCCAGAAGAACGCGGCGATCGCGCTCGCGACCCAACCCTGGGTGCTCCTGCTGGACGCCGATGAATGGCTGGCCGACGACGCGGCGCCGACATTGCGTGCCTTGTTCGCCGCCGGCCGGGCCGGGCGCGCCGACGTCTGGCGACTGTCCCGGCGCACCCACTTCCTCGGCGCGGCGCTGGATCACGGCGGCTGGGGCAACGAGCAGGTCGAGCGCCTGTTCCGCCCGGACCTGCGATACCTCCCTGCCCAGGTGCACGAGAAGCTGGACCTGGACAACAAGCGCGTGGCCGCCTTGCGCGCCCGCATCGAGCACGACACCGCGCGCAACGAGGCCGAATACGCCCGCAAGCTGGAGCGCTATGCCGAGCTCTGGGCCCGGCAGCGGCATGGGTCCGGAAGACGGGCGGGCCCGCTGGCGCCGGTACTGCACGCCGCCGGCTACTGGCTGAAGAACTTCATCCTGCGCGGCGGTTTCCTCGATGGCCCCTTGGCGCGGCGCTACCACCGCCTGCATGCCCGCTACGTCTACCGGAAATATCGCCTGCTGCGTGCATCGCACGTGGCTACCGGCGAATAAGACCGCCAGCCCACGACGCGGCGGTCGTAGCGCTGCGCCGCAAGCCCATCATCGGCCCGGGCGACGCCGCCGCCTCGACCACGGCGTTCGGCTTGCCCGGCGATGGTGGCTGCGGGCGTTCGCGCCTCACGCAGCGCCATGCCCATCAGGATGCCGACCAGGATCGCGTACAGGCCGGCGGTGAGCTGATGGGCGAACATCGACTGGGTGAGTCCACACAGCGTATAGGCGGCCACCACCATCGCACCGGCCCAGGCCGCGCCGACGGGTCGGCGGCGCAATCGTGCCGCGCCGATCAAGCGCACGAACCAACCCAGCGGCAAGCCGTACAGGGCGATGATCGCCAGGATGCCGGGCAGACCCATCGTCGCGGCCCATTCGGCCAGGTCATCGTGCGCATGGCCTAGATGGCACAGCTGCTGCTTCGCCCCATCGCGGCATTCGGGTTCGTCGCCGATCGCCTGGTTGAAGTTGCCGACCCCGACGCCGGCCAGCGGATGATGCAGGAAGGTCTTGCCCGCGATCGTCAACAGCTCCAGGCGTGCACCCATCGACGTATCCATGTCGCCAAGCTCGTAGCGATCAAGGTCCTGCTGCAACTCCTCCACGCGCGTCTGTTCGCTCAGTGCGGGGACGACGAGCACCAGCACCGTCGCGGCAGTGAACATCAGCGCAATCACCAGCAGCCGCGACCGACCGGTGCGCCAACCGTACCCAAGGGCGAGGACCACCGCCAACGAAGCCAGGCCGGGCACGACCCCGCGACTGCCGCTCATGACGATGCATGCCACGCCAAGCAACAGTGCGCCCATGGTCCAGGCCCATCGTCGCGCCGGCGAGCAGAATGCGGCCAGGACCATGAGGACCAGGACGACATCGGCGAACACGATGGCATTGCTCCACCCGTCGGCTCGTTGCGCCCCGCCCAGCACCTGCCATGAGGCCAGCACGCATGCCGCCGCCAGGCCGGCCAGTGCGCCCAACCACAGCGCAGTGCGCGGCACCCGCAGAGCGTATGCCCACAATGCGCAGCAGGGCAGCACCAACAATCGCGTGCGGGTATCGATGGCATCCCAACCCTGGCCGGACAGGTGCATCGAGGCCACGACCAGCGCCACTACCCCCAGCGCGAGCAATACCAAACTTGAAAGCGGCGCTGCGATGCGCCTGGCTTCGGCAAGAACGGCCTTGGGTTGCAACAGCGTGGAGGCAATCATCAGGATCGCGAATGGCAACAAACCAGCGGGCATCGTCAATGCCAACGCCGGCAGGCAGAACAGCGCCGCCGCAGCGATCGCCCGGGACGCGCTGCGCCGGTTCCCGGGGGAGCGCATCACCATGGAAGGCATCTACCCGTGCTATTGCCCCGCGTGGCGGGAATCGCCCCCGTCGCGCCTGGGTCAATCCGGCCCATCACGGACATCTTCCGCCGGCGGCTGCGCGATGCAGCCGGGAATGACCGCGCCCGCCGGCACCAGCCACCAGATCCGGCGGTTGGCGCGACCGACGAGCTCGGCACGGGTCCGGTCGATGCACGACGACAGCGCCGGCTCCTGTACAAACAACCAGCGCCGCCCGGGGGCAGCGCGCTGCCAAGCCAGGCCCCGCTCGAGCTGCTCGCGCCAGGGAGCGACGAATCCGAACTCCACAGGCGGCCGCCGCGGCATTTCCATCTGCGCCATCAACAGGTTCTGCTCCTTCCACGCCACCAGCCCAAGCTCCGCATCGGGCGGCAGGCGCAGTGCGACCTGATGCATCAGTCCGCGTGCGGAACCCGAATCGTTGAGCAATGGGTAACCGACCAGTCCGTACAGGACCCATATCCCGGACAGCGTCGATAGCAGGGCCATGACCGCGCGCCGCCGGCCGGACCACAACAGGCTGCCGAACCCCCAGGTACCCATCGCCACCAGCAACCATGCCAGCGGCGTGGCACCGCCAGCGAACCCCCGCTCGACGCTGAAGCTTGCCTCGAATGCGGGATCGCCCAGCAACATCGCCAGGCCAGCCCCCGACGCCAAGGCAGCCAGCAGGCATGCAAACGCAAGCGCCAGGCGCCTGGGCCAACGCCGGCGCAGGATCCCGGGCAGCAGCGGCGCCAGCGCCAGGCACATCATCGGCAGCGCCGGCATGATGTAGACGTCGCGCTTGCCGCTGGGAATCGAGAAAAACAACACCACCAGCACCCACCACGCCAATGGCAACAGGTAGCGTGGATCGCGGCGGCGCAGGCGGCGGCGCCACGCCGGCAGCGCCCATGGCAATGCCAGCGTGACCGGCAACCAGGCCGTCGCCATCACCCCGAACTGGTACCACCATGGTTGGGGGTGGTCCCAGGAGCTGGCGTAGCGTCCCGCTGTCTGGTGCAACAGGATGTCGTCAAGGTACGCGCGGTAGGCCGGATCCGCACTGGACAGCGCGACGCTGACCATTGGCACCAGCCACAGTGCGATCGCCGCGATCAGCGCCAGCGGCCCCAGCCAGAACCGGCCATCGCGCACCGGAAACCCGATGCCGCGCCACCCCCGCATCGCTGCGTACGCAGCAGGCAACAGCATCGCCAGCGCCAGCACGCCCACGCCCTTGGTGATCACGCCCAACCCGGCGGCGAACCAGCCCAGCGTCCACATCCGCCAGTCCGGCCCCTGGTCGCTGCGCGTGGACAACAGATGGCGCAGGAGTCCGTAGTTGGCCAGCGTGATCCAGAACATGACCAACGGGTCGATCTGCGCTTTCTTGGCCTGGTAGGTGAACTGCACCGCCAGCAGCAAGGCCCAACCGGCATGCAAGCCGACCTTGCGCGTCCACAACCGCGTGCCCAGGTCGACCACGCACCACAGCGTGCCCAGCGCAGCGAGCAACGATGGCAGCAGGAATGCAACGCGCCAGTTGCCGAAGGCCGCATACGCGACTGCCTGCAGCCACATGAACAGCGGTGGCTTGTCCGAATACAACTCGGCGCCGCGATGCGGGAACAGCCAATTGCCGCTGTCGATCATGTGCCTGGCGACCAGCGCGAAGCGCGGCTCGTCGGCCGGCCAGGGGTCGCGCAGGCCCAGGCCGGCACCAAGCACCAGCAGGGTGACGACCCAGAACAGCCAGGTCTCGCGCGAGGCGCGGGTCTTTGGGATCAGGGCACTCGGGATCAGGGTGTCGTGGCATGTGGCGATGATAGCCGTGCGGTCCGTGGGCGCGGTTAATTGTCGAGCCGGGCTTGTGGATTGTTGCCGTTTGGAGACTGCGCATCAGGCCCCTGGCACCCGGGTTGCTGCCTGGCCTGACATGCCAGCGACAGACATCGGGAGAGACTCCAGCCGCCACCCACACCCATCCGTCATCCTCGCGCAGGCCATCCGTGATCCCGGCGAAAGCCGGGATCCACTTTGACTTTGCGCGTCGTGATCAAGATCAAGATGGATCCCGGCTTTCGCCGGGATGACGGGAATGGGAAGTCGGGAAGTCGACAGGCAGGCTGGTGTCCAAGTGCCCTGCGTCGAAGACAACGCAATTGCGTCAGCGTGTTTTCCGCATCCGCGCATAGAAGAATCCATCCATGCCGTCTTCGCCCGGCAAGCGCTGATGGCCAAGGCCACCGTCGTCATCGGGTACGCCGTGCCCGAAGCGTGCGTCCAGCGGTACGACTTGTGCATCTGCGCGTACGTGCGAGGAACGCTTCGATCTGCGCGTCGTTTTCGTCACGCAAAATCGAGCAGGTCGCATACAGCAACGTACCGCCCGCTGCGAGGGTCGGCCACAGCGCATCAAGCAATCGCGCCTGCGTCGCCACCAGCGTGGCCAGGTCGGATTGGCGCCGGTGCAGCAGGATGTCCGGCTGCCGGCGCACGATGCCGGTGGCGCTGCACGGTGCGTCGATCACGATCGCGTCGAACGGCGTGCCGTCCCACCATGTATCGGGCTCGGCGGCATCGGCGGCACGGGCGTCGGCTTCGAGACCGAGCCGATCGAAGGTCTCACGCATGCGCCGGACGCGGCGCGCATCGATATCCAGTGCAGTCAGTTGCAGTGACGGATCGCGTTCGAGCAGGTGTGCGGCTTTGCCGCCGGGTGCGGCGCAGGCGTCCAGCACGCGCTTTCCGGATGCGCGCGTACCGGGTGCATGTTTTCCCGAATCCGGCGCGGCGTGCAATGGCAGCAATGCATCGGCAACGTGCTGCGCGCTGCCGTCCTGCACCGAGACATCGCCGGCGTCGAAGCCGGGCAGCGCGGATACCGGCAGTGACGTTTCCAGCCGCAATGCATCGGGCAGATCGTCGGGCGGCGCGGTTGCCTCGATATCCACCGCTTCAAGTCGCTGCAGGTAATCGTCGCGCTGACAGCGTTGGGCATTGACCCGCAACCACAGCGGCGCGGCTTGCGCGCTGGCGGCCAGGATCGCGTCGCGCTGCCCTGGCCAGTCATGGCCGATCCGTTGCAACAGCCACGCCGGCCAGTCCGCCGCCGGGTCCGCGGGAGGCAGGCCGTCGCGCGCCGCGCGCCGCAGCAACGCATTGACCAGGCCCGCCTGGTGCGCGCGCCCCAGGGCACGCGCGGCGTCCACGCTCGCAGCGACGGCGGCGTGCGGGGGCAGCCGCAGGGCATCGAGCTGCGCGAAGCCGGCATACAGCAATGCGCGCAATGCCCCATCGCGCTTGTCCGGCGGCCTGGGCATCCAGGCGGTCAGTGCCGCGGCATAGGCCGAGCGCCGCCGCAGCGCGGCAAAGACGATCGCCTCGACCAGCGCGCGATCGCGCAGATCCGCAATCTTCGGCAAGCGGGTCGCGAACGCGGCCTTCAGCGAGCGATCGTCATGCAACACCGCATCCAGCACCCGCGCGGCGGCCACCCGGGCAGCCACGCCGGCCGGCAGGCTTGCCTGGTCGCCTTCAGGCGGTGCGGAGCTGCGGGTGCGCATTGAGGTAATCGGCGGCGGACACCGGCTTGCCACCGGCGCGTTGCACGGTGCGCAGGCGCAGCGCGCCTTCGCCGCAGGCGACGTCGATGCCCGCGCGGGTCGCCAGCAGGACGGTGCCGGGGCTGGCTGCGTGCGCCAGGGGCATGGCAGTGGCGGCGTGGATCCGCACGCGCTCGCCTTCGACAACGGCTTCGGCCACCGGCCAGGGATTGAACGCGCGCACCTTGCGGGCCAGCGCGTCCGCCGGTTGCGACCAGTCGAGCCGGGCTTCGGACTTGTCCAGCTTGTGCGCGTACGTCACGCCGGCTTCGGGCTGCGGCGTGGGTGCCGGACGGATCCCGGCGCGCAGCAGGCCCAGGCCGTCGGCTAGCGTTCGCGCGCCGAGTTCGGCCAGCAGGTCGTGCAATTGGCCGCCGGTCATGCCCGGGCCGATCGGGACTTTCTGGGACAGCAGCACCGGGCCGGTATCCAGGCCTTTTTCCATTTGCATCAGGCAGACGCCGGTCTCCTTGTCGCCGGCTTCGATGGCGCGCTGGATCGGTGCCGCACCACGCCAGCGTGGCAGCAGCGAGGCGTGGACGTTCCAGCAGCCGTCTTCGGGGATGTCCAGAACCCTCTGGGGCAGCAACAGGCCGTAGGCCACCACGACCATCAGGTCGGGTTTCAGCGCGCGCAGGGCATCGCGTGTGCTTTCGTCCTTGAGCGAGGCGGGTTGCAGGACCGGAATGCCGCGCTGGATGGCTTCCAGCTTGACCGGCGAGGCCTGCAAACCCCGGCCACGCCCGGCCGGGCGGTCGGGCTGGGTGTAGACGGCCACCACTTCGGCGCGCATGGTCGCGGCGCGCAGCGAGGGCACGGCGAATGCGGGGGTCCCGGCGAAAACAATCCTCAAGGCCTGATGCTCAAAAACGTGGCTCCCGAAAGGGGTGGAAATTGCAGCCCGAGCACAACCGATTGGAGCGCGCCGGACTGAAACGAGTCGGTCGAAACAGATGGCACGACAAACATCTCGCCAGTGCCACGCCACACCGTCGCACCAACGCGGTCGTCCTGCCAACACAGTCGCCTTTGCCCACGCGGCTGCCCCGCCAAGACTGTCATCCCAACAACATTGTCATCCTGAGCGCAGCGAAGGATCTGCTGGTTGCGTGACTCACCGAAGGACAACAGATCCTTCGCTGCGCTCAGGATGACAGTGCTGGAAGGATGGCAAATCACCCTGGGCCATTGCGCAACGCCCGGTTAAAGCCCAGCTGCAGAAGTGATCGCGCAAACGATCACGCAAACCACCCGACAACGCTGCCGCGCCCATCAGCGCCTAGGCTGCTGCCTGCTTGCGCTGCTTGGCCAGCTTCTTGCGCACCATCTCGCGCTTGAGCGGCGACAGGTAATCGACAAACAGCTTGCCGACCAGGTGATCCATCTCGTGCTGGATGCATACCGCGAGCAAATCGTCCACGTCCAGCTCGAAACGCTCGCCATGGCGATCCAGCGCCGTGACCGTGATGCGGTCGGCCCGGGCGACGTCGGCAAAGATGTTGGGTACCGACAGGCAGCCCTCCTGGCAGACCTGTTCGCCGGTGCGCTGCGTGATTTCGGGATTGACGAAGACCAGCGGCCGGTTCTTTTCCTCGGACACGTCTATGACCATGAACCGGCGATGGACGTCGACCTGGCTGGCCGCCAGGCCGATGCCAGGGGCGGCGTACATGGTCTCGAACATGTCGTCGATCAGGCGCTGGGTGGCCGGCTCGGCCAACCAGGCCGGGTCGGCCGGGGTCGCCACGGTGCGCAACCGGGGGTCGGGGAACTCAAGGATCGGGAGCAGGGACATGGCAGTCAAAAATGGGGGCGGCGGTCACATCTGCAAGCACTTGCGTGCGCAGATTCGGCATTGTAACGCCGCCTGCTTGCAAAGACCCGTGGATTCTGGGCTATATTGACCCCGCTTTACGGGGAAATTCTCAAGGGGAGCGGGCACATGGCCGCCAAGTTTAAGCGCCTTTCTCAAGGCCTGCGTGTGGTTTTCATCGTTGCGATGCTGACCGTCGCGACCTATGCGGTTGCGGCAGAAATGCGCGCTGACCACCCTGATACGTACGTCGTCAAACGCGGCGATACGTTGTGGGACATCGCCGGTCGCTTCCTGAACAAGCCGTGGCTATGGCCGGAAATCTGGCAGGCCAACCCGCAGATCCAGAACCCGCACCTGATCTACCCGGGCGACGTGATCTCGCTGGCCTACCTCAACCGGGTCACGCTGCAGCCGGGTCCGCGCCAGGGCGCGCCGATCAACGCGATCCCGCTGTCCGACATCGAGCCCTTCCTCAGGGACCTGAGCGTGGTCGACAGCTTCGACCAGCTGCCGCACGTCGTCGGCCTTGAAGGCGACCACCTGCGCAGCAGCCAGGGCCAGCTTGCCTATATCCGCGGCTTGTCCGGCGCCCAGCCCGGCCAGCGCTTCACCGTGGTGCGCCCGACCCAACGCTTCACGCACCTGGATCGCAGCGGCATGTGCTGCGACCTGTTCCACCAGGACGACCTGGATTTCCGCGGCCGTCGCGTCATCGACTTCGACAACTACTGGACCAACGTCGTCACCCCGGACAAGGGCAACGAGCTGCTGGGCTTCGAGCTGATGCGGGTCAGCGCGGGCACCATCACCCGCGGCGAAGTCGGCGGCATCGAGGCCAGCACGCTGTTGCTGGACGCCGAAGGCCACGAAGTCCGCGTCGGCGATCGCGTCGTGCCGGTCAATCCGCAGCCCTACGACCTGCAGTTCATTCCGCACCCGCCCAGGCAGCAGATGGAATATGGCCGCTCCCGCGTCCTGGCCGTGGCCAATACGCTGACCAGCGGCGGTCCGCGCGACGTGGTTGCCCTGTCGATCGGCGCCCGCGAAGGCGTGGACAACGGCACCGTGTTCTCCATCTGGCGCGTTGGCCAGAATGCCGTGGACAAGGTCGAATACGGATTCGAGCGGACTGAAGACACCGTGCCCTACGAGAGCAAGGTACGACTGCCCGATGAGTTCGCCGGCCACGTAATGGTGTTCCGCACCTTCGACAAGATGAGCTACGGCCTGGTCATGGACGGCATCAAGCCGGTCCGCGTGGGTTACGAGCTCAAGCATCCGGATGCGCCTTATTGAGGGGCCGGGATCGGTGATTCGTGACTGGTGATTCGCAAGAGCGAAGCGCCTGGAGCGAAGAGCAGGATTCGGAAAATTCCTATGCATGATCGAGACGGCGCCCCAGGGCGCCGTCCTTGTTTGCGCATTACGCTTTGCCGATGCCCTCACGAACCAGCGCCCCGAGCGGCGCCGACATCGAAGCGCTGCTGATCCTGCATGGCGCGGGCGGTGCGCAGGCGCCACGACGCAGCTTGCTGGAAGCCTGCGATTCACCCGCGGCGGCACTGGCCTCGGGTGCACGCCACTGGCGCCGCCATGGGCTTGATGGCCGCCAGATGCAGGCGCTTCACGCAGCCGATAGATCCGCCATCGACCGCAGCGTGGCGTGGCTGGAGGCGCCGGGCCACCACTTGCTCGGCTGGCACGACCCTGACTACCCGGCCCTGCTGCGCCGCATTTCCAGCCCGCCGCTGGTGCTGTTCGTGGCCGGCGATCCCGCACTGTTGTGGCACCCCGCCGTCGCCATTGTCGGCAGCCGCTCACCCACTGCCGGGGGCCGCGACAACGCTTCGGATTTTGCACATGCACTGGCGGCGTCCGGGCTCGGCGTGACCAGCGGCCTGGCCGCCGGCATCGATACCGCTGCCCATGAAGCCGCATTGGCCGTGGAAGGCTGCACCGTTGCCGTGCTGGGCACCGGTCCGGACATACCCTATCCGCGCGCCAATACTGCATTGCACGCGCGGATCGCGGCGGCGGGCGCCGTAGTCAGCGAGCACGCGCCCGGCACTGGGGCGCGGCGCGAGCACTTTCCCAGTCGCAACCGCATCCTGGCCGGGCTGACCCTGGGCACGCTGGTGATCGAGGCCGCCGAGCGCTCCGGTGCACTGATCACCGCCCGCCAGGCCGGCGAAGCCGGTCGCGAAGTCTTCGCGGTGCCGGGTTCGATCCACAACCCGCTTGCGCGAGGCTGCCATCGCCTGGTCCGTGACGGCGCGGGCCTGGTCGAATCGGCCGATGAGGTCATCGCCGCGATCGGGCCGCTGGCCGCGGAACTGGCCGAGGCCTTGCGTGGCCGGCTGGCCAGCCCCACCTCACGGGGCCAGGCGACGCGTCAGGCACACTCCATCGCCACGACGTCGTCCCGCAGCCGTGGCCACCACGGGGAATCGTCCAACGAAACCCCTGGACACCAGACCTTGTGGAAGTCCCTGGGTTTCGACCCAACCGGTATGGATCAGCTCGTCTCACGGACCGGATTGACGGCCGCCGAACTGTCCTCCATGCTGCTGGTCATGGAACTTGATGGCCGGGTGGTGTTCGAACACGGCCGATATTCCCGCAAGCGTTGAGCAGGCTGCATCCTGACCCGCAATGCCACGACGCAGGACGCGTCGCCACCGTCATCGCCGGCCTCTGCACGAGGTTCGATGACGGCCGCGTCCCGGCTCCATCGGGACGTCACGCCGCCGGCGGGCAGGGAGCCCGACGACGACTCCCCGGCGCAAGCCGGTTCCACCCACGCGCCGCCTGCGGCGCAGGCCGAGGGGACATGAAAGAGAGCATCCTGGACGTCCTGTTGTACCTGTTCGAGCACTACTTCACCGAAGACAGTGCCCCGCCGCCGGGCAGTTACAACTTTTCCGACCGTGAAGCGCTCGCCAACGGGCCACTCGTCAACGAACTGACCCAGGCCGGCTTCAGCCACGCCGAGATCCACAAGGCCTTCGACTGGCTCGATGCCCTGGCCGATCAGCGCCCTGCCGGTGGCCTCACGCGCGCCGACGGTCCCACGCGCATCTTCCACGGCCCGGAGCTGGACAAACTCGACGTCGAATGCCGCGGTTTCCTGATGTTCCTGGAGCAGCACGGCATCCTCGACAGCGACCAGCGCGAGCTGGTGCTCGACCGCGCCATGGCACTGGACCAGGACGACCTGGACCTGGATGACCTCAAATGGGTGGTGCTGATGGTGTTGTTCAACCAGCCCGGCTCCGAGGCCGCCTACGCCTGGATGGAAACCCAGATGTTCCTGGACGAGCCCGAACCGGTGCACTAGGACTGGGGACTGGGGACTGGGGACTGGGGACTGGGGACTGGGGACTGGGGCTGGGGACTGGGGACCGGAGACCGGGGAAAAGCCGGTCGCTTTTGATTGTCATTCCCGCGCAGGCGGGAATCCAGGGACGTTGCCCCTGGCCCGATCCAATCCAAAGCCCATCGATTCCCGCCTTCGCGGGAATGACGAGTTTGAACCGGGACACGATTTGGATATGGAAACCACGGAACATCCGGCGACGCCCGCCATGGACGTGGTGTATGCGGGCTTCTGGCGCCGCTGGGCCGCGCTGCTGCTCGACTCGCTGATCCTGTCCGCCGGCTTCTATGGCGTGATCCTCATCGCCGCGATCGTGGCCGGGCTTTCCGGCCTGGTCAACGACTGGCCGGAGGAGCAGGTCCCGGTCTGGCTGGGGATCGCATACCTGCTGCTCATCGCGGGGTATTACGTCGCCGCGGCGCTGTACTACAGCCTGCAGGAAAGCTCCGTCCACCAGGCCACGCTGGGCAAGCGCGCCCTGGGGATCAAGGTCACCGGCCTGGAAGGCGGCAGGCTCACGCGCAGCCAGGCACTGGGCCGCTGGTTCGCCGCCGCGCTGTCGTACATGACGCTCTACATCGGCTTCCTGATGGCCGCGTTCACGCGGCGCAAGCAGGCACTGCACGACATCGCCGCCGGCACGCTGGTGGTGGATCGCTGGGCCTATACCGATACCCCGGAACGCCAGCAGCGACATCTGAGCTTGCTGGTCGTGCTGTTGGGCCTGCTCCTGCTCATCCTGCCCGTGATCGCCATCGTGGCCGCGATCGCGATCCCGCAGTACCAGCAGTATGTGGTCCGCGCCAGGATCGCCACCGCCATCGCCGCGGCCGCCCCGCTCAAGGCAGATATCACCTCCTGGCGCGCGCAGCATGGACATTGCCCGGAGAACGGGCAGGGCCCGATCGGCCTGGCCAACACCTACGCATCGGGCAACATCGAGACCATCGAGACGGGCAAGATGCAGGACAGCGACCGCTGCGGCATCCAGATCACCCTGCGCGACCTGTCTACCGACGATGCCGACGGCAAACGCATCTGGCTGGAGCTGGACGCGGACAGCGGCCAGTGGATCTGTTCATCCGACGTCAAAAACGTGCTTTTGCCGACCATTTGCAGGCAATGACCCCGCCCCCCGCTTGACGGGGCGGCCACGACGTGACTTCACTAGAGACAGGTACGCCCGCGACCAGCCCCCCGGGCGTCGTGTCGTTTTTGGCACGACCGGGGCTTTTTTGCTGCCGTCGTTACCACTCCCGTCGCATTCCCGCGTAGCCTTCACGGCTCGCACCAGCCCCCATACAGGTCCGCCGCATGGCCAAGAACCTCCTGATCGTCGAATCGCCCGCCAAGGCCAAGACGATCAACAAGTACCTCGGCAAGGACTTCCAGGTCCTGGCCTCCTACGGCCATGTCCGCGACCTGGTCCCCAAGGAGGGCGCGGTCGACCCCGACAACCACTTCGCGATGCGCTACGACACCATCGAGAAGAACGAAAAGCACGTCAGCGCCATCGCCAAGGCCGCCAAGTCCGCCGAAGCCCTGTTCCTGGCCACCGATCCGGATCGCGAGGGCGAGGCCATCAGCTGGCACATCGCCGAGATCCTGCGCGAACGTGGCCTGCTCAAGGACAAGCCGCTGCATCGGGTGGTGTTCACCGAAATCACCCCGCGCGCGATCAGCGATGCGATGCAACATCCGCGCGCGATCGCCAGCGACCTGGTCGACGCCCAGCAGGCGCGGCGCGCGCTGGATTACCTGGTCGGCTTCAACCTCTCGCCGGTGCTGTGGCGCAAGGTCCAGCGCGGCCTGTCCGCCGGCCGCGTGCAGTCACCGGCGCTGCGCATGATCGTCGAGCGCGAGGAAGAGATCGAAGCCTTCGTCGCCCGCGAGTACTGGTCGATCGAGGCCGAGTGCGCGCATCCGGTGCAGGCGTTCACCGCCAAGCTCAACAAGCTCGACGGCAAGAAGTTCGAGCAGTTCACCGTCACCGACGGCGACAGCGCCGAGGCCGCGCGCGCACGCATCGTCAAGGCCGCCAATGGCGCGTTGCACGTCACCGACGTCGCCAGCAAGGAGCGCAAGCGCCGCCCGTCGCCGCCGTTCACCACCTCGACCCTGCAGCAGGAAGCCTCGCGCAAGCTCGGCTTCACCACCAAGCGCACCATGCAGGTCGCGCAGAAACTGTACGAAGGCGTGGCGATCGGCGAGGAAGGCACCGTCGGCCTGATCAGCTACATGCGTACCGACTCGGTCAGCCTGTCGCAGGACGCGCTCGGCGAAATCCGCGACGTCATCGCCCGCGATTTCGGCACCGGCGCGCTCCCCGACAAACCGAACTTCTACAAGACCAAATCCAAGAACGCGCAGGAAGCCCACGAAGCGGTCCGCCCCACCTCCGCGTTGCGGACGCCGTCGCAGGTCGCCAGGTACCTTACCGACGACGAGCGTCGCCTGTACGAACTGGTCTGGAAGCGCGCCGTCGCCTCGCAGATGGTGCCGGCCACGCTCAACACCGTCAGCGTGGACCTGGCCGCCGGCAACGAGCACTCCTTCCGTGCCAGCGGCACCACCGTCGTCGACCCGGGTTTCCTGGCCGTCTACGAGGAAGGCAAGGACACCAAGGGCAAGGACGACGACGACGAAGGCCGCAAGTTGCCGAAAATGAAGACCGGCGACCGCGTGCCGCTGGAACGCATCCACGCCGACCAGCACTTCACCCAGCCACCGCCGCGCTTCACCGAAGCCGCGCTGGTCAAGGCGCTGGAGGAATACGGCATCGGCCGGCCGTCCACCTATGCCTCGATCATCCAGACGCTGCTGTTCCGCAAGTACGTGGAGATGGAAAGCCGCAGCTTCCGCCCGTCGGATGTTGGCCGGGCGGTATCCAAATTCCTCAGCAAGCACTTCACCCAGTACGTCGATTACGACTTCACCGCCAAGCTCGAGGACGAGCTCGACGCCGTGAGCCGTGGCGAGGAGGACTGGGTGCCGCTGATGGAAAAGTTCTGGGGCCCGTTCAAGGCGCTGGTCGACGACAAGATCGAGTCCGTGGACCGCACCGAGGCCACCGGCGCCCGCGAGCTGGGTACCGACCCCAAGAGCGGCAAGCCGGTGAGCGTGCGCCTGGGTCGTTACGGCCCTTACGCCGCGCTGGGGAGCATGGCCGAGGACGTCGAGGAAAAGCCGAAGTTCGCGTCGCTGCGTCCCGGCCAGAGCATGCACACGATCTCGCTGGCGGACGCCATCGACCTGTTCCGCCTGCCGCGCACCCTGGGCCAGCACAAGGACGAGGACGTCACCGTGGGCGTCGGCCGCTTCGGCCCGTTCGCCAAGCGCGGTTCGACCTATGCGTCTTTGAAGAAAGAGGATGATCCGTACACCGTCGGACTCGACCGCGCTGTCGAGCTGATCGAGGAGAAGGAAGAGTTCGCCCGCAACCGCATCATCAAGGAATTCGACGGCAGCGAGATCCAGGTCCTGAACGGCCGCTACGGTCCCTACATCAGCGACGGCAAGATGAACGGGCGTATCCCCAAGGATCGCGAACCCAAATCACTGACGCTTGAAGAAGTCACCAAACTGATGGAAGAAACCGGCAAGCCGATGCGTGGACGCTTCGGCAAGAAGGCCGCGAAGAAGACCGCGCCAGCGAAGAAGGCTGCGAAGAAAACCGCGAAGAAGGCGACCAAGAAGACTGCGAAGAAAGCCACGAAGAAAACGGCGAAGAAAGCCGCCAGGAAGGCCGCGAAGGCGCCTGCAAAACGTGCCGCGCCGCGCAAGCACGCGCCGATGTCCGATCACCAGCCTGCCAAGTCCTTGCTCACACCTGCCAAGGTGGTGCCAGGCAAGAAGCATGTGGTGAAGAAGTCGCAAGACGACGACGCGCCGTTCTGATTCGACGACAGTCCCGTGGGGCATTCACTGGATTTCGGTCGTGGGGTTCTCAAGCCGATCGCTGCCACGCGGGGCGCCATTGGGCAGACTCGGTGCAGACGTTCCGTGACGTCAGAAAGCAACCAAAGCCTGAGACTGCCCCCTCTGCAGGAGCGGCTTCAGCCGCGAGCTCTTGATCTTGCCGTGGCCGTGCCCGTGGCCGTTGTAGGAGCGACGTCAGTCGCGATGCTCTCCATCCACGGTCGCATCGCGACTGACGTCGCTCCTACAACGGCCGGATCGCAAGCCAACAGCAACAGAAATAGCAATACCCCAACCAGTACCGTCATTCCCGCGCAGGCGGGAATCCAGCGACCTTGGCGCAATCAACAGCAACGTCCTTGGATTCCCGCCTGCGCGGGAATGACGGTCAAGCAAATGACGCGCAAATGCAATTGTGAAAACAGGCCCGATGCACCGCTGCGCGGCCTGGCAACCGCCCACTTGACCCAGCCACCAAGGACCGCGAGCCTACCCCCATGCCCGCCCCACCCACCCTGTCACCAAGACAGGCCGCCACCGTCCTGCACGCCGGCGGCATCGTCGCCTACCCGACCGAAGCCGTCTGGGGACTGGGCTGCGATCCGTTCGACCAGGCAGCCGTCCTTCGCCTGCTCGCCCTCAAGCAGCGCAGTGTCGACAAGGGCCTGATCGTGATCGCATCCTCGGTCGAGCAGCTCAAGCCGCTGATCGACTTCGATGCATTGCCAACCGAACGCCTGACCGAAGTCCTCGCCAGCTGGCCCGGTCCGCACACCTGGGTCATGCCCGCCGAGGCCAGCGCGCCGAAATGGATCACCGGTTCCCATGACGGCATCGCCGTCCGGGTGACGGCACACCAGGGCGTGATCGCACTGTGCAATGCGTTCGACGGCCCGCTGGTGTCCACCAGCGCCAATCCGGCAGGCGCACCCGCACCAACCCGGCTGGAAGCGCTGGACACCTCGCTGCAGGCATCGCTGGATGCCATCGTGCCTGGCACGACCGGGGCCCGTGCGCGCCCCAGCACCATCCGCGATGCGCTGACCGGCGCGTCGCTGCGCGCCTGAACGCGGATTGCCACCGTGCTGGCACGGCCATCGCGACTGAATCGGCACGAACCGGCGCACCCCGCCCGCTTGGCCCGGCAGCGCCTGCGGCGCAAGATGCCTGCATGCTCGATGTCCTCGCGCCCGTGACCCGCGTTCCTGTCCACGCCTTCGTGCTCTGTTGCCTGGTGCTGGCATCACTGTCACTACCGGCCACGGGCGCTGCTGCAGACACACCCCCTGGTGAGGTCACCATCTATCGTTGCACCGACGCCAAGGGGCACCTCGCCCTGCGCGACACTCCCTGTCGTAAAGGCGAGAAGCAGCAAACGCGCAGCATGGTGCGTCCCAGGGACGGCACGCCGCCCGCAACCGTCGTGACACCGGTCCGACGGCCTGCACAGCCCGCGACGCCAGCGCCCACGCGCGTCGTCGTGGTCAACGCACCGCAGCCGCTGTATCAATGCACCACGCCCGATGGCGACCATTACACCAGCGACTCGCCCGAAGGACGGCCACGCTGGGTGCCGCTGTGGACGCTCGGCTATCCAGGCTACCCGCGCCACGGCTGGCGAGGCGGCGGTGGCGGCAGCAGTATCGACTTCGACAACGGCAGTGTGCGTCTCCATGCCGGCAGCGGCACGCCGCCAAATGACGGCTACGTGCCGGCGGGATACGGTTATGGCGCCGCCGGCACCTGGATCCGCGACACGTGCCACGCCTTGCCACAGCAGGAGGTCTGCGCGCGCCTGGTCGACCAGCGCGATGAAATCCGGCGCCGGTTCTTCAACGCGCAGCAGACCGAACGCGACCGGCTGCGGGTCGAAGAGCGCGGCATCAACGCCCGCCTGGACAACGATTGCGGTGGACATTGATGCAAGCTGTCCCTTTGTTCCAGACCGCCATCCCCTTGCCGCGCGTGACGCTGCCCGGGATCGTGCTCCTGCTCGTGCTGCCGGCGTTGTCCTTGTTTGCGATCCCCGCGTCGGCACAGCGCCATGTCGTGATCTATCGCTGCACCGATGCCAGCGGTGCGTTGACCATCCAGAACGACCAGCCCTGCCCCAAGGGCAGCCAGCAGCAGAAGAGGACGATCGACGTGCCCCCGCCCATGCCCGCTTACGAAGCGCGCGCCGAGCGCATGCCCGGGATCGTCGCCGCAGAAAAGAAGCAGCAGGAGCAAAGGATGGCCGAACAAGTCCAGCAGGCGCTGCCGCCACCGGTGCCCGAAGAGGAGCGCAAGCCGCCGTCGCCCTTGTTTGAATGCACCACCTGGGACAAGGCGACCTATCTGTCGGTGGACGAAAATCCGCCACAGCGTTGCGTCCCGATCCAGGTCGTCGGCCTGGATGGCAGGGCTGCCAATGGTGCCGCGCAGGCCTGCCGTTACACGACCGATACCTGCACGCCGGTCCCCGAAGACACGCTCTGCCGGGCCTGGCAGCGCCGCGTCGACGAGGCCAGGTTTCGTGCCCACTTCGCAGGCGAAGGGGACGACAACACGCGCCAGCTCGAGTACGAAACCATGGCCGCGTCCCTGCGCAACAGCACCTGCGGCGGATAGCTGCATCCTGCGATCGGGTACAATCGCGCCCGGCGTTTCGTCCGGCGACAGCCTGCCCACGCCGTGGTTTTTGCGCCATGGCCGCGTTGCGTGCCCCTGGCATCCGCCTGGCGCCACCCCTGCTTGTTGACCAACCCGTCGACCCACTACGTCCGCACACTTTGTCGGACGCCAGGATCCATTGCCCTTGAATATCGTCACACGCCTGCGCCAGGACTGGCTGGGCAATATCCGCGGCGACGTGCTCGCCGGCCTGGTCGTCGCGCTCGCGCTGATCCCCGAGGCCATCGCCTTCTCGATCATCGCCGGCGTCGACCCCAAGGTCGGCCTGTATGCGTCGTTCTGCATCGCCGTGGTGATCTCGTTCACCGGCGGACGCCCGGCCATGATTTCCGCCGCGACCGGTGCAATGGCGCTGGTGATGGTCGACCTGGTCCATGACCACGGCCTGCAATACCTGTTGGTCGCCACGTTGCTCACGGGCGTGCTGCAGATCATCGCCGGCCTGCTGAAACTGCCCGCGTTGATGCGCTTCGTGTCGCGTTCGGTGATCACCGGCTTCGTCAACGCGCTGGCGATCCTGATCTTCATGGCGCAACTGCCGCAGCTGGTCGACGTGCCGTGGGCCGTGTATCCGATGGTCGCGGGCGGGCTGGCGATCATCTACCTGTTCCCGCGCATCACCCGCGCGGTGCCGTCGCCCCTGGTGGCCATCGTCGTGCTGACGATCCTGGCCGTCACCGCCAAGATCGCGATCCCAACGGTCGGCGACATGGGCGAACTGCCCGATGCGCTGCCGATGTTCCTGCTGCCGCAGGTGCCAATGACGCTGCAAACGCTGTGGATCGTATTGCCGGTGTCGGCGACGCTGGCCGTGGTCGGGTTGCTGGAGTCGATGCTGACCGCGCAGATCGTCGACGATTTCACCGACACCACGAGCGACAAGAATCGCGAGGCACGCGGCCAGGGCCTGGCCAACATCGCCTCGGGCCTGCTCGGCGGCATGGCCGGCTGCGCGATGATCGGACAATCGGTGATCAACGTGAAGTCCGGCGGTCGTGGGCGTTTGTCGACGCTGGTGGCGGGCGTGTTCCTGCTCATCCTGGTGGTCTTCGCCGGGCCATGGGTCAAGCAGATCCCGATGGCCGGCCTGGTCGCGGTGATGATCATGGTCTCGATCGGTACCTTCAGCTGGAGTTCGATCAAGCAGCTGCGCACGCATCCGACCACGTCGAGCATCGTCATGCTCGGGACCGTGGTGGTCACCGTGATGACCCACGACCTGGGCAAGGGCGTATTGACAGGCGTGCTGTTGTCGGCACTGTTCTTCGCACGCAAGATCGGCCGGGTGATGCACATCGGTTCGGAAGCGACCGACGGCGGGCGTGCGCGCACCTATACCGTCACCGGGCAGGTGTTCTTCGCCTCTGCCGATGCGTTCGTCGCCGGCTTCGACTTCCGCGAAGTTCTGGAGCGCGTGCGCATCGACGTCACCGACGCGCACTTCTGGGACCTGAGCGCGGTCGGCGCCCTGGACAAGGTGGTGCTGAAGTTCCGCCGCGAGGGTAGCGAGGTCGAGATCGTCGGACTCAATGAAGCCAGCGCCACCATGATCGATCGCCTTGGCGCGCACGACGGCGTGCGTGACAAGCGCGATGCGCAGCGCCTGATGGGCGACCACTGAGGACCGCGTCATGACCGATAACAACCCCAACGCGACGCTGATCCATGCAGACGGACAAGTGCTTGCCGCGATCGACGGCTCACCGTACGACACCAGCGTCGCCGGGCACGCTGCCTGGGCGGCGATGCGCCTGGTCGCGCCGCTGGAATTGCTGCACGCGATCGAGCGCCAACCGACCCCCGCCGGCGCCGACCTCAGCGGCAATCTGTCGCTGGGCAGCCAGGAGCAGGTCCTGGCCGACATGGCCGCACTCGACGCCCAACGCAGCAAGCTGTCGCAGCAACATGGCCGCCTGATGCTGGAACAAGCCGCCGTGCACGCCAGGCAGGCCCACGATGTCGACGCCGGCCAGCACCAGCGTCACGGCACGCTGCTGGAAGCGTTACTGGAGGCAGAGCCCGACGTGCGCCTGTTCGTGCTCGGCAAGCGCGGCGAACACGCCGACTTCGACAGTGGCCACCTGGGCAGCCAGCTTGAACGCGTGGTCCGTGCCGTGCACCGCCCGGTGCTGGTCGCATCGCGCGCCTTCCGTCCGATCAACCGGTTCATGATCGCCTTCGACGGCAGCGCCACCACCCGCAAGTGCGTCGAGATGGTCGCGGCCAGTCCGCTGCTACGCGGGTTGGAATGCCATGTGCTGATGGTGGGTGGGGCCAGCGCCGACCACGATGCACACCTGGACTGGGCTCGCATGCAACTGGCGGCCGCCGGCTTCGACGCGCAAATGCACCAGGTCGCCGGCACGCCCGACACGGTGATCGCGCAACAGGTCGCCGCCCTGGATATCGACCTGCTGGTGATGGGCGCCTACGGGCACTCGAAGATCCGGCAGATGATCGTCGGCAGCACGACCACGCAGGTGCTGCGTGACTGCCACATCCCGGTGTTGTTGTTGCGCTGACGCCACGCGGACGAACACGCACGCCTGCAACGGCCAGAAGCGCGCATCCAGGCCAGCACCTCCGAGCAGTCGACTCCGATCCGTGCTTTCCGCAACCTCTCGCTGATCATCACTGCCAGACCGGAAGGCCAGGTCGAGCAGCAGCCGATACCACCTGTAATGCCGGCCGGCAATTGATGGGGCTCGTTTCGCCCAACCCTGCTCCACATCGCTTCTGTTGCCGTCACCCTGCAGGTCCTATAGTAGTGTGGGGATCAAGGACAGGGAGAGGACATGCCAAGCCATGGTTTGGGGTGGTGCTGCGCGTTGCTGCTTTTCAGCGGCCCGGTTTGGGGACAGTCGGATCGAATGGGGTCGCCGCCGGCGGAATGGCAACCGTACCTGGCTGCCGTCCATGCCGCTGAGTCAATCACGCACCCGGTAAAACGCTGCCGCGCCTATCCCGACCTGCCAGGCAATCATTGGCAAACCGACGCCACGGTGTATTGCGTCTTGCAGCGACCGCCGACACTGTCACTGGACGATATCCACCGACAACTGTCCGCGCCAGGTGGAGCGGCATTTCTGGATCGCCACTACCAGGAGTTACTGGACGCCCACTATGCGGACCCCGATCAGCGCGAGCAGATCTTTCTCGCGTTCCAAATCTTCGATCACGGCGACAGGGCGAGGCAGATCGCAGACGAATGGTTGTCGGCCGCCCCGGACAGTGCATTCTCACGCCTGGCCAGCGGCTTGCAACGGGTTTCTGCCGCATGGGAAGCGCGTGGTTCGAAGCTTGCGTTCAACACAAAGTCCGAGCAGTTTCAACGCATGCGTGACCTCCTTCAGCGCGCTGCACCCGAGCTAATCGCCGCATTGGAGCGCAATCCAAAGCTAAGTCCCGCATGCGAAGGTTTGATGCAGGTTGGGCAGGCCGGCAGCCTGCCGGAGTTGCGTGAGTCTTCCCTTGCCGCATGCCTGAAGGTTGATCCCGACTCCTATTCCGTGGTCCGTCGCTGGATCTGGAGTGCCCGACCAAAATGGGGTGGCTCAATGGAGGAAATGCGCATGGCAACGGCGTATGCAATGGCCAGGGTATCCAGGAATCCGTTGATGGGGGGCCTCGCGGCTTCGCTACCGGGATATGTCGCGGAGATCCAGGCCAACGAAGGCAATTGGCGTGACGCCCTGCCGGCGTTCGAAGCTGCGGACCAGGTCGCGCCGGACAAGGATGTATTGCGGCAAACCGCCGTCTCTGCGCGTGATGCGAAAGACCAATGGAAAGCCCTGGCCTATGTGTCCCAGGCGCTACGCTTCAGTCCAAACGATGATATTGCGCTTGATTTGCGTGCCCGAATCCGCAATTCCCTTGGCGACTTCACGGGCGCCATCGACGATGCCGAGTCGGCTTTGGAAATTCGTCCCGACAATGGCTATTACGCCTTGCATCTCGGCGATGCCCACAAATACCTGCATCACACCGAATTGGCCAGGGCCGCCTATCGCATTGCGCGCGACGATCCGGAAACGCACGTCGATGGCGAAATGCTTTGGTGCACCTCCTTCCTGTTTGCCGAAAAGGACTTTCCCAAGGCCATGGACTGCACGAAGCAACTGGTGGCCGAGTTCCCAACGTCGGGTGAAGCCTGGCGCATGCGGATGTGGATACTGGGCAAGACCCACAATGCCGGTTACGAGAAAGCCGTTTCGAAATTCATGCAATACGCCGACAAGTCGAATTCGACCCATGTAGCGGTGACCAGGAAGATCCAGGCCGCTAGGGCAGCGAAAATGAAGTCAGACGCCAATTTGCCAAACTGACGCAGACCTGCCCATGCGAATCGCAAGCCAGGTCGTGACCTGCCTCGCCAGTCGAGCCCTGAATGTCACCTCGCCGGGCAGCTCCCCGGTGCGCCGGCCATGGCCACCCCCCATTGGCACGCTTGGGGTGGCTGTTTTGCTCAGCGGCGCCCAGGCCGTTGCCCGCGTTGGTCAATGACCAGCTCGCCGTCTTCCTTGCGGAACGGCGTGGTCATCGCTGGGAGGATGTCGAGCACGACTTCCGATGGGCGCGCGAGCCGGACCCCCAGGCCTGTTTCCACGAAGGGGCGGTTGATCAGGATGGGGTGGTCCAGCATCGCATCCAGTAATTCGTCGTCCGTGCGCGCAGGATCGTCCAGGCCCAGATCCATGTAAGGCGTGCCCTTCTGTCGGATGGCGCCGCGTACATCGAGGCCTGCCCTTTGGATCAGCTCGATGAGCCTGTCCCTGGTCGGTGGGTTTGCCAGGTAATCGATGATCTCCGGCTCGATCCCGGCGTGCCGGATCAGCGCGAGGGTGTTGCGTGAGGTCCCGCAGGCAGGGTTGTGGTAGATCACGGCCTTCATGACGCCACCGCCGTGGCCTGGCCGCGCGTTGCTGCACCGGACGCCGCAGCCAGCGCCGCAGCTTCCGCCAAGCCCTTGCGCTCGCTATAGCGGTTGACGAGGTAGTCGCTGCGATCGCGAACCAGCAAGGTGAACTTGACCAGCTCTTCCATCACGTCCACGACGCGGTCGTAGTAGGGCGACGGCTTCATCCGGCCAGCGTCATCGAACTCCTGCCAGGCCTTGGGTACCGAGGACTGATTCGGGATGGTCACCATCCGCATCCAGCGGCCCAGCACGCGCAGGGCGTTGACCACGTTGAAGGACTGCGAGCCGCCGCTGACCTGCATGACGGCCAGGGTGCGGCCCTGGGTGGGGCGCACGCCAGCCGCTTCAAGCGGGAGCCAGTCGATCTGGTTTTTCAGCACGGCAGTGAGCGTGCCGTGTCGTTCCGGGCTGATCCAGACGTGCCCTTCCGACCACAGCGACGCTTCCCGCAGTTCCTGCACCTTCGGATGGGCTGCCGGCACAGCGTCGAGCATGGGCAACGCATGCGGATCAAACAATCGGGTTTCCGCGCCGAAGTGCTCCAGCAGGCGTTGTGCTTCCAGGGCGAGCTTGCGGCTGAAAGACTGCGGGCGCAGCGACCCGTAGAGGATCAGGATGCGCGGCTTGTGGGTACTGGGCCTGGCCACGTCCAGGTGCCTCTGGGCCAGGATGTCGAGCGCTTCACCGTGGAGGTTGGGGAGATCGTGCATGGTGTTGTTCCTGTCCATCATTTCCATTATTCTAGAATAATGGAACATAACACTGCAACGCGCGCACTCGCTGCCCTGGGTCATGGGACGCGGCTCTCGATCTTCCGACTGCTGGTTGAAACAGGCCCCGATGGCATGCTGGCCGGAGCGATTGCCGAGGCCCTGTCACTGCCGGGCGCGACGCTGTCCTTCCACCTGAGGGATCTGTCGGCAGTCGGACTGGTGTCGGGCGAGCAACGTGGCCGCACCATCTGCTACCGCGCCAACTTCGATGCCATGAGCGGCCTCGTGGGTTATCTCACCGAGAACTGTTGTGCCGGCGCGCAGTCCTGCGGCCCGACGAGCCGCTGCTGATGGCGCGCTCACGTCTGTCGTTCCTGGATCGTTACCTGACGCTCTGGATCTTCGCGGCGATGTGCCTGGGGATCGTGCTGGGTACCTGGTTCGAGGGATTGCCTGGCGCCTTGGGGTCCCTGTCCGTGGGCACCACGAACGTGCCCATCGCGATCGGCTTGATCCTGATGATGTATCCGCCGCTGGCCAAGGTCCGGTACGAGCAGCTTCCGGTGATCTTCCGTGACAGGCGCGTGCTTGCCTTGTCGCTGGTGCAGAACTGGATCGTCGGTCCGGTGCTGATGTTCGTTCTGGCCGTGGTCTTCCTGCACGACCAGCCCGAATACATGACCGGCTTGATCCTGATCGGGCTGGCCCGCTGCATCGCGATGGTACTGGTGTGGAACCAGATCGCACAGGGCGATGGCGACTACGTCGCCGGACTGGTGGCGTTCAATTCCATTTTCCAGATCGCCTTCTTCAGCGTCTATGCCTGGTTCTTCCTGTCGTTCCTGCCGCCGCTGCTGGGGCTCCAGGGCAGCGTCATCGACGTGGGCTTCTGGACGATCGCCAAGGCGGTCATGGTGTACCTGGGCATCCCGTTTGCTGCCGGTTTCGTGACCAGCAAGCTCGTGCCGCGTTGGAAAGGAAGGGACTGGTTCGAGCGCCGGTTCCTGCCAGCGATCAGTCCGCTGACCTTGGCAGCGCTGTTGTTCACCATCGTTGCCATGTTCAGCCTGAAGGGCGGCGAGGTGCTGCGGCTGCCCATGGATGTCCTGCGGATTGCGATTCCGTTGGTCATCTACTTCACGGTGCAGTTCACCATCAGCTTCTGGATGGGCAGGTTGATCGCCAGGGACTACCCGCGCACCACCGCCATCGCGTTCACGGCCGCAGGCAACAACTTCGAGTTGGCCATCGCGGTCGCGGTGGCGGCGTTCGGTCTGGCATCACCGGTGGCATTTGCAGCGGTGATCGGACCGCTGGTCGAGGTGCCGGTCCTGATCGTGCTGGCCAATGCCGCGCTCGCGATGCGCGGCGGGTTTCCCAAGGTGCGGTAAACGGTTGCGTGCCGTCATGGCGGCGACCAGCGAAGCTCGACGCCGGCGCCTCAGAACCCGTACCGCAAAAACCCCCCATCGACCGCGATGCACTCACCGGTGACATAACTGGCGGCAGGCAGGCAAAGGAAGGCAACCGCGGCCGCCACCTCTTCGGGCTCTCCCACCCGCCCCATCGGCGTACGCAGCAACACCTCGTCAAGGTAATCGGGATCGGACAATTTCTTCGAAGTGCGTCGCGTGCGGATGTACCAGGGCGCGACCGCATTGACGCGAATGCCGTCCTCCGCCCATTCGACTGCAAGGTTCTTCGTCATCTGGTGCATCGCGGCCTTGCTCATGCCGTAGGGCGCGCCGCTGCGGACGTGAGTCAGCCCGGAAACGCTGCCGACATTGACGACGCTGGAGGTCGCGTGCGTGGTGAGCAGCGGGTGGGCGTAGCGGGTGAGTTCGAAGGCGCTGAACAGGTTGACCTCGAAGATCTCGCGCCACTCGTCCTCGCTGTAGTCGTTGCTGGGGCGGGTCAGGTTGGTGCCGGCGTTGTTGACCAGGATGTCCAGGCCGCGGTCGTGGTCCTCGACCCAGTCCAGGATCTCGCGGCGCTGCTCGTCGTCGGCGACGTCGGCGATCATGGCGCTGATGGCGTCGCTGCCGAAATCGGCGGCGAGTTCATCGCGGGCGTCTTCGAGCATGTCGCCGTCGCGCGCGACGATCAGCACCTTGGCGCCCAGGCCCAGCAACTCGTGGGCGATCGCAAAGCCGATGCCGGCGCTGCCACCAGTGACCAGGGCCAATTGTCCGTCTAGCCGCCAACGGCCGGGATTGGTATCCATTGCCATGCTCCTGCTGCCTGTCGGGGTCGGCCGGTGGTTGCAGCCGATGCGGCGTAGGATAGCGCCAACCCATCCATCGACCACCGGGAGTGCCGCGATGAACCTGTCTTTCCTGCCGCGCCTGTCTTTGCTGCCCGTTGCAGCGTTGTCCACCGCGCTGTTGTGCGCGGCCTGCAGCAAGCCCGAGGCGCCGCCGACCGAGCACCAGCCCGAGCCGCAAGCTGGACAGGCGCAAGCCGGTCAGTACAAGGAAACCCACTCCGAACTCAACGATGCCATCCAGCGGCCTATCGACAAGGCCAAGGGCGTGGAGTCGACGGTCCTGGATGCGGCGGACCAGCAGCGGGCGGACATCGATGCGCAGACCGGGGGCTGAGCGCTGTTGGCGCAGGATGTGCCTTGCGCCTGTTTTTGTAGGAGCGGCTTCAGCCGCGAGCTTTTGATCTGGCTTTGGCTTTGGCTGTTGCAGGAGCGACGTAAGTCGCGATCAGGAGTCTTGGAAGATCCATCGCGACTTACGTCGCTCCTACAACAGCTAATGGCAAAAGCTCGCGGCTGAAGCCGCTCCTACACAAGACGATCCTTTTCATCTCCTCCCGTGGGCTGGGGGGAGGAGCCGGTCAGAACCCGCAGAAGCAGTACGCCAGTGCCTTGACCGGCATGCCGTGGCCAGGCTTGTTGATCGCGGCATCGAGGAACTGCAGGTCCTTGCCCGCCTGCGGCACCACCCTTGCGACCAGCCCCTGGGCCAGGCTGGAGTTGCGCAGCAACGCGCTGGCGGCACCGTTCTGGGACATGCGGCTGAAGAAGCGCTCGAACGGCGTCATCGGCTTTTCGACATAACGCACGCGGTAGCCGCCCGCTTTGCCAAGCCTGGCGCGTTTGGCCGCGTCCGCAACGGCATCCTGCAAGCCGCCCATCTGGTCGACCAGCCCGCGCTGCCTGGCCTGCGCGCCGGTCCAGACACGCCCGCGACCTACTTCATCGATCTGCGCGACGCTGCGATTGCGCGCCTTGGCCACGCGTCCGGTGAAATCGCGGTAGCCCTTGTCGATCACCGACTGGATCACCTGCCCGACTTCCGGATCCAGCGGACGGGTGATGTCGAATGCCCCGGCAAACCTGGTGGTGCCGACGCCGTCTGTATGCACGCCGATTTTTTCCAGCGCACGCGGGATGGTGGGGATCAGGCCGAAGATGCCGATCGAGCCGGTGATGGTCGATGGGTTGGCGAAGATGCGATCGGCATTCATGCTGATCCAGTAACCGCCGGACGCCGCCAGGTCGCCCATCGACACCACCACCGGTTTGCCGGCTGCCTTGAGTGCGACCACTTCGCGGCGGATCTTTTCGGAGGCGAACACTTCGCCACCTGGCGAATTGACGCGAAGTACCACGGCCTTGACGTTGTCGTCGTCGCGCGCGTTGCGCAGCAGGTTGGCGGTGGAGTCGCCTCCGATGGTGCCGGCAGGCTGCTCGCCGCCGCTGATCTCACCCTCGGCGACCACCACGGCCACCTGTGGGCGCGCGTCCACCGGATCCAGGGTGGTGCCGATGCGCTTGAGATAATCATTGAAACCGACTTCGCGGAAACCGTCGTCGGCATCCGGGTCGGCGACGCCGCGCCCGGCCAGCAGGTCATCCAGCTGCGCTTCGGTCTTGAGGCCGTCGACCAGCCTGTGCTGCATCGCGTACCGCGCCAGGTCACCGCCGGCGGACTCGATATCGGTCGGCAGTGTGTCGATGTCGGCTGCGAGCACCTGCGGGTCGAGCTTGCGCGCGGTCCCGATGTCGCGCAGGTAACGCTGCCAGATGTCGTTCATCCAGAACAGGTCCGCCTGCTTGGACTCGGGTGAGGCGGCGTCGAGGATGTAGGGCTCGGCGGCGGACTTGTATTCACCCACGCGGAACAGGTGCACATCGACGCCCAGCTTGTCCTGCAGGCCTTCGCGGTAGTACTGGCGATAACGACCCAGGCCCTCCAGCATCAGGCCGCCCATTGGATCCAGGTACACCTCGTTGGCTTGCGCGGCCAGCAGGTACTGGTTCTGGTCGAAGTTTTCCGCAAACGCCACGACCTGCTTGCCCGAGGCGCGCAGGTCGGCCAGCGCGGCGGCCAGCTCGCGGATCGAGGCATAGCCACCAAAACTCATGTTGTCGGTGCGCAACAGGACGCGTTCGATGTGCTTGTCCGTCTTGGCCGCTTCGAGTGCGCGCAGCAGGTCGCGCAACTGCACCTCGCCCGTCGATTCCTGTCCCATCGCCCTGGCGAAGGCGCGGCTGACCGGATCGGAGCTGTACTGCTCCACCAGCTTGCCCTCGGGGGCGATCACCAGGGTGGTGCGCCCGGACAGCGGCCGCACGCCGTCATTGGCGTTCAACGCCGCCAGGAGCACCAGCAGCAGGCCAAAAAACACCAGGTTGAACACCAGCCGGCGGGTGAAGTTCATCGCGTCCCACAAGCCCTTGAAGAAGCGGGCGATGGGGCCGCGCCTGCGCGGCGCGTGGGAGACGGACTCGGACATGCGTGCCATTCCAGGAAACAAGTCGATACGGACCAATGACAATAGCGTACCGGCGTCGCGCAGCCGAAGCACCCGCCTTAAGTCATCGGTCTTTCGTCATGCGTGCCCGCCGGGCGCTCCTGGCAGCGTGCTGGCGGCTGGCCCGCCCGCAGCCGCCAGCAACTGGCGGCTGCTGCGCAGGAACCGCCATCCCAGCAGCACGGCCGCCACCGTCAACCCGGCGATCAGCCCGATCCACATCCCGCGTGGCCCCATCGCGGGCACCAAGCCACCCAGCCCCAGGCCCAGGGTCGCGCCCAGCGGCATGCCCACTGCCCAGTAGGCGATCGCCGCCAGCCACATCGGCTTGCGCGTGTCCTTCAGCCCGCGCAGCGCCCCGGACGACAGCACCTGGATGCCGTCGGGAAACTGGAAGGCGGCCGCGAACAACAACAGCGATGCGGCCAGTGCCGCGACTGCAGCGTCCTGGGTATACAGGCTGACGATGGCGTCGTTGCCCAACAACAGCACCAGCGCCGATATCGACTGCGTGCCCAGCGCGAGCGCATACCCGGCAAATGCCGCGCGACGCACGCCATCGACATTGCCGCGACCCAGCGCATGGCCCACGCGCACCGTGGTGGCTTCGGCCAAACCGACCGGGATCATGAAGCACACCGCCGAGACGTTGATCGCGATCTGGTGCGCGGCCGCAGGCACCTGGCCCAGGCGACCGATCAGCAGCGCGGTGACGATGAACAGGCTGCCTTCCATGGTGATCGTCACGCCGATCGGCAGGCCAGTGGCCAGCAATCCACGGATGGGCGGCCATTGCGGCCACTCGAACCGGGCGAACAACCGCAGGTCGGCGAACCTGCGCGCGCGGCCCAGGTACAGCGCAAAGGCCAGTGCCTGCGCCCACATCATCACCGCCGATGCAATGCCAAGGCCGCCGGCGCCCAGTTCCGGGAACGACAGTCCCGCGATCGCTTCGAAGCCGAAGGTCCATGCATACCCCAGCGGCAACAGCACCAGCAGGCCGCCAAACCCCAGCAACATCGTCGGCCAGGTCCAGTGCAGCCCGTCGCTGAGATACCGCATTGCCAGGTACAACGTCAGCGCGGGTACGCCCCAACGGATGCCGTGCAGGAAGGCGGTCGCGCCAGGGCGGATATCCGGCGCGATGCCCATCGGTGCCAGCGCATGCACCGCCAGGGTCAGGAAGCCGAACATCAGTCCGCCCAGCACCAGCGCCAGCCACAGGGCCTGGCGGAACAGCGGTCCGATCTCGTCCCGACGCCCGGCGCCATCCAGGTGCGACACCGAGGGCGGCAACGACAGCAGCGTCCCCATCGGTACCATCATCGGCAGCAGGAACAACGCGGATCCGACCGACACCGAGGCCAGCGCCGTCGTTGAGTAATGGCCGGCAATCACACTGTCGACAAACCCGATCAGTCCGGTCGACAGGTGCCCGGCCACCAGTGGCCCGGCGAGGATCGCACTGGTGCGCACTTCGTGGCCAAAGCGCCGCGATGGCGACAGCGGTGGTGGCGACATGATCGCGGGACCTGGATGCCTGTCGACTGCGGCCGCGCCCCCACGGCGCTGGTGCCGGGTCGCGGCGAGCCGCCATCTTACCTGTCGACCACCGTGCCATGCCGGCCGCAGGAGATAGGCCCCGGCCGCGCGCCCCGATCCGGCGCCTGGCTTGGCCGTTACAGGAGTGATGACAGGTGCCACCAGTCAAATCCGGGGCCATGACCAGCAGCGTGTCCCTCCTGCACCGGCGGGCCATGCCGGGCCGGGCAGCAACTCACGCGCTCGCGGCTGGAACGGCTTCGGCAAGGCCCGGGTGCGACGACTGCATGCAACCGGTTACGCTATCGCCCGACGGCCCTGCCGCGTCGACACACGAGTCCGCCAGATGACCGAATCCGACACGCTCCCCGGGGCCGCCCCGCGCACGGACCATGCCACCGCCCTGGGCGACTGCAGCAATTGCGGCACGCCGCTGCTTGGCCCGCATTGCTACCACTGCGGGCAACCCATCCAGGGCCTGGTGCGGCATTTCACCAGCATCATCGGCGACTTCCTGGACAGCGTGCTGGATTTCGATGCACGCATCTTCCGCACGCTGTGGCCTTTGTTCGCGCGCCCTGGTTTCCTCAGCAACGAATACTTTGCCGGCCGCCGCGTGCGCTACGTCAGCCCGGTACGGCTGTTCGTTTTCCTGAGCATCGTCACGTTCTTCATCGCGCAGTTCGCGACGCCGGACCTGGGCGGCGATGCCGTCAAGTTCGACGGCGACAATACGATCGCCAGGGCGGCCACCATTGCCGAAGTGGAAGCCGCGCGCGACAAGGCCCTGCAGGAACTGACCCAGGCACGCAGTCAAATCCCGGACAGCGTGCCCGGTGCCCGCGCGGGCGTGGATGCGGGTATCAGCCAGGTCCGGCGCCAGGCCCGGCAGCGGATCGAACAGCTGCGCACCGCATCCACGGACAAGACGGCGGCCAAGGCCGATGCGACCGCCCAGGACGATACGTCCAACGACATCAGCTTCAACGGCAGGCCATGGGATCCGGTCGCCAACCCGATCACCGTGTCCTGGTTGCCCGGGTTCGCCAACCGCTGGCTCAACCAGCAGGCTGGCCACGGCAAGGACAACATCGCCCGCCTGCAAAAAGATCCCGGCCTGTTCAAGGATGCAGTGCTCAGCGCACTGCCATCGACCTTGTTCGTGCTGCTGCCGATCTTCGCGCTGATGCTCAAGATCGCCTATCTGTTCAAGCGCCGTCTTTACATGGAGCATCTGATCGTCGCATTGCACAGCCACGCTTTCCTGTGCCTGGCGCTGCTGGCGATCTTTGCGTCGATGACACTGGGCAGGATGCTGCCGGCGGTGTCCAGGGTGACTGTCCTGCTGGATATCCTGATCCTGACGTGGATGCCGCTCTACCTGCTGCTGATGCAGAAACGCGTCTACCGGCAGGGCTGGATCATGACGCTGCTCAAGTACGGCATCCTGGGCGTCTGCTACACGGTGCTGCTGTCGCTGGGCGTCACATTCACGATGATCGCCAGCCTGGTGTGGATGTGAGCGGCTGCAAGCGCAGCGCGGCAGGTGCCTGCGGCGATGCGGTCAACCTTGAGATCGGGACCGGCATCTGCGGCGGGCCGCCCGTGCTGCGCGTGGCCGGGTGGATCGGCGTCGACGATGATCGTGCGTCTGGTCGCAGCGGCATCGCCTCGTAGCCACTGCAGGAGCGACGCCAGCGACGAGGTGTTGCGCCTGAACCTGCCGTTGCCCTTGCAGCCGCTGCGCGAGGCGCATTGCTTTCCGCGCACGATGGCATGGGGGAACGCATCGCGCCAGCAACGACCGACAGCCAACGACAGGATCAAGGGCACGTGGCTGGTGCCACTGCTACACAAGCCTGTGTACAGCCCTACTGCTGCAACCGCGACCGCAACCATGCCGCGCGGTTCGCCGCCGGCGTGGATATCAACTCCCGCCGCAAGGCATCGCGCTCTTGCGGCGCACTGCGTTGCGCAAGGGTCACAAGGTCCAGGCGCTCGGCCCGGGACATCTTGCGCAGCACGGCAAGCAACGGTTCGCGTTGCGTCACCGGCACCTGCATCAGCAGCGGACGCAGGCCGGGATAATCGGCACCCAGCGAAGGGCCCAGCAACCAACCGCGTCTATCGCTGCCATCGAGCTTGGCAAATTGCGCACGCAGGTCGCGCTGTTGGTCCTCCGGCAAGCCCATGAACTGCTGCCTTGCGGTGCGCAATTGCCACTGCTGCGCCGCTGGCAGCGCTTGCCACGCCTGCCAATGCTCGCGACGGCTGCGCTGCTCGCCGCGCGGCAATGCATCCCATGCCGACACGCGCTGCGCGAATGCCTGCCGTTGCGCCGGCGACATCGCCCGCAGTGTCGCCTGGCGCGCCCTGAGTTGCTTCTGCAGCGGCGGCGGCATCTGCCCGATGCGATCGGCAAGCGATGCTGTCTGTGCCGACAAGCGCATCGTCGCCGCCAGCATGCCGACCAACAGCATCATCCCCGCGACCACGACCTCAACGCGACGCATGCGTATCCTCCCCCGCGGTCTCGACTTCCGGCGACTCCGGCAGCACCTCTGCCGCATCAGGCAATGGCAGGGCCTGCGCCGCCTCCGACTGTAAACGGGCCGCGTACCAGGCATAGAAACCGAACGTGTCGATCAGTTCGGCATCCTGGCCATCGAGCAGCTGTTCGAAGTCACGATGGCTCAACAAGGCAAGATCGCCTTCGAAGCGCGATGCCGGCGGATCGCTGTCGGCCAGCCTGTCCTCCTGCACCGACTGGCCATCGGCCGCGGCGGTGCCTGCCTCTCCGGGCAACCCGTCGGAAACCAGGAAACTCAACCCCAGGGCGATCACGCAGGCACACAGTCCGACCCACAGCACCGGCAGCAGCCAACGTCGGCGCGGCCTGGTCCGATATCGCGGGTCATGGCCGGGCGCCCGCCCTGGTCCGGGCGATGCCGGCTCGGGCGCCAGTGCGCGACCGGCCAGCGCAGCCTCGCGCAGTCGCACAAGCCGGACAAGCCGCGCCGGGGGCAATTGCTCAAGGGCCTGCCGGACCGCGCGATCCAGGCCATTCCAGATGGCCTCGTCCGGATCGCCGCGGGCATCCACGGGCAACGCGCGTCGCAGTGCAAGGCGATAGGTCGGCTGCGCGACGCCAAGGACGTCGGCGGCATCGTCTTCCTGCAGGCGGGCGACCAGGCTCAGCAGCAAAGCCGCGCGGGGGCCGCGACCGGCCTGGGCAAGGCACGTGAATGCCACCGGCCAGTGCGCCGCGGCGTTGGGCACACGCAGCGCCGGTGCAGCCAGCAGCAGCGACCAGAACCGCCTTGGCCAGTCGGCCATCGGGTGACGGGCGGCCGTGGCCACGAACCCGTCCAGCGCAGACGCCAGCGCGGCCTCGGTCGCGGCCGGGTCGCCGCCTTGCAGGTCGGCAAACAGGGCGGCTCGCCGTTCGACGCCTTTCAGGAAGGCATCCAGGGCAGCCGGTACGGTGGTGGGAAGGGGAGTGCGTGCAGTCATCGGTTCAACTTCATCGGGTCAATGATAGCGGCCAGCACTGCGCACGCGGGCGCGAGGCCGGTGCCGTGGGAAGGCCGGGATTCAGGCGCCTGCGCCCGCCTGCACCTATCCAGATTGCAACGCGCAGCAGTTGTCGGCCCCGGTCCAAGGCGGGTCGTGGAGCGCCTGGATGGCCCCTAAATACCTGACCTGCAAGGGGTGCCCGCCGATTCGGAGGCAGACGCCAGACGACAAGGTTGTGCACAGCAGGGTGCGCGCCTGCCACAACAAATCCTTCACGAACACGTTGATCCACGTGACAGCAATGTTTCACGCGTAACTTGATGATTTAACTGGATTAAGACGGTTTGGTGTTTTTTTAGCCAATCCCGAATCGATGCGATTTGAAGCCTGATTGCAGCACCCGGATTGGATTACATGCACAGGGTTATCCACAATCTTTGTGGATAAGGAAAAAACTCCTTGTGTCCCGGTCAGTTACGGGCGATTCCTGCGGGCCGTCACAGCAAGTCCGTGCAAGTCGGCAAGCTACCGCGCAGGGCGCTCGGGCCCAGCCTCCCCGTCGTCGTGAAGCGACCTCGGTAGACTGCCGCGATGCCCGTGACTGTTCCCAGCCCTGCACCCGTCCCGGTCTTCAAGGTCGTCGTGCCGCTGCCGCTCCCGCGCGCCTTTGATTACCTGCCCGCGGACGGCTTGGAGGTGGACCCGGCCTGGATCGGCTGTCGGGTGCGGGTTCCCTTCGGCAACCGTGCACTGGTCGGCGTGATCAGTGGCACGGGAGCCGCCATGGCCGACGCCGAGCTGCGCACGATCGAGGCCTGCCTGGATCCCGAGCCGCTGTTGCACGGCGAGTTGATGCACTCCCTGCAATGGCTGGCGCGCTACGTCCATGCCCCGTTGGGCGAGGTGTTGGCCACGGCCTTGCCCGCTGCGTTGCGCCGCGGTGAGCCGCTGCCCGACACCCATGCGTGGGCGTGGCAGTTGACCGAGGCCGGCGCCACGGCGCTGGCATCGATGCGCGCGGGCCAGCCGCGGGCGCTGGCCGAACGCTTGCAGGGCGGGCCCAGCGATGAAGACCGACTCGATATCCAGGCCGGTGCCGGTTGGCGAGGCGCCGCGCGCAGCCTGGACAAACGGGGGCTGGCCGAACGCGTCGCCGTACCCGCTTCGTCGCTGGCACCCACGCCGCAGGCCGGACCGACACCCAACGACGAACAGCAGGTCGCGATCGACACGATCATCGGTGCCGCCCGGGGTTTCGCGCCGCTGCTGCTGGACGGTGTCACCGGCAGCGGCAAGACCGAGGTGTACCTGCAGGCCATCGCCGATTGCCTGGCGCGCGGCCGGCAGGCCCTGGTGCTGGTGCCGGAGATCGGACTGACCCCGCAGGTATTGGCGCGGTTCCGTGCGCGCCTGGGCGTACCGGTGCATGCGCTGCATTCGGGCTTGAACGATGGCGAGCGCGCCCGCGTATGGACGGCCGCCTGGCGTGGCGAGGCCCGCGTCGTGGTCGGTACACGCTCGGCGGTCTTCACGCCGCTGCCCGACGCCGGTTTGATCGTGATCGACGAGGAGCACGACACCAGCTACAAGCAGTTCGACGGCATCCGCTACCACGCACGTGATTTTGCGCTGGTGCGGGGCAAGGCGCTGGGCATTCCAGTCGTGCTGGGCAGTGCCACGCCTTCGCTGGAGTCGCTGCACAATGCGCGTGCCCGACGCTACGGTCACCTGCGCTTGACCCATCGCGCCGGCGTCGCCAAACCGCCGTCGGTGCGCGTGCTCGACGTGCGCAAGCGGCCGCTCAAGGCCGGGCTCTCCCCGGAACTGCTCGAAACGGTGGCCGCGACCCTCCGTGACGGCGGCCAGGTACTGGTGTTCAAGAACCGTCGCGGCTACGCACCGGTGCTGCTCTGCCACGACTGCGGCTGGAGCGCGCAATGCCAGCGCTGCGACGCTGCGATGACCGTGCACGCCGGAGGGCGGCGGCTGCAGTGCCACCACTGCGGCGCCCGCAGGCCGGCACCGCCTGCGTGTCCGGACTGCGGCGGGCTGGCGTTGCAGCCGCAGGGGGTCGGCACGGAACAACTGGAGGAGTTGCTGGCTGCGCACTTCCAGGACGTCCCCGTCCTGCGCGTGGATCGCGGCAGCACCCGGCGCCGGGACGCGCTCGAATCGCTGTTGGCCGAACTCGGCGACCAGCCCGGCATCCTGGTGGGCACGCAGATGCTGGCCAAGGGCCACGACCTGGCGCGACTGGCACTGGTCGCGGTGGTCGGCATCGACGAAGGCCTGTTCAGCGCCGACTTCCGTGCCGGCGAGAAGCTCGCGCAACTGCTGATCCAGGTTTCAGGTCGCGCCGGCCGCGCCGACCGACCCGGGCAAGTGCTGCTGCAGACCCACCATCCCGAACACCCGCTGTTACAAACGCTGATCCACGGCGGCTACCACGCATTCGCCGAAGCAGAGCTCGAGCAGCGCCAGGCCGCCGGCTTCCCGCCCTTCGCACATCTCGCCCTGCTGCGTGCAGAGGCCAAGCACGTCGATGCGACGAATACCTTCCTGCTGTCTGCAAAAGCCGCCCTGCGCCATGTCGACCCGACGCTGGAAATGCACGGCCCGTTACCTGCACCGATGCCGCGTCGCGCCGGTTACCAGCGCGCGCAGCTGCTGCTGTCCTCGACGCAGCGCGGACAACTGCACGCAGCGCTCGATGCGGCCCTGCCCGCGATCTACGAGCTGCCCGACGCGCGCAAGGTGCGCTGGTCGCTGGACGTGGATCCGGTGGATCTGTATTGATTTTCAGCCCGGACCCGCGCATGCAAGCCCTGCCCCAGGCCTGGACGCAAGGTCGACCCGGGCATCCAGTCAGCCCCGGCTTTCCCCAAAACGGCGATATCGCACGTCACGAAGCCCGCCAGTGCGAAAATAAGGCATGTCCACGGACACTCCCCACCTGTTGATCATCGGCGGCGGCTTCGCCGGGCTCTGGGCGGTGCGCGCACTTGCCGACGCACCGATCCGCATCACCCTGCTGGACCGCGACAACCATCATCTGTTCCAGCCGTTGCTGTACCAGGTCGCGACCGCCGGGCTGTCGGCACCGGACATCGCCGCGCCGCTGCGCCATATCCTGCGTGATCAAGACAACGTCACCGTGCTGATGGGAGAGGCCGTCGCGGTGGATGCCGATGCGCATCGCGTGCAGCTCATGCATGGCGAGCCGGTCGACTACGACATGCTGCTGCTGGCCACGGGTGCAACCCACGCCTATTTCGGCCATGACGATTGGGCCGGACATGCACCGGGGTTGAAGACACTCGACGATGCACTCGATATCCGCCGCCGCATCCTGACCGCCTTCGAGCGCGCCGAAGCCGAGACCGACCCGGATGCGCGCGATGCGTGGCTGACGTTCGTCGTCGTCGGTGGTGGCCCGACGGGCGTCGAGCTGGCGGGGACGCTCGCGGAGATCGCGCGACACACGCTGCACGACGAGTTCCGGCGAATCGATTCCCGGCATGCGCGCATCCTGTTGCTGGAGGCCGGTCCACGGGTGCTGTCGAGCTTCCCCGAAGGGCTGTCGACCAAGGCATGCAAGCAACTGCAAAGGCTGGGCGTGGAAGTCCGCACCGGCACGCCGGTCGAAACCATCGATGCCGAGGGCGTGCAGGCGGGAATCGAACGCATCTGCGCACGCACCGTGTTGTGGGCCGCAGGCGTTGCCGCATCGCCGCTCGCACGGACATTGGGTGTCGCGCTGGATCGTGCCGGTCGCGTACCGGTGCGGCCGGACCTGGGCGTGCCGGGCCACCCGGACATCTTCGTGGCCGGTGACCTGGCCAGTATCCAGTACGGCGGCAAGCCGGTGCCGGGCGTGGCGCCGGCTGCCAAGCAGATGGGGCGCCATGTCGCGCAGACCATCCGTGCACGCTTGCGAGGCCGCGCCGCCCCACCCTTTCGCTATCGGGATTACGGCAACCTGGCCACCATCGGCCGCAGCGCCGCGGTGGTCGACCTGCGCGGGCTGCACCTGTCCGGCCTGCTGGCCTGGGTGTTCTGGCTGACCGCGCACATCTTCTTCCTCATCGGTTTCCGCAACCGGTTGGCGGTACTGCTGGACTGGACGTGGTCGTACTGGAGTTACCAGCGCGCGGCGCGGATCATCCTTGGCCGCGGGGGCAATGACAACGGAGACACCGCGGGGCAGTAGTCGATTGAAACGTCACTCCCGCGCAGGACGAAATCCAGTGCCTTTTTGTAGGAGCCGCTTCAGCCGCGAGCTCTTGATCTTGCTTTTGTCGTTGCAGGGAGCGACGTGAGTCGCGATGCTTTTGCGCACATGATCGCATCGCGACTGACGTTGCTCCTTGTTCTACAAGATCAAACGCTTCCGCGCTGTCGCGCGGGTTACTTTTGTTTAGGCAAAAGTAACCAAAACCATTCCTCCTGACGCTTGCCGATGCGATGAAGCCGCATCGGTGCCCTGCGCTTCGGACTGGGGCACATCCCTGTGCCCCACCCGCGCTGCGCGCGGGCGACATGCGTCGGCCCAGATCGTTCCACACGATCTGTCGTCCAAACGGGCACGGTGCCCAAACTCGCTGCGCTCAGACATGGGCACCTCTTCGGCCCGCTTGCCCTGCGATGCTCGGCAATCTTTAAGTCGCGCAGGATCAAGGGCGAACGGCAACTGCAACTGCAACTGCAACGGGCGCATGAATGTCGTCATTCCCGCGAAGGCGGGAATCCATGGACGTTGCTCTTTGTTCGGCAAGGTCAAACGCTTCCGCGCTGTCGCGCGGGTTACTTTTGTTTAGGCAAAAGTAACCAAAACCATTCCTCCTGACGCTTGCCGATGCGATAAAGCCGCATCGGTGCCCTGCGCTTCGGACTGAGGCACATCCCTGTGCCCCACCCGCGCTGCGCGCGGGCGACATGCGTCGGCCCAGATCGTTCCACACGATCTGTCGTCCAAACGGGCACGGTGCCCAAACTCGCTGCGCTCAAACATGGGCACCTTTTCCCCCTTTCCGGCTGCGATGCTCGGCAAGCTTTAAGTCGCGGAACATCAAAAGCGAAAAGCGAAAAGCGAAAACAATGGCAACAGCCATGCGCTTTGCCTTGGCTTTTGACCTTGCCCTTGATCTTGTGCGGCGTTAAGCAAGCCGAGCACCGCAGCCCAAAGTGGCCGAAGAGGCACCCATGTCTGAGCGAAGCGCAGCGTAGCGAGTTTGGGTGCCGTGCCACTTTGGGCGAGGAGCGCAGGGAACCGGTGACGGCTCCACCGTCACCGGCGCAGCGCCCGTCGCGGATGGTTTTGGTTACTTTTGCCTGAACAAAAGTGACCCGCGCGACAGCGCGGAAGCGTTTGATCTTGCGAAACAAAGAGCAACGTCCATGGATTCCCGCCTTCGCGGGAATGACGATCGAAAGGTGGCGAGCAGCAAAAGGAGGGGTCTGTAGCTGCTTGGGGAATAGCCATGCGAGCGTTGCCTTGGCCTTTGGCCTTGGCCTTGGCCTTGGTCTTGGTCTTGGCCTTTGCTCTTGGCTCTTGACCTTGTGCGGCGTTAAGCAAGCCGAGCATCGCAGGCTGTAGTGGCCGAAGAGGCGCCCATGTCTGAGCAGCCAGCAGCGAGTTTGGGCGCCGTGCCACTACGGGCGAGAAGCGCAGGGAACCGGTGGCGGCTCCACCGTCACCGGCGCAGCGCCCGTCGCGAACGGTTTTGGTTACTTTTGCCCTGACAAAAGTGACCCGCGCGACAGCGCGGAAGCGTTTGATCTTGCGAAACAAAGAGCAACGTCCATGGATTCCCGCCTTCGCGGGAATGACGATCGAAAGGTGGCTAGCAGCAAAAGGACGGGTCTGTAGCTACCTGGGGAATAGCCATGCGGGCGTTGCCTTGGCCTTTGCTCTGGGCTCTTGGCTCTTGGCTCTTTGCCCTTGACCTTGTGCGGCGTCAAGCAAGCCGAGCATCGCAGGCCGTAGTGGCCGAAGAGGCACCCATGTCTGAGCGCAGCGAGTTTGGGCGCCGTGCCACTACGGGCGAGAAGCGCAGGGAACCGGTGACGGCTCCATCGTCACCGGCGCAGCGCCCGTCGCGAACGGTTTTGGTTACTTTTGCCCTGACAAAAGTGACCCGCACGACAGTGCGGAAGCGTTTGATCTTCGCAAGCAAAGAGCAACGTCCATGTATCCCCGCCCATGCGGGAATGACGGCCGGACCGAACGTCACGTCGTGAGCTAAAAGAAGACTCACTGGACGGATGATCATCTCCGATCCACGCGACAGGCGTAGCAACCCCGACGTGCGTTGTGCGCGTGCAGGAAATCGACTTGTGGATTCGCGAACAAGCGCTCCATGAGTCCTTCCAATGCATCGCCCTCGACAACTTCGGCATCCAGCATCCAACCTGCCGAGTCGTATGCACGCACCGACAGCAGCCGGGTACGCTGCTGCCCCGGGATCGTGTTGCGGAACACGCCCGCTTCGCGCGCCGACTCGCGCACGAAGATCGGCCCACTGGCGCGATACGGCGTCTGCACATCGAGATGCGTCCACGGCAGCAGGAGCAGCGTTTCACCCGGCTCGGCATCGTCCAGCGTGATCCGGCACGGATAGCCCGGTTTGCCGTCCGCTTGCAGCCGGGTCACGCCATGTTGGCGCAACGCAGCTTCGTCGAGGCCGAACAAGGTTTGGAACGGCTGCACAGGCAACCCGCTGATGACGTAATCCATGGCGCGCCCCGCTGGTGGAATACGCGCAGGTTAGCCGCACCCCCACACATGCGATATCCGGATCATGCAGGGCAACGCACGGCACGCACGGGGCGCGCAAACGCGAACGGCCCGGTTTCCCGGGCCGTTGCGTCAATGGTTCGTCAGCTGTAGCCGATCAAGCGGCAAACAACCCTTTCATCTTCTTCAGGGCATTGGCCTCGACCTGGCGGATGCGTTCAGCGGACACACCGTACTCGTCGGCGAGCTCCTGCAATGTCACCTTGTTGTCGTCGTCCAGCCAGCGGCGCCTGATGATGTCGCGCGAGCGTGCATCGAGTTGCAGCAGGCCTTCGCGCAGCAACTGCAGCTGGCTGTCCTCGGTGTCGTTGCGCTCGTAGGCCTGCGACGGGTCCTCGTCCTGGGTGACCAGGTAGGCCGCGGGGGCCGGCGGTGCGCGATCGTTGTCGTCGTCGGCGGTGAGGTCGAAGCCGATGTCGCGGCCGGACAGGCGCGACTCCATCTCGAGCACTTCACGCTCGGGGACGTTGAGGTCGGCGGCGACGGCGCGCACTTCTTCCGCATTCAACCAGCCCAGGCGCTTCTTCGACTTGCGCAGGTTGAAGAACAGCTTGCGCTGCGCCTTGGTGGTGGCGACCTTGACGATGCGCCAGTTCTTGAGGATGAACTCGTGCATTTCGGCGCGGATCCAGTGCACGGCAAAGGACACCAGTCGCACGCCGACGTCGGGGTCGAAGCGCTTGACCGCCTTCATCAGGCCGATGTTGCCTTCCTGGATCAGGTCGCCCAGCGCCAGGCCATAGCCGTTGTAGCCCCGCGCGACGTGGACCACGAAGCGCAGGTGCGACATGACCAGTTCCTGTGCGGCGCCGAGGTCGCCCTCGTCACGGAATGCGCGGGCCAGCGCCTGCTCGTCTTCGGCCGGAAGCACGGGGATGCCGTGCACCGCGCCGATGTAGGCATCCAGCGAGCCGATCGCGCTGGGGATCGGCAGGTTGTTGGCGACGAGAGCTTGGGACATGGCGGTCTCTTTCATGGGCACATTTTAGCAGTGAGCATGTATGACTGCTAATGGCGGGGATGGTTCCCTAGTGTTGCGTTCATGGAACGATGGCGGATCCGGCCCGGGCTTCCCCACAAAAGCTGCCCCATTGGCCGTTAAGCTGATGTGGGGGCGGCAGGGGCGACCCACAAGGGCGATGGGCTGCGGCGTAGCCGGGGCACCGCAACGCGGCCGGGACGCACCTCGCGCTGCAGCAACCGGGCGCCCGCTTCTTGATGGTCTGTACCGATGGCGCCGGGCCGAACACCCCCCCCGTCGCATGGCCGCTACCGGGCCACCAATGATGGCCGCGCCTCAGGCCGCAGCCGGGGCCGCTGGCGAGGGCAGGTGCCAGTCGATCGGGGACTGGGCCGTCCGGCGCAGGTATTCGTTGGCCGCCGAAAAGTGCTTGCAGCCCAGGAATCCGCGGTGCGCCGACAGCGGCGAAGGATGCGGGGCCTTGAGCACCTTGTGCCGCTGGCGATCGATCACAGCGCCCTTCTTCTGCGCGTAGCTGCCCCAGAGCAGGAAGACCAGCCCCTCGCGCTCGCGGTTGAGCGTCTCCACGATGTGGTCGGTAAAGCCCTCCCAGCCCTTGTTGGCGTGTGCACCGGCACGGCCATCCTCGACGGTGAGCACCGAATTGAGCAGCAACACGCCCTGGCGCGCCCAGGGCATCAGGTAGCCGTGATCGGGGCGCGGGATCCCCAGGTCGGCGTGCAACTCCTTGTAGATGTTGAGCAAGGACGGCGGCACCGGCACGCCAGGCTGTACGGAAAAGCACAGCCCGTGCGCCTGGCCGGCCCCGTGATAGGGATCCTGGCCGAGGATCACGACTTTCACGTCGTCGAAAGGCGTGGCGTCAAGCGCGGCGAAGATATCCCTGGCCGGTGGGTAGATGCGGATGCCCGCAGCGGCGCGCTGGCGCAGGAAGGCGGCGAGTTGCTGCATGTCGTCGCGCAACAGGTAGTCGCCGACGCGGGCCTTCCATGAGGGATCAAGCTGGATGCGGTCGACAGCCATTGGGGCATTGTAGATGTGATCGGGCGGGCCGACGGCAGGCAAGGCGGCGGCCCGCCCTTGCAGGAGCAGCTTCGGCCGCGAGCTCCTGACCTGGCTGTTGCTGCTGCCATCTGTAGGAGCGACGTCAGTCGCGATCAGCAGACCCGGTAAAGCATCGCGACTGACGTCGCTCCTACAACGGCAACAGCCAGATCGGGAGCTCGCAGCCGAAGCCGCTCCTACAAGGGCGATGTCGTGTCCAGCGACGCCTGCTCGGGCAATCGCGCGGCGCGCAGCTGGAACAGGGCCTTGGTCACCAGCAGGCGCTCCTCGATGGGCTTGAGCACCAGGTCGTTGGCGCCTTCGCGCAGCAGCTGTCCCTGGTTGTCCTGGTTGGCGTCGCCTGTCATCACCAGCACCGGCAACGCGCGCTTGCCGTAGCCGAAAGCGCCGCGGATCTGCGACAGCAGGTCGCGGCCGCTGAGTTCGCCCTTCAGGTAAACGTCGGTCAGCACCAGGTCGGCGCCGATATCGCCGTCTTCGCGCCCGATGTATTCATGCAGGTGCTCGAGCGCGCCCTCGACCTCGGCGAAATGCATCACTTCCATGCCCTGGTGCTCGAGCATGCGCTTGGTTGCCACCGCCACCGTGCGGCTGTCCTCGACGTACAACACCCGCGCACCGGGCACCGGTTGGGGGTGCACGTACCCGCGGATGAAGGCCGCCAGCGCTGTGTGGCCCAGCGACTTGTCGAAGTAATCGGTGACGTCCTCGCCAAGCGCACGCGACTCCAGCCGCGATTGCACGTCGCCGGACACGACGATGACCGGTACGTAACTCTGCCCCGCCGCCTCGCGCACGCTGCGCGCCAGCGCCAGGCCGTCGCCATCGGGCAGCATCAAGGCCGTGGTCACCAGGTCGACGGGCGCGGCTTCCAGCGCGGCGCGGGCACTGGCCAGGCCGTCGCAGGCAACGATCTCGGCGTCGGGCAACTCGCGCTTGAGCACGTCGCCGATCAACTTGCGCACCAGTTTGGAGCCATCGACCACCATCAGCCGTGGCGAGTCGCTGACCACATGGCGCAGGTCGTGTTTAGGGCTCATATCGCGTGGTTCGGTGTCCGGGGATCAGGTTTCAGTCGGGCGGGTCTGGCGCAGGTAGTGTCCGGTCACGATGCCGGCACCCATCCAGCCTAGCAGGATGGCGCCGACAAGCACGCCGGCCGCGGTGGCCAGGTCGAAACCGGCCAGTGCAAAACTGCTGCCATAGCTTGCAGCCAACTCGGCCAGCGGCGCATGCAATGCCATCGCGGCGGCCGTCAACAGGGCCAGCGCCATGACCCCCGAAGCCAGTCCGTACCATGCACCCAGGTAAAGGAACGGGCGGCGGATGAAGCCGTCGCTGGCACCCAGGTGCTGCAGCACGCCGATCTCCTCGCGGCGCGACTGGATGTCCAGGCGCACGGTATTGCCGACCACCAGCAATGCACCCAGGCCAAGCAGCAAGGCCAGTACCAGTGCGACACGGCCACCGAAGCGCAGCCAGCCATCCAGCCGCTGCCGCCACAGGGCGTCATGCTGGACCAGGTCGGCCTCGGGCAGTTGCTGCAGCGAAGCAGCCAGCAATGCTTCGTCACCCCTGGGTGTCACGATCAGCAGGCTAGGCAGCGGATTGTCCGCGTCCTCGCCCATGGCCAGCGCGTCGATCGCGTCGCCCAGGCCACTGTCGCGCAGCTGCTCCAGGCCTTGCTCGGGCGTGCGCAGCTCGACGCTGGCGATATCGTTGCGACCGCGCAGTGCATCGGCCAGCTTTTGTGCGCCGGCACCGTCGACCGCGGGTTTGAGGAACACGCTGATCTCGCGCGAAGCCTGCACGTCACCGGCAAAACGCGAGACGTTGCCCAGTACCAGCCACAACCCCAGCGGCAGGGCCAGCGCCACCGCCATCACGCCGACGGTCAACACCGTGGCCCATGGCCTGCGCAATACGCGGCCCAAGCTGGCGACGAAGCTGTAAATGTGGTGGTCGAACCAGGTGCCCAGCCGCGATGGCGGCCGTGCAGGCCGCCGCGCAACGGAACGATCGTCGGCGACTTCACTCATCGGCCAGGTCCTCCGGCGAGATGTCGTCGACCAGCTGCCCATGGTCCAGGACCAGCACACGCTGCCGCATGCGCTTGACCAGGCCCAGGTCGTGACTGGCGATCATCACGCTGGTCCCGCGTTCGGGCAGCGAGGAAAACAAGGCCATGATCTCGGCCGACAATGCCGGATCCAGGTTGCCGGTGGGCTCGTCGGCCACCAGCAGCCGCGGCTCCGCGACGATCGCGCGGGCGATGCCGATGCGTTGCTGCTCGCCGGCCGACAGTTGCGTGGGCAGGGCGCGTTCGCGGGTGCCCAGGCCTACCTGTTCAAGGATGCCGCGCACGCGCTTGCCGATGTCGCCCCGACGCATGCCGCGCAGGATCAGCGGCAGGGCAATGTTTTCGAAGACCGTGCGATCGGTCAGCAGGCGGTGATCCTGGAACACCACGCCGACTTGGCGCCGATGCAGCGGCACGCGTCCCCGCCTCACCCTTGCCAGGTTCTTGTCGCCAAACAGCACCGTGCCGCGGCTGGGTCGCTCGGCCAGGTGGATCAGCTTGAGCAGCGTGCTCTTGCCCGCGCCCGAGTGCCCCGTCACGAACAGCATCTCGCCAGGGTGGACCTCGAAACTGACGTCACTCAACGCAACGTGGCCGCCGGCGTATTGCTTGCTGACATTGTCAAAGCGCAGGACCGACATGGGCGGGACAGGATGCCTGGACGGGGAAGCCCGCAGTATCGCGCGAGCGGGCGACGACGGCCAGCCATCGCGCGATTGCCTGGGCACACATGCCGGGGATGCTTGCCCCGCCATGGGGACATCGACTCCCGGCATCAATGCTGCGAGCGCGGCCCCCGTTTGACCAGCTTGCGCAGGCCGCGTCCCAGCCGCGTCAACAGCGAGGAATCCTGACTGCCAGCTACCCCAGCCTTGTCGGCGCCGGCAGGTGCGCCAACGGCACCCGCCCCGCCGGCATTGCCACCATGGGACCGCGAAGCCTTTGGCTTGCGGGCCGGCGCGCTGGCGGCGTTCGACTTGCCGCCCCTGGACGGGGCGGCACCTGCAGCAGGCGCGCCTGATGCGGCGTTCGAAGGCTGCGACCCATCGGGTGCCCCCTCGATCCGCTTGCCGCCGCGCCGGCGCCGACGCTTTCGCGGCTTGCGCTCGCCATCGGCGGGGGCTGCTTCGGGCTTGCCCCGGGCAGGCACCGGATCGGACTTCTGGCCATCGCCTGCTGCAGCCGCCGCGGGCCTGGCATCCGGGTTGCGCGGCTTGCGCGGACCACGCGCCGGACGCCCGTCACCAGCGCCATGGCTGCCGCTGCGCGGGCCACCGCGGCCACTGCCGCCGGGTCCACGTCCCCCGCCACGCCGCTGTTCGTCGGCCGCGCGCTGCTCGCGTGCTTCCTTGAAGATCTCACCAATGCTCTCGCCATCCTGCGCGGTGGCTTCCACGCCCTCGCGCGGCTTGCGCGGCAGCGCGATCATCAGCTCCTCGGTGACCTGCTCGACCGGGATCTTCTGCTCGATGTAGGCCTCGATCTCGGGCAGGCTTTGTGCGTAGCGCTCGCAGGCAAAGCTGATCGCGTCGCCTTCCGCGCCCAGGCGCGCCGTGCGGCCGATGCGGTGCACGTAGTCCTCGGCATCGAACGGCAGGTCGTAATTGAACACGTGCGAGACGCCATCGATATGCAGGCCGCGGGCGGCGACATCGGTGGCGACCAGCAGTTCCAGCTGGCCGGCCTGGAACTTCTTCAACAGGGCCTCGCGTTTTTTCTGGGGCACGTCGCCGCTCAACACGCCCACGCGGTAGCCGGCGCGCTCCAGAGTGCGGGCCACGCGCTCGACGAACGCCTTGGTGTTGACGAACACCATCGTGCGCGCACCCTCGCGGCGCGACAGCAGGCCGAGCAACAGCTTGATCTTTTCGTCATCGGCCGGGAAATACATCACCTGGCGGACGCTGGAGTTGGTGATGAACTCGGATTCGACGACGACCTTCTCGGGCTCGTTCATGTGCTCGTAGGCGAGTTCGAGCACGCGGTGCGACAGCGTCGCGGAAAACAGCAGCGTCTGGCGCTCGGTGCGGATCGGCATGCGCCGCAACAGGAACCGGATGTCCTTGATGAACCCCAGGTCGAACATGCGGTCGGCCTCGTCCAGCACGCAGACCTCGCAGGCGTGCATCGAGACGACCTTGTGCTGCTTGACGTAATCGATCAGCCGTCCCGGGGTGGCGATGATCACGTCCACGCCCTGCTGCAGGATCTCGCGCTGCTTGTCGTAGTCGACGCCGCCGTAGACCAGCGCAAAGCGCAGGCCCAGGTCGCTGCCGAACTTGACCGCGTCCTTGTGGATCTGGATCGCCAGCTCGCGGGTGGGCGCCAGGATCAGCGCTCGCGGATCCTCCGGGTTGCGCTCGGCCAGCGCCGGTTTGGTCAGCAGCCGGTTGATGACCGCGATCAGGAAGGCCAGCGTCTTGCCGGTGCCGGTCTGCGCCTGGCCGGCAACATCACGCCCGGTGAGCGCGATCGGCAGCGTCAAGGCCTGGATCGGGGTACAACGCGTGAAACCGGCGGCCTCCAGCCCAGACAGCAGGGTCGGGTGCAGGTCGAAGGAAGAGAAAGTGATGTCGGTAAGGGGCTTGTCGCTCATGCGTCTGGAAGGATTCCGTGGGAAATGCGGCTCTGGCATGTGCCTGCCGCTTTTGTAAGCTCTTGGGCGGGCATATGCATGGAGCGGGCGCTTGCGTGAAGGGCGTCGGCACAGCAGACTGCCCTCTGGAGATCTGGATCGCGCGGCGGCTGGTCTTTTACCTTGAATCCACCGCGGAACGCCCCAGTTTAACAGCATCGCCAGTGGCCATCGGTGGCAGTCGCCTGCCACCGCCCGCGGGCCGCATGTCCTGCGCCCACGAACCATGGGTCTGCAAACCATTGGTCCGCGAATCATGGGTCCGCGAATCATGCGTCCCAAAATCATGGGCCCCCAGAGCATGGGCCCGCGAGATGTCCCAGCCCTGCCAGTCCCGCCGCCGGCGCCCGATTGGCGACCCAACCAGGAGTTCTCCATGAGCGACAACGTCATCCACGCCACCGACGCCGACTTCGACCAGCACGTGTTGCAGTCCGAGGAGCCGGTGCTGGTCGATTTCTGGGCGCAGTGGTGCGGTCCCTGCAAGATGATCGCCCCGGCCCTGGACGAGCTGGCCGAGAGCTATTCCGGCCGCGCCAAGGTGGTCAAGGTCGACATCGATCAGAACCGCGCGGTGGCGATGAAGTACCACGTGCGCTCGATCCCGATGCTGCTGCTGTTCAAGAACGGCCAGGTCGAAGCCACCCAGATCGGCGCCGTGGGCAAGGCGCAGCTTGGGCAGATGATCGACAAGGCGCTCTGACCGCATCCATGGCCTGCCGGCTTGCGGGAGCAGCCATTGCTCCCGCAAGCCGGCGCCCGCATAAGCCCCTGCTCCGTCAGCAACCGCTCCGTCGGTAACCGCTCCGGCAAACCGCCTGCCAGGCAGCCGCACGGTCGATCCCCGCACGCAATCCTGAACCGGCCCCGCTTGCCGCGGCGCGTCTTCAATGCTAGTTTCGTCCCTGTCCGGCGTGTTGTTTGCCTGTTGTCCAAGTAATCAGGCCCGCCGCACCTTTCGCAAGACCCGGAACAAGACCCCTCTTTCCCCATCCCGTCCGCGCTCCGCGGGCGCTCGCAGCTAGCGAGGATTCCCACTTGTCAGACCAGACTTCCGACTCCGGCGACACCGCCGAGAAGCGTGTGCGCAAGCCGCGTGTTGCAAAGAGCGCCGCCAAGAAGGACACCGCCGCCGCGCCCGCCGCTGCAGCAGGTCCGGCAGCCGCGCCTGCCTCTGCCGCCGCTGCCGATTCATCCGCGCCAGCACCCAAGCGCGAGTCCAAGCCCTCCAATGAGGCGTCCGCACCCGCGGCGACAGCCAGCGACGGCGGCAAGGACAACAGCAACAACAACAACGAACAACGCGAGTCGCGCGACCACCAGCAACGCGACAACAACCGCAACCAGAAGCGCCATCGCAACCGCCGCGACCGCAGCAACCGCGACCGCCCCCGCGACGACGGCCTGCCGCGCGACGACAACGGCAACGACCAGAACCGCGCGCCGCCGGCCAACATCCCCGAGGGCTTCCCGCAGTACTCGCTGGGCGACCTCAAGCGGATGCCGGCGCAGAAGCTGCTCGACATCGCCGAGCAGCTCGGCATTTCCGAGACCGTTGCCCGCGCCCGCAAGCAGGACATCATCTTCCACCTGCTCAAGGTCCTGACCCGGCACGGCGAAGGCGTCGCCGCCGACGGGGTGCTGGAAATCCTGCCCGACGGCTTCGGCTTCCTGCGCGCGGCCGAGGCCAGCTACCTGGCCGGCCCCGACGACACCTACATCTCTCCCAGCCAGATCCGCCGCTTCAACCTGCGCACCGGCGACCACCTGTCCGGCCGCATCCGTTGGCCCAAGGATGGCGAGCGCTACTTCGCGCTGTCGGTGGTCGACACCATCAACGGCGAGCCGCTGGAAGCCTCCAAGAACAAGGCGCTGTTCGAGAACCTCACGCCGCTGTTCCCGCGCCGCCGCTTCAAGCTGGAGCGCGGCGACGGCAGCACCGAGGACATCACCGGCCGCATCCTGGACCTGATGGCGCCGCAGGGCATGGGCCAGCGCGCCCTGATCGTGTCGCCGCCCAAGGCCGGCAAGACGATGATGATGCAGCAGATCGCCACCGCGATCTCGACCAACCATCCCGACGCGCACCTGATCGTGCTGCTGATCGACGAGCGCCCGGAAGAAGTCACCGACATGCAGCGCACCGTGCGCGGCGAGGTGATCAGCTCCACCTTCGACGAACCCGCAGGCCGCCACGTGCAGGTCGCCGAAATGGTGATCGAGCGTGCCAAGCGCCTGGTCGAGCACAAGAAGGACGTCGTCATCCTGCTCGACTCCATCACCCGCCTGGCCCGCGCCTACAACATGGTCGTGCCGTCCTCGGGCAAGGTGCTGTCCGGCGGCGTCGACGCCAACGCCCTGCACCGCCCGAAGCGCTTCTTCGGCGCCGCGCGCAACGTCGAGGAAGGCGGCAGCCTGACCATCATCGCCACCGCGCTGGTCGACACCGGCAGCAAGATGGACGAGGTGATCTACGAGGAGTTCAAGGGCACCGGCAACTCGGAAGTGCTGCTCAGCCGCCGCATCACCGAGAAGCGCGTCTACCCGGCGATCGACATCAACCGCTCCGGCACCCGCCGCGAGGACCTGCTGATCGAGCCCGAGTTGCTGCAGAAGATCTGGATCCTGCGCAAGCTACTGCACCCGATGGACGAGATCTCGGCGATGGAGTTCATGCTCGACAAGATGAAGTCGACCAAGTCGAATGATGAGTTCTTTGCTTCGATGAAGCGCTGACGCTCTTCCGCCGACCGGATCGAAGGTACTGAAAAGCCCCGCCAACGCGGGGCTTTTCTCGTTGCAGGTAGTGAGAGACGCCGGGGAAGGGTCTACGTGGATCGGCCGGGCCGCTGGCGCGTAGTCCACATCGCTTTTGCGTGATTCCGCCAGGCGGCTGGCTCGCGATAACGCGATTTGGCGCGATCCCTGCAAGGCTGGTTGCAGGTCGGCACCGCCAAAATCGACCCGGATTGCAGCGCTGCTGGCGAGGGGATACCCGCGTGCCTTTTCGGCGCAAAATCCGCGCGTCGATCCAGCCGCCCACGGCCGCGTCGACACTCCGCGGTGCTCTCGACGATCGTCGTTGCCGGCGCCCGGGCGTGTATCAGGTGCACTGCGCCTGCGATCAATCAGGCATTTGTCGTGCACACATCGCCATCGACTCACCCGGCGCAGGCTTGCTCCAGCGGCCAGCGTTGACAGTGACGGGGCGCGCAGAGCGCCAAGCATCGTGACTCCATCGTGACCGAGTGTCCACTGCATGATCCCCACTTCGGGGAGCCAGTTGGCCCCGACCGGTCACGGATGCCGCGCACGTCCTCATGTGGACGGCATGTGCCGCCACGCTGCATACCCCACCAGCTGGCGTCAGCTTATGGTCGCCATGAAGACAAAGCGCCCCGTTCGGGGCGCCTTGCATCTTGCATGTGTTGCACTTGCAGGGATCAGCGCATTAGAGCGCCGCTGGTCCAACGGGAACGCTGACGGCATCCCATGCAGCATTGACTGCGTTGATTTCTGCCGGCCCATACAGGTCGGTCGCAGCCTGGACCGTCGCCGCACGTGCACCGGAATAATCGGTATTGCTGACCATGTATTCCGTCAGGGCCTTGTACCAAATTGCCGCGGCCTTGGTGCGACCCAGAGCGGCGAGGTTCGTGTTGCCATTGCAGACCAGCGAGCTCGGGCTCAAGTTCGCCGGCGTGCCTGAACCGAAGCCAGCCGGGACCACCGCTCCTTGCGCCAGCAGGTAAAAGAAGTGGTTCGCCACGCCGGAGCTGTAATGCACATCCAGCCCACCGATGCCCGGGTCGTAGCAGTCAGGCGAGGCGCCGTCGAGACTGGGCTTGAACATCCACCGCAGTGCGTTCGTGCCCGAGGTGTTGTGGGCATAGACATTCTCGCCGACGAGGTAGTCGCCCGGATCATTCGGGTTGGCGGCGTAGAACTCCACCATGGTCCCGAAGATGTCCGAGGTCGCCTCGTTCAGGCCACCGGACTCGCCCGAGTAGTTGAGGTCGGCGGTGCGCGACGTCACGCCATGCGACATCTCGTGTCCGGCGACATCCAGTGCGACCAGCGGATTGTAGCGGACACCGTTGTCGCCATCGCCGAACGTCATGCAGAAGCAGTTGTCGGACCAGAACGCATTCACGTAATTGCGGCCGTAGTGGACGCGGCTTAGCGCGCCTTCGCCGTTGTCGGCGATGCCGTTGCGGCCGTGCTGGCTCAGGAAGTAATCCCACGTCGTGGACACGCCGTAGTGGGCGTCCGCGGCGACCGTCGCCGAATCGTTCAGGGCGTTGTTGCCCCAGGTGTTGTCAGCGTCGACGAAGATCTGCCCCAAGCCGATCTGGCGGTTGGCCATGTTGGTGGTATACCCACCGCCGCGCGTCAGGTCCTTCATTTGGTAGTTGGATCCGCACTTGATCGTGTCGAGCACCACGTTGCCCTCGCTCAACGACTTGCCGGTACCAACGGCAGCGACCGGGGCGCTGCAACCACCGGTGTTGCCACCGCCACCTGGGCGCGCGGTGTGCACCGTATCCCACTCGTTGAGGATCTTGCCAGTGCGCGCGTCGACAAAGTAATGCATCTCGGTGGGTGTCTGGTCGGCGCGGAAGCCCGTGAAGATCACCTCGTGCGCAAGCACGGGGGTCTTGCCCAGGGCGTACACGACCAGGCGCGACTGCGGGCGGCCCTGGAAACCGATGCCGAAACGCGTGCCGGCGGCGACAATCGCCTGTCGGCGGGTCACGGTCGGTGCCACGTCTGGACGGGCGCTGGTCTTGAGCGTCTGCGTGACACCCTGTACCACGCCGTTACGCGAATGCAGCACGAAGTCGCCGCCGATGACGGGGAGCCCGCGATAGGTACGTTCGAAGCGGACGTGCTCCGCACCCCGACGGTCGATCTTGGCATCCTTGGCGATGAAGGCATCGGCGGCTGCGCGGCGGACGCTGCGTGCCGCGGAACCGTTGACGAGGCCTTGGGCGCGCACTGCCGCAGGCGAGCGTGTCGCGTTGGCGGCGTGGGCGGGTGCAGCAGACAATGCGAGCGCGGAGACGATGGCAGCGCTCAGGAGGCAGGACTGGACTTTCATGTTGTTATCCCCGTGAAATTTTGCAACAGACCCCCGGCTTGCCGGGGTGGCGTGGACATCCGTGTTGTGATCGAAGGTTGCGTCGGGCGGTTGCTCCAGCCTGGAGTCCGCCCAACGTTGTCTTGCTGCAGCACTCCTTTTCTGCACCCTGGAAGGCTGCGCCTCCCTGTTTACCAGATACCGAGATCGCGTGCCTGCGCGTCATCATGACGGGCAGGTTAGAGGCCCTCAGTGGTTACGATTCGCTGCCCCGCGCGCCCGCACGCCGTTCGCCATGCGCTTGCGAAGGGGGGCTGGCGGCAAGAGTTTTGCATCCTTGAAGTACGACACGTGCAACTGGAATCCGCGTGGCGAGTAGCCGATGAAGGTGTAGTCGAGATCGGGTTCGTACGCACGTGTATATGCCTTGGTCAGCACGTCGCTTTCCAGCTCGACCAGCATGCCCAGGGATTCGGGCTTGGACAGGGAGGCGTTGTATTCCTCGAGGATCTCCTTGGCACGCTTATTGAACGGCTTGGTCATCCGCTGGCCGCGCTCGGACTCAGCGAAGAAGTGGCGGTAGTAGTACATCGGCTGGCGCAGGCGCGGCAGGATGCGGACCATCGCCGTGGCAACGGCGCAGATCTTGCCGTCCTTGTCGCGGGCGATGCAGACGACTTGATCGGCGCGCAATTCGGCGCGCGCCTGGTTGCCCAGGGCGTTGTTGTCTCTCCAGAAAGCGACCAGTTCGTCCTTCAGTTCTGGGGTGACCTGCTTCCAGACCGGGGTGATGTCGAGCGCCAAGTTGGTGTCCTCTTACTTGTGGGCGGGAGCCGGGGGCTTAGCGGCGGCTGCCGGTCGCCGGGCTGAAAGCTTGCTGACGAGTCCGACGTATTCGGCGAACTCGAGCTGGTTGTTTTTGCTGGTGTCAAACGCCGACAGGGCCGGAGCGCTGGTGCCGGCCCTCTGGACGAGCATCAGTTGGCGGTATTCGTCTTCGTTGATCGCACCGCTGTGATCGGCGTCCACCGCGGCGAACTGCTGGCGGAGCCGCTGGTTGACTTCGACCCTTTGGCGCATCGCTGCCCAGCCGGCATTGAACTCGGCCGGAGAAAGGCTGCCGTTCTTGTCCGTATCCCAACGCCGGAATGTGATGTCGACTTGTGCGCGCGCACGCGCTGCCGGCGTAGTCGTTGTGGGCGTAGGCTTGCCGGTCGCCGTGCGGGTTTGGGCGTTCGCGCAGACGGCGACCAGCATCAGGGTGCCGCAGACAGCGGCGAATCGGAGCGGATTCATCAGGGGGTAGCCTCCTGGGCCATGTCGGTTTCGAAGGTGATCAGATCCCTGATCTCGGGCGTCCGCAGACCGATCATCATCGGGTTGCGCACCTGTGGCAGGAAGCTGATGTCGAAGATTTCCGTGATGTCCCCCTCGAACCGGATCCAGTTCATGACGTCGCCGTTGGCGAGCGAGATGATCTGGACGCCACACCACGGGTCCGCATCACGCTGGGAGAGCTCATCATCCAGCTGGAGCCCCTCGAAACGCTTGTTGCGGGGTTTGGACAAGCCCACGGCGGCGACATTGCCGATGATCGACAATCCACGCAGGAAGCCCGGGAAGAAGGCGAGGGGCACGAACTTCCTGGTCTCGAAATCGACCCAGCCCAAGTGGCCGGTGCCCGCATTGAGCAACCACAGCTTGCCATTGGCCCAGCGCGGCGAATGCGGCATGGACAGACCTTCGCAGACGATCTCGTCGGTCTCGACGTCGATCACCACGCCACCATCGTGGCGGCGGTCGCGCCAACCATCGACCGTGTCGCTCTTGCACACGGCCGTGACGTACTTCGGCCGCCCGTCGACCATCGCCAGGCCATTCAGGTGACAACGGTCTTCAGGCGCAAGCTTGCTGATGAAAGGCGGTTTCCAGATCGCCTTGAAGCTGTGCGTCTGGCTCAGCTCGGCCAGGCATGAATACTTGGTGTTGACGAAAACAACCTTGCCATTCTTCCGGATGCCCAGCTCATGGATATCGAGGTCGCCGATCGTCTGCGCGTTGCGGGGCACGTAGCACTTGTCGAACTGGCCATGGATGACCTCGTTGGGACGCAGGACGTTCTCGAAGCGCCACAACTGGTAGAGGCCGCCCAGGTAGATGCGTTGCCCATTCCCGACGATGCCCATTGCGCGCTCGAAGATGCGCTCGAAGAAGGACACGCGACCTTGTTTGTCGCTGCCAACCAGATAGACGCGACCTGTCTGATACGAGGAAATTGCGAGCGACAGGCGGTTGCTGCCCAGCCAACCGGCGAGTCCCCGCGAGCACGTCTTCTCGACTCGCATCTTGGTGATGTCGACAGGTGGCTTCGCACCCGGCTTGCCGGCTCCTTGCGGCCGTGCGACTCCAGTTCCGTGCTGCCCATCTGCGGCAGGCTGGCTCACGGCCTTCGCCGGGGCGTCGGGGCTATCGGCCGCCACTTGCGACTGTGCCGGTTCGACTGGTGCGTCCGCGGTCACCGAATCGAGCCCTGACTCGAGTTCGCCCTGGTCGCCGACATCGTGAACTTCCGCTTCTTTCTGCTTCGGTTTGTCTTTCTTTGCCACGTAGCTACCGCTCCAATGATGACGATGAATGGGCGGGCCCATCCGGCCCTCCCAACGCGCCGCGGCAAGGCGCGCCGGGACGGGAATCTGGCGGAAATCGTCCGCAGGCACCTACCCTACCAAATGGCGATGTCCCGGGGACCGGATCCGGGCCGGGGGCCACGGATCCGGGTTTGACGACCATTACCAGGTGTAGCGCAGGACCAGTTGGCCTCCCAAGAAGCTGTCCTGCGCGCCACCATCGGTCCAGTTCACGCCGCCGGTGACGGAGAACCCGCCGATCTGGGCGCCAATGCCCAGTTCGACCAGGCTGCTGGTGCCTTGGGTGCTGATCCGGCCCTCATAGCTGTCGACGACGCTGAACTTGCTCTCGCCATCAAACTCGCGCACCGCGCTGACCGCCCCGTACGGGGTCCAGACCACGTTGCCGGCGGTGATCGTCTTGTTGAAGCCGACGCCGAGGCGCCCGCGTTCGGAGACGCCCCCATTGGCATCGAAGTTCACGTCGGGGCCCACCACCGCGTCGATGTTCTCGATCCTGGCGCGGGTGTACTGGGCCTGCGGCACGATGTCCACGCCGCCGACGGTGAGCGCCGTCCAACCCGCTTCGACGTTCAGCGCGGTCGCGTTGCCGCTGGTCTTCTGCTGGCCGGCAGCCGAATCGAGCTGCGCATCGAAGTCCATCCAACGGTAGGACGTATCGAGGTAGAACCGGGACGTCAGCCAGGTGGCATACACGCCGGCCGTGTTCATCTTGATCCGGTCGCTGCCGGCGTTGTCCATCATCCGCTGCTTGCCGTCGGACTTGCCGAGCAGCACGCCGTAGTTGACGCCGTTGCCGACCGTGAAGTTGACACCCAGCTCATGGCCCCAGTTGGACTGGTCGAAACGGAGGCTGTCATTGCCGCCGAAGTTGGACGCATAGGCAGGGTTCACTTCGCCCTCGTCGCTGAAGTAGCGGACCCAGGCACCCAGGCCATTGCGCTCACCCAGTTCGGGCATGACGCCGACGCGCTGCTTCCAGGTGCCGATCTGGCTATTGATCAAGCTCTTCGCACCGCTGCCGACGGACGCCGCCAGCGCACCTGCTCCGGTCAGCCCATCAACGCCGACGTTGAGGGAGAACACGTCCGGGGAAGAATTGTCGGCGACGATCTGGCTGCCGACATTCAACTGCAGGCGCAGGAAATTGCTTGGGTCGTAGGTGTAGCCCAGCACTTGGCCTTCCACGAAGGAGCTGGCGCTTGAGTCCCCGGTCACGTAGGCAAACGGGATCGGCGTCATGTCCGGCGTCAGCATGCCCACGACCTGCGCGTTGACGGTCTGCGAGCTGCCGTCGACCACGCTGCCGTCGACATAGAGCAGGTCACTGGCCTGGTTGGTGACGCTGACGTCCAGGTTCAGCATGCCAGTTCCGCCCAGGTCCCCGACGATCGTGAGCACGTCGTCCGGCTGGCCATCCAGGAAGTCGATCACGCCGTTGTTGATGAACGCGGTGGCGTTGAGCGAAGGCACTGCAGACTGCGTGCCGGCGAAGGCCGCTGCGACCGGGCCACTGCCCATGTCGATGAGGTTGCCGGCGCCGCGGACCGAGATCATGCCGTTGTTGACGAAGGCATTGCCGTCGATGCTGCTGCCCAGGTCGATCGACGCGTTGTCGAGGAAGACATGCCCGCCGGCGAGGTTGTAGATGGCATCGTCGCCAGCACCCAGGTTGGTCAGGTAGCCACCGAGGTACCAGTTGCCGCCGGCTTCATTGACCACGAGGTCGTCGCCCCCATTGCTGACGATCGCCCCGAAGATGTCGCCTTCGTTCATGACCTGGTCGATGCCGTCGCCACCAAGGATCGCGACCTCGCCTTCCGGGCCTGCATCGGCGATCGCCTGGATCTGGCCGCTGTTGGTGAGCGTCGACAGGGCCGCGTACATGCCTACCGCCACCGCGTAGTCGGTGCCGGTCGCCGTGATCGTGCCGCTGTTGTCGATTTGCACGTAGGCGTTGGACATCGCGAGGATGCCGCGCACGTCGCCACCGTTCGACGCATTGGCATCGATCGTGCTGGCGTTGTCGATGTACACGGCCCCGTTCGTGGACACTGCCTCGATGCCGTAGATCGTCCCGCCGTCGGCGTGCGCGTAGAGGTCGCCGGCGTTGGAGACCGAGACATCGCCGTAGCCGGCCGCGGAAACGCCGATCGCCTCGTCCGAGCCGATCGCGCTGATGCTGCCCGCGCTGTCGACGGTGGTGCCGGCGTACATGGAGTAACCCATGATGCCGATCGCCGAGCCGCCGCCACTGGTGGCCTCGATCGACCCCGCGTTGGTGACGCCCACGTCGCCGTAGGCCATCGCATGGATGCCCTGCGCGTCGCCGCCAGGCGCATCCACCACGATCGATCCGGCGTTGTCGATGCTGACCGAGCCGTAGAACGAGTTGCCGAAGATGCCGAAGGCATTACCAGCGCCGGCGAGCGCGTTGATCGTGCCCCCCGCCAGGTTGTCAAGCGTCACGTCGCCCGCCAGGCTGTTGCCCAGCAGGCCCATCGCGTAGGGACCCGCCGCCGAGTACGCGTCGAGGGCCCCGGAGTTTGTGCCGCTTACGTTGCCCATGTACGAGGCCCCCGCGAGCGCGACCGCGCCGCCCTGGGCCGAATAGGCCTGGATCGAGCCGCTGGCCGCGTTGGCGATGGACACGTCGCCCATGACGGCGCCGGCATATACACCGGTGGCGTTGATCGACTGGGACGAGGCGGAGATTGCGCCACTGTTGTGGACCGAGACGCCGCCTGCATAGCTCGTGGCATAGACACCGAATGCGTAGTCGCCGTAGGTCGCCGCGGTGATCGATCCAGTGCCGTCGATCGCGATGTCACCGTACACCGAGTAGGCCTCGATGCCGGTGGCCCGGCCATCGTCGGTGGTCGCATCGATCGAACCGCTGTTGCCGACGTCAATGGTGCCTTCATATGAACCGGCGCGGATGCCAGTGGCGTCGCCATGGACGGTCGTGGCCACGACCGGGCCGTTGTTGTCGACCAGGACGTTGCCGGCGTCATCGGCCCGGGCCAGGATGCCCGTCGCCGAGCCGTCGTAGCTATGGGCGTCGACCGAACCGCTGCTCAGGACCGAGACATCGCCCGTGGCCGCTCCGGCGAAGATGCCGGTGGCGCCATAGGCACCATAGGCGATGACGTTGCCGCCATTGGTGATCGAGGTATCGCCACCGAAGGAGTAGCCGAACACGCCGATGGCCTGGCCGTAGGGCGCGATCGCGTAGACGTCGCCACCGCCCGTGATCGTAACGTCGCCGCCGGCCAGCCCGTAGATACCCTCGGCCGTGGCGCCGTAGACGGTGTTGGCGTGGACCGAGCCGGCGTTGTCGATCGTCAACGCGTCCTTTGCGTAGGCGTCGATGCCGGTGGCGTTGCCGTAACCCGAGACCGCATGGATGCCGCCGCTGTTATCGATGCCGACGTTGACCGCCGAGGCGCGCACGCCGATGGCATCGCCGTAATACGACTGCGCCATGATCCCGCCGCTGTTGCCGATCGACACATCGCCGTAGTCGGCGCGGGCGAACGCGCCCAACGCCACGCCGTCCGAACTATAGGCTTCGATCGAGCCACTGTTGGCCACGTTGACATTGCCGTCGTAGCTCAGGCCGAACACGCCAACCGACTGGTACTTGCCGTTGGCGTAGATCGAGCCGGCATTGTCGATGGCAACGTCGCCGTAGGTCGACAGGCCGAGCGCGCCAAAGGCGTACATGGCGTTGACGTCGATGCTGCCGCCAGCGGTATTGCTGATGCTGGTGTCTCCCAGCCCTGCACTGGCAAACACGCCATAGCCGGCGCCCAGACCGCTGTCGACGGTGATCGAGCCACTATTGGTGACATCGGTGCCAGTCATGCTGTTGGCGTTGATGCCCATGGCGGCGTAGAAGCCAGTGTTGGTCACGTCGATCGAACCACTGTTGTCGACGGTGGTGTTGCCGTTCTGGGTCGCTGCGACGATGCCGTAGGCGCCGCCGAAGAAGTTGTCGCTGTAGGAGGTGATGTCGCCCGAGTTGGTGACGTTGGCGTCACCAGCAAACGACAGCGCCAGTGCGCCGTAGCTCATGGCGTACTTGCCACCGGCATTGGCGGTGATCGAGCCGCTGTTGTCGATCGTGGCATCACCATCGGTCGAGACCACGATGCCCGCCGCGCCATAACCATACTTGGCATAGCCCTGGCTGGCGTAGATCGTGCCGCTGTTGGTCACGCTGCCGGCGCTGCCCGGGGTCGTGGCCAGCACGTCGATGCCGGTGGCGTTATAGCTTCCGTAGGCATTGATGTTGCCACTGCTGTCGACGGTGACGTCGCCACCAGGGTAGTTGGTGGTCGCGCGGATGCCCGTACCAAAGTAGCCACCTTGCGCGGTGATGTCGCCCGAGTTGGCGATGTCGATCGCGCCGCTGGCCGCCGCGCTGATACCGTAGGCGTAGCCGCCGGTCGCGTAGATGGAGCCGCTGTTGTCGACGGTCGACCCGCCGGCGCCGGCCGTGGTGAGGATGCCGTACGCGTGGCTGTAGTTGCCGTAGGCGGTCACGTCGATCGAGCCGGAGCTGTCCACCACCGTGGCATCGGCGCCATGCGTGGCAATGCCCGCCGCGTAATTCGTGCCGGAGGCGTAGATGTCGCCGCTGTTGGTGGCATCGACCGTGCCGCCGGAGCCGAACATCCCGATCGCCAGTTCGTTGTAGGAATACGCGCCGACGTAGCCGGCATTGTCCAACGATGCATCGCCGTTGATCGAGTAGGCATACATGCCGATCGCCGTGCCGTCACGCGAATACACGTCGATCGAGCCGGTGCCGGTGTTGGTCAACGACACGTCGCCGTTGACCGAGTAGCCGTCCATGCCGCGCACGTCGCCGTAAACGCTGTAGACGGTGATCGGACCACTGTTGGTCATGTCCACGTTGCCGGCATAGGCAAAGCCATCAATGCCGGTGGCGCGACCGTATTCGGAGCGGACGTCGATCAAACCGCTGTTGTCCACATTGACCGAACCGTAGTCGGCCGAAGCGCGGATGCCGGTGGCATTGCCGTCAGTGGTCTGGGCGTAGATCGCGCCGCTATTGTCCACCGTGGCGTTGCCATAGGCGCTGGCAACAATGCCGGTGGCGTTGCCATACACGCTGTAGGCCCCGACCAGACCGCTGGTGGTCACGTCGACGTCGCCCAGGTAACTGCCGGTGCCGCCGAAGATGCCGGTGGCGCCATAAGCACCGTCGGCGATGACATTGCCGCCATTGGTGATCGAGGTATCGCCACCGAAGGAGTAGCCGAACACGCCGATGGCCTGGCCGTAGGGCGCGATCGCGTAGACGTCGCCACCGCCTGTGATCGTCACGTCGCCGCCGGCAAGCCCGTAGATACCCTCGGCCGTGGCGCCGTACTTGCTCAGCGCAAGGACCCGGCCATCATTGTTGACGGTCAACGCGTCCTGTGCGTAGGCGTCGATGCCGGTGGTGTTGCCGTAAGCCGAGACCGCATAGATGCCGCCGCTGTTGTCGATGCCGACGTTGACCGCCGAGGCGCGCACGCCGATGGCATCGCCGTAGTACGACGTGGCCATGATCCCGCCGCTGTTGCCGATCGACACATCGCCGTAGTCGGCGCGGGCAAACACGCCCAGCGCCGGGCCGCTGTAGCTGTACGCATCCACCAAACCACTGTTGGCCACGTTGACATTGCCGTAGTAGCTCAGGCCGAACACGCCAACCGACTGGCCGTAGGCATCGGTATTGATCGAGCCGGCGTTGCCGACATTGACGTCGCCGTAGGTCGCCAGGCCCAGCACGCCGAAGGCGAACTGGCCGCTGACGTCGATGCTGCCGCTGCCGGTGTTGGCCACATTGACATCGCCAAGGCCCGAGTTGGCGTAAACGCCATAGGCCGCACCGTAGGGACCATCCACATTGATCGAGCCGCTATTGGTGACATCGGTGCCAGTCATGCTGTTGGCGTTGATGCCCATGGCGGCGTAGAAGCCATTGGAGTAAACGTCGATGGAGCCACTGTTGTCGACGGTGGTGTTGCCGTTCTGGGTGGCTGCGACGATGCCGTAGGCGCCGCCGTAGAAGTTGTCACTGGAGGAGGTGATGTCGCCCGAGTTGGTGACGTTGGCGTCACCAGCAAACGACAGCGCCAGTGCGCCGTAGCTGATGGCGTACTTGCCACCGGCATCGGCGGTGATCGAGCCGCTGTTGTCGATCGTGGCATCACCATCGGAAGAGACCACGATGCCCGCCGCGCCATAACCATACTTGGCATAGCCCTGGCTGGCGTAGATCGTGCCGCTGTTGGTCACGCTGCCGGCGCTGCCCGGGGTCGTGGCCAGCACGTCGATGCCGGTGGCGTTATAGCTTCCGTAGGCATTGATGTTGCCACTGCTGTCGACGGTGACGTCGCCACCAGGGTAGTTGGTGGTCGCGCGGATGCCCGTACCAAAGTAGCCACCTTGCGCGGTGATGTCGCCCGAGTTGGCGATGTCGATCGCGCCGCTGGCCGCCGCGCTGATACCGTAGGCGTAGCCGCCGGTCGCGTAGATGGAGCCGCTGTTGTCGACGGTCGACCCGCCGGCGCCGGCCGTGGTGAGGATGCCGTACGCGTGGCTGTAGTTGCCGTAGGCGGTCACGTCGATCGAGCCGGAGCTGTCCACCGACCGTGGCATCGGCGCCATGCGTGGCAATGCCCGCCGCGTAATTCGTGCCGGAGGCGTAGATGTCGCCGCTGTTGGTGGCATCGACCGTGCCGCCGGAGCCGAACATGCCGATCGCCAGTTCGTTGTAGGAATACGCGCCGACGTAGCCGGCATTGTCCAACGATGCATCGCCGTTGATCGAGTAGGCATACATGCCGATCGCCGTGCCGTCACGCGAATACACGTCGATCGAGCCGGTGCCGGTGTTGGTCAACGACACGTCGCCGTTGACCGAGTAGCCGTCCATGCCGCGCACGTCGCCGTAAACGCTGTAGACGGTGATCGGACCACTGTTGGTCATGTCCACGTTGCCGGCATAGGCAAAGCCATCAATGCCGGTGGCGCGACCGTATTCGGAGCGGACGTCGATCAAACCGCTGTTGTCCACATTGACCGAACCGTAGTCGGCCGAAGCGCGGATGCCGGTGGCATTGCCGTCAGTGGTCTGGGCGTAGATCGCGCCGCTATTGTCCACCGTGGCGTTGCCATAGGCGCTGGCAACAATGCCGGTGGCGTTGCCATACACGCTGTAGGCCCCGACCAGACCGCTGGTGGTCACGTCGACGTCGCCCAGGTAACTGCCGGTGCCGCCGAAGATGCCGGTGGCGCCATAAGCACCGTCGGCGATGACATTGCCGCCATTGGTGATCGAGGTATCGCCACCGAAGGAGTAGCCGAACACGCCGATGGCCTGGCCGTAGGGCGCGATCGCGTAGACGTCGCCACCGCCCGTGATCGTCACGTCGCCGCCGGCAAGCCCGTAGATACCCTCGGCCGTGGCGCCGTACTTGCTCAGCGCAAGGATCCGACCATCATTGTTGACGGTCAACGCGTCCTGTGCGTAGGCGTCGATGCCGGTGGTGTTGCCGTAACCCGAGACCGCATAGATGCCGCCGCTGTTGTCGATGCCGACGTTGACCGCCGAGGCGCGCACGCCGATGGCATCGCCGTAGTACGACGTGGCCATGATCCCGCCGCTGTTGCCGATCGACACATCGCCGTAGTCGGCGCGGGCAAACACGCCCAACGCCGGGCCGCTGTAGCTGTACGCATCCACCAAACCACTGTTGGCCACGTTGACATTGCCGTAGTAGCTCAGGCCGAACACGCCAACCGACTGGCCGTAGGCATCGGTATTGATCGAGCCGGCGTTGCCGACATTGACGTCGCCGTAGGTCGCCAGGCCCAGCACGCCGAAGGCGAACTGGCCGCTGACGTCGATGCTGCCGCTGCCGGTGTTGGCCACATTGACATCGCCAAGGCCCGAGCTGGCGTACACGCCATAGGCGACCGAATTGGCCTGGGCGCGCACGGTACCGCTGTTGTCCACCGTGGTGCCGTACAGGCTGCTGGCATTGATGCCGGTCGCACTGGAAGAGCCGGAATTGACGGCACTGATGGTCCCGCTGTTGTCCACGACGGCATAACCATTGCGACCCGCTGCGACGACGCCAGCGACCAAGCCATTGGACGGCGAACCGGTCGCCGTGATGCCGCCGGAATTGTCAACCGAAGCCGTCCCGTTGGACGCCAAGGCAACCGCGCCGTAGGTGTCGCCATAGTACTTGCCAGAGGAGTCGGCATAGACCGATCCGCTGTTGTCGATGCTCGCGTCCAGGTCGCCGGAGGCGATGATGCCCGTCGCGCCATATGCACCGGCGTACTTGTTGTCCTGCCTGGCATGCACCTGGCCACTATTGGTGACACTGGCCGACGACCCCGCGCCATAGGCGCCCGCCGAGATCCCGGTCGAGCCGTAAAGACTCGTGGCGCTGATGTAGCCACTGTTGTCGACTGATATGTCGCTGCCCGGGTAGTTGGTGACCACACGGATGCCAGTCGCCAGATAAGTCCCGGAGGTTGCGCCATATTTGCCTGACGACACGCTGCCCGAGTAGATGTCGCCTGAATTGACCACGGCGGCGCTGCCGCCTGCGTGGACGTCGATTCCGTAGGTGTAGCCGCCGACGGTGGCGTCGATGCTGCCGCCATTGCGGACGTACGCATCCCCTGCGGAGGAGGCGGTGATGCCGAATGCGTAGCCGTACAGGTCGCCGGCGCGCGCCGTGATCGAGCCGTCGTTGGTGACGTTGACCTGGCTGGCGCCGTAGGCCTGGATGCCGGCCACGTAGCCGTAGCCGCTGGCCTGGATGACGCCGGAGTTGGTGACGCTGGTGACGTCGCCGGAGGCGAAGATTCCTTCCGCGAGGCCATTGTCCGAACGCGCCTGGACATAGCCTGCGTTTGAGACGGTGGCATCGCCATAGTACGAATAGGCGTACATCCCGAAGGCACTGCCGTCGTAGGCATGGGCCGAGATGCTGCCGGTATAAGCGTTCGTCAACGAGACGTTGCCGAAGACCGAGTCGCCACTGAAGCCGATCGCATCGCCTGAATGGGAGACGACGTTGATCGGCCCGCTGTTGCTCATGTCGACATCGCCGCTGAACGACGAGGCCGTGGCACCGATCGCGGAACCGTACTGGGAACTGACATTCAGCGTGCCGCTGTTGTCGATCGTGGCGCCGCCATAGCCGCTTGCAGCCAGGCCGATGGCGAGGTCGCCGCCGTTGGCGGTCACATCACCGGAATTGTCGATGGACGCCGAACCGTATCTTGAGCTGGCGGCGATGCCGAACGCGGCGCCGTTTGCAGCGTCGGCGACGACACTGCCGGAATTGGTGGCTTCGGCATTGCCGAAGATGGCTTGGCTGAACATGCCATAGGCGTCGCCATACAGGCTCGTAGCCGACACGGTTCCCGAGTTGTAGAGGCTTGCCGTGCCTGCGACGGTGAAGGCCTGCATGCCGTAGGCGTAGCCGTCGGCGGTGCTGGCATCGACGTAGCCGCTATTGGTTGCGGTGGCGTCGCCATAGGCGCCGGCATACATCGCGGTGGCGCCCTGCCCACCTTGCGCGGTGACGTCGCCGGAATTCGTGGCGGTGGCCGAACCATTTTGGCTTACCGCCCCCAGGCCCTGCGCATACCCATTGGGCGCCTTGGCTGTCACCGAGCCTGCGTTGTCCACGGAGCCCGTGCCATAGATCGACGTGGCCAGGGCGCCAAAGGCATCGCCCTGGTTTGAGTAGGCGTAGATCGTGCCCGACGACATGTTGTCGACGTAGGCATCGCCGTACACGGCGAATTCGGCGGCGCCGATGGCGTCGCCATAGACGCTGTGCGCGCCGCTGTAGCCGCCGTTGGTAAGGCTGGCCGTACCGTCATAGGCGAACCCGTTGATACCGGTTGCGTTGCCGTTCGTCGAGAAGGCGGACACGGACCCCGAATTCGCGACCTGGCTGTTGCCATAGGCCGATGTGTCGACGCCGCGCGCCTCGCCCTGATACGCGCTGGCGGTGATGTCGCCAGCGTTCAGGACGGTGACATCCCCAAGGTACCCGGCCGTCCCCGCGAACAGGCCGGTGGCACCGTAATAGCCCTGGGCGCCGATGCTGCCGGTATTGGTGGCCGATGCGTCGCCTCCAATCGAATATGCGAACACGCCGGTTGCGTCGCCATAATAGGCCCTCGCGAGCGCGTATCCACTGTTGTCGATCGACGCGTCGCCGAATCCAACCGCATAGATTCCCTGGGCGGTTCCGTCCATGCTTGCAGCGATGGCACCGCCACTGTTGCTGATGTCCACGGTGCCGCCGATGGCACGGATGCCCGTTGCATCGCCCAGATGGCGAACGCGCCAAGGCGTCGCCACTGTTGTCGACCTTGACATTACCGCCGTCGGCACGCGCAAAGATGCCAACGGCCGGGCCATACAAACTGAACGCACCGGCATATCCGGTGTTGTCGACACTGGCATTTCCGGCGGTGCTGCGCGCGAAGATACCGACCGCCTGGCCATAGGCATAGGCATAGATGTCACCGGAGCCAGCGTTGGAGACGTTGGCGTCGCCATAGGTCGAAAGCGCGATGGCGCCGATGGCGAAGTTGCCACCCTGGACCTGGATGCTGCCGGCATTGTCGATGACTGCGTCGCCCTGGCTAGCCTGGGCAAAAGCGCCGTAGGCGTAATAGGCCGAGACATTGGCCGACGCGCCGTACGCGTTGGTGATCGTCGCGCCGGTCTTGCCTTGTGCCTGCAGCCCGATGCCGATATAGCCGCCAAAGTACGTGGAGCTGACGTTGACGTCACCGCTGTTGTAGACCGCCGCCCCGCCATTCTGGGACGAGGCGATGAGCCCGTAGGCGCCTTCGCGATACGACTGGTCCGACAGGACGTTGACGGTGCCTGCATTGGCGACGTAGGCGTCGCCATTGAAGGCGATCGCCAGGGCCCCATAGGCGAGACCGCCGGAATTGACCTGGACCAGGCCATTGTTGCTGATGGTTGCATCGCCGTCGGACGATACGACGATGCCCGTTGCGCCGTAGCCAAACGCGCTCGACTGCGTCGCGTAGATGTTGCCGCCGTTGTAGACGTTGCCGGTGCTGCCGTCGCCAGTCGCCAGGACCTCGAGGCCGGTGGCACCATAGATGCCGGTGGCGGCGATGTTGCCGGTGTTGTCTACGCCGATGTCGGCACCGACGTAGTTGGTCGAGGCATGGATGCCGGCGGCCAGGTAGGAGTTGTCAGCGGTGATGTCGCCGCTGTTGCTTACGGTGATCGGGCCGGTGCCCTGGACCGAGATGCCGGTGGCGTAGTAACCCTGCGCGTGTATCGTGCCGGCGTTGTCGACGGTCGCGCCCGCAGCCCCGGAAGATGCATAGATGCCGAAGGCCTGGCCGCCGACATCGTAGGTAGCTGAATCAATGCTGCCGTCATTGGTGACCGTGGTCAGGTCTGCGCCCCGCGCCTCGATGCCTGCGGCCCACGTGTACCCGTTGGCGGAGATGCTGCCATAGGCGCCATTGCCGACGTCCACGTTGGCGCCCGAGGCGAAGATGCCGTCGGCAAGCCCGTAATACGAGTATGCGGAGATCGCGCCGTCGTTGTTGATGCCGACATCGCCGGTCACCGAGTAGCCATACAGCGCGATGGCATTGCGCGTAAAGGAATAGGCGGAGACATCCCCGGTCGCACTGTTGTTGATCGCAACGTCGCCGTTCATCGAGTAGCCGATGACGCCACTGGCGTTGCCGTAGAGCGAGCTGACGTCGATTACGCCGTCATTGTTCTGGTCGATGTTGCCATTGTAGGTATATGCCGACAGGCCCTCGGCGCGGCCGTAGCTCGAGGATGCGCCAAGATAGCCCTGGTTGGCCATGGTGACGTTGCCATACAAGCTCACGCCATACATGGCGATGCCGTCGCCGTACATCGCGTCCGCATTGATCGTGCCGGCCGCGGCATTGTCCAGGTCGACCGTGCCATACAAGGTGCCGCCATACACGCCCGTGGCAGTGCCGTTGCCATAGGCCTGGACGCTGCCCTGGTTGGCGCCGCTGATGAAGCCGTCGTAGGACTGCATGGCAATGCCGGTCGCAGTGCCGAGATACCCGGTCGAGACCGCGGTGACGTCGGCGACGTTGACGACCTGTGCGCCCAGCGCGCCGTAGACATCAATACCGGCGGCAGCACCGTAGTCGCCACCCGCGTAAGCACTGACCGAGCCGCTGTTCCCGACGGTCGAGACGCTACCCTGGGAAGTCGCGAAGATGCCGGTCGCGCTGCTTGCATAGCCGTCAGCCGAGGCGTCTGTATTGCCGGTATTGGACACGTTGACCAGACCGGAGCCGCCGGCATACATGCCGAACGCCTGCGCGAAGTCCCCCGTGGTGACCGCGGTGATGTCGCCGTTGTTGGAGACGTTTGCCGCGTCGTCGATGGAGTAGGCGAGCAGGCCAACTGCCGTGGAACCATAGCCGCTCGCGTCGGCATGGAGCGAGCCGTTATTGGTGGCCTGGATGTCCGTACCCGCGACTGCGTAGATGCCCCAGGCCTGGCTGCCATCGGCGCTACTAGTGCCCGACGAGGTGGCGCCGGCATTGTTGATCAGGCCGTGAATGTAACCCGCCGCCTCGAGCTCAAGCCCTGCACCCCAAGTGGTCCCGTCGGCAGTCAGATCGCTGGAAATAAACCGCTGATGTGAAATTGGAGGCAGAAACGAATGCACCGTCGGCGATGCCATCCGTGGAGTAAGCGGAATACGGTGAGGCCAATCCGCCGCCGACGGTATAGGGAAAGCTCCCGTATGTAGGCAAACTGGTCATCGGTGCCGCTCACGCCGCCGGGGCCCGGCATGAGACCACTACCGCCAACCAGAGCCTGCCCCGCGCCTCCTCCGAGCAAGCTCTGGCCGGAAAGCATGCCTGAACCCACAGCCAAGGAATCGAGCATCGCCAAGCGCTGCAATCCCATTGCCGCTCGGGGCCAGGCCCGCGCCGCGCCAGTTTCGAATCACGCTGCTGGGCTGGAAGTCGTCTTCGACTGTCGTCAGGTCGACGACCGGCTGCACGTCCAGCGCGGCGTAGGTCGCCGCGCACTGGGACAGGCTGAACAGGGGCTGGGTGCAGTTGCCTGCGATCGCCGGACCCGTGGCCACGAGGGCGAGGGCGGTGCCGGCCAGGACGGTGCGGATTGCGCGGGTGACGGGGGCGACCTTGATGGTGCGCGCGCGACGTGACTTGGTCGTGTTACGACCGAACTTGCTTCCGCTCATGATATCCCCTGATAGCGACTGCACGCGCCTGAGGCGCGAAGAAATTGAACTTCATGGTCATTTCGTCTGACGCCGCCTCGACACCCCTGAAGCCATCGCAAGCGACGCGAAGCGTGCCGTTTTCACGGAATCTTCGTCTTGCATTTATGCAACGCAGGTCACGGACCTGTCAAGCGGCCGGTCACGCGCAGACTGACTGCTTCATACATTTCGAGTGCCTGCAAGCGCGCAGGCTCGTCACTTGGCTAAAAACTGATCAAAAAACTGTCGGTGCCTGTCGGGATCCACACCGCAATGTCAGAATGTGACGCTCGGGGCATGCTCATTGGCCGGTCGGCGAATAGCTCGCCGAGGGGGCAAAACGCAGCCTGGGGCTCAAGTTTTGTGCGGCGCATCATTACGTCGGGTGACAGTCGAGCACTCGAGTCCTGCACCCACGCCGGCGGCGATATTCCGTGCATCTACATATACGGAGTGAAAACACATGCATAGCAGCGGGCTGGAGCTGGCGCTGGTGTTCCTGCTGGCCGCGGTGGTCGCGGTGCCGGTATTCAAGCGCTTCGGACTGGGGGCGGTGCTGGGTTACCTGGCGGCCGGGGTCGTGCTTGGGCCGTATGGCATCCGGGTGATCGGTGATGCCGCGCCGGTGCTGGCGGCCAGCGAGATCGGCGTGGTGATGATGTTGTTCGTGATCGGGCTGGAGCTGTCGGCGTCCCGGTTGCGGGTGATGCGCAAGCCGGTGTTCGGGGTGGGTGGACTGCAGGTGGGCGTGACGGGGCTGGTGCTGGCCGGATTGGCCATGCTCCTTGGGTTGGGATGGAAGACGGCAACCGTGGTGGGCTTTGGCCTGGCGCTGTCCTCGACGGCCGTCGGGCTGCAGCTGTTGGCCGAGCGCAAGGCATTGACCAGCAACCACGGCCGGCTCGGGTTCGCGATCTTGTTGTTCCAGGACCTGGCGGCAATCCCGCTGCTGGCGGTCATCCCGCTGCTGGGCACCGCCTCTGGCGATGCCGCACAGCCGATGTGGCTGGCGGTGGCCAAGGCGGTGGGCGCGATCGGGGCGCTGGTGCTGGGCGGTCGGGTGGTGCTGCGGCAGGTGTTCCGGGTCGTGGCGCGCACGCGCATGCCCGAGGTGTTCACCGCGACCGCGCTGCTGGTGGTATTGGGCAGTGCGTGGCTGATGCAGCTGGCCGGATTGAGCATGGGCCTGGGCGCGTTCCTGGCCGGGGTGCTGCTGGCGGATTCGGAGTTCCGGCACGAACTGGAAGCGCAGATCCAGCCGTTCGAGGGATTGCTGCTGGGATTGTTCTTCATGGCCGTGGGCATGAGCATCGACCTGGGCCGGGTGGTGGCGGAGCCAACCACGATCGTGCTGGGCGTCGTGGCGTTGATGGGGGTGAAGTTCGTGCTCCTGTTCGCCCTGGGCCGCCGCCCGGGGGGGCTGGATGTGCGCGGCGCGTTGCTGCTGGGCAGCGTCCTGGCACTGGGCGGAGAATTTGCATTCGTGGTGTTTGGCGAGGCGCTCAAGGCCGGCTTGCTCGAGCAGGTGATGCGCGACCGGCTGGTGGCCATCGTCGGGGTGTCGATGGCGTTGACGCCATTGCTGCTGATCGTGGTGTCAAAGCTGTTGCCGGAGGATCGCAAGGCGCCGGAAAAACCCTTCGACACCCTGCCCGACGACCATCCTGCGGTGCTGGTGGCCGGCTTTGGTCGTTTCGGGCAGATCGTGGCGCGACTGCTGAGCGCGCAAAAGATCCGTTACGTGGCCATCGAGCACAGCCCGGAACAGGTCGATTTTTCGCGCCGTTTCGGCAGCGAGATCTATTACGGCGACCCGTCGCGTGCCGAATTGCTGCGGGCCGCGGGCGCGGCGCACGTGCGGGTGTTCGTGGTCGCCACCGATGACGTCCAGGCCAACCTGCAAACCGTCCGCCTGATCCGCAAGCTGTATCCGGACGCGGCCGTGTTCGCACGCGCGCGCAACCGGCGCCACGCCTGGGAGTTGATGGACCTGGGCGCGCAGGTGGTGCGCGAGACGTTCCACTCCAGCCTGAAGATGGGCGAGCGCGTGCTGGTGGCGCTGGGCCAGGACGCGCAGGCAGCTGCACGCCGTGCGGAGCGGTTCCGTGAGCACGACGAAGCCCTGCTGCACGCGCAGCACCAGATCTACGACGACGAGGCGGCGCTGATCCAGACCGCGCAGGAAGCGCGCGTGGACCTCAAACAGCTGTTCGAGGCCGACCAGGGTGAAGGCGTGCTTGGCGGGATCGTGGAGCGCAAGGTCGACGAGTGATGCGTGCTGGGAGTGCGCGCGTCGTGCGATCGTCGTGGCAGCGGCTTCGGCCGCGAGCTATTTGCTTTTTCTGCCCTGGCGTCGGCGTCCGCTTCGACCTGGACTCGCGCTCGCGTTGTTGCAGGAGCGACGCAAGTCGCGCTCGGGATTTGGGAAACGCATCGCGTCCTGCGTCGCTCCTACAGCGGCAACTGCAATGGCGACAGCCACGGCAATCGCACCGGCACAGGCAACAGCAATGGCAACGGCAATAGCTCGCGGCTGAAGCCGCTCCTGGCAAAGGCGTCCGCTTTAATAACCGCGGCGTAGCTCAGCGCGGCTCGCGCAGGAACCGGGCCATCGATACTCCACCCGGGATCGCCGGTGCGTACTCGCCAGCCACATCGACGAAACCGCGCATCACCGCGATCTCGCGCGGGCTGCGGTTGAGCGCGTCGCGCTGGTCAGGGTCGCAACCGGCACGCAGCAACTCGTGGGTGATGCGCAACAAGCCATGCAGCGCCGCCAGGTGCAATGGTCCGAAACCACGCGGATCGCGCGCGTCCAGGGCGACGTCTTCGTCCAGCAGGCGCGCCAGCCCCGCCAGCACGACCTCCTCGTCGCAGGCCGTGCCGGGCTCGGCGCGCGCGCCCAGCAGCAACAACAATGGCGTGACGTTGCCGGCGGCTTCCGCGTCGGGTTCGGCGCCAGCCAGCAACAGGATGTCGAACAATGCGACCAGTCGCGGCTTGTCGCGGGAAGTGAATCCAAACAAGGCTGCACAATGCAACGGCGTCAGTCCCTGCGCGTCGCCGGCATGGACGTTGGCGCCGGCTTGCAGCAGCCGCGCGCACAAGTCGGGCAGGCCCAGCGCGGCGGCCAGCATCAATACGGTCACGTCGCCGGGCAGGCGTTGCTCCAGGCCGGCGCCGGCCTGCAGCAGGCGGTCGACGATCTCGCCATGACGCATGCTCACGGAGGCCGACAGCGGCGTCGCACCGGTATGCGCTGCAAGCTGCGGGTCGGCGCCGCGCGACAGCAACAGGTCCACGCAGGCGCGATGGCCACCGCCAGCGGCACGCAGCAAGCCGGTGCAGCCCTGCGAATCCATGGTGTCGACGGCAAAGCCCATGTCGAGCAGGCGACGCACGGCGTCGGCGTCGCCGACGATGGCAGCTGCCGGGATATCGTCGGCGCGCAGCGGTCGCCCGGGCAATGGCCAGCCGCGCCAGTCGAGCCAATCGGCCAGGTCGCGGCGGCCGGCGGACAGCGCCACGCCCAGCGGGGTCTGGCCGTCCGCGGCACGCACCTGCGGCGAGGCGCCGTGCATGATCAGGCGTTTCAACGCGGCTTCGCGCCCCAGCGCGGCAGCCAGGTGCAGCGCGCTCATGCCGCGGCTGTCGCGGGCGTCCAGGTCGACGCCGTGATCGAGCAGGCGTTCAAGCAGGCGCTGCCAGCCCAGACGCACCGCGAGCGCCAGCGGCGGATCGCCAGCGGGTGATGGCGCGTAAGGGTCCGCGCCGCGGGAAAGCAGGTCCAGGGTGCAATCCTCCAACCCGCGTGCACCCTGGTCTTCGCACACGCAGGCATCGAGGAACCGTGCCAGCCCGCCCGCGCCCGCGGGCGACGCACCATGGCGCAGCAGCAGGTGCAATGCCGGTACGGCGCCCGGCCCATGCGCGAGCAAGGCAAACACGGGGGTGTCGTCGAAGCCCTGGCGCGCATCCGGATCGGCGCCACGGGCAAGCAACCAGGCCATGCGCGGCAATGACCATGCGCGGTCCGCATCGAGCAGCAGGTGGCCCAGCTGCGCCGGGGACAAGAGGCTGGCGATATTGTCGAGTTGCTCCAAGCGCCCTTCATCCAGGCCTTCACGCAGCAGCTCGCCAGGCGCACGGTCGCTGATCGGACCGGCTTCGATGCCCGCCTGGCCGCTGCCACTGGTTTCGGCGACGACGGTCGAGGGCAGCGGATAGGCCGGATCCAGGATGGCGACCAGGGACCAGCGACCGGCGTGGGCGGCGTGCTCGATCGCGCGTCGGCCCTGGGCATCCTGCAGCTGCGGGTCGGCACCCAGTTCCAGCAGTCGACGCGCCAGGGCCGGCGACGGCATGTCGGCCAGGCAAGCCAGCTGCAAGGCACCCAGGCCCGACAGGTCCACCGCGGCGACATCGGCACCGGCGGCGACCAGCGCATCCACGACCGGCAGGTGCGCGCGCCGGGCGGCCTCCAGCAAGGGCGTGCGGCCTTCGGCGTCGCGCGCCTGCACGTCGGCATGGGCCGACAGCAATGCGGTGAGTATCTCGACATGGCCCGCGAGCGCGGCTTCGTGCAGGGCGCTGCGACCAGCGGCATCACGGGCATCGATGCGGGCCTTGTGCTTGAGCAGCAGTTGCACGCCCGCTGCGTCGTCCTCCTCGGTGCCGGCGGCGGCGAGCAGCGCCGGGGTGGCGCCGTCGCACTGCGGTTTGGCGCCGCGCTCCAGCAGGAACCGGGCCAGCCGCCAGTTGCCCACGGCGCAGGCAACCCCCAGCGGGGTCAAACCGTCGTGGTTGGGGGTTTCCAGCTCGGCGGCGGCATCGCGCAGCAGGGCGGCGACACCCGGATCGGAGCTGCGCGCGGCATGATGCAGCGGGGTATTGCCCTCGCCATCGCACAGCCGCGGATCGGCGCCGTTGGCCAGCAGGGTCATGACCGCTTCCGGGCGCCCGTGCCAGCTGTCACGGGTGGCCGCCAACAGCGGAGTCATGCCGGCATGGGGCGTGTTTACATCCAGGCCGGTGGCGATCAAGGCACGCAGCAGGCGCAGGTCCGGCAGCACCGCGGCCAGCACCGGCAAGCTGCGCTGGTCACGCGAGTCGGGAGCGGGGGCGGCGTGGGGGTCGGCACCGGCTTCGAGCAGCGCAATGGCGCGCTCGACGCGGCCACCGCGCGCCGCGGCGTAGAGGGCGTCTTCCAGGGACTCGCCAGCAGCCAGCGACGGGACGCGGAGGTTGGCTTGGTCGCTCGTGGCGTCGTCGGCGACATCGCGATCGAATGCAAACGTCGATTCGGGCACCGCACGCGCCGGAGCCGTGCGTTGCAACAGCACATGCAGCGGCGCCGAAACGATCGCCAGAACCATCGCGACCCACCAGCGCGCACCATCAAGCAATCCGGGCCAGGCCAGCAGCAACGGGGCCGCGGCCAGCAGTGCCACGACGCCGGCGACCCCCAGGCCCCGCCAGGCGCCGTATTCGAATCCGGACAGCTGTTGCCAATGGCCGGCCAGCGCCCCACCGCCGCGCTCCACCCCGTGCCACAGCGGCCACAGCCGCCACAACCCCAGCAAGACCAGCCCGCAGACCAGGCTCAATGCCAGCACCGGACCCAGTGCGCCGCTTTGCAACAGGCTGGACAGGGGCCACGCCAACAAGACGCCGATGAGCACGGCCGTGGTCGACCACAAGACGGACAAGGCCACGACATCGCGCACCAGGCCGCGCGGCGCGGCGTCGACCGGTCCGCGCCACAGTGCCACCGCCAGTGCGAACGCGGGTTGCGCCAGGGTCGCGGTGACTGCTGCGATGAACCCGCCGGTGCCTGCGGCCAACGCCAGCGCGATACCGGCCACGGCGGCCGCCAGCGCTTTCCACCAAGGGCTTGAGGCAGGGCGACGTGCGCCAGGCTTGCGCTCGTCGGTCGCGCTCGAACCAGTCGTGTCCGGCTCGCGGGTGCTCGGATCAGGCATCGGTGCCCCAGTCCGCGGTCATCGGATCGGTCGCGCTCCCGGGTGGAAGCTGCACATGGAACCCGCGCGTGACGAGGTTCTGCATGACCACCACCGGATCCTGGCGCGCCAGTTTGCGGTCCGGGGCCAGATCGACCTCCAGCACGAACTCCAATGTCCCCAGTTGCGCCTGCAGTGCGTCGGGCAGCCGCTGGAAATCATCGCGCGCGGCGAGGAACACGTAAGTGTCCTCCTTGCGCAGGCTTTTATAGACGTAGGCTTGCATCTGCGGCCGGGGGATCGCTGTGCTGCACGGGATTGCGCACAGCATACCCGCAGCCCGCGCATGCGCGGGCAGATCGCCGCGCGCATGCCCGCGATGCTGCCTGGCTGAACGGCCGCAAGCGCCGGATCGCGCGTCAGTGGTACCCGCTGTCGGCCGAGATCTTGCCCTTGAACACGCTGTAGGACCAGTACGTGTATCCCAGGATCACCGGCAGCAGGCCGATCAGCCCCACGCCGACGAAAGCCTGCGACGAAGGCGGCGATGCCGCGTCCCAGATCGTCAGTGAGGGCGGGACGATATTGGGCCAGATCCCCAACACCAACCCCGCGAATCCCAGCAGGAAGAAGGTCAGCGTAAGCACGAACGGCGCCGCGTCATGGTCCTTGCGCATCACCGCGCGCCACAGCGCAAATGCATTGGCCAGCGCCAGCAGCGGTACCGGCGCCAGCCACCAGAAATTGCCGCTTTCGAACCAGCGCGCCATGATCCGCGAGTCCAGGAACGGCAGCGACGCGCTGACCAGCCCCATGAACGCGATCACCACCAGCACCAGCGGCCGGGTCAGGTTGCGCGCGACGCGTTGCAGGTCGCCTTCGGTCTTGAGGATCAGCCAGCACGCGCCCAGCAGCGCATAGCCGAACACCACCGCCACCCCGGTCAGCATCGAAAACGGGCTGAACCAGGCCAGCGCGCCGTGCAGGTACTTGCCGCCCTGCAACGGCAGGCCCTCGACCAGCGCCCCGAGGATCACGCCCTGCGCAAACGCCGCCAGCATCGAGCCCAGCGCGAACGCGGCGCCCCAGTATGGCCGCGCGCGCGTGGCCTTGAACCGGAACTCGAACGCCACGCCCCGGAAGACCAGCCCCACCAGCAATGCCAGCACCGGCAGGTACAGCGTCGACAGCACCAGGGCATAGGCCTTGGGGAAGGCGGCCATCAGGCCCGCGCCGCCCAGCACCAGCCAGGTCTCGTTGCCGTCCCAGATCGGCGCGGCGGTGTTCATCATGTGGTCGAGCTGGTCGGCATCCTCGGCGAACGGCGCCATGATCCCCAGGCCCAGCACGAAGCCATCCAGCAGCACGTACATCAGCACGCCAAAACCGATGACCCCAAACCACACCACCGGCAGCACGGTCGCCAGGCTCATGATCGATCCTTCGCCATGGGCGAGATGACCCGATCGTCATCGATCTTGTCGATGGCAGCGGACAGCGGGCGGGCCGGCGTCCCGTCCCGGGGGGGTTGTCTCACCGGTCCGATCCGCAACATCTTCAGCAGGTACCAGATACCGGCACCGAATATTATCGCGTAGGTCAGCGCATAGACGACCAGCGAACCCAGCACCGCCGCCGCCTGGATGTTCGGACTGACCGCATCACTGGTACGCAACAATCCGTAGACCACGTATGGCTGGCGCCCCATCTCGACCACGTACCAGCCCGCGAGCAGCGCGACGAAACCGGCCGGGCTCATCAAGCGCCACCCCTGCAACAGCCAACGCGACATCGCGTGCCCGCGTTCGAACAGCCATCCGCGCCACCACGCCCACGACGATGCGAATGCCAGCAGCAGCATCAGCATGCCCAGCGCGACCATCACCCGGAACGACCAGAACACCGGCGCCACCGCCGGGCGTTCGTCACGCGGGACCGCAGTCAATGGTTCGATGGTGCCGTCCCAGCTGTGGGTCAGGATCAGGCTGCCCAGGCGCGGAATCGCGATTTCGTGGTCGTTGCGCTCGGCCTGCTGGTTGGGCAGCGCGAACAACACCAGCGGCGTGCCGGTCCCGGGAGGTTCCGCGTGCCAATGGCCTTCCATCGCCGCCAGTTTCACCGGCTGGTGCTCGCCCACGTTGAGCCCGTGCAGGTCGCCGGCCAGGATCTGCAGGGGCACGGCGATCGCGGCGAACGCGATCGACAGCTTCAGCGTGCGCTTGCTGGCGGCGACGTGCACGTGGCGGCGCAGGTACCAGGCACTGACCCCGCCGATCACGAAGCACGTGGTGATGAACGCCGCCAGCACCATGTGCGCCAGCCGGTACGGGAACGACGGGTTGAAGATGATCGCCCACCAGTCCGCCGGCTCGAAGATCCCCTGCGCGGTCAGCGTGTAGCCCTGCGGCGTCTGCATCCAGCTGTTGGCCGCGATGATCCAGAAGGTGGAAATCAGCGTGCCGATCGCCACCAGGCAGGTCGCCGTGAAATGCACGCGGTCGGATACCTTGCGCCAGCCGAAAAGCATCACGCCGAGGAAGCCGGCTTCCAGGAAAAACGCGGTCAGTACCTCGTAGTTGAGCAACGGCCCGAGGATGTTGCCCGCCTTCTCCGACAGCAGCGCCCAGTTGGTGCCGAACTGGAAGCTCATCACGATCCCCGACACCACGCCCATGCCGAACGAGACCGCGAAGATCCTCAGCCAGAAGAAGTACAGGTCGCGCCAGAGATCGTCGCGGGTGCGCAACCAGCGCCATTCCAGGAACGCCAGCCAGTTGGCCAGGCCGATGGTGAACGCGGGGAAGAGGATGTGGAACGAGATGACGAAACCGAACTGGATCCGGGACAGCAGCAACGCATCCACACCATGCTCCCGCGGCTCGCGGGGGCAGCCGCCAACGACATTGTGCGCCGTGAATAGCGTTTCCGCAAAAACCAATGCGCCACACCCTTTCCCCCCAGCCCCTCGTCATCCTGAGCGCAGCGAAGGATCTGTTGGGCTTTTGGCTTTTGGCTTTTGGCTTTTGGCTTTGGCTTTGGCTTTTGGCTTTGGCTTTTGGCTTTTGGCTTTCACGTATCGATACAACTACAACTATCTTCCGGAAACCCGGAGGGCGGCGGACAGGGATGTCCGCCGTTTTCGGACCGAGCCAGGATGGCGAGTCCGAAAATTGCGACACGACTGCGCACCGCGAGTGTGCCGTGTCGGGAAAAGGGCTTTTCTTTGGTTCCGTTTCTTTTGGGCCTCTCCAAAAGAAATGAACCCGGCCGCGGTAGCGGACGGAAGCGTTTGATCTTGCGAATGGAAGAGCACAGTCACTGGATTCCCGCTTGTGCGGGAATGACATTTTGGGATGGCTGCGGTTTTGGTTTGCACTGGCCCATCGCTGCTCAGGGGGAGCCGGCTTCCGGCTTCCTGCCTCCCGCCTCTTGCCTCCTTCCGGACACCCGAGGGGCGGCGGACAGGGATGAGCCAGCGCGGCATGCGAGCCATCGGCTCGCGCACTGGTGAACGCACGCGCCGCTGGCGCGGGCCGGACTTTGGCGGCGCAGCCGTCAAAGGCGAGTCCGAAAATTGCGACACGACTGCGCACCGCGAGTGTGCCGTGTCGGGAAAAGGGTTTTTCTTTGGTTCCGTTTCTTTTGGGCCTCTCCAAAAGAAATGAACCCGGCCGCGGTAGCGGACGGAAGCGTTTGATCTTGCGAATGGAAGAGCAGAGTCACTGGATTCCCGCCTGCGCGGGAATGACATTTTGGGATGGCTGCGGATTTGGTTTGCACTTGGCCCATCGCTGCTCAGGGGGCCCGGCTTCCTGCCTCCCGCCTCTTGCCTCCTTCCGGACACCCGAGGGGCGGCGGACAGGGGTGAGCCAGCGCGGCATGCGAGCCATCGGCTCGCGCACTGGTGAACGCACGCGCCGCTGGCGCGGGCCGGACTTTGGCGGCGCAGCCGTCCAAGGCGAGTCCGAAAATTGCGACACGACTGCGCACCGCGAGTGTGCCGTGTCGGGAAAAGGGTTTTTCTTTGGTTCCGTTTCTTTTGGGCCTCTCCAAAAGAAATGAACCCGGCCGCGGTAGCGGACGGAAGCGTTTGATCTTGCGAATGGAAGAGCAGAGTCACTGGATTCCCGCCTGCGCGGGAATGACCCTTCGATGGCAGTTACCGTCCGTGCCGCAATGGCCTTCCAGAAGGATGGTCTCCTGCATGGAGCAGCCACTGGTTTTCAGGCTGCGCACGCAAGACGGTTCGCCACCCTCGCCCGGACTGCTAACCTTCCCGATTCCACCGTCCGGATCCCTTGCAATGCACCGATTGCTGTCGCCCATCGCCCTGCTGGCCTGCGCCTGCGCGCTGCCGCCCCTGGCCCATGCCCAGGCCGTGCGTACGCAAGCCGCCCCTGCATCGGCGCCCGCAACCGGGACACCCCTGACGCTGGAACAGATCATGGCCGACCCCGACTGGATCGGTCCCCCGGTCGAGGACGCCTGGTGGGCCTGGGACGGCCGGCACGTGCAGTACCAGCTCAAACGCACCGGCACCAGCATCCGCGACACCTACGCACAGGACATCGCCGGCGGCAGCGCCACGCGCATCGACGGCGCAGCACGCGCCGAGCTGGATGCCTCGGATCCGGTCTACGACGTACAGCACGCGCGCATGGCGTTCGTCCGCAACGGCGACGTGTTCGTCCGTGACCTGCGCGGTGGCGCGCTGCACCAGCTGACCCGCGGCAACGACGAGGAATCACGCCCGCAATGGAGCAGCGACGGCGGCCTGGTCTGGCGGGTCGGCAACGACTGGTATCGATGGACCCAGGCCGGCGGCGTCGTGCAGGCGGCCACGCCCAGGGCGGACAAATCGCCGGATGCCGCGCCCGACGACGACGCGCTGGGCAAACGCCAGCTGCGCCTGATCGATACGCTGCGCAATGACCGCGAACAGCGCGACGCGGCCCGCGCCCAGTCGGAAGCCTGGCGCGCGAGCGACCCCAGCCGCGCACCGGCGCCGATCTACCTGGGCGACAAGGTCGAGGTCGCCGACAGCGCGCTGTCGCCGGACGGCCGCTGGCTGCTGGTCGTCACCACCGAAAAATCCGCCGATGCCGGCACGCAATACAAGCTGCCAAGGTATGTGACCGAGTCCGGCTACGCCGAGTTCGAGGAAGCGCGCACGCTGGTGGGACACAATCCGCCGCTGCCGCACCGGCTGTGGCTGGCCGATACCCGCACCGGCAAGGTGCGCGAGCTGAAGTTCGACACGCTGCCCGGCATCGGCGACGACCCGCTGGCCGACCTGCGCGCGGCCGCCGGCAACAAGCCGCTGGACGGCGATCGCGCCGTGCGCGTGGAAACCGATGGCGACGGCGACGGCCCGGCGATCCACTGGACGCCGGACGGCCGCAATGCCGCGGTGCTGGTGCGCGCGATCGACAACAAGGACCGCTGGATCGTCACCGTCGATACCGGCAATGCGACCTTGCATACCCGCGACCACCTGCACGACAAGGGCTGGATCAACTGGAGCTTCAACGACTTCGGCTGGATGCCGGACAACCGGACACTGTGGTACCTGTCGGAGCAATCGGGCTGGTCGCAGCTCTACACGAGCAACGGCGACGGCAAGGCCACCCAGCTCACCTCCGGCCACTGGGAGGTGTCGCAACCGCAGCTCTCGCCCGACGGCCGCCGCTTCTACTTCACCTGCAACCGCCAGCGCCCCGGCGACTACGAAGTCTGCGCGGTCGATGCCGATGGCGGCGCCGTCAGCGAGCTGACCGCGATGGACGGCGTCGATGGATTCGTGCTGTCGCCGGACGGTTCCAGGCTGCTCGTGCGGCATTCATCGAGTTACGTGCCACCGCAACTGGCGGTGATGGACGCCAACGGCGACGGCGTGCGCGAGCTGACCGACACCCGCACCGCCGCGTACAAGGCAATCGATTTCATCCAGCCACGCATGGTGCAGATCCCCAGCAAGCACGGCGCCGGCACGCTGTGGGCGAAGTATTACGCCCCGGCCTCGCTGCAGCCGGGCCACAAGTACCCGGTGGTGATGTTCGTGCACGGCGCCGGCTACCTGCAGAACGTGCTGGACAACTACCCGCCCTACTTCCGCGAGCAGATGTTCCACGACCTGCTGGTGCAGCACGGCTACCTGGTGCTGGACATCGACTACCGAGGTAGCGCCGGTTACGGCCGCGACTGGCGCACGTCGATCTACCGCAACATGGGCCATCCCGAGCTGGAGGATTACCTGGATGGCCTGGACTGGCTGGTCGACAACCAGCAAGGCGACCGCGACCACGCCGGGATCTACGGCGGCAGCTACGGCGGCTTCATGACCTTCATGGCGCTGTTCCGCGCACCGGGCGTGTTCAAGGCCGGTGCCGCGCTGCGCCCGGTCTCGGACTGGACCCAGTACAACCACGAATACACCTCCAACATCCTCAACACGCCCGACATCGACCCGGAGGCGTACAAGGTGTCGTCGCCGATCGAGTACGCCGCCGGGCTGCAGGACCACCTGCTGATCGCGCACGGCATGATCGACGACAACGTGTTCTTCAAGGACTCGGTCGACATGACCCAGAAACTCATCGAATTGCACAAGGCCGACTGGAGCATCGCGCCGTACCCGCTGGAGCGGCACGGCTTCACCCATCCCGATGCCTGGTACGACGAGTACCGGCGGATCTTCGAGTTGTTCGAGTCGACGTTGAAGTCCGATGGCAATGGATGAACATCGGACTGAAGGCCGCGCCTGCCCGGCCAGCGCACGGGGCGTGTCGTCGCCGGGTCCGTTACCAGCGGCCTGCCGTTGCGTCATTCCTGGGCAGGCGCGGATTCAATGACTTCGGTCGCGAAAAAACAAAAGTCGCTGGATTCCCGCCTGCGCGCGCATGACCATGCGCAGGCCGCGAACATCGGCCTGACGTCCCTCCACGCTTCGCCCTGCACTGTCGCCGTCGCATGACGCTCCCCCGTCCCACCCTGCGCGCCAACACCGTCCTGGTCGCCGCCGGGCTGTTCCTGCTGCTGTTCGCCAACACGCGGTTCTGGCAGGTCGCCTTGTCGTCGCTGCCGCAGGGCGAACCGCTGCAAAACGCGCTGTTCGTCTCCTGCCTGGGTGCCGTGTTGCTGGCGCTGGTGATGCTGCTGGTGCTGCCGCTGTCCTTCCGCCCCCTGCTCAAGCCCTGGCTGGTGCTGCTGCTGTTGCTGTCGGCGGGCGCCGCCTACTTCATGCACAACTACGGCACCGTGATCGATCGCCTTGCCTTGCAGAGCGTGGCCGAGACCGACTACCGCGAAGCCAGCGAATGGCTGTCGTGGCGGATGCTGTGGACACTGCTGTTGCTCTGGCTGTTGCCGGTTGCGCTGCTGCTCTGGGTGCGCATCGAGAAGCGTCCCTGGAAACAGGAACTGTGGTCGCGATTGAAGCTGGTGCTGGTGCTCGCCCTGCTGCTGCCAGTGGCGGCGCTGGTGTCGGGCAAGCACATCGCCTCGGTGGTGCGTAACCACTCCGAATTGCGCTTCCTGATGAATCCGGTCTCGGTCCTGTCGGCGACGCTGTCCTATGCCCACGCGATACGCGAGGCCAGCAACATCAAGGCCGAACCCATCGGGCGCGACGCCCATCGCACCGGCCCGATGGCCAGGGATGGCAAGCCGCTGGTGCTGGTGCTGCTGGTGGGCGAATCGGCGCGTGCATCCAGTTTTTCGCTGGACGGCTATGGGCGCGACACCAATCCGGAGTTGTCCAGGCTGCCGATCGTCAACTTCTCCAACGTGCGCTCCTGCGGCACCGACACCACGGTGTCGGTGCCATGCATGTTTTCCGACCTCAATCGCACCCAATACAGCGAGGCGAAGGCCGCGGCACGCGAAAACGTGCTGGACGTACTCGCGCACGCCGGCTTCGACGTGCGCTGGTACGACAACAACACCGGCAGCAAGGACGTGGCCGCACGCGTCCGGGAAATCGACCTGGCCGACGTGTTCGACAAGCGCTTCTGCACCTACGGCTGCGTGGATGGCAACCTGGTCAACGCCTTGCGCGAGCAGTTGCCGGCGGTCACCGGCGACAGCGTGGTCGTGCTGCATACCAAGGGCAGCCACGGCCCGGCGTATTACCTGCGCTACCCGCCGGGGTTCGAACGCTTCAAGCCGGCATGCAAGACCAACGAATTGCAGCGCTGCTCGCGACAGGAAATCCTCAATGCCTACGACAATTCCATCCTCTACACCGACCACGTAATCGCCGAGACCATCGACCTGCTCGCCGCGGACACCCGCGTCGACTCTGCGGTCCTCTATGTCTCCGACCATGGCGAGTCGACCGGCGAGAAGGGGCTTTACCTGCATGGCGCCCCTTATCTGATCGCGCCGGATGACCAGACCCACGTGCCGATGGTGTTGTGGCTGTCGGAGGGGTTCCAGGCGCGGCGCGGCGTCGACATGGCGTGCCTGCGCGCGAACAGTGGCAGGGCGCTGTCGCACGACAACCTGTTCGACCTGCTGCTTGGCTTGCTGGATGTGCGTACAGGCGTGTATCGGGCGGCGCACGACCCGGTTGCCGCTTGCCTGTAGTCGGGGCTCCAGCCGCGAGATCTCGAGCCTGGTTCTCCAGGTCGACGTTTGCAGGAGCGCCCCATGGGCGCGATCGCGCGGATGCCTGGTTCTTGCACGCTGGTCGCGCCCATGGGGCGCTCCTACAAAAACCTGACGCAAGCACTCGCGGCTGAAACCGCTCCTGTAAGACAACAGATCCTTCGCTACGCGCAGGACGACAGGGTGGCAGCGTACGGGGCCGTCAAATGGCTGCTCGCTGCGCGAGGGCCCTACAATATCCGCATGACCGACTTCGACGATGTCCGCGATTACCTCACTGGCCTGCAGGACCGCATCTGTTCGGCGATCGAAACGGCAGACGGCCGCTCGCGTTTTGTCGAAGACGCCTGGACACGGGACGAAGGCGGCGGCGGGCGCACGCGGATCCTGCGCGACGGCGCGGTATTCGAGCAGGCGGGTATCGGATTCTCGGATGTTTCTGGCACGAAGCTGCCGCCGTCGGCGTCGGCCGCGCGCCCGGAACTGGCTGGCGCATCCTGGCGTGCGGTCGGCGTGTCGCTGGTATTCCATCCGCGCAACCCGCACGTGCCGACCACCCACGCCAACGTGCGCCACTTCCGCGCGCAGCGCGATGGCGAGACGGTGGCCTGGTGGTTTGGCGGTGGTTTCGACCTGACCCCGTTCTACCCCGTCGACGCCGACGTGGCCCATTGGCATCGCACCGCGCGCGCACTGTGCGAACCGTTTGGCGGCGAAGCCCGTTATGCCGCACACAAGCAGTGGTGCGACGATTACTTCTTCATCAGGCACCGCAACGAAACCCGTGGGGTTGGCGGCTTGTTCTTCGATGACTTGCACGACGATTTCGAGCGGGACTTTGGCTACATGCGGGCCGTCGGTGACGGCTTCCTGGACGCCTACCTGCCGATCGTCGAACGACGTCGCGACACGCCGTACGGCGAGACCGAGCGCGAATTCCAGCTCTACCGCCGCGGGCGCTACGTGGAGTTCAACCTCGTTTACGACCGGGGCACGCTGTTCGGCCTGCAATCGGGCGGACGCGCTGAATCGATCCTGATGAGCCTGCCGCCACGTGTGCGTTGGGAATACGGCTACCAGCCCCCGGCCGGCAGCAACGAGGCACGACTGGCGGATTACCTGCGGCCGCGCGACTGGCTGGTCGAATTGGCTCCGGGGATGCGCGACCCAGGCACGACGGCAAGCTGAGTTCGAGCGGTGGGCAGGCGACCTGTCCGGCGGCGTCGGCCTGCGTGGTTTTTCACGGCGCCTGGACGGCCATTGTTTCCAGACTGGTTGCTGGCCGGAGCCTCCCCGCATGTGGAGCGTCCCGGTCAGCGTGCAAAGCCGGGCCCGGGCTCGCTGACGCTGGCGCTGGCGCACTCGCCCGGCACGCACGAACAGCCATGACCCAAGCCTGGAGACTGCATGCCCGAAGGTCCTTCGATCGTCATCCTCAGGGAGGCTGCGGCGGACTTCGCCGGGCGCAGGGTGCTGCGCGTGTCAGGCAACAGCAAGCAGGACATCGCGCGCATGCGCGGCCGCGTGGTCCGCGGCCTGCACAGTTGGGGGAAGCACTTCCTGGTCGAGTTCGACACGTTTTCGCTGCGCATCCACTTCCTGTTGTTCGGCAGCTACCTGATCGATGCGCGCAAGCAGGCGGCGCCCCGGCTGAGCCTGGGATTCCTGCAGGGGCGCGAACTCAACTTCTACGCATGCTCGGTCAAGTTCATCGAGCAGGACCTGGACGAGGTCTACGATTGGAGCGGCGACGTGATGAGCCCGTCCTGGGACGCGGCGCAGGCCCGCCGCAAGCTGCGGCAGGCACCCGACAGGCTCGTGGCCGACGCGTTGCTGGACCAGTCGGTCTTTGCAGGCGTCGGCAACATCATCAAGAACGAAGT
>CAVVFI010000008.1:0-217978 GCA_963747445.1 uncultured Gammaproteobacteria bacterium
ATCGTCGAAGAAATCGATCAGACATTGCTGCCGCCGCTCCCACCTAACCATAGTCCTCTTCCCGCTGATGCCGCACCGCCAGCACAGTCACGGTGCCAGCATCTTCGATATCAAACAGCGCGACATAGCCGCTCGCACCGAAACCGATGATCAACTCGCGCAGGAAGGCATCATGCACCAGGACCTTGCGGCAGCTGAAAGGCGAGCTTTCGAGCAGCACGATGGCATTGCGGATCGCATCGAGCGCGCGTTCGGCGGCGGTCCAGTCGCCGTCGTCGCGCTGCAGGGCGAAGTCGTAAAGCCGCTCGAGGTCGGCGAGCGCTTCTTCCGTGAAGCGGACGCGGAAACTCATGCCTGGCGCTTGGCCTTGGCGAGCTTGCCTTCCAGCTTCTTGAGCACCGCGGCCGAGGTGACGTAGCGGCCATGGGCCGCGGCCTTGTCGCGGGATGCGAGGCCGCGTGCGATGAAGGCGTCCTGCGATCGGCGCAGCGTGACCTGCGCGCGGACGGCGTGCTCGACGAAGGCCGAGAGGGTTTCCCCTTCCTGCAGCACGTCTTCGGCCGCCTTGCGCAGGTCCGGGGCAACGCGCAGCGAGGGCAGCGTGGCGGTTTTCACAGGCGGCTCCTGGATGCGTTGCAGTTGCGATGCATCATGGCGCCAGCCACTGGCGATGGCAAGCAGGGGCTGGGCCCGACGCGGCAGCGCGCGGAGCATCGCCTACAGCTTGCGCGACACGAGGGTGAGGCTCATGTCGGCGTTTTCATAAGCGCGGTGTTGGGTAGAGCTCGCGGCTAGAAGCCGCTCCTACAAAGGCGGGGGCGTGCGGCGGGGTTGGGGGGTCAGGCGGCGGGGACGAGGCCGAGGATGGCGGCGACCAGGGTTTCTGCGTCGACGGGTTTGCCCAGGTGCATCTGGTAGCCGGCGCGCAGGGCGCGGTCGCGGTCTTCGGCGCGGGCGAAGGCGGTCAGGGCGATGGCGGGGATGAGGCCGCCTTCGGCTGGCGGCAGTGCGCGCACGCGCTGGATCAGGGCGTAGCCGTCGGTGCCTGGCATGCCGATGTCGCTGACCAGGATGTCGGGTGGGTGGGTCTTGATGGCTTCCAGGGCGGCTTCGGCGGTGGCGGCGGCTTGGACGCTTGCGCCGCGTTCGCGCAGCAGTTGCTGCAGCCAGTCGCGGGCGTCGGGCTCGTTGTCGACCACCAGGACGTGCATCGCCTGCAGGCGGCTGGCGTCGACGGCGTCAAGCGCGGTGGAGGCGTCCGGGTCCGTCGTGGGGGATGGCACCGCTGCATCGGCGTCGGCGTCGATGCTGGCCGGGCGCAGTGGCAAACGTACGGTGAAACGTGCGCCGCGGCCTTCGCCCTGGCTGTCGGCGCGGACGGTGCCGCCGTGCAGCTCAACCAGCTGCTTGACGATGGCAAGGCCCAGCCCGAGGCCGCCGTGGGTGCGGGTGATCGAGCTGTCGACCTGGCGGAAGCGCTCGAACACGTGCGGCAGGAACTCGGGCGGGATGCCCTGCCCGCTGTCCTGGACGGCAAGCAGCATGTCGCCGTCCTGGGGGCTGACGATCAGCTGGACGCGGCCGCCGTGCGGGGTGAACTTGATGGCGTTGGACAGCAGGTTCCACAGCACCTGCTGCAGGCGCTGCGGGTCGCCGCGCAGCGGTGGCAGGTTGGCTGGCAGGGTGGTGTCCAGCTGGATGTCGCGCGCCAGTGCGGCCTCGCGCACGGCCTCGATGGCGGCGGCGGCGACGGCGGGCAGGTCGACGGCCTGCATGTCCAGGCGGATCTTGCCGGAGATGATGCGGCTCATGTCCAGCAGGTCGTCCACCAGGCGCGTCTGCGCCAGCGCGTTGCGCTCGATCACCTCGGCGGCCTGCATCACCTTGCCGTCGTCGCCGGCGATGCGCTTGAGGATCTGCGCCCAGCCCAGGATCGGCGTCATCGGCGTGCGCAGCTCGTGCGACAGCGTGGCCAGGAACTCGTCCTTGAGGCGGCTGGCGGCGACCGCTTGGGTGCGCGACTCCTTGACCGCCTCGTCCTGGCGCTGGATCTGCCCGAGCATGTCGTTGAAGGTGTCGCTGAAGGCGGCGATCTCGTCGTCGCCGGCCAGCTTGGGCGCACGCAATGCGTAATCGCGGGTGCGCGAGATCTCGCGCGCGGTCTGGGTCAGGCGCGCCAGCGGCCGGATGACCACGCGGGTGATGCGCAGCGACAGGAACAGCGCCAGCGCGATGGTGCCAAGGCAGATGGCACCGGCCAGCAGCAGGTTGCGCCACAGCTGCTGGTTGAGGTCGGACAGGTCGTAGACCACCTGCAGGCGTCCCAGCGACTGGCCTTTTTCCTGCACGGTGGTCACGGTGACGACGCGGTCGCCCTGGTCGAACAGGCCCGGCACCAGGATCGCCGGCTGTCCGTCGTCCTGCGCGCTGCGCCGATAACGGGCGAACGGTTTGCCGTCGAGCGAGTACAGGGTGGCGGCGCTTACGCTGGGCAGGGCGCGGAACGCCTGCAGCACCTCGGTCGCGGTGCCGCTGTCGCCAAACACCAGCGGCGCGCCGCTGTTGATCGCGGCGATGTCGGTCTGCGCGCGCAGTGCGGCAAAGGCGGCACTGCGCAGGTTGCGATGGTTGATGACGGCCAGCGCCAGCGAGACGCAGATCACCGCGGTCGCCGTGGTCAGGGCCACCAGCCAGCCGATGCGGGTGCTGAAAGAGTGGGGGCTGCGTGGCAGGCGCGCGTTCATCGCGAGCGACCGCCTGGGTGCCGGTGGCCTGCCCGCGGCGCGACCCGGTGCGGCGTGCCTGTGCACGGCGGTATCGCGGGCAGCGTCATTGCGCCGTCCTGCGCAGCCGCGCCAGCTTGAGCACCTTGGCGCTGACCATGACGCCGGCGGCCTGGATCGCCTCGGGATTGGCCTCGAACGCAAGCCGCGGCCCGTCGCGCACCAACCCCAGCATGCCGCCGCGCGCAGCGAAGTCGGTGCTGTCGCCCACGGTCAGCAACGGCAAACCGGCAGTGGCCGACAGCACCTCACGATCGACTTCGGGCAGCGAGCCCTGCACGAACACGAGGTGGCTGCCACGCAGCCGCGCGCGCATCTCGCGGGCGCCGGCGCGCCCCTTGGGATCGACCCGGATCACGGCGATCCGCCGCCCCTGGATGTTGCCGGCCGCACCCGCCACCGCGCGCACGGTGTCGGCGGCCTGCTGGCCGCCCACCACCGCGATCACGTAGGGATCGCCGGGGCTTTCGAAACGCGCCGGCGGCCACTGGGTGAAGCGCACGAAATTGACCAGGAACGCCGCCTCCACCTGCATCGCGCGGGGGATGGCGACCTGGGCGGACGCGGCGCGGGGCACCATCAGCAGCGTCGCCAGCAGCGCTGCGGCTGGCAGCACCGCGAGCCACCAGACGAGGCGCCATTGCATGCCCGGCACGCGCATCGGGGGCGCGGCATGCCCCGCGCTGCCAGGGACGCATCACGCGCAAGCACGGGCCACGATGCGCCCGCGTCCGCGCGATGGCTGCAGGGGCGGTGTCAGCGACCAAGGTCGACGGACACCTGTGCGTAAATCGTGCGCGGGACCATGGCGCCGGACAGTTCGGGATGGGTGCGGTCGAGCAGGTTCTGGCCCCACAGCGACCATTCCACCCGCGGACTCGGGCGCCAGGTCAGCCCCAGGTCGACGCGGGTGTAGCCGTCGATGGCGTAGAAGGGGATTTCGCCGACGCGGTAGGCGGCCGCGTTGAGTTCGACATCCTCGCCCAGGTCCATGTACGAGTGCAGCTGCGCCATGCTGCGCGGGGTGCTGGTCTCGTCGAAGGGCAGCACCGGCCCATTGATGCGGGTCTGCAGGCGGCTGTACGAGGCCTCGACCCGCCACCAGGGCGCAAGCTGCCCGGCAAGGCTCACGTCTCCGCCCCAGGTCGCGCCCGTCGCCGCGTCGGTGAACTGCCCGACGATGGTGGGCGGCACGCCAAGCAACTGCCGGTAGTCGTTGTAGAACACGGACGTGTCCAGCGACCAGTCCTTGCCCAGCCGGATGCGGTGGCCCACTTCGTAGGCGAGCAGTTTTTCCGGCCGCAGCTGGTCGTTGCCGGCCAGGCCCACCGGCACGATCACGCCATTGGGGGTGCCGGTGGAGACGGTGCCCTGGTCGACGTAGGACAACACCAGCAGGCCGTTTTCCTCGAACCGCGACGGTACCCGGACCGGCCGCGACACCGCCGCCCACACCGTCTGCCGCTCGCTGGGCGTCCACCACAGGCGCGCGCTGGGCTGGGTCTGGAAACCGACGAAACTGTGCTGCGTGAGCTTGGTGCCCAGCATCAAGAACACCTTGTCGTCGACCAGCTCGGTGGTGTTCTGGACGAAGACGTTGAGGGTGTTCCAGGTACGCGCCTGCGGATCGATGATCAGCGACGGGCCGTTGTCGACCTTGTCGCTGGTGAGGTCGTACTGCACGCCCCAGATGAGCCGGTTGGCGTCGTTCCACGGTAGCCAGCGCCGGTACTCGACATCCACCGTGTCGCGGCGCACGCCAAAGCGCGTGGTCTCGCGGCGGGTGTGGTCGGCATAGGCGCGCAGCATCCAGCCGCGGTCGTTCTCCAGGCCGCTGAGCGCGCGGAACAGCAGGTTGCCGCCGTCGACCACGTCATCGCGGGTGGCGCGGATGACCATGCGGTCGGCGTTGGGGTCGGGCAGCTGCACCGACTCGCGGGCCTGCGGATGGGTGTAGGCGTCGCCCTGCAGGGTGTAGCCGACCTTGTCGCTGAACTGCCCGTCCAGGCGGAAGCCGCCGTGCAACGACGCCCACTGGTCCTGGATCGAATCGCCGGCGGCATTGTCGAAATGGCCGTGGTGCTCGTACTTGGCCCACGCCCGGAAATACGTATCGGCGTCGCGCTGGGTGCCGTAGCGCAGGAAGGCGCCGGCCTCGCCCGCGCTGCCCATGCCTGCCTGCACCAGCGTGCCCAGGGTGTCGGATGCACGCTTGGTGATGATGTTGATGACGCCGTTCATGGCGTTGACGCCCCACAGCGTGGCACCCGGCCCGCGCACGACCTCGATCCGCGACAGGTCGGCCAGCGGCACGTCGATCACGTCCCAGAACGCGGTCGACAGCAAGGGGTCGTAGACCAGCCGGCCGTCGATCAGCACCAGGTAACGCGTGGCGGTGAGCGAAGACCCGGTCAGCCCGCGTGCGCCGGCGATCGCGCTGGCACTGTTGATCCGCGCCACGAACATCCCCGGCACCATGCGCAGCGCCTCGACCACGCTGCGGTGGCCGTTGCGCCGCACGTCTTCGGCGGTGATCACGGTGACCGCTGCCGGCGAACCAAAGCGCGACGATGGCGTGCCGTTGACCGAGATCACGCGGGTCTTCATGAGGTCTTCCAGGCTCATGTTGGCCAGCTGGGAGAGATCGGTACTTTCGCCGGGGGCATCGTCGTGCTGGGTGTCCTGCCCGATGCCGCCATACCGGGACACCGCGTTGGCATCGGCATCCGTACCTGCCGCGGACACGCGACCGACACTGCACGCCAGCACGAGCGCCAGCACGAGCGGATTGGCCCGTCGAGACGTCAACAACATGCGAACCCCTGCTGCGTTGCGGGACCGGCGCCCCGCGATGTTGCGATGATACGGCCTATGGCGAAACCTGCGACTGCATCGCCTGCCCGCCCGCATCCGCCGGTGCTAGCGGGACCGGCCCGCGCCTGCCTTGCCGCCGGCTCAGGCCCAGGGGTCTCGCAGGACGATGTTGGCGTCTCGGTCGGGGCCGGTGCTGACCATGGCGATCGGACAACCGGCCAACTCCTCCAGCGCACGCAGGTACGCGCGCGCCGCCGGCGGCAGCAGGTCCCAATCGGTGATGCCGTGGGTGTCCTCCTCCCAGCCGGGAAACTCCAGGTAGACCGGCGTGCACTCGTCCCAGCCACCGGCATCCAGCGGCGCGTACTCGGTGCGTTTTCCGCGGTACTCGTAGGCGATGCAGATCTTGAGTTTTTCGATGCCGTCCAGCACGTCGAGCTTGGTGATGCACAGGCCGCTGATGCCGCTGATGGCGACCGCGCGCTTGAGCGCGACGATGTCCATCCAGCCGCAACGGCGCGGGCGGCCGGTGGTGGCGCCGTACTCCTGTCCCTTGTCGCGCAGGGCCTGGCCGATGTCGTCGTTGAGCTCGGTCGGGAACGGGCCGCCGCCGACGCGGGTGGCGTAGGCCTTGGCGATGCCCAGGACGTAGTCGATGGCATCGGCGCCGACGCCGGCGCCGGCCAGCGCGCCACCGATGGTGGTGTTGCTGGACGTGACGTAGGGATAGGTCCCGTGGTCGATGTCCAGCAACGAGCCCTGCGCGCCCTCGAACAGGACGCGCTTGCCCTGCTTGCGCAGCTCGTGGAGGATCCCGGCGACATCGGACTTCATCGGGTCGATGTATTCGCCAAAGGCAAGGGCCTCGTCCAGGGTCTGCTGGTAGTCGATGGCGTCGGCGTGGAGGTATTTGGTGAGGACGAAGTTGTGGTACTCCATCACTTCGCGCAGTTTTTCGGCGAGCTCTTTCGGGTACGCCAGGTCGGCCACGCGGACGCCGCGGCGGGCGACCTTGTCTTCGTAGGCGGGGCCGATGCCGCGGCCGGTGGTGCCGATGGCGTTGCCGCCGGCGGCCTTTTCGCGCGCCTGGTCCAGGGCGATGTGGTACGGCATGATGATGGGCGCGGCCGGGCTGATCTTCAGGCGGCTGCGGACTTCGACGCCGCTGTCCTCGAGCTCGCCGATTTCCTTTTGCAGGGCGCCCGGATGCAGCACGACGCCGTTGCCGATCAGGCACAGCGCATCGGGGCGCAGGACGCCCGACGGGATCAGGTGCAGGACGGTCTTCTTGCCGTTGATGACCAGGGTGTGGCCGGCGTTGTGGCCGCCCTGGAAGCGGACGACCGCGCCGATGTCCTGGGTCAGCAGGTCGACGATCTTGCCCTTGCCTTCATCGCCCCATTGGGCTCCGAGGACGACGACTGACTGGCCCATGGTGATCTCCGCTGTGGTCTGGGTATTGCGTTTGTAGGAGCGGCTTATAGCCGCGAGCTCTTTCCCGTTTGCCTTGCTCCTGGCATGCAACGAGCCAAGAGCTCGCGGCTATAAGCCGCTCCTACGAAGAACGGCGGGCCCTGCATCCCTTGCGCAGACACGGAAAAAGCCGGAGGGCGTCCCCCGGCTTTTGTGCATTATCCGGGTTTTGGGGGACGGGGGCCAGCGGGGCGTGGGTTTGGGTGTGGGGCGGTTGCAGGAGCGGCTTTGGGCGGGAGCCCTTGTGCCTGGTGTGTGTGCCTTTTGTAGGAGCGACGTCAGTCGCGATCAGACCCTCCCGGCACCCCAATCGCGACTGACGTCGCTCCTGCGAGGGCACCGGCAAGATCAAGATCGAGATCAAGGGCACCCCTCCCCGGCCCTCCCCTGCTTCGCAAGGGAGGGTGACAAGCGGGCTGTCGCGGCCTGCTTCGCAAGGGAGGGTGACAAGCAGGCTGTCGCGGCCTGCTTCGCAAGGGAGGGTGACAAGCAGGCTGTCGCGGCCTGCTTCGCAAGGGCGGGAGACAAGCGGGCACTCACGCGGGCTGATTCGCAAGGAGGGAGGCAGGCAGTCGCGTGGCCTGATTCACGCGGGAGGTGACAAGCGGGCTGTCGCGGCCTGCTTCGCAAGGGAGGGCGACAAGCGGGTCAGTAGCGGACCAGGTACAGGGCGACGATGCCGATCATCAGGATCACGCCGCCCACGGTGCGCAGGTTGGTGTCGGTCATGGCGTAGAGCTGTTCGGCGGCGCGCTTCCAGCCGCCGGGGGCGACGAACAGGAACAGGCCTTCGATGATGGCGACCAGGCAGAGGCCGGCCCAGAGGTCGTTCATGCGCGTGTCGCCCCATGGCCAATTGCACCGTCATTCCCGCGTAGGCGGGAATCCAGTGACCTTGGCTTGCATGCGGACGACGGCAATCGTGGAAAGTCGCTGGATTCCCGCCTGCGCGGGAATGACGGGGTCGATGGCGAGCCGGGCGGTGCGCCGTCAGCGAATTCCTGCGGTCGCGGGAATGACGGAATATGTGGCGAGCGGCTCAACGCAACGACCATGGGTTCCCGCCGGCGCGGGAACGATGGGAGCTGGCGGACCAGCATCAACGATCGTTGCGCAGGTATTGCAGGAACGGGTCGTTGCGGTCCAGCACGATGACGGCGTCGCCGTTGGAGAACGACTTGCGGTACGCCTCCAGGCTGCGGTGGAAGGCGTAGAAGCCGGGATCGCGCTGCGCGGCCTGGGCGTAGATGTCGGCGGCGCGGGCGTCGCCTTCACCACGCAGTTTCTGCGCGTCACGCTCGGCCTCGGCGGCGATCACGGCCTGCTCGCGGTCGGCGTTGGAGCGGATGGTCTGCGCCGTCTCTTCGCCTTCGGCGCGCAGCTTGCTGGCGACCTGCTGGCGCTGGGCGCTCATGCGGCGGTAGACGTCGGTGATCACCTTGCCGCCTTCGGGCAGGTCGATGCGCTTGATCCGCAGGTCGACGATGTTGATGCCCAGGTTGGCCGCGCCATTGTTGATCTGCGCCAGCTGGTCGCCGACGATCTTGGCGCGGTTGCCGGAAACCGCCTGCTGCAGCGTGCGCGAGTTGATCTCGTTGCGCAGCGCGTCCTTGATGATCGGGGTCAGGCGCTGCACGGCGATGCTTTCGTCGCCGCCGGTGGCGCGATAGAAGGCGTTGACGTTGGAGATCCTGCCGATGGCGAAGAAGTCGACGCTGACGTCCTTCTTTTCCGACGTCAGGTAACGCTCGGGCGGCGCGTCCAGGACCTGCAGGCGGGTGTCGTAGGTCTGCTCGCTTTCGACCAGCGGCAGCTTGAAGTGCAGGCCCGGGCCGATGTCGGTGCGGACGATGCGGCCAAGCTTGAGCACGATGGCGCTGTGCCCTTCGGCCACGATGAACACGGATCCGAGCAGGGCCAGCACCACGGCCGCGACGATGGGCATCCAGATGGAAGGTTTCATTGGTCGTCTCCTGCGCCGCGGGCCGGTCGGACACCGCGTGGCTGGCTGTCGCCATCGCCGGTGCTGCTGACGGTGGGCGAGGCAAGTTCGGGCGGAAGGATGGCCGGCGTGTCGCCGCCGGCGTTGTCGCGGCCGGAGTTGGTCATGGGCACGTAGATCAGCTGCTTGCCATCGCTGCCGACGACCTTGCGGTTATGCGACAGCACGTCCTGCAGGGTTTCCAGCCACAGGCGCTTGCGGGTGACCTCCGGGGCGTCCTCGTACTGTTGCTGCAGCAGCGTGAAGCGCTCGGCGTCGCCGGTGGCGCGGGCAATGCTGACCGCCTTGTAGCCTTCGGCCGTGTTGCGCACCCGGGCGGCCAGGCCACGTGCTTCGGGGACGACCTTGGCGGCGTAGGCTTCGGCCTCGCTGCGCAGGCGCTGCTGGTCCTGCTGGGCGCTGTTGACGTCGTCGAAGGCCGGTTTGACCTCTTCGGGCGGGCGCGCGTTGGGCAGGTTGAGCTCGGTCACGGCCAGGCCGGTGTTGTAGGCCTTGAGCGCGGCATCCAGGCGCTGCTTGGCCGATACCGACAGCGCGGCTCGGGCGCTGAGCACGGTATCCAGGTCGGAACGGCCGATCTGCTCGCGCACGGCGCTGAGCGTGGCCTGCTGCAACACCTGGTCGGCATCGCGGGTGCCAAACAGGTACTGCTGGGGATCGTCGACGCGATACTGCACGTTGACCTCGACGGTGACGATGTTCTCGTCGCTGGTCAGTACCGGCACGGTGACGCTGAAGTTCTTGATGGTGGTCGCATTGACCTTGAACACCCGCTCCACCGGCCACGGCCACTTGAAGTGCGGGCCCGGCTGCATGGTGCGGGCGTAGTTGCCGAAGCGCAGCACCACGCCGCGCTGCTGCTCGGCGATCAGCACGAAGCAGTTGAAGGCAAGCCACAGCACCAGCACGATCACGACCCAGCGGCCGATGCCGCCACCGCCGCCATCGCCAAACAGCCCGCGGAACTGGTCCGTGATCCGGTCGAAGGGGTTGCCACCGTTGCCGCGCCGCGGACTGCGGCGGTTGCTGTCGGACCCGTTGCTGCCGCTACCAGGGCTGCTCTACCAGGGCTGCTGCTACCAGGGGTGTTCCAAGCCATGCCTGCTCCAGATCATCAAAGCGCCGCAGCCACGCGAGTGGGCCACGGCGGAGGTTCATTCTACTAGGTGTGGCCGGGGAGGCCCGGGGGCAAGGGCCGCGACTGGATTCCGGGACGGCCTGGCGTGCCTTTGCCTGCGATCGGGCGCCGGATGGAAGCGGTCTGGGGGATGTTGGCGCTTGTGCCGCGCTTGATCCTTCTTGCTGCGGTGTACCGGTTTCGCCGCGTGTGCCTTTGCCGTTGTAGGAGCGGCTTCAGCCGCGAGCTTTTGACGTGGTTTTTGACGTGGCTCTTGTCTTGGCTTCTGCCTCGGCCTGGTCCACTCCAGAAGCCAACGTCAGCCGCGAGGGTCCCCGGGACCGCTGATCGCGACTTACGTCGCTCCTACAGGAACAGATTGAAGCAAGCTCTAGGGCTCGCGGCTGAAGCCGCTCCTACAGGGGCTTGTGCTGGTGTAGGAGCGACGTGAGTCGCGATAGGTATCCCGGAACCGCTGATCGCGACTGACGTCGCTCCTACAGGGACAGATTGAGGCACGCGCTAGGGCTCGCGGCTGAAGCCGCTCCTACAGGGCGTTTGCTGGTGTAGGAGCGACGTGAGTCGCGATGGGTATCCCGCGGGACGCGCGCGCGATTTGCGTCGCTGTTACGACAGCTCGGTGGATGCTGGCAGGAGCTCGCGGATGCTGGCTTCGTCGACCGCCAGGCGGGCGGCGTCGGCCTGGGCCAGGTCCAGGCGCAGCCACCAGCCATCGTCGTCGTGGCGTTCGTCGCGGACGGCGCCCAGCTGGTGCAGTTGGGCCCGCAGGCGGCCGGCTTCTGCGGGCAGGCGCAGTTCGCCCTGGATGCGGTGCTGCCCCAGGCGTGCGGCCAGGGCGTCGCGTAGCAGGTCCATGCCGGCGCCGTCGCGGGCGGAGAGCCAGACGCGCTCGCGGGCGGCACTGTCGTGGCTGCCGTCGAAGCCGTTGGCGGCCTTGTCATGGCGCGGTTGCATGGGCGTCGACGTTGCGCTGGCCGGTCCAGGCGATGCGTCATGCGCTTTCTCGTCCGCCAGGCCATTGGCGGACCTGGCATCGCCGGATCCGTCACCCGCGCCTGCGCCGTCGGCGGCACTTGCGTGGCCGTGTCGCGCGTCGACACCAACCTTGTCGATCTTGTTGTAGACCAGCAATTGCGGGATGTCGCCCGCGCCGATTTCCTCGAGCACCTCATCGACCTGGCGACGACGCTCGTCGCGCAGCGGGTCGGCGGCGTCGATGACATGCAGCAGCAGGTCGGCTTCGCGCGCCTCGCTCAGGGTCGAGCGGAAGGCGGCGACCAGTTCGTGCGGCAGGTCGCGTACAAAGCCGACGGTGTCGGCGAGCATCGCCTTGCCGCTGTCCAGCGCGATGCGGCGGACGGTGGGGTCCAGCGTGGCGAACAGCTTGTCGGCGGCGTAGGCCTCGGCGCCGGTCAGCGCATTGAACAACGTCGACTTGCCGGCGTTGGTGTAGCCCACCAGGGCGATGCGCGGCATTTCGCTGCGCACGCGGGCGCGGCGCATCTGGGTGTGCTGGACTTCGACTTTCTCCAGCCGCTTCTGCAGCGTGGTGACACGCGTCTGCAGCAGCCGGCGATCGGTTTCGAGCTGGGTTTCGCCGGGACCACGCAGGCCGATCGAGCCGCCGCGCTGGCGCTCCAGGTGGGTCCAGCCGCGGACCAGCCGCGTGGACATGTGCTTGAGCTGGGCCAGCTCGACCTGCAGCTTGCCCTCGGCGCTGCGCGCGCGCTGCGAGAAGATATCCAGGATCAGCCCGGTGCGATCGACGACGCGTCGCTCCAGCGCCTTCTCCAGGTTGCGCTCCTGCACCGGGCTCAGCGGATGGTTGACCAGCACCAGGTCGGCGCCGGTGGCCTCGCAGGCCGCCTTGACCTCTTCCAGCTTGCCGCTGCCGATCAACGTCGCCGGGTTGGGGCGATCGATGCGCGCGTCGATTTCGGCGGCGATGGCGGCACCGGCCGAGCGCGCCAGGTCGGCGAACTCTTCCAGCGCACCAGTGTCCGCCGGCCCCTTGGCGTGGGGGTGGATCAGCAGGGCGTTTTCACCCTTGCGGGAGCGTTCAAACAAGCGCGTGGACCTCTGGTGTCGGGACGGTGGGGAAACAGCGGCGGACAGGGACCCCTGCCGTCATCGCCCGGCGCTCCCGCGAATGGGAAGACGCCGCGACGACGATCCTGCACCCCGCCCGGTCACTGGCAACCGCCCTCGCGGGCAGGCAGGCCTTCAGGGCAGCATCGCCACCTGCCACAGAGATGCGGCCCGGATCCTGGAAATCAAGTCGTTTCGCACCCGGATTGGCCAGGGCCCCCGCGGTTCAGCTGGCCTGGACAGGCTCGCCCTGCGCGGCAGGCGCGTCGGCCTCGGCATCGTGGGGACCGCTGCCAGTGTCGCTGGGATTGACGCGCACGTTGCGCGCCGGCACGACCGTGGAGATCGCATGCTTGTAGACCATCTGGCTGACGGTGTTGCGCAGCAACACCACGAACTGGTCGAACGACTCCACCGTGCCCTGCAGCTTGATGCCGTTGACCAGGTAGATCGAAACCGGCACACGCTCGCGCCGCAATGCGTTCAGGAATGGATCCTGCAAAGACTGCCCCTTGGACATGTTGTTCCCCAACTTGGTTGTTGCAGCTTGGTTATTGTTGTTATGGCTTACGCCCCCATCGCCCGACCCGTTCCCCACGGCGGCGACGGGCCGATACTACCCCAAGGCCGTGCCCGGGACTGCGGCGTGGGTCTCTTTACAAATCCGGGCGGTGCATCTGCGCCCCCATGGAGCGGGATGACGCGGTGACCCCTGCACGCATGGGCAAGCTGCCGCCTTGCATGGGTCACCCGCGCCAGGGCGCGGCCGGATCCGGCGGCCGTCAACGGGGCCGCGGGCCGAGAAACAAGTCCAGGGCTGCTTCCAGGCGTGCCTGCGCGGTGGCCGGATCGAACCACTGCGCCTCCAGCTCGCCGCGCAACCAGGTGTACTGCCGCTTGGCCAGTTGCCGGGTGGCGGCGATGGCGCGATCGCGAAACGCGGTCGTGTCGCCCAGGCCGTCCAGGTGTTCCCACGCCTGGCGATAGCCGACGGCGCGGATCGCGGGCAAGGCGGTGGGCGAAGCGTGCGACTGCAACTGCGGCAATGCCCGCAATGCGGCGACCTCGTCGAGGAAGCCCTCGGCAAGCATGCTGTCGAAGCGGCGTTCGATACGCTGGTGGAGCGTGGCACGATCCGGTGGCGCCAGCACCAGTTTGAGCGTGCGTACCGGCAGTCGGTCGCGCGGCGACTGGCATTGCCAATCGCTGATGGTGCGGCCCGACAGACGGTAGACCTCCAGGGCGCGCTGGATGCGTTGCGCGTCGGTGGCATGGATGCGCGCTGCTGCCAACGGGTCGATGCTTGCCAGCTGCGCGTGCAGTGCCGCCCAACCCCGCTGCCCCGCCTCGGCCACCAGCGCGGCGCGGGTGTCGTCATCGGCCTCCGGCATCGGGGCCAGCCCCTCGAGCAGGGCGCGGAAGTACAGGCCGGTTCCACCGGCCAGGATCGGCAACTTGCCGCGGGCAAGGATGTCCTTGATCGCTGCACGCGCATCGACCGCGAACTCGGCGGCGGAATACGGCTGCCAGGGGTCGCGCAGGTCGAGCATGTGGTGCGGCACGCCCGCACGCTCGCTGGCCGTTGGCTTGGCCGCGCCGATATCCAGGCCGCGATACACGAGCGCGGAGTCGACGCTGACGATTTCGCCGTTGAAGCGTCGCGCCCAATCCAGCGCCAGGGCGGTCTTGCCCGAGGCGGTCGGGCCCATCAGGGCGATGGCGGCGGGACGCTGGTCGGCGGGCATGGCGCAAGCATATCCGCTGCGGCCGGGCGCGCGATGGACTGCACTTGGTAGGAGCGGCTTCAGCCGCGAGCTTTGATTTGGGTTTGGCTGTTGTAGGAGCGACGTAAGTCGCGATCAGGCCTCCCCGATCCCTGTATCGCGACTTACGTCGCTCCTACAGCGTCCGGAGCCAGCTCAAGAGCTCGCGGCTGAAGCCGCTCCTACGAAAAGCGGTGGACTAGTCGTCGTCTGGCCATCGGACCGTGGGGGAATCCGTGCCTATGGGCTTTGGCATGGGCTGCGCGGCGACGGCATGCCAGACCTTGAGGGCATCGACCGTGGCGGCCACGTCATGCACGCGCAGCAGCATCGCGCCGCGCTGCGCGGCGATCAGCGCCGCTGCGACGGAGCCGTGGATGCGGTCCCGGGGGGCGTCGCGGCCAGTCAGGTCGCCAATGGTTTTCTTGCGCGAAAACCCGGCCATCACCGGGACGCCCAACTCCGCGATGCGCTGCAGTTGCGCCAGCAGCAGGAGGTTGTGCTCCCGGGTCTTGCCAAAACCAAACCCCGGGTCGACCACGATGCGCTTCTTGTCGATGCCGGCCATCTCGGCGGCAAAGATGCGCTCGGCCAGGAACCGGTGCACGTCGGCGACGACGTCGTCGTAATGCGGGGCGTCCTGCATCGAGCGTGGTTCGCCCAGCATGTGCATGAGCACGACCGGCACGCCGAGGTCGGCAGCAGCATCCAAAGCGCCGTCGCGACGCAGCGCGTAGACGTCGTTGATCATGCCCGCACCGGCTTCGACCGCGGCGCGCATGACTTCCGGCTTGGAGGTGTCGATGCTGATCGGCAGGTTGGTTTCGTTGGACAGCCGCTCGACAACGGGAAGGATGCGACGCAACTCCTCGTCCAGCGAAACATCGTCGGCGCCCGGACGCGTGCTCTCGCCGCCGATATCCAGCGCATCGGCGCCCTGGCCGGCCAGCTGCAATCCGTGCGCGACTGCCGCTTGCACATCTGCATGCAGGCCACCATCCGAAAACGAGTCGGGCGTGGTGTTGACGATGCCAATGACGCGCGGGCGGTCCAGCCTGAGGGGCCGGCCGGCGCAATCCAGTTGGAGGACGGTGTCGAACATCAGTGGGTGTTGTCTCGGGGTGGTTTACGGCGATTGGAGATGGCCATCAGCAGGGCACCCATGCCGGCACCGATGCCAACCCACATGGCCATGTCATGCATCGCTGCGCCAAACCCGGCGCCAATGGCAACGCCGATCGCCAGCCAGGATGGGGAAGGTTGTGATCGACAGAATTTCATGGAACGGCTCCCGATGAGAGGGATGCCTGCAAAAACAGGGCCAGGCGATCATACCTGCCGCGTGACTCCAATGGATTTGCAAACATCATGGTCATCCTGGGCGCAGGGAAGGATCTGGCTTTGCAGGCGTGGCTTCGGCCGGGAGCGCTTGATCTCGCGCTTGATCTCGCTCTTGCCCTGGTAGGAGCGACGTAAGTCGCGATCGGAGTTGCGGGGCTCCAATCGCGACTTGCGTCGCTCCTACAAAAGGCATGTAAAGCAGATCCTTCGCTACGCTCAGGATGACAGTCTGGATGGTTGCCGGCACCAAGGCCGGTCGTCACCAGGACGGCACTATGCCGCCCATATGACAAAGGACGGCCGAAGCCGTCCTTTGTGACACAACATGTCCCGCAACCGATCAGGTCTGCTCGGCGGGCCCGCCGATGGTGATCGGCTTGGGCTCCTCGCGGGCCGGTCCGCCCTTGGTCCAGCCGGCGGGCGGCGGCGGGTCGCGATCGTTCATGATCGCGTCCACCTGCGGGGCGTCGATGGTCTCGTACTCCAGCAGCAGCTTGGCCATGGTGTGCAGCTTGTCGAGGTTTTCGGTCAGCAGCTTGTGGGTGCGGCCGTAAGCCTTGTCCAGGATGCTGCGCACGACATCGTCGATCTTGCGGGCCGTGTCGTCCGACACGCTCTTGTGCTGGGTGACCGAGCGACCGAGGAAGACTTCGTCCTCGTCGTCGCTGAAGGTGATCGGGCCCAGTTCGGACAGGCCCCACTTGGTGACCATGTTGCGCGCCATCTTGGTCGCGCGCTCGATGTCGTTGGAGGCGCCGGTGGTGACCTTGTCCTCGCCGAAGATCAGCTCCTCGGCGACGCGGCCGCCGTACAGCGACGCCAGCTGCGACTCGATCGCGGTCTTGTTGTAGCTGTACTTGTCGCCTTCGGGCAGGTACATGGTGACGCCCAGCGCGCGGCCGCGCGGGATGATCGTGACCTTGTAGACCGGGTCGTGCTCGGGCACCAGGCGGCCGACGATGGCGTGGCCGGCCTCGTGGTAGGCGGTGAGGGTCTTCTCCTCCTCGCTCATGGCCATCGAGCGGTTCTCGGTGCCCATCATGATCTTGTCGCGCGCCTTGTCGAAGTGCTCCATGCGCACGTCCTTGGCGTTGTCGCGTGCCGCGAACAGCGCGGCCTCGTTGACCAGGTTGGCCAGGTCCGCGCCGCTGAAGCCCGGCGTGCCGCGCGCGATCAACATCGGCTCGACGTCGTCAGCCAGCGGTACCTTGCGCATGTGCACGCGCAGGATCTGGTCGCGGCCACGGACATCGGGCAGGCCCACCACGACCTGGCGGTCGAAGCGGCCCGGGCGCAGCAGCGCCGGATCCAGTACGTCGGGCCGGTTGGTCGCGGCGACCACGATCACGCCCTCGCCGCCTTCGAATCCGTCCATCTCGACCAGCAACTGGTTGAGGGTCTGCTCGCGCTCGTCGTGACCGCCGCCCAGGCCGGCGCCACGATGGCGGCCGACGGCGTCGATCTCGTCGATGAAGATGATGCAGGGCGCGTGCTTCTTGGCCTGTTCGAACATGTCACGCACGCGCGAGGCGCCGACGCCGACGAACATCTCGACGAAGTCGGAACCGGAAATGCTGAAGAACGGCACCTTGGCCTCGCCCGCCACAGCCTTGGCCAGCAGGGTCTTGCCGGTGCCCGGCGGGCCGACCATCAGCACGCCGCGCGGGATCTTGCCGCCCAGCTTCTGGAAGCGGCCCGGATCGCGCAAGAACTCGACCAGCTCGGACACTTCCTCCTTGGCCTCGTCGCATCCGGCGACGTCGGCGAAGGTGATCTTGGTCGAATCCTCGTTGAGCAACTTGGCGCGCGAACGCCCGAAACTCATCGCGCCCTTGCCGCCCCCCTGCTGCATCTGGCGCATGAAATAGATCCAGATGCCGATGAACAGCAGCCACGGCGCGATGTTGAGCAGGATCACCCCCAGCGACAAGCCGCTCGACGGCGGCTTCTGCACGGTGGTGACCTTGTGGTTGAGCAGGTCGTTGACCAGGTCCCGGTCGCTGGGCGCGTAGGTCGTGAACTCGCTGCCATCCTTGCGCTTGCCCTGGATGGTGGTGCGGTCCTCGTTGATCTGGACCTCGGAGACACGGTTGCCCTGCACCTCCTGCACGAACTGGTCGTAGGTCAGCGGCTGGGTCCCCGCGGCCTTGTGGCTGAAGCTCTGGAATACCAGCAGCAGCACCACCGCGACGACGACCCACAACAAAAGGTTTTTAGCCAGATCGTTCATTCAGTTCCTCACCCTTAGGGCAAATCATCCGCAAAGGACGCAAATCACGCAAAAGAAAGATAAAGACATGAAACATCAAATCATTTGACGCTGGGGCTTCCCGCATACATCTGGCCTGCGCTCGTTTGGCGACCTTTGCGTCCTTTGCGGAAAGTGCTTCACTTGTGCTCTGTCAACTTGCCCTGCGCCAGGGCATAGACTTCGGGCGATCGCTTGCGCGAGGCCGCCGGCTTGCGGATCGCCACTTTGGCATAACGCCGTCGCAGCTCCCGCAGGTAATCGTCGAACCCCACGCCCTGGAAGAGCTTGATCAGGAACGTGCCACCGGGCTTGAGGTGCTGGTCGGCGAATTCCATCGCCAGATCGGCCAGGTGCATGATCCGCGGCTGGTCGACTGCATCCATACCACTCTTATTGGGGGCCATGTCGGACAGAACAAGGTCCACGCGGGCCCCGTCCAGCATTGCTTCGAGATTCGATAAGACCGCATCCTCCCTGAAATCCCCATGAAGGAAGTCGACCCCGGCGATCGGCGGCATGTCGAGGATGTCCAGGGCGATGACCCGGCCGGGGTTGTCCCTGGCGCCGGCATCCAGCGCCTGGCGCACCCATTGCGACCAGCCGCCGGGCGCCGCGCCCAGGTCCACGACCACCATGCCGGGCTTGAGCAGGCGGTCGCGCTCGACCAGTTCCTCGAGCTTGTAGGCCGCGCGCGAGCGCATCCCGTCCGCCTGCGCCTTCTTTACGTAGGGGTCGGAGAAATGCTCCTTGAGCCAGCGTTGGCTGGACTTGCTGCGGGTCGCCATGCGGCTGTCGAAGGACCGGTGCTGCGGGTCGCCATGATACCCTGAACACCCGAATTTCCCCGTTGCGTGCCCTGCATGTCGATCGACCTGACCGCCTCCCAGGCCCGCTTCTTGCGCGGGCAGGCCCATGACCTCAAGGCGTTGCTGCAAGTTGGCGGCAAGGGCATCGGCAAGACCCTGGTGGCCGAGCTCGATGAGCTGCTGGAGCACCACGAGCTGGTCAAGGTGAAGATTGCCGCCGGCGATCGCGACGCGCGCGACGCCATGATCGCGGAGCTGTCTGAACGCAGCGGTGCGGCGCTGGTGCAGCGCATTGGGCATGTCGCGGTGCTCTACCGGCCAAGCAAGGACAAGCGCCGGATCGTGCTGCCGCGGGCCTAGGGCCGGGCATCGCGTTACCGCGTCCTTTCGCGAAACTCCTGGACAGCGCCTGGGACCACCATCGACACCCCTGCAGGCGCCGCGTCCGACACCCAATGACGCACCCGACGGCCCGGCGCCTGGCGGGTGGTGGATTCCCGATGTGATGCACGCCCCATGCAACTGACCCTCGAACGTCCCGATTACGACTACTTCCTGCGCGCTGCCGACGACACTTCGGCGCTGGTCAACGACCGCACGCTGCGCAGCAGTTTCATCATCGCGCCCGATGCGCTGGTCGAAGACTGGCCCGTCACCGACCTCACCGGGTTGGCAGTCGCAGACCTGGACCCCGTGCTGGCGCTGGAACCCGAGGTGATCGTGCTGGGCTGCGGGAAGGTCCAGGCCTTTCCACCGGCGCAAACCCTGGCCGTCTGCCTCTCGCGCGGGATCGGGCTGGAAACCATGACCAATGCCGCGGCGGCCCGCACCTACAGCGTGCTGGCCGGGGAAGGCCGACGCGTGGTGGCCGGGTTCGTGTTTGCCTCTGGTGGGGCCTGATCCACTGCTGCGTCCGCAGTTGGCGGCAGTGGCAACGACGGATCACGAGTGCATTACACCCACGCCAGCAATCGACCTATCCCGAGGTTGATCGCCAGACCGCCCGTCACCAGGAAAGCAAACAACGCAGTTGCCAGCAGCAACGGCCGCGCGCCCGCCTGGCGGATGGCGCCGACATGCGTGCGCAAACCCAGTGCCGCCATCGCCATCGCCAGCAACACGGTGTCGATCTGCACCAGCGCGTGCTGCAAGGTGTACGGCAGCAGGTGCAGCGAATTGAATCCGCTGACCAGCACGAAGAACACGGCGAACCAGGGGATGTTGATGCGCTTGCCGCCCGCGCCATCGGCGGTCCGGCTGCGGCCCAGCCGCCATGACAGCACCAACAGGAACGGCGCCAGCAACATCACCCGCAACATCTTCTCGATCACCGCGGCCGACTCGGCCTGTGCGCCGACCGCCTTGCCCGCGACGACCACCTGCGCGACTTCGTGGATGGTCGATCCGGTGAAGACGCCAAACGCGTGCTGGTCCAGGCCCAGGTACGGATACAGCAGTGGGTAGATGAACATCGACGTGGTACCAAAGACCACCACGGTGGCCACCGCAACCGACACCTTGTGGGCCTGGCCGCGCACCACCGGCTCGGCCGCCATCACCGCCGCCGCGCCACAGATCGCACTGCCCGCACCGATCAGCATCGCCGTCTCGCGATCGAGTTTGAACACACGCGTCCCCAGCCAGACCGCCAACATGAACACGCACCCGACCATTACGACGGCGATCAGGATGCCCGACAGACCGACGCCGGCGATGTCCTGGAACGTCACCCGCAGCCCGTAGAGCACGATCCCGGCGCGCAACAGCTGGCCCTTGGAGAAATCCACGCCGGCGGCAGTGCGCGCCGCAATGGCGGGGAACACCGTGTTGCCGATCACGATGCCCAGCACGATCGCCAGGGTCAGCGCACTCAATCCGATCGCCTTGAACGCCGGGACCATGGCCAGCCCCATCCCGGCCGCGGCAATGGCTGCAGACAGCAGCAGGCCCGGCCACAGCGGGGACCGCCCCGGGGCGGGGGCAGCAGCGGATGGCGGGCGTGGACCGGAGCTGGCAGCAGCGTGCATTGCGTGGGTATCCATTGGCGATGCCGCCACCATGGCCGCCGGACAGCAATGAGTCCAACGCATATAATTCATGTTTCGATGAATCAAGCTCATGGAAGCAAGCTCATGCACCTGAACCTGCACCAGCTGCGCATGTTCAAGGCCGTGGTCGAGCACCAGGGGTTCACGCGCGCCGCCGAACACCTGTTTGTCACGCAATCGGCGGTGTCCAAGGGCGTCCGCGAGCTTGAACACCAGCTCGACCTGCCCCTGGTTGATCGGCACGCCCCGCAAGGTGGGATCGTGCTGACCGACAGCGGCCAGGCGCTGTACGAGCACGCGCGTGCGATCTTCACGATGGAGCAAGCCGCGATCGAGGACATGCACGAGCGCATCGGCTTGCGTCGCGGTCGGCTACGCATTGGTGCCAGCACGACGGTCGCGGCGTATTGGCTGGCCGCGCCAATCGCCCGATTCGCGCAGTCCCATGCCGGCATCCAACTGACGCTGGCCATCGCCAACACCACACACATTGGCCAGGCGGTGATCGACGGTGAACTCGACATGGCTTTCGTCGAGGGCGTGGTTGGAGATGCACGGATCCAGACGACCGTGTGGCAACGCGAACCACTGCGCCTGGTCGTCGCACCCGCGTCGACGCTGGGCGCGAAACGCCGGCCCTCCAATGCGCAACTGGCACGGCAGACCTGGCTGATACGCGAGCCCGGCTCAGGCACGCGCCAGGTGTCGCAGGACTTCCTCGCAGCGCGTGGCATCACGCCACGACAGACGATCGAAATGGGCAGCAACGAGGCGATCGCCCAGGCCGTCGCCGCCGGCGCCGGCATCTCGCTGCTGCCGGCAGTCGTCGTCGCCGACCTGGTCAAGATGCAACGCGTGCGCAGTCTCGCCGCCGACACCGGCGCGGACCTGACGCGTCCGCTCTATCGGCTGGAACTGGCTGGCCGGCCAAGGCCACCGGCGTTGCAGGCGTTCATGGAGACGCTGGCGACCGCGTGACTGGCGCCGGCGACGTGCAGTGCCAGTCCACGGTCGTACAGCTGCCTCACAATTGCCACGGCAGCGGCAACAGGCAGCAGTCAGCATCCGCAAATCTCCGATCGAGCAGGCAAGCAGTGGAGCGGATTGCCGGGCTGGCCATCGTGGCAGGTACGGAAACCGGCAGGCTGCGAGCGCGTCCTGCCAATGCCATCGTTTTTTTGCACGGCAACATCACTCACGAGTCGTTGATCCGTTCCTGCACTGCATGGCAACGACGTGCGGCGCGATTGCACTGCGTGATCCGAATCTCGAATTGCGTCGCTGCTGCTAATGCCAAGGCAAGATCAAGAGCTCGCGGCTGAAGCCGCTCCTACACCAGCAACGGCCCTGCGTGTTGTCAGCGCCTGGGCAGGTACGCCAGCGGATCGACCGGCTTGCCGTTGAAGCGGGCGAGTCGACGCAGCTTGCGGTCCACGGGACCGCGCGTCGATGAGCGCCCGGCGCGCTGCGCCGGGCCGGGGATCCGCGCGATTCGGAGCGGTGAAACCAATCAGCGCCTGGGCAGGTACGCCAGCGGATCGACCGGCTTGCCGTTGAAGCGGGCGAGTCGACGCGGCTTGCGGTCCACGGGACCGCGCGTCGACGAGCGCCCGGCGCGCTGCGCCGGGCCGGGGATCCGCGCGATCCGGAGCGGTGATTCCAGTTAACGCCTGGGCAGGTACGCCAGCGGATCAACCGGCTTGCCGTTGAAGCGGGCGAGTCGACGCGGCTTGCGGTCCATGGGACCGCGCGTCGACGAGCGCCCGGCGCGCTGCGCCGGGCCGGGGATCCGCGCGATCCGGAGCGGTGAAACCAATCAGCGCCTGGGCAGGTAGGCAAGCGGATCGACCGGCTTGCCGTTGAAGCGGATCTCGAAATGCAGCATGTCGCGCGCGGCGCCGCTGTGGCCCATCTCGGCGATCTGCTGGCCGGCCTTGACCACCTGGCCTTCGTTGACCATGCGCGAGCGGTTGTGCCCGTAGGCCGAGAGCCATTGGTCGTTGTGCTTGATGATCACCAGCTCGCCGTAGCCCACCAGCCCGGAGCCGGAATAGACCACCACGCCATCGGCCGCGGCGCGGACAGGCTGGCCGGCGTTGCCTGCGATGTCGACGCCTTGTTGCGTGGTCTCACCGGCGACATAGCGCGACAACAGCGCACCGTCTGCCGGCCAGCGCCAGGCGAACGGACTGCTGGCTGGCACCGGGACCGGCGCTGGGCGGGCCGGCTGGGGCCTGGTCGTCGCTCCCGCCGTGCGTGGGCGGGCGCGTGCGCTGCCGCCGCGGCTACGGCCACCTGGATACAGGCGCAGCCGCTGGCCGGGGTAGATCGTGTAAGGCGGGCCAATCCCGTTCCATGCAGCCAGGTCACGCGCGGCGATGCCGTTTTCGGTGGCGATGCGGTAAAGCGTCTGGCCGCGGCGCACGGTGGTCGTCACCCCAGGCTTGGCCCTGGACACCTGCACCGGCCCGTTGCCGGAGCCGCGTACGACGTGGCTGCTACCGCAGGCGGCAAGTGCCGCCACCAGCAACGCCAGCAAGACCAGACGCCACGTCGGTTGCAACCCTGCCGGTTTCAGCACGCTGTGCTCCTTGCCTGCAAACCTCATCCCGTCCGCGCCCTCCACACCAGATACCCAATGACCGCGACCAGCAGCACCATGGCGGCCCAGCCGATCGGCTCGATGTATCGCCGCAGGGCCGCTTCGGCCCGCGAGCCGCCAATCCGGATGGCCAGCGCGATCAGGTAGACGCGCTTGCCGCGACCCAACGTGATGCAGGCCAGGAACGGCAGCAGCGGCACGCCGACGATGCCTGCAGCCCACGTTACCAGCTTCATGGGGATCACCGGCTGCAACGCCGCGACCAGCAATGTCCCGAGCATGACCCACCAATGCTCTTGCATGTCCACGCGCAGGGTCTCGACCCAGGTACCGATGGTCTCCTGCATGTGCGCACTGAGCATGGGTTGCACGATGTCGTAGGCGTAATGGCCCAGCGCATAGCCCACCAGCGAACCGGCCAGCGAACCCAGCAGGCTCAGCGTGGCGAACCGCAGCCCGCGCCGCGGTTGCGACAGGCACATCGGCGCCAGCATCACTTCGGGGGCGACCGGGAAAATGAAGGCCTCGATGAAGCTCAGCCCGGTCAACATCGATTGCGCGCGCGGGTGCGCCGCCCATTGGATCGCGCGCGCATACAGCGGCCCGAACAGCTTCATCGCGCCCCCACCCGGGTGGCCCTCATCGGTCGGTCATGCCCGACAGCAGCGGCACGAACACCACCGCACCCAGGTTGCGCTGCTCGATGTTGCCCTGGGCATCCTTGCGCAGGCACAACAGCGCCTGGCCGCTGCTTGCACCCACTGGCGCCACGAGCGTGCCGCCCGGCGCGAGTTGCGCGGTCAGGGCATCGACCAGCGCCGGGGCAGCCGCGGTCACCACGATGCCGTCGTACGGGCCTTCTTCGGGCCAGCCGATGCGGCCGTCGTCATGCTTGCTGCGGATATGCAGCCCGAGCTTGCGGAAACGCTTGCGCGCCTGGCGCAACAAGTCGGCGATGCGCTCGACGGTGTGCACCTCCAGCCCCAGTGCGGCGAGGATCGCGCCCTGGTAGCCGGAGCCGGTGCCCACTTCCAGGACCCGTTTCGGCTGCGCGCCGTCTGCGAACAGGGCTTCGGTCATCTTGGCGACGACCCAGGGCTGGGAGATGGTCTGGCCGTGGCCGATCGGCAGCGCCGTGTCTTCGTAGGCGCGCGTGGCGAAGGCTTCATCCACGAACAGGTGGCGCGGGACGGTGCGGATGGCGTTGAGCACGCGCTCGTCCTGGATGCCGCCGCCCGGGTGCGAGCCGGCACGCAGGCGCTCGATCAGGCGATCGCGCACGCGCTGCGAGGTCATGCCCATGCCGACGGCTTCGGGCTGCAGGCGCAGGCGGGCGGTCATGCCTGGCGTCCCATGGTGGCCTGGTCCGGCTCGCCTGCCCGCAGCGCCTGGGCCAACCCCCCGACCCAGCTGGCGACCTGCTCGAGCGCCTGATAGCGGGTCAGGTCGACATGGATGGGGGTGATGGAGATGTTGCCGGTACGCACCGCATGGAAATCCGTCCCCGGACCGGCGTCGTGGGCGGCGCCGGCGGCGCCAATCCACCACCAGGTGCGACCCCGTGGATCCTCCTGCGAGGTGCACGGCTCGGCCCGGTGGCGATTGCCCAGGCGGGCGACCTCGAACCCGGCGACCTGCTCCCAGGCGATGTCGGGCACGTTGACGTTGAGGATGGTGTCGGCCGGAAGGGGGTCGGTCTTCAACCGGGCGATGATCTCGACGGCCGCGCGCGCTGCCGTCTGGTAATGCTCGCCGACGTGGTCGGCGGTCGCCAGCGACATCGCGATGGCAGGCAGGCCAAGGAAACGCCCCTCCATCGCTGCGGCGACCGTGCCTGAATAGATCACGTCGTCGCCCAGGTTGGCGGTGTTGTTGATGCCCGACACGACGATGTCGGGTTCGGTCTCCAACATGCCCGTGATCGCGACGTGCACGCAATCGGTCGGCGTGCCGTGCACGCGCCACGTCTGGTCGTCCAGTTGCACGACCCGTACCGGGCTGTCGAGGGTGAGCGAATTGCTGGCCCCGGATCGGTCCCGGTCCGGGGCGACGACCAGGACATCGTGCCCGGCCTCGCGCAGGCCCCTGGCCAAGGCGAGGATGCCTGGGGCGTCGACGCCGTCGTCGTTGCTGACCAATACGCGCATTGAGGCTCTGCTGATTCCCGGACCGTGTGGTGACGGGTCCATGATAACGGATGCATCGCCGATCCCGGGGCCGTCCAGGCAGCCGTGCAGGCAACAGCGCCGCACGCTAGGCTTGCGCCATGGGCAAACGGCGCGCGCCACCGACACAGCACGACCCGGAACCGCTGGAAGACGACGATGCGGCGCTGTTCAGGGCCGCGATCGGTCCCGTGCGTGAACTGCCCGCTCGCCCGGTGCCGCCGTCCGGGCCGCGGCCCCGCGCGATGGCGCGCATGGCAGCGCGCGACGACGCCGAGGCGTTGGGCGAATTCCACCGCGCCATGCAGTCCGATGTGCTGGAAGCTGGTGACGCGTTGCGTTACTGCGTCGCCAACGTATCGCCACGGGTGATGCAGCGCCTGCGTCGCGGCCAATACGCCGCGCAGGACGAAATCGACCTGCACCACCACGATGCCGCCGGCGCCGAGTCGCTGTTGCGACGTTTCCTCAATGACGCCGGTCGCGAGGGGTTTGGCTGCGTCCGGATCGTGCACGGCAAGGGGCTGCATTCGGACAGTGGCGTTCCCGTGCTCAAGAACCTGGTCGATCGCGTGTTGCGGCATCGCGCCGACGTGCTGGCGTTCCATTCGACGCCTGCTGCCCAGGGCGGAAACGGGGCGGTGCTGGTGTTGTTGAAGCGCTGACCTGGTCTTTGCCGTTCGCACGATCGGCCACGGCGTGGTCGACAGGGTCATGCCAGCAGTTCGCTGCAGGATGTGGAAATCCCGCCAGCAGCAACAAGGCCAGGTCAGGCCCATGGTTTCGCGGTCGAATCCGCCATGCGTGACGGCCCGACCTAGATGGGTTGTCTTCCCGCCATCTCACCCAGCTCGGCCAACACCGTGGTGGCGTAGGTCCCCGGCGGCAGCGCGAAGCCCAATTGCAGGGTGGACGGCTCCAGCCAGTCCCAGGCCATGTCCGCCGGTCGCAGGCGGGTCGCGCGGCGCTCCTGTTTCAATCCCGCAGCTTCGAGCCCGGCTCGCAACGCCAGGGATCGCGCGTCTGCCAGCGTCCCGAGTTCGAGTGCCGCGGCCACGTGCGTCGTGCGCAGGGCACCACGTCCCCACAACGGCCCACTGGGGTGGATATCGAATTCCGCCAATCGTCGCGCCAGCTCGTCAGTGAAGGGCTCCGGACCGAAAACGCTGCGGCTGCCATCCAGGATCCAGGCCTCCCCTTCCAGCGCACGATCCCAGCTGCCGGCCGCGACACGCGCCGCCAGCACCTGGTTGAACAGTTGCGAGCGCGCGGCCGAGAGCAGGTGCGAGCGCTGGTCTCGACGCATGCGCCTGCCGGCGAACATCGCCAGCGCCGCTTCGACATTGCCGCCGCCACGGCCGAAGCGCTGCTCGCCGAAATAGTTGGGGACGCCGTGGGTGGCGATCGCTTGCAGCCGCCTTTCGATGTCCTGCCTTGCACCACGCACGTTGCGCAGCGTCAGCACGAACCGGTTGCCGGCCAACGCGCCACGCGGCAGCTTCTTCCCATGCCAGTGGTGGGCAAGCACGCGCAGGTCGTCGGACTGCAACGCCGCCAGGTCCGGCGCGATCTTCCTGGGCAGGTGGACGCTGACGCGTTGCCGGGTGACCGCGTGGCGGTCCTTCAACCCGGCATGGCCGATGCCTGACTCGCCGATGCCCGCCCATTGGGCGATGCGGCGGGCCGCGAAAGCGGTATTCATGCCGCGCTTCTCGATCGTCAGGAGCAGGTGTTCGCCGCTGCCGCTGGCTTCGAATGCATCCAGCTCCTCGACAACGAAGTCCTCGGGCGATCCGCGCATGTCCGCCGTCAGCGCCGGTTCGCCGTGCGCGCGTGGCAGCGCTTGCGCCTGGTCCGCGCTCGTCTCTCCAACAGGCCTGTCCGTCTGCATCCGTCAGCCGCGCATGAGCAGGCAGACCGCCTGCGCGGCGATACCTTCGCCACGACCGGTAAAGCCCAGTGTTTCGGTCGTCGTTGCCTTGACGCTCACCCTGTCGATATCGACGCCCAGCTCGCGGGCAATATTGCCGCGCATGGCATCTGCGTGCGGACCTACCTTTGGCCGCTCGCAGACCACGGTGATGTCCGCATTGCCCAGCCGCCAGCCAAGGCCGGCCGCCAGGCCATTGCAATGGCGCAGGAACGCAAGACTGTCCGCATCCTTCCAGCGCAAGTCCGATGGCGGGAAATGGCGGCCGATGTCGCCCAATGCCAATGCCCCCAGGATCGCGTCGCACAGGGCATGCAGTACCACGTCGCCGTCCGAATGCGCCTGCAGGCCGTGCGTGTGAGGCACGCGCACCGCGCCGAGCACGACGTGGTCGCCTTGGCCGAAGGCATGGACGTCGAAGCCGTGGCCGATGCGGATGTCCTGCATCTCAGCGCTGCCTGCTGGAAGCGAACCCGGGATCGCGCAGCACCGCGCCATGCAGGTGCGCCAGGTCGTCCTCGCCCGGCAACTGCGCGACATCCAGGGCACCCAGGTACCAGCGCTGCCGGGGATGGAACCAGGGGATCGGGATCGCTGCCACACCGGCCTGCTGGAACATCGACGCGATCTCGTGATCGGTGTAGGTGACGCACCCCGGGTAGACCCAGCCCTCGTCGAACGTGCCCGAATCGCCGGTGTCGGACACCACGAAGGTGCATGCGATCAATCCGCCTGCAGCAAGCGACCGCCGCATGTTGGCCAAAGCGCCTGCCACCAGTCGCGGCGTCGCGTGCGAGAACACCGACTGCGCGACGATGAAGTCGAAATCGATCCCGAACACGTCCGTCCTGAACTCGGCATTGTCGTCGAAGCGCGGTCGCTTGATCCGGACCAGGTCCGCTCCCAGCTCGTTGGCGATCGCGTCGTCGACCAGCCATTTGTTGGGTTCGATCCCGCAGTAGCCGTCGGGCAGCAGATAGGGAATCAGCAGCCTTCCGGCGCGCAGCGATCCGCAGCCCAGATCCAGCACCTTGTCCGTGTCGCGCAGCCCAAGCGTCGTCAACAGCCTGAACTGGGTCGCCCCCATGAAATCGTACTGGGCAGGCGGCCCGACATAGGCCATGTAATGGTCGTCGCCGGGTTTGAGTGCGCGCGCCTGGATGTGTCCCAGGTCACGGGTAGGGTGTGTCGTCACGGTTTTGCACTCCCTGTGGGCAAGCAACGGCATGCGTTTGCCTTCGTATTCGCGTCGGCGCGACCACAAGGCAGCGCCTGCTGCATTGATCGGCGGCTCACGGCACGCATCGTTGCGAAAGGATGAAGGCGTAGCGCGCCAGGTCGGCGGGCGTGGTGACCTTGAAATTGTCGTCGCGGCCTTCGACCAGCAGCGGGCGCGCGCCACCGCGCTCCATCGCCATCGACTCGTCGGTGACCTCGACACCGGCATCCAGGGCGTTTTCCAGCGCCCGCGACAACAGCAGTCGGCGGAACAGTTGCGGGGTCAGCGCGCGCCACAGGTGTTGGCGTGGCTGCGTGCGTTCAATGCCACCATCGTCGCCGGCAAGCTTCAGGGTATCGTGGACCGGTGCCGCGAGGATGGCGCCGACGAGATCGTTGCGGCCGCGTTCAAGCAGCTGCTCGATGTCCGACGATGCAAGGTTGGGGCGCGCGGCGTCATGGACCAGGACGAAATCGTCGCCGCGCACGCTTTCGGGCAACGCGGCCAGTCCCGCCAGCACGGAGTGCGCGCGTGCGGCGCCGCCAATGCAGGTCCGGACCGGCTTGCCGTCGATCTCGGTCCAGCCCGGCCAATGTGGATCGCCGTCGGCCAGCACCACCATGGCGCCCTCGACCCCGGGATGCGCGAGCAGTGCACGCAGGGTGTGTGCGATCAGCGGCTGGCCGGCGACCTGCATGTATTGCTTGGGGATTGGGCCGCCGAATCGCGCGCCCTGCCCTGCCGCGGGAACGACGACCCAGGTCATGGCTGCGGCTCGTCCGGCACGGCATCGCCATCGGTTTGCGTGTTGCCATCGGCTGGCGTGGTTTCCGGCTCCACCACGCGGTAGAAGGTTTCTCCCGGCTTGATCATGCCCAGCTCGTTACGCGCGCGCTCCTCGATCGCGGCCTCGCCGGACTTGAGGTCCTCGACTTCCGCGGCCAGCGCATCGTTGCGCTGTTGCAGGCCGCTGTTGTCGCGCCTCTGCCGCTGCACCTGTTGCTGCAGCGACTCGACCTCGCGCTGCCCGCCGTTGCCAAACCACAACCGGTACTGCAGCCAGCCCAGCAGCACCAGCAACAGCAGCAACAGGATCCTCAGGCCGCGCATGCGGGCGTGGCGACCTAGCGGCCCAGCGACACGAACGCGTTGCGACCGGCGTACACGGCCCCGGTACCCAGCTGCTCCTCGATCCGCAGCAACTGGTTGTACTTGGCGACGCGGTCGCTGCGGCACAGCGAGCCGGTCTTGATCTGGGTCGCGGTGGTGGCGACCGCGATGTCGGCGATGGTCGTGTCCTCGGTTTCGCCGGAACGGTGCGACACCACGGCGGCGTAACGGGCCGCATCGGCCATCGCGATCGTCTCCAGGGTTTCGGTCAGGGTGCCGATCTGGTTGACCTTGACCAGGATCGCGTTGGCGATGCCGCGTTCGATGCCCTGCTTGAAGATCCGCGGGTTGGTCACGAAGTTGTCGTCGCCGACCAGCTGGATCTTGCCGCCGAGCCGCTCGGTCAGCAGCTTCCAGCCGTCGCCGTCGCCTTCGTCCATGCCGTCCTCGATGCTGATGATCGGATATTCGGCCGCCCAGCCGGCGAGGAAGTCGACGAATTGTTCCGAGGTCAGGCGCTTGCCTTCGCCGGTCAGGTTGTACTTGCCACTCTCGTAGAACTCGCTGGAAGCCACGTCCAGGCCAAGCAACACGTCCTCGCCGGCCTTGTAACCAGCCTTTCCGATGGCCTCCAGGATGGTGTCCAGCGCTTCGACATTGCTGCGCAGGTCCGGTGCGAACCCGCCCTCGTCGCCCACCGCCGTGCTCAGCCCATGGCCCTTGAGCACGGCCTTGAGCGCGTGGAAGATCTCGACGCCCGAACGCAATGCCTCGGAAAACGAATCGAACCCGACCGGCAGGATCATGAACTCCTGCAAGTCGACGTTGTTGTCGGCGTGCGCGCCGCCGTTGATGATGTTCATCATCGGCACGGGCAGGGTGGGCTGCCAGCCGGCCGGATGCCCGCAGATCTCGATCAGGTGGCGCCACAGCGGCAGATTCCTGGAGGCCGCCACCGCGTGCGCATTGGCCATCGACACGCCCAACAGCGCGTTGGCGCCGAGCCGGCCCTTGTTCTCGGTGCCGTCGAGGTCGATCAGGCGTCGATCCAGCGCCTCCTGGTCACCATCGAAGCCATGCAGCGCCCTGGCGATCGTGTCATTGACGCTGGCGACCGCGTTGCGCACGCCCTTGCCGCCGTAACGGGTCTTGTCGCCGTCGCGCAGCTCGACCGCCTCGCGGCTGCCGGTGGAGGCGCCCGAAGGCACCAGCGCGCGGCCGAAGCTGCCGTCGGCCAGGGTGACCTCGGCTTCGAGCGTGGGATTGCCGCGGCTGTCGAGGATTTCGCGGGCGTGGAGTTTGGCGATCTTGGTCATTGGGTTGTCGTTTCTATCGTCGGTTCAAATGTATTCACTGACAGCTAATCAGTGTCTTCCTGGGCGCAGCGAAGGATCTGCTTCTGCTCCATCTTTTGTCGAGCACATCAAGCAGATCCTTCGCTGCGCTCAGGCTGACAGCAAGGAGCGTGCATGCGGGTTGCGGTCAGTTCGCTGCATCTTCGAGAAACCCATTGCGCTTGGTGACCGCATCAATCGCCATCAGCGTTTCCAGCAGCGCCTGCATCTTGGGCAGCGGCCACGCATTGGGTCCGTCGCTGAGCGCCTTGTCCGGGTCGGGATGCGTTTCCATGAAGATCCCGCTGATGCCCACCGCCATCGCTGCGCGCGAGAGCACCGGCACGAACTCCCGCTGGCCGCCGGACTTGCCGCCGGCGCCGCCGGGCAGTTGCACCGAGTGCGTGGCGTCGAACACCACCGGGCAGCCGGTGTCGCGCATCACGCTGAGCGAGCGCATGTCGGACACCAGGTTGTTGTAGCCGAAACTGACGCCGCGCTCGCAGGCCATGATCTGGTCGTTGCCGGTGGCGCGCGCCTTGTCGGTGACGTGTTTCATCTCCCAGGGCGACAGGAACTGGCCCTTCTTGATGTTCACCGGCTTGCCGGCGCTGGCGACCTTCTGGATGAAGTCGGTCTGGCGGCACAGGAAGGCCGGGGTCTGCAACACGTCGACGACGGAAGCCACTTCGTCCATCGGCGTGTACTCATGCACGTCGGTGAGTACCGGCACGCCAAGCTGCTTCCTGACCTCGGCCAGCACCTTCAGGCCTTCCTCCACGCCAGGGCCACGGAAACTGGTCCCCGAGGTGCGGTTGGCCTTGTCGAAGCTCGACTTGAAGATGAAGGGGATGCCGAGCGTGTCGGTGATCTCCTTGAGCGTGCCGGCTGTGTCGAGTTGCAGCTGCATCGACTCGATGACGCAGGGTCCGGCGATCAGGAAAAAGGGCTTGTCCAGGCCGATGTCGAAGCCGCAGAGTTTCATGGGCGCGCTCCCGTGGCGATGGCCCTTGTAGGAGCGGCTTCAGCCGCGAGCTGTTGCTCGTTTGCGTATCGGGGGAAAAGCTCGCGGCTGAAGCCGCTCCTGCAAAAGCCAATCACGCCGTCGCCTCCTTCAGCAGTCGTCCACCGGCTTGACCCTCGTTGGCCTTGCACTCGCGCGCTGCGCGGATGAAACCGATGAACAGCGGATGCCCGCCACGCGGGGTCGACAGGAACTCCGGGTGCGCCTGGCAGGCCAGGTACCACGGGTGCGCGTCCTGCGGCAGTTCCACCATCTCCACCAGCAGGTCGTCCATCGACTTGGCGCTGATCACCAGGCCGGCTTCCTCCAGCTGGATGCGGTAGCGGTTGTTGAATTCGTATCGGTGGCGATGGCGCTCGCCGACGATGTCCTTGCCGTACATCCGGTGGGCCAGGGTGCCGGGCTTGATGCGCTGCTCCTGCAGGCCCAGGCGCATGGTGCCGCCCAGGTCGCTGTCCTCGCTGCGGCGCTCGATCTCGCCGGACTGGGTACGCCATTCGGTGATCAGGCCGATCACGGGATGCGGCGTGGTCTTGTCGTTTTCAGTGCTGTTGGCATCGTCCAGCCCGGCCAGGTGGCGGGCGACGTCGACCACCGCGGCCTGCATGCCGTAGCAGATGCCGAAGTACGGGATCCGGTGTTCGCGCGCGTATTGCGAAGCCAGCACCTTGCCCTCGAAACCCCGATCCCCAAACCCACCGGGGACCAGGATGCCGTCGACATCCGCCAGCATGGCGTCGGCGCCCTTGCGCTCGATGTCCTGCGACTCCAACCACTTCAGGTTGACGCGCGTGCGCTGGCGGATGCCGCCGTGCTTGAGCGCTTCGCCGACCGACTTGTAGGCGTCCTTGTGGTCGACGTACTTGCCCACGACCGCGATCGTGACCTCGTCGACCGGATGCACCGTGGCATCGACCACGTCTTCCCACTGCGACAGGTCGGCCGGTGTCGCGGCATCCAGGTGCAGGCGGTCGACGACCAGCTGGTCCAGCTGCTGGTCGTGCAGCCACATCGGGATCTTGTGGATGCTGTCCATGTCCACGGCCGAGATCACGGCTTTCTCCGGGACATTGGTGAACAGCGCGATCTTGCGGCGTTCGCTGTCGGGCAGCGGCTGCTCGCTGCGACACACCAGGATGTCGGGCTGGATGCCGATCGAGCGTAGCTCCTTGACCGAATGCTGGGTGGGCTTGGTCTTGATCTCGCCGGCGGCGGCGATGTACGGGATCAGGGTCAGGTGCATGAACATGGCCTTGTCCGGGCCACGCTCGGTGCGGACCTGGCGGATGGCCTCCAGGAACGGCAGCGACTCGATGTCGCCGACGGTGCCGCCGATCTCGACCAGGGCGACGTCGAAGCCTTCGGTCGCCGCGTCGATGCAGCGCTTGATCTCGTCGGTGACGTGCGGGATCACCTGCACGGTGCCGCCCAGGTAGTCGCCGCGGCGCTCGTTGCGGATCACGGCCTCGTAGATCTTGCCGGTGCTGATCGAGTTCTTGCCCGACAACCGGGTGTTGACGAAGCGCTCGTAGTGGCCCAGGTCCAGGTCGGTTTCGGCGCCGTCGTCGGTGACGTAGACCTCGCCGTGCTGGAACGGGCTCATGGTGCCCGGATCGACGTTGATGTACGGGTCCAGCTTCATCATCGTCACGCGCAGGCCGCGGGCTTCGAGGATGGCGGCCAGCGAGGCCGCTGCGATGCCCTTTCCGAGCGAGGACACGACGCCACCGGTGACGAAAACGATCGGGGTGACGGGGCTGGTGGCGGTCATGGCGGCACGGGTCGCTGGAAACCCCCATTCTACAGGCAACCGGTGTCGGCGTGCCTGCACCGGGCGCGCACCCTCGACCCCAAGCCGTTGTTTCCAGAAGCGTTTCAAGCTGCGGGCCAAGTTGAGCCGCAAGCAGGGCCCGTGCGCCTGGCGCCGAACGAAAGACGCCCCGGCAAGCCGGGGCGTCGCTGCGACGGATGGACCGCGTGCCACGCCGGTCCGCGTGGACCGGCGCTGGCGCCGGGGTCAATTGTCGTCGTCTTCCTCTTCTTCTTCCGGCTGCGAGGACATGTCCGAACTGTCCGAGGCCGAGGACATGTCCGAACTGTCCTCGTCCATGGCATCGGCATCGTCGGCATCATCGGCGGCGGCCTGGTCCGCATCGTCCGCGGCCTGTTCGGCCTCGTCGCTGGCGGCCTCGGCCTTGTCCTGGGCAGCCTCGGCCTTGTCCTCTGCCATCTTGGCCTTGTCCTTGGCCGCCTGCGCGGTCTGCTCGGCGCTCTGGGCGGACTTCTCCATGGCCTGCGCATCAGCCTGGGACTGGGCAAAGGCGACGGGGGCGGCAATGGCGCTGGCGACGAAGGCTGCGAGCAGGAGTGTGCTGCTCTTCATGGTGTTCTTCATGCGTGTCTCCAAATCCTTGGGAAGGTTGTCGGGAAATCTCGTCGAGAATGCGGGCCGGCGACGGTCCGCCTCGGGTCGTGCTCGAACACCGTCCACCCCTGACGGCTGCTGGCACGCTAATGCGTCGCAGCCTGCTGGCGGCTGAATAACGAACCCTTCACCTTGCTGCACCGGTAAGCTATGCCGATGACATCGCACAACGACGCCTGCTGAATGAACACTCGCTACAACGCCGCCGACATCGAAGTCCTGTCCGGGCTGGACCCGGTCAAGCGCCGCCCCGGGATGTACACCGACACCACCCGCCCCAACCACCTGGCGCAGGAGGTGATCGACAACGCGGTCGACGAAGCCCTGGCAGGCCATGCGCGCGAGATCGCGGTGACGTTGCATCCCGACGGCAGTTGCGAGGTATCCGATGACGGGCGCGGGATGCCCGTGGACATCCACCCGGAGGAAAAACTCCCGGGTGTCGAACTGATCCTCACCCGGCTGCACGCCGGCGGCAAGTTCAACGACCGCAACTACACGTTCAGCGGCGGCTTGCACGGCGTCGGCGTCAGCGTGGTCAATGCGTTGTCCACGCGGCTGGAAATCTCGGTCAAGCGCGACGGCAACGAATACGCGATGACCTTCGCCGATGGCGATCCGAAGACGCCACTGGAAACGACCGGCTCGGTCGGCAAGCGCAACACCGGCACCCGGCTGCGATTCTGGCCGGATCCGAAGTATTTCGACACGCCGAAGTTCAACCTGCGCGCGCTCAAGCACCTGCTGCGCGCCAAGGCCGTGTTGTGCCCCGGATTGACGGTGAAGCTGCACGATGTCGCCAGCGGCGAACAGGTCGAGTGGCATTACGAGGACGGACTGCGCGATTACCTGGCCGGCACGCTGGAAGGCAGCGAATTACTGCCGCAGGAGCTGTTCGTCGGAAGCCTGGCCAAGAACACCGAAACCGTCGACTGGGCCGTGGCCTGGGTGCCGGATGGAGAACTCGTCCAGGAAAGCTACGTCAACCTGATCCCGACCGCGCAACACGGCACCCACGTCAACGGATTGCGCACCGGCTTCACGGATGCGTTGCGCGAATTCTGCGACTTCCGCAACCTGTTGCCGCGCGGGATCAAGCTGGCGCCGGAGGACGTCTGGGATCGCGTTTCGTACGTGCTCTCGGTCAAGATGACCGACCCGCAGTTCAGCGGCCAGACCAAGGAGCGGTTGTCGTCGCGGCAAGCGGCCGGTTTCGTGGAAGGCGCGGCGCACGATGCGTTCTCGTTGTGGCTCAACCAGCATGTCGAACTGGGCGAGCGCATCGCGCAACTGGCGATCGATCGTGCCAGCGCGCGCCTGAAGACCGAAAAGCAGGTCACCCGCAAGAAAGTCACCCAGGGCCCCGCCCTGCCCGGCAAGCTGGCCGACTGCATCAGCCAGGACCTGTCGCGCACCGAATTGTTCCTGGTCGAAGGCGACTCGGCCGGCGGCAGCGCGCGGCAGGCGCGCGACAAGGACTTCCAGGCGATCCTGCCGCTGCGGGGCAAGATCCTCAATACCTGGGAAGTCGCCTCCGGCAGCGTGCTGGCCTCGACCGAAGTCCACGACCTGGCCGTGGCGATCGGCTGCGACCCGGGCAAGGACGACATCACCGGCCTGCGCTACGGCAAGATCATCATCCTGGCCGATGCCGATTCGGACGGCCTGCACATCGCGACCTTGTTGAGCGCGCTGTTCCTGAAACACTTCCCGGCCCTGGTGGCGGCCGGCCATGTTTTCGTCGCCATGCCGCCGTTGTTCCGCGTCGACGTGGGCAAGCAGGTGTTCTATGCGCTGGACGAGGAAGAAAAGCGCCTGCTGCTGGAGCGCATCGAGCGCGAAAAGATGAAGGGCGCCGTCCACACCACCCGCTTCAAGGGGCTGGGCGAGATGAATCCACCGCAATTGCGCGAATCGACCATCCACCCCGACACCAGGCGGCTTGTGCAGTTGACCGTCGACGATGGCGAGCAGACCCGCGCACTGATGGACATGCTGCTGGCGAAAAAACGTGCGGGCGATCGCAAATCATGGCTGGAGACCAAGGGCGACCTGGCGACATTGCAAGCCTGAATGCGCTGTTTCCCGGCGCTTTTGCAAGATTGCGCCATGGATCGGATCCTCGAGATTGGCAATCGCCACTGCGGCCGTTAACCTGATCCAGTCCCGGGGAGCGGGACCTTACCATCAGGGGAATACATGAATCGTTCAAGCGTGGCCATGCTGGCCGCAGCACTTCTGGTTGCGCCCATCGCGCACGCCGCAGCGCAGGAAAAGCCGGCGATCGACTTTGCACGCTTTTCCGAGATCTACTCGGTCTCCTTGTCGCCCACCGGCGATTACGTCGCCCTGGCGGTCCCCACGAAGGACTACAAGGAAACAAACCTGCAGATCGTCAGCCTCAAGCCGGGCGGCAAGACGCAGGTCCTGCGTTTTGGAAAACTGCAACAGGTCGCGGACGTCTTGTGGAGCGACGACGAGCAGGTCGTGCTGTCGCGTGCCAAGTTCAAGCCGATGAAGGCCCAGCCAGAAAGCTATGGCGAGCTGATGACGTCCAACATCACCGGTGGCGAACAGGACACGTTGTTCGCCTACGTCCCGGACAAGGGAACCAAGCGTGGTCGCCGCAAGGACCGCGGTTTTGCCGAGGTAACCGAAATCCTGACGAAGGAGCCGGGCAACGTACTGGTGCGCTTCGAGTGCTGGACCGGCGAATGCGGCAAGGAATCGCCGACCATCATCTACAAGGTCGACACCCACACCGGCTCGCGCCAACAGGTCGAGCGCGTCGGCGAGTCGGCCGCCTTCAGTTTCGACCAGAGCGGCCGCGCGCGGATCCTGACGACGTGGGACAGCAACAACGATCCGGTATTGAAATATCGCCCCGGTGCCGGATCGGAATGGAAGCCGATGCCCAAGTCGCTGGCTGGACACTCGATCGGCAGGGCCACCTTCCTGCCCGACAACAACACCGCATACGCGCTGGTGTCCGACCAGGGCGAGCCCACCCAGTTGTACAAGCTGGACCTGGCTGCCGGCACGCGCCAGAAGCTGGCGGGCCGCGATGACGTCTCGATCTCGGGGTGGATGTCCGGCGGCAACGACAACCCTCCGTTCGCCGTGACGTATTCGGCGGACAAGCCGTCGCTCCAGTACCTGGACCAGACCTCGGACTGGGCCCAGCTGCACCTGGCGATCATGAAACTGTTCCCGGGACAGATGACGAGCATCATCGATTCCAGCCGCGATGGCAGGAAAGTACTGTTCTCGGTCTGGTCCGACCGCCATCCCGGCGCGTATTACGTCTTCGACCGCGATGCCAAGAAGGTGCAATTGATCGGCGAAACCAAGCCCTGGATCAATCCTGCCGAGATGGCGGGGACGCGGCCGATCGAGTTCACGGCGCGCGACGGCAAGAAGTTGTTTGCGTTCTATACCGCCAAGGGGACTGGCCCGCGGCCCATGGTCGTGCTGCCCCACGGCGGGCCGTTTGGCATCAACGACACCTGGGGTTACGACTCCGAGGTGCAGTTTTTGGCCAGCCGCGGCTACGGGGTCCTGCAAGTCGAATTCCGCGGATCCGGTGGACGTGGCGACACTTTCGAGCAATCCGGATGGCGCCAATGGGGCGGCAAGATCCAGGATGACATTGCCGACGGCGTGCATTGGGCAATCGACAACAAGCTGGCGGACCCGCAAAAGATCTGCATCTACGGCGCCAGCTTTGGTGGCTATTCGGCGTTGATGAACCCGATCCGGAACCCGGGCCTGTACAAGTGCGCCATTGGCTACGCTGGCGTGTATGACCTGGCACTGTTGCGCGCCACCAAGGGCCGCTTCGACACCGATCGCACCGAGCTGTTCTTCGACAAGACACTTGGAACCGATGGCGCGATGCTGGCCGACAACTCTCCGGCCAAGCGGGCTGGCGAGGTCAAGGTCCCGGTGATGCTGGTGCATGGCGAGGACGACAGGAACGCCAATATCAACCAGTACAAGGCGATGCTCGGGGCCTTGCAGGAAGCGGGCAACGCACCGGAGACGTTCGTCCTGGACGGCGAAGGGCACGGTTTCTACAGCTCGGAGCACACCGCCGAGTTGTTCGACAAGATGGAAGCATTCCTGGACAGGTACATCGGGCCAGGCGCCAACAAGTAATCGCGGTTGAACGTCAGGCCCGGCGGATGCGGATAGCGCATCCGCCGGGCCATTTTGTCTGGCAGGCCGCCTGGGTGGACGCTCATTCCAGATGACGGCGCGTCAGATCACGGCCTTCAGCAACATCCCCACCACGGCCTGCAATTCGCGTGCCGGTGTTTCGTCCCAGGCGAAACTGTCTTCGTCCATGTAGTTGCGCTGGCTGATCTCCAGTTGCACCGCCTCAACCCCCGACTCCGGGGCGCCGTAATGCCGCGTGATGTAACCGCCCTTGAATCGCGCATTGGACACCCAGTCGTAACGCGACTGTGCGCCCAACACCGCTTCCAGCCGTGCCTGCAGTGCCGGCGTGCAGCTGCGTCCGGATGCGGTGCCCAGGTTGAGGTCGGGCAGGCGGCCGTCGAAGAGAAACGGCACCTGGCCGCGAATCGAATGACCTTCCCACAGCACGACCTTGCCGTGTCGCTGCCGGATGCGGTCGAGTTCGGCTCGCAGCGCGTCATGGTATGGGCGCCAGTAGGTCTCAATGCGCACATCGATCTCTTCGGCCGTCGGCGCCTGTCCGTCCAGGTAGATCGGCTCGCCTGAAAACTGCACGACGGGACACAGGCCGGTCGTATTGTGGCCCGGGTAAAGCGACGCATCGTCCGGCGACCGGTTGAGGTCGACCACGTAGCGCGAATACTTGGGCACGATGATCGATGCGCCCATGGCGCGCGCGACTTCGTACAGGCGGCCGACGTGCCAGTCGGTGTCGGGCACGCGCCTGGCGTCGGCCTGCATGCGCGCGGCGATCGCATCCGGCAACGCGGTGCCGTCGTGCGGGACACTGACCAGCAAGGGGGCCGTGCCGCGGTGGAGCTGGAAGATGTCGCTCATTTCAAACCCGGCAATTGTGCCCCGGCGCTCAGCGCACCCGGGCTTGGACCAACGGACATGATCCCATCAACTGCGCGCAGGCGCATGCGGTGGCCTGCGGCGGCGCGATGAACTGCGCATGCCCCGGCCATGACGGCTTACATCAACACCACTTCCTCGGCCGAGGTTGGATGGATCGCAACGGTGTCATGGAGGTCGGCCAGCGTGAGGCCCCGTTTGAGCGCCACGGCAAACCCTTGCAGGATTTCGTCCGCCGCCTCACCCAGCAGGTGGATGCCCACCACGCGCTGGTCCCCGGGTGCCCCGCCCTGGTCCAGGCAGACCAGCTTGAACAGCGATCGCTGCGGCGAATCCGCCAGCGCATCCAACATCGGACGAAACCCGGCGCGGTACACGCGTACGCCGTCGCCATGCGCCTCGCGTGCCTGCGCCTGGGTCATGCCGACCTTGCCGAGCGGTGGGTGCGCAAACACCACCGTGGCGATATCGGAGTAATCCAGTGCCGCATCAGGCTTGCCTCCGAACAGTCGGTCCATCAATCGACGCGCCGCCGCAATCGCCACCGGGGTCAGTTCCAGCTCCCCACTGACGTCGCCGACGGCGTGGATGCCTTCGACGCTGGTGTCCTGGCGGGCATCGACCAGGACATGCCCTCGCGGCCCGAGCGCGATGCCCAGCGCTTCCAATCCGAGCCCGGCGGTATTGGGCCGGCGTCCCGTGGCAAAGAGCACGCAGTCGAACGGACCGCTGTCGCACTGGTCGCCGTCACGCAACACCAGGCCCTCGCCACGATGCAACGAGGCCAGTTCGTGGCCAAAATGCAGGCGGGTGCCATGCTGGGTGTAGTCCTTTGCCAGCTGCAGGGTCAGGTCCTCGTCGAATCCGTCAAGCAGGCGCCTGCCGCGCACGAACATGTCGACACGGCTCCCAAGCGCCTGCAGCACGCCGGCGAGCTCGACTGCGATATAGCCTCCGCCGACGATCGCGACACGCTCGGGGGCCGAGCACAGGTTGAAGAATCCGTCCGAGTCGATGCCCAATTCGGCGCCGGGGATCTCCGGCCGCCACGGGTGGCCGCCGGTCGCGACCAGGATCCGCCCGGCCCGCAAACTGACACCATCGTCGCACTCGACCGTGCCGCGTGCGACCAGGCGTCCACGACCTGGCAGCAGGGTGATCCCGGCTTCGGCGATGCGCTTGCGGTAACTGCCGTGGATGTTTTCGATGTAGCGTTGGCGATGGGCGACGAAGACGGGCCAGTCGAGCCTGGGCAAGCCCTCGGGCACGGCAAAGCCCAGCTGCTGCGCCATCGCGATCTTCTGCGCCAGGTCCGCGGCCAGCCACATCGCTTTTTTCGGCACGCAGCCGACGTTGACGCAGGTGCCGCCCAATGCGCCGGGCTCCAGCAGCGCGACACGCGCGCCGTGTCGTGCCGCGCGGAATGCCCCCGCCAGGCCACCAGACCCCCCACCCAGCACGATCAGGTCGAAGTCATCGCCGTCCACGCCATTCACGCGAAACGCTCCGGGGAGTAAGGGGCGGGATCGATCACGGGGGCACGCCCGCAGACCAGGGCCGCCATCAGTTGTGCGCTGCCGGTACTCATGCTGATCCCCAGCATGCCATGGCCGGTCGCCAGCCACAGGCGCGATTGCCCGGGAACGCGGCCCAGGATCGGCAGGTCGTCGTGCGTCATCGGGCGCCAGCCGAACCATTCCTCGCGCTTCACCGGACCGGTGGCCTCGTGCAGGTACTCGCGCGCGCCACGCTCGAGCGCATCCAGCCGCCTGCGGTTGAGGCTGCCGTCGTAACCGGAAAATTCCATGGTGCTGCCCAGGCGGTAACCGTCGCTCCAGGTGGTGACGCAAACCGCGCGTTCGTGCAGGACCAGCGGTTGCCGCGGCGCCAGCAGCGGGCGGTCATAGGTGATCGAGTAGCCCTTGCCCGGCTGCATCGCCCGGCGCAGCAGCGGTGCCGCGCCAGCCAGCGACCGCGCCAGTCGCGGCGACCACGCACCCGCGGCCACGATCGCATCGCGCGCACGATGCGCGCCCTGGCCGGTCTCGACGCGGACCGCGTCTTCGCCGGGCAGCACGTCCAGCACCCGACAGTGTTCGACGATGTCGCCGCCACCTGCCAGGAATGCCGTCGCCAGGCCTGCCACGTACCGGTCCGGCCGCAGGCTGGCATCGCCCGGGAACCTCACGGCGCCGACGATGCCGTCGCGCAATGCCGGCTCCCGGCGCAGGTAATCGGCTCCGTCGATGCACTCGCTGGCGATGCCCAGGCCCAGCAGCGCCGTGCGCTCGTGCTCGAAAGCCTCGCGTTGCGCCGGATCGCGGAACACGTGGTCCCCCCCGGTTTCGGTGAACTGGCACTCGATGCCATGGCGTTGCAACCAGTCCGGCAGCAACGTGCGCGACATGTCTAGCAGGGCCGCTTTCGCTTCGCCGCCTCGAATCCATTCACGGGCATTGCAGTGCCCGGAAAACCGCGCCAGCCACGCCCACAACGCCGGATCGAAGCGCGGCCTGAGATACAGCGGCGCATCCGGCGTCAGCATCCATGCCAGCGCGCGCCCCACCGTCCCCGGGGCCGCCAGCGGGAGCGCATGGCTCGGCGTGATGGTCCCGCAATTGCCATGGGAACTACCGCAGCCGACGGTATCGGCCTCCAGGATGCGTACGCTGCGCCCTGCTTCGAGCAGTGCAATGCCGCAAGCCAGGCCGATCACCCCGCCACCGATGATGAGGACGTCTTTGCTGTCCCCGCTCATGACTTCCACTCCCGGGCCACCGTGTCCGCGCGCCTGTCACGCCCCTGCGCGCAATGCTGGGGCATCGCGCGAGCGCAGTGCAATAGCCGCTGGTGCGTCGATGCAGTCGCTGGCCGGCTCAGTGGTGGTGGCCGCCCTGCCCGTGGACGTGCTTGTGTTCGAGCTCCTCGGCCGTGGCCTCGCGCACTTCGACGATCTCGATGTCGAAGTGCAGGTCCTTGCCGGCCATGGGATGGTTGAGGTCGACATCGACCACGCTCATCCCGACTTTCTGGATGGTCACGGCGCGCTGGCCGAAGTTCGTCTGCAGCACGACCTGCATGCCCGGCGCCAGGTGCTTGTCCTTGAAATGCTTCTTGGGCACGCGCTGGGTGAGGTTGTCGCGACGCTCGCCGTAGGCGTCGGTGGCCGCAACATCGACTTCGAACTTGTCGCCGGCCTCATGGCCTTCCATGGCATTCTCAAGGCCCGGGATGATGTTCCCGTGGCCTATCAGGATCGCCAGCGGTTCGCCGCCAGCCGAGTTTTCCAGGGACGCCTGCCCCTGCTCGGCGACGCTGTAATGGAAACGGACGACGCGGTCTTTCTCGATCTTCATGGCGGGGCTCGGTAGTGGCCGCACGACGGCCAATGGGCGATGCACGGCGACGCGCGCATCGATCGATGCTGCCGCCGTCGTGGTGGAGGCTTGTCGTCGCAGCCGATTGCAGACAAGCTGGCGGCGTGAACAAGACGACCCATTATCCGGGCAAGTCCATGAAGGCACCAGCCCGACCGTGGAGCAGGCCGCGCCCGACACGGGCGTGCCTGCTGGCCGCAGGCTTGGCGGCATGCACCTTGCTGGCCGCCTGCGGTGGCGGCGACAACGTCCGACGGTCCACGCCCGGTGCCGCCGCGCAGGGTTCCGGGCACTGGGGCACCGTCGCGCCCGCCGATCCGGCCGCCGCCAACGCGGTGCTGATCCGTGCGATCAGCCTGGTCGGCACGCCTTACCGATATGGCGGCAATACGCCAGAAGGCGGATTCGATTGCAGTGGCCTGGTCAACTACGTCTACAGCGACATGCTCGACCTCAAGCTGCCACGCACCTCGCGGCAACTGGCCGACTACCAGGGTCCACGGATCGCGCCGCGTCAACTCACGCCCGCCGACCTGGTGTTCTTCGGCAGCGGCGGCACGGTCAGCCATGTCGGGATCTATGTCGGCCAGGGCCGCTTCGTGCATGCGCCCAGCACCGGCGGCACCGTGCGACTGGATTACCTCGATGGCGCGTATTGGCGCGACCACTACTCCGGGGCGAAACGCGTTTTGCATTGACGCGGACCCGCGCGGCGGCCATCACGTGGCTGAATCGACCACGAGCGGCAGCTGAATCCGTGCGCGCAATCACGTCGCGTTCGCATGGTGTTAACAAGATTTTAACGACTCGTCGTCCTGCCTCCTGCACCATCACGTCTTGCTCACAGACGTGAAAACCAAGTGACGACAACCGACCTGACACGCCGAACTGCCGCCACCCGCAAGTTTGCGGGCAACTTTCTTCTCCGGATGTCCTGCTGCGCCGCGCTTTGCGCCGCCGCCCTGCCCGCCTTCGCGCAGGACGGCGCGGCCACCGCGATGCCCACGGCTGCGGCCGCCGTCGCCGCCGCGCCGATCATCAGCGATGCGATGCCGATGCCCGAACGCGCCCTGATCTTTGCCGGCGACGTCAACCGCATGATCGGCGCCAAGCCGGTCGCCACCCCGACCGCCGAGCCGCCTTCGGGCAACCGCATCCAGATCATGCTCAAGCACGCGCTGGCGCTGCTGGGCACGCCGTACCGCTGGGGCGGTACCAGCACCAAGGGCTTCGATTGCAGCGGGCTGGTGGGCTACGTCTTCCAGAACACCCTGGGCATCGAGTTGCCGCGGATCTCGCGCGACATGGCCAAGAGCGGCGAACTGGTCTCCGAGCGCAGCAAACTGACCCCGGGCGACCTGGTGTTCTTCGGTCGCAAGGGCCGCGTCAACCACGTCGGCATCTACGTCGGCGAGGGCCAGTTCGTGCATGCTCCGCGCACCGGCAAGGACGTCATGGTGTCGCGCATGGACAGCGGTTACTGGAGCAGCAAGTACCTCGAGGGTCGTCGCGTCGCAGGGATCTGACCGGGCGGTCCGCGGACCGGCATCCTCGAGCGATGACCAGGACTGAAAGCCGCCGCCAGGCGGCTTTCGTCGTTTCAGGCAAGGGTAGACATCGGCGGATGCGCCGGGCGAACCACCTTGATCACGCTTCGCGGTAGCGGGCAATCGTCTGCTCGATGCCCTTGCTCAGTGCCATCACCTGGGTTGCGTACTCGGACAGCCTCCGGTCCTCGTCGGTGCGCGGCTCCCAGGCCGGTACCGGGGTCGGCGCACCCTCGACGCCGTCCAGCGCCACGAACACCATCACGCAATGCGTACACAGGCGTTCTTCCCCACCCATGGGGTCGCGTGCACTGACGTCGACCGCAAAATGCATGCTGGTCGTGCCGGTATAGACCAGCTGCGCCGAGACGGTGACCAGGTCACTGATGCGCACCGGCGCGACAAAACGAATGCCGCCCACGGCGACGGTGACGCTGTATTTGCCGCTCCAGCCGACCGCGGCGGCATAACCGGCCTGGTCGATCCATTTCATCACCACGCCGCCGTGGACCTTGCCACCGTAGTTGACATCGGTCGGCTCGGCCAGGAACCGGAAGGTGAGTTCGCGCTGTTGTCCGCTCATGCCGGGCTCCGTTGGGATTGCAGTGATTATGCGCAGCAGGCGCAACGAATGCTTGCCCGCCACGTGGAAGCGGCTCCAGCCGCGAGATTTCGATCCTGCTTTCGCAGGCGCGACGTGAGTCGCGATTGCTCGACCGGATGGCTCGTCGCAATCGTCACGTCGCGCCTGCGAAAAGCAAAACCGCCGAGATCGCGGGTTCGCGGCCGGAGCCGCGCCTGCGACAGCAGCATCAAGGTCAAAACGGTTTTGCGATCGCCAGGTAGACAATCGCCACCAGCACTACCACCGGGACCTCGTTGAACCAGCGCAAGGTGGTCGAGGACGGCAATCCCGACCGGCAGCCACGCCTTTGAGCCAGCGGCCGGCGATGATGTAATAAGCCAGCAGCAACGCTACCAGCAGCAACTTGACGTGCAGCCATCCACCACTGATCTGGAAATGCATCCACAACATCAAGCCTGCCAGCAACGCAAACCCAAACATGACATGCCCGAACCGATAGAGCCTGCGCCCCATCAGCACCAGCCGAGCCCGCACCGCAGGCTCATCGCCCGCCTCGGCCAGGTTGACCAGGATCCGTGGCAGGTAGAACACGGACGCCATCCACGCAATCACGAAAACCAGATGGGCGGTCTTGGTCCAGAAATAAGCCATGTGCCGACTCGGTGCGATCGTGGATGCGATCATACCCGCCCCGCCTCGCCGCAGACACTTGGTCCTGGACCGCATGCGCAAGCCCGCCACCGGCAAGATCTACGATCGCGATTACTTCGACCACTGGTACCGCCGACAGGACATCGGTGGCCCGCGGCGCCTGTCACGCAAGGTGGCACTGGCCGTGGCGACGGCCGAGTACCACCTGGAACGCCCGATCCGTACCGTGCTGGACATCGGCTGCGGCGAAGGCGCATGGCGCGCGCCGCTGCTCAAGCTGCGACCCAGGTTGCGCTACCTGGGTTTCGACGCCAGCCAATACGCCGTGAGCCGCTATGGGCGCACGCGCAACCTGCACCTTGCCCGCTTTGGTGATTTCGCCCAGCTGCGCCCCTGCCCGCCGGTGGACCTGCTGGTTTGCAGTGACGTGCTGCATTACCTGGACACGCGCGAACTCGATCGCGGCCTGCCGGGCCTGGCCGACTTGTGTGGCGGGATCGCCTTCCTGGAAACCTTTGCACGCGGCGATGGCGCCGAGGGCGACGAGCACGAATTCAGGACGCGTCCGGCGCGGTTCTACAGGCAGCGGTTCCAGGCCCTTGGATTCGGCATGCTGGGGTCGCACTGCTGGCTGGCGCCTGGACTGGCGGGTACGGCTTCGGCGCTGGAAATTCCGGGCTGAGCCCGAGCCGCACCGCCGCGCCACACCGCCGAGCCACACCGCCGCGCCACACCACCGATCCGCAGCCCTTCCCCGACCCCGAGGCCACTTCCATTGCGGCAACCGCGTCGATAGCCGGTTCCGCTCTTGCCTTTCGGGATTTTTCGCCGGAATGGCGAAGCACGTCACGCACCCCCGCGAACGACGTCCGACGGATTCCAACGCGCATCACACCCTGCCGCGCCGCATCAAGTATGCTGCGGCGCAGCACCAGATGCCCGTCCGGGCCAGGGGAACGATGCTGCTCTACCAGATGCATGAATTCTGGCGTGCGGGAATGACGCCGATGACCTATTGGGCCGATGCCAGCGCGCGCATGTTTTCAGCGCCCGACAGCTGGTTTTCCGCACTACCCGGCGCCTCGCGCGCCGCGGCCGGTTGCGAGCTGCTCTACCGGGCTGGCAAGGATTACGAGAAGCCCGAGTTCGGTATCCACCAGGTCGAGGTCGACGGCCATGTCTGCCCGATCATCGAGCAGGAAGCGCTCGCCAAGCCGTTCTGTCGCCTGCTGCGTTTCAAGCGCTACAGCGACGACGCGGCCACGGTCGCAGGCCTCAAGGACGACCCGACGGTACTGGTGGTTGCCCCATTGTCCGGCCATCACGCCACGCTGCTGCGCGACACCGTGCGCACGCTGCTGCCCGACCACAAGGTCTACATCACCGACTGGGTCGACGCGCGCATGGTGCCGGCCGAGCTGGGCACGTTTTCGCTGGATGACTACGTCGCCTACATCGAGGAATTCATCCGCCACATCGGTACCGACAACCTGCACGTCATCAGTGTCTGCCAACCGACGGTGCCGGTCCTGGGCGCGGTGTCGTTGATGGCCGCGCGCGGCGAATCCACGCCGCGCTCGCTGGTGATGATGGGCGGCCCGACCGATACCCGCGAATCGCCGACGGCCGTCAACAACCTGGCGACCCAGAAACCACTGTGGTGGTTCGAGAACACCGTCATCCACACCGTCCCGACCAATTACCCGGGCAGCGGGCGACGCGTGTATCCGGGCTTCCTGCAGCACGCGGGCTTCCTGGCGATGAACCCCGAACGACACATGATGTCGCATTGGGATTTCTACCAGGACCTGGTCAAGGGCGACCTGGACGATGCCGCGTCGCATCGCAAGTTCTACGACGAATACAACGCCGTGCTGGACATGCCTGCGCGCTATTACCTGGACACCATCCGAGTGGTCTTCCAGGAGCACCTGCTGCCGCGCGGATTGTGGGACGTCAATGGCGAACGCGTGGATCCATCCGCGATCCGGGACACCGCGCTCATGACCGTGGAAGGCGAACTGGACGACATCTCCGGCGAGGGCCAGACGCGTGCGGCACAAGCGCTGTGCAGCAGCGTCGCCGACGCCGATCGCCTGCATTACATCGTCGAGGGCGCCGGCCATTACGGCATCTTCAGCGGGCGCCGCTGGCGCACCCAGGTCTATCCGCAGGTGCGCGACTTCATTGCCAGCCAGTCCGCCGGGTCGAAGGCACAAGCAAAGGCCAAACAGCAGGATCGCAAAGCGTAGGAACGCCGCAAGGCGCGAGCGTTCCATGTTGTTCCCGGAAGGCGGTGGCGGCACGCCACCACCATGGGATCGCGATCAGGCGTGCAAGTGTCCTGATCGCGACCCAGCTCGTCCCTGCAGGGGCTCGCACCTGCCCGGGCTCATACCTGCACGGGCTCATACCTGCATGGGAATGCAAGCGCAGCTGCCGGCCGCGCTCATGCCTCCGACTTCACCAGCATGTGCTTGGCAAACTGCCCATGCACCTTGCCGATGCCGCGCGCCAGGTGCAGCGTGGCGAACAGCAGCACCACGCCCGACACGAACAGCAACGGCAGCTGCCACCACAGGTTGATCGCGTTGTCGTACCACCAGTTGCCGACGAACCAGCCGTTGTCGATGTAACCGATCAAGACCAGCAACGGCGATGCGATGAACGACAACGCGATACTCAACAGTGTTGTCGCCAAGGTGAAGTACACGATCCCCAGCGGCAGCATCAGCACGAAATACAACTGCGTGGACCAGGTCCGCGGATCGGTGAACATATCGGCGATCCGCTGCAACAAGGGCTTGCCGCGTTCGGCATACAGCGGCCTGCGCGGCATGCGCTCACCCAGCATGACCTCCACGATCCGGCCCTCGACCAGCGACAGCACCCGCACCGAGCCGAAATACAGGATCACGAAGGGGATGCCGATGATCAGCACCGCCAGGCCCAGCGACAGCGACAGGCCGGTCACGACCCAGGTGAAATAAAACGTCCCCGTTGCCAGCGCAAGCAGCATGTAGAACAGCGAAGCATAGGTACGTGCGTCGGCAATGACACCAAAGAACCGGCCCAGGGCCGAGCTGCGTCGTGGAGGCTGCGGCGCGCGCAGCGCCGTCTGCACCCTGGTTTCGGTGTCGCGGTAGATATCGGCGACTTCTTCCGGGGCACCATAACTGGAAGCGACCGAGGCGATGACCTCGCCTTCGTCCTTGCCCGGGTTTGCGGCCAGCTCCGAACGCAGGTATTCCTCGGCGTCGTAGAGTGCATCCTGCACCAGCGCCGGATCGGCGCCTGCCAGGGCCGTGCGCAGTTGTGCCAGGTACGCGGGGATGGTGGTCGGCAGTGGCGTGTTGGAGTGCGCGGCGTTCATGCGGTAAGCCCCTTCAAGACGGAATCGACGGAATCGCGGGTGGCGCGCCATGCGGCGACCCATTCGAGCAACACCGCCTCCCCGGCGGTGGTGAGGCGGTAATAGCGACGCGGAGGACCTGACATCGACGGCTCGACGAAGCTGTCCAGCACGCCGGCGGCCTGCAGGCTGCGCAAGACCGGGTACAGCGCGCTCTGCTTGCCCGCCAGCACGCCTTCCCCGACCTGCTCCAGCCGCTTGGCGATCTGGTAGCCGTACATCGGCTCGGGCGCGGCAGCGAGCACGGCCAGCAAGGCCAGCGACACGGTCCCGGCGCTAAGTTCCTTCTGGAACTTGCGCAGCTGCTGATCAAGCAGGGCCGCGCCTTCCGAGGTGGTGTCGCCGGGACCGGTCGTCGGTGAGGCAGGTGTGGCCATGGCGCTCTCCACTAGGTTGACCAAAATACTACTGTCAACTTGCGTATAGTGAATGTGCCAGTAGTCATCCCCCCTCTTTGGGAGCACCTGGTTGCGGCGGCGCGTGGCGCCCCTGGGGAGACCGATGCAAGGTGGCGACAAGGCCACAAGGAGCCCGGCCCACGCAGCCCGGCATGGGAAGGGCAAGAAAGCCCGGGTACGAAGGCGGGTCAGGCGGGATCGAGCGGCGGCTCGCCCGGGCTCCTGTCGACAAGCAGGTCGAGGATTGGAAGAGGCCGGGGCGCGGCGCGGGCCGCGCGAGGGTCAGTGCGACCCAATCCACACAGGCTGCTTTGCCCGCCTGCGCCCCGTCCTTACCGCGACGGCGGGATCGCCTGGATGTCTTTCCTGGCTTCGCCCAGCTTGGGTGACGCAGCGTCCGTGGCGCCTTGCCCTCGCGCTGATGGATGACAGCCGTGGCGTGAGGATGATGGGACACCGGGATGCCCTTCGTTCCGGGCAATCAACCCCTGTCGATGGCACCCGTGTTGCAGCATCGGGTGTCGAACGCACCCAAGTTGAATGCATCTCCATGGGAATGGCACCCGTTCCGGTGCCGCGGCAACCCTCGCGTCCGTCGACGTTTACACTCCAGCTTTCCATCCAGGATGCCCGCCGATGCGTATTGCCCTGCTGACCGCCTGCCTGTTGGCTGCCGCCGCACCGATGCTGGCCACGGCCGCCGACACCGATGCCGCCAAACCCAAATCGATGCAGGAGCTGCTGGATGCCTCCGGGCCTTCGGACTGGCGCATGCTGGACCCGGCCAACACGCTCTACATGCAGGTCCCGGGCGGTCGCGTGGTGATCGAACTCGCGCCAGGTTTCGCACCGGCGCATGTCGCCAACATCAGGACGCTCGCGCACGAGCACTACTGGGATGGCTTGAGCATCTACCGCTCACAGGACAATTTCGTCGTGCAGTTCGGCGACCCGACCGAAGACGAGGCCAGCCGCAAGTCGTTGGGCAGTGCCAGGATGCACCTGCCGGCCGAATTCACCCGCACGTCCACCGGGTTGGACTTCACGCCGCTGCCCGACAGCGACGGCTGGGCGCCGCAGGTCGGGTTTGTCGATGGCTTCCCCGCGGCCCGTGACCCCGAATCCGGCCAGGCGTGGCTGGCGCATTGCTACGGCACCCTGGGTGCGGGCCGGGACGTGGCCGCCGACTCGAGCAACGGCACCGAGCTGTACGTCGTCGATGGCCAATCGCCGCGACAGCTGGACCGCAACATCACCGTGGTGGGCCATGTGGTCAAGGGCATGGAACTGCTGAGCGTGCTGCCGCGCGGGCCGGAGCCGATGGGCTTCTACGCCGATGCCGGACGGCGCACGACGATCGAGTCGATCGCCCTGGCCAGCGACGTCCCTGAATCGCAACGCACGCCACTGCAATTGCTGCGCACCGATACGCCACTGTTCGCGCAGGTGGTCGAGTCGCGCCGCAATCGCCGCGACAGCTGGTACAAGGTGCCCGCCGGCCATATCGACCTGTGCAACGTCCCGTTGCCGGTCCGTGCCCCGCCCGCGCAAACGGCAGCCAAGTCATCATCGTGACGCATGCACTGGCCAGCGACGCGGCCACGTCGTCACGCCGACTTAGCCAAGACCTGCCTAGGCTTCCAGCACCCCCACAACGAGAAGCCAACAATGTCGACCCTGCGTATCCGACTGACTGGAAGTGACGACGACGCCCGCGCCGTGATCAACCTGCTGCAGAGCCTGGACGGCATCGAGCACGTCGAGGAAGTGGCGGACATGATGACGCACATGGACGACGCCGACTCCAGCTCGGCCGGACTCCCGGACGACATGGGGCCGGGCACGCACGAGATCGAGATCGAGGCAGGCAATCCGTCCACCGAGCGCAAGGTGCGCGAAGCCATCGAGGCGCTGGCATTCGACCTGGATGCGCTGGTCGAATTCGAGCAAGGCGAAGAATAATTCCGGCACCAGCGAAGTGCCCGAGGTGGCGCAGGCGCCACCAGGCGAAGTTCCACCAACCCTCCTTCCAGGAAGCAGCTGACACGAGCACGTTGCTACGAAACACGTTGCTACGAAGCACGTTGCTACGAAGCACGCGGCTACGAAGCACGTTGCCGCGAAGCACGCTTGCCACCAGGCACCTTGCCGCGAAGCATCTTGCCAGCAGGCGCTCGTCCCAAGGCGCCAGCCTTCAAGGCACCTGGTCGAGCGCAGCGAGGATCGCCGGCTTCAGCGCCGCGATCCGCGCGTCATCACTGCGGTCCGCTTGCAGGTACAGCGCCGACAGGAAGGCCACCAGGTCATGCCGCCGCGCCAGCCATGCGCTGTCCTTCCAGGCCTTGTCCGGATCGCCGATCCGCGCCGGCAGGGCAGCCAGCCATGCCTGCCAATCGCCAGGCGAATGCAGCCCGCGTGCAGCGACGAACAGCACCGGGCGGGCCAGCCGCTCCGGTTCGCCAAACACATAGGCGTGCGCATGCTCGGGTACCGCCTGGCTTGCAACGGCGTCCAGGATCTCGTCCAGCTGCGCGCGCGGCAGTGCCGGGTTGAGGCTGAGTTGCATCAACCAGTCCGCGCCATGGGCAACACCATGGCGCCAGCCCTGGGCATCGTCGTAACCGCGATAGTCCCTGACGGCGCGCACGTATCGGGTGGCGCGCGCGACCATCGCGACGCGCTCCCGTGGGGTCATCCACGGCTGCAAGCGGTCGGTGCGCGCGATCTCGGCCAGTGCCAACGCCGCGAACGGCCGGGCAAACCCATCGCCGTGGTCGCCGGTGGCGTCGTCGTCCTCCAGCATCGCGTCCAGCCGCTGCTGCAATCCTCGCAGCGCATCCGGCCCAAGATCGCCAGCCCGCATCCAATGCGACAGCGCTTCGTAGGCAATGCCGTCACGCAACGCCGGATCGGGGTCCGCCAGACACGGCAACAGCGCCTGGGCGAGCGCAGTCCGCGCGCTTTGGCCGACCATGACGAATCCGTTTTCCTTCAACGCCTCGAGCGACGACGGCGTCCAGCCCCTGGGCGGACACGGCGCAGCACAGGCTTGCGTCGAGGCGGCCGCCGACGCCCACAACAATAACCAGGCCAGTCGTTGCTTCACCAGTCCAACCGCAAGGCGACTGCCTGGACCCTGACCCACCTGGTCCATTCGCATGCGGTCGAGGACATCATGGCGCGTGCCGACCTACAGGCTCGCGCCATCCACCTGCTTGATCGCAAGCGCGGACAAATCCAGGTCGGGCAGGCAGCGCACGTTGACGGCTGCCATCATGGCGCCCGTTTTCGGGTGCGCGCCCTCGCTGAACGGCGCAATGCCGCAGGTCGGGCAGAAATGGTGCGCGATGCGTTGCTTGTTGAACCGGTAGGTAGCGTAGTCGCCTTCGCCGCTGGTCAACGTCAACGCCTCGCGCGGGAAGAACGCCAGCAGCGCCCCGCGGCGGCGGCACATCGAACAGTTGCAATCCATCGCCTCGGTCACGTCGCCCTCCAGCTGGAACGCAATACGACCACAGTGGCAGCTACCAGAATGCGTCATGCCGATCTCCAAGGCAGGCCTGGCGTTGATGCGACCTTGAAACATAGCGCGTTGCCGGCCGGGCCGCATCCCTCTTTGGTCCTGATTGTGGTCTCCGCCGGCATCGCGCATGCTTCGCGTTTCGTGTCTGCTGGGGAAATCCGATGCTGCGCATGCTCCTGGTCACGGCCCTGGCGGCCGGACTGCCCTTGTCCGCCGTGGCCGGCACGCCTGCCGCCCCACCCACCGGCACACGCTCCGCCCCGACCCAGGCCTGCGCCGCTATCCCGCTGGCGGGGGCCGACGCCGCCGCGGTGCGCACGCCCAGTGCCCCGGATGCCTGGGGCGGCCCGCGCACCGGCAATGACGCCACCCTGTCCAACCGGGTCGTCAGATACGACATCCACGCGACCCTGGACCCGGTCAAGCACACGGTCACTGGCAAGCAGAAGCTGACCTGGCGCAACCGCAGCGCGCAACCGGTATGCGCGATCTACCTGCACATGTACCTCAACGGGTTCGAAGGACCCGGCAGCACCTTCATGACCGAGTTGCGCGACGGCAACGACAAGTTCCGCAGCGGCGTCGACACCAAGGATGGACAGTGGGGCTACATCAAGCTCGACAAGGTCGCGCAGGCCGGCGCGCCGGTGAAGTGGACCTACGTCCAGCCCGACAACGGCCCCGGCACCGATCGCAGCGTGGTCCGCTTCGACCTGCCGCAACCGGTCGCGCCCGGGGCCAGCACCACGCTGGACATCGACTTCTTCGACCAGTTGCCGCGCGTGGTCGCCCGCACCGGCTACTACGGCAGCTTCCACCTGGTCGGGCAGTGGTTCCCCAAGATCGGCGTGCTTGAGCTGCCAGGTGAGCGCGGCGCCACCGCGCCGCGCTGGAACGCGCACGAGTTCCACGCCCACAGCGAGTTCTACGCCGACTACGGCGAATACGATGTGCGCATCACCGTCCCCAAGGGCTATACCGTCGGCGCCACTGGCCAGGAGACAGGTGCGCCGATCCAGAAGGACGGCCAGGTCACCCACCGCTTCGTCCAGGGCGACGTCCATGATTTCGCCTGGACCGCCGACAAGCGCTACGCCAAGCCGCTGGTTGGCTATTACCAGGGCGCGGGCAGCCCCAAGGTGACGGTGCGGGTGCTGTACACGCCCGAATACCAGAACAATGCCAAGCCGGCGCTCGACGCCACCATCGACTCGCTGCGTTACTTCTCCCAGACCCTGGGCCCCTACCCCTACCAGACCGTGACCGTGGTGATCCCGCCGTACCGTGCGGGGGAAGCCGGCGGAATGGAGTACCCCACGTTCTTCACGGCCTCCAGTTTCGATAGCGTCGAGCCGGGGACACTGACCGCGGACCTGCTCGATTTCGTGACCATCCACGAGTTCGGTCACGGTTACTTCTACGGCATCCTGGGCTCCAACGAGTTCGAGGAGCCGATGCTGGACGAAGGCCTCAACGAGTATTGGGACCAGCGCATGCTGCGCTCGGAAAAGCGCGACATCCACCTGACCATGCCCTTGCTGAAGAAGCTCGGCATCGACTTGAAGATGCCGGTATTCGCCTACGAGGGCCTTGGTGCGATGAATGCCAGCCCGGCCGATCCGCTGGGAGCCAACTCCTGGGACCGCATGTCAGGCGGCAGCTACGGCACCGTCTACTCGCGCACCGCGACCACCATGCACGACCTGGAAGCCCGCGTCGGCACGCCGGCGCTCGAGCGCGCCTTCAAGCTGTATTACGCGCGCTGGAAGTTTCGCCACCCGAGCATCGCCGACCTGGAGCAGGCGTTGATCGAGGGGACCGGCCAGCGCGCGGCCGTCGAGCAGATCTTCGCCCAGCAGGTGTACGGCGTGGGCAAGGTCGACGACAGCATCGCCTCGTTCAGCAGCAATGAAGTCCTGCCGCAACCCGGATATGTCGACCAGGGCGGCAAGCGCGTGGAGCGGACCAGCAAGGACATCGAGAAAACCATCGACGACAAGCGCCAGGCGTGGAAGAAGGCGCACCCGAAGGCGAAGGACGGGCACGGCCCGTTCCCGTACCGCACCAATGTCCTGGTGCGCCGCGCCGGCGTGGACATCCCGCAGACCGTGGTGGTCAAGTTTGCCGATGGCAGCAGCAAGACGGTGCGCTTCAGTGGCGACAAGCCTTGGCAGCGCTTCACCTGGACCACGGACAGCAAGGCCGTCTCGGTGCAACTGGATCCGGACCAGAAGTCCAACCTGGACCGCAGCAGCCTGGACAACAGTCGCACGCTCAAGCCCGACAAATCGGTGGCGCGCCGCATCGGCGGCCAGGTCGCCACCCTGCTCCAGACCATCTTCATGATCCTGGTGAACCTATGAACACCTACGACACGCACGCACACCCCGGCCAAGGCGTCGCACGCCGCAGCGGCCTTGCGGCATGGATGACGGCCATGCGCTCGGCGATGCAATGGCGCCTGCTGCTGCTCTGGATCCTGGCCACGCTGGTTCCCACCTGGTTGGCCACCGCGCCCCTGCGCGGTGCGTTGCAAGGACAGTTCGGCAATTCGGTCCACGCCGGCGGCATCGCCGCGGGCCACGAGCTGCCACTGCTGCTCCAGGGGATGATGAAGATCGGCGAACAGGGCGCCACGCTCACGGCCGCGACCATGGCTGCCGCGATCGTGATGCTGTTGCTGGCTCCCTGGCTGACCGGCATGATCGTGGCGTCGCTGCGCGCGCGCCGCCGGCTTGGGTTTGGCGAACTGATCCATGGTGGGCTGGGCGAGTACTGGCGGATGCTGCGGATGCTGGCCTGGTCGCTGATTCCGCTGGGGATCGCGGTCGGCATCGGCGCTGCCTTGATGGGTGCAGCCGACAAGGCCACGGAACAGGCGATCCTGTCTTCCGAAGTGGCCAATGCATCGCGCATGGCCATGATCGTCGCCGCCATCGTGTTCGTGATCGCCCATGCCAGCGTCGAAGCAGGCCGTGGTTGGCTGGGCGCCGACGCCAGCCTGCGCTCGGTGATCCGTGCCTGGTGGCGTGGACTCAAACTGTTGCTGCGCCGTCCGGTCGCGACGCTGGCTGTCTACCTGGGCAGCATCATCGTCGGCTTCGGCCTGGCACTGCTGCTGTCCTGGCTGCGCCTGGGGGTCGATGGCGTCGGGATCGGTGCGATGGTGCTGTCGTTCCTGGTCACCCAGGCGATGGTGGCTGCCTTGGCCTGGGGCAAGATCGCAAGGCTGTATGGCTTGTCCGACCTCGCCGCCAATACGCTTGCGCGTCAACCCGCCACGCGCAGCAAGGCCGCTGCCATGCCTGCCGATCCGGTGGCTGCCACGGCCTGAGACGCCAACGACGTGACTTGCGACAGCCACATTGGGGCCGCCCCATGGGAGTATCGACCGTGACTGCCAAGCGCCCCCGCCGCTCCGCGGCACTGCTTTTTTCCTGGGCCACCGTCCTGGTGATGGCGGCATGCAACGCATCGTCGCCAGGTGCGGCCCAGGCCGCCGTCGCGCCACTGGCAACCGGCAACCCACGGGTTGCGGTCGACGACGACGCCGATGCTGCCTTCGCCGCGTTGTCCCGGCGCGCACTGGATGGCTGGCTACGCTTGCAGCCGGTCAGTGCGACCCAGATCGGCGAGCATCGCTACGACAGCGAGCTCGACGACCTCAGCAGCAAGGGGCGCCAGGCATTGGTCGAGTTCGACCAGGCGGTGCTGGCCGATCTTGCCGCGATCGACACCGCCACGCTGTCGCGGCAAAACCAGGTCGACGCGGCGATCCTGCGCAACCAGCTCAAGTCCGACATCTGGACCATCCAGACGCTGCAAAGCTGGGCCTGGGATCCACAGGTCTACAGTGGCCTGGCCGGTGGCGCGATCTACGGCTTGATGGCCCGCGACTTTGCGCCAATGCCGCAGCGGCTCGCGAGCGCCACGGCGCGCATGGAGAAAATCCCGGCGCTGTACGCGCAGATGCGCGCCAACCTCGATCCTGCGCGGGTGCCCAGGGTCCACGCCGAGACCGTGTCCAAACAGAATGCCGGTGTCCTCAGCCTGATCGACACCTTCATCACCCCCAATGCCGACCAGCTGCATGGCGCCGAGCGTGCGCGCCTGGATGCTGCCGTGGCCAACCTGCGCAGGGCCGTCGCCGCGCAGCAGACGTGGCTGGATGAAACCCTGGTCCCCAACGCACGGGGCGACTTCCGGATCGGCCAGGCGCTGTACGACCAGAAACTGCGCTTCTCGCTGGATGCCGCCTTGTCCCGGGCCCAGATCAGGCAGCGCGCCGAAGCCGAGATCAAGCGCGTGCGCGGCCGCATGTACGACATCGCGCGCGACGTGCTGGCCGGCAGGCCGGACGCTCCAGCGTCCGGCGACATGCCCGATGCACCAAGCGATGCGCAACAACAAAGCACGATCGAGGCAGCGCTTGAACTCGCCTATGCCGACAAACCAGCCCGCGACGAAGTCGTGGACGCTGCCAGGCGGGCGCTCGCCGACGCCACTGCCTTCGTGCGCGCGAAGGACCTGGTCACCGTACCCGGCGACCCGGTCAAGGTGATCCTGATGCCGGAGTTCCAGCGCGGCGTCGCGGTCGCCTATTGCGATTCGCCCGGCCCGCTGGACAAGGGCCTGGATACCTACTTCGCGATCTCCCCGATCCCCGAGGACTGGACCGACGCACAAAGCGACTCGTTCCTGCGCGAATACAACACGCGGATGATCCACCTGCTGGCCATCCACGAAGCGATGCCGGGACATTACCTGGAAGGCGTGCATTCGGCGAAGTATCCGTCGACGTTGCGGGCGGTCTTGCGCTCGGGCCTGTTCGCGGAGGGCTGGGCGGTCTATACCGAAAACATGATGGCCGATGCCGGCTACCTGGACGGCGACCCGCTGTTCCGGCTGGTGCAGCTCAAGTTCTACCTGCGCACCGTGGCCAATGCCATCCTGGACCAGGGCGTGCAGGTCGACGGCTGGAGCCGCGCCCAGGCGATGCACCTGATGGTCCACGACACCTTCCAGCAGGAGCGCGAGGCGTCGGGAAAGTGGGTCCGCGCCCAGCTGACCAGCGCACAACTGCCGACTTACTTCGTCGGCGTGCAGGAGCAGTTCGACCTGCGTGATGCCATGCAAAGGAAGCTGGGCGACGCGTTCGACCTGAAGGCTTACCACGACCAGGTGCTGTCTTACGGCGCACCACCCACGCGCTATGTGCGCGAGCTGATGCTGGAGCAGCCGATCCGCTGATCTGCGACGCCTTTCGCGGACGCAAAGTGCGCAAGGTGCGATAAAACCGATACAGGGGAAAACCGGCACTCAAAGCTGAACCATTCAGCTTCTTCCGCCATGCGTGAAGTGCGTATCCCCGCTTCTGGTTATCGTGGGATATGCACATGTCGCTTCGAATATCGCTCGTGCAACGGCACCGGATCCAGTGCGACATGCGGGAGCGCGCATGAGCCAGGCCCGGCAAGGCGCGCGGCAATCATCGCATCACGAAACCGCCGCGCCCGGCACGCCGTCGGACGGATCCTCGACAACCGCCGTGCGTGCCCCCCACGATCTGGATGCCTACGCACGGGCGCTGCAGGACTGCGACGATATCGCATCGGTCGCCGAACTCATGATCGCCTCGCTGCGCACCCAGGGGGTCGTCCCCACCTGCGTGGCATGGTCCCCCGACTGGCCACGGAATATCCAGTTCCATCCGCTCGGTGCTTGCAGTGAATCGCATGCCGGGCGCTTGCGGGCTGCCGTCGCAGCCGTACGCAATGGCGCCGGAACCGATGCCCAGGTACACGTGCTTTGCGATGACGACAGCCGCGCGGTCGCGGCAGTGATGGTGGAGTCGTGGGATGGCGGCCGGGCCGGATCCGCGATGCCAGTGGTGTCCGACGTCGTCGATGCGATCCTTACCCGCACCGGTCGGCGCATGGCCTCCCTGCTCGACCTGAAGACGTTGCGGGCGACGGTTGAACGGCTGGAGCAGGCCGAGCGCCTGCAACGCGCGCTGTTTGCCATCGCCGACCTGGCCGGCTCGAACCTGGACATGCCGGCGATGTTGCAAGGCCTGCATCGCATCGTCGGCGAGCTGATGTATGCGGAAAACTTTTTCATCGCCACCTACGTCGAAAGCAGCGACACGATCCGGTTCATCTATTTTGCCGACAGCGAAGACATGGACGTGCCGGATGCCGAAGGCGACATTCCGCTGGACGACATCCGCCACGGCCCGACCTGGTGGCTGGTCCGCGGCGGCGAGGCGCTGCGGGGTTCGGACGACGAATTGCGCGCGCAACTGCCAGGACCGCTGGAGATGCATGGCGCGGACAGCGCCGACTGGCTGGGCGTGCCGATGCGGCGCGATGGCCAGATCCAGGGCGCACTGGTCGTCCAGAGCTACAAGGAGCGCGTCCGCTACTCCGCCGCCGACCAGGCGCTTCTCGCGTTCGTCGCCGAGCACATCCTGACCGCACTCGAGCGCAAGCGCAGCCAGGAAGAGCTGGAACGTCACGTCGCCCTGCGCACCGAACAACTGGCCAACGCCAACGAAGTGCTGCGCCAGCAGATCACCGAACGCGAACGCGCCGAACACCTGCAAGCGACCCTGTACCGCATCGCCGCCCTGGCCAATACCGACGAAAGCAGCGACCGTTTCTACCACCATGTCCATGCCGCCGTGGGCGAACTGCTCAACGCGCAGAACTTCTATATCGCACTGCTGTCGGCCGACGGCACGCAGCTGGAATTCCCCTACTACGTCGACGCGTCCAGCGGCGCCCATGCACCGCGTCCGCTTGGGCGCGGATTGTCCGAACTCGTGATCCGCCGGGGCAGCACCCTGCTGGTCGACCGCGAGGTCTTCGCGCAGCTCGTGGCGGCAGGTGAGGTCGAGACATCCGTCCAGAGGGGATCCAACGCCAACTGCTGGATCGGAGCGCCGTTGCTGGACAGCGAGCGGGTGATCGGCGTGGTTGCGATCCAGAGCTACAGCGCCCAGGACACCTACGATCGCCGCGACGCGGAACTGCTGACCTTCGTCTCCTACCAGATCGCCAACAGCCTGCAGCGCCGCAAGAGCGCCGAAGCCCTGTTGCAGATGAATGCGGAACTCGAAGGCCGGGTCGAAGAACGCACCCGCGAGCTGCGCGAACAGATCACGGTGCGCGAGCAGGTCGAGGCCCAGCTCAAGCACCAGGTCATGCACGATGCCCTGACCGGGCTGCCCAACCGCCTCTACCTGCGCGACCGCATCGAACGCGCGATCGCCGCCCGCAAGCGCGATGCGCAACGGCAATTCGCGCTGCTGTACCTGGACGTGGACCGGTTCAAGGTGATCAACGACAGTCTCGGGCACCTGGCTGGGGACGAAGTCCTCAGGGAGGTGGCGCAGCGACTCGTGCACTGCGTACGCGAGCCCGACGTGGTCGCACGCCTGTCGGGCGACGAGTTCGCGATCCTGCTCGAGGATGTCCCGGTCCCCAAGACCGCCACCCGGATCGCGCAACGCATCCTGCAGTCCCTGCAGGAGCCGATGCATGCTGCCGGCCGCGACCTTCAAAGTTCGGCCAGCATCGGCATCGCCATCGGCGACGCGCGCCACGAGCGCGTGGACAGCCTCCTGCACGATGCCGACACCGCGCTATATCGCGCCAAGAGCAGCGGCCGGCAGCGCTTCGTGCTGTTCGACGATTCGCTGCAACGCGAAGCCATGGACGTGCTGGGCATCGAGAACGAGCTTCGGCTGGCGCTGGCGCGCAACGAGTTCGAGCCGTACTTCCAGCCGCTGGTGCGGCTGGACGACGGTTCCCGCGTGGGTTACGAAGCGCTGGTTCGCTGGAACCACCCGCAGCGGGGCGTGCTGGCACCTGGCGAGTTCCTGCCGATCGCCGAGGAAAGCGGCCTGATCGAGGCCATCGACTGGCAGATGTACCGGATGGCCTGCAGCCACGGCGCGCCGCTGGTCGCCGACGGCGGTTTCATCACCATCAACGTCTCGCCTCGGCATTTCCAGGACGAGGACCTGGACGCCTCCTTGCTGCAGCTGACCAAGGACACCGGGATCGCGCCGTCCAGCCTCCGGATCGAAGTCACCGAAGGCACCCTGCTTGGCGATCCCGAAGCGGTCGCCACGATCCTGCAGCGTTTGCGGGATGCATGCATCGACGCGGCACTGGACGACTTTGGTACGGGCTACTCCTCGCTGGGCTACGTCCACCAGTTCCCACTGAAGATGCTCAAGATCGATCGCTCCTTCATCGAACCCCTCGGCCGCGAGGGCGTGTCGCGCAGTTCTGCGGTGGTCAGCGCGATCCTGGCGCTTTCGCATTCGCTGGGGCTTGAAGTAATTGCCGAGGGCATCGAGACCGAACTGCAGCGCGATGCACTCAAGTCCATGGGTTGCGTCCATGGCCAGGGATATCTGTTCGGGCGCCCGCAGCCCGCGTCACATTGGCTGCAGGGCGGCACCTGACGGCTGCAACACGCGCAGGGGCGCTGGGCTATGCTTCCAGGCGGGCTCCAGGGATGCATCGACAATGTCCGGCCATGCCACGAAATCCACCATCATCCCCGCGCTGCGCTACCGCGACGCACCGACGATGATCGATTGGCTCTGCGAGGCCTTCGGGTTCGAGAAGGGCGCGGTGTATGCCGACGGCGACACCGTCCACCACGCGCAACTGACCTTCGGCAACGGCATGGTCATGCTGGGCTCGGCCAGCAACGCCAGCGAGTGGGGCACGCGTTGCGTGCAGCCCGACGAAGTCGACATGCGCGAAACACAGAGCCCCTGCGTGATCGTCACCGATCCCGACGCGCACTACGCACGTGCCAAGGCCGCCGGGGCAAGGATCGTGGTCGACATCGACGACCAGGATTACGGTGGGCGCGGATACGCCTGCAGCGACCCGGAAGGCCACCTGTGGTGGTTTGGAAGTTACGATCCGTGGCAGGCGCACGACTGAGCAGGTCGATGGCCCAAGGGCTGCCCGCGCAAGCGCCACCCCGGCCGGTCGACGGCATCCGTGTCGGCATCGGGGGCTGGACCTTCGCGCCCTGGCGCGGCGTGTTCTATCCGCAAGGACTGGTGCAACGCCGGGAGCTGGAACATGCCAGCCGGCAATTGACCTCGATCGAGATCAACGGCACCTACTACAGGATGCAGAAGCCGGCGACCTACGCGAAGTGGCGCGACCAGGTGCCTGCCGGATTCGTGTTTTCAGCCAAGGCGCCCAAGCGCATCATGGCCTCGCGCTCGCTGGCGAAAGCCGGTGCGCAGGTCGAGGATTTCATCGGCGGCATCGTCGAACTCGGCGATCGTCTCGGCCCCCTGGTGTGGCAGTTCGAAGCCACGCGCAAGCACGATGTCGAGGATTTCACCGCCTTCCTGGCCTTGCTGCCGCGGCAGGCCGGCAAGATCACCCTGCGACATGTCCTGGACGTCAGGGACCCTGGCTTCGTGGATGCCGACTACCTGGCACTGGCGAAGCGCAATGGCATGGCGACCGTCTTCACTGATTCCCCCACGCATCCTTCGTTCGCCGACGTCACCACGGACTTCGTGTATGCGCGGCTGATGTGCTCGAAGGATGACGTCGCCACCGGTTACGACGATACCGCATTGACGCACTGGGCCCAGCGGGTCCGGCTCTGGGCGAAGGGCGGCGAGCCCGACGACTTGCCAAGGATCTGCCCGGCCACGCGCGCAACGGCGAAAAGGCGGCGGGATGTCTTCGTGTACTTCATCGGCGCCGCGAAGGCGCGCAATCCAGCCGCTGCGGTGGCGTTGTTGCGCAAGTTGGGCGCCTGACAGCGGGGGCGGATGTGGCGATGTCCCGCCATGCCGGCGCCGATCCGGCGTTCATCGGCCACCCCCGCCCTTGAACGCCATGCCGAAGATCCGCCCGCCACTGCCATCGCTCGCGACGTGGATGCCATGGCCGCCGGGCCGGGTGCGCATTCGCGCGCGGACAGCGCCAGCCAGCAGGTCGTGGACGACGCAATGAAGCGCATGTCCGGCTCGCATCCATCATCATCACCGCGTCCCGGCGACCGGGCCACGGCCCCGATGCAAACCGATTGCCACCAGTTTGCGCGCGCGGTCGGCGCGGATCGGGCCGCAGCCGTGGCAGCATGCCAGGCCGCCGATCCCGCGACGACTGCCTGATAATGCACGCATGCCGCCTTCCCGCACCCCCATGACCGACAGCCGCAAGGCTTTCCTGCAGATCCACTTCTGCGTGTTGCTGTGGGGCTTTACCGCGATCATCGGCAAGCTGATCACACTGCCCGCGCTGCCGCTGGTGTGGTGGCGGATGCTGGTCGTGGTCGCGGCGCTGGCCTGCGTGCCCCGGGTGTGGCGCGGAGTGCGTGCGATGTCGCCCCGGCTGGTCCTGGCCTATGCAGGGATCGGCGTGCTCGTGGCGCTGCACTGGCTGACCTTCTACGGCGCCATCAAACTGGCCAACGCCTCCGTCGGCGCGACCTGCATCGCGTTGGCGTCGGTGTTCACGGCGCTGGTGGAACCCAAGCTGGCGGGGCGCGAATTTTCCGGGCGCGAACTCCTGCTGGGCATGGCCGCCCTCCCCGGCGTGGCGCTCGTGGTCGGTGGCGTGCCGCCAGGCATGCGCATTGGCATTGCGGTCGGCACCTTGTCGGCGATGTTCGTGGCCCTGTTCGGGTCGCTCAACAAGCGCATGGTCGAACGTGGCGATCCGCTGACGGTGACCGCGCTTGAACTGGGCGCGGGCACGCTGGCCCTCACCTTGCTCGCGCCGGTGATGCCGGTGGTGTTCCCGGCGTTTGCCGGCGAACTCCTGGTGCTGCCCAGCCCGCACGACACGCTCTACCTGTTGTTGCTGTCGCTGGTATGCACGCTGCTGCCGTTTGCGCTGTCGCTGGTCGCGCTGCGGCACATGTCGGCGTTCGCGGCGCAGCTGGCGGTCAACCTGGAACCGGTGTACGCCATCGTGCTGGCGATCCTGCTGCTGGGCGAACAGCACGAGCTGACGCTGCGGTTCTATGCCGGCGTGGTGATCATCCTCGGAGCCGTGCTCGCCTACCCGCTGCTGCGACGCCCGCGCAAACTGCGGCATCCCGAGGTCCTGGGCACGGCCGAGGCAAAGGGCATCGCAGCCGAATGACACGGTGGCCGGTGGCTGTTCCTGCAGCGGGGTAACGACGCTGCGAAGCACGCTAGCGGCGCGGCATCGACAGGTGGCACGACCTGTCTGGAAGCACGCCGCGCCAGCGCCTGTCTGCCGCGGCCAGCGACTCCACGCCGGCATCATCCGGTCGGCAACGGCGCCCTGGTGCCGGCCGGCTTCGTCGCAACCTGGATTTCATGGCACGCTTACGCCTTCGCCAATGGACCTGCGCATGTACCTCGAGCACTACGGCCTCACCGAACCGCCGTTCTCGATCACCCCCGACCCGCGCTTCGTGTTCCTCAGCGAGCGCCATCGGGATGCGCTCGCGCACCTGCTGTTTGGCATCGACAAGGGCGGTGGCGGTGGCTTCGTGCAACTCACCGGCGAGGTCGGCACCGGCAAGACCACCCTGTGCCGGCTGCTGCTGGAGCAGCTGCCGCAAAATACCCGCGTCGCGCTGGTGCTCAATCCGCGGCAATCGCCGGTCGAGCTTCTGGAAACGACGTGCGAAGAGCTGCACATCGATATCAATGGCCGGCGAGGCAGTACCAAGGCGCTTGTCGACGCCCTCAACACGTACCTGCTCGATGCCTATGCCCAGGGCCTGCGTGTCGTGTTGATCATCGACGAGGCGCAGGATCTCTCGGTGGAGGCCCTGGAACAGGTGCGGCTGTTGACCAACCTGGAGACCGACACCCAGAAGTTGCTCCAGGTGCTGCTGCTCGGCCAACCGGAACTGCGCGACATCCTGGCCCGCGACGACCTGCGCCAACTCGCGCAACGCATCACGGCCCGGTTCCACCTCACGCCCCTGGATGCGGGCGAAACGGAACGCTACCTGCGCCACCGTTATGCGATCGCTGGCGGCAGGCACCTGCCGTTCGACAGGACCGCGATCCGCCGCCTGCACCAGCGCTCGGGCGGCGTGCCCCGCCTGATCAACGTCATCGCCGAACGCAGCCTGCTGGCCGGCTACGCACGCGACCGCACGATCATCGATGCCGCATTGCTGGATGCCGCCGCCAGCGAATCCCTGCCCGCGCGCCAACGGGCCGCCAATTGGCGCTGGCAGGCGTATGCATCGGTGCTCCTGCTGGGCATCGTCGCGCTCGCATGCCTGGTCGCCTACGCACTGCGACCGGCTGCACCAACAACCCGTGCAGGCGCGTCGTCCGATCCCGCACGGACCTCATCGCCTCGTCCCCAAGCCGTGGTCGCCACGCACGCGGGCGCCGCCAAGCCAGACACGCCCGCCCTGGATGCCAGCACGCTGTCCCTGTTCATCGACGGCGGGGATGCCTCGGCAGCGACCGCCTGGAAAGCACTGCTGGCGCGATGGGACCTGCCAACCGATAGCAGCGACGTGGCCATCGCCGCGCGCTGCGCCGCCGTGCTGGCCCCAGGCGTCTACTGCCTGCGCACGCACGGCGACCTGGACATGCTGGCGGCAATTGGCCGCCCCGCACTGCTGCGCCTGTACAGCGAGACGCAAGACGGGTGGGTGTTGCTGCTGGGCATCGATGCCATGCACGCCCGCCTGCGCCTGGGCAACTACATCTACGACGTACCGCGCGTCGTGCTGCAGCAGGCATGGCATGGCGAATTTGCAGCGCTGTGGCGCGCACCGGAAGCCGTCGCCCCCCCGCTTGCACCGGGTAGTGGCGGTCCCGCCGCGCAATGGCTGCGGCAACACCTCGCATTGGATCGTGCGGCACCGGCTGCTACGGAGTCCGCCGCAGCCACCATCGATGCCGTGACCATCGCTGCAGTCCGTCGCTTCCAGGTGGCACATGGATTGGTCGCCGACGGCATCATCGGTCCGGGCACGGTGTTCGCACTGTCGGCAAGCGACCCCGGCCCGCACCTGTCGCGGGAGCTGCACTGACATGTCGCTGATCCTCGAAGCGCTTCGCAAATCCGAAGCCGAGCGCCGCCGCGGACAAGCGCCCGACCTGCTGGCGGACATGCCTCCCGCACAACCGGCCGCGCGGCGCAGGCCAACTGGCTGGCTCTGGCTGTCGCCCTTGCTGGCCGTGCTGCTGCTCCTGGCCTGGTGGCTGCCACACCGGCAACCTCCGGTACCCGAGGCCGCGCGGCCAGCACCACGCCCACAGGCGACGGCGACCCACGGGCCACCGCCCGCAACGGCCCTACCCGCCGTCGAGCGCCTGACGCCGCAAGCGCCCGTCGTGCAGCCAAGACCCGCGCCTGCCGTCTCCCCGCCCAAGGCGCCTGCGCGCGCTACCGATACGCCACGAAATGCACCGGGCGAAACAACGCGCATGCCCGCGACGCCAGCCGACATTGCACCGCCGCGCGCCTCGCCCAATCCCGCCGCGCGCCCAACCCTGTTGCCACCCTCGCCCGGGTCGGTTGAAACCACGCAATCCGCGCCACCATCTCCCGACGGCACCGGCGGGACCGGCGTTGCGTCGCTCTCCGATCTCAGCACCAGCGAGCGCGAGTCGTTGCCGCCACTCAAGATCAGCATGCATCTTTGGAATGCCGATCCCGCGCGGCGCTTCGTGATCCTGGATGGAAACCGGGTCGTGGAAGGCGACCGCGTGGGCGATGCCGTGGTCAAGACAATCACCCCCGACGGCGTCGTGATCGATTGGCGCGGGCAGCGGATCAAGTTGCCGATCCGTTGATCGATCGACTGTCCACGTGCACCTTCTCCACCATCGCACCTTGCCGCTTGTCATCTCGTCCACGCGGCTTCGCCCCATGCGGCCCGGGCAGGCCGAAAACACCGGGAAGTCCACGGTCAGCGCGGTGTGCCTGGCTGACCCCGCGCCAGGGACCACCGTCGCCTGCGGGGGCCCGATCCTGCGTTCGCGGACACTGCACGGCCGCCGTGGCAGGCTGAACCGCTCCCATCGCAGGCTGGTCCAGCACCCGGCTAGCGCATCAGCAGCGCATCCACTGGCCCGCCAATGACGTAACTTTCCTACTTCTCCCGGCGTAACCCTGGTCATGGACAAGAAACCTGCGAACACCCAGCCATCGCCTGCGACACCCGCGCCGCCGGTCCTGTCCCGGCGCGGATTCGTCCTGACGTCCTCGATCGCCCTGGCGGGCCTGGCCCTGGGCTGCACGCGTCGCAGTGAAGCGGCCGCAGGCGAGGCGGCCGCCGGCGCTGCCGCCGCATCGGCCGATGCCACGGCAGCGACCACGGTGGAGATCGTCCAGTTCACCAATGCCGGCAAGCGCCTGGGCACGGTGACCGTCGACAAGGTGGTCAAATCCGACGCGGCATGGCGCAGGCAATTGTCGCCGCAGTCCTACCAGGTCACGCGCCAGGGCGGGACCGAGCGCGCCTTTACCGGCCCGCTGCTCGAGATTTCGGACAAGGGCGTGTATCGCTGCATCTGTTGCGAGACGGCGCTCTACGATTCGGCGACCAAATTCCACTCCGGCACCGGCTGGCCAAGCTTCTACCAGCCCATCGCCCGGCAAAACGTGGTCGAAGACACGGACCGCAGCTTTGGCATGGTGCGCACCGAAGTGCGCTGCAAGCGTTGCCAGGCACACCTTGGCCATGTCTTCAACGACGGCCCCCGGCCGACCGGCCTGCGTTATTGCATGAACTCGGCGGCGCTGCATTTCACGCCAGCCACTGCAGCTTGAGGACACATCGATGACACGCTCCGCATACTCCCGCTCCAACACGATGCCCGGCAACCCACGCGGATCGCTGCTCGTACTGGGCGTTGTCGCCCTGTTGGGCGCCTGCAGCTTCGCTGGCGCGCGCAGCAAGCCGGTCGCCCTGCCCGATCCGGTGGACGATGCTCCATTGCAGGCCGGCAAGGACCAGGTCGCCGTGTTCGCCGGTGGCTGCTTCTGGGGCGTCGAAGCCGTGTTCGAGCACGTCAAGGGCGTCAAGGACGTGGTCTCCGGATACAGCGGCGGGACGGCCGCAACGGCCAACTATCCAACCGTGGGCACCGGCAACACCGGTCATGCCGAATCGGTCAAGATCACTTTCGACCCGGCGCAGGTGAGCTACGGACAACTGCTGAAGGTCTACTTCTCCGTCGCGCACGACCCGACCCAACTCAACCGCCAATCGCCCGATCGCGGCCCGCAATACCGCTCCGAGATCTTCGCCACCGATGCCGGCCAGCAGAAGCTCGCCAGGGCGTACATCTCGCAGCTCGGCGCCGCGCACGTCTTCTCCAAAGCCATCGTCACCAAGGTCGCGCCGCTGAAGGCGTTCTATCCGGCCGAGGCCTACCACCAGGATTACCTGCAGCATCATCCCGACAGCCCCTACATCGTGTACAACGATGCGCCGAAGCTGGTGCACCTCAAGCAGATGTTCCCGGCGCTCTACAAGGGCAGCTGACGCTTGAAGCGCGGCAAGGCCAGTCCGGCCACCCCGGACCGGCCATCGCGCCACCACCGGCATCGACACCGATCCCCCGGCCGCAGCCACCTGCGGCCGTTTTTCGTTGGGATCGCCGTTGCCGTTATTGCCGCGCGGCGCGGTACGGGCGCGGGCAACCGCTCACCGGGCAGTGGGAAGGAGTATGTTGGCCGCACCGGACCGGACGCCGGACACCTGGAGCGCATCGGGGTACAGCACATGGCGGATGGGGCGGAAACGAACACCGCACACGGATTCCTGGCCGAGCTCAGGCGCCGTCGCGTGATCCGCGTGCTGGTGTTGTACGCCGTCGTTGGCTGGGTGGTGGTGGAGGTGTCATCCACGGTGTTGCCCGCACTCAACCTGCCGCCCTGGACCGTGACCCTGGTGATCGTGCTGGTCGGGCTTGGGCTGCCCATCGCAGTGATCCTGGCCTGGGCATTGGACACCGGTCCCGACGGCGTGCGGCGGACGCTGCCCCTCGATGCGGTGGCGCAGCCCCTGGACACCGCCCCGCCCCCGGCGCCGGCGATGGCATCCGCGGCGACCGCGGCGACCCAAACGCCGCTTCGGGCTGCGGACACCCCTGTCGTCGCGCAGCACCGCGACGCCGAGACCCGACACACCATTGCCGTGCTGCCGTTCGTCAACATGAGCGGGGACGTCGAAAACGAATACTTCAGCGACGGCATCTCGGAGGAAATCCTCAACCTGCTGACCAAGCTGCCGCAGCTCAAGGTGTCCTCGCGGACGTCGTCGTTCGTGTTCAAGGGCAAGGATGCCAGCATCCCGATGGTGGCCCGGGAGCTGGGCGTGGCCAACGTGCTGGAAGGCAGCGTGCGTCGCGCCGGCGACCAGGTCCGCATCACCGCGCAACTGATCGAGACCGACACCGATTCGCACCTGTGGTCGGAAACCTATGATCGCGAAATGAAGGATGTGTTCGCGATCCAGGACGACATTGCGCGGAGCATCGTGGATGCGTTGAAGCTGACCCTCAACCCGAAGCAGCGCCGCGCGTTGCAAAACGTCGCCACCACCGACGTGCGTGCCTACGACTTCTACCTCAAGGGCCGGAAATACCTTTACGCGTTCACCAAGCGCGACTTCCTGCATGCGATTTCCATGTTCGAGCGCGCCATCGAGCTCGACCCCCAGTACGCAATGGCTTACGCCGGCATGGCCGACGCCTACGCCATGTTGTACCGCTACGCCGACTCGTCCGCGCAGAACGCACGCCAGGCCGAGCAAGCCAGCCAGCAGGCCATCGAGCTCGATCCCGAGTCGGCCGAAGCGCAGGTCTCGCGCGGCACTGCTTTGTACACGAGCGGCCAGTACGAGGCTGCGGGCAAGCATTTCGAGTCCGCCATCCTGCTCAATCCCAACCTGTACGAGTCCTACTATTTCTATGCGCGCGCCTGCATGGCCCAGGGCGACTTCGAGAAAGCCGCGCGCCTGTTCGTGCGTGCCGGGGATGCCAATCCCGACGACTACCAGTCGGTGGTGTTCCTGGGCCTGGCCTACCACTCCCTTGGCCGGATCGAACAGGCCAACGCGGCGGAGACCCGGGGTCTTGCGATCATCGAGCGCCATGTGCGCATGAACCCCGATGACCCTCGGGCGCTCGTGCTTGGCGCAACCCTGCTGTCCAAGCGGGGCGAGCGCGACCGCGCGATCGAATGGGCGCACCTGGCCGTCCAGTCGCGCGACGACGAGCCGCACTTCCTCTACAACGCTGCTTGCGTGTATGCCGGTCTTGGCGAGCTCGAGCAGGCGATCGAGCTGCTTGAGCGCGCCGTGGCGCTGGGATACGGCGATCGCGACTGGATACAGCACGATGCCGACCTGGCGCCACTGCGCGCGGATCCGCGTTTCATGGACCTGCTCACGCGCATGGGCTGAAGCGCACGCCATCGCGTCGCCCGCAGCCGTGTCAAGATGGGTCGACTTCACCACCGACACGGCCATGACCCGGATCGACTTCCAGCTCGAACGCGATTTCGTCGAACTCAACCAGCTGCTCAAGCTGGCCGGCCTGTGTGACAGTGGCGGCGCGGGCAAGGCACTGGTGGCCAGCGGCGCGGTCGTGGTCGATGGTCAGCAGGAGCTGCGCAAGACCTGCAAGATCCGCGGCGGACAGGTGGTTTGCCTGGATGGCCACGAGATCCACGTCATTGCAGCCACGTGATTTCAGCCACGTGTTTTCAGGCGCGTGATTTCAGTCGCGTGATCGCGGCAGGACGCCCGCCGGCAGGTCGTCGTCGCAACGCGACTGCCAGCACGTCACGGCCGCCTCGCAGCGGCCACGGGCATGGCCGCCTGTCCGCCCTTCCGGCGTCTCCATCGATAATGCGGGGGCGCGCGATGCCGGGACGCGAACTGCGATCTCCCTCGCAGCGACACCCATGGCCACGACGACATCGGGGGATCCCTTGACACCCATCCTCATGCTCCTGCTGCTGCTCGCCCTTGCGCTGGTGCTCTGGGCGCTGCTGGCCTTCAATCGCCTGGTGCGCCTGCGCAACCAGGTCAAGACGGCATGGGCCGACATCGACGTCCAGTTGCAGCGCCGGCACGACCTGGTGCCACAACTGGTGGCGGCGGTCCGTGGTTACACCGGCCATGAGCACGCGCTGCTCGAAGCCGTCACCGGCTTGCGCGCGCGTGCGTTGGCGCAGCACCAACCTGCGCGCATCGGCGACGCGGAGGACGAACTGCAACGCGCAGTCGGTCGCCTGATCGCCCTCAAGGAGGCCTACCCGGACCTCAAGGCAAGCAGCAATTTCATGCAGCTGCAACGCGACCTGGTCGATGTCGAGGAGCAGCTCCAGTACGCGCGCCGCTTTTACAACGGCGCCGTGCGCGACTTGAACAACGGCGTGCAGCGCGTGCCCGACGTCATCGTGGCGCGCACCGCTGGTTTCCACGAAGCCGAGTTCTTCCAGGCCAGCGACGACGAGCGCGCGGCCGTCAAGGTGGACATGACACCATGAGCGGTCCGCATCGCGTCCGGTTTCCAGGAGCGCCGGGGCCCAGCAAGCGCGGGGCCGGCGCGGGCTTCCTGGTCGGCGCAGCGACGACCGACCAGCACAGGCGACCGACGGGACCATCGAGATGACCAGGAAACGAATCAACCTGCCTGTCGCGAACGCAAGGCTGCCCGGCCTGGTGGTGCTTGCCTTGCTGGTCCTGGCCGGCCTGCTAGCGAGCACGCCGCTGGCGGCCACCGAGCGCATCCTGTCCTACGACAGTGACATCGCGGTCCAGCCCGACGGCAGCCTGGATGTCACCGAACGCATCACCGTACGGGCCGAAGGCAACAACATCCGCCGGGGCATCTATCGCGACTTCCCCACCCGCTACAAGGACCGTTACGGCAACAATGTCGTCGTCGATTTCGACATGATCGACGTCACCCGCAACGGCGCGCCGGAACCCTGGTTCACCGAGAAGAAGTCCAACGGCGTCCGCATCAACACCGGCAATGATGATTTCCTGCCGGTGCCGGCCGATTACACCTATGCGCTCCACTACCGCACGAGCCGGCAAATGGGCTTCTTCCCCGATCACGACGAGCTGTACTGGAATGCGATCGGCACCGGCTGGGCGTTCCCGATCCTGAGCGGCGCGGTCGAGGTGCGACTCCCAAGGCCGGTGCCGATCACCGAGATGCAGGCCGAAGGCTATACCGGCGGGCAAGGTGCCCGCGGCGATGCCTTCATCGCCACCTTGCCCGCGCCCGGCGTGGCGCACTGGCGGCTGACGCGCCCATTGGCGCCGCAGGAAGGGTTGACGACGGTGCTGTCGTTCCCCAAGGGCCTGGTCGCCGAGCCGAGCCGCGGCCAGCGCATCTTCTGGTTCCTCAAGGATAATCGTGGCGTGTTGGTTGCGCTGTTCGGGCTGTTCGTTCTGCTTGCCTATTGCATCACCCGCTGGCGCAAGTTTGGCCGCGACCCGCGACCAGGCATCATCATCACCCGCTACGAGCCACCGCAAGGGATCATGCCGGCCGGCCTGCGTTACATCAAGCGCATGGCGTACGACACCCGTTGCTTTCTCGTCGGACCTGCTTGACCGGCGGTCGATGGCGACGTGCGCATCCTGCGGGACAAGCACCTGCTCAAGGGCACCTGGAAGCTCCAACGCCTGCACGACTCGTCGTCTAAGGCGAACGTACCCGCAGCGACAGCGGGCCTTGCTGGCGGTCTTTTCCCCGGCAGTACCGACGTCCTGGAACTCAAGAACACCAACGCCACGACCATGCAATCGGCGCAAAACGCACATACCAAGGCGCTCAAGAAACGTTACCAGCCGGAGTACTTCAAGCGCAACGGCGGAAACATCGGCATCGCGATCCTGATCATCGTGGCCACCACGATCGCTTGCGCTGGTCGTGGGCCTGGGTGCCGGCGCGCTTGTCATCATGCCATTCGGCCGTGATGCTGGCGGTCGTGATCATCTTCGCCATCCTGATCAAGGCACCGCTCGGAGGCTGGACGAAAGCTGATGGATGAAATCGAAGGACTGAAGCTTTACCTAAGCGTGGCAGAACGCGACGAGCTGGCCAGCATGCCCGGGCCCGACGCGGCTGGCACGCCGCCGACGCTGGACGCCGAGCGCTACCAGCGCCTGTTGCCCTACGCCGTCGCACTGGATGTCGAGGATGCCTGGACCGGCAAGTTCACCCTGGCTGTCGGTGCAGCCGCGGCGGCGGCGACGACCGCTGCGATCACCTGGTACCAGGGTGGCCCCGTCGGCGACCTGGGCAGCCTGACCCGCGCGGTTGGCAGCAGCCTGAGTTCGCAGATCGCCTCGTCCTCCAGCCCCCCGGGCAGCTCGTCGGGGGGCGGTGGCGGCGGATTCTCCGGCGGCGGTGGGGGCGGCGGCGGCGGCGGCGGACGCTAGCGCCAGGCCGGTTCCCTGTCGCAATCAAGCCCGGCGGCATCGCCGCTCCCGAGGTGCGTGACGCCGCCCCGGTCCGCACGTTGGCGTGATGATCCGCCCCCGGCTGCGAATCATGTCACCGACAGCACACGCAGACCGGGGACATTGCCAGCATGCATGCCATGGAAACGACCACCCGCACGACGCAGGACGAGCGATGCGCTTTTGGCGACCTGCTCGAAGCCAATCGCGGGATCGTGTTCAAGGTCGTCAACAGTTACGCCTTCAATCCCGCCGACCGCGAGGACCTGGCCCAGGAGATCGCCACGCAGCTGTGGCGTGCGTACCGCGGCTACGATCCGCGACGCAGGTTTTCGACGTGGATGTACCGGATCGCACTGAACGTCGCCATCTCGCACGTCCGCGCGTCGACCCGCCATCGCAGGCACACGACGCCGCTGGACGAGGACGCATTGAACGCCGCTCTCACCGATGGCCTTGTCCATGACGGCCTGGACCAGGACGCCGCACAGCAGGCACGCGCGCTGCACCGCTTCATCCACGGGCTGGAACCGCTGAACCGCGCGTTGCTGCTGCTGTACCTGGAAGACAACAGCTACCGCGAGATCGCAGACATCCTGGGCATCACCGAAACCAACGTCGCCACCAAGCTCAGCCGCCTGAAGCAACGCATTCGCGACGAAATCTGACGCGTCCCGACCCGCATCGATCTCCGCCTGGATCCTTTACCGGCGCTACGAACAAGGCACACATGGAAACCATCATGGAACTCGACCACCTCAAGACCACCTGGCAGGCGCTTGACCGGCACCTGCAACGACGCAACGCGATCGACCTGCAGTTGTTGCGCGACCGCAAACTCGACAAGGCACGCGGCAGCCTGCGCCCATTGTTCTGGGGGCAGTTGCTGCAGATGTTCCTGATCGGGATCCCTTTCATCCTGCTGGCTGCCGCACTATGGGTACAGGCCGGCACCAACGCGATGACGCTACCTGGCCCGCTGCTTGCCGCCGGCATCTTCGTCCACGCCTATGGCGTCGCCGCGATCGCCCTGGCCGGTTGCACCCTGGGGCTGATCAAGACCATTGATTATTCCGCGCCGGTGCTCACCATCCAGAAGCAGCTCGCGAAGTTGCGCCGCTTCTACGTGATCAACGGCATGATCGTCGGCCTGCCCTGGTGGCTGATGTGGGTGCCGGTGCTGATGGTGTTGTCCGGGATCGCAGGCGTGGATCTCTACGCCCGGGCGCCGACGATGGTGTGGGTCGGCCTGGGGATCGGGATTGCCGGCCTCCTGGCGACATGGTGGTTCCATCGCTGGTCGCGGCACCCGCGTCGCGCCCGGCTGGGCAGGCAGCTGGACGACAGTGTCGCGGGAGGCAGCATCCGCAAGATGCAGGCGATCCTGGACGAGATCGGGCGCTTCGAGCAGGAGTGACCGGTAGCACGCGCCAGTCGGGGCATGCTGCCCCCGGCGCTCCCGCGGGCGGGAACGGCCCGGGGACGACGCGACGACCCTGCGCTAATCCAACTCGGCCAACGGGCTCTCGCCGGGGCACTTGCGATCCGGAAAATCGTAACGCTTGCGCAGTTCCAACCCGCAGGCGTTCATGGTTTCGACATCATCGCCTGGCGCGTTGCACTTGCGTGCGTACTCGCGACCAAAGCCCTCCTTGCGATGCACGAAATCCTCTCCGCACTTGCGCAGCAGGCGGATGCGCTCCAGGTCGTCCTGCGCCGGATTGCTGCCCGACAGGCCGTATTGCTTCAACTCCCCTGGCGTCAGCAGGCGCAAGGCGCTGCTGGGCACCGTCATCATCATGTCGGCCACCGCGACATCGACGCCGTTGCGCGCCAGGTACTGCTTGATGTCGTCATGCACCGCGCTCAGCTCGTTGTTGAGTTCGGCACGGGTGGTCGCCGTGGAACTCATGCGGATGATGCGGTGGATGCCGACCGGGCCGGAAATCACCCGGTTGTCGCCCGCGGCCAGGATGAACACGCAGGCGCTATGGCAGACGCTGCCCTCGCGCACCCAGATGGTCCAGTGGCTGGTGCCGATGGCATCGCCTGCACGGATGCCGTCCTCGACCTGGCCACCGGGTGAGTCGATGTCGAGGATGCGCTTGTCGATCCCCATGCGGTCGGCCATCGCCGACACGCGCTGCACCAACGCGGTGAAGTCCGAGGAAATCTTGCCTTTGTAATGCAGCCGGACCACCCCGCGATCACGGCAGTCGTCCATGCTGTCGAGCACCCTCAGGTAGCCCAGGTCCTGCAGGGACGTGCCGTTGCCAGTGGCGGCGTAATCGGTATCGCAACTGATCGCGGCCTCGCCGGAGGTGAGCTCCGCCGGCGGCCACCTCGTCCCCTGCAGTACATCGCGCGCCATCGGCTTGTCGCCTTTGTAAGGCGTGCTGATCGCGCCACTGCGATCTGCGCTGGTCAGTGCCGTACTGGTCTCGGCGGGTATCGGTGCTGGCGCCGGGGCATCGCTGGTCGCAGGCCGGTTGCATGCCACGCAAAGCAGGCAAGGCAGGACCAGTGGCCAGGTTTTCAGCAACTGTCGCATTGGCATCCCGGGGGGAGGAGGATGGGTGCCTGGACTGCGCAACCCACGAAAACATGGCGCCTGCGCGATGGAGTCCGCCGGCCCTGCCACAGTCTAGGCGGTGGCCGGCATGCCGGGCACAACCAGCGATGAATATCGGTGCGCATTGCCACCAGGCAGGCCAGGCAGGCGCGTGTCCACGATGCCCGGGCCCGGTTGCGGCCGGTTTACGAAACGCGGCCGGACACCGCGCGCGTGGGCAGGCACAGCAGGGCCGATAGCGCAGCCAGCAGTGCACCAGCCCAGAACGTCGCGGCCGGTGCCACGTATTGCCACAGCGCGCCGGCCATGCCGCTGGCCACCAGCAACGCAATGCCCGACACCAGGTTGAACATGCCAAAGGCGGTCGCGCGATAGGCCGCGGGCACCCGGTCGGCGACCAGGCTGGCCAGGATGCCCTGGGTCAGGCCCATGTGCAGCCCCCACAACGCAATCCCCACGAACAACATGGCCTCGCCTGCCGCCATCGCAAGCACGGCATCCGCCACCACCAGCACGCCCATGCCGGCCGCCAGCACGTGTTGCCTGGGCAGCCGGTCGGACAGCTTGCCCGCGGGATACGCACTGAGTGCATAGACCACGCTCATCACCACCAGCACCATCGGCACGAAGGTCAGCGACAGGCCGCGATCGGTAGCGCGCAACACCAGGAATGCTTCGCTGAAGCGCGCAAGCGAGATCACCGCGCCCAATGCCACCAGTCGCCAGAATCCCGCCCCGAGCCGCGACAGGCCCTCGCGCGTGATCGGCAGCCGCGCGGTGCGATGCGCGACATCGCGCGGCTCACGGACGGTGGTCGCCAGCAATGCCACCGCAATCACGCCCGGAACCACGGCAACCCACAGCACCGCGCGGATATTGTCGGCCAGCAGCCACATCAGGCCCACTGCCAACAATGGCCCAAGGACCGCACCCACCGTGTCCATGGACTGGCGCAGGCCAAAGCAGGCGCCCCGGATCGCTGCGGGCGCGACATCACCCATCAGCGCATCACGCGGCGCGCCGCGGATGCCCTTGCCGACGCGATCCAGCAGGCGCGCCGTCGCCACCGCGCCGACCGACTGCGCGAGTGGAAACAATGGCTTGACCAGGGTCGCCAGGCCGTAACCCAGCAGCACCAGCGGTTTGCGCTTGCCCAGCGCGTCGCTGAAATAGCCGGAAAACACCTTGGTGACCAGCACCATGGCCTCTGCCGCGCCTTCGATCAGGCCGATCGTCAGCGCACTGGCGCCCAGCGTGGTCGCCAGCAGCACCGGCAACAGGCTGTGCACCATTTCCGAACCCATGTCGGTGAACAGACTGACGAATCCGAGCGCCCAGATCGTGCGCGGGATGGCGACCTGCCGGGCCGGTGCGGCTGTTTGCATCGGGCGATATTAGACCCGCCTGCCTGCAAATCTCAGCCCGTCGTGAAAGCAGCCCGTCCCGTGATCATCCCCCGGCGTGCAGCGCGAGTGGGTCAAATCGCAAGGAGACGCCGTGTCCCAGGGGTCGTGGACGGCATGGCACGACACGCACGATCGCAGCGCCCATGACCGCGGCCCAGCGGCCCGCGCCCGGGCTGCCCGCGTCTCAGCCCAGCAGTGCGTGCAGGTCGATGCCCGCGATGCGGCCGCCGTCGCTCAGTACCCAGACGACGGCAGTGAGCAGGACCATGGCCAGCAGGCTGCCCAATGCGCGTTCGAGCCAGTCAGGCTGGTCGGAGATTCCGGTACCCATGACACCCCCCTTTGCTACGGGTCCAATCACACTCCCGCAGCGGCTCACTGTCTGGGATCGCCGTCACAGCCCGGCACATCCATGCCTGGGCACGGATCCCGCACATGCGGGCGCGTGGATGTCGATCCCGCCGCCTTTGGTTCGTCGCGATGACAGGTGCAGCCCTTCAGGGGAAGCATCCCGTCCGACCCATGAGGAGAGCAAGATGGCGTATGTCGATGGTTTCGTGATTGCCGTCCCCACGGACAAGGTGGCCGCCTACCGCAAGCTGGCCCGGCGGGCGGGCAAGATCTGGCGCGAGCACGGCGCGCTGGAATATGTCGAGTGCATCGGCGATGACGTGCCGACGGGAAAGAGCACGTCGTTCCCGCAGGCGGTCAAGCTCAGGAAGGACGAGGTCGTCGCCTTCTCGTGGATCGTCTACAGGTCGCGACGCGACCGGGACCGCATCAACAAGCTGGTGATGGGTGACCCGCGGCTGGCCGACGTCATGGATCCCGGGGCGACGCTTCCGTTCGATGGCAAGCGCTTGATCCTTGGTGGATTCAAGACCATCGTCATGCTTTGAGCCTGCACGCCGCCGACTGGCCTCTCTGACGGCCAATCTGACGGCCAATCTCAATACAGGGGTCCGACACGACAGTGGCAACGCCAGGGTCGGCAGCATCCAGCTGCCGATGTCCGGCCGCGCAACGACGTCGTCATCCGACCGGCCAGGCCTTCCAGCGCCGGCACCGGAGTCACGGACATCTTTCAGCCTGGCGTCTCTTGCGGCCCAGGCAGGGGCGCCCAGGGGCGCCGAAGCGGTCGATCGGCCCGTGCTTCGTCGCTGCCGCGTGGCATTGCAGCCGGCGTCACGCCGCCGCGGCCATGTGGACCAGCTTGGCGACGGTATTCATGTTGCGCGCCGTACCGGCGCCGGCCGCGGGGATCTTCAGCCGGGAACCGGCCATGCCATCGCCGTAGTGCACGTAGATCTCGCGCTTGCCAAGGGCGACCTCCTCGCTGCCGCGGCCCGTGATGGCGTCCAGTGCATCGGCAGGCGGCGGGCTGTCCAGGAAAATCGCCACGGTGCGGTTGGGTGCCGCATGCGCAAATGGGTTGTCGGCGAGCACTTGCGCCATGTCCCTGCCAGTGCGCACCAGTACGCCGACCGGTTTGCCTGCGTATTGGTGCAACCTGGCCTCCAGCGTCGACTTCACCTGCGTTTCCGAGGTCATGCCCGTGAGCAGGACGTTGCCGCTCGCGATGTAGGTGCGCACGTCCGTGAAGCCGGCGTCCGCGCACAGGGCGCGTAATTCGGCCATGGGAAGTTTTCCGGTGCCACCGACGTTGACTGCGCGCAGCAGGGCAATCCAGGTCTTCATCGTCTGAGCATAGCCCTGGAGACACGACCTTGCGCCATTACCGTCGCGTTCTTCTGCACCTCGAACTGCGCCGTCACGCCGCAAGACGCTCCTGGGCGCCAGGCGACGACATGCTGCGCCGGTTGGTCCTTGCGCGGGACAACTCTCACGGGCCGATGGAAGAGCAGCGGGGAATGCCGCGCTATTGCCGGGGGGCGACTCGATGGCGCGTGGCACCGTCGGCCGCTGCCGCAACAACGGCGCCAGGCTGGAAGATACGATTGTCCTGCTCCGCCTGGTAGAAGCGACGCACGACATTGATCTCGCAGTGGAACGCGACACGGGATGCTGGTGGAATCTCCCCCTGCGCGAATACCCCGTCAGGCGCGGTCATGAAGTACTTCGACCCCAGGGCGGCAATGCCGACGGGAAAGTTGCGTGGCTCGAAAAGCGATGTCCCCAGGAAACTATTGCGCGGGGACTGCAAACCGGCTAGCTGCAGCACGGTCGGTGCCAAGTCCAGGGAATTGCGTCCCTTTGCATCGAGACTGGCCGGAAGCCAATGGAATGGATCACGGACCAGCAACGGAATACGATCCACGAAATAGGGTTTGAGGCCATCCCCTGCCACTTCCCGGAACGGCATCTCCGGATAGGTCGCGTGGTCGGAAGTAAAAACAAGGATGGTGTTTTGCGCATAGGCGCTGGCATAGAAGTAGCGCAGGAAGCCACCCAGCGCGGCGTCATAGTTATGCAACTTGTCCAGAACCGGGTTGTCGCCGTTGCCGTAGGCGACATCATTCGCGGAACTGCCCAGGAAGGCATGCGTGCCGATGTTGTAGGTGGCGATGAAAAACGGCTTTTCGTCACCGGCCCGCTCCCGCAATTCGAGGAAGCGCACCAGTCCACGGAACAGGCTGTCATCGTCGAGCCCCGGGGTTCCCGGGCGGGTGGCGACCCTGCCCTTCAAGAGCCCGGCGATCGATTCATAGGCAAACACCTTTTCAAAACCAAGCGATCGCAACATCGTGATGATCGGCTGCCGGGTCTTGTGTGGAGCAAAGAAGTAGCTGTCATAGCCAGCGGCGTTGGCGATCAATGGCAACGTCTGCCTCCGTATCCTGCTCAAGCCGGACGCGTTACCGGCCTGGGTCCATCCTCCCTCGCCCCCACCCCCGGCATAAGCGTACCCCGATGACAATTGCCCGCTGAGCGCGCGATAGGTCGCGGCCGTGTGGTTGAAATAGTCCTGCACCTGCATGGATTGCTTCGCCAACCCATCGATGTTGGGCGTCAGCCGCGCATAACGACCACCATAGGCTCCGATCAGCCTGGCCGATGCGCCCTCTGTAAACAGCACCAGCACGTTCGGCTGCTCCCGGGCCTGCTCTCTGGGAGCAAACGGCAACGGCTTCAGGTAGGCCAACCTGCGCTGGAACGGGTACCGCGTCGACGCGGGATCGTGGTCGTACCGGAAGCAATCCCCCGCGGCCTGCTCGCCCGCAGGTGGCTGCTCCGGGACGCTGCCTGGCGCGAAGTTGGCCAGGTAGGCATTTGCCAGCATGTTCGCGATGGGCGCCTGCCGGAATCCAGGTTCCAACCTCATGTTCTTGTTCTGCAGCAGGATCGAGTAAGCGAACAAGAGCCCGAATCCGGACGTGACCGCCACAAACCCCCATGTACCCCAGCGTTCGGACATGCCGTGCCAACGCATCGGTCTCCGGCTAGCAATCGCGCTGATCACCCAATACATCCCAACCCAGGCACTGAGCGCAGCCGCGCCCACCATCAGCGCCGGCGACTCGACGAATGCCGCCGAATCGGTGTTCTGCATGGCCAGCACGCTGACGAAGTTGCCCGATACGTACAACGAATAGACCTGCGCCAGGTACACCGCACCTACCATCAGCGCGATGGCCGCAGACAGCATCAGCCATTGCCAGCGTGCGGCTTGCCAGGCCCGGCGCGCGCATGCCGCGCACAGCAGCCCGAACAAACACAATTCGACCATGGCGCTGACCAGCCGCGCGAGCGTGTGATCGACATCGCCGGCGTCGCTTACGCCGCTGCTGCCGAACAAGGCCAGCAGGTAGGCCAGGTACAGCGCAAGGAAGAAGACGAAACGATGGTGGCGCACAATCAGCGAGCGCATTAGTTGTCCAGCCCTGTGGTTTCGGAAATGACGTCGAGGATGGAGACCCCACGGCAAGGTTGGAAAAGCTCGTGATTGCGGCCCCGATGTTGCAGTTCGTCAAAGCGTCGGCATGTGCACCCTTTGCTGTCCACATGCGCGCTTGTCGCCATGATATTCGCCCGCATCGGCTTGATGGCCGCAATCCGGGCTATCCCGCCACCGTCCCGTTTGGCAGCAACAGGACCTTGCCCGAACGCTCGCCTGCCGCGGCCGCGGTAACCGCCTGCTTGATGTCATCGATGCCGTAGGTCGCCTCGATGTTGGCGTGCAGCTTGCCCGCGGCGATCAATCCGGCCAGCTCGCCGTAGACCTCCCGGCGCAAGTCCGGGGCCGCCGTCCTGAACCAGCGCGCCAGCCAGAAACCCCGCAACGTGATGCCGCGGAAGATCAGCGAGGCCGGCGAGATCGCACACGCCTGGCCACTCATCGCACCGTAGTTGACCACCGTGCCGCCCGGCGCCAGCGATTGTGCGAGGCGTTCGGTGGCGTCGCCGCCCACCGCGTCGATCGCCAGTGCGATCTTTGCATCGCCGGTCGCGCCACTGACGCGCTCGGCGAGGTCTTCGCCATCCACCAGCACCACGTCGCCACCCAGTGCCTCGACGGCGGCCCGGGCCCCGTCGCGACGCACGACATTGACCGTGCGCAGCCCGCGTGCCCTGGCAAGCTGGACCAGGTATCCGCCGACGGCGGAGTTGGCGGCGTTCTGGATGACCCAGTCGCCCTGCTTGAGGTCGGCAAACCCGGACAGCAGCAGGCGCGCCGTGGGCGGATTGACCGCCAGCATGGCCAGTTGCCGTGGATCGGCGCCCGCCGGCAGCGGCATCAGCGCCTGGGCATCGGCCACCAGATGCGTGCGCCAGCTGCCGCAACCGACTGGCAACAGCACCAGCTGGCCCGCCTGCAGCCCGGTCACGTCGCCTGCCACTGCCTGGACCCGCCCCACGCCTTCGTTGCCGCCCACCGCGGGCAGTGGCGGCAGTTGTCCATAGTCTCCGGTGAGGGTCAGCACGTCCGACGGATTGATGGGCGCCGCCAGCACTTCGACCCGCGCCTGTCCGGCCTGCAAGGCCGGCAAGTCCGAGGCGACGGCTTCGATGACATCCTGCGGGACCGGGCCGCGGCGTGTGTATCTCGCTTCCAGTGATTGCGTCGTGGTCATGGGTGTCCTGGCGGGGTTGTCCGGTCCGACAGCTTACGACTTGCGTCATGGGTGGGTTGCTTGCGTCCCGGCGCACTCCTCAGGCGCGACGTTGCAACGACCAGTAGTCGATCTCGATCCGCGTGCGGTACCCGTTGCGCCGATAGAGATCCAGTGCACGCTGGTTGTCCAGGCTCACGTGCAGGAACGGTGTGCGGCCACGGGCAAGGATGTCGTTGCCCAGCCAGGCCAGCAACCGGCGCGCATGGCCGTGGCCGGTGAAATCCGGATGCGTGCAGACGGCGCTGACCTCCTGCCACGCGTCCATGCCCAGCCGCTCCCCCGCCATGGCCGCCAAGCGTCCCTGCAGGTAGATGCCGACGTAGCGCCCCATCTCCATCGTGCGTGGGCGGAAGTAATGCGGGTAGACCAGCGCGGTCAGGGCCAGCACGTCCTGGCGGTGCGACGCGTCCAGCGCGATCACCTCGGCTCCGTCGACGGCGGCGACGGGCGCATCGCACACCATCTGCGCCAAGGGCACCGGGCCACGCAGGCTCCAGCGCGAAGGCAACACCGGTTGCGGGCCCAGCAGGTAAACCGTCTCCCCCGGTTCGACCAGCGCCTGCAGGCCGGGGTCGGCATCGACCTGGCTGCCAGCCACGGCCGCGAATGGCGCCATCCGTGCCGGATAGCGCAGCACCCCACCCTGCCCCATGGCCATCGCGCGATGGCGGGTCTGCAATGCATGCCAGATCGGATTGTCGAGTGGATGGTCGGCCATGACAGGTGTCGCGACGCCGGTCCCGGGTGGCTGGGATTGCATGATGCAATGATCGCCACGAGGCTTCCATGGCCAGGTGCATGCGCCGCCCGGCAGCCACCCGCAGCCATGCAGCGGACGTGGCACGCAAGCGCATCGGTAGCGCCAATGCCTCACCGTCGATGCACCAGCGATGCGCTATCGTTGCCGCCCGCCAATGCCCCCCTCGACGGGATCCCGACGGATGACGCCTTGAAAACGTTCCATTGCACCCACTGCGGCCAGCAGGTCTTCTATGAAAACGTGCTGTGCGAGCGCTGCGGCTCCACCTTGGGATTCATCGAAGATGCCGGCCACGACGCTGCAGGGGGCATCGACGACCTAAGCGCCTTCCAGCCCGCTGGCGATGGCACCTGGCAGCGCCTGCCGGCGGACAGCGCGGGGCGCCGGTACAAGCAGTGCCACAACTATGCGGTAGAGCAGGTCTGCAACCGGATGATCCCCGCCGACGATCCGCAGGCACTGTGTCCGTCGTGCCGGCTGACGACGGTGATCCCGTCCCTGGCGCTGCCGCAGAACCGCCACTACTGGTACAAGCTCGAACGCGCCAAGCGCCGCATGCTCTACACATTGCGGCAGCTGGACCTGCCCGTCGTGTCGCGTCACGACGACCCGGCCCGCGGCCTGGCATTCGAATTCCTCGAAACCCTCGATGGCGGCCCGATCGTCCACACCGGCCATTGCGACGGCCTGATCACCATCAACGTCGCCGAAGCCGACGATGCCCATCGCGCCAGCACCCGCGTGCAGATGGAGGAGCGCTACCGCACCCTGCTGGGCCACTTCCGCCACGAGATCGGCCACTACTACTTCATGCGCCTGATGGAGGACGGTCCGTTGATCGACGAATGCCGGGCATTGTTCGGCGACGACCGCATCGACTACCAGGCCGCGCTGCAGCGACATTACGACGACGGGCCACCCGAGGACTGGCAGGCGTCCTGCATCAGCGCCTACGCCACCATGCACCCCTACGAGGACTGGGCCGAGACCTGGGCCCACTACATGCACATGGTCGACACCCTGGAAACCGCCGCCGCGTGCGGCATGGCGCTCACGCCCGACGACCCCGCCGAGCCGGCGATGCCAGCCGGTCCGCTGGACCCTGACACGCGCTCGTTCCGCGACATGATCGCGCGCTGGTTCCCGCTCACCTATGCCCTCAACAGCCTCAACCGCAGCATGGGCACGCGCGACAGCTATCCGTTCACCCTCAACCAGCCGGTGCTGGACAAGCTGCGCTTCGTGCATCGCGCGATCAGGACCAGGGGGCAAGGGCCTGCGCCTTGACACCCATTCCCGTGCACACCTTGCCGCTGGCATCCCGGGCGCCAGCCGACTGCGCACGAGCACCGCGACCCCCGACATGACGAGCGGACGGCGCTAGAGGAAGCTGGCAATCCGCTCCAGCGGCAGCCGCTGGATGTCCGGTACCCGGCAACCGGGCACGGGGTGGCCAACGACCAGCAGCAGATAAGGCATTTCGTTACGCGGACGACCCAGGATGTCATTCAGGAAGCGCATCGGGCTGGGCGTGTGCGTCAATGTCGCCAGGCCGGCATGGTGCAAGGCGGCGATCAGCATGCCGGTGGCGATGCCGACCGACTCGTGCGGGTAGTAGCGCTTCTGCTTGTGGCCCTCCTCGTCCAGCGCGAAGCGCTCGTAGAACACGGCGATCAGCCACGGCGCGATTGCAAGGAATGGCTTGTCGGCGTCGGTGCCGAGCGGTGCCAGTGCCTGCAGCCAGTCCGGCGGCGCGCGGTGGGCATAGAACGCGCGCTCCTCGTCCTCGGCGGCCTCCCGGATGCGGTGCTTGATGGCCGCATCGGACACCGCCACGAAACGCCAGGGCTGCTGGTTGGCGCCACTGGGCGCGGTGCCGGCTGCGCGCAGGCACTGTTCGATCACCTGGCGCGGTACCGGTGTGGGGGCGTAGTCGCGGACCGTGCGGCGGCGGGACAGCTCATCGGCAAACGCGGTCGCCCTGGCGATGCGTTCGGCATCGGTCATGGCGATCGCGGCAGGCAGTTCGATGCTGGGGTGGGCGGTCATGGCGTCGAGCCGGTCGGGCGACACCGCACTGTATCCGATGGCCGCAACGCGACAGGCATGTCGCCTCCATCAGTCCCGGCTCCCGCCGATCAATGTCGATCGCATGCCCTTGCGCTGGTCGCATCCGATGAGGCCCCCTCAGGCGTCGGCGCTGCTGGCGACTGCAGGACTGGCTACTGCAAGACCGTTGGAGGCAGGCATGGACGACGGATCCGGGCCTGCCGTGTCACGGCCCGTAATCGGGCAGGTCGAAGTCGTCGCGCAGGCCACGCCCCGCGAACAGCCGGACGAAGGGGCCCAGGTTCATCGCCCGCATCGCCTGGTTGCGCGCCCACAGACCCAACCGGGTGCGGGTGGCAAAGAACGAAATGAACCGGCGCGCGGACGCCTGTTTGCCTTCCAGAAACGGACGCAGGCGTGCTTCATAGGATTCGAATGCCTGTCGATGGTTGCCTCCGGCACGCTGCAGTTCTCCGGCCAACACATACGCTTCGGTCATCGCCAGGCCGGTGCCCTCGCCCCCCAGCAGGGAGATGCAGGCGGCGGCGTCGCCGACCAGCACCGTGCGTCCGCGCGACCAGCTTGGCATGTGGACCTGGCTGACGACATCGAAGTACAACGCCTCGACGTCGTCCAGCGCGTCGAGGATTCGCGGTGCTTCCCAGCCGGCGTCAGCGAACTCGCGTCGCAGCACCGCCTTGTGCGTTTCGATGTCGTCCGCGATCTCGATGTCGTCGGACCGGAACACGAACAGGAACAGCGTGCGATCCCCGCGCAGCGTGAACCGCGCCAGCTGCCTGTCGGGTACGTTGTGGGTCACGTACACCAGTTCGTCGCGCGGACGGTAGCCGTCGACCACGCAGGCGGCCACGCGGCAGCCCAGGTATCGCTCATGGTCGGCATCGGGCCCGAACACCAGCCGGCGCACGTTGGAATGCAGGCCATCGGCGCCGACCACCAGGTCGAAGTCGCGTTCGCCGCCATGCTCCAGGGCGACACGCACACCGCCGTCGTGGTCGTCGATCGCCGCGATGCTGTCGCCGAAGATCGTCTCGGCGCGGCCTTCGACGGTGGCGTAGATCGCCGCGGCCAGGTCGCCCCGCGGCAGGCTGGTGAACCGGCCATCCGTCAGGCGCTGGAACACGTCCGTATCCAGTCGCGCCTGCACGCGACCGGCCTTGTCCACGGACGCCAGCGACTGCACCCGGTAGCCAGCGTCCAGCAGGGCCTGCTCGATGCCCATCCTCTGCGCGACGCGGTAGCCCACGCCCCAGAAGTCGATCACGTAGCCGCCGGTGCGCAATGCCGGCGCCCGCTCGATGATGGTCGGCGCGTGGCCCGTGCGCAGCAGCCAGTGCGCCAGCGCCGGGCCGGCCACGCCGGCGCCGCTGATCGCGATCCTCATGTCGTGCCTCCCTGGTTCGGGGATGGCCATGATGGCCACTGGCGACGGCTGGAACAAACGTGCGCCAAAGAGGAATGCACCGATCGTTGCGCGTCCTGGACACGGCGTGGGCCACTGGTACCGGCGGATTGCACGCAGCGCGTGTTACATGTACCATTACCTCACAGGGTACATATGGAGCAGGCGCTCGCGTGGAAATCCGCATCGACATCGACAGCCCCGAGCCGCTGTTCGCGCAATTGATCGCACAGATCAAGCAGGCAGTGGAACGGGGCCACGTCCAGCCCGGCGACGCCCTGCCATCGATCCGCCAGCTCGCGGGCGACCTGGAACTCAACAGCAAGACCGTCGCCAAGGCCTACCGCCTGCTGGAGCGCGACTGCGTCATCCAGACCCGCGGTTACCGCGGCACCTTCGTGCACCCGGACGCCAAGGCCAACAGCACGCTCGACCTGGCCGCCTGGGTCAACGAGAGCCTGCAAGCCACGATCCAGAAGTTCCGGGCGTCCGGCGTGACCGACTCGGAGATCCGCATCGCCTTCGCCAGCGCGATGAGCGGCCGCGACAACGGAGCAAAGCAAGCATGAACACATGGGCAAACAATCTGTTCTACCTCGTCTTCCTTGGCCAGATCCTGCTGGCTTCCTGGTTCGTTCCCAGGCTGATCCTGCATCGGTTGGACAAGCTGTTCGCGACCTGTCCGCCTGCGACGCATCCGAAGCTGTATCCCAAGCCCATCGCGTACTACCGCGTCGGCCGCGATGCCTTCAAGTGGGCCAACCTGCTGATCCTCCTGCTTGGCTTCGCCATGCTCTACGGCGCCCATGCCCTGGACGGTGGCACGTTCACCGACGACGGCTACATCTCGGAAGCATGGCCGGCGGCCTATGGCGTCATCCAGTTCGTGCCGCTGATGGCGCTGGAACTGTTCGGCTTCCGCCAGCTCCACTGGATGCGCGCAGCCAACACCAACTCCATGCGCAAGGCGGAACTGCGGCCCCGGCGGCTGTTCGAGTATGTGTCGCCCGGCCTGCTGGCGTTGGCCATCGCGTCATTCGTGGCCGTCATCGCCTTCGACCTGCACGTCACGGGTTACACCCTCGACTGGAGCCGCGACCCGATGCAACGCGACGTGACCCTGGTCGGTACCAACGTGTTCCTGGTTGCGCTGGGCCTGTGGTACCTGTTCGGCCGCAAGCGCGACCCCCACCAGGCGACGGACGATCGCGCCCGGCAGGTCAAGGCCCAGCTGGCATCGTTGCTCCTGGTCAGCACCCTGATGAGCGTCTACTTCATCACCCGCACCGCGGACGACGCGTTCGACCTCGACTTCCTGGATGCACCGCTGATGAGCCTGTACTTCCAGGTCATCGTCGCCGCGTCGATCGGCTTCACGTTACGCCGCCTCAAGTTCGAAGACATCGATTTCAGTGTCTATGCCAATGACACTCCAAGGGAGAACCACAATGGATGAGAAGACCAATCGCGCCGAGGACAAATACATCGGCATCGGCTTGCTGGTGGGCGTGACCGCCGGTGTGGTCATCGGATCGATCACCGACGAGATGGCGTTGTCCATCAGCCTGGGCTGCAGTTTCGGGTTGCTTGCCGGCATCCTGGTCCCTGCGCTGCTCGCCGGCCGTCGCAGCTGATGCCCCGCACCTGACAAGGCGCGGGCGCATTCGCCGGCGCGCTTTCGGGCCGTGCGTCCTTGTGCGCCACCAGCTCATCGCGTATCGCCGACAAGGAGGGTCGCCAATGGATCCCGATAAACATCCGCACGGCAGCCGTCTTGCTTTCCTGGTCCTTGGCCTGGTGTTCGTGGCCAATGGCGCCACGTTGCTGATCGTTGGCCTGGCCACCAAACTGGTCGCGCTATGGGCCATGGCGCCCGGCCTGCTTGGCCTGGGGATTGTTTTCCTGGGCCTGTCGCGCACGCGCCGGGGCTGAAGTCCCACGTTGGCTCCAGGGCTGGCCCTGCCACGCAGCGCGTTGCGACCCGGGGCTATGGGAAGGGCCCGGCAGCTCCCTACGCGCAGGCAGAAGCAAGGACCCGGGGCAGAAGCTGCGATCATGTCGGCATGACCACGCCCCACGCCTTCTCCATGTTGCCGCTGTCGCCCAGCCTGCTGCCCGGGCTCGATGCCCTGGGTTATGCCGCCATGACGCCGATCCAGGCGCAATCGTTGCCGGCGATCCTTGAGCGTCGCGACGTCATCGCACAGGCCCCCACGGGCAGCGGCAAGACAGCCGCCTTCGGGCTGGGCCTGCTGCAGGCCATCGATCCCGAGGCGATCCGCACGCAGGCACTGGTGCTGTGCCCCACGCGCGAACTGGCCGACCAGGTCGGCAAGCAGCTGCGCAAACTCGCAACCGGCATCGCCAACCTCAAGATCTCCGTGCTGTGCGGCGGCATTCCGCTGGGCCCGCAGCTGGCGTCGCTGGCGCATGAGCCGCACGTGGTGGTCGGCACGCCCGGCAGGATCCAGGAGCTTTTCCGCAAGAAGGCCCTGCAGGCGGGCGCCATCCGGACCCTGGTCCTGGACGAGGCCGACCGCATGCTGGACATGGGTTTCGAGGAACAGATCCGCGACATCGTCGCGCGAATCCCGAAGGACCGGCAGACCCTGCTGTTTTCAGCCACGTTCCCGGAGCAGATGCGTGCCCTGGGCGATGCGATGTCGCGCGATGCGCTGCACGTCGGCATCGACGATGGCCACGAACCCGCCACGATCGAGCAATTGTTCTTCGAAGCCGAAGCCGACCGCAAGGCGCCCCTGCTTGCCGCGTTGTTGTTGCGCTACCAGCCCGCTTCGTGCGTGGTGTTCTGCAACATGCGTCGCGATACCGAGGAGGTGGTCGGCTCGCTGGCCCACTATGGCTTCACCGCACTGGCGCTGCATGGCGACATGCAGCAGCGCGATCGCGACGAAGTACTGGTCCGGTTCGCCAACGGAAGTTGCAGCGTGCTGGTCGCCAGCGATGTCGCCGCGCGCGGACTCGACGTGGAGCACGTCGGCGCCGTGGTCAATTACGAACTGCCGACCGATGCCGACACCTATGTCCACCGCATCGGTCGCACCGGCCGCGCCGGCCGCGCCGGGCTGGCATTGAGCCTGTGTGCCCCGCGCGAACTGGCGCGTGCGACGCAGATCGAGCAGCAACAGGGAAAACCGTTGCACTGGGAACGCATCGCGCCACTGTCCGGCAAACCCGGTGCGGTGCCGCGGGCTGCGATGGCGACGTTGCGCATCGATGCCGGCCGCGGCGACAAGCTGCGCCCCGGCGACATCGTCGGCGCACTCACCGGCGATGCCGGGCTGCACAAGGATGCGATCGGAAAGATCGACGTCTTCGCGACACGCAGCTACGTGGCGATCGCGCATGCACAGGCACGGCAGGCGCTGGAAAGATTGCGGGCCGGCAAGATCAAGGGGCGCAAGTTCCGGGTCAACCCGATCTAGCCAAGGCACGGGCAGCGGTCTATTGATCATCATTCGCGCAGGCGGAATCCAGCGACGTCGGCCCTCATGGACCTGGGCTCAATGGATCCCCGGCTGCGCGGGGACGGGGGAAACAGCCCGGGCCATCCATGACCCGACTGACCACCCGGCACTGCCGGCCGGCAACGCCCTCCCGCCCGGATATCGATCCGCCAGGCTGCCCGTGGGCATGGCCCCAATACACCCAACGGGCGGCGACCGTCCGCTCAAGGGATAATGGGCAACTCCCCGGGCTGGCTCATGGCCAGCTGCACGCATCCGGCATGGCGCGCACGGCGCCGATCCACGCCCACCTGTTTTCTGGATACCGCCTTGAACCACCCCGCCCCGAAACCAGCGTCCACCTTGCCATCCGGCTTGCCCGAGACACTGGCGTTGCTGGAAGCGATCGTCGCAGATCGCAGCCTCCTGCAGGCCTTGCCTGCCCAAGACCGCGAGCGCCTGCTGCAGGCTGTCGCGCTGGTCCACCACCCCGAACCGCGCGCACGCCGTCGCAAGTTGAAGGACGAGGCGCGCGAGCGTGCGCGTGCGAAGGCCCGCCAGACCGAGGCGCTGCTCGACCAGACCGGTATCCGCACGTTGCGGCGCAAACCGGTGTTCACCACGCCCAATTACTTCCCGCCGCAAGCGCCCGGACGGCACGACCCGGGAAACAACGCATCCGACCCGGTTGCGCACAACGAGTCCCCCGAGCTGCTGCACTGCTATGTCTGCAAGCGAAAGTACACGCGCGTGCACCACTTCTACGACCAGCTTTGCCCGGATTGCGCGGAACTGAACTTCTTCAAGCGCACCGAAACCGCCGACCTGCGCGGACGCGTGGCATTGCTGACCGGAGGCCGCGTCAAGATCGGCTACCAGGCCGGCTTGAAACTGTTGCGCGCGGGCGCCGACCTGATCGTCACCACGCGCTTCCCGCGCGATTCGGCGGCACGCTACGCGGCCGAGCCGGACTTCGGCGATTGGGGCCACCGCCTGGAAGTCTTCGGGCTGGACCTGCGCCACACGCCCAGCGTGGAAGCGTTCTGCACGCAATTGCTGGCCAGTCGCGAGCGCCTGGACTTCATCATCAACAACGCCTGCCAGACCGTGCGCCGCCCGCCTGCGTTCTACGCGCACATGATGGCGGACGAGACCGCGGCCCTGCACGCAATGCCCGCCCACGTGCGCAAGCTCATCGGACACTACGAAGGCCTTCGCAGCCCCGACCTGCTGGCCGATGCGACCTCGACGGCACTCCAAGCCGGCAACCCCGGCGGCATCGCGGGCCTCACCCGCGCCGCGGAGCTGTCGCAGGTGCCGTTGCTCGCCGATGAACTGCTGGGACAGGCGCACCTGTTCCCGGAAGGCCGGCTCGACCAGGACCTGCAGCAGGTCGACCTGCGCGGACGCAATTCGTGGCGGCTGCAGATGGACGAGGTGCCGTCGGTGGAGCTGCTGGAAACGCAGCTGGTCAACGCGGTCGCGCCCTTCATCATCAACGCGCGGCTGAAACCGCTGATGCTGCGCACGCCCGGGGGCGGAGGCCCGACCCGCGACAAGCACATCGTCAACGTCTCGGCGGTCGAAGGCCAGTTCTACCGCAACTTCAAGACCACCAAGCACCCGCACACCAACATGGCCAAGGCCGCGCTCAACATGATGACGCGCACCGCAGCCGCCGATTACCACGGCGACGGCATCCACATGAATTCCGTGGACACCGGCTGGGTGACCGACGAGGATCCGGCGGAGATCGCCGCGCGCAAGATCGTCGAGGAGCGCTTCCACCCGCCGCTGGACATCGTCGACGGCGCCGCCCGGATCGTCGACCCGATCATCCACGGGTTCAATACCGGCGACCATGTGTGGGGGCAGTTCCTGAAGGATTACGCACCCACGGACTGGTAACGGCCACCCGCCGGCCTTACATACCGGAGGTTGCCCGACTCCATTGCGTGAGAGATTTGACGGATTCCCTTTTGCCCATCGTCCAGAGGCTTTCCCCCATGGCTGGTTCCTTCCCGCGCGCGTGCCTGTTGATCGTGCTTGGCACGCTGGCCACTCCCGGCGTCTTGCATGCGACCCAAGCGGTGCTGCCACAAGGCAAGGGGTACCACACCCCCGACAGCTGGCGACAACCCGTGGCTCCGGTACGCATTGCCGACCACACCTGGCAGATCGGAACCGCAGGCATCACCGCCCTGCTCATCAAGACCGACCAGGGTGCGATCCTGATCGATGGTGGCCTGCCACAGGCGGCCGGCATGCTGTTGGCGCACATGCGGGCATTGGGTGTCGCATCGGGCGACCTCAAACTGATCCTGTCCAGCCACGCCCATGGCGACCATGCGGGCGCCATCGCCGCAGTCCAGCGCGCCACCGGCGCACGGGTGCTCAACAGCGCCGAATCGGCGGTACTGATGGCACGCGGCGGCAGCGACGACATCCACTTTGGCGACGACATCCTCTATCCCCCGGTACAGACCGATCGCATCGTGCACGATGGCGAGGTGGTCGACCTGGGCGACATGCGCATCACCGCACGCTTCATCCCCGGCCACACGCCCGGCAGCATTGCCTGGACCTGGAACGACACCAGCGGCGGTTCTGAATTGCGCATCGCCTACGTCGACAGCCTGACCGCACCGGGCTACCAGCTGGCCGGAAATCCACGTTATCCACGCATCCTCCAGGACTTCCAGCGCAGCTTCGCCACCGTCCGGACGCTGCCGTGCGACTTGTTGCTGACACCGCATGCGGATGCCAGTGGCTGGAATTTCTCCGATGCAGCCAAGCCGCATCCAAATCCGATGACCTGCAAGGCGTACGCGGACGCGGCGCGGGATGGCCTGCAGGCGCCATGAACCCGGCCACGGCCGTCATGGGTCTTCGGGGCCAGCCCAGCGCCGCCGGCAATCCCTCTCGTATCCGCATGACCGGGCGGGCGTCGACATGGCATCGCCGACTGCGCGGGGTGCTCGCTTGCTGCCTCCCCCTGCTGCTCGCAGCATGCGCCACGGCTCCCGACCAGCGGGCGTCATGGCCATCGGCCGCCCAGGTGCGCGCCCAGATCGTGCGGCGCATGCCTGCGGACGTGCCGGATCGCGAGGGTTGGGCCGCTGACATCCAGGGCGCCTTCGACGCGCAGCGCATCGATCCCACCCCCGAAAACATCTGCGCCGTGCTGGCGGTCACCGCGCAGGAGTCCGGTTTCCGTGCCGACCCCAGTGTCCCCGGCCTGTCGCGCATTGCACGCAGTGAGATCGATCGCAGGGCCGCCGAACACCACATCCCAGGGCTGCTGGTCGACGCCGCCCTGCAAATCCGCTCGCCCGATGGCCGCCGCTACGCAGATCGCCTGCAGCGCGCGCGTACCGAGCGCGAACTCAGCAGGATCTACGAAGACCTGATCACCAGCGTGCCACTGGGCAAGCGTCTGTTCTCGGACTTCAATCCGGTGCAAACCGGGGGCCCGATGCAGGTCAGCATCGCCTTTGCCGAAGCACGACGCAGCGGCTACCCCTATCCAATCCCGGGCAGCGTCCGCGATGAAGTATTCACACGCCGTGGCGGCCTGTACTTCGGCATTGCGCACCTGCTTGGTTACCAGACCCCGTACACGCGCAAGGTGCACAGGTTCGCGGACTACAACGCCGGCCGGTATGCGAGCCGCAATGCGGCATTCCAGAATGCGGTCGGCGTCGCGACCGGCATGTCGCTGGCATTGGACGGCGACCTGCTGGCGCCCGGCGCGCCATTGGATCGCCCCGGCGAAACCGAGCGCGCCGTGCGTGCGCTGGGCAACGACCTGGGGATGGATGCGCGTGCCATCCGCAAGGCACTGCAACGCAGCGACCGCCTGGACTTCGACGATACCGGCCTGTATGCGCGCATTTACGCACTGGCCGATGCACGCGCCGGCAAGCGCCTGCCGCGAGCCATGCTGCCCGGCATCACGCTGGACAGTCCCAAGATTTCACGCAATCTGACCACCGCGTGGTTCGCCACGCGCGTGGATGCGCGTTATCGGCAATGCATGCAGCGGTGAAATGCCCGGGCAACACAGGGCGTCGGCAACGCAGGGCGCTGGCATCGCGGTCCACCCTGCCCGCCATTGCCAATCCCATGGAACCATCGACGGCGGGCGGTGCGGCGGCATTCACCAGCCATTGATCCCAGGGTGTGGGACGCTTGCACGGAACCGCCGATCGCATTGCCATCGCATCAGTTCCATCGCATCGGTTGCCCCACGCCGCGACAGCTGTCATGCACGCGCAGATGACCGCAACGCCGCCCCGCGCGGCAGGTGGTCGTCGCCGTTCCGACCGGTGCGCGGCGCTTTCGGACAGCGCGCCGGGCGATTTCATCGCACCCCGGCAAAACCCGGCGGACGACATCCATCGCCCCCACGGACGGGGGAAGTAGTGCAGCCAGCGTGCTGCTGGATCCTTCCAGGCACCAACCGGAGACGATCATCGGGCACAGCGCATCCAACACCAGGCCAACCGGATTGCCGGCAACGCCGCTGGCCGGCCTGCCGACGCTCGCGCGCGCGTTCTTCCAGCGCGACCCGAGGATCGTCGCACCCGAACTGTTGAACAAGATCCTGGCACGCGACGACGGTCGCGCTGGACGCATCATCGAAGTCGAAGCCTACTGCGGAGACCAGGATCCGGCTGCGCACACCTTTCGTGGGCCGACAAAACGAAACCAGACGATGTTCGGCCCGCCCGGCCACTTGTATGTGTATTTCACCTACGGCATGCACTGGTGCTGCAACGCAGTCTGCGGCGCCGAGGGCGAGGGCTGGGGGGTGCTGTTCCGTGCAGCGATCCCGGTGGCCGGCATCGATCGGATGCGTGCTGCCAGGCCCAGGGCAAGGGGTGACCGCGAGTTGGCCAACGGCCCTGCAAAGCTGGCGCAGGCGCTGGGGATCGACGGCAGCTTCGATGGTGCCGACATCGTCCTGGACGATCGCGGCGTCTGCGTGCTGGATGACGCGACACCGCCACCCACCCATCCGCGCATTGGTCCGCGGGTCGGCATCAGTCGCGCGAAGGATTTCCCATGGCGCTGGCGTTGTCCCTGAAGCGCCTGGAAGTCCAGGCCCTGCACGACGTGCGTGATCGGATGCGTGCACGGTAATGGAGAGGCAGCCTTCCAGGCAGGCGCCAGCCTGGCCTGGGCCGTGCACCGTCCGATGGCGCTTCACGCGGCCGGGGTACAGTGGGCCATATCCCACGGAGGCCTCACCATGCGCATCATCATGACGGGCGCCACGGGCCTGGTCGGACAGGGGGTGTTGCAGGCATGCCTGGCGGCCACCGATGTCACCGCGGTGGCGGTCCTGGGACGACGCGCGACCGGACGGTCGGACCCGAAGCTCAGCGAGATCCACTGCCCGGATTTTTCCCGGCTCGAACCGGTCAAGGACCAGCTGCAGCCTTTCGATGCCTGCCTGTACTGTGCCGGGGCACCCCCGGTCGGCACGCCATCGGCGCAATACCGTCACGTCACGCTCGATCTGACCACCCATGTCGCCAGCACCCTGGCCGGGCTGAATCCGGCGATGACGCTGATCTACATCTCCGGGGCCCATGCCGATCCCGATAGCGCGATCATGCCGCTCCGGGTGAAGGGAGAAACCGAACACGCCCTTGCCAGCCTGCCGATCCGCACCATCATGCTGCGGCCTGGGGGCATCCAACCGGTGGATGGCGTGCGCTCGCCTCACCGGAAAATGGACATGATGTACCGCGTCGTCGGGCCGCTGATGGGCGTCGGCGTCCAGTTGCTGCCAGGCCTGGTGACGACCACCGCAAGCGTGGGCCGCGCGATGCTGGCCTTGCTGCGCCAGCAGGATCCGCCGGCGGTGGTGGAAAACGCCCAGATCAATCGCCTGGGTGCTTGACCCGTCGCCGCCCTCCGGGGCGCGACCAGGACCGGCGCCCGGATGCGCATGCCGGGAACCGCCTTGCCTACACCGCGCGCGGCGCCCATGATGCGGCCGAACCCTGTGGAGTCGATCATGACCGGAGCAGGTACGCGGGCAAGACTGGGAAGCCTGGTTTCCGAGCTTCGGCGTCGCCGCGTGTTCCGTGTCGCCATCGTGTATGCCGCGGTCGCCTGGGCGATCATCGAGGTGTCGTCCACGGTGCTGCCCGCACTCAACGTCCCGACCTGGTCGGTTCCCCTGGTGATCGTGCTGGTCGTGGCGGGCTTCCCGATCGCGATGATCATGTCGTGGATCTTCGACGTCGGCACCGGCGGCATCGAGCGGACCGCGCCCGCCATGGCATCGCCGATGGCGGTCGCTTCGCCGGCCACGATCCCTCCCGATGGCACGCGACGAGACGACGTGTCGACCGGCGTCGGGCCAGCAGCCCCTTCGTTCGCACCGCGGCTGGCCGATGCTTCCGGCAACCCGCGCGAGCGCCGCAGCATTGCCGTCCTGCCTTTCATCAACATGAGTGGCGAGCCGGACAACGAATATTTCAGCGACGGGATCTCCGAAGAAATCCTCAACCTGCTGGTCAGGCTGCCGCAACTGCAGGTTGCGTCGCGCACATCCTCCTTCTTCTTCAAGGGCAAGCAGACCGACATCCCCACCGTCGCCGCCCGGCTCCATGTCGACACCGTCCTGGAGGGAAGCGTCCGGCGTGCCGGGAGCCGGGTGCGCATCGCCGTGCAGTTGATCGACGTCGCGTCCGATTCCAACCTCTGGTCGGAGACCTACGACCGCGAACTGAGCGACGTGTTCGCCATCCAGGACGATATCGCGCAAAGCATCGTCGACGCACTCAAGGTGACGCTGTCGCCGAAGGAGCGACGGGCCATCCAGTATGTCGCCACGGCCGATGTCGGCGCCTACGACGACTACCTGCGCGGCCGCAAGTTTTACGACGCCTGGAACCGGCGCGACAACCTGCGCGCCATCGGCATGTACGAGCGCGCCATCGAGAAGGACCCGAAGTACGCCGCGGCATGGGCTGGATTGGCCGATGCATATGTCATGCGCCATCGTTTCCTCGAGCACGACCCTGCCCATGTCGACCACGCGTTGCATGCCAGCGAGCGTGCGGTGCAGCTGGATGCGGACTCCGCCGAGGCACACGCCTCGCGCGGGCTTGCCCTGTACCTGAGCAAGCAATTCGACCAGGCCGAACACGAGTTCGAGACCGCGATGATGTTGAACCCCAACCTGTTCGAGGCGTACTTCCTCTATGGCACGGTCTGCAGCTCGCGCGGCAACTTCGAAAAGGCGGCGTGGCTGTACCGTCGCGCCTCGGATGTCAGCCCGACCGACTACCTGCCGCTGGTCTACCTGAGCCAGGCCTTCAGCGAGATGGGACGCACCGACGACGAGCGCCGGGCACGCCTGCTTGCGATCGGCCTGATCGAGCGCGCCCTGGAAACCAATCCGCACGACGCCCGCGCGCGCTACATGGGTGCCGCCAACCTGGCCACGCTGGGCCAGCGCGACAAGGCCATCGAGTGGGCAAACCGTGCGCTGCAGGCCAGCGACGACGAACCGATGATCTACTACAACGCGGCGTGCACGTTTTCCGAACTGGGCGAAACCGCCCGCGCAATCGAACTGCTCGAGCGCGCGGTCGAACTGGGCTGGGGCGATCGCGCCTGGATGGAAAACGACAGCGACCTGGCCGCGTTGCGCAAGCTGCCCGGGTTCCAGGCGATCCTTCGGCGATTGGGATGACCCACGCGCGATATTGGCGCGTGCCCACGCAGCGGTGACATGCTCCCGGGACCAGGCGGCTGGCGCCATTGCCGGGGCGCGCATGCCCTGTCCGGGGACGTGAGCTCCGCAGGCCACGGGGCGCAGACGATGTCGAAAAACCGGGCACGCGACTGCCACGGGCCAGGCGCCTTCTCATGTGCGGCAACTGTCCACCCCGCCCTTGGCGAACAGCGCATTGACGCGCTGCAGCGCCTCGGGTGTGTCGACGTCCTCTCCCACCCAGCCAGGCACCGCTCCACGCGCTGCGCGTCGCGTCGCAGCAGCGCGCTGGCGCCATCGCGTCCCGACCAGCGCGCCAGTTCGGGCAGGCAGTCCGCGGGAAACAGGACCGGCGGCCCGAGCGCCTGCTGGTGCCCGCTGGCAAGGATCGCGCCGGGCACCTGCTGGTGGCGCTGCAACATCCGCGTGAGCATGGCCGTCTCGACCAGCGGCTGATCGGCCAGGACCAGCAACACACCCGACGTCGCCGGATGGCGCATGCGCACCTCGCGCACGCCGGCCCCCAGCGAGCTGCCCATGCCCTGGCGCCAGTCTTCGCAGCGCACCGCCTGCACCGGCAAGCCTGCCAGCGCCGCCTCCACGCGCACTGCGTGGGCACCGGTGACGACAATGACCTGCGACGCGGTCTGCGAAGCAATGCGTGCAACACGGCGCACCATGGGTTCGCCATCGATCTGCGCCAACTGCTTGGGCGAGCCATGGCGGCGACTGCCGCCTGCCGCAAGCAGCACGATGACCGGGCGGTCCGATGCAGGGGCAGGCGCCATCTAGTGGATCGCACCGTCGCTGTCGCGCAGGAAGCCGCCACTGCGCCGGTTCGACACGGCCATGATTTCGGCCAGCACCGCCAGCGCGATTTCCTGTGGGGTTTCCGAGCCGATGTCCAGGCCTGCCGGGGCGTGCAGGCGGATCCCGTCCAGGCGATCGCTTGCACGTATCCGCTGCACCCTTTCGCGCGACCCCAACGTCCCCAGGTACGCCAGCGGCGCTCCATGCAGCGCCGCGAGCCAGGCGATATCCTGCTCGAGATTGTGCGTCAACACGATCGCGGACGTGCAGGCATCCAGCCCCAGGCTCGCGCCCATCGCATCGGGCGTAGTGCAAAGGGTGCGCAATCCCGGCGGCAATCCGCCGGTGCCTAGTCGCCCCGGATCGCTGTCGACCCATGTCGTCACCCAGCCCAGGGCATGCGACAAGGGCAACAGTGCTCGCGCCACCGCACTGGTGCCGACCACGACCAGCGCGTGCGGCGGCGCGATGGTTTCGACCAGCATTTCAATGCTGCCCGCTTCGGAAGGGATGCGGACCGTTGTCGCCTCGGGTGGCGCTGGCGCATGGCGCGCCATCTGCATCCTGACGTAATCCAGGACCCGATCGCGGGTCTCGTCGCCGGGCTGGTCATGGATCACGGCCTGCCCGCTGCACAGAGGCGCGCGGCATCACCACCACATCATCGATCGCGAAGACCGTCGCCAGCCATGCCTCCCGGCGCAGGGCCAGGGCTTGGACCAGGTCTTCGGAGAATCGTGCTGCTTCGAGCGAATCCAGTGGTTCCAGCAGGACTTCCAGTTCACCTCCGCATCCCATTTCCATCAGGACGTCCAGGCCCGAGTCCGCGTTGTAGCGCACCAGGCGCGGCCGGCCGCTTTCGATCACGGCCTGCGCTTGCAGGATGATGTCGCGTTGCGGGCAACCGCCCGACAGTTCGCACACCACGCTGCCGTCGGCGTACACCAGCATGCGCGTCCCGGGGCGACGGAACGTCGAGCCCCGTGTTCGGGTGAGCGTCGCCATCGCCGCCACGGGGCCGGTTCCATCCCCGAGGCGGCCGAGCGCTTCGATGAGTCTGGTCCGCTCGTCGGCGGAGTTCATCCACGCCCCACGATTGGCAGCGGCATGGCCCCGGCCTGGCTCAAGCGACCCTGGATGCCAGCAGATCCTCGATCTTGACCGGCAATGCGCGCACGCGCACGCCCGTGGCGTGGTGGACCGCGGCCGTGATCGCGGCGGCGACGCCGGCGATGCCGATCTCGCCGATCCCACGCGCACCCATCGCATTGAGATTGAGGTCCGGATAATCGAGGAATTCGACCTGCATCGCAGGTGCGTCGGCGTGGGTCGTCATGATGTAGTCGGCCAGGTTGCTGTTGAGCGCCTTTCCATTGCGATGGTCGTAAAGCGTTTCCTCGAACAGCGCCATGCCCACGCCCATGACCACCGCGCCTTCGATTGGTTGCGGCCGGTCATCGGACGGATGATGCAGGCCGGCTTCGATGACCGGGACGAGCGGTTGACGCGCAGGCGGGCGATCTCCGGTTGCCAGGCGACCTCGACGAAGTGTGCGCCGAACGAATGCGACGACAGCTTCTTGTCCTTGTCGCGGAACGTGCCTTCGGACTTGCCCTTGCCTTCGACGTGGCTCATGCGCGCAGACGCCAGGACCTCGTCGAATCGCCGGCCCCGGGTCGGTGACTCGCCCTTGCGGTGCACGCGTCCGTCGGTGTAATCGAGCTGCCCGGCATCGACGCCGGCGAAATGGGCGTCCTCCGTACTGGCCGCCTTGAGCAGCGCCGCGATGGACTGCGCCGCGGCCTCCTCCATCGGCGGCACCAGCGATGCGGTAGCCATCGAACCGCCCGACCACGGGCCTGGCGGCAATGCACTGTCGCCGATGACCACCTTGACGTTGGCGATGTCCACGCCGGTGAGTTCGGCCGCCATCTGCGCGAGCATGGTGTAGGTGCCGGTGCCGATGTCCTGCGTCCCGCTGGTCACGCGTACGCTGCCATCGGCATTGAGCTGCATCGCGACCTGCGCCGGGAAGCGCTCGGCGATCCAGCTGCAGCCGGCCATGCCCCAGCCCAGCACCTTGCCGTCCCTGCGCATCGCACCAATGGCCGGGTCACGCCGGTCCCAGCCGAACAACTCGGCGCCGCGGGTCAGGCATTCCTTGAAATGACGCGAGGAAAACGGGATCTGTTCCTGCTCGTCGATCTCGGGCTCGTTGCGCAGCCGCAACGCCACCGGGTCCATCTCCAGGGCAAGTGCAAGTTCATCCATGGACGATTCCAGTGCATAGAGTCCCGGCACCGCACCTGGTCCGCGCATGGACGTCGGCACGCCGATGTCGCGGCGATCGAAGCCTGCAGTCACGCGCAGGTTTGGCGTGCTGTAGAGGAACCCGGTCGCCTCGCCGCAATCCTCCTTGTAATCGCCCAGCCGTGACCGCGTGTGGACGAAATCCTGTTGCAGCGACACCAGCTTGCCCTCGGTCGTCGCGCCCAGCCGCATGCGTTGCTGCGTGTGCGGGCGGTGTCCCACCGCGTGGAACATCATTTCGCGCGTCACCACCAGCCGGATCGGTTTGCCGAGATCCCTGGCCGCCATCGCAGCGAGCAAGGCGTGCGTCCAGGGCCAGAGCTTGCCGCCGAAACCCGAGCCCAGGTACTCGGTGATCACCTGCACGTGGTCCACCGGCACGCCGAGCATCCGTGCCATGACCGTGCGGTAATTCATGATCGCCTGGGTGGTCTCGTACAGCTTGAAGCGCTCTCCATCCCACAACGCCACGCTGGCATGCAACTCGATGGGATTGTGGGTTTCGATGGGCGTGCTGTAGGTCTGGTCCACCTTGACCGGCGCCGCGGCGAATGCCTTGTCCGGATCGCCCCGCTCGCTGTCGACCGACGGCGTCTCGTCGGGGGCGAGCGCCATGTCGACCTCGGGCTGGCCGTTGTCCGTGTAACTGACCTCGATGCTGTCCGCCGCGGCGGTCGCTTGCTCGAAGGTATCGGCAACCACCAGCGCGACGTACTGGCCGTAGTAGCGGATCGTCGTGTCGTCCAGCGGCGGCCGGCGCTCGTCGGCGATGCCCTGGCTGGATTTTGGCAAGGGGTACAACCTGCCGACATTGTCGTGGGTGTAAACCTTGCGGACCCCCGGCATCTTTTCAGCAGTCGACGTGTCGATGGCGGCGATGGTCCCCGTGGCGACGGTGGCGCCCACGGGCACGGCCTGCAGCATCCCCGGGAACTGGAAGTCCGAGCTGTAGCGTGCGACCCCGCTGACCTTCAATGGGCCGTCGACGCGCCGCACCGGCTTGCCTACGGATCCGCGCAACACGCGTTGGCGCGCGTCGGGCGTAGTCGCGCCAGGGGCAAACTCCGTGCTGGCAACCCTCGTGCTGGTAACTCCCGTGCGGGCAGGGCCGTCCGGCTTGGAATCAGGTGTCTGGCTGGAACCCATGTTCGTTTCCTTGGCGCGTTCAGGCGGCGGCAGTCGTCAGTGCGTTGGCCACACAACGCCTGGCGAGTTCGATCTTGAAGCCGTTTTGGCTCTGCGCACGGGCGTGGCGCATGGCGGCAGTGGCTGCCGCGGCAAAGACGTCCGGGCCCGGCCGCCTGCCGAGCAGAACCTGCTCGGCCTCCGGCGAGCGCCAGGGGCGGGTGCCGACGCCGCCCAGCGCGATCCGCGCATGCGCGATCGCACCATCCTCGACCGCCAGCACCACCGCTGCCGACGCCAGCGCGAACTCGTAGGAGGCGCGGTCGCGCAGCTTGAGGTAGTGCGAGCGAGCCGCCTTGCGTGGCGGCGGGAGCGTGACGTGCGTGATCAGGTCACCCGGCTGCATGACCGTTTCGTGCTGCGGTGTGTCGCCGGGCAGCAGGAAGAACTCCTCGATCGGCACCGTGCGATCGCCGGCGACACCGCGGATCACGATGCTGGCGTCCAGCGCCATCAACGCGACGTTCATGTCGGAAGGATTGGTCGCGATGCAGTGCTTGCTGGTGCCCAGAACCGCCAGCGTGCGGTTGAAACCGTCGATGGCCGGGCAGCCAGTGCCCGGCTCGCGCTTGTTGCAGGGCATGTCGGTGTCGCGGAAATAGACGCAGCGCGTGCGTTGCAGCAGGTTGCCGCCGGTGGTCGCCATGTTGCGCAGCTGGCCCGACGCACCGGCCAGCAACGCTTGCGACAGCACCGCATGATCGCGCTTCACGTCCGGATGGTGTGCCAGGTCAGAATTGCGCACCAGCGCACCGATACGCAGCGCACCACCAGCCAGGCGCTCGATGTCCGCCAGCGGCAGGTGGTTGATGTCCACGACCTGCGCGGGACGCTCAACGTTGAGCTTCATCAGGTCCAGCAAGGTGGTACCACCGGCGATGAAACGCACCTGGGCGCCCTGTTGCGCCGTCGTGGCGCGGGCACCGGCAGCGATGGCCTGGTCGGCATCGGTGGCGCGGGCAAAGGCAAAAGGCTGCATCAGGCACTCCCCCGCATCTTGCGCACCTGCTGTATCGCCGCAAGGATGTTGGTGTAGGCGCCGCAGCGGCAGATGTTGCCGCTCATCGCTTCACGGACGGCGTCGTCGCCCGGCCCCACGGGTTCGCCCAGCAATGCGGTCGCGGACATGATCTGGCCAGGGGTGCAATAACCGCACTGGTAACCGTCGTGGTCGAGGAACGCCTGCTGCATCGGGTGCAGGTTCCCGGGTTGCCCCAGTCCCTCCAGGGTCGTGATCTCGTCGCCTTCGTGCATCGCCACCAGGCTCAGGCAGGCATTCACGCGACGGCCGTTGACGTGCACGGTGCACGCACCGCACTGGCCGTGGTCACAGCCTTTCTTTGTCCCGGTCAGCTGCAGGTGGTCGCGCAGTCCATCGAGCAGCGTCGTGCGCGGGTCGACGGTCAGCGATCTCGCGGTGCCATTGACCTGCATCCGCACCGTCACCTTGCCGTCGTCGTCGGCAGTCGCGTCGCCAACGCCAGTCGCGGCCATGGCCTGCCCCAGCTGCACACCCAGCCCCGAGGCCGCGCCGGTGATGCCGACCATCTGCAGGAAGCTGCGGCGGCTCAGCGATGGCTCCAGCAGTTGCTTGAAGTCGAGCTTTGCCGGATCGCCGGCGGATTCGTCTGGCATGTGGGTGCTCCCCGAGCGTGACAAGCTGCATGACGGCCGGCACCCGCCTGGGTGGTGCGCCGCCGATGTGCGTACTGGTTTACACCCACAACCGTTAGGATCGGGTCGAGGAAGCCGCACCTGCCCTGCGAGGCCACCAAGGGCGTGCCCACAGTCGGCGCGCGCGGTGAACGCGAGAGCACGCGCAGTCCTGCCCTTCGCGGCCCCGGATGGTTCGGGTGCGCGGCCTCCCACTGGTGCTCGGCAGTGCACGAACGAGACGCTGGAAAAACTGGAATCGTTGAACGCGTCCTGCCCTGCCTGGAAAGTTGCCGGGTCGTTTTCGATCTGGCGACTTGCGCGACAGGCATCCGTTGCTTGATGCCTTGCTGCCTAATGCTTGCTGCTTGCTGCTTGCTGCTTGCTGCTTGATGGCTTGTTGCTTGCTGCGTGATGTATTGGCTGCGTGATGTACTGGCTGCGTGATGTATTGGCTGCGTGATGTATTGGCTACGTGATGTCTTGCTGCTTGATGACTCTCTGCTTGATGACGAGCTGCATGGTGACTTCCTTCACTTCCGTCGGGTTGCCTTCGACCGATAGCGTGGAGGCACATGGATCCCCTGCCCCTTCGAAAGCCCTCGCCCGACCCGGCGCGGGTCGTCTCGCCCAACGTCATGCACTTGCTTGCCGAGGCAAACCGTGCGTTGAAGCAGCATCGGCCGCAACAGGCCAAACAAGTCCTGGAACGCGCCCTGGCGCTTGCGCCCGGGGTGGCGGATGCCTGGCGCATGATGGCTGCGGCGCAACGCGCGCTCGGCCTCCATTCAGAGGCCGTCGGCAGCCTGAGACGTGCGTTGGAGATCAACCCCGACGAGGCCATGGCCCACCTGGGGCTGGGCATCACGCTGCATCGCTGCGGCAAGCCGGACGAGGCGTTGAGCGCGTTCGAACGCGCTTGTGAACTGGAACCCAAGTCGGCCGCCTGCTGGTTCAACCTCGGTAATGCCTTGAAACTCCGGGGCCAACATGCCGAGCGGGCCTGCGACGCGCTGGAGCGGGCACTGTCGATTGATCCCGGACACATCGGCGCCCGGCTCACCCTGGCCGAGGCCCAAACCATGTTGGGGAGGACCGACGAAGCCATCGGCAACTACCGCGACGTCCTGCGTCGGCAACCATCCAACCACCAGGCGTGGATGGGGCTGGCCAATATCAAGACCGAACCGTTTACCGCAGCCCAGGCAGCCCAACTCGACCGGCTGCTGCGCGACGCCGACCCTTCGTCCGAGGCGGCGATCATGCTCGGATTCGCCTTGTCCCGGGCGCTGGAAGACAGGGGCGACTACGGTGCGGCATTTACTGCATTGCGGAAGGCCAATGCATCCATGCGTCGCACGCTGCAGTGGGATGCCACTTCGGAAAGCGCGGAGGTGGATGCCATCGGGCAGGCCTTCGCGCGGCAGCCGCGGCAGCAGGGATCGACAGCGGATCGTGGCCACGATGTGATTTTCATCGTCAGCATGCCCCGCTCCGGCTCGACGCTGGTCGAACAGATCCTCGCTTCACACCCGCAGGTCGAGGGCGGTGGCGAGTTGCTCGACTTGCAGCAGGTCCTGCAAGGCGAATCCGCCCGGCGCGGAAAGCCCCTTGCGCACTGGGTGGTGGATGCCAGCGCCTCCGACTGGGCCCGGCTGGGCGATCAATACCTCCAGCGCACCGGGTCACTGCGCAGCAGCAGGCCGCGCTCCACCGACAAGAACCTGCTCAACTGGAAACTCGTCGGCCCGGCACTGGCGATGCTGCCGGGTGCGCACGTGGTCAACATCAGGCGCGATCCACTGCAAACGTGCCTGGGTTGTTTCAGGCAGCTGTTCCGCACCGGCAACCCCTTCAGCTATGACCTGGACGAGATGGCGGCCTATTGGCACCTCCATGACCGCCTGTGCAGGCATTGGCGGCAGCTGTATCCGCGACGGTTCCTTGACATCCAGTACGAAGCACTCGTGGCACGGCCGGAAGTGGAAATCCGGCGGCTGCTGGCGTTTTGCGGACTTCCCTTCGATCCTGCCTGCCTCGACTTCCACAAAACCCAACGCGAGATCCGCACGGCCAGCGCCGTCCAGGTACGCCAGCCGCTGCTTCGCAATACCGCGCTGAGCAAATATTACGGCGAGGCGCTGGCACCCTTGCGCGCGTTGTTGCGCGCCCCGGGATAAGGGCGTCGCCCTGCTGGAGCCGCGGCATCGGGCGTTGGCGATCCGCGTGCGCCAGCGCCTGGCCGACGCCATCGCGACACGACCCGTGCGGACCGGCCCCGGCCACGCGCACAAGACCCCGGCCAGTGCAGCATCACGCTGGTGCCGCTGCAGCACGCACGTTTGATCCATGCGTCGGCAGATGCCACGCCGCGCGTAGCCAGGTCCACGTGCGGACCCCTCGAATCCCGTCGATTGGCGGTCTTCGCCCGCTACCAAAGCAGGGCCCTGCGGTCTCGCTTATCCACGCCGCTCGCCTTGCGGCATGTTTCGACGTCCTTGCTGGCGTTGCCTTGCCACGCCCTCGCTTTCGCCAGGGCCATGCAGCTCCGGTGGATGCACTGGCCCAGCCTGGACGACGATGACCGTCCCCGGACGACCATGGGCGCGCTTGGCCCAGCTGCAATGGCCGGTCGCGACGCGCGCTTTACAACCGGGGTGCTAGAACACTGTCCTGCAGTCAGGAAACGCGCATGTCCGTTCGCGACGCGGAACGAAAGCGCATGGTCGACGTGCACATCGCCGGTCGCGGCATCCGCGACCGTGCCGTGCTCGACGCCATGCGCACGGTGCCGCGCGAGCGTTTCGTCGATGCCGGGATGCAGGAGTTCGCCTACGAGGACAGCCCGCTGCCCATCGGTGCCGGGCAGACGATCTCCCAACCCTACATCGTCGCGTTGATGATCGAGGCCGCCGGCATCGGCGCAGGCGACCATGTGCTCGAAGTCGGCGCCGGATCGGGCTACGCCGCCGCCGTGGTCAGCCGCATCGCAGGCCACGTCCACGCCATCGAGCGTCACGCCTCGCTCGTCGAGGCAGCGCAGGCGCGGTTCGATGCACTGGGCTACGCAAACATCACGTTGCGCGTCGGAGACGGCAGCAGCGGCTGGCCGCAGGTGGCGCCGTTCGACGCCATCCTGGTCGCGGCCGGCGCACCTGCCCCGCCGCACGCCCTGCGTGAACAACTTGCCGTCGGCGGATCCCTCGTGGTGCCGGTCGGCGACAGCGTCCTGGGCCAGCGGCTGCTCAGGATCACGCGCATCGACGACAGCCATTTCCAGGAAGACGACCTCGGCGGGGTCAGCTTCGTCCCGCTCATCGGCGAACAGGGCTGGGCCGAAGACGGACGCCGCGCGGCCAGCAACCACGTCCCCGGGCGCGCGCGCGGGCACGACCTGCCACGGCTGCTCGCGGATGCAGCCCAGCCCCTGCCGGAGATCGACGCCCCCGGTTTTGCCGAAGCCTTCGACCGCTTCGCCCACGCCCGGGTCGTGCTGCTGGGCGAATGCAGCCACGGCACCTCGCAGTTCTATCGGGCGCGGGCCGCCATCACCCGGCGCCTGGTCGAGCACCATGGCTTCGACCTGCTCGCCATCGAGGCGGACTGGCCGGACGTGGCCGTGATCAACCGGCACGTCCGCCACCAGCCGCCGCGCAGCCAGGTCGAGCCGATCTTCCAGCGATTCCCCCGCTGGATGTGGCAAAACGCCGAGTTCGCCACGCTGGTCGGCTGGTTGCGCAACCACAACCAGGGACGCGACGCGCGCAGCCAGGCCGGCGTGTACGGACTGGACCTCTACAACATGCATGCGTCCATCGCGACGGTGCTGGCCTACCTGGACCAGGTCGACCCGGACGCGGCCGCCACGGCGCGCGTCCGCTACGGCTGCCTGACCCCGTGGCAGACCGACCCGGCGACCTACGGCCGCGCGGTGCTGGACGACCGCTACCGCACCTGCGAGCAGGAGGTCGTACGGCAATGCAGCGACCTGCTGGCGCGGCAGATCGATTACGCACGCGCCGGCGCCGACGGCGAGCGGTTCCTGGACGCCGCGCAAAGCGCGCGACTGGTGGCCGCGGCCGAACGCTATTACCGGGTCATGTACTACGGCGGCGCCGATAGCTGGAACCTGCGCGACACCCACATGTTCGACACGCTGTGCAACCTGCTGCAAGCGCACGGCCCGCAGTCGAAGGCCGTCGTCTGGGCGCACAACTCGCATGTCGGCGACGCGCGCCACACCGACATGGGCGCTGCCCGCGGCGAGCTCAACATCGGCCAGTTGTGCCGGCAACGTTTCGGCGACGAGGCCTGCCTGGTGGGACTGGGGACCCATGCCGGCACCGTCGCGGCCGCGCACGACTGGGACGGCCCCATGGAAGTCATGCGCGTTCGCCCGTCGCACCGCCACAGCCTGGAGCGGCTTTGCCACGACCACCTGCCTGCGCGGGCGTTGCTGGACCTGCGCGAATCGACCGACCCCGCGCTGCACCACGCCTTGCGCGCCGCGCACCTGGAGCGCTTCATCGGCGTGATCTACCGCCCCGATACCGAGTTGCAAAGCCACTACGCCGAGGTGTCGCCGTCGCGGCAATTCGACGCCTATGCATGGTTCGACGAAACCCATGCCATCACGCCCCTGCCAACGCAGGCGGAAGGCTGGGATCGCGACGTGCCCGACACTTACCCATTTGGCGTCTGACGCACGCGGATCCCGTGGGTGTCCCCTTCCACTGGCTCGCGTCTTCCAGGACAGCACTGCGCATCGCGCTTCTCGACAAACATCGCAACCTGCAAGTCGGCACCTGCCCAAGCGGTCGATCACTGCCGCTTGCCACCAGCGCGATGCCGTCAACCGCACAGGCAAGAATTCGCGTCCACCAACGGCAATGGGCGGGCCCGCTTGGTCCGACTGCAGCCTGGGCCGGCGCGCGACCGGCACTCGCCTGCACGAATCGACCCAGGCCCCAGCGGACCTGGAAAACGCCGTGCACTTTGATCGTCGACGCACGCGGCCGCCGGATCTGGGGGAAGATGGGTCCAGTCCCCTGCACCGGGTGAACCATGTCCTTCCGTCCGAATCGCCGCACCTGGCTGCTCGCTGCAGCCGCCGTCGCCGTGGCCCTGCTCGCTGCCTGGGCGATCGGACGCCTGCGCGGGCCGGCGCTGCCGGGATACGAGGTCACCGCCGGCCCATTGGTCCAGGACGTGGTCGCCACCGGCCGCGTGGCGTCGCCTTCGCGCGTCGCGGTCGGCGCCGAGATCGCCGGCCTGGTGCGCGAGCGCCGCGTGACCGACGGCGACCGCGTGGCGCCGGGCGACGTGCTGGTGGTGCTGCGCGCCCGCGACCTGGAGGCCCGGCGCGACGAAGCGCGCGCCGCGCTCGCCGCGCTGCGTGAGGCCGACCGCCCCCAAGCGCAGGCCCGCCTGCGCGAGACGCGCGCTGCGCTGGCCCAGGCCCAACGCGATTACACGCGACGGCGCGAGCTCGGCGCGCAACAGCTCGTCGCGCGCGAAAACGTCGAGCAGGCCGCGCAGGCGGTGGTCGCTGCACGCGCCGCGGCAGACCAGGCGCGGGTCGCGGCCGAGGCGCTCACCGGCGGCGCGCGCGAGGCACAGTTGCGCGAGCAGCTCGCCGCCGCCGAGGCCGCGCTGGAACGCGCGGTGGTACGCGCCACCGTCTCCGGCACCGTGCTTGCGCGGCACGTGGAGGCCGGGGACGTCGTCCGCGCCGGCGACCTGCTGCTGGAGATCGCGCGCGACGCGCCGGGCGAGGTCCTGGTGCCGATGGACGAGAAGCATCTTGCCCGCGTCCGCGTCGGCCAGTCCGCCACCTGCATCGCCGATGCGTTCCCCGACCGGCCATTCGCCGCGACCGTCTTCCACATCGCGCCAGGCGTCGACCCCGCGCGCGGCACCGTGGACGTGCGCCTGCGCATCGACCCCAGGGCCACCTTCGTGCGCCAGGACATGACCGCGACGGCCACCATCCACACTGGCCGCCGCGACAACGCGCTGGTGGTCGCCAACGATGCCCTGATCGATGCCAGCGAGGCCTCCGACCGCGCCAGCGTGCTGCGCGTGCGCGATGGCCGCGTGCAGCGCACGCCGGTGCGCCTGGGCCTGCGCGGCCTGGCTGCCAGCGAGGTGCTGGCCGGCCTGCGCGCCGGCGACCAGGTGGTCGCCGCCGGGGCGCTGGATCCCGTCGACCTGCCCACGGACGGCCAGCGCGTCCGCATCCAGGGCCAGCCGGTGCCCGAGGCGGGGACCGCCGGCACCAGCCGCGAGCTGCCGGTCAAGTTCGACTAGGCGATGTGGATCGAGACCACCATCGCCATGCGTTTCCTGCGCCAGGGCCGCGGGCAGAGCCTGCTGATCCTGTTCGGCATCGCCGTGGGCGTGGCGGTGATCGTGTTCGTGACCGCGCTGATCTCGGGCCTGCAGGAAAACATCATCGAGCGCACGCTCGGCACGCAGGCGCATATCCGCGTGCAGGCGCCACGCGAGGCGAATCGCGTCGCCGCCGCCCCGTCCGGGACGCGCCGCCTCCTGCTGGAAGACAAGCGCGCGCAGGTGTTGCGGCCGGTCGACAACTGGCCCGGGGTGCTCGACGTACTGGACACCCTGCCCGGGGTCGCCGCCGTGTCGCCGGTGGTCTCGGGGCCCGCGTTCGGGCGGCGCGGCGCAGCCGTGCAGGCGGTGGCGCTGGTGGGCGTGGACCTGCCGCGCTACGTGCGCGTCATCCCGCTGGGCGACAGCATGGTCGAAGGCCGCCTCGACGTGGGCTCTGGAAACGCCGTGGTCGGACGCGAACTGGCCGACGACCTCGGCCTGCGCACCGGCGGCAAGTTGCGGCTCGACGCCGGCGGCGGCCGCGAGGCGATCGTCAACGTGTCGGGCATCTTCCAGCTGGGCGTGCGCGAGCTCGACGAGCGCTACGTGTACCTGGACCTCAAGCAGGCGCAATCGCTGCTGGCCCTGCCCGGCGGCGTCACCGTGATCGACGTGACCGTGGACGACGTGTTCGGCGCCGAGGCCATCGCCGCGCGCATCCGTGGCCTGACCGGGTTGCGCGCCGAAAGCTGGATGCAAACCAACGCCCAGCTGATGAACGCGCTGAGCTCGCAGAGCCTGTCCACGCGCATGATCAGCCTGTTCGTGGCGATGTCGGTGGCACTGGGCATCGCCAGCGTGCTGGCGGTGAGCGTCACCCAGCGCACGCGCGAGATCGGCATCCTGCGCGCCATGGGCACGCGCCGCGGACAGATGCTGCGCGTGTTCCTGGTCCAGGGCGCGGTGCTCGGCATGGCCGGTTCGGCCATCGGCGCGCTCGCCGGATGGGGACTGGTCGGGGCCTTCAACACTTTCGGGCCCAGACTCTTCTACATCCCCATGCCGCTGGCGCTGATCCCGGCGGCCATGGCGCTGGCAACGGTGGCCGGCGTAGGCGCCGCGGCAGTGCCGGCCTCGCGCGCCTCGCGGATGGATCCGGTGGAGGCCATCCGCCATGCCTGACCCGCGCGAGGTGCTGCGACTGCAAGGACTGCGCAAGTCCTACAACGTCGGCCGCCCCAACGAGACGGAGGTACTGCATGGCCTGGACCTGCGCCTGGACGCGGCCGACTTCGCCGCGCTCATCGGTCCCTCGGGTTCGGGCAAGAGCACGCTGCTCAACCTGGTCGGGTTGCTCGATTCGCCCACCGGTGGCGAGCTCTACCTGCTGGGCCAGCCCACGCGTGGCATGGACGACGAGGCGCGCACGGCGCTGCGCGGCCGCAGCATCGGGTTCGTGTTCCAGTTCCACCACCTGATCACCGCGTTCACCGCGCTGGAAAACGTGCTGATGCCGACGATGGTCGCGCACGGCCGGCCCGACCGCGACACGCTCGATTTCGCCCGCGGACTGCTGGCCGAAGTCGGCCTGGAGCAATTTGCCGACACGCCGCCGGACCAGCTCTCCGGCGGCCAGCAGCAACGCGTGGCGATCGCGCGCGCGCTGGTCACACGCCCCGCCCTGCTGCTGGCCGACGAACCCACCGGCAACCTGGACACCAGGACCGCCGCGGACGTGTTCGCGCTGCTGCGACGCTTCAACGCGCAGCACGGCTGCGCGGTGCTGGTGGTCACGCACGATCCGCGCTTGTCGGAAACCTGCGACCGGACGATCTCGCTGGTGGACGGCAAGATCGTGGGGGACGAAACGCGGCAAGGCGCGGGCCACGACGCGACGGCACCAGGGACGGAAGCCATCCAGCGCCCCCGATGACCTGCGCAACTTGAATCTGCAGCTTCAATCTGAGCCGCTGAAATCGTTGTAGCCCTCGACACGCTATTTGCCGCGCGTTTCCTTGCACCTTGCATAGGGCGACGCTTCCACCAGCGCGGACTGCAGCGCCGTCATGCGCTGGCCCGGACCCAGGTTGGATTCCACCATCAAGGTGCCGGGCTTCTCGTCCGGATTGAACGTCATCAGCACGCGGCCGACGTCGTCGTCGTTGACCGGGAACGGAAAGATCCAGCGGCTGATGCCTGCATAGTCGGGGCCTGCAAACGACAGCGCGTACTCGATGCTGCGAGCGTGCGTCGTCCGGCCTGCCTGCCTGAAGGCCAGGCCCGAGTCGTCCACGGTGATGCGCGGCTCGCGTCGGCAATCCCCATGCGGCGCGTAGGTGCCGTAGAGGTCGTCGAGTTGCGCACCTTCCAGGTTGGCCAGGGTCACCGCGTTGGCGCTGCCAAGCGCGAGCGCCGCCGCGCCCATGGCGATCACTGCAGCCACCAGGCAGGAAGGAGCGTGATTGATCTTCATGCGTGTTCCTCCGGGTCAATGCGACAGCCGCGACATACGGGGTCCGCAATCGCGCAGGCCGGCCTGGCGCCTGGCGCCGACCCAAGCCCCGTCGATCCCCGGGGCGGCACGATGGGACCTTGCCGCAGCCGGAAAAACAACGACCGGACCACCTTCTTCCTGCGCCAACGACGGATCCCGTCAGGATCGGACACGCGCTGGCTGCACGTGCAGCCAGTCGACGCCGTCACTCCGGCCCGCCATCCAGGTCCTGTGTCCGCTGCGCTGCCTCGCGGTGTTGCGCCCGGTGCCGGGCCGCCAAAAAAATGGGCCGCCCAACGCCCGGCAGACCGTTTTCCTGCGGGCAGGCACCCGGCCATTTCCCACTACGCATCCGTGGTGTGCGCGCCCAGCCGGTTTTCTGCATCCAGGCGGTATTCGAATACCGTTTCCAGCCGCGGACGCGACGCGTCGCCCGGCAGGCTTTTCTCGAACCGGATGGATGCCCGCGGCCCGGTGAACGCCAGCGTGGCGATCTGGTTGTCGAACCACGGCTCGCCGTGGCACAGCTCCCAGCCTACGTCGGGTTTGCGGATGCCGGCCATGCGTGCAATGGCGCGCATCAGCCCGCGCGCCCACGCGGACCATCCGGCGCGCATGATCCTGCGGTTGCGCGCGCCCAGCGGATTGCGCAACGGCGAACACACCGCCTGATGCACCGGGCTGCGCGGCGCGTTGCCCGTCGCCGCCACGGGGAAACGGGCTTCGGCCAGGTACACATGGTGGACGTCGCCGGACAGGATGGTGAGCGTGCCGGGCGCATCGCCGTGCTCGCCGGAGGCAACCCGACGGATGAGCTCCACGATGCGCCGGAACGAGCTGCCAAACGCACTCCAGTGCTCCAGGTCCAGCGCGCGCCGCACGCGCTCGCCCTGCCTTGCCCACCAGCCGCCCCAGGCGCCGGCGCAGACGGCCTCGTTCCAGGCTTCCAGGTCGTGGATGGCGTGTCCCAGCAGCACCGGCAGCGACGTGCCCAGCATCAGGTGCGCGAAACTGCCGCGCATGCGTGCCTCGACCCATTGCCACTCCTGCTCGTCGAGCATGTCCCGGCGACCATCGCCCAGCATCCGGCCCGCGCGAGAATCCACCACCACCAGGCGCGTGTCGCCAAAATCGCGGTAGAAGCTCCAGCGATAGCTGTCCGGCTCGCGGTCCGCACGCCGTGCGAAATCGCGCAGGTGGCTCGCGAACTGCTCCGGCGCTTCGCCGCCGCGTATGCGTTCGAACAGCACGTCTTCGTGCAGCTCCCGCGGCGACAGGTTGCCCATGTGCTGGTAGATCCAGTACGACATGAAGCCGCCGACGATGCGCTCGTGCCACCAGGGCTTGGCCCGCATCTCCTCGACCCACGATGCGGAGATGTTCCAGTCGTCGTGCACGTCGTGGTCGTCGAAGATCATCACGCTGGGCACGGTCGACAACAGCCAGCGGATCTCCTGCTGGCCCCAGGCGTCGCGGTACAGCCGCGTGTACTCCTCGAAGTCCGCCAGCTCCTCGCCCGGCGGTTGCGTCGTGTCGCGCCGCGAGCGGATCCAGTCGCGCACCGGCGGCGACACCTCGTCGGCATAGATCTGGTCGCCGATCATCAGCAGCGCATGCGGCCACTGGTCCGGCGGCTGGCCGCACATGCGCAGCGCGAGGGCGCGCAAGGCATCGACCTCGAACCCGTGCTCTTCGTCCTGGGCATGGGTCAGCGTGTAGGGCGGCACATGCGGCATCGATACGCGGCACGAACCAAAGGCGACCTGCAGCGTCGCGTCCCTGTCCAGCGTCTGGATGACGCAGGGGGGAAACGGCGATTCCGGCTCGGGCCACACCTGCCGGCCATCGACCTGCACCGTGTAGGGATGGCGCGTGGCCGCTGCCAGGTCGGTCATGTAGACCAGCGCGTAGTGGTGGCCCTCGACCTCGAACGTCGGCGCCGTGTGGCCCAGTACCTCCACCTCGCAGGCACCGTCCATCTCCACCCAGACGGTGGCGTCGGTCTCGCCCACGTAGCGCAACATGGGGCCGAGGATCAGTCCGGGCATGGCAGGGGCGGTTTGCGCAGGGAGTTGCCCGGGGGCATCGCGTCACGTCCTGGGAGCGGGGAAGCCCGACAGGGTAACGGGGGCGACCGTGATGTCGCGGTCATGAATTCAGGCCATGACGCGCGCGCGGCACGGTAGCGCGTGCCAGCGGCGCAGGCCTCAGCGCGCATGTTCGCCGAGCAATGCCTCGATCTCTTCCAGCTTGACGGGCTTGACGACGTGGTGGTCGAAGCCCGCCTGCAGCGCGCGCGCCTTGTCCTCGGGCTGGCCGTAGCCGGTCAACGCGACCATCATGGCGTCGGCCGTCTCGGGCATGGCCCGGAGCCGTTGCGCCAGCGCATGCCCGTCCATGTCCGGCAGTCCGATGTCCAGGAACAGGATGTCCGGGGAAAGTTGACGCGCGCGCTCGATCGCGTGGTGCGCGTCGTGCTCGACATGGGCGTCATGCCCAAGCGCCCGCAACAGCAGGCACATCACCTCGGCGGCGTCGGTATTGTCGTCCACCACCAGCAGTCGCAACGCCGTGGTCCGCGCGCCGGCATCGGCATCGACATCACCCGCCCTGCGGGACGCCTGGCCCCTCCACTTTGCCGGCGCGCGGCAGCCGCACCACGAACCGGCTGCCATGGCCGGGGCCATCGCTGTGCACCGACACACTCCCCTCGTGCAGTTCCACCAGGCTCTTGACCAGGGCCAATCCCAGCCCCAGGCCTCCCTGCGCGCGATCCGGCGTGCGCTCGGCCTGGGTGAACAGATCGAAGACATGCGGCAGCAGCCCCGGTGCGATACCGCTGCCGTCGTCCTGCACGCTGAAGGTAATGTCCTGCGCGTCCACCTGCAGCCGGACCCGGATGTTGCCGTGGTCCGGGGTGTACTTGGCGGCGTTGTTGAGCAGGTTGGCCAGGACCTGCACCAGCCGCGTGCGATCGCCCTGGATGATGGTGGCCTGCGCCGGCAGGTCCAGCGCCAGTCGTTGGTGCTTGGCATGCACGAGCGCGCGGACCTGTTCGACGGCGTCCGCCACCAGGGCGTTCAAGTCCAGGGTTTCGCGCTGCAGCTTGATCAGGCCCCGCGTCACCCGCGACACGTCGAGCAGGTCGTCCACCAGCCCGCTCATGTGCTTGACCTGGCGGCTGAGGATGTCGCTGATCCTGCGCACCCTGTCCGGGTCCGGCCCGGCCTGCCCAGGCCCGGCCATCCGCAGCAGGTCGGCCGCGGAACTGATGGGCGCCAGCGGATTGCGCAGCTCGTGCGCCAGCATGGCCAGGAAATCGTCCTTGCGCCGGTTGGCCGCCTGCAACTCCCGGTTGGCGTTGACCGCACTGGTCACATCGTAGCCCTCGACGAAAATGCCGGTGACCGCGCCCGCCGCATCCTTGATCGGCTGGAACAGGAAGTCGACGAAGCGCTCCTCCATGTCCTGCCCCCCGCGCAGCAGCTTGACGGGCGAGGCATGGCCGCGGTACGACTCGCCGCTGGTATAGACCTCGTCGAGCAGTTCGTAGAAGCCCTGGCCCTCCAGGTCCGGCAACACCTGGCGGATCGGCTGGCCCAGCACCTCGCGGTGCCCCACCAGTTCCATGTACGCCGCGTTGGCCAGCTCGAACACGTGTTCCGGGTCGCGCAGCACCGCCATCAGGCTTGGGGCCTGCTCGAACAACTCCTGCAAGCGGGCGTTTTCCTCCACGCGGATGCGCGCGTTGAGCACGTCCGCCGTGGTTTCCATCGCCGTGCAGTACAGCCCCGCGATGGTGCCGTCGTCGTCGCGCACGGGCGAGTAGGAAAACGTGAACCAGGCAGTCTCCTGGAAGCCCTTGCGATTGACCATCAAACGGCAGGTTGCTGTGGAACGACGACTGCCCGTCCAGCGCCTGCAGGATGATCGGATGGATATCGCTCCAGATTTCCCGCCAGATGTCGTGGAAACGGCGCCCGATGGCACCCGGATGCTTGTCGCCCAGGATCTGCGCGTAGGCATCGTTGTAGAGGAAGCCAAGCTCCGGCCCCCACGCCACGAACATCGGGAACTTGGAGTTGAGGATGAGCCCGACCACCGAGCGCAACGACTGCGGCCAGGTGTGCGGATGTCCCAACGGCGATGTCGACCAGTCGTGCGCGCGCATCAGCGCGCCCACCTGGCCGCCGTCGGACAGGAACACCGGCGCTTCCGATTGCTTCATGCGATCCACCCTTCAATCCTCCACGGACAGCTGCCCACCAGGCCGCACGCCGGCCGGAAGCGCCCCGATCGTCCGGCATCCTGCGCACGAGCCACCAAGAGCGATGGTATGCGGCACCACCAGCCTACCCTGCCAGCGGCCTGCGCCAGGTCAAATGGCCATGCCGCCGCGGGATTTGCAGCGACCGCCAGCCGTGACATCGCCGCGGAGAACAATTTGTTCTGTAAAGCAAATGTGCCCTGACTCCGTTGCTGGTCGATCGACGGAAAGTCGACGCTGACCCCTCTCCTGGATCGCTGTTCTATTTCAGGCATGCCCTCAAGGACGTCCATACAGAGACTGGGCGCGATCCCTGAGGATCTGCTGGTACCTGCGCCGGGCCTTCCTGTCGTGCTCGCGCTTGCGTGCGTTTTCGATGAACACCTCGGCGATCCGATCCCTGAACTCACCGGTCAGGGTCAGCGTGACTGCGAGCAACGTACCGCACGCGACCTGGCTGGCCTGGCACATCGTCCGGGTTTCCATCATCAACGCACCGTCCCGCATGAAGACCACGCGCTTGACGGCGGCCGGATAGGCCGGGTCCTGGAACGGCGCGAAGGCCCAGATCGCATAACGATCATCGGCCTCGCTGACGAAGAAGAGCGTCCAGCCATCGTCCTGCTGCAGTTCCTCCGCTTTCGGGTTGGCGCGGAGATCAAGCAACGCGGCACCGACATCGGCATAGCCGATGTCCGTTTCCGCGCCCATCGCCGGCTTGGCCAAAGCCATGCAAATGCACAGCAGCGAGCCCCACAACAATTTTTGTCCCATGACTCCCCCCAAGAAACGGGTTGGCAAGAGGTCATCACGCCTCGACCCGCCATCACCCCGTGGGAAGGGTACCCTCGATCCACTGGTCAGGCACGAGCCGGGCCCAACAAACGGGGTCAGGTTGGACTACCCCTGATTTCTCGGACACCACAAAGCGAGGACAATCCTCGCACGGAGGTGTTCGATGGAAAAGCGTCGACGATTCACGGCAGAATTCAAGCGTGAGGCGGTGCGGTTGTTGCAGCGAGGCGACCGGCCTGCCGCGGTGGTGGCCCGTGAGCTCGGGATTCCGCGCAACCGGTTGTACAAATGGGTGCAAGACGCCGACACGAAGGGTGATCAAGCGTTCAAGGGCAGCGGTCGTCCCAAGGCCAGCCAGGATGAGCTCGCCTTGCTCAAGCGCGAGTGCGCGCGCCTCAAGGAAGAGAACGAGATTTTAAAAAAAGCAGCGGCGTACTTCGCTCGGGAACTGCCGTGAAGTACGCCTGGATCCGCGACCAGGACGATTATGCGGTTTGCACGATGTGCAAGGTGTTGGGCGTATCGAGCAGCGGTTATTACGCTTGGCGCAATCGCAAGCTTGGCCCACGGGCACGGGACAATGCGCGGCTGTTGCAACGGATCAGGCAGGTGCATGTCCAGACGCGGGAAGCCTACGGCTCGGAGCGGCTGTGGCACGCGCTGCGGCAGCAAGGCGAGACCTGCGGCCGCCATCGTGTCAGGCGGCTGCGGCAAGCCCACGCGATCCTGAGCAAACGCCGACGACGCTACGTGCGTGCCCGCGGAACCTATCAACGGGTGCCCGTGGCGCCCAACCGACTGGCTTGGCCGTTTGCCAGCCCAGCACCCGACCGCGTCTGGGTCACGGACATCACCTACGTGCCCACGCGCCAAGGCTGGCTCTACCTTGCCGCCGTACTGGATCTGCATACCCGCAGCATCGTGGGCTGGGCCATGAGTGATCGGGCCGACCAAGCCTTGGCAAGCGCCGCACTGGAGATGGCACTCCTGCGCCGCAAGCCCAGGCGCGGCACGATCCACCATAGCGACCAAGGCGTGCAATACACCTCGCGCGCCTACCAGCAGCAGCTATGCGAAGCCGGCTTGGTCCCCAGCATGAGTCGCAAGGGCATGCCCTACGACAATGCGGTCATGGAGAGCTTCTTCAGCTCACTCAAGCAAGAGCTTACACACCATGAGCGCTTCGACGATCGCGAGCAGGCACGAGCGAGGATCTTTGATTACATCGAGGTGTTCTACAACCGACAGCGCCTGCACAGCGGCCTGGCTTACCGCTCACCAGCAGACTTTGAGAAGATGGCGACTTTGCCTAATTAAACTGTCCGAGGAATCGGGGGGTCAGGTTCACTTATCGACCCATTCACCGCGAACCAACCACCTATCCCTGGCCCGCCGCTACTTCTCTCAATGCTCTTTCAAACACCTCCACAGGCTGACCACCCGAGATCAGGTGCTTCTGGTTGAGGATGATCGACGGTACGGCGTTGATCCCGCTGCGTTGGAACATCTGCTCCGCCGCGCGCACATCTTCGGCATAGCGGTCGGACTCGAGAATCTCCCGGGCTTGCGCTTGCGGCAGACCGACATCGCCAACGATCCGCAGCAGCGTGTCGTTGTCCGACACGTCTTCGCGATCGGTGAAGTAGGCACGCAACAATGCATGCTTCAACTCCGATTGCCTGCCCTCGATACCAGCCCAGTGCAGCAGCCTGTGCGCGTTGAAGGTGTTGACGATGCGGCTGCGGCCTTCGGGGTGGAAGGTGAAGCCCAGCTCGGCGCCGCGCTGGCGGATGTTCTCCAGGTTTTCGGCGCGCTGTGCTTCGGTGAGGTTGTACTTGTTGCGCATGTAGTCGGCGGCGTCCTCGCCTTCCGGGCCCATGTCGGGGTTGAGCTCGAAGGGCTGGAAGTGGATCTGCGCCTGGATGTCGTCGCCAATGCGTCCGAGCGCCTGCTCCAGCGACGCCAGGCCGACGGCACACCATGGGCAGGCGATGTCGGAGACGAAGTCGATGCGCATGGGGACTGTGGCTGTTGCGTTCATATCTTCTCGATCAGCGGGAAGTGGGTCAGGGATATTGATCCAACCAACTAACGGGGTCCAACTAGCTGGGTCCGGTTCACTTACCTACGCACTGACAACTAAATGGCCGGGGCCAGATGTTGCGCGAGCGCGGCCGCACCGGCGGCTGGATAGGCGTGGCCGACGACAATGGCACGGTCGAACCGGCAACCGAGTGAACCTGAACCCGTTTCTGCTGAGCGATGGCACGCCGCCGCCGGAACATCCGCGTGTCGGCCCGCGGGTTGGGATCAGTCGCGGGAAGGCGTTGCCGTGGCGGTGGGGAGTCCCATCGCCAGCGCGACTTCCGAGACAAGCGCCCCTGACACCGCCCTTGGCCATGCGCCAGCGCAGCCGCGCCGATCACGCCACGGCAGCATCCTGCGTCCTACCCTGCCCTGCATCGTCCAGCATCAGGAGACAGGCCCATGAGGCAGCTCGCAATCGGCGTCATCCTCTCGGCCGCCATGGTCAGCGCGTGCCAGGCGCAGACCAACGCCGGCCACCAGGCGGCCGATCCCGGCCGGCCCTTCACGATGACCCGGGTGGCGAGCTTCGACCTGCCCTGGCGCATCGCCTTCCTGCCCGATGGCCGCATGCTGGTCACCGAGAAGGTGGGCCGCGTGCAGCTGGTGACGCCGCAGGGCGCCAAGACCCCACTCGGCGGCGTGCCGGCCAGCTACGCGGAGGGCCAGAACGGCATGCTCGGCGTGTTCCTCTCGCCGCACTACACCAAGGACCACAACGTCTACCTCACCTACGTCGCACCGGCCGGCCGTGGAGGCAGCCTGGTGCTGGGACGCGGGCGGCTGGTGCTGGACGGCACGCAACCGCGGCTGGAGGGATTCGAGGTGCTCTGGCGCCAGATGCCGCCCGGCAAGGGCGGCCAGGCGGGCGCGCAGGTCGCCTTCGATCCGGACGGCCAGCACCTGTTCCTCACCGTGGGCGACCGCCAGCGGTTCACGCCCGCGCAGGATCCCGACCAGCCCGTCGGCAAGATCCTGCGGCTCACCCTGGACGGCCAGCCCGCGCCGGGCAATCCCTGGGCCGGCAAAACCGGCGCGCGCACGATCCCGCTGATCGATCCCTCCGCCGATACGGAAAAAGCCAAGACCGCACCGGTGGTCGACACCTACACCTTCCCCGGCGAGAACCGCACGCCGGCCGAAACCTGGAGCACCGGACACCGCACGCCATACGGCCTGGCCTTCGCGCCCGATGGCCAACTGTGGGAAGCCGAACACGGCCCGCGCGGCGGCGACGAACTCAACCTGATCCAGCCCGGCAAGAACTACGGCTGGCCGCTCGTCTCCTATGGCGCCAACTACAACGGCGTGCCGATCCCCAGCCCCGACACCCGGCCCGACCTGGAAAAACCGGTGCTGTACTGGGACCCGGTGATCGCACCGGGCAACCTGTTGTTCTATACCGGCGACCTGTTCCCGCAATGGAAGGGCAGCGCCCTGATCAGCGGGCTGTCCACGCAGTCCATCGTGCGCATCGCCTTCGACGGCAAGGGCGGCGCCCGCGAGGCGAACCGCTGGAAGGTTGGCGTCCGCGTGCGAGACATCGAGCAGGCGCCCGACGGGGCGCTGTGGATGCTGGAGGATGACAAGCCAGGTGGTTTGTATCGGCTGATGCCGAAGCCGTGATGCGATGGAACCGCGGAAATTTTCCCTGACACCTTCTCCTCGGACTTAATTACCTCCGTCCCCTTTGCTGGCGGCATCCCGTCCCCCTTGTAGGGCGAGGATTCGACAAGCGGTGCCGCGGGGTTAAGGCAGTTGCCGCCCGCCGTTTGTAGCGTCCGCTTTGCCCGGGTCGGAACGCGCTGCGGAATACTCAGAAGCTGAGCCACCCCCGATTCCTCGGACAGTTTAATTAGGCAAAGTCGCCATCTTCTCAAAGTCTGCTGGTGAGCGGTAAGCCAGGCCGCTGTGCAGGCGCTGTCGGTTGTAGAACACCTCGATGTAATCAAAGATCCTCGCTCGTGCCTGCTCGCGATCGTCGAAGCGCTCATGGTGTGTAAGCTCTTGCTTGAGTGAGCTGAAGAAGCTCTCCATGACCGCATTGTCGTAGGGCATGCCCTTGCGACTCATGCTGGGGACCAAGCCGGCTTCGCATAGCTGCTGCTGGTAGGCGCGCGAGGTGTATTGCACGCCTTGGTCGCTATGGTGGATCGTGCCGCGCCTGGGCTTGCGGCGCAGGAGTGCCATCTCCAGTGCGGCGCTTGCCAAGGCTTGGTCGGCCCGATCACTCATGGCCCAGCCCACGATGCTGCGGGTATGCAGATCCAGTACGGCGGCAAGGTAGAGCCAGCCTTGGCGCGTGGGCACGTAGGTGATGTCCGTGACCCAGACGCGGTCGGGTGCTGGGCTGGCAAACGGCCAAGCCAGTCGGTTGGGCGCCACGGGCACCCGTTGATAGGTTCCGCGGGCACGCACGTAGCGTCGTCGGCGTTTGCTCAGGATCGCGTGGGCTTGCCGCAGCCGCCTGACACGATGGCGGCCGCAGGTCTCGCCTTGCTGCCGCAGCGCGTGCCACAGCCGCTCCGAGCCGTAGGCTTCCCGCGTCTGGACATGCACCTGCCTGATCCGTTGCAACAGCCGCGCATTGTCCCGTGCCCGTGGGCCAAGCTTGCGATTGCGCCAAGCGTAATAACCGCTGCTCGATACGCCCAACACCTTGCACATCGTGCAAACCGCATAATCGTCCTGGTCGCGGATCCAGGCGTACTTCACGGCAGTTCCCGAGCGAAGTACGCCGCTGCTTTTTTTAAAATCTCGTTCTCTTCCTTGAGGCGCGCGCACTCGCGCTTGAGCAAGGCGAGCTCATCCTGGCTGGCCTTGGGACGACCGCTGCCCTTGAACGCTTGATCACCCTTCGTGTCGGCGTCTTGCACCCATTTGTACAACCGGTTGCGCGGAATCCCGAGCTCACGGGCCACCACCGCGGCAGGCCGGTCGCCTCGCTGCAACAACCGCACCGCCTCACGCTTGAATTCTGCCGTGAATCGTCGACGCTTTTCCATCGAACACCTCCGTGCGAGGATTGTCCTCGCTTTGTGGTGTCCGAGAAATCAGGGGTAGTCAAGCCGACCCGGTTCTTTGAAAAAAAGTCGACTCCGACCCGAGTTTTGCTGGGTGTTTTCTTCTCTTAAATCCTGGCTAGGATCTCAAGCTTCTCAAAGAGCCGCGTCTCACGCCCCTTTTCTCCACGACATGTGGAAGCGACTGCGTAATCGAAATCACGCGTATCCATCAGCGCTGTAATCTCAGCAGAGATGCCTGCTCGTAGCTCTTCGCTCGACTCTCTAACTTCGCGCATCAAAGCATCTCGCCCTTCGACAAGGTTAAGAATATCTTCCACATCTCTACTGCCCATAGGATCTCCCTTGCCCCTGCCCTTATAGGCTTCGAGTTTTGTCGCTAGAAAATAAGGGCCACTTACGACACGCACAGAAACGCCATTTGAGAGGGTGAGTTCTTCAGCCGAAGCAAGCGCCTCCGTGTACCACCGATTTGAAAATCCCAATATCTTCTCGTCGTCAGGCATGAAGTCAACAATCAACTCCCCATTTTCCGCATCTCTTAAGCGCTTCCTACAGATAACTTCGTCTTCTCCAGAAGACCTAAATCCTCTTTTTTCTAGCTCTATTTCAAGTTGATGCCACTGCCCATAACCGATCACCTGGACGATCAGATCCACGTCATCAGTAAAACGTACTTGCGATCGTATGTATTCATCTGTGACCAGAAGTGCTGTCGCGCATCCACCCACGAATGCCACCTGCGAGGCCATTTCTTGGCCGAGCGCCTGAGCAACTCGGGTGACCATTTTCTCGTGTGGCGACAAAATCACTGAACGAATCTTATCCATCTAAGGACCTACCCAAGTATTTTTTTAATAGGTTTTTAGAAAAATCGGCCTCGCGTTCTTGGCCAATGCGAATCGAGTCCAGTAATGCTAGTAGGGCATACAAGAATGGGTCGTTTCGTACCGCGTGCGGAACACTTTTATAGATCGGCTCTAGTTTTTGCCCATATGCATTGCCTGCCATATCTGGCCACACCATCGCGTTGTCGCTTCCACTAATTATTTGTCCAGCTAGAACTGGAGCGAAAGCAGCTGTTGGAATACCCTTCACTAACGCCCCTAGGCGGGCGGGGAAGACATACCTGATGCCATAGCTAATGAATTCCCAGAGTGATTTAGTGTTGACTCGCGGCCGTCCTGTTTTTCTATCCGGGCGCGCGAGGCTCACCCCATAGCACCTTCGCAGCGCAGCACTTATCTGGGATTTGCTGATGCCAGTTGCATGCTCTAGACCCCGCACGGAATATCGGTCATCCGCACGTAGTACTTCGAGTGGGACTTCATCCTGAAATTTGTCTTGAACCAGCCAACCGCGCCACTCGCGAGGGATGAATGTACCCCCCAAAAAGTTTCGCTCGTCCTGAGACTCGCTGAATTCCAAGCTCACTAATTTCAGCAGGAGAAGGATGTCTTGACTTTTCATTTTTTGCCCCAGCGCCCCGTCCTTTGTCCTAGGAATGAGGACAGAGTCAACCTGAACACCGCCTTTTGTCAAGTCCCGGGGAGCCTCTTCACCTGAATAGGCACGATGGAAGCTGGGCTACATCGGCAACTTCAACCCCTGCTCCCGCGCACACGCCTTCGCAATCTCATACCCCGCATCCGCATGCCGCATCACCCCAGTCCCGGGGTCATTCCACAAGACTCGCGCAATCCGCTTGTCGGCTTCTTCGCTGCCATCGCACACGATCACCAGCCCGCTGTGCTGCGAATAGCCCATCCCCACCCCGCCGCCGTGGTGCAGGCTGACACCCAGGTGGCGCCGCCGGCGACGTTGAGCATGGCGTTGAGTAGCGGCCAGTCGCTGACGGCGTCGCTGCCGTCCATCATCGATTCGGTTTCGCGGTTGGGCGAGGCGACACTGCCGCTGTCGAGGTGGTCGCGGCCGATGACCACCGGCGCCTTGAGCTCGCCGTTGCGGACCATCTCGTTGAAGGCCAGGCCGAGCTTGTCGCGCTGGCCCAGGCCGACCCAGCAGATGCGCGCGGGCAGGCCCTGGAAGTCGATGCGCTCGCGCGCCATGTCCAGCCAGTTGTGCAGGTGCTTGTCGTCGGGGATGAGTTCCTTGACCTTGGCGTCGGTCTTGTAGATGTCCTCGGGGTCGCCGGATAGCGCGACCCAGCGGAACGGGCCGATGCCCTTGCAGAACAGCGGGCGCACGTAGGCGGGGACGAAGCCGGGGAAGTCGAAGGCGTTCTTGCAGCCTTCGTCGAATGCCATCTGGCGGATGTTGTTGCCGTAGTCGAAGGTGGGGATGCCCTGCTTTTCGAACGCGAGCATGGCTTCGACGTGGACGCGCATGGATTGCTTGGCTTCGTCGCGGACGCGGTCGGGGTTGGCTTCCTGCTCGGCCAGCCACTGCTCGACCGTCCAGCCGATCGGCAGGTAGCCGTGCACGGGGTCGTGGGCGCTGGTCTGGTCGGTGACGGCATCGGGGCGGACGCCGCGCTTGACCAGCTCGGGCAGGATTTCGGCGGCGTTGCCGAGCAGTGCGATGGATTTGGCTGCGCCGGCTTCGGTGTACTTCTTGATGCGGGCCAGCGCGTCGTCGAGGTCGGTGGCTTGCTCGTCGACGTAGCGGGTCTTCAGGCGCATGTCGATGCGCGATTGCTGGCACTCGATGGTGAGGCTGCACGCACCTGCGAGGCTGGCGGCCAGCGGCTGCGCGCCGCCCATGCCGCCCAGGCCGGCGGTGAGGATCCATTTGCCCTTGAGGTCGCCGTCGTAATGCTGGCGGCCCATCTCGACGAAGGTCTCGTAGGTGCCCTGGACGATGCCCTGGCTGCCGATGTAGATCCAGCTGCCGGCGGTCATCTGGCCGTACATCATCAGGCCCTTGCGATCGAGCTCGTGGAAGTGCTCCCAGTTGGCCCAGGCCGGGACGAGGTTGGAGTTGGCGATCAGCACGCGCGGGGCGTCGGCGTGGGTCTTGAAGATGCCGACGGGTTTGCCCGATTGCACCAGCAGGGTTTCGTCGTCGTCCAGGGTCTTGAGCGACTCGAGGATGGCGTCATAGCAGTCCCAGTCGCGCGCGGCGCGACCGATGCCGCCGTAGACGACCAGGGCGGCCGGGTTTTCGGCGACCTCGGCGTCGAGGTTGTTCTGGATCATCCGGTACGGGGCTTCGGTGAGCCAGGATTTGCAGGTGAGCTCGCTGCCGCGCGGGGCGCGGATGGTGCGGGACGGGTCATTGCGGTTGGACGGGGCGTTGTTCGACATCGGGGAGACCTGTGGTGCGTGATCCCCGGATTATGGCATCGGGGGTCGGGATGGCCGGAATTGGGGCTGCGGCTGTTGTAGGAGCGACGTGAGTCGCGAGCTTTTTGGGTAACGGGGCTGCAGGTACGAGCGGCGTGGGTCGCGATGCGGGATGCGGGGAAGAGCATCGCGACTTACGTCGCTCCTACAACATCCACCGCCAAAGCCAGAGCCAAGGCCAAAGCCAAAGCCAAAGCCAAAGCCAGGAGCTAGAGCTCGCGGCTGAAGCCGCTCCTACGAAGGGCCCGGCGCGGGCCAACCTTCGGCAGTGGTGGGCCGGGGCGGGGGCTGGTAGGTTCCGGCTCCGGGCTGCCATTCCGTCGCAGCATCAGGAGTGTGGACATGAAGTGGATCCTTCCTACCCTGGCTGGCCTGATGGCAGTCGCCACGGTGTCGGCGCAACAGCACGCCACCCTGCCCGCTGCCGTCGCCAAGGCCGTGGCCGACCCGGCGCGCGGGGATGACGCGAAGATCGACGCGCGTCGCCATGTCGGCGAGCTGGTGGCGTTTTCGGAAGCCAAACCCGGCGACAAGGTGCTGGAACTGATCCCCGGTGGTGGTTACTTCACCAAGGTGTTCAGCAAGGTGGTTGGCGCCAAGGGACACGTGTATGCGGTGTGGCCCAAGCCGTACGACGACGAGTCGCATCCGGACTCGGACAAGATGCGGGCGCTGGCCAAGGGCAAGGACTTCGGCAACATCAGCGTGCTGGTGCAGCCGGCGGCAAAGCTGGCCACTCCGCAGCCGGTGGACGTGGTGTTCACTTCGCAGAACTACCACGACTATCCGGACAAGTTCATGGGGCCGACCGATCCGGCGCTGTTGAACAAGGCGGTGTTCGCCGCGCTCAAGCCGGGTGGCACTTACGTCATCGTCGACCACGTGGCCGCGAGCGGTTCGGGCCTGCGCGATACCGATACGCTGCATCGCATCGATCCGGCGATCGTCAAGAAGCAGGTGATGGCGGCGGGCTTCGAGTATGTCGGCCAGAGCGACGTGCTGCGCAACCCGAAGGACGACCACGCATTGAAGGTGTTCGACAAGACAGTCCGTGGGCATACGGACCAGTTTGCGTACAAGTTCAGGAAGCCTCGCCGCGATTGACTTCGCCCCGCGTGCCCTGCCGGCGCGCCGACGCGCGCCATGCACCAGCACGTGTGAGCGGTTGCAGCCGGATCGGACGACGCCTGCGGCCCGATCCGATCATTCCGGGTGGCCGCATGTCGACCGGTTGAAGGAAAAGCCCGCAATCAGCGGGCTTTTTTTCAATTCGCGGCGGACCCCGGAGATGCAGGACAGGCCGGCCGCGCCGCCTCGAGCGCTGCGATCTGCTCCGCTGTGGCGGCCGTTGGCGTATCGCCCGCGCCACCGTCGAACACGACCTGCCACTGTCCGTCGTCGCCACGGCGCCAGGTGGAGATGAAACGGCCGCGGCGATAACGCTTTTCCGGCGTCGCCGCGGGGTCTTCGATCCAGTACGGTCCTCGCGACAAGGCCAGGGTGCCGTCGGCAGCGACATCGACCGCGTCGGGATACCAGTGCAGCACGATGCCCTTGCCGTCGATGATGCCGGCCCAGTCAGCGGCGATCGCGCTTGCGCCATGGGTGGGCTGGCCGTCGCCACCGATGAAGACCGCGTCCGGGTGCAGGTGCGCGAGGAAGGCGGCGGCGTCGTGGTCCTGCACGGATTGCGCGAAGCTGGTTTCGCGCGCCCAGACGCGGCAGGCAGGGGCACGGTCCGCGGCAGGGGCTCGATCCGCTCCCGCCTGCGCCTGCACGGAAGCCAACGATGCCAATGCAAGGCCGGCGGCCAGCAGGATGCGATACATGACGCCCTCCCATCGATGAATCGGGTCGGCGCCGATATTGGGCGCCCGCGCGCTGTCCCGCAACTGGCGTGCAACCGGCTTGCAACCGGCTTGCAACCAGGGCGTCGCCGGGCCGGCTTATCATGGGCGGATGCATCTTCTGTCCAGACTCGCCCTGCTGCTGTGCCTGGCCGTCAGCGCCTGCGCGACGCAACCACCACCCCGGCCTTCGTCGACATCCACGCCGCGGCCGGTGGTCGTGCTGGTCTCCATCGACGGGCTGCGCGCCGACGCGGTCACCGCCGATACGATGCCGACGCTGGATGCCCTGGCCCGCCACGGCGTGCGTGCGCGGTGGATGAATCCGTCGTACCCGTCGCTGACCTTCCCCAACCACTACACGCTGGTGACCGGGCTACGGCCCGACCACCACGGCATCGTGCACAACACCATGCGCGACCCGGTGCTGGGCAGGTTTGCATTGAAAAACCGCACGGCGGTGGAGGACCCGCGCTGGTGGGGCGGCGAGCCGATCTGGGTCACGTTGCAAAAACACGGTGGTCACGCGGCGACGATGTTCTGGCCGGGCTCGGAAGCGCCCATCGCCGGCCAGCACCCGGACGATTGGCGACGCTTCGATGCCAAGGTGACGCCCGCGCAACGCGTGGACCAGGTCCTGGCCTGGCTGGATCGGCCGGCGGCCACGCGACCGCAGCTGGTCACGTTGTACTTCGACCAGGTCGACAGTGCGGGACACCGGGACGGCCCCCGGTCACGCGGATATGCGCAGGCACGGGGCATCGTCGACGCTGCGCTGGCGCGATTGCTGGACGGACTGGATGCGCGGGGCATTCGCGACAAGGTCGACCTGGTCGTCGTCTCCGACCATGGCATGGCCGAGGTGGCGGTCGGGCACCGGTTGTACCTGCGCGATGTGCTGCACGCCGCGCAGCCTGCCGATGTCGTCGATCGATGTCGTGACCCAGGGTGAGGTCGTCGAGTTTGCAGCGGCCAGCGGGCAGGAAGCTGCCGTGGCGGACGCTTTCGTCGGCAGGCATCCGCATTACCAATGCTGGCGCAAGGGAGCGATGCCGCCGCGCTGGCATTACGGCGGCAACCCGCGGATCCCGCCCATCGTGTGCCAGCCCGATGTCGGCTACGTGCTGCAGGCGGAACCCGACGACCAATGGAAGGACAAGACCCGCGGTGCGCATGGATACGCACCGGAATCGATGGCGATGCACGCGGTGTTCATCGCCGACGGACCGGACTTCGTGGATGGCGCGACGTTGCCGCCGTTCGACAATGTCGATGTGTATCCGTTGCTGGCGCGGTTGTTGGGCGTGGCGCCCAGGGCGAATGACGGGGATGCAAACGTCTGGCAGCCGGTATTGGAGTCGACGGCGCCGTTGTAGGAGTGGCTTCAGCCGCGAGCTATTGATCCTGTTTGGGCTTCCGGCCTCGTAGGAGTGGTGACGGCATGCCCCGGTACGTCGCGATCGGTTATCCCGGAATGCCATCCCCGACATCTTGATCGCGACTTACCGGTGACGGCATGCCGTCACCACTCCTACAACGGCAAAGAACGGATCGAGAGCTCGCGGCTGAAGCCGCTGCTACAAGATAAAGTGGTGGGATGCCTGGTTTGGATGGGGTCATGGTCTATACGCGGATCGACAGCCCGGTCGGGGCGCTGCTGCTGGCGGCCGATGGCGAGGGGTTGCGGCTGATCGAGTTCCATTCGCCGCGACACCCCATGTCGAAAACCGATGCCTGGCAGGAAGGCGACAACCCCATCCTGGCCATGGCGCGCGGACAGCTCGACGAATACTTCGCGGGTACGCGCCAGACGTTCGACCTGCCGCTGGCGCCTGCCGGGACCGAGTTCCAGCGCACGGTGTGGTGGGCACTTGAGCGGATCCCGTACGGCCGCACGATCAGTTATGCGCAGCTTGCCGCGCACGTCGACCGTCCCAGCGCGACGCGTGCCGTGGGCGCGGCCAATGGCCGCAATCCGCTGCCCATCGTGCTGCCCTGCCATCGCGTGATCGGGGCCGATGGCAGCCTGACGGGGTTTGGGGGCGGGTTGCCGGTGAAGCGGTACCTGTTGCAGCTGGAGGGGTCGTTGCCGCGGGATGACCTGTTTGCGTAGTCATGGACAGGGGGCTGCTCTTCGTAGGGGCTGCTCTTCGTAGGGCTGCCTTCGTAGGAGCGGCTTCCAGCCGCGAGCTCTTGCTTTGGCCTGGCTGTTGTAGGCGTGGTGACGGCAGGCCGTCACCACGCCTACAACGGCAAAGGACAGATCAAGAGCTCGCGGCTGAAGCCGCTCCTACGAAAAGCGGTCAATCGCTCAGGAGGGTCTTGATCGCCTTGCGGTATTGCGCGGCGATTGCTTCGCGGGCGCGATGGCGTCCTTCGGCGACGACCTGCTTTCCACCCACGTGCACGTCGCGCACCAGGTTGCGGTTGCCGCTGAAGATCCAGCGATCGATGGCATCGCCGGGGGTCATGCCGGCCAGTTGCGCGGCGTCGGTATCAAGCACCAGCCAGTCGGCGAAGTCGCCCTGGGCCAACCGGCCCACGGGCTGGCCGGTGGCATTGGCGCCGCTGGCCAGCGTGCGGCGCAACAGGGTTTCGCCGACGCTGGAGGAGTCCGCCTGCACGGCGATGTTGCGGTGGTGGCTGGCCAACCGCTGGCCGTACTCGAGCCAGCGCAGCTCCTCGATGGGCGACACCGAGCTTTGCGAGTCCGAGCCGATGCCAAAGGCGCCGCCGGCGTCGAGGTATGCCTTGAGCGGAAACAGGCCGTCGCCAAGGTTGGCCTCGGTGGTGGGGCAGATCGCGACGGTGGCGCCACTGTCGGCGACGCCCCGGACTTCGGCGTCGTCCAGGTGGGTCGCGTGCACGAGGGTCCAGTGCGGATCGACGTCGGCGTTGGCCAGCAACCATTCCACCGGGCGCGCATCGCGCAATGCCAGGCAGTCCTGTACCTCGCCCACCTGCTCGGCGATGTGGATGTGGCGCGGCGATCCGGCGGGCAGCACCGAGAGCACTTCGTGCATCGCTTCGGCCGGGACGGCGCGCAGGCTGTGCAGGGCGCAACCGATGCGCAGGCTGTCGTCCTGGTCGGCGCGCAGCGTGTCGAGCAAAGCCGAGGTAGGCGTCGATGCCGTGGCCGAAGCGGCGCTGGCGTTCGGACAGTTCGCGTCCATCGAAGCCGCCGCTCATGTACAGCACCGGCAACAGGGTCAGGCGGATGCCGGTATCGCGTGCGGCAGCGATGAGGGCACGCGACATCGCAGCCGGCTCGTCGTAGGGCGTGCCGTCGGGCGCGTGGTGCAGGTAATGGAACTCGCAGACGGTGGTGTAGCCGGCTTCGAGCATTTCGGCGTAGAGCTGGGCAGCGACGGCGTGCAGCGTCTCCGGATCGAAGCGCGCGGCGATCCGGTACATGGTTTCGCGCCAGGTCCAGAACGAGTCCTGCTGTTGCGTCTGGCGCTCGGCCATCCCGGCCATCGCGCGCTGGAAGGCATGCGAATGCAGGTTGGGGATGCCCGGGACGATCCAGCTGCTGCTTGCGGTGGGCTCGGCCGCAACGCGCTCGCCGACGCGGCCTGCGGCATCGACCTGGAAGCCGGCATCTGCCTGCCAGCCGCCGGGCGTCCACGACATGGCGGCGTCGATGGTGGTGGCGGTGGGTGCGTCAGGCGTGGGCATGGCTGCATTCTGCCCGAGCCCGACGACGGCCGCATGCGATAATGGTGGGATGGCAGCGCGCAAGCAACCTCCCCACGACCAGCATGCAGCGAACCAGCATGTGGCGACCGAGCAGGAGGGGGGATTGCAGCTGCTGCTTTCGGGCGAAAGCTGGAAACGACGCCTGGCCCTGTGGGGCGGCGGTATCGCGGTGGCGCTGGTGGCGCTGGTGTTCGCCAAGGCCAGCGATGCGGCATTTGCCGTGTTCAGTCGCGTCATTGCCCATTCGATGTACTGGTCGTTGCTGTTGACCCCGGCGGTGTTCGCGGCGCTGTCGTGGACGACCTCGCGCGGGCTGCAAGCCACGCGCGGCAGCGGCATCCCGCAGGTGATCACGGCACTGCAGGCGCCCCAGTCCTGGCGCGACAAGCACCTGTCGATCAAGGTGGCGGCGGCCAAGCTGTCGCTGACCGTGCTCGGCCTGCTGGGTGGCGCATCGATCGGTCGTGAAGGCCCGACGGTGCACGTCGGCGCCGGGATCATGCAGGCGATCGGACGCCGTTTCGGCTTCAGCGATCCGCACCAGACCTCGCGCTTTTTGCTGGCCGGTGGCGCCGCCGGCATCGCGGCGGCGTTCAATACGCCGCTGGCCGGCGTGGTATTTGCGATCGAAGAGCTCAGCGGCGCCTACGAGCACCGCTTCTCCGGCACCTTGCTGACGGCGGTGATCGTCGGTGGCGTGGTGTCGCTGGGGCTGGTCGGCAGCTATACCTATTTCGGCCGGGTCACCACGGCGTTGCCGCTGGGACAGGGCTGGTTGGCGGTGGTGTTGTGTGGCGTCGTGTGCGGCCTGGCAGGCGGCGGCTTCAGCCGCACCATCCTGACGGTGATGGAGGGGCGCCCGCGTTGGCTGGGGCGCTTGCGCCAGCAGCATCCAGTGGCGATGGCGGCCGGATTCGGCCTGGTCCTGGCGCTGCTGGGGATCGTGTTCGGCGCCGGTGCGTTCGGCACGGGCTACGAGCAGGCGCGCGGCCTGATCCAGGGGCACGCGACGGTCGGCCACGAGTTTGGACTGATCAAGCTGGCAGCCAACCTGGTGTCGTACCTGGCCGGGATCCCCGGTGGATTGTTCTCGCCTGCGCTGGCGGTTGGCGCCGGCCTGGGCCACAACATCGCCGCGCTGCTGCCCAACGTGGATCCCTCGGCGATCGTACTGCTGGGGATGTGCGCCTACCTGACCGGCGTCACCCAGGCGCCGTTGACGTCCGCGGTGATCTCGATGGAGATGACCGACAACAACGGGATGTTGCTGCCGATCCTGGCCACGGTATTGATCGCGCGCGGCGCGTCGTCATTGGTATGCAGCATGCCGGTGTACAAGGCGTTGGCCTTGCGCTTGATGCCCCCGCCCGAGGAGTCGCTGGCATCGGCATCGGTACCGCCTGCCGCTGCAGCTCCAGCCGTGGATGCCGATGCAGATGCAAATGCGGATGCGGATGCCAAGGCGCCATTCGCAGGCGACGGGGCGGTGCAGGCTGGCGACGTTGACGATGGCATCACGGGCGACCGTCCAACACAGGCCCAACCGCGACCTCGACGACACCCGGCCAGGCCCGGCATCGTGAAGGCACATCGCTACGACGGCATCGCCATCGGCGCTGCGCTGGCGACGATGGACGCGCAGGACGGTTACGGCATCGTGCCCAAGGGCGCCATGGCATGGCGCGACGGCATCATCGAATACCTCGGCCCCCAGGACGGGCTCGATGGATCGCCCGAAGCCCTGGCCGCGATGGTCCACGTCTTCGACGGCGGCCTGGTCACGCCAGGTTTGGTCGATTGCCATACGCATGTCGTTTTTGGTGGCGATCGCGCGGGCGAGTTCGAGCAGCGCCTGCAGGGCGCCAGCTACGAGCAGATCGCGCGCGATGGCGGCGGCATCGTCTCGACCGTGCGCGCCACGCGTGCCGCTGGCGAGCAGGCCCTGCTGGACGCCTCGCTGCCGCGTGCCCGCGCGCTGCTGCGCGATGGCGTCACCACGCTGGAGATCAAATCCGGCTACGGGCTGGACTTCGACAACGAGCGCAAGATGCTGCGGGTCGCGCGCCGGATCGGCGAAGACCTCGGCATCACGGTGCGCACGACATTCCTTGGCGCGCATGCGTTGCCGCCGGAGTTCGCGGGGCGGCCCGATGCCTACATCGACGCCGTCGTTGCATGGTTGCCTGCATTGCATGGCGAAGGCCTGGTCGACGCGGTCGACGCGTTCTGCGAGGGCATCGGATTCAGTCCCGCGCAGACGCGCCGTGTTTTTGAAGCCGCCCGCGCGCTGGGGCTGCCGGTCAAATTGCATGCGGACCAGCTGAGCGATCTTGGCGGCGCGGCACTGGTCGCGGAGTTCGGCGGTTTGTCTGCCGACCATATCGAACACACTTCGATCGAAGGCGTGCGGGCGATGGCAAGCGCGGGCACGGTGGCGGTGTTGTTGCCCGGCGCTTTCCACGTGCTGCGCGAAACCCGGCTGCCGCCGCTGGACCTGCTGCGCGAGCACGGCGTGCCGATGGCGGTGGCGACGGACTGCAATCCGGGGACATCGCCGTTGTTGTCGTTGCGCCAGGCGATGCAGCTGGCCTGCACCCACTTCAAGCTGACGCCCGAGGAAGCACTGCGCGGTGCGACCGTCCATGGCGCGCGTGCATTGGGGCTGCAGGATCGCGGCATGCTGCAGGTGGGGATGCGCGCGGACTTCGTGCACTGGCGTGTCGGGCAGCCGGCGGAGCTGTGCTACTGGCTTGGCGGGATGCTGGCCGACGCCGTGCACGTGGGCGGAGCACGGATCGACCACGCGACACCGTAGGCGCGACGGGCTTGCGGCGATCCGGGGCGGTGGGATCGCGACTGACGTCGCTCCTACGGGCGTGGACAGCAATCGTTGAAGAGCTCGCGGCTGAAGCCGCTCCTGCAGGGGCTGGGCCGGGCGAACGGGCGCGACGGGTGTGTGGCGATCCGGGCGGTGGGATCGCGACTGACGTCGCTCCTACGGGTGCCAACAGTCGACAGCCATTATTGAAGAGCTCGCGGCTGAAGCCGCTCCTGCGGGGGCTGGGCCGGGCGAACGGGCGCGACGGGTGTGCGGCGATCCGGGGCGGTGGGATCGCGACTGACGTCGCTCCTACGGGCGTAGAAGTCGACAGCCATCGTTGAAGAGCTCGCGGCTGAAGCCGCTTCTGGATTGGGGCACACTGTGTTTCCTGTGACACGACCCTCGGGGGAACGTATGCGTTTACCGATCTTGCTTGCCTGTCTGTCCCTGGCTGCCCTGCCCGCCCTTGCGGCGGACCCTCCGGCCGCGGCCACCGCGCTCGCTCACGACGCAGTCATCGTCGACACCCATATCGACGCGCCCGAGATGCTGATGAATGGCGGCTGGAAGGATCTGGGCAACCTCGCGCAGGGCCGCCAGTTTGACTATCCCAAGGCGCATGCCGGCGGGCTGGATGTCGCGTTCATGTCGATCTATACCTCTGCCGGCCAGGACGAGGACGACACCGCGTGGCAGGTCGCCAACGAGATGATCGACTCGGTGGAGGCGCTGGTCCAGCGCCATCCCGACAAGTTCGCGCTGCTGCGTTCGCCCGGCGATGTCGCCCGCCTGCGCAAGGGAGGCCACGTGCTGTTGCCGCTGGGCATGGAAAACGGTGCGCCGCTCGGCGAGGACCTGTCCAACGTGCAGTTCTTCTTCGACCGTGGCGTGCGTTACATCACCCTGGCCCACAGCGCAGCCAACGCGATCGCCGATTCCTCGTACGCCCTGGAACGCAAGTGGCATGGGCTCAGTCCGTTTGGCCGCAAGGTGGTCGACGAGATGAATCGCCTGGGGATCATGGTCGATGTCTCGCACTTGTCCGACGAGTCGGCAACCGAGGCGATTGCACGCAGCAAGGTACCGGTGATCGCGAGCCACTCGGCCTTTCGCCATTTCACGCCGGATTTCGAACGCAACATCAGCGACACGCTGGCCAAGGCGATCGCGGACAAGGGCGGCGTCGTGCAGATCGCCTTTGGCATCCCGTTTGTCGACCCCAAGTCCGCGGCGGACACGCAGGCGCACTTCCGCGCGATCAATGACTTCAACAAGCGCAATGCCGAGCTGGAAGCCGCGGGCAAGCCGCTGCAGGATCGCGATGCCTTCGAAAAGGCATGGTCGCAGGCGCATCCGGCGCCGGCGACCAGGATCGAGGCGGTGCTCGACCAGGTCGATTACGCGATCAAGTTGATCGGCATCGACCATGTCGGCATCGGCTCGGATTTCGATGGCGTCGACGACGAATTGCCCGAGGGGCTGCTGACCACGGCCGACTATCCAAACCTGGTCGCTGCGCTGCAGGCACGCGGGTACCAGGACGACGACCTGCGCAAGCTGCTGGGCGGCAACCTGTTGCGGGTGTGGGCGGCGGTCGAGGCCGGGGCCGGGAAGTCCTGATTCGCTGCGCCAGCCAGCCTGCCTTGGCGGGCCTGCTGCCAGGGCAAAGCCTGTCGAACCGCAGGCTTGGCATCACTGGCTTGGCATCACTGGATCGACTCCAGCGGCCAGGCGCCTGCGCGGGAGTGCCCAAGGCGATTGGCACTGACGCCTGAGGCCTGACGCCTGACGCAGAAGTCTTGCCAGTTGCCAATTGCCCATTGGCGGAAAACAAAAGGCCCCGCGATGCGGGGCCTTCGACAAAGCGCGACCGCCAAGTGCGGCTGCTGCTTCTGGATGACTTACGCCTTGTCCGCGTCCTTCTTGGCCACGGTCTTCTTGGCGACAGTCTTCTTGGCGACCTTTTTTGCCGGGGTCTTGGTGGCCGTCTTGGTTGCCGCCTTCTTCACCACGGGACCCTTGGTCGCGCCAGCCGGCGTGGAGGTGGCGTGCGAACGCGAATTGCCGTAGCTGGAGTTGTAGCGCTTGCCCTTGGCGGTCTTGCGGTCGCCCTTGCCCATGTCGTGCTCCTGAGTGCTTTATTTCAGCTTGGTAAGCGCGTGCAGACCACGCGCGAGGGCCGGATTCTACCATGCGGCCCATGCCGACCGGGAGGGCCGGCAGGGCTTTGATCCGGTGGCCGGGGGAGTGATCCCGAGGGCGTCCCGGCCATCGCCGTCTTCGCACACGCGTCGTCAGTGGCGCCCGGATACCCCGGGAAAGCGATGGCGACCGGGCACTGGCTGCAAGCCGTCAACGCTCGCATGAATGCGGCAGCCGCCGTCCTGGCTCAGTGCGCGCAGGTCGCGTCGTGGACGTGGCCGTGGTTGAGGCGCAGGTTGGCCAGGTGCGCCAGGCCCACCAGGGTGCCGCCGAAGGTCATGACGATGGCATGCGGGACCAGCGAGTGATGCAGCGGCGCATAGAGCACGCCCACCCAAAGGGCGGCCAGCCCCGGGACCAGGATCCCCAGGGCGCGGACGGCGCGATGGCGACGAAAACTCCAGGCCAGCGTCGACAGGCCCAGCAGGCTGGCGAAGATCACGAAGCCCCGCTCGAAACCCTCCCCCAGCCAGGCCGCGATGCCCAGCGAAGGCAGCAGCGCGATCAGCAGCGGCAGCAAGGCACAGTGGATCGCACACACCAGCGAGCCGGTCGCACCGAGGCGATCGAGCAGCGGCGCTGGCACCCGTTTGCGCGGTGCCTGCGTGGCTTTGGAGGCCTCGCGCGGGCGGACTGTGTCTTTCATGTCGTTACATTATAACGTTGGCGTTGGGATGGACGTGAACGGATCGCGTCGAAAAGCTGCGCCGAAGGACCTCGCCGAAGGACCATGCCGATCGACTAGCACGCCAGGTGCACGCGGTGATCGAACGCACACACCCATCAGGCACCTGCGTCGATCATCGCGCGGGGCATCTCGTGTGCCGCATGGGAGCGCCGCACCGCCGGGACCGCCTGCGCCAGCAACGCCACGCCGGCCAGCGTCCATACGATCATCGCGCCGCTGGGCAGGTCGAGCACGGCCGAGAGCATCAGGCCGGCGACAAAGCCCAGGACACCGATGGCATAGGCCGCCACCAGCCGCCCGCGGCCCTGCATCCCCGCCGTCGCCAACGCGGGCACGATCAGGCTGGCGAAGACCAGGTAGACCCCGACCAACTGCACCGAGGCGGTAATGGCCAAGGCAAACAGGCCATAGAACAGTGCGCCGGCAAGCTGGCCGCGGCGTAGCCACAGCAAGCCCAGCAACAGCACCGACAGCACCGCCGCCGGGATCAGTTGCGCATAGCTCACCCACAGGATCTGTCCGACCAGCAGGTCCTTGAGGTGCTCGCCACCCTGCGGGTTGTTGGCCAGCAGCAGCAGGCCGCCGGTCGCGGCAAGCACGAACAGGGTGCCAATCAATGGCTCCTGGTATTCCGGCCAGCGACGGTCGGTCCAGGACAGCAGCCCTGCCCCGGCCAGCGCCGCGGTGGCGGCCGCCAGCTGCACCGCGAGGCCGTGTTCGCCGAAGCCCAGCGCGCCGGCCAGGATCACGCCGAGCCCGGCGATCTGCGCGATCGCCAGGTCGATGAAGATGATGCCGCGCGAGAGCACCTGCTTGCCCAGCGGCACGTGGGTGGACAGCACCACCAGCCCGGCCACGCAGGCCGGACCGAGGATGCCGATGTCGAGGCCTTCCAGGTTGAATGTCACTTGCCGGCCTCCTTGTCGGCCGCCAACAGCCTGGACACGGTCGAGTCGAAGAAACCGAACAGGTCCTTCGACTGCGCGTCGCCCCCGACGGTAAACGGCAGCGTCACCGCCGGCACGCCCGTGCGCTCGGACAACCATTCGGACGGTTTGGGGTCCTGGTAGGCCGCGTGCACGATCGCCAGCGTGTTGCTGGACTTGGTGACGCCGATCAGGCTGGCCAGGTGGCCGCTGGTGGGCGGCACGCCGGGCTTGGGCTCGAGCGCGCCGACCTGCTGGATCCCCAGCCAGTCCCAGAGGTACACCCAGCTGATGTGGTGGACCACCACCTTGCGCCCGCGCAACGGTGCGGCCTCGGTCTTCCAGCGGCCCATCGCCGCCAGCCAGCGCGTTTCGAAGTCGGCACCTCGGGCCTTGTAGGTATCGGCATTGGCGGGATCGAGCTCGGCCAGGCGCGCATCGAGGCGGCGGGCGATGATCAGCACGCGACGCGGATCCATCTGCACGTGCGGGTTGCCGTCGGGATGCACGTCGCCGTTGGCGCGGTCGAGCGCGGTCGGCTTGTCGAGCGTCTTCACCTGGGCGGCGGCCATGAACGAGGCCGGGCCGGAGGCCAGTTTGGTGTTGCCCGACTGCCGCAGCAACTGCGGCAGCCAGCCGATCTCCAACTGCGCGCCAGTGCACACCAGCAGGTCGGCGCTGCGCATCCTGGCGATCAGGCTTGGCTTGGCCTCGACCCGGTGCACGTCCTGCAACGGCGAGGTGGCGACGTCGACGTCGACCTTGTCGCCGGCCAGCTCTTGCACCAGCGAGCCCCATTCGGGCTCGCAGGCGAACACCTTCAGTTGGGCCTGCGCGGGATGCGAGACGATCGCGCCGAGCAAGAGGGCCGTCATCGCGAGTAATGGTTTCATGGACTGTTCCTTGAAGCTGGTTTCGTATCGAATGAAGTGTCGTTGTCAGCAATTGTTCTGCTGTCATCCTGAGCGCAGCGAAGGATCTGCTGTGCCTGAAGCTGATTGAAAAACAGATCCTTCGCTACGCTCAGGATGACAATGTCGATCGCCTAGAACTTGTGCGCCCCATGCGCACCGAACGCGGCCTGGTATTGCAGGGTGACGGCGTTGTCGCTGTCGTCCGCACCGGGTTTGTCGTGGCTGACCTGCAACCGCACCAGCGAGAACTCGCTGTTGCGCCAGGTCAGTTCGGCACTGTGTCGGTACGGGTCGAAGTCCGAGGCGAACGGCCCATCGCTGTCGGCCCACAACTTGTCGTAGCGATAGCCGATGTCCCAGGTACTGTTGAACCGGTAGATGCCTTCCAGGTAGGCACCACGGCGCTGTCCATGCCACAGCGACGTCGACAGCGGGCCGCCCGCATCCAGCGTCGCCGGATCGGTATAGGTACCGTCGCGCCTGTCGTTGAAGTACTCGCCCCGCAGGGTGATGCCCGAGTCCTTGAACGCACCATGCGGCGCCCATTTCCAGGTCCCGTCGGCGATGTACAGGGTGCTGTCGCCGCTGAAACCGTCTTCGGCGTTTTCCGCCCTTGTTTTCAGCACCGAGACGCCGGCCAACCACTCGTTTGCGATGCCGGCATCGCCGCCGACATGCGCGAACAGCGTGCGCGCGCCCAGGCCACCATGCTGCGCACCGCCGCTGGGATAGCTGTCGCCCCGGAAGACCTCGCCGCCCAGTTCCAGGAAGATCGATGTCGGCGCGACCCAACGCACCTGCACGCCGTCGTCGCCGAACTGATTGCCGAGGAAGGCCTGGTACGCCAGCGGCCGGTCGAAGAAATTGTCGGTGTGCGAGTGGTGGCTGTTGAGGTAGCCGATGTTGGAATAGAACCGGCCCACGCGCAGGTTGAAGCCCGACGGCAGCGCCGTGGTGTCGATGAAGGCTTCCTCGACGCCGACGTGGTCCTGGCCATCCTCGCTTGCGGCGCTCAGGGTCAGCTGGCCGTAGAACTTGTCGTCGATGTTGGCCGACAACGCCATCTCGCTCTCGCCCAGCGAGAAGCCGTTCGCGCTGGGCGCGCCTTCGCCGACCAGCGGGAAGCCCGCGCGCGCATAGGCCTCCGGATCCAGCGAATGGTGCGAGTAGCTGCCGTTGAGGATGACGGCCAGGGCCGGGTTGAAGGCATTGGCGCCGCCGGTGGCGCTTGCGCCGGCACCGCTGTCGGGGGACGCGGCCAGCGCGGCTGTGTCGTCGGCCGCTGCATCCGGACTGGCGGCGAGTGCTTCCAGGTCGTCCGCGGCTGCGGTGTCCGGGCTTGCGGCCAGGGCATCGATCTCGTCCTGCTGCGAAGCGGCTTGCGCGATGGCGGGGGCAGTCTCTGCAGCGGGAGGCTTGGCCTTGAGGCTCGCCAGTTCGTCTTGGGCGGCCTGCGCCGCGGCCCTGGCTTCGGCGACCTGCTGGCGCAGCGACGCATCGTCGGATTCGAGCTTGGCGATGCGGGCCTCCAGCGCCTGGAGTCGTTGCGCGGTGACATCGGCGCCCGAAGCCCGGGCCTGTGCAGCCGGCAGGCAGCCCAGCGCAGCAGCGACGGAGAGGGCCAGCAGGGTTTTGCGCATAGGAGAGGGATCCGGCAAGGTTATTAAGTTATAACATAACACTTAGCCTGCGTTGTCCGTCAAGAGGACTTCCGGCATACCCGTCAGTCAGGATCGGCCCACCGCAAGGTTTGCTACTGCCGCGACGACTCCCAAGCCCTGTCATTCCCGCGAAGCTGGGAAGCCAGCGACTTTCGTGGCTCGGTGGCAGCGTCACTGGATTCCCGCCTTCGCGGGAATGACGGAGTCAGTGGCGCGGACGGGAATGACGGAGTCAGTGGCGCGGACGGGAATGACGCAGCCGGTGGCGCGGGCTGGGAATGACGAAATCCGTGGCGCGCGACAGGCTGACGAGTGGATGGGGCATTCAACCCAACGCCCAGCGGATCCTGCGTCCGGCGAAATGCAACCGCGCAGCCCGGTCAGCGCAGCGCACCCGGGGCACACCGCACGATTCGGTATTGCCGCGTTGGTCCCCAGGGCCTGTCATTCCCGCGAAGGCGGGAACCAGCGACTTTCGTGGCTCGGTCGCAACGTCACTGGATTCCCGACTTCGCGGGAATGACGGAGCCAGTGGCGACGGCGGCAATGACGCCAGCGGATCCTGCGTTCGGTGAAATGCAACCGCGCAGCCCGGTCAGCGCAGCGCACCCGGGGCACCGCACGATTCGGTATTGCCGCGTTGGTCCCCAGGGCCTGCCATTCCCGCGAAGGCGGGAACCAGCGACTTTCGTGGCTCGGTGGCAACGTCATTGGATTCCCGACTTCGCGGGAATGACGGAGCCAGTTGTGCGGGCGGGATTGACGCGGTCAGTGGCGCGGACGGGAATGACAGAGGCCGTGGCGCGGGTGGCGTGATGGAAGCTGCGGCCGGGCGCGAATGACGGAAGCCGCGGTACGTGACGGGCCTGAGGGGATGAGGGGGCGATCGTTCCCCCGCCCGGCAGCCCCCAGCGCCGACGCAACGCCGCCCCGTAGCGCGGGTGCGCTGCGCTTACCCTGGCTTCCGGACGGGCTTTGTCAGCTGCTGCAGCGCGCGCACAGGCCGTGGACTTCCAGCGTCTGCGCCTGCGGCTCGAACCCTAACGCGCGCGCACGTTCGTCCAGCGCCGCCACCACTTGCTTGTCCTCCAGCTCCACCGCGGCATGGCAGCGGCTGCAGATCAGGAACGGCACCGAATGCTGGTCGGCATTGGGATGGTGGCAGGCGACGAAGGCGTTGACCGATTCGAGCTTGTGGATGAAGCCATTGGCCATCAGGAAATCCAGCGCGCGGTAAACCGTCGGTGGCGCGGCGGCACCCGTCCCCTCGCCCTCGCGCATCTGCTCGAGCAGGTCGTAGGCCTTGACCGGCTTGCCGGCCTCGGCGATCAGGCCCAGCACCCCGGCGCGGATCGGGGTCAACCGCAGGCCGCGCTCGCGGCAGGCGCGCTCGACCGCGTCGACGAAGCCATGGGCGTCGTCGACGTGGTGCTTGGGATCGGTGCAGGCGTGCTTGGCCATGGCCTGATGATGGTGGCGATTGGGGCGGGACTCAAGTGAGCCCGCATTTGCAGGAGCGGCTTCAGCCGCGAGCGCTTGATCTTGTTGTTGATGTCGTAGGAGCGACGTAAGTCGCGATCAGGTGTCCCGGGAAAGCTATCGCGACTTGCGTCGCTCCTACGACAGCCAGACCAAGATCAAGATCAAGCGCTCGCGGCTGAAGCCGCTCCTACAACGGCCTGGAACGGCTCACGCCGCCGGGATCTTCGCCAGCGCGGCATCGATGCGCTTGAGCGCCTCGCCCTGCCCGGCCAGGTAGACGGTGTGCGCGATGTCCGGGCTGACCTGGGTGCCCGTGATCGCGACCCGCATCGGTTGCGCGACCTTGCCCATGCCCAGGCCGAGGGTTTCGGCGGTGGCGTGCAGCACGGCACTGATCGCTTCGACGCTCCAGTCCGTCAATGCGGCCATGCGGCTGCGCGCGTCCTCCAGCGGTGCGCGCGCGTTGGCGGTGAGGTGCTTGCCGACCGCCTTGTCGTCGTACTCCGTCAGCGGCTTGAACCACACCACCGCGCGCTCGGCCATTTCCTTCAATGTCTGCACGCGGTCACGCAACGCAAGCACGATGTCGGCGGGCGCGGGGCCGTTGTCCGGGTCGCAGCCGGCTTCGCGCAGATGCCACTCCAGGTGCCTGGCGACAGCGGCCGGATCATCACTCTTCAGGTACTGCTGGTTGAGCCAGCCCAGCTTGGCCGGGTCCATGCGCGCTGCCTTGGCGTTGACGTCCTTGAGGTCGAACAACGTCGTCATCTCCTCGATCGAGAAGATTTCCTGGTCGCCATGCGACCAGCCCAGCCGCACCAGGTAGTTGAGCAGCGCATGCGGCAGGTAACCCAGGTCGCGGTACTGCATCACGTCGGCCGCACCGGTGCGCTTGGACAGCTTGGCGCCGTGCTCGTCCAGGATCATCGGCAGGTGCGAGAACGCCGGCACGGGCGCGCCCAGTGCTTGATAGATGTTGATCTGGCGGGGCGTGTTGTTGACATGGTCGTCGCCACGCACGACATCGGTGATGCCCATGTCGATGTCGTCCACGACCACCGCGAAGTTGTAGGTGGGAAACCCATCCGGACGGAAGATCACCAGGTCGTCCAGCTCGCTGTTGGCGATCTCGATGCGGCCCTTGACCTTGTCTTCCCAGGCGACACTGCCGCCTTGCGGGTTCTTGAAACGGATGACGCGGTTGGGATCGTCGCGGGCGGGCGCACCCTGGTCGCGATAGGCACCGTTGTAGCGCGGCTTCTCGCCGGCGGCCATCGCGGCTTCGCGGATGGCGTCGAGCTCCTCGCGGGTCTCGTAGGCGTAGTACGCCTTGCCGTCGGCGACCATTTTTTCGGCGACTTCGCGGTACCGATCGGTGCGCTGGGTCTGGTAGAACGGGCCCTCGTCGTAATCCAGCCCCAGCCAGTCCATCGCCTGCAGGATCGCGTCGATCGCCGGCTGGGTGCTGCGCTCGCGGTCGGTGTCCTCGATGCGCAGGATGAACTGGCCGCCGCGACGGCGCGCCTCCAGCCAGCAGTAGAGCGCCGTGCGCGCGCCACCGATGTGCAGGTAGCCGGTGGGACTGGGGGCAAAACGGGTGCGGCAGGTCATGCGGTGGCCTGGTTGGCTGGATATTGCGCGATTTTACCGGAGCGCGGCGGGTTTCGTTTCCCGTAGGAGCGACGTGAGTCGCGATCGAATGATGCGGGTCGCGACTCACGTCGCTCCTGCAGTTGCCCACCCCCGACAAGCGCCTACAATTCCCCGATGACCACGCTTTTCGTCTCCGACCTCCACCTGGATCCGGCGCGTCCGGAAATCACGCGCCTGTTTGGTGAATTCATCGACGGCGAGGCGCGCGATGCCGGGGCGCTGTACATCCTCGGGGACCTGTTCGAGGCCTGGGTCGGGGACGATGACCCTTCCGACGTCGGCGCCTTCGTCGCGGACAAGCTGTCCGCGTTGCAGGACGCGGGCGTGCCGGTCCATTTCATCCGCGGCAATCGCGACTTCCTGCTGGGCCAGGCATATGCGCAGCGGGCTGGCTTTTCCATCCTGCCTGATCCTGCCGTCGTGATGCTGCATGGCAAGCCCGTCCTGCTGATGCACGGCGACCTGCTGTGCACCGATGATGTCGCCTACCAGCAGTTCCGTGCGCAGACCCGCGATCCGGCCTGGCAGCGGCAGTTCCTTGCGCAGCCGCTCCAGGCGCGGCTGGCATTCGCGCAGCAGGCTCGCGTCGCCAGCCAGTCGCATCAGTCCGGGCTCAAGGACAGCGGGCAGCTGGAAACGATCACGGATGTCGCGCCCGCGACGGTCGAGGCCACGTTTCGGCGTTACGGCATCGACACGTTGATCCATGGGCACACGCATCGCCCGGCAACGCATTCGCTCGACATCGATGGCAGGACCTGCCAAAGGATCGTGCTGGGCGACTGGTACGAGCAGGGATCGGTGCTGCGGGTGGACGACGGAAAAATGGCGCTGTCGTCGTTATAGGGGCGGCACATGGCCGCGAGCTCCTGGTCTTGCTTTTGCTTCTGCTGTTGCAGGAGCGACGTGAGTCGCGATCGGGAATCCCGGAAAGACATCGCGACTCACGTCGCTCCTACCCCAGCAGGACAAGATCAGAGCTCGCAGCCATGAGCGGCTCCCTGGACAGCAACGGCAACGATACCGTCAGGGCTGCAGCTGCTCCAGCATCGCCAGCTCTTCGTCGTCGAAACCGGCGGCGGTGCGGGCTTCGCGATTGAAGGGGCCGCGCAGGCTGCCGCGCGCGTACTCGTCGATCAGTTCGCGGAAGCGCTTGTGCGGATCAAGGTTCCGCTGCACGCAATACCAGCGAAACCAGCGACTGCCCACGGCAACATGCGCGACCTCCTCGCGCAGGATCAGCGCCAGGATGTCTGCGGTGTCGTGGTCGCCCAGCCCACGCAGCCTGTCGATCATCGCCGGGGTCACGTCCAGGCCGCGGGCCTCGAGCACGCGCGGCACCAGCGCCATGCGCGACAGGCCATCGTGCGCGGTGGCCTCGGCCATCTCCCACAATCCGTTGTGCGCGTCGAAGTCGCCATAGTCATGACCGAGCGTGCGCAGGCGATCGCGCAGCAGCGTGAAGTGCCGCGCCTCGTCGTTGGCCACGCCAACCCAGTCCGCGTAGTACGCCTCCGGCAAGCCCCGATAGCGATAGACCGCATCCCAGGCCAGGTCGATGGCGTTGAATTCGATGTGCGCGATCGCGTGCACGAACGCGGCACGGCCTTCAGCGGTGCCCAGTCCACGCTGCGGGAGCCCCCGCGACGGCACCAGCCGCGGCCGCGACGGGCGACCGGGCATCCCGATCGGCGACGGCGGCGCGGCATCGACCGACGGGAGCAACCCGCCGTCGGCAAAGGACGACGCGGCTGCAAAGGTTGCCTTTACCTTGGCGTCCGGTGTCGCGGCGACCAGGCAGCCATGCGCCGCGTCATGCAGGGATTGCACGGGTTCAGGACGCGCGTCGCGTCGCCTTGGCATCGTCCGAACGCAACTGCCGGATGCGCTCGAAATAATCGGCATCGATGCCGGTCACGTACTCGCCATCGAAGCAGGACGCATCGAAGTGCTGTATCCGCCCCTTGGGTCCCGACACCGCTTCCTTGAGGTCGGCCAGGTCCTGGTAGATCAGCCAGTCGCATCCAAGGAATCGTTGCACGTCTTCCTCGGTGCGCCCGTGTGCGATCAATTCGTCGACCGAAGGCATGTCGATGCCATAGATGTTGGGGTACCTCACAGGTGGCGCCGCGGAGGCCAGGTACACCTTGCGGGCCCCGGCTTCGCGGGCCATCTGCACGATCTGCCTGGCCGTCGTGCCACGCACGATGGAATCGTCCACCAGCAATACGACCCGATCCTTGAACTCCAGCGGGATCGGGTTGAGCTTGCGGCGCACGGACTTGGCCCGCTCGCCCTGCCCCGGCATGATGAAGGTGCGACCGACGTAGCGGTTCTTGATGAAACCCTCGCGGTATTTCACGTCCAGGACGCTGGCCACTTCCAGCGCGGCGTCGCGCGAGGAATCCGGGATCGGCATCACCACGTCGATGTCGTGGTCCGGGCGCAGGCGCTGGATCTTCTCGCCCAGCTTGACGCCCATGCGCATGCGCGCCTTGTGCACCTGCACGTCGTCCATCATCGAGTCCGGGCGCGCGAAATACACATATTCGAAGATGCACGGCGTATGCACGCCCGGCTCGGCGCACAGCCGGGTGAACAGCTCGCCGCGCGCGGTCACGACCACCGCCTCGCCCGGCGCCACGTCACGGATGCGCTTGAAACCCAGGATGTCGAACGCGACCGACTCCGATGCCACGGCATATTCGTCCCCGTCGGCTGTGGACTTCTTGCCCAGCACCAGCGGGCGGATGCCGTGCGGATCGCGGAATGCCACCAACCCGAGACCGAGCACCACTGCGACGGCCGCGTAGCCGCCGCGCGAACGGCGCATCACGCCCTCGACCGCGCGGAACGCGGCGTCGGGATTCAACGCCTTCTGCGTATCGAGCTCGTGCGCGAAGACGTTCAGCAGCACTTCCGAATCCGACTCGGTGTTGATGTTGCGTCGATCCTGCTCGAAGATCTCGCGGCGCAGCGCATCGGTGTTGATCAGGTTCCCGTTGTGCGCCAGCGCGATGCCGTAGGGCGAGTTGACATAGAACGGTTGGGCCTCGTCCATGCCTTCGCTGCCCGCGGTGGGATAGCGGCAATGTGCGATGCCGACCCTGCCTTGCAGCGGGCGCATGGCCCTGGCGTCGAACACGTCGCGCACCAGGCCGTTGCCCTTGTGGTGTCGCAGGTGCGTGCCGAATGCGGTGGCGATGCCGGCCGCATCCTGGCCGCGATGCTGCAGCACGGTCAAACCGTCGTACAGCGCGCCAGCCACGTCATTGTTTGCCACGATACCGACAATGCCGCACATCTCGACTCTCCAGGGCGTCAGCCGCCCGGTTGCGGCAATACAGTCGTATCGCCATTGCTGCTGGTTCGCGGCGGGTCGCCGCGCAAAATGTCGTCGCGCGTGCCTGCGCCATGCGGATCGCGGCCGTTCAGGTCGCGACCCTCGGGACCATCACGATCCGGATCCGCGCCGCGCCCGCCGATCGTGTCCACGGCCGCACTACCCGGATCGAGGTCCTGCGAAGCGGCACGGCCCAACGCGATATCCTGCAGCGCGTCCATCGGCCTGGCCGGCAACGCAGACCAGTCCGGCAACCATGCACGCACCCATTGTGCCGCCGGTAGCAACAGGGGCAGCAGTTGCGAGTCGCGCCACCCCGGCCTTTGCGGGACGCTGGTGAAACCCAGCACCAGGACCAGCAGACACGCCACGAGCACGCCGCGTACCAGGCCGAAGGCGAATCCAAAGGCGCGATCGACGCCCGACAGTCCGATCGAATGCACCAACCTGCGTACCACCCACCCCACCGCGACCACGACCAGGAACACGCCGATGAACGCCGTGCCATACCCGGCCAGCAGGTGCACGGGCCGTGGATCGGCGCTACCGGCGAAGAACTGGGCCACGTCCGCGCCGAATACAAGCGCTGCGATACCCCCCATCAACCATGCGGCCAGCGACACCAGCACGCGGATCAGGCCACGCCACAACCCCAGCAATGCCGAGATACCCATGATGGCGAGCAAGACCAGATCGACGTCGGTCATCGACGCCACCCCCGACCACGGCGCATCACGGATGCGGACGCACGATGCCATCGATGCCGACCTTGGCCTTGAGCTGCGCCTTGAGCTGGTCCGCCTCGGCGCGCGTGGCGACGGGGCCGGCGCGGACCCGGGTCAGGCTGCCCTGGGCGGTGGTCGCTGCCTCGGTGAAGGCGCTGAAGCCAACCGCGCGCAGCCTGTCGCGCAAAGCCGTCGCATCGGCAGCCTTGGTGAATGCACCGACCTGGACCGCAAAACCGGTGCCGGCGGCGGCAGGCGGTGCAGGCGGGGTTGCGGGCGGCGTCGCGGTCGATGCGGGCGCAGCGCTGGCTGCGGCGCCGGTGGCTGGTTTGCCGGGCCTGGCGGGGCCGTCGCCTGCATCGAGCACGACCACTTGTGCGTTGACGTCGTCACGCACCCGGAGTGCCTGCTGGCGTGCCGCTTCGGCATCGGCGCGGGTGGCATACGGCCCGATGCGGACCCGCTGCACGGCCTTGCGGTCGACCGTCGCGGACTCGCGGTAACTCGGCAGGCCGGCCGTGCGCAGTGAGCCGATGACCTTGTCGGCCGAGCCCGCCGTGGTGAAGCTCCCGAAGCTCACTGCGTAATCACCGCCTGCCGTGGACGCCGGCAGCCGGGGCGCCGCTGCCGGTGTCGGTGTCTGCTGCGGCTTTTCAGCCTCGGGCGGTGGCGGTTGTTTTCCGGGATTGCCGGCCAGCTCGGCCGCATCGGGGTTGTCGGTCGCGGGTGCCTGCGAAGGCGTCGCTTGCCCGGCCTGCCCCGCATCGACTTGCGACGTGCCGGGCTGCTCGCCCGGTGTCGGCAACGCCGCCGGGGCCTCCTGGGCACCCGTCGCCTGGCCACCCTGCGACTGCATGCCTACTGCGCCGCCATCGGGCGCATCGCCGGGCATGACCAGCGGCAAATCGCGGACCTCGTAATCGCCCGCGGGTGCATCGGGCGCTTTCAGCGGCACATCGGAGACGCCACTGTCCGGCGCCGGGCCCTTGACCAGCATCGGCAGGAAGATCACCGCCAATGCGACCAGCACGGCCGCACCGATCAGGCGCTGCTTCATCGGGGAATCCATCGGCGAATCCATCGGGGGAATCCATCGGCGCAGGCAGGCTGCGGAAGGCGCGCGGATTATACCGCGCGGCGGCAACGCCCCGGATACGATCCCCGGCGTGCCGTGCCCTTGCTTGCATTGCTGTTCAGCACGCACCGCTGGCGTTCGCAGGGCCTTGGGACTGCCAGCGTGCGCCGTTTGCAGGCCTTGGATCGCCGTCGTGCGCGGTGGCGAAACTCAGGGCGCCGCCGCACGCGAAGTGTGCGCTACAGGCTGCAGGAACCGGATTGCCGCCGACACCGTATGGAAGGAGCCGAACACGAGGATGCGATCGCCCGGCCGTGCCTGCGAGATCGCGGCGTCCAGCGCCTGCGCGACATCGGCGAATTGCTCGCCGCGGGCGGCCGCCGTCGCGGACAGCCGTCGCGCCAGTTCCGCCACGTCCAGCCCTCGCGCACCCGCTTCTTGCAGGCCCGCCAGGTACCAGCGCGAGACGTGCGGTGCCAGTGTCCCGACCAGCCCGGCCAGGTCCTTGTCGCCCAAGGCCGCGAACACCGCGAACGTGCGCGTTGCGCCCCCGGGCAATCGCAGCCACGCGGCAAGTTCGCGCGCAGCCTGGGGGTTGTGGCCGACGTCCACGAAGACTTCCACGCCGGACCGCTGGAAGCGTTGCAACCGACCCGCCAGGTGCGCGTCGGCGACACCGCGCGCGATCGCCGCGTCCGCGACCGCCATGGGCAATGCCTGCAACGCGGCGATGGCCGTGGCGGCATTGCGCAGCTGCGATGGCGCGGGCATGCGCGGCATGGGCAGGTCGATGGTCTTCCCGACCTCCCGCCATTGCCAATGGTCGACGCTGCCATCGTCGCCGGGGACGGGCTCGAAGAAGAAATCGCAACCGGCCCGGATTGCCGATGCACCGATCGCATAGGCATGGCCCAGCACGCTGGACGGCGGATCGTCGTCGCCCAGCACCAGTGGCTTCCATGGCCGCGCGATCCCCGCCTTCTCCATGCCGATCTGCTCGCGATCGTCGCCGAGGTACGCCTGGTGGTCCAGGTCGACCGTGGTGACCACGGCGACATCGGCATCGACGATGTTGGTCGCATCCAGGCGCCCGCCCAGGCCGACCTCCAGGATGGCAAGGTCGAGACCGGCCTGCTGGAAAAGCCAGAGTGCGCACAAGGTGCCATATTCGAAATAGGTCAACGATGTCCCTGCGCGCGCGGACTCGACGGCCGCGAAGCCGGCGACGAGATCCGCATCGCTGGCTTCGCGGCCGTCGATGCGCACGCGCTCGTTGTAGCGGAGCAGGTGTGGAGACGTATACGCACCGGTACGCCAGTGGGCCGCACGCGCGATGGCCTCGATGAAAGCCACCGTCGAGCCCTTGCCGTTGGTACCGGCGACCGTGATGACATGCCTGGCCGGCTTGTCGAGCTGCATGCGCGTGGCGACGTCGCGCACGCGCTCCAGGCCCATGTCGATCGATGTCGGGTGCAGCTGCTCGATATAAGCCAGCCATTGTTCCAGGGTCCTGCGCATGGGCGGATTATCGCCGAGTCATGCGGCGCCCGTCAGGGCAGGCACGCCACGAGCGAGCCATCGGTGCCGGTGTCTTTGGTCACTGTCGCGCCGGCACGCGCCGGTTCAGGATTGCACCGACCCACCGCACGACCCACCGCACGACCCATCGACCCGAGGTGCCGCATGAAGACCGTCGCGAACACTGCCCTGGCCCTGTTGCTTGCCTTGGGCCTGCTGGCACCGTTGCAGGCCCGTTCGCAGGACTCGCCAGGCAGGACCGATGCCAAGGCCGATGCCGATGCCATCGCGATCCAGCGCGCCGCGCTCGACTACATCGACGGCTGGTACACCGGCGATGCCGTGCGCATGGAGCGTGCCCTGCATCCGCGCCTGGCCAAGCGCGTGGTCGGCACCAACCCGCGCAGCGGCCGTAGCGTCCTGCACGAGGGCAGCGCCCTGGAGCTGGTCCAGGAGACACGCACCGGCGAAGGCAGGCAGACGCCCGTGGCCACGCGGCGGGAGGATGTCAGGATCCTCGACCGGTTCGCCGACATGGCCACGGTCCGCGTGGATGCGACCGACTGGGTCGACTACCTGCAGATGGCGCGGTTCGACGGCCGCTGGGTCATCATCAACGTCCTCTGGGCTCCACGCCCGAAAACTTGACCCCGCCATCGGTGGACGCACGCGCGTCCGTCGTCATAGCGCGCGATGCACCGCCTCGCCGAACAGCGCCGTGTGGTGGCTGCAATCGTTGAGCCGGACCACGTCCAGGTGCGCGACGTCGGCCCCCTCGAGCAGGTTGAGCGTGGTCGGGGCCTGGCGGAACGCCCAGAGCCGGGACATCGGCAAACCGAGGATGCGGCAGAGGATCACGCGATTGACGGCGTCGTGGGCGACCACCAACAGCGTGTCGTCGTCGCCCAGGTCGTGGCAGGCATTTGCAAACGCGGGCCATGCGCGATCAAGGACATGCTGCAGCGATTCCCCGCCGGGCATCAGCACCTCGTGCGGCGCGTCGCGCCAGGCACGCAGGCGCTCCGGATCGCGCGCGTGGATCTCGGCCGACAGCAGCCCTTCCCACGTGCCGTGCGCGATCTCCTGCAAGCCTGCATCCGTCACCAGCAGATCGGCGCGTGCATCGCCCAGCGCGAATTCCGCGGTCCGCCTTGCACGCGCCAGCGGCGAAGCCACCGCGCGATCGATACGCACGTCCCGCAACCGCTCGCCCAGCGCGCGCGCCTGGGCTTCTCCGACCGGGGACAGGTCGATGTCTTCCTGCCCCTGGTAGCGGCCTTCCGCGTTCCAGGGGGTTTCGCCATGGCGCGCCAGCAGGATGCGCATTACAGCGCCTCCAGTGACAGCACGCCCGGAATGCCCCGCAAGGCCGCCACCTGCGCCTCGGGCACCGGGCGATCGACGGTGATCGCGGCCATGGCCTCGCCATCGCCCTTGGCGCCGAGCGAGAAGTTGATGATATTGACGCCCGCCGCGCCCAGGTGCGATCCGACCAGGCCGATGATGCCGGGACGGTCCTCGTTGCGCATCAGCAACAAGTGGGTGAGCGGGTCGAACTCGATCTCGACGCCGTCCAGGCGCACCACGCGCGCGCCGCGGTGCAGCGTGGCCTCGATCGTGCGGGCGTGGCCCTGCTCGTCTTCGATCTTGAGCTTGAGCAGGCGGTCGAATCCATCGCCGTCGCCGCCGACGGTTTCGGCCACCACAAGGCCGCGTGCGGTCGCTTCCTGCAGGGCGTTGACCGGCGTCACGCGCGACGACGCACTGCCCAGCAGGCCCGCCACCAGCAATCGGGTCAAGGGACGCGGGTCAAGCGATTCGCTGCGTCCGGCATAGGTGATGTGCAGCCGTGCCGGCGCGGGAACCAGGCGCGCGGCCAGCTTGCCCAGCGCACTCATCAGCGGCATCCAGGGGCCGACTTCGCGCGCGGCCTCCGCGGTGAGCGGCGGCAGGTTGACGCAGCCGGCGACGGTGCCGCTTTCGAAATAATCCAGCACCTGCCGCGCCAGGATGGTGCTGACCGCCTGTTGCGCCTCCCCTGTCGATGCCCCCAGGTGCGGCGTCAGGATCAGCTTGGGATGCGTCCGCAACGTCGAGTCCCGGGGCAGCGGTTCGGTGGCGAAGGTATCCAGGGCGGCCGCGGCAAGCTTGCCCGAGTCCAGCGCATCGACCAGCGCGGCCTCGTCGACCAGCCCGCCGCGCGCGGCGTTGACCAGGCAGGCACTGGGCTTCATCAGCGCCAGCGTCTGCGCGTTGAGCAGGTGCGTGGTGTCCTTGGTGCGCGGGATGTGCAGGGTGACCACATCGGCCCAGCCAAGCAGCTCTTCCAGCGACTTGAGCGGCACGCTGCCGTGGCCGGCCGCGGAGGCTGGCAGGAACGGATCGTACGCCGCCACGTCCATCCCGAGCGCGCGCGCCTTGCGCGCCACGGTGCCGCCGATACGGCCCAGCCCGATGACACCCAGCTTCTTGCCCTCGATCTCGAATCCGGTCAGCCCGGCCTTGGGCCATTCGCCCGCCTTCATCCCGGCGTCGGCCTCGGGCACGTGACGTGCCAGCGCGAACAGCAGCGACAGGGCGTGCTCGGCAGCGGCCAGGGTATTGCCGTCGGGCGCGTTCATCACCGCGATGCCCTTGGCGGTGGCGGCATCGACGTCGATGGTGTCGACGCCCGCACCGGCACGGCCAATCACGCGCAACGCGGTGGTGTCGGCCAGCACATCGGCACCGACTGTCGTGGACGAGCGCACCAGCAAGGCATCGACGCCCTTCAGCGCCTTGGCCAGCGCGGCGGGATCCTTGATCGGAGGGGAAACTTCGACATCCCAGCCGGCATCGCGGAACAACGCCAGGCCATCGTCGTGGATGCCGTCGCAGGCCAGTACTTTCATCTCGTGCTCCAGTGGTATGAGGGACCACGGATGCACATGCCACCGGCGGGACGGACTGCTGGCGCGGGGCAGTTCGACTTTGGAAGTCGTCTTGCGGCGCCTTGGTTCACTATCGGGAAACGGGGCCGGCAGGCATGGGAATCCGCGATGGACCCGAGATTAGCAGACGCGCATCGCGATGCAAGGGGCAGGCACCCAGGCGGCAAGCACTGCGAACCAGCCCGGCTTGATGAACAGCCACTCGATTTGGTCATTGGCCTGACCACGATCGCCACCCTGGGCGCAGCGAAGGGTCCGCCGTGCCGTTTCCCCGCTGGGCACGACAGCAGATCCTTCGCTGCGCCGGCGATGACGGCAAGGCTGGGCGGCTGGCGCCGAGCTCGCCGAAATGAACCGCTGATGGCTGGCACCGAAAGCAACAACGCGCAAAAAAAAACGGGCCGGCGAAAAGCCGGCCCGCCTGGTCAAACCCGCCGCGGTCAATCGTGCGGCAGGTCCATTTCCTCGAGCAGCCGCTCCGCGTGGTCGACCTCGTCCATCACCCAACGCATGTAGCGGGCGTCGACATGGATCGACCGGGTCAGGGCGGGATTGAAGATCCAGTCTGCGCTCAGGCTTTCGTAGTTGCCATCGAACAACAACCCGACCAGCTCACCCTTGGCGTTGAGCGTGGGCGACCCGGAGTTGCCGCCGGTGGTGTCGACATCGCTGAGGAAGTTGACCGGCACGTCGTCGAGCTCCTGCATCTGGTACTGCTCGCCCTTGCCTGCCGCGATCGCGTCCAGTTCCGCCCGAGGCGTGATGAAAGGGTCCTTGCCTGTCGTCTTGGCGACCACGCCCGACAGCGTGGTGAACGGAAGCATCTGGACGCCATCACGCGGGGAATAACCACGCACGGTCCCGAAGGTGATGCGCAGCGAGCTGTTGGCATCCGGGTACACCGGCTTGCCCTGCGACTGGTTGAAATCGATCATCGCCTGCATGTATTGCGGGCGCAACGCGGACACGCGGCCGCTGCGGGCCTTGTAATCCCCTTCCAGTCGCAGGATCGCAGGCATGACCTGCACGGCAAACTGCAATGCCGGATCGTCGGAGGCCTCGACCTTGGCCTTGTCGGCTTTCAGCCAGCCCAGGCGCGTATCGACATCGCCCAGCTTCGATCCCGCATACAGGGCGTCGAGCTTGGCGTCCAGCCCCGGGATGGTCTTGTCCGTAGCGGAAATCCCAAGCCATGCGTCCAGTTCAGGGACGCGCTGGGCGGCCGGCACATTGGCCGCGTAGCGCTGCAGGCGCAGCGCCATCAGCGCCTTGTCGACCCTGGCGTCGTAGCGCTTGTCCATCTCCTTGAGGCCACCTTCGATGCGCGGGGCGTCGCGATCCTGGTAACCGGACTCGCGTTCGGCGTCGGGCTTGGCCTGCTCGATGGCGTTGCGGTACAGGCGCACGGCCGTCCCGCTGAGGCCGCCAGCAACCGCACTGTTGAACCATTGATCACGTTCGCGGGTGGCACTGTCGGCCGCCAGTTCCTTCTCAAGCGCGGCGATCGCCTGCGTCTGGCGCGCGCCCTGGGCACCACGCTGGGCCAGCCACTTTTTCAGCGCATCCTCCTGCGCTCGCTTCATCGCCACCGGGTCGTCCATCTTGGCGAACCCGTCGAGCTGGCCCTGATAGAGCTTCAATGCATTGTTGAGGCCGGCGATGGTCGAGGCGTACTTCAATGCCGCGGCCTTGTCGCCGCTGGTCTTGCTGCCGATGGTGTCAAGGTAATCCGTGTAGTACTTGACCAATGTCGGGTAACGCCAGTCGATTGCTTCCTTGACCTCATCGGCCAGCCGGTAGCGGCTGGTCGAGCCCGGGTAACCGGTCACCATCACGTAGTCGCCGGCATGCACGCCGCCGGACGAGACCTTCAACCAGCTCTTGGGGTGGTAGGGCACGTTGTCCTTGGAATACGGCGCCGGCTTGCCGTCCTTGCCGACGTAGGCGCGCAGGAAGCTCCAGTCGCCGGTGTGGCGCGGCCACTCGAAATTATCGACGTCGCCACCGAACTTGCCGATCGACTCCGGCGGGGCGTAGACCAGGCGCACGTCCTGGATCTCCATCTGCCGGATCAGCGAAAACTCCAGCCCGCCATTGAAGTTGTAGACCTGGCAACGCAGGCCGCCGGGTTTCTCGCACTCGGCCACCAGCGCCTTGCTGCGCGCGTCGATCCTGTCGAAGCGGGCATTGCCGTCCATGCCATCGGTCAGGCCGGCGTTGACCTTGTCGGTGACATCGGTGATGTCCTGGGTGACGTAGATGCGGGCGTTGGGCGTGGATGGCAGTTCCTCGGCAAAGCTGTTGGCGACGAAGCCGTCGGTCAACAGGTCGCGCTCGGGCGTGGAGTTGTACTGGATCGCGCCGTAACCGCAGTGATGGTTGGTGACCACCAGGCCGTCGGGCGAGACGAAACTTGCGGTACAGCCGCCCAGGCTGATCACTGCATCCAGCGGCTTGCCCGCAAGGTTGGACAGCGCCGCGGGATCCATCTGCAACCCGCGGGCCTTGAGCTGGGCTGCCAGCTCCGGCATCTGGCTGGGGCGCCACATGCCCTCGTCGGCGTGGGCAGCGGCGGAAGCGAAGGTGATGGCCGCCACGGTGGCTGCCAGGAGGCGAGTGCGCATATTGGACCCCAGGATCGATCGTGAACCCGGGACAATAGCCACAGACTTCGGCGACATGCAACTGCGGCTGGCCATGGCCCGGCCTTCATCGCCCGGCCGTTACAATGGACGTATCCCTGTAGGAGCGGCTTGGGCCGCGAGCTTGTGCTTTTGCCTGTGCCCGCTGCTCCTGCGTCGGCTACAGCAGGATCAAAAGAGCTCGCGGCTGAAGCCGCTCCTACGAAGGCGGGCGCCTTGCGTGCCGCCCAGTCAAGGAATCCACCATGTCGCAAACGATGAAGGCGCTGGTCAAGCGCGAAGCCGGCAAGGGCATCTGGATGGAACAGGTGCCCGTGCCCGAACCCGGACCCAACGAAGTCCTGATCAAGCTGGAGAAGACCGCGATCTGCGGCACCGACCTGCACATCTACCTGTGGGACGAATGGAGCCAGCGCACGATCAAGCCCGGCCTGGTCATCGGCCATGAATTCGTCGGCCGCATCACCGACATCGGCCCCGGCGTGACCGGCTACAAGATCGGCCAGCGGGTCTCGGCCGAAGGCCATATCGTCTGCGGCCATTGCCGCAATTGCCGCGGCGGCCGCCAGCACCTGTGCCCCAATACCGTCGGTATCGGCGTCAATCGCGACGGCGCCTTTGCCGAATACATCGTGATGCCGGCGACCAACCTGTGGCCGATCCCCGACCAGATCCCCAGCGAACTGGCCGCTTTTTTCGACCCGTTCGGCAATGCCGCGCATTGCGCACTGGAGTTCGATGTCGTTGGCGAGGACGTACTGATCACCGGCGCAGGCCCGATCGGGGTGCTGGCCGCCGGCATCTGCAAATGGATCGGCGCGCGCAACGTCGTGGTCACCGACGTCAACGACTATCGCCTGAAACTGGCCGCAGACATGGGCGCCACGCGCGTGGTCAACGTCGCCAACCAGTCGCTCAAGGACGTCATGGCCGACCTGCACATGGAAGGGTTCGACGTGGGCCTGGAGATGAGCGGCAACCCGCGCGCCTTCGGCGACATGCTCGATGGCATGTACAACGGAGGCAAGATCGCGATGCTGGGCATCATGCCCAAGGGCGCCGGCGTGGACTGGGACAAGATCATCTTCAAGGGCCTGACGCTGCACGGGATCTATGGCCGGCGCATGTACGAGACCTGGTACAAGATGACGCAGCTTGTGCTGGGTGGTTTCCCGCTGGGCAAGGTGCTGACACACCAGTTGCCGGTGGACGATTTCCAGGAGGGTTTCGACCTGATGGAATCGGGCAAGTCCGGCAAGGTCGTGTTGAGCTGGAACTAAACGCGCTTGCCGCCTTTGGCAGGAGCGACTTCAGCCGCGAGCTCTTGGCCTTGTGTCCTGCTTTCGCAGGAGCGACGCAAGTCGCGATCAGGACTCCCGGATGGCAATCGCGACTTGCGTCGCTCCTGCAACGGCCACAGCAGGATCAAGAGCTCGCGGCTGAAGCCGCTCCTACAACATCATTGCAATGGAGTCGCCATGTCCCTGACCCACCGCTACGCCGAAGAACTCGAAAGCATCCGCGACCAGGGGCTGTTCAAGTCCGAGCGCGTGATCACCTCGCCGCAGTCGGCGCAGATCACCCTGGCCGACGGCAGCACCGTGCTCAACTTCTGCGCCAACAACTACCTGGGCCTGGCCGACCATCCGGCGATGATCGCGGCGGCCAAGGAGGCGCTGGACACGCACGGTTTCGGCATGGCGTCGGTGCGTTTCATCTGCGGCACCCAGGACCTGCACAAGCAGCTGGAAAAGACCATCGCCGGTTTCTTCGGCAAGGACGACACCATCCTGTACGCCGCCTGCTTCGATGCCAACGGCGGCCTGTTCGAGCCGCTGCTGGGCGAAGGTGATGCGATCATTTCCGATGCGCTCAACCACGCTTCGATCATCGACGGCGTGCGCCTGTGCAAGGCCAAGCGTTTCCGCTACGCCAACTGCGACATGGCCGACCTGGAGAAACAGCTGCAGGCGGCCGACGCGGCAGGCTGCAAGACCAAGCTGATCACCACGGATGGCGTCTTCTCGATGGATGGGTTCATCGCGCCACTGGACGAGATCACCAGGCTGGCCGCCAAGTACGGCGCCATGGTGCATATCGACGAGTGCCATGCCACCGGCTTCATCGGTGAAACCGGTCGCGGCTCGGCGGAGGTCAAGGGAGTGCTGGACAAGATCGACATCATCACCGGCACGCTGGGCAAGGCGATGGGTGGCGCGCTTGGCGGTTTCACCACCGCCAGTAGCGAGGTGGTCGAACTGCTGCGCCAGCGTTCGCGCCCTTACCTGTTTTCCAATTCGTTGCCGCCACACGTGGCCGCCGCCGGGACCCGGGCCTTTGAAATGTTGTCCGAGGCCGGGGACCTGCGCCGGCAACTGGCCGACAATACCGCCTACTTCCGCGAGCGGATGACCGCCACCGGTTTCGACATCAAGCCGGGCACGCATCCGATCTGCCCGGTGATGTTGTACGACGCGCCGCTGGCGCAGAGATTCGCGCAGCGCCTGCTCGAGGAAGGCATCTATGCCATCGGATTCTTCTTCCCGGTCGTACCCCAGGGCCAGGCGCGCATCCGCACGCAGATCTCGGCCGCACACACGCGCGATCAACTGGACCGCTGCATCGACGCCTTTACCCGCATCGGTCGCGAGCTCGAAGTGATCGCGTAAGCGACGGATCGACCGGCGAACAACCAACATGGGCGACGTGGACATTCGCAAGGCGACCCTTGCAGACCTGCCGTTCATCGTGGCGATGCTGGCAGACGACCCGCTGGGCGCCAAACGCGAATCGCCGGGACTGCCCCTTGACCCGCGCTACCTGGCTGCCTTCCAGGCGATCTCGGTCGATCCGGCGCAATCACTGATGGTCGCGATCATCGACGATGACATCGTCGGCTGCCTGCAGCTGACCATCATCCCCGGGATTTCGCGGCTGGGCGCAAGACGCGCGCTGATCGAGGGCGTTCGCATTGCCGCAAACCATCGTGGCCAGGGCATCGGGGGCCGGATGATGGCGTGGGCCAAGGCGCAAGCCACCGCTGCCGGCTGCCGCGTCCTGCAACTCACCACCGATCGCAGTCGCGCCGATGCGCACCGGTTCTACCAGCGCCTGGGTTTCGTCGCCAGCCATACCGGCATGAAGCTGGAACTGGGCGCCGCGCCCGACGATCGATGACGTCGATCGACCCAGGAGACCGGGACCGGCACCGTCCCATCAGTCCCCGGGTCCCGCCGCAGGTCATCGCCTGACCGCAGCCACGCGGCCTGCGGCGAGGCTTTGCCGCGCGTCGCCCCCACCCTGCATCCGGCCCACCCAGTGCTGCGTATCTGTCGTGGTCGCAGGAATAAATGCTGGACACCCCCCCTATTCCTGCTGGCGTCCCATCCAGGCGATCAGGCCCCATGCAGCAACACCAGCAGCGACACAACGACCAACCCCAGGCCCACGCGCCGGCCGGCCCCTCCAATCCGGCAGCCAGGATCACTGCCGCCATTGCCCGCTGGTTCGACGCCGGTCACGCGGACAGCACGTCCGACGGCGACTGCATCGACTGGTTGCGGGTGGCGCCCTTCATCGCCATGCACCTGGCCTGCCTCGGCGTCATCTGGGTTGGCGTCTCCATGACCGCGCTATGGATCGCGCTGGCGTCGTATGCGCTGCGGATGTTTGCGATCACCGCGTTCTACCACCGCTACTTCTCGCATCGATCGTTTCGAACATCGCGGCCGATGCAATTGCTGTTTGCCCTGCTCGGCGCCAGCAGCGTGCAGCGCGGTCCGCTCTGGTGGGCGGCGCACCATCGCCACCACCACCGCCACGCCGACACCCAACAGGACGTGCACTCCCCCCGCCACCTGGGTTTCTGGCGCAGCCACATGGGCTGGTTCATGACGCAAGGCGCGTTTCGCACCGACGCGTCCCGGGTGCCCGACCTCGCCCGCTACCCGGAACTGCGCTGGCTGGACCGGTACGACATCGTGGTACCGGTGCTGTACGCGGCCGGCCTCTATGCCTTGGGCGCCGGGCTGCAGCAGGGATGGCCACGGCTGGGCACGAGCGGGCCACAGCTGCTGGTCTGGGGCTTCTTCGTCTCGACCATCGTGCTGTTCCACGTGTCGGTCACCATCAATTCGCTGGCCCATCGCTGGGGTTCGCGTCGCTACGCCACCAGTGACGACAGCCGCAACAACCTGCTGCTTGCGGTGCTGACCTTCGGCGAGGGCTGGCACAACAACCATCATCACTATCCCGGCTCGGTACGCCAGGGCGTGCGCTGGTGGGAAATCGACCTGTCCTGGTACGGGCTGCGCGTCCTGGCTGCGCTGGGGCTGGTATGGGACATGAAGACGATGCCCGAGCGCCTGCGCACCGCAACCGCAGCTACCACGGCCGCGGCGGACCAGGGGACGGCATGAAGATCGCGATCGTCGGCAGCGGCATTTCCGGCCTGGGTGCGGCGTGGCGGTTGTCGCCGCAACACGAGGTGGTGGTGTTTGAATCGGACACGCGACTGGGTGGGCACGTGCACACGCATGCCATCGAGCTCGATGGACGCGAGTATTGCGTCGATACCGGCTTCATCGTCTTCAACTACAAACACTATCCGTTGCTGAGCAGCCTGTTCGACGTCCTGGGCGTTGCATCGCAGGCCACCACCATGAGCTTCTCGGTGCAGGACGCGGGCAACGGCCTGGAGTACAACGCAGGCACGCTGGACGGGCTGTTCGCACAACGCAGCAACCTGGTGTCGCCCCGGTTCTGGGGCATGCTCGGCGACCTGCGCCGGTTCTATCGCCAGGCGCCCGTCCTGCTTGGGGAACCCGGCGACGGGCCGGTATTGGGCGACTACCTGGCCGGCTATGGAAGGCTGTTCGTGCGCGACCACATCGTGCCCATGGCGTGCGCACTGTGGTCCTCGCCGGCCCGCGAGATCATGGATTTCCCTGCGAAATACCTGGTGCGCTTCATGCAACAACACCAGATGCTGCAGCTTGACGGGCGACCGCAGTGGCGCGTCGTGCAGGGTGGTTCACGACGCTACGTCGATGCCATGCATGCCCGCTGGCGGGCGGACGTCCGGCTGGCATCACCCGTGCGCCAGGTGCGCCGTCGCGTCGATGGGGGTGTCGACGTGGTGACACCCGCAGGCAGCGAACGTTTCGATCACGTCGTGCTGGCCTGCCACGCCGACGATGCCCTGGCCTTGATCGACCAGCCCACGGCAGCGGAAGCCGAGGTGCTGGGCGCCATCGGTTACCAGCACAACGACACCGTCCTGCACACCGATGCCCGGATGCTGCCGCGGCGCCGCAAGGCGTGGGCGGCGTGGAACGCGTACGTCCCCGCCGATGACGAGGCCCCCTGCACCGTCAGCTACTGCATGAACATCCTGCAATCGCTGGACGCACCGCGCCCCCTCGTCGTCACGCTCAACCGCAGCCGGGACATCGATGACGGCAAGGTGCTCGCACGCATGCGCTATCGCCATCCGCTGTATAGCCATGCCAGTGTCCGGGCGCAGGCGCGCGTGCCCGGCATCAGCGGCAAGGACCGGCTATGGTTTGCCGGGGCCTGGTGCGGGTTCGGGTTCCACGAGGATGGGCTGCGCAGCGGTTACGCAGCGGCCGAGGCGCTGCAGGAACTGATCCGGCACAGGCGCGCGGCGTGAGACGAATCGCATGAGCCCTGCACTTGCCAGCGCATTGTACGAAGGCACGATCCGGCATCGCCGGCATGCGCCGCGCGAGCATGCCTTCGATTACCGCATCTTCCAGCCCTACCTGGACCTGTCCGAACTGGACGCGGCTTTCGCGCGGCGCTGGCTCTGGTCGCTGGAGCGCGGCAACCTGGCCAGCTTCCGGCGCAAGGATTTCCATGGCGACCCGGGACGCCCGCTCGACACGGCCATCCGCGACACCGTTACCCCGAGGCTGGGCCAGCGACCCGACGGCCCGATCCGTATGCTCGCCCACCTGCGTTACTTCGGACACAGCTTCAATCCGGTGGTGTTCTATTACGGCTTTCGCAGCGACGGCCAAACCCTGGACTGGATTTTGGCCGAGATCACCAATACCCCGTGGCATGAACGTCACGCCTATGTCCTGCCGGTAGCCGAAGCGGAGGATCGCCACGGCAGCCTGTGCTGGGACTTCGACAAGGACTTCCACGTCTCGCCGTTCATGCCGATGCAGCGGCAATATCGCTGGCGTTTCGGCATCCCCGGTGATGCGTTGCACGTACACATGGATGTACTGGACCAGGGCAAGCGCGAGTTCGACGCCACGCTTGCATTGCAGCGCAAGCCTCTGCAAGGACCCCAACTGGCGCGCGCCCTGCTGCGCTACCCGGCAATGACCACGCAGGTCGTCACGGCCATCTACTGGCATGCACTGCGGCTGTGGCTCAAGCGCGTCCCCTTCCAGCCCCACCCCGATTCGGTGAACCAGCAACACAAAGGATCTGCATGAACACGACCAGCATCGATATCGATCGAGGCACCGCCACGAAAAATAGCGCCGCGGACCGCAATGCCGGCAGCCCCTGGCGCCGACGCATCCTGGATGCCCTGGACCAGATGCATGGCGGCGCCATCACCGTGCACGACGCCTATGGCCGCACGGTGCTTGGCCACGCCGATGGCGCCGATGCCCTGGCGGTCGCCCTGCAGGTCCACGATGCGGCCTTCTACCGCCGGGTCGCCCTGCACGGCAGCGTCGGTGCCGGCGAGGCCTACATCGACGGGCAATGGGACTGCGACGACCTGGTCGCCCTGGTCCGCTTGCTGGTCCGCAATCGCGATCGCCTCGACGCGCTGGAAAGCGGCCCGGCACGCATCGCGGCGTGGCTGTTGCGCGGCTGGGAAAAGCTGCGCCCGAACACGCGCAGCGGCAGCCGCCGCAACATCGCCGCACATTACGACCTGGGCAACGACCTGTTTGGATTGTTCCTGTCCCGGGACATGATGTATTCGTCGGCGATCTACGCCGACGCTTCCGAGTCGCTGGAAACCGCTTCCAGCCGCAAGCTCGACGCGATCTGCGACAAACTGGACTTGTCCGCCGACGACCACGTCGTCGAAATCGGTACCGGTTGGGGCGGGTTCGCGATCCATGCCGCGGCCCGCCATGGTTGCCGGGTCACCACCACCACCTTGTCCAGCCAGCAACGCGACCTGGCACTGCAACGAATCGAAACGGCCGGACTCTCCGACCGCATCACCGTGCTGCTGCAGGACTATCGAGACCTGGAGGGGCAATACGACAAGCTGGTATCGATCGAGATGGTCGAGGCCATCGGCGCTGCGCAACTGCCAACCTACTTTGGCAAATTGCAATCGCTGCTCAAGGTCGACGGACTGGCCCTGGTGCAGGCGATCACCATCGAGGACACGCGCTACAAGCATGCCCTGCGCGAAGTCGACTTCATCAAGCGCCATGTCTTCCCCGGCAGTTTCATCCCCTGCGTCAGCGCACTGCTTGGCGCGATGGGCAAGCACAGCGACCTTGGCCTGCTGCACCTGGAGGACATTGGCGACAGTTATGCCCTGACGTTGCGTGAGTGGCGCCATCGCTTCGAAGCGCAGCGTGATGCCGTGCTGGAGCTCGGCTACGACCAGCGCTTCCTGCGATTGTGGCGCTTTTACCTGTGCTACTGCGAAGGCGGGTTCATGGAGCGCTCGATCGGCGATGTGCAGATGCTGTTCGCGCGTCCGGGTTATCGCCATCGCCCGCACGACAGGTCGGTGGCATGAGTCCCTGGTCGCTCGCATTGGCGATCCTGCTGTCCAGCGCGCTGGCGATGGCCGGCGTGTGGGCGTACGCCATGCGCGTGCGAAACGTCGGGTATGTCGATGTCGCCTGGTCCTGGCTGATGGGTGGCGCGGCGGTTGCCGCGGGTCTGTTTTCGCAAGGCGCACTGTTGCCACGGACGCTGGTTGCCGGGCTTGGCGGGCTATGGGGACTACGCCTGGGCGTGCATTTGTGGCGGCGGGTCAGCCACGAGGCAGAAGACGGTCGCTACCAGGCATTGCGGAAAGCGTGGGGTGGCAGTCCGGCGAAATTTTTCGTCTTCTTCCAGATGCAGGCGGTCGTCGTCGGCCTGTTTTCCCTGGCTTTCCTGGGGGCCGCGTCAAACCCGGAGACCGGCATCAACGCCTTCGGCGTCAACGCCTGGTTGATCGCGGCAGTCGCGACATGGGCACTGGCCGTTGGTGGCGAAGCACTCGCGGACAGGCAGCTTGCCGCCTTCCGTGCCAAGGCCGACAGCAAGGGCAGGACCTGCCGCGACGGCCTGTGGGCATGGTCGCGGCATCCGAACTACTTCTTCGAATGGCTGCACTGGTTTGCCTATGTGCTGGTGGGCGTGGGTTCGCCGTACTGGTGGCTCACCTGGCTGGGGCCGGTCGTGATGCTGGCCTTCCTGTATCGCGTCAGCGGCATCCCGTGGACCGAGCAGCAAGCCCTGCGTAGTCGCGGCGAGGATTACCGCCGCTACCAACGCGAAGTCAGTGCGTTTTTCCCGTGGCCACCGCGCCATGCCCGCGCTCACCACTCACAAGATCACCACTCATAAGATCATCGTTCACAAGATCACCGCTCATGAGAGCATCACGCACAAGGCAATCGAGGCACCGATGTCCAAAGGAACGCTGTCCCTGATCGAACTGGCCGAACGCGGCTTGATCCCCGACCCGCTGCTGCGCCAGGGCATCCGTCGCCTGTGCGCGCAACGCCTGCGCGATGAGCACGTCGACGACATCGAGCGCGCCGATGCGCGTTCGCGCGCATTGCTGCGCCAACTGCGCGACAGCCCGATCGCGATCGAAACCGCTGCCGCCAACGAGCAACACTATGAAGTTCCGGCGCGCTTGTTCGAACTTTGCCTGGGCCCACGGCTGAAATACAGCAGCTGCCTGTACCCCACGGGCAACGAATCGTTGGCGCAGGCCGAAGAAGCCATGCTGCAGCTGTATGCCGAACGTGCCCTGCTCGCAGACGGACAACGCATCCTGGAGCTCGGCTGTGGTTGGGGCTCCCTGACATTGTGGATGGCAGAGCAATACCCGCTTGCACGCATTACCGGCGTGTCCAACTCGCGCAGCCAGCGTGAACACATCCTGGCGCAGGCGCAGGCACGCGGCCTTGCAAACATCGAAATCCTCACCCGCGACGTCAACACGCTGGCGCTGGAAGGACGCTTCGACCGGGTGGTGTCGATCGAGATGTTCGAGCACGTGCGCAACCACGCACGCCTGCTGCAGCGTATCGCTGGCTGGCTTGCCGACGATGGCTTGCTGTTCGTCCATATCTTCTGCCATCGGACCGCGCTGTATCCGTTCGATGACGATGGCGAGGAAGACTGGATGGCCAGGCACTTCTTCACCGGCGGCCTGATGCCAGCGGCCGACACCTTGGCCCAACTGCAGGACGACCTCGTGCTGCAACGTCGCTGGCTGCTATCAGGCAGGCATTACCAGCGCACCGCCGAGCACTGGCTGCAAAACCAGGACGCACACCGCCAGGAAGTCATGCAGGTCCTGGCCGCCACCTACGGCGACGACCAGGCCGCGCGCTGGGCGCAGCGCTGGCGGATGTTCTGGATGTCGTGCGCGGAGCTGTTCGGTTACGACGGCGGCAACCAATGGGGCGTGGCCCACTATCGCTTCGGCAAGCGGCCTGGTGCGGCCAGCTGACACAGTGATGCGAGGCGGGTTGCTTATTGCAATACCGGCTTGCGCCGGGCTTGCATTTGACGAAGCCTTCGCCGGACCAACGACGTTCTACTTGCCCTGGTCACCCCTGATCTCGACACGCACGATCCGGCCTGCATCACCACTGGCCCAACCACCATGGCCCGCGAGGTCGACGGCATCCAGTCCCATGTCGGACACCGGCGACCATGCATCGCCATCCCAGCGGTCGATTCCCGAAGGCCCAACCGCGATGCATGGCAGTTTGCCGTCGGCGCAGGACACACCGGATCGGTAACCGAGGGGCGACGGCCGCGGCTGCAGGATGACCAAAGCAAGGTTGTCCGGTTGGCTTTGCTTGGCTGAAGGCGTGCTTGCATTGGCCTGCAGCAACCCGGTGTCCTTGCGCTTTATCGCTTTGGCATCCTGTGAGACATCAACACCCGCGCGTACGGCGAGGCCTGGCGCGTCTTCGGCCTTGTAATCGCCACCGACTGCGAATGCAGCGCCACTGGACGCTGCGGCGGAGAAGAATCCCTTTGCTTCGCCTGCCGGGCTGTCCGATGCACCGGTCGCAAGCCATGGACCGTGATCCAGATCCTTGTAATGCACGCGTGCCATCGTGCCGCCGGAGACAACGACCAGTCGTCTTTGCACCTTGGCGATGCATGTCCCGCTGGCCGCAAAGGCAGCCTCCCCTGCCTGTGCGGCTGGCCCATCCGGGGACAGTTGCCAGCTCTTGCCTGCGTCGACCGTTGAATAGACCTGGAAGTGGCCTTCGACGGGGTCGCCCAGCATCCAGCCCTGGTCCTGGTCGAACACCATGCAGTCGAAGAAGGCGCGCGGGTCTTTGTTTTGCAGCGTGAGCTGCCAGGTCTTGCCTGCGTCACTGGTGCGGTAGATGCGTGACGCTTCGCCGGGACCGATGCTCAGGACGACGGCGGTGTTGGCGTCGAAGCCTTCGACGTCGCGGAAGTCGAGGTCCTTGGCGTCGGGGACATTGACGGCCTGCCAGTGGTTGCCGCCATCGGTGGTGCGCAGGACGGTGCCTGCGCGGCCGCTGGCCCAGGCGATGTCGGGGGTGACGGCGGAGATGCCGCGCAGACGCACTTTGACGCCGCTGTCCTGCGGGGTGACCTGGACGTCGGTTGCGTTGGCGGTGGCTGCGAGCAGGCATAGCAGCAGGGAAGTGAGGAGTTTGCAGGGCATGGCGCGCTCCGTTGGCTTCGCGTGGGTGTGGTTTTTGCGGGTCAATATTGCATGCGCGGATGCCGGTTGTCCGTCGGAGCAGATTGTGCCGCGGCCATGGGTGCCGTGCTTTAGCCAACAACGACACACGTTGTGGTGGATATGGCCGGGGCGATCGCGACTTACGTCGCTCCTACAACTAAGGCAGAAGGCGAAGAGCTCGCGGGCGAAACCGCTCCTATAACGGCCCCGGGGTGCACAAGCTGCCTCAGGTAGCGGCCGGGGCGGCCAGCTGGCCTTGCTTGCGGACGATCAGCATGGTCAGTTCAAGGGCCTGCTCGTAGTTCAGGCGGGGGTCGACGGCGGAGCGGTAGGCGCGCTCCAGGTCGGTGTCGGTCAGGTCGCGGGCACCGCCGGTGCATTCGGTGACGTCTTCGCCGGTGAGCTCCAGGTGTATGCCGCCCAGGCGGGTGCCGGCGGCGGCGTGCAGCTCGAAGGCCTGCTCCAGCTCGCTGCGGATGTTGTCGAAGCGGCGGGTCTTGTAACCGTTGCTGGTGGTCTCGGTGTTGCCATGCATCGGGTCGCAGACCCAGAGCACGCGCCGGCCTTCGCGATGGACGACGTCCAGCAGCGGCGGCAGCCTGCCTGCCACCTGGTTGGCGCCCATGCGATGGATCAGGGTCATGCGGCCCGGTGCATCGTCCGGGTTGAGGACGTCCAGCAGGCGGATCAGTTGATCGGGCGTGACCGAGGGGCCGACCTTGAGCGCGATCGGGTTGCGGATGCCACGGAAGTATTCGACATGGGCACCGTCCAGCGCGGCGGTACGCATGCCGATCCACGGGTAGTGGGTGCACAGGTTGAACCAGCCCCACTGGCGCGGCACCTGGCGGGTCTGTGCCTGCTCGTAGGGCAACAGCAGCGCTTCGTGCGAGGTGTAGAAATCGACGCGGCGCAGGTTGTGGACCTGCTCGCCGGACAGGGTTTCCATGAAGCGCACCGAGTCGTCGATCCCCGCGACCATGCGCTGGTACTCGTCCGCCAGCGGCGAATGCCCGACCCAGCCCAGGTCCCAGTACTCGGGGTGGTGCAGGTCGGCGAAGCCGCCGTCGATCAGCGCGCGCACGAAGTTCATCGTCATCGCCGAGCGCGCGTGCGCCTTGATCATGCGGCGCGGATCGGGGATGCGCGACTGGGCGTCGAACCGTGGCGCATTGACGATGTCGCCGCGATAGCTCGGCAGCGTGACGCCATCGATGGTTTCGGTGTCGGTGGAGCGCGGCTTGGCGTATTGGCCGGCAAACCGCCCCACGCGCACGACCGGCAGGCGCAGCCCGTGCACCAGTACCAGGCTCATCTGCAACAGCACCTTGAGCCGATTGGAGATCACGTCCGAGCTGCACTCGGCGAAGCGCTCGGCGCAGTCGCCGCCCTGCAGCAGGAAGCGCTTGCCTTCCTGCGCTTCGGCCAGCTGCTGGGTGAGGGCGAGGATTTCCCACGACGTGACCAGGGGCGGCATCGCCTGCAGCTCGTCCAGGACGTCCTGCAATGCACGCGCATCCGGATATACAGGCATCTGGCTGGCGGCATGGCCACGCCAGGACGCCGGCGACCAACTCGGATCGACGTGGATGGACTTCAGGGGGCGGTCGCTGGTCGGCATCGGGAGGGTTGCGTCAACGCATGGAACAGGAAGGCTTGGCATCAAGCCTTGCTGCATTGCGGCATTGCATCATCGCCCCCGGGGGCGATCACTGCAACCGCACCAGCGCGGAGATGCCGCCGGGTCAGCGCCGGCGGAACATCGTCAGCAGGACCCAGACCGCCAGCAGGCAGAAGCAAACCAGGCTCCACTCGGGCATCGACAGGCCAAGCAAGCGCCAGCTCACGGTGGCGCATTCACCCGAGCCAGTCAGGACGGTACGGACCACGTTGGTGACCGGCATCGCTTCCATCAGGTAATTGAGCCCGGGGCCACAGCTGGGCACCTGGTCCGGCGGCAGGTGCTGCAGCCAGACATGCCGCCCGGCGATGGCAATGCCGATGCCTGCGGCGAGCAAGGCAAGCACCCCATAGACGCTCCGCCCCGCCCGCCCACGCGGTGCATGAAGGCCGGCAATCAGCAGCACGACACCCAGCGCGGCAAACGCGACTCGCTGGAAGATGCAAAGTGGACAGGGCGTGAGGCCGTCGTGCATTTGCGCATACAGCGCAAACGCGATCAGCAGCGCGCATGCCAAAAAGCCCGTGAAGCATTGGGCACGGAAGGACCACCGGAGGGGGTTGATTGCCATGCCGGGAAGGTTAATCGCTGCCGCGGAGGTTGGGAAGCGGTGGACATGGCGATCGACGTCCGGCATTGAACGGATAACACCTGGTTCCGGGCTCGCTGGCCTGGGCACGCCATACCCGTCCAACCGATGCCAGCACCTGGCATGCGACTTCTTCGAAGTCCTTCGCGCACCTACCGGGACAGCCCGGGACGGGCACGGCAGCTGCATGGCCGTTGCGTGCAGCGCCCTGCCCGCGACCACGACCCAAAACAAAACCCCGGCCTGGGCCGGGGTCTGTCGGTTCGCGAAGATGCCGCTGGCGCTTATTCGGCGTCGACGGTGTCCTGCGGTCGGTCGACCAGCTCCACGTATGCCATCGGGGCGTTGTCGCCGGCGCGGAATCCGCACTTGAGGATGCGCAGGTAACCGCCCGGGCGATCCTGGTAGCGCGGACCCAGCTTGGTGAACAGGTTGCCGACCGCTTCCTTGTCGCGCAGGCGCGAGAAGGCGATACGGCGGTTGGCGACGCCATCGACCTTGGCCAAGGTGATCATCGGTTCGGCGACGCGACGCAGTTCCTTGGCCTTGGGCAGCGTGGTGCGGATCATTTCGTGCTTGAACAGCGACGCGGCCATGTTGCTGAACATCGCTTTGCGATGGGCGCTGGTGCGACTGAACTTGCGTCCTGATTTCTGGTGGCGCATGGTCTTGATTCCTGTTGAATGTTGGAACGACTGGACTTCGCTGTCGCCATCATGGCGTTGCAACCTGGACTGCGCTGGTCCTGACCGGCCATCCTTGACCGGATGTGCCGCGGACCTTCAGGTCCGTCGGCGTGGTGTTTCGATATCGCTTATCTCAAGGCACCCACAACCTCTCTCGCGGGCCGCCCCTGCCCGGCGCAGCACGCCGTGCGTTCACCCAGGCGCGCGGCCGTGCCGCGCAAGCCGTGGTGGGTTCACCCCATCATGCCGTGCGGCGTGACGCCCGCTGGCGGCCAGTTCTCAAGCTTCATGCCCAGCGACAGGCCACGCTGCGCCAGCACTTCCTTGATTTCCGTCAGCGACTTCTTGCCCAGGTTGGGGGTCTTGAGCAGCTCGACCTCGGTCTTCTGGATCAGGTCGCCGATGTAGTAGATGCTCTCGGCCTTGAGGCAGTTGGCCGAACGCACGGTCAGCTCCAGGTCGTCGATCGGGCGCAGCAGCACCGGGTCGACCCCGGTCGCGACCGGCTTGGCGGCGCCACGGTCGCGGTGCGTGAAGTCACCGAAAACGGACAGCTGCTCGCTGAGGATGTCGGCGGCGGTGCGCACGGCTTCCTCGGCGTCGATCGTGCCGTTGGTCTCGATGTCGATGACCAGCTTGTCCAGGTCGGTGCGCTGCTCGACACGGGCGGCTTCGACTGCATAGGCCACGCGGCGCACGGGCGAGAACGAGGCATCCAGCATCAATCGACCGATGGCGTGGGTCTCTTCGTCGGGCTGGCGACGGGCAACGGCGGGCTGGTAGCCATAGCCGCGCTCGATTTTCAGCCGCATGTTGAGCGCCGTGTTCTTGGTCAGATGGGCGATGACGTGGTCGGGATTGAGGATCTCGACGTTATGGTCGACCTTGATGTCGGCAGCGGTCACGACGCCCGGGCCCTGCTTGTCCAGGCTCAGGGTCGAGCTTTCGCCGGTCCCCATGCGGATGGCGATGTCCTTGAGGTTGAGCAGCACCTCGAGCACGTCTTCCTGCAGGCCTTCGATGGTGCTGTACTCGTGCAGCACGCCGTCGATCTCGACTTCGGTGATCGCGAAGCCCGGGATCGAGGACAGCAGCACGCGGCGCAGGGCATTGCCCAGGGTATGGCCGTAGCCGCGCTCGAGGGGCTCGATCACGACCTTGGCACGGTTGCCCGCAAGGCGCTCGATCTGGGGGCCACGGGGGCGCAGGACTTGATTGGCGGTAACCGTCATGTTTGCAGCTTCTCCAAATATTCCGGCGCTTGGGGTAGGCGTCGGTTTTGAGCTTTTGGAGCCCGGATGGATCGATTGGTCCGAATCGGAAGACTCGATGCAGATCGATCCAACGGGCAGCCGATGCGCAATGCGTATCGGCCAGTTCCTGGTGGTGTCCCCGTGCGGCCGTGGTCGGCGCACGATGGACTCCGTTGCTTGCTTGCGAGGTTGCTTACTTCGAGTACAACTCGATGATCAGCGCCTCGTTGATGTCGGAAGGCAGGTCGGCCCGCTCGGGGACGGACTTGAACACGCCGGCAAACTTCTTGGCGTCGACTTCCATCCACGTCGGCAGCAGGTCCATCGAGGAGGAGACCTCGAGCGACTCGGCGACGCGCAACTGCTTCTGTGCCTTCTCGGACAGGGCAATCTCGTCACCGGCCTTCACCGCGTAGGACGGCAGGTTGACCGACTTGCCGTTGACCGTGACGCCACGATGCGAGACCAGCTGGCGGGCAGCCGGGCGCGTGACTGCGAAGCCCATGCGGTAGACGACGTTGTCCAGGCGGGTTTCCAGCAACTGCAGCAGGTTCTCGCCGGCATTGCCCTTCTTGCTGGACGCCTTCTTGTAGTAGTTGCGGAACTGGCGCTCCAGCAAGCCATACATGCGCTTGACCTTCTGCTTTTCGCGCAGCTGCATCGCGTAGTCGGAGAGCTTGCTGCGACGACCGCCGGTGCCGGCGCCGTGCTGGCCGGGCTTCTGCTCGAGCTTGCACTTGGAATCGAGCGCACGCGCCGGCGACTTCAGACCGAGGTCCGTGCCTTCGCGGCGGGCGAGCTTACAGGTGGGACCGATATAACGAGCCATTATTCTTATGCTCCCGGCGTCAGACGCGACGCTTTTTCGGCGGACGGCACCCGTTGTGCGGGATCGGCGTCACGTCGATGATGTTGGTGATCTTGTAGCCGACGTTGTTCAACGAACGCACGGCCGATTCGCGACCCGGACCCGGACCCTTGATGCGCACTTCCAGCGACTTGACGCCGTAGTCGAGCGCAACCTTGCCGGCCTTTTCGGCGGCGACCTGGGCGGCAAACGGGGTGGACTTGCGCGAGCCGCGGAAACCCGCGCCGCCCGAAGTCGCCCACGACAGTGCATTGCCCTGGCGGTCGGTGATCGTGATGATCGTATTGTTGAAAGAAGCGTGGACGTGGGCGATGCCGTCGGTGACGACGCGCTTGATCTTCTTCTTGGTCTTTGGTGCTGGCTTGGCCATGTGTCTTCCTTATTTCCTGATGGCCTTGCGCGGACCCTTGCGGGTACGGGCATTGGTCTTGGTGCGCTGGCCGCGCATCGGCAGGCCACGACGATGACGCAGGCCGCGATAGCAGGCCAGGTCCATCAGGCGCTTGATGGCAACGCCGACTTCGCGACGCAGGTCGCCCTCGACGGCAACTTTGCCGACTTGGGCACGCAGGCTCTCGACTTCCGGCTCGGAAAGGTCGCGAATCTTGGTCGTCGGCTTGACGCCGGCTTCCTCGCAGATCTTCTTCGAGCGGGTACGGCCGATGCCGTAGATGCTTTGCAATCCGACCCAGACATGCTTCTGGGCTGGCAGGTTGACGCCGGCAATACGCGCCATGCGCGATCTCCAAAACGGTGTGGGCGGCCGGACACGGGGTCCGACAGCGGGCACTTGGTGAAGTGAACGGGAAAGTTTAACAGGGTCTCGGGTTGACTGGAAGCCTCGGAGGCCAAAGCCTCCGTGACCCGGCATGGGGAGTGTGCCCATGCTCCGGCGATGGCCCAGGGCTGGCCGGGAAGGCGGAAAACCGCCCTGCCCCGCCCCGCGCACTACTCTGGTGCGCGAAAATGGCCCCGGACCACTCGCACGCGAGACCGCCGCGCGAGTCGCCCATCAGCCCTTTCCCCGGTGGATACAGGGGTCAGGGGTCTTGCCACCAGCCGCGGCGTCACCGCGCTGGGTCGAATATCCGGGTTCGCCAGGCCTTACCGCGCCTTGGCGCCACCCTTCAGGTTGGCCTTCTTCAACAGGCTTTCGTATTGGTGCGACATCAGGTGCGCCTGGATCTGCGAGATGAAGTCCATCACCACGACGACCACGATCAGCAGCGAGGTCCCGCCAAAGTAGAACGAGGTGCCCAGCTCGGTGCGCATGAATTCCGGCAGCAGGCAAACCAGCACAAGGTAGGCGGCGCCAGCGGCGGTCAGCCGGGTGAGCACGCTATCGACGTAATCCGCGGTCGCCTTGCCAGGGCGGATGCCCGGGATCAGCGCACCGGATTTCTTCAGGTTTTCCGCCGTTTCCTGGGAATTGAAGACCAGGGCGGTATAGAAGAACGTAAAGCCGGCGATCAGCGCCCCGTACAGGATCATGTGCAGCGGCTCGCCGGGCGACAGGGCCTGGGTGGCCTTCTGGAGCCAGGTCGCCGAGCCGGCCTGGGCGAACCAGGTCGAGGCAGTGGCCGGGAACATGATGATCGAAGACGCGAAGATCGGTGGAATGACGCCGGACATGTTGAGCTTGAGCGGCAGGAACGAGGACTGGTTCATGTACGCGCTGCGGCCACCCTGCCGGCGCGCGTAGTTGACCGTGATCCGGCGCTGCCCGCTTTCGACGAACACCACGAACCAGGTGAATCCGAGTACCAGTGCAGCGATCGCGATCACCGACAATGCACTGATGTCGCCGTTGCGCGCCTGCTCCAGCGTGCCCAGCACCGCGCCGGGAAGGCCGGCGACGATACCGGCGAAAATGATCAGCGAGACACCGTTGCCGACGCCACGCTCGGTGACCTGCTCGCCCACCCACATCAGGAACATGGTGCCCGCGGTCAGTGCGACCACCGCGGTCAGCACGAAACCTGGGCCCGGCGCATACACCACGGGCAGGCCATTGCTGGCACCGGAATGCTGCAGGGCGATCGCGATACCGGCGGACTGGAAGATCGCCAGCGGAATCGCGCCCAGGCGCGACCACTGGGTGATCTTGCGGCGACCGGACTCGCCTTCCTTCTGGATGGCCTTGAGGCTGGGCAGGATCTGCACCATCAGCTGCATCACGATGGATGCGGAGATGTAAGGGATCACGTTGAGCGCAAACAGGCTGAAGCGCTGAAGCGCGCCACCGGAGAACATGTTGAACATGTCCACGATGGTGCCCTTCTGCGCTTCCATCAGCTGCAGCATCGCTTCGGGATTGACACCGGGCACCGGGATGTAACAACCCACCCGGTAGACCATCAGCGCGCCGAGCACGAACAGCAGGCGCTGGCGCAGCTCGGTGAATTTACCGAGCCCGCCACCGAGCTTGCTTGCCGCTGCGTTGCCGCCTTGCGCCATGCCGAACTTACTCCGCAGCCTTCGTGGAGGCCGGCTTGCCGGCCTTGGCCTTGCCAGACTTCGGCTTGAGCTTGCCCGGCTTGCCTGCGTCAGCCTTGGCCTCGACCTGGCCACCAGCGGCCTCGATCAACGCCTTGGCGCCGGCAGTGGCTGACACGCCGCCGCCCAGCACGAACTTCTTGCTGACTTCGCCGCGCTTGACGATCTTCGCCTGCTTGGCACCCTTGTGCACCAGCCCGGCGTCAAGCAGGACCTGCATGTCGATGGTGCCGGCCTTGAGCTTGTCGAGTTGGTACAGCATGACTTCGGCAGTGTCCTTGGCCATGCGCGAGCGAAAGCCGATTTTCGGCAGTCGGCGCTGCATCGGCAACTGGCCGCCTTCGAAGCCGGGCTTGATCTTGCCCTTGCCCGAACGCGCGAACGATCCCTTGTGGCCGCGGCCGCAGGTCTTGCCCAGGCCCGAACCGATGCCGCGACCCACGCGCTTGCGATCCTGGCGCGCACCGTCTGCCGGCGTAAGTGTATTGAGCTTCATAGTGATTACTCCTCAACCCGCACGAGGTAGTGGACCTTGTTGATCAGACCGCGTACCTGCGGGCTGTCCTTGAGTTCGCGGACGCTGTTGAGCTTGCCCAGCCCCAATGCCTTCACTGACAGGCGATGGATGCCCTTGGTTCCGCGCAGGCCTTTGACCAGGCGGACCTTGACGGTCTTGCCTTCGGTCGCGTTGGTGTCTTTCTTAGCCATGATGCAGGTCCTCCACCTTCTTGCCGCGCTTGGCGGCAATCGCGCCGGGCGAATGCATTTCGGTCAGGCCGCGAATCGTGGCCCGCACCAGGTTGATCGGGTTGCGCGAACCCTGAGCCTTGGCCAGCACGTTCTTGACACCGACCGCCTCGAGCACGGCGCGCATCGCGCCACCGGCGATCACGCCGGTACCTTCCGAAGCAGGCTGCATGTAGACGTTGGCGGCGCCATGGTGCGACTTGACCACGTGCCACAAGGTGCCGTTGTTGAGCTGGACGTTGGACATGCCACGACGGGCCTGCTCCATCGACTTCTGGATGGCAACCGGCACTTCGCGCGCCTTGCCGTAGCCGAAACCGACCCGGCCGTCGCCGTCGCCGACCACGGTCAGCGCGGTGAAGGTGAACTGGCGGCCACCCTTGACCGTCTTGCTGACGCGGTTGACCGCGATCAGCTTCTCGATCATGCCGTCATCGATTTCTTCGCGGTTGCCGCGATTGCGGTCACGCCCGCGGGGTGCTCGATCGTCTGCCATCTTGATGATTCCGTAGATTGAGGATATTTGCGGCGTGGCCGCTTATGGTTGTTGATGTGTTCCGGGTGTCCCGCGACGACGGCAATCCGCCGGCGCGTCCGATGCAAGCCGCATCGGCAGCAAAACTGGTTTCAACGACATGGGGCCAAGGCCCCATGCCATCAAGCGGCGATAACCGCAGGGCCTAGAACTGCAGGCCGCCCTCGCGGGCTGCATCGGCCAGCGCCTTGATGCGGCCGTGGTAGCGGTAACCGGAACGGTCGAAAGCCACCTTGTCGATCCCGGCGGCCTTGGCCTTCTCGGCAATCGCACGGCCAACCTTGGTCGCAGCCTCGATGTTCTTGTGACTCTTCAGGCCTTCCTTGACGTCGGCCTGAACGGTCGAAGCCGAAGCCAGGACCTTGGCACCGTCGGCGCTGAACAGCTGCGCATAGACGTGCTGGCCCGTGCGCAGCACCGACAGGCGCGGCACGTTGAGTTTGCGGATGTGCGAGCGCGTGGACTTGGCGCGGCGCAGGCGGGCGATTCTCTTTTTCATTGTCTTGGTCTCCGGAAGCTGAAAGCGTCTATGGTCCCTTTCGGGGCGCCCCGCGTGGGGCTACGCCTTCTTGGCTTCCTTGCGGATGATGTGCTCGCCGGCATACTTCACGCCCTTGCCCTTGTACGGCTCGGGCGGACGGAAGCCGCGGATCTTGGCGGCGACTTCGCCGACACGCTGCTTGTCGGCACCGGCGACCAGGATTTCGGTCTGGGTCGGGGTGCTGATGGTGATGCCGTCGGGGGTCTTGAACAGCACCGGGTGCGAAAAACCCAGCGACAGGTTCAGGTCCTTGCCCTGCATCGCGGCTCGGTAACCGACGCCGACCAGCTCGAGCTTGCGCTCGAAGCCTTCGGACACGCCGTGCACCATGTTGGCGACGATCGCGCGCAGGGTGCCAGCCATCGGCACCAGCAACGGATCGTTGGTCGAAACCTGCGCCTTGCCGTCTTCGATATTGATCTCGACACCGGCGGGCTTGGCGATCGACAACGTGCCCTTGCTGCCCTTGACGCTGACATGGTCTGGCTGGACGTTGAGTTCGACGCCCTTGGCGATCGTGATCGGCTGCTTGGCTACTCGGGACATGGTCGTTACTCCCTTAGGCCACGAAGCACAGGACTTCACCACCGACGCCCTGATGGCGCGCCTGCGAGTCGGTCATGATGCCCTTGGAGGTGGAAATGATCGCGATGCCCAGGCCGCCCAGGACCTTGGGGATGGCGTCCTTGCCGCGGTACTGACGCAGGCTCGAACGCGATACGCGGTGCAGCCGCTCGATGACCGGCTTGCCTTCGTAGTACTTCAGCTCGATCTCGAGATCGGACTTGGCGCCATTCTCGATCACGTGGGAACCCAGGATGTAGCCTTCGTCCAGGAGGACCTTGGCGATCGCAACCTTGATCTTGGACGACGGCATCTTCACCGTCGGCTTGCCCACTGCGGCCGCATTACGGATGCGGACCAGCATGTCGGCGATGGGATCAGTCATGCTCATTGAAAATTACCTTTGAGTGCACCGATATCCGCGGAATTGCGAATTTCGAGGCCGGCGTGAAGTCCTTGAAGACACAACGCCGGGTAGAACGATTCAGTCGACCGCCCGTATTACCAGGAGGCCTTGCGCAGGCCGGGGACGTCGCCACGCATGGTGGCTTCGCGCAGCTTGTTGCGCCCCAGGCCGAACTTGCTGTAGACGCCACGCGGGCGCCCGGTCAGTGCGCAGCGCGTGGTCTGCCTGGAGGGCGATGAATCGCGCGGGAGCTTCTGCAGCTTCACCACCGCATCCATCTTGTCCTCGTAACTGGCGTCTTCGCTGCTGATGATCTTCTTCAGCGCTTCGCGCTTGTCCGCGTACTTGGCCGCCAGCTTGGCGCGCTTGGTCTCGCGGTTGATCATGGAGGTCTTTGCCATAGTCTCGTGCCCTGCTTAGTTGCGGAACGGGAAACGGAAGGCGTCGAGCAATGCCTTGGCTTCCGCGTTGGTCTTGGCGGTGGTGGTGATGGCGATATCCATGCCCCGGATCGCATCGACCTGGTCGAAGTCGATTTCCGGGAAGATGATCTGTTCCTTCACGCCCATGTTGTAGTTGCCGCGACCGTCGAAGGACTTCGCCGACACGCCACGGAAGTCGCGCACGCGCGGCAAGGACACGTTGATCAACCGGTCCAGGAACTCGTACATCTTCGAGCGGCGCAAGGTCACCTTGCAGCCGATCGGCCAGCCATCACGGATCTTGAAGCTGGCCACGGAGACGCGCGACTTGGTCACGATCGGCTTCTGGCCGGCCAGACGCGTCATGTCGTCAACGGCGTTTTCCAGCACCTTCTTGTTGGTGGCTGCCTCGCCCACGCCCATGTTCAGCGTGATCTTTTCCAGCCGGGGCACCTGCATCGGATTGGTGTAACCGAACTGCTCCATGAGCTTCGGCACCACTTCGTCCTTGTAGAACTTTTCGAGTCGCGTATTCATATGCTGCATTCCTTAGGCGTCGATCGCCTCACCGCTCGAGCGGAACACACGCAATTTGCGTCCATCCTCGAGCACCTTGGTACCGATGCGCTCGCCCTTGCCGGAGGCAGGGTTGAACAGCATCACGTTGGACACATGGAGCGGCGCTTCGCGCTCGACCACGCCGCCCGGCTGGTTTTCCTGCGGGTTGGGCTTGGTGTGGCGCTTGACGATATTGATGTTGGACACGACGACCTTGTCGCCGGACACGCGCACGACATCGCCGCGCTTGCCCTTGTCCTTGCCTGCCGTCACGACGACATGGTCGCCTTTCTTGATTCGGTTCATATCAATTCCTCCGCTCAGAGCACTTCGGGTGCGAGCGAGACGATCTTCATGAACTTCTCGGAGCGCAGTTCGCGGGTCACGGGCCCGAAGATGCGCGTGCCGATCGGCTCGTGCTTGGAGTTCAACAACACCGCGGCGTTGCCGTCGAAGCGGATCAGCGAACCGTCAGAACGGCGGACGCCCTTGCGGGTACGCACGACGACGGCGTCATAGACCTCGCCCTTCTTGACCTTGCCGCGCGGGATCGCGTCCTTGATCGACACCTTGATGATGTCGCCAATGTGCGCATACCGGCGCTTGGAGCCACCGAGCACCTTGATGCACATGACTTCCTTGGCACCCGAGTTATCGGCGACGTCGAGGTGGCTCTGCATCTGGATCATGGGTTCAGCCTCCTCTTATTCGGCCGCGCGGGCGACGATCTCGGCCACGCGCCAGTTCTTGGTCTTGGACATCGGGGCACACTCCACCACGCGCACCTGGTCGCCTTCGTTGCAGGCGTTCTCGGCGTCGTGGGCGTGGAGCTTGGTCGAGCGGCGGATGTACTTGCCGTACAGCGCATGCTTGACCTGGCGCTCTACGAGCACCGTGACCGTCTTGTCCATCTTGTTGCTGACGACGCGGCCTTCGACCGTGCGCAGCTTCTTTTCTGTGTTGTCTTTCATCTCGGCCTTCCTTACTTCTGCGCGCCGAGCAGGGTATTCACGCGCGCGATTTCGCGGCGTACCCGGCGGGCCTCGTGGGTCTTGGCGAGCTGGCCTGTCGCCTTCTGCATCCGCAGGGAGAATTGCTCCTTCTGCAGGTCCAGCAGGTGGGCCTTGAGCTCATCGGCCGACTTCTGACGCATTTGCTTGATTTCCATCAGCGCACCGTCCGGGTCACGAATTGGGTGGTGACCGAGAGCTTGGCCGAGGCCAGGCGGAATGCTTCGCGCGCGACCTCCTCGCTGACACCCTCGATCTCGTAGATCATGCGGCCTGGCTGGATCTGGGCAACCCAGAACTCGACATTGCCCTTGCCCGAGCCCATGCGCACTTCGATCGGCTTCTTGGTGATCGGCTTGTCGGGGAACACACGGATCCACATCTTGCCGCCGCGCTTGACGTAACGGCTGATGGAACGACGCGCGGCCTCGATCTGGCGTGCGGTGATCTGGCCGGTCTGCGTGGCCTTGAGGCCATACTCGCCGAAGCTCACGGCATTGCCGTTCCAGGCCAGGCCGTCGTTGCGGCCCTTGTGCATCTTGCGGAATTTGGTTCGCTTTGGTTGCAACATGACTTATTTCCTCGCCTCGCCGCGATCGTCACGACGCGGGGCACGCGGACGATCCTTGCGGTCGCCTCGGTCGCCGCCACGCGGTGACGCGTCGTCGGGCTTTTCCTGGCCGACCTGGGAAAAATCGAAGATCTCGCCCTTGTAGACCCAAACCTTGATGCCGATGATCCCGTAGGTGGTCTTGGCTTCGGCAAATCCGTAATCAACGTCGGCACGCAGGGTGTGCAACGGCACGCGCCCTTCGCGGTACCACTCCGAACGCGCGATCTCGGCGCCGTTGAGGCGGCCACCCACGTTGACCTTGATGCCCAGCGCGCCCAGGCGCATCGCGTTGCCGACGGCGCGCTTCATCGCGCGGCGGAACATGATGCGGCGCTCGAGCTGCTGCGCGATCGATTCGGCGACCAGCTGCGCGTCGAGTTCGGGCTTGCGCACCTCGGTGACGTTGATGTGCGCCGGGACACCCATCAGGTCGGACACTTCCTTGCGCAGCTTCTCGATATCCTCGCCACGCTTGCCGATCACCACGCCCGGACGGGCCGTGTGGATCGTGACGCGCGCGGTGTTGTTGGGACGCTCGATCAGGATCTTGCTGATCCCGGCGGCGGCCAGCTTCTTGCGCAACATGTCGCGGACCTTGAGGTCGGCGGCCAGGTATTCGGCGTAATGCTTCTTGCCGGCGTACCACTTGGAGTTCCAGTCCTTGGAGATGCCAAGGCGGATACCGGTCGGATGTACTTTATGACCCATGATTTATTTGCCCTCGCCGACAACGACGGTGATGTGGCTGGTGCGCTTGAGGATGCGGGTACCGCGGCCCTTGGCGCGCGCCATGAAGCGCTTCAGCGTCGGACCCTCGTCGACCATGATGGTGCTGACCTTCAGCTCGTCGATGTCCGCGCCCTGGTTGTTCTCGGCATTGGCGATCGCCGACTCCACGACCTTGCGGATCATGTGGGCGGCTTTCTTGTCCGAAAACCGGAGCAGGTTGACGGCGCGTTCGGCCGACAGCCCACGCACCTGGTCTGCGACCAGGCGGGCCTTCTGCGGGGAGATGCGCGCGGTGCGCAGGACTGCTCTCGCTTCCATCGTCATCTCTCCTTATTTGCTCTTCTTGTCGCCGCCGTGACCCTTGAAGGTACGGGTCAGGGCGAATTCGCCAAGCTTGTGGCCAACCATGTTCTCGTTGACCATCACCGGGATGTGGTTGCGACCGTTGTGGATCGCGATCGTCAGGCCGACCATCTCCGGCAGGACCATCGAACGACGCGACCAGGTCTTGATCGGCTTGCGGTTGTTGCTGCCGGCGGCTTCCACCTTCTTGAGCAGGTGGTGGTCGACGAACGGACCTTTCTTCAGTGAACGTGCCATCGCTTATCTCCTGCGGTCGCGAACGATGAACTGTTGCGTCCGCTTGTTCTTGCGGGTCTTGTAACCCTTGGTCGGCACGCCCCACGGGGTGACCGGATGCGGATTGCCCTGGCCTGCCTTGGCTTCACCACCGCCGTGCGGATGGTCGACCGGGTTCATGGCTGCGCCGCGGACGGTCGGCTTGATACCGCGCCAGCGCTTGGCGCCAGCCTTGCCGAGCTTCTCCAGGCTGTGCTCGTCGTTGCCGACTTCGCCGATGGTGGCGCGGCACTCGGACGGCACCCGACGCATTTCACCCGAGCGCAGGCGCAGGGTGGAATAGACGCCTTCACGGGCGACCAGCTGAACGCCGGCACCGGCGGCACGCGCGATCTGCGCGCCCTTGCCAGGCTTCATTTCGATGCAATGCACCGTCGAACCGACCGGGATGTTGCGCAACGGCAGGGTGTTGCCCGTCTTGATCGGCGCATCGGAGCCCGCGATCACCTGGTCGCCGGCCTTCAGGCCCTTGGGCGCGATGATGTAGCGACGCTCGCCATCGACATAGCACAGCAGCGCGATGTGCGCGGTGCGGTTGGGATCGTATTCGATCCGCTCCACGCGCGCCGGAATGCCTTCCTTGTCGCGCTTGAAGTCGATGATGCGGTAATGCTGCTTGTGCCCACCACCAATGTGGCGCGTGGTGATGCGGCCGTGGTGGTTGCGGCCACCGGTCTTGCTCTTCTTTTCGAGCAGGGCCGCATGCGGCGCACCTTTGTGCAGGCCGGGCGTGACCACGCGGACCATCGAACGACGGCCGGGCGAGGTGGGTTTGAATGTCATCAATGCCATGGGTCTTTATCCTCTGGAAGTCCTGTAAAGAACTTCGTCCTCAGGCCTTGGCCATCACGTCGATCGTCTGGCCGTCGGCCAGCTTCACGTAGGCCTTGCGCCAGTCGCCACGACGACCATTGCGGTTGCGGAAGGCCTTGTTCTTGCCTTTCACGTTGAGCACGTTGACGGCCTCGACCTTGACGTCGAACAGCTTCTCGATCGCAACCTTGACCTCGGCCTTGGTTGCATCGGTGGCCACTTCGAACACGTACTGGTTGGAGACTTCCTGCAGGCGCGCGGTCTTTTCGGACACGCGCGGCGCACGGATTACCTGATACAGCTTGGCGTCGTTCATGCCAGCCACTCCTCGATCTTCTTGACGGCCTCGGACGTGATGACCACCGAGTCGGCGCCCACCAGGGCGACCGGGTCCAGGCCCTGGACGTCACGTACCTGCACGTAAGGCAGGTTGCGCGAGGACAGGTACAGCGGCTCGGAAGCATCTTCGGTGATCAGCAACGGACGCTTGCCGACGTCGAGATCCTTGAGCTTGGCGATCATCGCCTTGGTCTTGGGCGTATCGATATCGAAGCCGTCGACGATCTTGATCCGGCCCTGGCGGTTCAACTCCGACAGGATCGTGGCGATCGCCGCGCGGTACATCTTGCGGTTGACCTTCTGCGCGAAGCTGCGCGGCTTGGCCGCGAAGGTCACGCCGCCGCCGATGAAGATCGGTGCGGTCAATGCGCCGTGACGCGCGCCGCCGCCCTTCTGCTTCTTCGACTTCTTGGTGGTGCCGGCGACTTCAGAGCGTGTCTTCTGTGCCTTGGTCCCGGAGCGGCCGGCGTTGCGATACGCAACGACGACCTGGTGCACCAGGTCCTGGCTGAATTCACGACCGAAGATCGCGTCGGACACGGACACGGTCTTGCTGCCGGCCTTGCCGTTGCTTTCCGTGATGGCGAGTTCCATCGTCATCTCTCCTTAAATCTTGGTCGACGGACGAACGATCACGTCGCCGCCCGGCGCGCCAGGCACGGCGCCCTTGATCGCGATCAGCCCGCGCTCGACGTCGACCTTGACCACGGTCAAACGCTGCGTGCTCTGCTGCACGGCGCCCATGTGGCCGGACATCTTCTTGCCCGGGAACACGCGGCCCGGTGTCTGCCGCTGGCCGATGGAGCCCGGCGAACGGTGCGACAGCGAGTTACCGTGGGTGGCGTCGCCCATGGCGAAGTTCCAGCGCTTGATGGTGCCCTGGAAGCCCTTGCCCTTGGTCACGCCCTGGACGTCGACGATCTGGCCTTCCTCGAAGATGTCGGCCTTGATTTCGCCGCCCACTTCGAAGTCACCGATCTTGTCGTCGGCCACTCGGAACTCCCACAAGCCACGACCGGCTTCGACCTTGGCCTTGGCCAGGTGGCCGGCGGACGGCTTGTTGACCAGCGCGGCGCGCTTGACGCCAGCGGTGATCTGCACGGCGCTGTAGCCGTCGGTTGCGTTGGTCTTGATCTGGGTGATGCGGTTGGGCGTCGCCTCGATCAGGGTCACCGGGATGGACTTGCCGTCCTCGGTGAACAAACGGCTCATGCCGGCCTTGCGACCGACGATGCCGAGCGAATATCTCTTCGCGCTCATCTTCAGTCTCCTCAGGTCAGCTTGATCTGGACGTCGACGCCGGCTGCGAGCTCGAGCTTCATCAGCGCGTCGACCGTCTTGTCATTGGGACCGACGATATCCAGCACACGCTTGTGCGTGCGGGTCTCGTACTGGTCGCGGGCATCCTTGTCGACGTGCGGCGACGTCAGGATGGTGTAACGCTCGATCTTGGTCGGCAGCGGGATCGGACCCAATACCTGGGCGCCGGTGCGCTTGGCCGTTTCGACGATCTCGCTGGCCGAGCGATCGATCAACCTGTGATCGAACGCCTTGAGCCGGATCCGGATCTTCTGGTCCGCCATGACGGATTTCCTCATCTAAAGAGCGACAGGCCGGCAGCTAGGTGTGCCGAACCCCGGAATTTTATTAAAGCTACTTATTTCAATGACTTGCGGGCTGAATCGACCTCGCCCCACTCGCCGGTGACGCCTACATGCCTTCAGGAACAAAGACAGGCCGGTTGCCCGGCCCGCCAGAGAAGGATCTGAAAGCGCGCAAAAGAGCTCCGCCAATGTGCCCCGAACTATTTTTCGGGACGGGCGGAGCGCTGCCACGCGACATTTCCCTGTCTGGCGAAGACGAGGCGCTTCCTGCACCTCTTTTCGCAGTCCGAGGACAACCTGGAGGGTTGACCGCGGTGAGCCGCACATTCTAGCGGGGGTTTGGCTTGAAGCGCAAGCGCTTTTTTGCTCATACCCCGGATTGGCAATGGCGGCTTGCGCCGCCGTGCCGTTTTCTTTGTCATCCTGAGCGCAGCGAAGGATCTGCTGTTGCTGTCGCTATCGGCAAAGCACAAGCAGATCCTTCGCTTTGCTCAGGATGACGGCCTGACAAAGCCGTGCGCGCCAGGCGCGCACGGGTCAGATCGTCACTTGTTGATCTTGGTCACCACGCCGGCGCCAACGGTGCGGCCGCCTTCGCGGATCGCAAAGCGCAGGCCGTCGTCCATCGCCACCGGGTTGATCAGCTCAACGTCCATCTTCACGTTGTCGCCAGGCATCACCATCTCCACGCCCTCGGGCAGGGTGACGGCACCGGTGATATCGGTGGTGCGGAAGTAGAACTGCGGACGGTAGCCCTTGAAGAACGGCGTATGGCGACCACCCTCGTCCTTGCTCAGCACGTACACCTCGGCCTCGAAGTTGGTGTGCGGGGTGATGCTGCCCGGCTTGGCCAGCACCTGGCCACGCTCCACGTCGTCTCGCTTGGTGCCGCGCAGCAGCAGGCCGGCGTTGTCGCCCGCCTGGCCCTGGTCCAGCAGCTTGCGGAACATCTCCACGCCCGTGACGATCGTCTTCTGGGTGTCGCGGATGCCCACGATCTCGATCTCGTCGCCCACCTTCACGATGCCGCGCTCGATACGACCCGTCACCACCGTGCCGCGGCCAGAAATCGAGAACACGTCCTCGACCGGCATCAGGAACGGCTTGTCGATGTCGCGCTCGGGCTCCGGGATCCAGGTGTCCAGCGCCTCGACCAGCTTGATGATCGACGGCACGCCGATGTCCGACTCGTCGCCTTCCAGCGCCTTCAACGCCGATCCGGACACGATCGGGGTGTCGTCGCCCGGGAAGTCGTACTTGCTCAGCAGCTCGCGCACTTCCATCTCCACCAGCTCCAGCAGCTCGGCGTCGTCCACCATGTCCGCCTTGTTCAGGTAGACAACGATGTACGGCACGCCCACCTGGCGGGCCAGCAGGATGTGCTCGCGGGTCTGCGGCATCGGGCCGTCCGCGGCCGAACACACCAGGATCGCGCCGTCCATCTGCGCCGCACCGGTGATCATGTTCTTGACGTAGTCAGCATGGCCCGGGCAATCCACGTGCGCATAGTGGCGGTTCGGGGATTCGTACTCGACGTGCGCCGTCGAGATCGTGATGCCGCGCGCCTTCTCCTCGGGCGCCGCGTCGATCGACGAATAATCCTTGAACTCGCCGCCAAAACGCTCGGCACCGATCTTCGTCAGCGCCGCCGTCAGCGTCGTCTTGCCGTGATCCACGTGACCAATCGTGCCCACGTTCACGTGGGGCTTGGTGCGCTCGAATTTACCCTTTGCCATGTTAACTCCGTGATTCGTAATTGATGATTCGTGATTCGTTGGAAACGGGAACCGTGCTCTGTGGAATCACGAATCCCGCATCACGAATCAGTTCTTTTTGATGACCGTTTCGGCGATGTTGGCCGGCGCTTCGGCGTAATGGTCGAATTCCATCGTGAAGGTCGCGCGACCCTGCGACATCGAACGCAGGCTGGTCGCGTAACCGAACATCTCGCCCAGCGGCAGCATCGCATTGATGACCTTGCCCGACGGGGTCTCGTCCGAGCCCTGAAGGATGCCGCGACGACGGCTGACATCGCCCATCACGTCGCCCAGGTAATCTTCCGGCGTCACGATCTCGACCTTCATGATCGGCTCCAGCAGGACCGGGCTGGCTTTGTGGAAGCCTTCCTTGAAGCCCATGGATCCGGCGATCTTGAATGCCATTTCCGAAGAGTCGACCTCGTGGTACGAGCCGTCGACCAGGGTCACCTTGACGTCCACGATCGGGTAGCCAGCCATCAGGCCATTGGCCACCGCTTCCTGGATGCCCTTGTCGACCGCCGGGATGTATTCCTTGGGGACGACGCCGCCGACGATCTTGTTCTCGAACGAGTAACCCGCACCCGTCTCGGCCGGCTCGATCTCGAGCCAGACGTGGCCGAACTGGCCCTTGCCGCCGGACTGGCGCACGAACTTGCCTTCGGACTTGACCGCCTTGCGGATCGTCTCGCGGTAGGCGACCTGCGGCTTGCCGACGTTGGCTTCGACGTTGAACTCGCGCTTCATGCGGTCGACCAGGATGTCCAGGTGCAACTCACCCATGCCCGAGATGATGGTCTGGCCGGATTCTTCGTCGGTACGCACGCGGAACGACGGGTCTTCCTGTGCCAGGCGACCCAGCGCCAGGCCCATCTTCTCCTGGTCGGATTTGGTCTTGGGCTCGACCGCCATCGAGATGACGGGTTCGGGGAAGACCATCCGCTCCAGCGTGATGATGTGGTCCTGCGCGCACAACGTGTCGCCCGTGGTGACGTCCTTCAGGCCGACGGCCGCGGCGATGTCACCCGCGCGCACTTCCTTGATCTCTTCGCGGTTGTTGGAATGCATCAGCAGGATGCGGCCAACGCGCTCTTTCTTGCTCTTGATCGGGTTGTATACCGCATCACCGGAGTTGAGCGTACCCGAGTACACACGGAAGAAGGTCAACGAACCCACGTACGGATCGGTCATGATCTTGAACGCAAGCGCGGAGAACGGCGCCTTGTCGTCGGCCGCACGCGTGTCTTCCTGCTCGTTCTCGTCGATGCCCACGACCGGCGGCACGTCGGCTGGCGACGGCAGCAGGTGGACGACGCCGTCGAGCATGGCCTGCACGCCCTTGTTCTTGAACGCGGTGCCGCAGAACACGGGCACGATCTCGACCTTGAGGGTGCGCTCGCGCAAACCGGCGAGGATCTCTTCCTCGGACAGTTCGCCGCTTTCCAGGTACTTGTCCATCAGCGCTTCATTGGCCTCGGCTGCAGCTTCGACCATGAAGTTGCGTGCCTCGGCGGCCTTGTCGGCCAGCGCAGCGGGGACCTCGCCGTATTCGAACGTCGTGCCCTGCGAGGCGACGTCCCAATGGATCGACTTCATCTTGACCAGGTCGATCACGCCCTCGAAGCCTTCCTCGGCGCCGACCGGCACCTGCATCGGCACGGCGTACGCGCCCAGGCGCGACTTCAGCTGCTCGACGACCTTGTCGAAGTTGGCACCAGTGCGGTCCATCTTGTTGACGAACGCCAGGCGCGGCACCTTGTACTTGTTGGCCTGGCGCCACACGGTCTCGGACTGCGGCTGCACGCCGCCGACCGCGCACAGCACGAACACCGCGCCATCAAGCACGCGCAATGAACGCTCGACTTCGATGGTGAAGTCGACGTGTCCGGGGGTGTCGATGATGTTCAGCCGGTGCTTGGGCAGCGACTGGTCCATGCCGCTCCAGAAGGCAGTCGTCGCAGCCGACGTGATCGTGATGCCGCGCTCCTGTTCCTGTTCCATCCAGTCCATGGTCGCGGCGCCGTCGTGGACTTCGCCGATCTTGTGGCTGACACCCGTGTAGAACAGGATGCGCTCGGACGTGGTGGTCTTGCCGGCATCGATGTGCGCCATGATGCCGAAGTTGCGGTAACGCTCGATGGGAGTGATGCGGGCCACGGTCATATCTCTCTTCGGTGGAGTCGGCCGCACTGGGTGCGGACTGCTCGTGCGATTGGATGTTTCGATTGAAGCTTACGATCGACGATTGCTGTTCAAGATGGCGAGTGAAGCTGGTTGAGCTTCCAATGGATCTTGCAATCGGTTCAATCGCAGCGGCCGCCATGCGGCGGCCTCGAATGCATTTATTCTTCATGCGTGCGTTGCGTCCCGGGGGACTGCACGCCGTGGACGCCGATGGGCGGCGTCCCGGGTATTGCTTACCAGCGGTAGTGCGAGAACGCCTTGTTGGCCTCGGCCATGCGGTGGGTTTCCTCGCGCTTCTTGATCGCGCCACCGCGGTTCTCGGAGGCATCGAGCAGCTCGCCGGCCAGCTTGCGCGGCATGGTGTTCTCGCCGCGCTTGCGCGCCGAGTCGATCAACCAGCGCATCGCCAACGCCATGCGGCGCGACTGGCGCACTTCGACCGGCACCTGGTAGGTGGCGCCACCGACACGGCGCGACTTGACCTCGACCGCAGGCGAGATATTGCCCAGCGCCTTTTCGACGACTTCGAGCGCGTTCGGGTTCTTTTCCCCGATCACGTCCATGGCGCCGTAGACGATCTTTTCGGCCACGGACTTCTTGCCGCTGTACATGACCATGTTGATGAAGCGCGCGATCGTCTCGCTGCCATGCTTTGGATCTGGCAGGACGGTACGTTGGGGGGCGGAACCTTTACGGGACATGGCTTGTTTTCTCTGTAGGGCGGGTCTTGACCCGCCGAATTTCCGGATGGCGGGTCAAGACCCGCCCTACATCAGGCTGCGTTGATCAGGCTGCCTTGATCAGGATTTGGGACGCTTGGCGCCGTACTTGGAGCGCGCCTGGCGACGCTTGGTAACGCCGGCGGCGTCAAGCGAGCCGCGCACGGTGTGGTAACGCACGCCTGGCAGATCCTTGACGCGACCACCGCGGATCAGGACCACGGAGTGCTCCTGCAGGTTGTGGCCTTCGCCACCGATGTACGAGATGACTTCGTAACCGTTGGTCAGGCGCACCTTGGCGACCTTGCGCAGGGCCGAGTTCGGCTTCTTGGGGGTTGCCGTGTAGACGCGCGTGCAGACGCCACGCCGCTGCGGGCAGTTTGCCAGCGCGGGCGTACCGCTCTTGTAGGTTTCGGGGCGGCGCGGCTTGCGCACCAGCTGGTTGGTCGTTGCCATGCGTACTCGGAACTCGATATGGGCCTGCGCCCTGCTGCTAGGCAAGGCCACCGGCTCGTGGATGAGAAAACAACTCGAAAACAGGAAGCAGGCCACACGAACCCGGCCTGCTTAGACAGAAAAGTATAGCCCGCGCCGACGGAAGCCGTCAACGCGTGCCATGGTGGGAAACCCGGGGGCAGGCGGTGCCTGCTGTCCGGTTTCCATGTTCCCGCCCTGCCCTGGGCCGAATACGAGCCGCTCCCTGCGCCTCATTTCGTGATCTGGGACGGCTTTGGGCCGTCGCTAACTTGCAACATCATACCCCGGAAACGGCTGTTGGCCACAACCGGGGATGGCTGGATCGTCCCCGGGCCAGCCAGCGGCCGGCCCGGGCAAGGCATCAACCCATCGTTTCGCCGTCGGCGGGCTCGTCTACCACCGATGCGGTCTCGACCTCAGCCTCGGCAATCACGGTCCCAGACAAGGCTTCCATCTCCTGCTCGGTGAGACCAGCAGCATTGCGGCGGCGCTGCGCGTGGTAGGCAAGACCCGTACCCGCCGGGATCAGGCGACCAACGATGACGTTCTCCTTGAGTCCGCGCAGGTTGTCCCGGGTGCCGCGCACCGCGGCTTCGGTCAACACCCGCGTGGTCTCCTGGAACGAAGCCGCCGAAATGAACGACTCGGTCGCCAGCGAGGCCTTGGTGATGCCCAGCAGCACCGGCTCGAAGGTCGCCTGGATCAGGCCCTTTTCCTCGAGCTTGGCGTTTTCCTCGATCACGCGCTGGCGCTCGGCCTGCTCGCCATGGAGGAACTTGCTGTCGCCGCCGTCCAGGATCTCGACCTTGCGCAGCATCTGGCGAATGATCACCTCGATGTGCTTGTCGTTGATCTTGACGCCCTGCAGCCGGTACACGTCCTGGATTTCCTTGACCAGGTACGCCGCCAGCGGCTCGACGCCGAGCAGGCGCAGGATGTCCTGCGGGGTCGGTTCGCCGTCGACCACGGTTTCGCCCTTCTCCACGTGCTCGCCTTCGAACACGATGATCTGGCGGTACTTGGGGATCAGCTCCTCGTGGTCGTCGCCGTCGGCGGGCTTGATCACCAGGCGCTGCTTGCCCTTGGTGTCCTTGCCGAACGCGACGATGCCCGAGATCTCGGCCATGATCGACGCTTCCTTGGGCTTGCGTGCCTCGAACAGGTCGGCAACGCGCGGCAGGCCACCGGTGATGTCACGGGTCTTGGACGCTTCCTGCGGGATCTTGGCGACCACGTCGCCGACGCCGACCGCGGCGCCATCCTGCAGGTTGACGATCGACTTGGGCGGCAACATGTACTGCGCCGGCAGGTCGGTGCCCGGGATGTTGAGGTCCTTGCCCTTCTTGTCGACGATGCGCACGATCGGGCGCAGGTCCTTGCCCTGCGAACCGCGACGCTTGGGGTCGGTGATCTCGCGCGACGCCAGTCCGGTCAGTTCGTCGGTCTTCTCGATGACGGTGACGCCGTCGACGAAGTCCACGAAGCGGATGAAACCGGCCACTTCCGAAACGATCGGGTGGTTATGCGGATCCCAACTGGCGACCGTCTGCCCGGCCTTGATCGCCGCGCCGTCCTTGACGTTGACGGTGGCGCCGTAAGGGAGCTTGTAGCGCTCGCGCTCGCGACCGTGGTTGTCCAGGATCGACAACTCGCCCGAGCGCGACACCGCGACCAGGTGGCCACTGGCGTGGTCGACCGACTTGAGGTTGTTGAACTTGATCGAGCCGGTGGTCTTGACGGTGACGTTGTCGATGGCAGCCGCACGCGAGGCGGCACCACCGATGTGGAACGTACGCATCGTCAGCTGCGTGCCCGGTTCACCGATCGACTGTGCAGCCACCACGCCCACGGCCTCGCCATGGTTGACGATGTGGCCACGACCCAGGTCGCGCCCATAGCAATGCGCGCAGACGCCAAAGGCGCTTTCACAGGTAATGGTCGAGCGCACCTTGATCGACTGGACGCTGGCGTCCTCGAGCTTGGCGACCCAGGCTTCGTCGAGCAGGGTGTTGCGGGTGACGATCGGATCCTCGTCCTCGCCGGGCAGGAACACGTCTTCGGCCACGATCCGGCCCAACACGCGGTCACGCAACGGCTCGACCACGTCGCCACCTTCGACGATCGGGGTCATGGTGAGCCCGGCCATCGTGCCGCAGTCGTCCTCGGTGATGACCACGTCCTGCGCCACGTCGACAAGGCGACGGGTGAGGTAACCGGAGTTGGCGGTCTTCAACGCGGTATCGGCCAGGCCCTTTCGCGCACCATGGGTCGAAATGAAGTACTGCTGGACGTTGAGGCCTTCGCGGAAGTTGGAGGTGATCGGGGTCTCGATGATCGAGCCGTCCGGCTTGGCCATCAGGCCACGCATGCCGGCCAGCTGGCGGATCTGCGCCTGCGAACCACGGGCACCGGAGTCGGCCATGATGTAGATCGAGTTCATCGACTTCTGGTCGATGGTCTCGCCCTTGGCGTTCTTCACCTTCTCGGTACCGATCGTGTCCATCATCGCCTTGGCCACGCGCTCGTTGGTGCGCGACCAGATGTCGACCACCTTGTTGTAGCGCTCACCGGCGGTGACCAGGCCCGACTGGTACTGCTGCTGGATTTCCAGCACCTCGGCCTCGGCCTCGTCGAGGATCCCCTTCTTCTCGTCCGGGATGGTCATGTCGTCGATGCCGATCGACACGCCGGCGCGCGTTGCATACGCAAAGCCGGTGTACATCAGCTTGTCGGCGAACACGACCGTGTCCTTCAACCCGAGCATGCGGTAGCAGGAGTTGATCAGGCGGCTGATGTTCTTCTTGCTCAACTCGGTGTTGGCCAGCTCGAACGGCAGGCCTTCGGGCAGGATTTCCTGCAACAGGGCGCGACCGATCGTGGTGTCCACGATCGCGGTCCTGGTCTCGCGGCTGCCATCGTCGGCGATCTCCACCTGGGTCAGGCGTACCTTGACCTTGGCGTGCAGCTCCACGGCACCATTGTCGAAGGCGCGCTTGACCTCGGCGACGTTGGCGAAGGCCATGCCCTCGCCCTTCTTGCCAGCCAGCTCGCGGGTCATGTAATACAGGCCCAGCACGACGTCCTGCGACGGCACGATGATCGGCTCGCCGTTGGCCGGCGACAGGATGTTGTTGGACGCCATCATCAGCGCACGCGCTTCCAGCTGGGCTTCCAGCGAGAGCGGCACGTGCACGGCCATCTGGTCACCATCGAAGTCGGCGTTGAACGCGGTACAGACCAGCGGGTGCAGCTGGATGGCCTTGCCCTCGATCAGCACCGGCTCGAACGCCTGGATGCCCAGGCGGTGCAGGGTCGGGGCACGGTTGAGCATCACCGGATGCTCGCGGATGACTTCCTCCAGGATGTCCCAGACTTCCGCTTCCTCGCGCTCGACCAGCTTCTTGGCCGCCTTGATGGTCGTGGCCAGGCCACGACGCTGCAGCTTGGCGAAGATGAAGGGCTTGAACAGCTCCAGCGCCATCTTCTTGGGCAGGCCGCACTGGTGCAGCTTGAGGTACGGGCCGACCACGATGACCGAACGGCCGGAGTAGTCGACGCGCTTGCCCAGCAGGTTCTGGCGGAACCGGCCCTGCTTGCCCTTGATCATGTCGGCCAGCGACTTGAGTGGGCGCTTGTTGGTGCCGGTGATGGCGCGGCCGCGACGGCCGTTGTCCATCAGCGCATCGACCGACTCCTGCAGCATGCGCTTTTCGTTGCGCACGATGATGTCCGGCGCATTGAGCTCGAGCAGGCGACGCAGGCGGTTGTTGCGGTTGATGACGCGTCGGTAGAGATCGTTCAGGTCGGAGGTCGCGAAGCGGCCACCATCCAGCGGCACCAGCGGACGCAGGTCCGGCGGCAGCACCGGCAGCACGGTCATCACCATCCACTCGGGGCGGTTGCCGGACTCCAGGAACGCCTCGACCAGCTTGATCCGCTTGGTCAGGCGCTTGAGCTTGGTTTCCGAGCCGGTTGCGGCGATGTCTTCCTTGAGCTGGATCATCTCGGCCTGCAGGTCGATCGTGCGCAGCAGGTCGAAGACGGCCTCGGCGCCCATCGCGGCGTCGAAGTCGTCCTGGTGCTCCTGGCGCATCTGCATGAACTGCTCTTCGTTGAGCAGCTGGCCGCGCTCGAGCGGGGTCAGGCCCGGCTCGGTGACGACGTAGGCTTCGAAGTACAGGATGCGCTCGATGTCACGCAGGGTCATGTCCAGCATCAGGCCGATGCGCGAAGGCAGCGACTTGAGGAACCAGATATGCGCGACCGGGCTGGCCAGCGCGATGTGGCCCATGCGCTCGCGGCGCACCTTGGCCAGGGTGACCTCGGTGCCGCACTTCTCGCAGACCACGCCACGATGCTTCATGCGCTTGTACTTGCCGCACAGGCACTCGTAATCCTTCACCGGTCCGAAGATCGCGGCGCAGAACAGGCCGTCGCGCTCGGGCTTGAAGGTGCGGTAGTTGATGGTCTCGGGCTTCTTGACCTCGCCAAAGGACCACGAGCGGATCAGGTCCGGCGACGCCAGCGCGATCTTGATCGCGTCGAAGTCGAGCGTCGGACGCTGCTGGTTGAACAGGTTCAGTAGATCTTTCATGAGTTTCTCCGGGTATCGGGAAGCGTGAGTCGGGAATCGTCAAAGCCGGGCGCGCGTCGGGGCGCGCCCGCATTCCGTCGTCAGTGCTCCTCGAGCTCCATGTTGATCGCCAGCGAGCGGATTTCCTTGACCAGCACGTTGAAGGACTCGGGCATGCCCGCGACCATCTCGTGTTCGCCATCGACGATGTTCTTGTACATCTGGTTGCGGCCCTGCACGTCGTCGGACTTGACGGTGAGCATTTCCTGCAACGTGTACGCCGCGCCGTAGGCTTCCAGCGCCCAGACTTCCATCTCGCCGAAACGCTGGCCGCCGAACTGTGCCTTGCCGCCCAGCGGCTGCTGGGTGACCAGCGAGTACGGGCCGGTGGAGCGCGCATGCATCTTGTCGTCGACCAGGTGGTTCAACTTCAGCATGTGCATGTAACCCACCGTGACCTGGCGCTCGAACGCGTCACCGGTACGGCCGTCGTACAACTGGGTCTGGCCGCTTTCCGGTAGGTCGGCAAGCTTGAGCATCGACTTGATCTCGGCCTCGTTGGCACCGTCGAACACCGGTGTCGCCATCGGCACGCCGTCGGTGAGGTTCTGCGCGAGGGCCAGCAATTCCTCATCACTGAACTCGGCCAGGTCGACCCGCTGCTCGCCCAGGGCGATGTCATGGTTGTAGATCTGATCGAGGAACTTGCGCAGCTCGGCCACCTTGGCCTGCGCTTCGAGCATGTTCTGGATCTTGCGACCCAGGCCCTTGGCGGCCCAGCCCAGGTGCACTTCCAGCACCTGGCCGATGTTCATTCGCGACGGAACGCCCAGCGGGTTGAGCACGATGTCCACGGTCTCGCCGTTGGCCATGTACGGCATGTCCTGCACCGGCACGATGGTCGACACCACACCCTTGTTGCCGTGGCGGCCGGCCATCTTGTCGCCTGGCTGGATGCGGCGCTTCACTGCGAGATAAACCTTGACCATCTTCAGCACGCCCGGGGCGAGGTCGTCGCCCTGGGTGATCTTGGCGCGCTTGTCGGCGAAGCGCTTGTCGAACTCGGCCTGGTGGGCCTCGATCTGCTTCTGGGCACGCTCGACCGCCTCGGCGGCCGCCTCGTCTTTCATCCGCAGCTGGAACCAGTCGGACTTCTTCAGGCCGTCGAGCACCAGCGACGACACGGTGTCGCCCTTCTTCAGGCCGGGACCGCCATTGGCGACCTTGCCCAGCAGTTGCGAACGCAGGCGCGCGTAGATGGCGCCTTCCAGAATCCGGAACTGGTCGTCGAAGTCCTTCTTGACGGAGCGGATCTCGGACTCTTCGATCTGGCGGGCACGCTTGTCCTTCTCGATGCCGTCGCGGGTGAAGACCTGCACGTCGATGACGACGCCGTCCATGCCCGGCGGCACGCGCAGCGAGCTGTCCTTCACGTCGGACGCCTTCTCGCCGAAGATCGCACGCAGCAGCTTTTCTTCCGGGGTCAGCTGGGACTCGCCCTTGGGCGTGACCTTGCCGACCATGATGTCGCCGGCACGCACCTCGGCGCCGATGTAGACCACGCCCGACTCGTCCAGCCGGCCGAGCGCCTGCTCGGAGACGTTGGGGATGTCGGCGGAGATTTCCTCCGGCCCAAGCTTGGTGTCGCGGGCCTGGACGGTGAGTTCCTCGATGTGGATCGTGGTGTAGCGATCCTCCTCGACCACGCGCTCGGAGAGCAGGATCGAGTCCTCGAAGTTGTAGCCGTTCCACGGCATGAACGCGACCAGCATGTTCTGGCCCAGCGCCAGCTCACCGATATCGGTGGACGGGCCATCGGCCAGCACGTCGCCGCGTGCGATCACATCACCCACGTTGACCAGCGGACGCTGGTTGATGCAGGTGTTCTGGTTGGAGCGCGTGTACTTGATCAGGCTGTAGATATCGACGCCGGCATCGTGCTCGCCGGAGATCTCGCTGTCGTCCACCTTGACCACGATGCGGGCCGCGTCGATCTGCTCGACGGTACCGCCACGCAGCGCGTTGACCGTGACACCCGAATCGCGAGCCACTGCCCGCTCGATCCCGGTACCCACGAGCGGCTTCTGCGCACGCAACGTCGGCACGGCCTGGCGCTGCATGTTGGCGCCCATCAGGGCGCGGTTGGCGTCATCGTGCTCCAGGAACGGCACCAGTGCCGCTGCGACCGAAACGGTCTGCATCGGCGAGACGTCCATGAAGTCGATCTCTGCCGGCGGCTTGAGCAGGTTCTCGCCCTGGAAGCGGCAGGCGACGAACTGGGCGGTGAGCTTGCCCTTGTCGTCCTTGACCGCGTTTGCCTGTGCGATGACGAACTCGTTTTCCTCGATTGCCGACAGGAACTCGACGTCGTCGGTGACCTTGCCGTCCACCACCTTGCGGTATGGCGTCTCCAGGAAGCCGTACTTGTTGGTGCGGGCGAACACCGCCAGCGAGTTGATCAGGCCGATGTTCGGGCCTTCCGGCGTCTCGATGGTGCAGACGCGGCCGTAATGGGTCGGATGCACGTCGCGCACTTCGAAGCCGGCGCGCTCGCGGGTCAGGCCACCGGGCCCAAGCGCGGAGACGCGGCGCTTATGGGTCACCTCGGACAGCGGGTTGTTCTGATCCATGAACTGAGACAGCTGGGACGAACCGAAGAACTCCTTCACCGCGGCCGCGACCGGCTTGGCGTTGATCAGCTCCTGCGGGGTCAGGCCATCGGCTTCGGCCATGGTCAGGCGCTCGCGCACTGCGCGCTCGACGCGGACCAGGCCCACGCGGAACACGTTCTCGGCCATTTCGCCGACGCTGCGGACGCGACGGTTGCCCAGGTGGTCGATGTCGTCGACGGTGCCATGGCCGTTGCGGATGTCGACCAGCACCTTGATCACGTCGAGGATGTCGGACGTCTCGCCCAGCTTCTCGCGCAGGCGCACGGACTCGTCGTCCTTGCGCTCGGCGTAGTACTTGGCGTCGTACAGCACCGAGGCGCCAGTGGTTTCCTTGCGACCGATGCGACGGTTGAACTTCATCCGGCCCACGGCCGACAGGTCGTAGCGCTCGAAGGTGAAGAACAGGTTGTGGAAGAGGTTCTGCGCGGCATCCTTGGTCGGCGGCTCGCCCGGACGCATCATCCGGTAGATCTCGACCAGGGCTTCCAGCTGGTTGGTGGTCTGGTCCACGCGCAGGGTGTTGGACAGGTACGGGCCACGATCCAGGTCGTTGACGTACAACGTGCCGACGGCCTCGATGCCTGCCTTGCGGAAGGCTTCCAGGTGCTCCTCGGTGATCTCGTCGTTGGCGGCAGCGACCAGCTCGCCGGTCTTCTCGTCGATGACATCGTGCGAGAGGATGCGGGTGACCAGGTACTCGTCGGGCACGGCAAGCGCTTCGACGCCGGCCTCTTCGAGCTGCTTGATGTGGCGTGCGGTGATGCGCTTGCCGGCTTCGACGATGACCTTGTCGCCATCGGCCAGGTCGAAGTCCAGGGTCTCGCCGCGCAGGCGCTCGGGGACGAGCTCCAGCTGCACGCCTTCCTTGGGATCGATATGGAAGGTATTGACCTCGAAGAACTCGGCCAGCATTTCCTCGTTGTTGTAGCCCAACGCACGCAACAGCACCGTCACCGGCAGCTTGCGGCGACGATCGATGCGGGTGAACAGCGCGTCCTTCGGATCGAACTCGAAGTCCAGCCACGAGCCGCGATACGGGATGATGCGGGCGCTGTACAGCAGCTTGCCCGAGCTGTGGCTCTTGCCACGGTCATGGTCGAAGAACACGCCCGGCGAGCGATGCAACTGCGAGACGATGACGCGCTCGGTGCCGTTGACGATGAAGGTGCCGTTGTCGGTCATGAGCGGGATCTCGCCCATGTAGACCTCCTGCTCCTTCACGTACTTGATGGCCTTGTTGGACGACTCGCGGTCGTAGATGACCAGGCGCACGGTGACGCGCAGGGGTGCGCCGTAGCTGAGACCGCGGTTGCGGCACTCGCGCTCGTCGAACACCGGGTCGCCGAGCTTGTAGCCGACGTATTCCAGCGCTGCATAACCGTTGTAGCTGACGATCGGGAACACCGACTTCAGGGCGGCGTGCAGGCCCTTGTCGTTGCGCTTTGCCGGATCGATGTTTTCCTGCAGGAACTCGCGGTACGAGTCGACCTGGATGGCAAGCAGGAATGGCACCTCGAGGATCGAGCGGCTTTTGCCGAAATCCTTGCGGATGCGCTTCTTTTCAGTAAAAGAGTAGTGGGGCCTGGATGCCGATTTGCTCGGGCTGGTCTTCGTGGAAGCCGTGGTCATGTCGATTACCGCCTTAAGTTGCTTGTGTGCCCGACGGACGCCTGTGGCGGCTTTCGGGCGGATCGCGCGTCCGCGATCCCGGGGGACTCAAATTGCCAGTGGGAAGTCGCTGGTATTGCCGGCACCAGCACGCCTTCTCCCGCTACTTCCAACTGCCAACTCGGTGTGGAACCGTGATTCGTGATTCGTGATTGGCGATTCGCAGGAGCGAGAGCGTTCAGCGCTTTTCCCGAATCACCAATCACGAATCACGAATCACGGTATTTCAACAACGCCCAAAGGCCAGGGGCTTTCGCCCCCGGCCTTCAGTGTCCGCCTTGATGATGCTGGCGAACCAAGTACCGCTTACTTCAGCTCGGCGGTGGCGCCGGCAGCCTCGAGATCCTTCTTGATCTTCTCGGCTTCTTCCTTGGTGGCGCCTTCCTTGATGTCCTTCGGCGCGCCTTCGACCATGTCCTTGGCTTCCTTCAAGCCCAGGCCGGTGACGGCACGGACGACCTTGATCACCTCGACCTTCTTGTCGCCCATGGCCTTCAGGACCACGGTGAACTCGGTCTGCTCTTCGGCAGCGGCACCAGCGGCAGCGGCCGGACCGGCGGCAACGGCCACCGGGGCGGCAGCGGACACGCCGAACTTGTCTTCCATCGCCTTGACCAGCTCCATCACTTCCATCAGTGACTTGCCGGCGATCGCTTCGATGATTTCTTCATTCGAAAGGGACATTTGATTGACCTCTGTTATCTAAAAGTTGAAAACGATTGTGTTGGGAAACCTGCTTGTAGGAGATCCTTACCGAACTGTGGCTCAGGCCGCCTTTGCCTGTCCCGCCGCGTTGACAACGCGGGTGACCTGCGAGGCTGGTTCGCTGAGCAAGCGGACCAGCATGGTGGCGGGCTGGACCATGACGCTGAGCAGCATCGACAACGCTTCATCGCGGGTCGGCAGCGACGCCAGGACATCCACATGGGAGCCCGGGTACAACTGCCCGCCCAACGACACCAGGCGCGGCTTCAGCTTGTCGTTCGCTTTCGCGAACTCCTTGATCAGACGTCCCGCGGCACCGGGGTCTTCCTGCGAGAAGGCATACAGCAGCGGGCCGGTCAGCTCGTCTTTGATGACGGCGTAATCGGTTCCATCCACTGCACGCGATACCAGGGTGTTCTTCGCTACCTTGAGGAACACGCCTTCGGTACGCGCCTTCTTGCGCAGTCCGGTCAATTGCTCGACCGTCAAACCCGCGTACTCCGCGGCGACCAATGAATGCGCAGAACCTGCGATCACGGCCAGTTCGGCAACGACTTCCTGCTTCTGGGTCAGATTGAGAGCCATTGCATTACCTCGATCATGCTTTCCATAAGGGCTTCGGCTGGCGGTGGATTGCCTGACTTGATTGCCTGTCTGAAGCCCCGTGAACGCCATCACCGGTTCCGAACCGGGATGGAATGGGGCGGCAGCGTTCCTTCGTTGCCGGGATGCCGGTTGCCCTCAGGGCTTGGACATCCATTGCGGTGGCCGTTTCCAACACATCGATACAACCAATGACTGGAGGGTCGGCAACCATCTGCGCAGGCCCCTGTCCGGCACGCGAACCACACGCGCAAGACCTGGAAATTAAGCGGTCCGGCTCCCAGCGACGGCGACTCCATTGCCAAGCGAGCATCCCTGCCCGTCGTCGCGGGAAGAACAGACCGCACCTGCGGTCTTTGACGGCTAATCGCGTTGGCTCCGTTTGAAGCCTCGGCGACGCCCTCAAAATTCTTGCTAACAGCGATCGCTAAATCGCCACCTTCAACCGTCATCCCTGCGAAAGCAGGGATCCAGTGACTTTCGATTTCAAAACCACTGGTTTCTCTCAAATTGTCATTCTGAGCGAAGCGAAGAATCTGCTTGGCTCATTTGCTTCGTCTGTCGCTACTGCAAAAGCAGATCCTTCGCTGCGCTCAGGATGACATTGCGGCCTTCAGCCGCAATGTCACTTCAGCGCCAGCGAAGACTGGTCGACGGTGACGCCCGGGCCCATGGTCGAGCTGACCGAGATCTTCTGCAGGTAATGACCCTTGGCGGTCGCCGGCTTGGCCTTGATCAGGTCCATCAACAGCGCTTCCAGGTTGCCCTTGAGCTTGTCGGCGTCGAAGTCGGCCTTGCCGATGGTGCAGTGGATGATGCCTGCCTTGTCCGTGCGGTAACGCACCTGGCCGCCCTTGGCGTTGTTGACCGCCTCGGCCGGGTTCGGCGACACGGTGCCGACCTTCGGATTGGGCATCAGGCCGCGCGGACCGAGCAGCTGGCCGAGCTTGCCGACCACGCGCATCGCATCCGGGGTGGCGATGACCACGTCGTAATTCATGTCGCCGGCCTGCATGGCCTCGGCCAGGTCTTCCATGCCGACGGCTTCGGCACCAGCGGCCTTGGCCTCGTCGGCCTTGGCGCCGGCCGGGGCAAACACCGCCACGCGCACGGTCTTGCCGGTGCCGCCCGGCAGCACGGTCGAGCCACGGACCTGCTGGTCGGACTTCTTGGCATCCACGCCAAGACGCACGGCCACATCGACGGCCTCGGTGAACTTGGCCTTGCTGTTGTCCTTGATGATCTTCAGTGCTTCATCGATGGCATAGGCCTTGCCCGCCTCGACGGCACCCTGGATCGCTTTCTGTCGTTTGGTCATTGCCATGGTCTCAACCCTCCACCGTCAGGCCCATCGACCGGGCGGAGCCGGCGATGGTGCGTACTGCTGCGTCCAGGTCGGCCGCGGTCAGGTCGGGTTCCTTCGCCTTGGCGATGTCCTCGAGCTGCTTGCGGGTGACCTTGCCCACCTTCTCGGTGTTCGGGCGCGCGGAACCGGACTTCACGCCGACGGCCTTCATCAGCAGCACTGCCGCCGGCGGCGTCTTGGTGATGAAGGTGAAGGTGCGGTCCGAGTACGCGGTGATCACGGTCGGGATCGGGAGGCCCGGCTCCATTTTCTGCGTGGCGGCATTGAACGCCTTGCAGAACTCCATGATGTTCAGGCCGCGCTGGCCCAGCGCAGGGCCGACCGGCGGGGCCGGGTTGGCCTGGCCTGCCTTGACCTGCAGTTTGATGTAACCAACGACTTTCTTTGCCATTACTGCTTCTCCTCGGGTTCGAACGCCTCGGAGCCGTGATTGGCCCGTGTGGCTCCCCGTTGCTTTTGATCAAGTGATTCGTGATTGGTGATTGGTGATTGGTAAAAGCACATATGGGCCGCCTTTACGAGTCACCAATCGCGAATCACCAATCACGGTTTTTAAGCTTTTTCGACCTGTCCGAATTCCAGTTCGACGGGCGTCGAACGCCCGAAGATCAATACCGCCACGCGCAGGCGGCTCTTCTCGTAGTTGACTTCCTCGACCACGCCATTGAAGTCGTTGAACGGGCCGTCGGTGACGCGCACCATCTGGCCGGCTTCGAACAACACCTTGGGCCTGGGTTTCTCGACGCCTTCCTGTACACGATCCAGGATCTGCGCCGCCTCGGCGTCGGTGATCGGCAGGGGCTTGTCGGCGGTGCCGCCAATGAAGCCCATGACCTTGGGCGTTTCCTTGATCAGGTGCCAGCACTCGCTGTCGATGCGCGGGATGCCGTTGTCGTCGTGGCTGGCGATCTGCACCAGCACGTAACCGGGGAAGAACTTGCGCTCGGAACGGCGTTTCTGGCCGGAGCGCATTTCCACCACTTCCTCGGTTGGCACCAGCACATCGCCAAAACGCTCTTGCATGTCCATGCGTGCGATGCGGTCGCGCAGCGCCTGGGCCACCGACTTCTCGAAGCCGGAATAGGCATGCACCACGAACCAGCGCTTATTGACGGCCTGCTGTTGGCTCTCCTGCTTGCCGGCGTCCACTGTCGGGCTTGTTTCCTGGTTGTTGTCTTGCGTTTGCATCAAGCTGCAACTCCAACTTTCAGTGCATCCAATGCCGCGGCATCGATCAACGTGCCAGCAGCCATTTCACGGCTGCCTGCACGGCGACATCGTAGAACGCCAGCAGCAGGCTGAGCAGGATCACCACGGCGATCACCACCCAGGTCATCCGCAAGGATTCCTGGCGCTTGGGCCAGACCACCTTGCGCAGTTCGAATCGCGCCTCGGACAGGAACTCGCGCAGTTGCGCGCCCTTGGCGGTCGCCATGAACACCAGCACGCCCGCAACGAGTCCGCCTACCACCGACAGCACCCGCAAGACGCTCGGCCATTGCCCATCGAACCAATAGAAGGCAAAGACGCCCGCGGCGACCAGGACAAGCGCCAACGCATACATGCCGATGTCGGCTGCGGAACCGGAGTTCCTGGATTGACCGGAGCCCTTGGGTTGTACGACCTTGCTGTTCATCCGGCCTTGGCTGTCCTGTTTTTGCGACGGGTTGGCGCTTGCCTGCACGGGGCTTGCGGCTTTGCGTCCGTGGCCGCGACGCCATCGAACGATGCGGCTGCACCGATGCAGTCATGTGGCACGCCAGGAGGGACTCGAACCCCCAACCTGCGGTTTTGGAGACCGCTGCTCTGCCAATTGAGCTACTGGCGTATTCGTGGGCTGTTGTCGGCCCCTGACGGGCTGCTGTTTTCGACTTGTTCCGTAAATGGCAATGGCGGCTTGCGCCGCCGTGCCGTTTTCTTTGTCATCCTGAGCGCAGCGAAGGATCTGCTGTTGCTGTCGCTATCGGCAAAGCACAAGCAGATCCTTCGCTTTGCTCAGGATGACGGCCTGACAAAGCCGTGCGCGCCAGGCGCGCACGGGTCAGATCGTCACTTGTTGATCTTGGTCACCACGCCGGCGCCAACGGTGCGGCCGCCTTCGCGGATCGCAAAGCGCAGGCCGTCGTCCATCGCCACCGGGTTGATCAGCTCAACGTCCATCTTCACGTTGTCGCCAGGCATCACCATCTCCACGCCCTCGGGCAGGGTGACGGCACCGGTGATATCGGTGGTGCGGAAGTAGAACTGCGGACGGTAGCCCTTGAAGAACGGCGTATGGCGACCACCCTCGTCCTTGCTCAGCACGTACACCTCGGCCTCGAAGTTGGTGTGCGGGGTGATGCTGCCCGGCTTGGCCAGCACCTGGCCGCGCTCCACGTCGTCTCGCTTGGTGCCGCGCAGCAGCAGGCCGGCGTTGTCGCCCGCCTGGCCCTGGTCCAGCAGCTTGCGGAACATCTCCACGCCCGTGACGATCGTCTTCTGGGTGTCGCGGATGCCCACGATCTCGATCTCGTCGCCCACCTTCACGATGCCGCGCTCGATACGACCCGTCACCACCGTGCCGCGGCCAGAAATCGAGAACACGTCCTCGACCGGCATCAGGAACGGCTTGTCGATGTCGCGCTCGGGCTCCGGGATCCAGGTGTCCAGCGCCTCGACCAGCTTGATGATCGACGGCACGCCGATGTCCGACTCGTCGCCTTCCAGCGCCTTCAACGCCGATCCGGACACGATCGGGGTGTCGTCGCCCGGGAAGTCGTACTTGCTCAGCAGCTCGCGCACTTCCATCTCCACCAGCTCCAGCAGCTCGGCGTCGTCCACCATGTCCGCCTTGTTCAGGTAGACAACGATGTACGGCACGCCCACCTGGCGGGCCAGCAGGATGTGCTCGCGGGTCTGCGGCATCGGGCCGTCCGCGGCCGAACACACCAGGATCGCGCCGTCCATCTGCGCCGCACCGGTGATCATGTTCTTGACGTAGTCAGCATGGCCCGGGCAATCCACGTGCGCATAGTGGCGGTTCGGGGATTCGTACTCGACGTGCGCCGTCGAGATCGTGATGCCGCGCGCCTTCTCCTCGGGCGCCGCGTCGATCGACGAATAATCCTTGAACTCGCCGCCAAAACGCTCGGCACCGATCTTCGTCAGCGCCGCCGTCAGCGTCGTCTTGCCGTGATCCACGTGACCAATCGTGCCCACGTTCACGTGGGGCTTGGTGCGCTCGAATTTACCCTTTGCCATGGCTGCGTCTCGCTAACGGTATGTGTATTGACGGAATGTGGGATGTTTCTGGAGCCGTGAAGACCGCAACTGGAAACCTGCGGCTTGGAGCATGGTGCTCACGAATGGAATCGAACCATCGACCTCCTCCTTACCAAGGAGGTGCTCTACCGACTGAGCTACGTGAGCATTGATTTGGGGCAGGCAACTCTATTTCAACAACGCATATTCAATGGAGCGGGAGAAGGGAATCGAACCCTCGTAATCAGTTTGGAAAACTGAGGTTCTACCATTGAACTACTCCCGCATCGGTGACCCTTTGCAAAAGCATTTCCTGAAACGCTCGTGAACCGTCTCGGTGACGCCGTGGCGCCCCGGACCGGATCTCGACGTGGCACCGGACGCTGGCTTGCAAAAACTCGTTTGTAGCTGGTGGAGGGAGGTGGATTCGAACCACCGAAGGCGTAAGCCAGCAGATTTACAGTCTGCCCCCGTTGGCCGCTTGGGTATCCCTCCGATTTCTCGAGACCCTGTATCCAAAACACTGAATCAAGCCCGCGATTTTGACGCGATGCGGCATGGGTGTCAACGTCGATCCACGGGACGGGGCCAGGCCCGCCGGTTTTCACGTCCTCTGCGACCACGGCCGGTGGCCACTGGGCACGCCGGGCTCCCGCCCTACACGTTGAAGCGGAAATGCAGGACATCGCCTTCCTGGACGCGGTACTCCTTGCCTTCCAGCCGCAGGCGTCCGGCGTCACGCGCCCCGGATTCGCCCTTGTAGCGGATGAAATCGTCGTAACCGATGGTTTCGGCCCGGATGAAGCCTTTTTCGAAGTCGGTGTGGATCACTGCGGCCGCCTGCGGGGCGGTCGAGCCGCCCTTGACGGTCCAGGCGCGCACTTCCTTGACCCCGGCGGTGAAGTAGGTTTGCAGGCCCAGCAGGGTATAGGCGGCGCGGATCACCCGGTTCAGGCCGGGCTCGTCCAGCCCCAGCGACGCCAGGAACTCGTCGCGGTCGGCATCATCGAGTTGCGACAGCTCTTCCTCGATGGCCGCCGAGACCGGCACCACCTCGGCGCCCTCGGCCTCGGCGCGGGCGCGCACCGCGTCCAGGTGCGGATTGCCTTCGAAGCCATCCTCAAGGACGTTGGCGACGTACATCACCGGCTTGAGGGTGAGCAGGAACAGGTCGCGCAGCTCCACGCGGTCCTCGTCCGACAGCCCCAGTGCGCGCGCGGGCTTGCCGCCATCCAGGCCATCGCGCACCCGGGCCAGCACCTCGACCCGCGCCTTGGCGTCCTTGTCGCCGGTCTTGGCAGAGCGCTGCGCCCGGTCCAGGGCCCGCTCGACCGAGTCGAGGTCTGCCAGCGCCAGCTCGGTATCGATGGTCTCGATATCGGCGATCGGGTCGACCTTGTTGTTGACGTGGACGACATCGGCGTCCTCGAAGCAGCGCACCACGTGGCTGATCGCATCGACTTCACGGATATGGGCCAGGAACTTGTTGCCCAGGCCCTCGCCGCTGGCCGCGCCGGCGACCAGGCCGGCGATGTCGACGAACTCCACCGCGGTCGGGATCACCTTCTGGGGCTTGACGATCCCTGCCAGCGCATTGAGCCGCGGGTCGGGCACCGGGACCACGCCCACGTTGGGCTCGATCGTGCAGAAGGGAAAGTTGGCCGCGGCGATGCCCGCCTTGGTCAGCGCATTGAACAGGGTCGACTTGCCGACGTTGGGCAGGCCGACGATGCCGCATTTGATGCCCATGGTTGGGGTCCGTGATTGGTGATCCGTGATTGGTGATTCGTGAACAGAAGAGCGTGACGGCGTTGCCGAATCACGAATCACCAATCACGAATCACCATTTGTATGCAGCCGTTTCATGGCCTCGTTCATGTCGCCGGCCACGGCCAGCGGCAGTACCTCGATGGCGTCGCCGATGGCGCGCAGGATCGCGGCCTCGTCGCCACTGTCGGGCTTGCCCAGCACCCACGACGTCACCCGGTCCTTGTGGCCGGGATGGCCGATACCGATACGCAGGCGATTGAATTTGCCGTGCCCGAGCAGGCGCATGGTGTCACGCAGTCCGTTCTGGCCACCGTGGCCACCGTCGAACTTGAGGCGGGCGGTACCCGCCGGCAGGTCCAGCTCGTCATGGGCCAGCAACGCTTCTTCCGGGTCGATCTTCCAGAAGCGCAGCGCGGCGGTGACCGACTTGCCCGAGAGGTTCATGAAGGTCGCCGGCTTGAGCAGCCAGACCGGTTGCCCGGCGATCTCCACCTTGCAGGCCTCGCCGAACAGTTTCGACTCCAGCCTGAAGCGCGCCCCACACTGCAATGCCAGCGCATCCACAAACCAGAACCCGGCGTTGTGCCGGGTCCTGAGGTGCTCGGGGCCGGGATTGCCCAGCCCCACGATCAGTCGCAAACCACTCATGCGCAAAGCATGCATGCGGGGGCGCCACCTCGGCGCCCTCGCGTGCGCTGCTTATTCGCCGTCGGCTTTGTCGTCGTCGCCAGCGCCGCCGGCCTCGTCGCCATCGACCTCGGTCGCCGGTACGTCGCCAGCCTGCGCGGTGGCTTCGTCATCGGTCTTTTCGACTTCGACACGTGCAAAGCGCGCCACGACCACCGCCACGTCGTGGTCTTCGCCGAACTTCAGCTCGGGGACCTCGACGCCTTCGGGCAGCTTGACCTGCGACAGATGGATGGTATCGCCTGCGTCCAGCTTGGCCAGGTCGACTTCGATGTACTCGGGCAGGTCCTTGGGCAGGCAGGTGACCGCGATTTCGTTCAGCTCGTGGCTGACGACCACGCCTGCGGACTTGCCGGCCGGCGACTGCTCGACGTTCATGAAATGCAGCGGAACCGAGACATGGACCTTTTCGCCGGCGCGCACGCGCTGGAAGTCCAGGTGCATGATCTGCTGCTTGTACGGGTGGCGCTGCATGTCACGCAGCAGCACCAGCTCGGGGGTGCCGTCGACTTCCAGGGTCAGGATCGAGGAGTAGAACCACTCGTTCTTGCTGGCCAGGTACGTCTTCTCGTGCTCGAGCTGGATGCTGGCGGGATCGGCGTGACCGCCGTAGATGATGGCCGGAACCATGCCGCTGTGACGCAGGCGGCGGCTCGCACCCTTCCCCTCGTCCTTGCGGCTGGTTGCCGAGATTTTGTGCTTGGTGGACATCTTGGTTTACTCACTTTGCTTGCAATGGGCCGCCTCGCGGCGGCGGAAACACTCACCCGCGACCAGGTGAGTGGGTTGAATCCGTGATTCGGGATTCGTGATTGGTGATTCGTAGAAGCGCAGGCACGCGTTATCGAATCACCAATCACCAATGACCAATCACTGCTCTCAATCCACGTACAGCGAACTCACCGACTCGCCAAACGCAATCCGGCGGATGGTCTCGGCCAGCAACTCGGCGACGCTGAGCTGGCGGATGCGATCGCAGTGGCGACCCGCCTCCGACAGCGGGATGGTGTCCGTCACAACCAGCTCATCGAGTTGCGAGCCGCTGATGTTGTCGATCGCCGCACCCGACAGCACCGGATGCGTGCAGTACGCGACCACCTTGGTCGCGCCCTGCTGCTTCAGCGCCGCGGCGGCGGCACACAAGGTGCCGGCGGTATCGACGATGTCATCGACCAGCACGCAGATCTTGCCGGACACGTCGCCGATGATGTTCATCACCGTGGCGACGTTGGCCTTGGGACGGCGCTTGTCGATGATGGCCAGGTCGGCATCGTCCAGGCGCTTGGCGATGGCTCGCGCCCGGACCACGCCGCCCACGTCGGGCGAGACCACGATCAGGTTGTCGGTGCCGTAGCTGCGCCAGATGTCGGCCAGCAGCAACGGCGATGCGTAGACGTTGTCGACCGCCATGTCGAAGAAGCCCTGGATCTGGTCGGCATGCAGGTCGACCGTCAACACACGGTCGGTATGCACGGTGGAAAACATCTGCGCGGCGACCTTGGCGGTGATCGGCACGCGCGCCGAGCGTGGGCGGCGATCCTGCCGGGCGTAACCGAAATACGGCACCACCGCGGTCACGCTGGACACCGATGCGCGCTTGAGCGCGTCGATCAGCACCAGCAGCTCCACCAGGTTCTCCGCGCTGGGCGCGCAGGTGGACTGGATCACGAACACTTCCTGGCGGCGGACGTTTTCCTCGATCTCGACCTGCACCTCGCCGTCCGAGAAGCGGCCGATCTGGGCCTTGCCCAGGCGCACGCCCAACTCCTTGCACACCGCCTGCGCGAGCGGGCGATTGGCGTTGCCGGCAAATACCAGCAAATTGCGATCGTCTTGCACTGTCATGGTGGGGCCGGGACTGGGGATTCGGGAATGGGGCTTGGAAAGAGCGGGATCGTGGATACGGGCCGATCCCGAATCCCCAATCCCGTATCCCATCGCTTCATTGGCAGGGGTGGCAGGATTCGAACCTGCGAATGCCAGGATCAAAACCTGGTGCCTTGGGCCTCTTGGCGACACCCCTGTGTCTGTGGGAACCGAGAATCGTCGATCGCTATCCGTGGAAGGCAAATGCCTGGCAGCGCTTGCTTTGAACGACCGCTCTTTAAACGACCCCCTGGTTGCTATTCAGTTCCTGTTCCATGCACCTCGAGCGCTTGCAGCAATGGCGAGCGCGCGGCACCTTGCGCCACCCAGGCCCTGAGGCCCGCTGGCAGGCGCGCCAGTGCTGCCTGGGCAGGTTCGCGACCGGCAAATTCCACGAAGCAGCCGCAACCCGACCCGGTCAAACGCGGCTTGCCGACCCGCGCCAAGGCCTCGAACACGGCCTCGACGGCCATTTCGCGGCGGCGCAGCACCGACTCGAATGCGTTATCGAGCAAGGTACCTGAAACGAAGTCGCCTATTGTCGCGGGCGCTGCATCCCGCGTCAATTCAGGGGACTGGAACAAGTGGCCGGTGGACACGTGGATGCCGGGATCGGCCAGCAGGTACCAGGCAGGTGGCAGGTCCAGCGGCGTCAAGACCTCACCGACACCCTCGGCCCAGGCATTCTCACCGCGCACGAAGACGGGGACATCGGCACCCAGTTGCAGACCAAGCGCAGCCAGCCGATCGGTGGACAAACCCGTCTGCCAAAGCCGATTCAAGCCCTGCAGGACCGTCGCCGCGTCGGACGATCCGCCACCGAAGCCGGCGCCAGCCGGGATGCATTTTTCGACGACGATGTCAGCGCCTTTTGTTGTTTTCGACGATTTTGCCAGGATTCTTGCTGCCTGGACAGCCAGGTCCTCGTGTTCGGCCACATCTGCATGGCGCGCGCCGTGGCGCACGATCCGGCCATCCTGGCGCACGCGCAAGCGGATCGTGTCGCCCCAGTCGAGCAGCCGGAACACCGTCTGCAGCGCGTGGTAGCCGTCCGGGCGACGCCCGGTGATCTGCAGGAACAGATTGAGCTTGGCCGGTGCCGGCCACCGCGACCATCCGGCCGCGCCTTGGTCCGGGTCCGGGTCCGGGGACGACCCAACGCCAGCGGGCATGCCGCCCGCCGTGATTCCCGCACCCGTCATGGCACTGCCGGGCCCAACCCCAGGGTGTCGACCACCAACCGCACCTTGGACTCGCCGCGCTGGGCATTGATCCGGCGGGGCAGCTCGATGCCCAGGCTGGCGTCCTGCTGCCAGTCGTCGTAATCCAGCGTCCAGCCAGCCTGCTGCATCTTCGCCAACCGGCCATCGACATCGAATTGCAATCGCGCCGCTCCGGAACCCGGCGCACGTGCACCGCGCACCCATGCGGACAATGCCGTGACAGGGATCTCCCAGCCCGTCGCCTCGCGCAGCAGGGCATGGGCGTCAGGGCCGGTCCGTGTGCCGCCGTCGAGCCCTTCCAGGCGTGCGGATGCCTTGTTTCCGATGATGCGCCAGCTTTGCCGGGTGATCGGCGCACTCAGTGCAACGACGTACGCCGCACGGTCCTGCTGCCAATCGATCCTGCCGCTACCACCGCGCTGTCCGTTGGACAGGCCGACCCTGCCCGTCAGATGCCATTGCGGATGCGCGGACAATACGGTTTCACGCGCATCCTGCCGAGCCAGCGCGGCACTACGCTGGGCCGGCGGCAAGGGAGCACGCGGGGTCTGCGTGGCACAGGCCGACAACAGCCCGATGCCAACCAGGAGACACACGCACGATAACGTCCTGGATGAATGAGTCATGCGCCGGTCTTCGCCAGGGCCCGTTTGAGCGCGCGATTGCCCGGCTCGAGCTTTTCGCTTTCAGAGAAATATTTCCTGGCCTCGTCTTGTTGCCCCGTCACCCACAGCACCTCGCCAAGGTGGGCGGCGATCTCAGGGTCTTTCTGCAGCGAGAAAGCCCGCCGCAGCTGCGCCAGCGCCTCGTCCGTGCGGCCCAGGTGGTAGAGCACCCAGCCGTAACTGTCGATGATCGCAGCTTCGCCCGGCTCTGCGACCCGGGCGCGATCGATCAGCTCGAGCGCTTCCGTGTAGCGCGTGGTGCGGTCGGCAAGCGTGTAACCCAGGGCATTGAGCGCGGCGACATTGTCGGGATCGGCGACCAGCACGCGGCGCAGGTCGGCTTCGGCGCGGGGGATGTCGTCGCGACGCTCCCAGCCCAGCCCACGGGAGTACAACAATGCCTGGTCGTCCGGGAAAGCAGCCAGGCCACGGGCGTAGGTATCGAATTCGCCCTCGATATCGTCGTCCTGCTGCCGCAGCTGGGCCTCGACGAGGTAGGCATCGCGACGTGCATCTTCATCGATGGAGGCGTCGGCCTGCATCTTGTGCAGGTCGGCATAGGCCTCCGGCGTCCGCTTGAGCTCGTGCAGCACGTTGGCAGCGCGCAGGCGGGCCTGCCATCGCGCTTCGCCGCCGGGTACGCTGCGATACCACTGCAACGCCTCGTCGTAACGCTCGAGGAATTCCGCGGTTTGCCCCAGCAGCAGGCGTCGTTGCGGATCAGGCTGGCTGGAGCCGGCCTGCATCTGGGCATACAGGGCTTCCAGCGCCGTCTTGTCGGCCATCACCGCCAGCAGCGCGGCACGAACGCGGTAACTGCGATCGTCCTGTGGGCCGCGTGCCATGACCTGGGCCGCCGCCCGCTGGTCGCCCAGTGCATCGTATTGGGACGCGACCGAGGCGCGCACCTCTTCATCCCTGGCAGTGGCCGACGCCAGCCCGGCCAGCACGGCCTTGGCCTCTTCCGGCTTGCCGGCGGCGCTCAGCTGGCTGGCATGCAGCAACGCAACCCGCGGCTCGCCAGGGAAGCGCGCGATCACCGCTTCGACGATCCGCCTGGTCAGGTCCTTCTGGTCCAGTCGTTGCGCAAGTCCGCCAAAAGCCAGCCAGGCCTGCAGCTGATCCGGGATCGCCCCGTCATCGACCAGCTCGCCAAGCAGCCTGGCATTGAGGCCCGGGTCTTCGCCACCACTGCCCAGTGCCGCCAGCGCGTACTGCCAGCCGGCGTTTTCCAGCTTGTCCTGTCCGCTACCGCCCTGTCGCAACAACACCGCCAGGCCCTTGCGCGCGGCACGCACGTCACCATGGCGCAGGGCCAAGGTGACCTCCGCCGCGCGCAGCGATAGCGAACCCGGGTCACGTTGTTTCCAAAGGGCCACCGCGGCGCGTGCGGCGGCATCGTCGTCGGAAAGCAAGGCGATCCGGGTGGCGCGCTCTGCGAGGCCCGCATCGCCCTGCGAGGCGCGTGCAGCGGCGAGGTACCACTGGGCGGCCTGGTCGAGCTTGCCCGCTTGCAGCGCGAACTCGCCCGCCATTGTCGCTGCCACGGCATCACCGTGCATGGCATCCTCGCCCACGGCGCCCATTCGCCCGGTGCCATCGCGCGACATGGCCGGCAACGACAAGCCCAGCGCCAGCCCGAGCACGGCCAGGCACTGCCAGCGGCGCCCAGGCCCTGGACGGGGGCTGGAGGGAGGTTGCATGTTGTAAAAACGTGACTGCACGGGCATCGGATGCGGCCGGGCCGTAAAATGGCGGCCCATTGCCTCGAAAGCTTATCGCACGCGACTGAATGCCATGCACCTGGGGGCATGGCCGCGACGCGACCAGACGGGGTGTTGTCGGACAAGACGCAACGGACAAGCCTGCCAGCCACATGACCCTGCTCGCCATCGGCATCAACCACCAGACCGCGCCCCTCAGGCTGCGCGAACGGGTGGCGTTTGCCGATCACAGCCTGCCCGGGGTGCTGGCGGCATTGCGCGTACTGCCCTCGGTCAGCGAGGTCGCGCTGCTGTCCACGTGCAACCGCACCGAACTGTATGCCGTAGCCGAGGACGCGGATGTCCTGGGCCGCTGGCTGGCCAACCATGGCGATGGCAGCGACCTGAGCAGCTATCTCTACCGCCACCGCGATGCCGATGCGGTACGCCACCTGTTCCGCGTCGCCACCGGGCTGGACTCACTGGTGCTGGGCGAGCCGCAAATCCTGGGGCAGGTCAAGCAGGCCTGGGCCGCGGCACGGTCGGCCGGCACGCTGGGCGGGCAACTGGACCGGCTGTTCCAGCAATCCTTCGTCGCCGCCAAGCGTGCGCGGACCGATACCCGCATCGGTGCCAATCCGGTCTCGGTCGCGTCGGCGGCGGTGCGGCTGGCGCAGACCACCTTCTCCAGGCCCTCGGATGCGTCGGTCCTGCTGGTCGGTGCCGGCGAAACCATCGAACTGGTCGCGCGCCACCTGGCCCAGGCCAAGGTCAAGCAGCTGATGGTCGCCAACCGCACGCTGGTCCACGCGCAGGAACTGGCCAGTCGCCATGGGGGCATCGCCTTGCCCCTGGAAGGCATCGATACCCACCTTGACCAGGTCGACATGGTGTTCTGCGCCACCGCCAGTCGCCTGCCCGTCCTCACGCGTGCGCAGGTCGCCGCCGCACTCTCGCGGCGTCGACATCGGCCGATGTTGCTGATGGACCTGGCCGTGCCCCGGGACATCGCGCCCGAGGTGGCCACCCTGCCTGATGTATTCGTCTACACGATCGATGACCTGGAGCGCACCATCGAAGGCAACCGCGAGAGTCGCCGCCAGGCCGCCGACGATGCCGAAGCGATCGTCCAGATGCAGGTCTCGCGCTTCATCGCCTCGCAGGCCGCCCATGCCCGCAGCGCACCGCTCAAGCGCCTGCGCGCGCACGGCGAAGCTGCACGCACGGACGTACTGGCAAAGGCCCGGCACCAGCTGGCCACGGGAAGCGACCCGCAGGTGGTTCTCGACTACCTCGCCCACACGCTGACGAACCGCCTGCTGCACGCCCCGACGATTGCCTTGCGCCAGGCGGCGATCGAGGGTGACGCCGACCTGGCACGCGCCAGCGAGAAGCTGTTTCCCGGCGATGGGGACGGCGTCGCCCAAAACGATGCCGATGACGGACCTGGCCGCGACGATCATGACGACGGCTAGCGATCCTGCTTGTCCGTCAACCCTGCGTCCGCCGCAATGACCGACAAAAGCGCAGGTGTTGCGCCAGCCATCCATCGCGCGCGATTGCCCCCTGCAACACATCGACCACGACCACACGACCAGCAACGACAGCCCTGATGATTCCGAGCCTCCAGCGCAAACTCGAAGCACTATCCGAACGCCGCGAGGAGCTCGAACGGTTGCTCGCCGATCCGGGCGTCGCATCGGACAACGAGCGGTTCCGGGCGCTTTCGCGCGAATTCGCGCAGCTCGAACCGGTTGCGGTCGCGTTGAAGGCGCAGGCGCGGGCACGACGCGACCTGGCCTCCGCCGAAGCGATGCGCAGCGATCCGGAGCTGGGTGGACTGGCCGAAGAAGACATCACGGATGCAACGCAGCGACTGGAGCGGCTCGAACGCGAACTCATGGCGCAACTCGTCCCGCGCGATCCGCGAGACGAGGGCAATCTCTACCTGGAAGTGCGCGCAGGCACCGGGGGTGACGAGGCTGCGATCTTCGCCGGCGACCTTTTCCGGATGTACTCGCGCTTTGCCGAACGCCGGGGATGGAAGGTCGAGGCCGAATCCGCCAGCCCGGGTGAGCACGGCGGCTACAAGGAAATCGTCGCCCGTATCGAAGGACGCGGCGCCTATTCCATGCTCAAGTACGAATCGGGCACCCATCGCGTCCAGCGTGTCCCGCAGACCGAGTCGCAAGGGCGCATCCACACCTCGGCCGCCACCGTCGCGATCATCGCCGAGGACACCAGCGAAGTCGCCATCGAGATCAATCCCGCCGACCTGCGCGTGGACACCTTTCGCTCCTCGGGTGCCGGCGGCCAGCACGTCAACAAGACCGACTCGGCGATCCGCATCACCCACCAGCCCAGTGGCGTCGTCGTGGAATCGCAGACCGAACGCTCGCAGCACGCCAACCGCGACAAGGCGATGAAGCGCCTGCGCGCGATGCTGGTCGAAGCCGAAATCGAGAAGCGCCACGCGGCACAGGCCATGGACCGAAAACTGCAGGTCGGCAGCGGGGACCGCAGCCAGCGCATCCGTACCTACAACTTCCCGCAGGGGCGGATCACCGATCATCGCGTCGATGGCCTGACGCTGTACGATCTGCCCAACGTGCTGGAAGGCGACCTGGATGCATTGATCGAACGACTGGCCAGCGAGGACCAGGCCGATGCGCTGGCGCAGCTGGCGCAAGGCAACTGACGACCACGGATCAACGAAGCTTTCGTTTACGGTTGCAAGAGCGGCTTCAGCCGCAAGCCCTCGCCCTTCGCTTGTAGTTGGCTTTTTTTCCTGCCAGGGCGAAAGCCACGTCAAGAGCCCGCAGCTGAGGCCGCTCCTGCAAGGGCAATCGCCGACCCCGCCGCGCCAAAGTGCAGGAATGCCGCATGACCACGCAGATCAAACGCGCCACGCTCGCCGACCTCGACGCACTGGCCCCCTTGTTCGATGGCTACCGGGTGTTCTACCAGCAACCCAGCGACCCCGTGCGGGCGCGCAGCTTCCTGCGTGAGCGCCTGGACCGCGAAGATTCGGCGATCCTGCTTGCCACCCATGGCGGCGCCGCCCTCGGGTTCACCCAGCTCTACCCGCTCCTTTCCTCCGTGCGTACGGGCCGCTTGTGGCTGCTCAACGACCTGTACGTGCAGGCGCCTGGTCGCCGCAAGGGCATTGGCCTTGCCCTGCTCGACGCCGCCGCCGACTTTGCACGCGACGATGGCGCGATCGGGTTGATGCTCGAGACGGGCGTCGACAACGCGCCGGCACGCGCGCTCTACCGCGCTGCCGGTTGGCAGGAAGAACACACCCAGTGGTACTCGCTCGCCGTGTGACCCGTCCCGGTCCCGGGCGATGCGTGCGACCGGCCGAAAGCCGCCCTACACTGCCAGCATGGAATCCGACCCCGGCCTGCTCCCACTGCGACTGTGCGTCCTGACCGTGTCGGACTCGCGCACGCCCGACAACGACACGTCCGGCGACTACCTCGCCATGACCCTGCTCGAGGCCGGCCACCAATTGCACGCACGCGCCCTGCTTCCCGACGACCGGTACCAGCTGCGTGCGCGCGTGTCCCAATGGATCGCCGACGATGCGGTCGACGGCATCCTGGTCACCGGTGGGACCGGTTTTACCGGCCGTGATTCCACGCCCGAGGCACTGCTGCCGCTGCTTGACAAGCAAATGCCCGGCTTTGGCGAGTTGTTCCGCGCGATCAGCGTCGAGGAGATCGGCACCTCGTCGCTGCAGTCCCGCGCCTTCGCCGGGCTTGCCAACGGCACGTTCGTCTTCGCCCTGCCCGGTTCGACATCGGCCTGCCGCACTGCCTGGGAAAGGATCATCCGCGCCCAGCTGGACGCACGCACCAGGCCGTGCAACCTCGCCACCTTGCGGCCCCGGCTCTAGGGCACGCCTGGGCCGTCGCCAACGATCCATTGCCCGCCTGCGCCCGGATGCGCGGGCTCCTGGTCGGGACGACCATGCATCGAAGGAGGCACCATGGCCATCGACACTACCCTGCGACTGCTCGCCAAGGCGCGCGGCATGACCCCGGCCGACATCGCAACCGCGATCCCGCGTGCCGGGGCGGCCACGGTGGCGGCCTGGTTGCGTGGCGACAAGATGCCCGGCAAGGAGCAGCTGGATGCCCTTGCACGCATGTTCGGCGTACCTGCAGGCGCCTTGCTGTCGGAGCTGGCCAGTACCCTGGACCCGGCGCGCACCAGCGGCGAGCACGAGCTGATCGCCGCCTACCGCGCCCTCAACACCCGGCAACAGGGCGCGCTGCTGGAAGTTGCACGCGCCATGGCGGGGCAAAAACGCGGCAGGAAATGAGGCGTCGCCGGCAATGGCTGGTGCGTGAGTGGCCTTGGCCCGAGTCCGCGATCGCGCCGTGGCCCTGGACCCGGCTCTCAGACTGGAGCGGCGCGCATCGCGATGTGCGTCGCTCCCGCGACTGTCGAAGTCGCGATCCACAGCCCATGCCAGCGCTTACCCTTGCATCATCGACAAACCCATCGCACGGAATCCCCATGGGAAAACTCAAGCGCAAGGCCTACCAAGCAGCAATGCAACCCATGCAGGAGGAACTGGTCGCGATGACCCGCTGGCTGGCGCGTACCGGCAAGCGGGTCGTCGTGTTGTTCGAAGGCCGCGATACCGCCGGCAAGGGTGGCGCCATCGATGCCGTGCGCGATCATGTCAATCCACGGCAATGTCGCGTCGCCGCATTGCCCAGGCCGACCGAACGGGAAACCGGCCAGTGGTATTTCCAGCGCTACGTCGCGCACCTGCCGGCAGCAGGCGAGATCGTGCTGTTCGATCGCAGCTGGTACAACCGCGCCGGCGTGGAATACGTCATGGGCTTTGCCAGCCAAGCCCAGGTCGAGGCTTTCCTGCACCAGGCGCCTGCCTTCGAGCGGCTGCTGGTCGATGACGGCATCCTCTTGTTCAAGTACTGGCTGTGTTGCGACCAGGACAAGCAGGAGGAGCGCTTCGCCGAGCGCGCAGGCGATCCGCTCAAGCGCTGGAAGCTTTCACCCATCGACCTGGAAGCACGCCGGCAGTACGACGCCTACACGCGCGCACGCGAAGTGATGCTCGAAGCGACCCATACAACATGCGCTCCCTGGACGCTGGTCGATTTCAACGACCAGAAGCGCGGACGACTGACCTTGATCCGCGACCTGCTCGACCGCTTGCCCGATACGCGGGTTGCACCGGCAGCGATCGAATTTCCGCCGTTGTCCGGAAAGCCGGCAGATGAGCGTTACGGTGTACTCGAACCCATCGCGAACTTCGACGCCGCCGAATAGCCAGTCCATCGCATGCACGCTGGCGGCGACGCAAGGACCGGTGGGCGGAGTCGTTGCCTTCACCAGCGCATCGATGGCATGCATTGGCTGGCCTGGCCTGGTTGACGTTATTCGATGCAAACGACGTGGTTGGCATGACTGGATTGCGATAACGTCACCACACGCTTCACGCATGACGACCGGGGAACCTGATGTTTGCAATCGCAGCCGCCTGCCTGGTGATCACCGCCCTGCTGGCCTACGTCAACCACCGGTTCTTCGGATTGCCGACGACGATCGGGGTCATGGCGGGCGCTTTGGTGCTTTCGCTCGGGCTGATCGCGCTGGATGCGGTGGGCCTGGGCACGTTGCACGGCTACGAGACGGCATTCCTGCGATCGATCGATTTTTCCGATGTGTTGATGCAGGGCATGCTGTCGGTGCTGCTGTTTGCCGGCGCGCTGCACGTCGACCTCAGTCGCCTGCGCGCGTATCGCTGGCAGATCGGACTGTTGGCCGTCGTCGGAACCGCCTTGTCCACGGCGATCATCGGCGTGGCGGTGTGGTGGTTGCTGCCACTGTTCGGGTTGGGCCTGCCGCTGACGTATTGC
>CAVVFI010000009.1:0-85378 GCA_963747445.1 uncultured Gammaproteobacteria bacterium
GCCGGTCGGATGTGCTTTCCGCAGCGATGATTTTGCTCCCTCCCTTGCAACGCAGGGGAGGGCTGGGGAGGGGTGCTTTTGCTTGCTGTCTCCAGTCCGGGCCAAGAGCACCCCCTCCCGGCCTCCCCCTGCTTCGCAAGGGGAGGAGACAAGCCCGGTTTCGCTGGCTTGCTTTGTCTGCCACGCAGCCAGGAATTTGCATGGATGCCAATCTTTCAAAGAACAGCTGGTAGCGACCGGACCAGCAGGACTTTTGGCACCAGGCGCCGCAACCGCATACCATCGGGGGATTGTCCGTCTGGAGATCCTCATGAAGGCCCGATACGCCCTGTTGCCGCTTGCCTTGCTCACTGCCACGCCCTGCCTGGCCGCTACCCATGGCCTGCAGCCCAAGGAACTGGCGTCGATGGATCGCTACTCCTCGCCGGCGTTGTCGCCAAACGGGCAAAAGCTTGTCTTCGCCAAGCGCGTCGTCGATTACGACGCCAACAACGCATCCAGCGCGCTGTGGATCGAAGACCTGTTCGCGCGCGATGCCGCGCCCCCCGTGCGCTTGACGCCGGAAGGCTGGAACGTCAACTCGCCGGCGTTTTCGCCCGATGGCACGACGCTATATTTCCTGAGCAGCCAGTCGGGCAGTTCGCAGCTGTATGCGATGCCGACGGCCGGTGGCGCGCCACGGCAGGTCACCGACATGCCACTGGACGTCGGCGGTTTCGTCCTGTCGCCCGATGGCAGCCACGTCGCGCTTGCCATGAGTGCATTCGCCGACTGCGCCAGCGATCTTGCCTGCACCAGGCAAAAGCTGGACGACAACGACGCGCGTAAATCCACCGGCGTGGTGTTCGACCACATGTTCATCCGCCACTGGGATACCTGGGAAAACGGAACCCGCAACCGCATCTTCGTCGCCGACATCGGCGGCAAAGGCATGGCCAGCTCGGCAACCCTGGTCGGCGGTGATGTCGTCGCGGACATCCCTTCCAAGCCATTCGGCGACCTTGGCGACCTGGCCTGGTCGCCGGACGGCAAATCGCTGGTGTTCAGCGCACGCCAGGCAAACCGCAGCGAGCCGTGGTCGACCAACTTCGACCTGTGGCAGGTCAGCGCCGACGGCAAGGGCGCGGCGAAAAACCTGACCGCCGCCAACAAGGCATGGGATGCCGGCCCGGTCTTCAGTGCCGACGGCAAGACCTTGTATTACCGGGCGATGAAGCGGCCAGGCTTCGAGGCCGATCGCATGGGGTTGATGGCGATGGACCTGGGCAGTGGACGGTCGCACGAGATCGACCCGGATTGGGATCGCTCCGCCGACAGCATTACCTTGTCCGCGGACGGAAACACCATCTACACCACCGCCCAGGACGTCGGCGAGCATCCGCTGTTCGCTGTCGACATCGCCAGCGGCAAAGCGACCAGGGTGATCGGCGACGGCAGCATCGGATCGTTCTCGATCGCCGGGCCCAGCACGGTGTTCACCCGCAATTCCATCAAGAGTGGCAACCAGATCGTCACCGGCGGCATCGACGGTGCACCCGAGCGCGCGATCACGCCCAGCGCCGGCGAGATCCTGCCCGATGTCGCGTTTGGTGATTACGAGCAGTTCCAGTTCAAGGGCTGGAATGGCGACACCGTCCATGGCTACGTGGTCAAGCCGTGGAATTACCAGCAAGGCAAGACCTATCCCGTCGCCTTCCTGATCCATGGCGGTCCGCAGGGCAGTTTTGGCAATGGCTGGAGCTATCGCTGGAATCCGCAGACGTACGCAGGCCAGGGCTATGCGGTGGTCATGATCGATTTCCACGGCTCCACCGGTTACGGCCAGGCGTTTACGGATGCGATCAGCCAGCACTGGGGCGACCGTCCGCTGGAGGACCTGCAGAAGGGCTGGACTGCCGTGCAACAGCAATATCCCTTCCTTGAAGGCGACAACGCCTGCGCACTGGGCGCATCGTATGGTGGTTACATGGTCTATTGGATGGCCGGCGTGTGGAACAAGCCGTGGAAGTGCCTGGTGGACCACGACGGCGTGTTCGACAACCGGATGATGGGCTACGCCACCGAGGAGTTGTGGTTCAGCGAGTGGGAAAACGGCGGTACGCCCTGGGAGAATCCGCAAGGCTACGAGAAGTTCAACCCGATCCTGCACGTCAAGGACTGGCGGGTCCCGATGCTGGTGGTGCACAGCCAGCACGATTACCGTATCCCGGTATCGCAGGGCATCGCCGCGTTCACCGCGCTGCAGCGCAAGGGCATCGAGTCCAAGCTGCTGTATTTTCCCGACGAGAACCACTGGATCCTCAAGCCGCAGAACAGCGTGCAGTGGCACGACACGGTCAATGCGTGGTTGCAGAAGCACCTCGAGGAGTGATCCGCAGGGCGGGCCTTGCCCGCCAAGCTTGCTCTCCCCCAAAACGATCCAAGCCAGAACCATAGGGCGGGCCCAGGCCCGCCAAACGTGCATGCGGCGGTACCGTACGTGCAGCACGCCGACCTCAACGATGGCGGGCCGAGGCCCGCCCTGCACGTTCCGGAGCCAGCATGCCGACAGCAACCACCGCACTGATCACCAATGACGTCGCCGTCCTCGGCCTGCTTGCGGTCACCCTGGGCCTGATTTTCCTGACCTCGTCGCGCAGCTCAGGTGGATGGAGCCGGTTCTACACGTATGTGCCGGCGTTGCTCCTGTGCTACTTCGTGCCGGCGCTGTACAACTCGTTCGGGATCATCGACGGCAACGCCAGCAACCTCTACCCGGTGGCACGCGATTACCTGTTGCCGACATCGCTGGTCCTGCTGACGCTGTCGATCGACTTCAAGGGCATCGTCAGGCTGGGCCCCAAGGCGATGATCATGTTCCTGGTCGGCACCGTCGGCGTGATGCTGGGCGCCGTGGTGGCATTCGTGGCGTTCGAAGCCGTTTCCCCGCAGACGGTGGCCGGCGAAACCTGGCGCGGCATGACCACGGTGGCCGGCAGCTGGATCGGTGGCAGCGCCAACCAGGCGGCGATGAAGGAAGTCTTCGGGGTCAACGACAACCTGTTTGGCCAGTTCATCGCCGTGGACGTCATCGTCGCCAACATCTGGATGGCAGTCATCCTGTACCTGGCCGGTCGCGCGGAAGCGTTCGACCGCTGGACGGGTGCGGACACCAGCGCGATCGACGACATGAAACATCGCATCGAGGCGTACCACGCGGAAAACGCGCGCATCCTCGCACTGCCCGAATTGATGGTCATCCTGGCCGTGGGGCTGGGGGCGACCGGGCTTTCCCATGGGCTGGGCAAGCCGCTCGCGGCATGGATCGAGGCTTCCGCGCCGCAACTCGCGCGCTACAGCCTGACGTCGGGGTTCTTCTGGGTGGTGGTGTTCGCGACCACCATCGGATTGCTGTTGAGCTTCACACGTGCACGACACCTGGAAGGTGCCGGTGCCTCGAAGCTCGGGTCGGCCGCGCTGTACATCCTGGTCGCCACGATCGGCATGCACATGGACCTGGGCGCACTGCTGGATCGTCCCCGCCTGTTTGCCCTGGGTTTCGCCTGGATCGCGGTGCACGCGCTGGTGATGCTGGGAATCGCGAAGCTGATCCGCGCGCCGCTGTTCTTCATGGCGGTCGGCTCGCAGGCCAATATCGGTGGCGCCGCATCGGCGCCGGTCGTGGCCAGCGCCTTCCACCCCTCGCTGGCGCCGGTCGGTGTGTTGATGGCCGTGCTGGGATACGCACTGGGAACCTACGCGGCGTACGTCACCGGCCTGATGCTGCAGGCACTGGCGACCTGAGCGGGCCCGGCCACCCGGCAGCGATTCCGACCGCAAAATGCCCCACCCCGATGTGAACGCGGACGGCGTGGAGTAGAGTCGGGCTGGCGGCGGCGACGGGCTGCCCGGGAGAGCAAAGATGACCCACGATGAGCGCGATACCGGCAGGTACATAGGCCACGAGCGCCGGTCCGGGAGGGAGCGGCGCCACCACGATGAGAGGCGCGAGCAGATCCGTTTCGAACCCGACAAGGACGAGCGGCGCACCGGCAGCGACCGACGCAAGCATGGCGGCTGGGACAACACCTCGGATCGTCGCTGAAACGCAGATAGCCTGCCGCAGGTTTGCCGTCCCGCCCGGGGGCACGGTGGCGTGGCTTCGCGCTTCGTCGCGTGCCAGGGCGACGTCCAGCACCGCTGGCGGGACAGGATGCTTGCTGCGTGGTGTACGCGGCGCAAGCCTGGCACGCATCCGGCTTGGTCAGCCTGGAGCGGGCGCTCGAGTCGTCCGGCCTACAGCCATCGCACCTTCTTCAGGTAGGCGTACAAGCCAAGGCAGATCACGCCAACCACGCCGACCAGGACTGCGTAGCTGTACCGTCCTTGCAGCTCCGGCATGTGGTGGAAGTTCATCCCGTACCAACTGGTGATCAAGGTCGGCGCTGCCAGCAATGCCGCCCAGCCGGCCAGGCGCTTGACCACCTCGCCCTGCGCCACGGTGACCAATGACAGGTTGACGCCCATCGCCGCGGTGAGCATCTCGCGGATGGTGTCGATGGCGTCGTTGCCGCGGCGCACATGGTCGAGCACGTCGCGGTAGTAGGGCGAGACAGCGTCTGGCACCAGGTCGCCATGGGTGCGGGTAAGGAATCCAACGACATCCTGCAGCGGTGACACGACCAGCCGCATTTGCGTGAGTTCGCGCTTGAGGTTGTACAGCTTCACGATCGTCTCGCGGCGGTAATCCTCGGCAAAGATGTCCTGTTCCAGCGCGTTGAGCTCGGTGCGGAACTCCTCGACGATGGGCTGATAGTTATCGACCACGAAGTCCAGGACGGCATACAGGCCGTACGCCGGCCCCTGCGACAGCAATTCGGGCTCGCGCTCGCATCGCGCGCGCACCGGTGCGTACGACAACGACGCGCCATGGCGCACCGTGACCAGGTAGCGCGGACCGAGGAACGCATACGTCTCGCCCAGGCGGATATGGCCATCGACCAGTTGCGCGGTGTGGATGACCGCGAACAGCGAATTGCCGTAGGACTCGATCTTGGGACGCTGGTGCGCGTGCTGGGCATCCTCGACCGCCAGGTCGTGCAGGCCGAACTCCTCCTGCAGCTTGTCGAGTAGTGAGTCGGCGGGTTCGTACAAGCCGACCCAAACGAAACTGCCGTCGTCGACCGCCAGCACGTCGCTGATCAGATCGAACCCGATGTCCTCGCGCTTGCCATGGCGATAGACCGCGCAGTTGACGACACAGGCAGGGGCGTGCTGCCGGGGATCGTGGCGGGGAGATCGGTGCTGCAAGAGTCCACGCGGCCGGAGGCCCCGGGATGCGAATCGTTGGGTGTGTCGACGGGTGGGACGCTCATGTTTGCATCGTGCCCGTGCGTGTTGTTCCGGGCAAGTCTGCGTTGCCAGGACCGCGTCGTGGTCTACGCCCTGTCCGCTGCATGCAAGCAGCGGCAGCACGCAGGTTGTCGCGCTATATCGAGGGACCGGTTTGGCTTCGGTTGGCCCGGCCCACGGTAGGTCCTTCGCTGGGCACGGCACGCGGGCCGTTGGGCAGTCAGCGCACGCCAGCCAGCGACACTGCGGCCAGTCACCTGCGAACGCGCGGCATCCGTCCCAGCGCATGCCACAACGCCAGGTGCAGCGGGAAGCAGCAGTGCGATCCATGGCGCGTTGGCCTGCGACGAGGGAGCTGCCAGCTTCACAAGCAGCCATGCCAGTACCGCGCTCGTCGCCAAGGCGGCCAGCGTCGATGCGGAACCAGCGACCACCCTCGTGTCCCGCGCGCGATGCGCCAAGCCCCCGGCAACAGCAGCAGGCACAGCGGGCTGAAGAGCAACAGGTTCGCGTTATGCCAGGCGGCCCAATGCGCGGTGAAGCCCCACAGGTAAAGCATCAATACGCCCAGCAGGCCAACCAGCAACCACGGCAACAGCATGCCCGCGGCCAGCCATCGCGGACGCCGCTCGCCGATGACGACGATGCCCGCCGCCAGGGCCAGTCCCGCCATCGCCCAAGGCCACCACGGATGCGGTGCCGGCAGTGGTTCGGCTGCGATGCGGTGCGGCAGCAGTCTTTGCGTGCCAGCGACCAGCGGGCGACCATCGGCGTGGCGGACGGTGGCAAGACTGTCGGCCAGGCGCATCGGGATGAAGGCGTCTTCCCAGTGCGTCAGCAGCTTGTCGGCATTGCCGGACAGTCCGATGTCGAAACCCAGCCACATCCACGTGGCAGGCGACGCCAGCCGCACGGCTTCGCTGCGATAGGTGTGGCCGCGCGACTTGCCGGCGGTTTGCCTGCGCAGCTCGCCACCCAGTGCGTCGTCCAGGGCATCACGCACCTTGGTCGAGCAGTTGGCGGTGAAGTAGTCGTAGTGATAACGCGCGTTCTCAGGCCGCGACTCGACCTGGAGCGCGTGCTGCAGTCGCAGCGCCTGGTCAGGCGCCAGGTCCAGCCACTGGATCGACACGCCGCGGCCCTCGTCGCGATACGTTTGCAGGTCCTGCTCCAGCGGCAGCGCGACCAGCATGTATTGCATCTCTCCGCGCGCGAAGCGCCCGACGAAGCCGGGCTCTGCGGGATCGAAGAAGCCGTAGTTGTAGGACGTGGCCGCGCCCGTGACCTGATCGACCACCACGATGGCATCGTGGCCGAACCGCTCCCAGAAGATGTCGCCTGGTTGCATGGTCATGACGCCGATGCGCGGCGCATCGCCCGCGTTGGTTGCCGCCATCGTCGCGCCGGCAAACAACAAGCCGCCGCACGCCACCAGCAGCAGCAGCGCGGTATGCAGCAGGTTTTCCATTGCCTTCTTCCCGCGCGCAGCGGCGCCGGGGGAGGACGGGCTAATCGCCATGCACGCTCACGTGCAGCGCATGCAGCCGGCGCGCATCGGCGCGCGCGACGCGGAAGCCGAAGCGTCCCAGGACGAGCTCCTCGCCAGCTTCGGGCAGGTGCCCGATGGCGGCGGTGACCAGCCCGCCGATGGTGTCGTACTCGTCATCGTCGAAGTCGGCGCCGAAACGCTCATTGAAATCGTCGATCGGCGTCAGCGCGTCGACCACGTACTGGCCATCGGCCTGCGCCGCGATCAGCGCGTCGGGATCTTCTGCATCATCGTGTTCGTCGTCGATTTCGCCGACGATCTGTTCCAGCACGTCCTCGATGGTGACAAGGCCGGCGACGCCGCCGTACTCGTCGATCACGATGGCCATGTGGTTGCGGGATTGACGGAACTCGCCCAGCAGCACGTTCAGGCGCTTGGATTCCGGGATCAGCACGGCGGGGCGCAGGAGTTCGCGGACATGGATCGGTGCATGGCCGGCAAACATCCCCGGCAGCAGGTCCTTGGCCAGCAGGATGCCCAGGATTTCGTCGCGGTCCTCGCCGTGCACGGGGAAGCGCGAGTGGCCCGACTCGACGACCTGGTGCAGCAATTCGTCCAGTGGCGCCTCGGCCGACAGGGCGACCATCTGCGCACGCGGGATCATCACGTCGCCCACGCTCAGGTCGGAGACCGCGATCGCGCCCTCCATCATGGTCAGCGTGTCGGCCTCGATCAGGCCGTCGGCCTGGGCGTCGCGCAGCAATTCGACCAGGTCCTCGCGGGTGGTCGGTTCGCCGGTGATGGCCGAGCTCAGGCGCTCCAGCCAGGAGCGGCGTTCGGGTTGGGGGGAAGTACTACTGTCGTCCTCGGACATTGCTTTCGTGCAGGCGCCACGGGGGGCGACAAGGGAAAGTCTATCGCGGCTGGGTGAAAAGCACGAAAACGCGATACCGGTGCCACCAGGCCAGCGGGCAGGCCCGTCGTGGGGAGATGGCCCCGCTCGACGTGCGGAGCGGCAGGCGCCCGCCGCAGCAGCCATGCCTACTTGCGGGGCGGGTAGGCCTCGACCAGCTCCAGGAACAGCACCCGTGTCTTGGCCGGCAACCCGCGCCAGGCCTTGAGCAGGCGCCTCTCGAAGGGACTCTCGATCAGCTCCGCGTCGGCCGCCGGGACATCATGCCAATGGTCGGGCAGCTTCATTTCGCCGCGACCGGTAGCCAGCCATTCGTAGGCGACCTGCAGCAGTCGGGCCAGTTGTTCGAGGTTGGTGCTGGTGGGGTTGGCGCCGCCGACGGCTTCCCAATTGGCCACCGCGCTGCGCCGGACACCCATCTGGGTGGCCAGCACTTCCTGCGAAAACCCTGCCCGGCGGCGTGCGAGTCGAATCCGTTCTGCGCGATTCATTGCTGATCCCTGCGCTCCACCCGATGTGCTCCACCCGTGAATCGTCTTCACCGTTCCCGCATTATCAATAGCGTGTCGATACGCCGCAAGCACACTGATGTCAGCAAGTTTGACGTGGACATAGTTACTGACCATAAATCATCCAATACCGCTGTCTGAACAAGCAACAGCTTCATCCACGCTTGGAAATGCCGTTTGGGACGTCAGCGATATTGAACAGTTTTTGGCCTGCTTTTCGTTGACGGCCCCCGCTGGTGCGGGAACGATGGGGACGACACCGCAAACGTGTCGCTGAAGTTGTCTGGCAACCAGGCCAAGGATGGTTCGCGGCAACAGGGATTTGGGATTTCCCAGGCGCGGTCCGGATTGACCGCAGGATGGTCCACGGCGTGAAAGGGACTCACGCTATTCCAGGATGGAAGTGGGCGTTGCACTTCGCAAGCAGGTTGGGCGTCAGCAGGACTGGTACTGGGTCGACGTGGTTTTGCGGTGTACGGGCTGATCGCAAGATGACCCCGGGCGGGGGAAGGACCCCCCGCCGTTTTTTTTGGCCCCGGTTCCATGGGCCTGGAGGACCTGCCTGGCAGATCCCTGCCTGGCAGATGCGTTGCTACGGTCGTGTCCCGGTTCACCCCTGTTCTCCGGTTCGACAGTCCACCCGCAGTGGCCTGGCGAACCGGAAACTGGGGCACGACTGGATGCTCGCGTTGCCCCGCACGCGAGGGCGTCGGGCACGCATGGAGGCGCACTGGCCCGCGTCGTGGTGCCTGTCCGATGACCCTGCCGGTCGCTTGCAGGCGACGATGCGCTTGACGCTCAGGACTCGCGGTAGGGATCCTCGACCCCGAGGCCGGCCAGGATTTCGCGCTCCAGCTGCTCCATGCATTCGGCCTCGCGATCGTCGGCGTGATCCCAGCCCAGCAGGTGCAAGGCGCCGTGGACGGCCATGTGGGCGTAATGCGCGTTCAGCGGCTTGCGTTGCTCGCGGGCCTCGCGGGCGACCACGGGGGCGCATAGCACCAGGTCGCCGAGCAGCGGCAGGCGCACGCCCTTGGGTAGGCCCTCGGGCAGGTCGGCTGGAAAACTCAGGACGTTGGTCGCGTAATCCTTGCCGCGGTAATGGCGGTTGAGCGCGCGGCCTTCCTTGTTGTCGACGATCCGGATGGCCAGGTCCGCCTGGCGGATGCGGCCATCCAGCGCTGCGACGATCCACTTGCGGAAACTGACTGCGGCCGGCAGGCCGATGCGGGGCAGGCCGTAATGCACGGAAACATCGATGCGTGAAGGCGTTCGGGTCATGGTATCTGCGTCGGGGACGGACCGGTCGTGCGGTGCAGGGCGTGCAGTTCGGGCCAGGGCGGAAGCCATCCGTCGTCATCCCGGGAAAGCCGGGGATCCATGGGCACGCTCTCAGGTTAGTGGGTGCCACCGACATTGTAAAAGCGACGGTGGAACCATGGTCGAGCCGGGTTGGTGCCAACCTCACCCGCAACTCAGGTCAACCTGCCCAGGCCACCTCCACGCGGCCATGTCCTGCAGGCGCCGGGCAACGTGGCCTGCGCAGCACATGGCACTGCACTGCATCAGTCGGTTTGCCGCGATGATCGCGGGCTCCAGCCCAGTCTACGCCTGTGCCGATCCGCCGTCCTGCGTATCGCGCGCGTCGTAGGCATTGACGATCCGCGCCACCAGCGGATGCCGCACCACGTCGCGTGCGTCGAAAAAGTTGAAACTGATGCCGTCGACGCCGCGCAGCACATCCACGGCATCGCGCAGCCCCGACTTCTGGTGCTTTGGCAGGTCGATCTGGGTCATGTCGCCGGTGACCACCGCGGTGCTGCCGAAACCGATCCGCGTCAGGAACATCTTCATCTGTTCGATGGACGTGTTCTGTGCCTCGTCCAGGATCACGAAGGCGTCGTTGAGCGTACGTCCGCGCATGTAAGCCAGTGGCGCGATCTCGATGACGTTTTTTTCAAGCAGTTTGAGGACGTTTTCCACGCCCAGCATCTCGTACAACGCGTCGTACAGCGGGCGCAGGTAAGGGTCGACCTTTTGCGCCAGGTCGCCGGGCAGGAAGCCCAGGCGTTCACCGGCTTCCACGGCCGGGCGCACCAGCACCAGCCGCTGCACGCGCGACTCGTTCAATGCTTCCACCGCCATGGCCACGGCCAGGAATGTCTTGCCGGTGCCGGCCGGGCCGATACCGAAGTTGACGTCGTTGGTGGCGATCGCGTGCAGGTAGCGGGCCTGGTTGGCGCCCCGGCCGCGGATCGTGCCGCGCTTGACCCGCACGGCGACTTCCTGGGGCTCGATGTCCTCGGCGACGGCCTGGTCGACGGCGGCATCGGTCAGTCGCAGGTGGATCGCCGGCTCGGTCAGGGTTTCGGTGGCTGCGTCCTTCCACAGTGCACGCAGCAGCCTTCGGGTCTTTGCCACCATCGGCCCGGGGCCAGTGAGGCGGAAGACATTGCCCCGGTTGGCGATCTCCACGCCCAGGCGCAACTCCAGCAGTCGCAGGTGGGCGTCGAAGGGGCCTGTGAGGTTGGCCAGGCGCTCGGTGTCGGGCGGGTCCAGGGTGAATTCGTTCGTGGTGGGCGTGGGCATGGGTCGTTGTTTGCGGTCGGTCAGGCGCCTGGTATGCATGGGCGCCTGGTTTGCAGGGCCCGCAAGCTTGCGCCCCGCGCCACGTTTTCGCAAAGTGCATGCACATCCACCGGGGAGAGCGGCAATGGCGGGTTCGTGGACGAGGTCGTGCGGGATGGCGTTGCTTTTGTCCGCCCTGGTGCTGCCATCGGCACATGCCAGCGGCGTGACGGTCTTGACGGCAGCGCATATCGATACCATGGATGTCGCCGCGCCGCGGGCCCGCGCAATGGCTTTCGACGACAGCGGCACGATCCTGGCGCTGGGCGACGACAAGGCGCTGCTGGTGCGGTATCCGGACGCCACGCGCCTGGATGTCGGTGATGCAACCGTCATCCCGGGCATGATCGATGCGCACGGGCATGTCTTCGACCTGGGCATGACCCACCTGATCGCCGACCTGGTCGATACCCGGGACAAGAATGAGGTCATCGAGCGTTTACGCAGTTTTGCAGCACGACTGCCGCCGGGAGACTGGCTGCTGGGACAGGGCTGGGACCAGAACGACTGGCCCAGGCAGGCGGGCGGGGAGCAGGGCTTTCCCACGGCCGCGGACCTGGACGCCGCCTTCCCCGATCGTCCCGTGTGGCTGTACCGCATCGATGGCCATGCCGGCTGGGGCAACAGCGTCGCCATGCGTGCCGTGGGGCGCGACCTGTCAGGCGACTGGCAACCCGATGGCGGCCGCATCGTGCGCGATGCCCAGGGCAACGCGACCGGCGTATTCGTCGACCATGCCCAGGCATTGGTCAATGACAAGATGCCTGCGCCGGACGCAGCGGCCATGGAGCATGCGCTCAAGCTGGCCATGCACGATGCCGTCGCCCACGGCCTGACCGGCACGCACGACGCAGGCATTTCGCTGGACGAGCTGCGCGTCTACCAGAAGCTGGCCGACAGCGGGGAAATGCCGATGCGCATCACCGCATTCGCCGATGGCGACCGCAAGGCACTGGCCTGGCTGTGCGAAAACGGCCTGTACCAGCATCCGTCGCACCGGTTGAAGATGAGGACCGTCAAGCTGTTCATCGACGGTGCGCTCGGTAGCCGGGGTGCGGCGTTGCTGTCCGATTACAGCGATGATCCGGGCAATCGGGGGCTGTTGTTGATGACGCCTGCGCAAATGGACGCGGTAGTCGCAAAGGCCAGGGGATGCGGCGTCCAGGTCGCAACGCACGCGATTGGCGACAGAGGCAACGAGGTCGTGATCAATGCCTATGCCAAGGCACTGGGTGAGGACGCGACCCGGACCGACCATCGCTGGCGCGTCGAGCATGCGCAGGTGCTGTCGCCTGCGGATCTGCCGCGGCTGGCGCGACTGCAAGTCATCGCCTCGATGCAGCCTACCCACGCCACCAGCGACATGCCCTGGGCGGAGGAAAGGCTTGGCCCACAACGGATCGCCGGTGCCTACGCCTGGCGACAGGTGCGCGACAGTGGAGCGCGACTGGCCCTGGGTTCCGATTACCCGGTCGAGTCCGTCGATCCGAGGCTGGGCCTGTATGCCGCCGTGACACGCACCGATGCCCAGGGCAATCCGCATGGCGGCTGGCATCCCGAGGACAAGTTGACGGCGTTCGAAGCATTGCGCGGCTTCACCCTGGATGCGGCGTATGCCGGGTTTGCCGAAAACGAGGTCGGCAGCCTGGAAGTCGGCAAGCGCGCGGATTTCGTCGTGTTGGGCCAGGATCCGCTGACGATCGATCCGTCGCGGTTGCGCGACCTGGAAGTGCGCGCGACCTATGTCGATGGAAAGCCGGTGTATGAGGCGGCGCAGGATCACTAGCCAGACATGCGCCGGCTCTTCGTAGGAGCGGCTTGAGACGCGAGCTTTTGATCCTGTCTTTCTTTAAGCCTTTTGTAGGAGCGACGTAAGTCGCGATGCTTTTCACGACACCTGATCGCGAATTACCGGTGGTGACATGTCACCACCATTCCTGCAACAGCCAAGACAAGATCAAGAGCTCGCGGCTGAAGCCGCTCCTACAACAGCGCTGGCTACGCAGCTTCCGGTTCTGCCGTAAGCACCCGAGCCCGCAGCGAATTGGGCATGGCGCCAGTGATCACGACATCGACAAACTGCCCGATCAACCGCGGATGCCCGGCAAAATTCACCGAGCGCATGTTCTCGCTCTTGCCGGTCAGCTCGTTGGGATCCTTGCGCGAGGGCCCGGTGACCAGTATCGACTGGGTCGTGCCGACCATCGCCTTGGAGATCGTCGCGGCGTGCGCGCTGATATGCGTCTGCAACCTGGACAGGCGCGCGTGTTTTTCTTCGCTGGACACATCATCGGGAAGGTCCGATGCCGGAGTGCCGGGACGACGTGAATAGATGAACGAAAACGATTGGTCGAAACCGATGTCCTCGATCAGTTTCATCGTCTTGTCGAAGTCCGCGGCGGTCTCCCCCGGGAAACCGACGATGAAGTCCGAAGAGATCGAGATGTCCGGGCGCACCGCACGCAACTTGCGGATCTTCTGCTTGAACTCCAGCGCGGTGTAACCGCGTTTCATCGCCGACAGGATCCGGTCGCTTCCCGATTGCACCGGCAGGTGCAGGTAATTGGCCAGTTCGGGCACGTCGCGATAGGCCTCGATCAGCGAATCGGAAAACTCCAGTGGGTGCGAGGTGGTGAAACGGATGCGGTCGATGCCTTCGATCTGGGCGATGGCACGGATCAGCAAACCCAGGTCGGCGATGTCGCCATCCCCGTAAGGCCCTCGATAGGCATTGACGTTTTGCCCCAGCAGGTTGACCTCGCGCACGCCCTGGGCCGCCAGTTGCGCGACTTCCACCAGCACGTCCTCGAACGGCCGGCTGATCTCCTCGCCGCGCGTGTACGGCACCACGCAGAAGCTGCAGTACTTGCTGCAGCCTTCCATGATCGAGACGAAGGCGCTCGGGCCCTCGGCGCGAGGCTCGGGCAGGCGGTCGAACTTTTCGATCTCCGGGAAGCTGATGTCCACCTGGGGCTTGCCACTTTCGCGGCGGGCCCGGACCAGTTCCGGCAGCCGATGCAGCGTCTGCGGGCCAAAGACCATGTCGACGTAGGGCGCGCGGTCGAGGATGGCCGCGCCTTCCTGAGAGGCGACGCAGCCACCGACCCCAATCAGGACGGGCGGCTTGCCTTGCTGGAGCCGGTCGTGCTTGAGCGCCTTCCAGCGGCCCAGCTGGCTGAAGACTTTTTCCTGCGCTTTTTCGCGGATCGAGCAGGTATTGACCAGGATTACGTCGGCTTCTTCGGCGATCAGTGTTAGTTCCAGCCCGTCAGAGGCAGCCAGCACATCGGCCATGCGGGCCGAGTCGTACTCGTTCATCTGGCAGCCGTGGGTCTGGATATAGAGCTTTCTGGCCGAGCCTGGCGCAGCGGTGGCGCCTGCCGTGGCGGGGCGGGTCTGGGTCTTCATGGCGTTGGATCCGGGAGGGCGGGGTCAATCCGCGCCGGGCGCGTAGTTTAGCCGCCGCGCGCCTGGCCGCCACCTGGCCTGGGCGACGCAGATTGCAGGCTGGGTCACATTCATATAAATCAAATACTTGTAAAGACAAGTTGATCGTAGGAGACTCGGTTGCATGAAGGGGATGGTGAGACATGGGGCGCTGAAGCGCGGGGCAGGGGGGCGGCTACTGCTGTCGGGCCTGCTGTTGTCGGCGGGTCTGCTGCTGGCAGCGCCCGCCGTGGCCGGCACGCTCTATCGCTGTGACAGTGCCAATGGCAGCACGGCCTATGTCAGCAAGCGCGTGTCGGGCGCCAAGTGCAAGGTGGTGAGCCACTACACGTCACGGTCAAGCCGGCGCGCGGCCAGTCCACCTGCCGGCGCCGGCAGCGTCACCACGGCCGGGATCGCCACTGCAGCGCCAGTCTCGGGCAGTGTGCCGGCCGGTGCCGCCAGCACGTCCAGGGCGATCGCGCCGACCCCTTACAAGGCGCCGCGCCTGGTCAAGGGGCAGGTGTATTCATTCATCAAGGACGGCGTGCGCCACTACACCAGCTCACGTCCGAGCGGCGGCAGTTTCAGCGCGCTGCGCACCATCAAGTACAGCTACATGGAAACCTGCTACGCCTGCGCGGCCCGTCCGGGGGTGAATTTTGGCAATGTGCGCCTCAATACGGCCGCCTATGGCGACGAGATCCGCAAGGCAGCCGGCGATTTCGGCGTCGACGAGGCAGTCGTGCGCGCCATCATCCATGCCGAGTCGTCATTCAATCCCAATGCGCTTTCAAGGGTCGGGGCTCAGGGGCTGATGCAATTGATGCCCGCCACGGCGAGGCGGTTCGGCGTCGGCGACCCGTTTGATGCCGGCGAGAACATTCGCGGCGGGGTCCAATACCTGGCCTGGCTGCTCAAGCGCTTCAATGGCAACGTGACCCTGGCTGCCGCCGGGTACAACGCCGGCGAGGGCGCGGTCGAAAAGTACAACGGCGTGCCGCCCTACAGCGAAACCCAGCGCTACGTGCAGCGCGTCGGGCTGCTCGCGGAGCGCTATCGCGGCATGCTTGCCCAGCGTTGAGCGCGTTTTGCGTCCCGCCCGCATGGGCCGGGCCCGCATTGGCGCCTCGGATCGGGGCCAATCCACGGCACCCGGATGCCGGCAAGGATTGTCGGGTCAATTCACGTTCCGTTACACTTCCCCGTCTTTGCGGCCGTCGGCCGTCGTGCGCATGGCGCGCGGCACCGGCGACCGGGCCTGATGTCTAGATCTTTGCGGAGTGCCGGATGGGCAGTGATGCGGTCATGAATGGTGGCGCAGGTGGCGGGAGCGACGAGCAGGTCGAGCACCTGGGTCGGCGGCGGTTCCTGACGGCGACCACGGCAGTGGTCGGTGCGGTCGGGGTCGGTTTCCTGGCAGTCCCGTTCATCAAGTCCTGGGAGCCCAGCGCCCGTGCCAAGCTGGCCGGTGCCCCCGTGACGGTGGACATCAGTGCGCTGCAGACCGGCCAGCAGTTGACGCTCAAGTGGCGTGGCCAGCCGGTCTACGTGGCCCACCGCTCCAAGCAGGAGCTCGACCTGCTGCCGACGCTCGATCCAAAGCTGGCCGACCCCAACTCGGACAACACCGCACAACAGCCCGAATACGCCAAGAACGAGCACCGCTCGATCAAGCCGGAGATCTTCGTGGTGATCGCGGTCTGCACCCATCTGGGCTGCGCGCCGGACTTCATGCCCGAGGTCAAGCCGCAACCGTTTGATCCGGATTGGAAGGGGGGGTATTTCTGCCCCTGCCACAAGTCGCGCTACGACCTGGCCGGGCGCGTGTTCCAGGGCATGCCGGCGCCGGCCAACCTGCCGATCCCGCCGTACCACTTCGAGAGCGACAGCAGCGTCGTGATTGGCGTGGACCCGTCCGCCGCCAACACCGCGGGAGCCGCGTAAGCCATGTCGAACGTCATCACGCGTACCGCAAGCAACGCCGTCAATGGCGTGTCCGACTGGGTCAATGCACGGGCACCGGGCATGATGCCGGCGTACCGCAAGCACATGACCGAGTACTACGCGCCGAAGAACTTCAACATCTGGTATTACTTCGGTTCGCTCGCCCTGCTGCTGCTGGTCAACCAGATCGTCACCGGCATCTTCCTGACGATGCACTTCAAGCCCAGCGCGGCCGAGGCGTTCGCGTCGGTTGAATACATCATGCGCGACGTGGAGTGGGGCTGGCTGATCCGCTACATGCACTCCACCGGGGCATCGCTGTTCTTCATCGTCATCTACATCCACATGTTCCGCGGATTGATGTATGGCTCCTACAAGAAGCCGCGCGAACTGGTCTGGCTGCTGGGCATGGTCATCTACCTGGTGCTGATGGCCGAAGCCTTCATGGGCTACGTGCTGCCGTGGGGCCAGATGTCGTTCTGGGGCGCCAAGGTCATCATCTCGCTGTTCGGTGCGATCCCCTACATCGGCGACGGCCTGACCCAGTGGATCATGGGTGACTACATCCCCGGAGACGCCACGCTCAACCGCTTCTTCGCGCTGCATGTGATCGCGTTGCCGCTGGTGTTGTTGCTGTTGGTGGTGCTGCACCTGGGCGCACTGCACGAGGTCGGGTCCAACAACCCCGACGGCGTCGAAATCAAGAAGGGTCCCAAGGGCAACCGCTGGTCGACCACCGCGCCGACCGACGGGATTCCCTTCCATCCGTACTACACCGTCAAGGACATCTTCGGCACCGGCTTCTTCCTGGTGATCGCAGCCTTCATCATCTTTTTCGCACCGACGTTTGGCGGCTGGTTCCTGGAGCACGACAACTTCACCATGGCCAATCCGCTGGTCACGCCGGCGCACATCAAGCCGGTCTGGTACTTCACCCCGTACTACGCGATGTTGCGGGTGGTGCCGTCGTTCTTCGCGATCAAGATCTGGGGCGTGCTGGTGATGTTCGGCGCGATCGTGATGCTGTTCCTGGTGCCGTGGCTGGACAAGAGTCCGGTCAAGTCCTATCGCTACCGCGGCAAGTTGTCGTGGGCGATGCTGGCGATGTTCGCGATCTGCTTCCTGTGGCTGGGCAAGATCGGCGCGGGGCCGGGTACCAATCCCGTCGAGACCATCATCGGGCGCGTGCTGACCTTCCTTTACTTCGTGTTCTTCATCACCATGCCGCTATGGACCAAGTTCGACAAAACCAAGCCGGTACCGGATCGGGTGACGACGCATGACTAAGTTTTCATCACTGTTGGCGGCAGCCCTGCTGGCGACCTCGCTGCTGATCGCCGGCCCGGCGACGGCGTCGGAAGAAGGCGCAGACATGCCCAGCGCCGGCACCGACCTGAGTGACCAGGCATCGCTGCAGCGTGGTGCCAAGCTTTTCATGAACTACTGCTCGGGTTGCCACTCGCTTGAGTACCTGCGCTATTCGCGTATTGGCCAGGACCTGGGCCTGACCGAGGACGAAGTCCAGCAGAACCTCAACTTCTCGGGCGGCCAGGCTGGCGAGCAGATCCACGTCGCATTGACCGAGGCCGAAGGCACCCAGTTCTTCGGCAAGATGCCGCCGGACCTGAGCGTGATCGCGCGCGTACGCGGCCCGGACTGGATCTACAACTACCTCAAGTCGTTCTACCTGGACGAATCGCGCCCGTTGGGCTGGAACAACGCCGTGTTCCCCAACGCTTCCATGCCCAACCCGTTGTGGGAGTTGCAGGGCCTGCAGCACGCCGAGTTCGGCAAGGCCGATGCGGGCGGCGATCGTCCGGTCGAGAAACTTGAAGTCGCGCAACCGGGAACGCAGACGCCGGCGCAGTTCGACCAGACGGTGCGCGACATTACCGCTTTCCTCGAGTACGCCGGTGAACCAGCCGCGCTCAAGCGCCAGAGCATCGGTGTCTGGGTGGTGCTGTTCCTTGCATTCCTCACGTTCCTCGCCTGGTTGATGAAGAAGGAATACTGGCGCGACGTGCACTGAGCGGATGCGCCGCGCGATCCAGTGCGCGCGTGCCCTCGGGAACCGTGACGACCGCCCGCAAGGGGTGGGCGGCGTCGATGCGACCGGCGGATACCGGTCGCAGGAGTTGTCCGAATGATGGCCACGAGTCCGCGCATGCGTAACGCACTGACCCTGTTTTCTTCCGTCGATGACGTCCTGTGCCACCGTGTACGCCTTGTGCTGGCGGCCAAGGGGGTCACCTACGATTTCATTGCGGTGGATCCACAGGATCCGCCGGAAGACCTGATCGACCTCAACCCCTATCACTCCGTCCCGACGCTGGTGGAGCGCGACCTGGTGCTGTACGCGGCCTCGGTGGTGAGCGAATACCTGGACGAGCGTTACCCGCATCCGCCGTTGATGCCCGTCGATCCACTCTCGCGTGCCCGGCTGCGCCTGGCGATGCTGCGCATCGAGCATGACTGGGTGCCGCAGGTGCAGGCGATCCAGTTGGGCAACAAGTCGCAGGCCGATGCCGGCCGCAAGCGCCTCAAGGAGCTCTTGACCGCCTCGGTGCCGCTGTTCAAGGCCAGCAAGTTCTTCCTCAATCCCGAGATGAGCCTGGCCGATTGCGCCATGGCACCGATCGTGTGGCGCCTGGATGCCCTGGGCGTGGGCTTGCCGAAAGATGGCAAGGCCATCGAGGATTACGGCAATCGCATCTTCCGCAATCCCGGGTTCGTTCGTAGCCTGACTCCCCAGGAAAAGAACCTGCGCGACCTGCCGGGCTAGGGCTCGCATGCACCTGTAGGAGCGCCCCATGCCGTTCTTGAGCGTGGGCGCGATGGCTTGAATGCTTTTTATTGGCGCGTTATTGGCGCGCCGGATCGCGCCCATGCTTCGTAACAGCATGGGGCGCTCCCGCAGGTGCTTCGCGCCGCTCCCGGGCGGTCCAGGACCCGGCTTGCCACCACGTCGCTTAAACTGTCGCCATGAGCGAAGACGCCCCACGCATGACCAGCCATCGCCCCTACCTGCTGCGGGCGCTGTACGAATGGATCGCCGACAACGAGATGACGCCACACCTGCTGGTCGACGCCAGCCAGCCCGGCGTGCGGGTGCCTCCGCAGACGATCAAGGAAGGCAAGGTCGTGCTCAACATCGCCGCACGGGCCGTGGGCCACCTGGACATCAGCAACGACTCCGTTGCCTTTACCGCGCGCTTCGGCGGGGTCAGCCAGGCGGTGATCGTGCCGGTCGGAGCGATCATGGCGATCTATGCGCGAGAAACCGGACAAGGCATGGCGTTGCCGGAAGACGGCGGAGGCGCGGGTCCGGATGATGCGGGCCCCGACGGCGATGGACCCGGCGGCGACGGACCCGACAGCCCGCCCGACCAGGACAGCGACGACGGCGCCGCGCCAAAGCGTGGTGCGCACCTGCGGCTGGTGAAGTAAGCGCCACGCCAGCCAGTGGAGGGACTTCCGTCATCCCGGGCAGGGCGGAAGATCCGTTGTTGCCCTGGCTTGACCGCCTGACCGCTTGAGCGCTTGAGCGCCAGGCAGCACCCATGCCGCGCCCATGCCGCGCCCAGGATGGCATCCGGGGTGTTTCCGCGATGCTCCTGCGAGGGGCCCGGCTGCGCGCGCCTCAATGCAACACGTCAACCGATGTCGGCCGCGTCGGCCCGCTGAAGGCGACCAGCTGGTTACCGCGCAACACCAGTCGGCCGACATGGCGGTCGCTGCCTTCCCGGGAATACTCGAACCGGAAGCTGCGTTCGAAGCCCAGCCAGCCATTGGCGCCGCGTCGCAAGCGCCAACCATTGGCATGCACGGTCTGGTCCAGCCATTGCACCCCGGCGGCACGGCAGGCATCACGGCCGAGTGCTTCTGCGCGCTCGGCAGCGCCGCGCGCCGCGCTCCAGTAGGCAAACAGGACCGCGACGCAGATCATCGTCAACAACAAACTGGACATGGGCCAAATGTGGGGCCTGGCGCAGGTTTCGGCAAGCGCTGCACGTTCGACGAAAGACATCCGGCGGGTTTGCCCTGCCGTGCGGGGAACCGCCGCGTGTTGGCGCCCGCTTCACACGCCTGCACGCATTGTCCACGCTGTCTTCCCTGCAGGCAGGCCCGCGCATGAAACTCGTATTTCCCGGTGGAGAACACGCACAGGTCCTGCTGGACCACGGAATCAACCGGATCGGCTCGGATCCGGCAGCGACGGTGGTGCTGGACCAGCCGGGCGTGTTACCGCAGCACTGCGAGCTGCATGTCAACGATCACGGCGTCATGCTGCACGTCCCCAAGGGGGCCCCGTTGCAGGTCAATGGTCGCAAGGTGGACGGCTTGATCGCCTTGAGACCCGGTGACAGTGTCAATTTCGACAGCATCCTTGCGCGCCTGGCTGCGCTTGATGGCGTCGCGCCAGCCAGCCAGCAGGTGGGCGCGCTGCCAGCGCCCGCCAATGACGATCTGGGGGCTACGTCGGTGCGCAAGGCATTGCCGCGCTACGTCCTGCGGGGCCTGTGCGGCGAAGGCAAGGGGCGGAGCTATCCGGTGGGCGGTCCGACCGTGGTTGGACGTGCCAGCCAATGCGGCCTGCAACTGCGCGAAACCGGGCTGTCGCGCAAGCACGCCCGCCTGATTCCGACCGACGACGGGGTCCAGGTCGAAGACCTTGGCTCCACCAACGGCACATTCATCAACGGCACCCGGGTCCAGCGCGGCCTGGCCAGGCCGGGCGACGAAATCGGCTTTGACGTGTTGCGTTTCCAGGTGGCGATGCCGGGGCAGGCCCTGGAAGTCGAGCCCGCCCTGCACCGCACACGCAAACCGGTACGCGCGTGGACCTGGGCTGCGATCGCGGCTGTCGCCGTGGTCATCGTCGCGATCTGGTGGCTGGGCGCGCGGGGCTGAGCGCACGCGAGCGGGCGTGGTGCCGGGCGGGCAGGCCGCCCAGGCAGGCAGTGCGCGCGCAGGCGCCGTCAACCAGGCGGTGGCCCGAGTTTCATCGACAGATCGATCGCGTGCACGTGCTTGGTCAACGCGCCAATGGATATGCAATCCACGCCATCGAGGGCAATCGTCCGCAGCCCGGCCAGGTCGACGCCACCGGAGACCTCGAGCGGGATCGTGTGATTGAACGGCTCACCACCGGCGATGCGCACGGCTTCGCGTCGCGTGTCCGGATCGAAATCATCGATGAGGATCCGGGTGCAGCCGGCGACGAGCGCCTCGCGCAACTGGTCCAGCGTTTCGACCTCGACGATCAGTGGCAGCGCCGGTTGCGCGTTGCGCGCGGCCAGGATCGCCGCGGTGATCGACCCGCAGGCACGGACATGGTTTTCCTTCAACATGACCGCGTCGTACAACCCCATGCGATGGTTGTCGCCGCCCCCGGCGCGGACCGCGTATTTCTGGGCCAGGCGCAAACCCGGCAAGGTCTTGCGCGTGTCCAGGATGCGCGTCGCGGTCCCGCGCACGGCGTCGACATACGCGGCGGTGGTCGTTGCGGTACCGCTGAGCGTCTGCATGAAATTCAGCGCCGTGCGTTCGGCACTGACCAGCGCGCGACTGCGGCCCGCCAGGGTGGCAAGCACGGTGCCGGCGACAACGCGATCACCTTCGGCGATACGCCAGTCGATGCGAACGTCGGGGTCGAGCGTGCGGTGGCAGGCGTCGAACCACGGGCGGCCGCAGACCACCGCATCCTCCTTGCACAGCAGATAGGCCACGTCGTCGCCGTCTGGCAGCAATGCGGCGGTGACATCGCCCTGGCCCAGGTCCTCGAGCAGCGCGCGGGCAACATCGTCTGCAATGTCGGCCGGCGGGGGCGGCGCCAGGGCGAGATTCGCAGCGTTGCTCATGCCGAAGGGAAATCCGCGACCTGGCCGGTGGCGATGCCTTCCTCCACCAGCAATACCGGGATACCGTCGTCGATGCGGTAGACCAGCTTGCGGTCGCGCGTGACCAGCGCCTCGCGCAGGGCATCGGCTTGCGCGGATTCGTCGATGCGGTGGATGCCGCCTTCGGCGATGGCCTGGTTGAGCGCCTCCAGTCCGCGGCGTTCAAGCAGGGCCAGCGGCTGGCGCGTGGCGGGGCAGGCAAGGATGTCGAGCAGCTTGCGATCCATGGCAGGGTGCCTGGGCAGGGACAGATCGGTAGAATACTTGGTTTACAGCGCCGCTTTCGCTGATCCATCGTGCAGGCGACGCCTCGCCCCGGAGCTGCCATGTCCCCGACCAGCAACACGACAAGCGGTACCAGTGCAGCCGGAGCGCCGCTCGTCGGCATCGTGATGGGCTCGCGTTCGGACTGGGACACGATGCAGCACGCGGCTGCAAAGCTCGACGCACTGGGCGTGCCTCACGAGGTGCGCGTCGTGTCCGCACACCGTACGCCCGACGTCCTGTTCGACTACGCCGCGACCGCGCAGTCGCGTGGCCTGCGCGCGATCATCGCCGGTGCCGGTGGCGCCGCGCACCTGCCTGGCATGCTGGCGTCCAAGACGATCGTGCCGGTGTTGGGCGTCCCGGTGCAGAGCAAGGCGCTCAACGGGATGGATTCATTGCTGTCGATCGTGCAGATGCCCGCCGGGATCCCGGTGGCGACCTTCGCGATCGGCCATGCCGGTGCCGCCAATGCGGCGCTGTTTGCCGCCGCGTTGCTTGCAGCCGACCATCCGCTGGTCGCCAGCTCGCTGACGCGGTTTCGTGACCAGCAAACCGCGGACGTCGCAGCCAACGACGATCCGCGCAAATAAACGAAGCAGGGGATGGCATGCCAGTGAACGCACGCTCATGACGACGGTCGGCATCCTGGGTGGAGGGCAGCTGGCGCGCATGCTCGCGCTTTCCGGCGCGCCGCTGGGGCTGCGTTTCCTGGTGATGGATACGTCCGCGGAGGCGTGTGCCGGGCAGTTTGCCCCGATCGTCGCCGGTGATTACCGCGACGAAGCCGCGCTGGCCGAATTCGCCTCGCGAGTGGATGTGGCCACTTTCGACTTCGAGAACGTCCCCGCGGCCTCGGCGCAATGGCTGGCCGAGCGCGTTGGCGTGTTTCCCAACCCACGCGCCCTGGGCCTGGCGCAGGATCGCCTGGCCGAGAAGACATTGTTTGGCGAACTGGGCATCCCGGTGCCGCCGTTTTCCGACATCGATTCGCGTGCCGCGCTGGATGCGGCGGTGGAGGCCATCGGCATCCCGTGCATCGTCAAGACCCGCAGGCTGGGTTATGACGGCAAGGGTCAGTTCCGTATCAAGGAGCCAGCCGACATCGATGCAGCGTGGGAAGCGTTGGGTGCGCAGGCCCGGACCGTCGGGCTGATCCTGGAAGCGTTCGTGCCGTTCGAGCGTGAACTGTCCGTGGTTGCGGTGCGTGGGCGCGACGGCGAGTTCCGCACCTGGCCCCTGACGGAAAACTGGCATGTCGACGGCGTCCTGTCGGCGAGCCTGGCGCCTGCACGGGTGGACGCCGGCCTGGTGGAAACCGCGGTTTCCCATGCGCGCAAGCTTGCCGAGGCGCTGGATTATGTCGGCGTATTCGCGTTGGAGTTGTTCTGCCACGACGGCAGGTTGCTGGCCAACGAGTTGGCGCCACGCGTGCACAACTCCGGGCACTGGACCATCGAAGGCAGCGAAACCAGCCAGTTCCAGAACCATCTGCGCGCCGTGCTCGGACTGCCGTTGGGCGACACCCGCATGGTGGGCGAGGCCTGCATGCTCAACTGGATTGGCGAGATGCCCGATGCAAGTGCCGTGCTGCGCGAGCCAGGCGGCCATTGGCACGATTACGGCAAGACATCGCGCCCTGGCCGCAAGGTCGGACATGCGACGTTGCGGGTACCGGACGTGACGGACTTGATCGATGCATTGCAGCGGGTTGGCGAAGCGCTGGATCGCCGGGCGCAGGTGGAACCGGTCATCCAGCGCTTGCAGGGCCGATAGTCATCGTTTTGGCCTGATGGCTTTTCAGGCGCCGTGTTGCTTGCGCCCTCGACCGCCATCGTGTGCGTAGCGAAGGATCTGCTTTTGGGGCGGCATGCAAGGACGCCTCCCACGCGAAAGCACAAGTAGATCCTTCGCTGCCCTCAGGATGACGGTTGCGATGCTCGTGACAGGCGGTGGCATTTTCCCGATGTCGCGAGCACGAAAAAAACGGCCGGGTCGCCCCGGCCGTTTCATCAAGCATTGGTTCCGTCGACGACCAGTCCAGGTGCGACTGGTTGAGGACCGACTGCTTCAGGATCGACTACCTCAGGACCGACTACTTCAGGTTCGACGCGACGAACTCCCAATTGACCAGGTTCCAGAACGCTTCGATGTACTTCGGTCGCGCGTTGCGATAGTCGATGTAATACGCATGTTCCCAGACGTCGCAGGTCATCAGTGGAGTGTCTTCACCAGTCAACGGCGTGGCGGCGTTGGGGGTGCTGGCCAGGGCCAGTGAGCCGTCCGGGCGCTGCACCAGCCAGGCCCAGCCCGAGCCGAACGTCTTGGCCGCGGTGTCGCTGAACTGTTCCTTGAACTTGGAAAAATCGCCAAATGCCTTGGCGATGGCATCGGCCAGCTTGCCCGAGGGCTCGCCGCCGGCCTTGGGCGCCAGGCAGTTCCAGTAGAAGGTGTGGTTCCAGACCTGGGCGGCGTTGTTGAACATCCCGCCCTGGGCCTTGCGGATGATGTCTTCCAGCGCCATGTCGGCGAACTCGGTGCCAGCGATCATCTTGTTGAGGTTGTCGACATAGGCCTTGTGGTGCTTGCCGTAGTGGTAGTCGAGCGTCTCGGAGGAGATATGCGGTTCCAGCGCGGTGCGCTCGAAGGGCAGGGGAGGCAATTCGATAGCCATGGGTAACTCCTTGGGGGTCGGGCGTGTGGGATCGGGTGGGAAGGGCGGGACGGTATCGCCGGCAGCGAACCCACCCGCCGAAGGCTTACAATGGCGATTCTACCCCCACGTCCCGTTGCCGGACTGTCAAAGCCCGGCAGCGGCGCAATGCAGGAGACCACCATGCAGCGCATCCAGGCCGAGGTTGAATCCAACCCCGTCGTATTGTTCATGAAGGGCACGCCGCAATTCCCGATGTGCGGTTTTTCCAGCCGCACCGTGCAGGCGCTCAAGGCAGCCGGTGCGACCGACTTGCACACCGTCAACGTGCTCGAGGAGCCGGAGATCCGTGCCAACCTGCCGCGTTATTCCAACTGGCCGACCTTCCCGCAGCTGTTCATCAACGGCGAGTTGATCGGGGGTTGCGACATCACCCTGGAGCTGTACGAGTCCGGTGAGTTGGCGCGCATGCTGGTGGAAGCGCAGAAGGCGTGAGCGCGGACCTGGCCGATGACGGGTCGCGGCAAGCAGGGCCGCAGGTCGGACACGACGCGAGCCAGGCGCGCGTGCGCGATGGCAGGGCGCTCGAGGGTCGTGTCGTCCTGGTCGTCGGTGCCCATGGAGGTTTCGGCAACGCGGCATCGCTGGCTTGCGCGCGTGCGGGCGCGACGGTGGTGCTGCTCGGTCGCCGGGTACCGAAGTTGAACCGGCTCCACGACGCAATCGCCGCACAAGGCGGTGAAGCGCTGCTGTACCCGCTGGATATGGAAGGCGCGTCGCCCGACGACTATGCCCGCATGGCCGAGCGCATCGAGTCCGAGCTCGGCCACCTCGATGGGCTGCTGCATTGCGCCGTCGAGTTCAAGGGCCTGACGCCGCTGGTGCATACGGATCCAGCGGACTTCGCGCGTGCCTTGCATATCGGCCTGACTGCCAAATGGTGGCTGACCCAGGCCTGCCTGCCGTTGTTGGCGCGCGCTGCCGATGCGTCAGTGGTGTTTGCCATCGATGACCTGCAGCGAACGGGCCACGCGTATTGGGGTGGTTACGGGATCGCCCAGCACGGCCTGGCCGCGATGATTGCAATGCTTCAGGCAGAGCTGGGGGCCGATGGCGTCCGTATCAGCGGGCTGCAACCCGGTCCGATGCGCACCGCGCTGCGTGGGCGCGCATACTTGGCCGAGGAAGACAACGAGGCACGCGATCCAGCCTTCTATGCCGACGCCTGCGTAGAACTGCTGTCATCGGCAGGTGCTCCTTGGCGCGGGCAGGTCCGGAGACTTGCCGAGTGACTCACACGGCCACTGAAGTTGTCATCCTGAGCGCAGCGAAGGATCTGTTTTTCGCCGTTGGCGCGAAAGCACAGCAGATCCTTCTCTTCGCTCAGGATGACAGCCGCGGGAATTACGCTTTTTACATAGCCGGCACACACCAGAAGCTCCAATGACCATTGCATCGGCCGCCCTGTTGCTGTTCCTGATCCTGGATCCACTGGGCAACATCCCCGTATTCCTCAGCCTCTTGCGGGGCATGCCGGCACAGCGCCAACGCTTCGTCGTTGCGCGCGAATTGCTGATCGCACTGGGGGTCCTGCTGCTGTTCCTGTGGGGTGGACGCTACGCACTGGAGTTGATGCACCTGCGGCAGGAGTCGGTGTCCATTGCCGGTGGCATCGTGCTGTTCATCATCGGCATCCGCATGATCTTTCCGCCGCCCGAAGGCCTGATGGGCGAGCTGCCCGATGGCGAACCCTTCATCGTCCCCATGGCCATCCCGATGGTTGCCGGGCCGTCGGGCATGGCGGCAGTGATGCTCATGGGCAGCCAGGAGCCAGATCGCATGGGTGCCTGGAGCCTGGCCTTGCTGATTGCCTGGGCGGCGACCGCGACGATCCTGTTTTCGGCCACCTACCTTTACAAATGGCTAGGCCGCCGCGTGCTGATCGCAGTGGAGCGTTTGATGGGCATGGTCATCGCCGCGATCTCGGTGCAGATGCTGTTGGATGGCATCACCGCTTACCTGCAGATCGCGCACGCGCCTTGACCGGCAGGGTCTGGAGAGACGGCCCGACGTGGCGTCCGACAGGCAGGGCAATGGAAAACGGGGCGGACAAGCGCGGGCGATCAACGCATAGCCGGCACGAAGTCACGCCGCAGAGATAAAACGCGCCCAGGGACGTCGCGCATTGGAGCCATCGGGCATCCGGCGTCACCGTCACGCCTGCCAGGCCCGGGGCCACGCGCAGCAGGCCCCGGCATCGCATCGCGCGCATGGTTGCCCGGATTTCACTCGACAGTCCAAGGCGCTGCGTACCCGGCGCGCCCGGCTCGGGTGCGCAGGCGCGAGGCCCTGGTGCGAGGCGGGCAAGCGCACCGAGCCGCCTTGGGAAAACCAGGTCCCCGGCCCCGCTCGTCCTGGCCGATGAGCGGATTTGGCCGCCGGGGCCGGCCGGTGGCCGGAGAGCATTGTCGCGGCAGGCAATTTCACCCTCTTCGTGAAGCTGGAAAGCCAAGTTCCTGTTTTGGATAGGCTCCAATTCCCGTCGGCATCCACATGCCTCCACGCCTGGCCGGGATGCGTGGTCCAGCCTCCCGCTCAACGCTCACGGGGACCGTCTTTTGCCTGTCATCACCCCGATTTAGCATGTTAATATCTCGTGAATCCATGCGCTGGCGCAGGGAAAGGGGCAGGGCCCGGATGCCCGATTGCCAACGCCCGGCTGCCACTGGAATCCCGTACTCCGCTTATCCAGTAGTCCGCTTATCTGCAAGCTCGTCCGTTCCACCCCATCCCACCACCAATCCTGCATCGTCGAGGTAGACCTGATGACCCATCACAACCGCGTCCGGCTGTCCAAACTGTCGCTCGCCCTGATCGCGGCACTTGCCGCCGCACCCGTGTTCGCACAGAGCACCTCTGCCGGCATCGGTGGCCATGTCACCAGTGCCGACGGCCAGCCGGTGGCAGGCGCGCAGGTGGTCATCACCCACGTCGAGTCGGGCACCGTCAGTCGCGCGGTCACGGACGCCAACGGCAACTACATCGCGCGCGGCCTGCGCGTGGGCGGTCCATACAAGGTAACCATCGACAAGGCTGGCACCGGCACTTCCAACCAGGAAGGCCTGTACCTGGGCCTGAACAAGGTGGCCGAAGTCGACGCGGCGCTGGGTACCAATGAAACGTCGCTGGGAACGGTCAAGGTCGTGGCCTCGGCCGGCGCCGACATCTTCCAGTCCGACAACAAGGGCGTGGGCACGTCCGTCAGCGGGCGCGAACTGGAACTCGCACCGCAGGGCAATCGTTCGCTGGACGACATCGCGCGCCTTGATCCGCGCATCCAGGTGACCGACGCGGGCGACGGCTCGATTTCCGTGGCCGGCGTGAACAACCGCTACAACAACATCTCGGTCGATGGCATGTCCCAGGGCGACCCGTTTGGCCTCAATGCCAACGGCATGCCGTACATCGGCAGCCCGATTTCGGTCGACACGATCGCCGCCTATGACCTGAAGGTCTCGGATTACGACGTCGGTACCGACACGGTCGGTGCGACCGTCAACGCCGTCACCAAGTCCGGCACCAACGAGTTCCATGGCTCGGTGTATTACGCGATGCGCAATGCCGACTGGATGGGCAAGCTCGATGGCGACAAGTACACGGGCTTCGATACCGACAAGACCGCCGGCTTCACCTTGGGCGGCCCGCTGGTCAAGGACAAGCTGTTCTTCTTCGCCTCGTTCGAAAAGCAGACCATCAAGGATTTCGGCGGCACCTCGTCCTCCGACGGCATCGCCAATGGCAACGTGACCCAGGACGAGGTCAACGAAGCGATCTCGATCGCCAATGACGTCGGCATGTTCCCGGGCACCTACGGCCTTTCCGGCGTGAACCTCGAAAACAAGCGCTACCTGGCCAAGCTGGACTGGAACATCAACGACTCCCAGCGCGCCAGCCTGACCTTCCAGCGGACCGAGGAGTTCCGGCCTTCGCCCTACGATGCCTATAGCGACACCGTAGTGCTGTCCAGCCATTGGTACAACATCAACAACGTCACCAAGAACATCTCGCTGCAACTCTTCAGCGACTGGAGCGAGAACTTCTCCACCGAAGTCAAGGTGAGCCAGCAGAAATTCGACCAGGTCAACGGCAACCCGATCAACCAGCCGGAAGTGGAAGTCGAAACCGCCAATGGCGGCTCGATCTTCATCGGCGAGGACAACAATCGCCACGAAAACCAGATCAACACCAAGCGCCTGTCCGCCACGGTGTCCGGCACCTATTACGCCGGCGACCACACCATCAAGGGTGGTTTCGACTACCTGCGCCATGACGTGTACAACCTCTACGGACGCGACCTGCACGGCTCGTATGTCTTCACCAGCCTGGCCGATTTCGCCGACGGCAACTACGACGTGTACAACCTGCGCACGCCGGCCCCGGGCTACGGAGTCAGTGACACCGCCGCCGCGCTGGTCTACAGCCAGGTGAGCCCGTTCCTGCAGGACACCTGGGAGGCCAGCGCCAACCTGTCGCTGACCTATGGCTTGCGCGTCAACATCCCCAAGGTGAACAAGGCGCCCGTGCAGGCACCGGGTTTCGAGGCGGCCTTCGGCTTCCCGAACGACTACAAGCTTGGTTCCAGCAACAAGGTCGTGCTGCCACGCGTTGCGTTCAACTACAGCTTCGACACCGAGCGCTACTCGCAGTTGCGTGGCGGCATCGGTGCGTTCCAGAGCGTCCCGCCGTTCGTGTGGCTGGCCAACCCGTACCAGAACAACGGCGGCGTCACGGCACGTGTCCTACCGCTCGTTTGACCCGGCCGACGCGCCCTTCAGCGCAGATCCCTACAACCAGAACGTCCCGGCCTCCGGCAACCCGTCCAACCAGATCGATGTCATCGATCCGGACTTCAAGCTGCCGACCGTATGGAAGGCGAGCCTGGGCTACGACGCCGAGCTGCCGTGGTACGGCCTGATCGGCACGGTCGAGGTCCAGTCGATCCGGGCGCGTGACGCGGCCTACTACCAGGCGCTCAACATCGGTCAAGCCCAGGGCACCCTGAGCGATGGCCGCAACAGCTACTGGTGCACCCTGGGTGGCAGCACGTCGGGCTCCAACAAGAACTGCGGCGCCAACCCTGACTTCAGCACCAACTCCACCGTGCTGGGCAATACCGACAAGGGTGCCTCCACGGCGTTGACCTTCTCGCTGAACAAGCCATTGGCCAATGGCTGGTACGGCAACATCAGCTATACGCGCACCAGGGCCACTGAGGTCGGGTCGGATGCCAGTTCGCAGGCATGGTCCAGCTACCAGTACGTCTCCCGACTGAATCCAAACGAGGAAATCTCCAGGACCGCCAGTCGCGAGATCCGCGATTCCTTCAAGGCCTCGCTGGGTTGGGAGCATGCCTTCTTCGGCGACTACAAGACCAGTGTCAGCGCGTTCTACTACGGTCGTAGTGGTCTGCCGTACACCTGGAACTTCAACGGCGACGCGAACGGCGACGGCATCTACCAGGATCCGGCGTACATCCCGCTGGTCAACGACCCCAACGTCAGCTACGGCACGGCGACCCAGGACCAGATCAACGCGTTCCAGGCGTTCATCGACAACGATCCGTACCTGTCCTCGCACCGCGGCCAGGTGGCAGAGCGCAACGCCACCAGGTTGCCGTGGGTCAACCAGCTCGACCTGAGCCTGCAGCAGGAAATCCCGGGCTTCTTCAAGGACAACAAGGCCGTCATCAGGCTGGACGTCTACAACTTCCTCAACATGCTCAACAGCGACTGGGGCGTGACCAAGGAGATCGGCGGCTTCGATACCCGCTATCTGGTGGGCCTGGATCGCAACCACCCGGTCAATGCCGATGGCAGCTACAACTACTACCTGGGGTCGGCCACGAACCCATCGTGGCAGAGCCTGCGTCCGTATGAAGGCCGCGTGCCCCGCGTCGTTTCGCGCTGGTCGTTGCTGCTGACGCTGCGTTACGAGTTCTGATCCACGCAGCAGGCAAGATCGCAATGGCAACACCAAACGGCCGGGGCAACCCGGCCGTTTGCGTTTTCATTGGCTGAAGTAATGGCCTGGTGGCATCACGGCAGTCCGAGTCTTGACGGATTCCCGTTGCCGGCTGTCACCGGCCGGCCCCATGTGCATGCATGATTCCAGCCCGCCAACATTGTCATCCTGAGCGCAGCGAAGGATCTGTTGTTGTTTTTCGGTGGCGCGTTTTGGTGCTGCAAGAGCAGTCCGGCAGATCCTTCCCCCGCCTTCGCGCGGGCTAAAGGCTATTTGCCGCTCAGGACGACAGGGGAGTGGGGGGCTGTGTTGCAGCGTGCCGGGTCCGGGACGGGCCTGCTGCCGGCAAGGCCGGCTCAGCCCCGCTTCGGACAACGTGCAAGCACCCCCGCGCTCGGCTAAAGTCACCGGCTACATGGAGTTTTATTGAATGAAAGAAGCCACCCCCTTGGCCCCGCGCACCCCCAAGTTGCGCACCGTCAACGCCCGCATCTACCCTCGCGCCGGCCTGGACGTGCTCTCGCGTGAAGAGGTCGCCGGCCTGCGGGATGCGTCCGTTGGCGGCATGCACGAGCTGCTGCGCCGCTGCGCCCTTGCGGTGCTGACCACGGGCAGCACGTCCGACGACCCGCGCGCAGCGCGCGAGTTGTATTCGGATTTCGACATCGAAGTGCTGCAGCACGATCGCGGCCTGCGCCTGGACGTGAGCAATGCACCGGCGATGGCATTCGTCGATGGCAAGATCATCACTGGTGTGGCCGACCTGCTGTCCGCCGTGGTGCGCGACCTGGTGTATGCGCTGGTCGAGCTGGCCCCCGAATACGCCGACGAGCTCGACAGCTCCGAAGGCATCACCGATGCCGTCTTCCGGCTGCTGCGCAACGCCCGGGTCCTGGTTCCTCGCGACCCCAACCTGGTGGTGTGCTGGGGCGGACACTCGATCAGCCGCGAAGAGTACGAATACACCAAGGACGTCGGTTACGAGCTGGGCCTGCGCGGGATGGACATCTGCACCGGTTGCGGCCCCGGCGCGATGAAGGGTCCCATGAAGGGCGCCACCATCGCCCACGCCAAGCAGCGCCATTTCCCCGCGCGCTACATCGGCATCACCGAGCCGGGGATCATCGCCGCGGAATCGCCCAATCCGATCGTCAACCACCTGGTGATCATGCCGGACATCGAGAAGCGGCTCGAAGCGTTCGTGCGCATGGGCCATGGCATCGTCGTCTTCCCGGGCGGGGTGGGTACCTGCGAGGAAATCCTCTACCTGCTGGGCATCCTGCTGCGCGACGAAAACAAGGACGTGCCGTTTCCGCTGATCCTCGCCGGTCCGCCTTCGTCGGCGCCGTACTTCGAGCAGATCGACCAGTTCATCCGGCTGACCCTGGGTGAAGCCGCCACGGCGCGCTACAAGATCGTGACTGGCGACTGCGCCAAGGTTGCCCGCAGCATGGCCGCGGGCATCGAGCGCGTCCGGGAATTCCGTCTCGACCAGAAGGACTCGTTTTTCTTCAACTGGTCGCTGGACGTGCCGCTGGCGTTCCAGAAACCCTTCGTCCCGACCCACGCCGCCATGGCCGCGCTGGACCTGCACCACGGCCGCAAACCGTCCGACCTGGCCGCGGACCTGCGCCGTGCCTTCTCCGGCATCGTCGCGGGCAACGTCAAGGAAGAGGGCATGAAGCGCGTGGAAGAGCAGGGTCCGTACAAGATCAACGGCGACGCCGACATCATGCAGGCGCTCGACGGGTTGCTGCGTGCCTTCGTCGAGCAACGCCGGATGAAGATCGCCGGCGAATACCGGCCGTGCTACGAGATCGTCGCCTGACGGACGCGTATCAAATGTCGCCCCGCAAAACCCGGAGCGCTCCGCCTTTTGTAGGAGCGGCTTCAGCCGCGAGCCCTTGATCGGGCCCTTGATCTTGCTCCCGACCCCGGTTCTGGCTGTAGCGATTGCAGGAGCAACGTAAGTCGCGATCTCTCCCGTCCCGGAGCCTGATCGCGACTTGCGTCGCTCCTGCAGGCCATCCACGGATCCCTGGCGGTCGTCCGGGACGACAGGCCGCTCGAGCCGCCCTCGCTCCAACCCCGGATAGTGACGGCCGGTCGGATAGCTGCCAAGGCGCCGTCCCCGCACGCCCATCGCTCCAACACCGCCGCTCGTCCGGCCACGCTTGCCCCCGATCCCCGGATCGCCGATGGTGCCATCGGGGCCAAATGCATGGACCGGTGGGGGATACATGCCGTACAGCACAGGCCATCACGACCAATTGGGGACATCGCCAAGCATGCGAACTTCGGGAACAACCGGTCACCACCGCCAAGGCGGCGCCCAGAGCGGCTTCACGCTCCTGGAGCTGATGGTCGTCGTCGTCGTGCTTGCCCTGCTGCTGGCCATTGCGGTGCCAAGCTTCGAGGCCACGATCAACAACAACCGCCTGGCGGGTGCATCCAACGAGTTGATGGCGTCGATCCAGACGGCGCGCATGGAGGCCGTCCGGCGCAATGCACGCGCCGCAGTGTGCCTGAGCGCCAACGCTAAGGATTCGGCGCCCACATGCAGCAACGCCGACGTCAATGGATGGATCACCTTCCTTGACGTGAACAAGAACGGCACCTTCAACGCCGGCGACACATTGCTGCGCACCGGCAGCGTCGCGGGCAAGGTCCAGGTGCTCGGCAGCCCTGCGGTCGACGACGGGATCATCTTCCGCTCCGACGGGTTTGCCCGGACCGCGGGGGGCGGGCTTTTCGAGGGCGTGGTGGACATGTGCATCGACACGACCCACGTGGCTGAAAACGTACGCCACGTCATCGTCGGCGCGGGCAGCCGCGTGACCATCGGTTCGGAACGAAAGTCCGGCTGCGACGTGCCAGACGACGTGCTGGTCGAGCCATGAAGAGCGCAATGCACATGAACACGAACATGCAAAGGTCCCGCCCGCGCCCATTGTCCGTGATGCCGCGGAGGATGTCCGGCGTCGGCCTGATCGAAGTCCTCGTCGCAGTGGCGATCCTGGCGTTCGGCATGCTGGGTATCGCCGCCCTGCAGGCCATTGCGTTGCGCAACAGCCAAAGCTCGATGGAACGCAGCCAGGCAGTGGCATTGAGCTACAGCATGCTTGACCGCATGCGCGCCAACGTCGACCAGGCGCGGATCGGCAATTACGACATCCCCGAGACTTGCAACCCGCCTTCTGGAGGCTCCTTGATCACGAACGACCAGAAGGAATGGATCGAAGGATTGAAGTCGGCGCTTGGCGACAGTGACACGACTTGCGGGACGATCGATCTGTATCGACCGCGTTTGCACCATCACCGTGAAGTGGGACGACTCACGGGGCAGCGAAGGTGATAGCGGCCAAACCATCGAAACAAAGACAGGTCTGTGAACGTGGAAAATGCAACGAACATTCGTTTCCCGCACCGGCAGGCCCGCCCATCAGCGCGGCGTGACCCTGATCGAGCTGATGGTGGCGCTGGTCCTGGGTTTGGTGGTCAGTGGCGCGGCACTGGCGCTGTTCATGACCAACCGCCAGACATACGTCGCGTCGGAAAACATGGATCGCATCCAGGAAGCCTCGCGGATCGCCTTCGAGCTGATGGCCCGCGATTTGCGAGAGGCGGACGGCAATCCTTGCAGCAACAAGCTGGTCCCGGAGAATCGATTGTCGGGATCGACGACCTATGCGTGGTGGAGCGACTGGGGCGCAGGCCTGCGTGGATATGACGGAGCAACCGCCTTTGCCGACGACGGCTTCGGTACGGCTGCGACAAAGCGGGTCGCGGGCACGCCGGCCGTCGAGTCCTGGGACTGCGGTGCCAACCGGTAGCGTCGTCACGACCGACCAGGCCTCGACCAGCGACGATCTGGCTGTCAGCACAACCACCGGCACCGGAATCGCCGCCAACGACATTCTGATGATCTGCGATTACACCCACGCGGCCATCTTTCAGGCGTCTGCGGTGGGTCCCAACAAGATCGAGCACCACAGCGGCGGCACACCGGGCAACGCCAGCGGGTGCTTTCGATAACGCAGCGGGGATCTACAAGCAAAATGCGATCATCGCCAAGTTGCATCCGGTGCGCTGGTACATCGGCTACAACGGACGTACGGACAAGGATGGCAACAAGCTCAGGTCGCTGTATCGCACCACGCTCGACAGCGGTGCCGACCAGACCCCGACGCCGTCCGAGATCGTGCCGGACGTGACCAGCATGACGTTGCAGTACCTCATGCCTGGCGGGCCAGCCTACGTCGACACGCCCGCCAACTGGGGCGACGTGGTGGGCATCAAGGCAACGTTGACGTATGCAGGTCGCGACAAGATCAGCACCAGCAACAACAAGCTTGCGCGCACGTTCACCAACGTGATCGCTGTCAGGGGGCGTGCGGAATGAATGCTTACAGGCCAATTCGCGAAGCCACGCACGCGTCCAGTGGAATCCGGCAACCCGGTTCGATCGGCATGGCAAGCCAGCGTGGCGTGGCCCTTGCGGTGGTGCTCATCCTGCTGGTGGTCATGACCCTGCTGGGGCTGGTCGCGTTGCGTGGGACGCTCATGCAGGAGCGCATGAGCTCTAGCCAGTACGATCGCAGCCTGAGCTTCCAGGCAGCCGAAGCCGCGTTGCGAGAAGGTGAGTCCGTTGCGATCGACCGGCCTGCCGATCCAGGTGGTGGTTGCGATGCAAAAGGAGTGTGCTCCACGCCTGTTCCCACCGATACGCCGCGTTGGCTTGCCTCCAATTGGGCCACCATCTCCAAAGTCTCTACGGCCGATACGGGCGATCTGGCTAGTCCCGCGCGCTACATCATCGAGTACATGGGCAAATTTCCAGGCGATGCCTGCACCACCAGCGGCGACGTCTCCGAGACTACGTGTGCAGACCTGGTGACCGTGTATCGGATCACCGCGCGCAGCCAGGCGGCCGATCGCTCGGACGTGACCCTGCAAACCAATTTCGCGGTGCCGTAAAGGCACGCAAAGGCCCTGGAGCCTGACATGAAGAAGCAATCCAACCCTCCCTGCGTCACCCGGCCCGCCAAGACAGCAACGCGTGGAGCCGGCAGGCGCGCGGTGAACTCGCTGCTGGCCTGCCTGGCGACACTAATGGCTTTGCCGGTCAACGCCACGGTGGTGTTTCCGGACAACCCGTTGCAGACCGGTGCCGCCTACCCGCCGCCCAATGTGATGTTCATCCTCGATGACTCCGGCTCAATGGCCTTCGATTTCATGCCGGGCGCCAATTCTTCCAGCGAGGTGCCCAAGACCAGTCCGCAGCAGATCCAGCTCGAGACCTATGCCCGCAATACGCTGTATTACAACCCCAACACCACGTATCTGCCCTGGCTCAAGGCCGATGCCACCCGCTACAGCGGGGGCACCTCCTACACCAATGTCTACAGCAGCGACACCACGCTGAACGGGTCCAAGGACCTTTCCAGTGACACGCGGACGTTCTACGTTCCCAAGACCGGTGCGACCGACCTTTCCGACAGCGGCCAGTACGACCGCTACGACATCAAGAAGATCGGGGGCACGATGCACGTCGTGCAGACTGCGACCAGCAGCCTGGGTCAATTGGAATGATGTGGATATCGACGAGCACGGCTGGTGGTATCAGAGCATCACCGTGCCGTCCGGCGCGGACGCGCTGGTGGTAACGGCTAGCGGTTGGCGGGTGGCGACGCCGACCTCTATGTTCGCGTAACGTGGCAACCAACGGATCAACCTCTACCTACAATGGCCGCAGCTAGTACAATGGCAACACCGAGAAGCTCACGATAAACAACCCACAGTCGGGTGACTTGGTGGATCGGTGTCTACAACTACTCCAACGGCCAACGCGTCAGCAATGAGGACATCGCAGCGGCAACCGCGGGCACCGTAGACGCCACCCCGACAGGTCGCAGTCAATCGGATGAGGTCAAGAACTTCGCCACCTGGTATTCCTATTACCGCACCCGCAGCAAGATGGCCAAGGGTGCAGCCAGCGAGGCCTTTGGCCAGATCGGCAGCAATATCCGCGTCGGTTTCGACACGATCTGGAACCGCAGCCCTTACGATATCCCCGTTGGCACCAACAGTGGCCAGTTCACTGGCACCAACCGCTCCACCTGGTTCGATCGCCTGCACGACGCCACCGCCAACAACGGAACCCCGTTGAAGGGCGCGCTGCAACGCGCCGGGAAATACTACGAGAAAGCGGCTCTTCGGGCCCTTGGGGGCCGGAGAGCGGCGACGACCAGCTCAGCTGCCGGCAGAGTTTCGCCATCCTGACCACCGACGGTTACTGGAACAGCGACAACGACTACAACAATCCCGTGGGCGACGCCGATGCCAGCGATGGCGTGCTGTACACGTCCAAGGACGGCAAGAAGACGCTCAAATACGAGGCCAAGCCACCGTATTCGGACAAGAATGGCAACAGCAGTTCGGGCACGTACTCCAATACCTTGGCCGACGTCGCCAATTACTACTGGAAGCGCGACCTGCGCACGAGCCTGGACAACGACGTGCCCGACTCCGCCGCCGACCCGGCGTTCTGGCAGCACATGACCACCTTCGGGCTGGCGATTGGCCAGTCCGGCACCCTGGACCCGGGCAGCGACCTGGTGTCCATCAACAACGGCAGCAAGTACTGGCCCAAGCCGACGGCCGACAAGCCCGAGACCATCGACGACCTCTGGCATGCATCGATCAATGGCCATGGCAATTTCGTGGCCGCGACCAACCCGATCAAGTTTGCCCAAGGCCTGGTCGATGCGCTGGCCACGGTGGCTGCACGTAATGGCTCGGCCTCCAACGTCACCGCCAACAGCACCTCGTTCCAGTCCGACAGCAGCGTGTACCAGGCCAGCTATGTGTCCGGCAAATGGACCGGTGAGTTGGCGGCGTACGCGGTGGCGTCGGGCAGCGGCGTGGCATCGACGCCTACCTGGCTTGCCTCGGCGAAGATCCCGACCACGCGAACGATCCTGACCTGGAGCAGCGGGACGGGCGCACCGTTCCCGACCGCGGCGCAGACGGCGGTCCTGGCGCGTACAAATGGCCTTGCCCAGGTCACCGGCGCCGAAAACGGCAGTTACATCAGGGGCGTGCAGACCAAGGAGAAGCAAAATGGCGGGCTGTTGCGCGATCGCATCCAGACCGTGCTTGGCGACATCGCTAACTCCTCCCCGATCTTCGTGCGCGACACCCAGACCATCTTCGTGGGCGCCAACGATGGCATGCTGCATGCATTCAACGCCCTGACCGGTGCCGAACGCTTTGCGTACATTCCGCGCGGCATCGACCTGGCCAACCTGGCGTCGTTGAGTGATCCGCAATACGTCCACAAGTGGTTTGTCGATGGTCCTGTCGTGGTGTCCACGCTGGCACAGACGACGGGCAAGAATTACCTGGTTGGCGCCTTGGGCCGGGGCGGCAAGGGCCTTTTCGGACTCGACGTCACCACGCCCGGCAGCTTTGGCAACAACAACGTCCTCTGGGACAACACCGGCAGCGCCGCACCGGCGGACATGGGCCAGGTGCTGGGTGAACCATTGATCGTCAAGCTCAACGACGGCACCAGCGCCATCGTTGCCAGCAATGGTGTCAACAGCAGCACCGGCACCGCGGCGCTGTTCGTCATCAATATCGCCACGGGCGCCGTCATCAAGGAGCTCGATACCGGTTACACGACGGGCGGTAACGGTTTGTCCGCGCCGCGTGGCTGGGACAATGATGGCAATGGCACCGTGGACTACGTGTATGCCGGCGACCTGCAGGGCAACCTGTGGAAGTTCGACCTGACCGCATCGACGAGCACCGGCTGGAGCATCGCCAACAGTGGTTCCCCGATGTTTGTGGCAAAGGATGCCTCCAACAAGCGCCAGCCGATCACGGCCGGGCTCGCCCTGGCCAAGGATCCGGCCACGGGCAAGCGTTGGGTCTTCGTGGGCACCGGCTCCTTCCAGACCGCCGGCGACCCGACCAACAAGGACGTGCAATCGATGTACGGCCTGGTCGATGGCAATACCGTCATCACCGGACGCACGTCCAGCGGCGATGGCGACCTGCAAAAGCGCAAGATCACCTTGATCAATGGTACCGAAACCCTCCGTGGCTTCGAGCCGCACGATGATCTTGATAGCAGCAAGAAGGGCTGGTACATCGATCTTCTCAAGCCGCCGTCGCCCGGGACCGCCGAAGGCGAGCGCCTGGTCAACCGGCCCATCGTCCGTGGCACCGTGCTGGTCACGGCCAGCATGATCCCGCCGACGGGCGAGACCTGCGACGCCGGCGGCCGCGGCTATATCAATGCCCTGGATGCTTTCAGCGGTACCAGCCTGGCCAATGCGTACTTCGACACCAACGGCAATGGCGACTTCTCCGATGACACGATCGGATCGGGCACGAACGAAGTGCCGGTAGGGTCGGTGGACCTGGGTGTCGGCATGCCGACACTGCCGACCATCATCGATGATTTGCTGATCGTGGGTGGTTCCAACGGCGGTCTCGGTGAGATTCCGATCAACCCGCAGGGCGTCGGTCCGCGGCGCATCTCCTGGCGCGAAATCCTGAGGGACTGATATGTCGAATGCCTGCAAGCACATCCCGCACGATATCTGCGCCGGTCGCGGCCGGCGCAAGGTGACGGGCTTCACCCTGCTGGAACTGATGATCGTGGTCGGCATCGTCGCGTTGCTGGCGTCGATTGCGATGGCCAGCTACGGCTTTGCCAACGTCAAGGCGCGGCGAGGCGCGGCCAAGGGTTGCCTGGAACAATCCGCGCAATACATGGAGCGCTATTACACGACCAACTTCAAGTACACGGGTGCGAAGAGCCCAGCTGATGTATGCGGCGACGAGGTCAAGGAATATTACACGCTGGGTTTCGATGGCACGCCCGACGGGACCACATACAAGCTGCAGGCCGCTCCCATCGCCGGAAAACAGAAAGACGGCAAGTGCGGCACCCTGACGCTGGACCAGACGGGTGACAAGACACCAAAAACGGAAGGGTGCTGGTAGCGGATTCCGCGAGGAAACGTTTCGCCATATGAACAACAGAAGGCCTGCATTCGTGCAGGCCTTCTTCGTATCCGCCTGATGGAGTGGAGCGCTGATGTCGCACAACGCTCCGCGGCGGATGCCGTGAGATCACTGGAAGCTGGAACTCCGCGCTCGCTGGCGGCGCCGGGGTATGCATCCCGCGCTCATTTGCACTGCGGACGACTACACAGGTCCCAGCTTTAGCTGTCATCCTGAGCGTAGCGAAGGATCTGTTGTTGCTCTGTCCACCGACAGAAAAGCATTAAGCAGATCCTTCGCTACGCTCAGGATGACAATATCGTGGACGACGACACTTACATCAGGATAATGACGCTGTCGAGGGTATTTGCGCCAGCATGGCAGTGAAGCGAATACAGAGATTTTGTGTCAAGGCGCGAGCTCCGCTGCGCAATACAATGCCGTGCTGCAGTCCTGGTCGACCGCCATCCCCATCGACTTGGCACAGCCCGTCCAATCCCGCAAAATCGGGCCAGGATTTCCCACTGACATGGATCGTCATGACTATTTCCAGGTTCAGGGCCGGCTTGGCCATTGGCCTGCTGCTGCTGGCAGCACTCGCTGGTCTCTATCTCTCCGACTATCTCACCCTGCTGTTGCTCAAGCTCGACGTGCCCTTGAAGCCGGGCACGTACTGGCAATATGTTCGCGTCCTGGACTTGCCCCAGGTGCAGCCCTACGCAAGCAAGATCAAGTGGGCCGGCTATATTGGTTTTGGTCTGCCGCTGCTGCTTTACGTGGGCTTGCTGATACCGATCTTCAAGTCCCGGAAGGCATCCCTGCACGGACAGGCGCGGTTTGCCAATGCAGTCGACCTGGCCACGCATGGTCTGTTCAAGTCTTCCGGATGACGGCATCGTTGTCGGCCGGTTTGGTGGAAGGCTGGTGCGGCTGCCGGGCCAGCAGTTCGTGATCCTTGCCGCACCCACGCGCTCGGGCAAGGGCGTGGGCGTGGTGATCCCCAACCTGCTGGAGTATCGCGAGTCGGTCGTGGTGCTGGACATCAAGCAGGAAAACTTCCAGCTGACCAGTGGCTGGCGCGCAAGCCAGGGGCAGGACGTCTTCCTGTTCAACCCGTTTGCCGAGGATAGGCGCACGCATCGCTGGAATCCGCTGAGCTACGTGTCCAACGACCCTGCCTTCCGGGTCTCCGACCTGATGGCGATCGCGGCGATGCTCTACCCGGACGGATCCGACGACCAGAAGTTCTGGGTCAGCCAGGCACGCAATGCCTTCATGGCGTTCGCGCTGTATCTGTTCGACAACCACGACGAACAACAGGCCATCAATCTCCCCGCCCATGCGCTGCATGTGCCGACGCTGGGCAGGATCTACCACCTGTCCACTGGCGATGGTAGCGACCTCAAGACCTGGCTGCGTGGATGCTCGCAGAAGCCATTCCTCGGCGACCACGCGCGCAAGGCATTTGCCAACCTGCTGTCGCAGGCGGAAGAAACCTTCGCCTCGATCATGGGTACCTTCAGGGAGCCGTTGAACGCCTTCATCAATCCCGTGCTGGATGCAGCCACCAGCGCCGACGACTTCCTGCTCACCGACGTGCGCAGGAAGAAGATGACCATCTACATCGGCATCCAGCCCAACAAGCTGGCCGAGGCGCGCGTCATCCTCAACCTGTTCTTCAGCCAGCTGGTCAACGTCAATACCCGCGAACTGCCGCAGGACAATCCCGGGCTCAAGCACCAATGCCTGCTGCTGATGGACGAGTTCACCGCCATCGGCCGGATCGACATCCTTGCGTCATCGGTCGCCTACATCGCCGGCTACAACCTGCGGCTGTTGCCGATCATCCAGTCGATGTCGCAACTCGATGCCGTGTACGGCAAGGAGGTATCGCGCACCATCCTGACCAACCACGCACTGCAGATCATCTATGCCCCGCGCGAGCAGGGCGATGCCAACGACTACTCGGACATGCTCGGTTACACCAGCGTGCGCCGTCGCAACAAGACCCGGCAGCGCGGATTGCATGGAGACGTGTCCTACAACTACACCGAAGAGCGACGCGCGCTGATGCTGCCGCAAGAGCTCAAGGCCCTTGGCAAGGACAAGGAAATCTTCCTCTACGAAGGCATCCCGCATCCGGTGATGTGCAGCAAGATCCGGTACTACCGGGACAAACACTTCACCAGGCGGCTGTTGCCCAGGGTGGAGATACCGAAACTTGCGTTGGCAAGGGAGATGAAAGCTGGGCGGACGCGGCCCCAAGTGACCGCGACGGCGACTGCGGCGCGGGCCGCGGGCAACGAAAACCTTGGTGTTTCAAGATAGTCCCGGGATCCGGTCCCAAATGCGGCGAGCGTAAACCAGCGTTCGACGATCAGGGCGTCACCGTTGGCAGGAACCGCGGCGGCTTGCGCGCATGCGTGGCCTGCTCGAAGCCATAGGCGATTTCGATCAGTGCGGGCTCGCTCCACTTGCGCCCCATGAACACGATGCCGATCGGCAACGCATGCGCAAAGCCCGCCGGAACCGTGATCGAGGGATAGCCGGCCACCGACGTCAGCTGCGAGACACCGCCCACGGTCGGGTCGCCACTGACGACGTGGTCGCCGAGCACCGGGTCGGTGGGAAACGCCGGGCCCCAGGACGGGGCGAGCAGGGCATCCAGATGATGGGCCTGCATCGCGGCATCGATACCTTCCGGGCCGGCCAGGCGCTTGGAGTTGGCCAGCGCGTCCAGGTACGCGCGATCCGTCAGCGGACCCTTGGCCTGCGCAGCCTCGAACAGCTCCTGCCCGAACCAGGGCATTTCCCGGTCCGCATGCGCCTTGTTGAACGCGATCAGGTCCGCCAGCGACTTGGGCGCGGCGTTGGAGCCGGCCAGGTATTGGGCAAGGTCGTGCTTGAGCTCATACAACAGGACGGTGAACTCATCGTCGCCCAGTTTGGCGATGTTGGGCACGTCGACAGGATCGACGATGGTCGCGCCTTGCGCCTTGAGCGTCGCGATGGCCTGCTCGAGCACGCGGTCCGCATTGGGTTCCATGCCGGCCAGCTGGCGGACGACACCGATGCGCTTGCCGGCGAGCGCATCGGGCTTCAGCAATTGCGTGTAATCCACCGCATGCGCGTCCGCCTCGGCCGTCGCGGGGTCGGCGGAGTCGCTGCCCGCCATCACGGTCAGCAGCGCCGCTGCGTCCGCGACCGTGCGTGTCATCGGGCCGGCGGTGTCCTGCGAGTGCGCCAACGGGATGATGCCGTGTCGGCTGACAAGTCCCAGCGTCGGCTTGATGCCCACCAGGCCGGTCATCGCGGCAGGGCAGATCACGCTGCCGTCGGTTTCGGTGCCAATGCCGACGCTGGCAAGGTTCGCGGAGATCGCGGTGCCGGTGCCGGCACTGGAGCCGCAGGGGTTGCGGTCGAGGACATAGGGGTTGCGGGTCTGGCCGCCGCGGCCACTCCAGCCCGAGCTGGAGTGGGTGGAGCGCATGTTGGCCCACTCGCTCAGGTTGGTCTTGCCCAGGATCACGGCGCCGGCATCGCGCAGGCGCTTGACCATCGGGGCATCGACGGCTGGACGATTGTCGGCCAAGGCCAGCGAGCCGGCGGAATTGACCATCGGCGTGGCATCGATATTGTCCTTGAGCAGTACCGGAATGCCTTGCAGGGAGCCGCGCGACCGGCCCGCCTTGCGTTCGGCGTCGCGGGCGTCGGCCTCGGCCAGGGCATCGGGGTTGAGCTCGATGATCGAATTGAGTTTCGGACCGGTGGCATCGATGGCTGCGATGCGATCCAGGTAGGCCTGGGTGAGTGCTCGGCTGGTGAGCGTGCCGGCCGCCATCCTTTCCTGCAGGCTGGCGATGTCGCTTTCCGAAAAGGCAAACCCTGGCGCGGTGTCATCGCCATCGTGTGTTCGTGCCAATGCAGGGTGGGTGCAGGCAAGGCTGAGTGCCAGCAAGGACAGGCAAGCCATGGTGGACATGCAACGCATCGTGATTCCCCGGGTGTGGTCGCCATGACCGCCGAGGTGACAGCATCGCGCCGTGGGTCGTGTCAGGCAAGCCGGGGGCTGGAACGGGCCGCGTGATGGCCCCACCGGTTGCCGGCCCTTCTTGTCCGTGGTGACGCGGCGCCCAAACCCGCCACGCTCAATTCCGGCTTCGCGGGAATGACGGTAGGCGTGTGGCTGTTGGTTGCCGGTCGGTGCTCTTCGTCTTGCTCTGGCGGTTGCTCTCGTAGGAGCGACGTAAGTCGCGATAGGTGCTCCGGACATGCCATCGCGACTTACGTCGCTCCTACGACAGCAAGGGCGATCGCGAAGCCAGGGCAACGGAGAAAGCAAGGGCCACAGCGAAGCAAGGAGCTCGCGGCTGAAGCCGCTCCTGCAGGGGGCAGGCGCTACGCAAGTTGCTCTGGCGGTTGCTCTCGTAGGAGCGACGTAAGTCGCGATAGGTGCTCCGGACATGCCATCGCGACTTACGTCGCTCCTACGACAGCAAGGGCGATCGCGAAGCCAGGGCAACGGAGAAAGCAAGGGCCACAGCGAAGCAGAGAGCTCGCGGCTGAAGCCGCTCCTGCAGGGGGCAGGCGCTACGCAAGTTGCTCTGGCGGTTGCTCTCGTAGGAGCGACGTAAGTCGCGATAGGTGCTCCGGACATGCCATCGCGACTTACGTCGCTCCTACGACAGCAAGGGCGATCGCGAAGCCAGGGCAACGGAGAAAGCAATGACCACAGCGACGCAAGAGCTCGCGGCTGAAGCCGCTCCTGCAGGGGGCAGGCGCTACGCAAGTTGCTCTGGCGGTTGCTCTCGTAGGAGGTACGTAAGTCGCGATAGGTGCTCCGGACATGCCATCGCGACTTACGTCGCTCCTACGACAGCAAGGGTGGCAATGGAATGGATGCCTGCTTGCAGCAGCAATCAGTACCGACGCCGCAACAGGTCGCGGGCCAGCACCCCGACGATCAGCAGATTGATTCCAAGCACCGCCCATCCAGGCCAGCCCGCATGTCGCCACAAGGCGTAGACATCCAGCGGCAGGTAGAGCGATGCGGTCACCAGCCCCAGCCACGAAGCCCAGGCCTTGGCGCGCCAAAGGCCCCAGGCCTCGAGCAGGTGCAGCACGCCGTACGCCATGACGCCGGCAGCGACCAGGTGCACGGCATCGGGGCTGATCATCCGGGCGAATACGGGTAGCGCGCCGTGGTCTGGATCGAGCTGGAAGCGGGCGATCAGTTCGTGGACCCAGCGTCGCAAGGGCGCGGGTCCCAGCAGTTCGAGCCCGCTGGCGGCCAGCACCGCGAGTGCACCCTTGATGCCCTCGACCAGGGCAATGACATGCAGCCCCGGGTGCGCATGCGGGTTTGGGTTGTAGTGCGGATGCGTGCCGCTGCGTGCGATGCGGTGGTCACCCATGCGGTGGTCGCCGGTCCGATCGCTATGACCTGGGTCCTGACGATGTGGCATGGCGTCGCAGGCTAGCCCGCAGGCGCGAGGGAGCGGTGCCGCGCCTGCGTCGCCGTCATCGACCCGCCTCAGGCCGCGCGCGAGGCGCGCTTGCGATCGGTTTCGCTGAGGTGCTTCTTGCGCAGGCGGATTTCCTTGGGCGTGACCTCGACCAGCTCGTCGTCCTCGATGAAATCCAGCGCCTGCTCCAGCGTGTACTTGATCGCCGGCGTCAGCTTGATGGCGTCGTCCTTGCCCGAGGCGCGCACGTTGGTGAGCGGCTTGGGCTTGATCGCATTGACGGTCAGGTCGTTGTCCTTGGAGTGGATGCCGACCAGCTGGCCTTCGTACACGTTGTCGCCCTCGGCGGCGAACAGCTTGCCGCGCTCTTCCAACGGGCCCAGCGAGTAGGCCGGGGTGGTGCCCGCGGCATTGGCGATCATCACGCCGTTGGAGCGCTTGGCGATGGCGCCGGTTTCCTTCGGACCGTAATGGTCGAACACATGGAACAGCAGGCCCGAGCCCTGGGTCAGGGTGCGGAACTCGTTCTGGAAACCGATCAGGCCGCGCGCCGGGATCATGTAGTCCAGCCGCACGCGTCCCTTGCCGTCGGACTCCATGTTCTTGAGCTGCGCCTTGCGGGTGCCGAGTTTCTCCATGACGCCACCCTGGTGCTGGTCTTCGACATCGACCACCAGCTGCTCGATCGGCTCCATCAGCTTGCCGTCGATTTCCTTGATGATGACTTCCGGGCGCGACACGGCCAGCTCGAAGCCCTCGCGACGCATGGTTTCGATCAGCACCGACAGGTGCAGTTCGCCGCGACCCGAGACCAGGAACTTGTCCGGGTCGGAGCCTTCCTCGACCTTCAGCGCCACGTTGTGCAGCACTTCACGCTCCAGGCGCTCGCGGATCTGGCGGCTGGTGATGAACTTGCCGCCGCTGAAATCCTTGTTGCCGGCGAACGGCGAGTTGTTGACCTGGAAGGTCATGCTGATCGTCGGCTCGTCCACGGTCAGCGCCGGCAGCGCCTCGGGCGTATCCAGCGCGCAGATGGTGTCGGAAATGCTGAGCTCGGCGACGCCGGAGATGGCGACGATATCGCCCGCCTGGGCTTCTTCGACCTCGATGCGCTCCAGGCCCAGGAATCCCAGCACCTGCAGCACCTTGCCCTGGCGCTTCTTGCCGTGGCGGTCGACCACGCTCACCGGCATGTTGGTGCGCACCTTGCCGCGCTGGATGCGGCCGACGCCGATCAGGCCCACGAAATTGCTGTAGTCCAGCTGGCTGATGCGCATCTGGAACGGGCCGTCGCGGTCGACGTCCGGTGGCGACACGTGTTGCATGATCGCTTCGTACAGCGGCGTCATGTCGCCGTCGCGCGCACTGTCGTCGAGGCTTGCGTAACCGTGCAGCGCCGAGGCGTACACGATCGGGAAGTCGAGTTGCTCGTTGGTCGCACCCAGGTTGTCGAACAGGTCGAACACCTGGTCGATCACCCAATCCGGGCGCGCGCCCGGGCGGTCGATCTTGTTGACCACGACGATCGGCTTGAAGCCCATCGCGAACGCCTTCTGGGTCACGAAGCGCGTCTGCGGCATCGGCCCGTCCATCGCGTCGACCAGGATCAGCACCGAATCGACCATCGACAGCACGCGCTCGACCTCGCCGCCGAAGTCGGCGTGGCCCGGGGTGTCGACGATGTTGATGCGGTTGCCCTGCCAGTTGATCGCGGTGTTCTTGGACAGGATGGTGATGCCGCGCTCTTTTTCCTGGTCATTGCTGTCCATCATCCGCTCGGTGGTGACCGTGCGTTCGTTGAACGTGCCCGACTGCTTGAGCAGGCAATCGACCAGGGTGGTCTTGCCGTGGTCGACGTGGGCGACGATGGCGATGTTGCGGAGGTTTTCGATAGACATAAGGAAGGCTGGCAGGGGAGGGCGCGGGCAGGCGAAGCTGCAGACAGGCGCGAGGGGCGCCGGGCGAGGCAGGGCGCGGGGGGTGGAAAGGAAGCCGGAAATTATACCTTGGTTGGGGACCGGTCGTTATGTTCATGTTCCGCCGGCTGCGGTATCCTTCCGCCCCCCACGAGCCGCCCAGGAGCCGCCCCCATGTCCCTCATCGCCACCTTCGATACCGACCGCGGCCCGATCCAGGTCGAGCTGTACCCCGACAAGGCACCGCTGACCGTCGCCAATTTCGTCAACCTGGCGCGCCGTGGCTTCTATGACGGCCTCAATTTCCATCGCGTGATCGCCGATTTCATGGTCCAGGGTGGCTGCCCGGAGGGCACCGGTCGCGGTGGCCCGGGCTACCGGTTCGAGGACGAGGCCGACAACGGCGTGTCCCATGACCGTGGCGTGCTGTCGATGGCCAACGCCGGGCCCAGCACCAATGGCAGCCAGTTCTTCATCACCCACGTCGCAACGCCCTGGCTCGATGGCAAGCACACGGTGTTCGGAAAGGTCATTTCCGGCCTGGAAGCCGTCGACAAGGTCGAGCAGGGCGATCAGATCAAGTCGGTGAAGATCGAAGGCGACACCGAGGCGGTCCTGGCAGCCAAGGCCGATCGCGTGGCCGAGTGGAACAAGACGCTGGACGAGAACGCGCGTCCCTGATCGCGGTTTTTTGCGCTGGCCCGGGGACGCGGCCGGCGTCGTCCTGCCCGGGGTTGCGGCGGGCCCTGCCGGTGCCATCAAGTCCGTCATTCCCGCGCAGGCGGGAATCCGGCGACTTTTAGCGGCGGTAGAACGAGAGCCACCGGGTTCCCGCCTTTATTCCTGCCTTTGAGGGAATGACGGGGAAAACTAGTCGTCGTGCCGAAAGCAGGCGACTGCCGGCAAGTAGGTGTACCGGCTGTACGGCGGCCCTGTGATAAAATCATGGGGCTCGATCCGGCCGTCTTGTGGCCCATTCACGCCGGCTTCCTGCATCCCCCGGGCAAGCCCTCCACAATGGGCTCCATCCGGGCGGGTTCCACCCGGACACTCCCCAGAGGATCTTCGATGCCACAGCTAGCCCAGCGCGTGGGTCGCGCCAAGCCCAGTGCGATCATGGTGATTGCCGACAACGCCAAGCGCCTCAAGGCCGAAGGCCGCGACATCATCAGCTTCTCGATCGGCGTGCCCAACTTCCTGCCCGGCGACCACGTCTATGCCGCAGTGCGCGAGGCGCTGGACCACGACTCGGGGCAATACGGCAGCAACCGCGGCTCCGATGCATTGCTCGACGCCTTCCTGGCGCACATGCGCGGGATCGGCCTGGACGGCTACGAGCGCAAGCACTGCGCGGTCGGCATCGGCGCCAAGCACATCCTCTACAACCTGGCCGAGGCGCTGCTGGACGAGGGCGACGGGTTTGCCTTCGCCACGCCGTACTGGACCAGCTACATGGACATCGGCGAGATCCTCAACGCCGACATCCAGCTGCTGCCATGCCCACCCGAGCAGGACTACAAGATCACGCCGGCCCAGCTGGACGAGGCGATGGCCAGGAAGCCGCGCATCTTCCTGTTCAACAACCCCAACAACCCCACGGGCATGGTCTATACGAAGGAAGAGATTTCCGCGTTGGCCGATGTCCTGGTCAAGTATCCGGACACCTGGGTCATCACCGACGACATCTACAACTCGATGGTGTTCGACGGCGTCGGCTACCACAACTTCGTGCAGGCGCGTCCCGAGTTGCGTGACCGCGTGATCTTCGTCGACTCGCTGTCCAAGACCTACGGCATGCCGGGTTGGCGCGTCGGCCTGATGGCCGGGCCGGAGAAAGTCGCCAATGCCATCGTGACGCTCAACTCCAACCACATCACCAACATCCCGGAAATCGTCACGGCCGCCGCCATTGCCGCGCTCTCCGGGCCGCAGGACGTGCCTGCTGGCAAGTGCAAGGAATTTGCTGGCAAGCGCGACCAGGTCCTGGATGTACTGCTGTCGATTCCCGGCGTGGTCTGCCCGATGCCCAAGGGCGCGTTCTACGCGTTTCCCGACATCAGCGTCGCGTTTGGAAAGACCCACCAGCCCAGCGGCACGGCCATCGCCAACGACGTCGACTTCTGCAATGCGTTGCTGGAGTCCAAGGGCGTGGCCTGCGTGCCTGGTTCTGCCTTCGGCGAGCCGCGCGCCATCCGCATCAGCTACACCTGCCCGACGCCGCAGCTGGCGCCGGGGATGCAGCGCATCAAGGAGTTCTTTGCCGAGCTGTCGTGAGCGTGACTGTCGTGAGCGTGACTGTCGTGGGCACGGCTGTCGCACCTTGGCTCTTGTGAAACAGCTCATGTGACACTAATCGTCACTGCCAAAATTGTCATCCTGAGCGCAGCGAAGGATCTGTTTGGCTTTTCCTGCAGGCGCAGTACAGCAGATCCTTCGCTGCGCTCAGGATGACAGTTGTTGATGAGCCGACTTGCGTGGCCCGCCCTGGCTTTACTGTCAGGCAAGCCCACTATATTTTTCCCTGATTGACTGGAGTTATTCATGAAAACCCCCATCAGAGTCGCCGTCACCGGCGCCGCCGGCCAGATCGGCTACGCCCTGCTGTTCCGCATCGCCTCGGGCGAAATGCTGGGCAAGGACCAGCCCGTCATCCTGCAGCTGCTCGAGCTGCCGATGGACAAGGCCCAGGCCGCGCTCAAGGGCGTGATGATGGAGCTCGACGACTGCGCCTTCCCGCTGCTGGCCGGCATGGTCGGCACCGATGACGCCGAGGTCGCGTTCAAGGACGCCGACATCGCCATGCTGGTCGGCGCCAAGCCGCGCGGCCCGGGCATGGAGCGCAAGGACCTGCTGCTGGAAAACGCCAAGATCTTCACCGCGCAGGGCGCCGCGCTCAACAAGGTCGCCTCGCCGCGACGTCAAGGTGCTGGTGGTCGGCAACCCGGCCAACACCAACGCCTACATCGCGATGAAATCCGCGCCCGACCTCAAACCCGGAAACTTCACCGCCATGCTGCGCCTGGACCACAACCGCGCACTGAGCCAGCTCGCCACCAAGGCCGGCGTCGCCGTCGGCGACATCCAGAAGATGGTGGTCTGGGGCAACCACAGCCCGACCATGTACCCGGACATCCGCTTTGCCACCGCCAACGGCAAGTCGCTGCAGGACAAGATCAACGACGCAGACTGGAACGCCAATACCTTCATCCCGACCGTAGGCAAGCGCGGCGCCGCGATCATCGAAGCGCGTGGTTCATCCTCCGCCGCCTCGGCCGCCAATGCTGCCATCGACCACATCCACGACTGGGTGTTGGGCACCGACGGCCATTGGGTGACCATGGGCGTGCCGTCCGACGGCAGCTACGGCATCCCCGAGGGTGTGATCTACGGCGTGCCGGTGACCTGCAAGGACGGCAGCTACACCCGTGTCACCGACCTGCCGATCGACGACTTCAGCCGCGAGCGCATGGACAAGACGCTGGCCGAACTCGAGGAAGAGCGCGCGGGCGTCGCCCACCTGCTGTAACCGATAGTTTCCGCGTCATTGAAAAAGGGCTGGCGATTCGCCAGCCCTTTTTGCGTTTTCGATCATGCCGATCTGCTTCATGGCGAGAGCCGGAGGGAACGTCGATGCAATGGCATGCTCCGTGGAGGGGATGCTGCAGGCTGATGCCTGGGCAACACATCGACTCGGTCTCGCAAGCCACTGTCCTGTGGTATCAGGAAGCATCCGCTGCCATGCACGGGAGAGCCGGGATGCGTGGGCAGGGCGTGGCCGCGAACACGCATTTGGAAGAATGTTTCCAGGCGTGGGCGGCAGCGATGCTCGTGCGCCGCGTCATCGCCAACCAGCGCCGCCATGGCTGTATCGCCGTTGCCATCGAACTGGTGGCCGTGATGCCCGGCGTCTTTATCTGTCTGCAGGCGGCAAACTGAAACGTGAATCGACAGGTTGACACCAGGCCAACTGACTCCACTTGGCGCTTGCGTGTGGACCAATGAGCAGCAGAGGCCGTATCCGGCAAGACACCGTTGCTCGACGCACCATTGCTGATCGCCGGGCATGGTGCCACCCGGGACGAAGTCGACTGCCGTCATCGCACGAGTTTCCGTGAACCGACGTCCACCGGGAGATCGACTTTATCCGCGCCCGGCGCTACGCCATCTGGCCATGGAGATCTACAAGCTTCCGGCATCGAGCCGAATCCCGGACACAGGCAGCAACGATCCTTGTCTCCACGCATTCGGCATCGCGATCACCTACGAGGTCCAGCAGGCGATGGCGGCGACCTGCCGCGAGCGGCATGTGGTGAACGGTGACCATCACGGCGTCGCGCATTCGCTGGCCTACCCGAGGCCACCACGCTTGAACGGGCTACCGGTTGATGATGATCGGACCCTTGACCATGCCTTCCTTCTCATTGTTCCGGGAGGTGTAGACCACGCCATCGAGTTCGACCTTGATGGTGTAGGCGAGTTCGCCTTTCCTGCCGGTCGGGCCATTGTGATCGCCGATGGTCAGCGAGTTCCCGTCGGCGGAGATTTCCGGCGTATCGAATGTGCCTGACGCGTTGCCGGGATCTGCCCACTCGAAGCTGATGAAATCCCCAGCCGTCAGTCTTTTGGCGAGTTTCCAGATGATGACCTGCTTGAGGGAATTCGGGGACACATCGTGATCGTTGATATCCAGGGTTCCGGGCTCCTTTCCCAAAAGGACTTCTATGACGTTGTCGGTTTTCTTCTGCTTGAATATTCCAATGTCCATGTCGATCTCCTCCGGTTGATGGTCAATCGCGGGCGGCAGCCAGCCCCGGATCGATGTTTTCGCGAGTCAGCAACGCGATGAAGGCCGGGTCGCGATAGCCGGTCTTCCAGATGGCGGGCAGCAGGGTCACGGCGCGTTCGCGTTGGTCCAATGCCAGCAATGCCTCGATACGCAGCGCAAGCAGGCGTGGATCGTGCGTGCCGGTGGACTGCATCTGCACTGTTTGCAAGGCGCGTTCGCGCAACCTGCGGGCATGTTTGGCGTCGTCGTCCAGGTCCGCCATCAGCAGCAGGGCGGCGGCGCTGGCGAGCACCGTGGCGCGGTCGTTTGGTTGCTGCGCCAGCTGCGGGTCCAGGACACTCAATGCCTGCCTGGTCTGGTCGCGTGCTTGTTGGTCATTGCCGGCAGCGCGCCATTGGCGGGCCTGCTCGATCCTGGCCTCGGCCAGTTCGCGTTGCCAGCCCACGTTGCTGGCGTCCTGCTGCGCCAGCCGCGTGGCACTTGCCAAGGCGCGGGTCAATTGCTGCCTGGCCCCGGCCACATCGCCACGCACCGCAAGCCAGTGGGCAAGCTCGGTTCCGTACAGGCTCGCATCTTCGAGATACGACGCACTCTTGGGTTCGATGCCCAGCAAGCGGTAGGCGTCGGCCAATGCCAGTTGGAGTTCGTCGATGCCGGTATCGACTGCACCGGTCAATGCCAGCGTGCGTCCGAGTGCCGCGCGCGAGATCAGCAGCTTCTCGGCCTGGTCGTTGTTGCGCCGATCGCGTCGCACCAATGCCTGCTCGATGGCGACATCCGCGCGATAGCGCTGCACCGCCGTGTGCAGGTCGCCGGCCAGCAGGGCCATCTTGGCCAGGTTGTTGTGTGCCAGCCCCAGTTCTGCCGCCCATGTCTTGTTGTCCGCGTCCATCGCCACGAGTTTCTCGCTGGTGACGAGCATGTTGCGATAGTGCGTGGTTGCCTCCTCCAGGCGCCCACGTGCTTCCAGCACATGGCCGATGTTGTTATCCAGGTACGAGACCTGGAACAGCAACTCGGTATTCCGTGGTGCCAGCGTGCCTGCGTGTTTGACGACGTTGAGCGCCGCCTCGAAACCAGCTTGCGCCTTGTCGAGCTCGCCCCGGTACCAGTGCACTGTGCCGATGGATGTGAGGATCTCCGAGTGCGCCAGCTGGCGGTCGAGATCGCCTGGGTGCTCCTGCGCGAGCTTTGATGCGATGTCGGCGGCGGCCTGGAACGATTCCCGGGCCTGTGGCAGCAATCCCTGTTCGAGGCGGACATTGCCGATCTTGACGAAGGTCTTGGCGCGTTGCTGCAGCGAATCGTCGGTGACGTCGGCAGTTGGCAACGACTGGAAGTACACCATGGCCTGGTCGTCGACCGCTTGCAGGATGTCCAGGCGCGACACGTCCTCGAGGCGATCGGTGAGATCACCCAACATGAAGTCCACCAGTGTCTCGGCCTGCTTTTGTCGGCGCTCGGCAGCGTGTTGTGCGCGGATGGCCTGGACCGCCAACAGGCTGGTCACCAGCGTCACCAACAGGGCCAGCATGGTGACGGCAAACTGACGCCGGTGGAGTCGTGCTGCTTCGCGTTGTCGCAGCGTATCCAGCGGAAGGCCCAGCATGCCCGACAGCAACTTCAGGCGGGCCAGGGTTTTTCCATCCTTGTCCGCGCGCACGTCCGCGGCGACGGGTTCGGCGGGGCACGTGCCGAGGCCGCCTTCGTCGTCTAGGTCGAAGCGCAGGGCCGGTGGAAAGCATTCCCGCGCGTCACCGGTATTGGGTTCACCCGACACGATCAGGGCGAAGATGCGTTTGCCCCGTCCCAGGCGCTTGAATTGCAGGACTTCGTTGTTGACCCACGGCGACAGTGCCGCGGCGGGTGAGCACAGCACGATCAACGCTTCGCTGTCGGCCAGGGCTTGCTGGATCCGGGGGCCGAGTTCGCCAGCACTGGACAAGTCTTCGCGATCGCGGAAGATGGGACCCAGGCGATCCGGTAGCAGGCCAAACTCTCCCCGGGTCCCGCGCAGCCTGGACGGCAGGCGATAGTTCTCCACGCGGCGATGCAGCCATCGCGCCCAAGCCGAATCCGCATGGCTGTAACTGATGAAAGCCCGGTAGTGCATGTCGCACCCGTCAGCTGCCCGGCATCCATGCCCTCGTGAGGGTGTCAAACGCAGGGTGGTCTTCTAACCGGACAGCTGGGCATGCTCCAGCGGACGTTCGCGGTGCAGCAGGATCCACTCGGCATGTTCTTCAAGACAGGCCCGACCCAGGGCCAGCAGGATCTGCCGGGTTTCGGCATCGGACCGGGCGCGCTGCACGCGCGCGCGACAACTGTCGAACAGCCGGCTCATGAAGCGGAACTGCTTGATCAGTTCCTTGTCGGCCTTCTTGTGGGAATACGCTTGGCGAATGCCGGCAATCAGCGGCAGCAGGCCCATCACCAGCACCAGCTTCTGTTGCCAGGCCGGCGCCAGGCCAGGCCCACCCAACAGCAACAGCGCCGCACCCGTGAGGCCGGCAGCCATGGCCAGTTGTCCCAGCCGCTCGGTGCCGTGGAAGGCATGCGTGCGCCGGGCGGTGCCTTGGCGGTAATAGGCCAGCTGGCCGCCATCATCGCGGGCATCACCGATCCAGTGCACCACGACCCATGCCAGCCAGCGAGGGTTGCTGCGGAATGTTTCATCGCGCAACAGGCTGCTGCCACGCATCGCGTGTCGGATCCAGCTCAGGTCGACGTCCTGCTTCTGCAGGAAGCTGTCGTAACCAAGGCTGGTGTTGGCGGGTGGTTCCACGCCCGCCATGCGCCAATACAGCTGCACGCGCAGGCCTTCGGCCAGTCCGCGATAGTCCAGGTATTTGCGATGCCACTGCCGGCGCCGGCCGACGAGGTTGACGATCAGTCCGATGCCGAACAGGAGCAGGAAGGCCTGTACATAAGCCGGGTTCGGGTCGAGGTCCGAGTAGAGGATGAACGCAAGACCCATCAACGCCGCGATCACGTGCGTGCACAGCAGGCTGGTGCGCACCCTGCGCTGGAAATGCAGGGCCAGCCAGTCGGCCGCCTGGAACAGGCGCTCGACGCGTATGGCGACTTCGGGCACGGGCGTGGGGATGTCACGGTCGAACAAGGCCGCCTGCGAGCCGGCGATTCCCCCGGCATGGTTGCCCATGTCCAGGTTGAACGTCTGCATCTGCCCAAAGACATGGCGGTACTGCATGGGCATGCCCTGCACGGCTGGTTGATTGCCGGCCAACGTCAACCAATGCGCTTGCGCCATTGCCGGTTCGGGCACGGTGTCGACGACGCGCCGGGAGCAAGGCAGGTGGTACACGAGGTCGCTCTCGTCGTCGGCCAGCAGGTTCGGGGCCACCTGTTCGACGCTGAGTCCCGGCATGACATTGTGCAGGTGGAAGGCAACGACTTGTGCAGTCCCGCCGGTCGCGGCACTGTCCCGTCCATCCCAGATCGCCATCAGCAATTGGCAGTGCGACGAAATGAACATGCCCAGCTGCGCGTACTGCAGGTTGCGATGTTCGCCGCGTACCGCGATCGTTTCACGACTGTTGCCCGGTGCCATCGGCAGGATCCGTACGCGGGCACGCGCCAGTAATGCGCGAAAACGGGCCAATGCCCTGGGGTCCGTGAAGTCCTGCTCGTACTCGTCCTGTGGCATCGGCAAGGGCGCCACCAGTTCGATGCCCAGCGCCAACGCTTCCTCCGCCGCCAGCTGGTCGCCGCCTTCGGCCAGCGCGGAGATCAGTCGCAGCGGAAGATCGGGGAAGTCATGCTGCAGTTGTTGCAGGAGCTGCCGTATCGACTGGCGCAAGGCAGGCTCTTCCTCCGGCACCAGGTCGCGATGGGCCGTCACGCCGATGGCCAGCCGCAAGCGGGCATCGGCCAGCGCGTCATCGTCCACGGGGCCTGCCAGTGAATCGATCATGCGCGTCCTGCCCCGTTGGGCGGCCGCCCCGGGTGTACACGGGCAATCGACGGCTGGGTGTCCGGCGGCCGGATGAGCGATGGGTGGCTGCCAGTTGGCATGGTGTCGTGGTCTGCCCGTGTGGGTTGCCGCTGGATGCGTGTCGTGGCTGGATTTCGCCTGTTTTCGCGTTGCCATGCCCATGGCGCCTTGCCTCGGGCGCCTCACAAGGCACAGGGGAGCCGATGGATGGCCGAATTCTGGCGACGCCTGATGCAACGCAAACGGCCGCTGCGGGCGGCCGCCTGCAGCGCCGGCCCGAGGAGGGCGGCATGCAGAACAATCCGCTGCTTCGCATCAGTGCGCCTTGTCGCTACTGGTCGCGATACTACGGATTCGACTGGGCTTCGACCCGGCCCAGGCTGGAAGTGCGGTGTCCGTGGCGGAGGCTCGCCATGACAACCAGTTCATCAAGTCGTTCTTCCATTGGGAGGGTGCAATGAAACTTTTTTGCCTTGCCCTGATCATGCACAGCCAGGGCAAGGCGCGTGAGTCCGACCAATACCTGGACGAGTTGCTTGGGAAACACAGCGCGGGCTGTGCCTACCAGGTCGGTGTTGCGTATGCATGGCGGGGGCAGCCTGACAAGGCATTCGAATGGCTGGACCGCGCCTACGCACAGCATGATGGCGGCCTTCAGATGAGCAAGGTCGATCTGCGGCTGGCCAGCCTGCACGGCAACCCGCGTTATGACGCCTTGTCGAAGAAAGTGGGGCTGGCGCCATGAGCGTGTTCGCCGAACTCAAGCGCCGCAATGTCATCCGAATGGCCGGGTTGTACCTGGTCGGTGCGTGGTTGATCGCGCAGGTCGCAGAAACAGTGCTGCCGGCGTTCGAAGTGCCCAATTGGGTGATGCGGGCCATTGTCCTGGTGCTGGCGATCGGATTCCTGCCGGTGCTTGCATTCGCGTGGGTGTTCGAGTTGACGCCCGACGGCATCAAGCGCGACGACGAGGTCGATCCGGCCGAATCGATCGCGTCGCAGACCGGGCAGCGAATGAACCGACTGATCATCGTGGCCCTGGTGCTGGCGGTGGCGTACTTCGGCCTCGACAAGTTCGTCCTGGCGCCGCAGCGCGATGCAGGAGGTGCGTCGGTTCCTGCGTCGCAGGTGCCGTCGTCCGTGCAGGCGGATGCGCCCGCGGCGGCGCCGGTCAAGGCCAAGTCCATCGCGGTGCTGCCCTTCGAGAACCTGAGCGGCGACAAGGACAACGAGTACTTCGCCAGCGGCATGCAGGACATGATCCTGACCAAGCTGGCCGCGATCGGCGACCTGAAGGTGATTTCGCGCACGTCGACGGAAAAATACGCCAGCCACCCTGACGATCTCAGGACGATTGCCCGGCAGCTCGGCGTCGCCACGGTGCTCGAAGGCAGCGTGCAGAAGTCCGGCAACTCGGTCCTGATCAACGTGCAGCTGATCGATGCCGCCAACGACAACCACCTGTGGGCCGAGGCCTACCCGCGCACGCTGGACAACATCTTCGGCGTCGAAGGCGAGGTGGCGCAAAAGGTGGCCGATGCCCTGAAGGCCACGCTGACCAGCGTCGAATCGGCCAATGTGGTGCGCGCCCCGACCCGGAACGCGGCCGCCTACGATGCCTTCCTCAAGGCCGAGTACCTGCGCGGGCAGGCCTGGCACAAGCAGGTGGACGCGGCATACGAGGCTGCCGAACGCGAATATCGGCGCGCCATCGTGCTGGATCCGGACTTCGCGCTGGCGTATGCCAACGGTGCCTATACGCGCCTCAACCAGCACTGGTTCGCCACGCAGCTGACCGCGTCGGAGCTGGCGGAGGTCAAGGCGTCGATCGACCGGGCCCTCGCACTGGCGCCGGAGCTGCCGGAGGCACATCTCGCACTGGGCTATTACTACTACTGGGGCTTCCGCCAATACGACCAGGCGACGGCCCAGTTCCAGCAGGCCCGCAAGCTGGCGCCGAGCAATGCCGAGGCACTGGCCGGGCTGGCCTACATCGCGCGTCGCACGGATCGGATGCCCGAGGCCCTGTCCTACCTGGAGCAGGCCCTCGTATTGTCTCCCCGCGATGAATTGCTGCGCACGGGCTACGGCGAAACGCTGGCCCTGCTGCGTCGCTACGGCGAGGCACGCCGCGAGCTGCTGCTGTCGCGGGACATCTCGCCGGTCAACGCCAACACGCAGGACGTACTTTTTCTGATGCAGCTGTTCGGCCTCGGCGACGTGGCGGGCGCGCGCGCGGCCTACGATCCACCGCCCGCCTGGCGACTGAACACACCATTCGCCAATGGCGACGTGGCGTTCCTGGTCAATGGCCTGGTCTATCCGGAGGTGTTCGAACGTCGCTTCGATGCCGCACTGCGCGGCTGGGACGCAGCGCCCGCCGCGAACGAGCAGGAACGCCTGGTCGGCAGGTCGGCGCGGGTCGCGATCCGCTTGTTGGCCGGGCAGGGTGCCGAAGTGCGCGACGAATGCGGGCAGTTGCGACCGCTGCTGCAGGCGGCGCTGGCCCGGGAGCCGAGGTCGCTTTCGCTGCTGCAGCAACTGAGCTGGGTCGAGGTCTGCCTGGGCCACGACGCGGAGGCGATCGCGGCCGCGCGACGCGCGGTCGACGTGCTGCCCTTGTCGAAGGACGGCTTTTTCGGCGCCTACCAGCTGCTGGGCCTGGCGCAGGTCTCCGCGTTCGCCCACGCACCCGACCAGTCGCTGGAACTGATCCGGCGGCTGCTGGCGATGCCGGCCGGCACCACCATGTCGCGGGTGCGCCTGGCCAAGGACCCGGTCTGGGATCCCTTGCGCAAGGATCCGCGTTTCCAGGAGCTGCTGGAGGACCAGGGCCATGGCTGAGTCTTGGCGGCAATTCACGCAAGGCAATCTGGTGCAGTGTCAGTGGCCTACGCCGCCGCGGGATTCACGCTGCTGCAGTAGGAGGGTATCGTCGCGCAGCGGTTCGCCTGGCCGGATGCGATCGCGCGGGCCTTGATCATCGCCTCGTTCGTCGGTTTGCTCATTGCGCTGCTGCTGGCCTGGCCGCGATCGACCGGGCCGCGGATCGCCATGATGCCCCGGCCTTCGACTTGGGGCCGCCGGTCCCGGTCAAGCCGCCGCGCGAACTGCTCGGCGAGGCGTTGCTGGCGCGCGGAGAGGCCGCTGCCGCCCGGCTGGAAGTCGAATCGACGCTGGGGAAGGCGCCCAACCGCGCCCTCGCCCTGCTCGCTTGGGGGTGGGCGGCCGGCGGTGCAGGTATTGCAGGAAGCACGACCACCTCGCTCCCTGACTTCGCGTGGCCCGCATGCCGGCGGCGCGCCATCCCGGATCGCCGCGGTCGGCTCGGACGGCCAACGCGTCAGCGAGGCACCACACGGCCATGGGACCCGCCGAGGCGGCATCGGCTAAAATGCCGGTTTTACCGGAGGCTCCATGAGCGAACCCCAGTCCGCGGGCGCCCGCTTCCGCGCCGCGCTTGCCGCCGAATCGCCCTTGCAGGTCATGGGCGCGATCACCGCCTATGCCGGCCTGATGGCCAAACGCACCGGCTACAAGGCGTTGTACCTGTCAGGGGGCGGTGTCGCCGCCAACTCGCTGGGCATGCCGGACCTGGGCATCAGCACGATGGAGGACGTGCTCACCGATGCGCGCCGCATCGTCGACGCCACCGGGATGCCGCTGCTGGTCGATATCGATACCGGTTGGGGCGGGGCGTTCAACATCGCGCGCACCATCCGCAACTTCGAACGCGTCGGCGTGGCCGCCGTGCACATGGAGGACCAGGTCGGGCAGAAGCGCTGCGGCCATCGTCCGGGCAAGGAGGTCGTGCCCACGTCGGAGATGGTCGACCGGGTCAAGTCGGCGGTGGATGCGCGCAGCGACGAAGGCTTCGTGATCATGGCGCGGACCGATGCCGCGGCCAGCGAGGGGATCGATTCGGCGATCGAGCGTGCCGTCGCTTATGTCGAAGCCGGCGCCGACATGATCTTCCCCGAGGCGATGAAGACGCTCGACGATTACAGGCGCTTCAAGGCCGCGGTCAAGGTGCCGATCCTGGCCAACCTGACCGAGTTCGGCTCGACGCCGTTTTTCACGACGGACGAGTTGCGCGATGCGGGTGTCGACATTGCGTTGTATTGCTGCGGTGCGTATCGCGCGATGAACAAGGCGGCGCTGAATTTCTACGAGACCGTGCGCCGCGAAGGCACGCAGAAGAACATCATCGATACATTGCAGACACGTGCCGAACTGTACGATTTCCTGGGTTACCACGAATACGAAGACAAGCTGGATGCGCTGTTTTCGGCGGGCGAGCGCAAGTAGGGTCCAGGTCGAAGTCGAAGGGTGCAGCGCTCCATGTCGTCATCCCCGCAGGCGGGTATCCATGGACGTCGCGCGATGGGCCTCCAGCGACTGAAAAGAAGCGTCCGTGGATTTCCGCCCGCGCGGGATGACGGGGAAAAGTCGAAAGAGTCAACCAAGGAATCAAGCGAATGACCAACAAAGCCACACCCAAGACCGCCAAGACTGCTAGCGCCAGCAGCAAGCTGGCAACCAGCATGCCGCCCAAGCCGAAGAAGTCGGTCGCGCTCAGCGGTACGCCTGCGGGCAACACCGCCTTGTGCACCGTCGGTCGCAGCGGCAACGACCTGCATTACCGCGGTTACGACATCAAGGACCTGGCGACCAAGTCGACCTTCGAGGAGGTCGCGCACCTGCTGGTGCACGGCGCGCTGCCGACCAGGTCGCAGCTGGGTGCCTACAAGGCCAAGTTGAAGCGCCTGCGTGGCCTGCCCGCGATCGTCAGCGAGGCGCTGGAGCTGGTGCCGGCCAACGCCCACCCGATGGACGTGCTGCGCACCGGTTGTTCGGTATTGGGCAACGTGCTCCCCGAGCGTGACACCCATCCGGTGGCCGAGGCGCGCGACATCGCCGACCAGCTGATGGCCTGCTTCGGATCGATGCTGTTGTACTGGTGGCACTTCACCCGCAACGGTCGCCGCATCGATTGCGAGACCGATGACGAGTCGATCGCCGCGCACTTCCTGCACCTGCTGCACGGCAAGCCGCCCAGCAAGCTGCACGCCGACTCGCTGGACAAGTCGCTGGTGCTGTATGCCGAGCACGAATTCAACGCATCGACATTCACCGCACGCGTGATCGCAGGCACCGGCAGCGACATGCATTCGTGCATCACGGGCGCGATCGGCGCATTGCGTGGCCCCAAGCATGGTGGCGCCAACGAAGTGGCCATGGAGATCATCAGCCGCTACGCCACCCCGGACGAGGCAGAGGCGGACATCCGCGCGCGCATGGAGCGCAAGGAAATCGTCATTGGTTTCGGCCACCCGGTGTACACCATCGGCGATCCGCGCAACCCCATCATCAAGGACATTTCGCGCAAGCTGTGCAAGGACGGCGGCAACCAGGCGCTGTTCAACGTCAGCGAGCGCATCGAGAAGCTGATGATGGACACCAAGAAAATGTTCCCCAACCTGGACTGGTACAGCGCCAGCGCGTACCACATGCTGGGGATCCCGACGGCGATGTTCACGCCGCTGTTCGTGATCGCCCGCACGTCCGGGTGGAGCGCCCACGTGATCGAGCAGCGCATCGACGGCAAGATCATCCGTCCAAGCGCCAACTACACTGGGCCGGATGACCGTGCCTACGTACCGATCGACAAGCGTTGACGCCGGGATGAACCGCCTGGCGTGGGCACGCTGCGGTGTATGACCACTGGGGCGTGAACCTGGTGGTCGCGGCGACGACACTGGTCGTGGTCGCGATCGCCGTCGTCCTGCACTACGAAGGCCTGCGCCTGTTGGCAGGGCGCTACGCGGGGCGCGCCACGCGCCCCCAGCACCGCACCGTAGTGCTGGTCATCTTCTGGCTGCTGGCGTTCCACGTGGCCGAAATCTGGTTGTTCGGCGGGGCCTACTGGGCGCTGCTTCAGATTCCCCATAGTGGCAACATCGCCGGAGCGCATCCGGTCGGCATCCTGGATGCCGTCTACCTGTCCGCGGTGACGTATTCCACGGTGGGGTTCGGTGATCTGGCGCCGGTCGGCGCGATCCGCTTCCTGGCTGGAACCGAGGCGCTGGCAGGCCTGGTGCTGATCACCTGGTCGGCGTCATTCACCTATCTGGAAATGGCACGGCTGTGGCGCGACGAAGTGCGTTGAGCTGCCTGCCGCTGGCAGGCAGCCCCAACGTCATCAGGCAAGGCCTTCCTGCGCGAGCGCTGCCCTGACCCCCGGATCCGTGCCCATGCGATCCATGAACGCATCCAGGTGGTCCATGCCCGACATGTCCACGCCCATCGACCGTGCCCAACGCGTAACCACGAACAGGTAGGGGTCGGCGATCGAGCGCGTACCGGCGATCCAGTCATGGGCGGCGAGTTGCTGGTCGGCACGCTGGAACAGACCGCGCAACTTGTCGCGTGCCGCCTGCTTTGTCTTCTCGATCACCACCTCATCCTCGAGATAGGCCGTGCCGCCGAACATGGGAATGAAGCCGGGGTGGATGTCGGAATTGACGAAGCCCAGCCATTTGTTGACTTCGGCACGACCCTTGGGCGTGCCATCACCACCGAGGCCTGCCTTCGGGAAGCTGTCGGCAAGATAATTGAGGATCGCGGCGTTCTGGGTCAGTACCCAGCCGTCTTGTTCCAATGCGGGCACCGCACCGGCGGGGTTGATCTCGAGGTAGCCGGGCTCTTTCGTCTGTGCGTGCGTGAGCTTGACCGCTTCGTAGGGCTGGCCGATCCACTCGAGCACGATATGGTCGGCAAGCGAGCAGGCACCGGGCATGTAGTAAAGCTTCATCTGCAGGATTCCTTCAGGGGAGTCCTCAGGATGGGCGCGTGACCGCGAAACGACAATGAAGCTGGGTGCAACGCTTTGTTGCAGCTGCGCCATGCGGTGGCCCACGTTATTCGGGCGATGCCTTGAAGCCTGCTTGCACGATGGCACCGCCCGGGCGGGCGAATCCTGCGGCGATGGAGGTCCTGGTCCGGCTTGCGCCGGTCATGTGGCGCGCTTCACGCGCCCGCCTTTCAACCTGCCGAGACCGGTGCCTTGCGCGGCTTGAGCGACTGCACCTTGAAGAAGGTGTGGTCGCCGATGGTCGCGACCTGGTAAGCGGTGCGCCAGCTTGGCGAGGCGATCGCGGTGGCGGCGAAGTGGCTGGCGCCCGGCACGACTTCCCGGCGCTCGCCCACCGGCAGTGCCCAGTTGCGCTCGGATTCCAGTGCCACGGTGACAGCGCTGGCCCAGGCTTCGGTGTTGGACAGGCGTGTATTGGGCGACACCAGGCTCGGCGCGAACTGTTTGCGGGCGGTCACGACCTTGCACACGTTATTGCCCCAGAGGCCGCTGTCACGACGGCGCAGGGCGACCTCGGCAACGGCTTCCTTGCCGCGGACGGTCTGGTCGCGGGCTTCCAGGTACACGGTCGTGCTCAGGCACAGGCTGTCGGCGGCTGGTTGCGGCAGGAATTGCGACAACCAAAGGATCCAGACCAGTTTCATGCGACTCCTTACTCCGTTGCGTCGCCCCGCAAAGCTGCGACCAGCCCCTGCGGGTTGGTCGAAGCAAAATGTAGGTCGACATGGCGTACTGGGGAGGGCGGCGGCTCTATGGCTCGCCTTTGCCCGGGCGCCGGGGACCGTGTTCGGCCAGCCCGGCGTGGGTGCCCGCGCAATGGCGTCGGGCTCAAAAGATGCGGCACGGTAACGGCCCGAAACCCAACGTAGGCTGAATGGAATTTCGGAAGTGCTTGATTTATTTTGGGGTTTTTACTCTAGAAACGACCGTTGTCGGGCATGCGAGCCCATCACTCCGGGGCTGGAGGTGGGAATCATGGGGACAAGGTCAGGGTTTCGGCGACAGGCGAAGCACCTGATCCGGTGAAGGGGCGTTCAGTGTCGGGGCCTGCCCCTGTCCGGCTCGCTTGCGCGCGAGTGGCAGGCTTCGCGGGATCTGGTGGGCCGCCGGCCTATAGGGTTGCCGCCAGTCGGCTGCCCTGTGCGATCGCACGCTTGGCATCCAGTTCCACTGCCTTGTCGGCGCCGCCAATGACGTGGACCGTGCCGCCGGCTGCTTCCAGGACAGCAAGCAGGTCGCGCCGGGATTCCTGTCCCGCACAGATGACCACCTGGTCGACGTCCAGCAGTTGTTCGACGCCATCGATGCGGATCCGCAGGCCGTCGTCGTCCACGCCCAGGTACTCGACCCCACCGAGCATGCGCACGTTCCTGGCCTTGAGCGTGGCGCGATGGACCCAACCGGTGGTCTTGCCCAGGCGCTTGCCGGGCCGCCCGGGGGTGCGCTGGAGCAGCCAGAGCTTGCGGGTGGCCGCCTCGGGCCGCGGTGGCACCAGCCCACCGCGCGACTCGAAACTGGGGTCGATACCCCACTCGGCCATCCACCGGGCCCTGTCCATGGTGGGGGACGGTGTTGGCTGCGAGAGGAATTCGGCGACATCGAAGCCAATCCCGCCCGCGCCGACCAGGGCGACTTTCGGGCCGCACTGGACCTTGCCCTGCAGGACGTCCAGGTAACTCACGACCTTGGCATGGGTGGCGCCAGGAAAATCCACGGTGCGCGGGCGCACTCCGGTAGCCAGTACCACGACCTCGAAGCCCGCCAGATCGGCAGCATCGACCTGCTTGCCCAAATGCACTTGCACGCCGGTATCGTCAAGGTGGTGGCGGAAGTAGCGCAGGGTCTCGTGGAACTCTTCCTTGCCCGGGATCTCCTTGGCCAGGTTGAACTGCCCTCCGATCCTGTCGGCCGCCTCGAACAGCGTCACCTTGTGCCCGCGCCGGGCGGCCACGGTGGCGCAGGCCAGGCCAGCGGGCCCTGCGCCGACGACGGCAATTTCCCTGGGCGTCGCTGTCGGCGTGTAGTTGAGCTCGGTCTCCGAGCAGGCGCGCGGGTTGACCAGGCAGCTGGCAGGCTTGTTTTCGAAGACATGGTCCAGGCAAGCCTGGTTGCACGCGATGCAGGTGTTGATGGCCTGCGGCCTGCCGGCGCGCGCCTTGGCCACCCATTCGGGATCGGCCAGCAGCGGGCGCGCCATCGACACCAGGTCGGCGCCGGCACTGGCAAGTACCCCTTCGGCGACCTCGGGCGTATTGATGCGGTTGGTGGCCACCAGCGGCAGGGCGACATGCGGTCGCAATTTGGCGGTGACGCCAACAAAAGCCGCGCGCGGCACGGACGTGGTGATGGTGGGGATGCGCGCCTCGTGCCAGCCGATGCCGGTATTGATGATCGTCGCGCCAGCGGCCTCGATGGCCTTGGCCTGGGCGACGATCTCGTCCCAGTTGGAGCCGTCCTCGACCAGGTCCAGCAGCGAGAGCCTATAGATGATGATGAAGTCCGGCCCGCAGGCTTCGCGCACCCGGCGTACGATTTCGACGGCGAAACGCATCCGTCTGGTCGCATCGCCACCCCAGCTGTCGCCACGTTTGTTGGTGCGCGGGGCGACGAACTCGTTGATCAGGTAGCCCTCCGAACCCATCAATTCAACGCCGTCGTAATTGGCTTCACGCGCCAACCGCGCGGCTTTGGCGTAGGCATCGATCTGGCGGTCGACGCCGCTCGCCGACAGTGCCCGCGGCGTGAATGGATTGATCGGTGCCTTGAGTTTCGATGGCGCCACCGAAAGCGGGTGGTAAGCGTAACGGCCGGCATGCAGGAGCTGCAGGCAGATCCTGGCTCCATGGGCGTGTACCGCGTCGGTCACGATCCGGTGCCGGCGCACGTGCCAAGGCCAGGACATGCGCCCGGCGAACGGCTTCAGCCAACCCGCCATGTTTGGCGAAAAGCCGCCGGTGACGATCAGGCCGACGCCCCCCGCGGCACGCTCGGCAAAGTAGGCCGCCAGCTTGGGGAAATCACGCGCGCGATCCTCCAGCCCCGTATGCATCGAACCCATCAATATGCGGTTGCGCAGCGTCGTGAAGCCAAGATCCAGCGGAGCAAACAGGTGTGGGTATGGCACGGCCGCGGGTGGTGGGATGGCTTTCATTTGCGCATACGCTTGCGTACGTGGACAGGCACCATGCCGGGAATTGCTGCCGTGCTCAAGCGCTGCAGGCACGTGCACCAGGCATGTGCGGTGCTTCGGCGCCGATCAGATGGTTCCGGGGTGCGGTCGGCACCATGCGCCTGGCACAGCAAGGCCCATGGGCCGAGGGCCTGTTCCCGTCCGGGCCGGTGCGGCACGGCATTGCCTTCCACCAGCCAAAGGGCGCCCGGATCCGTTCCTGGCCTGTCCGGCCTGCACGCACTGGTGCGGCGGGGGGCGAGGGACAAGACGGGCTCCGGGTTGCGTCGCAGGCAGGGAAGGGACGCTTTCCCAGGAAGGGCAGGGCGCCAGTACCTGCCTTGCCGGGTCATCGTTGCAGGCATGCAGGTCCGGGTGCCACAGCCGTGGTTGCCAGTCGTGCACGCGCAGTCGCCCTGCGCCACGGTTGGCCAGCAGCGCCGCAAGGCGTCAAAATAGCCGGCTTCCCGACGCAGATGTCGTCCCACAGCCCTATGAGTCCAGCCCATGAGTAACTTCGACGCCCGTTCCGCCGCACGTCCCCAGCCAGATCAGCCCATGGTCGACATCGCTGATTACGTCGTCGACTACCAGATCGACTCGCAGGAGGCCTACGACACCGCACGCTACATGCTCCTGGATTCGCTGGCCTGCGCGATGCTGGCGATGAAGTTCGAGGGCTGCGTCAAGCACCTGGGGCCGATCGTGCCCGGCGCGACCCTGCCGGGCGGCGCTACGGTCCCGGGCACGCATTTTGAGCTGGACCCCGTGCAGGCGGCCTTCAACATCGGTACCCAGATCCGCTGGCTGGACTTCAACGATACCTGGCTGGCGGCGGAGTGGGGCCATCCGTCCGACAACCTGGGCGCCATCCTGGCCGTGGCCGACTATCTCAGCCGCAAGGAACTGCGCGATGGCGGCGAGCCACTGACGGTCCGGGACGTGCTGACCGCGGCGATCAAGGCGCATGAAATCCAGGGCTGCTACGCGTTGCTGAACTCGTTCAACCGGGTCGGCATGGACCACGTCATCCTGGTGCGCTTGGCCTCGACCGCCGTGACGACGGCGATGCTGGGTGGTGGCAAGGACCAGATCGTCAACGCGGTGTCGCATGCCTGGATCGACAACGGTGCGCTGCGGACCTATCGCCATGCGCCCAATACCGGCCCGCGCAAGAGTTGGGCGGCCGGGGATGCCTGCCGCCGCGCCGTCACGCATGCGCTCAACGCCACCCAGAAGCAGGAAGTGGGCTATCCCAGCGCGCTGACCGCCAAGACCTGGGGCTTCTACGACGTCGCCTTCAAGGGGAAGCCGTTCCAGTTCGAGCGCCCCTTTGGCAGCTACGTGATGGAAAACGTGCTGTTCAAGATCAGTTTCCCGGCCGAGTTCCATGCCCAGACCGCGGTCGAGGCTGCCTTGCAGCTGCATCCGCAGGTCAAGGACCGCCTCGACCAGGTCGAGCGCATCGAAATCCATACCCAGGAAGCGGGCGTACGCATCATCGACAAGACCGGCCCGCTGGCCAACTACGCCGATCGCGACCACTGCATCCAGTACATGGTCGCCGTGCCCCTCATCTTCGGTCGCCTGACCGCGGACGACTACAACGACGACGTTGCCGGCGATCCCCGGATCGACGCCCTGCGCGAAAAGATGACCGTGGCCGAGAACCCGCAGTTCACCAAGGACTATTTCGACCCGGCCAAGCGCTATATAGGTAATGCGGTCCAGGTGTTCTTCACCGACGGCACCAGCACGGACCGGGTCTCGATCGACTATCCGATCGGCCACCGCAAGCGCCGCGCGGAGGGCATCCCGGTATTGATGGCCAAGTGCGAGTCGGCCCTGCGGGCGCACCTGCCAGCCGCCCAGGCCGACCGGATCATGGCCCTGGCGGCAGATCCGGCCAAGCTCGAGGCCCTGCCGGTGGATCAGTTCATGAACCTGTATCGCTCGTAGGCTGTGTGTAGAATTCGCGGCCGGAACAAAGGGCTTGGCGCCCTTCCAACTGTTATGGTAGTGTTAACAGGGCCTTCACGGGGCCGACATTAGTCTGCACGGGATGGCGTGCGTATGGCCGTCTTTTATCAACCACGCTTTAACGCTTTATCTTTCTGATCAAGGAGCTGAACATGAATAAGAAACTCCTCTGCGCTGCCCTGCTGGCTGGGCTGGGCGTGGCACACGCGGCCGCTGCGCAGGATTTTGACGATCGCTGGTATGTCTCCGGCTCGGTCGGCGTCAATTTCCAGGACACCGATCGCATGACCCAGGATGCGCCGTTCATCACCCTGGGCATGGGCAAGTTCCTGACCCCCAACTGGTCGGTGGACGTCGAAGCCAACTACCAGAATCCCGACAAGAACATCAGCCCGGACCTGTGGTGGAGCCAGTACGGCATCTCCGCCGATGCCCGTTACCACTTCCGCAACGCGGACAGCAAGTGGTGGCCCTATGTCCGCATGGGCCTGGGCTGGCAGCGTCATGAAGAAGAAGGCATCCGCGACCCGATCTACGGCACCCCGGATGGCGGCTTCCCGGCGCAGCATGAAGACAACAACGTTGCCGTCAACCTCGGCGCCGGCCTGCAGTTTGATTTCGGCCGCGTGGACATGCGCACCGAAGTTGGTACCCGCATCGATTTCGATAACCAGCAGTTCCGTCCCGAGAACCAGCAGCAGGACTATTTCACCGATCTGCTGGCCTCAGTTGGCCTGACCGTGGCCCTGGGCCCGGAGCCGATGGCACCGGTTGCACCTGCCCCGGTGGCCCCGAGCTGCGCGGACATGGATGACGACGGCGACGGCGTCAACAACTGCGATGACAAGTGCCCGGGTTCGGAAGCTGGCCAGACCATCGGTCCGGACGGTTGCCCGGTTCCGGTCTCCATCGACCTGAAGGGCGTCAACTTCGACTTCGACAAGTCGACCCTGCGTCCGGACGCGGTTTCGATCCTCAACGAGGCCATCGAAATCCTGAAGCGTTACCCGGACCTGCGCGTTGAAGTCGCTGGTCACACCGACCTGTGCGGTAGCGATGCCTACAACCAGTCGCTGTCCGAGCGTCGCGCAAGCGCCGTGTACGACTACCTGACCAGCAACGGCATCGACGCCGGCCGCATGGTGGGTCCGAATGGTTACGGCGAGAGCCGTCCGCTCGAGTCCACCCCGCAGACCTTCCCGGCCTGCAAGAGCGAGACCAACCGTCGCACCGAGCTGAACGTCCAGAACTAATCGGACGCCACAGCTGGCAATACCCGAAGCCCGGCCTCGCGCCGGGCTTCGTTTTTTCCGACGTTCCCATCGCTCTCCGGCCCGGCGGCATCTGATCGGATCGTTGCGTGCTGCAGGTGCAATGGCTGCGTCCGCCCACCGACTCCATCCGACCATGGTGAGCGCGCTGGACAGGCTGCCTGTCCCGAAGGCGCGCCAGGCCCACATCAACGGCATGGCAACAAAGGGCCTATTCAGCCCGGATGCGGGTTGTGGCGTTGCAGCATCACACCTACACTCGCAGGCAATTGGCGATGGGAAGGGGGTGGATGATGCGGATCATGACGATGCTCGTGCTGGCAGGTTTGGCAGCGCCCGGGATGGCGCAGGCCGTCGATTGCAGCCAGATGCGCAGCCAGCAACCGTTGCAGCCCGCCGTGATCTCACCGGTGGCCAATGAACTGGCCAAGGTCTACAACCAGCTCGGTACGGCAGGTGGTGTCCTGTCCGAGGCCTACGATCAGTCGCAATCGGTCGACCAGGTGCTGCTGCGCATCCGGACCGAGACCTGCCGCGACATGGCCACGACGACCAGCGCGCCGGGCGTCGTCAACCCGGATGACCCTGCGGCCTACAAGCCGCGCACCGAGTTCGACAACGCACCGTGGCGATTCAACATGAGCCAGAACGGCAAGCAGATGACCGCCGATGAGTTCAGCGCCTGGATGAAGTCACGCGGCGTACGCGTGGCACGTGGTCGCACGGCACCTGCCGCAGCCCAACCGGTTGCGACGGAGGTTTCGTCCGATGGCGTGGCTGCTCCAGGCGCCGCGGAATCTCCTGCCACGGACACGCCCGCAACGGGCAGCGCGGCATCCGCTCCAAAGGATGCGCAAGTACCCGATTCCACCGACGAATAGCCCGGATGCTGGCCTCAGACTAGGCCATGCGGGGCGGGTGGCGACGCCATCGACCTGAGCATCGGCCCGGGCTCGGCCTCTCGCATTTACCGCACCATCGATGCCGGCCGGCCGGGCAACCCACCGGATGGCCCGGGCGCACGACAAGGCGAGGCCGCGCCTTTGCAGCTACCGGCACAATCCAGGTTAAAACGATTGATCGTCGTCTCCGGCAGCCCGATCGCAAGGGCGCATTACAGGGATGTGGATAACGGCCCATGGACTTGCGCCCGTTGCCTCGGACAGCCCTGCAGGCGAAGCAATGGGGTTTCTTGTGGCCGCAGCATCCAATGGCGGAGCATTCGCAGTCGGTGGCGATTACAAAGCTGAAGACGCGCCAGACGTCGCGGCGCGCTTGCGGGTGCTGCTGCCTTGAATGCCGCCAAAGCGGTAGACAGCATGGACAGTGGTCGCCACAGACCGATGAAGTCATCCCGTCGGCCAAGCGCACCCAACCGGACAACCTTGCCTTCATCACCCTGTAGCCGCGGACGGCGCCCAGGTTGCCGGTGCGGCGTATGCTGCATGGACGACAAGCTGCCGTGCATCGCGATTGGACTTCCGGGATCGACGTACAACCAGGAGCGCCCGAACATGGCGCTCGGCGGCATCACCCATTGCAAAAACTGGCACTTGCCGCTTAGCTCCACTTTTTGGTGACAGCTAAAAATGGGGGAGGATCATTGATTGGATTTGCTGTCTTCCAAGCGGTGTCGGTTTTTGCCGCTGTTGTGTAATGCGCGCTGTTGCATAGCCGCCCGTGCCCGGCACGACGCGCAGCTCACACTTGCGATGCGACTATCGCGTGGTTGTTCAGGCATGGGCACGTGACTGCCACAATCGGGAGAGACCATGACTCCGCATAGCACCTCCAGCTTGACCATGCGGCCGCGCCGTCCGATGCTTCTGATCGGATTCGTTGCCCTTCTCTTCGGGGCGTCGTCTGCGTCCGCGACGGACCCGGCGACGCTTGCCAACAACGGCAGCGGAAGCATCGCGCCGTGTTCGAGTTGCCACGGCAAGGACGGCGCCGGCATGGCGACGTTCCCCCGTTTGGCAGGCATGGACGCGACGTATCTGAATAAGCAGTTGCAGGATTTCGCCAGCGGCAGCCGCAGCAATCCCGTGATGGCTCCCATCGCGACGGCGCTGTCAGCCGAAGACGCGGCGGCACTGGCGGACTATTACTCGAAGATGCCCGTGCCGGCCGCCCTGGCGCACCCGAAGGATGCTTCCGCTGACGATGGCGGGCTTGGCGCGCGCCTGGCGTTGTACGGCAAATGGTCGGCGAAGGTGCCAGCGTGCATCCAGTGCCATGGCCCGCAGGGCGTGGGCGTTGGCGGCAGCTTCCCGGCAATCGCGGGACAGACCGCTGCCTACCTGACGGCGCAGCTCACCGCGTTCAAACAGGGGACGCGCAAAAACGATCCGGATGAGCTGATGCGTCATATCCCGGCGGCGCTTAGCGAAGAGGAAATCAATGCCGTCGCGCAGTGGTTTGCCGGCGTTCCGGTCACGCCAACCGGCAAACCCACAGCCCGCGGGGGTCGCCCATGAGCACCCATCGATTTGCACTGCTAGCCATGGCGCTGGCAGCAATGACACTGGCTGGCTGTAGCGAGACAGCCGCGCCCACAACGTCGGGCTCAGGCACGGCTCGAGACAACAGCGCCCCCAATAGCGCCCCGAGCGCGAGCGACAAAGGCGCGTCCAGTGCAAGCATGCCGGTCGCGGCTTCGGTCAAAACCCCGTTCGTCGCTCCGCAGTTCGCCGACATCCCCGATGACGACTTTGGAAAGATGGTTCGACTGGGTCGCGACATCTTTGTCGACACCCAGGCGCATGCAGGCAAATACGTCGGCAATGGCCTGAACTGCGGCAACTGCCATCTTGACGCCGGCCGCCTGGCCGATTCGGCGCCCTTGTGGGGAGCCATTGGCCGCTATCCTGCGTTCCGCAAGAAAAACGACATGGTCAACACCTACGCCGAGCGGCTGCAAGGTTGTTTCGAGTACAGCATGGACGGTACGGCGCCGCCTGCAGACGGGGATGTCATCAAGGCGTTGACTGCGTACTCGTTCTGGCTGGCCAAGGGCGTGCCGATTGGCGTGGATATGCCAGGCGCCGGCTTCCGCAAGGATTTCAAGGCGCCCCAGCCACCCGATTATGCGCGCGGCGAGAAGGTCTTCCAGGCCAGCTGCGCGATCTGCCATGGCTCGGACGGGCAGGGCCAGAAGGTGGCCGGACGCTACGTGTTTCCACCGCTGTGGGGTGGCGATTCCTTCAACTGGGGCGCGGGCATGCACAACGTCGATACGGCCGCTGCATTCATAAAATACAACATGCCGCTGGGCCGGGGCGGGACGCTGACCGACCAGGACGCCTGGGACGTCGCGCAATTCATGGATTCGCACGAGCGGCCACAAGATCCGCGATTTACCGGGGATGTCGCCGCGACCGACAAGAAGTTCCATGGCAATCCGACGTCGATGTATGGCGTTGAGGTCAACGGCAAGGTCCTTGGAGCACACCCCTCTGAATAGCATCGGCAAAATCAGGCTGCCCCGGCCACGACGGCGTCTGGATTTGATGGCATGCGCCATCTTGGCTGCGCTGTTGCCGGTCACCGCCGTAGCCGCGTCAACGCCCGGCGACACCACGGTGTCCACCAAGCTCTTCATCAACGCCAGCGACCTGCAGTACGACGGCGTGCAAAGCGATGACCAGGGCTGGGGCGTGGACCTGAAGCGGTTCTACATCGACGTGGATCACCAATTCGGTGCACGCTGGTCGGCGCGCGTCACCACCGACGTGCAGTGGGCCAGGAACAGTGACCCCACCGATCTCTGGTTCAAGCACGCCTACCTGCAGGGCGACTTCGGCAAGGCACTGACGCTTCGCATCGGTGCCGCCCCACTGCCTTGGGCAGGGTTTGCCAACCAGTGGGGTGGCTACCGCTATATCGACAAAGAGCTCATCACGCGCGCTGGTGTGGGCGGCTCATCGGATTGGGGCGTGCACGCATTGGGCCAGCTGTCGGCGGACGGCAGCGTCGGTTACGCCGTCGCGGCGCTGACCGGCGGCGGCTACAAAAAGGCCACCACCGGCGACGGCGTCGACGTCGCTGCCCGCGTGTCCTGGCAACCCACCAAGCACACCGTTTTGGGCGTGGGGACGTACCGCGGCACGCTGGCGCAGGACGCAGGCGCGGCAGTGCGCCTGCACACCGCAAAACGCTGGACCGCACTGGCCGCTTACGCAGATGACACATGGCGCGTGGGCGCGCAGTGGTTCCGGGCGGACAACTGGCGCCAGGTGACAAAGGTGCAACCGGACGCCGCACGCGGCTGGTCGGCGTGGGCCAGCTGGAAATTCGCACCGCACATGGCGGTGTTTGTCCGCCACGACCGGACCGACCCCAGCCTTCGGGTCGATCCGTCAATGGTGGAGCGCTATGACCAGCTTGGCCTGGAATGGCAACACGACAAGCACCTGCGACTGGCGCTGGTAGGCAAGCGCGACGTGAGTGATTCGGACTTTGCGCCGCGCTCGGAGGCCAATGAAGTTGGGTTTTGGGCGCAGGTGAGCTATTGATCCAGGCGACAGGACGGGTGCTGAAGCAGGGTCAGGCACCAGTGCGATGCGCGTGACGGTGGTGCGGTATCCGGCGCGCTTTCGATCTTGCTGCTGTTCTGAAGGTGCATCGCAAACTGCCAATTGAGCGTTTACTAAATGGCGGCAACTATTCGGTTGGCAAATCAGCTTCGAAGCTAACATCGCCACGCTGTCGGGAATCTGGTCGGGTCAAAAGCGCAAATCCAGCTCAAGCTCGGAGTTCAAGTCCTCGGTGTCGATGGGGTTGACCGTGCGAGACCGGGCGGTTAATTTATGCAAATCGACCTGCCTCCTCGCGCGACCCGTCGCCGAGAAGATGTGTTTACCGGGCACCAGGGCGGCATGGATGGGGAAAGTAAGGCAAGACCGGTAAGTGATTCGACACACGGATAGTGCTGACAGTTGCAGGACGCTGCTGCGGATCCAATTCGCAACGGGGAACCATTGACCAGATCAGCACACTTCGTTGCGAGGTGTGCTTTGCGCTTTCCGTGTGTCGTGACTATCGTGAGACGCCAATCGTTGTAGTGCTGTAGCAGCGTTCAAATAATTCATATGCCAAAAGGATTCGGCATGAGGCACGTTTCGCAGTCTTCTGTTCTGGCCATGATGTTGGCTTCGCTTCTCGCCCTGGCGGGCTGCGTCACGCGTGCCGCGCCTGATTTCAAGGGCCGCTGGAAGCCGGTCAATCACTACGCGGACGCCACGATGGCTATTCCGCTGCATCAGTCCTATTTGTTCCAACCATCCCCGATGGATGGGACGCTGAAGCACATGCTGGGGCGCTGGGCGCAGGATTCCAACAGGCAGCTGACCTATCTGCATCCCTCGGACTTCACCCTCTTCGCGCCCGTCGAGCAGATCAGCACTAACAGCATCGAGCAGGCGGCCTCACAGCTCACGTCAATGTACGCCAACCAGCGGGTTTCGGTAGCGGTCGAGGGTGACCAGATCGTTGTCCGCCGAGCCAGCCAAGGCGTAACAGGGCCCACGATGGATGAAGCCAGCTCCGCGTCGGATTAGCTGCTCTTGTCGCAGGCTGCTGCGCCTATCAACTGGATCGTACTTGCAATGGATTGCTGCAATGTCCGGAAAAAATAAGAGTCCCAAGATCGAAGCTGCGGTATCGCAAGCGGTCAACTACGAAATTACGATCGCCGATATTGCGAAACGTAGCGCGCGACGTGCATGGATGGTGGCGTTTGCGGCCATAGTGATGTCGCTGATCTTGGCTGGCGGCTACTTCTACATGCTGCCGCTGAAAGAAAAAGTTCCCTTCCTGGTGATGGCGGATGCCTATACCGGCAACGCTACCGTGGCCCGTCTGGACGAGAGCTTCAAGGATCGCAGCGTTTCCACCAGCGAAGCGATCAACCGCAGCAACGTCGCCCATTTCGTGCAGATGCGCGAATCCTACGACTACGAGACGATGATGCTGCGTGACTGGCGTGCAGTCCACAGCATGTCCTCACCGGACGTGGCGACTGCCTACAACGCCCAATACGCATCCAATAACCCGGAAAGCCCCTACAACCTGTATGGCAAGCGGTCTTCGGTCCGCGTGGCGATCCTGAGCATCGTATTCATTGGTGGCGGCAAAGGCGTGGCGCCACAAGGCGCCACGGTACGCTTCCAGCGCAGCTTGTACGACAAGAACAATGGTGCTTCCAAGTCACTGGACAGCAAGATCGCGACGCTGGCGTTCTCGTACAACTTCAGCCTTGAGATGGGGGAGAAGGACAGGATCGAAAACCCACTTGGGTTCCAGGTGACCAGTTACCAGGTGAACAACGATTTCGCGGCGTCGCCGCCGCTTTCGCATGACGTGGAAACTCCGTTGCTGCCGGCCCCGCATGATGCGTTGCCTCCTGCACAGGAGGGATCGACACCCCCCGCTGCCGCTGAAGCCGATGTCTCGGCAAAGATCGCTACCGCTGGCTCCACTGCACCACGGCTTGCAACGTCGATCCAAGAATCCGCCGATGGAGTCAGCCCCCGATGAATCGTCCTGGTAAATCCGGCCTCGCCTGGATGTCGCTTTTGCTGTCGTTGTGCGTTTCCCTTCCTGTCGGCGCACAGGTCATCGATGCCTACGATTACGTTCCCAATCACATCTACACGGTGCGTACCGGGCTGGGAATCACCACCCAGATCGAGTTGGATCCAAACGAGCAGGTGCTGGACTACAGCACCGGTTTCAGTAGCGGCTGGGAATTGACCCGGCGCGGTAATGTCTTCTACTTGAAGCCAAAGAATGTCGACGTGGATACCAACATGATGGTCCGCACGGCGACCCACGATTACATCTTTGAATTGAAGGTGGTCGCCACCGACTGGACAGTTCTGGAGCAGGCCAAGCGTGCTGGAGTCCAATACAAGATCACCTTCAAGTACCCGCAGGACACCAGTTTCACGGCTGTGGTTGCGTCTGACGAAAAGTCAGCAAAGCTCGACACTGGCATCAACAAGGATCGCAACTACAACTTCAATTACCAGTTCGCCACGCGGGGCACGCAGCCTTGGCTGATCCCGGTCAACGTCTATGACGATGGGCGCTTCACGTATGTGCGGATGAGTGGTTTGAAACAGTTCCCCACAGGCGATTTTCCGGCGATTTTCGGGCGGGAAAGTGAGGGCGGCGACGACTTCGTGGTCAACACCACCGTCGATGGCAACACCCTGGTCGTCCACGGCACCTATCCCTATTTGGTCATCCGCCATGGCAATAATGTCGTCGGGTTGCGGAGGGTAAGTAAATGATCCAGAACACACCTCCACAGGTTACGTCCCCAGGCCAGTCGCCAGACGAGCACCACAGGTCGTACGATTCGGGCCATGCCGATGCCGGGCATTCGGACGACGATTTGGCGGGCGGTGGCAGCCCTTACGGCTATCGCACGTCGCCAGACCTGGATGCGGCTGCACCGCAATTGCGGTCCGGGGATGTGAAGCGGCTGAATCGCAAAGCGCTTGTTTTCCTGGCCGGCATCGTTGCGCTGCTGATCGTGGGCGCGGTCTGGATGGTCGGCAAGGCCACGGGTGGTGGCGAGGCTGCGGCTAGGCCAAAACAAGAGACCGTGGTCATCCCTGAGTTGCCCAGGACACAGCCACGACGGCCAGCCCTCGAGGCGCCCCTTCCAGTGATGCCCGAATCGATCCCCGAATCGATGCCCGAACTGCCACCGTTGCCCCTGGCGAGCGATGCGCCAGCACAGTCGAGGTTGCCCGGGTATTCGGTTCCCCAGCACCATGGGCCTACGTTGATGGAACGCCGGATGCTGGATGTCCAGGCTGCGCAGGCGCCGGCAACAACTGGAACGTCACAGGACCCCTACGTCAAGGCGATGCTCGCAGGATTGCCCGGCGCCGAACCCGCCGCCCAGCCCGCCGCGGAGGCAACGCCGGCCAGTTCGCAGGTCACCAGTGCGCGCTTCATCCGCAACCCGGATGTGTTGCTGGTGCGGGGAACCTACATCCGCTGCGTCCTGGAGACACGGATCGTGACTGATATCCCGGGGTTTACCTCGTGTGTCGTGACCGAGCCTGTCTATTCCATCAATGGTCACCAGCTCTTGTTGCCGAAGGGCTCCAAGGTCCTGGGTAAGTATGATTACGAGCCCACCGGTCCGCGCGTGGCGGTGGTCTGGGATCGCATCACGACTCCCAACGGGATCGATGTCTCGATGTCGAGTCCTGGTGTGGATAACCTGGGTGGCGCCGGCCACGAGGCTCGCTACACGGCCCACTGGGGCAGCAGGATTACATCGGCGTTGCTGATCAGCCTGATCAGCGATGCCTTCAAGTACGCTGCCGCGCAGAATGGACCGCAAACATCGAGCGTGGGTGCCGGTGGGGTCGTCGTACAGTCACCGTACGAAAGCGCCACGGCACGCACGACGGAGCGCCTGGCCAACCAGGCATTGGCCAATCGGCGGCCACCGACAGCGATCATCAACCAGGGCACCGTGCTCAATATCTACGTGGCCAAGGATGTCGATTTCTCCAGTGTCATTGCGCAGCTCTGATACCTGATGCTCGAAACGGATACGCCAATGCAAGCCGATGATCCGCCGGCGGTCAATGTCTCCGGCGACTTCCTGGACTATCAATACGATGTGCTTGGCATCCTAGGGTACATGGCATCGCCGGGTGTCACTGAAATCTGCATCAACCGGCCAGGCGAGCTGTATCTGGAAACGCGCTCAGGTTGGCAGCGTGTCGATGTGCCCTCGCTGACATTTGAGCGTGCACGACAGTTTTGCACGGCCGTGGTCAACGAGAGCAATACCGGGCAGCGCATCACCGACGCAGATCCGGCGGTTTCGCTCACGTTTCCTACCGGGCAGCGCGCCCAGTTCGTGATCCCGCCGGCATGCGACGCCGGTAAAGTCTCAATCACCATCCGCTTGCCTTCGCGACATACGCGAACCTTGCAACAATATGAGCGGGACGGGTTCTTCGGCCAGGTGCTGGAGCAGACCAGCCAAGTGAACGATCATGATCGCGAGCTGCTTGCGCTGCGGAAGGCGCGTGATTACGCCGGGTTTTTCAGGCAGGCGGTGCTCTATAAAAAGAACATTGTCGTTTCCGGCGCCACCGGAAGTGGCAAGACCACGTTCATGAAGTCACTGGTGGAACATATCCCGGCTGACGAGCGCCTGGTGACCATCGAGGATGCCCGGGAACTGTTCATCAGCCAGCCCAATGTCGTGCACCTGCTGTATTCCAAGGGTGGGCAGAGCAGCAGCAATGTCACCGCCAAATCCTGCATGGAGGCCTGCTTGAGGATGAAGCCGGACAGGATCATCCTGGCCGAATTGCGCGGCGACGAATCCTTCTACTTCATCAGGAACTGCGCCTCTGGCCACCCTGGCTCAATCACCAGCTGTCACTCCGGCAGCATCACGCAAACTTGGGATCAACTCGCATTGATGGTGAAGGCGTCTGCCGAAGGGGCGGGTCTCGAGTTCGACATCATCAAGCGGCTGTTGATGATGGCCATCGATATCGTTGTCCATATCAAGGCGCATGGTGGTCAGCGTTATATCACCGGGATAGATTTTGACCCCGAGAGACAATTATCGGGATAAATGGATATTCCGAAAAAGTGCGGGATAACACTTCATTTGAATAGAGTAGATATTTAAACAAATCGCGAATTTCCACCCGTGACAATCTAAACGGTTGTAGCCTGTATTTCTGCGCGAGGATTTGTCTGCATACTATCGCGGCTACGGAGTGGATGGCGTAAGCGGAAATTAGATATCGAGTTGGCGTGCGTTGCTTCGATTGACAACACTCGAAACGTCGGGAAAGATATCGCAAAGGATTTGGGGGGTTGCGTGCTTCATGCGCAACACTGAACTGTCTGGATAAGGACATCCGCGCACCACAGTGCAGGCCATGCACCGTGTCAGCGCAGGAAAGCGTGCAGCGCAGAGGAAGCGCAATGTTGCCTGGCATGGAATTGATGGGGTGTACGGACCTTGCTGTGCCTGCAGAAGTCATGCAGCACATCGTGCAGGTCGAGTCGTCCTACAACCCTTATGCGATTGGCGTCGTCGGCGGGCATCTGGTGAGACAACCGGAAAGCCTGCCCGAAGCCGTGGCAACGGTTCGCATGCTCAAGAGCCGTGGCTACAACTTCTCCCTTGGCTTGGCCCAGGTCAACCGATACAACCTCGCCAAATACGGGCTCGATACCTACGAGAAGGCGTTTGCCGCCTGCCCGAACCTCACTGCAGGGTCACGCATCCTGGCCGACTGCCACAGTCGTTCCGGTGGTGACTGGGGCAAGGCATTCAGTTGCTACTACTCAGGTAACTTCGAAACCGGATTTCGCCACGGCTATGTCCAGAAGGTCTATGCCTCGATGCGCGCCTCCGGTATGCCCACGGATGTGTCCGCAATCGAGGTCATCGGAAAGCCGCCGCTCCGCAGCGCTGCCGTGAGGCGCCGGCAGGCTCCCGTGCGTGTGGAAGCCGCAGCGGGGAGCCTGGCCGAAAGGCGTGGCGCCGTTTCCACCATCGGGCGACAGGCCTTGTCTCAAGCTCGGTCGCACAAGGTTGTCGCTCACGGCAACGAGGATGTCGCGGCAAACAGCGAGCACGCCCAAGTTTATATGGCGACAGCAACCCCAACTGCTCAGGTTTCCGACGCGTCCGCGATGCCAAGCAATGCCCGAGGGCAGGGCGGCGATACGGCATTCGTTTTTTGATCGCCTGCATGCTAGCGCAGGTGACGGCATGTATCCCCATCCAGGATGGGACCCACGCAAATGTCAAAAGTCGTCGAAGAAGCAAATGAGATTCATGTTTCAACTCCCTGGCAACATCAACAAAGGAACTGAGCAATGAAGCCAATCAAGACAAGCGCAAGGAAGTATTTCAAGTTCGCACGTACCGAGGCTTCTGCCGCGGTTGCGCTTTTCGCATATTCAAGCTCGATCTGGGCCCAGGATTTCGGTGGCACCGATGAAAAGGTGTGCGGATTTTTCAATAACTTGAATGGTCTTCTCAACATCGCATCGATCGCAGTCGTGACGATTGCAATCATCTTTGCTGGCTACCAGATTGCATTTGCGCACAAGCGCATTGCCGACGTGGCCCCCATCCTGATCGGCGGCCTGTTGATCGGCGCAGCCGCTCAGATTGCAAAGATGCTACTGGGCTCCGACGCCGGCGTCGGTTGCTGACGCAGCTGGCCCTCGTCTCCCATGCAGAAGAATGTACTGTTCCGCGGCTGCACCCGCCCTGCGATGTTCCTGGGCGTTCCGTACGTGCCATTCTTCATCGGCTCGGGCGGGTGCCTGCTGGCTGCCATGTACTTCAACCTTTTCCTGTTGCTGCTGTTACCAGTGGTGGTCTTCGCCATGCGCCAGATGGCACGTCGCGACGAAATGATCTTCCGGCTGATCGGGCTGCGTTGGTTGTTCCAGTTCAAGACCAGGAACCGGCAGCTCCATGGCGGCATATGGAGCTACACCCCGAACCTTTATCGCAAGAAGCCAGTGAAGTAGCCCGCATGTTCATCCCTGATACGCAAATCGGCGAATTCATTCCGTTGTCAACGCACGTCGCACCATCGGTCGTAAAGACGACAGGCGGAGACTATCTGCTGACGTGGAACCTGAATGGGCTGCCATTCGTGGGCCGGGAAGAATGGGAGATCGAGCACCGACACAACACGTTCAACCGCATGCTGCAGACATTGCGCGCCCCAGATTTCGTCAATGTCGCGTTCTGGGTGCACGACGTGCGCAGGAAGCGCCGGATCAAGCAACACAGCAAGTTCGACAAGGCTTTCAACCAGTCGCTGTCGGATGCCTATTTCGAAGCGTTGTCATCGCAGCGGATCATGCAGAACGAACTGTTTCTCACCATGCTGTATCGCCCCGTGGTCTCCGGCAAGCGACTGGTGGAAAAGTCCTCCAATACGGATCGATTGAAGGCCGAGCAGGACCAGGCCGTTGCCAAGCTGCACGAGCTGGCGGGCAATGTCGAAGCGGTACTCAAGGACTACACGCCATATCGCCTTAGCATGTACGAGGCCAGCAATGGGGTCGTCTTCTCCGAAACGCTTGAATTCTTCGGGTACCTGCTGAACCGCATCGACGAGCCGGTCCCTGTGCTTTCGGCCCCGGTGCGTGACTACCTTCCGGTCAGTCGGCATCGATTTTCCAACAAGACTGGCGACTTCGTCGTCACGACGCCAGCAGGCGCCAATCATTTCGGCGCCATCCTGAATATCAAGGAATACGCCGACGGCACTTGGCCAGGCATTCTCAACGGACTCAAGTATCTGGATTTCGAATACGTCATCACCCATTCGTTCAGTCCGATGGGACGGCAGGATGCGCTCAGGGTGCTCGATCGAACCAAGGGCATGATGATTTCCTCCGGTGACAAGGCGGTCAGCCAGATCGTGGAGCTCGACCAGGCGATGGACCACTTGGCTTCAGGCAACTTCGTCCTTGGGCGAGTACCACTTCAGCGTCGCGTTGTACGCCGACAGCCAGGAAGCGCTGTCACAACATATCGCCACGGCCCGTGCCGAGTTGTCGAATGCGGGTTTTGTCTCGGCCAAGGAAGACCTGGCAGTGACGTCGTCGTTCTACGCGCAGTTCCCGGCTAACTGGAAATATCGTACCCGCCTGGCCAATATCAGCTCCCTCAACTTCCTCGGGCTGTCGCCGCTACACAACTTCGCCACCGGCAAGAAGGACAAGAACCCGTGGGGCGAATGCATCACGACCCTGCAGACCACCAACGGTCAACCGTACTACTTCAACTTCCACGCGACGCACCCGGCAGAAGATTCGCTGGGCGAAAAGGCCATCGCCAACACCATGGTGATCGGCAAGTCAGGTACCGGCAAGACCGCGCTGATCAATTTCCTTCTCAGCCAGGCGCAGAAATTGACGCCATCGCCCACGATTTTCTTCTTCGACAAGGATCGCGGCGCGGAAATATTCGTGCGGGCCTGCGGCGGTAACTACCTTGCGCTGGAGAGCGGCAAGCCTACCGGATTCAACCCATTTCATTGTGAGCGCACCGAGACCAATGTCCAGTTCCTGGCAGACCTGGTCAAGGTGCTGGCTGGCAAGACCAGCTATACGGCGCGTGAGGAGGAGGACATCTTCCGCGCCGTGGAAAGCATGCTCGATACGCCAATGCATCTGCGAAACATGACCAATTTCCAAAAGAGCCTGCCCAACATGGGTGATGACGGCTTGTACGCGCGGCTGCGGCGCTGGACATTAGGTAACTCATTGGGTTGGGTGTTCGACAACCCGGTCGATAACATCGATCTGGGCAAGGCCAATATCGTCGGCTTCGATTACACCGAGATCCTTGACAATGCAGAGGTCCGGGTGCCGGTCATCAACTACCTGCTGCACCGGCTTGAAGACCTGATCGACGGTCGACGCTTGATCTACGTGATGGACGAGTTCTGGAAGATCCTCGACGGCAAGGGTGGACTCAAGGAGTTTGCCAAGAACAAGCAAAAGACCATCCGAAAGCAGAACGGCCTGGGGATATTCGCGACCCAAAGCCCGGAAGATGCATTGAGTAGTGACATCTCGGCGGCACTGATCGAACAAACCGCGACCTTGATCCTGCTTCCCAATCCCAATGCCAGTCGCGAAGATTACGTCGATGGCTTGAAGCTCACCGAGGCCGAATACCAGGTGGTGGTCAGCCTGGACGAACGCTCGCGCCGATTCCTCGTCAAGCAGGGCCATGCCGCGAGCATTTGCCAGCTAAACCTGCGCGGGATGGATGATGCGCTGGCGGTGATCTCGGCTTCTACGGACAACATCGAGATCATGCATGAAGTGCTTCGGCAGCAGGCGGTGGTGACTGGGTTGGACGTGGATCAGCTCCGCCCAGAACACTGGCTGGAGCAGTTCTATTTCCAGCGCAAGGGTTCAGGAAAGGTGGAGCTTAGATCCCCAGTCCTGGCCCGCGAACACGCTTAGCCAGAACAGCAGTTTTCCAAGGACTTCACCTCACTACGGTCAGCGACCAGCCTATTGCCACGATGGGTCAATCGCGAAGCAATAGAAGTTCTCGACAAGCCATCCAATCCACAAGGAGTCGGAAAGACAATGACGTCTACCAATAGATCCACCAGTCTTCGTTTCAGGCTGGGACTGATTAGTACCGTTGTATTTGCAGTCGTTTCGATATCTGGCCAAGCTTTCGCCCAAGCCGCCGTCGTTGATATTCCGCATACCGTAAAGACTACGTTCGGCTGGATTGCTCAGTATGAGCAAATGATCAGTGACTATGAGCAACAGCTAAATCAATACAAAACTCTGGTGAAGCAATACGAACAGGCGCAGGTCAATGGAATTTCCTATAAGGGCAAGCCTGGCTACAGGGAAACGTTCAAGGAGCGCGACATCAACGAAGGCGTTGACAAACGCTGCGCGCAGGCGCATGCCGACAAGTCTGCTGCTCCAGAGCAATACAACAATTGCGTCGCAATCGTCCAGATGGAAAACGGTCGATACAATGCCATGGTCAAGACGCTGGAGGGCGTCAAGGATCGCGACAAGGAACTGAAGGAAGCGATGGCCGAACGAGACAGTATCGGACAGGACGAGCAGGGAAAGCTCGAGTCCAATAGCAATCGAATCCTGGCGCTTCAGAGCCAGCTCCAGAACGACATGCAGAACTCTCAAACCCTGCTGACAGCATACGACGCTTCAATCGAGAATTTGAAGGACAAGCAGGTTCTGGCAGCTAATCGTGCGCTCAACGGCGAGAGCAGTCTTCTTGGAGACGCAACGCAGGGCGTTGCTCTCAAACTTGCCTTGAAAGCTGCACGCATGCGCGACCGCTGAGCATCAATCGCCTGTTACCCGCAGCAGAAGGAATTGTCTGAGCGCATGGATAGCCAATGGACATCGTGATCAGTACGGCAGGCGGACTGCTTGATTGGGCGCAAGCCCACTCCGGCCTGCCCAACATGGTCTTTTTCCACGAGATCAACAATTTCCTCAACGACGAGATTCAGGAGTACGCCGATCATCTTCTCGGTAGAGTGGCTGCCTTGGTGGGTGCAGTCGCGCTGGTGCTGATGACACTGTGGATCATGATCCAGGGCTACCGCATCGCGACAGGCCAATCGCGCGAACCGATGATGGCGCTGGTCGTCAACTCACTCAAGGCGATATTGATCGTTGGCGTTGCGACGGGCGCGGCAGCCGGGGCGGGTTCTTTGTACTCGATGCTGGGAGATGGCTTGCCCAAAGTCATCAATTCAGTAATGACCGGTGACGAGGGCGGCGCCGGGACGTACGAGGATATCGACAAGACCCTTGGGATCATGCAGGTCGCGTTGGAAGTCATCGACTCGCTCGAGGCGGAAGACAACGTTCTGACCAACGAACGCAAGGAGCGCGCGATGTGGTTTGCGGGCGTCGGCCTGGGTGGTCCCGCAATTATGGCGGGCACCATGCTCTTGCTGAACAAGATCGCCCTGGCGATGATCCTTGGGCTGGGGCCGATCTTCATTCTGTGCCTACTGTTCGAGCCAACCAAACAACTGTTCAACAAATGGCTCTTCTACGGAATCGGGACGCTGTTCTCACTGGCGCTGTTGAGCGTCATGATTACCTTGGCAATGGATATGGTGATCGCAGTAGGCATGGCATTCTGGGTAAGCAGCTGGATCACGCCCGGTGGTGGCCAGGAGGGCTTGACATCGATGTCCATGCAACAAGGCGGTCTTGGATTGATCCTGACAATGTTGATCGTCAGCACCCCGCCTATGGCAGCGATGTTCTTCCAGGGAGTGCTTGGCAACTTCACCCCGTAT
>CAVVFI010000010.1:0-19638 GCA_963747445.1 uncultured Gammaproteobacteria bacterium
GATGGCCAGCACGCCCAACCCGATCAAGGTGACGAAACTTCCGTCGAAACTCCCCTTCGGCAATCTAGCCGCACGCCCGGCCAGGTCGGCGAAACCATCGTGCACGCCCCATACGGCGAACGCACCGACTGCAAGCAATGCCGTCAATTTCAACAACGACTCGAAACCCAGCGCGAGCATGATGCCGCGGTTGTGTTCGATCGCCGATGCACGCCGGGTGCCGAACAGCATCGTGAACGCCGCCATCACCAACGCGACCCACAATGACGCATCCAGCAACGCCGGTTGCCGATTCGTATCGCCACTGACCAGCAGGGTGAAACTCTCCGCAACCGCCTGCAGCTGCAGGGCGATATAGGGCAACATGCCGAGCAGCGCGACGCCGGTGATGGCAATGCCCAGGCGACGGTCCTTGCCAAACCGTGAAGTCACCAGGTCTGCGATCGAAGCACTCTTGTGCTCGCGGGTCAGGTGCCCGAGGCGGCGAAGGAAGCCGATGCCGAAAATCAGCAGCAACCCAATGCCAAGATAGGTCGGTGGAATCGGGAACTGCCAGCGCGCCGCTTGCGCAACGGCGCCGTAAAAGGTCCACGCCGTGCAATGCACGGCCAATGACAGCGAGTAGATCAGCGGCCACACGCGCCCGAGGCGCACTGCATTGCGTTCGCCCCAGAGCGCCACGCCGAATAGCGTCGCGGCCCAAGCCAGGCTGGCAAGGATGACGGTGAGCGGCGTCAGCATGGACGAAGTCTAATGACGGTTCCCGGCCAAGACTACTGCATGGCTACCGCAACAGGATAAGCACCAGTTGTTCAACCACCATTGCCGGCCCCGGTTGCCCCTCCACGTGCAAGCTCTTCACCTGGCGCAACAGCCAGCGGCCCGGTGCCTTTTCAGTCAGCGATTCCACCCGCGAGTGCACGCGCACACGGGTGCCGCTCTTGACGGGGGCAAGAAACCTGACCTTGTCCAGCCCGTAATTGAGTACCTGCAAGATGCCCGGCAGGCCCGTGATCCCTGCGACGTCGTCGCCCACCGTCAACGACAACAGCAGGAAGCCATGGGCAATCGTGCCCCCAAACGCCGTTTCCCGCAGTGCACGCTGCGGATCGGTGTGCAACCAATAGGTGTCGCCTGTCGCTTGCGCGAATGCATCGATGCGCTCCTGGCCAACATCGATCCAGTCTGCACTCCAACGTTCTTCGGCGCACCAACGCCGCAGTCCCGCCAGGGTTTTGCCATCCCTGTCCGGGCCGCTACTGGACGCGGTCAATCCACGCGCTCCAGGAAAGCACCGATGGCATCGCGCGACTGCACTTCGGAAAGGCTTGGCGCGTGCCCGACACCTGGCACCTCGGTCAACTGCACGTTGGGTGACACCGCAGCCATGCGCATGGCGAGGTCGCGCGTCAGGATGTCCGAGGATTCCCCACGCAGCAGCAATGTAGGCGCGCCCCTGGCCAACGTGCGATAGGCGCGCCAAAGCAATGGCCGCAGCAGGCGAAGCATCCACGGATTTGCCGAGCGCACGATTGCCGGGTCGTAGTCCAGGACCCACAAGCCGTCGTCGTCCTGGCGGAACATCCGGTCCACGCTGGCTTCCCAATCGGCCTGGCCATACCGCGGATAGACTGCCTGCCCGATGCGCTGGACATAGGCAGCGGCGGATTCACGACTCATGGGCGCGACCGGCTTGCCGGCATATGCCGCGATGCGGTCCAGCGCCTGCCGCGAAACCTCGGGACCGGCATCGTTGAGCACCGCCGACGCTACTGCCCCGCGCTGTTTGGTCGCCACGATCATTGTCACCAGCACCCCCAGGGATGTGCCGATGAAGACCGCACGCGGCATCGACTGGTCGCGCATCAACGCGAGCACGTCCTCAGCGTACACGGGCGGCCTGTAGCGCGAGGGTTTGCCACGCTCAGAACCAGCGCGGCCTCGCAGGTCCAGCGCCAATACACGACGGCCACGGGCGGACAGCCATTGCGCCAGCGCATCGAAATCGCGGGAATTCCTGGTCAGGCCCGGGATACAGATGACAGGCAATTGCCTGTCCATCGAACCTGCGTAGTCACGTGCATGCAGGCGCAAGCCATCGCTACTGCGCCAATAGACATCTTGATAGGGCATGGTTACAGGGCACCTTTTTCCTGGTTCCGCGGGTTGGGCCAAGGCAGTCCAGACCCTACCCGAATCCGACGGCATCGGCGCCTGTACGTTTGGACAATCCCCAGGGAATCCCAGGCGATCACAATGGTGCCCAGCGCCTGGAAGGCAGCGCATCCATACCGGGAGGGACGCAGGCATGTTGAACGTCGGCTCATTGCTCGGTCACTGGGCGGCCTATCGCCCCGATGAAATCGCGGTGGCGTTTGCCGGCCAACGCATCAGCTTCATCCAGCACGACCAGCGGGTACAACGTTGTGCAGCCGCCCTGCAAGGGCTGGGGGTGCGCAAAGGCGACCGGGTGGCGGTGATGCTGCCCAATTGCGTCGAATTGCTGGAACTTTACCGTGCCTGCGCGCTGATCGGCCTGGTGATGGTCCCCGTCAGCCCGATGCTGCAGGCCAGCGGTCTAGCCACGGTACTGAGGGACTCAGGTGCAGCCGCATTGGTCGCGCATCCCTCGTTGCAGACGACGGTATCGGCGGCGCGCACCGACCGCAGCGGGCCTTCAGGGCGCAATTGGTGCATGACGGAAGCCGGTGCCCAAGGGTACCTGCACTATGAATCCCTGCTCGCCAACGCGAATGCCCCGCCGATCGAGGTGCGCGTGGAGCCCGACGATCCCTGCCAGATCATGTACAGCAGCGGCACCACCGGCATACCCAAGGGAATCGTCATCACCCACCGCATCCGCGCCATGTATGGCCTGGTGTTCTCGGCGCACTTCGGCATCGCTGCCGACAGCGTTGTCATGCACTCCGGCTCACTGGTATTCAACGGCGCCTTCATAACCATGATGCCCAGTTGGCTGCAAGGATGCCGCTATCTGCTGGATGCCCGGTTTTCCGCCGACGACTTCATCCAGACCATTCGCCGGGAAGCAGTGACCCACGTGATGATGGTGCCCTCGCAGATCGCGGCAGTGCTCGATTCGCCATATTTCAGCGCAGACGCACTGTCATCACTGAAGATGCTGTGCTCCGTCGGCGCTCCCCTGCCGGTCGAGCACAAGCACCGACTGATGGAGGCAGTGCCGCACGCGCTCTACGAGCTATACGGACTGACCGAGGGGTTCTTCACCATTCTTGACAACGCCGATGTTGCCGCGCATCCAGGTACGGTCGGCAGGACCCTGCCGTTCAGCCAAATGCGAATCGCCGATGCAGATGGGCGGGAACTGGCTGCCGGCGAAACGGGTGAGATCCTTGGCCGAGGACCGATCCTCATGCCTGGTTACCACCGGCAGCCAGAGCTCACCGCCAATACCCTCGTCGATGGCTGGCTGCGCACGGGTGACCTCGGCTTCATCGACGAACACGGGTTCCTGAACCTGGTGGACCGGAAGAAGGACTTGATCATCTCCGGGGGCGTGAATGTCTATCCGCGAGACATCGAAGAGGTGGCCTGCCACCACCCGGCCGTGCGCGAAGCGGCGGTATTCGGCGTACCCGATCCAAAATGGGGCGAATGCCCGATAGCCGCGGTCATGCTGCGGCCAGGCGCAACCATCGACGCCCACGCACTGCTTCAATGGATCAACGCCAATGTAGCGGCTCGCTTCCAGCGCTTGCGCGACGTGGTGGTGCTGACCGAATTCCCACGCAATGTCGCAGGCAAGACCCTCAAGCGCGAGTTGCGCAGCCGATACCTCGATGGCGAGTCGGCCTAGCCCCGCGATTCCCCGCATCGAATGCATGAAAATGGCGGGGCCAAGGCCCCGCCATTGCATGCCTTGCTTGCGCAGGATTCAGAAGTTGTAGCGTGCTGACAGCGTGTACTGTCGCGGCGCGCCGTAGAAACCGGTCAGGATGCCGAGCACCGGGATGTTGTAACCGGTGGTGCGGTATTGCTTGTCGGCCAGGTTGGTGCCCTGCAGCGAGACTGTCCAGGCACCCGCGCTATTCCAGATCACGCCGGCGCTGACCAGGCCGTAGCCATCCTGCTTGATCGCTTCAGACAGGTCGGTGGTTGGATAAACCTCGCTCTGGTAGCTGTAACCCACGCGCGCGGACAAATCCCCGCCGCTGGCCAGCCCGGTGCGGTATTCCAGGTTGAGCGCACCCGAAAACTTCGGGGCGTTGGTGAATCGCTGGCTGTCGGCGACATTGACGCCGGAAGTGATGAATTGGTCGTACTTGGTATCGAGCCAGGCCAGGTTGCCGTTGATCGCGAAGTGCGCGCTGGGCAACCACTGGTATTCGACCTCGGCGCCATTGACCGTACCCGCACCGGCGTTGGAGAAATCGCCGAAGAAGGCATCGTCGACGCCATCGCCATTGCTGTCGTAGGCAGTGAATACCGACAGCTGGATGTCCTTGTACTTGTTGTGGAACAGCGCCAGGTTCAAGTACAGGCTCTGGTCGAGGAAGCCCATCTTGCTGCCGATCTCGTAGCTGTCCACGGACTCGTCCGAGAACGGCTCGGCCGAGCGCGGCACCGCGACGGTCTGCGCGCGAATGTTGTAGCCGCCCGACTTGAAGCCGCGCGATGCCGACCCGTAGATCATGATGTCCGGCGTGGCCTGGTAGTTGAGGGAAACCTTGGGCGATACATTCTTGAAGCTCACGGTCTTGTCGAAGTCGGCGACGGTCGCGGTCGGCGTCGTGTACGAGCCGTCCGAATAACCCCGGTTGAGCACGACCGCATGCTTGTCCTCGTCGGTGTAGCGCGCGCCGACATCCAACTGCCACTTGTCGGTCAGGTCGAAGGTCCAGTCCGCGTACAGCGCGTAGCTCTTGGTATAGACGGTGCCCTGGGTGTCGCCGAACAGCAAGCCAAAGAAATTGTTGAGCACCTGGCCGCCTGCCCTTGCATCGAAGATGTACACGCCCATGACGCCACGCGAACGGCCGCCAGCGTCGTAATTGGCCTGCACTTCGTTGCTGACCTGCTGGTCGCTGTAGTACCCCTTGACGTCGGCGATCGGTAGCGGCGTATTGTCGAAGTCGATGTTGGTCTCGGTGTCGGACTCGCGCTTGGCAACGATGTACTTGAAGCTCCAGTCGTCGTTGGCGCGATAGTTTGCGGTGGCCGAGATGCCCTGCAGCAGCGTGTCGTTGATGTTTGGCATGCCGTTGCGCACGTCGTAACGCGACTCCAGCGGCGGATACGTCGGTGTGAACGGGTTGGGCGCCAGCATCTTCGAGCCGCGTATGCCGGAACGGTCGTCGGTGCGGTCGTAGGCAAACTGGATGTCGAAGTCGTCGGTGAAGTACGCACCCAGGTTGAGCCGGAAGGCGTTGATCTGCTTGTTGCTGACGCCCTCACCCGTGATCAGGTTCTCGCCGAAGCCGTCGCGGTTGAGGCTGGCGATCGCCACGCGGCCACGCAGCGTGCCATCGCCACCCAGCGATCCACCGATGGCAGCTTTCAGGTTGCGTTCGTTGTAGTTTCCAACGGTCGCCTCGACGAAGCCCGTGGTCTCCTTGGACAACGCACGGGAGATGTACTTGATCGCGCCACCGATGGTGTTCTTGCCATACAGGGTGCCCTGCGGGCCACGCAGGACCTCGATACGGTCGACATCGAACACGTCGAGCAAAGCGCCCTGCGGCCGTGCGATGTAGACGTCATCCAGGTAGATGCCGACGCCCGGATCGACGCCCCACAACGGATCGGACTGGCCGACACCGCGGATGTAGGCGGTGACCGTGCTGCTGGAACCCCGTGCAGCGTAGATGGTCAGGTTGGGAACCTGCGACCCGATGTCGCTGATGTCATTGACGTTGAGCTTCTCGAGCGCATCCGCGGTGAATGCAGTGACCGCCACCGGCACTTCCTGCAGGGTCTCTTCGCGCTTGCGCGCCGTGACCTTGACCGTCCCCAGGGACGAGGCCTGGTTGGTTGCTGCCTGCGGCGAGTCCTGTGTCGAGGCGGTCGCGGCAACGTCAGTGGCTTCAGGTGTGGTTGCTGCCGGCTCAGTGGCTGCAGGCTCGATGGCGTCCTGTCCCCAGGCCAACGGCGACAGCAGCGTGCAGGCGATCGCCAGGCTCAGTGTCTTGCGCTTCATCGATTACTCCCCATGGATCTTGGATGTGTGGATAACAGCTACGCGGATGCGGTGTTCGCGGCGTGTGCCACGTCGTGATCGACAGGCTAGGTCCTTGGGGCGCAAGGCGGCATCGTACCTTTGGACAATGGGCCCGCCGCGCCGGGATGCGGACACTCGCCTTCTGGAAATGGCCCGTCATGGGCAGGGGATCGAGTCAATGGCGTTCCTGATCGTGCTGTCGGCACTGTGCTTCTTGATGTTCGTGGCCTATCGCGGGCACAGCGTGATCCTGTTCGCGCCGATCGCCGCGCTGGGGGCGGTGCTGCTGACCGACCCTTCGCTGGTGGCGCCCATGTTCACCGGCCTGTTCATGGAGAAGATGGTCGGGTTCCTGAAGCTGTATTTCCCGGTGTTCCTGCTGGGCGCGGTGTTCGGCAAGCTGATCGAACTGTCTGGATTCTCCAAGTCAATCGTCCAGGCCACCATCCGGCTGGTCGGCGCGCAGCGCGCGATCCTGTCGATCGTGCTGGTCTGCGCCCTGCTCACTTACGGCGGCGTGTCGCTGTTCGTGGTGGTGTTCGCGGTGTATCCGTTCGCCGCCGAGCTGTTCCGCCAGAGCGACATCCCCAAGCGCCTGATCCCCGGCACCATCGCGCTGGGTGCGTTCACCTTCACCATGGACGCGCTGCCGGGCACGCCGCAGATCCAGAACATCATCCCCACTTCGTTTTTCGGTACGGATGCCTGGGCGGCACCGTGGCTGGGCACGATCGGCGCGGTGTTCATCCTCATCCTGGGCATGGCTTACCTGGAATGGCGCCGGCGCGCCGCTCTCAAGGCCGGCGAGGGTTACGGAGACCCGGCGACCCTGCTGAACGAGCCAGTCCCCTTTGCCGGCGGCAATCTCGTCAATCCGATCATCGCAATCCTGCCGCTGGTGCTGGTCGGCGTCTCCAACAAACTATTCACCAACTCGATTCCACAGCTATACGGCAGCAGTGCGACCTTCAACCCAAGCGTGGTAGGCGATGCCGCGCCCGTGGTCCAGGAAGTCTCGAAGATCGGTGCGATCTGGGCCGTCGAAGGTGCCCTGCTCGTTGGCATCCTCACAGTAATCGTGTTCGCCTGGAAACCGGTGATGACGCAGTTCGCCACCGGCACCAGGTCCGCGATCGGCGGCGCGTTGCTGGCCTCGATGAACACCGCTTCGGAATACGGCTTCGGCGCCGTGATCGCCGCCCTGCCCGGCTTCCTGGTGGTCGCCAATGCGCTCGGAGCGATCCCCAACCCGCTGGTCAACGAAGCCGTCACCGTGACCGCCTTGGCTGGCATCACCGGATCGGCCTCTGGCGGCATGAGCATCGCGCTGGCGGCGATGTCCGACACCTTCATCGCCAATGCCAACGCTGCCGGCATCCCGCTGGAGGTCTTCCATCGGGTCGCGGCCATGGCATCGGGTGGCATGGACAGCCTGCCCCACAATGGCGCGGTGATCACCCTGCTGGCAGTGACCGGGCTGACCCATCGGCAGGCCTACAAGGACGTATTCGCGATCACCATCGTCAAGACGCTGGCGGTATTCGTGGTGATCGGGGTGTATTACGCCACTGGCGTGGTCTGAGGCACGACCACCCCTCCCGTTGCGGGCCCGGGCGATCTTGCCGGCGCCCGCTGCTTGCAAGCACGCCCGGGCTTTGCCAGCCTGCGTACTGCACCCGGGAGCACGGCCATGGCGATTGGCGCGGATGAAGCGGCGCAGACGGATCCGGACACCCTGCCGGTGGTGCCCGACAGCGGTGTTCCGCGAGACACCACGCCGACCTGGGAAGTGGAGCTGCTGATCTCGGGCGTGGCGGTGTTCGCGATGCTGCAGCTCACAGGGTGGCTCAACGACCTGCTGTTCAAGCTGCTGCCGCGCTTTGGCGAGGCGATGCACGAGCCGTTGCGGATCATGTACGTCTACACCGAAAGCGCGGCGGTGATCCTGGCCATCACCTTCGCGCTGCACCTGATGCTGCGCGCACGGTGGATCGCACTGGTGGGCATGCATTCGGTGTTCCCGGAGGGCATCCGCTGGGAGCGGCTACGCTCCGGGCCGGTGCAGAAGGCCCTGGACATGCAGCGCCTGGGCTCGCCGGCCGCATTGATCGAGCGCGCGGACAACCGGGCCACCGTGGTGTTCGCCATCGGCGTGCAACTGGCATCGACGCTGCTGCTGATCAGCGTATTGGTCGGCGCGCTCTTTGCCTTGACGTGGGCCGGCGCACGCCTGCTGGGCCTGGATCCCGATCCCGGGCAGCTTTTCGTCCGCTGCGCGTTGGGGCTGCTGTTGCCCTTCGCCCTGCTCCCGGCCATCGATCGGTATCTCGGCAGCCGCCTTCGCAGCGGGAGCGTCGCACATCGCCTGTTGACGTGGGTGTTCCGATTGCTGGCAGCGATCGGCCTGTCGCAAAACGCTTCGGTGATCGCGCTGGCGTCCAGCCATGGCGGACGCCGTCGCGTCGGGCTGGCCATCGCCCTGATGACCATGCTGATCACTTCGGGCGTCCTGGCGGGCATTTTCGGACAGAGCCATCCTCGATACCTGGGCGCCTACGCACTGTTCCCGCATGCGGACGACATCCCCACCCGGACGCTGGACAATGCGCATTACGGCAACCGCCGCGATCCGACCCACGATGCGACCGCAGCATACGTGCAAGACGCGGTGGCGACCGGACCCTACCTGCGCCTGGCCGTACCGTACGTGCCCGGACGCGATGATCGCGCGATGCAGTCCGCCTGCCCGGCGGCGGTGGCGAAGGCAGGCGACGCACGTGCGGGCGCGCTGCTGGATTGCCTGCAACGCCTGCATGCCGTGCGGCTCGATGGCAGGCCGCTGCCCGGCGTTCACTACGATGCCGGCACCGATCCGCGCGGCGATCGCCCGCTGCTGCTGGCGATGATCGACATCCGCGCGTTGCCGCCCGGTCGCCACGAACTGGCCGTGGCGCAACCCGTCGACCCTGGCGACAAGGATGCCGACGACGGCTGGGAGCGCATTGCGTTCTGGCGCTGACCCGGACTGCGCAGGCTGTCCGGCACGGCGCTGCGACACGGGACCGCGACCACGCCATGCGACGCATGCAGCGTAAAATCCCGGCGTGACCGCGACACCACGCAAGATCATCCACGTCGACATGGACGCGTTCTACGCGTCGGTCGAGCAGCGCGACGACCCGTCGTTGCGCGGCAAACCCGTGGTGGTGGCCTGGCGTGGAAACCGCTCGGTCGTGTGTGCGGCATCGTACGAAGCGCGCAAGTATGGCGTGCGCTCGGCGATGCCGGCGGTGCGCGCCGAGCGCTTGTGCCCGCGGGCGGTGTTCGTGCCACCGGATTTCACGCGCTACAAGGCGGTGTCGCGGCAGATCCGCGAGATCTTCGCCCGGCACACCGAGCTGGTCGAGCCGTTGTCGCTGGACGAGGCGTACCTGGATGTCACCGCAAACCGGTCGGGGCTGCCCTCTGCCACCGCGACGGCCGAAGCGATCCGCGCGGCCATCCGCGACGAAACAAGCTTGACCGCCTCGGCCGGGGTCGCGCCCAACAAGTTCGTGGCCAAGATCGCCTCGGACTGGAACAAGCCCGACGGCGTCTGTGTGGTGCGGCCCCACCAGGTCGACGCCTTCCTGGCGCCGCTGCCGGTCGGCCGCCTGCCGGGCGTGGGCAAGGTGATGCAAGGCAAGCTCGCCGAGCTGGGCGTGTCGGTGGTATCGGACCTGCGCAGCCTGTCGGTCGAGTCCATGGAGCAACGGTTCGGGCGCTGGGGACGAAGGCTGCACGAATTGTCGTTCGGGATCGACGAGCGTCCGGTGGTGACCGAGCGCCCGACGGTGCAGATTTCATCCGAGGACACGTTTGAGCACGACCTGCTGCTGGTCGACCTTGAACCGCACATCCGCCGGCTCGCCGAAAAGACCTGGGCCGCGTATCAGCGCGAATCCGCACAACACGAAGGGCGCATCGCAAGGACGGTCGTGCTCAAGCTCAAGACCAGCGATTTCCGCATTTTGACCCGGAGCCTGACGCCCGATGCGCGACCGGAGTCGCTGGAGGACCTGGCGCGGATCGCCTGCGACCTGCGCGAACGCGTCGGGCAGCCATCGCGTACGCGGTACCGGCTGGTGGGCGTCGGGCTGTCCGGATTCGTGGAGGCCGACAGCGTGCAGGCGCAGAGCGAGTTGTTCGGGCGCCGCTGATATCTTCCCTGCGCCCGGGGCCAATGCTTTTTGCAGGAGCGACGTCAGTGGCGATCAATCAAGTGCAGGGAAAAGCATCGCGACTGAAGTCGCTCCTGAAGGCCCAGGCCAACGCCAATCGACACTCGTCCCCTACTCCAACATCGGCCCCAGGACTGTCCAGACATGGTCCCGTAACTTGGGCTCCGCCTTGGCGACCGGGTGCAGGTTGTCGTCCTGGAATGCATCCCGATCGGTGGCGATCGGCTGCAACAGGAACGGCAGCAGTTCGATATCGAAGCGCTTTGCCAGGTCGCGGAAACTTTGCTCGAATTCCCGTGTGTAGTCGGCACCGTAATTCGGCGGGATGCGCATGCCGACCAACAGCACCCTGGCATCGACGCCCTGCGCGGCGCCGATCATCCGCGCCAGGTTGATGCGCATCTGGCGCAGGGGTAAGCCCCGCAGGGCGTCGTTGGCGCCGAGTTCGATCACCACGATGTCCGGGCGGTGGAGCACCACCTCGCGCACCACCCGCGCCGCCCCGCCCGCGCTGGTCTCGCCGCTGATGCTGGCATTGACGATGCGCCAGCCCGGACGCCGGGTTGCCATGCGATCGCCCGTCAGCGCGACCCAGCCCTGGGATGGCGCCAGGCCATGGGCGGCAGAAAGCGAGTCGCCCAGTACCAGCACGGTGTGCGGCCGCGTTGTTGCCGGCCCGGATGCGGCCGCATTTGCGATCCCGACGCAGCCCAGTAACAGCAAGGCCAGCAGGACAGGACCAATGGCCCATTGAAGATAACGTCGTGATGCCGCATATCGTGGAGCCATGTATTTCGACCTCGTTGTCTTCGATTCCGTGTGCACTGCGTCGTGCAGGGCTCGATCGTCCCCCTGCGCTCGTTGATCCGGCCAAGCACCACCGCCAGATCCCATCCTGCGCCAGTATCGTCGTTCCCGTGAAAACGGGAATACAGTGGCCTTTGCACTACTGTCGCCGTAGCAACACCAGGGGTCGCCGGATGGACAGGCGTCCGCCTGCCAGAAGACCCCGCTTTCGCGGGAATGACAGCCTGGGCTTCACCAGCGGCCCGGAATGCCTCTAACGCAGGTTGCAGGTCCACTCCGTTGCAGTCCACTCCATGAGGGCGCTACTCGCGATGAACAAGGATGATCCGATGCCATCTCCAAGCTTGCCGTCAACAGGCACGCCCTCGACAGGCACGCCGTCACCCGGCAAGCCGCAAGACAGGCCATCGCGATCCGATGCTGGTTCCGCGACGCCTGGCGATCGACCGCGTCCCGACGCACTGCAAGTCAAAGGCCTCGGCAAGCGGGTGCAACTCCCCACTGGCGAGCTGACCATCCTCGACGACATCGACTTCACCATCGCGGGCGGCGAGGCGGTCGCCATCGTCGGCGCCTCCGGCTCGGGCAAGAGCACGCTGCTGGCCCTGATGGCTGGCCTGGATGCGCCCAGCAGCGGCAGCGTGGTGCTGGAAGGCGCACCGATGTCGACGCTCGACGAGGACGGCCGGGCGCGCGTGCGTGCCGAGAAGGTCGGCTTCGTGTTCCAGAGCTTCCAGCTGCTGCCCTCGCTGACGGCGCTGGAAAACGTGATGCTGCCGCTGGAGTTGCGCGGCGATGGCGATGTCGAAACGCCGGCCCGCGCGATCCTGCAGCAGGTCGGCCTGGGCGAGCGCCTCACGCACTACCCGCGCCAGCTGTCCGGCGGCGAGCAGCAGCGCGTGGCGCTGGCGCGCGCCTTCGTGACCCGGCCATCGCTGCTGTTCGCCGACGAACCCACCGGCAACCTGGACACACAGACCGGCCAGGCGATCATCGAATTGCTGTTCGACCTCAATGCCGCGGCCGGCACCACGCTGGTGCTGGTGACCCATGACGAGCACCTCGCCGGGCGCTGCGGCCGCATGTTGCGCCTGGATGGCGGGCGACTGGTGGCGGGATGAGCAACGCCTCCTTCCGTCCAGGGCTCGTGCGCATGGCGTGGCGGCAATTGCTGCGCGACCTGGGCTCGGGCGAGGTCCGCATCCTGGTCGCCGCGCTGGTGCTGGCGGTGGTCGCGGTCACCGCGGTCGGCTTCATCACCGACCGCGCCGAACGCGCCTTGGTGATCGAGGCCAACCGGCTGCTCGGCGGCGATGCCGTCGTACGGGCCGATGGCCCCATTGAAGGCGCGGTGCGCAAGGCCGCCTCCGAGCCGGCACTCCAGCATGCCGACACCGTCGAGCTGGACAGCATGGTGCGCGTGGGCGAAGGCCCGCAGGCCAACCTGCGCCTGGGCGAGTTGCACGCGCTTGGCGCCAACTTCCCGCTGCGCGGAACGTACACGATCGCCGGCGCGGACCGGCGCCAACGCGAGGTCGCGGGGATCCCGGCCGCGGGGACCGTGTGGATGAGCCGCGCCGGCGCCCAGGCGCTGCATGCCTCGATCGGCGACACCGTCATCGTCGGCACGTCGCGCCTGCGACTGGCGGCCCTCGTGTTGCAGGAGCCCGATGCCTCCTTCAATTACTTCCAGGTGGCGCCGAAGGTCTTCCTCAGGCTGGCCGACCTGCCGGCAACCGGGCTGGTGCAGGTCGGCAGCCGACTGCACTACCGCCTGGTCGTCGCCGGTGACCCGGGGGCCGTTGAAACCTTCATCGCCACCGCCAAACCTGCCCTGGGCCGTGGACAGCGGCTGGAAGTCGTGGGCGAAACCCGCCCCGAGATCCGATCCGCCCTCGACCGCGCCGGCCGCTTCCTGGGCCTGGCGGCCCTGGTCTCGGTGATCCTGGCCGCCGTGGCAGTGGCGATGGCCGCGCGCCGCCACAGCGAGCGCCACCTGTCCGGCGCCGCGGTGATGCGTTGCCTGGGCGCCAGCCAGCGGACGCTGGTCGGCATCCACGTCGGCGAGCTCGTGATGCTGGGCGTGCTGGCCAGCGCGGCCGGCGTACTGATCGCCTTTGGCCTGCAGTGGGCCGTCGGCCAGTGGCTGGCGCGCACCTTGTCGTTGTCGATCCCGGCGGCAGGCTGGTTGCCCGCGTTGCAGGGCCTGGGTGTCGGCCTTGTCGTGCTGCTTGCCTTCGGGGCACCGCCGGTACTGGCATTGCGGCGCGTGTCGGCGCTGCGCGTGTTGCGGCGCGACCTGGATGGCGGAGAGCCCAGCGCATGGCTGGTCGCCTTGACAGCCTTCGGTGGCCTGGCGGCGCTGTTGTGGTGGAAGGCGGGATCGGCGTCGCTGGGCGGGGTGATGCTGCTTGGCATCGTCGCCACGCTCGCCGTGCTCGCGCTGCTGGCGTGGCTGTTGATCGTGCTCGTGCGGCGGCTGCGATCGCGCCTGCGCGGCAGCCTTCGCTACGGCCTGGCCAATGTCAGCCGTCGCGCCGGCACCAGCATCGCGCAGGTGTCGGCCCTGGGCCTGGGGCTGATGGCGCTGCTGCTGCTGACCTTCGTGCGCACCGACCTGCTGGACCGCTGGCAGTTGTCGCTGGCGCAGGACGCGCCGAACCGTTTCATCGTCAACGCGCAGCCGGACCAGCTCGAACCCATGTCCGACTTCATCGCCGCGCAGGGACTGGCGGTGCCGACGCTGTACCCGATGATCCGGGGCCGGCTGCTGTCGCACAACGGCAAGGCCGCGGGCGGCCGTACGATTGCCAGCGACGATCCAACCGCGCGTCGTCGCGCCGAACGCGAGTTCAACCTGTCCACGACCGCGACCCTGGGCGATGGCAACAAGGTCGTGGCCGGGACGTTCTGGGCCGCCACGGGCAAGATAAAGCCACAGCTCTCGGTCGAGGAGCGCTTCGCGCAATCGCTGGGATGGAAGGTGGGCGATACCGTCACCTTCGACATCGCGGGCCAGCATTTCAAGGCGCCGATCACCAGCTTGCGCAGCGTCGAATGGGAAACCTTCAAGCCCAACTTCTTCGTCATCGCATCGCCCGGGGCGCTGGATGGATATCCAGCCAGCTATATCACCGCGGTCCACGTGCCCGAAGGTGAAACGCGGTTCACGGCACGACTGGTCGAGCGTTTCCCCAACCTGTCGGTGATCGATGTCGATGCGGTGCTCAAGCAGGTGCGCACGACCGCCGACCAGGTATCGAAGGTGGTCCAGGTCGTGTTCTGGTTCTCGCTGGCCGCGGGCGTGCTGGTGTTGCTGGCCGCGATCAGCGCCAGCCAGGACGAGCGCCTGCTCGAAGGCGGCGTGATGCGCGTGCTCGGCGGCAGTCGCCGACAGTTACGGCTGGCGCAGGCGTCGGAGTTCGCCGCGATCGGTTTGCTGTCGGGACTGGTGGCTGCCATTGCCGCTTCGATCCTGTCGGGCGTGGTCGCCACCCGCGTGTTTGACCTGCCCTGGGAGCCCAACTGGACGCTGGCCGCGGTCGGCGGCGGACTCGGGATGCTGGCGGCGCTGGTCGCCGGGTTGTTCGCGACCCGACGCGTGCTCGATGCGCCACCGTCGGTGACGTTGCGGGAGTTGCAGGGATAGCGCGCGTCGCCGTTGTCCCAATCCTTGGCAGCCGCGGACCCTCCATCCAACGTCATTCTCGCTAAAGCGGGGGCCTTTGGCTGACGCATGTCTGTTCATCCAGGGACCTTGTTCTTGCTACTGGTAGGAGCGAGGTCAGGCGTGATGCTCTCCTTGCACGATCGCATCGCGACTGACGTCGCTCCTACAAAAGGCGAAAGCCAAATCAAGACCAAACGCTTCCGCCTGTCGCGCGGGTCACTTTCTGTTGGGCAGACTTTCTGTTGGGCAGAAAATAAACAAAGACCATCGCTCCAGACGATCTGTCGCCCAAGCAGGTACGGCGCCCAAAATCGCTCCACTTCGTTGCGCTCAAACATGGGTGCCTTTTCCCCCTGCTTGGCTGCGATGCTCGGCAAGCTTCAAGTAGCACAAGATCAAGAGCCAACAACAACAGCCGAGACCAATTGCCACGAGCTGCAGCAACACGACTACCGTCATTCCTGCGAAAGCAGGAATCCAGTGGCCTTGGCGCAATCGACAACAACGTCAACGGGTGGGCACGCATGCGCCTGCCAAAAGACCCCGGCTCGCGGGAATGGCAACCCGGGACCCTGATGCAGGACGCGCACCCTGCAACGCTACAATCCAACATCCCGCCGCACCTTTCCCGCACCACCCTCCACGCAGAACAAGGAAACAGCTTTGTCCCCAACCCGGCGACTGCAACCCGACCCGCCCTGTGCCTCCGCCCTTGCCCCTGGCATTGACGCGATCAAACGCGAGCTGGACCTGCCCACGCATTTCCCGACCGAGGTCGAAGCCGCCGCAGCCAAAGCCGCCGCCCACCCGCGGCTACCCGACGAAGACCGCACCGACATTCCCCTGTTCAGCGTCGATCCCGACGGAGCGATGGACCTCGACCAGGCGATGCACGTCGAACGCAGCGGCCAGGGCTACCGCGTCCATTACGCCATCGCCGACGTGGCAGCCTTCGTCTCACCCGGCGACGCCATCGACCTGGAAGCCAACCGCCGTGGCGAGACGTTCTACGGCGCGAACGACAAGATCCCGCTGCACCCCAGGGTGTTGTCCGAGGATGCCGCGTCACTGCTGCCCGATCGCGTGCGGCCCGCGCTGCTATGGACCATCGACCTGGACGCCACCGGCGAGGGCATCGCGGTGGACGTCCGTCGCGCCCGGGTGAAGAGTCGCGCCAGGTTCGACTACACCCGCTTGCAGCAGCGCATCGATGCCGGCGACGCCGAACCGATGTGGATCGTCTTGCGTGAGATCGGCGACTTGCGCATCGCGCGCGAGAAACTCCGCGGCGGCGTCAGCCTGCCGCTGCCAGAACAGGAGATCCATCTTGACGATGCCGGCAACTGGAGGCTGGAATTCCGTGCCCGCCATCGGCTGGAGGACTGGAACGAACAGATTTCTCTGCTGACAGGCATGGCGGCGGCCCACCTCATGGTCAATGCCAGGGTCGGGCTCCTGCGCACGCTGCCGCCACCCTGGCCCAATGCGATCAAGCGCCTGCAGCGTACCGCCAAGGCGCTGGATATCGACTGGCCCCGGGGCATGTCGTATCCCGATTTCATCCGCAGCCTCGATCCTTCCAAGCCGCGCGACATCGCGATGATGACCAGCTGCACGTCGGTGCTGCGCGGCGCGGGCTACGCGGCCTTCGATGGCACGCTGCCCGAGCAACCGCTGCATTCGGCGCTGGCTTCGACCTATGCCCACGCCACCGCGCCGCTGCGCCGGCTGGTGGATCGTTATGTGGGCGAAACCTGCGTGGCTTTATGCGCAGGGCAGCCGGTTCCGGACTGGGTGCTGCAAGCCCTGCCCGGCCTGCCCGCCACGATGGGTGAGTCCGGGCGCCGCGCCAGCGCCTACGAGCACGCCATCGTCGACCTTGCCGAAGCGATCCGCCTGCAGGCGCGAGTGGGCGAACGCTTCCAGGGTGTGGTCGTCGATGTCGACGACCGCGATCCCGCACGGGGCGTAGTGATGGTGCGCGAGCCGGCGGTCGAAGCCAGGGTCACGACCGATGCCGCGACCTTGCCGTTGGGTGACCGCGTCGACGTCGAACTGGTCGAGGCAGACCCGGGCACGCGCATGATTGCCTTCCGGCTGGCGTCGTAACGGGCTTGCAGTGACAGGGCGTGCGTCTGATGGCATGTCCGTGGGCTCGAAGGCCGCGCGCCTTGGCGATGCCTTGTCCCGGGCGGACCGTGGCGCAAGGCACCGGACAGGCGTGTGCAACACCCTGCTCCCCACCGCCCGTCGCCCATCGCCCATCGCACGCTTGCCCATCGCGTTCCTTGGGGCGCGCAAGTTCTGCGTAGCTACCTCCTGCACTGGCCGGTCTGGCACAGGATTGAGCGATACCATGAGGCTGGCAACGATATGACACCCAACCGCATGCCAGCACCCTCCGGCCTCACCCGTGAGCAGATACGCACGCTGGCGCTTGCTTCGCTCGGCGGTGCACTGGAGTTCTACGACTTCGTCATCTTTGTGTTCTTCGCCTCGACGATGGGCACGCTGTTCTTCCCGGCCGACCTGCCCGGATGGTTGCGGCTGGTGCAGACCTTCGGCATCTTCGCCGCCGGATACCTGGCACGCCCCCTGGGCGGCATCGCCATGGCCCACTTCGGCGACCTGCTCGGCCGCAAGCGCATGTTCATGCTCAGCATCGCGCTGATGTCCATTCCCACCCTGCTGATTGGCCTGCTGCCCACGTACGCCACCGCTGGCATGGTCGCGCCATTGTTGCTGTTGCTGCTGCGCATGATGCAGGGCGCCGCGATTGGTGGCGAAGCGCCCGGAGCCTGGGTTTTTGTCAGCGAGCACGCCGGTGCTCGCCACCGCAGCCTGGCCTGCGGTGCACTGTCGGCGGGCCTTTGCGGCGGCATCCTGCTCGGCTCGCTGATGGCCGAAGGGGTCGGCGCGGTCCTGAGCGACACGCAACTGCTGGACTGGGGTTGGCGCCTGGCCTTCGTACTCGGCGGCGTATTCGGCCTGGTCGCCATGTACTTGCGTCGCATGCTGCACGAAACCCCGGTCTTCGCGGAATTGCGCGAACGCCAGGCACTGGCCGCGGAACTGCCGATCAAAACGGTGTTGCGCGACCACCATGGCGCGGTCGTGCTATCGATGCTACTGACCTGGTTGTTGACGGCCGCCGTGGTGGTCACGCTGCTGATGATGCCGACGTTGCTGCCTACCTTCGGCGTCCATCGGCAGGTAGCGCTGTCAGCCAATGCCTTGGCGATCGCGTGCACGATGCTGGGCAATATCGTCGCTGGCAGCATGGCAGACCGTTACGGTGCCGGACGCATGCTGATGCTCTGGAGTGCGCTGCTCGGCACCAGCTTCTGGATGTTCTATACGACGATGCAGCACGACGCTGCCTGGCTGTATCCGCTATATGCGGTAGTCGGGTTCAGCGTCGGGCTGACGGCGCTGGTGCCATCGATCGCCGTGGCAGCGTTTCCCGCACCGGTGCGCTTCAGCGGCCTGGCGTTTTCGTACAACGTCGCCTACGCGATTTGCGGTGGCGCCACGCCCGTGTTGCTGACGCTGCTGCTGCGTGACCACCCACTGGTCCCGGCGCAATACATCGCCGCAATGGCTGCCCTGGGCTGCCTGCTGGGCTGGTACGTGCACGCCTTGTCGCAACGCCGACAAGCCGCTGGGATCACCACCCCAGGCACGGCCCGCGATTGAGCTGTAAACCACGTGATGGGTTGGGCCGCAGGTGAGGGCCCTGGTGCGACGTGGCCGCTCGAAGGCTGCCGCCATGATCAATCCATCGTGCGCGCCACGACACGGCGCCGCGTGAACGATCGCAACGAACAGCCAGGCGATCCTTGCCCGCGGCTCAGTCCGTATTCCATTCCGGATCGTCGAACAAGCGCGGGTACTCCTCCAGAGCACTGCGCAGCGTGGCGATCGCGGACATGTCCTTTGGATCGGCCTTCAGCGCCGCGGTGCCCCGTGCGAGCCTTGCGATGATGCCGTGCAGCGCTACGTCGGCCTGCGGACCCAGGTTGCAGTTGGCGACGATGTAGCCAATCGACTGATTGATCGTGGTCGCCTGCACCAGCGCCTGTTCCTGGCCCATGTGACCCATTTCGTAGTGTGCAAGCGCCTTTACCGCGCCGCGGATGTCGGCCATGCCCTTGCGCAATGGCGCGTCCGCGGCCCAGCGCTGCGCCAGGGCCGGTGTCGTCACATCCACCGCAGTCGCGTGGTGCGCATGGTCTTGGGCGACGGCTGGCGCCACATTGCCGCATCCCAGCAGTGTCGCCAGGGCAGCGGTGAGAAATCGGACCTGCATCGAGCTATCTCCTGTTAGCCTGGTTGTCGGTCGACGTCCCCATGCTAGGCGCTGGCTGGGTAGCACCTCCTGACCCAGGTCAATCCACCGCCTATCAAGGCGTTGAACCGGATCGAACGTGGGCGGTCAGGTCGGTACGCACTGGTGTGCGCAGTTGCTGCGTCACCGGCTCGCCTTCACCTGCGTCAGGTGGTCGCGCCGAGCATCGCAATCGATGCGGAGGCAGGAGCCATGTGATGGATGCAGTTTGGCGATACCCATCGAACGCCTAAGATTGCGCTATGGCTATCGTGTTCGGCGCAGTCCGTCCTGCGCCCGTGCCACGCGCTGGTCGTGATCCACTGGCATGGCCACAAGCAGGTCCTTCGCTGCGCCCAGGATGATATGCCGGGGTTGGCTCGGGCTGGGCCGACCGGTCGCCGCATCACCAGGC
>CAVVFI010000011.1:0-16199 GCA_963747445.1 uncultured Gammaproteobacteria bacterium
AGCGCGTTCAACCAGTGGCAGGGAGCTGTGGTTCCGCCAGGGCAGGCGGGGGCTGGAACACCCTTGCCATCGGCTGCGCTTGGGACACCGAGAATTAGTGAGACCACCCCGGGAATAAAGGCAATTGGCGGCTCAAATCTAGTCGAAACAGCACCAGGCCAACGCGGCTTGGCTTCCTAAGGGTGATCGCGATGAAAGCTACGCTATTCATTCCACTGGTAATGATAGGTTTGACCGGAACTGTCTCGGCGCAAACGGCATGCCCACGAGGCGTTGCTGCTGGCAGTGCGCAATGCGGGCCATCCGGTGGCGGATTCTATATGCCGCCACCACCTCCCGCGCGCCCGCATTGGAAACTCACTTGGGGCGCCATTGCATTAGATAACACGTCAGGTGACTTTGGCGCTTCTAATGGTGAGTTTTCGCGAAGAAAGGCAAATAGGGTGGCGATAAAGCAGTGTGCCGAGAGCGGGGCCAAGAACTGTACGGTTGTCCTTTCTTACAAGAACCAATGTGCAGTGCTAGTCTCGGCGTCAGCTAATGGTAAATCTATCGCTGGTCCTGCAGTCATGCAGGGCGGCGAAACAATAGAAGTGGCTACGCAGCTTGCGCTTACTGAGTGCATAAAGCAGCGTAGCGGCGGAGAATGTTCTGTTAACTATTCTAGGTGTTCGACTCCGGTCTTAGTTCAATGAACTATAGAAGTGGAACAAGTGCGAGGGTGAATTTCTATGAATCACGAAAGTGACCAGTAAATCGCTATCGTTTAGCGCTAGTAGGTTCACAAGAATGGAGTAAGGAAGAAATGTTTTATGTTGGTCGAATGCTTGGGTTTGGACTATCTGCAATTCTTGCATGCTGTCAAGGGCCGGCGCCACAGATAGATGATGTTCGTGTGGGACCATCGCAGGCAGCTGATTTGCCTACTTCTCAGCACATCATCAAAAGAAAATCCTCGCAACCAACAGACGTCAAAGGCATCACGTTAGTACGTCAGCTATTGAAGAACGATTTGAGAGAGGGCATGCCCTACGCGGACTTCCGACAGAAGGTTCTGGCCCACGGCTGGACACCCCTTGTGGATCCGCAATGCAAGGCCAACGTGGTAGGCGGCAACTACGAAGCGCTCTGCTCTGAGCATCCGGATTTGACTAGTTGTCAGGTATGCGAACAAATGCCTGAGTTGAGTGCATATAGCGGTGATGGATACGGCCTTATGCGATTTCACAAGTCGGGTGTTGATGAATCGCTAGAGGTAACGAGTATCGGTATGATTTCAGATTGGGATGTGCTGGGTGACGATTCACGGCTGCAGGTTGTTGAATGGTGGTTTTCAGAACAGCCGATGCATTGAGGCTTTGCCATCGAATGGATCAGGATTTGAAAGTGTCTAATTCGTAGCGCAAAGGCTTGGCTAAATATTTGACATTGCTGAATAAGAATTAGGGGGATGTTGCTTCAGAACGGCTATTCAATCGACTTGATAGGAAAAGGATTTCCACATGAGCAATTCATTACTGGAACTGTTGAGGAAAGGAGAGTCTGGTGCAGCTGGTTACAATGCTTATAACCGTGGAACCTATATTGGATCCGATGGGAAGCACCATGTTCGGGTTGCAGATCAAGACATCGATTTTTCCAAGTTGACCTTGGCCGGCGTCCAAGAACTCCAGCATCTTGGGCGTCGGGATCCGGACAAACTCTTTGCAGTGGGGAGGTATCAAGTCATCCCCGACACGATGGACGATGCCGTCAGGGTTCTTGGATTAGACCCCAGCCAGCAGTTCACACCTGAGCTGCAAGACAGAATATTCTCCGAGTTCTTGATCGTCGGTAAACGCCCCGCGGTACACGATTACGTCGTCGGCAAGAAGGGTGCAGACATTCGTGCGGCACAAAGAGGGCTAGCCTTGGAATGGGCCAGTTTCGGTGATCCGGACAACGCCGGGCGAAGCCATTACGGTGGTGCCAATAGGGCGAGTATCACTCTGGCACAGTCTGGGGCTGCGTTGAATCAGATGCGCGTTGACTACAGGGCGAGTATCAACAAGGGCATAACGCCGACCGTGGCGTGGAAGGTGGTGACCCTACCCAATGTATTGCAGGCGCAGAGCGCTCCGTCGGAATTGCAGGCCGCACGGCTCACCCAAATCCTGCGAAAAGACGATTTCGCTGACGGACTGCTGCATCAGGGCGAGCGAGGCGAAGAAGTCCGCGGTCTGCAACATGCCTTGAACCTGCTCGGCATTCGCGACGCCCGTGGACGCGCGCTGGCGGAAGACGCTGAGCTAGGCCGTCATACGAAGGAGGCTGTTGAAGCCTTCCAGCGCGCCAACGGCCTCGCGGTCGATGGTGTCGCGGGCCCTGATACGTTGGGCCGAATCGACCAGCGCCTGGCACGTGGACAAGTGACGGTCGAGGTTACCTACGCGGAAGCGCCGACGATGGCAGATTCGGGTCATCTAGGGCATGCGCTGTATCGGCAAGCATATCGCCAGATCAAAGAGAAGACTCCTCAGAAATTTGGACTAGCTAATGAACATGAGGTGCGTAATGCAGCTGGCACGTTAGCGTTCGAGGCTAAGGTCAGCGGTATGCAGCGGATCGACCACGTCATCGCCAACGCGGACGCTACCGGCTTGCTGGCTGTGCAAGGTGCGTTGAGCGATCCGGCGCATCACCGCATTTACGTGGATCGCGCGCAGGCGGCGACACAGTCCGTAGAGCGCAGTAGCGAGCTTCTGCGGCAAGAGGGTGGATCTCAGGTCCGGCAGCAGGCAGAGGCACAAGTCCTGTCACAACAGTCGGAACTCGTGCGCACAGCATTGATGCATTAGCTCTTCTGAGGTCCTTCTCGGCTTGCTCTCGATCGTGACTAGTGCGCGGTACATTCCCTTGGGATCGAGCATCGCTGTACCCCGGACGAGGAACACATTTTTGTCGGTTGGATTCAGGCCCGCTCCCCTCCGATTTTGATTCTATGGGCACATAACATGGAGAGTTTAGATGTCTTTCAAATGCGCTTTTGCAAGTACTGCATTGATCCTGCTGATGGGGGGATGTTCAACGATTGCAGGGAAATCCAACACTTTGACCGATGAGAGAATCAAGTCCGAATCGGCAGGTGCCCTTGGCTATGATCCAGCCCAGTTGACCATCGCAAGCCGTCGTACGGAGGGGACAAATACCTACGTCAACCTGACTGCGGTGGACGGCAAGCAATTTTCCTGCATCATCAATGGAGGGAACATCTTGACCTTCGGGATGATTAATCCACCCAGGTGCAGCAAGAAGGGTGAACCAATCAATGGAAGCGTCCTGTAGGGGCGCTTCCGGGTACAGTTTCGAACGCGGTATGGGCTTGGGGCGGCATCAAGTTGTTCGAATCCACGTTTACATGCGCGCACGCGTTGCGTCGCGACTACCAAGCTCGGGGTGGCGTGTGCGGCTGGGTTGAGTAGAGCGGTGAGCCATCTGACTGGTGTCGTCAGCGTCTAGGGGACCTGGCGCCACCGCTTGTCGTGCTTTGCTGCCTTCGTAGCGGAGGGCGGGATCTGGGCCCCCGTGGCACGATTTGACAGGAGTGTTGCACGCTATGCAGGTTGGCAGTTCAAAGGCTGACCGCAGATCCGTCGCCGCCCGCAGGATGACAGGCAACAGCGCAGCCCCTGGCTGTCGGCCAACACAATCGCATCCCGCGACGGGATTAACATCCGGCCCAACCTAACGCCCCGCCAGTAAGGCCAGCAGCGCCGCTCCCCCAAGCCACGCCAGGTCCGCTGGTCCATTGGCCAGCGTCGCCAGCGTCCAGCTGTACTCAAGGCCCTGCTTGGCCAATGCCTGCCAGGGCAGCAGTCCCATCGACTGGCCGATCTGCGCCGCGGCGATACCCCAGTTGGCCAGTACGACGCTCGCTGCCGTGGCCAACAATGCCAGCAGGGCCCGTAGCCCGCCCGGTGGCATCCTGGCCAGCCTTAACAGCAGCACCGCATCGCCGGCCGCCAACACCGCCATCCAGCTGCTCTGCTGGTTGCGAGCAAAGGCCAGCAGTACCCATGCTGCCGCGATTCCGAAGCTGCCGATTGTCACCAGAACGATCGGGAACCAGCGCGATGGCCGCTTGGGAGGTGGGGGCATGGGCTGAAACCGGACCGGCAGCATGGGGTGGCTGCACAGCATAGCGTCCATGCAGCGATTAGAATGACGGCTGGCACGGTCATCGCCTGGCGACGGCACCGTCCACACCCCTCCCGCATGCAAGCAGTGCCCATGTATTCCCGCAGCAGCGAACCCGTGCGCCTCGAGCGCGATTGCGAAGCCGTCCTGGTGCCCCAGGGTGACCGCGTCACCCTGCCCGCAGGCAGCATCGGCTACATCACCCAGGCGTTGGGCGGCAGCTATACGGTTTTCATCGAGGGCAACCTGTTCCGCATCGCCGGTGCCGATGCCGATGCCATCGGCAAGGAGCCGACCCCGCCGCTCGAGCTGGCGCCCGGGGCCAGCGACGAGGCGGTGGAGCAACTGGTCTGGAAGCAGTTGCGGACCTGTTTCGATCCCGAAATCCCGATCAACGTCGTCGACCTGGGCCTGGTGTACGAGGCCGACGTCATCCATGGCGACGATGGCCAACGCCAAGTCGAAGTCAAGATGACGCTGACTGCGCCCGGGTGTGGGATGGGTGACATCCTGGTTGACGATGTCCGCAGCAAGCTGGAGCTGATCCCGACGGTGAGCGAGGCCGATGTCGAGCTGGTCTTCGATCCGCCCTGGAACCGCAACATGATGTCCGAGGCCGCGCGCCTGGAAACCGGGATGCTTTAGCGGTTGCGGGCCCGCAGGGCGCGATCCGGGGCAAGCGCGCCATGCTTGCGCGTATTCCATCTTCAATTGCAGTGGCAGCCAGTCGCCGGGCGGTATGCGCTTGGAAGCGGCACGCGGATGCTGCGCGGGCACCCGGTCGGGACTGCGGCTTGCACGTGGCTGCAGCGCGTTCTTGCGCCGTGGCTGCTTCGGATGGCCTGCGGGCGGCCGCGGGCGATGGCGTCGGCGGTGGCACTGCCGGCGCGCGGCGGAATACCAACACGATGTCCATCGGACGACCCTTGGGTTCCTCGCCAGCCCTTGGGCCCATCGGAAGAACGCCAGCCAAGCCCAGCAGCGGTCAAGCTGGAAGCGATTACAGCGAAGTTGCAAGCGGTTACATCTCCAAATTGTGACTGTAATCGCATTTATTCGTTATTTTTTGCTGCAGGTGCAGCTTGAGTTTTCACGGCGTTGTCCCGTAGCGTCATTTTGTGGCGCAATTTTTCACTTCGCCACCTCCAGGTCTGGATTCAGTCCCGCCCGGTCGATGATCGGGCAATGCCGTATCCCAGGCGTTTGTCGCTATTGCGATCCATTCCGAATACTTCGGGGGAAGTATGGACACCGGACACTTGCCAGCCATGGGCTACCGCCATGTGCGCTGGCATACGTCGGAACGGCATGCATCCAACGCGCATGACTCGCGATTCTTACCGCATTGGCAGCCGCGGTAATGGCAACCAGGAGTATCGACCGGGTCCGTCTGCCGACGGATTCGTCATCCACGTACCATTTCCGATAAGGACACCTTAATGCACTCCAGCAGTCGTGTTCGCCGCATCGCCGTCCTGACGCCCCTGGCTTTCGCCATGGCCGTCGTCTCCGCGCAAGCGGCCACCCGCGTTGACCTGCACGGGGCAAACCTCGCGCAGCTCAAGCAACAGTATTCCCAGGGCATTGCCGCCAATGGCACGCCCGCGATGGCGCACACGCGCCATGAGCAGCTCCTGCGCCTGGATCCCGAGTCGCGCCTGGTGCTGATGAATCGGCACGACAGCCACGGCGTACGCAACACGCGCTACCAGCAAACCTTCCGCGGCATCCCGGTCTGGGGTGAGCAGGTCATCGTCAGCGAGGATGACAGCGGCAACGTGCGCACCTTGTTCGGCAAAAAGATCACAGGCCTGGCCAGCGACCTGCCGGCACGTGCCTTCGCCGGGCGCGCGATCGCCCAGGCCAAGGCGCTGGGCCTGGCCAAGCAGGCGGCGTTCGGCGCCAAGCTTGCAGCCACGCAGGTACAACGCCAGAAGGCGACGAAGATGATCTTCGTCGACGACAACGGCAGCGCACACCTGGCGTGGGTCGTGGACATGTACGCAGAGGGCGGCGGCAAGCCGACCCGTCCGCAGCTGATCATCGATGCGCGCAACGGCAAGGTGCTCAAGCATTGGGAAGGCCTGACCACGGCCAATGGCACCGGACCTGGCGGCAACCAGAAGACCGGCCAGTACGAGTGGGGCTCCGGTGGGATCTACGGTTACCTCAACGTCAGCCAGAGCGGCAGCACCTGCACGATGAACAACGCCAACGTGCGTGGCGTAAACCTCAATGGGTCGACCGGTGGCAGCACCACGGCATTCAGCTACACCTGCCCGCGCAACACCTACAAGACCGTCAATGGCGGTTATTCGCCGATCAACGATGCGTTCTATTTCGGCGGCGTGATCACCAACATGTATCCGGCATATACCGGCTACAACGCGTTGTCGTTCCAGCTGATCATGCGCGTGCACTACAGCAGCAACTACGAGAACGCTTTCTGGAACGGCTCCAACATGAGCTTCGGAGACGGTGCCAACACCTTCTACCCGCTGGTCAGCGCGGACGTGGCCGGTCACGAGGTGTCGCACGGTTTCACCGAGCAGCACTCCAATCTGACCTATTCGGGCCAGTCCGGCGGCATGAACGAGGCCTTCTCGGACATGGGCGGCGAGGCAACCGAGTATTACTGGAAGGGCAGCAATGACTTCCTGGTTGGTAACGAGATCTTCAAGGGCAGTGGCGCACTGCGTTACATGGCCAACCCGACCCAGGACGGGGGCTCGATCGACAACGCCGCCAACTACACCAGCGGCATGGACCCGCATTATTCCTCGGGCGTATACAACAAGTTCTTCTACAAGCTGGCCACGACCAGCGGCTGGGATACACCCAAGGCGTTCAAGGTCATGGCGCGTGCCAACGCCGAGTACTGGACGTCGAGTTCGACCTACAACTCGGGTGCGGTCGGCGCGGTCCAGGCAGCCTGTGACCTGGGCTTCAACGGCCAGGACGTGGCCAATGCGTTCTCCACGGTTGGCGTCAATGCCGGCACGGTGCCCACGAGCTGCGGCGGCACCGGTGGTGGCGGTGGCGGCGGCGGTGGCGGTGGCGGTACCCTGACCAAGGGCACGCCGGTGACCGGCTTGTCGGCCAGCACGGGCAACGACGTGGTCTACACGCTGTCGGTGCCGTCGGGTGCGACCAACCTGAGCTTTACCATGTCCGGTGGTACTGGCGATGCAGACATGTACGTGAAGGCCGGTAGCACGCCGACCGACAGCTCGTACGATTGCCGTCCGTACAAGAACGGCAATTCGGAGACGTGTTCGTTCTCTAGCCCGTCGGCAACCACCTACTACGTCCGCATCAAGGCGTACTCGTCGTTCTCGGGCGTGAGCCTGGTCGGCGACTACACCGCCGGTGGCGGCGGCGGTGGTGGTGGCGGTGGTGGGAGCAGCAGCGTCTTGTTGCCGTCCATCTCCACCGGCCAGACAAGCACCACGTACACCATGGTGGTGGCTTCGGGCCAGACCGGTGTCATCAGCATCTCCGGCGGTACCGGCGATGCGGACCTGTACGTGAAGAAGGGCAGTGCCCCGACCACGTCCAGCTATGACTGCCGTCCGTACAAGAATGGCAACAACGAGAGCTGCACCGTGACCAGTGCGGGTACGTACTACATGAACGTGCGCGCATACAGGTCGTTCTCCGGGGTCACCCTGACGGGTACCACCTCCCCGTGACCTGACGCTGCAAGGTAAATGCAACCCAGGACCCCGGCCTCGCGCCGGGGTTCTTTTTGCGGCACCGCCATGCCTGCTGGCCCGGATCCGATGCAAGCGCCAAGCGGTCATGCGCGGGTCCGGAAAGCACCTGTCGAATCAATGCGGCTGCGATGACGGGGCTACCTGCTCGCGACCAAGTCGGGTTGGGATGCGCCCAAGGCATTCAAGTCATGGCGGGCGCAAATGCCCGGTGTCTGGTCATTGGCCGCCGTCGATGCCCGTTTGCTGGCTCCCGTCCTAGCCGACGGCTTCGAACCGGTTGGCAGCGACGTTCTTGCGGACTTTCCCCGGATCCCAGATGCGGCCGTTCATCGCGATGTAGACGCCGGCGGGCAGGGACTGCACCGCGCCGACGGCGGTGCCGATGTTGAACTCCGCATCCGAGCCGCGGAAACCGGCAGGGTTCAGCGCACCGGTGAGCACGATGGTCTTGCCCGGGATCGCGGCCAGCACCCTGGCGGTCTCGACCATGCTGTCCGTGCCGTGGGTGACCAGCACATGGCGCGTGTCCTGGGCGGCGATGGTGGCGCGCAACAGCTCGCGATCGGAGGCATCGATGTGCAGCGAATCCTTGCGCAGGATCGGGATCACGTGGAAGCCGAAGGCGACCCCGAGCTGCTCAAGGATACGGCCGATCTGTGGCGCCCCGACCTGGTAATCCGACTTGTCGTCGAAGTACACCTTGTCGATGGTGCCGCCAGTGGTGACGATCAGTAATTGGTCCATGTGCCTATGGTATGCCCTGGAGCATCGTGCGTGGAGCGCCAGCGCTTGGATGCGCCGACCGCCGCAGGCGGCATGACGCACGCCGGCGGGGTGCCTACCTGGCCAGTCCGCGGCGCAATGGATCAAGCAGTGCGCCATACCGGGCGGCACGTGCGGTATCGCTGCGCAAGGGCTGCCGGACCTGCGCGGCGCTCGCCGTGCGCACGCTGCGCATGGCCAGATGGGGAGCCAGGCACGCGGGGGCGAACGGCAATCCGCAGTCGTCAAGCAGCGCCTGGATGCGGCGCTGCGGATCGTCGATGAGGTCTTCGTACCGGTGCAGGTGGATCCGCCGCGGATCCCGCTCGCGCCAGGCATCCATGGCCGCTTCGCAGCCACGCAGGTAAGTCGCGATGTCGTCCAGGTCGCAGGAAAAGTGCGGGAGCTGGTAGAACTGCTGCCTGAAGCACGACCAGCCGGTTTCCAGCGGATCACGACGGACATCGATCACGGTCGCGCCCGGCAGCATCGCACGCAGGATGCCCGCGTGCTTCCAGTTTTCGGGCATCTTGTCGGTAAAGCGGGGGCGGCGTTCGCGCCAGCGCGCCGTGCGCTGCAGGTAATCGTGGCCCAGGCGCTGCCAGTCCTCCGCCGTGGCGCTGGCGATCCAGCCAGGATAGGGCTGGCGGCGGCGTATCGACTCCTGCTGGATCAATTCGCCCAGGTCGGGCAGTTCGCTGGCGCCTTCGACTTGTGGATGCGCGGCCAGGATCTGTTCGAACAGGGTCGAGCCCGAGCGCGGCAAACCGACGATGAAAATAGCCTCGGACCCCAGCGTGGCATCCAGCGGCGTCGGTAGTCGTGCCGTCGCAGCCAAGGCCGCAGCGACATACGCGTTGAAAGCCGTCGCGCTCCAGGCGGCCCGCTGGCGCAACGCCGCGTTGGCCTTGGCGAGCGTCGCGAATGCTTCCCGGTACCGGCCGCGGTCTTCCTCCAGTTTGCCCAGCGCATAACCCATCGCCAGCCGATCCTCGAAACCCAGGTCCGGGCGCTGCAATTGCGCCGCCAGTGCGGCGCCATCGGCGTCCGTCAGGGGTCTGGTCTTGATGTTCGACAACCCGCGCCAGGCATCCCCGCATGCGGGATGCAGAGCCAGCGCGGCACGGTAGCGCTCCTCGGCGTCGTCGAACCGGCCCAGGTGTACCAGCGCATCCCCAAGCAGGACGTGGGCCGGCAACAGGTCCGGTGCCAGCGTACAGGCGCGCTGCAGTGCATCGGTGGCGGCCTGGCTTGCGCCTTGCAGCTGCAGGTTGCGGCCCAGGTTGAACCACGGCATCGGGGCGGCCGGCGACAGTGCGCAGGCCCGGCGCCAGGTGGCCAGCGCGGCGTCGCGTTCACCGCAGCCAGCCTGGGCGCTGCCAAGGTCGTTCAAGAGCACGGCGTCGTCCGGGGACGTGGCAAGCGCCTGGCGCAAGCTCGACAAGGCCAGGTCGGGACGCCCGCCGCGGGTGTGCAGGATGCCCATCAACCGCAGTGCTTCGGGGTGCCCAGGCGCACCTGCCAACACCCGCTTCAACAGCGACAGCGCATCGTTGACGGCACCATCGCGAATCGCACGTGCCGCGGCGTGCATGCGCGCGATGTCGTCGGCGGACAGCCCTGCCATGCGCGGGTCCTTGTCGGCGGGGCCCGTGTGCGTCACCACCGCGAGGCCGTCGCAACCAGGCCGCTGGCGCGCGCGCCAGCCTGCGCAGCAAGCGTGCCAACGCCCATGCTCATGGCTGCTTGCGGCGTCCGCCGAAGCGCGCGCGCAAACCCGGGATGCTTGCCGCCAGTACGATCACGACCGCCAATCCGGCTTCGCCCAGCGCGAAAGCGCGTTCCGGCGGGCGGGTCCAGGCCACCATGACGCCGTGCGAAAACCATAGCAGGGCCAACACGCCGGCCCAGAAGCCGCTTCGAAGATTGCCCAGCAAGGTCGTGCGCAACAGCCACAGCGGCGGCAATGCGAAGACCACCAATGCCACCCACTGACGATCATGGCCAAACCAGCCTGCATACAGCACTGCCAGGGCGAGCAGCGCCAGGCCCAGGATGCGACGTGAGTTGTTCATGGCCGGCCTGCCTGGCAGCAGCTTGCGCGGCATCGGCCCGTCCATCCCCGGTGCGTTCCTCGTGGGCCCACTCATGCCAGCTTTGCTGCCAGTTGCGCGATCCTGCGGCCCAACGCGCGGGCCAATTGCGCTTCTTCGTCGCTGGGTTGCGGGTCGTCCTTGAGTCCGGCGACGTGACTGGCGCCGTATGGCGTGCCGCCGCTGCGGGTGGTGTTGAGTGCGGCTTCGGTGAAAGGGATCCCGGCGATCACGCAACCGTGGTGCAACAGCGGCACCATCATCGTCAGCAGCGTCGACTCCTGCCCGCCGTGCATGGTCGAGGTCGAGGTGAAGACGCCTGCCGGCTTGCCGACCAGCGTGCCGCTGGCCCATTGGGCGCCCAGGCCGTCGAGGAAGTGCTTCATTGGTGCAGCCATGTTGCCAAAGCGGGTCGGGCTGCCGAGCAGCAGGCCGCTGCATTCGGACAAGTCCCGATGCTCGACGTACGGCGCCCCTTCTTCGGGCACGGGAGCCGCCGTGGCGGTCGTGGTCGCGGCCACGGAGGGCACCGTGCGCAGTCGTGCGGCCATGCCATCGATCTCGCCGATGCCGCGCGCGATGTGCCGCGCCAGCTTGGCCACCGAACCGCCGCGGCTGTAATACAGCACCAGGATGTCGCTCATCGTGTCCTCCGTTGGCGACAAGCATAGGCGATGGCAAGCCACGACGTGGATTCGCGATGGTCCCATTTCGGATAACCTGCCAGGGATGCAGCCACTGGACATCCTCGACGACTGGAGCAAACGCCTGCGCGACCGCGCACGCAGGCACTCGTTCCTGCGCTTCCTCTGGCGTCGGTTCCTCGACGATCGCCTGTTCGAGGCGGCGGGTGCGCTGTCATACACCACGGTATTCGCGCTGGTGCCGCTGTCGATCGTGGTCTTCGGGGTGCTGTCGGCATTCCCCATCTACAGCGAGTGGAGCGCCAAGCTCAGCGACTACATTTTTTCCAACTTCGTGCCCAGCTCCGCACGCGCCGTGGAAGCGTTCCTGGTGTCGACGTCGGGCAACATCGGCAAGCTGACCGTCGTTGGCGTCATTGCGTTGGTGTTCTCGCTGTTGATCACGATCAGCGGCATCGAGTCGAGCTTCAACCGCATCTGGCGGGTCAAGACCTCGCGACCGAAATTCCGCAGGCTGCTCGTATACTGGACGGTGTTGACATTGGGTGCGCTGGTGTCGGCGGCGAGCCTGGCGCTGGTTACCCAGTTCTTTTCCCTGGCGCTGTTCGAAACGGCGTGGGGGCGGGCGATCGAGGCGATCGCCTTGCGGCTGGCGCCCATGGCGATCGAGCTGGCTGCGTTTGCCACCATCTTCCGCGTCGTGCCCCACCGAACGATCAAATGGCGGCATGCGCTGGCCGGTGCCTTGTTGGCAGTGGCGATGTTCGAACTGGTGAAGTGGGGTGTCGGCCTCTACATCGGTAGCTTCAACACCTATGAGAAGCTCTATGCCATCAACGACCCGAAGCTGTTCGGGGTGAGCCAGTTGAAGGCGCCCGCGATCTTCACGGCCGCGCCCGTGTTCCTGCTGTGGATCTACCTGAGCTGGGTGTCGGTCCTGCTGGGCGCGTCGTTTGCGTCATCGATCTCTGCCTTCCGCTACCAGCCCCTGTCGATGCGACTTCCGGATGGATACGAGCTGTATGGGCTGCTACGCATGCTGGGCCGCTTTGGCGAGTACCGGCAGCAGGGCAGGGGCCTTCACAGCGAGCAGATCCAGCACCTGGAGCCGATGCTGACCGACGACCTGGTGCAGCAGATGCTGGCCGAACTGGAAGCCATCGGCCTGCTGAGCCGCGCCGAGACCGGCGAATGGTTGTTGTCGCGCGACCTCGATGACATCACCATGGCCGAACTCTACGAAGCCTGTGGCCTGCGCATCCCGATCGCCGAGGCGCATTTGCCCTGTGGCGACGACGCACTGGGGGTGGCCGCCCTTGATGAACTCGACCAGTTGCGCGTGCCGCTTCGCAATTTGCTCAAGCGCCGGGTTTCCAACGTCTACCAGGCACTGTCCAAGGGACATCAATGAACACCAGCACGAGAAGCAGGACAACAGCCGGGGCCCGCGATCCTGCAACCAGGAGATCGATCGCGTGGCTCGCCATGGCGGCCGTGTTGCTGCTGGGGCTGGTGGCCTGCAAGCGCCCGTCCGGCGCCCCGCCGGCTTCCCCGGCCGCCACGCCCGCCGCCGATGCGACGCCGGCCGGGCCCGTGGCCGGCAATGCGGCTGCCGTGGACGACGCAATGCCCGTCGAGCCCACTCGGCCCGCGCTGCAAGTCACGACCCTGGATGGCAAGGCCTACGACCTGTCAGCGCACCGTGGCAACTGGGTGGTGGTCAACTTCTGGGCCACCTGGTGCGGACCGTGCCTGAAGGAAATGCCGGACCTGTCCGCACTCGACGCCATGCGCGAACATATCGAAGTGATCGGCCTGGCATACGAGGACATCACGCCGGCAGAGATGCAGGGCTTCCTGAAACAGCATCCGGTCGTCTACCCGATCGCGATCATCGATACCTACGCGCCGCCGAAGGACTTCGCCACCCCGCGTGGCCTGCCCACGACCTACCTGGTGGCGCCCGACGGCAAGGTCGCCAGGCACTTCCTGGGGCCGGTGACGGCCAGCGACATCGACGCGGCCATTACCGCGGCCGGGGGGCCGGATGCGACCACCCCGGCTGCGGGCCGGGCCAGCCGCGGTTGAGTCCGAAGCGACGATCCCGCGGCCCTGGCCGTTGCTCCTGGCCATGCCGCTTTGATCCTACTGCCCGAGCAGCCAGCTCGACGCGCGGTGCCCTGGACACGCTGGTCGGTGCGCATTGCCCGGCATGCTGCCGGAGTTCAGGCTGCCCCACCTAGGCTCCCTCGGACCACCCATGTCCGTCGCGTCGCGCCATCACGGCGCTTCGCCCCCACGCAGGTCCTTTTCCATGAATCGATTCAAGCATGTCCTGGTACCGCTCCTGGCGGGCTTGTTGCTTCCCCTGTCCGCCATGGCAGGCGATGGCGCCAGTCTTGGTTTCAGCACCGATGTCCGGACCAGTGGTTCCGACGTCGATCCCACGTTGGCCTCCGTGGTGGTCAGCAAGATCGGCCCCGCGTCGCCTGCACAGGCGGCAGGGCTCAAGGTGGGCGACGAGCTGCTTTCGGCCAACGACACCAAGGTGCCTGGCGCCGCGGCAGCGGACTTCATGCAGATCATGCACGGACTGCAACCAGGCGACCATCTGGTCCTGATGGTGCAGCGCAGTGGCAGCCGGACGCCCCGCAGGATCGACATCACCGCAGTGGCCAGGTAGTGATGGGCGCATGCCTGCCTGGTCGCAGCGTGCAGGCTTGCCGTACGGCTGCCGGCGGCAAACCGCGCAGGAGAGGTTGCGCGGCATGGCGATGACTGGCCAGGTCGCTGCCCGTTTCTTCGTCCGTGGCCACGTGCAAGGCGTGTGCTTTCGGGCAAGCACGCGGACGCAAGCGCATGCGCTGGCGCTGCGTGGGCATGCACGCAACCTGAGCGACGGCCGGGTCGAAGTGTTGGTGGCCGGCGACCCGGCGGCCATCGATACGCTGGCAACCTGGTTGCACCAGGGCCCGCCAATGGCGCGCGTGGACCGGGTCGAGCGTCAGCCGGCCGACGCAACAGCGATCGGGAACGGTTTCCTGGTCGACTGACGGTGTCGTCTCGAGGTTGGCGACAAAGCTTCCTTCCCTGGTGACGGCCACCGCGCTGGCCAGGAGATGTCGGCTTCAGCCGCTCCTGTCGCTGGCCGCCCCGACCTTCCGATCGGCATCGCCGCTGTAGGTGCGTTGGACCACCTTGCGGATCGTCAGCCCCTGGCCAAGGATGGAGAACACGACCACCATGTAGGTCAGCGACAGGATCAGGTCGCGCTGCGGTCCGGCCGGCAGCGAGAGCGCCAGCGCCACGGAAATCCCGCCGCGCAGTCCACCCCACGTCAGCACCTTCCAGGAGCCATCGGGCAGCCGGAAGACACGCTTCAAGGCGCCCACCGGCAGGCCGACGGTCAGCAGGCGTGCCAGCAACGTGACCAGGATCACGCCCAGGGCCGCCAGGAACAGCTTGCCGGTAAACGCGATCACCACGATCTCCAGGCCCAGCAGCACGAACAGCACCGCATTGAGGATCTCGTCGAGCAGCTCCCAGAACAGATCGATGTTTTGGCGGGTGGTATCGGACATCGCCATCGCGCGGCCCTGGTTGCCGATGATCACCCCCGCCACGACCATCGCCAGCGGGCCGGACACGTGCAGGCTGTGTGCAAGCTCGTAGCCCCCCAGCACCGCGGCCAGGGTCAGCAGCACTTCGACCTTGTAGGCATTGATGCTGCGCAACAGCCCGAACAACACCAGGCCCAATGCCGCGCCGAGCAGCAGTCCGCCGCCCGCCTCGTGCGCCAACATCACCGCGCCCTGGCCAAATGAAGGCACCACGCCCTGCGTGGCCACGCCAAGCAGCAACGAGAACAGGACGATGCCGACGCCATCGTTGAACAACGATTCGCCCGATACCACCATCCCGACATTGCCCGGCGCACCGGCGGACTTGAGGATGCCGATCACCGCGATCGGATCGGTCGGCGAGATCAATGCCCCGAACACCAGGCAATACGTCAGCGGCAGGCCCAACCCGAACAGGGGCAGCAACCACCACACCGCCACGCCGATGATCGCCGTGGACAAGGCGGTTCCGACGACGGCCAACAGTCCGATCTGCCAGCGATACGCGCGCAGGCGACTGAGGTCGACGTGCAGGGCGCCGGCAAACAGCAGCACCGACAGCATGCCCTGCATCAACACATCGGAAAAATCGATCGATCGCAGGAATGCCGTCTCGTAGCCGTGCAACGTGCCCAGGCCCACCGCATCCAGCGCGATCAGCCCAAGCGAAAGCACCAAAGCGCCCGCCATGACCCCGATCGTCGTCGGCAATCCGAAGAACCGGTGGTTGACGTAGGCCAGCAGGGCGGTGATCACCAGGCAGGCGGCTGCGATTGCAAACATCAGGTTCCCCGGTCGTCATGCGTGAAGCGTGTGGTGACGTTATCGCAATCCAGTCATGCCAACCACGTCGTTTGCATCAAATAACGTCAACCAGGCCAGGCCAGCCAATGCATGCCATCGATGCGCTGGTGAAGGCAACGACTCCGCCCACCGGTCCTTGCGTCGCCGCCAGCGTGCATGCCACGGACTGGCTATTCGGCGGCGTCGAAGTTCGCGATGGGTTCGAGTACACCGTAACGCTCATCTGCCGGCTTTCCGGACAACGGCGGAAATTCGATCGCTGCCGGTGCAACCCGCGTATCAGGCAAGCGGTCGAGCAGGTCGCGGATCAAGGTCAGTCGTCCGCGCTTCTGGTCGTTGAAATCGACCAGCGTCCAGGGAGCGCATGTTGTATGGGTCGCTTCG
>CAVVFI010000012.1:0-16213 GCA_963747445.1 uncultured Gammaproteobacteria bacterium
TGGACCCGGCGCGCACCAGCGGCGAGCACGAGCTGATCGCCGCCTACCGCGCCCTCAACACCCGGCAACAGGGCGCGCTGCTGGAAGTCGCGCGCGCCATGGCGGGGCAAAAACGCGGCAGGAAATGAGGCGTCGCCGGCAATGGCTGGTGCGTGAGTGGCCTTGGCCCGAGTCCGCGATCGCGCCGTGGCCCTGGACCAGGCTCTCAAAACTGGAGCGGCGCGCATCGCGATGTGCGTCGCTCCCGCGACTGTCGAAGTCGCGATCCACAGCCCATGCCAGCGCTTACCCTTGCATCATCGACAAACCCATCGCACGGAATCCCCATGGGAAAACTCAAGCGCAAGGCCTACCAAGCAGCAATGCAACCCATGCAGGAGGAACTGGTTGCGATGACCCGCTGGCTGGCGCGCACCGGCAAGCGGGTCGTCGTGTTGTTCGAAGGCCGCGATACCGCCGGCAAGGGTGGCGCCATCGATGCCGTGCGCGATCATGTCAATCCACGGCAATGTCGCGTCGCCGCCCTGCCCAGGCCGACCGAACGGGAAACCGGCCAGTGGTATTTCCAGCGCTACGTCGCGCACCTGCCGGCAGCAGGCGAGATCGTGCTGTTCGACCGCAGCTGGTACAACCGCGCCGGCGTGGAATACGTCATGGGCTTTGCCAGCCAAGCCCAGGTCGAGGCTTTCCTGCACCAGGCGCCTGCCTTCGAGCGGCTGCTGGTCGATGACGGCATCCTCTTGTTCAAGTACTGGCTGTGTTGCGACCAGGACAAGCAGGAGGAGCGCTTCGCCGAGCGCGCAGGCGATCCGCTCAAGCGCTGGAAGCTTTCACCCATCGACCTGGAAGCACGCCGGCAGTACGACGCCTACACGCGCGCACGCGAAGTGATGCTCGAAGCGACCCATACAACATGCGCTCCCTGGACGCTGGTCGATTTCAACGACCAGAAGCGCGGACGACTGACCTTGATCCGCGACCTGCTCGACCGCTTGCCCGATACGCGGGTTGCACCGGCAGCGATCGAATTTCCGCCGTTGTCCGGAAAGCCGGCAGATGAGCGTTACGGTGTACTCGAACCCATCGCGAACTTCGACGCCGCCGACTAGCCAGTCCATCGCATGCACGCTGGCGGCGACGCAAGGACCGGTGGGCGGAGTCGTTGCCTTCACCAGCGCATCGATGGCATGCATTGGCTGGCCTGGCCTGGTTGACGTTATTTGATGCAAACGACGTGGTTGGCATGACTGGATTGCGATAACGTCACCACACGCTTCACGCATGACGACCGGGGAACCTGATGTTTGCAATCGCAGCCGCCTGCCTGGTGATCACCGCCCTGCTGGCCTACGTCAACCACCGGTTCTTCGGATTGCCGACGACGATCGGGGTCATGGCGGGCGCTTTGGTGCTTTCGCTCGGGCTGATCGCGCTGGATGCGGTGGGCCTGGGCACGTTGCACGGCTACGAGACGGCATTCCTGCGATCGATCGATTTTTCCGATGTGTTGATGCAGGGCATGCTGTCGGTGCTGCTGTTTGCCGGCGCCCTGCACGTCGACCTCAGTCGCCTGCGCGCGTATCGCTGGCAGATCGGACTGTTGGCCGTCGTCGGAACCGCCTTGTCCACGGCGATCATCGGCGTGGCGGTGTGGTGGTTGCTGCCCCTGTTCGGGTTGGGCCTGCCGCTGACGTATTGCCTGGTGTTCGGGGCATTGATCTCGCCGACCGATCCGATCGCGGTGATCGGCATCCTCAAGTCCGCCGGTGCGCCGGGCAATGTCGGGATGGTGGTATCGGGCGAATCGTTGTTCAACGATGGCGTCGGCATCGTCCTGTTCTCGTTGCTGCTTGGCGTGGCCACGCAGGGCGTGGTGCCTTCATTTGGCCAGGGCGCGGTGATGTTGGCGCACGAGGCGGGCGGCGGACTGCTGCTCGGCGCGGCATTGGGCCTGGTGTTGTTCGGGCTGTTGCGCAGCATCAATGCCTACAAGGTCGAAGTGCTGCTGACCCTGGCCGCGGTGCTGGGGGGCTACGAGCTTGCACACAGCCTGCACGTGTCCGGCCCGCTGGCGATGGTCGTGGCGGGGGTGATCATCGGCAACCAGGGCCGCGCGATGGCGATGTCCGATACCACCCGCCAAAACATCGATCTGTTCTGGGAGCTGCTCGACGAGATCCTCAATGCGGTGCTGTTCGTGCTGCTGGGCCTGGAGATCGTGGTGATCGCGTTTACCGGCAAGCTGTTCCTGGCGGCCCTGGGCGTGATCCTGGTCACGTTGCTGGCACGCCTGCTGACCGTCGGCCTGCCGGTGGGCGCCTTGAAGCGTGTCTTCCGGCTGCCCGATGGCTCCTGGAAGGTGCTGACGTGGGGTGGACTGCGCGGCGGGATTTCCGTGGCGCTGGCGCTCTCGCTGCCGGCCGGACCGCAGCGCGACCTGATCCTGTCGCTGACCTACATGGTGGTCGTGTTCTCCATCCTTGGCCAGGGGCTGACGATCCGCAAGGTGGTCCAACGCACCTACAGCGGCGATGCCGATCGGAAGGTCGGGGCGGCCAGCGACAGGAGCGGCTGAAGCCGACATCTCCTGGCCAGCGCGGTGGCCGTCACCAGGGAAGGAAGCTTTGTCGCCAACCTCGAGACGACACCGTCAGTCGACCAGGAAACCGTTCCCGACCGCTGTTGCGTCGGCCGGCTGACGCTCGACCCGGTCCACGCGCGCCATTGGCGGGCCCTGGTGCAACCAAGTTGCCAGCGTATCGATGGCCGCCGGGTCGCCGGCCACCAACACTTCGACCCGGCCGTCGCTCAGGTTGCGTGCATGCCCACGCAGCGCAAGCGCATGCGCTTGCGTCCGCGTGCTTGCCCGAAAGCACACGCCTTGCACGTGGCCACGGACGAAGAAACGGGCAGCGACCTGGCCAGTCATCGCCATGCCGCGCAACCTCTCCTGCGCGGTTTGCCGCCGGCAGCCGTACGGCAAGCCTGCACGCTGCGACCAGGCAGGCATGCGCCCATCACTACCTGGCCACTGCGGTGATGTCGATCCTGCGGGGCGTCCGGCTGCCACTGCGCTGCACCATCAGGACCAGATGGTCGCCTGGTTGCAGTCCGTGCATGATCTGCATGAAGTCCGCTGCCGCGGCGCCAGGCACCTTGGTGTCGTTGGCCGAAAGCAGCTCGTCGCCCACCTTGAGCCCTGCCGCCTGTGCAGGCGACGCGGGGCCGATCTTGCTGACCACCACGGAGGCCAACATGGGATCGACGTCGGAACCACTGGTCCGGACATCGGTGCTGAAACCAAGACTGGCGCCATCGCCTGCCATGGCGGACAGGGGAAGCAACAAGCCCGCCAGGAGCGGTACCAGGACATGCTTGAATCGATTCATGGAAAAGGACCTGCGTGGGGGCGAAGCGCCGTGATGGCGCGACGCGACGGACATGGGTGGTCCGAGGGAGCCTAGGTGGGGCAGCCTGAACTCCGGCAGCATGCCGGGCAATGCGCACCGACCAGCGTGTCCAGGGCACCACGCGTCGAGCTGGCTGCTCGGGCAGCAGGATCAAAGCGGCTTGGCCAGGAGCAACGGCCAGGGCCGCGGGATCGTCGCTTCGGACTCAACCGCGGCTGGCCCGGCCCGCAGCCGGGGTGGTCGCATCCGGCCCTCCGGCCGCGGTAATGGCCGCGTCGATGTCGCTGGCCGTCACCGGCCCCAGGAAGTGCCTGGCGACCTTGCCGTCGGGCGCCACCAGGTAGGTCGTGGGCAGGCCACGCGGGGTGGCGAAGTCCTTCGGCGGCGCGTAGGTATCGATGATCGCGATCGGGTAGACGACCGGATGCTGCTTCAGGAAGCCCTGCATCTCTGCCGGCGTGATGTCCTCGTATGCCAGGCCGATCACTTCGATATGTTCGCGCATGGCGTCGAGTGCGGACAGGTCCGGCATTTCCTTCAGGCACGGTCCGCACCAGGTGGCCCAGAAGTTGACCACCACCCAGTTGCCACGGTGCGCTGACAGGTCGTAGGCCTTGCCATCCAGGGTCGTGACTTGCAGCGCGGGCCGAGTGGGCTCGACGGGCATTGCGTCGTCCACGGCAGCCGCATTGCCGGCCACGGGCCCGGCCGGCGTCGCATCGGCGGTGGGCGCAGCGGCCGGGGATGCCGGCGGGGCGCTGGACGGGCGCTTGCAGGCCACCAGCCCCAGCAGCAACACGGCCGCCATGGCGAGCCACGCGATCGATCTCCTGGGTGCAGGATCGCGGGCCCCGGCTGTTGTCCTGCTTCTCGTGCTGGTGTTCATTGATGTCCCTTGGACAGTGCCTGGTAGACGTTGGAAACCCGGCGCTTGAGCAAATTGCGAAGCGGCACGCGCAACTGGTCGAGTTCATCAAGGGCGGCCACCCCCAGTGCGTCGTCGCCACAGGGCAAATGCGCCTCGGCGATCGGGATGCGCAGGCCACAGGCTTCGTAGAGTTCGGCCATGGTGATGTCATCGAGGTCGCGCGACAACAACCATTCGCCGGTCTCGGCGCGGCTCAGCAGGCCGATGGCTTCCAGTTCGGCCAGCATCTGCTGCACCAGGTCGTCGGTCAGCATCGGCTCCAGGTGCTGGATCTGCTCGCTGTGAAGGCCCCTGCCCTGCTGCCGGTACTCGCCAAAGCGGCCCAGCATGCGTAGCAGCCCATACAGCTCGTATCCATCCGGAAGTCGCATCGACAGGGGCTGGTAGCGGAAGGCAGAGATCGATGACGCAAACGACGCGCCCAGCAGGACCGACACCCAGCTCAGGTAGATCCACAGCAGGAACACGGGCGCGGCCGTGAAGATCGCGGGCGCCTTCAACTGGCTCACCCCGAACAGCTTCGGATCGTTGATCGCATAGAGCTTCTCATAGGTGTTGAAGCTACCGATGTAGAGGCCGACACCCCACTTCACCAGTTCGAACATCGCCACTGCCAACAAGGCACCGGCCAGCGCATGCCGCCATTTGATCGTTCGGTGGGGCACGACGCGGAAGATGGTGGCAAACGCAGCCAGCTCGATCGCCATGGGCGCCAGCCGCAAGGCGATCGCCTCGATCGCCCGCCCCCACGCCGTTTCGAACAGCGCCAGGGAAAAGAACTGGGTAACCAGCGCCAGGCTCGCCGCCGACACCAGCGCACCCAATGTCAACACCGTCCAGTATACGAGCAGCCTGCGGAATTTCGGTCGCGAGGTCTTGACCCGCCAGATGCGGTTGAAGCTCGACTCGATGCCGCTGATCGTGATCAACAGCGAGAACACCAACGCAATGACGCCAACGACGGTCAGCTTGCCGATGTTGCCCGACGTCGACACCAGGAACGCTTCCACGGCGCGTGCGGAGCTGGGCACGAAGTTGGAAAAAATGTAGTCGCTGAGCTTGGCGCTCCACTCGCTGTAGATGGGGAATGCCGACAGCACCCCGAAGACCACGATCGACAGCGGCACCAGCGCGAATACCGTGGTGTATGACAGCGCACCCGCCGCCTCGAACAGGCGATCGTCGAGGAACCGACGCCAGAGGAAGCGCAGGAACGAGTGCCTGCGTGCGCGGTCGCGCAGGCGTTTGCTCCAGTCGTCGAGGATGTCCAGTGGCTGCATCCCTGGCAGGTTATCCGAAATGGGACCATCGCGAATCCACGTCGTGGCTTCCCATCGCCTATGCTTGTCGCCAACGGAGGACACGATGAGCGACATCCTGGTGCTGTATTACAGCCGCGGCGGTTCGGTGGCCAAGCTGGCGCGGCACATCGCGCGCGGCATCGGCGAGATCGATGGCATGGCCGCACGACTGCGCACGGTGCCCTCCGTGGCCGCGACCACGACCGCGACGGCGGCTCCCGTGCCCGAAGAAGGGGCGCCGTACGTCGAGCATCGGGACTTGTCCGAATGCAGCGGCCTGCTGCTCGGCAGCCCGACCCGCTTTGGCAACATGGCTGCACCAATGAAGCACTTCCTCGACGGCCTGGGCGCCCAATGGGCCAGCGGCACGCTGGTCGGCAAGCCGGCAGGCGTCTTCACCTCGACCTCGACCATGCACGGCGGGCAGGAGTCGACGCTGCTGACGATGATGGTGCCGCTGTTGCACCACGGTTGCGTGATCGCCGGGATCCCTTTCACCGAAGCCGCACTCAACACCACCCGCAGCGGCGGCACGCCATACGGCGCCAGTCACGTCGCCGGACTCAAGGACGACCCGCAACCCAGCGACGAAGAAGCGCAATTGGCCCGCGCGTTGGGCCGCAGGATCGCGCAACTGGCAGCAAAGCTGGCATGAGTGGGCCCACGAGGAACGCACCGGGGATGGACAGGCCGATGCCGCGCAAGCTGCTGCCAGGCAGGCCCGCCATGAACAACTCACGTCGCATCCTGGGCCTGGCGCTGCTCGCCCTGGCAGTGCTGTATGCAGGCTGGTTTGGCCATGATCGTCAGTGGGTGGCATTGATGGTCTTCGCATTGCCGCCGCTGTGGCTGTTGCGCACGACCTTGCTGGGCAATCTTCGAAGCGGCTTCTGGGCCGGCGTGTTGGCCCTGCTATGGTTTTCGCACGGCGTCATGGTGGCCTGGACCCGCCCGCCGGAACGCGCTTTCGCGCTGGGCGAAGCCGGATTGGCGGTCGTGATCGTACTGGCGGCAAGCATCCCGGGTTTGCGCGCGCGCTTCGGCGGACGCCGCAAGCAGCCATGAGCATGGGCGTTGGCACGCTTGCTGCGCAGGCTGGCGCGCGCGCCAGCGGCCTGGCTGCGACGGCCTCGCGGTGGTGACGCGCACGGGCCCCGCCGGCAAGGACCCGCGCATGGCAGGGCTGTCCGCCGACGACATCGCGCGCATGCACGCCGCGGCACGTGCGATTCGCGATGGTGCCGTCAACGATGCGCTGTCGCTGTTGAAGCGGGTGTTGGCAGGTGCGCCTGGGCACCCCGAAGCACTGCGGTTGATGGGCATCCTGCACACCCGCGGCGGGCGTCCCGACCTGGCCTTGTCGAGCTTGCGCCAGGCGCTTGCCACGTCCCCGGACGACGCCGTGCTCTTGAACGACCTTGGCAGCGCCCAGGCTGGCTGCGGTGAACGCGACGCCGCGCTGGCCACCTGGCGCCGGGCCTGCGCACTGTCGCCGGCCGCCCCGATGCCGTGGTTCAACCTGGGCCGCAACCTGCAGCTGCAAGGCGCAAGCCAGGCCGCCACCGATGCACTGCAGCGCGCCTGTACGCTGGCACCGGACCTGTTGCCGGCCCACGTCCTGCTTGGGGATGCGCTGGTACACCTGGGCCGGTTCGACGACGCCGAGGAGCGCTACCGTGCCGCGCTGGCTCTGCATCCCGCATGCGGGGATGCCTGGCGCGGGTTGTCGAACATCAAGACCAGACCCCTGACGGACGCCGATGGCGCCGCACTGGCGGCGCAATTGCAGCGCCCGGACCTGGGCTTCGAGGATCGGCTGGCGATGGGTTATGCGCTGGGCAAACTGGAGGAAGACCGCGGCCGGTACCGGGAAGCATTCGCGACGCTCGCCAAGGCCAACGCGGCGTTGCGCCAGCGGGCCGCCTGGAGCGCGACGGCTTTCAACGCGTATGTCGCTGCGGCCTTGGCTGCGACGGCACGACTACCGACGCCGCTGGATGCCACGCTGGGGTCCGAGGCTATTTTCATCGTCGGTTTGCCGCGCTCGGGCTCGACCCTGTTCGAACAGATCCTGGCCGCGCATCCACAAGTCGAAGGCGCCAGCGAACTGCCCGACCTGGGCGAATTGATCCAACAGGAGTCGATACGCCGCCGCCAGCCCTATCCTGGCTGGATCGCCAGCGCCACGGCGGAGGACTGGCAGCGCCTGGGCCACGATTACCTGCAGCGCACGGCGCGCTGGCGCGAACGCCGCCCCCGCTTTACCGACAAGATGCCCGAAAACTGGAAGCACGCGGGCATCCTGCGTGCGATGCTGCCGGGCGCGACCGTGATCGATGTCCGTCGTGATCCGCTGGAAACCGGCTGGTCGTGCTTCAGGCAGCAGTTCTACCAGCTCCCGCACTTTTCCTGCGACCTGGATGACATCGCGACTTACCTGCGTGGCTGCGAAGCGGCCATGGATGCCTGGCGCGAGCGGGATCCGCGGCGGATCCACCTGCACCGGTACGAAGACCTCATCGACGATCCGCAGCGCCGCATCCAGGCGCTGCTGGACGACTGCGGATTGCCGTTCGCCCCCGCGTGCCTGGCTCCCCATCTGGCCATGCGCAGCGTGCGCACGGCGAGCGCCGCGCAGGTCCGGCAGCCCCTGCGCAGCGATACCGCACGTGCCGCCCGGTATGGCGCACTGCTTGATCCATTGCGTTGCGGACTGGCCAGGTAGGCACCCCGCCGGCGCGCGTCATGCCGCCCGCGGCGGTCGGCGCATCCACGCGCTGCCGCTCCACGCACGATGCTCCAGGGCATACCATAGGCACATGGACCAATTACTGATCGTCACCACTGGCGGCACCATCGACAAGGTGTACTTCGACGACAAGTCGGATTACCAGGTCGGGGCGCCACAGATCGGCCGTATCCTTGAGCAGCTCGGGGTCGCCTTCGGCTTCCACGTGATCCCGATCCTGCGCAAGGATTCGCTGCACATCGATGCCTCCGATCGCGAGCTGTTGCGCGCCACCATCGCCGCCCAGGACACGCGCCACGTGCTGGTCACCCACGGCACGGACAGCATGGTCGAGACCGCCAGGGTGCTGGCCGCGATCCCGGGCAAGACCATCGTGCTCACCGGTGCGCTGAACCCTGCCGGTTTCCGCGGCTCGGATGCGGAGTTCAACATCGGCACCGCCGTCGGCGCGGTGCAGTCCCTGCCCGCCGGCGTCTACATCGCGATGAACGGCCGCATCTGGGATCCGGGGAAAGTCCGCAAGAACGTCGCTGCCAACCGGTTCGAAGCCGTCGGCTAGGACGGGAGCCAGCAAACGGGCATCGACGGCGGCCAATGACCAGACACCGGGCATTTGCGCCCGCCATGACTTGAATGCCTTGGGCGTATCCCAACCCGACTTGGTCGCGAGCAGGTAGCCCCGTCATCGCAGCCGCATTGATTCGACAGGTGCTTTCCGGACCCGCGCATGACCGCTTGGCGCTTGCATCGGATCCGGGCCAGCAGGCATGGCGGTGCCGCAAAAAGAACCCCGGCGCGAGGCCGGGGTCCTGGGTTGCATTTACCTTGCAGCGTCAGGTCACGGGGAGGTGGTACCCGTCAGGGTGACCCCGGAGAACGACCTGTATGCGCGCACGTTCATGTAGTACGTACCCGCACTGGTCACGGTGCAGCTCTCGTTGTTGCCATTCTTGTACGGACGGCAGTCATAGCTGGACGTGGTCGGGGCACTGCCCTTCTTCACGTACAGGTCCGCATCGCCGGTACCGCCGGAGATGCTGATGACACCGGTCTGGCCCGAAGCCACCACCATGGTGTACGTGGTGCTTGTCTGGCCGGTGGAGATGGACGGCAACAAGACGCTGCTGCTGCCACCACCGCCACCACCACCGCCGCCGCCACCGGCGGTGTAGTCGCCGACCAGGCTCACGCCCGAGAACGACGAGTACGCCTTGATGCGGACGTAGTAGGTGGTTGCCGACGGGCTCGAGAACGAACACGTCTCCGCATTGCCGTTCTTGTACGGGCGGCAATCGTAGGAGCTGTCGGTCGGCGTGCTGCCGGCCTTCACGTACATGTCTGCATCGCCAGTACCACCGGACATGGTAAAGCTCAGGTTGGTCGCACCCGACGGCACCGACAGCGTGTAGACCACGTCGTTGCCCGTGCTGGCCGACAAGCCGGTCACCGGCGTGCCCTTGGTCAGGGTACCGCCACCGCCACCGCCGCCACCACCGCCACCACCGGTGCCGCCGCAGCTCGTGGGCACCGTGCCGGCATTAACGCCAACCGTGGAGAACGCATTGGCCACGTCCTGGCCGTTGAAGCCCAGGTCACAGGCTGCCTGGACCGCGCCGACCGCACCCGAGTTGTAGGTCGAACTCGACGTCCAGTACTCGGCGTTGGCACGCGCCATGACCTTGAACGCCTTGGGTGTATCCCAGCCGCTGGTCGTGGCCAGCTTGTAGAAGAACTTGTTGTATACGCCCGAGGAATAATGCGGGTCCATGCCGCTGGTGTAGTTGGCGGCGTTGTCGATCGAGCCCCCGTCCTGGGTCGGGTTGGCCATGTAACGCAGTGCGCCACTGCCCTTGAAGATCTCGTTACCAACCAGGAAGTCATTGCTGCCCTTCCAGTAATACTCGGTTGCCTCGCCGCCCATGTCCGAGAAGGCCTCGTTCATGCCGCCGGACTGGCCCGAATAGGTCAGGTTGGAGTGCTGCTCGGTGAAGCCATGCGAGACTTCGTGGCCGGCCACGTCGGCACTGACCAGCGGGTAGAACGTGTTCTTGCCGTCACCGAAGCTCATGTTGGAGCCGTTCCAGAAGGCATTCTCGTACTGCGAGCTGTAGTGCACGCGCATGATCAGCTGGAAGGACAACGCGTTGTAGCCGGTATACGCCGGATACATGTCGGTGATGACGCCGCCGAAATAGAACGCATCGTTGATCGGCGAATAACCGCCATTGACGGTCTTGTAGGTGTTGCGCGGGCAGGTGTAGCTGAATGCCGTGGTGCTGCCACCGGTCGACCCATTGAGGTTTACGCCACGCACGTTGGCGTTGTTCATCGTGCAGGTGCTGCCGCTCTGGCTGACGTTGAGGTAACCGTAGATCCCACCGGAGCCCCACTCGTACTGGCCGGTCTTCTGGTTGCCGCCAGGTCCGGTGCCATTGGCCGTGGTCAGGCCTTCCCAATGCTTGAGCACCTTGCCGTTGCGCGCATCGATGATCAGCTGCGGACGGGTCGGCTTGCCGCCGCCCTCTGCGTACATGTCCACGACCCACGCCAGGTGTGCGCTGCCGTTGTCGTCGACGAAGATCATCTTCGTCGCCTTCTGGCGTTGCACCTGCGTGGCTGCAAGCTTGGCGCCGAACGCCGCCTGCTTGGCCAGGCCCAGCGCCTTGGCCTGGGCGATCGCGCGCCCGGCGAAGGCACGTGCCGGCAGGTCGCTGGCCAGGCCTGTGATCTTTTTGCCGAACAAGGTGCGCACGTTGCCGCTGTCATCCTCGCTGACGATGACCTGCTCACCCCAGACCGGGATGCCGCGGAAGGTTTGCTGGTAGCGCGTGTTGCGTACGCCGTGGCTGTCGTGCCGATTCATCAGCACCAGGCGCGACTCGGGATCCAGGCGCAGGAGCTGCTCATGGCGCGTGTGCGCCATCGCGGGCGTGCCATTGGCGGCAATGCCCTGGGAATACTGTTGCTTGAGCTGCGCGAGGTTTGCCCCGTGCAGGTCAACGCGGGTGGCCGCTTGCGCGGAGACGACGGCCATGGCGAAAGCCAGGGGCGTCAGGACGGCGATGCGGCGAACACGACTGCTGGAGTGCATTAAGGTGTCCTTATCGGAAATGGTACGTGGATGACGAATCCGTCGGCAGACGGACCCGGTCGATACTCCTGGTTGCCATTACCGCGGCTGCCAATGCGGTAAGAATCGCGAGTCATGCGCGTTGGATGCATGCCGTTCCGACGTATGCCAGCGCACATGGCGGTAGCCCATGGCTGGCACGTGTCCGGTGTCCATACTTCCCCCGAAGTATTCGGAATGGATCGCAATAGCGACAAACGCCTGGGATACGGCATTGCCCGATCATCGACCGGGCGGGACTGAATCCAGACCTGGAGGTGGCGAAGTGAAAATTTGCGCCACAAAATGACGCTACGGGACAACGCCGTGAAAACTCAAGCTGCACCTGCAGCAAAAAATAACGAATAAATGCGATTACAGTCACAATTTGGAGATGTAACCGCTTGCAACTTCGCTGTAATCGCTTCCAGCTTGACCGCTGCTGGGCTTGGCTGGCGTTCTTCCGATGGGCCCAAGGGCTGGCGAGGAACCCAAGGGTCGTCCGATGGACATCGTGTTGGTATTCCGCCGCGCGCCGGCAGTGCCACCGCCGACGCCATCGCCCGCGGCCGCCCGCAGGCCATCCGAAGCAGCCACGGCGCAAGAACGCGCTGCAGCCACGTGCAACCGCAGTCCCGACCGGGTGCCCGCGCAGCATCCGCGTGCCGCTTCCAAGCGCATACCGCCCGGCGACTGGCTGCCACTGCAATTGAAGATGGAATACGCGCAAGCATGGCGCGCTTGCCCCGGATCGCGCCCTGCGGGCCCGCAACCGCTAGAGCATTCCGGTTTCCAGGCGCGCGGCCTCGGACATCATGTTGCGGTTCCAGGGCGGATCGAAGACCAGCTCGACATCGGCCTCGCTCACCGTCGGGATCAGCTCCAGCTTGCTGCGGACATCGTCAACCAGGATGTCACCCATCCCACACCCGGGCGCAGTCAGCGTCATCTTGACTTCGACCTGGCGTTGGCCATCGTCGCCATGGATGACGTCGGCCTCGTACACCAGGCCCAGGTCGACGACGTTGATCGGGATTTCGGGATCGAAACAGGTCCGCAACTGCTTCCAGACCAGTTGCTCCACCGCCTCGTCGCTGGCCCCGGGCGCCAGCTCGAGCGGCGGGGTCGGCTCCTTGCCGATGGCATCGGCATCGGCACCGGCGATGCGGAACAGGTTGCCCTCGATGAAAACCGTATAGCTGCCGCCCAACGCCTGGGTGATGTAGCCGATGCTGCCTGCGGGCAGGGTGACGCGGTCACCCTGGGGCACCAGGACGGCTTCGCAATCGCGCTCGAGGCGCACGGGTTCGCTGCTGCGGGAATACATGGGCACTGCTTGCATGCGGGAGGGGTGTGGACGGTGCCGTCGCCAGGCGATGACCGTGCCAGCCGTCATTCTAATCGCTGCATGGACGCTATGCTGTGCAGCCACCCCATGCTGCCGGTCCGGTTTCAGCCCATGCCCCCACCTCCCAAGCGGCCATCGCGCTGGTTCCCGATCGTTCTGGTGACAATCGGCAGCTTCGGAATCGCGGCAGCATGGGTACTGCTGGCCTTTGCTCGCAACCAGCAGAGCAGCTGGATGGCGGTGTTGGCGGCCGGCGATGCGGTGCTGCTGTTAAGGCTGGCCAGGATGCCACCGGGCGGGCTACGGGCCCTGCTGGCATTGTTGGCCACGGCAGCGAGCGTCGTACTGGCCAACTGGGGTATCGCCGCGGCGCAGATCGGCCAGTCGATGGGACTGCTGCCCTGGCAGGCATTGGCCAAGCAGGGCCTTGAGTACAGCTGGACGCTGGCGACGCTGGCCAATGGACCAGCGGACCTGGCGTGGCTTGGGGGAGCGGCGCTGCTGGCCTTACTGGCGGGGCGTTAGGTTGGGCCGGATGTTAATCCCGTCGCGGGATGCGATTGTGTTGGCCGACAGCCAGGGGCTGCGCTGTTGCCTGTCATCCTGCGGGCGGCGACGGATCTGCGGTCAGCCTTTGAACTGCCAACCTGCATAGCGTGCAACACTCCTGTCAAATCGTGCCACGGGGGCCCAGATCCCGCCCTCCGCTACGAAGGCAGCAAAGCACGACAAGCGGTGGCGCCAGGTCCCCTAGACGCTGACGACACCAGTCAGATGGCTCACCGCTCTACTCAACCCAGCCGCACACGCCACCCCGAGCTTGGTAGTCGCGACGCAACGCGTGCGCGCATGTAAACGTGGATTCGAACAACTTGATGCCGCCCCAAGCCCATACCGCGTTCGAAACTGTACCCGGAAGCGCCCCTACAGGACGCTTCCATTGATTGGTTCACCCTTCTTGCTGCACCTGGGTGGATTAATCATCCCGAAGGTCAAGATGTTCCCTCCATTGATGATGCAGGAAAATTGCTTGCCGTCCACCGCAGTCAGGTTGACGTAGGTATTTGTCCCCTCCGTACGACGGCTTGCGATGGTCAACTGGGCTGGATCATAGCCAAGGGCACCTGCCGATTCGGACTTGATTCTCTCATCGGTCAAAGTGTTGGATTTCCCTGCAATCGTTGAACATCCCCCCATCAGCAGGATCAATGCAGTACTTGCAAAAGCGCATTTGAAAGACATCTAAACTCTCCATGTTATGTGCCCATAGAATCAAAATCGGAGGGGAGCGGGCCTGAATCCAACCGACAAAAATGTGTTCCTCGTCCGGGGTACAGCGATGCTCGATCCCAAGGGAATGTACCGCGCACTAGTCACGATCGAGAGCAAGCCGAGAAGGACCTCAGAAGAGCTAATGCATCAATGCTGTGCGCACGAGTTCCGACTGTTGTGACAGGACTTGTGCCTCTGCCTGTTGCCGGACCTGAAATCCACCCTCTTGCCGCAGAAGCTCGCTACTGCGCTCCACGGACTGTGTCGCCGCCTGCGCGCGATCCACGTAAATGCGGTGATGGGCCGGATCGCTCAAGGCACCTTGCACAGCCAGCAAGCCGGTAGCGTCCACGTTGGCGATGACGTGGTCAATCCGCTGCATACCGCTGACCTTAGCCTCGAACGCTAACGTGCCAGCTGCATTACGCACCTCGTGTTCGCTTGCCAGCCCGAACGCCTGTGGGCCCTGCGCTTTAATCTGTTCATAAGCTTGTTTGTACAGCGAATGCCCAGGATAACTGGGATTGGCAATCGTAAAATCGACACAACCCTCGGCAAGCCCTGCGACCACATCCTCTTGTCGAGCTAGCAGACGCTGATTGATCAGACCCAAAGTCCGAGGGCCAGCAATACCATCTACTGATAATCCATTGTCTCGCTGGAACGTCTCGACTGCCTCCCTGGTGCGGTGGCCAAAGTCGCCATCCTCGAGCAACTTCCGGCCATCCACATCAGTGAATCCCAAGAAATTCAACGATCGTTGCAAAATGTGGATCTCCGCACCATCTTGGCCCGCGCGAAGCAACGGGTTGACCTCGCCCCGCGTCGCATCGGCACCAAATTGGTTGGGACTGGGTCCGATGACCTGGTCGCCTTTTTCCGCCAAGTAAACAAGGTCTGCCTTCTCGTTCTTGGCACGGCTCATCAAGCCGTTCCACAAGGTGGGCGACTTGCTGAACAACGTATTGTTATGCGTGAGTTTGTAGTCCTGCACGGCTTCGACGATCTGCCGGTCACTCAACGATTCGAGCTTATAGTCGTCGCCAAACTTCTCGTTCAAACCACCCATGAAGATGCGCGGCGTCAGGTTCCTGAATTGCACCGACGTGCTCCAGACAAGATCCTGGATGGCTGGGCCGCGAGTCGAGAGATCCAGCCCCGAGTCCTTCAGCTTGGATTGCTGAATGTCATAATGCGTTTCCTTGACGAAGGCATGCTGATCCTTTGCAAATCCGGGATCCTGCCCAGCCAGCTCAACCCACTTCTCATTGAATGCAGCTGTATTGGGCGCCATCCCTGCGAATTGATCCTTGTAGACAGAGCGATCTAAATATTCGGCCAGTGTCCCCGCGTTTGTGGAAAGCTGGTATGAGCCATAAGACACTCCCCCGTGATCACCCCGACCCGTAGAGACCACACCGGCTCCGCGCCCACCTGTTTCGTACTTGCGCGAGGTCTGACCAAGATGCCATTCCGATTGGCTCTCCATATTTATATTCCCTTATTTTTAGACAACTTTATATCGCTCAGAAAATCCTAGATCGGTTCCAATTGCGATTCCATCTCAGTCGCCCGTTTCGCCGTCCTCTCCAGCACGCATGCATTGGTCTCTAGACGCGACCCTTGCCCCTCCTGCCGATTGGAACTGCAGCTTTTATCGCGATCGATCACCCATTCTTCATGGGCGGTCTTGAGTGCAGTCTGTCCGTGCCTGTTGGCTCTGTTGATCAATCTCTGATCAATATCTCTCAAGCGATTCTCTTGGAAATCAAATTCCTCATCAATGCAGTCCTGCATCTGCGGAGTTACGCCGGCTGCGGAGTCAAGACATTGGAAGTAACTATCTCGCAGCTTCTTTTCATTTTTGGTCTGGGTATTATCGACCGTGCTGGACGATAAATAAGCTTGCAGCTCCATATTTTTAGCTGGCACCTCACTCTCGGAAGCATGAGGCTGATTGGGCGTTGAATTGATATCGATCTCGGATTCGGACGCATTACACGAGGTAATTAGCGCGACCAAGATCAGCAATATAATTTTCGTCAGCTCCATTCATCTCTCCGTTTTGTACTCAACTCACATCTGTGGCAAAACTC
>CAVVFI010000013.1:0-117545 GCA_963747445.1 uncultured Gammaproteobacteria bacterium
CATCCCGGTCACGCATGCATTCCGCCGCGACCTGATCGAACGCGGCATCGATCCAGAGAAGATCCGCGTCGTGATGAACGGCGTCGATTTGGACATCTATGCACCGGCACCCATAGGGACCGAGCTTCGTGGTGGAACTTGAGTTGGACACCAAGTTCGTGGTCGGTTACCTGGGCACGCACGGCATGGCCCATGGGTTGGAGAATGTCGTCGAAGCGGCGACGCTGCTGCGAGACGATCCGGGCATCATCTTTTTGTTTGCAGGTGCTGGTGCAGAACGAAGGACTGTAGAGCGCATGGTGCGCGAGCGCGGGCTGCCGAATGTCCGGTTATTGCCCTCCCAGCCCAAACAAGTCATGCCGAAGTCTCTGGAGCGCTGTGATTTGGCGCTCATCTCACTGCGTGACACCCCTGTATTCGAGACCGTGGTGCCGTCAAAGCTGTTCGAGGCGATGGGCATGGGGATCCCCGTGTTAGCGATTCCCAAGGGCGAAACTTCCCAGATCGTGGAACGGACGGGCGCTGGCCTACACGTGCCCCCAGAAGATCCGGCGCGGCTTTCCGCGGCAATCGTCAGCCTCCGGAGAGGCCCGGACCAGTTGTCAACGATGCGGACCGCTGCCCTCGAAGCGGTGACTGCCTATTCACGGGACGCGCAAGCGGGACGATTCCTGGCAGCGAAGACGAGATCATACCTACTACAGGATGAACGGCGTGCACCCGGAATGCATCGCCTTCACGCATCACACGTAATTATCCACGTGGCCGCCCTTGAAAATGCGGCCTTTCCTTCGACAGGACTGGCAGGGGGGCCTTCCGGTGCAGACAATTCATGTAGATGTCGATCTGATGCCAGGTCTGCTTTCGGCAGCCGTCACGGCATTGGTGCTTTGGCTATTTCTGCCCCTATGCCGGTCGTGGGGGCTAGTCGATCGTCCCGGTGGGCGCAAGGACCATCCCCGGCCGACGCCATTGGTCGGCGGCTTGGCGATGGCCTTGGGCGTGGGGTCGGTTCTATTGCTTCGTCCCCATATTCCCACTTCCTTCCAAGCGTTTTCCGTAGCGGCTTCAATCCTGCTGGCCGTGGGTTTGCTTGACGACCTACGCGATATCAAATGGTATTGGCGCATCGTGGCACAGATCGTATCGGCTCTGATCATGATCTACTGGGGTGGCGTGCGCGTCGAATCCATTGGGCCGATCTTCTCGCCCGTGCCCATTGAACTGGGCGTCCTTTCCGTCCCATTTACCGTCTTCGCGACAGTCAGCGTGATCAACGCGGTGAATATGTGTGATGGCGTCGACGGGTTAGCGGGCACGCTATGTCTCGTTGCGCTGGCGATGCTCTCAGCCGCGGCGGTCTACGCAGGCAACATGGTCCTGTTCGCTGCGCTTGTTCCGATGATGGGAGCCATTGTGGCTTTCTTGTTGTTCAACATGCGATTTCCATGGCAGCGTAGCGCCCAGGTCTTCATGGGCAATGCAGGCAGCATGTTTTTGGGATTCACGATCATTTGGGTCGCTTTCCGGTTGACGCAGAATCCTGCACACCCGGTGTCGCCGGTGATTGCTCCGTGGCTGATCGCGCCGCCATTGTTGGACACCGTGGTCCTCTTCGTCCGCAGGATCCGCGGAGGCAGGTCGCCGTTTGCAGCCGACACCGAGCACATGCACCATTTCATGCTTGCCGGTGGCTTCTCGCCTGCACAAGTCGTCATGGTGCTTGGCATTACGTCGGTGGCATTGGGCACCGGCGCTTGCCTCCTGTTCATGGCAGGTATCGCGCGCGAGACGGCCTTGGTGCTGGGATTCGTGGCGATGACGCTGTACTACTTCTGGCTGACGCGACGTCGTCAGCGGGCGGTAGCGGCATTCATCCGACTGCGTCGTACGTTGGGATTCGCGGACTGCCGCCGTTCAAAGGGTGGGCCACGACCGGGACTCGTCATGCCCGCAGTGCCCATTGCAACGTCCAGAGTTCACCGAGCCGACGCCTGCGGCCTGGATCGTATGCCCAGTGATGAGATGGAAGGCGACCGTTTGGCAGCGGACCTCGCGGCGTTGTCCCCGCGGAGCGAGCGGCGCATTGCCGGCGAACGGCGCGCGCAGCGCCGGGACACATCCGAGGTGCCCGGGGGAGGGCTCGCGCAACGCAGCCGAGTGCCCCGACGCTCGTCGGCGCCGCAGCTTTCAGACATGGATGCCTAGATCGTTTCCCCGTAAGCGATCAATTTTGTCGACGCGTCCGGTATCCTGCGTGGCTGGATGCGGACGGGGGGCCGGCTCATGATCGACCTGCATTGCCACATGTTGCCCGGCATCGACGATGGCGCGCCCGATCTGGCGACTGCGCTCGAGATGGCGCGGATCGCGGTCGCCGACGGCATCACACGTGTCGCCTGCACGCCCCACATATATCCCGGGATGTACCAGAATGATCGGGGCGGGATCCTGGCTGCGATCAATGCGTTCCGGCATTCACTGGCCGAAGAAGACCTCCCACTCGAATTCGGCGAGGGTGCCGATGTACATCTTGCACCCGATTTGATCGTTCAATTGCAGCAAGGGAGGATCCCGTTGCTCAATGGGTCTCGCTACCTGCTGCTGGAGCCGCCGCACCACGTTGCGCCGCCGCGTTTCGAGGGTGAGGTCTTCTGCTTGATGACGGCGGGATACGTTCCGGTGGTGACGCACCCCGAGCGCTTGTCCTGGATCGAGACCCATTACCCAATCTTTGAGCGCCTGGTTGCGAGCGGCGTACTGATGCAGGTGACGGCAGGCAGCGTCACCGGTCGATTCGGCAAGCGCCCCAGATACTGGGCTGAACGCATGCTGGACGAAAGCCTGGTGCACGTATTGGCCACCGATGCACACGACACGAGACGCAGGCCACCACGCCTCGCCGAAGGTGCTGATGCCGCGGCGAAGCGTGTTGGCGACGCGGAGGCGAGACATTTGGTAGAGACCCGTCCGCTAGGTATATGGGAGAATTGCGCCCCCCGATCCCTGCCCCCTCTTCCCGAACCCCGGTCCGCGATGGGACTGTGGGATCGCCTGCGGCCGTCGTGGATCGAATCAAGAAGGTGAATGTCATGTTGCTTTGCCGCGGGCGTGGCCGGTTTGCGCTAATCTTATTGCTCTTGGCCAGCCAGCTGGTCGGCTGTTCGACAGGCGGCGTCTTGCGCGGAGGCGCCGTCGCGGTGGCGTCGCCCGATTCGCTGGCGCCGCCGGACATGCCCGAGCTAGTGAGCTCCGAGCTCAAGCCACCTTATCGCATCGGGCCGCAGGACCTTCTGGACATCAAGTTCCTCGGCGTCCCGGAACTGGATAGGACAGTCCGTGTGGATCGCAACGGTAGCGTGTCCGTTCCTCTAGGCGGCACAGTACAGGCCGCAGGGCGCAGCGTGCAGGAATTCGAATTGGCCATCGCTTCAGCGCTGGGAGGTCGTTACCTGCAAGACCCGCAGGTGTCAGTTTTTGTGAAGGAGGCTTCGCGCCTCAACGTCACTGTCGATGGCTCGGTCACCAAGCCAGGCGTTTATCCGATCGCCGGCGACATCACGCTGATGAAGGCGATCGCTCTGTCCGAGGGCGTCGATTCATTGGCCAACCTGCATGGCGTCGTGATCTTCAGGACCATCGACAATCAGCGGATGGCAGCAGTCTTCGATCTCGCAGCGATCCGCGCCGGAGCAGCGAAGGACCCTGCTGTCTATGGGGGTGACATCATCGTCGTCGACCAGTCAGGCGCGAAGACCGCGCTGCGCCGGTTCATCGAGGTGGTGCCGGCATTTGCGTTGTTCCAGCGGTTTTGACTGGTAAGGAGAGTTTGATTGATTCGTGACGACAACGAAGCTCAGGAGCTTGCTGCCGGCCAGCCCGCGCCGGGCCGGGGCGGGCTACGGCAAAGCGCATTCCTGGGCGAGGTCGGGCTAGCAGGCGCAGCCTCAGCCTCAGCCAATGGCGGGCCCGATCTCCGCAGCTATTGGCGATTGCTCGTCCGTCAACGCTGGGTGGTGCTGGCCGTGCTCGCGGTCGTCGTGGTTGCGGCCGCCGCCGCCACCCTGCTGACGACGCCGGTCTACCGCGCGACCACGATGTTGCAGATCGACCGTGAAGCGGTGAAGGTGGTCGAATTCGATGCGGTGACACCGGTGGAACGGGGGGGAGCGGCGACGACTTCTACCAGACGCAGTACGAACTGCTTAAGAGCCGCGCCATTGCCGAGCGCGTGGTCACCGCGCTGCAGCTGGATCGCAATACGGCCGCGCAGGAGGCCCTGCACCTGCCGGACCCCAAGGGCACGCCCCGTCAGGTCGCCATTGACCAGGCCACGGCCGCACTGATGCCGGCACTGGTCGTGGATCCCGTTCGCAACTCCCGACTGGTGCGCATCCACGTCGACATGACAGATCCGACCCTGGCCGCCACGATCGCCAATGCCGTCGCCCAAGCGTACATCCGGTCCAATCTGGAGCGCCATTTCGACGCCGCTTCCTACGCCACCAAGTTCCTCGAGGAGCGACTTCAAAAGTTGAAGGGGCGGCTGGAGGATTCCGAACGCGATCTGGTGGCATACGCACAGTCGGCGCAACTGGTTTCCGACAAGGATGGACTGGCGCTGAGCGGGGAGAGCTTGTCAGACCTCAACCGCGCGCTGGCGGACGCCAAGAACGACCGGATCAGCGCCCAGGCCAAACTACAACAGGTCCAAGCCACAGGCACGTCGGGGATCCCCACCGAGATGCTCGACAAGTCGATCGTGCGCGCGCTTCAGGCGCGGCGCGCGGAGATCCAGGCCGAGTATCAAGACAAACTGCGCATCTACAAGCCAGATTACCCGGCAATGCGGCAGCTCAAGGCGCAGTCGGACGAAGTTGACCGCCAGGTCCAAAGAGAACTTGGCAATATCCGCGCCTCGGTCCGTTCCGAGTACGAGGCGGCGAGGGGCCGTGAGCACCTGCTGGAAGCCCAGGTCGAGTTGGCGCGTTCCGACGCGCTGGACATCGAGAAGCGTGGCATCCAGTACAACATCCTGAAGCGCGAAGTCGATACCAATCGGGAACTCTACGACGGTCTCCTGCAACGCTACAAGGAGGTTGGAGTCGCAGGTGGCGTGAGCACGAACAACGTCTCGGTCGTCGATACCGCCCAAGTCCCCAAGCAGAAGTTCGAACCCAGCCTGAGCCGCAACCTGCTGCTGTCGCTCCTGTTCGGCTCCATCCTCGGCATCGCCATGGCCTTCCTGATCGAGTATCTGGATGATCGTGTGCGCGGACCGGAGGATGTCGAGCGACTGTTTGGCGCCTCGGTGCTGGGCATCATCCCCAAGCTGCGCGGGACGAGTCCGATGGAAGCCGCCGGCGACCTTCGCTCCGCGTTTGCGGAGGCCTACAGGTCGCTGCGGACCTCGCTCCAGTTCTCGACTGCCGATGGTGCTCCTCCGACCCTGCTCGTCACCAGCGCGTCGCCCGGGGAGGGCAAGACCACGACGGCCTTGTTGCTGGCCCGGAATTTCGCCGAACTCGGCAAGCGCGTGCTCCTGATCGACGCCGACCTGCGCAATCCGACCCTGCACACTGTGGCGCAATCCCCCAACGGCCAGGGCCTTACGAGTTTCCTTGCCGGCGTGACGAGCATCGGCGAAGTGATCCAGACAACCGGCATCGATAACTTGTGGCTGATCCCGGCAGGTCCTCTCCCTCCGAACCCCGCGGAACTGCTGGCCGGTGCGCGACTTGAACAGCTGCTGTCGGGTGGCGCGCGGGACTACGATCAGGTCATCATCGACGGACCGCCCGTGATGGGTCTGGCCGACGCGCCGCAAATTGCACATCTGGCTGAGGGAACGATCGTGATGGTGGCTTCTGGCAAGGCGCGGCGCGGAGCGATCCGCAGTGCGCTCAAGCGCCTTGATGCGGTTCACGCACATGTGCTCGGGACTGTTATTACGATGTACGACCCGCGCCAGTCGGGCGCGCAGGACGACTACGGCGCCTACAGCTATTACGGCTATGCGGCGCGTCCAGACGGCAAGTAAGTGGCCGTGGCCCCGCCAAGGCGTGGGCATATTGTCGCGGCGCCTAGTCGTCTTGGCTGTGGGTAGCTCCGCACTCGTGGGCGCATGGTTGGTCGGCGTACACGGCATCGCGGCGGCACTGGCGCGGGCCTCGCCCGAGCGCGCTTTGCAGATCGACCCGGGCCAGTCCTCCGCCTTGCTTCACCGGCTCTCTACGGCTCGCGACGCCATCACGGAACTGGCTATCGCGCGTGACGTGCTAAGACGACGGCCCCTGGACGGGCGTGCCTACCGGGCCATCGCCGAAAATGCGCCCAAAGCCTCGATGCATCGCCTTTACCGGATCGCGGAGCGTCGCGACCCGCGCGACCGGGAGACCTTGGCCTGGCTCGCCGACGAGGCAATCGAAGCTGGTGACAACGCGCTCGCATTCCACTTTCTGGGCCGGTTGGCGCGCATCGATCTGATCCTGCGTCCACAGGTCTACTCCCTCCTCATGCAGCTGGCCACATCACCGCCTGCAACGGCCGCTCTTGCAATGCAATTGTCTCAAGAGCCCGCTTGGGCGCCTGATTTCTTGGCCACCTGGTATGCCCATGTCGATCCGCGCCGCAGGAGAGGGCCGGAACAGGTCCTGGAGCGGATACCGGATCGGGCCGACATCATGACCCCGGCGCTGGGAGCGGCACGTGTGGACGCCGCCCTGCGGGCCGGTGAGTGGGACGCCGCTTATCTGGCGTGGTCGGAAAGCGCCGGAGCGTCGGCGGCTCCGGGTGCCGTGATCAATGGCGATTTCGGTCGTGCCCCGCAAGGTGAATTCGATTGGTTACTCGCTGATCGGCCCGGCGCAGTCGTTGTGCGCGAAGCGCCGGCATTGGATGCCCATGCCGGGCAACTGCGGGTGCAATCGCGGGGCGATCCAGGGCTTGGCCCCCTCGCATCCCAACGCTTGCTGCTTCGGCCCGGCCCGTACCGGCTCGTGTACCGCTACAGAATGTCGGCCGTGGATGGGCAATCAGGCTTCCTGTGGCGGTTGTCATGCAAGGGCGGCCCCGAGGGCACGCCTGCTTTTGCCCGCTCAGCGCCAATGCGTAGCGGCCCGGACTGGCGCACTGACGTGTTGCCCTTCGTCGTCCCTGCTGGATGCGCCCACCAATGGCTGGTCTTGGAGCGCGCCGGTGAAGAACCGCTGCAACGCCTCTCGCAAGGAACCTTGTTGATTGACCTGATCCATATCGGATCGCCTCGCAGGTCCGGCGCGGCGCCGGCCGAGGATCGCAAGGTTGGAGCGCAGACGGGCCATCGCGTTCGTCCAGTGGCTTTCCTCGTCGCGGTCGGCAGCGCGGGCGTGACCGTCGTGCGCGGTGGCCATACGTTTCCGGGTGCCGTTCGCATGACGCTGCAGCCCGGGGATCAGTTCATGCGGGGAGCTGGCGACGCGTGGGTGCGCTGGGCGCACGGCTGCGAGCGCCGCGCCGCCGCCTTGACATCGGTGCAGGGTTCCCCTTGCGCGGATCGGGCGGATCCAGCTGGCGTGTCTGTCTCCGACTTGCCTTCCCGTCCGACCATGCAGCTGCTTCGTTCGCTGTACCGCGAGCAGCCCTCGGCCCGCGACCTTGACGACCCAGTGGGGCCGTGATGCCGACGCGATTTCCCCATGCGGCATCACGCGTGCGTGCGCTCGCACTCGGTGGTCTCGTGGCTTTGTTGCTCATCACGGGCGGCGGCCCTTGGGGCCTGGGTGACGCGCTCGCCGCGATCTGGGCGGTCCCCATCCTTGCGGCGGGAATCCTGTGGGGACAGCAAGATCGGGCCTTGTCGCCCGGTCAATGGATGGTCGTCGGCGTGCCGCTCCTGATCGTGGTGTTGGAACTGATGCCATTGCCCGCGTCCATTTGGAGCTCACTACCCGGGCGCGGGTCGATCGCGGCGGATCTGGTTGCCGCCGGACAGCCATTGAGTTGGCGGGCCGTCACTCTGGACTATGACGGGACGATGCGCGCAGGCATGGCTCTGCTACCGGCGGTTGCGATCCTCATCGGTCTGCGGGAATTCCGATGCAATGACTTGCGCTGGCTGCTGCTGCTTTGGCTCCTGGTCGCCATGGGGTCGGTGCTGCTGGGCATGGCGCAGGTTGGCCACGCCGCGGCGAACCTGCGGTTGCACGCGTTCCACAATGTGTCCGGCGCGCTGGGCCTGTTCGCCAACCGTAATCACCAAGCGGCGTTCCTGGTGGCAAGCATCCCGGTGTGCATGGCCGCGCCGGCGTGGCTCGCGCAAGGCGATGTCGACTTGCGACACCGCTTCTTCGCGGCAGCCTGCAGCGCCTTCCTGCTGCTGGGCGTCGTCCTGACTGGATCGCGCGCTGGCCTGGTGCTGGGGATGCTGGCGCTTACCAGCTCCGTACCTGTCTGGTTGGGCCCGAACGGTCGGCGCACACCTGGATTCGCCTCCGTATGGGTGGCCAGGGGCGCCATCACCTTGCTGGTGGTCGGTACCGCCATTGCGTGGCATGTTGTTGGCGGACGCGACTTGCTATCGGTACTGCAAGACAGTCGGTGGGCGATCTTCCACGACGTCGGGGTGATCGGCGCCCGTTACCAGCCCATCGGTGTCGGACTTGGTGCGTTCGAACAGGCGTTCCGGCCCGCCCCATCCAATCTTCGTCTGGAGGACGCCTTTGTCAACCATGCTCACAATGACTGGCTTGAGCTTTGGTTTGAACTAGGGTGGCCCTTCGTCGTGGTCGCCGTGTTCGCAGTTGGCTCCTTCGTCGCGATGGCGCGCCGGGCGTGGCTCGCGGAGCCGCGAGCGGACGGGTTGGATGCCTTGGGCAAGGCGGCGGTCATCGGGCTATCGACGCTGGGCTTGCATTCGCTGGTCGACTGGCCATTAAGAACGGGTGCCAACATGGTCGTTGCTGCGATCCTGCTCCATCTACTGTGGCGCCTGGACGGGAACTCCGCCAGGCCACGCCAACCAAGAACCCTGCGAGGCCAAGAACCATGACCGAACCCAAGCCCAAGGTGATGTGCGTGGTGGGCGCACGACCTAACTTCATGAAGATCGCGCCAATCCTGGCTGCAGCCAGACGCCGCGGTTCGATCGACACCGTGCTGGTGCATACCGGGCAGCACTACGACCTTGCAATGAACGATAGCTTTTTCCGACAGCTGCGCATTCCTGCGCCAGACATATCGTTGGACGTCGGCTCCGCTTCACACGCCGTCCAGACGGCCGAGATCATGACGCGCTTCGAGCCGGTGCTGGATGCCGAGCGACCGGATTGCATCCTGGTCGTCGGCGATGTCAATTCGACGATTGCCTGCGCACTGGTCGCGGCCAAGAAAGGGATCCGCGTGGTCCATGTGGAGGCCGGGTTGAGGTCCGGCGACCGCTCGATGCCGGAGGAGATCAACCGAATCCTTACCGACGCCCTCTCGGACCGCCTCTACATCACCGAGGCAGATGCGGCCGAAAACCTGGCCCGCGAGGGCGTGCCCCCGGAGCGTGTGGTTTTCGCCGGCAATGTGATGATCGACAGCCTGGAGGCCAACCGCCACTTGGCGGTGCCGGCCGCCGCCACATTGGGTTTCACGCCCGAAAGCTACGCCGTCTGTACCCTCCACCGACCATCGAATGTTGACGATCTGGAAACATTGGCGAGCCTTGTCGACACGTTGATCGACATCCAAGCGCGTATCCCGCTCATCTTCGTCCTTCACCCGCGCACGCGCAGTCGTCTCGACGCCGGCGGCTTCGGCGCGCGCCTGGAGTCGCACGGCATCCGTCTCTTACCGCCTCAGGGATACCTCGAGATGTTGGGCCTGCTTCAAGAAGCCCGGATGGTGCTAACCGACTCTGGTGGCCTGCAAGAGGAAACCACAGCGTTGGGCATGCCTTGCCTCACCCTGCGCCAGAACACGGAGCGCCCGATTACCATAACGCAGGGCACCAACGTGCTGGTTGGCATTCGATCAGAGGCGATCCGGCAAGGGGTCGACGCCGTCCTGCGCGACGAAACCAGGCAGGCGCGCCGGCCGGACCGCTGGGATGGGCGGGCCGCCGAACGCATCATCGATGATCTCGCAGCTTGGCTGCGCCCGGATACCCTCCCCGGTCCCGGCCCAGGGCGACTGCCCGGTCATGCGTGAGCCATCGATGATTGCGGGCGTGGCGCCTTGAAGCTTCGGCTCGCCGCGATCCGAGGTGCGCTGAAAGCAGGGCAACGATCACGCTTCGTGCGCAATTCGGTGATCGTCACCGGCATTTCCGGTGTCGAGCGCATCGGCGCGGTCGTGCAGACGATCCTGATCGCGCGCGCTCTCGGGATCGTCGAATACGGCATCTATGGCCTGCTATTCACCACGATCGGCTTGGTGGCTTCGGTGGTGGGGCTGCAGATGGGCCTCACCGCGACGGTTTTGATCGCGCGTTACCGCGTCACGGACAAGTCCAACGCGGGCGCGGTCATCCGACACGTCAATCGGTTCGCCGTATTGGTCGCATTGGCCTTCGTGCTGGCATGCCTACCTGCGTCAGGCTGGATCTCGCAAGCGTTGTTCAAGTCGCCCGATTACGCGGCGGCGGTCCTCCTCGGGGTGGCTTTTATCGGAGTCACCCTCATCAGTGGCGTTCAGGACGGCATCGTCCAGGGCTTCGAGGATTTCACCGCAATGGCACGGGCAAGGCTGATCGCGGCCTTCGTGACGCTGGTCCTGATCTACCCCGGGGCAATCGTGTTCGGGCTCACGGGCGTCGTCGCAGTGATCCTGGGTGGCGTTGGGATCAAGATGGCGATGCTCTCATTTGTGGTCCAGTCGCATCGTCGACGCGAAGCCATCCCGTCCAGCGGCGGGACCATCCGCTTCTGGAGCATGGTTGTTGACTTCTCGCTGCCATCAATGCTGGTCAGCCTGTTGATGGGGGGGATCACATGGTATGGCAGCTACCTGCTCTCACGTCAGTCCGCGGGCTTCTCTAGTGTCGCGCTGGTCAATACCGGGTTGCAATGGCGGGGGCCGGTGCTGCTGGTGGCTGCCTCCATCGGCACTGTCGCGGTGCCGGTCTTCAGTCGCTTCGCTGCGGTCGAGGATCGGGCGGGCGGGGATTCCTTCCAGCGCCGGCTCGTTGGACTCAACGCATTGGGCGCTCTCGCGGTCAGCATTGTGCTGGTCCTGTTGTCCCGTCCACTTTTGGCGCTGTATGGCCCCGAGTTCCAGGCCGGCACGCTGACGTTCGCATTGCTCGTGCTGAGCACGGTGCCCACTGTCGTGGCCAATGTGTATATGCAGAAGCTGGTCGGCAGTGGCCGGATGTGGCTGCAGCTGATCGTGCAGTTGCCCGTCTACGCATCACTGTTGTTGGGCTTCGCATGGCTGGTGCCGCACCAGCAGGCCGAGGGATACGCTATCTCGATGATGGCTGCATCCTTGGTGTTTGGGGCCTGCGCCTACGCCGCGCATCTGTTCGTATCGGGCCGCAGGACGCCACTGGTGGGGTGATAGCCTGGTTTCCGCCTAGCTGCGATGACGCAGTCGACTGCGCGCGCCGCTTCCAGCTGCGGCAGCTGGATGGGCGGTCCACCCCACCTCGATATCGGTGACCGAGAAGATCGCGCGTCCACATCCTGACCACCTCGTGGTTCATGCATCCCCATTGCGATCATGCGATCGAATGCTGGGTCGCAGCGCAGGGCACGATAGCGACCGGGAGTTCCTGACCTTGTCAAATACACCGTTTCCCCGGAGCTGGTGCGTTATCCATGGGCTTCCGTTCTCGACATCCCCGACCACTGCAACGCCTACACCATTCGTCCGCCTATGAGACGGTACAGTGCCTGGGGACTGGACCTCGCCAATTGACCTGCTTGCCGTCGACGGGTCAGAGATTCTGGTAATTCGGCCCCGAACCCCCCTCCGGCGTCACCCAGGTGATGATCTCGTAGGGATCCTTGATGTCGCAGGTCTTGCAGTGGACGCAGTTGGCGGCGTTGATCTGCAGGCGCTTGCCGTGTTTGGCGCCGGGGTCTTCGACCATCTCGTAGACGCTGGCCGGGCAGAAGCGGGTGCAGGGGTTGTCGTATTCCTCGACGCAGCGGGTCGCGCAGATGTCGGTGTCGTGCACCACCAGGTGCACGGGCTGGTCTTCGTCGTGCTCGGTGGCGGCAAAGTAGACGCCGGCCAGCCGGTCGCGTGGAGGCAGCTCGCGCTTGACGTAGTCGCGATCGGGCTGCGCGCGCTCGCCCAGCTTGTCCAGCGACGACCAGTCGGGCTTGTTGCGCAGGGTCCATGGCGACAGGCCACGGGTGACCGTTTCCCACGCGGCGTTGAACATGCCGAACCACAACCCGCGCTTGAACCCCGGCTTGATGTTGCGCACCTGCTTGAGCTCGGCCATGGCATCGGAGGCGCGCAATACGGCATCGAAGCCCTGCGGCGCCAGCGAGGACTGCACCAGGTGCTCGGCGGCGAGCATGCCGCTGCGGATGGCCTGGTGCGTGCCCTTGATCTTGGGTACGTTGAGCAGGCCGGCGCCGTCGCCGATCAGCAATGCGCCGGGCATGTCGACCTTGGGCAGCGATTGCCAGCCACCGGTGACGATGGCGCGCGCGCCTGCCGACAGGATGTTTCCGCCTTCCAGCAGCGGCGCGACGCTGGGGTGGTTCTTCCATTGCTGGAAGGCCTCCCAGGGTTTGTAGGCCGGATCGCCGTAATCCAGTCCGCTGACGTAGCCCAGCGCGACGCGGTCCTTGTCCAGGTGGTAGAGGAAGCTGCCGCCGTAGGTGTGGTTGTCGGCCGGCCATCCCAGCGTGTGCACGATCTTGCCGGGCACGACCCGGCCTTCGGGCAGTTGCCACAGCTCCTTGATGCCGATCGAGTAGGCCTGCGGGTCGCTGTCGGCATCGAGCTGGAACTGTTTCACCAATTGCTTGGTCAGGCTGCCGCGCGCGCCCTCGGCCAGCACGGTGACCTTGGCCTTGATGTCGATGCCCTGGGTGTAGCCGGGCTTGTGCGATCCGTCCTTGGCGATACCCATGTCGCCGATGCGCACGCCGGTCACCGCGCCATCCTCGCCATGCAGGGTCGCCGAGGCGGCAAAGCCGGGATAGATTTCCACGCCCAGCGCCTCGGCTTGCGGGGCCAGCCAGGCGCACAACGCGCCCAGGCTGACGATGAAGTTGCCGGTGTTGTGCATGCCCGGGGGGACCGGGAGCTTGCGGCTGGTGGTCTTTCCCAGCAGCCAGAATTCATCTTCGACCGCAGGCACGCAGACCGGTGGCGGATTGTCGCGCCAGCCGGGCAGCAGGGCATCGAGCGGGCCGGGTTCGATGACCGCCCCGGAGAGGATATGGGCGCCGACGGTGGCGCCTTTCTCGATCACGCAGACCGACAGGCCCGGATCGAGCTGCTTGAGCCGGATCGCGAACGACAGCCCCGCCGGGCCCGCGCCCACGGTGACGACGTCGTACTCCATTACATCGCGTTCGGTCTCGGTCATCGTGGTCTCCGCATCCCGGGTCTTGGAGCGACGATTCTCGGGGTTTGCACGCGGGGCGGCAAATCCGACGCAACCATGGCCGCAGGCCGCGGCGGGTTGAGCCCGGCCCAATGCGGGCTACGCTTGGCGTCCCCGGTGGAGAGCACGAAAGGGACATGTTGCAGCCATTGCCATTGCAGGACGCCGAGATTGCCCTGGATCCGGACTGGTTACCCGTGCAGGAGGCGGCCAGGCTGTTGGCGGCACTGCAGGCCGCGATCCCATGGCAGGTGCACCGGATCCGGATGTTCGGGCGCGAGGTGGATTCGCCGCGCTTGAGCTGCTGGATCGGCGATCCGGGCGCGATCTATACCTATTCCCGGACGACTTTCGAGCCCCGGCCGTGGCCGGCGACGCTGCTCCCGGTGCGTGCGCGTTTGCGCGAGGCCACGGGGATCGACTTCAACAGCGTGCTGGCCAACCTGTACCGTGACGGACGCGACTACATGGGCTGGCACAGCGACAACGAGCCGGCCCTGGGGCCGCGTCCGGTGATCGCCTCGGTCAGCCTTGGGGCGACGCGCAGATTCGTGCTCAAGCACAGGGGTGCCACCGCCGGCCCGGGAATCCACGATGGCCCCCGATCGCTTGCGTTGCCGTTGAATGCGGGCAGCTTGTTGTTGATGCGGGGCGATACCCAGCGCCATTACCGGCACGCCTTGCCACGCACGGCCAAGGCGATCGGACCACGGGTCAATCTGACATTTCGGCGCATCGTCCCGGACTAGGACGCACCGGGGTGCCGCCCCGCAGCGGCAGCCATGGCTCCGGCTCCGGGCGCGGCATGCCCTGTCGCCACCGGACGTGCCGGGGGACCGGGCAGGCCCGCCAGCCAACACCCGGTGACAGTCGCGCATGCCGCATACCGCGTGCGCTGCAAAGGCCGGGACCACCCGGCCACGCGCGCGCGGCACGTGACTGCTACGGGCCGTGGGAAGCAGCGGACTGCTTGCCTTTGCCTTCATGGGCATTGCCACTGACCAGCACCCATCCGGCGATGTCGTGGCTGATGGCTCCCAATGCCTGGCCGAATGCCGCAGCGACCTGCTGCGTGTCGGTGCCGGCCGAGCCGACGGTTTGACGGAACGTGCGCGTGGCGACCACGTCCTGGTCGATGCTGGCGAGCAGCTTGGCATTGACGATGATCGTCGCGCTAGGCGTGGCATCGCCGCCGTAGTCGGACTCGAACCTGCGCAGGTCCATCGCCAGCTTGTATCGCGCGGCGATGCCGCTCTCCTGCCGGCCGGCGGCAGCGATCTTGCCGGAGTCCTCCAGCGCATGCAGGACGGTGTCCTCGAGTTGTTCGCTTGGCGCCTTGAACCAGCGCGCGCCCTTGTAGACCTGCACTTCGCCCGGGGTTGGGCGAACCGCGATCCGGTAACTGTCGACGAATCGGGCCGCGGAGGTCGGTGCCAACGCAAGCTGCCAGGTTGCCCGTGGCCAGGAGGGGTCCGCGGGGACCTGTGGATCGGGCGCATAGATGGTCACGGGCTCACGATCGCCGCCCAGGATCGAACAGCCCGCAGAGGCCAGCACGACGAGTGCCACGGCAATCGCCGGCAGCCATCCCCGGGACGCGCGGCGGTTGCCGGCCCCGGAGTCGATCCCGAAGGTGGGTGGTATGGATGGCAGGTGCGCTGCAGGGATGCTCATTCTGGTTCGAACTCCTTGGGAGCGTCGCGACCGAGCAGGTATCGCGACGGGCTGCCGTTGAGGCGGTCGGTGATGCGTCGCAGGTCGCGGATGAGGGTGCGCAGCTCGGACAGGGTCGGCCCCAACTGCCCCAGGCCGTCGTTGGCGAAGCTGCGGATGGCGGTGCGGTTTTCACCCAGGATCGCGTTGGCGCTCCCGGCGGCGGAGTCGAGTTGGGTCAGGGTGTGGTCGAGCTTGGCGGTCAGGCCAGGCAGCTTGGCGACCAGCTCGCGGTCGATATCGTCCACGGCCCGGTTGGTGGTCTTGAGCGTGGCGTTGAGTTGCTCGCTGGACTCACGTGCATTGACGATCAGCGCCCGCAGGTCCTCGCGCTGGGCCGAGATCGAGCCGGTCAGCGCTTCCAGGTTTTGCAGGGTATTGGCGATATGCTTGACGTTGTCCTCGCTGAGCACCTTGTCCATGCGCGCCACCAACCGGTTGGCGGTATCGGCGATGTTCTGCAGCGCGGAAGGCTCGGCCAGGATGATGGGAACCTCGCGCTTGCTGGCGCTGACCAGCGATGGCGCCGTCGGACTGCCGCCGGTGAGCTGGATGAACGGGCTGCCGGTCAGGCCGGTGATCGAGAGTTTGGCGCGGGTATCGATCTTGACCGGGATGTCGGACTTGAGCTTGAGCAGGGCGATCACCTTGCGCGGATCCTTGGGCGCCAGGTCCAGCGAGTCCACCGTGCCCACGGCGATGCCGTTGTATTGCACGGTGCTGCCTTCGGTCAGGCCGGTGACCGGTTCGCTGAAGATCACTTCGTAGTTCTGGAAACTGCGGTCGGAGGAATACTTGGCGGCCCACAGGCCGAAGCCCAGCAGCAGGATCGCCGTGAGCAAAGTGAAAGCGCCGATGAGGACGTAGTTGGCCTTGGTTTCCATGTCAGGCAGCCGCCGGTCGGATGTCGGGACTGGCGAATCGTAGAAGCTGGCTCATGAAAATCTCGTCCTCTGGTCGAACATCGCAGGTTTCAGCAGCGGGCAGGGCAGTGCAGCAGGTTGCCTCAACCATCCGCCGCTTCCGATTTCCGGTGCCTGGCCGCCTGGGCGGCACGTCCACGCGGGCCGTTGAAATATTCCTGCACCCATGGGTGGTCCAGCGTTTCCAGCTCGGCCACCGGGGCGACGGCGATGATCTTCCTGTCGGCCAGGACCGCGACCCGGTCGCAGATAGCGTACAGGGTGTCCAGGTCATGGGTGATGAGGAACACCGTCAGGCCCAACGCCTGCTGCAGGGTACGGATCAAGCGGTCGAAGGCGGCCGCACCGATCGGGTCCAGGCCGGCGGTCGGCTCGTCCAGGAACAGCAGCGGCGGGTCGAGCGCCAGTGCCCGCGCCAGCCCCGCACGTTTGCGCATGCCGCCAGACAACTGCGATGGCAACTTGTCGATCGCATCGGCGGGAAGGCCTGACAGCTTCACCTTGAGCAGTGCCAGCTCGTAACGCAGCGAATCGGGTAGGTCGGGATGGTGCTCCTTGAGCGGGACCTGCACGTTCTCGCCGACGGTCAGTGACGAGAACAGCGCACCGTCCTGGAACAACACGCCGGTACGGCGTTCGATCCCGAGGCGATCGGCGGGGTCTTCCGAGAGGCCGTCGATACCCAGCACCTCGACCTCGCCGGCCTGGGGGGCGCGCAAGCCGATGATCGATCGCATCAGTACCGACTTGCCGCTGCCCGAGCCGCCGACCACGCCCAGGATCTCGCCGGCGCGCACGTCCAGGTCCAGGTCCTGGTGCACGACCTGGTCGCCAAACCGGTTGCACAGTCCGCGGACGCGGATGATCGGTTCGCCCGTGTCCAGCACCGGGGCCAACGTCGGCTTCGGCCGGGGCTGCCTGATCGGGTTGAGGCTGATCGGCATGAACTTGCCCGGTTTCATGCTGAGCGACTTGAGGTTCATTCTTTTCATGCCGGACCGTTCACCATCCCATCTGCATGAACCAGATCGCAGCGATCGCGTCCAGGATGATCACCAGCGAAATCGTCTGCACCACCGCCGAGGTGGTGCGCTCGCCGACAGACTGCGCGGTGCCCTCGACCTGCAGTCCCTCCAGGCAGCCGATCAGCGCGATCACCACGGCAAAGATCGGCGCCTTGGACAGGCCCACCAGGAAATGCCGCAGTTGCATCGTGTCCTCCATCCGGGCCAGGTAGGCCTGTGGCGGGATCCCCAATTTGGCCGCCGCCACCGACATGCCGCCCAGCAGGCCGGCGACATCGGCGACGAAGGTCAGCAGCGGCAACATGACCAGCAGCGCCAGTACCCGCGGGATCACCAGCAGGTCGACCGGGTCCAGCCCGAGCGTCCGGATCGCATCGACCTCCTCGCGGCTGACCATGGCACCAATCTGCGCGGTAAAGGCGCTGGCGGTACGTCCGGCCAGGACGATGGCGGTGAGCAGGACGCCGAATTCGCGCAGGAAGGCCACATCGACCAGTTCGACCACGTAGATCGTGGCACCGAAGTCGGCCAGGATGTTGGCGCCCAGGAAGGCCACCACGGCGCCCACCAGGTAGGCCAGCAGCGCCACCAGCGGCACCGCATCCAGGCCGACCTGCTCCATGTGGTGCACGGTCGCGGTGAGACGGAAGCGGCGTGGTTGCCGGACCGTGCGCACGAGCTTGGCCAGGTTCTCGCCCAGGAAGCTGACCAGTGCGACGATTTCCTTCGCGTTGTCGACCACCGCGAAGCCCAGCCGGCCCAGCGCCGCGGCGACACCGAACTCACGCTTGCGTGGGGGGCGTTCGTCGGCAACGTCCTCGATGGCCGAGACCAGCGCGCGGTGGTCGTCGCGGAAGACGAAGGTATTGAAATCCAGCGAGCGCCGCGAGGCAAAGCGCAGCAACTGCAACACGCCGATGGAATCCAGTCGCTCGACCTGGCTGGCGTCGACTACCCGCACGTCTTCCGGCACCTCCCGCAAGGCATCGCCCACGGCGCCTGCATTGCGCAAGGTCCAGCGCCCCGACAGATGCGCGTGGCCTGCATCGAAGGCGACCTTCGGCAGGGCGGTTTCTGACGCCGTGGCATCGACGGGCTGCATGGGCACAGAGGATAACGGCTGCAGGCGTGAAGACGTGCATCGGCTGGCTGGGCATTGCCCTGGGGATCGCTGCCGTGCCAGCCAACGAGAGGCACCAGGAGACCGTGCATCGCGTTGGCTGGCCGCAAGGCCAGGTGTGCCTTTGCGCCGGTCGCGTGCGATCCTTTGCCGATGGCCACCACACCACCCCCTGCCACGACACCTGCTTCCCTTGCGCCGGGTGACACCGGTGCCCCGGGTGGCGGCATCGGACCTGCCAATGGCGCGCTGGCCAATGCCACGTATGCCGCCCGCATCGACTTCGTCGTCGACCTGGCCAAACGCCTGCATTGCTATGGGACCACCGCACAGCGGCTGGAAGCCGCGGCCGTGGGCGTGTCCGAAAAGCTGCGGATCGACTGTGAACCGTGGGCAAGCCCGACGGCGATGATCCTGACCTTCAATGATCCAAGCCGGCCGCCCGGGGCAAGCGATACGACGCGCGTGATCCGGCTGGCGCCTGGCGACTCCGACCTGGATCGCTTGTGCGAGTCCGACCGGATCGCAGAAGCGGTGACCGCCGGGGAGATGGACCTCGCAGACGGCAGCGCCGCGCTACGGGCGCTGGACAATCCGCGCAGTGGCCGTTGGCGGGTAATGCAGGTCCTGGTCTTCGGGCTGGTTGCCGCCGCGGTGGGTGGATTGCTGCGCCTGCCATGGCTGGACATCGCGACCGCCGGTACCACTGGTTTACTGCTGGGGCTGCTGGACCAGGTGTCATTGAGGCGGCCCGCCCTGCGGGAGGCATCGGATGCGATCGCCGGAATGCTGGCCGGCACGGTGACGATCGCCGTCGCCAGTTTCATCGCGCCATTGAATTTCAATACGGTGATCATTGCGTCACTGATCGTGCTGCTGCCCGGCTTGTCCCTGACCAATGCAGTGGGCGAGCTGACCAGCCAGCAACTGGTATCGGGGACGGCACGCTTTGCCGGTGCGGTCACGACCGTGCTCAAGTTGACGATCGGAACGATGCTCGCGGTGTACGTGGCGCACCTGGTGGGCGTGGAACCGGGCGTGCGTGCATTGCGCCCGCAGCCCGACTGGGTGGAGTGGGTCTCGCTGCTGCTGGCCGCCTATGCGTTCGCCGTGCTGTTCCGGGCCAACCGTCGCGACTACCCGCTGGTCATGGCGGCTGCGGTGGCCGGGTACGTGATCTCGCGCTATATCGGCCTGGCGTGGGGACTGCCCGCCGGGATTTTCGTGTCGGCGCTGGTGATGACGGCCCTGGGCAATGCCTATGCACGCTGGGCCCAGCGCCCCGGCGCGGTGATCCGCCTGCCGGGCATCGTGATGCTGGTGCCGGGCAGCGCGAGCCTGCGCGGGCTGATCGACCTGATGCAGCAACAGGATGTCGGTGCGGGCCAGATTGCCATCATGACCGTACTCAATATCCTGCTGGCGCTGATCGGTGGGTTGTTGTTTGGAAACCTGCTGTTGCCGCCACGACGAAACCTGTGAGGGGCTGTCAAGAACCGACGTGTCATCCTGAGCGTAGCGAAGGATCTGTTTTGCACTCCCTTCTTGTAGGAGCGGGTTCACCCGGAGCCCTTGCGTTGGCCAAGACCGCGCGGCTGAAGCCGCTCCTGCAACAGGCAGGAGAAACAACAGATCCTTCGCTGCGCCAGGATGACAATTCCAGGGGCTGAGCCAGTGCCGCGAGACTTGTCACGAAACAGCGATAATGAAAAACGCCGGCTTGCGCCGGCGTCTTCATTATTTGGTCTGTTCGTGCCGCGGTCTTCGCTTGCTGGCCTTGCGCGCCTTGGTCTTTCTTCGCTGCGGCCTTGCGTGCCTTGGTCTTTTTGGCCGCTGTCTTCGGCGTCGCCGACTCCTTGATCAGGAACGAATCCACTTGACTTGCCCTTGGCGACTTCGGCGGCCAGCCAGCGCGGCTGCTTGCCACGGCCGGTCCAGGTCTCCGCCTTGTTGGCCGGGTTGCGATATTTGGGCGGCACCTTGCCCAGCTTCCGGCCCCTGCGCGGGCTGGTTGCCTTGGCGGTGCCGGCGCCCGTGCCGAACAGCTCGTCGATGGTGTAACCCTCGGACTTGGCCAGTGCGGTGATCTTGCGACGCACCGTGGCGGCAGGTTTGCGCTTGGCCAGGTTGGTCTTGAGCTTCCTGGCCTTGCTGATCAAGGTATCAAGCTGCTTGGTCGAAAGTGCTTTGAGATCGATGCTCATGGTTTCTCCATCGCGCGGTGTGGTCACGCGCACTCATGTTGAATCAGGCATGTTGCAGGGGGAGTAATGAAGCGGTGTGTCGGTGGCGGGAATCCGTCCCTGTCCAACCGATGCGGCCAGCATACTGGCTGAATGCGTGGATTCAAAATCACCGCGGCCGGTATTTGAATGCAGATGCATCGATCGTCGCCAATGCATTTCCCGTGCTGCACGACATGCTTGCCGGGCAAAACGACAGCAAACTGCGTATCCGGATCGGCTGCGGGACCATATCCCGCAGCCGTGTTTCGACGCTGGGCCCCGCTGCCGATCGCGCGCCGGTACCCGCCAGCGGCGGCAGGCCTGGATTAACGAGCCGGATTTGTCGATGGAGGCGGGTTTCGGACGCGTGGTCGGACGGACGGGCGGCGAGCCGATGCCGGTTTTCGATGGATGCGGGTTTATGCCACTCCAAGTCGTGCCAGCAGCGCGGCATGGTCGAGGTTGGTCGAATCACTTTCGGCACGCGCGCGATATTCAAACGTGCCCGCCTCCAGTCCGCGCGCCGATACCACCACGCGGTGGGGAATGCCGATCAGCTCGATATCGGCGAACATCGAGCCCGGACGCAGGCCGCGGTCGTCGAGCACGGCGTCGATGCCGGCGGCATTCAATTCCCGGTACAGGGATTCGGCCGCTTCGCTCACGGCGGCATCGGCCTTTGGATTGATCATGCACACGGCGACTTGCCAGGGCGCCATCGCATCGGGCCACAGGATGCCGTTGGCGTCGTGGTTCTGTTCGATCGCCGCGGCGACGATGCGCGAGATGCCGATGCCGTAGCAACCCATCAACGGCGTCGCGGCCTTGCCGCTGGCGTCGAGCACGGTGCAGTCCATGGCACGTGCGTACTTGTCGCCGAGCTGGAACACGTGGCCGACTTCGATGCCGCGCGCGATGTCCAGCGTACCGTTGCCATCGGGGGACGGATCGCCGGCGACGACGTTGCGGATGTCGGCGACGAGGTCGGGTTCGGGCAGGTCGCGGCCCCAGTTGACGCCGGACAGGTGGAAACCGGGCTCGTTGGCACCGACCACGAAATCGGCCATCGCAGCGACGCTACGGTCGGCGACGATCCGGATCGGCTGTTTGGGTGCGACGGGGCCGAGGAAACCGGGCTCGCTGCCCAGGTATCTGGTGATTTCCGCCTCGTTCGCCAACCGGTAACCGTCGAGACCGGGCTGCTTGCCCAGCTTGATCTCGTTGACGACATGGTCGCCGCGGACGAGGGCCAGGACGAATTGTTCGTTCTCTCCGCCCTCGTCGCGACCAATGATCGCGATCGACTTGACCGTGCGCGACAGGGGGACATCCAGCAGCGCCGCCACCGCTTCGCAGGTCTTCTGGGTCGGCGTTTCGACCTTGGCCATCGCCTCCGTGGCAGGGGGGCGTTCGCCCGGCGACAGCGCCTCGGCGGTTTCGACGTTGGCGGCGTACTCCGAGCCCTCACCGATCGACCAGGCGATCGCGTCCTCGCCCGAGTCGGCCAGGACATGGAACTCCTGGCTGGTGTCGCCGCCGATCTCGCCCGAGTCGGCCAGCACCGCGCGGAAACGCAGGCCCAGGCGCTCGAAGATGCGGTGGTAGGCGGCCTGCATGTTGCGATACGACGCGTCCATGCCCGCTGCGTCGAGGTCGAACGAGTACGCGTCCTTCATCAGGAACTCGCGCGCACGCATGACGCCGAATCGCGGCCGGATCTCGTCGCGGAACTTGGTCTGGATCTGGTACAGGTTGATCGGCAGCTGCTTGTAGCTGGCCAGTTCGTTGCGCGCGAAATCCGTGATCACTTCCTCGGCGGTGGGCGCATAGCAGAAGTCCTGGTCCTTGCGGTCGTGCATTTTCAGCAGCATCGGCCCGTATTTGCCCCAACGGCCGGACTCGTCCCACAGCTCGCGCGGCTGGATGCAGGGCATCAGCAGCTCGACCGCACCGGCGCGATCCATCTCCTCGCGCACGACCGCCTCGACCTTGCGCAACACGCGCAGGCCCAGCGGCGACCAGGTATAGATGCCGGCGGCTAGCCGGCGCACCATGCCTGCCCGCAGCATCAGCTGGTGGCTGGCGATCTCGGCATCGGCGGGGGTTTGCTTGCTGGTGTTGAGATGGAACTGCGACAGGCGCATCGGCAAGGCTTCTGGCAAGGGGCCGCCATTCTGCCACGGGCCACGCCTGGCGCCCCGCAGGGTTCGACCGAGGGCAACCCGGCAGGCGCGGCTGGGCGTGACGACCGGGCGTGGCCGACCATGCGTGGCCGACCATGCGTGACCGACAAGTCCAAACGGCTTTCGGCGACCGCATCCACGCTCGGCGCTGCCGCCGATCAGTGCCTGTCGCCGTGCACTTCGATGCCTTCGCGTGGCTGCACGTCGACGCGCTCGAACTTGCGGCCGGCGTCCTTCCCGCGCGGTGGTTGCGCGGTGATCTGGAGCACGCCGCTGGCGTCGCGCCACCGGTACAACACCGGGCGGGCGTCCCGGGCTTCGGCGGCCGCGGCCTGCTCGGCGCGCTCGCGCTTGGCGCGCACCTGCTCCGGGGTGTCGCGGAAGAACCACCAGGCCGCGGCGCAGCCCAGCAGCAGTCCACCGACAATGGCCCAGGCCAGCCGCATGGTCGGCAAGGCTATTTGGTTGCGGTTGCGTTCCCGGCGCAGGCCACGTCGATCGTGGCCTGGGCGAGCCGGCTTTGGGTTTCGCGCTCTTCCTGGGTCAGGTTGGCGTCGGGCTTGCCGTCGCCGTCGCGATCGATGCCGACAGCCACGCCGCTGTCGAGCTGCTTGAGGTTATTGCGCGCGATCTGGCAGTTGGAGCTCGCCGCGCTCTGGGCCGGGCCTTCGGCGGGCTCTGGCGCCGAGGTGCCGCCGTTCTGCCTGATCTGCCGGTTCTTGTAGTCACTGCCGGCAGGGGGGGCGTCGGCATAATGGGTCACGCCCTTGGCGTCCTTCCATTGGTAGACGGACTGGGCGGCCACGGGGGTGGCGACCAGGGCGGCGCAAAGCACCATCGGCAATGCGGTCAGCAACAGGTAGGGACGGGGCATGTCGTGCTTCCACGGACAGGGGTGCCTGCGATTGCATCACCCTCGGCCTGCTACTGCAAGCGCTAAACTCCCAAGATGGAACAGCCATCGGACATCGAAAACCCGCCACGCCCGCGCCCGCGAGGCATCTACCTGCTGCCCAACCTGTTCACGACGGGCGGCCTGTTTGCGGGCTTTTTTGCGATCATCGCCGCCTCCCAGGGGCGCTTCACGGCAGCCTGCGTCGCCATTTTCGTGGCTGCGATCCTGGACGGCATCGATGGCCGGGTTGCGCGGATGACCAATACCCAAAGCGAGTTCGGGGTGCAATACGACTCGCTGGCCGACCTGATCAGCTTTGGCATGGCGCCAGCGATGCTCATGTACCACTGGGCGTTGTCGCTGCTCAAGTTCGATGGCGCTACCGCCGGCAAGATCGGCTGGCTGGCTGCGTTCCTGTATGCCGCCTGTGCCGCCTTGCGGCTGGCGCGTTTCAACAGCCAGGTGGCCAGCGTCGACAAACGCTGGTTCATCGGCCTGGCAAGTCCGGCGGCGGCAGGATTGCTGGCGAGCTTCGTGTGGAGCTGCAACGAGTTTGGACTCAAGGGTGGGCAGCTGCGCTACGCCGCCGTGGCGCTGACCGTGGTCGCCGGCGTGCTCATGGTCAGCCGGATCCGCTATACCAGCTTCAAGGGCGGCGGCCGCGGGCCTCGCGCCGAGCGGGTGCCTTTCGTGGCCATCCTCGTGGCGCTGGTCGTGCTGATCGCACTGGTGATCGATCCATCGCGGGTGCTGCTGGCCGCGGCGGTGCTGTATGCGCTGTCAGGTCCGGTGACCTGGCTGTGGCGACGCCGGCAGCGCACGGCGGCAGGGTAGGGTGATGTGGGATCCGTTCCAGCGTGAAGTCCTTGCTGCACTTGGCCATGCGCCGCATGTCGCCATCAACCCGTCATTGCCGGATGACCCGTTGTTGCATGCCTTGTTGCGGGCTGCTGGCCGTGATGCCGGCGCGCGCGATGCGGCGCAACTGGTGAAGACCTGGCCATCACTGTCCGAACTGCGTGGCGACGCCGTGGCCAAGCGCCGATTGTGGCCCCACCTGCGGGGTTTGCGCCGGCCATGAGCGCCAGCGCCGCTGACGTTGCCACGACGCCGGCCGTGCTGCGCCCGATGTGCGAGGACGATCTCGACACGGTGATGGCGATCGAACTGCGCGCCTACCCCTTCCCCTGGTCGCGCGGCATTTTTCGTGACTGCCTGCGTGCCGGCTACCCGGCCTGGGTGCTGCAGCGGGACGATGGCGAGCTGATCGGTTACGGCGTACTGAGCATCGCCGCCGACGAGGCGCATGTACTCAATCTCTGCGCGGCGTCCCACGTCCAGGGACGCGGGCATGGCCGACGGCTGCTGTCGGCATTGCTGAAGATCGCACGTGGCAGCGGCGTGCAGCGGGTGTTCCTGGAGGTAAGGCCATCCAATGCCGCCGCGATCGCGCTGTACAAGGATGCAGGGTTCGATGAAATCGGCCGGCGGCCGCGGTATTACCCGGCGCATGCCGGGCGCGAGGATGCGATCGTGATGGCGCTGGATCTAACGGCAGCTTGAACGCGGTGGTGCAATGGTAGGAGCGGCTTCGGCTGCGAGCTCTTGATCCTGATCCTTGTCCTGTTTTTCGCAGGAGCGATGCCAGTCGCGATCAGCATGCGGGAAATGCATCGCGACTCACGTCGCTGCTGCAAAAGCAGACAAGCAAGATCAAACGCTCGCGGCTGAAGCCGCTCCTGCGAAAAGCCGCGCGCTTGCAGAACTCAAAGCTTCGCGCGTTGCGCGGCCAGGGCGTCGCGTTGCGTGGTCCAGTCGGCCAGGCGCTGGCGTTCCTGGTCGACCACGGCGGCCGGGGCGTTATCGACGAAGGTCTTGTTGCCCAGCTTGCCCTGCGACTTGGCGAGTTCGCCTTCCACGCGCTTGAGTTCCTTGTCCAGGCGGGCGCGCTCGGCATCCAGGTCGACCAGGCCTTCCAGTGGCACATGCAGCTTGAGCTTGCCCAACGGCAATGCCATCGAGGGCGGGACGGTTTCGCCAGGCTCCAGCTGTCGGACCGATTCGAGCCGGGCCATGGATTTCAGCGCTTCGGCATGGCGTTGCAGTTGCGCGGGATCGTCGAGTTCGCCTTCGACGATCAATGGCACGCGCTTGGCCGGCGCGATGTTCATCTGGCTGCGCAAGGCACGCAGTTGCGATACCGCCGCTTGCACCCAGGCGAAGTCGGAAGCCTGTGCACGATCGGCCAGTCCCGAGACCTGCGGGTAGGGCTGCAGCGAAATCGTGTCGCCATCGATGTGCAGGCGTGGCGCGACCTGCCGCCACAACTCCTCGGTCACGAACGGCATCAGCGGATGCAGCAGGCGCAGCAGTGCTTCGAGCACGTACAGCAGCGTATGCCGGGTGCTGTTGGCGGCGGCAGGGTCATCGCCATTGAGTGCTGGCTTGGCCATCTCGACGAACCAGTCGCAGTAGCGGTTCCAGGCGAACTCGTACAGGTCGTGCGTTGCCAAGTCGAAGCGATACGCGTCCTCGGTACGCTCGGCTTCCGGCTCGAAGTATCCCGGCATCTGGTCGCAGAGGTTTTCCAGCGCACGCAGGATCCAGTGCTCGGCCGGCGTACGCGGCGCCGGTGCGCCTTCGAATGTCGCGCCGTCGGTGTTCATCAGCACGAAGCGGGTCGCGTTCCACAACTTGTTGCAGAAGTTGCGGTAGCCGTCGGCGCGACCCAGGTCGAACTTGATGTCGCGGCCCGGCCCGGCCAGCGCGGCCATGGTGAAGCGCAGCGGGTCGGCGCCGTGCGCGGGGATACCGTCGGGGAATTCCTTGCGCGTGGCTTTCTCGATGCGAGCCGCCATCTTGGGCTGCATCAATCCGGTGGTGCGTTTTGCGACCAGCTCGTCGATGCCGATGCCGTCGATGATGTCCAGTGGGTCGAGCACGTTGCCCTTGGACTTGGACATCTTCTGCCCGTCCTTGTCGCGCACCAGGCCGGTGATGTAGACGTCGCGGAACGGGACGCGACGCGCATCGGCCGCCCCGGGCTGGTCCTGGCCGATGAGGTGATCGGTCATGAAGATCATCCTGGCGACCCAGAAGAAGATGATGTCGAACCCGGTCACCAGCACCGAGGACGGTACGTACCTGTCGAAACCGCGTTCTTGCATCAACTCCGTGTTGGGCCAGCCCATGGTGCTGAGCGGCCACAGCGCCGAGGAGAACCAGGTCTCGAGCACGTCGTTGTCCTGGGTCAATGCGACATCCGCGGCGAGTCCATGTTTCGCACGGACCTCGGCTTCGTCGCGGCCCACGTAGATCTTGCCGTTGGCGTCGTACCAGGCCGGGATGCGATGGCCCCACCAGAGCTGGCGACTGATGCACCAGTCCTGGATGTTTTCCATCCAGTGCCGGTAGGTGTTGATCCAGTTGGGTGGGACGAACTGCACGTCGCCGCCCTTGACCAGCGCCATGCCGCGCCCGGCCAGCCCGTCCATCTTCACGAACCACTGGTCGGTCAGGTAGGGCTCGATCGCCTGGCCGCTGCGGTCGCCGCGGGGGACCTGCAGCTTGTGCTTTTTCGTCTCGACCAGCAGTCCCAGCGCGTCGAGGTCGGCCAGCACGAGCTTGCGTGCGTCGTAGCGATCCAGGCCCCGGTATTTTTCCGGTGCGTCCCCGTTGACCTTCGCGTCGGGGGTGAAGATGTTGATCAGCGGCAGGCCATGGCGCTGGCCGACGGCGTAGTCGTTGAAGTCGTGCGCCGGCGTGACCTTGACGATGCCGGTGCCGAACTCGCGGTCGACATAGGCGTCGGCGATGATCGGGATCTCGCGTCCAGTCAGGGGCAGCGCGACCGACTTGCCGACCAGGTGCGCGTAGCGCTCATCGTCGGGATGCACCATGACCGCGGTGTCGCCCAGCATCGTTTCCGGGCGGGTCGTCGCAACGACCAGCTGATCGCTGCCGTCGGCCAGTGGGTAGGCGATCGACCACAGGAAGCCGTCTTCCTCCTCGTTGACGACCTCCAGGTCCGAGATCGCGGTCTGCAGCACCGGATCCCAGTTGACCAGGCGTTGCCCGCGATAGATCAGCCCATCGGCATGCAGGCGCACGAAGGCCTCGCGCACCGCGTCGGCGGCCATCGGGTCCATGGTGAATACCGTTCGCGACCAGTCGCCCGACGTACCCAGGCGGCGCATCTGGCGCTCGATGGTGTCGCCCGACTGCTGCTTCCACTCCCAGACTTTCTCGATGAAGCCATCCCGACCCAGGCCATCGCGGGTTTCACCCTTGCCCTCGATCGCCAGGTTGCGCGAGACGACCATTTCGGTGGCGATGCCGGCATGGTCGCTGCCCATCTGCCACAAGGTGTCGTAGCCGCGCATGCGGTGGTAACGCACCAGTGCGTCCTGCAACGTGTGCTGGAAGGCGTGGCCCATGTGCAAGGTGCCGGTGACGTTGGGCGGCGGCAGCAGGATGACGTAGGGCTCGCCGCTGCCACTGGCCTTGAAGGCGCCACTGGACTCCCACTCGGCGTAGAGACGGGATTCGAACCGGGAGGGGTCGTAGCTGGGAGCGAGGGTGTCGGTCATGTTGTCGGGAAATTTTGAATTGTCATCCTGAGCGCGGTGAAGGATCTGCCTGGCTTCCTGCCCGCCTCAAGCAACAGATCCTTCGCTGCGCTCAGGATGACAGCGTGGAAGCGATACGCATGGCCGCTGGCGTTCCGGTTACATGTCGTGTTTGTTCAATTCAAGACCGCGCGCCTTGTACTGTTTCCAACGCTCACGCAATGGCCCGCGCGCGGCATCGTCGGCGGGGACGACTTCCAGCACGCGTTCGAAGTCGCCTGCCACCGCGTCATCGCGCAGGTTGATCAGCACGGGCCGCAATGGGGTATCCGTGTCGGGTGAGGCGATCAGCACGGGCGTCAACTCGTCCTCGTCATCCGTGCCGGCGATCTGGTGCGGGATGTAGGCGTCGTCGTCGAACGCCCACAGCAGTTCGTCCAGTTCTTCGGCTTGCGCGGTATCGCGCGCGAGCACCAGCGTCCATAGCCCGGCGTCGTGCGCCTTGCGCGCCAGTTCGCACACCAGCCGCAAGGGCTCGGCGTGGAAGCGGGGCTTGGCGATCAGGTAGAAGTCGGCGCGGGGCATGATCCGGGTGCAATGCTGATTGGAAAATTTGTCATCCTGAGCGTAGCGAAGGATCTGCTTGTATTCGAGGTGCCGGAAACACATCAGATCCTTCGCTGCGCTCAGGATGACAGGGTGGCGGGTCAGACGCTGTGGTCGGTCAGCTCGTGCAGTCGATCAGCCACTGCGGTCGATCAACAACTCCGGTCGATCAGCCACTGCGACAACATCCCGACCGGGCGACCCGTGGCCATGCCGGTCTTGCCGCTGTTGCTGGCGCTACCGGCGACGTCCAGGTGCGCCCAGCGCTGACCTTCGGTGAAGCGCGACAGGAAGCAGCCGGCGGTGATCGCGCCCGCCCAGCGGCCGCCGATGTTGTAGACGTCGGCGAAGGTCGAGTCGAGCATCGGCTGGTATTCGTCCCACAGCGGCAGGCGCCAGGCGCGGTCGAAGCAGTCCTCGCCGGCGGCCAGCAGCTCGGACGACAGCTCGTCGTTCTTGCTCATCAGGCCGGTGGCGTGGCTCCCCAGCGCGACCATGCAGGCGCCGGTGAGGGTGGCGACGTCCAGCAATGCCGCCGGCTCGAACTTCTGCGCATAGGTCAGCGCGTCACACAGGATCAGGCGGCCTTCGGCGTCGGTGTTGCCGACTTCGATGGTCTTGCCCGACATGCTGGTCAGCACGTCGCTGGGGCGGTAGGCGTTGCCGTCGGCCATGTTCTCGACCGCCGCGGCAATGACCACCAGGTTGATCGGCAGCTGCATGCCGACCGCGGACACGAAGGTGCCCATCACCGTGGCTGCACCGCACATGTCGAACTTCATCTCCTCGATGCCGCCCTGGACCTTGAGGTTGATGCCGCCCGAGTCGAAGGTGATGCCCTTGCCGACCAGCACGTAGGGCTTGGCGTCGCCGCCATTGTTGTACTTGAGCACCACCAGCTTGGGCGGATTGGACGACCCCTGCGACACGGCGAGCAGCGAGCCCATGCCGAGCTGCTCCATCTCGTCGCGCTCGAGGACTTCGCAGTCGGTGTTGTCGAAGCGGCCGGCGAACGCCTGCGCCTGCTGCGCGACATAGGCCGGGTTGCAGACGTTCGGAGGCAGGTTGCCCAGCTCGCGGGCGAAGGCGACGCCAGCGGCGATGGCCTGGCCGCGGGCCAGGGCGCCGGCAGCCTGGCTATCGCTGCTGTCGGCCTGGATGGCCAGCGACTTGAGGCCGGTTTCCTCACGCTTCTTGTTCTTGGCACCCAGGGTGGCGGTATAGCGATAGCAGGCGTGGTCGGCGGCGATCGCGGCCTGGCGGATGTTCCAGCCGTTGTCGCGACCCTCGACCGCGACCTCGGACAACGTGAATACCGCCGCAGCCACCGGGCCGGTCTTCAACGCACGGGCGGCATCGGCCACGGCCTTGAGGTATTGCGCCACGCCGAACTTGGCCGGCTCGCCCAGGCCGATCACCAGCACGCGCGCGGCGGTCACGCCGGGCAGGGCATGCAGCATCGATGTCTTGCCGGTCTTGCCGCTGACGTCGCCGGCGGCGACCAGTGCGGCGAGCTTGCCGCCGCTGGCGCTGTCGATGGCCTGTGCGGCGGGCGTCAGGGAGGCGTCGGCGAAAGCGCCTACCACGACGCAGTCGGTCTGCACGGTGGCGGCGTTGTCTTGGTTCAGGCTGAATTCGAGGGCCATGCAACAGATTCCCTTGGTTGGAACGAGTGGGTGCGGCCGCGGCGTCGGGTGTTTCCGTACAATCGTTGTACGCATTCACCCTGTGGTTGCGCCACGTCGGCAATGATCCTTCGCCGTGTCCAGGCTGGCCGGAGGCCTGCCGGCCCATCGGCCGTGGCGCTCCGGCGGCAAGCTGGAGCCGACGAACGAACCAGCAAGTCTAAAGCAAGCCCACCCGATGCCGCAGCGCGGCCGGAGCCAGATGCCCCAGCTAGACCGCTACCTGTTGCGTGAATTCACCCAGTCCTTCTTCGCCACGGTGGTGGTGCTGATGATGGTGAGCCTGGGCGGCATCTTCACCAATGTACTCAGCCAGATCGCCAGCGGGCGCGTCCCGGCTGGGATGATGCTGTCGCAGCTGGGGCTGCAGACCATCCGCTACCTGCCCCTGATCCTGCCCCTGGGCCTGATGCTGGGCCTGCTGCTGGCCGTGGGGCGGCTTTACCGCGATGCCGAGATGCCGGTGCTGGCGTCGATTGGCGTCGGCCCGCGGCGCCTGCTCAAGCCGGTGTTGATGCTGGTGCTGCCGGTGGTGGTGGTGATCGCGTTGTGCTCGTTGTGGCTGGGTCCGCTGGCCAAGCGCACCTCGGTGGAGCTGATCGCCGAAGGCAATCGCAACCTGCTGGTCGCCGGACTCAAGCCGGGCCGGTTCACCGAGCTGCCTGGCGGCGGCGTCGTCTACGTCGGCTCGATGTCCAACGATGGCAGCCAGCTGAGCCGGGTCTTCGTCTACAAGCAGAAGGATGATCGCCTGGACGTCACCACGGCCAAGCGCGGGGCGTTGCGGTTTGACGGGCCCGATGAGCGCTTCCTGCAGCTCAACGACGGATTCCGGGTGGAAGGGCCGCGCGAGAAGGGGCGCGATTTCCGCCTGATGCGATACGCCAGCAACGACCTGCGCATGCCACGCAGTGAAACCAGCAACGTCGACACCGATCCCCAGGCGATGTCCACGCCGCAGCTGCTGGCCGACCCGCGGCCGCAGGCCAGTGCGCAGCTGCATTACCGGCTGGCGCCACCGCTTCTGGCGCTCGCATTCGCGCTGATGGCCGTGCCGCTGGCACGCAGCTCACCGCGGCAGGCTCGCTTTGGCAGCATCCTGATCGGGTTCCTGGTCTATTTGATCGGCATGGACCTCACGTTGCTGGGGACCGATTGGCTGGGTAGCGGGAAACTGCCGCTGGCAGCCGGACTGTGGTGGCTGGTGCTGCCGCTACTGGCGATCGCCGCCTGGATGTATTTCGGCGATGGCCGCATGCGGCGCAGGGGTTTGCGGCCTTCGAAAGCCGCACGCATCCGGCAAGCGCCATGAAAGTCTTCCCGAGGATCCATGACATCTATGTCGCCAAGACCCTGTTCGGCAGCGTCCTGCTGACCTGGGCGGTGCTGCTGGGCCTGGACTTCATCGTCGGCGGACTGATGGGAGAGATCGGCGACATCGGCAAGGGCAACTACACCTTCGTGCTGGCCTTGACCAATGTCATCTATACCGTGCCCTGGCGCGCCTACAACCTGTTCCCTACGGCCGCGGTGATCGGTTCGCTGCTGGGGCTGGGGCAATTGGCGGCGAGTTCCGAGTTGACCGCCTTGCGTGCGCTGGGGCTGTCGCGCCGGCGACTGGGCCTGGCGGTCGCCGCCAGCCTGGCGATCCTGACCGGGTTGATGGTCGTCAATGGCGAAACCCTCGCGCCCTGGGGGGAGCGCAGCGCCGATGCGATCAAGGCCTCGGCCAAGTCACCCAACATGATCGTTTCCAAATTTTCCGGATTGTGGGCGCGCGAGGGCGATACATTCCTCAATGCCGGCAGCGGCCAGGAGCGCAACGACGGCAAGCAGCAATGGCTGGAGCTGCATGACGTACACCTGTACGAATTTGACGACGATGGCCGGCTGGAGTCGATCGCCCACGCGGCCGTTGCCGAGCATCGCCCCGGTGGCTGGCGGCTGCGCAACGTCAAGCGGACCTGGTTCGAAGCCCGGTCGGTGACCCAGACCGAAACAATGGAGGAACGCTGGGAGTCGAAGCTGGACGACACCGCGCTGGCAGCCAGCGTCACCCGGCCGGACTACCTGCCTGCCGCCGACCTGCGCAGCAGCATCGAATACAGGCATCGCAACGGGCTGGATGCGAGCGAATACGAGGAGCAGTACTGGGGACGCTGGTTCTACCCGGTCAGCGTGCTCGCACTTTGCCTTGCGGCCATCCCGTTTGCCTTCGGCACCCTGCGCAGCGGCAGCCTGGGCAAGCGGCTGTTCGTAGGCATCATATTTGCCCTCGGTTTCTGGCTGCTGCAGACCCAGTTCGTCAAACTGGCTGGGGTGTACAGGTTTGACTATCGCCTGGCGTACCTGGTCCCACCGGCGTTGATGCTGGGGGTTTCATCGGTATTGTTCCGGCGACGCAGTGGCTAGGCCAGCCGGTCGTGGGTGTGTCGCCAGGCCGGTGTCATAGCGGCGAACCCCTCGCCGCGACGCGCTGCGTCATGACGCTTCCCGGGGTTGTCCTCGGGCGCGCTTGACATGCGAGCCTCGTCATTGCGCCCCGATCATCCGGCCAGGCCGCGCCAACCGATTCGCTTCGCGCTGACGACAGGGTCGCCGCGATCCCCGCGTGGCTAAACGTCGCTGTCGGCATGCTCTTGCATGCGGACCATAGGTGGCCTGCCGAGCCGGTCGTTCGGCGCCGCGAACCAAGGCGCCTGGCGATGACTCCCGCCGCGCCGCCGCGCGCTGCATTGCTACGGATTGCCTGGCACGCTTTTTTCCAGGCGCAACATCCGGGTATTGCTGACCCGGTCATGCCACGTGAGGCGATCGCGATCCACCCACGCCCACCAGAAGCCGGTGCCGGCCAGCAGTAGCGAGATGCTGGCAACGACATACCGCACCAGCAGCGCGCGCATGCCGGGCCGCCCACCATCGACGGCAACCACGCGCAGTCGCCACGGACGCATGCCCAGTGTCTGGCCGCCCCGCCTCCAGCTCACGACGGCGTACAGTCCGGTCAACACCCAGCACACGCCCCACAGCAGCCACTGCAGTCCACTGAACGGCGCGATGTTCTGGCGCGCCGCATGCCCTGACAGCGTGAAGGCAAGGGTGAAGGCCGCCGAGGCCAGCATCCACAAGGCCAACGCGGGGAAAAAGTCGTAAACCAGGGCCAGCAGGCGCCAGGCAATCAGCGGGCCAGGCTTCAGCGGGGTTGGCTTCGGCGGGCCTGGCTTCGGCGGGGCTGGTTGGCGACGTGCGTTGGCATCGGCGAGGGCATCGGTCATCCGCCAAGGATAGCCAGTCGTCCGCCGTCCCGGCGCCGAGGCGGGTGCAGGCCTGCAGCCTTGCCGCCGCGTTGCAGGCCACGGTGCGTACCGGGATCCCTGGGTGCGACGGTGCGCAGCCGCCTGCCGCGCTGCCCACGCCGCGCGCCGCCATGGTGGCGCTAAGCTGTCGGCATGCCTGCGTCCACACCCGCCGACCGCCGCCAGGAAGTCGCGGCACTGCCCCCATTGCGGGAAGCCGATGCCGCTGTGATCGAGGCATTCCTTGACGCCAGCTGGGCAGAGACCGGCTTGTCGCGACAGACGCTGGCCAGTTATCGCCGCGACCTGGAAGGCTTTGCCCGTTGGCGGGACGGGGCGGGTGGTGGCTTGGCGGCCGCCGACCGCGGCGCGCTGTTCGACTACCTGGCCTGGCGCAGTGGCCTGGGGTATGCAGCCCGCAGCAATGCGCGCCTGCTGACGGCGTTGCGATCCTTTTTTGCCCTGGCGCTGCGCAACGGCCTGCGCGAAGACGATCCGACGGCCTTGCTGGATCCCCCCAGATTGCCCCGCTCGCTACCCAAGGCGCTGGCCGAAAGCCAGGTCGATGCATTGCTGGCGGCCCCCGACCTGGACAGCGCGACCGGCTTGCGCGACCGCGCGATGCTCGAGCTGATGTACGCCGCCGGGCTGCGCGTGAGCGAGCTGGTGAACCTGCCTGCGACGGCGGTCAACCTGCGCCAGGGCGTGCTGCGCGTCACCGGCAAGGGCGGCAAGGAGCGGCTGGTGCCGCTGGGCGAGGAAGCCCAGCACTGGCTGCAACGCTATCTTGCGCAGTCGCGGCCTGCGCTGGCGGGCAAGCGGGCGTTGGCGGCGCTGTTCCTCGAGGCGGCCGGCACCGCGCCGACGCGCCAGCAGTTCTGGCGCTTGGTGAAACGCTATGCGGTGGTTGCCGGGATCAACCCGGACAAGGTCAGCCCCCACGGCCTGCGCCACAGCTTTGCCACCCACCTGCTCAACCACGGTGCCGACCTGCGTGCACTGCAGATGCTGCTGGGCCACAGTTCACTGTCCACCACCCAGATCTATACGCTGGTTGCCCGCGAGCAGTTGAAGCAGCTGCACCAGAAGCATCATCCGCGGGGGTGAGCCGCTCCGCCGTAGGCAGGATCCGTCGATCGTCCGGGGTCTTCCTTTCGCCAGTGGTGACACTCGCCATCGATCCATGTCCGTCGGGCTTGCCCGTCAGGCATGCCCGGCCAGCAGCAGGATGTTGTCAGGGCGCATCCGTCTTGAATCCACCCCGCCATGCCGCCCGGCGCTGACGGCGCCCACCATCGCGCATGCGACAATCCATTGAACGCGGCCCCCATTTCCGTGTCCAAACCATGTTGACGCCTCCATGCCCAAACCGATGCGAGCCCCCATGAAACCCTTCCTGTTCCTCCTGCTGGCCACGGTCAGCCTGGCTGCATGTGCCCAGGGCGATACGTCGGCGGCGGCGCCATCGGCGACAGCGGCCGCAAAACCGGCCGCAAGCACCGCCGCCGGTACCGGCAGCGCGGACATCAAGGTCCCGCCGGGCTCGCCGGCCGCGCAGGCCCGCGATGCCTTGCGGCTGATCAAGGACGACATCCGCATCGAAAGCATCCAGGACGCACCGTTCCCCGGGTTCCAGCAGGCGATCGCCGGCGGGCAGGTGGTTTATGTCAGCAACGATGGCAAGTACCTCATTCAAGGGCAGGCCTACGACATGCAGGCCAAGCAGAACCTCGGCGATGCCGCGATGGCCGGGCTGCGAAGGGAACTGCTCAAGAAGATGCCGGTCGGCGACCGGATCGTGTTTTCGCCGCCCAACCCCAAGTACACGCTGACCGTCTTTACCGACGTCGAGTGCGGTTACTGCCGCAAGCTGCACAGCGAGATGGCGCAGTACAACAAGTTGGGCATCGCGGTGCAGTACGTGGCTTTCCCGCGCATGGGCCTTGGCAGCGCAGACTTCAAGAAGATGGTGGCGGTCTGGTGCGCCCCCGACCGCAAGCAGGCATTGACCAACGCCAAGCAGGACCGGGCCGTGCCGTACCGCAACTGCCGCAATCCGGTCACCCAGCAGTACAGCCTGGGCAAGCGCATGGGCCTGAGCGGTACGCCGATGATCATCGCCAGCGACGGCACCGAGCTGGGTGGCTACGTGCCACCGGCCAAGCTGCGCGCCGAGCTGGACGAGATGGCGGCCCAGGGCGTGAAGCCGCCCGTCAGCGGCGCCGCCAGCAGCGGTTGAGCACGGAGCGTGGATCCGCGGGCTCGATACGCGTTGCGGATCCGGCTTGCAAGCGTCCTCGACGAAGCCGGCCACGTGCCGGCTTCGCTACAATAGCCAGCCACTTCCCCGGGTTGCGTCGGACATGATCGTGCTCGAAGGCCAGTCGGCCCTGTCGCCGTTCCGCCTTGAGCGGCTGCAAGCGCGCCTGCGCCGCATCGCCCCCGGCCTGCGCATTGCCGGGGCGTGGTTTACCTACTGGGTACAGCCCTTGCAGGGCGGCGACCCCGGCGCGGCCCCGCTAGACACGCTGACGCTGCAGCGCATCCTCCAGGCCAGTGCCGACTCGCAGCCGCGCGCCGAGGGGGCCGTCTCGCGTTTCGTGGTGCCGCGACTGGGCACCATTTCCCCCTGGGCCAGCAAGGCCACCGAACTGCTCCAGGGCGCGGGCCAGGCCGTGCAACGCGTCGAGCGCGGCACGCGCATCGATCTTGTCGGGTGGCCCGGCGCAGGCACCAACCCGGCCGGCAGTGAGTCGGCCAGCAAGGACCTGCAACATCTCCTGCACGATCCGATGACGCAGTCGCTGCTCGACGATCGCGATGCCGCCAGCGCGCTGTTCACCACCCCGGCCCGCGGCGTGCTGGAACGCATCGCACTGCCGGACCTGGCGTCGGCCAACATGCGCCTGGGCCTTGCATTGGCCGACGACGAAATCGACTACCTGCGCGCGCGCTATGGCGAGCTGGGCCGGGATCCGGCCGATGTCGAGCTGATGATGTTCGCCCAGGCCAACTCCGAGCATTGCCGGCACAAGATCTTCAACGCCAGCTGGACCATCGACGGCCGCGACGCGCAGGCCAGCGGGCAGCCGGTGACGTTGTTCAAGATGATCAAGCACACCCATGCGACCACGCCGGCGCATACCCTGTCGGCCTACAGCGACAACGCCGCGGTCGTGGCTGGCTATGAAACCCGCCGCTTCCGGCCCGATCCTGCCACCCATGAATACCGTGCCGAGCCAGCAGGCCCCGGCGCGTTCTGCATCAAGGTCGAGACCCACAACCATCCCACGGCGATCGCGCCGTTCCCGGGCGCGTCGACAGGCGCTGGCGGCGAGATCCGCGACGAGGGCGCCACCGGACGTGGCGGCAAACCCAAGGCCGGCTTGAGCGGGTTTTCGGTATCGCACCTGCGCATTCCAGACCTGCCGCAGCCCTGGGAAAGCGAGCGCGCACTGAATCCGCGGATGGCGCCGGCGCTGGAGATCATGCTCGATGGCCCGATCGGTGCGGCTGCTTTCAACAACGAGTTCGGGCGTCCCAACCTCACCGGCTATTTCCGCAGTTTTGAGCTGGCGCAGGGCAGCCTGCCCGATGGCAGCCGGCTGACCCGCGCCTACGACAAGCCCATCATGCTGGCCGGCGGGCTGGGCGCGATGGATCCCCGCCAGGTCGAGAAAGGCACGCTGCGGCCCGGCGATGCGGTGGTCGTGCTGGGTGGTCCCGCGATGCTGATCGGATTGGGCGGCGGCGCGGCCAGCTCGGTGGCCTCGGGCGATAGCCACGAGGACCTGGATTTTGCCTCGGTGCAACGCGACAACCCGGAAATGGAACGACGCTGCCAGGAGGTCATCGACCGCTGCGTCGGACTGGGCGAACGCAATCCGATCCGCTCGATCCACGACGTCGGGGCGGGGGGGCTGTCCAATGCCATCCCGGAACTGCTGCATGACTCGGGCGTGGGCGGCGTGATCGACCTGGACAAGGTGCCCAGCGCCGATCCGTCGTTGTCGCCACTGCAGCTGTGGTGCAACGAGTCGCAGGAGCGCTACGTGATCGGCTTGCCGCCCGGGCGCCTCGAGGAATTCATCGCACTGTGCGAGCGCGAGCGTTGTCCGTTTGCGGTGGTGGGGACGGCGACTGCCGAAGAGCGCCTGGTCGTAGGTTATGGCGCGACCATCGCAACGAGCGATCGTGCCAGCTCACGCCTTCTTCCGGGAGAAGGTGCCCCGGCTTTCACGGAAGCTGGTGTGGATGACGATGCGCCGGAGCCGATGGTGCCGCGATCCGCAGTTCAGGATGTGCATTCAAATGCATCCCCGCCATCGGATGCGACCACCGGTTCGTCGCAGGCTCACTCCAGTCCCGATACCCAGGAGGGAGGGACCCTACAAGCCCCCGAACCACCAATCACGAATCACCAATCACCGCGCTTTGCCATCGACCTGCCGATGGACGTGTTGTTCGGCAAGGCCCCCAGGATGCACCGCGACACCGCGCATCCGCCGACGCCGCGCTGGCCGCAACTCTCGACCGCGGTACTCGACCTGCACGACGCCGGCCTGCGCGTGCTCGCGCATCCGACGGTCGCAAGCAAGTCCTTCCTGGTCACCATCGGCGATCGCAGCGTCGGCGGACTGACCGCGCGCGACCAGATGGTGGGCCCATGGCAGCTGCCGGTTGCCGATTGCGCGATCACGTTTTCGGGTTTCGACGGGACTGCCGGCGAGGCGATGGCGATCGGCGAGCGCACGCCGTTGGCACTGCTCGATACCGCCGCGGCCGCGCGCATGGCCGTCGGCGAGGCGATTACAAACCTCTGCGCGGCACCGGTCGAGTCACTGGACCGCATCAAGCTGTCGGCCAACTGGATGGCCGCGGCAGGACACCCGGGCGAGGACGCATTGCTGTTTGATGCCGTCAAGGCTGTCGGCATGGAGTTGTGCCAGGAGCTGGACCTGGCGATACCCGTCGGCAAGGACTCGTTGTCGATGCAGGCGTCATGGGACGTGATTGGTGATCCGGGGTTCGGGATTGGTGAAGAGCAGCAAACCCCGGCCGCCGACGAATCGGCTTCTGCAAATCACGAATCACGAATCACGAATCACAAATCAGTGTCGCCTGTTTCCCTGGTCGTGACCGCGTTCGCGCCGGTGACCGACGTACGTTCGCAACTGACGCCGCTGCTGGCGCGCGACGGCGAGACCGAACTGTGGCTGATCGGGCTGGGGGCGGGACGCCAGCGCCTGGGCGGTTCGATCCTGGCGCAATGCCATCCCCGGGCAGCCCAGGTGGGAGGGGTGCGCAACAGCGAGCTGCCTGCCTTTGCCGGCGATGGCGAGGGCCTGGGCGTGCCCGACCTGGACGACCCGCAGCGCCTGCGCGCGTTCTTCGAGCTGATCCGTGACGCGCGCGCGGCCGGCCTGTTGCTTGCCTATCACGACCGCTCCGACGGCGGCGCCTTCGCCGCCCTGTGCGAGATGGCATTTTGTTCCCACGTCGGGCTGGACATCGTCCTGGACGGTTGGGGCGACGATCGCATCGAGGACATCTTCCGCACCCTGTTCAACGAAGAGCTCGGCGCCGTCGTGCAGATCGACAGCGAGGATCGCGCCGCCTTCGCCGACATGGTCGCGCGCCATGGCCTGATCGATTGCGCGCAACGCATCGCCAGGCCAACCACGGCACCCAGCGTGCGCGTGGTCGACGACGGCAGCACGCTGGCCGAATGGCGCTGGGAGGAATTGTTTGGTGCGTGGTGGTCGGTGACGCACGCGATGCAAAGCCTGCGCGACAACCCCGCCTGCGCCGATGAAGAGCGCGCCGCGTCCAGCCGGTTCGACGCACCGGCGCTGGCGCCTGTCCTGACCTTCGACCCGGCCGAGGATGTCGCCGCACCGTTCATTGGCATCGGCGCGCGCCCCAGGGTGGCGATCCTGCGCGAGCAGGGCGTCAACGGACAGATCGAAATGGCTGCCGCCTTCGATCGTGCCGGCTTCACTGCCGTCGACGTGCACATGAGCGACCTGGTGGCCGGGCGCGAAGCCCTGGACGGGTTCGCCGGGTTGGTTGCTTGCGGCGGCTTCAGCTATGGCGATGTGCTCGGGGCTGGCCGCGGCTGGGCAACCAGCATCCTGGAGCGGCCTGGATTGCGGGCGATGTTCGCGGACTTCTTCGCCCGTGGCGACAGTTTTGCCCTGGGCGTGTGCAACGGCTGCCAGATGATGAGCCAGTTGCGTGACATCATCCCCGGCGCAACCCACTGGCCACGATTCCTGCGCAATCGCTCGGAGCAGTTCGAAGCGCGGTTCGGGATGCTGGAAGTCGTCGACTCCCCGTCATTGTTCTTGCAGGGCATGGCCGGCTCGCGCATTCCCGTCTCGATCGCGCACGGGGAAGGGCGTGCCAGCTTCGTTGGCGCCGCCGACGCCGCCCTGGCGCGGGTGTCCCTGCGTTACGTCGATGGCGATGGGGGCGCGGCCGTGGGCTACCCGGCCAATCCCAACGGGTCCACCGATGCCATCGCCGGCCTGGCCAGCGACGACGGCCGCGTCACCATCGCCATGCCGCATCCCGAACGCACCCTGCGCAGCGCCAACCTCAGCTGGCACCCCGCCGGCTGGGGGGCGGACTCGCCCTGGATGCGCATGTTCAGGAATGCACGCAAGCAGATCGGCTGACCGCTGCCGCCCGCACGAGCACGGCCCCCCGCACGAGCACGGCCGATGGCCCGCGGGCAAGCTGCTAAAGTCGGCAGTTCGACGTGCCAGTGGCCCTCGTGGGCTCGAGGACAGGCGTGAACGCAATTGCCAGCGAAACGATGGCCAGCTCGACAGTGGCGAGCGAAGGCGGGTTGGATGCCAGCACCGACGAGCGCGTCGTGGCCTTGCTGCTGGGCAAGGAGCGGCTCAAGGATGCCGACGTCGTGCGCGCGCGCCGTCTGCAGGCCGAAACCGGCGGTAGCCTGCTGACCCTGTTGGCGCGGCTGGGGCTGGTCTCCGAGCGGGACCACGCAGAAGCCTGCGCCGAAGTCCTGGACCTGCCCCTGGTGTCCGCGCGCGATGCGCCCGAACTGCCGCCTGAAGGCGTGGTGCTGACCCCCAAGTTCATGAAGCAGTTCCACGTCGTGCCGGTTGCAGAATCGCAAGACCGTGTCGAGGTCCTGCTGGCCGACCCGCAGGACGCCTACACGCTCGATGCCGTCGCGCTGGCGACCGGTCGCGACGTGCACGCGAGCATTGCCCTGCGCTCGGAGATCGACGACCTGATCGAGCGCTGGCACGGCCAGGGCCGCAGCGCGATGGGTACGATCGTGGAAACCGCCGAGGGCGAATCCGGCGACATGGACGACGTCGAGCACCTGCGCGACCTGGCTTCGGAAGCGCCGGTCATCCGGCTGGTCAACCTGATCATCCAGCGCGCGGTCGAGATGCGCGCGTCGGACATCCACATCGAACCGTTCGAGAACCGCCTCAAGGTGCGCTACCGCATCGATGGCGTGCTCGAAGAGGGCGAAAGCCCGCCGCAAAACCTCACCGCGGCCGTCATCAGCCGCGTCAAGATCATGGCCAAGCTCAACATCGCCGAGCGGCGGCTGCCACAGGACGGCCGCATCATGCTGCGCGTGCAGGGCAAGGAGCTGGACCTGCGCGTGTCGACCATGCCCACGGCGCATGGCGAGTCGGTGGTGATGCGGTTGCTGGACCGCGAGACGGTGGTGTTCGATTTCGAGAAGCTGGGTTTCACCGACAACTTCCTGCCCCAGTTCCAGCACGTGCTCGAGCAGCCGCATGGCATCCTGCTGGTCACCGGCCCGACCGGATCGGGCAAGACCACGACGCTGTACACCGCCTTGTCCAAGCTCAACACGCCCGACGTCAAGATCATCACCGTCGAGGATCCGGTCGAGTACCAGATCGAAGGCATCAACCAGATCCAGGCCAAGCCGCAGATCGGGCTGGACTTCGCGCACGCATTGCGTTCGATCGTGCGCCAGGATCCGGACATCATCATGATCGGCGAGATGCGCGACCTGGAAACCGCGCGCATCGCGATCCAGTCCGCGTTGACCGGCCACCTGGTGTTGTCGACATTGCACACCAACAACGCCGCCGGCGGCATCACCCGCATGCTGGACATGGGCGTCGAGGATTACCTGCTGACGTCGACCATCAACGGCATCCTGGCCCAGCGCCTGGTGCGCCGGCTGGAGCCGGAGCATGCGCAGGCCTATCCGGCGTCGCCCGAGGAGATCGAGAAGTTCGGACTGCGCAAATACCAGCCCGATGGCCAGATCCACCTGTACCGGCCGCGGGCATCGGAACTGTCGCCCACCGGTTACCTGGGGCGTACGACGATCATGGAATTCCTGGTCATGGACGACGCGCTGCGCGGCGCGGTGATGCGCCACGCCGGCATGGGGGAGTTGGAGGGCCTCGCGCGCAAGGCGGGGATGCGCACGATGTACGAGGACGGGATCATGAAGGCGCTGGCGGGCGTGACCACGATCGAGGAGGTGTTGCGGGTGACCGAGGACGCGTAATGTCGCGTCTGTGGCCGGAATTCCTGCGTACCTTCTTCCTTGTTCCCGTACATTTCCACCCGTCATTCCCGCGCAGGCGGGAATCCATGGACGTTTATTCAAGGATGACAAACGATGGAAAAACAACCTTGCGTCTATTTGCTGGCAAGCGACCGCAACGGAACTCTTTACATTGGCGTCACCAGCAATCTCGCTAGCCGGATCTGGCAGCACCGCGAACATCTCCTGGATGGATTCTCCCAGCCGCTATGGTGTGATCCAGACTGGTGTGGTACGAACTGCATGGCACGATGGAATCGGCGATACAGCGCGAGAAGCGCATCAAGAAATGGAATCGTGCATGGAAAGTTGGGCTCATTGATGGAATGAAACCTTCGTGGCGTGACTTGTGGCCAGACATCATTGGGCAGGCGCCAAGAGCCAACGTCCATGGATTCCCGCCTGCGCGGGAATGACGAAGAATAGGCGATAGCCTTCCCGAAACCCGAAACCCGAAACCCGAAACCCGAAACCCGAAACCCGAAACCCGAAACCCGAAACCCGAAACCCGAAACCCGAAACCCGAACCTCGAATCCCGAATCCCGAATCCCGAATCCCGAATCCCGAATCCCGAATCCCGAATCCCGAATCCCGAATCCCGAATCCCGAATCCCGAATCCTCCATGCCCCTCTACCACTACAAAGCCCTCAACAGCCGCGGCGAGATGCTGGACGGGCAGATGGAGGCCGCCAGCGATGGCGAGGTGGCGGTGCGCCTGCAGGAGCAGGGCCACCTGCCGGTCGAGGCCAGGCTCGCCAGCGAAAGCAGCGGCGAGTCGGCCTGGCGCGCGCTGTTCAAGCCCAAACCGTTCGCCGGGCAGCGGCTGGTGCAGTTCACGCAGCAACTGGCGACGTTGCTGGGCGCCGGGCAGCCACTGGATCGTGCCCTGACGATTCTGCTCGAGCTACCCGAGGACGAGGCCGCCAAACGCACCATCGGCGACATCCGTGATGCGGTGCGTGGCGGCACCGCATTGTCGACCGCGCTGGAGCGCCAGCACGGCACCTTCGGCAAGCTCTACATCAACATGGTGCGCGCCGGCGAGGCCGGTGGCAGCCTGGACGAGACCCTGGCGCGGCTGGCCGATTACCTCGAGCGCAGCCGTGCGATGCAGGGGCGCGTGGTCAACGCGATGATCTATCCGGCGATCCTGATGGTGATGGTGAGCTTGAGCCTGCTGTTCCTGCTGGGCTTCGTGGTACCGCAGTTCGCATCGATGTACGACAGCCTGGATGCACCGCTGCCATGGTTCTCGAAGATCGTTCTGGGCGTTGGCATGTTCGTGCGCGACTGGTGGATCGTGCTGCTGGTCATTCCCGCCCTGCTGGCGTGGTGGTTCGACCGCAAGCGCCGTGATCCGGTGTTCCGCGCGCGCTTCGATGAATGGATCCTCAAGCAGAAGTTCGCCGGGCCGCTGGTGGCCAAGTTGGAGACGGCACGACTCGCCCGCACCCTGGGGACGCTGCTCAAGAACGGGGTGCCGCTGCTGATGGCGCTGGGCATCGGCAAGAACGTACTCGGGAACCGCGCCCTTGCCGACGATGTCGAAGCAGCAGCAGACGAAGTCAAGAACGGCGTCGGCCTGTCCTCGGCGCTGGCGCGTGGCAAGCGCTTCCCGCGGTTGGCGCTGCAGATGATCCAGGTCGGCGAGGAGTCCGGCGAAATGGACGCGATGCTGCTCAAGACCGCCGACACGTTCGAGCAGGAGACTTCGCTGGCGCTGGACCGGCTGCTGGCCGCGTTGGTGCCGGTGGTGACCTTGCTGATGGCCAGCATCGTTGGCATCGTGATCATGGCGGTGCTGACACCGATCTACGATCTGACCAATGTGATCGGGTAGGCATCGACGACACGGTTGCGCGGCAGCGGCATCGCCGGCAACCACGTCCAGCATACGGGTTGTCGTCCTGGGCGCAGCGAAGGATCTGCCGTTTCCAAGGCAGGAGCAAAAACAGATCCTTCGCTACGCTCAGGATGACAAAGATTGGGTCGGGTAGGCAGGAGCGAATCGCGAACCCGAATATACGAATACCGAATACCGAATACCGAATACCGAATACATCCAAACCTGGAAACCACTATGCAGAGTCGTTCCGCACCGCGTTCCCGCATGACCCGCTCACCGGCCCCGTCCGTGCAGCGCGGTTTCAGCCTGATCGAGATCATCCTGGTGGTGGTGCTGATCGGCGGCATCGTCGCGTTTGCCGCCAGTCGCATCCTCGGTGGCGGTGATCGCGCCAAGGCCAACCTGGCCAAGGCACAGGTCCAGACCATGGCCGAAAAGGTGCAGCAGTACGAGATGGATACCGGCACCTTGCCCGGCTCGCTGGAAGACCTCGTCTCCAGCTCGACGCCGGGTTGGCTCGGGCCGTATGCCAAGGAGGCTGCGCTCAAGGATCCCTGGAACCATCCCTACGTCTACACGACCCCGGGCGACGGCCAGCCGTTCGACCTGATGAGCCTGGGCAAGGACGGCAAGCCCGGGGGCGAGAGCGTCGATGGCGACGTGAAGTTCCAGTAAGCCGCCCGGCAGCGATCATGCGCGGGCAGCAGGGATCCAGATGATGCGGAAGGCGCGTGGAATCGCGGCCCCACTGCCAGCAGCCCGAAGCCTTGGGGCATGCCCGTCGCGACGGCTCCAGCGGCGATCCGGTCGCTTTTCGGCTGGGTTCTCCTTGCTCGAGATGGTCCTGGTGATGGCGATCATCGCGATCGCCACCCTGATCGCCGCCGCTGCGCTGGGCGGCGGCATCGACGGCATCAAGTTGCGCTCCAGTGCGCGAGAGATCGCCGCGCAGGTCCGCTACACGCGCGCGCAGGCGCTGGCGACCGGTCAACCGCAACGCTTCACGATCGCGCCCCAGGCGCACACCTGGACGGCGCCAAAGGGACGCCATGGCGAAGTGCCCGCACAGCTGGAGATCCTCTTCATCGGCGCGCGCGAAGTGCAGCCCACGCGCGGCGAGGGTGCGATCGTGTTTTTCGCCGATGGCGCTTCCACCGGCGGGCGCCTGCAGCTGAAGGTCAAGGATGCGGCCTGGAACATCGACGTGACGTGGCTGACCGGGCAAGTACGGTTGCGGCGTGCCGAGGTGGAGCGATGAACGCGGGCCGGGGACCGGGGGCCGGGGACCGGCAAGGCAATGTGTTGCTCGCGAATTTTTTTCCGATTCGGAGCGAAACGGGTTTTGCCCACGGCGTGGGTTCCTTTGCCGTCGACACCCCAGGGTCAACTGTCCAGGTGCATGCCGAATGCCAAGGCAGCATGCTTTTGGCTCCTCCCCGGCCCCCGGCCCCCGGTCCCCGGCCCCGCTCCTGTCGCGGCTACACACTGATCGAGGTCATCGTCGCCTTCGCCATCCTGGCGCTGGGCCTGACGCTGTTGCTGGGGACGCTGACCGGCGCCACCCGGCAGGTGCGCTGGGCCGACGAAGCCGGGCGCGCGGCGTTGCACGCCCAATCGTTGCTGGACGATACCGGCGTCGGCGTCGCGCTGCAGCCGGGACAGGCATCGGGCGCGTTCGAGGACGGCCATTACCGCTGGTCGATGGTGGTCACGCCGTATCGCGATCCGCTGCTGCCGCCAGTCCAATCGCGCGACCTGGGCGCGCCACGCCTCCTGCAGTTGTCGTTGACGGTGCAGTGGGGAGACGGCAACGACGCGCGCCGTCGCCTGCATCTGCAGACGCTGCGGTTGGTCACCCCCAATCCTCTTGCCACCGGCGGTTCGCGATGAAGCGTCGCGCCACTGGCTTTACCCTGATCGAAGTGCTGCTGGCGACCAGCCTGCTGGCCGCCGGCCTGGCGCTGGCATTTGCCACGTTGCGCGCCGCGACCGTCACCGCAGGCCGCGGCGACGCCATCGCCCAGCGCAGTGAGCGCATGCGCGCGGTCGAAGGATTCCTGCGCTCGCGACTGACCGGCATGCGCCCGGTGCCCTTTGGCATGGACGAGGAGAGCGGGCTGGCGCAACGCTTCACCGGGGACGGCCAGACCATGCACTTTGTCTCCGACTTGCCCGACTACCTTGGTCGCGGCGGCCCGTACCTGCATACCCTGGACATCCAGCGCGATGGCGACCAGCTGCGCATGACCGTGGACCTGACGCTGGTCCAGGGTGGCGAAGCCGTGCCCGCGGCAAGACCACGACCGCCGGAGTTGCTGGTCGACGGACTGCGCGCGGCCCGGTTCCGCTACCGCACCCTGGACGCAACCGGCCAGCTGGGGGAGTGGCAGGCGCAATGGGACACGCCGGAGTTGCTGCCGTTGCAGGTCGAGATCGACTTGCAGGACGCCGATGGCCGCGACTGGCCGCCACTGGTGGTTGCGCCACCACTGGCAGGTGGCTCCGGCAGCAGGCGCGGACAATGAGGATGGCGCCTGCGAAGTTGCTGTCGACAAGCGTGCTACCGACAAGCGTGCTATCGACAGGCGTGCTACCGACAGGCGTGCCGCCGACACGTCCGCCTGCCATCGGCAGACGTGCCCCCACGGCCTCGCCGTCACCAGGCAGGATGCGTGGGATCGCGCTGTTGCTGGTGGTGTGGCTGCTCGCGTTGCTCACCGCGCTGGTCGGCGCCTTTGCGCTGACCGCGCAGACCGAACACCTGCAAGGCCTGGTCGCCAGCCGCGGACTGGCTGCCAGCCAGGCTGCGCAGGCCGGCGTCGCCTATGCGATCACCCGCGTCACCAACGAGGATCCCCGCCAACGTTGGCTGGCCGACGGGCGCACCTACGATTGGCGATTCGCAGGCGCCCAGGTGAAGGTGGAGATCGTCGACGAGCAGGGCAAGGTCGACCTCAACCTGGCCGATGCGACGTTGCTGGCGTCATTGTTCAAGGCGCTGGGGTCCGAGCCGGGACAGGCCGATCGCCTGGCCGCGGCGATCCTGGACTGGCGCGATCCCGATTCCCTGACCCAGCCCGCCGGGGGCGCAGAGGATGCGGACTATGCCGCCGCGGGCCGTAGCTACGGCGCTGCCGATGCACCGCTGGGCAGCGTCGCCGAAGTCGAGCAGGTATTGGGCATGACCCCGGCGCTGTACGCGCGCCTGGCGCCGCACGTCACCGTATTCAGCGGCCAGGCCGTGCCCGACCCCACGTATGCGTCCGCGCAGGTCCTCACGGCGATGGGAATGGATGGCGACCAGGTGGTGGCGCAGCGACACCGCTGGGATCCGGCGTCCGGGCAGCCACCCCCGGTCCTGCCCGGCGGCAGTCCCCTCGTGGGCGGCAACAGCGGCACGTATAGTGTGCGCTGCCGCGCCCGGCTCGATGGCCGGGACGCCGAATTGCGTGTTGTCGTGCGTACGGGTGGAAATGGTCTGCCGGGGTCGGCCTGGACGCCGTTGCGTTGGGAGGAGGGAGCATTGCCACGCTGATGCCATCGAAGGATCGATTGAACCGCACCCTGGCCCGCTGGTCGGGCGCCGACGGCTTTCTTGCATGGTGGGGCCGGTCGCTGCTGTCCTGGCTGCCATTGCGCATGCGCAGGGCGATGGGGTTCGACCGGGGCCGCCTGCTGCTGCAACCCCATGGCAGCGGCACGCTCGCAGAGGTTCAACTGCGCCTCCAGGACGGCCAGGGCGTGCGCGATATCGCCAGCATTCCGCAGGTGTTCGACACCGGGTTGCACGATGACCTCGACCCCGACCTCGACCATGCGCCGGATGTCCTGGAGACATTGCTGCCGCCCAACCTGACCGACGTGCCGCGCTGGCTGGTGCTGCCTGCCGCATCCGGGCTGCGCCGGCGCCTGGTGCTGCCGGCCGCCGCCAGCGAGCGGTTGCGCGACGTGGTGGCCTTCGAGATCGACCGCCAGACACCCTTCACCGCCGATGCGGTGGCTTTCGATGCCCGGATCCTCGAGCGCCGCGACGGCGATGGCCAGATCGTCGCCGAACTCGTGGTCGTCCCCAGCCAGCTGCTCGCTGCACAGCAGCGCGCCCTGGGGCCGCTGGCCAGTAACCTGGCCGGCATCGACGTCGCCGCGATCGACGGCCCGCCGCTCGACGTCAACCTGTTGCCTGTCGACCTGCGTCGACAGCAGACCGACCCCTGGCGGCTCTGGAACTGGGTGCTCGGCCTGGTGGCGCTGGTCGCCATCGTGGCGATGCTGTGGCAGGTCCTCGACAACCGCGACCGCGCCGAACAGGTCCTGCAGGCCCAGGCCAACCAGGAGGCATTGCAGGCGCGCGAAGTCTCGTTGCAGCGCCAGCAACTGGTCGACCTGGTCCAGGGACGTGCTTTCCTCGACCAGCGACGCAATAGCCGTCCGACATCGATCGAAGTCCTCGACGCGCTGGCCCGCCGCCTGCCCGACGACACCTATCTGGAAAAGCTGGCGCTGGAGGACGACCGCCTGCTGCTGATCGGCCTGAGCAGCGAGGCCCCGGCCCTGGTGGGCAAGCTGGAAGGTGCCAAACCCTGGCGCTCGCCCTCGTTGACGGGTGCGCTGCAGCCCGACCCGCGGACCGGCCGCGACCGCTTCACCCTGACTGCGGACATCGCGATCGAGCAGGACAACGCCAGTGCTGGTGGTGCCGGGCCAGGCACGCGACAGGAGGCGGGCAATGCCGACGCCGATACCAACTGATCGTGACCGCTGGCTGGCGCTGGCCTTGCTGCTGGCCGCGCTGGGGCTGGGCTACCTGCTACTTGTCCACTCCTGGTGGACGGTTCCGATGCGCGAGGCGGGGGAACGTATCGAAGCGTTGCAACAACGCGAACTGCGTGCCCGCATGCAGCTGCAGCAGAAGCCCGAGGTCGCCAGGCGGCTGGTAGCCGCGCAACAACTCGAAAGTCGCGCGCCCGCGTTCCTGCCCGAAGCCACCACGGAGCTGGCGACCGCCGGTCTCACCCAACGCCTGGAGACCGTCGTCGCCCAGGCCAGCCCGGGCAACCGTGCCTGCGCGATCACCAACCGCTCGCCGGTCGTCGCTCCCGGGCAGGAGCCTTACACGCGCGTCACCGTGCTGGTGCGACTGCGCTGCGGCAACGCCGAGTTGGCCACCGTGCTGCATGCGCTGGAAAGCGGCAGTCCGCGCCTGTTCGTCGACAACCTCAATATCCTCGCGCAGCGCTTCTTCTTCACGCCGGGCCAGGGTCGCGCAGACGGCAACGGCGGCCTGGATGTGAGTTTCAATCTCTACGGCTACCTGCGCCCGATCCCGGGCCAACGGCCGCCGACACCGGGCCGGGCCAACCAGGATTCGCCAGGGCAAGGCATGCAGGAGGTCCCGGATGCGCGTTGACGATGTCGCGCCGCGTACCTGGTTGCTGGCAACCGTGGCCGGGTGGGCGCTGCTGGCCTGGTTCCTGGCGCTGGCCGGCATGGCCGGGCGCGTGGTGCTGCTGGACGATGACGCCAGCCTGCTGCAGCCGTTGCCGCAACCGCGGCCGTCCGCACCGGACCGTCTCGGCCCGCTGGACCAGTACGGCGAGATCGCGACGCGGCCGTTGTTCGCCGACGACCGCCGGCCGCATCCATTCTCGTTGCAGGCCGACGCCGACGAGGAAGAGGACAACGGGTTCGACTACATGTTGACCGGGGTACTGCTCACCCCGCAGTTGCACATGGCGATCGTGCAGCCAACCCAGGGCGGTGATTCGGTGCGCGTGAAGCTGGACATGGCTGCCGATGAGATTCCGGCCTGGCGCCTGGTGCAGCTGGATGCGCGCAGCGCGGTCTTCGAGGGTCCGCAAGGGCGCAAGACACTCGAGTTGCGGGTGTTCGACGGCAGTGGCGGCCGGGCCCCGACGCAGCTGCAAGGCAGTCAGTCGTCGGACGATACGCCGTTGCGCGATGCCAATGCGGGCGCAAGGTCGGCGGGCGCCAGGTCGTCGGGCATCAAGCCGGCGGCGCCGGCCAAGCCCGTGGCCAAGCCGATGTCGCAGGCCTCACCGATCTCCGAGCAACGCGCCGACGCCGCAGACGATGCGGCGCAGGCGGCCGACCAACCCTCGCAGGGCGCGCAATCGCAGATGGATGCGATCCGCCAGCGCATCGAGGCCCGGCGCGCGCAGATACGCAACGATGCCGAGAAAAACACGGCGCCAGCCAAGAAACCGTAGAGTGCTCCCATGAATCTTCGCTCCAGCCCCCTTGCCAGATCCCGTGTTTCCCCCAGGGCCTTCGTGGCCGCCCTGCTGGCCGCCCTGCTGGCGGCCTGTGCAAGCACCCCGGCGCCGGTGGTGCAGCGGGGAAATGCAGGCATGCCCGTCGTCCAGCGCGGTGCCGGCGACGGTGCGGACAGTGCCGTCACCAATGGCGCCGTGCGCCAGCAAGCCTTGCCCGTGGATGGGCAGGAAGTCGCCGATCCGAAACCGATCATCCGCCGGGGCACCGGCCGGGTGATCAACCAGCAGGCCGCGAGCGCGCCGCCTCCCAGTTTTGGCGGCACCACGGGCGCGGCGACCTTCAATTTCGAAGGTGAATCGCTGCAGGCCGTGGCCAAGGCCATCCTGGGCGACATGCTGGGCCAGAACTACGTGATCGCCCCGGGCGTCCAGGGCACGGTGACGCTGGCCACGCCGCACCCGGTCAGTCCTGCCGAGGCGCTCAACCTGCTGGAGATGGTGCTGGGCTGGAACAACGCGCGCATGACCTACAGCGGTGGACGCTACAACATCGTCCCCGCCGACCAGGCCCTGGCCGGCACGGTCGCGCCGCGCACCGGCTCGCCGGCCACCGCGCGCGGATTCGAGTCGCGGGTGGTGCCGTTGCGCTACGTCTCGGCGTCGGAGATGGAAAAGATCCTCAAGCCCTATGCGCGCCCCAACGCGATCGTCAACGTCGACTCCGGGCGCAACGTGATCACGGTGGCCGGTACCCGCGCCGAGTTGGAAAACTACCTGCGCACGATCCAGATCTTCGACGTCGACTGGATGTCGTCGATGTCGGTGGGCGTGTTCCCGCTGCAGTCGGGCAAGGCCTCGGATGTCGTGTCGGACCTTGAAAAAGTCTTCGGCGAGTCGAGCAAGTCGCCGGTGGCCGGGATGTTCCGGTTCCTGCCGCTGGACGCCGCCAACGCGGTGCTGGTGATCACCCCGCAGGCCGATTACCTGGACGACATCCAGCAATGGTTGTCGCGCATCGACACCGCCGGCGGCGGCGTGCAGCTGTTCTCGTACGAGCTCAAGTACATCAAGGCCAAGGACCTGGCCGATCGCCTGGCCGAAGTGTTCGGCAGCGGCGGTGGGCAATCCGGTGATCGTGGCGGTTCGGCCAGCCTGATGCCCGGCCTGCAGTCGACCGAGATCCGCGATGGCGGTATGGACAGTAGCGGGACCAGCAACGCCAGCATCGGCAGGGACGGTGGCGGCATGGACGACGGCAGTGGCGGCGGTGGCGGTCTCGGCGATGGTTCGCTGTCGCTGAACCCGCGCCAGGGCGGCAATGGATCGGTCACGCTGCAGGTCGACGGGAGCAAGGTCGGCGTGTCCGCGGTCGATGAAACCAACACCTTGCTGGTGCGCTCGACAGGGCAGGCCTGGCGTTCGATCAAGGACGTGATCCAGCGGCTGGACGTGATGCCGCTGCAGGTACACATCGAGGCGCAGGTGGCCGAAGTGACGCTCAGCGGTGCCTTGTCTTACGGCGTCAGCTGGTATTTCGAGAATGTGCTGGGCCAGACGCCATTGCCTGACAACGCCGGCGTGCGCAGCCTGACTGGCGGCGGTGGTTTGAACTACACATTCCTCAGCGGAAGTGCCGTCGGCATCCTCAGTGCGCTGGATCAGGTGACCGATACTGCAGCGTGCTGCAGTCGCCATCGCTGATGGTGCGCAACAATGCCGAAGCCTCGTTCAATGTCGGCAGCCGCATCCCGATCGCCTCGGTCACGGTCAATCCCAACACGGGCGGCGATAACCGGTACCACCTACAGCCAGGTGCAGTACCTGGAAACCGGCACGATCCTCAAGGTGCGTCCACGCATCACCAAGGACGGGACCGTGTTCCTGGACCTGGTGCAGGAGATCAGCTCGCCCGATGCACAGGCGACCGCAGACCGCAACGGCAACGTCCGCATCAATACCCGCAAGCTCAAGACCGAGGCGGCCATCCAGAGCGGCCAGACGGTGATGCTGGCGGGCTGATCCGCGACGAGACGGGCCACGGCTCCAGCGGCTTGCCGGGGTTGAGCCGGATACCGATCATCGGTGGCCTGTTCGGGCACCAGACCACCAGCAAGGGCCGCAGCGAGGTCATCGTGTTGCTGACCCCGACCATCATCCGCGACCCGGAAGACGCACGCGAGCTGACCGACGAGTACAGCCGCCGGTTCCGCGCGATGGAACCGCTGCCACCGCCATCCCGCAAGCGGTGAGCCCGGCCGCGGCGAGCGCCAGCGTGCGCGGCGCGGCCCTGCCGATCGTGCTGGTGCCGGTCGGCGCCGACGACGATGCGCTCGACGCGTGCCTGGCTGCGCTGGATGCGGGCACGCCCGTCGGCACCCGCGTCTGGCTGGCCGACGATGCGCAGGCCGGTCCGCGCGGGCTGGCGATCATCGAGCGCTGGGTGCAGAAGACACGACTCAAGGCCGACTACAGCCGCCGCCAACGTCGCATTGGCGAAGTCGCGCACCTGGACGAGGCGCTGGCGGCCTGCGGTGATGCCGATGTCGTGGTGCTGGCCGCCGATGCCATCCCGTCGCCGGGCTGGCTGGCGCAACTGTCGGCCTGCCTGGCGCGCGACCCGGCGATCGGTACCGCCACGCCCTGGTGCAATGCCGGCGAAGCCGCCTCCTGGCCACGCATTGGCGAAGTCGCAAGCGTGCCGGACGACATCGCACGGCTGGCCCAGGCCTGTGCAGCGATGCCTCCCAGGCATCCTGAATTGCCCGCCGCCGTCGGGCATGCCGTCGCCTTGCGTGGACGGGCCCGCCAGCGCGCCGGCGGCCTGGATGCTGCCAGTTACGGCTCCTGGTATGCAGCGTTGGTGGATGTGTCGCTGCGCCTGTCGGGGCAGGGATGGCGGAACGTGTTGTGCGAAACCGCCTTCGTCGCACGTGGCGATGAAGGCAAGGCCAGCGGCGGCGACATGGACGTGCTGACCGCGCGTTGGCCCGGCTGGCACGCCCGCCTGGCCAACTTCCTGATGGACGATTCGCTGCGTGCGCCGCGCGACGCGCTGTCGCAACGATACGAGGCGATCGGGGATCGGCCGCAGCGCGAATTGTTCGCGACCGTCGATGCGGCGTCGGCTGCAGCCGCACATGGCGCGGCTGCTGTTGGCCCAGGTGCCGTCGAAACCGTCGCCGTCGATGCCGGTGCCGTCGATGCCGGTGCCGTCGATGCCGGTGCGTCGCGGAAGGGGGCATGACGATGCCATTGGATCCAGCCGCCGGCATTACCGCCGTCGTGGTCACCCATGACAGCGCCAGCACCATCGACGACTGCCTGTCGCGCTTGCGTGCCGCAGGCGATGTGGTCGCGATCCGTGTCGTCGACAATGCCTCGGGCGACGACACCCTGGCGGTGGTGCAGCGCCATGCCACTGCCGATCCAGGATTGCGGTTCATCGCCAACCCCGACAACCCCGGCTTCGCCGTGGCCTGCAACCAGGGCGCCGCCGCGCGGTTCGATGCAGGCGATGCATCGCGATGGCTGGCCTTCGTCAATCCCGACTGCCTGGTGCAACCCGACAGCCTGTCGCGATTGCAGGCGCATGCGGCGTCGTTTGCTGGCAAGTACGGCGTATTGCTGGGCGCCGACCTGGTGGACGAAGGTGGCGTCAGGGACGCCGCCGCCCGACGTCGGGACCCTGACTTCGCCGCGATGCTGCACGACCTGTCGCGCGCCCGGCTGGGTGTACCCGTGGACGATACCCAGGTGGTGCAGCAGGTCGATGCGGTCTCCGGCGCCTTGATGCTGTTGCCGCGTGAGTTGTTCGAGCGCGTGGGCGGCTTCGACCGGGACTATCGACTGCATGCCGAGGACCTTGACCTGTGTCGCCGCGTGCGCGAAGCCGGTGGCAGGGTCGCGGTCGCCAACGATGTGCGCGTCGTGCACGTGCGTGGCGTGTCGTCGCGTTCGCGGCCGGTGTTCGTGGAATGGCACAAACATCGTGGCCTCTGGCGGTACTTCAGCAAGTTCGAGGCCGCGCGCAGGCGTGTCCACACGCGCCTGGCGGTGTTCGCCGCCATCTGGGCGCGGTTTCCGCTTGCGGTGCTCCAGGCGCTGGTACGCAAGTCGCGCGGACCGGTGCAATGATCCTCGACATCCTGAAGATGGGTGATCCACGCCTGCTGGAGATCGCCGCCCCGGTGGTCGCGTTCGGTACGCCGGAACTGGCGACGCTGATCGAGGACATGTTCGACACCATGCGTGCGGCAGGCGGCGTCGGACTGGCCGCGCCGCAGGTCGGCGTCGGCCTGCAGCTGGTGATCTTCGGTTTCGAACACAACGCGCGTTACCCGGACGCGCCACCGGTGCCGGGCACGATCCTGCTCAATCCGGAGATCACGCCGCTGTCGCAGGACCGGGAAGACGGCTGGGAAGGCTGCCTGTCGGTCCCCGGATTACGCGGGATGGTCCCGCGGTACCGGCAGATCCGCTATCGCGGCGTCGATCCGTCGGGCGCCGTCATCGAGCGCGAGGCCGACGGCTTCCACGCACGCGTGGTGCAACACGAATGCGACCACCTGATCGGGCGCTTGTATCCGTCGCGGATCGAGGATTTCGACAAGTTCGGTTTCACCGACGTGCTGTTCCCGGAGGGCGCCAGCGGGGGACCTGCCGGGCCCGACGTCGAGTGACCTGGCGCCTGGCCGGCCTGCACACCGAGGCGACCCTGCCGCACGCGGCGCGGCGCAACGGCGGCATCGACCTGCTGCGCGGGCTGGCCATCGTGCTGGTGGTGTTGAACCACATCGGACTGCGCATCCCGCTCAAGGACACGTGGCTGGGCACGTTCCTGCCGCGCCATGTCCTGGTTGCGCTGAATTACAACGGTTACGAAGCGGTGCTGGTGTTCTTCGTGATCTCCGGATTCCTGATCACGGGTAATGCATTGCGGCGTTGGGGGGCGCTGTCGCGCATCGACGTGCGCACCTTCTACGGCCTGCGCTTCTCGCGCATCGTGCCTTGCCTGCTGCTGCTCGTCGTCGTGCTGGGCGTGCTGCACGGACTGGGCTTCGACGACTACCGGATCAAGCATGCGGGGCAGTCGCTGGCCGGCGCCACCTTCGCGGCCCTGGCCCTCCACCTGAACTGGTACGAAGGCCGGACCGGTTACCTGCCGGGCAACTGGGACGTGCTCTGGTCGCTGTCGATCGAGGAGCTCTTCTACCTCGGGTTTCCGCTGCTGTGCCTGCTGGCCCGGCGCCCGTGGGTGCTGGTGCCGTTGCTGCTGGGACTGGCGGTGTCGATGCCATGGACGCACGCCGCCCTGGCGGGCAACGAAATCTGGCAGGAAAAAGCCTACCTGCCGGGCATGTCCGCGATCGCCATCGGCGTGCTGTGCGCGTTGCTGGCGGCGCGCTGGCGCGAAGCACCGGCGTGGGCCGGAAGATCGCTGGCAGTGGCGGGGACGCTTGGCCTGCTGGCGGTGTTGTTTGCCGGGTCCATGATCTGGCACCTGCTTCGCGACGGCTATCTGTTGGTCCTCACGCTGTCGACCGCGTGCCTGCTGCTGGCGTTGGATCGACACCCGCCTGCAGATGCCGGGCGGGCGATTCCCGGGCTGGCCTGGCTGCGCTCCTGGGGGCGCCTGAGCTACGAGATCTACCTCAGCCACATGTTCGTGGTGTATGCCGTGGTGCGGTTGTACCGCTGGAGCGGCGGCGATGTCGCGTGGGGCGCGTGGTGGTATGCGCTGGCATTGCCGGCGTGCTGGTTGCTGGGCGTGCTGGTGGCGCGTTGCGTCTCGGTGCCCTGCGAGCGCTGGCTGCGCCTGCGGTTGCCGCGATCCGCGACCGCTGCGACGTCGACGGTGGCGGTGGAAGATCCGTTCACGGGTAGCCGCGATCCTGCGTGACAGGAGGCGGGTCAGAGTTCGAGCAGGTCGTGACCCACGACCAGCCGGCCGTTGAAGTGCGGTGCGACTGCATCGCGCCAGACCGCATCGGTCAGCGCGGGATCGCCGCCGGGCACGAAATGGGTCAGGACGAGCGTCTCCACGCCGGCTTCCGTGGCGATGCGACCGACCTGTGCCGCCGTGGTGTGGCTGGCAAGCAGGTGTTGGCGCAGGCGCGTGGCATGCGCCTCGCCCGCGATGAGTTTCTCCAGCGCGGGCAGGTACATCACCTCGTGCACCAGGACATCGGCGCCCCTGGCCAGTGCCACCAGGTGCTTGGAGGGACGCGTATCGCCGGAAAACACGATGGAGCGGTCCGGACAGTCGAAGCGATAGGCGAACGCCGGCGCCACCGGTGGATGCGCGACCAGCGCGGCCGTCACCTTGACCCGGTCGTCGTGCATGACGACGCCGGCACCGGTCAGCTCGTGCGGGCGCAGCAGGGGTGCCAGGGCAGGGCGCCCTTCGTCCTTGATGCGGGTCCGGATGTCGTACTCGTTCATGTCGAGGAACGATTGCATCATCCGCTGCAGGGGCGGTGGCCCCCACAGGTCGACCGGCGTGCGCAGGTCGGCGGCCCAGGCCAGCAACAGCAGGTTGCCGATGTCGGCATTGTGGTCGGAGTGCTGGTGGGTGAGGAAGACAGCGCGGATCGTGCCCGGGTCCAGCCCGGCCAGTGCCATCTGCCGCGCGACGCCGTTGCCGCAGTCGATGACGTAGGTGGCGCCGTCCACCACGATGGCGTTCGCAGGTGCCGCGCGCAGGGCCTTGGGCGTGGGGCCGCCGGCGGTGCCGAGCAGGATCAGGCGCGAGCGCCTGGCTGTGGTTGCCGCCGCGGCTTGCACGACGGATGGAAGCCAAGCGGACAGGGCAAGTGCCATGCCGCCGGCCAGGACGTGGCGACGTTGCCGGCTGAATCGATGGGTCATGCCTGCCTCGCTGTCGTTGGCTCGCGCCAGAGCGTAACCCGGCGTGCGGCCCCGCGGCGATCGGGCTTGCCGGTCTCCGGTGTCGACCCTTCATTGCCGCGAAGGCGGGCATGCAGCGGCGTTGATGCAACCGACGACGCTCCCGATGACACGAAAGTCGCTGGATGGCAGACGCGCGCCTGCTGGAAACCGCGATTGGCCGGAATGGCGGAATCGAGGGGACAGGGCCGGGACGCTTCCCCTGGCAGTTTCCGGCTGCCTTCAGGTCACCGGTGTCGGTTGATCTCGTCGCGCAACATGCGTGCGGCACCCGCGGCTGCCTCGGCAAAGCCGTCGTCATTGCCGGCATAAAGGATCGCCCGCGACGAACTGACCAGCAGCCCGGTACCGTCAGCCGTGCGTCCGTGCTGCATGACCGCCGCGACATCGCCGCCCTGCGCGCCGATGCCGGGGATCAGCAACGGCATGTCGCCGACGATGGCGCGCACTTCGCGCAGCTGCCCGGGCCAGGTGGCGCCGACGACCAGGGCGCAGTTGCCATTGCCGTTCCACTGGGCCGCGACTTTTTCCGCCACGTGCTGGTAGAGCGGTCGCCCGCCGACCTCCAGGTCCTGCAGGTCGCCCGCGCCGGGGTTGGATGTGCGGCACAGGATCACGACACCGCGGTCGGCGCGATCCAGGAACGGCTGCACCGAGTCGCGTCCGAGATACGGGTTGGCGGTGACGGCATCGGCGCGATACCGGTCGAAAGCCTCGGTCGCATAGTGTTGCGCCGTACTGCCGATATCGCCGCGCTTGGCGTCGAGGATCACCGGGATGCCGGGATGGGCGTCGTGGATGTGCGCGATCAGTCGTTGCAGCATGTCTTCCGCGCCGAGTGCGGCGAAGTGCGCGATCTGCGGCTTGAAGGCGCAGGCGTACTGCGCGGTCGCATCGACGATGTCGCGGCAGAAGTGGAAGACGGCGTCCGGATCGCCCGCGAAGGTCGCCGGGAATTTCGACGGTTCGGGATCGAGGCCGACGCAGACCAGGGAGTCCGCCTTGTTCCAGCGATCACGCAGTGCCGCGATGAAGCTCATCCGCTGGTCCTCGTGTCTTCGTCCCGCATGTTGTCATCGGCCATGCGTCACCAACCTTGCCACCATCAGCAATATTGTCATCCCGAGCGCAGCGAAGGATCTGCTTTCAGAATATCCGGCGTGCGGAAAAGCCCAAGCAGATCCTTCGCTGCGCTCAGGATGACGCAATGGCCGTGCGGGAAAGCCCAAGCAGATCCTTCGCTGCGCTCAGGATGACGCAATGGCAAAGCCGTGCGCGGGCGCACGGGCCATTGCGTCACTTCAACGCCTTGAACCGCAGCCGGTGCGGCTTGGCGCCTTCCTCGCCCAGCCGGCGCTTCTTGTCTTCCTCGTATTCACGGTAGTTGCCCTGGAAGAACTCGACGTGGCTGTCGCCCTCGAACGCAAGGATGTGCGTCGCGATGCGGTCCAGGAACCAGCGGTCATGCGAGATCACGAACGCATTGCCCGGGAACTCCAGCAGCGCGTCTTCCAGCGCGCGCAACGTCTCGATGTCCAGGTCGTTGGACGGTTCGTCGAGCAGCAGCACGTTGCCGCCCTGCAGCAACGTCTTGGCCATGTGCAACCGCCCGCGCTCGCCGCCCGACAGCGTGCCCACCAGCTTCTGCTGGTCCTGGCCCTTGAAGTTGAAGCGGCCGATGTAGGCGCGCGACTGGATCTCGATGCCGTTGATGTTGAGGATGTCGGCGCCGCCGGAGACTTCCTGGAACACGTTGTGGTCGCCTTCGAGCTTCTCGCGGCTCTGGTCGACGTACGCCAGTTTCACCGTCGGGCCGATGTTGATCTCGCCCTTGTCCGGCTTCTCCTGCCCGATCAGCATCTTGAACAGCGTCGACTTGCCGGCGCCGTTGGGGCCGATGATGCCGACGATCGCGCCCGGCGGCATGATGAAGTTGAGGTCGTCGATCAGCATGCGGTCGCCAAACGACTTGCCCACGCCCTTGAACTCGATCACCGAGCTGCCCAGGCGCTCGCCCGGCGGGATGAAGATCTCGTTGGTCTCGTTGCGCTTCTGGTAGTCGACGGCCTGCAGCTCCTCGATCCGCGCCAGTCGCGCCTTGCCCTTGCTGCGACCGCCCTTGGCGTTGCTGCGGGCCCATTCCAGCTCGCGCGTGATCGCCTTCTGTCGCGCCTTTTCCGTCGACTCCTCGCGCTTGAGGCGCTCTTCCTTCTGGGTCAGCCAGTCGGTGTAGTTGCCCTTCCACGGAATGCCGCGACCACGGTCGAGTTCGAGGATCCACTCGGCGGCGTTGTCCAGGAAATAGCGGTCATGGGTGACGGCGACCACGGTGCCGGTGTAGCGGGCCAGGAACTCCTCCAGCCATTCGACCGATTCGGCATCCAGGTGGTTGGTCGGTTCGTCGAGCAGCAGCATGTCCGGCTTCTGCAGCAGCAACCGGCACAAGGCGACGCGACGCTTCTCGCCACCCGACAGCTTGCCGACGATGGCGTCCCACGGCGGGATGCGCAACGCGTCGGCGGCGACTTCCAGCTGCTGCTCCAGCGTATGCGCGTCGCCGCTGGCGAGGATCGCTTCGAGCCGTTGCTGCTCGGCGGCGAGCTTGTCGAAATCGGCACCTTCCTCGGCATAGGCTTCGTACACCTTGTCCAGGGCGGCCTGCGCCTGCAGGACTTCGCCCACGCCTTCCTCGACCGCTTCGCGCACGGTCATCTCCGGGTCGATTTCCGGCTCCTGGGCCAGGTAACCCACCTTGATCCCGGCCTGCGGCCGCGCCTCGCCGTTGAAGTCGGTATCCACGCCGGCCATGATCCGCAGCACCGTCGACTTGCCAGCGCCATTGAGGCCCAGCAGGCCGATCTTGGCGCCGGGGAAGAACGACAGCGAGATGTCCTTGATGATCTGGCGCTTGGGCGGAACGGTCTTGCTGACGCCGTTCATGGTGTAGATGTATTGCGACATGGAGGCTCCGGGGGGATGCGAGTCTGCCCGTCCCTGTGCAGGCTGCGCAGGGCAATGGAAGGCGGGAATGCGGCGGATTATAGCGGGCGCGCGTGGCTGGCTGTTGTCTTAACGAGGAGTTTGCGGGGGCTTCACGGCTGGATAAGGTTCAGTCGGATAGCGCCATGATGTCGCTGTCGTCCGAACCTGGAGCTGCCAGATGTCCTTTCCGATCAAACTCCCCCTCATGTTTTCCGGCCTGGTGCTGGCTGCCGTGGCGTTCGCCTCGCCGGCCATCGCGCGTGATGGCCACCACGGCCACGGCAACCACGGCCAGCACCACGGTCGCCAGGATCGCGGTCGCCAGGATCGCGGCCATGATCGTCGCGGCAACGCCGACCACCGCGACTACCGCCGCGGCCACGACCGGACCGTCTACGTCCCGGGATGGCGCCGTCCGGCGTACCGCGTGCAGCCGCGTCCGCAGTACCGCCGCGTGGCCCCCGTGCGGGCCTATTACCGGGCGCCCGCGCCGCGATGGGTGCGTGGCGGGCGTTACTACGGCACGGGCTACGCCCCGACCTACGTCGTCAATGATTACGGCTACTACGGGCTGCGCCAGCCACCGCGTGGTTATTACTGGCGCCGCGACGACCGCGGGGAATTCCTGCTGGTGGCGATCGCCACCGGCATCATCGCCGACCTGGTGCTGCACGGCGGATACTGATCCGCTGGCAGTCGAGACAAGGGCGCGCTCCGGCGCGCCCTTTTTTTTGTCGTACGGGGGCTGGGCCGGCTTGGCCATGCGCGGGCGCCGGCGATCCTGGCCGGGCGTCGCCTCCCGGGTCCCGGGCCTTCAGCACGCGCCCCAAGCCGCTACAATCGAGGGCCCCGTCCATCCGGAGTGCCGATGTTCCCGCGCGATGCACGTATCCAAGGCTACGACCCCGAACTGGCCCAGGCCATCAGCGACGAACGCCAGCGCCAGGAAGACCACGTCGAGCTGATCGCCAGCGAGAACTACGCCAGCCCGCGCGTCATGGAAGCGCAGGGCAGCGTGCTGACCAACAAGTACGCCGAGGGCTATCCGGGCAAGCGTTACTACGGCGGCTGCGAATACGTCGACGTCGCCGAGCAGCTGGCGATCGACCGGGTCAAGGAGTTGTTCGGCGCCGACTATGCCAACGTCCAGCCGCACTCCGGCTCGCAGGCCAACCAGGCCGTCTACCTGGCGCTGCTGCAGCCCGGCGACAGGATCCTGGGCATGTCGCTGGCCCATGGTGGCCACCTGACCCACGGCGCCAAGCCCAACATCAGTGGCAAGATCTTCGATGCCGTGCAGTACGGCGTGGACGACCAGGGCCTGATCGACTACGACGAAGTCGAACGCCTGGCCGTCGAGCACCAGCCCAAGATGGTCGTGGCCGGATTCAGCGCCTACTCGCAGGTGGTCGACTGGGCGCGCTTCCGGGCCATCGCCGACAAGGTCGGTGCGTACCTGTTCGTGGACATGGCGCATGTCGCCGGCTTGATCGCGGCAGGCGTGTATCCCAATCCGCTGCCGCATGCGCACGTAGTGACTTCGACCACGCACAAGACCTTGCGGGGTCCGCGCGGCGGCATCATCCTCTCCAGCCGCGAAGGCAGCGGCGAGGCCGGCGAGGAGATCGAAAAGAAGCTGCAATCGATCGTCTTCCCGGGCATCCAGGGCGGGCCGCTGATGCACGTGATCGCGGCCAAGGCGGTGGCCTTCAAGGAGGCGCTGGAGCCTGATTTCAAGGACTACCAGCAGCAGGTCGTCAAGAATGCGCAGGCGATGGCCGAGACCATCATCAAGCGCGGCTACAAGATCGTGTCCGGCGGCACCGAGAACCACCTGATGCTGGTCGACATGATCGGAAAGGAGGCTTCAGGCAAGAGTCTGACCGGCAAGGCCGCCGAGGCGGCGCTGGGCAAGGCCCACATCACCGTCAACAAGAACGCGGTGCCCAACGACCCGCAGAAACCCTTCGTGACGTCCGGTCTGCGCCTGGGCACGCCTGCCGTCACCACGCGTGGCTACAAGGAGCCCGAGTGCGTGGCGCTGGCCAACTGGATCTGCGATGTGCTCGATGCGCCGGAAGACGAGAACGTCATTGCCGGCGTGCGTGACAACGTGACCCGGCAATGCAGGCAGTTCCCGGTGTATGGCTAGTCAAGTCGCGCAAGCATCTGCTGTCCGTCATCCCCGCCTTCGCGGGAATGACGTTGTGGATTCCGTAGGGCGGGTTTTAACCCGCCAACCACGATGCCAACCACGATGCCAACCACGACGCGGGGGGGCGACGGCGGGTTAAAACCCGCCCTACACATGCATTGCCTTTTTTGCCAGCACGACGGCACCCGCGTGATCGACTCGCGCGTCTCCGACGACGGTGCCACCATCCGGCGCCGTCGCGAGTGCGAGGCCTGCGGTGAGCGCTTCAGCACGCTGGAGACGATCGAGCTCAAATTGCCGGTGATCATCAAGTCCGATGGCCGCCGCGAGCAGTTCGATGCGCGCAAGTTGCGCCAGGGCTTCGACCGCGCGCTGCAGAAACGTCCCGTCGCCGAAGAGCAGATCGAGACGTCGATGCGCGCCGTCGTGCACCAGCTGCGCATGACCACCGAGCGCGAGATCGGTTCGCGCCGCGTCGGCGAGTTCGTGATGGCCGAGCTGCGCAAGCTGGACCACGTGGCTTACGTGCGTTTTGCGTCGGTGTATCGCTCGTTTGAAGACATCACCGATTTCCGCGACGAGCTCGACCGGCTCGAGCGCGACCTGCCCGGCGAAGGGCAGTTGCCATTGCTCGGTGGCGACGTGGTGCCGATCGACCGGCACGCCGACAAGCGCGACGCCGGCAAGAAGAAGCGTTGATGGCCGTGCAAGAGGGTAAAAGGGGTCGGGTTCGTTTTTCTGTCATCGCGGATGGCGTGCCTGGTATCTGCGAGGAAGAATGAACCCGACCCCTTTTCCTTCCTTCTCCGCGACCGATCACGCCATGATGGCCCGCGCCCTGCGCCTGGCCGAGCGCGGCGCCTACACCACCAGGCCCAACCCGATGGTCGGTTGCGTGCTGGTGAACGATGGCGCCGTCGTAGGCGAGGGTTGGCACCAGCGCGCCGGTGGCCCGCATGCGGAAGTGTCCGCGCTGGAAGCGGCAGGGCAGGCCGCCCGTGGCGCCACTGCCTACGTCACCCTGGAGCCTTGCTCGCATACCGGCAAGACCGGGCCGTGCGCCGATGCGTTGATCCAGGCCGGCGTGGCGCGCGTGATCGGCGCCATGCACGACCCCAACCCCAGGGTCGACGGTAGCGGCTTCCAGCGTCTGCGCGACGCCGGGGTTGAAGTACGCACCGGCTTGATGGAACCGCAGGCGCGCACGCTCAACCGCGGCTTCCTGTCGAGGATCGAGCGCGGACGGCCGTGGTTGCGGGTCAAGCTGGCGACCAGCCTGGACGGGCGCAGCGCGCTGGCCTCGGGCGAGTCCAAATGGATCAGCGGCGAGCCGGCGCGTGCCGACGTGCAACGTTGGCGTGCGCGTTCTGGCGCGATCCTGACCGGCGCCGGCACGGTGCTGGTCGACGATCCGCGACTGACCGTGCGCCTGGGCGACGACACCGACGTCGTGCCGCCGTTGCGCGTGGTCCTGGACCCCGGGCTGGCCACGGTCGCCCGTGGCCGGGTGCGCGAAGGCGACGCGCCGACCTTGTATATCCATGCCCCCGATGCCCGGTTGCCGCATGGCCTGGAAGCCGAGCACGTGCATGCACCGGTGCGCAATGGACGATTCGACCTGGAAACGGTGTTGCGAATGCTGGCCGATCGCGGCATCAACGAAGTCCAGGTCGAGGCCGGTGCCACGCTGGCTGGTGCGTTGCTGTCCGCCGGACTGGTCGACGAACTGCTGTTGTATGTCGCACCGGTGATGCTGGGGGCGAGCGCGCGGCCCTTGTTCGACGGGCTGGACATCGACGTGATGAGCGATCGCCTGCACCTGCGCATCATCGAAACCCGGCGCATCGGCGAGGACGTGCGATTGCTTCTGCAGCCCGATCCCGATTGGCAGGCCAGGCCCGAGCACGTCGACGATGAGCCGATCGCAACGAGCCGGTGACGGCCACCGACACGGCATCGGCCAGGCGGCCTTCGCCGATCACTTTTCCGCGGTCGCCGCCGAGTACGCCAGCGCACGTCCCGAGTACCCCCAGGCGTTGTTCGACTGGATCGCATCGATCGCGCCATCGACGGACCGCGCCTGGGAAGCCGGATGCGGCAGCGGACAGGCCAGCCGCAGCCTGGCGGCGCGCTTCGCGCATGTTGATGCCACGGATCCGAGTGATGCCCAGATCGCGCAGGCGCGGGGGCCTTCGAACATCGTGTACTCGGTCGAGCAGGCGGAAGACTGCCGCCTGCCCGACGCCAGTGTCGACGCGGTCTGCGTGGCGCAGGCCCTGCACTGGTTCGACCGCGACCGGTTCTTCGCGCAGTGCACGCGCGTGCTCAAGCCCGGTGGCGTGCTGGTTGCGTGGGGCTACCAGGACATCGTGGTGCCCGAGGCACTGGGTGTTGCCAATGCGGCATTGCAGGAGCGGATCCGATCGTACTGGCCGCCGCAGCGTGCCGACATCGATGCGGCGTATGCAGGCTACCGTTGGCCTTTCGACGCCGTCGATCCACCGTCCTTCGGACTGCAGGCCGCGTGGCCGCTGGCGCGCCTGCTGGGGTATTTTTCCAGCTATTCGGCCAGCAAACGCCATCGAGAAGCCACCGGGCAGGATCCGGTCGAGCTGCATGCAGCGGCGCTGGCAGCCGACTGGGGCGATCCGGACGCGGTTCGGCCGGTGTCCTGGCCCTTGTTCGTGCATGCGTGCCGCAAGCCCCGCTAAGCGGGCTGGGTCGACGCGGTCAGGTGGCAGCGGCCCGGTCGACGCCAGTGGCGTTGCAGCCGCTTTCAAAGCCACTCCCGGGGTGGCGCCGGCGCCGGTGCTAGACTGCGCGGGCCGGCTCGCCGGCGCAATACCCGGTAGCGCCCAAGCCGGCTCGCCATCCAGCCCGTCATTCCCGCGCAGGCGGTAACCTGGGCGACTTTCGTGGTCGCAGGATCGAGGCACTGGATTCCCGCGTTCGCGGGAACAGCGAATCCCCGGTGGGTGCGCGACCGAAAACACAACGTCTTCAGGGCGGGGTGCAATTCCCCACCGGCGGTAGGTGCGACGCTTCCAGCGGAAGCGCGCATGAGCCCGCGAGCGCCTGCGGCCATGGTCGCAGGGTCAGCAGATCCGGTCCGATGCCGGAGCCGACGGTCATAGTCCGGATGAAAGAAGACCGCGTCGCGCGCCGAGGGCGTGCGCGCGCCCCGTCGTCCCGGGGACGTTGCTCCTTGCGGTTGTCTGTCCGCATCAATGCCATGCAACGGAAGGTCGGATGTTCACAGGATTGATCCAGGGAGTCGGCACGCTGGCCGCCCGCGAGCCACGCGGTGGCGATGCACGACTGCGCATCGCCACCGGCACGTTGCCGTTCGCCGATCCCGCCCCGGGCGAGAGCATTGCGGTCAATGGGGTGTGCCTGACCGTGGTTGCCTTCGATGGCGAGGGCTTCCAGGCCGATGCTTCGACGGAAACGATCGGTTTGACGACGCTCGGTGGGCTGCCGGTAGGTGCCGCCGTCAACCTCGAGCGTGCGTTGCGCGCCGACGAGCGCCTGGGCGGACATCTGGTCAGCGGCCACGTGGATGGTGTCGGCAAGGTGCTTGCCATCGCGGCGGACGGCCGTGCGCAGTGCTGGAAGTTCGCGGTGCCCGCACCGTTGCAGCGGTACATCGCGCAGAAGGGCTCGATCTGCGTCGATGGCGTCAGCCTCACCGTCAATGCCGTCGACGATGCCGGTTTCGAAGTCGCGCTGATCCCGCATACCGTTGCGCACACCGCCTTCGCCACCACCGGTGTTGGCGATGCGGTCAATCTCGAGGTCGACATGATCGCGCGTTATGTCGAACGATTGCTGCATCCAGCGGACCAGTCGCCCCCTGCGTCACGGTCACCCTGAGCGCAGCTAAGGAAAGTTTTTAATGCAACCCTGAAAGCAGATCCTTCGCTTCGCTCAGGATGACAGTGTTGGTCAGGATGACAGTGTTGCCCGGGATGACAGTGTTGGTCGGGATGACAGTGTTGGTCGGGATGACAGTGTTGCCCGGGATGACAGTGTTGCCCGGGATGACAGTGTTGCCCGGGATGACAGTGTTGCCCGGGATGACGATCTTTCGATATTCAAGACAATCAATGGTGGCCCCAAACCCATGTCCTTCTCCCCGATCCCCGAACTGCTCGAAGAAATCCGCGCCGGCCGCATGGTCGTCATCGTCGACGACGAGGACCGCGAGAACGAAGGCGACCTGATCATGGCCGCCGAGCTGGTCAAGCCCTCCGACATCAACTTCATGGTCACCCACGCGCGCGGCCTGGTGTGCCTGTCGCTGACCCGCGAGCGCTGCCGGCAGCTCGGGCTGCCGCCGATGGTGCGCGACAACACCTCGTCGCATGGCACCAACTTCACCGTGTCGATCGAAGCCGCCGAAGGCGTGACCACCGGCATTTCCGCCTACGACCGCGCGCACACGGTGCGCACGGCGGTCCGGCCCGACGCCAGCGGCGCGGACCTCTCGCAACCGGGTCACATCTTCCCGCTGCAGGCGCAGCCCGGCGGCGTGCTCAATCGTGCCGGGCATACCGAGGCGGCCAGCGACCTGGCGTTGCTGGCAGGTCTCGAACCGGCCGGCGTGCTGGTCGAGATCCTCAACCCCGACGGCACCATGGCGCGGCGGCCGCAGCTGGAGGTGTTCGCGCGCGAGCACGGTTTGAAGATCGGGTCGATCGAGGACCTGATCCGCCACCGGCTGGACACCGAGCACACCGTGGAGCGCGTCGACAGCCGCGAGATCCAGACCGAGCACGGCGGCTTCCACCTGCACACCTATCGCGACCGGCTCAACCATGTGCTGCACCATGCGCTTGTCCGCGGCACACCCGATGCGGCGACGCCGACCCTGGTGCGTGTGCACATGCAGAACCCGCTGGCCGACGCGCTGCACTGGCGTCGTGCCGATTTCGGCCCAGCGGTGGGCGACGTGCTGGCGATGATTGCCGAGGCGGGGCAGGGTGCCTTGGTCCTGCTGGGCGACCAGCCCGACAGCGAGACGCTGCTCGCGCGGATCCGCGAGCAGCCGGAGGCAACGCGATCGCGCGGCGGCGCGCTCGCCGAGTGGCGCCGAAACGGTGCCGGCAGCCAGATCCTGGCCGACCTGGGGCTGGGCAGGCTACGGGTGCTTGGCACGCCGCGGCGGCAGGTCGGATTGGGCGGGTTCGGGCTCGAGGTCGTGGATTACGTCGCGCTCGCCTAGCAGGCAGCGGATCGTGTGCGCCGGGTGCGCCCGCCGTGGGATCGACCGGCCCTGCCTGTGGTCGGGGTCCCATCCGATGGCGCTGCTGCGTCGCATCGCCCACCGTCGCATCCAATCGCAGCCATGCTGCGCTCCTACAAGCGCGGCATTGGCGCGTTAGACTGGCGCCCCTTCCTTTACCGCGTCGCCACCCATGCCGCACTACGAAGGCGATCTGCGCGCTCCCGCCGACGCCCGCTTCGCCATCCTCGCCAGTCGCTGGAACCCGCGGATCACCGATACGCTGGTCGCTGGCGCGCGCAAGGCGTTTGCCGACCATGGCGTCGCCGAGGACGCCCTTGATGTCGTCAGGGTGCCCGGTGCGTGGGAACTCCCCGTGGCCGCGGCGCGGATCGCGGCCGGGGGCAGGCATGTCGCGATCGTGGCGCTGGGGTGCGTGGTGCGCGGCGATACCCGGCACTACGAACAGGTGGCCGACGGCTGCGCGCAGGGCCTGATGCGCGTGTCACTGGACCATGGCTTGCCGGTCTGCAACGGGGTGCTGGCCGTCGAGGACCACGCCGACGCGCAGAAGCGTGCCGGTGGCAGCCACGGCAACAAGGGAGAGGAAGCCGCACTGGTGGCCATCGAGATGGCCCACCTGCTGGAGCAACTGTCGTGAGTGCGCCAGGTCGTAACGCCGATACAACTGTCCTGCGACACTGTCAGCCCGGGCATAGCGAAGGATCTGCTTTTTCTTTTCCGCAAGTCCACAAGCCAGGCAGATCCTTCGCCATGCCCAGGATGACAATCAAGCGGCCTGTTTCACGTCCATCTTCTCGCCAATCGTCCCCATCGGCCTCCCGTACATCATGAACAGACATTCGCGCAATGGCGGGATCGACCCCGTGGCACGCTCGCGCGCGCGCCGTCGTGCCCTGCAGGCGATCTATGCCTGGCAACTGTCCGGCGGCACGGCGCAGCAGGTGATCGCGCAGTTCGCGCACGAGCAGGCGCATGAAATCGCCGACCTGGAATACTTCGAGGATCTCGTGCGTGGCGTCGTGGGCAACCACGTGGACCTGGATAACGCACTGGCCCAATTCGTCGATCGCGAGGTCAGCCAGGTCGACCAGATCGAGCGCGCGGCATTGCGCATCGCCACCTACGAACTTCGACAGCGGCCGGACGTGCCGTATCGCGTGGTCCTCAACGAGGCCATCGACAGCACCCGGCGTTTCGGTTCCGAGCACGGGCACACCTACGTCAATGGCGTGCTCGACCAGGCCGCGGCCGCGTGGCGCGCACCGGAAGTGCAGGCCGCGCGCGGCAGGTAGTCGCGGAGCAGGGCTGCCGGCATGGCTGCATTGCACGAATTCGATCTCATCGCACGCATCCGGTCCCGTCTCCGGGCGCGCGACGACGTGCTGGTCGGCATCGGTGATGATGCCGCCGTATTGCAGGTGCCAACGGGCCTGGCACTGGTCGTGGCGACCGACACGCTCAACGACGGCGTGCACTTTCCCGCGGACACCGCACCAGCCGACCTTGGCTGGAAGGCGCTTGCCGTCAACCTGTCGGACCTGGCGGCGATGGGTGCCAGGCCGGCGTGGTGCACGCTTTCACTGTCGCTGCCGGATGCGGACCCGGCCTGGCTTGATGCTTTCCTCGACGGCTTCCTGGCGCTGGCCGCGCTGCACGATGTCGCGCTGGTCGGTGGCGACACCACGCGCGGGCCGCTGTCGATCTGCGTCACCGTGCATGGCTTCATCGATCCGGCGCACGTACTGCGCCGCGATGCCGCCCGGGCCGGCGACGACATCTGGATCACCGGGACGTTGGGTGATGCTGCCGGCGCGCTGTCGCAGTGGCAGTCGGGCATGCCGGTCGATGCATCGTTGCGTGCGCGGTTGGATCGGCCGCTGCCGCGTATCGCGGCCGGACAGGCGCTCTGCGCCATCGCGCATGCCGCGATCGACGTCTCCGACGGCCTGCTGGCCGACCTGGGACATGTCTGCAAGGCAAGTGGGGTTGGCGCCGTCATCGGGATCGACGGCTTGCCCGCGTCACCGGCGTTGTCGGCGATCTTCGACCAGGCCACGCGGCGCACATTGCAGGCCACCGGTGGCGACGATTACGAGTTGTGCTTCACCGCGGCCGCGGCTGCAAGACCCCGGATCGAGGCGATCGCTTGCGAGTTGGCGCTGGCGATGACCCGTATCGGCAGCGTCCATGCCGGCACGGCCGTGGTGGCACGCCAGGGCGACGGGAGCGATTGGTCCGCGGCACGCCTGGGTCACGTCCATTTCGGTTGAACCTGCGGCGCCACGGGCCTGCCGTGCCCGGCCGGCGATTCACTGTCCGGCGTAGGCGATCCTGAGCAGTGGGGCCAATGCGCTGTCCTTGAGCACGATCGTCTTTCCGTCGCCGGCCAGGTGGGCCTGCGACTCCAGCGGAAGGCGCGGGTCCATCGCTGCATTGACGGGAAGTAGCCTGAAGTCGATCGTCACATCGTGCGCTCCGGCGACTTGCCCGGTGATGCCGCGATACATCAGCGCAGCGATGACCAGCGATGCCGACACGCTGGGGTGTACGCCATCGGGCCGCGCCGGCTGCCTCGGGGCTTGCGACGCAAGACGGTCGAGTGCACGTGCGGCGGGCACGAGCTCGACTTGCGCCCCGGTGCTGCGCATGACCTTCAATAGCAGGTCGTGACCGCGCTCCATGCCCGGGTTCCAACTCTCGTCGGGCCCCCAGGTGGCATACACGAGCACCCGCGCGCCGGCCGCCGCGGCCAGCGCGGCGAACCGCTTGTGCGTACGCTCGCTGTCGCGGCAGGTCCGCGCGCGTCGTTGCTCCGGGTTTCCCATGCAGACAAGCAGGCCGCTGGCTTCCTGCAGCACCACGGCATCCCAGTGTCCCTTGCGCAGGGCTTCGGGCGCGGCACCGTCTTCCCAGCGTTCGACCAGCCTGCCGCCCGGCGCGGTGAAGGTGCTGGTGTCGATGCGCGCGCCGCCGGGCTGTGCCGCGGCGATGGCCTGCACCATGCGGGGCAGGTTGTTGACATAGGTCAGGCTGTTGCCCACAAACAGGATGCGCAGGCGGGGTCGCGGGGCGGTTTGCGAAGGGCTTGCCTGCGCCGGGCGACTGTTGGAAAGGCGGCTGTTGGAAGGGCCGGTGGGGGGAGGGCTGGCTTGCAACCACCCGGCTTGCGCGGCCCCGACTTGCGCGAGATCGACCCGTGACGCCGGCCCATCGGGCCATCGGGCTGCCGCCGGAGCGCTCGACGTTGGCAGCCACAGCAGCAATGCAATCACCAGGCAGGCGAACGTTGGCATGGCGCACCTCGAAACGCGGGTCAGGGCAACAATTTACCGGGATTCAGGATGCCATCGGGATCGAACAAGGCCTTGGTCTGGCGCATCAGCGACAGGGTCGCGGGCGTGATCGCATGGGACATGTATTCGCGCTTGGCCAGGCCGATGCCGTGCTCGCCGGACAGTGTGCCACCCAGCGACAACGCCAGCGCGAAAACCCGCGGCAGGGCAGCGCGCGCGCGTTGCGATTGCCCGGCGTCTTCGGGATCGTAGAGGATGTTGACATGCAGGTTGCCGTTGCCGGCATGGCCAAAGCTGACGATGGTCAGGTCCGATTCGCGCGCCAGCGACTGCACCCCGGCCACCAGTTGCGGGATTCGAGACACCGGCACCACCACGTCTTCATTGATCTTCCCGGCGGCCAAGGTGCGCAGCGCCGGCGACAGTGCCTTGCGCGCGGCCCAGAGCCGGGTGCGCGTGTCCTCGTCGGGCGCCTCCTCCATCGATACCAGGCCCTCGCCGCTGGCGGCACGCGACAACGCCGCCATGGCATGCGGCAGCACCGTGTCGTCGCCATCGGCTTCCACCAGCAGCAGCGCGCCAGCCTCGCCTGGCAGGTCGGCACCGCCCACGTCGCGGGCCAGCCGCACGCAGTCCGCATCCATGAACTCCAGCATCGACGGTGTCACCGGTTGCGCCATGAGCCGTGCGACCGCCGCGGCGGCGCTGTCGACATCCCGGTACACCGCGCGCAAGGTGCGGCGCCCGGGGGGCAGTGGCGTCAGCCGCAGCGTCGCCTCGACGATGAGCGCAAGCGTGCCTTCGCTGCCGACCAGCAACCGTTGCAGGTCGTAACCGGTCGATCCCTTGGTGGTGGCGGTGCCGCATTCGATGATGTCCCCCGCACCGGTGACGGCGGTGAGTGCCAGGACGTTGTCGCGGGTGGCGCCATACTTGACTGCGCGCGGCCCGCCGGCATTGCAGGCCAGGTTGCCGCCGATGGTGGAGAAGTCCGCGCTGGTCGGATCCGGTGGCCAGAACAGCGCATGCGCTTGCAGCGCGCGTTGCAGGTCCCCGTTGAGCACCCCAGGCTCGACCACCGCGCAACGATCGCCGGGCCGGATGTCGAGGATACGGTCCATGCGCTCGAACGACACCACCACGCCCCCGGCGACGGGCACCGAAGCGCCTGTCGTGTTGGTCCCGCGACCTCGTGCCACCAATGGCACGTGGTGCGCGCGGCAGGCGCGGACCAGCGCAACGACCTGCTCGCGCGTGGTCGGCAATGCGACGGCATCGGGCACGCGCAGCTGGCGGGAGTTGTCGTAGGCGTAGGCCAGGCACTCGTCCGGATCCGTCGACCAGGCATCGCCGAGTGCGGCGGATAGCTCACGGACCAGTTGGGGTGGGAGTTCGACGGTCATGCCGCATTGTAGGTCTGGCCGTGCGCCCGTGCGGTGTGGCCAGCCCTTGCAGGAGCGCCTGCGGTTGGAGGAGCGGCTTCAGCCGCCTGCTCCTGGTCTAGCCTTGGTTCTGGTCTTGGCCATTGCACGAGCGACGCAGGTCTCGATCACGAGATCCGGAATCCAGGATCGCGACTTACGTCGCTCTTGCAACAGGTGAAATCAGGGCAGGCACTGGAGCTCGTGGCTGTAGCCGCTCCTGCAACAGCAGCTTCCCGAGGCATCTACAGGTCATCGGCGCGAAACGCATCGCGCAACCAGGTCAGTCGCGGTGCCGCTGGATCGCCATCGGCCTGGACGACGTCAAACCGGCATGGCTGCCGTGCCAGGTCTCGATGCGAGGCAAGGAACAATTGCGCCGCATGCACCAGCTTGCGGCGCTTGCTGGCATTGATCGATTCCGCGCCACCGCCAAAACCGGCATGGCTGCGATAACGGACTTCGATGAAAACGACGCAGGCGTCGGCCGGGCTGCCGCCGTCCCCGCCATCAAGCATGACCAGGTCGAGTTCGCCGCCGCGGTAATTTGCATTGGCCGCCACCTCGCGCAGGCCCGCACCACATAGATGGCGCCGCGCAGCTTCTTCGACCAAGGCGCCGCGGGCACGGCGATCGATACGCGAGGAAGGCATCGGCCCGCGCTTGGCTCAGTCGTGGTCCAGGCCCAGTGGCAACACTGCCGCGCCGCTATAGGTGGACCAGGCCGGTGTGCGCATCACATTGCCGAAGCCGTCGATGCGCAGGTCGCCGGTCGCCCCCTGGACCTTGGCCCCGGACATGGTGGCAAGGTGCTCCAGGTAGGCGGTCAGCAGCCAGGCGTCGTGGCCGAAGGCAAACAGGCGGGAAGCGGGACCGCGCGCGCTCGACAGCATGTCGGCAGCGCTGGCCGCCGAAGGCAGCCCGGAGACGCCACGCACGTCCCATGCCTGGCTCGGGAAGGCGATCCCGTCCAGGCCATGATCGGTGGCGGCCTCGCCGGCGTCGGCGAATTGCGAGGTCGCCACCCGCGGCTTTCCAGCCAGGCCCGCCAGTGACAGTTGCGGCGCCAGGTCCCGAGCCTGCTCCGGTGTCACCGCCAGGAAAACAGCATCGATGCCGCCGGGCGCCTGCGTGGCGCCCCTGAGTGCGCCGGAGATGTCTCCGGGTTGCGCGCCGACAGGCAGCGTCACGGCGATGTCGCCGCCGCGGCCCTGCATCTGTTCGGTGAACGCGGCGATGGCGCGACGCATGCTGTCGCCGCCACCGTCGATCACCAGGACGTGGCGCGCATTGCGCGCAAGCAGGAACTCCGCGGCCGCGATGCCGTCATCTTCCGGCGCAAGCGAGAAGCTGGCGTTGCCCGCTGGCGGCGGTGCGTCGACCCGGTTGAGCGCCAGCACCGGCACGCTGAGGCGTTGGTGGAACAACGCGCCGACCGCGTCCCGGCTCAGTGGGCCGACGACGAAATCCGAGCCATCGGCGACGGCGCGCCCGTAGGCCGAAATCGCCCCACCGGCAGTGCCGGAGGTGTCGTAGAACCTGACCTGCGGACGTCGGCGCTGCTCGCCGTAATAACCGCTGAGGAAGCCATCGCGCACCGGTGCGGCGGCACGACTCAAACTTCCCGACAGCGGCAGCAGCACGGCCATCCTGACCGGCGGCCGGTAGCCGTCGGGCTCGGCGGGCGGACGGTTGCCGGCATCGAAATTCCAGTTGCCGGCGCGGTCGAACGGGCGGGGCAGCGGCAGGCCACGATTGAGCAGCGCCCGACCGGCAAAGTTGTACAAAGGATCGCCCACCGGCAACGCGGCGGCTTCGCGGCTCAAGGCAGTGTCGTCCAGTTGTGCCAGCAGTCGCGCGATGCGGTTGGCATTGTCCTGGCGCGCCTGGCCGGACAGCGCCGCGTCGTTGCCGGCCAGCACCGAGGCCTGGGCCACGGCAGGGGCAGGCTGGTAGGTCGGCGCCACCGGGTGGCGGATCACCTGGGTACTGCAACCCACGGCCAGTACCGCCGCGAACAGCACCGCGCCCAGGGAAATCTGCCGGGCCGGGCGAGTAGGGCGGTGGGTCGTCGGTGTCTGGTTCATCTGGGTGCAATTCATTCAGGATCCGTTGCGCGCAGCGCTTCATGGCCAACCGGTTACGATTCTACCTGCGCGAGGATTCCCGCGCGGCAAAGGCAATGGCAATGCAATCACGCAGTACCAGGACAGGCCCGGGCAAACCCGGCTCGGCAACGCAGGCGACAACGCCTGCGCAGGCCACCCGCGGCTCCGGTGCGTTGCCCGTGGGCAGCATGGCCGCTGGCCCCCTGACTAGCGGCCCCCTGGCTAGCGGCATGCTCCATGTGGTGGCCACGCCCATCGGCAATCGCGGCGACCTGTCATCGCGCGCGCAGGACGTGCTTGCCGAGGTCGCGGCGATCTGCGCCGAGGACACCCGCCACACCCGCCAACTGCTTTCCCATTACGGGATCGACAAGCCGCTGGTCTCCTTGCATGAGCACAACGAGGATGCCGTCGCGGGCAAGCTGGTCGACCGCCTGCTGGCTGGTGATTCGCTGGCGCTGGTGTCCGATGCCGGAACGCCGCTGGTGAGTGATCCCGGGTTTCGACTGGTGCAGGCTGCGCGGGCTGCGGGCGTCCGCGTCAGTCCGGTTCCGGGCGCGTGTGCATTTGTCGCCGCATTGAGCGTGGCCGGGCTGCCCAGCGACCGGTTCGCGTTTGAAGGCTTCCTGCCTGCAAGGTCGGCCGCGCGCCGCGAGCGGCTGGCGCGGCTGGCCTCGGAACAACGCACACTGGTGTTCTACGAATCCGCGCATCGCATCGCGGACAGCCTGGCCGATGCCGTGGCCGCCTTTGGTGCGAGACGTCCTGCGGTGCTGGCGCGCGAACTGACCAAGTTGTTCGAGACCGTCCTCGACGGCAGCCTGTCCGAGTTGCATGCGCGCGTGGTGGCTGATGCGGATCAGCGCAAGGGCGAGTTCGTGCTGCTGGTGCAGGGGGTGGAAGACGACGCCGAGGCGAAAATCGTCGAAGGCCGACGGCTCTACGGCAAGCTGGCCGAGCACCTGCCACCGTCGACGGCTGCCAGGCTGGCGGCTGAACTCAGTGGAGCGCCGCGCAAGTCGCTGTATGGGAGTTGACCGGCAGGGCGAACCGACCGCGGGTCCAGGGCATTGCCCGGATGTACTGCGTTGCCCCGGGTTGCCTGGTCGGCGGGGGGTCGCATGATTTTGTTGCCGATGATCGCCCGCGGCGGGTGCAACACGGGGGCATGACGCCGGGCAGGGGTCGTGGCCAGGCGGCGATGGCGGTGATGGCCGTGATCCGCGGGATGGAGAGAGAGGCGGGAGGGCTGGACGGGTCGTCTGATCCTGGCTGTCGTTTGTCCAGCGCGTAAAAGCGGGTGCGCTGCAAGCCCGGGCGTCAAACCGGGGTGGCGGCAAGCGGCTATGCACGCGGCCATCGGCTGCCGCCGCGCTGCACCCGTCGAGCGACCTGTGCATGGGTGTGGATGGGCCTGCCCGCTTGAAGCCAGCCAGTTGAAGCCGGGCCGTGTCCAGTTGCCCGCGCGTGCGATAATGGCCGCGGCGGAGTCGGCCAGGCAGTCGCGTCATTCGCGGTCATTTCGGTGGCGGCGGATGCCGAGGAAAGTCCGGGCTCCACAGGGCACGGTGCCAGGTAACGCCTGGGCGGCGCGAGCCGACGGAAAGTGCAACAGAGAGCAGACCGCCGAACGGCTCCTCCGGGAGTGCGTGGCAAGGGTGAAACGGTGCGGTAAGAGCGCACCGCGAGTCTGGCAACAGACCGGCACGGCAAACCCCACCGGGAGCAAGACCAAATAGGGACCTCATGGCGCGGCCCGCGTCGGGTCCGGGTAGGTTGCTTGAGGCGCAGCGGCGACGCGGCGTCCAGAGGAATGACTGTCCACGACAGAACCCGGCTTATCGGCCGGCTCCGCCCCTGACCCAAGCGCGCGTAAAGCGCGCTTGGGTCAGGGGCGGACGCCTTTCGCGCTGCGCGCGAAACCACGTTGCTGCGCAATGCGGGTCGCGGCGTCTCATGCCGCCAGCCCCCCCGGCCACGCCCTTGGGCGCGAACAACCCCCGATGACGCAAGGCCGGATTTCAAAGCCGCCTTGAAACCCTCCGCTCAATCTGACGTCGGCGGCGCTGTTGTAGGAGCGGCTTCAGCCGCGAGCTTTTTGCGTTGCTGTGGCGCTGCCCTTGTAGGAGCGACGTAAGTCGCGATCAGGAGTCCCGGTTGTCCTGATCGCGACTTACGTCGCTCCTACAAATGGCCAACGCAGGACCGGGGCTCGCGCCTGAAGCCGCTCGTGCAAAGAGCGGGTTTTGGATCGGACGGGCGCTCATTGGAGCGGGGTGCCTATATCAATCGATTGTGAAGATGGAAATAACTCAACCCATTGGCAATACAAATGAAAAAGCGGTTGCTGCGCCGCAACACATCATGGCCAGGTCGCTTTTGAGGCTCGCGACCATCCTCCGACGACCCGCCCAATCTCAAAATTTGAGACTAAACAGCAGCTTGTGGATAAACCTTGAACAAGTCTCTGAAGTTTCACGCAAGTCATTGACCGGCCTAGCGAAAATTGCCTGCGTTACTTGTTGACAACCTCTCTGGGGACTCCTAAGGTGGCGACTCGTGGGAAGGCCGGGAATATTGTGGTTTTTCCGGGTGAAACATTGGGTCGCAAACCTCGCTGAGACGAGGTCCTCGAAAAGAGGGGAGTAGGTCGGCATGTTCCAGGGCGAGACCGCCATCACCATCGACGACAAGGGCCGGCTGGCGATCCCCACCAGTTACCGGGACCAGGTCGCGGGCGAGTGCGGCAATCGCCTGGTGATCACCTACAACCCGTTCGAGGGCGGGTGCCTTTACCTGTACCCGCCTTCCGTCTGGGAGCAGGTGCGCGACCAGGTCAACGCCCTGCCGCGCACGCGCCGCAACAGCCGGCTGTTCCAGCTCAAGCTGGTCGGTGCGGCAGCCTTCGTCGAGCTCGACGGCAGTGCCCGCATCAGCATTCCTGCCAGCCACCGCAATGCCGTCGCGATCGAAAAGCGCGCGGTGCTGCTGGGCATGGGTGACAAATTCGAACTGTGGAGCGAGCAGGCCCACCACGCGCAGATCCGTCAGACGCTGTCCGACGACGACCTGGGCGACGAACTGCTCGACCTGCAGTTGTGACGGGCGGTGGCGCGGAGGAGCGCTCCGCCCACCTTCCGGTACTGCACTTGCCAGTGATGTTCGAGCAGGTCATGGACGGGCTGCAGGTGAAGACGGATGGAACGTACCTGGATGGCACGTTTGGACGTGGCGGGCACGCCCGCGGCGTACTCGAGCGACTCGGCCCCGGAGGGCGACTGCTGCTGATGGACAAGGACCCCGATGCGATCGCCGTCGCCGAACAAGCGTTCGGGGAAGACGCTCGCGTCGCGATCCGCCGCGGCAGTTTTGCCGCGCTGGCCGACTGGGAGGCAACCGCAGCTGGCCTGGACGGCGTCCTGCTGGACCTGGGCGTGTCCTCGCCGCAGCTGGATGTCGCCGGGCGCGGTTTCAGCTTCGGCAAGGAGGGCCCCCTGGACATGCGCATGGATCCCGACAGCGGTCGCAGTGCCGCCCAGTGGCTGGCCGAAGCGTCCGAAGCGCAGATCGCCGACGTGCTCTGGACCTACGGGGAGGAGCGCATGTCACGCCGGATCGCGCGTGCTGTGGTCGCCGCGCGCATGCAGGCGCCGATCACGCGCACCACGCAGCTGGCCGACCTGATCGCCTCGGTCATGCCGCGCGCCAGGTCCAAGGCCGGCAGGAAGCCAATGCATCCGGCCACGCGCAGCTTCCAGGCGATCCGCATCTTCATCAACGACGAGTTGGGCGACCTGGAAACAGGGCTGGACGCGGTCCTTGCCCGGCTCAAGCCGGGCGGGCGGCTGGCGGCGATCAGTTTCCATTCGCTTGAAGACCGCATCGTCAAGCGTTTCATCGCCCGGCATGCCAAGGCGCCACCGAGCGACCGGCGGTTGCCGGTGGTCGCGGAATTCAAGCCCACGTTGCGTGCCATCGGTGGTGCGCAGAAGGCCGGCCCGGCGGAGACCGCGGACAACCCGCGTGCCCGCAGCGCGGTCCTGCGCGTCGCCGAAAAACTGCAGGTGGCGGCGTGATCGCGCGCCTGCTGCTGGGTGTCCTGGTGCTGGCCAACATGTTGTCGGCCATCGGGGTCGTGTTCGCGCGCCATGAGCACCGGCAGTTGTTCATCGCGCTGGATGCGCTGCAGAAATCGCGTGATGCGCTCAACATCGAATTCGGCCGACTGCAGCTGGAGCAGGCGACCTGGGCGGAGAGCAACCGTATCGACCAGGTCGCGCGCACCCGACTCGGCATGAAGTTCCCGGAAGCCGACGAGATCGTGGTGGTGCGTCCATGAGCGGCGTATTGCATGCATGGGCTGGGCGCACCACGACAGCGCATCCATGCGCTGCGCGTGGACGCGATGCCGCGCCCATGAGCGTCGTACGGCAGAGGTGTCCGGGCGCACCACGACAGCGCATCGATGCGCTGCGCGTGACCAGGGTGCCGCGCCCGTGATCGGCCGCGCCGCCAGCAAGCCGGGCAAATCGCGCAAGCCGCGCGGGCGCGCGCAATTCAACCTGCGTGGGCGACTGGTCCTGGTCACGATCGCGCTGGGTGCGTGTTCGCTGGCGCTGGTCGGGCGCGCGGTCGACCTGCAGCTGATCGACAATGCGTTCTACCGCCAGCAGGCCGACGCCCGCTTCCTGCGCGAGATCCCGATCCCGACTTCGCGCGGCATGATCACCGACCGCAACGGCGAACCACTGGCGGTGTCCTCGCCGGTGGAGTCGATCTGGGGCAATCCGCAGGAGCTGCTGAAAAATCCCGATCGCCTGCCGGAACTGGCCAGGGCGCTGGGCGTGCCGACCGAGCAGCTCACCCGCAAGCTGGGTCAGCGCAGCGACAAGGAGTTCATGTACCTGCGCCGGCGCATGAACCCCGACGATGCCGACGCGATCATCGCCCGCGACATCCCTGGGGTGTTTTCGCAACGCGAGTTCCGGCGTTTCTATCCGCAGGGCGAAGCGCTCGCGCACGTGCTGGGCTTCACCAATATCGACGACCGTGGGCAGGAAGGCGTCGAGCTGGCGTTCGACGACTGGTTGCGTGGCCGGCCCGGCGCCAAGAAAGTCATCCGCGACCGTCGCGGCCGCATCGTCGAGAACGTCGACCTGGTGCGTGCCGCCGAACCCGGCCGCGACCTGACCCTGTCGATCGATCGTCGCGTCCAGTACCTGACCTATCGCGAACTCAAGCATGCCCTGCTGGAAACCGGTGCCAGCAGCGCATCGGCGGTCGTGCTGGATATCCAGACCGGCGAAGTGCTGGCGATGGCCAACCTGCCGTCCTACAACCCCAACGCCGTCGATGGCAGCCACCGCGACGCACACCGCAACCGCGCGGTCACCGACGTCGTCGAGCCGGGTTCCACGATGAAGCCGATCACCATCGCCGCCGCACTCGATGCCGGCGTGGTGACCAAGGACACCCTGGTCGACACCAATCCGGGCTGGATGCCCAACGGCCGCTACCGCACCACCGATACCCACAACCACGGCGTGCTGACCGTGACCGGCGTGATCACCAAGAGTTCGAACGTGGGCGCCGCCAAGCTGGCCAACATGCTGCCGGACAAGACCTTCTACGACTTCATCCGCCGCTTCGGGTACGGCCAGGCGCCACACAGCGGCTTTCCCGGCGAATCCGCGGGCGTGCTGTCGCCCCCGGATACCTGGGACGGGACCCACAAGCAGACGATGGCCTACGGCTATGCACTGTCGGTGACGCCGCTGCAGATCGCCGAGGCCTACGCCACCTTTGCCAACGATGGCAAGCGGGTGGCGCCCACCTTCGTCAAGGGACAGCGCAACGAGCAGGAGCAGGTCATCCGGCCGGAGCTTGCGCACGAAGTGATGAAGATGATGCAGACCGTGACCGAGCCAGGCGGCACGGCCACCACCGCGGCGATCCTGGGATACCACGTGGCCGGCAAGACCGGTACTGCGCGCATGGCCAGCGGCGGAGGCTATTCGCGCAAGTACGTTTCGGTGTTTGCAGGCGTGGTGCCGGTGGACAACCCCCGGTTTTCGATGGTGGTCGTGGTCAACGCGCCCGACCCTTCGCGACGCGGCTATTACGGTGGTTCGGTTGCCGGCCCGGTATTCCACAACGTCATGCAGGGCGCGCTGCGCCTGATGGACGTGCCGCCCGACGACATCGAGACCTGGCTTGCCGCACAGGCCAAGGCCGAGGCGAACCGCAAGCCGGCGGCCACGGTTGCCGCGGGGCCGGCGAGCGAGCCGCAGGAGGCCGCGCAATGACCCGCGCCATGCTCCTGGCCGAACTGCTTCCGGACGTGCCCGGCGTGCCGCCCGAACTGGCCGTGACCGGGCTGGTGCAGGACAGTCGCGCGGTATCACCGGGCGACGCATTCGTCGCGATCGCCGGGTTTGGCGCGCATGGCCTGTTGTTCGCGGACCAGGCGCGGGAAGCCGGGGTCTCGGCGATCCTGTTCGAGCCGCCGGCACTGGCGGACATTCCGCCGCCCGCCGACGCCATCGCAGTGCCTGGCCTGCGCGCGCGCATGGGCGAGATGGCCGATCGCTTCCACGGCGAGCCGTCGCGGGCGATGACCATGGTCGGTGTCACGGGGACCAGCGGCAAGACCTCGACCGTGCAACTGCTCTCGCAGGCCTGGACGTTGCTCGGGACCCGCAGTGGCAGCATCGGAACCTTGGGGGCCGGGCTGCATGGACAGACGGTAGCGACCGGTTTCACCACGCCACTGGTGTTGCAGATGCATGCGCTGCTCGCGCAACTGCGCGGGCAGGGTGCAGAGGCGGTTGCCATGGAGGTCAGCTCGCACGCGCTGGACCAGGGGCGCGTGGACGCCGTGCACTTCGACGTGGCGGTGTTCACCAACCTCACCCGCGACCACCTGGATTACCACGGCGACATGGCGACCTATGGCGCGGCCAAGGCCAGGTTGTTCGCGCGGCACGGGTTGCGCGCAGCCGTGATCAACGTCGACGACGATTTCGGCCGCGGCCTGCTGGCCGCACTGCCGGCCGGCATCCGCGGCATCGGGACCAGCTCGCGTGGCGCGCAGGCCGACGTGCGCGCGGACAACGTCACGCTGTCCGCGGACGGCCTGGACTTCGACCTCGTGGTGGGTACGTCGCGGGTTGCGCTGCACTCGCCTCTGCTGGGGCGCTTCAATGTCGACAACCTGGTCGTCGTCGCCGGGGTCCTGCACGCGTTGGGCGAAAGCATCGATGCCATCGCCGGCGTGCTCGCCAGGTTGCAGCCGATCCCGGGCCGGATGAACCGGCTCGGTGGTGGCGGCCGATTGCCGCTCGTGGTCATCGATTACTCGCACAAACCCGACGCGCTGCAGCAGGCATTGGCATCGTTGCGCGGACACGTGCGCGGCCGGCTGGTGTGCGTGTTCGGGTGCGGTGGCGAACGCGACACGGGCAAGCGGCCGCAGATGGCGGCGATCGCCGAAGCCGGCGCCGACGTGGTCATCGTCACTGACGACAATCCGCGCGGCGAGGATGGCGATGCGATCGTGGCGGACATCGTCGCCGGATTCACGCGCCCCGATGCAGTCATCGTGCAGCGCGATCGCAGGGCCGCCATCGTGCGTGCCATTGGTGAGGCCGGGCCGGACGACATCGTCCTGGTGGCCGGCAAGGGCCACGAGCCGTACCAGGAGATCGACGGCGTGCGCCACCCCTTCGACGACACCGTCGTTGCCCGGTCCGCGCTCGATGCCCTGCAGGCGTCCAACGGCGGTGGCCAATGAAGCCGATGCCACTGGGACGGATCGCACAGTGGGCCGGCGGCCGCCTGCATGGCGATGACGTGCTGATCGACGCGGTCGAGACCGATACCCGCACGCTGGACGCCAGCGACGGCCGTGCGGCGTTGTTCGTCGCTCTCAAGGGTGACAACTTCGATGGCCATGACCACGTCGCCGAGGCCGCAGCCGCCGGTGCGCGTGCGGCGCTGGTTTCGCACCGGATCGACCTGCCGTTGCCCCAGGTCGTGGTGGCCGATACCGAGCGTGCACTGGCAGCCTTTGCCGCGGCGGTGCAGCGCACCCGCAGCACCCGCGTGGCCGCCATCACCGGCAGCAACGGCAAGACCACCGTCAAGACATTGCTGCTGGCGATCCTGCAGCGCGCCTCGCTGCTTGGGGCGCAGGGCGCCTATGCCAATCCAGGCAATCGCAACAACGAGATCGGCCTGCCGCTTGCGGTGCTGGAGGCGCCCGAACACGCACAGTTCGCGATCTTCGAAATGGGCGCCGGCAAGCCCGGCGACATCGCCTACCTGACCGCCGTCGTGCGCCCCGACGTCGCCCTGGTGAACAACATCGCGCCGGCGCACCTGGAGCGCCTGGGCAGCTTGCTGGGCGTGGCCGACACCAAGGCGGCGATCTACGACGCCCTGCCTGCCGATGGTGTCGCGGTGATCAACGCCGACGATGCCTTCGCCCCGTATTTCGCCGAGCGCGCCCATGGCCGCCGGCTCATCCGCTTCGGACTCGACGCCAGCGCGGATGTCGGTGCGGCGGACATCGAATCGGATGCAGGCGGCTCGCGCTTCGTCCTGCTCACGCCCGAAGGCACCGTCGACGTCGCACTGGCGATGCCGGGCCGGCACAACGTCGGCAATGCGCTTGCCGCGGCCGCGATGGCGCTGGCGCTGGGGGCGTCACTGGAAGCGATCAGCGACGGCCTCGCGGCCGCCCGTCCGGTGCCTGGTCGCCTGGTCAGGTATCCGCTGGCCGCGGGTGCGCAGCTTGTCGATGACAGCTACAACGCCAATCCCGGCTCGCTCACCGCCGCCATCGAGCTGCTCGTGGCTTCCGCTGCCAGGGGAGGCGCGTGGCTTGTGCTTGGCGACATGCGCGAGCTCGGCGACGACGCCGAATCCCTGCATGCAGAGGCAGGCCGTCGTGCCAAGGCTGCCGGGGTTGCGAAGTTGTTCGCGTTGGGCCCGCTCAGCGACGCCGCCGTGCAGGCATTCGGCGTGGGCGCCCGGCACTTCGAGACGCACGCCGCGCTGGTCGACGCGCTCAAGCAGGACCTGCAGGCCGTCGCTGCGGACGAGCCCGCTCCCACCGTGCTGGTCAAGGGGTCGCGCGGCAGCGCGATGGACAGGATCGTGACCGCATTGTTGCCCGACAAGGAGGCTGCCCATGCGCATTGAGGTGCAGCCATGGTGGACCCGGGACCGGGCACGAATGCGAGCATCGTCCGGCGAAGGCGTGTTCCCGCAACAATGGCATGCGTATTGCGCAGGCAACACCGCATCTCCCCGCCCCCCGATCCCCGGGCCCCGATCCCTCCGGAGGGCGCCGCATGTTGCTTGAACTCACGCGTTGGCTGGAACAGCTGCAGAGCCTGTTTGGCCTGTTCGGCTACCTGACCTTCCGCGGCATCCTCAGTGCATTGACCGCGCTCGGGCTGTCGCTGTGGTGGGGGCCGGCGATGATCCGGCGCCTGGCCCTGTTCAAGGGTGGCCAGCCGATCCGCAGCGACGGCCCGCAAACCCACTTCTCCAAGGCCGGTACGCCGACCATGGGCGGCGGATTGATCCTGCTGACGGTACTGGCGTCGGTGTTGCTGTGGGGCGACCTGCGCAATCGCTATGTGTGGCTCGTCCTGGTCGTGATGGTCGCGTTTGGCGCGATCGGTTGGTACGACGACTGGATGAAGATCGTCAAGCGCGACCCCAACGGCATGAAATCGCGTTGGAAATACCTGCTGCAGTCGCTGGTGGGGCTGGCGGCGGGCGTGTTCCTGTACATGACCGCCGACGTGTCGGCCGCGACGACCTTCTACATCCCGTTGTTCAAGTCCATTGCATTGCCATTGGTCTCGGTGAGCTTCGTCGCCATCGCCTACTTCTGGATCGTCGGTTTCTCCAACGCCGTCAACCTCACCGACGGCCTGGATGGCCTGGCGATCATGCCGACGGTGCTGGTGGCGTGCGCCCTGGGCGTGTTTGCCTACGCATCGGGCCACGCCGAATTCTCCAAGTACCTGCAGATCCCGCGGATCCCCGGTGCCGGCGAGCTGGTGATCATCTGCGCGGCGATCGCCGGTGCGGGCCTGGGTTTCCTGTGGTTCAACACCTATCCGGCGATGGTGTTCATGGGCGACATCGGTGCGCTCGCACTGGGCGCGGTGCTGGGGACGATCGCGGTGATCGTGCGCCAGGAACTGATCCTGGTGGTGATGGGCGGCGTGTTCGTGATCGAGACGCTGTCGGTGATGATCCAGGTGGCGTCGTTCAAGCTGACCGGCAAACGCGTGTTCAGGATGGCGCCGATCCACCACCACTTCGAGCTCAAGGGCTGGCCCGAGCCACGCGTGATCGTGCGCTTCTGGATCATCTCGGTGATCCTGGTGCTGGTCGGCCTTGCCACGTTGAAGGTGCGCTGATGGGCACGTCGCCGACACATGGTGCAGCTCACTACGGCACGGCCAACTACGGGGCCGGAGCGGGCCAGGCCACGCGCCTGGACGACATCGTCGGCCGCTTCGACCCATGGCTGCTGGGCATCTCGGTGGCGCTGGCGTGCTTCGGCATCGTCATGGTGGCGTCGAGTTCGATCGCCATCGGCGAGGGCCTGGGCGTGGGTCCTTTCCATTTCCTGGTCCGGCACGTGGTGTTCGTGGTGGTGGGGTGCGGTCTCGCGATCTGGCTGATGCGCACCGAACTCAAGACGGTGGAACGATTCGATCGCCTGTTGCTGTTGGGATGCTTCCTGCTGTTGCTGGCGGTGTTCATCCCCGGCATTGGCCAAAGCGTCAATGGCGCACGACGCTGGATCAACCTGGGGGTATCCAACTTCCAGGTGGTCGAAGCGGTCAAGCTGATGTACATCGTCTGGCTGGCCAGCTACCTGGTGCGGTTCCGCGACGAGGTCAACGCCACCTGGAAGGCCATGCTCAAGCCACTGGGCGTGGCCACGGCATTGGTGGGACTGCTGATCCTGCAGCCGGACTTCGGGTCGCTGTCGCTGATCCTGGCGATCACCGCCGGCATGCTCGTGCTGGGCGGCGTGCACCTGCCAAAGATGGCGGCGCCGGTCGTCATCGGCTTGCCGGTGCTGGCACTGATCGCGATCGCCGAGCCGTATCGCATGCGGCGTTTCACGTCGTTCCTGGATCCGTGGGCGGACCCGTTCAACAGCGGTTACCAGCTGACCAATGCCCTGATGGCCGTCGGTCGCGGCGAATGGTTCGGCGTGGGTCTGGGCGCCTCGGTCCAGAAGCTGGCCTACCTGCCCGAGGCGCATACCGATTTCATCCTGGCGGTGATCGCCGAGGAGCTGGGCTTCGTGGGCGTCTGTGCCGTGATCGCAGCCTACGCACTGCTCGCCGGGCGCGCCTTCTGGATCGGCCTCAAGTGCGTGGAAATGCGCCGCCACTTTGCCGGCTATTGCGCCTTCGGCATCGCCTTGTGGATGAGCCTGCAAAGCTTCGTTTCGATAGGCGTCAACCTGGGGTTGTTGCCGACCAAGGGCCTGACCCTGCCGCTGGTGTCCTCGGGAGGCTCCAGCGTGCTGATGACGTGTGCGGCGTTGGGCCTGCTGCTGCGCGTGTCGTACGAGCTCGATCGTGCACAGCGCCAGGTCGCACGCCTGCGTGGTGAAGCGACGCCAGGCGCCGATGCAAGCATCAATCCGCCGCCGCCGACGACGCAACCCGCGCCCGCGGCAACCGCCAGCGGCGTGCGCGGGACTGCGCGGCTGCGTCCGCGCATCGATCCCGTCATCGGGACGGAACGTCCGTCGACATCCCGGTCGCTGGGCTTGAGGAAGCGCAAATGATGGCGCCCAAAGCCAACCAGACCCATGGTGCAGGCGGCCCGGTGATGATCCTCGCCGGCGGCACCGGCGGCCACATCTTCCCCGGCCTGGCCGTGGCGCAGGCCCTGCGCGCGCGCGGCGTGCCCGTGCGCTGGCTGGGGGCCGACGGCGGCATGGAGACGCGGCTGGTGCCGGAGCATGGCATCGCCATCGACACCATCGCCGTCAAGGGATTGCGCGGGAAGGGCATGGCCGCCCTGCTGGGCGCACCGCTGCGCATCCTGCGCGCGGTGAATGCGGCCAGGGTGGTGTTCAAGCGGGAAGCGCCCTGCGCGGTGATCAGTTTTGGTGGCTATGCGGCCGGCCCCGGCGGCATAGCCGCGCGCTTGCACGGCACGCCGTTGCTGGTCCACGAGCAGAACCGCGCGCCGGGGATGACCAACCGCGTGCTGGCCCGGTTGGCATGCCGGGTCCTGACCGGGTTCCCGCAGACATTCAAGGGCCTGGCCGAAGAGCACGTCGGCAATCCGGTGCGCACGGAGATCTCGGCGCTGCCGCCACCGGCCGAGCGGCTCGCCACGCGCGCCGGCACGATGCGGCTGCTGGTATTGGGTGGGAGCCAGGGTGCGCGGGCCTTGAACCAAGCCGTCCCCGCCGCGCTGGCAACCATGGCCGGTAGCGTCGAGGTGCGCCATCAATGCGGCGAGAAGCTGCGCGCCGAAGCCGAGCAGGCGTATGCGGCCGCCAATGTCGCTGCCAGCGTCGAGCCCTTCATCGCCGACATGGCGCAGGCCTACGCCTGGGCCGACCTGGTGGTATGCCGCGCGGGTGCGCTGACGCTGGCTGAATTGTGCGCGAGCGGCGTGGGTGGGCTGCTGGTGCCATTCCCGCAAGCCGTGGACGACCACCAGACGCGCAACGCCGAATACCTGGTCGAGCGCGGGGCGGCATTGCTGCTGCCGCAAAGCGACACGCTTGCCGACGAGTTGCGGGTTGCGCTGGCTGGATTGGCCAACGATCCGGCGCAACGCCTGGCCATGGCGCAAGCCGCGCGCAGCCTGGCCAAGCCCGATGCGGCGGCACGCGTGGCCGACATCGTGTTGCAGCAATGCGCCACGCATGGCGGCACGCCTTCCAACGGCGCGCAGTCGGGCGACCTGGGGCAGGCGGCATGAATACCCGTCGCCTGCACGCCATCCGCAACATCGCCCACGCCGACCTGGCCCGCTCCGGTGTCGATGGAGCACCCGCGCGCGTGCACTTCGTCGGCATTGGCGGCGTCGGCATGAGCGGCATCGCCGAAGTCCTGTGCACGCTGGGTTACACGGTCTCGGGCTCGGACCGCGCCGACAATGCCGTGACGCGGCGACTGGCGTCGCTGGGCATCGACGTGCGCCATGGCCATGCCGCCGACAATGTGCGTGGCGTCGATTGCGTGGTGGTGTCCAGCGCGATCAAGCCCGACAACCCCGAGCTGGTCGAAGCCAGGGCGCGCCGCATCCCGGTGGTGCCACGGGCTGAAATGCTGGCCGAACTGATGCGGTTCCGTCGTGGCATCGCCGTTGCAGGGACCCACGGCAAGACCACGACCACCTCGTTGCTGGCCAGCGTGCTGGCCGAAGGCGGGCTGGACCCGACCTTCGTCATCGGCGGCCAGCTGCTGGCCGCCGGTGCCAATGCGCGCCTGGGCGACAGCGAATGGCTTGTGGCCGAGGCCGACGAGAGCGATGGCAGCTTCCTGCGGCTGAGCCCGCTGGTCGCGATCGTGACCAACATCGATGCCGATCATCTGGAGAATTACGGGGGCGACTTCGCGCGGGTCCAGGCCGCGTTCTCCGAGTTCCTGCATCGCCTGCCGTTCTATGGTTTGGCGGTGTTGTGCACCGACGACGCCGAGGTCGCCGCGCTTGCCGACAGCACGCCCCGCCACGTCATGACCTACGGGATGGGCGCGACCGCCGACGTGCGCGCCGAAGCGGTCTCGCAGGCCGGTGGTTGCATGCGTTTCACCCTGTGCCTGCCCGATGACTCGCGCACGCAGGTCGAGCTTGCACTCCCGGGACACCACAACGTGCTCAATGCGCTGGCCGCCGCCGCGGTGGCCTGGCAGCTGGGCATCGACGGCGACACGATCGCCCGGGCGCTGCAGAAGTTCGCGGGGATCGGTCGGCGTTTCAACCTGCTGGCCGAGCTGTCGACCGGCAGGGGCGCACGCGTGCAGCTGGTCGACGACTATGGCCACCACCCCAAGGAGCTGGCTGCGGTGTTCGCCGCCGCGCGCGGCGGCTGGCCGGACCGGCGCCTGGTCGTGGCCTTCCAGCCGCACCGCTACAGCCGCACGCGCGATCTGTTCGACGACTTCGTCGAAGTGCTGTCCGGCGTCGATGCGCTGGTGCTGACCGAGGTCTATCCGGCAGGCGAGGAGCCGATCGCAGGCGCCGATGCCAGGTCGCTGGCGCGTGGCATCCGTGCGCGTGGCCGCATCGATCCCGTCGTCGTCGGTGGCGCGGGCGACCTGTCGGCGATGCTGCCCGACGTGCTGCAGGATGGCGACCTGTTGTTGCTGATGGGTGCCGGCGATATCGGCCATGCCGCGCAACAACTGGCGACGGCGGGCTTCGCGATCGACGATGGCCGGGGATCGGGCGCATGAACGCGCAACCGGCAAACAGGCTGCCTCCGCTGCGCATCACCGACCCGGCTGCCTTCGGCCGCGTCGCCGTGCTGATGGGGGGCACCTCCAGCGAGCGCGAGGTATCGCTGGACTCTGGCCGCAACGTGCTTGCGGCCTTGCAGTCGCAAGGCGTCGACGCCATTGCGGTCGATGGCATCCCCGCGTTGACCGATGCGCTTGTCGACAAGCGCCTGGGCCGCCCGGGCTTCGACCGGGTGTTCAACATCCTGCACGGCAATGTCGGCGGGGGCGAGGATGGCGTGCTGCAGGGGCTGCTTGAAGCGCTCGCCATTCCGTACACCGGGTCGGGCGTCCTGGGCAGTGCCCTGTCGATGGACAAGATCCGCAGCAAGCAGGTCTGGCTGACGCTCGGTTTGCCGACGCCGCGCTATGCGCGCCTGCCGCGTGGTGGCGACGTGCATGCAGCCGCGCGCGAGATCGGATTCCCGCTGATCATCAAGCCGGCCTGCGAAGGCTCGAGCGTGGGTGTCAGTCGCGTGCATGACGAGGCAGGGCTCGATGCGGCGGTCGACCTGGCGGCACGCTACCCAGGCGAGCTGCTGGTCGAACAGCTGATCGAACCCGGCACGGGCGATGCCGGCGAATACACCATGGGCGTGCTGGGTGGCAAGGCGCTGGCCAGCATCCGCATCGTGCCCAAGGGCGGGTGGTACGACTACAACGCCAAGTACATCGCCGAGGACACGCAATACATCTGCCCGGGCCTGGACCCCGACGCCGAGGCCCAGGCGCGCGACCAGGCCGAGCGCGCATTCGCCGCGCTCGACCTGCGGGGCTGGGCGCGGATCGACTTCATGCGGGACAGCCACGGACGCAACTGGTTGCTGGAGGCCAATACCGCACCTGGCATGACCAGCCATTCGCTGATGCCAAAGTCGGCGGCGGCGCTGGGTGTGTCATTCGAAGAGCTGTGCTGGCGGATCCTCGAAACGAGCCTGCCCGAGGCGGGCACGCGGGACCTGCAGGACCAGGAAGAGGTGCAGGCATGAACACCATGCTACGCCTGCTCGCCTGGACGCTGGCCGTGTTGCTGGTCGCGCTGCCAGTGGTCGCGGTGGTCAATGGCTGGGTCGGCGCCGAGCGCTGGCCGCTGCGCACCTTGCGCGTGGAAGGCGCGCTCAAGCGGGTCGATGGCGCGCAATTGCAGAGGGCCGTGCTGCCCTATGCCCGGCGCGGATTCTTCGCCGTGCAGCTGGCCGACGCGCAGGCCGCGGTGGCAAGGCTGCCCTGGGTCGAACATGCCGAAGTCAGCAAGCGCTGGCCGGACATCCTGGAGGTACGCGTCATCGAGCACCGCCCCTTCGCGCGATGGGGTGACAAACAATTGTTGTCCGAGCACGGAAAGCTGTTCCCCGCCGCCGGCGTCGCCGTGCCCAGGCACCTGCCCAGGCTGGCCGGTCCCGACAGTCGCGTGGCGGATGTCGTCGCGCTGTACAACCAGTCGCGCGCGTTTTTCGCACCCGGCGGCAACGTCGTCACCGGCGTCGCACTGGATCGCCGCGGCAGCTGGTCGCTGGATCTGTCCTCGGGCACGCACGTGGTCGTCGGCAGCAGCGAAGCCCGCTTGCGACTGGCGCGGTTCTCGCGACTGTTGCCGCAACTGTTGTCGCAACAGCGCCAGCCACTGGCGCGTGCCGACCTGCGATACACCAATGGCTTTGCATTGATGTGGCAGGAGAAGCAGGACGCGTCCGCAAAAGACGCAAAAGTCGCGAAAACGGCAGAAGAAATAGCAATAGGAAAAACAGCAAGAGCACGAATGACCGACAGTCCACTGTCGATGAATTTCTTGCGCCCTTTGCGCCCTTTGCGGACTACGCCTCCAGCGCGCTCCAGCCGCTACTCCCCTTTCATAAATCCTGGCCTTCAAACATGAACCGAAAAGGCGACAAAGCCCTCATCGTCGGCCTCGACATCGGCACCTCCAAGGTCATCGCGCTGGTCGGCGAATACTCGCCGGGCAACCCGATCGAGGTGATCGGCATCGGCTCGCACGACTCGCGCGGGCTCAAGCGCGGCGTGGTCGTGGACATCGAGTCCACCGTGCAATCGATCCAGCGCGCGGTCGAGGAGGCCGAGTTGATGGCCGGTTGCGAGATCCGCTCGGTGTACGCGTCGATCTCCGGCAACCACGTGCAGTGCCGCAACTCGCCTGGCATCGTGCCGATCCGCGATGGCGAGGTCACCTGGGGCGACCTGGACCGCGTGCTGGAAGCGGCCAAGGCGGTCGCGATCCCGGCCGACCAGAAGATCCTGCACGCGATTCCGCGCGAGTACGTACTGGACGACTCGCAGGAAGGCATCCGCAACCCGGTCGGCATGACCGGCGTGCGGCTGGAGGTGCACGCGCACCTGGTCGTCTGCGCGCAATCGGCGGCGGCCAACATCAGCAAGTGCGTGCAACGTTGCGGCCTGCAGGTCGACGACCTGATCCTGTCGTCGCTGGCCTCGGCCACCGCGGTGCTCACCAGCGACGAGCGCGAACTGGGCGTGGTGCTGGTCGACATCGGCGCCGGCACCACCGACCTGGCCGTCTTCGTGCAGGGCGCGATCAGCCACACCGCATCGCTGCCGATCGCCGGCGACCATGTCACCAACGACATCGCGCACATGCTGCGCACGCCGACGCCCGAAGCCGAGCAGATCAAGGTCCGCTATGCCTGCGCGCTGGCGCAACTGGCGACGGCGGAGGAATCGATCCAGGTCCCCAGCGTCGGCGACCGTCCGCCGCGCCGCCTGCCCCGGCATTCATTGGCGCAGGCGGTGCAGGGCCGCTACGAGGAAATCTTCGAGATGGTGCAGGCCGAGCTGCGCCGCTCCGGCTTCGAGGAACTGGTGCGCGCCGGCATGGTGCTCACCGGTGGTGCCTCGAAGATGGAAGGCGTGGTCGAACTGGCCGAGGAAATGCTGCAGATGCCGGTCCGGGTCGGCGTGCCACAGCACGTCACGGGGTTGGGCGAGGTGGTCAACAACCCGGTGCACGCCACCGGCGTCGGGCTGCTGCTGATGGGCAGCCAGATCGAACATCCGCGCCGCCCGGTGATTTCCAGCGGGCGCGCAGGCAGCTTCTTCAACAAGTTGAAGGAGTGGTATCGGGGTGAATTCTGACGAATTGACTGTGATTCGGGATTGGTGATTCGTGATTCGTCAAGAGCAAAGGCAAAGGCAAAGGCAAAGGCAAAGCAAGAGCGGAACGTGGAAGGCAGGAAGAGACTGGTAGGCGAATGCAAGTTGAAACATCGCGGTACGTATTCACATAAAAACAGGTCGGTATAGGGAGGCGTGGAGTGACCAGGGAAATTGCTTTTCCCGAATCACGAATCACGAATCACCAATCCCGGCTCCAACAAGAGGACATGGTCATGGCGCATTTCGAACTGGTTGAAAAGATGGCCCCCAACGCGGTCATCAAGGTAATAGGCGTGGGCGGCGGCGGTGGTAATGCGGTTGCCCACATGGTCAGCAGCAGCGTGGACGGCGTGGAGTTCATCACCGCCAACACCGACTCGCAGGCGATCAAGAACAGCGGTTCCAAGTTGCAACTGCAGCTCGGCACCAATGTCACCAAGGGCCTGGGAGCAGGGGCGAACCCCGAGGTCGGCCGCCAGGCCGCGCTCGAGGATCGCGAGCAGATCATGGAAGCGCTGGAAGGCGCCGACATGGTGTTCATCACGGCCGGCATGGGTGGCGGCACCGGTACGGGTGCGGCACCCGTGGTCGCGCAGATCGCCAAGGAGATGGGCGTGCTGACGGTGGCGGTGGTCACCAAGCCGTTCCCCTTCGAGGGTCGTCGGCGCATGCAGGTCGCACTCAAGGGCATCGAGGAGCTGAGCCAGCATTGCGACTCGCTGATCACCATTCCCAACGAAAAACTGATCACCGTGCTGGGCCGCAACGCGACCATGATCCAGGCCTTCCGCGCTGCCAACGACGTGCTGCTTGGTGCAGTGCAGGGCATCGCCGACCTGATCGTGCGTCCGGGCCTGATCAACGTCGACTTTGCCGACGTGCGTACGGTGATGAGCGAAATGGGCTTGGCGATGATGGGCACCGGCCATGCCAAGGGTGACGATCGTGCCTCGGCTGCGGCCGAAGCGGCGATCCAGAACCCGTTGCTGGACGACGTCAACCTGTCAGGCGCCAACGGCATCCTGGTCAACATCACCGCCGGTCCGGACTTCACCATGTCCGAGTTCGACGAGGTCGGCCGCACCGTGGAGAATTTCGCCAGCGAGGACGCGACCGTCGTCATCGGTACCGTGCTCGACCCGGACATGCAGGACGAGGTCCGCGTCACCGTGGTCGCCACCGGCCTCAATCGTGGCGCTGCCAGGCAAGCGCTGCCTCGCGGCAACGATTTTGGCCAGCCAGTGCGCAAGCCCCAGGTCGAGCTCGTCCGTTCGCAGGGCAAGCGCGACGGCACCACCGGCATGCTGATCGACGACGTCGCCGACCCGTTCAACCCGGGCCAGGGCATCGCTGCCAACCTGCGTGGACGCGTCGATAGCGGTAGCTCCGACACCGTCACCGCGCCGGCGCAGGAAGCGGCCGATTTTGGCAACGACAACAGCTACCTGGACATCCCGGCATTCCTGAGGAGGCAGGCCGACTGAGGAGACATGCAGGAGCGGCCTGGGCCGCGAGCTCTTGCCCTGGTTGCTGCCGTTGCAGGAGCGACGTCGGTAGCGATACCAGCAGCCAGGACACCTGATCGCGACTTGCGTGGGCTCCTGCACGATCGAAAGCCACACCGGGTGCGCCAACCCGAGGAGATATTTGGCCGGTCGACCCTGTCGACCGGCCCGTTTCCCCGACGGCCTGACCCATTTACACCCATGGAACACTGCGTTACTTACGTTCAGGTTCAGTCAGCTGCGTGGTAATCTTCACTCCATTCTGGCGGCCCTGACGTCACCTTCAGCGCCCCGGCGGGCAACGCCGGTGTTGCCTGCGCGTCAACCAGGCACCTGCCAGCCAGGCACCTGCCAGCCAGTCACCTGCAAGCGAGCCCGAATGCTCCAGCAACGCACCCTCAAGAACGTGACCCGCGCCACCGGCGTCGGCCTGCACAGCGGCGAGAAGGTCTATCTCACCCTGCGCCCGGCCGCCCCCGATCGCGGCATCGTGTTCCGGCGCGTGGACCTGGATCCGGTGGTCGAGATCCCGGCCGATGCGCTGCTGGTCACCGAAACGATGTTGTGCACCGGGTTGTCCAAAGGTGCCGGCAAGGTGATGACCATCGAGCACCTGATGTCGGCCTTCGCTGGCCTGGGCATCGACAACGCCTACGTGGACCTGTCCGCGGTCGAGGTCCCGATCATGGATGGCTCGGCCGGTCCTTTCGTGTTCCTGCTGCAGTCGGCGGGGATCGTCGAGCAGGCCGTGCCCAAGCGCTTCATCCGCATCACCCGCCCCATCGAGGTACGCGACGGCGACAAGCTGGCGCGCTTCACCCCGCACGACGGCTTTAGACTCGATTTCACCGTCGAGTTCGACCATCCGGCGATTCCGCGCAACCGGTCGCGCGTCGTGGTCGATTTTTCCAGCCAGGCTTACATCCAGGAAGTCAGTCGCGCGCGTACGTTTGGCTTCATGCACGACCTGGAGTTCATGCGCGAGCGCAACCTGGGGCTGGGTGGTTCGATGGACAATGCCATCGTGCTCGACGAGTTCAAGGTGCTCAACGACGACGGCCTGCGGTATGCCGACGAGTTCGTCCGCCACAAGATCCTCGACGCCGTTGGTGACCTCTACCTCGCAGGCCACGCGATCATCGGCGCGTTCGAGGGCTACAAGTCCGGCCACGCGCTCAACAACAAGCTGGTCCGTGCCTTGCTGGCCGAGCAGGCTGCGTGGGAAGAAGTCAGCTTTCCCGAAGCCCGCGCCGCGCCGGCGGCGTATGGGATGCCGGTCCTGGCCTGAGTCCGGGAGCGCAAGTCGCGGGGGCCGTGCACGCCTGGTCGTGGGTCGCAAAGGTGTCTTCCGGCTCCTGCCGGCACCTCGATCCGATCCCGGCCCCGTCCTGCCTTCGCAAGCGTGAGACGAGTCCAAGGCAGGAGCGGCTTCAGCCGCGAGCTCTTGTCTTTGCGTGGGATCCGGCGCTGGCCCACGCATGGGCAGGGAAGTCGACGCCCATGACACAACCTTCCTGGATATCCACCTTGGTGGACGACGGCCGGCGAAGCTACGGGCAGTTGCCTGCTGGCCGCCCGGTCGCATGCGTTGTCCCTGCCATGGCGATCGCCCTGTCCTGGTCAGGGCAGGGCACGGGTTTGGGCTTCACATCGCCCGGCGCGGCGGTGGTCTCGACCCGCTGCCCTTGCGCGTAATCGCTCGTCACTTTGGCTGGGGGGCCATACCCATGGCCCAGGCAGGACCTTCCCGTCCGCCCCGGTCCGGGGGGGCGGCCAAGGCGCTCGCAGGCAGGGGTTTTCATCATCGGGCCTGGCTGGGTGGGCCCGGCATCCACGCACCGGCAAGCTGAACGGAACCCGGCCCGGGTGACGGGAATGTGATGGAATCACCCCGTCTTAACAAAAATCTTCTTGAAAATTAACGTTCTGGCCGGGATGCGCCGTTAGCATGCTCCCTTCGTCGGCTTGTCCCCACGCAAAATCGGGCGGCAATCGGCCATCAGGAACCGTCTTTTTTCCTTCCTACCGGTGTTTCTTCGCCAGGGTGTTTCCCGGGAAGGTCCAAGGAGGCCAAAGCAGCTTGCAGCGCCTCGCGCGCCGCGTCCGGCATCTTCAACGAAGTATGTGGCGTCTGCGTAGCCGAAGGATCCGGCCACAGCGGCTGCGTCGTCGACTTGATGACGACCTGGTCGCATTCCAGCCCGAGGGAACGGGCCAGGTCGAGCAGCCCAGGGGAGGCGAGCCGTAAACGGGCACGCCACACGGGTGAATCGACCAGGTAAACGAGCTTGGCACCATCAAGATTTGCAAACCGCGCGTGCGCGGCGAGTGAAGGCGGCAAGTGGGGACGTAATCGTTGCTCAAGGGCATCGAGCCAGAGTGCACGGCGCAGCGGATCTGCGCCCTTGCCCGCAAACAGCGCCTGGAGCGCGGTTTTCGGGGAGGCGGGGCCGGCAGGGCCTGCTGACGATGGTTTCGAGACCATGCTTTTGAGTGTTTTTTGCAAGCTGGGACCAGACATTACAACCATGACCGTAGACATCCAATCATTCAGTCGCCGCCTGTTCGCCGGGTTGCGCTCCATCCCGCACCACCTGTCCATGGGCCTGCACGATCGGCTGGCGAGACTGGCCGCCCACAAGCGTGGACGCCTGCAGCGCCTTGAGATCCGGGCCTGTGCGTATTCGGTGCATCGGCCGGCACGCGCAGCAGCCATCCTGCTGGTCGCCGGGACCGCCCTGGGCGCTGCCGCAAGCGTCGGCTACGTCCACGCCGAGCTGGGCACGTTGCAACGCGACGCAGCCCGGCAGCGGTCGGAGCTGGCAACCACCCGCGACCAGGCGCAGCGCGAGGTCAATGCCCTGGCCGCACGCCTGGGCGAGCTGCAGGCCGAGGCCAACCGCCTCAATGCGCTGGGCGAGCGGCTGACCCGGGTCGGCCAGCTGGCCGATGGCGAATTCGATTTCGATGCACCCGTCGGCGTCGGCGGCGTTGGCCCGACCAGCGACATGGCTGCCGGTGAGCTGCGCGCGGGGATGGATCGGGTCGATGGCCAGTTCAAGGCGTCCGGCGCACAGCTGTCGGTGCTGGAGTCGCTGCTGTTCAATCGCAAGCTGGATGCGGACGCGACGCCGTCGCGCACGCCGATCGCGCATAGCTACATCACCTCGGGCTTCGGACGCCGCGCCGATCCCTTTGGTCGTGGTGGCGAATACCACAAGGGCATTGATTTCCATGCCCGCACCGGCGACCCCGTCCTGGCCGTGGCCGATGGCGTGGTCAGCTATGCCGGCGTGCGCTCGGGCTACGGCAACGTCATCGAAATCGACCACGGCAACGGCTACGTCACCCGTTACGCGCACAATTCGAAGCTGATCGTGCATGTCGGCGACCTGGTTCGCAGCGGGCAGCAGGTCGCCAGGGCCGGTTCCACCGGTCGTTCGACCGGCGCGCACGTGCATTTCGAGGTCTGGGACAACGGACTGGTGGTCAATCCGCGCAAGTTCCTGGGCCGCGTCGAAGGTGGCGCCACCAAGCACGGCTGAGCCCCGCCTGCAGGAGCGCCCCATGGGCGCGATCAGATAGTCGGACGCAGCTAGAAGGGGACGGAGGTAGTCAGGCATGCCTTGATTACATCCGCCCCCTTTTTGCTTTACTCCTCCCTTGCGAATGCGAAATCACGGTTGAGCCCAGGCTGTAGCTCCTCCCCTTGCGAATGCAGGGGGAGGTTGGGAGGGGGTTGCCTGGCGGGCGATACGGTTGTTTCGCATCGATCAAAGAGCACCCCTCCCTGCTTTCACAAGGGAGGGGGCAAAAGCATTCATCTGCCGAAATCACGGTTGAGCCCAGGCTGTAGCTCCTCCCCTTGCGAATGCAGGGGGAGGTTGGGAGGGGGTTGCCTGGCGGGCGATACGGTTGTTTCGCATCGATCAAAGAGCACCCCTCCCTGCTTTCACAAGGGAGGGGGCAAAAGCATTCATCTGCCGAAATCACGGTTGAGCCCAGGCTGTAGCTCCTCCCCTTGCGAATGCAGGGGGAGGTTGGGAGGGGGTTGCCTGGCGGGCGATACGGTTGTTTCGCATCGATCAAAGAGCACCCCTCCCTGCTTTCACAAGGGAGGGGGCAAAAGCATTCATCTGCCGAAATCACGGTTGAGCCCAGGCTGTAGCTCCTCCCCTTGCGAATGCAGGGGGAGGTTGGGAGGGGGTTGCCTGGCGGGCGATACGGTTGTTTCGCATCGATCAAAGAGCACCCCTCCCTGCTTTCACAAGGGAGGGGACAAAAGCATTCATCTGCCGAAATCACGGTTGAGCCCAGGCTGTAGCTCCTCCCCTTGCGAATGCAGGGGGAGGTTGGGAGGGGGTTGCCTGGCGGGCGATACGGTTGTTTCGCATCGATTGAAGAGCACCCCTCCCCAACCCTCCCCTGCATTCGCAAGGGAGGGGGCCGAAGCTTGAAAGCAGCGCCTCCACTGGAATGCGGAGGAATGACGAGAAGCCGGGACAGCGCCTCTGGCATGCGCTACCGACCTTGATACCCCGGCAAGCCGCCACCACGTACAATGGAGCGTTGCCAGAAGGGCGCCCTGCGCCCTTTTCCATTTGCGGGATCCCGGTACGCAGCCTTGGCGCGAACCGGCTCGCGATGCCCTGGGGCCATCCCACGCGGCATCCCCCGTGCCCACTTTCCGATTGCCAACCCGGTCCTTCCATGCTCAATCGCCTGCTCACCAGTGTCTTCGGCAGCCGCAACGAACGCCTGCTCAAACAACTTTCCAGCGTCGTCAAGAAGATCAACGCGCTGGAACCGACGATGGAGGCGCTTTCCGACGACGAGCTCAAGGCCAAGACACCGGAGTTCCAGAAACGCATCCAGGACGGCGAGTCCCTGGACAAGATCCTGCCCGAGGCGTTCGCCGTCTGCCGCGAGGCATCGCGCCGGGTGCTGGGCATGCGCCATTACGACGTGCAGCTGGTCGGCGGCATGATCCTGCACATGGGCAAGATCGCCGAGATGCGCACCGGCGAGGGCAAGACCCTGGTCGCGACCCTGCCGGTCTACCTCAATGCGCTCGAAGGCAAGGGCGTGCACCTGATCACCGTCAACGACTACCTGGCGCGGCGCGACTCGGCCTGGATGGGCCAGCTCTACACCTGGCTGGGCCTGAGCGTCGGCGTGGTCTACCCGGGGATGCCGCACGGGGACAAGCACGCCGCCTACGCCAGCGACATCACCTACGCCACCAACAACGAGATCGGCTTCGACTACCTGCGCGACAACATGGCGCTGGCCAAGGAAGACCGGTTCCAGCGCGGCCTGCATTACGCGATCGTCGATGAAGTCGACTCGATCCTGATCGACGAGGCGCGCACGCCCCTGATCATCTCCGGTCCGGCCGACGACACGCCGGACATGTACCTGAAGGTCGACAAGATCGTCCCCAATCTCGTCCGCCAGACCGAAGAGGAAGGCGAGGGCGACTACTGGGTCGACGAGAAGCAGAAACAGGTGCACCTGTCCGAAGAAGGCCAGGAGCACGCCGAGCGCCTGCTGCGCGAGGCCGGCATCCTCCAGGGCGAGGAAGGCCTGTACGACCCGCACAACATCCACGTCGTCCATCACCTCAACGCGGGGCTGCGCGCGCACGGCATCTACCAGCGCGACGTCGATTACATCGTCCGCGACGGCGAAGTCATCATCGTCGACGAGTTCACCGGCCGTACCCTGGCCGGGCGCCGCTGGTCCGATGGCCTGCACCAGGCGGTCGAGGCCAAGGAGGGCGTCAACGTCCAGCGCGAGAACCAGACGCTGGCCAGCATCACCTTCCAGAACCTGTTCCGCATGTACGGCAAGCTGTCGGGCATGACCGGCACGGCCGACACCGAGGCCTACGAATTCGAATCCATCTACGGCCTGGAAGTGGTCGTCATCCCCACCAACAAGCCGATGGTGCGCAAGGACCACCCCGACCTGGTGTTCCTCAACCGCGCCGGCAAGTACCGCGCTGTCGCGGCCGAAATCAAGGAGGCCCATGCCAAGGGCCAGCCGGTCCTGGTCGGCACCACCTCGATCGAAGTGTCCGAACTGCTGTCCGACCAGCTCAAGGCCGCCGGTGTCCCCCACGAGGTGCTCAACGCCAAGCAGCACGAGCGCGAAGCCACCATCGTCGCGCAAGCCGGTCGCCCCGGCGCGGTGACCATCGCCACCAACATGGCCGGTCGTGGTACCGACATCGTGCTGGGTGGTGCGCTGGAAGCGGAAATCGCCGATCTCGAAGCGCAGTCGGGCGCACCGCTGGACGCCGCCACCAAGGCCAGGCTCAAGGCCGAATGGCAGCAGCGCCACGACGCGGTCAAGGCCGCCGGCGGCCTGCATATCGTCGGCACCGAGCGTCATGAGAGCCGCCGCATCGACAACCAGCTTCGCGGCCGTTCCGGGCGCCAGGGCGATCCCGGCTCCAGCCGTTTCTACCTGTCGCTCGAAGACAACCTGATGCGCATCTTCGCCAGCGACTGGGTCCAGAAGGTCATGGCCAAGATGGGCCTGAAGGAAGACGACATCATCGAAAGCCCGCTGGTGACCAAGCAGATCGCCAACGCGCAGCGCAAGGTCGAGGCCCACAACTTCGACATCCGCAAGAACCTGCTCGACTTCGACGACGTCAACAACGACCAGCGCAAGGTCATCTACGAGCAGCGCAACGAGCTGCTCGAGGCAGAGAGCGTCAACGACAACATCGCCGGCATCCGCCAGGACGTGGTGGACGCCATCGTCGCGCGCTTCGTGCCGCCCAACTCCATCGACGACCAATGGGACATCCAGGCGCTGGATGCGGAACTTGGCAAGGAATTCGGTGCCGAGCCGCGCATGGCCTCGTTCGTCCGCGAGCGGACCGAGATCGATGCCGACCAGATCGCCACCGAAGTCCATGACCTGGTCGCCAGGGTGTTCCAGGACAAGGAAGAGCAGGTGGGTCCGGACACCATGCGCATGATCGAGAAGCACATCATGCTCAACGTGCTCGACGAGAACTGGAAGCAGCACCTGGCCCGCATGGATTACCTGCGCCAGGGCATCCACCTGCGCGGCTACGCGCAGAAGCAGCCCAAGCAGGAGTACAAGTCCGAGGCCTTCCTGCTGTTCAGCGAGATGCTCGAGAAGGTGAAGCACGAAGTCATCACCCTGCTGGCGCGTGTCCGCATCCGCGACGAAGAGGAAGTCGCGCGGCTGGAAGCCGCCGAACGTGCGCAGGCCCAGGCGATCGCGCAACAGATGCAGTTCCAGCACGCCGACGCCGGTGGCCTGGGTGCCGACGAGGAAGCGGCCGATGTCGCCTCGCCCGAAGGCCAGGGCTTCCGCCAGTCCGCGCGCACCATGCCAAAGATCGGCCGCAACGACAGCTGCCCCTGCGGAAGCGGCAAGAAGTACAAGCACTGCCACGGGCAGATCGCCTGACGATCGATTCGCGCTTTGCACCCGTCCCGCGGCGCGCGGTTGCAGCGGGGATGTCGGCTGCGAGCGCTGGCTTCAGCGTTGCCATGCCTGGACTTGTTCCCGGCAGCGACGTCGGACGCGGTCACCGGCCCCGGATCTCCGGATCGGGGCGCACCTGTCCGGCAACAGCGACAGGAAGCGCCCGCACCGACGCTACCCTTTCAGGGGCTATCGGTGATGGGGTCGCCGCAATGCGCGACCCACCCCGTCTGCCGCAAGCGGGGCGACGCCCGAATGCCGCATCATGGCGGCATTGCCTGCGACTTCCGGTCGTCGTTGTCCGCAGGGCGTAGTCGGATGCGCGGCACGACCAACCCATTTGCTCCGGCGGCCCCAGCCATGCCGCGCGCATGCCGCGCGCCGCGCCCGGACGTAGTGGAGGGGCGGCCCACAGGCGCGCCTGCCAGGACATCGCAACCCCGCCACCCCCTCGATCTGCTTCGCTGTGCGAAGCTGTCCGTCTCCCCGCAACCGGGGCGAGGAGCACCCTTGTCCCTGAAGAATGACCCAGACCCCCCGACCTGACGATCACGTCGATGTCGTCGCCGGCGTCATCACCGATCCACGCGGCCGAATCCTGCTGGCGCGGCGCACCGAAGGCCGTGACCTGGCCGGCTTGTGGGAATTCCCCGGCGGCAAGCGCGAGCCTGGAGAAACCCCGGAAGCCGCGCTCGTGCGCGAGCTTGACGAAGAACTCGGCATCCAGGTCCAGGTCGGGCCGGCACTGATCAACGTGCCGCAACGCTACCCACACAAACGCCTGCGCCTGGACGTGCGCAGGGTCACCGCCTGGACAGGCATCCCGCGTGGGCAGGAAGGACAAGCCCTGGCCTGGGTGCCCCATGCCAAGCTGGCCAGCTACCAGATGCCCCCGGCCGACCGCCCCGTCGTGGCCGCCTTGCAACAGCCCGATCGTTACCTGGTCACACCGCCTCCCCGGGAAGACGACGCAGCATGGCTGGAGGCACTGGCCGGCGCCATCGACCAGCGCACGGCCCGGGTCCAGTTGCGCGATGGCCGCGCTTGCGACCCCGCGCGCTGGCAGGCATTGGTCGCGCAGGCCGTGGCGAGCTGTCGAAGCGCGGGCGTGGAGGTCCTGGTCAATGGTGATATCGCACTGGCCCGGTCGCAGTCCGCCGGCGTCCACCTGCGCGCCGCGCAGCTATCGACGCTGGATGCGCGGCCACTGCCCGCCGGGCAACCCGTGGCCGCGTCCTGCCACGATCTCGAAGACCTGCGCCACGCCCAGCGCCTGGGCTGCGACTTCGTGGTCCTGGGCCCGCTCAAGGCGACGCCCACGCATCCGCAGGCAACGGGACTGGGCTGGCAGGGGTTCGTCGCCTTGCGCGAGCAAAGCCCATTGCCCATCTACGCCATTGGCGGCATGACGCCCGACGACATCAGCCAGGCCCGCGCCCACGGCGCCCAGGGCATCGCCGCCATCCGCAGCCTCTGGCCCTGACACCCCCCTTTGTAGGAGCGGCTTCAGCCGCGAGCCCTTGACCCTGGCCCTGGCCCTGGCTCTGGCTCTGGCTCTGGCTCTGGCTCTGCCTTTGGCCCTGTCCCTGTCCCTGGCCTTGGCCTTGGCCCCGGTAGGAGCGACGTAAGTCGCGATCATAAGTCCCGAACACCAGAGCGCGCCTTGTCGCTCATGCAACCGCCAAACCCAAAGCAGTTGCAATGGCCCGCGCCTGGAGCCGTCCCTACAAAGTGCCCGCTGCACGCGCCAACGCAAGATAGCGCCGGTCCAGTACCGCCACCTGCGCATCGAGCGCATCCAACGCCCCGTCATTGACGATGACATCATCGGCCATGGCCAGCCGCTGCTCCCGGCTCGCCTGCGCTTGCAACATGCGCTCGGCCAACACCATGTCGATGCCATCGCGGGCAAGCAATCGCTCCACCTGTCTCTGCCGGGGCACATCAACCAGCAGGATCCGGTCCAGCCAGGGATAGGCGGCGCGACCGCCCCCTTCGGCCAGCAACGGGATCGCGGCGATGGCGTAGGGGCTGCCGGCGGCCATGCATTCGGCCTGCAGCATGGCGCGCACCCTGGGGTGCACGATGGCCTCCAGCTGTTGGCGTGCCCGATCGTTGGCAAAGACCAGGCGGCGCATCGCGGCGCGATCCAGCGCACCCCTGGCATCCAGTACACCTGTCCCGAAGGCCGCGACGACCTCGGCCAGTCCCTCCGAGCCGATGTCCACGGCTTTACGTGCCGCGACATCGGCGTCCGCGACGGCCACGCCCAGCGCCGTGAAGCGTCGTGCAACCTCGCTCTTGCCCGAAGCCACGCCCCCCGTCAGGCCAATGATGTACTCGCTCATGGCCTGATTATGGCGAATCCATCAAGGCCGCCAACCCCCAGCCGTCCCAGCAACGGCCTCAGCCGCGAGCTTTCGATGTTGCTGTCCTTCCTGCTTCTGGCTTTTTGTAGGAGCGACGTAAGTCGCGATCACCTGTCCGGAATTCTTGATCGCGACTTACGTCGCTCCTACAAAGAGCCAAAGCCAAATCCAAAGCCAAGGCCAAAGCCAAAGCCAAAGCCGAAGCCGAAGCAAAATCAGGACGCCGCGGTTGAAGCCGCTCCTGCAAAAAGCAGGTTGGCCGACACCTCGAAGCGGCGGTCAGTTCAGCCCCGCCAGGTGCAGGTAGGCATCGATCAAGGCATCGCCCCAGAAGAAAACGATCCACCCGGCGACTGCCAGGTAGGGCCCAAACGGGATCGGGGTCGCCCGGTCGCGGCCCTTGGCGGCCAGCCAGATCGAGCCGACGATGGCGCCGACCACCGAGGACAGCAGCACCGTGGGCAGGATGCCCTTGAGCCCCACCCAGGCGCCCAATGCGGCCAGCAACTTGAAGTCGCCGTGGCCCATGCCCTCCTTGCCGGTGATCTGCTTGAACAGCCACCACACCGACCACAGGCTCACATAGCCGATCACCGCGCCGACCACGGCCTGCTTGCTGGAGATGTACAAAGGGTCGACGCTGGCGACAAGCCCCAGCCAAAGCAGTGGCAGGGTCAACTGGTCGGGCAACAACTGGGTGCGCAGGTCGATGCCGGACAGCGCGATCAGGATGCATGTCAGCACGATCGCGCCAAAACCCTGCCATCCAAACCCGAAGCGCCAAACGCATGCCGTCAGCAACACCATCGTCAGCAGCTCGACCAATGGATACTGCGCCGAGATCGGCGCCTTGCAATTGCGGCACTTGCCGCGCAAGGCCAGCCAACTGAACACCGGGATGTTTTCCCACCACGACAACTGGTGTTTGCAATGCGGGCAGTGCGACCGCTCGACCACGATCCCGGGCGGCGGCGGATCGTAGATCTCCGGCTCGCCCAGCATCTCGCGGCTGTCGCGTTTCCACTGCCATTCCATGCGCCTGGGCAGGCGCAGGATGACGACGTTCAAAAAGCTGCCAACCAGCAACCCGAACCCGGCCGCAACCGGGTACCCCAGGCCGGGGTTCTGATCCAGGAATGACATTCGATCCCCCTGCAGGTGTGATGGCTTCGACACCGATGTATTGATTGGCCTGCACGCGGCGTACCCGCGCCGGGCCAATGCGTGGACGCCAACAGTTTACCTTCCCCACCAGGCGCACACCCCTGCAGGGGCGCCGCATGGGCGCGACCGCTATTGATCCCGTCTCGCAGATCGCTGCCGCCCAGCCTCGCGGATCGCGCCCATGGGGCGCTCCTGCAAGCAGGAATCGATGGACCGGGGCTGCGCGCGCACGCCGCATGCCCTGTAGAAGCGCTCATGGGCGCGATCGCTCTTGATCCCGCTGCAAAATTCAATGCCGCGACCTTTCACGGCGCTCCCCCGGTGCGCTCGCGCAGGGGACTGGCATGCCGCGCTCCCACCGGCCAGGACCGGGGTCGCGCGGCGCGCCCAGGCGTCAGACCACGGCCGCCAGCTTGAAGATCGGCAGGTACATCGCGACCACCATGGAGCCGACGATGACGCCCAGCATCACCACGATCAGCGGCTCGATCAGGCTGGCCAGCGCGTCGACGGCGTTGTCGACTTCCTGCTCGTAGAACTCGGCCACCTTGTACAGCATGGTGTCCAGGGCGCCGGCCTCTTCGCCGATCGCCGTCATCTGCACCACCATGTTGGGGAACAGGCCGGTCTGCTTCATCGCCATGTTGACCTGGTAGCCCACCGACACGTCGTCGCGGATGCGAAGCACCGCCTTCTCGTACACGGTGTTGCCGGTGGCGCCCGCCACCGAGTCCAGCGCCTCCACCAGCGGCACGCCGGCGGCAAAGGTCACGGCCAGCGTGCGCGAGAACCGCGCAAGCGCCGACTCGTGCATGATCTTGCCCACCACCGGGATCTTCAGCACCATGCGATCCAGGAAGTGCGCAAAGGCCAGCGACCGGTTTTTCAGCATGATGAAAGCCACGGCGGCACCGGCGATCACCAGTGCGATCAACCACCACCAGCTGACCATGAACTTGCTCAGCCCCACGACCAGCTGGGTGAACGCAGGCAGGTCGGCGCCGAAGTTGGCGAACACTTCCTCGAACTGCGGCACCACGAACACCAGCAGGATCGCACTGACCAGCAACGCCACCGCGACCACGGTCGCGGGATAAAACAGCGCCTTCTTGATCTTGCCCTTCAGCGTCTCGATGTTTTCCTTGTAGGTGGCCACGGTGTCCAGCACCGTATCCAGGACGCCCGCCGACTCACCCGCCTTCACCAGGTTGCGGAAAAGCTCGTCGAACTGCACCGGGAACTTGCCCAGCGCTTCGGACAGCGACGAGCCGCTCTCGATGTCGGCGCGGATCGCATTGACCATCTTGGTCATCTTCGGGTTTTTCTGGCCGTCGGCGATGATCTCCATCGAGGTCACGATCGGCACGCCCGACTTGAGCATGGTCGCGATCTGCCGGCTGAACATCGCGATGTCGCGCGGCGTGATGCGCTTGGCGCTGCCGCTGAACAACGGCTTGCGCTTGGCCTTGACCACCGTCGGCGTGATGCCCTGCTTGCGCAACTCCGCCCGCACCAGGTTGGCGTTCTTGGCGGGCATCTCGCCCTTGATCTTGATCTTGCGCTTGTCGTTGCCCTCCCAGACGAACACTTCCAGGGCGTCGGGGCGGCGGACGGCTTTCTTGGCGACGGAACGGGTCACGGCCATGATCAGGTTTCCTGTAGCGGATGCGTTGCTGGTCTTGTCACTTCAATCACTGGTCTTGCCACTCGATGCGCGGTCTTGTCACTTCAATCGCTGTCTTGCCACTCGATGCGCGGTCTTGTCACTTCAATCGCTGTCTTGCCACTTCGATGCGCTGTCTTGTCACTTCAATCGCTGTCTTGCCATTTCAATCGCTGTCGTGTCACTTCAATCGCTGTCTTGCCACTTCAATCGCTGTCGTGTCACTCAATTCGCTGCTCTGTCACGCCCACCAACCTGTCATCCTGAGCGCAGCGAAGGATCTGCTTTGCCTGCATCGTTCCAAACAGCAGATCCTTCGCGACGCCCAGGAGACCGGCATTCACGGTATCGGCTATCCCCAGGACGACATTGCCTTCCCAAGTCATCATCAAGCCCGACGGCAAGCGATTGCACCATCATCAATCCTTGGTCACGCGGTTGATTTCGGCCAGGTCGGTAATCCCGTTCTTGACCTTCAGCAGCGCCGACTGGCGCAAATCGCGGATGCCGGCCTTTTGCGCGGCCTCCGTGATCTGCTGCACGTTGCCGCCCTCAAGCACGATGGCCTGGATCTCGTCGCTCATCGGCATCACCTGGTAGATACCGGTACGCCCCTTGTAGCCCTCGGTGCACTCGCTGCAGCCCACGGCCTGGTAGATCGTCAGGCCAGCGTGGATCTCGTCGGCGGTAAAGCCCTCGGCGAGCAGGGCATTCTCCGGTAGCTCCTGCACGCGCTTGCAGTCGTGCAGGCGCCGGGCCAGGCGCTGGGCGATGACCAGCGACACCGACGAGGTGATGTTGAACGGCGCCACGCCCATGTTCATCATGCGCGCGATGGTCTGCGGGGCGTCGTTGGTATGCAGCGTGGACAGCACCATGTGGCCCGTCTGCGCGGCCTTGACCGCGATCTCGGCGGTCTCCAGGTCGCGGATTTCGCCGACCATGATCACGTCCGGGTCCTGTCGCAAAAAGCTGCGCAGCGCCGCGGCAAACGTCATGCCGCGCTTGACGTTCATCTGCACCTGGTTGATGCCCGCCACGCGGATTTCGACCGGGTCCTCGACCGTGGAGATGTTGCGCGTCTCGTCGTTGAGGATGCCAAGCGCGGTGTACAGAGACACCGTCTTGCCCGAGCCGGTTGGGCCGGTGGCCAGCACCATGCCGTAGGGCCTGGCGATTGCCTTGAGGAACAACTCCTTCTGGTCGTCCTCGTAACCCAGCTTCTCGATGCCCAGCTTGGCCGCGCTGGCATCCAGGATACGCAGCACGATCTTCTCGCCAAACAGCGTCGGCAGGGTGCTGACGCGGAAGTCGATCTGCTTGGACTTGGACAGGTTGAGCTTGATGCGGCCGTCCTGCGGGATGCGCTTCTCGGCGATGTCCAGCTGCGCCATCACCTTCAGGCGCGCGGAGATGCGCGGCTGCAGCTTGACCGGCACCTTGGCCACCTGCTTGAGCATGCCGTCGATGCGCAGGCGCACCCGGTATTCGGTTTCGTAGGGCTCGAAGTGGATATCCGATGCGCCACGACGGATCGCGTCCACCAGCACCTTGTTGATGAACTTGACCACGGGCGTGTCGTCGCCCTTGGCATCCACGCCAGTGTCGCTGCTGCCAAGGTCGTCGTCGCCACTGGCGACTTCAAGCTCGTCCAGCCCTTCGCTGTCGGCCACGGCATCGGCCAGCGCGTCGGCCGACTCCAGCCAGGCGTCGATGCTGCGCTGGATGCGCTCCTCGTCGACCAGGATGGCTTCGACCGCCAGGTTGGTGTGGAACTTGATCTCGTCCAGGGCGCGGGTATTGGTGGGGTCGGAAATGCCCACGAACAGCCGCCCGCCGCGCCGGAACAACGGCAGCGCCGAATGCTTGCGCACCAGCTCCTCGCTGACCATCTTGATCGCGGACTGGTTGGGGTCGAGCGAGGTGACATCAAACAGCGGCATGCCAAACTCGATCGAGTTGGCTGCCGCCATCTGCGCCGGCTCGACCAGCTTGTTTTCAAGCAGGTAGTTGGAGATCGGTCGCTTGGCCTCGCCGGCCGCATCCAGCGCCGCGCGCGCGGCAGCCTCGTCCAGGGCGCCGTCCATGACCAGGCGCCGGGCGATACCCGTGATCCCCACCAGATTGGCAGTTGCAACACTAGCCATTGCTGGCCTCCCTGATTCCCCACCCCGACTTTACCGCAAACCCGCGCCCGCGCGTATGTTCCGACGCAAACAGGCGCTCCGTGACCCCCGTCACCCTTCCACCCCGCCTTCAGGAGCACCCGCCTGTAGGAGCGCCCCATGGGCGCGACCCCCGAACCCGTGCATCCAATCACCAACCCGATCGCCAACGTACCGCCGCCAAAAACATAACCACCTACGCCCCACGCCCCCTTTCACGCTACCCTTGCCCCAAAGGGGAGCCCCACATGCAGATCTCGGTCGTGCTGCCGGCCAAAAACGAAGCGCAAGGCCTGGAGCGGACACTCCCGGCCCTGCGCGCCTGCCTGCCCGGTGCCGAAGTCATCGTCATCGACGATGGCTCCACCGACGACACCGCCGCCATCGCCGCCGCGCACGGCGCCACCGTCCTGTCGTCCCCGTATGCCATGGGCAACGGCGCCGCCATCAAGCGTGGCACCCGCGCCGCCAGCGGCGACATCATCGTGTTCATGGATGCCGACGGCCAGCACGACCCGTACCTGATCCCCCAGCTGCTGGCCAAGCTCGACCAAGGCTACGACATGGTGGTCGGCGCCCGCGATGCCTCGGGGCAGGCCAGCGCCGGGCGCAGCCTGGCAAACGCCTTCTACAACAAGCTTGCCAGCTGGATGACCGGGCACAAGGTCGAGGACCTTACCTCTGGGTTCCGGGCGGTGCGTGCGGACAAGTTCCGCGAGTTCCTGCACCTGCTGCCCAATGGCTTCAGCTATCCGACCACCAGCACGATGGCGTTCTTCCGCAGTGCGTATCCGGTGACCTACGTGCCGATCCCGGTGGCGGCGCGGCTTGGCAAGAGCCATATCAAGCCGCTGCGCGACGGCGTGCGGTTCCTGCTGATCATCTTCCGGATCGCGACGCTGTATTCGCCGTTGAAGCTGTTCGCGCCGGCGGCAGGCGGGTTCTTCCTGCTCGGCGCTGGGTTACTACGCCTGGACCTTCTACGCAGGGCACCGCTTCACCAACATGAGCGCGTTGCTGTTCAGCGCCTCGGTGATCGTCTTCCTGATCGGGCTGGTCTCCGAGCAGATCACCGGCCTGACCTATCGGCGCGATGAGTAGCTCGCCCAGACCGACCGTGCTGGTGTTGGCTTCGACTTATCCACGATGGGCCAATGATCCCGAGCCGGCCTTCGTGCATGAACTTTGCCGTCGCCTCGTCAACCGGTTTGAAGTGATCGCATTGGTGCCCGGATGCGCCAGACGCGGAGCCCGATGGCGTTAATGGATGGCGTCCAGGTTGTCCGGTATCGCTATGCACCGCGCATGCTGCAAACGCTGGTCAACAATGGCGGCATCGCCACCAATCTCAAACGTTCGCCGTGGAAGTGGCTGCTGGTCCCGACCTTCGTGCTGATGCAATACCTGGCCGGCAGGCGATTGATGCGGGAGCGCCGGATCGATGCAATCCATGCGCACTGGCTGCTGCCACAAGGCCTGGTCGCGTACAGGCTGGCAAGACAAACCGGCCTGCCATACGTGGTGACATCGCATGGTGGCGATCTGTTTGGGTTGCGTGGCCGTGTGCTGCTGGCGCTCAAGCGGCTGGTTGCAAGGCATTCGCGCGCAATGACCGTGGTCAGCAGCGCGATGCGCACCGAAGCCACCCAGCTAGGCCTGAATCCGCCCCGCCTCGAGGTGCTGCCCATGGGCGTGGACCTGCAAGAGCGTTTCATCGTGGACGCCGGGACAGCGCGTGCCAGCGACCAGATCCTGTTTGTCGGCAGGCTGGTGCCAAAAAAAGGCCTGTGCCATCTGCTCGATGCCATGCCCGGCATCCTGGCCCGTCGCCCTGATGCAAAGCTCGACATCGCGGGGTTTGGACCCGAACGACACGCGTTGGAATCACAGGCTAAACGGCTGGGGATCGACCACAGGGTCAACTTCCTCGGAGCCATGCAACAGCAGCAGTTGCCCGCGCTTTATCGCAGGGCGAGTGTGTTCGTTGCACCTTTCATCCGCGATGAGTCGGGCAACCAGGAAGGCCTGCCGGTGGTGTTGATGGAAGCGATCGGCTGCGGTTGCCCCGTCATCGTTGGCGACGTGGCAGGCGTGCAGGACCTGCTGGGCGAAGCACGACACGATGTCAGTGTGCGTCCCGGCGACGTCGAAGCATTGACCTCGGCGGTGGTCGGCGTCCTTGAGGATCCCGTGCGCGCCCAGGACCGTGCTGCGACCATCCGCTCCGCCGCGGCGAACCACGTCGACTGGGAGCGCATCGCTGCCGGTTATGCGTCGCTGATCGATGATTGCCTGCTGCAGGCCAGGTAAACCTACAAGTCATGGCCAAGCAACCAAAGCTGGTGCTGCGTGAAAGCTGCATCCACGATGTCAGTGGTAGCTGGCTGCCCGGCCGTTTCCTGGAGATGGGTGCGGGCACTGGCCACATGACGCGCCTGTTCCTGGACCGTGGGTTCCATGGCACCTGCTATGACCTGGGCGACGATAGCAGACAGATGATCCGCAGCAACCTGGCTGACTATCACGACAGGATCGACGTGCCCGATGATGCCGACACGCTGGAGAGGGGGGCATTTGACTATCTGTTTGCTTTCGAAGTCCTCGAGCATATCCAGGACGATAGCGAAGCCTTGACCGACTGGGTCGCGCACCTGAAACCGGGTGGCACCGCGCTGGTTTCCGTGCCGGCGCACACACGCAAGTACGGGCGATCGGATGAACTCGTCGGTCACGTGCGCCGCTACGAAAAGCAGCAACTAAAGGACCTGCTGGAGGCCGCCGGGCTCCGGCAGGTGGAGATCGTCAACTACGGCTTTCCGATCACCGAACTGACGCGTCGGGTGTCCAACTTCCTGGTCAGGGGTGACCGCAGCTACGATGACATGTCGGCAACGCAGCGCAGCATCCGTAGCGCACAAACAAAGCCCAAGGCGATCAGTCGGGTTCTGTCGCTTTTCAGTGGCAGGTTGGTGACGCCGTTTTGCTGGGTCCAGCGGTGGTTCTACGGTGTCGATCTTGGCGATGGATATGTCGCGACCGCGATGAAACCGGCGGACTAACCTGCCCGGACAGCCATTGTGCATCGGCATGAAAGGCTAGTTGCCCAAATGCGCTGTCAAGCGTGGTTCGATCCTGCCGATGATCTGCTGCCAGTCATCGATGTCCACCCGGGGCATTGCAGGATGCGCTAATTGCCGGCCCAGCTTTTCGGCCAAGTCCTGCGCGCAGCCTGCGCGGTACAGGCATTGTGGAGCGTCAGCGAACAGTGTGCCCATTGCTCCAATATCCGCAGCGACTACAGGTAGTGCGCAAGCAAGCATTTCGTAGGCTTTCTGTGGAAAGCAGTAGCGGCCAAACGGTGTGTCCATGATGCAGATCGCGCCGACATCCAGCGCACTGAAAACATCTGCAACACGATCATGGGGCAGGGGCCCCAGCAGATGCACACGCGGCCCGCTAGGCAACTCCAAGCCTGCTTCGTATGGGCCGGCAAGGACCAAGTGGGCCTCCGGTACTGCCGCGGCCAGCAAGGTCCACGCATCGCACAGCACCTCAATGCCCTTGTCGCGGTACAACCCGCCCGCAGTGCCTACCAGCAACGCATCTGCGGGCAGGCCGAGTGCCTTGCGACAGGCGATGCGGTCGCGGGGGTGGAAAACTCTCTTGTCCACCGTGCTGGGCATTGCGATGACCTCGCCGCGTGCCCGGTAACCCTTCATGATCAGCTCGCGCAGCGGCTCGCTGGTAGTGAGGACCAGGTCGGCATCGCGCACGGCGCGTCGCAACGCAGTGACCATGCCGGGGATGCGTGCCTGCCCGAAGCCTTCAAAGTTGTCGTAGAGATCGGCGACAAAAGGCACGCCAAGCTTGCGAGACAGCCATCCGCCCAGCACGACGTGGGGGATGTCGGATGCCGCGATGAGGATGTCGGGAGCGAAGTCCCGAAGCTTTTTCAACAGACGATGCGGATAGGCAAGTACGCCGGCCCCCATGGCCTGCGAATGCCAAGTCAGAGATCCCGGGGCCGCGTCGTGCGTCCCGTCACCCATGTCGGGTTCGTCGCTGGTAGGACAGGCAAAGGCCCAGGACGTCATGTCCACGGCGGGCCAGCTGATACGGGAATTCGTACAGCCGCGCATAGCGGTCGAGGATCACGTCGTTGCCCATGTAGCGGCGTTTGCAGAGGAAGGCGATGCGCACGCGGTCAGTCCAGCAGCTGCTTGGCCGCGGCCAGCGCCGCGCCGACCACCTGGTCCATGTTGTAGTAGCGGTACTGCGCCAGCCGGCCGACGAAGGTCACATCGGCTTCGTCGTTCGCCAGCGCCTCGTATCGCTTGAACAGCGGCTTCGTTCTCCGCGCGCGGCACCGGGTAGTACGGATCGCCCTCGGCTTGCGGGTATTCGCGCACGATCGAGGTGCCCGGATGCTCCTGCCCGGTCAGGTGCTTGAACTCGGTGATGCGCGTGTAAGTCGTGGTCGTTGGGGTAGTTGACCGTGCCGACTTCCTGGAATTGCGCGGTGTCGGGCAGGTGCTCATGCTCGAAGCGCAGCGAGCGGTAGGGCAGCCGGCCGAAGCGATAATCGAAATAGGCGTCGATCGGTCCGGTGTAGACGGTGTGATCGCGCCGCACGTTGCTCGCGCACGTCCGCGAAATCCACGCCCAGCTCGACGCTGATGTTCGGGTGGTCGAGCATCGTTCTCGAACATCCTCGTGTAGCCGTGCAGCGGCATGGCCTGGAAGGTGTCGGTGAAGTAGCGATCGTCGGTATTGGTGCGCACCGGGATGCGCGCGGCCACGCCGGCCTTCAGCTGCGAAGGATCCAGCCCCCACTGCTTGCGCGTGTAGTTGAGGAAGAACTTCTCGTACAGGTCGCGGCCGACGCTGTTGAGCACCACGTCCTCGCTGGTGCGCACCGGATCGCGCGGCTCGCGCACGCTGTCTCGAAGTACGCTGCGGCGCCGGTCTCGTCCAGCTCCAGGCCATACAGGCGGTTGAGCGTGTCGCGGTTGATCGGGAACGGGTACGCGACGCCATCGACCACGCCGCGCACGCGGTGCTCATAGGGCCGCCATTCGGTGAAGCGCGACAGGTAGTCGGAAGATGCGCTCGACCGTTGGTGTGGAAGATGTGCGGCCCGTAGCGGTGCACCAGCACGCCGTGCGCGTCCGGCTCGTCGTAGGCATTGCCGGCGATGTGCGGGCGCTTGTCGATGACCCGCACGCGGTGGCCGGCGTCGGCCAGCTCGCGCGCCATCACGCTGCCGGCGTAGCCGGCGCCGACGACGAGGGTAGTCAAAACGGTACTTCCTTTGAAAACACTGCAACCTTGATCAATATTGGCGCTGGCATCAGGCAGGTCGATTCACGGTCAAGTCGCGGCGCAATGCAATTCGACCCAGTCTGAGGGCTGTCTTCACTTTGCGGATGAAGTCTTTGATACGTATCAGGCGACAGTCATGCCGCGCCGCGAGCCATGCCAGGACACGGTCGCTCCCATGCAATTTTTCCGCGGCCTCCGCGTACGCCACAAGGCGGGCTTCTTGTGGGGCATCTATGCGGACGATGACATCGGAATAATACTTGCTGATCACGGCTCCCGCCGCCGACTGGATTTCATCTGGCGCCTCGGCCGCGAAGCCTCGGACTACTTTCTCTATTTCCCGAGCGTATTGCAGGCGATTGTCGAGTGTTGGCACATGGCGTTGCGTCCACGAGTGCGGAACATTGGCGCGGTATACGGCCATGCAACGATCCAGGTAGATGACATCACCAGCAAGGGCCGCGGACAGCACCAGCGGATAATCCCCGATGGGCGCGTCCAGTGCCCATTGCCTTTGCCCGGCCAGAACCGAGCGCCGGACCAGAATCGACGCAGTCTGGATGAGGCCACCATCGCCCAGGAGAAGTTCCCGTGCGAGGAACCTGCGAGACCGGCGCGACCATCGCGATAGACCAATCAAGCGACCATCCGCTGCATCTCTTATTTGCGCTGAATGAAATACCAGGCTGAATTGGGGATTGGAACGAAGGATCGCGACTTGTCGTTCAAGCTTGGTGGGATCGATCCAGTAATCATCTCCTTCGCAGTACGCAACGAAATCGCCGCGCAACAGCGAAATACAGCGTTTGAAATTGGGCCGCGCACCGACGTTTTTCTCGCCGGTGACCAGTCGAATGACATCAGGTCTCTGTTGTTGGAATTTGCGTGCAATTTCCAGCGTCCCATCGGTTGAAGCATCTTCGGCTATAAGCAACTCGATAGGAAAACTGGTGACTTGCTGCAAAACACCCTCGATTGCCTCGGCAAGGTAGTTTTCGTGGTTGTAGGCGGCCATGTATACCGATACGACCGGGGACGCAGGCAAAGCGCCAGCGTCGGAGGTTTCGATAGTGGCGGTCATCTGGTGGGCATCAGGGCGCAATGAACGGATCCAAGGGCGGTTGGTTGCGGCCTTGTAGAAGGGCGCGAAGGAGGCGCACAAATTCAGATAGGGCAGCAAACCGGAACAGGGCGGCGAGGCCAATATAAACGGTCGCAGCAATTACGACCGCTGCGAACGTGGCGAGGTTACCGGGCGGGTTCCAGTGCAGTACTGCCCAACCCGCAAATGCCGCCGCGATCGATGCGAGTAGCGTGCTTTTCTGGTCCGCCAGTTGCGCCAGGACGCCGTATCCCAGCAATTTTCGCGAGTAGTGGGTATTCACGACAACGGAAAAGACACTGGCCATGACCGTGGACCAAGCGATGGCAAGCGGCCCGAAGGGGCTCGCGGCAAAGATCAGCGCGATGGCGACGACCTTCTTGACGACGCCCAGCTTGAAGAACAGATCCGATCGGCCTTGTGCGCTGATGGCGGCCAGGTTGAGTACGTGCAGCGGCCACAACGACGCGCCGAGCGCAAGGACTGACAGCAGAGGCGCCGCCTGGGTCCACTTGGTGCCATAGAGCAGGTCGATCAGGGGGCGGGCCACGATGGCAATCCCGAGCATCGTGGGCACGAACAGGAACATGGACACCCGCAGCGACAACCGCAGCACGCCCAGTAGCCGGCCAGGGTCATGAGCCACCGACGAGAAGACCGGCAGGCCGACGCGGTTGAGGATGCTGCCGATAAATGACGTGGGAGCCTGTTGCGTGTTCTGCGCGATGGTGTAGTAGCCCAGCACGCGGGTATCGAACATCCGGCCTATGAGGAGCGATTGCAAGCGGATCGAGCCGACCTCCAGCAGGCTGGTCATCAGCATGTAGCCGCCGAAGCCGAACAGCGCGCGGAACGAAGCCATGCTGAAGCGGCCGCGGGGTCGCCATCCCGAGAACACCCACAACAGCATCGAGCGCAGCCCCAGCGCCAGGATCGACTGCCATGCCAGGCTCCATGCGCCAGCGCCACGCAAAGCCAGCACGATGGCAAGCACGCCGGCCGTTGTCGATGCCACCACTTCCGTCGCGGTGCGGGCGCGGAAGTCGAGGCGTTTGGTCAACACTGCATCCGGGACCGCGCCAAGCGCGCCGAGCGGCAGCACCAGCGCCATCGTTTGCATCAGCGCCACCAGGGCGGGTTGCTGGTAGAACGCTGCGATTGCCGGTGCGGCCAGGAAGAGCCCGGCCGCGAACATTGCGCTGCTGAACAAGGTGAACAGGAACACAGTGGTCTCGTCGTCGTCACTGGTGTCCCGGCGCTGGATCAGCGCGGTGCCGAACCCTGCATCAACCAGGAGCGCTCCCACGCTGGTGAACACCATCAGCATTGCCACCAGCCCGAAGTCCGACGGTGACAACAGGCGTGCCAGCACGACCATCACGACGAACTGTGCCCCAAAGCGTACGGAGATCTCCAGGGCGCTCCACCAGGTCGCCGAGACGGCGCGGTGCGTCAGGTCGGTCGCGGGCATGCGGGCTAACCTGCCACGAACGGCAGCGGACCCTCTACGGCCGGGTCTGCCGCGTAGAACACGGACTCCCAGATGATCGGCGTGTGGTGGCCGAACGCCAACGCATAGCCGGGGTTGAGGTCCTTGATCCGGTTCGGGATCTCCCACAGATCTTCCGGCTTGTGATAGCCGGAGATGGCCAGCCTCGGGCGGAATTCGCGCAGCACTCGTGCCGCGCCATTCAGCGCCGCGATCTCCGCGCCCTCGATATCCATCTTGATGAAATCAACGCGCCGCAGGTGGTCCCGCGCGTAGTCGTCCAGGGTGGTGCTAGGGAAGTCGTCGCCAACGCGCGCGGCCGGGTCGATGCGATCGGATGCCACCGTTGCTTCCACGCCCGCATGGGTGCGGTCACCGACCGCGAGTGTGTTCACGTGGATGGCGTCGGCGTAGGCGGGATTCAGCGATGCCTGGTAGCGGCAGAAGCGCGCATGCAGCGGCATCGGATCGAACAGGTGCACCTCGCCGCCCGGCACTGCCATGCCCGCGAACAGCATCGAGACCTCGCCGATGCATGCACCGCAGTCCAGCACGACATCGCCCGCCCGTGGCGAGAAGTCGAACCCGTTGCGCCGGATCAAGTACTGCCTGTAGCTGTTGACCAGCTGCAGCTGGATGCCGCGGGTGACGATCCGCAGCGACGGCTGGTCCTCGCGACCGGCGATGCGCACATCGAACACCTCCAGCGGGGAGCCGATGTAGTCGTGCGGCAGGCCAGGCTCGGTGAACGGATCGCCCGACGACATGGAAGCAAATCGTCGAAATCGATGCGCGGCACGTAGTAGCGGCGATGGCTGGTCATCCGCACGACCAGCGAAGCGTCAAACATGAGCCGGCTCACGTCGTCCGCGAGCATGGCGCGGGCGTCCCAGAGCAGCGACGCATTCTGGTGCAGCCAGTCAAGGCTCATCGGGGGCACGCCACGCAGGCCAAACCGATGCATCAGGGCTGCGCCAGAGGCGGCGGGTCTCGATGAGTCGGCCAGTGCGCGTGCGCTCGATACGCGCGCCAGTCGAACTCGGGATCGCGTCGCCGAGATACGCCCGTACGGAGATGGAAGTCGACTTGCCAGCAGAGGCTGT
>CAVVFI010000014.1:0-117658 GCA_963747445.1 uncultured Gammaproteobacteria bacterium
GTCCAGGGACAGAGCAGGGTCAAGAGCTCGCGGCTGAAGCCGCTCCTACGAAGAGCGGGATATCGCGCCGACGGGGTCAGTCTATGCCCAGCTTCTTGAGCTTGTACCGCAGCGCGCGGAAGGTGATGCCCAAGGCAGCGGCGGCCTTGGTCTTGTTGTACTTGTTTTCGACCAGGGCTTGCTGGATGGCGTTGCGCTCGATTTCCTCGATGTACGAGGGCAGGGCGCTGGTGCCGGTTTCGTAGGGGCTCTGGGTGCGTGGATCCGGCGCGTCCGGCGATGCAGCGGAGGAGGCGGTTGGCTGGGCGGGCGTCGCCGGGGCCTGGGCGGCGGCGGGCAGGCGCAGGTCGGCGGCGGTGATGGTGTCGCCTTCGGCCAGGGCCAGGGCGCGCTCCAGGATGTTTTCCAGCTCGCGCACGTTGCCGGGAAAGGGGTAGGCGTGCAGCGCGGCCAGTGCGTCCTTGCCCAGGGCGGGTGCGGTGCGGGTCTGTTCGCGGCCCAGGCGGTTGAGGATCAGGGCGGCCAGTTGCGGCAGGTCTTCGCGGCGCTCGCGCAAGGGCGGGACGCGCAGTTCGATGACGTTGATGCGGTAGTACAGGTCGTGGCGGAAGCTGCCGTTGTTGACCAGGGCGGCCAGGTCCTTGTGGGTCGCGCTGAGCAGGCGCACGTCCACGGCGACTTCGGCCGGGGCACCGACCGAGCGTACGGATTTTTCCTGGATGGCGCGCAGCAGCTTGACCTGCATCGGCAGCGGCAGCTCGGCGATCTCGTCCAGGAACAGGGTGCCGCCGTTGGCGGCCTGGAACAGCCCGGCCTTGTCGGCATGGGCGCCGGTGAAGCTGCCCTTCTTGTGGCCAAAAAACTCGCTTTCCATCAACTCGGTCGGGATCGCGCCGCAGTTGACCGGGATGAAGGGGCCCTCGGCACGGCCGCCCTCGGCGTGGATGGTGCGGGCGACGAGCTCCTTGCCGACACCGGATTCGCCGGTGATGGCGATCGGTGCCTGGCTGCGCGCGACCTTGGCCACGGTGGCGCGCAGGGTCTGCATGGCCTCGGAGTCGCCGCGCAGGCGGGCCAGGCCGTCGGCGGTCCCCGGCTTGTCGTTGCCCTTGCCGCGCGGCAGGTTGACGTCAAGGGCGTGCTTGACCAGCCCGCGCAGCACGTTGATGTCGACCGGCTTGCTGACGAAGTCGAAGGCGCCGGCCTTGAGGGCCTCGACGGCGGTGTCCATTTTTCCGAAGGCCGTGATCATCGCGACCGGGGTGTCGGGGTACTGGCTGGCGATCTCGGCCACCAGCTCCAGGCCCGAGCCGTCGGGCAGGCGCATGTCGGTCAGGCACAGGTCGTAATGCCCTTGCGCCAGCTGCTGGCGGGCATCGGACAGGTTGGCGGCGGTGTCGGTGCGCAGGCCCATGCGGCCCAGCGTGAGCACCAGCAACTCTCGGATATCGCGCTCGTCGTCGACGATGAGGGCGCTGGGGGGGGCGCTACGCGGTTCGGCCATGGCTGCACCTTAGCGGATGGGCGGTGTGTCGGCCAAGGGGTTTGTGTCAGCGGCGCCTGGAAGCCCTTGTTGGAGTGGCTTCAGGAGCCGGCGCTTGTGGTGCGGGTAACGGCCCTGCTTTGGCTCTGGCCCTCGCTCTGTCTTGGCGATGGCCCTGACCCTGGCTCTGGCTCTGGCGCTGGCGCTGGCGCTGGCTCTGGCGATTGCAGGAGCGACGTCAGTCGCGATCAGGAGCCCGGAGTTCTGATCGCGACTGACGTCGCTCCTACAGGGGTCGAAGTTGCGGCCATCGAGGTGGTCGAAGCCATGGCCATCGAAACCAAGGCCATCGAAACAAAGTGGTCGACGGCAAGGCGGTCGAAGCAAAGGTGGTCGAGCCAAGCCATCAAAAGGCAAAGCCAGCGAAGCCAAAGCCAGATCAAGCGCTCGCGGCTGAAGCCGCTCCTACAGGGACATCAGGGTGTGCGGGGCGGGCATGGTGATGCGGAAGCAGCTGCCGCCGCCGGGGACGGGGACGTAGTCCAGGCTGGCATCGTTGGCACGGCACAGTTCCCCGGCGATATACAGGCCCAAACCGGTGCCGTGCTCGGAGGTGGTGAAGAACGGCCGGAACAGCTGCGCCTGGTTGCCTTCGGCAATGCCGGGGCCACGGTCCAGGACGTCGATCGCGGGGCGTCCGTCGATGGTGTGCGCGACCACGGTGATCCGCGCGGGGTCGCTGGCCAGGTGGCCGTAGTTCATGGCGTTTTGCAGCAGTACCGTCATCACCTGGTGCATGTGGCGCGGGTCGGCCATGGCGACGATGGGCGCGGGCATGTTGGCGATCTGGATGGTGCCCGCTTCCTCGGCAACCACCTGCTTGAAGTCGCTGACCGTGCGGCGCACGAAGTTGCCCAGCTCGATGCTCTCCGGGGTGGCGCGCTCGCGCCGCGCCAGGCTCATGACGCTTTCGACGATGCCATTGGTGCGCATGCACTGGTCGTGGATGATCTCCAGCAGGCGGCGGTCGCCGGCGGAGATCTCGTCGGACTCTTCCATCAGCTGGGTGGCGTAGCTGATCGCCGCCAGCGGGTTGCGGATCTCGTGCGCAAGGCTGGCCGAAAAGCGGCCCAGCGTGGCCAGGGTCATGGATTCGGCGCGGCGCGACACCATCGAGGTGTCGTCCAGGAAGACCAGCGTGCGGCTGCCTTCCGCGTGCAGGCGCACGAACCGCGGCAGGATGTCGATCTGCTCTGGTCCCAGCGACAAGGGGCTCTCGTCATCGCGTTCGTCCTGCCGCCATTGCTGCAGGCGCCGCAGCAGGGCGGGCGAGAGCTCGCCCAGGTGCCGCTCGCCATCGCCGCTGCCCAGCAGCGACAGCGCCGCCTCGTTGGACAGCCCGATCTGGTTGTCGCCTTCGACCAGCAGCACGCCGGTACGCATGCGGCGGATGATCAACTCGTTGAGATCGGCCAGGTTGGCGACCTCGATGCCACGCTTGTCGGCCAGCGCCTCGCTGTCGCGCAATTGCCGACCCAGCAGGTACATCAGCATGGCGATGGCCAGGTAGCTGACCGCAAACATCAGGCGCTCGGCCAACGGGCGGGTGACCTCGACATCGACAAGCAACGTCCAGACGTACTCGGCGATCATCGCCGCGGCCGCCAGCGCCGCCGCACCCAGGCCGTAGCGCAATGGCAACAGCAGCGCGGCCGAGCCGATGTTGAACAGCAGCATCAAGGCAATGCCGGGCGCGACCAGCGGCAGGGCGTGCGCGGCCAGGGTGGCCACGGCGATGTCGATCGCGGTACCGATGGCGACCTGCACCTGCAGGTTGCGCGGCCCCAGGTTGCGGGTCCACAGGATCAGCAGGACGGCCGCGGCCAGGTACGCCACCACGACCACCTTGATCATGCCCGGGTGGCGCGGGTCGCCGATCAGTGCACTGGCCGGGGTAAACAGCAGCAGGGCCAGCAGCGACGCTTCGAAGGCCCGGTACAGGCCGAAGAAATACAGGTCGCGGCGCTGGGTCGAGCTGGTGGGGACGACCCGCGGGCGACTAGGGGCAGGGCGATTGGGCAAGCGGACGTCCGGAGCGGGGCCTGGGCGAGTATAGGCCGGCGTGGGGCGGGGGCCGGCCGCAAGACAATCGGCTGGCCCCGCAAGTCAATCACGTCGGCCTTTCAGGGCGCGATATCAAGCACGTCGCCACACGCGTCGGCGCACACGTTGCAGGAGCGGTTTCAGCCGCGAGCTTGCCCTCGTTCTTGGCCCCGTGCCTTTGTAGGAGCGGCTTCAGCCGCGAGCTCTTGCTCTTACCCTGCCCCTGTCGCTCCTGCAAAAAAGCCCCGTAGCCATTTTGAGCGCGGCGATTTTGATCGGGCGTTCGAGGCAAGATCCAGGGCTCGCGGCTGAAGCCGCTCCTACAGGGGGCATGGCTGGTCGCCACAGGCCAGGGGCGACTGCCGGGAGTGACCGGTTGGGAGCGGTGGGTCAGGCTGCTTGCGACTGTGCCAAAAGCAATTGCAGCACCGCGTCCCCGTAGCGCTCGAGTTTGCCGGCGCCCACGCCGGTGATCGTCGCCAGCGCGTCCAGGTCCGCCGGTTGCGCCATCGCGATCTCGCGCAGGGTGCGGTCGTGGAAGATGACGTAGGCGGGGACGCCCTGCTCGCGGGCGGTCTCGGCGCGCCAGCCGCGCAGCGACTCGAAGCAGGCAGCGGCCTCGGGCGGCAGGTCGGCGACGGGTGCGCCCGTACGCGTCGTGCGCTCGCGCTTGCGCGACCTGGAGGACGGCGGATCGGTACGCAGCGTCACGGTACGCTGGCCCTTGAGCACCGGGCCGCTCTCGGCCGTGAGGCGCAGCGCGCCGTGGCCTTCGATGTCGACTTCCAGCAGGCCGGCGGCGACCAGCTGCCGGTAGACGCTGCGCCATTGGGTGGCGTCCATGTCGCTGCCGATGCCATAGGTGCTGAGCGTATCGTGGCCAAACTGCCGCACCTTGGCGGTGTCGCCGCCGCGCAATACGTCGACCAGATGGGCGGCGCCGAACATCTGGCCGGTGCGGTAGGCGCACGACATGGCTTTTTGCGCAGCCACGGTGCCGTCCCAGCTCTTGGGCGGCTCCAGGCAGTTGTCGCAGTTGCCGCACGCGCCCGGGTGCGGCTCGCCGAAATAGGCCAGCAGGGTCTGGCGGCGGCAGCCGGTGGATTCGCAGTAACCGATCAGGGCGTCCAGCTTGCGGCGTTCAAGCTGCTTGCGCTCCTCGCCGGAGTCGCCGTCTGCGATCATCTTCTGCAGCAGTACCGCGTCGCCCAGGCCGTAGGCCAGCCAGGCTTCGGCCGGTTCGCCGTCACGGCCGGCGCGGCCGGTTTCCTGGTAATAGCCTTCCATGGATTTGGGCAGGTCCAGGTGCGCGACAAAGCGCACGTCGGGCTTGTCGATGCCCATGCCGAAGGCGATCGTGGCGACGATCACCACGCCTTCCTCGTGCAGGAAGCGGCGCTGGTGGTTGGCGCGCGTGGCCGCGTCCAGGCCGGCGTGGTAGGGCAGCGCGGTGATGCCGCGGCCCGCCAGGTACTCGGCCATGGTGTCCACCTTGCGGCGCGAGAGGCAGTAGACGATGCCGGCTTCGCCCGCATGCGCCTCCAGGAAGCTGGCCAGCTGGCGGCGTGCGTCGTGCTTGTGCTCGACCCGGTAGCGGATGTTGGCGCGATCGAAGGAGCTGACGAACTGGCGTGCGTCTTCAAGCTTCAGCCGCTCGACGATCTCGCGCCTGGTCGGGGCGTCGGCGGTCGCGGTCAGCGCAATGCGCGGGATCGCGGGCCAGCGTTCGTGCAACAGGGTGAGCTGGCGGTACTCGCGGCGGAAATCGTGGCCCCATTGCGAGACGCAATGGGCCTCGTCGATGGCGAACAGGGCGATGGTGGCGCGGTCGAGCAGCGACAGGAAGCGTGGCGTCAACAGGCGCTCGGGGGCCACGTAGAGCAGGTCCAGGCCGCCGTCGAGCAGTTGCTGCTCGATGTCGCTGGCCTCGGCGCCGGACAGCGTCGAGTTCAGGTAGGCGGCGCGCACGCCCAGCTGGCGCAGCGCCTCGACCTGGTCCTGCATCAGTGCGATCAGCGGCGACACCACGATCGCGGTGCCATTGCGTAGAAGAGCTGGCAATTGGTAGCACAGCGACTTGCCGCCGCCGGTGGGCATCAGCACCAGCGCATCGCCGCCGCCCGTGACATGGTCGACCACCTGCGCCTGCTCGCCACGGAAGCTGTCGAAACCAAAGACGTGGCGAAGTTGGGTCAGGGCGGCGCTGGACATGTGGACAGGGTAGCAAGGGTGGGACCCGTCGTTACCCGGGAAAGGCCCAACGCAGGGTAGGCATTTCCATCGAACGCCATGAAAAACGCTGAAACGAAATGCAGGAGCGGCTTCAGCCGCGAGCGCTTGCCTGGCCCTGGTTGTTGTAGAAGCGACGCAGGTCGCGACAAGCATGCCGACAAAAGCATCGCGACTTACGTCGCTCCTACGCAAGGCCGCAGCCGAAACCAAGGCCAAGGCCAAGGCAAGCGCTCGCGGCTGAAGCCGCACCTGCGAAGGGCCAGGGCGGGTTTTCGCTTACTGCAGCAGCGACCGCAACATCCACGCATTCTTCTCGTGCACCTGCAGGCGCTGCGTCAGCAGGTCGACCGTGGGGTCGTCCCCGGCCTTGTCGGCGACTTCCAGTCCCTTGCGGGCGGTGCGGCAGACGGCTTCGTTGCCGACGGTGAGCTGGCGGACCATCTCGCGCCAGTCGGCGCCATCGGTGCGGCCGGGCTCTTCCTTGATCGACGACAAGCTGGTGAACTCGGCATACGAGCCCGGGGCGTTGAAGCCAAGTGCGCGGATCCGCTCGGCGATCTCGTCCAGGGCGGTCCACTGCTCGGTGTATTGGCCCTCGAACATCACATGCAGGCTGTTGAACATCGGCCCGGTGACATTCCAGTGGAAGTTGTGGGTCTTCAGGTACAGCGTGAAGCTGTCGGCCAGGAAGCGGGAAAGACCATCGGCGATCTTCTTGCGATCCGCGGTGGCCAACCCGATATCGATGGCTGGTGCGTCGGCGCTGGAAGCTGCGTTGCTGGATGTTTTCGTGCTGCTGGCCATGGGGCTGTCTCCTTGGGGGATGGTGCTGGACTTGTGCGTCCTGGCCGCGTCGGCGGGCATCGTCGGATGCTTCTTGTCCGTGACGCGGGCGTTTGGGTGGGGCGCGATCGGCAACTGCAATCGGCTGGACGCTGCGATCGCCCCGCGTGCTGTGGGAACAACGGCGCGGGGCCTGAAGCACGGCGTTTAAGCTTGCCGCCCACGATAGGCTGTCGCCCCCTGCAAGTGAAATGAATTGTTTCTTTCCTGGTCATCGATGAAACCTATCAATCAACCGCCTGATCCTGCCCTGCGCCACGCCCGTGACGGCATCGATGCCGCCACGACGCGCGACCGCGGGCGCCTGCTCGGGCTCTGGACGCGCTGGAATGCGGCGCCGGGGGATGCGGCTGCGCGCGGCCGTTTCGAGCAGGCGCTCGAGGCGTCGATAGCCAGCCGCGAAGCACGGGCGGCGCGTTTGCCCCACGCGGCGGTGGCCGCGGACCTGCCGATCGCAGGGGCGGCCGAAGAGATCGTTGCCCTGGTCCGCAAGCACCAGGTCGTCGTGGTGGCCGGCGAGACCGGCTCGGGCAAGACCACGCAACTGCCCAAGCTGTGCCTGGCTGCCGGTCGCGGCGCCGCCGGGATGATCGGCTGCACCCAGCCGCGCCGGATCGCCGCGCGCGCCGTGGCGCGGCGCGTGGCCGAAGAGTTGCAGGTGCCCCTGGGCGGGGCGGTCGGGTTCCAGGTGCGCTTCAACGACAATGTCGGCCAGGACACCGCGATCAAGTTCATGACCGACGGCATCCTGCTGGCCGAGATCCAGTCCGATCGCTGGCTGTCGAAGTACGACACGATCATCGTCGACGAGGCGCACGAGCGAAGCCTCAACATCGATTTCCTGCTTGGCTACCTCAAGCAGCTGTTGCACAAGCGCCGCGACCTGAAGGTGATCGTGACCTCGGCGACCATCGATACCGCGCGTTTTGCGCGGCATTTCGGCGACGCGCCCGTGGTCGACGTCGAGGGACGCGGCTATCCGGTGGACGTCCTCTACCGGCCGCTGGAAGGCGACGGCGAACAACAGGGCGAGCGCTCCGTGCTCGATGGCATCGTCCGTGCCTGCGACGACATCGCAAAGGGGCGTCCCACCGGCGACACCCTCATCTTCCTCCCCGGCGAGCGCGAGATCCGCGACGCACACCGCGCGCTGGAAGACCGCAAGTACCGGAACACCGAGGTACTGCCGTTGTATGCGCGGTTGTCCGCGCGCGACCAGGATCGTGTCTTCCATCCCGGTGGCCAGCGCCGCATCGTGCTGGCGACCAATGTCGCAGAGACCTCGTTGACCGTGCCGCGGATCCACACCGTCATCGATCCCGGCCTGGCGCGCATCAAGCGCTACAGCCCGCGGCAGAAACTCGACCGCCTGCACATCGAGCCGATCAGCCAGGCCAGCGCCAACCAGCGCAAGGGCCGCTGCGGGCGGATCGCGCCGGGGACGTGTTATCGGTTGTATTCCGAAGCGGATTTCCAGGCCCGGCCCGAATACACCGATCCGGAAATCCGACGCGCCGCACTGGCCGGCGTGATCCTGCGGATGCTGTCGCTGGGCCTGGGCGACATCGACGGGCGTGGGCCTGCGAAGTCGAAGCGCGCGCGTTCGCGTGCGTCCATGGCCGACGCGAACGTCATCGAGGACTTTCCGTTCCTGGAGCCCCCCGAGCCCCGGGCGATCGCCGACGGCTGGCAGCAGCTGGCCGAGCTGGGCGCGGTCGACGACAAGCGGCGACTGACGGCGACCGGCCGCACCATGGCACGGCTGCCGATCGACGTGAAGCTGGCACGGATGCTGGTTGCCGCCAACAGTCATGGGTGCCTGCGCGAAATGCTGGTGATCGCCAGTTTCCTGGGTATCCAGGATCCGCGCGAACGACCGCCGGACCAGCGTGCAGCGGCCGACAATGCCCATGCGCAGTTTGCCGATCCCAGGTCCGAGTTCGTCGGGATATTGAAACTGTGGGAGGCGTATCGCGCCGCGCACGAGGAGCTGACCCAGTCGCAGTTGCGCAAGTGGGCCCATAAGCATTTCCTCGGGTTCCTGCGCCTGCGCGAGTGGTGGGAGTTGCACCGGCAACTGAAGTTGCAGGCCGCGGAATTGGGTTGGGCACAGGCGCCTGCATCGCAGGCTCTTGTTGCGCCCGGGATGACACAAGGCAGCGCGCAGGCAGAAGGGGAAACGGAGGCGGCAGGAAATGCAGCCGGCGCCGGAAAAGCACGCAAAGCAGGCAAGGCAACCCGGGACACGCCGTACACGTTGCTTCACCGCGCCCTGATCGCCGGCCTGCCAACCCAGCTTGGCCATCGCGCCCAGCCAGGCAAGGACAAGAAGGCCGGCGTGCAATACGAAGGTCCGCGCGGGCGCCGGTTCCAACTGTTCCCGGGATCGCCGCTGGCAAGAAAGCCGCCGCCCTGGGTGCTGTCGGCGCTGCTGCTGGACACCGAGAAGGTCTGGTCTCTCACCAATGCCGCGATCGAGCCCGAATGGGTCATCGCCGAACTGCCGCACCTGCTGTCGCGACGCCAATACGATCCGCACTGGGCGCGGTCGCAGGGTCGCGTGGTCGGCAGCGAGCAGGTCAGCCTGTTGGGCTTGGTGCTGGCGCCGAAGAAGCCGATCCATTACGGCGGACTGTTCCCGGAGGAGAGCCGGCAGATCTTCGTGCGCGATGGCCTGGTGACGGGTGAGATCAATACCCGCAGCGTGTTCCTCAAGCGCAACCTCGCCACGTTGGCGGCCGCGCTGGAAGAAGAGGCCAAGCAGCGTCGCAGCGGGCTGGTCGTGGACGAAGACTGGATGGCGCAGTGGTACCTGGACCGGCTGCCCGCGGACGTCCACAACGCGCAGGCGCTGGATGCCTGGTTTGCCAAACTGCCCGTGGACAAGAAACACGCACTGGAATGGTCGCGCGACGACCTGCTGGTGGGCGACGAAAGCGAGGCGGCCAGGTTCCCCAAGGTGCTGGCGCTCGGCGATGCGCGACTGCAGGTGGTTTATCGCTTCGAGCCCGGTGCCATCGACGATGGCATGACGGTAACCGTGCCATTGCACCTGCTCAATGCGCTCGACCCGGTGCGGCTGGGCTGGTTGGCACCAGGGTTTGTGGCCGACAAGGCGACGGCGCTGATCAAGTCGCTGCCCAAGGCGCAACGCCGCAACTTCGTGCCCGCCCCGGATTTTGCACGCGCGTTCCTTGAAGCGTATCCCGTGGCGATGGCCGACACGCTGGAAGGCACGCTTGCGCGGTTCCTGCACAAGGCGACGGGTGCGACCTTGTCCGCGACCGAATTCGACACCGGGGCACTGGAGCCGCACCTGCGCATCAACCTGCGGCTGCTCGACGAGGAGGGCAAGCGGGTCCTGGCCGAATCGCGCGATCTCGACGACTTGCGGCGGCGTTTTGGTAGACGCGCCGCCGATGCGTTTTCCGCGCGCGCAGCGCAGGGCCTGGCCGAGTCCGGATTGCGCGGGTTTCCTGCACGCCCCATCCCTGAATCCGTCCCCGGCGCCGGTGGCGTGCCCGCCTGGCCGGCGCTGCACGACGACGGCGACAGCGTGTCGCTGCAGGTGCACGCCGAACGCAGCGCCGCGTCCCGTGCGCATCCGGCAGGTGTGCGGCGCCTGTTGCGGATCGCACTGGCCGACCGATTGAAACAGGCGCGCAAGCAATTGCCGGCGCAGCCCAGGACCGCGTTGCTTTACGCCGCCATCGAGTCGGCCGCGCCACGTGCCGGCGACAAGCCTGGCGACCGCCTGCGCGAAGACCTGGTGGAAGGCGCCTTTGCGGCGCTGGCCGTCGAAGGGCTCGGCGCGATCCGCGATGCCGACGCCTTCGCACACCGGCGCGACGCCATTGCCGGGGCGCTGTTTCCTGAAGCGGTCGCGCGGCTCGGCCAGGCCGAAACGATCCTGGCGCTGGTCGCCGAAGTCCGCGCGGCGCTGGACTCGAAGCTGGTCGGCTGGGCCAGCGGCAACCTGGACGACATGCATGCCCAACTCGCCGCCCTGGTGCCACCGGGTTTCCTGCGCGACGTCCCGGCCACGGTATTGGCTGAATACCCGCGCTACCTCAAGGCATTGTCCCTGCGTGCGGAGCGTGCCTTGCGCGACCCCACGCGCGACCAGGCAAGGATGCTGGAGATCCGTTCCCTGGCCGATGCACTGGACGAAGCGCGCGATGATCTCGACGACACCGACTGGCAGTCGTTGCGCTGGGAGATCGAGGAATTGCGCGTCTCCCTGTTTGCGCAGGAGCTGGCGCGAGGCGGCGTGTCGCCGAAGAAATTCACCAATCGCCTGCAGCGGTTGTCCGCTTCCTGAACCGTGCAGGCCATGCATGGCGTCACCTGCATGCACCCAGCGCGCATCAAACACCCTGGCACTCTTACGCTGAACACTGGTGTCCCATCCGACAAGTCATTCCAACCGACAGTCATTTGATCCGTTAGTCATTCGATCCCGACAAGTCATTCGCATCCGACAAGTCATTTCGTCCCACAAGTCATTTCATCCAACATCTTCATTGCACTCAACACAGACATCCAGTTCAACCCCGCCAACCCAAGCACCCTGTCATCCTGAGCGAAGCGAAGGATCTGCTTGCTGCCACTGACTTACCGGGCAAGCCGACCTACAACGACATTCCATCCAACATCTTCATTGCATTCAACACAGACATCCAGCTCAACCCCGCCGACCCAAGCACACTGTCATCCTGAGCGAAGCGAAGGATCTGCTGTTGCGCCTTCACCCCTGACCCGGCCGACCCACCCCACCCAGTCGCAACCCATCACTCCCGGATCTTCCCGCCCCATCCAACACTGTCATCCTGAGCGCAGCGAAGGATCTGCTTGCTGCCACTGACTTGCCGGGCAAGCCGACCTACAACAAGACATTCCATCCAACATCTTCATTGCACTCAACACAGACATCCAGCTCAACCCCGCCGACCCAAGCACACTGTCATCCTGAGCGAAGCGAAGGATCTGCTGTTGCGCCTTCACCCCTGACCCGGCCGACCCACCCCACCCAGTCGCAACCCGTCACTCCCGGATCTTCCCGCCCCGTCCAACACTGTCATCCTGAGCGCAGCGAAGGATCTGCTTGCTGCCACTGACTTGCCGGGCAAGCCAACCTAGAACCAGTCTTCTGCCAAGTCTTGCCACGTTGGATTGCGCTCCTCGATCAATCCAATCTTGCGGGCACGTCGCCAGCCCTTGATCTGCTTTTCGCGCATCAATGCACTGACCACATCGGTGGTCTGCTCGTAATAGACCAGGCGGGTGATCCTGTAGCGCGCCGTATGTCCTCGCACGACGTGGGTGCGGTGCTCCCACAGTCGTCGCAACAGATCGCTGGTCACGCCCACGTAGAGGTTGCGCGAGCGGCTCGATAGTAGGTAGACGTGGAAGGATCCTGGCATGGCTGACATGGCAGCCGTTGTTCGAGTCTGTTGCCATCAGGGTTTTCTGGAAGCCATGTCGGCATGTGCCGCGGTGGGTACAGCAGATCCTTCGCTACGCTCAGGATGACCGGGTTGGAAGGCCGGGGTAATGCGGCAGTTGATCGGCCAGGAGCGCCGTCAAGGGTGACGGCATGAAAGGCAGCACCTCCGCTGCGCTCGGGCCGGCCATGCTGGGAGGCGGGGACGGATCGGCAGATGACTGGCCTCCCGCCGGGAAGAGCGAAGACCGGGAAGCAGATCCTTCGCTACGCTCAGGATGACCGGGTTGGAAGGCCGGGGTAATGCGGCAGGTGATCGGCCAGGAGCGCCGTAAGGGTGACGGCATGAAAGGCAGCATCCTCCGCTGCGCTCGGGACCGACCAGGCTGGGAGGTGGGGACGACTCGGCAGATGACTCGCACTGCAGCTGGGAAGCGCGAAGCCGGGAAGCAGATCCTTCGCTGCGCTCAGGATGACCGGGTTGGAAGGCCGGGGTAATGCGGCAGTCGATCGGCCATGAGCGCCGTCAAGGGTGGCGGCATGAAGGCAGAGCCTCCGCTGCGCTCGGAATGACCAGGCTGGGAGGCGGGGATGAGTCGGCAGATGACTGGCCTGCAGCCGGGAAGCGCGAATACCGGGAAGCAGATCCTTCGCTACGCCCAGGGCGACGCTGATGCACTCCCGCACGACGCTGCCGATATCGCGCGCGTTATGAAGCAGCCGGCGATGCCATGGCCGTGTCCAAACCACACTTGCTGTTTTCCCCCCGGACGCTAGTGTAGGAAGCCCGCCCAAAGCGAGCGCAACGTGCTCCCACGCGCGTCACCCCGCCCCCAATCGCAGCCCGCCGGCGTGCTCGCGCCGGCGCTGTTGTCGTCGCCTGCCTGTGCATCGATCGCGGCGCCGCTGCGCACGTTGATGGAAGAAGCGTTGGCCGCGGGGGGCAACGGCAATTTGCGCGATCCGATGCCGGTGCTCGAGGACACCCTGGCATCGCTGGGCTTGCTCGATGCCGACGGCGACGTGCTCGCCGCGGCGATCCTGCACGTCGCACCCGATCTCCAGGCGGCGGTGCGGGCCACGCTGGTGCGGTCGTTCCCCGCAGTCGCCAACCTGCTTGAAGGGCAGCGCGCCGCCGGTCAGGTCTGGGCGCTGCACGCCGAGCACGGCAACAAGGAGGGTCGATCAGGCAGCAACAGTGAGGGCCTGCGCCGGCTGTTGTTGGCGATCATCCGCGACCTGCGCGCGGTACCGATCCTGCTGGCGCGCCAGGTGGCCCGCCTGCGACACGCCGACCAGCTTGCGCCGGACCAGCGCCGCGCGCTGGCGCAACTGACGCGCGACATCCATGCGCCGCTGGCCAACCGGCTGGGTATCTGGCAGTTGAAGTGGGAGCTGGAGGACCTGGCCTTCCGCCATCTCGATCCGGACACCTACAAACGCATCGCGCGCCTGCTGGACGACAAGCGCACCGATCGCGAGCGCTACATCGAGCAGGTCAAGGCCCGCCTGGGCGCGGCCCTGGCCGAGCAGGGATTGCACTTCGACGTCGCCGGCCGCCCCAAGCACATCTACAGCATCTACAAGAAAATGCAGCGCAAGGACGTGCCGTTTGGCGAGCTATACGACTTGCGCGCAGTGCGCGTGCTGGTCGACGACGTGCCGGCCTGCTATGCGGCGCTCGGCGTGGTGCATGCGCTCTGGGTGCCGATCCCGAGCGAGTTCGACGATTACATCGCGCGGCCCAAGAACAACGACTACCGGTCGCTGCACACCGCGGTGGTCGGGCCGGGGGGCAAGACCCTGGAGGTGCAGATCCGCACCTTCGACATGCACGCGCAGGCCGAGCTGGGGGTCGCCGCCCACTGGCGTTACAAGGAAGGCGGCGCCGGCCGTTCGGCGGCGGGTGATGCGGCGCAGGATCGAAAGATCGAGTGGATGCGGCGGCTGCTCGACGCGCAGGCCGACGGCGAAGCGGGCAACGACGGCACCGAAGACAGCCGCCGCCTGTTTGGCGAGATCGACAGCGAGCTGGTCGAAGACCGCATCTACACGCTGACCCCGCGCGGCGAGGTCATCGACCTGCCGGTCGGTGCGACGCCGCTGGATTTTGCCTACCACGTGCACACCGAGGTCGGGCATCGCTGTCGCGGGGCCAAGGTCGACGGGCGCATCGTGACCCTGGACCACAAGCTGCAAAGTGGCAACCGGGTCGAGATCATGACGGCACGGACAGGCGAGCCGCGGCGTGACTGGCTGGTCGCGTCCAACGGCTTCCTGGCCAGTGCGCGTTCGCGCGACAAGGTGCGGCACTGGTTCCACCAGCTCGACCGCGCCCGCAACGTGCAGGACGGACGCGACTTGCTGGATCGGGAACTCAAGCGTGCCGGCTTGCAACACGCCGACCCTGCGCCGGCGCTGGAGAGGTTCCATGCCGCCACGCTGGAAGATCTCCAGGTCATGGTGGCCCTGGGCGATGTCGGGCCGCACCAGGTCACGCGGTTGCTGCTCGAGCACGAGCGTGCGCGCGAGGCGCCCGCGATGCCGGCTCCCGCGCCAAAACGGCCGCCGCGGCGCAAGGACACCACGCGTGCATCGGCCTTGACGGTGGTGGGGGTCGGCAACCTCGTGGTGCAGGTGGCACGTTGCTGCCAGCCTTTGCCGGGCGAACCAGTGTCCGGTTACCTGACCCGCAGCCGCGGGGTCAGCGTCCATCGCGAGAATTGCGCGACCTTCCTGCGGCTGTCGGCGGCACAGCCGCAGCGGGTGCTGCCGGTCGAGTGGGGGCAGCAAAAGGGTGGCCACGAAGTCGACTTGCAGATCGACGCGATCGACCGCAAGTGGCTGCTCAAGGAGCTGACCAACCTGGTGGCGCAGGAAGACGTGCACATCCTCGATATCGGCACCGACACCAGTGCGACCGGCGGCCGCGTGCGCCTGCGCTTGCGGGTGCGCGTGCGGGATTACGGCCAGCTGTCGCACCTGATGGGCAAGGTGGAGTCACTGGCCGGCATCGAGCGCGTGCGCCGCGCCTGAACGCCACGGATGCCATGGCCCCCGGCGCTCGCCCGGGCAGGCGCAGCGCACCCGGAACCGATCGCGCCCGATGCCATTTGCCGTGCCTGCGCAGCTGTCTTGCCAGCCGCGCGTACATGCCGACGGCCTGGTCGTGGCAAACAGTCGTCCTCCTCCGGGCGGCCGCGCTCGCACCGGCCAGCTGTGCACCGGCTGGCCGCCGGGTGCGCACGAACACGCGGCACTGATCCCTGCATCTCTTATGCTCCCGTCATGCCCGGTGATCGCAATCCCGACGACGCACGCGCCGATCCAACGATCGGGCCCGCGTCGCCGCAGCTTGGGGATTTGGATGCCGTGCGCTTCCAGCGTCCGCGCCGACCATCGCGGCAGCACGCGCATCCGGGGTCGGCACCGGCATGGCTGTGGCCGTTGCTCGCCACGGTGGCCGTGTTGCTGGTGCTGGTGGCGGTGTTCCGGCAGCCATTGGCCGAGCACCTGTGGCCGCAGACGCGCGCGCAGGCGTTGCGCGCGCAGGCGGCGCAGGCGCTGGCCGAGGGCCGATTGACGGCGGACGATGGCAGCGGCGCGCGCGAACTCTACCAGGCCGCGCTGGCCATGGACCCGGACCGCAACGAGGCCCGCGAAGGGCTGATGCGCGTCGCGCAAGCTGCGTTGGCGCAAGCGCGCACCGCCATCGCGGCGGGAGACCTGGAGCAGGCCCACCAGGACTTGGCCCTGGCGCGTGCCCTGTCGGTCCCGCGGGCACAGGCCGCCGCCGTCGCCACCCGGTTGCGCAAGACCGAGGTCGCCAGGGCGGGCATCGAACACCTGCTCGCCGATGCGGCCGCCGCGCGCAAGCAGGGCCGCCTGGATGGCAGTAGCGACGCCGCCCTGCCGTTGTACCGGCGCGTGCTGTCGCTGCAGCCCAAACGCATCGAGGCGCTGGAGGGACGCGAGGACGCATTGGCCGACCTGTTGCAGGAGGCCGCGCAGGCATTGGCCGCCGGGGACCTGGCGCAAGCAGCGAAAGAAATCGCGGCGGCACGCGGGTACGACCCTGGCCACGGCGATCTGCCTGGCGCCGAAGATGCCCTCTCGCATGCGCTGGAGCAGGCGCGGCTGCATGCCGACAACACACGTCGCCTGGGTCGCCTGCGCCAGGCCGCCACCGAATACCAAGCCCTGCTGGAGATCGATGGCAGCGATGCCGAAGCCGCGAGTGGATTGCAGCAGGTCGGTGCCGACTGGGCACATCGTGCCGAGCGGCTGGCCTCGGATTTCCGCTTCGCCGATGCCGACGTGGCCCTGGAACGGGCGCGCGCGCTTGCACCGGAAGCCGCGGCAGCCGCCACCCGTCGCGTTGGACACGCACGCCACCTGCAGGCGCGCATGGGCTCGACCCTGCCGGCCGCCGAGCGCAGGCGCCAGGTCGCCAGGCTCCTGGCCGAGGCCGCCGCCGCGCAGGCCAGGGGTGCGCTGCTGACGCCGCCGGGCGACAGCGCATTCGACAAGTTGCGTGCAGCGCGCGCGATCGCGCCCGACGACCCCGGCGTGCAGCGTGCGAGCGACCATTTGTTGCCCGCGGCGCGCAGTTGTTTCGAGGAGGCGATGCGCGGCAACGACCTGCGGCGCGCGGGCGCCTGCCTGGATGCACGCGATGTGCTGGGCGAAACAGGCCCCGAGGTTGCCAAGGCACGCCGGCGCCTGGCCGAACGTTGGCTGGCTTACGGCGACGAGCGCCTGGGTGCGGGTGAACTGCAGCGCGCGCAAGGCGCGCTGATGGCGGCACGCGAGCGTGACCCGGCGGTGCCGGGCCTGGCGGCGTTTGCCGCGCGCGTGCAGGCGGCGGGTGCCAGCGGAAAGTAAGCGCCTGTAGCGGGCAAAACAGGTTGCGCCAACCCAGCGCGCCAAGGCCGGTTCCGTCATCCCGGTGACCGACCGGATCCGTCCTGGCCCGTCGCCCATCATCGCCCCCAAGCGGGCGTGGCTCTTGCAGGGGCGGCTCCAGCCGCGCACGCCTGGTATTGAGTCGATCCTGGCCTTTTTTGGGCAGCGACGTCAGTTGCGATGCAGTGTTCCGCAAAAGCATCGCGAGCGGCGACGCTCCTGCAAGAGCAGGCGCACCATTCAACGCTCGCGGCCAAAGCCGCTCCTACAACGGCCTGTCCGTCGCCAGCAACAGCCGGCGTACGCTTGCACGCGCGGCATCCAGCGAGAAGTGCCGCTCGACATTGGCCAATCCGGCGGCGCTGAGCCCCTGCCACAACGCCTGGTCCTGGTACAGGCGGATGACCGCATCGGCGAAGGCCTGGGCATCGTCGGCCAGGAGCACGTCGCGGCCATCGACCAGATGCATGCCTTCGGCGGCGCAAGCCGTCGCCACCACCGGCTGGCCATGCGCCATGCTCAGGTTGACCTTGCCCTTGACCCCGGCGCCATAGCGCAGCGGGGCGACCGCGATCCGGCAACCGTCCATGTACGGGGTGATGTCGGGGACGTGGCCGTGGACGACCACGCCCGGCCGCGATGCCAAGCGCTTCGATCGCCGGGGTCACGTGGCTGCCGATGCAGTGGAAACGCACGTCGGGCAACGCGCGATGGATGCGCGGGAACACATCGTCGACGAACCATTGCACGGCATCGACATTGGGCGGATGCCGGAAGCCGCCCACGAAGACCAGGTCGGATCGCTGCGCGTATGGCTGCCCTGCACCGGCCAGTTGATGGACATTGGACAGGACCTCGATGCGCGCGCCTGGTGCGTCCCTGGACAGCACCTCGCGCTCGACATCGCTCACCACGGCGGTGACGTCGCTGCGCGCGATGATGTCCAGCTCCAGTGTGCGGGTGCGCGCCGCGGCGCGGCGCCGGACATCGTCGTCGGCCAGGTCGGCGGCACGCTGTTCGCGCAGGTAATGCAGGTCGATGCTGTCGAACACGATCCGGGCCTGCGGTGCGTGCCGGCGCAACAGTGGCAGGAATTCGCGGGCGACGTAATGCCGGCAGGCAAGCACGCTGTCGAAGCGCGGGCCGTGCTCGCGCAGCCAGGCCGGTGCGCGCCTGGCGAATGGTGCATACCAGGCTTCCACCCCCAGTTGCTGCAGCGCCTCGGTGTACGGCCCGCCGTGCTCGCGGTTGGATGGCAGGAACACCACGTGCGCGCCTTCCTCGCGCAGCAGGCGCATCAGGTTGACCAGCCGCAGCGAACCCGAATCGTGGTCGGGCTGCGGTGTCAGCGCATCGATGATCAGGACCTGCCGCTGCTTGCGATGCAGCACGGCCGGGCACGGCACCGTTCCGGGCGCAGGATGCGAGGCGAGGGCATCGCGGCGATGCTCGGCGAACCGCTCGCGGTTGCGTACCTGGTACGCCTTGATCCCGCTGCCGGTATCGGTCCCCGACGTGGCGCCTTCGTCGTGCACCACGCGCGCGGCTGGCTGGTAGACCACGCGCCTGCCGGCGGCGCGGACCGCGAACGCCAGGTCGGTGTCCTCGTAATACGCTGGTGCATAACGCGGGTCGAACCCGCCGATGCGCCGGAACAGGTCGCGCGGTATCGCCGCCGCGGCCGCACTGACGTAATCAACGTCGCGCAGGTAGGCGTGGCGTGGATCGCCCGGCGAGCCGAAACGGCCGTAATTCCAGCCGCTGCCGTCACTGAAGACCACGCCGCCGGCTTCCTGCAGCCGGCCATCCGGGTAGAGCAGCTGCGCACCCACCAGCCCGACGCTGGCATCGTCGGCCAGGACCTGCAGCATGGCGTCCAGCCAGCCCGGTTGCGGCAGTGTGTCGTTGTTGAGGAAGACCAGCACGTCGCCCGTGGCCATCGCGGCGCCGTCGTTGCAGGCGGCGATGAAGCCTCCGTTGGCGGTGCGCCGGTGGTAACGCAAGCCGCCGACCTGGGGCAGCGCGATGGCGGTGTCGTCGCTGGAACCGTCGTCGACGACGATGATCTCCACCGACGCAAGCGGCGGGTGCGCCGCCAGGGCGCGCAAGCACGCCAGGGTATGCGCGAACTGGTCGTAGACCGGGATGATGATGCTGGCCTCTGGAGCCGCCGACCGCGGTACCGTGAACGGCGCGAACGGCGTCGATTCGGGCAGGTGCAGGCGCTGTCCGTCGCGCTTCGGGCGCGGCTGCAGGTGCACGCGCGCGCGCTCGAGGCTGGCACGCCAGCCGCGCGCCCTCAGGCTGGCGGTGCCCCGTCGCACCAGGCCCACTGCACGATCGAACAGGAACCGTGCATCGGCGAGCGACCAGGACATCTCAGTGGCTACCGTTGCGCGCGGATTGCGCTGCGACCGCCCCGCAGGCAGGCAACGTGCGCCAGTGCGTGGACGTGTGTGGCGTGGCGGCTGCCGACAAACCCTGTAACTCCGGCTGACTGGGGGGGCGATTCGCACCGGGTCGGGGGAATCGGTGCGCTAGACTCGACGCTGCATGTTGGGTGGACCATCCGCGGCGCGCCCGGCCATTGTCGCACCCGCGCGCCCATCGGCGTAATCCTGCCCACGCACAAGCCCGTCGCACCCACCGCCGAGTCCCCATGCCCCGCATCAAGCCAGACGAAGACGACAACGACGACGCCCGACCCGCCACCGACTGGCGCCGCAAGCTGTTGACCTGGGGCCTGGCCGTGGTCGGACTCGGGCTCGGGTTCCTGATTCCGTACACGCTGTACCTCAACCACCAGGTCACCCGGCACTTCAGCGAGTTGCGCTGGCAATTGCCGACACGCGTCTATGCACGGCCACTCCGGCTCACGCCCGGCCTGGCCATGGACGCGGCCACGCTCAAGACCGAGTTGGCGGCCTCGGCCTACCGCGACGATGGCGCCGGTGTCCGGCCGGGGACGTATCAACACGAGGGGGGGCGCTGGCGGATCGCCAGCCGCGGCTTCCATGACGTCGAAGGCGAGGTTGGCCCCGGCCGGGTCGAGGTCAGCATCTCGGGCGGACGCGTCGCAGGCTTGCGCGACCCGGATCGCCGGCATTCGATCAAATCCGTGCGCCTGGATCCGGCCCGCATCGCCACCCTGTACGGCCAGAAGCAGGAAGAGCGGCGGCTGGTGCAGATCGAGGAAGTCCCCGATTTGCTGGTCACCGGCCTGCAGGCGGTCGAGGACCAGGACTTCGCCCACCATCACGGCATCGACCTGCCGGGCATGGCGCGCGCGGCCTGGGTCACGGTCAGTTCCGGCGGCAGGAACAAGCAGGGCGCGAGCACCCTGACCCAGCAGCTGGCGCGATCGGGCTTGCTGGGCATCGGCCGTGAGCAGACGCTGACCCGCAAGTTCAACGAGATCCTGTACGCGCTGCTGCTCGAAGCGCGTTACGACAAGAAGACGATCCTGGAGACCTACCTCAACCAGGTCTACCTGGGCCAGCGTGGCAACCAGGCGATCCGGGGCGTCGCCGCCGGGGCCGAATACTGGTTTGGCCGCGACATGCGCGACCTGAGCACCGAACAGGTCGCATTGCTGATCGGCATGGTCCGCGGGCCGTCGTACTACGATCCGCGGCGGCACCCCGAGCGGGCCAGGGCGCGCCGTGATTTTGCCCTGTCCAAGTTCCACCAGACCAAGCTGATCAACGACGCTGAATTCGCCCGCGCCAAGCAGGCGCCATTGGGCATTACCGACTCGCCTGGCAGTACCTCGGCCAACCGGTTCCCGGCCTATGTCGACCTGATCCGTCGCCAGCTGGAGCGCGACTACCCGGCCGATGCCCTGCAGGGCGCCGGGCTGTCGGTGATGAGCGCGATGTCGCCGTCGGCACAGCGCTACGCCGAGGACGCGGTGGCAAAGACGCTGAAGGCGCTGGATACGAAGAAGCGACCCGATCTCAACTCGGGCCTGGTGCTGACCGACGTGCACAGCGGCGAAGTCCGTGCCGTGGTCGGCAGCCGGAACTTCGCCGAACCCGGCTTCAACCGCGCGGTCGAGGCCCAGCGGCCGGTCGGCTCGTTGATCAAGCCCTTCGTCTACCTGTTGGCGCTGGCCCAGCCCGGTCGCTGGTCGCTGGCCAGCTATGTCGACGACGGTCCGGTGACCGTCACGCTGGACAATGGCAAACGCTGGAGCCCGGGCAACTCCGACAACCGCAGCCACGGCACCGTGCGACTGATCGATGCGCTGGCCCACTCCTGGAACCAGGCCACGGTCCGCGTCGGCATGCAGGTCAAGCCCGAGCGCATCGCCAACCTGGTCCATACCCTGGCCGGCATCAAGGCCGATGCCAATCCCTCGCTGATCCTGGGGTCGCTGGACCAGAGTCCCTATGCCATGGCGCAGTTGTTCCAGTTCCTGGCCTCCGATGGCGAGATCCAGCCGCTGCATGCCGTGCGTGGCGTCATCGACCACGACGGCAAGGTGGTCAATCGCTATGACAAGGCCCCGGCGCCTGCGCAGGAAGGCGACGCGATCGCCGCGCGCCTGGTGACCCTGGCGCTGCAGACGGCCGTCACCAGCGGCACCGGCCGCCAGCTGGTCGCCGATGGGCTCGGCAGGCTGCATCCGGCGGGCAAGACCGGCACCAGCAACGACAGCCGCGACAGCTGGTTTGCCGGTTGGACCGGCGATCACCTGGCGGTGGTCTGGGTGGGCAACGACGACAACAAGCCCACCGGCCTGTACGGCGCTACCGGTGCGATGCGGGTGTGGTCCGGCATTTTTTCCAGGTTGCCCACGGCGCCGTTGCAGGTCTCGGGCAAGGGGCTGGACTGGCAGTGGGTGGTGCAGTCCAACAGTACCGATGCCGGTTGCCCGGGCGCGCAGCGGTTTGCCTTTGTCGCCGGGTTCGCCCCCGCCTACCAGCCCTGCGTGTATGCCAATCCGGACGATGGCGACCAACCGGGCCAGCCGCAGCAGGATGAGCGCCGCAGCTGGCGGGACTGGTTCGGGTGGGGCAAGCGCGAGGATCCAGCCAGGCAAGTGCCCGATGCCCAGCCGCAGCAACAACCACAGCCCTCGCAACCCGTGCAGGACAACGGACAATGAAGCCCGACGTGACTGCGCTGCGCGGCAGCCCGGCCGCATTGGCCGCCCTGCTGCTGGCTGCCCTGCTGCTCTCTGCCCTGCTACTGGCCGCTTGCGCGAGCCCGCCATTGCCCGCGCCGCCGGCACCCCTGACCCAGGCCAGCCCGGAAGCGATGGTCGCGGCAATCCGTGCCAGCGCGGGCGAGGGCGACAGCGAGCTGACCGTGCGCCCGTTGCGCGACCCCAGGGTCGAAGACCTGCGCGAGGACGCATTGCAGATGGAAAGCCGGCAGCAGTACGCCCAGGCCGCTGCAGCACTCGACCAGGCAATGGCCATCACCCCGGACGATCCGGCGCTGCTGCAGGAGCGCGCCGAGGCTGCGCTCCTGCAACACCAGTTCGACGACGCCGAAACACTGGCAAGGCGTGCGTACGAGTTGGGTGCCCAGGTCGGTCCGCTGTGCCGGCGCCACTGGGCCACCATTCGTTTTGCGCGATTGATGGCCACCGATGCCACCGGCGCACGGGACGCGCAGGACAAGCTCGATGCGTGCAAGGTCGACGGCCCCAATCGCTTCTGAGGCCGCACTGCCGATATGTCGGAACTGACCCAGCGCAGCCGCGCAGCCCTGGCCGAAGGTGGCGCGCTGGCCGAAGCCACGCCAGCGTTCGTGCCGCGCCCCTCGCAGCAGAGATTGGCGGTGGCCATCGCCGATGCATTCGAGCACCGCGCCGAACTGCTGGCCGAAGCCGGTACCGGCACCGGCAAGACCTTCGCGTACCTGGTGCCGGCGCTGCTGTCCGGCCGCAAGACCATCATCTCCACCGGGACCCGCGCGCTGCAGGACCAGCTCTACCACCGCGACCTGCCGCGCGTGCGCGACGCACTGGGCGTGGGCATCAAGTCGGCCCTGTTGAAGGGCCGCGCCAACTATCTGTGCATCTACCGGATGGAACAGGCCAAGGGCGATCCGCAGCTTGCCAGGGGGATGTTCGCTTCACGCGCCCAGGCTGCCATGTTCCAGCGCATCGTTGCGTGGAGCGGACGCACGCGCATGGGCGACATGGCCGAGATCGAGGCGCTGCCCGAGGATTCGCCGCTCATACCGATGGTCACCAGCACCGCTGAAAACTGCCTGGGCAACGAGTGCCCGTTCTGGGAGGAGTGCTTCGTCGTACAGGCGCGCCAGCGCGCGCAGTCCGCCGACCTGGTCGTGGTCAACCACCACCTGCTGCTGGCGGACCTGGCGCTCAAGCAGGAGGGCTTTGGAGAGATCCTGCCCGGCGCGCAGGCCTTTGTCGTCGACGAGGCCCACCAATTGCCCGAGTTGGCGGCGCAATTCTTTGGCGAGGGACTCGGTGCGCGGCCGCTGGTGGAACTGGCCCGCGACAGCCTGCGCGAGTGCAAGGACGTGCCCGCGTCGCTGGCCTCGGTGCAAGCGCCGGCGCAGGAACTCGAACACGCCACGCGCGCGTTGCGTGCCGCGATGGAGATGTTGCCGGTGCGCGGGACGCGGCCGCGGGCTTTGCAGGCCGATGCGGTGCATGACGCTTTCGATTCACTGGGCAATGCGCTGGCCACGCTCATGGCTGCCCTGGAACCGTTGCGCGAAGCCTCTCCGGGCTTTGATGGCTGCCATGCGCGGGCGCAGGATTTCGCGAGGCGGTTGTCGCGGTGGCTCGGGGAGGAAAAGGAAGAAATGGGGTCAGGTTCATTTTCCGAATCCGAGCCATCGGATCGCCAGGCATTTTCGTCGGAAAATGAACCTGACCCCATTTCTTCTCCGCCCCTTACCGACGGCGACGTTCGCTGGTACGAGTTGACGCCACGCGGCTTCCGCCTGCAACGCACGCCACTGGATGTCTCCGGCCCGCTGCGTGCCCATCGCGAGCAATCGCGTGCGGCGTGGGTCTTCACGTCGGCAACGTTGGCCGTGGCGGGTGGTTTTGACCATATCGCCACGCGCCTTGGCCTGGACGCGCCGGAAACGCTGCTGGAGCCCAGCCCGTTCGACTGGAATGCGCAGGCACTGTGTTACTTGCCAAAAGGCCTGCCCGAGCCGATGTCGCGCGACTACACCGATGCGCTGGTGGAGGCGGTGCTGCCCGTCCTGCATGCCTCGCAGGGGCGCGCGTTCCTGCTGTTTGCATCGCATCGTGCGCTGCGCCTGGCCGCGGAGCGCCTGCGTGATGGGCCATGGCCGCTTTTCGTGCAGGGCGATGCGCCACGCAATGCCCTGTTGCAGCGGTTCCGCGAGTCCGGCAACGGCGTGCTGCTGGGCGCGGCCAGCTTCCGTGAAGGCGTGGACGTGGTCGGCGACGCGTTGAGCGTCGTGGTCATCGACAAGCTGCCGTTCGCCGCACCGGACGACCCCGTCTTCGAGGCCCGCCTGCAGGCCGTCCGGCGCGCCGGCGGCAATCCGTTCCGCGACGAGCAACTTCCGCAAGCGGTCATCGCGCTCAAGCAGGGCGCCGGCCGCCTGATCCGCAGCGAGCGTGATCGTGGCGTCCTGGTGCTGTGTGATCCGCGGTTGCTGGGCAAGAGTTATGGCCGCATCTTCATGGACTCGCTACCGCCGCTGCCCAAGACGCGGGATGTCGAAGACGTACAGCGATTCTTTGGGACGCAGGACACGGAGCAATCCTTGTAAGCGAGGTGCCAGCGCTCCTGCGGTTGGCGACCACGACTGCCGTAAACTTGGGCCCCATGAAGCTCCTCGCCTTCGAAACCGCCACCGAAGCCTGTTCCGTCGCACTCTGGCTCGACGGCGAGGTGCGCGAGCGCTTCGAGATCGCCCCCCGCCGCCACGCCGAACTGGCGTTGCCCTGGGCGCAACAGCTGCTGGCCGAGGCCGGCATCGCGCGGTCGCAGCTCGACGCCATCGCAGTCGGGCGTGGTCCGGGCGCATTCACCGGGGTACGTCTTGCGATCGCGATCGCGCAGGGAATCGCGTTGGGGCTGGACCGGCCCGTGATCCCGGTGTCGACGCTGGCCGTCCTGGCCGGTGGCGCCGGCCAGGGGCGCGTGATCGCCGCGATCGACGCGCGCATGGGCGAGGTTTACCTGGGCGCGTTTGCCAGGGACGGGGACGACCTGGTTGCGTGTACCGGCGAAGTGGTCATTGATCCGGTCGCGGCGACCCTGCCCGAAGCGATTTGCGATGGGCCGGTCGGCGAGTCCTGGCAAGGCGTCGGCACCGGCTTTGCAGCGGTGGGCGGCGCCCTGGGGGCGCGGCTGGGGACACTGGTATCGGACGTGGATGCCACGGCGTTGCCGCATGCGGGCGATCTGGTACGCCTGGCGGTGAGGGAGTTCGCGCGCGGCGGGGCCTGCGCCCCGGAGCAGGCCGAGCCCGCCTACCTGCGCAACCATGTCGCGCTGACCCTGGCCGAGCAGGCCGCCCGGAACCACTCCTGAAGCGCTAGGGAAGGTGCAGGAAAAGGTCGGCGACATACCCGCAAAGCAGGGCCAGCGTGGCCACCGCCAGGCCGGCTTGCACGCGCGCGCTGGCAATGCGGCTGGCGACGATGGCCAGCAACAGGAAGACGAGCCGGAACGCCACGTCCGCATCCAGGCGCATCGTCGGATCACGTGTTGCCTGCTCGGCAAGGCTGGCGCAGGGCAGCAGGGCCAACAGCCCGAAGAACCAGGGACGATTGCCGGCAAAATTGGCAGCCAGGTCGATCTCGTCCTCGTCGCCGAGTTCGGGCACGACCAGGAAGCTGAGCAGGAATGCCAGGATCGGCATGAGCAGGTAGAGCAGGAACAGGAAGAAGTTCCAGCCGGTGTAGTCCCGTCGTTCGAAGGCCGCCCACCAAATCTGGGTGTCGATCAGGAACAGCGTGGCCATCCACAGCAGCGTGGTCGCATGCGGGCGGACTCGCTGGCGGACCTGGATCAGCCTGGCTGCCGCCGAGAGCAGCTGGGTGATGGCCAGGCCGATGATGATCGACACCAGGACCGACAGGTATTCGAATGGACTCATGCGGATCGGGCCCCCGGAACGCCGTCAACGATCATCGCGCAGGCTGCCACCGGGCATGAACAACCACGTCCGGGTGACATGCAGCACGTCGATGTTCTCTTCTGTTTGCGGCAAGGGTGGATACGGCTCGGCCAGCTTTGCGATCCTCAGGGCTGCCGAATCGAGCAACTGGCTGCCGCTGGACTTGACGATGTCGGCGCGCTCGACCGAGCCGTCACGGCGGATCGCCACGCTGATCACCAGCTCGCCGGCCAGTCCCCGGCGGCGCGCCTCGTCTGGATAATTGAGGTTGCCGATCCGCTCGACCCGGTCGACCCAGGCGCGCAGGTAGCCGGCCCAGGCATATTCCCTGGTGCTGGCCGAAACGAACTTGCGCTTGGGGCGCTTGGCATAGCGCTCCGATTGCAGGTGGATTTCAGCGGCCAGGCGTGCCATCGCGATGTCGCGATCGATGCGCTGCTGCCCGGGTGGCAGCGAGACCGGGGCCGGGGGCGTGGTGGCCTCCGGGACCGGCGCGGTCGTGCGCCCGGCGGTACTGCTGACGACGCGCGCCTGGGGCGGTGGCTGCGGCGCTGGCGATTGGGCGCGCAGTTCGCGTGCGGCCAGGCCGTCTTCGGGCTTGGCCACGAGCCCGGTCTGCGTGTCGCGCGGGCGCGTGCTTTTTTCGCTTTCACCGCCGCCCTGGTTGTTGGCTTGCGCCAGGAAGTCGGCCTGCTTCGGGGTCAGCGCGGTCTGGGTGCGGGTCAGGATCACGTCCAGCGTCGGCACCACCGGCGCGGCATCGCTGAGCACGAAACCCACCCCCAGGATCAGCATTCCGTGCAGTAGCAGCGACAGCACCACGGTCGCGCTGAGGCGTTGGCCGGGGCCGATGGTGGGAGGGGCGGCGGTCGCGGTCATGGGTCAGGGTGCGGTGGGCGGCTCGGCAGGGCAGGGATGGGTCGGGAGTGGGACAAGGCTTGCACCCTGATTTTGTCATCCTGAGCGCAGCGAAGGATCTGCTGTGCTTTTATCCTGCAGGGCAACAAGCAGATCCTTCGCTGCGCTCAGGATGACCATTCAGGGGTTCAGGCTGACATGCGGTTGCCTGGTTTTGTCGCACTCGGCCTGGCCACTCACAGCCTCGCGACTCACAGCCTCGCCACTCACAGCCTCGCCACTCACAGCCTCGCTTCGATCGCATCGAACAACTGCCCGGCGATGTTGAGTCCAAATTGCGCATCGAGCTCGCGGATGCAGGTCGGGCTGGTGACGTTGACCTCGGTCAGGTAGTCGCCGATCACGTCCAGGCCCACGAACAGCATGCCCCGCCGCTTCATCTCCGGGCCTACCTGGGCTGCAATCCAACGGTCGCGGTCGCTCAGCGGCCGACCTTCGCCACGCCCCCCGGCGGCCAGGTTGCCCCGAAACTCGTCCCCTTGCGGGATCCGCGCAAGGCAATAATCGACCGGCATGCCATCAACCAGCAGGATGCGCTTGTCACCTTGCGAGATTTCCGGGAGGTAGCGCTGCGCCATTGCCAGGTGGCGTCCGCCTTCGGTGAGCGTTTCCAGGATCACATTGATGTTGGGCTCGCCCTTGCGGACACGGAAGATCGAGCGTCCGCCCATGCCGTCGAGCGGCTTGAGCACGGCTTCGCCGTGTTCGGCCACGAAGGCCTTGAGCGCGTCGTTGTCGCGGCTGACCAGCGTTGGCGGGCAGCACTCCGGGAAAAGCAGCGCTGCCAGCTTTTCGTTGAAATCCCGCAGCCCCTGTGGGTCGTTCACGACCAAGGCACCGGCCTGCTGGGCAATCCCCAGGATCTGGGTGTCGTGGAGATAGTTGGCATCGACCGGGGGGTCGCTGCGCATCAGGACCACGTCCCCGGCGCAAAAAGCACGTTGTGACGGCCGTCCCAGTTCGTGCCATTGCCCCGGATCGTCCATGACCCGGAGCGGGGAAACCAGCGCGCTTGCCTGGCCCTGCAGCAGCGACAGTCCACCCGGAAGCACGTAATGCAGCCTGTGGCCACGCTTTTGCGCTTCCAGCAGCAAGGCAAACGTCGAATCCTTCGCGATCCGGATGCTGCCGATCGGATCCATGACGACGACGATATCAAGCACAATATGACCTGTTCGCGGCACAATGCGACGCATGGTAGCAGGGGTGGAGGAGCGAGCAGGCGTCCAGGGACCCGCCCATCGCGTTGCGCCGGCCGACGAAAACTTGACACTGCCGCCGCGGGCTGGGATATAAGAGGTTCGCAGCGGCGCCGGCACACATGAAGCACCGCGCATAGGGGAATTTGCATGACGCAAGACGACAACCGCACCGGAAGCCTGGATGGCCTCCGCGTGATGGTCATCGACGATTCAAAGACGATCCGCCGGACCGCCGAAACGCTGCTCAAGCGTGAAGGCGCCGACGTGGTGACCGCGACCGACGGCTTCGAGGCCTTGTCCAAGATCGCCGATCACAAGCCCCAGATCATCTTCGTCGACATCATGATGCCGCGCCTGGATGGCTACCAGACCTGTGCACTGATCAAGAACAACCAGGTCTTCAAGTCGACGCCGGTGATCATGCTGTCGTCCAAGGACGGGTTGTTCGACAAGGCCCGCGGCCGCATCGTCGGCTCGCAGCAGTACGTCACCAAGCCGTTCACGCGCGAGGAACTCCTTGACGCGATCCGCAAGCACGTCAGCGCCTGACCGGGGGGCAGGGCATTCAATGGCACGTATTCTTCTGATCGAGGACTCACCCACCGACACCGCGGTGTTGACCCAGCTGCTGGAGCGCAATGGCCACGAGGTGATTACCTCGGGTAGCGCCGAGGACGGCATCGAGGTCTGCAAGCGCGAGCTTCCGGACCTGGTGATGATGGACGTGGTGTTGCCCGGCATGAATGGCTTCCAGGCCACGCGCGCGCTGACCCGCGGCGAGACGACCAAGTCGATCCCGGTCCTGATCGTCAGCACCAAGGGGATGGAGACCGATCGCAGTTGGGGCATGCGCCAGGGGGCGAAGGACTATATCGTCAAGCCGCCGAATGAAGATGCGCTGGTGGCGCGAATCAACGAGTTGCTGGGTTAGGCGATGGCCCGTCGTCGCCGCCACGCAAAAGCTGCCAAGCCGGCTGTCGCCAAGGGCGAGGCCGTCAACAAGGGTGTCGTGAACGACGCTGCCGGCAAGGACGGCGCCGTCGAAGACAGCACCGTCGAGGACAGCACCGTTGAAGCCAGCGCCACCCAAGGCAATGGCACCACGCAGGTTGCCGGCACAGACGACGCCGTCGAGCCAGGTGCCGCCCCGGACGATGGATCCAGGGACGACGCAGCCCGAAGCGCCGCGGCGCCGGCAGGCAGCATCGATGCCGCGGCAACCGAAAAAAACGATCCTCCCGTGGCACGTGCAAGAAAGCCGCGCCCGCCCACCAGGGACGCGCGCAGCGCATTCGACATCCTCACGGAATTCGAAGCCAGCAGCCTGGCCCATGTCGCCGGGCTTCCCGAGCAACTGGATGCACCGGGCCTGTGGCGTGGCGTGGGATACCGGGTTGGTCGCACGCGGCTGGCATCGGGTTTCGACGAGGTCGGCGAGATCCTGCCGATGCCGCCGGTGACGCCCGTGCCCGGGGCACAGCCCTGGATGCTGGGCGTGGCCAATATCCGCGGCAACCTGCTGCCGATCGTCGACCTCAAGCAGTTCCTCGAAGGCGAGCGCACCGTGCTGACCGAAAGCCAGCGCGTGTTGATCGTGCACCAGCCTGGCGGCGACGTCGCGGTGACGATCGACGAGCTGTTTGGCCAGCGCAGTTTCCAGGACGAGCAGCAACAGCCCAAGGACGACAGCCCGCTGGTGCAGGGGCGTTACGCACACTTCATCGATCGGGTCTATCGCCTGGCCGATGACTCCTGGGGCGTTTTCAGCCTGGAACGGCTGGCGCGCACCCCCGAATTCAGACAAGCCGCCGCCTGAAGCGGCGCATCGCAAACTAAGGTCGAGGTCGAACCATGAGCACTGTAATGGACAACGTAGCCGGCAAGGGCCGCAACATCGGCACCAACGTCTGGATCGTCTTGCTGGTCTTGTCGCTGCTTGTCTTCGGCGCCAACACCTACTACTCGATCCGCAAGGCTTCCTTGTTCGGTGGCGCCAGTACATCGGCCTCCAACCTGCAGGTGAACTCGCAGCGACTGGCCAACCAGGGCCGCGAGGCGGTGGGCGGCGATGCCGACTCGTTCGCGGCGTTCAAGTCGACCAAGCAGAAGATCGAAGGCGATATCAAGTCCCTCAACGACAACTTCGGCGACAACGCCGCGGTGGCCGGCCCGATCAAGAGCGTGACGGACACCTGGGCGCCACTGGCCCAGAACGCCGATCAGGTGATCGCCTCGCAGAACGCCGTGCTGGGACTGGCCGGCAACGCGGACCGTTTCGTGCAGCAGGTGCCGCAGCTGCAGGCGCAGATGGACGAAGTGGTGCGCGCGATGCTGGCCAATGGCTCGCCTTCCTCGCAGGTCTACCTGGCGGTACGCGAAGGCATCCTGGCCGCGACCATGGCGCGTCGCGTCGCCGAGATCCAGGCCGGTGGCGCGGGCGCTTCCATGGCCGGTGATGCGCTGGGTCGCGATGCCGGCGTGTTTGGCCAGGTGCTCAAGGGTTTCCGTGAAGGCGGCGCTGGCGAAGCCCAACGCGTCACCTCGACCGCGGCACAGGCCTCGCTGAACCAGGCCAACGCGCTGTGGGTCGAGATGAAGAAGGATCTCGACGCGATCCTGGGCACATCGCAGAACCTGTTCAAGGCGCAGGCCGCCGCTGGCGCCATTGCCAACGGCTCGGACAAGCTGCTGGCCGAGAGCGAGGGCCTTTTCAGCGCGCTGACCGCCTTCGGCTCGATCAAGGACACCAGCGTGATCGGCGGCGTCTGGGTCAGCATCATTTCCGGCGTCATGGCCCTGCTGTCGATCGTCGGCCTGCTCTTCAGCCTGGGCCGCGCCAACCGCGTGCGCTACCAGACCACCAAGGAACTCAATGATCGAAACCAGGAGGCCATCATGCGCCTGCTGGACGAAATGGGCTCGCTGGCAGAAGGCGACCTGACCGTAAAGGCCACGGTGACCGAGGACATGACCGGCGCCATCGCGGACTCGATCAACTTCGCCGTCGAGCAGCTGCGCAGCCTGGTGCAGACGATCACCGACACCTCGGTGCAGGTGGCATCCAGCGCACAGGAGACGCAGGCCACCGCCATGCACCTGGCCGAGGCCGCCGAGCACCAGGAGCAGGAGATCAACTCCGCTTCCAGCCGCATCACCGAAATCGCCACCAGCATCAACCAGGTGTCCCGGAACTCCGCCGAGTCGGCCGAGGTGGCGCAACGCTCGGTGCAGATCGCGACCAACGGCGCGGGCATCGTGCGCCAGACGATCGCCGGCATGGATTCCATCCGCGGCCAGATCCAGGAAACCTCCAAGCGCATCAAGCGACTGGGCGAAAGCTCGCAGGAAATCGGCTCCATCGTTGAACTGATCAACGACATTTCCGAGCAGACCAACATCCTGGCGCTCAACGCGGCCATCCAGGCGGCGTCGGCCGGCGAGGCCGGCCGAGGGTTCGCGGTGGTGGCCGACGAAGTGCAACGACTCGCCGAGCGCTCCTCCAATGCGACCAAGCGCATCGAGTCGCTGGTGCAGACCATTCAGGCCGATACCAACGAGGCGGTCAGCTCGATGGAACAGACGACGTCCGAGGTGGTCGCCGGTGCGCGACTGGCCGAGGACGCGGGTACCGCGCTGGGCGAGATCGAAAAGGTGTCGTCGGACCTGTCCGGATTGATTCAGGGCATCTCGGTGGCGGCGCAGGAGCAGACCAGCGCGGCATCCAACATCACCGAGACCATGAACACGATCCAGTCGATCACCAAGCAGACATCGCAAGGTGCCAACCAGACCGCCGAGTCCATCGGAAACCTGGCGCAGCTGGCCGCCGATCTACGACGCTCGGTCGCCGACTTCAAGCTGCCGGCCTGAGCGCAGGGATCGTAGACGCGATGAAGTCGATGCGCATGTCCATGTCCGCACGCCTGCCAGCACGCCTGGCGCGCTTCCCGGCTTGTCGCCACCAGCGGCAGGGCCTTGAGCGCCCAACCAGGTCGTGGGGTGACGCCCGATGACCACGGCACTGCGTGACGCGATCGATTACACCGCGCTGGGCTGGGTCAAGCCGGAGCTGGACGAGACCCTGCGCCAGGCGCGGGTCGAGATCGAGGCTTTCGCCGAAGACCCCACCGACGCCAGTCGCATGCGCTTCTGCGCCAGCTACCTGCACCAGGTACAGGGCACGCTGCGCATGGTCGAGCTGTATGCCCCGGCGATGGTTGCCGAGGAGATGGAATTACTCGCGCTGTCGCTCATCGAAGGCGACAGTGCCCAGCGCGATGAGAATTGCAGCACGCTGATGCGTGGCGTGGTGTTGCTGCCCGATTACCTGGAGCGTCTGCAGAGCGGGCACAAGGACATCCCGATCGTGCTGCTGCCGTTGCTCAATGAGTTGCGCGCGGCGCGTGGCGAGAAGGGCCTGAACGAAAGCGTGCTGTTCGCGCCCGACCTGCACAAGCCACTGCCCGATGCGGTCAATAACGATCCCTCGCCTCCGCGCAAGGAACGCGAGGCCAAGGCCGCGCCGCTGCTGTCGCAGTTGCACGAAGCCCTTGCCGACTGGCCGGAGCAGGGTGCGCCGCAATCGGCTTCGGAGTTGGCCGGCGCCATCGACGGCCTGGTTGCGCAGGCCGGCGAGGAAGCCGGTCGACGCATGTTGTGGGTTGCAGGTTGCGTTGCCTCCGCGCTGCGTGACGAGGCGTTGTCGCCAAGCCCGGGGCTGCGGCAAGCTTTCGCCAGTGTCGAACGCGAGGCCAGGCGCCTGTTCGAGGACGACGGCTTTGGCGTGCCGACCGAGGCAGCCGCGCAGGAACCGACCCGCCAACTGCTCTACCACGTCGCCCATGCCGACGGCGCCCACCCTGCACTGCAGGAACTGCGCAATACCTTCGACCTGACGACGCAAGCCCCGACCGAGTCCGAGCTCGAGCATGCAAAGGGCAGCATCAGCGGGCGCAACCGCGCCCTGCTGGACACCGTTTCGGCCGCCCTCAAGGAAGACCTGCTGCGCATCAAGGATGCGCTCGACCTGCATCTGCGCAGCGGCAACGCCGATGTCAGCGGCCTGCAACCCCAGGCAGAGGCCCTGGCTCGTGTCGCCGACACGCTGGGGATGCTCGGCCTGGGCGTGGCCCGCAACGTCGTGCAGCAACAACGCGAAGCGATGGAAGCCATCGTCAGCGGAGACAGTAGCGCCGATGAAGGCGCGCTGCTGGATGTCGCCGGTGCGTTGCTGTATGTCGACGCCTCCCTGGACGAGCAGGTCGCCCGCATTGGTGGCGCCGACTCGGACGATGGTGAAGACCTGCTCGCCAGCGAGTCGCGCAAGGTGCTGGAAGTACTGGTTCGCGAGGCGATCGCCAACTTCGCCGATGCCCGCCAGTCATTCGTCGCCTTCGTCGAGACCAGCTGGGACCACGACGAACTGGCGGAAGTCCCGCGCTTGCTGGAGGAAGTCTCCGGCGCATTGAAGATGCTGGAACTGCCGTTGCCGGCCGATTACCTGACGGGCGTGCGCATGTTCGCCGAGCGCGAGCTGATCGCCCGCCGGCGGGTACCCAATGGTCGCCAACTCGACACGCTGGCCGATGCGCTGGCCAGCATGGAGTACTACCTGGAGGCGCTTAGCGAGCATCGCCCCAACCGCGACGAGATCCTCGACATCACCCGCAATGGATTGGAGTCGCTGGGTTACTGGCCGTTGCCCGAGGCCGAGCGGTCGTCGGACGGCGCTTCGACGGAAGCCGCGGCTGCGCCGGCATTGCAAGACGATGCCATCGCGTTTGACGCCTACGACATCGATACCGAGGTGGAGCCCGAAGTCGAGGCGCTCGAGACGGACACGGGTGCGGATGCGTCCGTGCAGCCAGCGGAGCCTGCCACGCCGGCAGGGTCGGAGGCGCCGGCTCCCCACGCCCCAGCCCCGGTGGGTGCGGGCGCCCCGGGTGGCTTCGAAGTCACCGGTGACGAGATCGACGACGAGATCCGCGAAGTCTTCCTTGAGGAGTTCGAAGAGGAAATCGACAATCTCGGCGCGATGCTGCCGCCCTGGCGGGCCAACATCGAGGACATGGAAAAACTGCGCCCGATCCGGCGCGTGTTCCACACCCTCAAGGGCAGCGGCCGGCTGGTCGGTGCCAAGACCCTGGGCGAGTTTGCCTGGAAAACCGAGAACATGCTCAACCGCGTGCTCGACAACTCGCGCCCAGCCAGTCCGGCGGTGGTGGCGATGGTCGACCAGGCGTTCTACACGCTGCCGCAACTGCACGCAGCGCTGCGTGGCGATGGTGGCATCGATGCCGACCTGCCAGGCATCGAGGCGATCGCGGATCGGGTCGCTGCCGGCGAAGAGGCGTTTTATGCCGCGCCTGCAGCTGCGGACCTGGAAAAGGCGCAGACGGGCGATCTTGCCGAAACCGAACCCGATGTCCAGGAGGCCACGCCAGCCGGCCAGGCCCAAGGCAGTGGCGACGACGGCATCCCGACTTCGGTCGATCCGGTCCTGCTGGAAATCCTGGGCGCCGAAGTCGGCGGCCACCTGGACACCGTCGAACAATGGATCGCATCGGCGCGCACCGCGCCCGTCCGCGCCGACGATGGCCTGCTGCGCGCGATCCACACCATGAACGGCGCGTTCGCCATGACCGAGGTCCCGTCGATCACCGACGCACTGACCCCGGCCGAGGCGTACGTCAAGCGCCTGCTCGCGGCCCGGGTCGATGCGACAACCGAAGGCGTGGATGCCTTGGCCGAGCTGGCCGAAAAGGCGCATGCCACGATCACGACGCTCAATGGCCCGTCGCCGCGCGTGCCGCGCTGCGATGCGCTTGGCCTGCGGCTGGCCGCATTGCGCGACAGCCTGCCAGAAGTCGTGATGCGCGTGGACGCGGAGATGCCGACCGCGCCAGTCGATCCGACCGAAGAAGACCACATCACCGACGTGCAATTGGGCTCGGTCGACATGACGGCGTATACGGGGCTGGACGAGGACGCAGTGCAGCACGACGCTGCCGCGGCCGCCACGCTTGCCGCAGCCGAGCGCATCGAAGTCGAACGCCTGGAAGCCGAGCGCGTCGAGTCAGAACGTCTCGAGGCCGAACGCGCCGAAGCCGAGCGTGCCGAAGCCGAGCGTGCCGCAGCCGAGCGTGCCGAAGCCGAACGCGCCGAAGCCGAGCGTGCCGAAGCCGAGCGCGCCGAAGCCGAGCGCGCCGAAGCCGAGCGCGCCGAAGCCGAGCGCGCCGAAGCCGAGCGCGCCGAAGCCGAGCGCGCCGAAGCCGAGCGCGCCGAAGCCGAGCGCGCCGAAGCCGAGCGCGCCGAAGCCGAGCGTGCCGAAGCCGAGCGCGCCGAAGCCGAGCGTGCCGAAGCCGAGCGTGCCGAAGCCGAGCGTGCCGAAGCCGAGCGCGCCGAAGCCGAGCGCGCCGAAGCCGAGCGTGCCGAAGCCGAGCGCGCCGAAGCCGAGCGTGCCGAAGCCGAGCGTGCCGAAGCCGAGCGTGCCGAAGCCGAGCGTGCCGAAGCCGAGCGTGCCGAAGCCGAACGTGCCGAAGCCGAACGTGCCGAAGCCGAGCGTGCCGAAGCCGAGCGTGCCGAAGCCGAACGTGCCGAAGCCGAACGCGTCACCGCTGAACGCCTGGCTGCCGAGCGCGCCCAAGCCGAGCATGCCGAGGCAGAACGCGTCCGCGCCGAGCGTGCCGAGGCCGAACGCATCGAAGCCGAGCGTGCCGAAGCCGAGCGTGCCGCAGCCGAGTTGCTCAAGCAGTCCACGGCATCGAACGAGGATCCTGACGCGCCACTGGATCTCACCGACCTGGATCCTGAACTGGTCGACATCTTCGTCGAGGAAGGCGTCGACCTGCTCGATCATTCCGACAGCCTGTTGGCGCAGCTCCGCGACGCGCCCGAGGATCGTGAACTACTGGTCGGCCTCCAGCGTGACCTGCACACGCTCAAGGGTGGCGCGCGCATGGCCGGCATCATGGCCGTGGGCGAGCTCGGCCACGTCATGGAATCGCTGCTCGAAGCCGTCGTCGAACAACGCACCGAGCTGGGCCACGACGGCGTGCCGATGCTCGAGCGCGGTATCGACCGCCTGCATGCCATGGTCACGCGGGTTGGTGCGCGCCATGCCATCGGCATGCCTGCGGGATTGATTGCCGAATACGAAGCCCGCGTCGGTGGCCGCCGATCCGTCAAGGCGGACGCCGACGATGCCGCCCAGGCCGCGACGGCCAACGTCGACGCCGGCATCGCCAAGTCCACGGCCCCGCCAACCCACGTCGAACTCAAGCCATTGTCGGCCCCGATCGGCGAAGCACCACTCGCCGATGACGATGACATCAGCGTCCGTGCGCCGCAGGAGCAAGTGCGCATCCGCGCCGACCTGCTCGATCGCCTGGTCAACTACGCCGGCGAAGTGGCGATCTACCGCTCGCGCCTGGAGCAGCAGTTGGGTGCGTTCCGTGGCGCCATGGGCGAAATGGAGCAGACCAACTTCCGTCTTCGCGATCAGTTGCGTCGTCTCGATGCCGAGACCGAAGCCCAGATCATCGCCCGCTACCAGCGCGAGAACGAGAACGAAAACGAGACCTTCGATCCGCTCGAACTCGACCGCTTCTCCACCTTGCAGCAGCTTTCGCGCGGCCTGGCCGAGTCGGCCAACGATCTTGTGAGCTTGCAGGGGTCGTTGGACGATCTCACCCGGCAGTACGAAACGCTTCTGCTGCAACAATCACGCGTCAGCTCGGACTTGCAGGAAGGCCTCATGCGCACGCGCATGGTGCCGTTCGACGCATTGGTGCCGCGCCTGCGTCGCGTGATCCGCCAGGCTTCCACCGATACCGGCAAGCCGGTACAGCTGAAGATGGAAGGTGCGCAGGGTGAGCTCGACCGCAATGTGCTCGAGCGCATGACCGCGCCACTGGAGCACATGCTGCGCAACGCCGTCGCACACGGCCTGGAATCACCGGCGGCGCGCAAGAAGGCTGGCAAGAACGAAGAGGGTGAAGTCCGCGTCGCTGTCCGCCGCGAAGGCTCGGAAGTCGTGCTGGAGGTCGGCGACGATGGTGCCGGCCTCAATCGCGATGCGATCCGCAAACGCGCGATCCAGCGCGGGTTGATCCGCGAAGACGCCGATCTGTCCAACAGCGCGCTGGATGCGCTGATCTTCGAGCCCGGATTCTCCACCGTCGAGGAAGTCAGCCGCCTGGCCGGCCGCGGCGTCGGCATGGACGTGGTCGCCAGCGAGGTCCGTCAACTTGGCGGGACCCTGGACATCCACACCACTGCTGGCAAGGGCACCACCTTCGTGCTGCGCCTGCCACAGACCCTGGCCGTCACCCAGGCGGTCTTCGTGCGCATCGGCGAGACCCAATTCGCCGTGCCGATCGCGTCCGTCAGCGGCGTCGGCCGGATCACGCGCGAGGAGCTCGAAAACACGGACGCAACCTACGCCTACGGTGGCGAGGAATACACGCTCCACGACCTGGGCCTGCTGCTGGGCTATGGCACCGCCAAGGCCGAAGGCCAGCTGCAGATGCCGCTGTTGCTGATCCGCTCCGGCGACATGCGCATCGCGGTCGCGGTCGACCAGGTCATCGGCAACCGCGAAATCGTGGTCAAGCCGGTGGGTCCACAGGTGGCCTCGATCCCGGGCATCTTTGGTGCCACCGTGATGGGCGACGGCAGCGTGGTCGTCATCCTCGACGTGGCCCCGCTGGTACGCCGTCGTGCAGCCCTTCCGGCGGACATCGCGCCGGCACCGGTGGTCGAGGCACGCAGGGTGCCGCTGGTGATGGTGGTCGATGACTCGATCACGATGCGCAAGGTCACTGGCCGCGTGCTCGAACGCCACAACTTCGAAGTGGGCACCGCCAAGGATGGTATCGATGCACTCGAACGCATGGCCGAGCGTGTCCCCGACCTGATGTTGCTGGATGTCGAGATGCCGCGCATGGATGGCTATGAACTGGCCACGACGATGCGTGCCGATCCTCGCATGCGCGATGTGCCGATCATCATGATCACCTCGCGTACCGGCGAGAAACATCGACAGCGCGCACTGGAGATCGGTGTGCAGCGCTACCTGGGCAAGCCCTACCAGGAGCATGAGTTGCTGCGCAATGTCTTTGAACTGCTCGCGATGGAGCAGGCCGACATGCCACGTGAAGTCCAGGCAAGCGACCGCAAGGAACCGCGCGACGATGGCTGACGCGCGCCCAAGGGCTGCACTGCTGGCGCGCCCGGGAGATGCCTGCGAACGTTTGCAGGCGGCACTCCGTGAGGCCGGGGCCGACGTAGTGCTGGTCCTGGATCCGATGGAGTCCACGCCGCAGCAACTCCTCGAAGCCGAAACCCAAGCCGTGCTGGTTGCGCTCGAGCCCAGCGTGGAGTCCGCGCTGGAAAGCTTCGAGATCGTGCTTGCCGATCCCGCGATGACGGTCATTTTCGACGAGGCCGAGCTGGCCGCCAGCCGTGAAGGCTGGGATGCGGCGCGCTGGGTCCGGCACCTCGCCGCCAAGCTGCACCGACACGACGACGTGCTGCCCCCGGGCGCCGAATCCGAACCGGACTTCGATATCGACATCGAAGCCGGTCGACTCAGCTTGTACCAGCGCCCCGAAGGGGACGGCGACCTGACCGGCATCGCAGGCGAAGCCGAGGGCATGTCGGGGGACGTACCGCGCGATGCCCTGGACGTGACGGCCGTGGTCAATTTCGACCCCGTGGCTGCGGAGTCGGATCCGGGACTGATCGATTTCGACGAAGCCTTCGCACAACCCACGCAAGACGACGCGGCGTCGAACGAACGCTTGCAACATGACATCAACGCCCTGGAGCAGCGCATTTCCACGATGTCGCTGATGGACGCGCCGCATGAGGCCGCAGTCAACCATGGCGCCGTCGTCATCCTGGCCGGTATCGGCGGGCCCGATGCGGTGCGCCAGCTGCTGGGCGGCTTGCCGGCCGGGTTTCCGCGCGCGGTGGTGATCCAGCAGCGGCTCGATGGCGCCCGGCACGACAAGTTGGTGCGGCAGATGCAGCGTGCGACCGAGATGCCGGTTGCCCTGGCTGAAATCGGCATGGACATCGAACCGGCCCATGTCTACATCCTGCCGTCGGGGATCAGCATTGCCTCGGGCGAGCAGGGTCCGGCCTTTGCCCCCGACGAGGGTGCGGCCGTGTTCGCCGGCCTGCCTGCAGGCGACACCGCGATCATCCTGCTCAGCGGCAGCGATGTCGCAGCAGTCGATGCGGCGATGACGCACGCCGCCCATGGCGCGCTGGTCGCCGGGCAGTCACCTGATGGTTGCTACGACGCCGCCGCCGCCCAGGCGCTGGTGGCGCGCGGCTCCGACACCGGCAGCCCGGCCGACCTCGCCAAATTGCTGGCTTCGCGTTGGCGGGCCTGAAGGAACACGACCGATGAACGTATCCACTGGCAATGACATCCGTGGCGTGCTGATCCAGGTATCCGGTGCGCGCCTGCTGCTTCCCAACGCCGTGATCGCCGAGGTGCTCTCGTTCGCCGATCCCGCGCCGGTCGAGAATGCCCCGGACTGGCTGTTGGGCCGCATCCGTTGGCGTGGCTGGCAATTGCCGCTCATCGCCTTCTCCCGGCTCGCCGGCATCGAACACGAGCAAGGCGAGCTGTCCAACAAGGTCGCCGTGTTCAAGGCCCTGGGCGGCGACCCCAAGGCGCCGTACTTCGCCGTCCTGACCCAGGGCTTCCCGCGCCTGGTCACCGTTTCGCGCACGGCATTGGTCGAAGGCGACAAGGACAGCCTGCCCGACGGCGTGCTTGCACGCGTCACCCTCAACGAGGACGAGGCCCTCGTGCCCGACCTTGAAGGCATCGAGTACAGGATCGGCGAGGCGCTGGCCGAAGCGGCGTAGCTGGAGCCATTAACCTCGATTTCCCTTGTTGGCGGGCGTCCCGGGGAAAATTGGCGGGTGCCGGGCAACACGACGACTGACCCCACCTTGAACTCGCAGCAGGCGTTCCGGCGGGGCACGTTTTACAGGTTGGCCAGCCCGGGTCGGCGACAGCCCCGGTGCCGTACTGATAGCACCATAACGTGCACAACGGCCCACCACGACAGTTGCCAGTTACGGACCTAAATCGGCCCTAGCGCATGTCGCCCTGGCTGGCCTGCAACGCCGCGATCGCGGCGATCCCGGCGGTCTCGGTACGCAGGACGCGCGGTCCCAGGCGCAGGCCCTGGAATCCGGCTGCGTGCAGTGCATCGCTATCGTTCGTGGACCAGCCGCCTTCCGGGCCGATCGCCAGAACGACCTCCCCGGGATCATCCCGGCCCTGGTCGCCGCGAGGCGGCAACCCGGACCCCGCAAGCGGGTCGAGCAGCAAGCGCGTTGTCCCCGCTGACAACGAGAGCAGTGCCCGGTCCAGCGTCACAGGTGGCAAAACCTCCGGTACCACGGCCCGCCCGGACTGGCCGCAGGCGGAAACCACCACGCCGCGCCAGTGCGCGAGGCGCTTGTCGGCGCGCTCGCCGGACAGTTTGACTTCGCTGCGTTCGGAGATCACCGGCACGAAGGCGGCCACGCCCAGCTCGGTGGCCTTCTGCAGGATCCAGTCCATCTTCTCGCCGCGCGCCAGCGCCTGCAGCAGGGTGATGCGCAACGGGGATTCGTTGCCGGGCTTGCGGCAATCGAGGATGTCCACTTCGCCGCCGCGTTTGTCGATGGCGACGATACGCGCGTCGTAATCGTGGCCGTCGCCGTTGAACAACACGCAGGCATCGCCGACGCTGGCACGCAGCACGCGCAGCAGGTGCCCGGCCGCGGCCTGCGGCAACACGATCCGGGCGCCGACAGCCAGGGGCGCGTCGACATGGAGCCGGGTCAGGCGCATGCCGCCATCGCCTCCAGTGCCGCGCCAGTGGCCCGTGCGAGCTGTTGCAATTCGTCCTCGCCGACGCAATACGGCGGCATCCAGTACAGCACGTCACCCAGCGGGCGCAACAGCACGCCCTGGTCGAGCGCGGCGCGGTAGGCGCGCAGGCCGCGGCGGCCGGAGATCTCCACCGCGGTGCCGTCCTGGCCACTGGCCGCACGCGTCTCGATCGCCAGGATCATGCCAGTCTGCCGCACCTGGGCCACCTGCGGATGTGCGGCCAGTGGCGCGGCGAGTTCGGCCATGCGCGCGGCGGTGGCGCGGTTGCGCGCCAGCACGTCGTCGGACTGGAAGATCGACAACGAGGCCAGCGCCGCCGCGCAGGCCAGCGGATTGCCGCTGTAGCTGTGCGAATGCAGGAAGGCGCGTTCGCGCGAATCGTCGAGGAAGGCCTCGTAGACATGCTGGGTGGTGAGCACCGCCGACAGTGGCATGAATCCGCCGGTGATCCCTTTGGACAAGCACAGGAAATCCGGCGCGATGCCGGCCTGCTCGCAGGCGAACAGGGTGCCCGTGCGGCCGAAACCCACCGCGATCTCGTCGGCGATCAGATGCGCGCCGTGCGCATCGCAGATCTCGCGCGCACGGCGCAGGTAGGCGGGGTGGTGCATGCGCATGCCGCCGGCGCACTGCACCAGCGGCTCCAGGATCAAGGCGCTGACCTGTCCTTCGTGTGCGGCGAAGATCGCTTCCAGTTGGTCGGCGCGGCGCAGCGCGCAGGCCTGCGCACTCTCGCCCGGATTGGCGTCGAAGGCGTCGGGCGACGGCGCGAACAGCGGTTCCAGCAGCAAGGGCGCGTAGATCCGGCGGTACAGCGGGATGTCGCCCATCGACAGTGCGCCCAGGGTCTCGCCGTGGTAGCTGTTGGTCAGGGTCACGAACCGCGTGCGCGCGTCGTCGCCGCGGTTGCGATGGGCGTGGAAACTCATCTTCAGCGCCACTTCGATCGCCGCCGAGCCGTTGTCCGCGTAGAACACGCGCGCCAGCGGCGGACGGCCGGGCTGGCGCGGCGCGGCATCGAGCAGGGCCTCGGCCAGGCGCACGCCGGGCGCATGCGAGAAGCCAGCGTAGATCACGTGCTCCAGCTCGGTCGCCTGCGCGGCGATGGCGGCGGCGATGCGCGGTTCGGCATGGCCGAACAGGTTGGTCCACCAGCTCGACACCGCGTCCAGGTAGCGCCTGCCGTCGTGTCCCACCAGCCAAGCCCCTTCGCCGCGCGCGATCGGCACCAGTGGCAGCTGGTCACCGGGGTCGCGCGCCTGGTGTTCGCGCATCTGCGTGCATGGATGCCAGACCACGTCCAGGTCGCGTGCGCGCCAGTCATCGGAAATCTTCCGGCCTGCGTCCGTTATCATCGTCGTTGCATGATTGTCTTCAGCCATCCCGTCATTATCGCTTGCCTCGCCCCGGCCTGCCGCGGTCCTGCCTGGATCGAGCTCGGCCGCTTCGAGCCTGCTTGCCTCGAGCCTGCCCACCACCACGCCCGGCTGCGGCCATGAGCGCGGACCATCCCCGCCGGCTGCCGACCATCCATGGCCTGAGCGAGTACCAGGACGGCCCGTACCGCATGGAGCGGATGGACCTGGAGTTCAGCAACGGCGAGCGCCGCCAGTACCAGCGCCTGCACAGCCGTGGACACGGCGCGGTGATCGTGGTGCCACTGCTGGACGACGATACCGTGCTGCTGGTACGCGAATACGCCGCCGGCGTACACCGCTACGAACTGGGCCTGGTGCAAGGGCGGATCGACGCCGGCGAAGCTGCGCTGCAAGCTGCCAACCGCGAGTTGCAGGAGGAGGCGGGGTACGCCGCACGCGACCTGCATGCCTTGCGTGCATTGACGTTGTCGCCTTATTACATGAGCCACCAGGCCGATGTCGTGGTGGCGCGCGACCTGTACCCCAGCAGGTTGCCGGGCGACGAGCCCGAGCCATTGGAAGTGGTGCCGTGGAAGCTGGATGCGCTTCACGAACTGATCCTGCGAGAGGATTTTTCAGATGGCCGCTGCATCGCGGCCTTGTTCATTACCCGGGAGTGGCTGCGGCATGGCAATCGATGACATCGACAATGCAGGCATGGATACGCTGCGCGAGGGCATCATCGCGATCGCGCACGCCGCCGCGGCAGAAATCCTGAAGATCTACGACAGCGATTTTGCCGTCCAGCACAAGGACGACAAGTCGCCGCTGACGGCCGCCGACCTGGCCGCGCATCGCTGCATCGTTGCACGTTTGCAGGCATTGACGCCCGACATCCCGATCCTGTCGGAGGAATCGGCCGAACTACCCACGGCAACACGACGCAGCTGGTCGCGGATGTGGCTGGTCGACCCGCTTGACGGCACCCGCGAGTTCGTCAAGCGCAATGGCGAGTTCACCGTCAACATCGTGCTGATCGATGACGGCGTGCCGGTGTTGGGCGTGGTGCAGGCGCCGGTGACGGGTGCGTTGTGGCATGGACAGCAGGGGCGGGGTGCGTTCCGGCGTGAAGGGCAGGTCGATATCGCCTTGCACACACGTCAACCCGCGACCGCACCGCTGCGTGTCGCGGCCAGCCGTTCCCATCGGGATCCGCGTACCGATGCGCTGATGGCGCGCATGGGGCCCGCCGAGCCGATGGGTTTGGGCTCGTCGCTCAAATTCTGCCGCCTGGCCGAAGGCGGCATGGACGTGTATCCGCGTTTCGGGCCCACCAGCGAGTGGGATACCGGCGCCGGGCAGTGCGTGCTGGAAGCCGCGGGTGGCGTCGTGATCGATCCACGCGGCCGGCCCTTGCGCTACAACCAGCGCGACACGATCCTCAATGGCGATTTCCTTGCGCTGGGCGATCCCGACCTGCCGTGGCGCGAGTGGTTGTAGAAACACCGCCGCGAGCGTCTGGATGAATGCTTTTGCAGGAGCGCCCCATGGGCGCGATGGCGCGAAATGTTCGCCTGAAGGCTCGCCGGATCACGCCCATGGGGCGCTCCTGCAAAAAAAGCCGGGATCAAACGCTCGCGGCTGAAGCCGCTCCTGCAGTGGACCTGCATACGTAATTGGACGGGAAGGCACGATGGACACCGGCATCCAGCAACTGATCACCATCATGGCCAAGCTCCGCGATCCCGACGGCGGTTGCCCCTGGGATCTCGAACAGACGTTCGCCACGGTCGCGCCCTACACGATCGAGGAAGCCTACGAAGTCGTCGATGCCATCGACCGGAACGCCATGGGCGACCTGCGCGACGAACTGGGTGACTTGCTGCTGCAGGTGGTGTTCCACGCCCGCATGGCGGAAGAGCAGGGTGCCTTCGCGTTTGCCGACGTGGTCGCTGCGATCTGCGACAAGATGGTGCGGCGACACCCGCATGTCTTCGCCGACGCCCAGGTGGAGGGCGCCGAGGGGCAGACGCGTGCCTGGGAGGAGCACAAGCGCGCGGAGCGCGCAGCCAGCGGCGACGACGACACGTCGGCATTGGCGGGCATCGCCCGCGGCATGCCCGAATGGCAGCGCGCGACCAAGCTGCAGAAGCGGGCGGCACGGGTTGGTTTCGACTGGCCAGGACCGGATCCGGTGATCGCCAAGCTGCACGAGGAAATCGACGAAGTCCGGGTCGAGTTCGCCGCGGTCCAGGCCAACCCGGACGACGACCAGGCGCAGTCGCGACTGGAAGACGAGATTGGCGACTTGTTGTTTGTTTGCGCAAACATCGCCAGGCACGCCAAGGTCGACCCGGGCAATGCCTTGCGCCGCGCCAATGCCAAGTTCGAGCGTCGTTTCCGGACGATGGAAGCCCTGGCCGCAGGGGATGGCACCGGGTTGCAGTCGCTGTCGCTGGAGGCGCAGGATCGCTATTGGGAGCGTGCCAAGGCCGCCGAGCGGGAATGACGGCCACCCGCCCATCCATCCAAGGCTTCGATGCCACCCAGGGGATGTCCGATGCGCCGATTCGCCAACTTCCGCGAGTTTTACCCGTTCTACCTGAGCGAGCATGCCAATCGCACGTCGCGGCGGCTGCATTTCATCGGTAGCTGGGGGGTGCTGGCGCTGCTTGCCGTGACGCTCGCGACAGGCAATGCCAGCTGGCTGCTGGGCGCGCTGCTGTGCGGTTACGGTTTTGCCTGGATCGGACACTTTTTTTTCGAGAAGAACCGGCCGGCGACCTTCCAGCATCCGCTGTATTCGTTCGCCGGGGACTGGGTGATGTTCAAGGACATCCTCACCGGCAAGCTGCCGTTGTAGGAGCGGCTTCGGCCGCGAGCTCTTGGGCCTGGCTTCCTGCGCGTTGCTCTTGTTTTTGCAGTAACGACGTTGGTCGCGATACAGGCCGTGATCGGTTGCCCATGAAAATGATCGCGACTGACGTCGCTCCTGCAGGTCGGGAAAAGTGAAAGCTCGCGGCTGAAGCGGCTCCTGCAGTCGCATGCTCGGGACGGCATGATCTTGACGGCATGATCGTGACGGCATGATCGCAAGGGCAGATCGCAAGGGCATGATCACTCCAGAAAGATCAGCCACGCCGCCACCGCAATCAATGCGAAGCCCGCCCAATGGTTCCACTTCAGCGGCTGGCCCAGGTACCAGGCCGAGAATCCGGCGAACACGATCAGCGTGATCACTTCCTGCATCCCCTTGAGCTGCGGTGCGGAATAGACCGCGCTGCCGAGCCGGTTGGCCGGTACCTGCAAGGTGTATTCGAAGAACGCGATTCCCCAGCTGATCAGGATGACCGCGTACAAGGGCGAGGCTTTGTACTTGAGGTGGCCGTACCAGGCGAACGTCATGAAAATGTTCGAGCCAAGCAGCAACACGATCGGGAGCAAGCGGTCCATCCAGGGCATCGGGGGGTCCAATGAAGGCGAGGCCGACAGACTAGGCCTATCGCCGTCTTCACGCGGTTTGCACCCGCTCCACGGCAACCTTCACAAAGCTGAAGCCAAAGGAAAACATCATGCGCACACCCCAGGATCCGGCAGGACTGGTCCTCATCGTCGAGGACAACCGGAATATTTCAGAAATGGTCGGCGAGTACCTGGAAGGCCGCGGCTTTGAGGTCGACTACGCCGCCGACGGTCTCGATGGGTATCGGCTGGCCGCGGAGAACAATTACGACGTGGTCGTGCTCGACCTCATGCTGCCCCGCCTCGATGGCATCGAAGTGTGCAAGCGTCTGCGCGAGGAAGCACGCAAGTCGACCCCGGTGCTGATGTTGACCGCGCGCGATACGCTCGACGAGAAGCTCACTGGCCTGTCCGCGGGCGCCGATGATTACCTCACCAAGCCGTTCGCGATCCAGGAGCTGGAAGCGCGCTTGCGTGCCCTGATCAGGCGCGAGCGCCGCCAGGTCGGGTCGGAGGTCCTCAAGGTCGCCGACCTGGTGCTCGATCCCGCCTCGCTGCGTGCCACACGCAGCGGCACCGAGCTGCAGTTGTCGCCGATCGGCTTGAAACTGCTGACCATCCTGATGCGCGAATCGCCGCGCGTGGTCAGCCGGCAGGAGATCGAACGGGAGATCTGGGGCAACGGCCTGCCTGACTCCGATACCCTGCGCAGCCACCTGTACAACCTGCGCAAGACCATCGACAAGCCTTTCGAACGTCCGCTGCTGCATACCGTGCAAAGTGCCGGCTACCGGATCGCCGACATCGAGCAGCAGCCGGCCTGAGGCCGGGTGTAGACGCAGATGTCCGAGGGACTTCCACGCAGGCTGCGTTATGCCTTTGTGTTGCAGGTGTTCATGGCGAGCGTGGTCATCCTGGCCGGCACCTATGCATCCGTGTCGGTCTTCAAGCGCGACCTTTCCAGCCAGGCGCTGCACAACGAGGCGGCGCACTTCTGGAAACAGCGAGCGAGCGACCCGATCAAGGCGCCGCCTGACGGCTTCCTGTTGCATGGTCGGCTACTGCCGGTTGGCGGTTCGACGGACAGCCTGCCGATCCCGCTGCGCCAGCTGACTCCGGGCCTGCACGCCTTGCCCGACCAGGTCGTGCTGGTACAGGAGCACGCAGGGCTGCGTCTTTACCTGAGCTATCCGCAGGACCGCATCGACTGGTTGGTGATGCGGCTGGTGTTGCTGCCGGTATTGCTGGCCTTGCTGGCGTTGGCGGCCAGCGCATGGTTCACCTACCGCAACGCCAAGGCGATGGTGGCGCCGCTGTCCTGGCTGGCGCAGGTCGTGCGGCGCTGGGATCCCATGGAGCCCTCCACCCAGGCACTGGCGCCGGACAAGCTGCCGCCCGGCGCCGGTATCGAGACGCGGCAACTGGCCGGGGCATTGCTGCGCATGGGCGAACGGATGCGGTCGTTCGTTCGCCGCGAACGCGACTTCACCCGCGATGCCAGCCACGAGTTGCGCACGCCGCTGACCGTGATCCGGGTCGCCAGTGACCTGATGTCGGCCGACCCCGACCTGCCCGACCGGGCCTTGCGCTCGCTGGCGCGGATCCAGCGTGCCGGACGCGACATGGAAGCCGTGATCGAGGCATTCCTGATCCTGGCCCGCGAAGGTGGCATCGAACCGCAACGCGAGGACTTCGATGTCCGTGGCGTCGTCGATGAAGAAGTCGGCAAGGTCCAACCGCTGCTGGCCGGCAAGCCGGTGGCGCTGGAGGTGATCGAGGAAGCCAATCCCCGCCTGCATGCATCCCCGCGGGTATTGTCGGTGATGCTGGGCAACCTGCTGGCCAATGCATGTGCATTCACCGAGGACGGCAAGATCGAGGTCAGGATCCAGGACGATCGCCTGGTCGTGACCGATAGCGGTATCGGCATGTCGCCCGAGGTACTTCAACGCGCGTCCGACCCGTTTTTCCGGGCAGACACCGAAAACCCGTCCGGCAAGGGCATGGGCTTGTCGATCGTGCGCCGGCTGGGGGAGCGGTTTGGCTGGCCGATGCACTTGAGCAGCGTGCCGGGCCAGGGCACCACCGCGGTCATCCGGTTTTCATCGTAGGCGGCCCGGCCAGGCGACCGCCTGCCACCGATCAACGGCCGTATTCGCCCCACTTGCGCCTGGACTTGCACCTGGCATGGATGCCGATTCGAAAAAAATCCAGCCAGGATTCCGGGCAACTGCCGTCGATCAAGGGCTGCCGTGAAAGAAGCGACGGCGGCAGGTCAACCGCAAGCCTGTCGGCGCGTTGACTCCCTTCGACTCCCGCCGCCATGGCCGCCATGCCCAATCTCCCCACTGCGTCCCCCGATCGACGCCGCCTTGCCGTCATCCTCGTCCTGCTGGCGGCTGCCACCCTGGCTGCACTGTGGTGGTGGCAACACCGTGCACCGGCGGCGGGAAATGGATATCGCACCGAGACCGTGGACCGCGGCGACATCCGCGTTGCGATATCGGCCACCGGCACGCTCAGTGCGATTTCCACCGTGGATGTCGGCAGCCAGATTTCCGGACAGGTCACCTCGGTGCTCGCCGACTTCAACGACCATGTCGAAAAAGGACAGGTGCTGGCGCGGATCGACCCCTCGACCTACCAGGCGCAGATCAGCCAGGGTTCGGCCGCGATCGCCAGCGCGCGCGCCAACCTGGCCAGCGCCCAGGCGACGCTGCGCAACGCGCAGGCCGATTACGACCGCAAGGCATCGCTTGCGCAGCAGCAGCTGGTCGCCCGCAGCGATGCCGACCTGGCGCGGGCGGCGATGGAGCAGGCTCGCGCCCAGGTCAATGCAGCACGGGCGCAGATCGACCAGCAGGCGGCATCGACGCAGACCACGCGCCTCAACCTGGAGCGCACGGTCATCCGCTCGCCGGTCGATGGCGTGGTGCTGACACGCACGATCGAGCCAGGCCAGACAGTGGCAGCCAGCCTGCAGGCACCGGTGTTGTTCCAGATCGCGGAGAACCTGTCGCAGATGGAGATCGTGCTGGCGATCGACGAGGCCGATATCGGTCAGGTCAAGGCCGGGCAAGCCGTCTCTTTCAATGTCGATGCGTTTGCGGACCGCCAGTACACCGGCAAGGTGCAGCAGGTGCGGATCTCGGCCACCAATACCAACAACGTGATCACCTACCCGGTGGTGGTGTCGGTCGACAACAGCGACCAGAGCCTGTTGCCGGGCATGACCGCCAATGCAGAGATCGAGGTTAGCCGCCGCGACGACGTGTTGCGCGTACCCAATGCGGCGTTGCGCTACAAGCCGGATGATGGCGACGTGGCCGACGCCGGTGCCAGCCCGCGCGCGGCTGGCGCGCGAGGTGCTGCAACGGTGGAGTCACTGGTGCAGGCGGCACGGGCGTTGAGGCTGGATGCCACGCAGCAGGCGGCGTTTGACGAGGCAGTGCAGCAAATGCGCGAACGCACCGCCGCCCGACAGGCGCCCCAGGCGCAACCGTCCAGCGGCAGTACGCTGTTCGGCGGCGGCCGTCGGGGCGGCCCGCGTGGCGGCGATGGCGGTGGCATCGACCAGGGTGCGCTGCGCCAACGCATGTTGCAGCGCTTCCAGCGACAGTTCACGGCCTTCCGTGCCACCCTGGATGCATCACGGCAGCAGCGCTGGGACGCGGCACTGGTATCGCTCGCCACGGCACGGCGGGCGCCGTTGTACAAACTGGTGGCCGATAGGCCAACCCAGGTGATGGTGACCCTGGGCGCCTCCGATGGCAGCAGCACGGAAGTGTCCGGCGATATCGGCGAAGGCGACCAGGTCGTCGTCGGGGCGGCACGTCCGGCAGCGCCGTGAGCCGGGACCAGGTGGACGTGATCGAAACAAGGGGCCTGGGCAAGGTGTACTCAGCCGGCACCCAGGCCGAGGTGGTCGCGCTCAAGGACGTCGACCTGAGCATCGGTCGTGGCGAGTTCGTCGCGATCATGGGGCCGTCGGGATCGGGAAAATCCACGCTGATGAACCTGATCGGTTGCCTGGATACGCCGACGTCGGGCAGTTACCACTGCGACGGCGTCGATGTCGCCACGCTGGATGCCGGCGAGCGCGCGCGACTGCGGCTGCAGAAGATCGGTTTTGTCTTCCAGGGCTTCAATCTGTTGCCAAGGATGAGTGCGCTTGAAAACGTCGCGATGCCCATGGCGTACGCCAATGTCGAGGGCGCGGAGCGCCAGGCGCGCGCACGGGCTGCCCTGGACGCCGTTGGCCTGCAGAGCCGGCAGGACCACAAGCCCAGTGAGATGTCCGGGGGCCAGCAGCAACGCGTCGCCATCGCGCGGGCATTGATCAACCGTCCGCCGATCCTGCTGGCCGACGAACCCACGGGTGCACTGGACTCGAAGACCGGCGAAGAGATCCTGGCGTTGTTCAAGCGCTTGCAGGACGACAACCACACCGTGGTGCTGATCACCCACGATCCCGAGGTCGCCCAGCACTGCGACCACATCTACGAAATGCGCGATGGCATGCTGCAATTGCAGGGAGCGACGCCATGAACTGGCTGGAAGTGCTGCGCACCGCGATCTTCGCCCTGCGTGGCAACTGGATGCGCAGCGCACTGACGTCGTTGGGCGTGATCATAGGCATCGCCGCGGTGATCGTGATGGTTTCGGTGGGGCAGGGAACGCAGGAAGAAATCGACAAGATGGTGTCGGGCCTGGGTTCCAACCGGCTGGACATCAGTGGCGGCAGCGGTTTTGGTGGTGGTGCGCGTGGCGCTGCCGGCAGCCGTTATACGCTGACCGATGGCGATGCCGCCGCGATCCGCAGCGAGGTCCCGCAGGTGCAGTACATCGCGGCGTCGCTGCGTGGGGGCAGCCAGGTGGTCTATGCCGAGAACAACTGGTCCACGCAGTGGCAGGGCGTGCAGCCGGACTGGTTCGACATCAATGGCTGGACCCTCGCCGAGGGGGAACTGCCGCAGGCTCGTGACTACACCAGCGCCGCCAAATCGGTCGTGCTCGGTGAAACGGTGCGCCGTGAACTGTTCGGGGGCCAGCAGGCGCTCGGGCAGACGATCCGCATCGGGCGGGTTCCGTTCAAGGTCGTCGGTACCCTGCAACCCAGGGGTCAAGGTGGGTTTGGGCAGGACCAGGACGACCTGGTCGTCGTGCCGCTGGAAACCGCGCGTCGCAGGCTCTCCGGGTCGACTGCGATGCCGGCTGGCGCCGTGCAGCAGATCACCCTGGGCGTGGCGCGGGCCGATGACCTGGGGTACGTGCAAGGCGAGGTCGAAGCGCTGTTGCGCCAGCGGCACAGGATCCGTGCCGGGGACGAGGACGATTTCAGCGTGCGGAACATCGCCGAGATCGTCGCCACGCGCACGCAGACCACACGGCTGATGTCGCTGCTGCTCGGTGCGGTAGCGACGATCTCGTTGATCGTCGGGGGCATCGGCATCATGAACATCATGCTGGTTTCAGTGACCGAGCGTATCCGAGAGATCGGCTTGCGCATGGCGGTCGGCGCCGGGCCACGCGACATCCGCCTGCAGTTCCTGGCCGAGGCAATGCTGATCTCGTTGATCGGCGGTGCGATTGGGATCGCGCTGGGCATCGCTGGCGCATTGCTGGTCGGCAAGGCCGGGTCGTTGCCGGTGGCGTTGAATGGGCAGGTGGTCGCGCTGGCGGCAGGTTTCTCGATCGCCACGGGCCTGTTTTTTGGCTATTACCCGGCGAGCAAGGCTTCGCGGCTGGATCCGATCGAGGCGCTGCGGCAGCAGTAAACGTTGCCCGGGCAGGCGCGGCGCGCCCCGTCCCGGCATCCATCGCATGGGCGGTGACCTTGTCCCCGTCGCCGCGCGCGGCATGGCGGCTGCGCGTGGTGGATTGGCCGGGTGGGGCGTGAGGACCCTGGAGGGCTGCGCTTGACCGGGTGCCATGCATGACTTGCGCGGACACGGTCCGGAAGCAGGACTATCCTGCAGCCATGACTCCCGGGAGATCGCCATGGTTCGCTATCTATTGCCGCTGCTGTTGGCCTTTCCGGCCGTTGACGTGATTGCCATGGACACGGCGGCGGCCGACACGCCGCGCACCGCACTGGTCATCCACGGCGGTGCTGGTGTGATCAAGCGCGATTCACTTTCCGCCCAGGACGAGCGTGCCATCCGGGCAGGGCTCGATCGCGCGCTGGATGCAGGCAACGCCATCTTGTCGAGCGGCGGCAGTGCGCTCGATGCGGTGCAGGCCGCCATCGAAATCCTCGAGGAGTCGCCGCGCTTCAACGCCGGCAAGGGTGCGGTGTTCAACGCCGTGGGCGGACACGAACTGGATGCTTCGATCATGGAAGGCCACACCCGCCGCGCCGGCGCAGTCGCTGGCGTCACCACGATCCGCCACCCAATCCAGCTGGCGCGTGCAGTGATGGAGCACAGCAAGCACGTGATGCTGGCAGGCAAGGGCGCGGAAGCTTTTGCCGACACGCGCCCGGAAATCGCACGCGTCACGAACGACTGGTTTGATACAGATACCCGCCGCGAGCAGCTGGAAGCCGCACGGGCAGCGGACACAGCGCAGGCCGCGACCGGCCTCCCACCGATGCCGGGTGGTTACTTTGGTACCGTCGGGGCCGTGGCCCTGGATGTGCATGGCCATATCGCCGCGGCGACGTCCACCGGAGGCATGACCAACAAGCGTTGGGGCCGGGTGGGCGATTCGCCGATCATCGGCGCCGGCACTTGGGCGGATGCGCGTTGCGGTGTCTCCGGAACCGGCTGGGGCGAGTTCTATATCCGCAATGCGGTCGCGCACGACATCTGTGCGCGGGTCGCCTATCGCGGCGATTCGCTGGCCAAGGCGGCGGACGAAGTGATCAATAAAGTCGTGCCCGAGGCAGGCGGCGATGGGGGTGCGATCGCACTGGATGCCGACGGCAATATCGCGATGCCATTCAACACCTCGGGGATGTACCGCGGTTGGATCAAGCCGGATGGGTCGCGTGGTACTGCGGTTTTCAAGGATGTCGATTGACGTCCCACTCACGACGAGTTGCCCTTGTAGGAGCGGCTTCAGCCGCGAGCTCTTGACCTTGTCTTTTGGATGTTTGCTTTGCCTTTTTGTAGGAGCGACGTAAGTCGCGACAGCGAGTTCGGGGAGTACTTGTCGACTTGCGTCGCTTCTACGAAGAGCAACAGAAAAAGCAGGATCAAGAGCTCGCGGCTGAAGCCGCTCCTACAAAAGAGCGCGTTGCGGCACCCAAACAAAAACGGGGCCCGAAGGCCCCGTTTCCGATCCATCAACCTGCGTTATTCCTCCGACGCAGCCGTCGGCATGCCCGCACCGGCTTCCGGCACCGAGGCCGGCGAGACGTTGCTGCTGTGGGTGTCGGACAGGCGCTTCATCAGAGGCAGCACCGCGAATGCGATCAGCGTGCATACCAGCGCCGCGATGCCAAGCTTGTTGAACAGGGCGGTGTAGATCGGCAGGCTGGCCACCGGGTTGGTGGTCAGGTCGCTGGACACGCTGGCGTACGATGCCACCACGCCGCCCAGGTACTGCGACACGCCCGAAGCGACGAAGTACGCACCCATCATGAAGCCGCCCATGCTGGCCGGCACGTAACGCGCGATCATCGCCAGGCCCAGGCCGCTCACCAGCAGCTCGCCCAGCGAGATGGCGCCGTAGCCCCAGACCATCAACCAGGACGACACCTTGCCGTCCGGCCCGGCGAAGTGTCCGGACGCGCCGTAGATGAAGAAGCCCAGCGCGACGATCGCGAAACCCACGGCGAACTTCGCCGCGATCGAGATGTCCTTGCCGCGCTTGCCGGCCGCGGTGTACCACCAGGCCAGCACCGGGCTGAGGATGAAGATCCAGATCGGATTGAACGCCTGGAACTGCGCAGGCGACCAGTCCCACAAGTGGGCGCCGAAAACGTTGAAGGATGGATCGACGTTGCGCAACGCAAACAGGTTGAGCGAAGTCGACATCTGCTGGTAGAAGATGAAATAGAACATCGTCTGCACCACCAGCACCAGTGCGGCGATCAGCCCGGCACGCTCGCTGGGTTTTCCGATCGAGATCAGGTAGGCGAAGATGCCCAGCACGACCACGCCGGCGATGTAGACGAAGGCGCGTGCCACGCCCTGGTTGTCCAGGATGTAGGCCGAGGCGAATACCGTGGCGGCGCCGCCAACCAGCACCATCAACAGCTTGCCCACGTCCAGCGGGCGCTCGTCGGGCCCGGATCCGATATGTGCCATCGACTGGCGCATCACCGCATAGTTGAGCAGGCCGAAAACCAGGCCGATGGCACAGACGCCAAAGGCGATATGCCAGCCCATGCCATTGCCGTAGTGCGCGTTGAAATAGTCCTTGAGCACGGGGGTCAGCAGCTGCGAGATCATCGCGCCCAGGTTGACGGCCATGTAGTAGATCGTGAACGCGCTGTCGATCCGCGAATCGTCACCCTCGTAGATCTTGCGCACCAGGTTGCCGGCGTTGGCCTTGAACAGGCCGTTGCCGACGACGATCACGCCCAGTGAGCAGAACAGGAACCACGTGCTCTGTCCGGGCACGACCATGAGCGCATACCCGGCGGCCAGGATCACCGCGCCGAGCAGCATGGTGCGTCGCGTGCCCAGGACCTGATCGCCAATCCAGCCGCCAATGGCTGGCGCCACGTAGATCAGTGCAGCGGCCGCGCCCCAGACCAGGGTGGCCCGCTCGTCGGGGAAGCCCAGTTTCTGGACCATGTAATAGACGATCAGCGCCTGCATGCCGTAATAGCCAAAGCGCTCCCACATCTCGATCAGGAACACGGTGGAGAACGACTTGGACTGGCTGGCTCGTGTCGCGGTGGTATTCATGCGGCTTCCTGGCGTGCCCCGGGGGGCGGCAACCTGTACGGATACCACGCCCTCGGGATGCACCCCCCTGCCGAAAGTCATGGTGTGTGCATCCTGCGCATGCCTTCGGTGGGGGGCATGTGGCAAAATCGGCGGCAGTGCGCGGCTTCGATGGCCGCTTCCAACCAGGTGCCGCAGCTCCATGACGACCTCCCTGAAGACTTCCCTGAAACCTCGCTTGCCGGGTGGGCCGGACGCCGTCGTGCGCGCCCTCGCGGCCCAGCCGGTGGGCTGAGGTGGCCGATGAATTCGGCCACCTGCCCAGGCGCCCTGGTCGGATCCTGCTGGCCACCAAGTGGTCGCTGCAGGGCCTGCGCGCCGCCTGGCTCCACGAATCCTCGTTCCGGCTCGAGGTGTACCTGTCGCTGATCGTGGTGCCGCTGGGCCTGTGGCTGGGACGCACGCCGGTGGAGCAGGTCCTGCTGGTGGGCAGCTGCCTGATGGTGTTGGCGACCGAACTGCTCAACTCGGCGATCGAGGCGGTGATCGAGCGCTATGGCGACGAACACCACGAGCTGGCCGGCCGGGCCAAGGACATGGGTTCGGCGGCCGTGTTCGTGATGATGATGAACGTGCTGCTGGTCTGGGGACTGATCCTGGTTCCGCGTTTACTGCAGGCAGCGCCGTGATGCCTGGCTCGATGCACCACCTTCCCCATGACCTGTCAACGCGTGCGGCCAGCACGTGTCGCCTACCGAGTGTTGCCCGATGAGTCCTGCCCCATGAGCCTTGCCATGCTTTCCGACCCGCAGACGTGGATCCTGCTGGCCACGCTGAGCACGATCGAGATCGTGCTGGGCATCGACAACCTGGTCTTCATCTCGATCGCGGTCAGCAAACTGCCCCCCGAGCGCCGTGAGCGCGCACGCAAGTTCGGCATCGCGGCTGCCTGCTTCACCCGCATTGCCCTGCTGCTGACGCTGGCGTACCTGGCGCACATGAAGGACGAGATCTTCAGCGTGTTCGGGCGCGGATTTTCGATCCGTGACCTGGTGCTGCTGCTGGGTGGCATCTTCCTGGTGTTCAAGGGGATCATGGAGATCCGCGACCAGGTCGCTGGCGAGGACGAGTCGGAGGACGTCCATACCCGTCCGGCCAATTCCTTCGCCGCGGTCATCGCGCAGATCGCGATCATCGACATCGTGTTCTCGCTGGACTCGGTGATCGCCGCGGTCGGCATGGCCGAGCAGTACGTACCGGTCATGGTCGCGGCGATCCTGCTGGCCGTGGCGGTGATGCTGCTGGCGGCGGCGCCGCTGGGCCGCTTCATCGATGCAAATCCGACGGTCAAGATGCTGGCCCTGGCCTTCATCGTCCTGATCGGCGCCTACCTGGTACTGGAAGGCCTGGGGATCCACGTCCAGCGTGCCTTCATCTATACCTCGATGGGCTTCTCCGCCGCGGTCGAAATCCTCAACCTGTGGGCCAAGCGCCGGGCCGATGCGACCAGCCGCCACGATTGAGCCCGCCATGGCAGGTGCCTTCACCTGCGCAGTGCTGCAATGCGCCGTCCCTTCAAGGAGTAGAGCCATGCGAGTCCCGGTCCTGCGTTTGCTGTTGCTTTTCGTGTCTGCCGCCATGCTCGGTGGCTGCGGCTACAACCAGATCCAGCAGAAGGACGAAGCGGTCAACGCCGCCTGGTCGCAGGTGCTGAACGTCTACAAGCGCCGGGCCGACCTGGTGCCCAACCTGGTCGCCACCGTCAAGGGCTATGCGGGGCACGAGGAGCGGGTGTTGACCGAGGTGACGCAGGCGCGCGCCCGGGTGGGCAGCATCAACGTCGATGCGGGTGACCCAGCGTCGCTGGCACAGTTCCAGCAGGCCCAGGGACAGCTGCAGAGCGCCATCGGTCGCTTGCTGGTGGTCAGCGAAAACTATCCCGACCTCAAGGCCAACCAGAACTTCCTGCAACTGCAGGCACAACTGGAAGGCACCGAAAACCGGATCACGGTCGAGAGGCAGCGTTACATCCAGGCCGTGCAGGACTACAACACCTACATCCGTAGCTTCCCAACCAACCTGACCGCGATGGTATTTGGCTACAAGACCAAGCCCAATTTCACGGTGGAAAACGTGCAGCAGATCCAGCAGCCGCCGGCAGTCGATTTCGGGCAGCCTGCCGTGGAGCCGGCGCCGCCAGGGCAGGTCGTGACGCCGCCGCACGCGGCACCGGCACCCACGGGCGGGTGATCGCTTCGACGCCGTCCTGGTGCTGACGCAATGACCCTCGCGCGCGCATGCCCGAATGCCATGCGACTGGCGATTTGCCTGGTGCTGTTCATGCTGTTGCCGGGATGTGCCCCGGCCCAGGCGCAGCAACTGGCCCCGGTTCCCGCGCTGGGTTCGCCGGTGGTGGACACGACCGGCACCCTGGATGCCGCGACCAGGCAGGCGCTGGAGGCGCAGGCCCTGGCGTTGCAGCAGCGCAAGGGCAGCCAGCTGCAGGTCCTGATGGTGGCGACCACGCAGCCCGAAGACATCGCCGCATACAGCCAGCGCGTGTACGACCAGTGGAAGCTTGGAAGAAGCGACGTCGGCGACGGGGTCCTGGTCGTGGTGGCCAAGGACGATCGACGTGCGCGCATCCAGACCGGCTACGGACTGGAGGGCGCGATCCCCGACGCGACTGCCGAACGCGTGATCCAGGAATACCTGGTGCCGAAATTCCGTGCAGGTGACTTTGGTGGCGGCCTGGTCGACGCCACCGCCGTACTGGTCAGACTGGTCGACGGCGAGTCCCTGCCTGCGCCGATGACCCAGACGCGTGCGCCGGGCAAGCCGCGGGGCGGCAATTGGATGTTTGCCCTGGTCGCGGCATTCGTGGTCGCCCAGCTGGCCCGGTCGATGTTCGGTGGCGTCCCCAAACTGCTTCGCGGCCTGCTGGGTGCGGTGGCGTGCGGGGGCGTGGCGTGGCTGCTTGCCCACGCGCTGTGGGTGGGCGGTATCGGCGCGATGATCGGTCTGTTGCTGGGGATGGCGAGCGCGCAGCCGGGCAGGTATGCGCGACGTGGTGGCTGGGGCGGCTTTGGCGGTGGCGGCTGGGGTGGTGGCATGGGTGGCGGCGGCGCCGGTGGCGGGGGAGGCTGGTCTGGCGGTGGTGGTATGAGCGGGGGCGGCGGCGCCTCGGGGAGCTGGTGATGCTTTCACGACTGGCAAGGCACCTGACCGCGCCTGCGGTGGCATCGCGCTATCCCCCCGCCGTGCTCGAGCGCATCGCTGCAACGGTTGCACGCGGCGAATCGCGTCACCGTGGCGAGATCTGTTTCGCAGTGGAGTCGGCATTGCCGCTTCGCGCCGTGCTGGCCGGGCAGGATGCACGTACGCGGGCGCATGCGGTCTTCGCGCAGCTGCAGGTCTGGGATACCGCCGGCAACAACGGTGTGCTCGTATACCTGCTGCTGGCCGATCGGCGGATCGAAATCGTCGCCGATCGTGGCCTGGAGGGGCTCGTGAGCGCAGCGCAATGGCGCGGTGTCTGCGCGTTGATGGAAGGGCGTTTGCGCGCCGATGACGTCGAAGCCGCGGCGCAGGAGGGCATTTCGACGATCAGCGACCTGCTCGCCTCCCACTTCCCGCGGCGGCCCGGCGACGACGACATCAACGAACTACCGGACACGCCGCATGTCTACGGGTAAGACCGGATTGGCTGCATCCGGCACAATATGACTTCCATCGACACGGATCTCCTCGTGACCCCTTACCTGCACCAGATCGATCCGATTGCCTTCTCCTTTCCCGGATTCAGTCTTTTCGGGGTCGATTTCCATCCTGCCGTGCACTGGTACGGGATCATGTACCTGCTCGGCTTTGGCGTCGCCTGGTGGTTGGGGCGTCGCCGGATCCGCGCCGGGCGCCTTCCCGGCGTCGACGAAGCCGGCTTCGGCGACCTGATGTTCTACGGCATGCTGGGGGTGATCCTGGGTGGACGGCTGGGCTACATCCTGTTCTACGACCTGGATGTCTACCTTGCGCACCCCATGCAGATCTTCAAGATCTGGCAAGGCGGCATGAGCTTCCACGGCGGCCTGCTGGGCGTGGTCGTGGCGACCTGGCTGTGGTCGCGGCGGCGTGGTTTGCACCTGATGGACACGATTGATTTCGTCGCGCCGATCGTGGCGCCGGGGCTGGGATTCGGGCGCCTGGGCAACTTCATCAATGGCGAGCTGTGGGGCAAGTACACCGACGCGGGCTGGGGCGTGGTCTTTCCCCATGCCGAGCCGGCATTGACACGCCTGGGCCAGTCGCAGTTGCAGGCGCAATTGGCCAGCGGCGCCCTGGACCGTTATGCCCGCCACCCCTCGCCGCTGTACCAGGCGCTGCTGGAAGGACTGGTGCTGTTCGTGGCGGTATGGTGGTACTCGCGCAAGCCACGACCGCGCTATGCGGTCGCCGGTTTGTTTGCGCTGCTGTATGGCATCTTCCGTTTCGTCGTGGAGTTCGTGCGCGTGCCCGATGCGCAGCTGGGCTACCTTGCCTTTGGCTGGTTGACGATGGGCCAGGTATTGAGTTTGCCGCTGATCGCCGCGGGGCTGTGGTGGTTGTGGCTGTCGCGTCGTGCACCGACGTTGCAGCCACGGGTCGTACTGCCTGCCAAGGACCAGGCAACAAAGTAGCCTTGGGGGAATGCGTACTTCCCGAAGGGTCACCCCGGGGCGCAGTGAAGGACCTGCTGTTATTTGCAGGAATGACGGCAGTGGGATCGTTGGTTGCGGAGCGTCTGATCGCGACTGCGTGCGCCACGTTGAAACTGCCAGGGCGACAACAGATCCTTCGCTTTGCTCAGGATGACAGGGGTTGTGGGTCGAGGGTTTCTTGTCGAGGATGACAGGGGTTGCGTGCCGGCGATGGCAAGGGTCGCGTGTCGAGAGTTAGAGGGTTGCGTGTCGAGAGTGAGAGGGTTGCGTGTCAAGGGTGAGAAGGTTGCAAGTCGAGGATGACAGGAGCTCGACGTTCAAAATGACAGGAGCGGTATTGACCATGACAATCCACCGTAGGCATGCATGAAGCAATACCTGGACTTGCTACGACACGTACTCGAGCACGGCGCCGTGAAATCCGATCGCACCGGCACCGGCACACGCAGCGTGTTTGGCTGGCAAATGCGCTTCGACCTCAGCGAAGGCTTTCCGTTGGTCACCACCAAGAAGCTGCACCTGCGATCCATCGTGCATGAGCTGCTGTGGTTCCTGAAGGGCGACACCAACGTCGCCTACCTCAAGGACAACAAGGTTTCGATCTGGGACGAGTGGGCCGACGACAACGGCGAGCTGGGCCCGGTGTACGGCAAGCAATGGCGGCACTGGCCGTCGGCCGACGGTGGCGAGATCGACCAGATCCAGTGGGTCGTCGACGAGATCAAGCGCAACCCCGATTCGCGCCGCCTGATCGTCTCGGCCTGGAACGTGGCCGAACTCCCTGCCATGGCATTGATGCCGTGCCACACGCTGTTCCAGTTCTACGTGGTCGATGGCAGGTTGAGCTGCCAGCTCTACCAGCGCAGCGGCGACATTTTCCTGGGCGTGCCATTCAACATCGCCAGCTACGCACTGCTTACCCACATGGTCGCGCAGGCCTGCGGGCTGGGCGTCGGCGACTTCGTGCATACACTGGGTGACGCACACCTGTATTCCAATCATTTCGACCAGGCGCGCGAACAGCTCTCGCGCACGCCACGTGCATTGCCGCGCTTGGTACTGAACCAGGACGTGCATGACATTTTTGCGTTTACCTACGATGACATCGCGATCGAGGGCTATGACCCACTGCCTGCAATCAAGGCCCCGGTGGCCGTGTAAGCGAGGCGCGCAGACGGGTGGTCAACAGCCGCGTCATTTGGCTTGATTCCACCATCTGGCCACGACACGTGGCTATTTCGACCGGAGGGTTCAATGAAGCGTGTGACAGGGATCGGCGGAATCTTCTTCAAGTCAAAAGATCCAGGAGCACTCGGTGCCTGGTACAGGGATCACCTGGGACTGGATGTCAGTGAGTGGGGTGGCGCGGTCTTCGAATGGGGCGGTCCGGGAAGCGAGAAGGGCACGACCATCTGGAGTGCGTTCAAGAGCGATACGACCTATCTGGAGCCCGGAACAGCCAGCTTCATGGTTAATTTTCGCGTTGCTGACCTGGATGCATTGCTTACGGCGCTCAGGACCGAGGGCTGCAACGTGGAAGACCGCACGGAAACATCAGAGCATGGCAAGTTTGGCTGGGTCATCGACCCGGAGGGCAACAAGATCGAATTATGGGAGCCGCCTGTCGGCCAGTGAGCGGGTCGCGGTTCAAACAGGTCGAGCGCTTTCGCAACCTCGGTGTTTGCATGGGTTGTCGGTATCATCGAAATGCGGCCCGGCCCGGCCCGGCTGGACGAGGCAATTGAAGTAACCGGTCTTGATGGGGGATGTATGCGCTATACAAGATGTTTGGTGTTTGCCTTGGTGCTTTGCTTCAGCAGCGCCGCATGCGCACAAGAGGCATCCAAGGTCGAAGCTGCCCGATTGCTGGATGCCATGGATATGGCCGGCATGCTGGACAGCTCGATCGATGTGTCGCTGGACGCGCAAATACAGGCCAATCCGGAAATGGCGCCCTACCGGGCCGTAATGCACACTTTCTTTTCCAAGTACATGAGCTATGCGGCCTTGAAGCCCCAGCTGGTCGATATCTATGCTGCCGAGTTCAGCGCCAGTGAGCTTGCGGAAACCGCGGCGTTTTACGCGACGCCGACCGGGAAGAAACTACTGGCCAAACTCCCGATGCTCATGGGGAAAGGTGCCCAGCTGGGACAGCAAACCATACAGGGCCATGTTCCGGAGTTGCAGGAAGCGATCAAGGCCGAGGCGGAGCGACTACAAAAGCTGCAGGCGGCACCTGCCGACGCGCGTTGAGATCCAGCGTTGCATTGGCCCACAGTGCGGTGGCACGTCGCTGTGCGGTCCGGCACGCGCGCCGACGGCGGTCTGGTCTTGGGGACGGATGGAAGTCACGCGATCGGCAGCCATGCGTTTGACGCGGATCACCGCGGTGGTGGGAGTAACCGTTTCCCTGGCCAACGTGCATGCGTGAGGACATCGGACGATGACTGAGTTGATCCTGATCGCAGCGCTCGACCGCAACCATGCCATCGGTAAAGGTAATGCACTGCCCTGGCGGCTGCCGGATGACTTGAAACGCTTCAAGGCGCTGACCCTGGGCAAGCCGCTGCTCATGGGCCGCAAGACTGCTGAGTCACTGGGTCGCGCGCTGCCGGGACGACGCAACCTGGTGCTGACGCGCAGCGGGCAGGTGCCATTCGAAGGCATGGAGGCCGTGTCGTCGCTCGATGATGCGCGTGCCATCGCCGATTCGGATGCGGAGCCTGAGCTGTGCATCATCGGGGGCGCGCAAGTGTACGCATCGTGCCTGCCATTGGCTACGCGCATGTACCTGACCTGGGTCGATGCCCGGGTCGAGGGGGCGGATGCGTTCTTTCCGCGTTTCGCTGCCGACCGGTGGCAAGTACTGGAACGCGATGCCCGCCCTGCTGACACGAAACACGCCTATGCGTTCGAGTTCGTCGACTATGCGCGCCGTGCTCCCCGCGCCGGGATGCAACCCATCCAGGGCTAACCGCAGGGCGGACACGTCGCTTTTGCCCCGGTAAGCTCGCTGCGCGTTGCCGACCATGCGGCCGGCGCAGCGTCAGGCTTGCGTAGGTGCGGCGCCGTCTCGCGGGGTGGCACGCGGTCGGCGGCCGCGACGGCTGCGCGGCCGCGGCCGTGCACTGGGCGGCTGCGGCGGCACATCGCGGCCGGGCACTTGCACGACCCTGATCTCGTCCGTATCCAGCTGCAGGGCGGTGAGCTTGCCGCCCCAGACTGCGCCGGTATCGATGGCGTGCACACCGAAGCCAATGAACAATCCCAGCGTCGACCAGTGGCCGCAGACGATCTTCAGGTCGCGCTCGGCACGCCCGGGTACGGCGAACCAGGGATACAAGCCGGGCTGCTGCGTGCCGGGCACGCCTTTTTCCTCGAACGCGATCCGTCCGCGCGGCGAGCAATAGCGCATGCGCGTGAAGGTGTTGATGATGGCGCGGTCTCGCTCGGTGCCGGTCAGTCGTGGCGACCAGGCAGGCTTGTCTCCATACATGTTCTTCAGCAGCTTTCGATAGCCGTCGCCGCAGAGCTTGAGCTGGATTTCGCGGGCGTGCTTCTCGGCAAGCGTGGTGGTCCACTGCGGCGCCAGGCCGGCATGCACCATCATCCAGCCCAGCGTGCGATCCACGTGCACGAGGGGCTGCTTGCGCAGCCAGGCCAACAGGATCGGGGCATCATCGGCAAACAGGACGCGCTGCAGGTCGGGATTGACCCTGCGCTGTTCGTCGACGTGGCGTTCGCCGATGGCCAGCAGTGACAGATCGTGGTTGCCCAGCACGGCGACGCTGCAGGCGCGCAGCGAATACACCAGTCGCAGGGTTTCAAGCGATTCGCCGCCACGGTTGACCAGATCGCCGCAAAACCAGAGGGTGTCGGCTGCAGGGTCGAAGCGGATCCGTTCGAGCAGGCGCTGCAGTACGTCGTGGCAGCCTTGCAGGTCGCCGATGGCCCAGACGCTCATGTCCTGTCAACCATTTCGATGCGCATGGATCGACCTGGGGGATGGCCGGTCATGATCAATGCAGCGTGCGCGGCACGGCCAGCGTGAAGGCCGGGATGGCGGCTTCGAAGCGGGTGCCGTCATCGGCGAGCATGGCGTAGCTGCCCTGCATCGTGCCCAGGTGGGTCTCGAGCACCGCGCCGGAGGTATAGGTGAAGTCGTCGCCCGGGCGCAGCCAGGGTTGTTCGCCGATCACGCCTTCCCCGGTGACCTCGCGGACCTTCCCGTTGGCATCGGTGATGGTCCAGCGGCGGGTGAGCAGCTGCGCGGGGATCCTGCCGTTGTTGCGCATGTGGATGGTGTAGGCAAAGACGTAACGATCCTGGTCGGGCTCGGACTGGTCGTCGAGGTAGCAGGTGGCGACTTCGATCTCCAGCGCGTAGTCGGTGGATGCGACATCGTCCTTGTCGGCTTGCTTGCTGCGATCATTCATGGGGACAGTGTAAGCGCGCCGCGTGAATACCGTGACAGAGAGGCCGTGCCGCAAGCGCCGTGACGGCGACGTGCATGGCGTCCCGGGCACGCTGCTCAGGCGCTGTCCAATCGGTTGGCCAGCCGGATGAAAGCGTCGACTGGAACCTGTTCGGCGCGCATGTCCGGGCGAAGGCCCGCCGATTCGATGTCGCCCACGTCGGCGACGCCGGACAATGCATTGCGCAGGGTCTTGCGCCGTTGGCCGAAGGCCGCGCGTACGACGTGTGCGAACCGCGCGGGCTCCGTGATGCCAATGGTTTCGGGCGCGTGCGGGACCAGCCTGACCACCGCCGAATCGACTTTCGGTGCGGGCTGGAAGGCGCCGGGCGGTACCTGCAGCAATGGCGTCACGCTGCAAAACGCCTGCAGCATCACGCTCAGCCGGCCGTACACCTTGCTGCCAGGTGCCGCAGCCATGCGTTCGACAACCTCCTTCTGCAGCATGAAGTGCATGTCGACCACCGCGCGGGCATGTTCGAGCGCGTGGAACAGGATCGGCGAGGACAGGTTGTAGGGCAGGTTGCCAACCAGGCGCAGCGGCCTGCCATTGGCGAGCGCGGTGAAGTCGACCTTCAGGACATCGGCATTGACCAGCGACAGCTCACCATGGCTCCGGGCAGTCGCCCTCAGCGGCTCAAGCAGGTCGCGGTCGAACTCGATGGCGGTCAGGGCGCCATGCCGGTCGAGCAACGGCAGGGTCAGGGCACCCTGGCCGGGGCCGATCTCGACAAGATGGTCGCCGGGCCGTGGGTCGATCGCGAGCACGATTGCGTCGATGACCCCGCGGTCGTGCAGGAAGTTCTGGCCCAGGCGCTTCTTGGCGTCCGTGCGGAAGCCTGCGGCGTCGTGGGTGGGTTTGCCATGGCCGGGCTGACGGGGTACCGACGGTCTGCGACCGGTCATGTCCGTGACGGCCGCTGCAGTCGTCCGATCGCCAGCGCCGTGCAGGTCTCGATGGCGGCGAACAGGCTCGACGGATCGGCACGGCCGCTCCCCGCCAGGTCCAGTGCAGTGCCATGGTCGACGGCGACGCGCGGATAAGGCAGCCCCAGGGTGAGGTTGACCGCGCGCTCGAACCCGCTGTACTTGAGCACCGGCAGCCCCTGGTCGTGGTACATCGCCAGCACCGCGTCGAACCCGGTCAACCTGGCGGGCAGGAAAGCGGTATCGGCCGGCAGGGGGCCAATCAGTTCCATGCCGGCACCGCGCAACGCATCCATCGCCGGGATAACGACGTCGAGCTCCTCGCGACCCAGGTGGCCGTCCTCGCCCGCGTGCGGATTGAGTCCAAGCACCGCGATGCGCGGGGCATCGATGCCGAAGTCGTAGCGCAAGGCGTGGTCGACGATCCGCAGCGTTCGTTGCAGGCCTTCGCCGTCGATGGCGTCGGGGACGGCGCGCAAGGGCAGGTGGATCGTGGCCAGTGCGACCCGCATGAGGTCGTTGGCCAGCATCATCACCACGTCGCAGCCGGCCTGTCGTGCCAGCAGCCCGGTCGTGCCGCTGTAGGCGATGCCGCCTGCGTTGATCGCGGCCTTGTGTACCGGGCCCGTGACCAGGCCATCCAGCTCGCCGCGCAAGCAGGCGGTGGCGGCACGCTCCAGGCATTCGATCACGCTGCCGGCATTGGCCGGGGAGGGCGTGCCAAAGTCGGTCCTGGCGGGATTGCGTATGTCGACCAGGGGCAGCACGCCCGGCGTCGCGGGCGCATCGGCGGCTGCGAAGTCGATGGGTAACGACAAGGCCTTCGCTGCACGTCGCAGGCAATCCGGGTCGGCGTAGGCAACCAGGTCCGACGCCCAGGCCTGCTGGGCAGCGCGCACGCATAATTCCGGACCGACGCCGGCCGGCTCACCCGGGACCAGCGCCAGCCGGGGGCGACGCATCTCAGTTGCCGTCTGCGGGTGCCGCCGGCTGCGTGGCGGGGGCGGCCTGGCCAACCTGCAACGGCGGCAGGCGGATGTCGACATAGGCTTCGCCGCGCATCTCGCGCAGGAACCGCTCCCACTGCTCCTCGAGCTTGCGCTGGCCGATGCTTTCACGCACCTGCTGGCGTCGGGTGTCGTCGGCGGCGCTGATCTGGCGGCTGCCCTCGCGCTCGACGATGTGCCAGCCAGCCTGGGTATGGAAGGGCTCGGAGACCTGGCCATCCTGCAACGCCGCGACCTGGGCGCCGAAGTCGACCCCATAGGCATCCTGTGCAAACCAGCCCAGCTCGCCTCCGTCCTTGGCGGTGGCCTCGTCTTCCGAGTTTTCCCTGGCCACGGTGGCGAAGTCGGCACCGCCGGCGATCCGCGCGCGCAGGGTTGCGATCCTGGCCCGGGCGGCGGCATCGTCCTGGCCATCGGCGGCGGCGATCAGGATATGGCGCGCCCGGAACTGGGTGATGGTGCCACCAGCAGCCGCGCTGGCATCGCGGGATCCCAACACCTGGATCAGCTGGAAACCGCTGGGTCCGCGGATCGGACCAAAATACTGGCCTGCCGGCAGCGTCTGGATGGCCTGGGCAAAGGTCGGCGGGACCTGGCTGAGCTCACGCCAGCCCAGGTCGCCGCCTTCCAGCGCATTGGGGCTGTCCGAATAACGCACCGCGGCAGCGGCAAAGTCGATCTTGCCCTGGTCGAGCTGGGCCTTGATGCTGTCGATCTTCTGCTGTCCGACCGCGATCTGGTCGGCAGTCGCGCCTTCGGGCAGGCCCACCAGGATGTGGGCGAGGTGGTATTGGGTGGTGCTGGCCTCCGAGGCCAGTGCCGCGTCGACCTCGCCCTCGCTGACGCTGATCCGGCTGCGCGCGAAACTCTGCTTGAGCTGCTGGATGGCGAGTTCGTCACGGATCGAGCTGCGCAGGTCCGCGATCGTCATCCCGTCGTCTGCAAGCTGCGCGCCCATCTGCTCGGGCGTGACGTTGTTCTGCTTGGCGATGCCGGCCACGGCCTCGTCGACCTGCTCGTCGCTGACATTGATGCCGCTGCCCTCGGCACGGCTCACCTGCAGCTTGGACAGCACCAGGCGCTCGAGCACCTGCCTTTCCAGGACGGGGCGGGGTGGCAATTGATCCGCGCGGTCGGCGTACCGCGAGAGGATGTTGGACACGGCGCGATCGAGCTCGCTTTGCAGGATCACGTCTTCGTCGACGACGGCGACGATCTTGTCCAGTGGCTGGACCTGAGTGGACGAAGCCGGGGTCGCTGGGGCTCGTGCGGTTGCCGCTGGCACGGCCTCAGCCTGCTGGGCGGCAGCCGGAGCCACTGGTAGGACGGCGGACACAGCCGTCAGGCTGGCCAACAGCAGGCAGGCGGTCAGTTTGGTCATGGCATCAAGTCGAGGGGGTTGACATCGTCGTCGCTGCCGTTGTCGCTGACATCCGACGGAGGCACGAGGTAGAGGTCCTCGCGGTAGTAGCCGAGGATAGCACGACGCAGGCGGCTCTCCGTGTCCGGGCCGGCTGAACCCAGGCCCTTGAGTTCAATCTCCAGCTTGATCCCGTTATTGAGTTCACCTTGCCGGTTTCGTACGTAGCGACGGCCGACCAGGCGCACCGCCATGCAGCAGCTTTCCCACTGCAAGCCGGCGATGCCCTCCAGCAACTGGCGGTCCTTGATCGAGTAGTAATACCGGCCCACGACGCTCCACGCGGGGCTGAGTGGATACAGGAACGACAGGTCCGCCTGCTCCAGCAAATCGCGGCGGTACCGGTAGCCCAGGTTGACGATGCCGGTGTCGCCGATCAGGTAGCGCGTGCGGAAGCTGGCCAGGTCCTTGCGCCTGAACTTGGGGTCCCACTGGTAGGACGCGCCGATGCTCCAGCGATCGTTGACAGCGTACGTCGTATCCGCGATCCAGGCAGACTTGCCGCGCTCGACCGGGGTCTCCCCCGGGACCGTGACGCGGGAGTCGTCGAAGTAGCGGATCTGGCCGATGCTCGCCGTGAGTTTTTCGCGGCCATCGGATTGCCGCAGCAGGCGCGTGGACACGGCCAGGGTCAGCTGGTTGGCATCGGTCTGGCGGTCGGCGCCCGTATAACGGTTGTCACGGAACAGCTGGCCCCAGCTGAACGTGAGCGGCCGGGTGTCGAACAACGGCAGCGCGCTCTGGTCGCGATAGGGCACGCGCAGGTAGAACAGGCGCGGCTCCAAAGTCTGCAGGTAGCTTTGGCCGCCGATGCTGGTTTCGCGGTCGAAGAACAGCCCCGCATCCAGCGATGCGATGGGCAAGTTGCGGCTGGGCGTGTCGTTGCCGGATGTCGCCAGCGCATCGTCGAGCCTGTAGCCGGTGTAGCGCCAGGCCACGGTCGGGGTGACGAACCAGCTGGCACCGGTCAGCGGCATGCTCACGTAGGGCTTGAAATCCACGCGGCTGCCGCCGGGCCTGGACGGGTGGTGGAACCGGACCGCCTCGGCGTCGAGGCCTGCGGTCAGCCAGCGGCCGAAGGGTTGTTCCCAGTTCAACCAGGCGCGCGGCAAGCGGTCGTGGGGCAGGATGCCCTTGGTCAGCGTGTAGTCAGCCAGCTCATAGTGATCGGCCGCGAGCCCGGCATTCCAGTAGGCGCCCTGGCCATAGATGCCGATGGAGCTGTTGAGTGAAAATGGGGTTTGCCCGTTGAGGTTGTTGCTGAAATCCTCCAGGTAGCGCGGGTCGCTGATCCAGTTGAGGTTGGCGCGCGCCTCCCAGTCGGAGAACAGCTTCTGCCGTCCGGTGAAGCTGAACCGGCTGCGGTCCTGGCCACGTCGATTGTCGAGCGAGTATCCGCGGGCAAGGAATTCGGCAGTCTCTTCCTCGCGCTCGCGATCGGTGAGTTTGTCCGATGGCAGGTATTCGAAATCGAAGGTCCCGCGTCCGGTGTCCGTGAGGTAGCGGAATTCACCGCCGAACTGGAATCCGCGCTGGGTCATCAGGCGCGGAACCAATGTCAGGTCGTAGTTGGGCGCCAGGTTCAGGTAATACGGCTGGCGGTAGTCGAAACCGTTGCGGCCGGACAGGCCAATGCTCGGATAAAGCAGGCCGCTGCGGCGGCGGTTGTCGATCGGGAACGGGAACCAGGGGACGTACAGCACCGGGACCTTGCCGATGTGCAACACGGCGTTGTGGGCGACGCCCGTCCCACTGTCGGTGTTGACGTCGATACGCTGGGCGCGCAGCTCCCAGCTGCGGTCGTCCGGCGGGCAGGTCGAATAAGTGGCGCCGAACAGCGCGCCTTCGGCGCCGTGCATTTCGATCCGTTCGGCCCCGCCGTTGCCACGGCGTGACATCAGCTGGTACTTGACGTGCTTGATGTCGTGGGTGTCGGTCTCCTGGTTGCCCTGTGCGCTGTCGGCCACCATGCGCATCCCGGAGTCCTGGTAGCGCACGTCGCCCTCGGCCAGGTAGGTGCTGGCCTGCTTGTCGTAAATCAGCTTGCGCGTGCCCAGGAACTGGTCGCCACGCCGCAGGGCAACGTTGCCCTCGAATTCCGGGTTGTCTGCGGTGCCGCCAAGATGGTCGCCGCCGATTTCAGTGGCCTGGCTGGCCCTGTCCTGCGGGGCGCCGATGGGCGCCTGTGCATCGCTGAATGCGGGGACGGCATCCTGGAGCGGGCACAGGCGCCAGTCCTGAGGGCGTTCGTCCGCTTGCGCGGCCAGGGAAACGGCGATGCACAGTGGCAGGGGCAGCAGGCGGAAGGCTGTACGCACGTGGCGTCCGTCGGGCGAAGTGGCCGCTAGCTTGCCGCATCCCATGTGTTGCGGCAATGCGGTGGGCGCCAAGGAGCGGACAGTCGCCACCAGGGATGATGGATCGCAGGCAACACGCGCTGAACGAGAGCCACGTTCGCTGCAGACGCTCGTTTCAGGCAAGGTCGACTCAATGGTGCGCGTTGCGATTTCCCGCCGGGCCGCCTGCCGGGACGGATCCTTCAGGCTGGCATGCCCGGCTGGCGAGTGCGTGTTGCGCGTCAATGGTGGATGTTCAGGACGCGGCCCTGGACGAAGAAGCGCCGGCCAATGCACCCACGTGCGCCACGCTGCACTCGCGCAACGCCTGCAGGTCGTAGCCGCCCTCGAGGATGGACACCAGGCGACCGCCGGCGTGGCGATCTGCCATGTCGACCAGTGCATGGGTCAACCAGGCGTAGTCGTCTGCCTGCAGGCGCAGTTGTGCCAGCGGGTCGCGCAAGTGTGCGTCGAAGCCAGCCGATACCAGCAACAATTGTGGCCGGAACGCGTCCAGGGCAGGCAGCAACTGCGTGCGCCACGCGGCGCGGAAGGTGTCGCTGCCAGCCTCGGCAGGCAGCGGGATGTTCACGATGTTGCCGGCGCCACGCTCGTCGGCGCGGCCGCTGCCGGGATACAGCGGCAACTGGTGCGAACTCAGGTATTGAACGCGCGGCTCCTGCTCGAAGATCGCCTGGGTGCCGTTGCCGTGGTGGACGTCGAAATCGGCAATCGCCACCCGCGCCAGGCCATGATGGGCCAGCGCATGGGCGGCAGCGACCGCCACCCCGTTGAACAGGCAGAACCCCATGGCCGTGTCGGCGGTGGCGTGGTGTCCGGGTGGACGCACGGCACAGAATGCACGAACGTCGGGGCCTGCGAGCACTGCGTCGACCGCGGACACCGCGGCACCCGCCACACGCAACGCGGCTTCGGCCGAGCCGGGCGACAACATGGTGTCCGCATCCAGTGCGATCAGTCGCGTGGGTTGGGTGTCAAGGACGGCGTGCAACAGCCCGGGCGTATGCACGCGCAGCAGGTCCCCGCGTTTGGCGCCCGGTGCCTCGCGCCAGTGCAGCAGATCGCCGAAGGCGGCATGCAGTGCTTCAGTGACCGCGCTCAGCCGTGCCGGGCGCTCGGCATGCGCGGGGCCGGTATCGTGGGCCAGGCAGACGGGGTGGGTGTAGACGAGCAAAGGGCCGGGAGCTTGCTGCTGGGAGTCAGGGCAGGACGATAGCATCGCGGTAGATGCCGCGGTTGTTGCAGCGCGGTCCGGCTCCTGCTGCCACGCAGCACGGCCCGATGTGGTCGCTGCCACCGTCAGGCAGTCAGCCCGCCGCCGTTCCCTTGCGCCGTTCGTGCTTCCACAGGACTTCTCCATGGCCGCTGTCGCGTGCCAGCACGCGAGCCACCACGAACAGAAGGTCGGACAGCCGGTTGAGGTAGCGGATTGCTTCCGGACGGACGGCATCGTGCCGGGCAAGCGTGACCGCCTCGCGTTCCGCCCGTCGCGTCACCGTGCGCGCCAGGTGGCATCGCGCCGCCGCATCGCCGCCGCCTGGCAGGATGAACTCCTTGAGCGGTGGCAGCGCTGCGTTGTAGTGGTCGACGGCCTGTTCCAGGCGGTCGATATCGGCGGTGAAGATCGCGGCATGCCCGGGGATGCACAGCTCGCCGCCCAGGTCGAACAACTGGTGCTGGATCGTGGTCAGCAACTCGCGGATGTCGTCGGGGACCTGCGCCGCCAGTAGCAACCCAATGGTCGAGTTGGCCTCGTCGACGGTCCCGTAGGCGTTGACGCGGGCCGAATCCTTCGCCACTCGGCTGCCGTCGCCAAGCCCGGTGGTGCCATCGTCACCGGTACGCGTATAGATCTTGGAAAGACGGTTGCCCATGAAGCCGGGTTTCGTGATTCGTGATTCGTGATTGGAGAAGGCAGGTGCGCCGGGATTCAATCGCTGGCTGGACTGGGCAACGGCCCATCCAGCCCGTGCACTCAGACCGTTTGTGCGTGCAGTGCAGGGATGCGGCGGCGCAGCAGTGCAAATCCGCCGAACAACACGGCTGCATAGAACAATGTGCCCAGCACGGTCCACTGGAAGAACGGGATGCCGGCGGTATAGGCCGCCATCAGGCCCAGCGCGGTCTTGGGATAAGTCGGGTCTGACAGGAACGCACCAAAGTTGGTGACCAGGAAAAACAGCGCCGAGCCGGCCAGCGAGTAGCCGAGCACGCGCCCGCCGGACACCTTGCCGCGCAGGCCATAGCCGATGACGGCCAGGACCGCGATGCAGGCATGGACCAGCAGGAAGCCCGCGCTGGCGAAATAATCCCAATAGACGCCGCCGCGCAGCAGGCCCAACGCCAGGTCAGCGAGGAACATCGCCAACAGCGGTACGACCACCGCCCAGCGTTTCGAGGCGAAGTACGCGCCACCGAACAGGGCCATCGCCTCGACCGGCGAGAAATTGGGCGGGTGGGGCAGCAGGCGCGTCAGCGCGGCGATGGCGATCAGGCCAGCCAGGACCAGCGGGCCCGGGGCAATGGTGGCGGTGCGTGCAGAACGATTCATCGGCGATGGACAGGTAGTGGCGCGGGAGCCGTTAGCATAGCGCAACCCACCCGTGGCCTTTCACGAGCGATGTCTCCAGCCAGCATAGTCACCAGCGCGAAACCTGGCATGCAATCGGCGGCCGCCGTCGTGCCGCGCAAGGCCGGCTGCCACGACGTGCTGATCGTCGGTGGCGGCCTGGTCGGCGCCAGCCTGGCGATCGCGCTGGACCGGATCGGTGTCGATGTCGGGCTGGTGGAGGCAACCCCGGCCGGCACGCTGCCGGCGGTATTCGACGAGCGCAACCTGAGTTTCGCCGAGGCGACGGTCAACGCATTGGCTGCGCTGGGCGTGTTGCAGAAATTGCAGGTTGCCGGTGCGCCGATCCGACGCATCCATGTCAGCCGCGAGGGCGACTTCGGCCGCGTGCTGCTCCAGGCAGCCGACCATGGACGCGACGCCTTCGGGCAAGTCGTCGTGGCGCGCGATTTCGGTCGTGCCCTGGAGGCGCGCCTGGACGAGTTGTCGCATCTCACCCGATATCGTCCAACGCGGTTCATCGGCCTGGCGGGCATGGATGCGGCGACGCGCTCGGTCCGGGTCATGGACGATGACCAGGAACGCGTGCTGTCTGCGCGCCTGCTGGTCGCCGCCGATGGTGCCCGCAGCGGCGTGCGCCAGGCGCTGGGTATCCAGGCCTCGCAACACGACTACGCGCAGACCTTGTTCGTTGCCCGCGTTGCCGCGCAGCATGCTCCCGACGGCACCGCGTACGAACGTTTCGGTGATGGCGGGCCGACCGCATTCCTCCCGCGTCCAGACGGACACTACGGCGTCGTGCACGGGGTGGCGCGCGCGGCTGCCGAAGCTGTCGAGGCCATGGATGACGATGCCTACCTGGCACGCCTGCAGCAGGCCTTTGGCTGGCGTGCCGGGCGCTTGCTTGGCGTGGGCAGGCGCAGTGCCTACCCGGCCATGGGAGTGCGTGCGGCCCGGCTGGTCGCATCGCGTGCCGTGCTGGTCGGCAACGCCGCGCAAAGCCTGCATCCGGTCGGTGCGCAGGGATTCAACCTGGGATTGCGAGACGCGTTGACGCTGGCGGAGTTGATCGAAGACGCGGTCACGGCCGGTGCCGGCGATCCGGGCGCCGACGCATTGCTCGACGAATACGTACGACGCCGGCAGCCCGATCGTTCCCGGACCCTGTCGTTTTCCGACACGCTGGCACGCCTGACTGCCAGCAAGACGCCGGCATTGCGGCCATTGCGCAGCGCCGGGTTGCTGGCGCTGGATCGCCTGCCCTCGGCGCAGGCCTGGCTGGTCGGTGGGGCAATGGGCTATCGCGGCGACGTGCCCCGGCTGTGCCGAACCGTGCAGGCGGCGCGCCCATGAGCCGGCGCAGCGTGCTTGATGTCGTCGTGGTCGGCGGTGGCGTTGTCGGCGCAGCGTGTGCATTGGCCCTGGCGCGTGCGGGCCTGGCGGTCGGACTGGTCGAGGGTGTGCAACCAGCGCCGTGGCACGCTGACAAGCCGGACCTGCGCGTGTATGCGCTGGCGCCGGACAATGCCGCGCTGCTGGACGGCCTTGGCGTCTGGGGCGACATCCAGCACGCACGTGCGCAGCCGTACCGGCGCATGCGGGTATGGGATGCGGCCGGTGGTGGAGAACTCGATTTCGATGCCGACCGGTTTGGCCGAAGCGAACTGGGCTGGATCGTGGAGCATGGATTGCTTGTCGATGGCCTCTGGGCCGCCTTGCCGGGCGCCGGAGTCAAGGTCCATTGCCCGGCGCGGGTCGAGGCGATGACGCAGGACGAGACCGGCGTACGCCTGCAGCTCGATGACGGCCTGGCCTTGAAGGCACGCATGGCGATTGCCGCCGATGGCGCTGGTTCGACCCTGCGTGCGCTGGCCGGTATCGATGTCGACGGACACGATTACGGCCAACGTGCCATCGTGGCCTACATCGCCACGACGCAGCGGCACCAGGACACGGCCTGGCAGCGCTTCCTGCCGGGTGGCCCGTTGGCGGTGTTGCCGGCCAGCACCGATACCTGTTCGATCGTCTGGTCGCTTCCCCAGGCAACGGCATCCGACATGCTTGCGCTCGACGACGGGGCCTTTGATCAAGCACTCACCCACGCCTTCGACGCACGCCTGGGGCCAATGAGGACGCTGTCGGCGCGCGCGTCGTTCCCGTTGCGACGACAGCTTGCCAGCGACTATCACGCAGGTCGCATCCTGGTGCTTGGCGATGCCGCGCACGTCGTGCATCCCCTGGCGGGACAAGGCGTCAACCTGGGGCTGCGCGACGTGTCTGCGCTGGTCGACAGCGTCCGCGATGCGATCGCGCGCGGACGCGACTGGACTTCAACGCCGCGCCTGGCGCGCTGGGCGCGGACCCGGAAGAGCGACAACGCAGTCGCGGCGCGGGCATTCGAAAGCATCCACCGCCTGTTCACCAGCGACGGCGTGGCCACGACCCTGCTGCGTGGGCCATTGCTTGGCGCTGCGGGCAAGCTGCCGCCACTGGCTGCTGTCCTCTGGAGGCGTGCGGCAGGCCTGTAAAGGCGGCTGCCCGCGGTCGGGCAGCATGGGTTCGCGATAAAAAAACACCCGCGCGATGCGGGTGTTGAAGGAAGCGGGGGTGACAGCCTTGTCAGGCCGGCGCTTATTTCCAGTCGCGCCATTGCTTGTATTCGGCCTGGGACAACCGGCCGTCGCCATCCTTGTCGAACTGATCGAAGTCGGCAACCAGCCCGGCGTCCGCCCCCGCTTCGGTCTTGTCGACGGCACCGTCGGCGTTGATGTCGACGGCCACGAAATGCTCATGGATCGGGTCGCGGATCACCGTGTTGATCGTGACATTGGCAGCGACGGGCGGTCGCGACGCAGGGGCCGCCGGTTGCGGTGGCGTCGTTTCCATCGTTTGTGCAGTCGTCGCAGCAGACTGCGCGACGCCGGCCGTCGCGCTTGCGTCGGCAGCTGAAACACTGGCCGCCCGGCTGGCCGTAGCGGCTGTTTGCGCGGCTTGGCGGGCGGTGTTTGCAGACGCCTTGGTCTGGGCATAGCCCGTGGCCGCATCGTCGCTGGCCGCGCGGGCGGTGGCAGCGGCGCCCGCCGCGGTCCCGGCGGCATTGCTGGCATCGGCTGCGCTCTGTTGGGCTATTTCAGTCGCCATGGCTGCCGTGTCGTTAGCCGGGACAGCGTCGCTGGCCGCCTGCGCGGCGGCGGCAGCGTCGATCGCGGCCTGCGCCTTGGCGTCCGCATCGGCCGCTGCGTCGGCTGCGGCCTTGGCTTGCAATTGGGCCTTTTGCTGCTCGGCCGTCTGGGCGTATGCGGACGCGCCCAGTCCCGTGGCTGCCAGCAACGCCAGCGCCAGCAGGGAGGTCGGCAGTGCGAAAGTGCGGCGCGTTCGATTGGACCGGGTTGAAGCGGCCTGCATCGCAGTGGTCTTGGGGTTCATGGGTCGTGCCTCGAGAGGAAGGGATACCACCCATGCAACCTAGGCAAGCCAAGGTCAACCCGGTGTCAATGCCGCCCGACCAGCGTCAATAAAGCCTGAATATCAAGTTACTGTTCAGGAAAAGGGCTCTTCGGAGGCACCGATGCCGTTGGAGGGATCAACGATGCGACGAAATGGAGGCGAATACCGTGATTTCCTCGCGGTCGTGGAAGAGCTGGCGCGCACGCAGAAACAACGGCCGTGCGCTCTGTTCGCGGAACAGGTCCAGGCATAGCTGCGTTTCCAGCCAGCGTTTCTTCATCGGAAGCTTCAGGTTGAAGATCGCGTGCCGGCACCAGCCTTCGCGCATCCACTGCGCCATGCGCGCGGCGACGCGGCGCGGTTGTTCGACCATGTCGCAGACCAACCAGTCCACCGGACGTGGCGGTTGCCAGGTAAAGCCGTCGGCGCGCAGGTGTTCGACCTGGCCGCTGTCGAGCAGGTCCTGGCGCAATGGCCCGTTGTCGATCGCCGTGACCTGCAGGCCGTGACGCGCAAGGACCCAGGTCCAGCCGCCAGGCGCCGCACCCAGGTCGGCGCCGCGCATGCCCGGTTGCAGCAGGCGTGCGCGCTGGTCGTCGTCGAGCAGGGTCAGCAGGGCTTCTTCGAGTTTCAGTGCCGAGCGCGATGGCGCCGCGGGATGCGGTTTCAAACGAGCGATGCCCAGGGGCCAGGGTGCGCTGTCGCGCGGATCACTGGCTGCCAGCCACGCGTGGTTGCCTGCGGTGAAAAACACATGCAGCCGTGGCGCGCAGGGATCTTCCCGCTGCGTGAGCATGCCGGCCTTGCGCAGCGCAGGCCGCAGTGCATTGCCAAAGCTCCGTGCCAAGCCCGCCAGCGGCTTGCCGACGTCGGAATCCGGATGCTCGACCAGCAGTTGCCCGAACGCCGGGCCATGCACGGCGTCGCGCAGCGCGGACAGGATGGGGGTCATGCGGTCGCGTGGATCCAGTGCCCGCAGTTCGGCCAGCAACTGCAACTTTTGCCGGGCGAAGATCAGGTCCGCGAACCGGATCGGCAGCGGCGGCGCGCCGGCGGCTGCAGGCACATGGTCGCCAGCGGCGAGCGCGTGGGTCTCGAACACCACGTAACCATCGTTGCGGACCGCGCGGGCATGGCCATGGCAGCCGGCCGTTGCGGCGCGCTCGGTCAGCTCGGCGGCAAGCTCGGGTTCGAAACCGGCGCGGCAGTAGCAGAGCAAGCCGTTGCGTTGCACGCGGTCAATACACCTGGCCGCCCTGCACGCCGTAATCGCGAAGCACGGCGCAGGCGGTGTCGCGTTGCAGGTCGCGCACGACGGCAATATCGCGTCGTTCGAGCTCGCCGGTCCAGTCCGCCGGCAGGGGGCCCTCGTCGAACTCGGTCAGCGACATGACGTCCTGGCTGCGCGCGCCGATCAGCAGTCGATCGATGCCCGCCCAGAAGGTAGCGCCGTAGCACTGGCAACACGGCTGTGCCGAGGTCGCCAGTGCGTATGGCCCGCCGTCCTCGTTCAGGCGCGAGCGCTGCAATCTCTGCTGCGCCAGCATCAAGGCCATGGTTTCTGCGTGGGCCAGCGAGCAGTTCTGCGGCAGGACGCGGTTCACGCCCACTGCCACCACGCGGTCGTTGCCGTCGAACACGACCGCACCGAAAGGGCCGCCGCTGCGCTGGTCGATATTGCGGCGCGACAGGGCGATGGCGAGCCCGACCTTGTCATCGTCACTGGCGTACGTGGTGGCCAGTTCGAGGTCGTGGATCCACGTCGGCAGCGTCAGGTGGATTTGTGCGTGGAGCATGTATGCGTTTCCTTCGATCGTCGCCGTGGGTGGCACGCTTGTAGTGGCGTGCTCGCATTCGGCTGCACACGCCTGTCCAGCAGTCGCTGGAATCGATCTTCGTGTTGCCCTGCGAGGGTCACTTGAACAACATCGCCTGGCGTCACCTGGTGCAGCGCTTCGCGGGACTCGCCAGGGCGGGCCGGGGCGGTGCAGGCCTGCCTCATCGTATTTCGGGCACCTGGGGTGCGGGATCGACCGGCGGGTCGATCGCCGGCACCTGCGCCCGGCAGAGACCCTGGACACACTGGCAGGCGGAGATCTCCTGGACGCCGCAAGTAGACGATTCCCCGCGTCGGGCGCATTCGGCACGCACCGCCGCGGGGTCGGTGGGGCTGTGCACGTTGACGCAGGCGGGCTGGTAGCCGCAGCAGCTGCCCACGTCCTTGACGGTGCAGTCGGCAGCCGTATTGCAGCTGCGGTCGATCTCGACCGGCGTCGGCACCCGTCGTGGCGGCAACGGGCCGCCCGTGCGCATCTTGCGGTCGGGCTGGCTGGCCGCGCTTTCGTCTTGTCTGGTCGCGGCACCTTGCGGGTCGTCCGCGGCGGCCGGCTGCGATGGCGTGGATGCCGTTGGCGCGCCCTGGACAGGCGTGTTTTTTGGACAGGCAGCGAGCACGAGCGCAAGCGACGCAACCCCCAGCCAGTATGCGAGTCGCCCCGTTTTCATGCCTTGCTGGCCCAGGTATCGCGCAAGGTGACGCTGCGATTGAAGACGGGTGCGTCGGCGGCGTGGTCGCGGCGATCGGCAACAAAGTATCCGGTGCGCTCGAACTGCCAGGATTGCTCGGGTGCGGCCAGCGCCGCCGCCGGTTCGACATAGCCGGTGACGACCCGCGAGGCGTCGGGATTGAGGTGGTCCCGGTACGTCTTTCCGTCGTCGTCGCCATCCGGATCGGGGACCAGGAACAGGCGGTCGTACAACCGGATCTCGGCGGCCACGGCATGCCTGGCGCTGACCCAGTGGATGGTGCCCTTGATCTTGCGGTTGGCGCCTTCCATGCCGGGGCGTGATTCGGGGTCGAGCGTGCCGCGCACTTCGACGACATCGCCACCGTCGTCCTTGACGACCTCGTCGCATCGGAAGATGCCGGCGCCGCGCAGGCGCACTTCACCGCCGGGGACCAGGCGCTTGAACCCCTTGGGCGGGACCTCGGCGAAATCCTCGCGTTCGATCCAGAGCGCGTTGGAGAACGGCATCCGGCGCGTGCCTAGCGACTCGTCCTTGGGATGGTTGGGGAACGCCAGCGATTCTTCATGCCCGGCGTCCAGGTTGGTGATGACAAGTTTCAACGGCTCCAGCACCGCCATCCGTCGCTGCGCGGTGGCGTCCAGGGTTTCGCGCAGGCAGCCTTCCAGCACCGAGAAGTCGATCAGCGAGTTCTGCTTGCTCACGCCCAGCCGCTCGGCAAACAGGCGCAGGGCGGCCGGCGTGTAACCGCGGCGACGGATGCCCTGCAGTGTCGGCATGCGCGGGTCGTCCCAGCCATCGACCAATCCGTCCTGGACCAGTGCCATGAGCTTGCGCTTGCTCAGGACCGTGTAATTGAGGTTGGCGCGCGAGAATTCGATCTGCCGTGGCTTGCCGGCCTCGTTGGGCAGGCCCTTGTCGAGCAGTGGCTTGAGTAATTCCGGGTGGCCTGCCAGGTCGACCTTGTCCACGCACCAGTCGTAGAGCGGGCGATGGTCTTCGAACTCCAGCGTGCACAGCGAATGGGTGATCCCCTCGATCGCATCGCTGAGCGCGTGCGCATAGTCGTACATCGGATAGATTGGCCAGTCGTTGCCGGTGTTCTGGTGCTCCACGTGCTTGATCCGGTAGATCGCAGGGTCGCGCAGGTTCATGTTGCCGCTGCCCATGTCGATCCTGGCGCGCAGGGTGCGGCTGCCGTCGGCAAACTCGCCAGCGCGCATGCGCCGCAGCAGGTCGAGGTTTTCATCGACGGGGCGGTCGCGATGGGGCGAATTGCGGCCCGGCTCGGTCAACGTGCCCCGAAACGCGCGCACTTGCTCTGCGTCGAGGTCGCAGACGAAGGCGTCGCCCTGCCGGACCAGTTTTTCGGCGGCAAGGTAGAAGACCTCGAAATAGTCGGAGGCGTGGCGCAGCTGCGCCCAGTCGAAACCGAGCCAGCGCACGTCCTCCTGGATCGCCGCGACGTATTCGGGGTCTTCCCTGGCCGGATTGGTGTCGTCCAGGCGCAGGTTGCAGACGCCGCCGAACTCGATGGCGATGCCAAAATCCAGGCAGATCGCCTTGGCATGGCCGATATGCAGGTAGCCATTGGGCTCGGGCGGAAAACGTGTCCGGATGGCGGTTTGCCGCCCGCTGGCCAGATCGTCGCGCACGATCTGGCGGATGAAGTCCTGCCTGCCCGGAGTCGGGGTATCTTGCTGGGCAGATGCAGGCTTGCCATGGGCAGGATGTCCCGCGGCAGTGGCAGCAGGAAGGTTGTCGTCAGCAGGCACGGCGGCACGTCGCGATGGGAGGTTTCCCAGTGTAGCCGAGGCCCTGTCCTGGTCGCTTGCAAGGCAGGCGGCCGTAGTGCCTGGAAGCCGCCCCGGGCAGGACTGGTCGCTGCTGGCATGTATTTTGCTAAAGCCATTTTGCCAAAGCCCCGGTTTGACGAGTGTCGCTTGACGAAGGGAAAAGATGCAGGCCGTGTATGACGCAGCCAACCTGATCGACGCTTACCTGGTGCGCCACGCGCTGGAGGCGGCGGGTATTCCCGTACATATCCGCGGTGAGGCCCTGGTTGGCGGGGTGGGCGAGCTTCCGGCGTTTGGCCTGGTCGCGGTTTGTGTCCCGGAAAGCGCATGTCCACGGGCGCGGCAGCTCATCGCCGGGTTGCCGCTGCTCGCAGGCGACGCGGACTGCACGGATACCGCGTCCGCTGGCGACTTGTCCGGTCCCGCGCAGGCCGACGGCGTCGCGGCGGATTGATCGATGCAACGCATCCAGGCCGCTGACGCTGCGCTGCTAGCCGGACTGGCCCTGCTGCTGGCGCTGTTCGCGGCCGGGGCCTTTGGCATTTCCGGGGTCGACCTCGAAGACAAGCCGATCCATGTGCAGGTAGTGGATGGGACCACGGGCTTGCCGGTGGAACAACGCAGTGGCGTGTTCATGTTGCCTGGCGCGGCAGGCCGGGAAGTGGTTGCCACGTTGCGGTTCGAACTGCCGGAACCCGGTGCCGACCGCGTGCGATGGGTGCTTTGGCTCAAGCGCGACACGGTGGACGAGATCTGGGTGGAAGGCAGCGCGCAAGGCGGGCGGTCGTGGCAGGGGCCCCGTTATGATTTCTTCCATCCTGCACGGGACGAGTCGGCATTGCCGGTGGGTTATACGTTTCGGTTGCCGGTGGATTGGCAGGGGCCGGTTGTCATGCAACTGCATGTGCGCAGCGGGATGCGCACCGCCATGCATCCGATGCTGTTGTCCGAGCACGAGCTTGAACGGATCACGCACCTGGATGTCGCCCTGAATGCAGGTGCGTATGCCAGCTTGTTCATGCTTGCGCTGATCGTCCTGGTGCTCTATTCGGTGACCCGCGAGCGGGCCTTCATCTCGGCGTTTACCTGCGTGGCACTGGGGCTGCTGTTCCTGGCCGCGGCCAATGGCCATCTGTTCCAGCTCCCGGTGTTCTCGCTATTGTCGGGATGGCGCAGCCAAGGCGTCTGGGCATTGCTGCTGCTGTTCTGCGCCAGCCTGCTGCAACTGTTGTTGCGCTACGTCAACATGCGCGAAGGCGCAACGCGGGCATCGCGATGGTTTGAAAACTACAGCTACGTGCTGCTTGCGATGGCGGCGTTGTGCCTGGTCGACTTGTCGCTATTGCGTCCAACGATGCAATGGGTCGCGACGCTGGGTTGGATCGGCACCGGGATCGGCGCGATCGCGCTGCTGGTCGATGCCAGGCGGCGACGGTTGCCGATGGCGGGCTGGTTGCTGGGCCTCGTGCTGGCCACGCTGTGTTTCGCGCTTGCCAGCGAATCGGCCCAGCGCGGGCTTCTCCCCGGGAATTTCTGGATCTGGTACGGCTACCAGATCGCGATCGTCATGTTGTTGTCGTTGCTGTCGTTGAGCCTGCTGACCCGTATCGGCGAGTACCGGCTCGAGCGCGATCGCAACCAGCTGGCACGGATCGATTCGGAGCGGCGCATGCAGCGGGAGGCTGCCCGTGCAGCCCTGCCGCTGGCGTTGCAGGCAAAACTGCGCGGACTCGATGCCGGGGATATCGAGTGGGCCGCGATGCGCGTATTGCTGGAGCATGTCGCGGCACAGATACCGGTCGCTGCCTGTGCGGTCGTGGTCCGGGGTTACCACGGTTGCGACCTGCTGCTGGTCGAACCCGGTGCCGACAAGCAGCGGCTGGAAGACCACATCGCAGGCTCCGGACTGCAGTTGAAGCGCCATGCAATGGAAGGCCGGGTCCTGCAGCAGCCCGCGCCCGGCGACCCGGGTCCGGCCATGGAAGCGTTGCTGCCTTTGAAGATCCGCGCGCCGGGGTGGGGCGTGTTGCTGCTGCGGCGCGCTGGCAGCGATGGCTTCACCACCGAGGAACTGGCGCTGGCAGAAGAGTTCGCCCGCCTGGTCATCGTGCACGCCGACGAGGCACTGGGGACATGGAAGCTGCGGCGGTCGGCGGAGCTCGATGCCCTGACCGGGACATTCAACCGGCGCAGCATCGATCAGTGGCTGGCAAGCGCCTTCAACGATGCGCATCGTCGCCACGCCCCGTTGTCCTTGTTGTTCATTGATATCGACCGTTTCAAATCGGTCAATGACAAGGTGGGCCATGCCGGTGGCGACGCCTGCCTGCGTGAAGTGGCGATCGCATTGCGCGGCGCATTGGAGGAGGGCGACTTCCTGGGGCGTTACGGCGGCGAGGAATTCGTCGTGCTGCTGCCGGGGCGCGCTGGTGCCGATGCGCGTGCGATGGCCGAGCGCCTGCGGGCTGCCGTGGAGAGGGCAGAGATCGAATACGAAGGCCACAAGGTGCCCACCACGGTGAGCATCGGCGTGGCGACCCGGCTCGATGGCGAGAGCACGCCGGAGGCGACGATCGGGCGTGCCGACAAGGCCCTGTTTTCCGCCAAGCGCGGCGGCCGCAACTGCGTGCATGTCGCGCCGGCGATGTTCAGCTGAGCCACCGCCGGGCGGCCTGCCGCCTGCATGGCCTTGCAGGGGGGCATCGGCGCGTGAGAGTCGCCGGACCCGGTGCGGTCGCGAGCCCTGGCAGGTCCCTGGTTGCCACGGTGGCATCCATGCGCATGGGTTCGGGACCATTCGCTGAAAGCTCGCTGGTATCGCACACGACCCGCCTGCAGTCGGGCATTCGCATGACGTCACCGCACGCGCCGCGCGCGCAAGGCGCAAGGACGGGACCGACGCAGTTCCATGGGCGTGACTACAGTGGGCTGCCGTCTTCGGAGAGCGCGGCGATGCTGCAGACATACACCAGCTCGCATGCGCCATCGCCAGTATCGGTGCGGCTCAGCGAACTGCGCCATCGCCAGCCGTCGCCGCCATCGGCCTGGACCAGCCAACCATCGATGCGCACCCGGTCGCCGGCGCGCACGCGATGCAGGGCAGCAGCCGTCGCCGTGTCCGACGGGATCATGTGCATGTTGGCGCTGCTGCGCGCGATCTCGCGCGGCGGCAATGGCGGGTGGCCGCTCCAGTGGTAGCGGTACCAGCGCGAGGACTGGCTGACCGACAGGCGCCTGGCCATGCCCGGTGCCGCCATCGCGCCCCAACCCAAGGCCAGGTCGGTGGGCGCCAGCCTCGACTCCATGCCAAACCTGTAATCACGCCGCGACAGGACGCGGGCATCGACGCTGAAACCAGCCAGTGGTTGCAGGCGTGCGATCTCGAGTGAAACCGGCGCCATGGCATCGGGAACGCGGGTCTGCAGCGGGGCATCGCCAGGCGCCACGGCGGGAGGAAGCGGGCAGGTGGGCGAGGACCCCGGTGCGGCCGCGGCGACTGGCGGGACGCGAGGAGATACCGGCGAGTACCACCAGCCAATGGTGGCCAGGACCACCACGAGGACCAGCCAGGGAGATATTTGCCAGGAGCGCGTGGACATTCCGGGGCCCGGGTGGCACCAGCGGCCAGTATGCCCGGTATGCCCGCGCGCGTTGCGCATGCTCGATCTGCGCGCGATCTGCGCGCGCCATCCCGCGCAGGGATTGCGTGGCCAGCTTCCGGGCGATGTCCTTACGCGCGTGCAGGTTCGATATCGGTATCGGTCGTCCCGGCTTGGGGTGGACGGAGCAAATCGGCAGGCAATGCGCGGATGACGTCCGCCATCTGCATCAGGAAGCCTTCCATGGCCGAACTCTTGCGCCAGACCATCGCGATCCTGCGGCTGGGTTTGGAATCGCTGAAACCCAGCAGGCGGATGTCAGGGGAGGGTGCAACCGGGGGTTGCACCGCCAGGGTCGGCAGCAGGGTCACGCCCACATCGGCGGCGACCATCTGCCGCAGTGTTTCCAGGCTGGTGGCCTGGAACCCGGATTTTTCCCCGGTGCCCGCGAGTTGGCAGACGTCCAGTGCCTGGTCGCGCAGGCAGTGGCCATCCTCGAGCAGCAACAGCCGCTCGTGCGCGAGGTCGGCCAACGACACCGACGCGCGCCCGGCCAGTGGGTGGTGTCCAGGCACCGCCAACACGAACGGTTCCTCGAACAGGAACTCGGCATGCAGCTGGTCGTCGTCGATCGGCAAGGCCAGCAGGATCGCGTCGAGCTTGCCGGCATGCAGCCGATCCAGCAGTACCGGGCTTTTCTCTTCGACCAGGAGCAGCTCCAGCTTCGGGAACCGCTTGCGCAGCTGCGGCACGACGTGGGGCAGCAGGTATGGCCCGAGCGTGGGAAACAGCCCCAGCCGGACACTGCCCGCTTCCGGGTCGCGGGTGCGGCGCGCGGCCTCCTTCATCTGTTCGACCTCGCCGACGATGCGGCGCGCGCGTTCGGTCATCGCCACGCCGGCGGGCGTCAGCATCACCTTGCGCGGCGCGCGCTCGAAAAGGACCACGCCAAGCTCGTCCTCGAGCTTGCGGATCTGGGTCGACAGGGTCGGCTGGCTGACGAAGCAGGCTTCGGCGGCCTTGCCGAAGTGCTTGAGGTCAGCCAGGGCGACCAGGTACTGGAGGTCTCGCAGGTTCATGTCGCGTCGGGCCCGTGTGCCGTCGTCGTACTCAGGCCGCGACCGCGTCGGCCTGGGCCGGCGACGCGGCCGGCGTGGAGCTGCGGATCAGGTGGTCGAAGGCGCTCAGCGCCGCGGTGGATCCGCCGCCCATCGCGACCACGATCTGCTTGTAGGGCGTCGTGGTCGCATCGCCGGCCGCGAACACACCCGGCAGCGAGGTCGCACCGCGCGCGTCGATCTCGATCTCGCCGCGCGGCGACAGCGCGACATCGCCCTTGAGCCATTCGGTATTGGGTAGCAGCCCGATCTGCACGAACACCCCCGCCAGCTCGAGCGTATGCACCTGGCCCGTGCCGCGGTCCTTGTAAACCAGGCCGTTGACGCGTTGTCCGTCGCCGAGCACCTCGGTGGTCTGCGCACTGACGATCACGCGGGCATTGGCCAGGCTGCGCAACTTGCGCTGCAGCACTTCGTCGGCACGCAGCTTGTCATCGAATTCGATCAGGGTGACGTGCTCGACCAGCCCCGCCAGGTCGATGGCGGCCTCGACGCCGGAGTTGCCGCCGCCGATCACGGCCACGCGCTTGCCCTTGAACAAGGGGCCATCGCAATGCGGGCAGTAGGCCACGCCGCGGTTGCGGTATTGGTCTTCGCCGGGGACGCCCATCTGCCGCCAGCGCGCGCCCGTTGCAAGCACGATCGAGCGGGCCTTGAGTCGGGCGCCGCTTTCCAGTGCGACTTCCAGCAGGCCGTCGCTGCCGGCTTGGACAAGTTGCGTTGCCTTTTGAAGCTGCATGACGTCGACATCGTAATTGCGGACGTGGCGCTCGAGTTCCGCGGCCAGCTTGGGGCCTTCGGTATATTCGACGGAGACGAAGTTCTCGATCCCCATGGTGTCGAGCACCTGGCCGCCGAAGCGCTCGGCCACGACGCCGGTGCGGATGCCCTTGCGCGCGGAATAGATCGCCGCCGCCGCACCGGCCGGACCGCCGCCGATCACCAGCATGTCGAACGGTGCCTTGGTCTTGAGCGCTTCGGTTTGGCGTGCAGCCATGCCTGTATCGAGCCGGGACAGGATCTGCTCGACTGTCATGCGGCCCTGGTCGAAGGGCTTGTCGTCCAGGAAGACGGTGGGCACGGACATGACTTCGCGCGCTTCGACTTCGGACTGGTATAGCGCGCCGTCGATCGCCACGTGGTGGATGTTTGGATTGAGCACGCTGAGCAGGTTGAGTGCCTGCACGGTGTCCGGGCAGCTCTGGCACGACAACGACATGAAGGTTTCGAAGTGGTATTCGCCCTGGAGGTCGCGGATCTGGTCGGCAACAGCGTCATCGATCTTCGGCGGATGGCCGCCCACCCACAGCAGCGCCAGCACCAGCGAGGTGAACTCGTGGCCCAGCGGGATGCCGGCGAAGCGCAACGCGACGTCGGTGCCGTCGCGGACGATGGCAAAGGACGGCTTGCGTGCATCGGCATGGTCGTCGCGGCGATAGGTGATCTTGTCCGTCATCGCTGCAATCTCCTGCAGCAACGCTTCGAGCTCGCGCGACTTGCCGCCGTCGTCGAGGGTGGCGACCAGGGTGATCGGTTGCACGACCTTTTCCAGATAGGCCTGCAGCTGTGACTTGAGATCGTTGTCGAGCATGTTGGTATCGGACATGGGAGCCTCTGGGTGAGGAAAGGCGACGTGCAGGATCGCGACGTGCAGGATCGCGACGTGAAGGATCGCGACGTGAAGGATCGGATGGGGTCGGCGGGTGGAAGCCGACTGGAACAACAGTCCGGATCGCAGGGGAGGGGAGTTCGGACAAACCATGTCCGAAGCGGTCCGGGCTGCTGTTCCAGGCGACCTCGGATGCGAGGTGCTGGTTGCGTGCGCGGGGCCTTGCTGGCCCCGCGCCGCGGGGTACCTGGACGATCCGTGACTCCTTGAGCCGCAGGTCGTCAGGTCAGGCTGATCGGAGCAGAAAATGTTGCCCGATCAGATCTTGCCGACCAGGTCGAGCGACGGCTTCAGGGTCTTCTCGCCTTCCTTCCACTTGGCGGGGCAGACTTCGCCCGGATGGCTGGCGACGTACTGGGCGGCCTTCACCTTGCGCAACAGCGCGTCGGCTTCGCGGCCGATGCCTTCGGCGGTGACTTCCATGGCCTGGATGGTGCCGTCGGGATCGATCACGAACGTCGCACGGTCGGCGATGCCCTGGCCCTCGCGCATGTTTTCGAAGTTGTTGGTGATCGTGCCCGACGGATCGCCAACCATCGTGTAGCGGATCTTCTTGATCGCCTCGGAGGTGTCGTGCCAGGCCTTGTGCGAGAAATGGGTATCGGTGGACACGCTGTAGATCTCGACGCCCAGCTTCTGGAACTCGTCGTAATGCTCGGCCAGGTCCTCGAGCTCGGTCGGGCAGACGAAGGTGAAGTCGGCCGGGTAGAAAAACACCACCGACCATTTGCCCTTGAGGTCGGACTCGCTGACTTCGATGAACTTGCCATCCTTCAGGGCCTGGGCCTTGAAGGGTTTGATTTGGGTATTGATCAGGGACATCGCTCGCTCCTTGCTTGGGGGTTTGAATTGAAGCCCCATGCTAGGAAAAGCAATCGCTTTTATCAAATTGATTGATAGTATATATCTGATAGGTAAAAACTATCGCCTGGACGCAGTAGCGGGCGCATCGACCCGCAGTCATGAGCGGGCCCGTTCAGGCCGCGGCGCAGCCGGCATTGACCGCGCCGGCCGGGGCCCGGACAAGCAGGGCCCGGGCCTGGGCGTCATCCTCCGGCGCCAGCGGCTGGAGGGCCGTGTACTGGCCTGCCGCCAGGGCTGCCAGGGCGATGCCGTCACGCCACGCCACGCGAGCGCCAGCCAGTCGCGGGACCTTGTCTCCTGCCGTGATCACACCGGCCAGGTTGAGCGGATCGCTGGCGCCGACCACCACGATGTGCCCGTCGGGCTGGCGCTTGCGTACCTGGCGCAGGGTGGCGATGGCGTCGGGCAGGGCGAACTGTTCGCCGCTGAGGCCGGCGATGAAGCGCCCGCCCCGGATCTCGCCGCGCGCTTCAAGGCGATGGAAGACACGCAGCAGGTCGCGCCAGGGCGGCAGCCACGCCGCCTCGCGCTCAAGCAGCCGCCAGCAGACGACGCCGTAGCGGCGCAGCAATGTGCGCGCGGCGTGTTCGATGGCGTCGCCCTGGTCCCTGGACGCCGCGCCGCCAGTCGAGGCGTGGCCGCCACCGGGCCCCGGGAAATCGGCAGTGTTGCTGTCATCGGCTGGCCGGTTGGAGTCGCGATCACGACCTGCTGCTCGGCGGGTCAATGTCCAGCGTCCGGCATCCTCGATCCCGAGCATTGCACTGCGGCGACTGCGCCGCGAGTGCGCGGAACGCCGTTTGGACTGCGGTACCAGCAACGCGCGCAGTCCGGCGAAGCTGTCGCAATGCACCCGCCCACGTGCGACGGCCTCGGCCAGCGCGTCCTCGAGTTCGGTGCGCAGCAGGTGTGCGCCGCCAAGCAACTCGTCGAAGAACGAAGCGCCGTTTTCGCCCAGGTAGTCGATGACTTTCTGGGCCCGCGAGGACAGGGCGGGATCGTTGCCGGGCTGCCCACCCGAAAGCCGTGCCCACGGCCGCAGTTGCCTGCGAGGCAGCAGCACGATCGGCGTGCCACGCACCGGTGCGCTGGTGCCGGGACTGTCACTGCCCGGGGCCGTTGCGCGCAGCCGCGCCCACGCGATGCGGCCCGCGGTGCACAGGTCATCGAGCCATGACATGGAATAGTCGGCGATGCGCGCGGGCAGCAGGTCGTTTTCCCACGCGCCTGCCGGCGCTTCGTAGCCCTCCAGCTGCGACAACACGCCGTTGAGGGCGTCGGGGCCACTGGCGCGCGTGGCGGGCGAGACGCGTTGCCAGTCGAACAGGAATCGCATGAAGTCGCGTGGTTCGACCGGCTCGATCTCGCGCCGCAATCGACCGATGGTGTAGCGGTGGATGCGGGCGAGCAGGTGGCGCTCGCACCACTCATCCACCTGGGCGCCGCTCGTGAACCGACCTCGCATGACGTGGCCTTCGTGCTCCAGTGCGATCAACGCGCCGTCGACATCCAGTTGCGGCAAGGCCAGCGTATCGGCCAGCGTCATGGCGGGCACCGGTCCGAGCCCGGAGAGCCTTCCGCGCAACAATTCGATCAGTGCCTGGTCGCGTGTCCCGGCACGCTCGACGAATTCCGCGGGTGCCTGGATTGCAGGGCGGCAGGACATCGCCGGATACAGCAGCCGTGCCTGCGGCAATCGCTCGGCGGCGAACCACAAGCCGGCCCCGGCACTCAAGCGCGTCGCGCGCTGGTCGTCGGCCAGCGCGCACAGCAGCTCGGGCCAACCCGGGTTGGCCAGCGCCTCGACCGCAGTCACGCAACCCAGTCCCATCAGTGCTTCGTGCATCTCGTCGGCGTTGCGCGGTTGCGGCCAAGCCTGCTCCCGCACCGATTCGATCGCGGACGGATCGAGTTTTCCCAGGTCGTCGGCCTTGTCGGCCTGGCCCGGACGCCGGCTCATGACCGCCCGCGTGCGCCGCTCCTCCAGCGGCGCATCGTCGAGGAAGGCATATGGACGCGCATTGAGTGCTTCGGCTGCGAACGGTGATGGCGCCGTCAGGTCGCGCGCGATGATCTGGACGTCACCCGATTCCAGCTTGCGCAGCAGCGCCAGCCAGCCTTCGGTGTCCATCGCCTCGTGCAGGCAGTCGTCCATGGTCTGCGCGACCAATGGATGATCCGGGACTTCGCGCTCGCCGACGATGTTTTCCAGGCAGGCGACCTGGTCGGGGAAGACCGAGGCCAGCAAATCCTCGGACTTCATGCGCTGCAATTGCGGCGGGACCTTCTTGCCGCCGACGAAGCGCGGAAGCGCGAGTGCCGTGGTGGCGTTCCAGCGCCAGCGCGCCCCGAACAGCGGGGCGTCCAGCAAGGCCTGGACCAGCACGTGCTCGGCGGAGTTGGAGTGCAGGTAACCGGCGACTTCGATCAGCGGAAAGCTGTGGCTGGTGGACAGCGACAGGACGATCGCGTCCTCGGTCGCGGCCGCCTGCAGCTCGAAATTGAACTTGCGGCAAAAACGCTTGCGCAACGCCAGGCCCCAGGCCCGGTTGATCCGGCTGCCATAGGGGGAATGGATGACGAGCTGGGTACCGCCGGACTCGTCGAAGAAGCGTTCCATCGCCAGTGTCTGCTGGGTAGGCATGGCGCCCAGTTCAGCGTATTGGCGGCCGATGTAATCGGTGAGTTGCAGGGCGGCTTCGGCAGTGAGCCCGACCTGGTCCGTCAGCCAGGCAATAGCGCTGGTCGCACCGATCGATTGCTCGGGATGCGGGGCCGTGTTTCCGGCAAGGTCGGGAGCGGGTGACAGGCTGCCCGGGTGCGTGGTGGCAGGTGCACCGGCCTGCTCTTCTTGTTGCGCACCCCCGCTCCCGTCGTCCTGCGGTGGTGCCAGGGGTTTCAATCGCGTCGTTATCTCGGTTCGCAGCCGCGACACGCCGGCGGACAGTTCGTCTGTCCGCCCCGGCGCTTCACCCAGCCAGAACGGAATGCTCGGTGGCAGCCCCTGCGCGTCCTCCACCCGCACCCGCCCGGCCTCGACCCGGCGGATGCGGTAACTCGCGTTGCCAAGCTGGAAAATATCGCCGGCAAGGCTCTCGATCGCGAAATCCTCGTTGACCGTCCCGATCATCAGGGCCTCGGGCTCCAGGATGACCGCGTAATCGCCGGTATCGGGAATCGTCCCGCCGGACATCACCGCGGTCATCTTGCCGCCCTTGCGTCCACGCAGGCGTCCGTGCACGGCATCGCGATGCAGGTAGGTGCCGCGCATGCCGTGGCGGGTGCTGAAACCCTCCGACAGCATCCGTACCACCGCATCGAAGTCCTTGCGTGCCAGGTCGCGATACGGCCACGCCCGCCGCATCCAGTCGTACAGGGCGTCCTCTTCCCACTCGACCAGGGCAACTTCGGCGACGATCTGCTGCGCCAGGACGTCCAGTGGCGCGTGCGGGATGATCAATGCATCCAGTTCGCCGCGCCGCACGCAATCCATCAGCGCCGCACACTCGGCCATGTCGTCGCGCGACGCAGGGAACAACCGCCCCTTGGGCACGCCGCCGACATGGTGGCCGGAGCGCCCGACACGCTGCAGGAATGCGGCGATCGAACGCGGTGAACCCAGCTGGCAGACCAGGTCGACGTCGCCGATGTCGATCCCAAGCTCCAGCGATGCGGTCGCGACCAGGACCTTGAGCTGTCCATCCTTGAGGCGCTGCTCGGCCTCCAGGCGAAGCTCCTTGGCCAGGCTGCCGTGGTGCGCGGCGACGTGTTCCTTGCCCAGGAGCTCGCCCAGGTGCCGCGCGGCGCGCTCGGCCATGCGCCGGGTGTTGACGAACACCAGCGTGGTGCGATGCGCCTGCACCAGCTCGGCGATCCGGGCATAGACCGTGTCCCACTGCTCGTTGGACATCACCGCCTGCAGGGGCGTCGGTGGCAATTCCAGCGCCAGGTCGCGTTGCCGGTCGTAGCCGATGTCCACGATCACGCAGTCGGGGGTGCCGTCCGAAGCGACTGCCGGGGCACCGACAAGGAATCGCGCCACTGCGTCGATGGGTTTCTGCGTCGCCGACAAGCCGATGCGCTTGAGTTGCGTTCCGCACAATGCCTCCAGCCGCTCCAGTGACAGCGCCAGGTGGCTGCCGCGCTTGCTGGCGGCGACGGCGTGGATCTCGTCGACGATCACCGTGCGCGTGCTGGCCAGCATTGCGCGCCCGGAGTCCGAACCCAGCAGCACGTAAAGCGACTCGGGCGTCGTGACCAGGATATGCGGCGGCTGCTTGCGCAATGCCGCGCGCTCGGCCTGCGGGGTATCGCCAGTGCGCACGGCCGTGCGGATGGCGACATCGGGCAATTGCTGGCGTGCCAGTTGCTCGCGGATCCCGTCCAGGGGTGCTTCCAGGTTGAGGTGGATGTCATTGGACAGCGCCTTGAGCGGCGAGACATACACCACGGTGGTTGCATCCGGCAGGTCGCCGGCCAGCCCGGCGCGTACCAGCGTGTCGATCGCCGACAGGAAAGCCGTCAGCGTCTTGCCCGATCCGGTGGGTGCGGCGACCAGCGTGTTGCGTCCGGCCCGGATCGCCGGCCATGCCTGGGCCTGGGCTGGCGTGGGGGCCGGGAAGGTCCGCTCGAACCACCCGGCGACGGCCGGATGGAAACCGGACAGCACCGGATCGGGCGCCGGATGGGGTGACGATGGGGACATCCCGTCATTATCCCGGCCGTCGCTGCCGCCAACATGAACACCCCCACCGCCGTCGCCAGCATGCCGCAGCGCAGCATGCGCGCTGAAATCCAGACCGATTTGTCCCGTCATCGATGCAGCCTGGTCCATCCGCGTCGCACCAACTGCGACTGCGTGGGGTCCTGCGACTGCGTGGGGTCGCCATGCACCGGGTGTTCGCGGATGCGTTCACTTGATCCTTACGTCCGGGCGTCATGCTGTGGCGCAAATCAATCGAGGAGTCGACATGACCACGGCATTGGACAAGGCCTTGCGCCGCGAGATCACCATCAATGAGCGCGCCTACACGCTGACCATCGATCCCAGTGGACTGAAGCTGGTGGAAAAGGGCCGACGCAACGGCGTCGAGAAATCCTGGCGCGACCTGCTTGGCGACGATGCAGCGCCCGGGCAGCCGACGGTGACGCCGAGCGGCTACTAGCAGCGTTGCCACCAGCGGGACCGGCCCCGCCCGGTAACGACGGGTCGGGTTGCAGGCCCGCCGGGTAGCGGGTCGGGGAGCGTTCGAGCCCGCGTGTCGCAGGCCAATCCGCATCCGTCATCCCCGCGAAAGCCGGAATCCAGGGGCGCTCGCGCCAACAGGGGCAAAGACGCTGAAGTCCCGCTTTCGCGGCAAGGACGGGCCAAGGGTCGTGCTTGCGGCCGACGCATTGCCCTGGCCGCTGGCCGCTCATTGATCCAATGGATGGATCAGAAACTTGGGGCCACGCAGCCACTTCGTGCCCCACCCATGCCCTGGCCGCTGGCCAGGGCTCCACATCAGTACTTTTGTCAGGCTCGCCGACGCGGCGCGTCCGGTAGCCTCGCAGGACTCTCCAGGAGGCTTCCCATGTTGATGCGTAAAACCCTGCTCGCCACCGCCCTGATCGCCGCGATCGGCCTGGTCCAGGCTGGCCCCGCCCAAGCCCAGGCCCAGACCCAGGCCGCCACGACCCCAGCCCAGGCCGGTGTCCCCACGGGTCCGCTGCCCCGTACCGTGGTGCCCAGCGAAGTCTCGCTGGAGCTGAAGCTGGACCCGGCGCAACCGCGTTTCAGCGGCCACGTCAGCATCAGCGTCGATGTCGCATCGCCGACCAGGGTCATCTGGATGCACGGTCGCAAGCTGGACATCAAGAAGGCCGTCTACATGCCGGCCAATGGCAAGAACCTCGACCTCACCGCCGCCGAGGCCGACGTGTCCGGCGTGCTCAAGCTGACCGCGCCCGAGACCATCGCCGCCGGCAAGGGCGTGATCGCGATCGATTACGACGCGCCGTTCGGCGAGCTGCAGGGCGCCTACCGGGTCAAGCCCGACGGCAACGATTACGTCGTCACCCAGATGGAGCCGCTGGGCGCGCGGTACACCTTCCCCGGGTTCGACGAGCCCAGTTTCAAGCAGCCCTGGGACATCACCCTGATCGTGCCCAAGGACGACGTCGCCGTGGCCAATACCGCCGCGGCCAAGACCGAAGACCTCGGCGACGGCTGGAAGAAGGTCACCTTCAAGCGCACCGAAGCGTTGCCCAGTTACCTGATCGCGTTCGCGGTCGGTCCCTGGGACGTGGTCGACGGTCCCGACATCCCGGCCAACGGCAGCCGCACCGCTCCGATCAAGCTGCGTGGCATCGCCGCCAAGGACCTGGGCGGGCGCATGGACTATTCGCTCAAGCACACCCCCGAGATCGTGATGGCGCTGGAGGACTACTTCGGCATCCCGTATCCGTTCGGCAAGCTCGACAACCTGGCGACCCCCGACTTCTGGGCCGGTGCGATGGAGAACGCCGGGCTGATCGTCTATCGCGACAGCCTGATGTTTCCGGATGAAAATTCCGCGGTCGGCCGCCGCCAGGCCTTCTGGGGCGTCAGTGCGCACGAGCTGGCGCACCAGTGGTTCGGCGACCTGGTCACCACCCGCTGGTGGGACGACATCTGGCTCAACGAAGGCTTCGCCACCTGGATGGGCAACAAGATCCACGGCCAGTTGCAACCCGAGGCGCATACCGATCGCGGCTTGCTGGAAGGCGCGCTGGGCGCGATGAACGCCGACAGCCTGGCCAGCACCCGCCGCGTGCATGAACCGATCAAGGACTTCACCGACATCCAGGCGGCGTTCGACGGCATCACCTACCAGAAGGGTGGGGCGACGTTGAACATGTTCGAGCAATACATCGGCCCGAAGCAGTTCCAGGCCGGCATCCGCAAGTACCTCAAGGCGCACGCGCGCGGCAATGCCACCAGCGCGGACCTGATCCACGCGGTGGCCGCCGAGAGCGACGACCCGCAGGCGATCAGCAAGGCCTTCTTCACCTTCATCGACCAACCCGGCGTGCCTTTCGTCAAGGTCGACCTGGATTGCAGCGGCAAGACCCCGGCGCTGACGTTGCAGCAGCAGCGTTACCTGCCGATCGGTTCCACCGCCAGCGCCGACGAGACATGGGGCATCCCCATGACCGTGCGCTACGACGACGGCGGCACGGTGCGGATGCAGAAGATGCTGGTCACCGGCAAGCAGGCGCGCATGGAGCTGACGCAGGCCAGGAGTTGCCCGACCTGGGTCATGCCCAACGCGCACGGCAATGGCTATTACCGTTTTGCACTGACGCCGAAACTGCAGGACGCGCTGTCCGATGGTTTCGCCCAGCTCGACGAGCGCGAGCAGCGCGTGTTCGCCGACTCGGTGACCGCCGCTTATGGCGCCGGCAACCTGACGCCGTCGCAATTGTTGGCCACGTTGCCGAAGTTCGCGTCGGCCAAGGTGCGCCAGACCGTCACCGCCGGCATGGGCAATACCGAATGGATGTCCGAACGCCTGCTGCACGACGATGCGGCGCGCAAGCAGTTCCATGCGCAGGTGGCCGACATCTACCGTCCGCGCCTGCAGCAGCTGGGCATGACGACCAAGGAAGGCGAGCCTGACGACGATGGCCTGCTGCGCAGTGAGCTGATCGGATTCTTCGCGCAGACGCTGAAGGACCCGGCCGTACGTGGACGATTGGAAGCGTCCGGCCGCGCCGTGCTCGGCCTGGGCGTGGATGGCAAGCCCGGCGACGGCAAGCTGCACCCGGATGCCGTGTCCCAGGACCTGCGCGACACCGCCCTGGCGATCGCCGTGGCTGACGGCGGCAAGGCTGCCTACGATGCCGCCGAAAAGCAGTTCCGTGCCAGCGATGACGCCGTCCTGCGCAGCCAGCTGCTGGGCGCGATGTCCAGCGCCACCGATCCGGCGCTGGCCAAGCGGTCGCGTGCGCTGGTGTTCGAGAAGGACCTGCTGCGCCGCAATGAGTTGTTCCCCGCGGTCGGTGGGCAGCTGGGCCAGGAGGAAACCCGCCCGGCGCTGCGGCAGTGGGTCGATGCCAACTTCAAGCAACTCGACGCCAAGCTGGCGCCGGCCGGCGCGGCGCTGATCCGGGTCTATTCGGCCGGGATGTGCAGCAATGCCGACGCCGACAAGTTGCAGGCCAAGTTCGGAAAGCGCATGGAAGACGTCGAAGGCGGACCGCGCGCGCTCAAGCAGACCATTGAAGGCGTGCGCATGTGTGCGGCGCAGGTCGAGGCGCGCAAGGACGAGCCGCTGCAGTTCCCGATCAAATAGGGCGCGCTGGCGCCGTACGTTGGTTCGGATCGGCCCACGGGAGGTTCCCGTGGGCCGATGCCGTTGTGGGTCGGCGTCTTTCCTGGTCGCTGCCGTCATTGCGGCGAACGCTGGAATCCATTGGACTGTGCGCCACGTGTCGCGACAACGAAGCCGGTGGCGAAAACCATGGTCGCTCCCCGCTTCGGCCGGCGTGGCGAGCCATCATTGCGTCTTGCCAGAGGTTGCCATGCGGGGTCATGCCTTGCTGCACCCAGCCATGCGCGCGCCATGTCCGGGCGATGTGTTTCCTGCCGGCTACCGGTAGATCAGCGGGCCGCGTGGGCCCCATCCCCGCCACGTTGCGCGTGGATGAACGCGAGGATCGCCGGCAACACCATCGGCGCCCGCTTCGGATCGTAAAGCCCGCCTACGGTGGCCGTGTGACCCGCGTCGGATAGCAGCACCAGCGTCGCCGGTTCGCCGGCGGCATGCAGCTTGTCGGCCAGCTCGATGCTGTCCCTGGTTTCGACGACCTTGTCGTCCTTGCCGTGGATCAACAGGAACGGCGGCTCGTTGCCATCGACGAAGTTCACCGTCTGCGCCTTGGGCCATTGCGACGGCGGCCCGAAGATCGGTGCGTACTCCGTGCCGACCACGAAGTCGTAGGGACCGGACAATCCGATCACGCCCGCCAGCTGCTTGGCTGCAATGCCACGCGACGACAGGTACGACTTGTCCGTCCCGAGCAAACCCACGATCTGCCCGCCTGCCGAATGCCCCATCAGGAACAGATCCTTGGGGTCGCCGCCGTAGTCGGACGCATGCTTGCGCGCCCACGCTACCGCATCGGCGGCATCGCCCATGAATGCCGGGAATCCCGCTGCCGGATACGTGCGGTAATCCGCGACGATGGCCAGGATGCCGTTTTCGGCGAGGCGATGGCCGACGAAAGCGTACTGGTTACGCTCGCCACGCTTCCAGGCACCACCGTAGAAAAACACCACCGTCGGCGCGGCCGCATGCACGGTGCCACGCGGCCGGTAGACGTCCAGCGACAAGCCGCGATCGGGTGCATAGACCACGCTGGCGTCGGGTGGCGGGACGTTGCGGTTGACGAAGGCGAACAGCGCGGTCTCGCAGCCGCTGGCCAACAGCGTGGTCGTGGCCAGCAGGGGCGCGAGCAGGATCTTTTGCAGTCTGGTCATGCGGACAGGAAGGCCTGGGATGTATGGAAAGGCGGCTGGGTCTGCGCGGTGGGTTACTCTGGATCCGGAACCTGGGATGCAACCCGGATGCGCGTCCCGAAGCAGCGGTACTGGCGGCAAGCACGGTACTTGCGCGTGCAGTGTGCGCAGCGCAGCCATGGCGGTGGAGTGAGGATGGATACGAGTCGATGCCACGGATAGATGCATTACTGCGCGCTGCGCGCTCGCGCCTGGCGGCCGGTGGCGATGACACGGTGGATGCCGAATGGCTGCTGGCGCATGCATTGGGCCAGTCGCGCGCGTGGCTGTATGCGCACGGCGATGACCATGTCGATGCCGCCTGTCAGGCGCGGTTCGATGAGCTCATCACACGGCGCTTGGCGGGTGAGCCGGTGGCCTATCTGACAGGTCTGCGTGGCTTCTGGCATTTCGACCTGCAGGTCACGCCCGATACCTTGATCCCGCGACCGGAAACCGAGCTGCTGGTGGAACTGGCACTGGCCCGCATACCGGCGGGCCCGGAAACAGGCGCAGGGCAAGCCGACAGGGGCACCCTTCCGCGCGTCGCCGACCTTGGGACCGGCAGCGGCGCGATCGCACTGGCACTGGCGCACGAGCGTCCCGATGCACGAATCGTCGCCACGGACGCCAACGAGGCGACGCTGGATGTCGCGCGCAGCAATGCGAACGCGTTGGGCCTGGACGCCATCGACTTCCGCCAGGGCGACTGGTTGGCGCCGCTGGTCGGTGAACGCTTCGACCTGATCACCAGCAATCCGCCCTACATTGCCGCCGATGATCCGCACCTGCTGCAAGGCGACTTGCGCCATGAGCCTGCCGCCGCGCTGGCCTCGGGCGTTGACGGCCTGGATGCGATCCGCACCATCGTCCGCGACGCCCCTGCGCACTTGGTCCCGGGCGGCTGGCTGTTGCTGGAGCATGGGTGGCAGCAGGGCGCGGCGGTCCGGGGTTTGCTGGCCGAGGCCCGGTTCATCGACATCGCCACCCATCAAGATCTGGAAGGCCGTGACCGCGTCACCCTTGCAAGAACGCAGTTGTAATGCGGCCCCTTGTAGGAGCGGCTTCAGCCGCGAGCTCTTGCTTGTTGTTGTTGCTAGTGTTTTGGCCCTCGTAGGAGCGACGTAAGTCGCGATCAGATTCACGGGATATCTGGTCGCGACTTGCGTGGCTCCTACGATGGTAAAAAAGCCTAACGTCAAGAGCTCGCGGCTGAAGCCGCTCCTACAAAAGCCCTGCCTTGCAGAGTCTTCATCGGGGCGCCGTTACACTGTCGCCAACGTTACGTGGAGCCCGCCATGCGCAAGCTGTATCCGGAGATCGAGCCTTACGACACCGGCACCCTGGAAGTCGACGCGCGCCACACCCTCTACTTCGAGCAATGCGGCAACCCCGACGGCAAGCCCGTGGTGCTGCTGCACGGTGGCCCCGGCGGCGGCTGCAGCGCAAAGATGCGGCGCTTCCACGACCCGGACAAATACCGCATCGTCCTGTTCGACCAGCGTGGTAGTGGCCGTTCCACGCCGCATGCCGACCTGGTCAACAACACGACCTGGGACCTGGTCGCCGACATCGAGCGCCTGCGCAAGAAGCTCGAGATCGATACGTGGCAGGTCTTTGGCGGCAGCTGGGGCTCGACCCTGGCGTTGGCCTACGCCGAAACCCATCCCGAGGCCGTCACCGAGCTGGTGTTGCGCGGCATTTTCATGCTGCGTCGCTTCGAGCTGGAGTGGTTTTACCAGCAGGGCGCCAACCGCCTGTTCCCCGACGCCTGGGAGCACTACATCAAGGCGATCCCGGAGGTCGAGCGGCACGACCTGATCAGTGCCTTCCACCGCCGCCTGACCTCCGACGACGAGGCGGTCCGCCTGTCCGCCGCGCGCGCTTGGAGCGTGTGGGAAGGCGCGACCAGTTTCCTGCATGTCGACGAGGACTTCGTCGGCGGCCATGAGGATGCCGCCTTCGCACTGGCCTTCGCGCGGATCGAGAACCACTACTTCGTCAACGGCGGCTTCTTCGAGGTCGAGGACCAGCTGCTGCGCGACGCCGGCAAGATCGCCGAGATCCCGGGCGTGATCGTCCATGGCCGCTACGACGTGGTCTGCCCGATGCAGAACGCGTGGGACCTGCACAAGGCCTGGCCCAAGGCAGAGCTCGTGATTTCGCCGGCGTCGGGACACTCCGCATTCGAAGCGGAAAACGTCGATGCACTGATCCAGGCTACCGACAGGTTTGCCTGACGCGTCGTGATCGTGGCTCCTTCCCGTGCACGGGAAGGTTGGCCCGATGCGTGCACGGCGCGCCCGGGACTGTCCCCGGTGTCGACGCGATGCCCTGGGTCAGTTTTGGCGATGCGTACCTGGCGAGCGGCCTTGCAGGGTCTTTCCGCCAATCCATGCGCAAAACCACAACGCCATCCAGGCAAGGACGGCGAATGCCAGCGAGTTCGCCGCCGAATAGCTCGCGAACGTCCAGCCGTCCTGGCTCGGCGCCAGCCACGGCCTGGCCAACGACAATGGCAGCGCGAAGGCATCCAGCGCAGGCGCCTGGATCCATTGCGTGGCCGGGCAGCCCCGGACCTGGTCGCAGTGGATGCCGGGTCCGAGCTGCAACGTGCAGACGTAGTGGGCGACGCCCAATGCGGCCGAAGCAAGCAGGCGCCATGGCGCCGTCATCCAAGTGTCCCCATCATGCGTTCGACGCCTTCGTCCCGTCATGCAATTCCGTTGCCGGTTGACGTTAGCCTGGCAGCCTTCAGCTTGCCGGTGAGCCATCCGGATTGTGTTCAATCATCCACAGCCCGGCCCAGAGCTTGAGGTCCAGCTCGAACCCGTCCGCCTGCTTGCGCATCAACCACGCTGGTGCGCCCTTGCGTGGCACGGTGTGCACGGTGATGTCCTCGTTGTCGACACCGCCTCCTTCGCCCACCTTGGTGAGGTCGCGGGCCCGGACAAAGGCGATGCGCTCGTTGCTCATGCCCGACGAAGTGGGGCCGACGAGCAGGACTTCGACATTGCCCGGATGCCAGCCGGTTTCCTCGACCAGTTCACGCACGGCAGCGGCTTCCAGCGTGTCATGGGCGTGGTCGTCGCCGACCAGGCCCGCGGGCATCTCGATGGTGCGCGAGCCAAGGGGCACGCGGTACTGCTCGACGAACAGGACGTCGTCGTCGGGGGTGACGGCGATGATGATGACCGCCATGCCCTTGCCGTGGGTGCGCTCGCAGGACTCCCAGTGGCCGCGCTTGACCAGCCGCAACCAGTCGCCTTCATAAAGGAGTTCGGGGGGGCCTGCATCAATGTCGGATCTGCTCATCCCTCGATGCTAACCGTCCCGCGACCGTGAAGCACGCAAGCCGGAGAGCCACGAGGCTGGCATGGAAATCACTGGCGGCAGGGAACGCGCGGCAGGATGCATCGACCAACGCATGACGCCCAAGGGCGTCCGTACGGTTCACGCCGCGGGGGCGTAGTCGATCCCGGCAGCCTGGTGGAGGCGTCGACGCGTCAATGGGCCGAAACGAAGCGCGTCGCACAGCGCCGGTAGCGCCTGCGCATCGGGCGTGTCACGGGCGAAGTCGAGGTCATGGTCAAGCGGGGCGTCCAGCGCGATGAGGGTCAGTTGCCGGCACAACAGGGCCTGTTCGCGATGCGCGCGCAGCTTGACGGCGACCGAAGCTGCACCGCGCATGCGCAGGAAAGGCACCTCGTCGATGCGTTCGAGCAACGCATCAAGCGTGCCGAAATGCGCCAGCAGCACGGCAGCGGTCTTGGCGCCGATGCCGGGCACGCCGGGGATGTTGTCGACGGCGTCGCCGCACAGCGCCAGGTAATCGGCGACCTGGTGGGCGTGGACGCCCTGCCGCGCCTTGACGCCATCGGCGCCCCAGCGCTGGCCGCGGGCGAAGTCCCATTGCTCGTCGCCCGCGTCGAGCAGTTGCGACAGGTCCTTGTCGGCCGAGATGATCACGCTGCGGAAACCGCGCCCCCGGGCACGGTGCACGGCGCTGCCGATCAGGTCGTCGGCCTCGTATTCGCGATGCGCCAGGGTCACCAGGCCCAATGCGCTACACAAGGCCTTGCAGCGCTCGAACTGGCGCTTGAGCGTTTCGGGTGCAGGCTCGCGATTGGCCTTGTAGGCGGGATAGAGCGTGTTGCGGAAACACGAGTCCAGCGCCTCGTCGAAGGCAACGGCGATATGTTGCGGGCGCTCGCGGTCAAGCAGCTCCAGCAGGAACCGGGCGAAGCCATGGACGGCATTGGTCGGCCAACCATCGGCGTCCTGGAATTCGTCGGGCATCGAATGCCAGGCGCGGAAGACGTACAGGCTGGCATCGACCAGGTAGAGGGCGGGGCGGGCGTCGGACATATGGGGTTTCTAGCAGCGTGCGTACTGGGCGGCGTGGCGGGCGCCACGAAGGTCGAAGCGGGATGCAGGTCCTGGGCTGCTGCCCGGATGGCATTGGCTTGCGACGATGGTTGCGGCGTGCATGGGGCTGGCCGGCGCCATCATCCCGGAGACCAGTCGACGAGCAAATCGGCCGGATCAGGGCGGTCGCGCTCGGGGACATCCCGTTGCGGCGTGCCGATATGGATGAAGCCGGCGATGCGTTCTTCTTCCGACAGGCCCAGCAACTTGCGGATGACGTCGTCGTAGGCAGGCCAGCCGGTGAGCCATTGCGCGCCAAAGCCACAAGCCTGCGCGGCCTGGAGCAGGGCAAAGCAGACGCATGACGCGCTCGCCATGCGCTCGGTTTCGGGGATCTTGCTGTCCTCGCCCAGGCGTGCGATCACCGCGATGACCACAGGGGCATGGGAAAAGCGGTGGCGATCCTTGTCGATGGCGCCATCGCCGGCGCCGGGGTCGCGTTGCAGCGTGCGCGAGGCCAGCGCAGCGCCCAGCGCGTGGCGTGCGTCCCCGCTGATGCGCAGGAATCGCCACGGCGTGCGCTTGCCATGATCCGGCACGCGCACCGCCGCGCGCAGCATCTGCAGCACCGTTGCATGGTCGGGCCCGGGCGCCTGCAATTGTTTTGCAGGGACCGATCGGCGCGTGGCCAGTTGCGCAAGCGTGGGGGTCGGGATGCATTCGCTCACCAGGGCCTCCGTATTGTTGGGAGCAGGGTCACAGATTGGATCTAATGGCATGGAAATTCGTCCACATAGTGCCACTATGGGTCAGGGTTGGCCGCTGGGGGACTTCTCCCGCCGGATTGTTCGGCGCGATGATTCCGCCGGGATGGGCCGCCCAGAGGGATCGCGAGGGCGCAAGCATGTCCAACCACTCATACGGCAGTCGTGCTGCCGACCATGATGCAACCCGTTTGTTCGGCGAGCTTAAGCGTATCGCCGTCGAGCAGCTCGGCGCGGTTCCGGGTGGATTGTTCGCCGTAGTCGAGGCGCACCTCCAGGATGCCTTGCGCGCCGCCACCGAAAGTGGCGACGGTATCGGCGGTGTGCAGCGCGAAGACTTGATGCTGCTGCTGTTGCTGCGCCAGCGTTCGGCCATCCACGTCATGCGTTACCGCGAGCAGGTAGGGCGCATGTTCGACGAATTTTCGGGCATGACCATCGCGGCCGACGCAGCATCGCCGCTGGATCTGGTCAGCGACGGCGAATTGCAGTTCAGGATCGCCGGCGATCGCATGGCCGACAGCATCGCGCGCCTGTTCGAGGTGCCCCTGCACATCCTGGGCAAGCGGCTGGAGGTCCTGGCCGGCGCCTTGGGCACGCCGCCTTCATCCAATCCGGTCGGTCCCGGTCGCCTGGGCGAAGCGTTCGTCATGGCGTTCCGCGACGCGGAGATGTCCGACACGCTGCAGCAGTTGTTGATGCATCAATACGAGCGCCAGCTGGGCAAGGTGCTGGGTGACCTGTATGACCGCCTGAATGCCGAACTCAGTGCGGCAGGATACGAGGGTGCGAGGCAGGAACCGGTCAAACGCCGCGTTGAGCCCGCCGCGGAAGTGGACGTTGCGGCCAGGCGCGACGACGCGGAAGTCACGCCGCGCCGGCGCGAGGACCTGCCCGTGGCGGATGCAGCGCCCGCGCCCCCCATGCCCGACCGGGCCGCCGACCAGATGCACGCTGGACCACGGACCGAGCAGGCGCGGGGCGGACAGGCACCTGGCGCGCCCATGTCCAAGGGCGTCGACCTGTTCCGCGTCTCGGCGCAGGCGCGCGTCAACCACCAGCACCTGCGCGACCTCCTGCATAGCTGGCGTGACGGCAATGGTGCGCAACTGCGCGCAGTCAGCGCCGACGATGCGTGGGCAGGTCAACCCGTGCATGGACGGGGTTGGACGGATGGTCCGCAACGCGACGCTGCAACGCATGCGCCAGGCATGCGACATGGAGGCATGCAGCACGCAGGCAGGCACGAAGATCCAGGCGCGGTATCGTCGCAGTGGTCTGGCCACGGCAATGCGTCGGCGCAAGGCGGTGCCCGGCGTCGCGAATTGCGCGTCGACGAGCTGGTCAGCGTGGTCTCGCTGTTGCAAAGCGATGTCTATGAGCCATTCGAGCAGGCGATCGCCAGCAAGCGGCCACTGCACGAGGCCATCCGTGAGCACTTGCAGGATGGCGCACGCCGCCTGGGGCTCGACCCGGAAAACACCAGCGTCGCGCAGCACGATGCCGATTCGATCGACCTCGTGGGGCTGTTGTTCGATGCACTGTTGGGCACGCATGCACTGGTAGGTGAAGCGCGGCGCCTGTTCGCACGCCTGGTCATGACCTATGTACGGATCGCGCTCACCGACGAAAACCTCTTCGTGCGCCCCGGCCATCCCGCCAAACGCCTGCTCGACGCGATCGCGCTGAGTTGCGAAAGCAACGACGGCGCATCTCCCCAGGATCGCGAGTTGATGGAGCGCGCCGAGCAGATGGTCGAGCGGGTGGTCACCGAGTACAACGAGGATCTGGCGATCATCGAGCTGGCCGCGACCGAGTTGCAGAACATGCTGCAGCAGCAGCGTCGTCGCGCCGAAGTGGTGGAGCGGCGTTCGGCCGAAACCGTACACGGTCGCGAGCGGCTGCTGCAGGCACGATTGCAAGCGGCCTCGGCGCTGTCGCAACGGATCTCCGATCGCACGCTGACCCCGACCATTGCCCGCTTCCTGGAGCGGTACTGGCAGCACCACTACGTGCAGGCGTTGTTGCGTGCCGGTCACGGTTCGGGCCAGGCGATCCGCGCGTGCGCCATCGCCGATGGCCTGCTTGCCCTGGATGTCGCCGCGGGCCAGGCGCTGGGAGGCGAAGTGGCCGACCGGTTGACCGCGCTGCAGCCGGGCCTGGTCAAGTGCCTGGCCAGTTCCGGCCTGGACGAAACAGCCACCAACGAGTTGATCGCGGGTATCGCCCGCGCGGTGGCCTTCCCCGATGCCGCCCGCCAGACGCGCCCGACGCCACCCACGCCCCAGCTCAACGACGACAGCGACGACACCCGCCTGTTGCGCGTGGTGGGCGGCACTGCAACGCTCGAGTTCGATCCCGGGGTTGCCGAGCGCATGCGCAGGCTGCAACCTGGCGATTGGCTGCGGCTGGTCGACGAAAGCGGCGTGGAAGGCTCGGTCAAGGTTGCCTGGATCAGCCCGCTGACGTCGCGCCTGCTGCTGGTCAATCGACGTGGCATCCGCAAACTGGTTGCGTCACCGGAGCAGCTGGCTGCGCTGGCCAAGCTCAAGCGGCTGTTGGTGGACGCCGACGAGATGCCTTTCGACCAGGCCATGCGGCAGGTGCGCGAGCGCCTGTCCAGTGAGGTTGCGATCGCGGGTTGACCAGCTGGCTCGTCGCGACGGTCAAGCGGCTTTCCCCGCAGGCATTCCAACGGTCCGGGCGTGCAATGCCACCGGAGTAGCCGCTAGGATGCACCCATCGGGTCGATGGAGTCGGGCATGGCGGTGATCATAGGCGTGGCATGCGAAACCGCGGATGGCGAACGCCGGGTAGCGTTGACTCCCGAGACCTGCAAGAAGCTCGTGGCCACCGGGGCAACGGTCCAGGTGGAGCGTGGTTTGGGCCGCGGCGCCCACTTTCCCGACCAGGCCTACGCTGATTCCGGTGCCCGACTGGTCCCGGATGCAACGTCCGCGCGGGCGGATGCCGACATCGTCTTGTGCGTGCAGCCGCCTGCGGCGTCTTCGATTTCGGCGCTGAAGCCCGGCGCGGTGCTTGTTGGCATCCTGCAGCCCGAGGCGGATGCCGCGCGGGGTGACGCCATCCGTGGGCGCGACGTGGTTGCGTTTCCATTGGAGCGCCTGCCACGGACGACCCGCGCGCAGGCAATGGATGTCCTCAGTTCGCAGGCCGGCATGGCCGGCTACAAGGCGATGTTGATTGGCGCGCAATTGGCGCCGCGGTTCTTTCCGATGCTGACCACGGCTGCCGGCACGATCCGGCCCTCGAAGGTGCTGGTGGTGGGCGCGGGCGTCGCGGGCCTGCAGGCAATCGCGACCGCGAAACGGCTGGGTGCCCAGGTCGAGGGGTTCGATGTGCGTCCGGAAACGCGCGAGCAGATCGAATCACTCGGTGGCAAGTTCCTGGACCTGGGCGTCAGCGCGGTGGGCGAGGGCGGCTACGCGCGCCAGCTCACCGACGATGAGCGTGCAGAGCAGCAACGCAGGCTGGGTGAACACCTCAAGGGCATCGACGTGCTGGTCTGCACCGCGGCGGTGCCCGGGCGTCCGGCACCGAAGATCGTCAGTGCAGCGATGGTCGATGGCATGAAACCCGGCAGTGTGATCGTCGACCTGGCGGCCGAGACTGGAGGCAACTGCGAGCTCACCGTCCCCGGCCAGACCATCGATCACGACGGCGTCGCCATCGCCGGACCGCTGGACCTGGCCAGCAGCGGTGCATTGCATGCCAGCGAAATGTACGCCCGCAACGTGCGTAATTTCGTGGATTTGTTGATCAACGACGGTGCGCTCGCGTTCGACTGGGACGATGAGCTGCTGGCCAGGACCGTCTGGCCTGCGCGCCAGGTCCCGGCCGCACAGGCTGGCTGATCCGGGCCGTACACAGCACCAGGGCATGGGCCCAGGACGGCCGATCTGGCGAGTGGTTCAATCCTGCGCAGGCGTGTTGGCCTTGACCCAGGCCTGTCGCTGGGCGTCGTCCATGTCGTGCCATTGCTTGCGCAGCGCCGTGCGCTGCTCCGGCGTCATCTGGCGCATCTTGTGGAACAGGGCGCGCATCTCGTCGCGTTTTTCCGGGGGCATGTGCTCCCAGCGGCGCATGCCGTGGCGCGCGCGGTTGCGCCTGTCCGGGGACATGTTCTTCCAGTCGCGTGCGTGCTCGTAAATGCGCGTGCGTGACTCGGGGTTGGCGTTCCAGCGCTCACGGATCGGCGCAATCAGCAGTTCACGCTGGGCGGGGGTGAGGTCGTCCCAGGTCGGCAACGCGCTCGTTGCAGGCGATGCGGCATGCGACGGCGTGCCGGATTGCGCCAGCACTGCGCAAGGCGCGGCGAGCAGCAGCGATGCAGCCAGCAAGAGGGAGGAGGAGCGGCGCTTCGCGCGGCCTGGGGTGGGATGTGTCATGTGGCGTTCCATGGGCTTACTCCGAGGCCAGGGCGATGGCATCGCTTGATGCCAGCCAGACATACATTTCAGGATCTTCCTCGAGGGTTGCGATGCTGGTGTCGCTATTGTTCGAGGACGTGCCGGTGGCGGGGGTTGTGGCCGCAGTGTCGGCAACCCGTGCCGTCGTGGAGGCGGGTGGCGGTCGCATCGCCATTGGCAATGCGATCGCGAGTGCAAGGACGGCAAATGCACCGCCCCATGCCATCGGTCGTGCCATGCCGCGATGCGTGGCGACATGGCCGGTGGCGCCGGTCTTGCCAGATAGCGCGCGTCGGCGACGCTGGTGCAGCTGCGCCTGCGTTGAGGCAGACACGTTGGCCACGGCCGCGGCGTGCAGCTGGCGCGCGGTGCGCGAGAGGGTGTCGTCGATTGCGGTGCTGTCGACGGCTGTGTTGTCCTGGTGACGCTTGGCGTTCATCGCCAATCCTCCAAACTTGATTGCATCGCGCTGCGCGCGCGTGAGAGATGTGTCTTGACCGACCCTTCGCTGCAGCCCATCGCCTGCGCGGTACTGGCAACGTCCAGTTCCTCCAGGATCCGCAGCGTGAACGCCTCGCGTTGCCGCCTGGGCAGTGCGGACAGCGCATCGAGCATCCGTGCATAACCTTCGCGCTGGTCGTGCGTGCCAGCCGGCCCGGGTCCGGTGTCGGTCCAGTCGGGCGTGGCCTCGTACTCGCGCTGCGGCAGCAGCCAGCGCAGTCGGAATCCGCGACGGCGCTGGATGTCGACGATCCGGCTGCGCAGGATGCGCCAGAACAGCGGTGACCATTCATCCGCGGGGCGATCGCGGTAGGCAAGCATCTTGACCATCGCGTCCTGGACGGCATCCAGCGCATCGTCACGCTGGCGCAGGCCGGACTCGGCGAAGCGGAACGCGCGGCGATCGATGTCTGCCAGGAAGCGATCCAGTGTCGCAGGCGCGGCGGCCGCGGCCCCGACCGGATCGGTGGCAGCCCTGGTCATGCCTTGTGTATCGATCGTCACGTCCCGGAGCATAAGGCCACCGGCTTAATGGCGCCGGTCCCAGCGCCGATCAAAGCGACTGCCTCGACGCGCCCACCGTTGCCCCGCACGATCGCCCCGCCTGTCCAGCCGCGCTTGTCGCAGGTCGCCACGCCTGTCTACGGCATGGGCGGCCCGGAATTGCCCGTTGGCGGCCAGTCGCGCGGCGACCCGGTCGCTGCGGGCCTCGATGCGGTCGCCGCGTCGGTCGAGCCGGCGGTCGATGCGCTCGCCATGGCGGTCCATGCGGTGCTCGACACGGTCGCCGTAGTCCGCTGCCAGTGCGTTGCCGCCGGCCAGCAGCAACAGGATGCCCAGGCCCAGGATGGTCTTCATACCAGTCTCCTCGTGGTTGTGTCGCAGCCAATCCCTGCAGGCGGGCAAACGTCCGTGCCGCGACTTGGTTGACAGGGCAAACCAGTGTTCAGGTGCGGTTATGATGCGGAAGGCGAACGCGGGAGAGACCGGATGGCTGACGGATTCGTGGCGTTGTATATCTTCATGCTGGCGGCGATCGCCGGGCACGTGATCATCTCCCGGGTGCCGGTGATCCTGCACACGCCGCTGATGTCGGGCAGCAACTTCATCCACGGCATCGTGCTGATCGGCGCGATGGTGGTGCTGGGGCATGCCGACACGACACTTGAAAAGGCGATCGGCTTCGTCGCCGTGCTGCTGGGCGCAGGCAATGCCGCCGGGGGTTACGTGGTAACCGAGCGGATGCTGGAGATGTTCAAGTCCAGCAAGAAGCCTGCCGCCGACACGCGGGAGTCCAAGTGATGGCCTGGCTGCCGGTGCTGGTGAAGGCCAGCTACTTCGTCGCCGCGACCCTGTTCCTGCTTGGCCTGCAGCGGATGGCGTCGCCCAGGACCGCGCGCAGCGGCATCCAGTGGGCGGGCGCGGGCATGTTGCTGGCGACCTTCGCGACTTTCGCCCTGCCGGGCCTGCACAACATCGGCCTGATCATCGCTGCCGCTGGCATTGGCACCGTTGTCGCCTGGGTCTGGGGCAAGAAGGTGGCGATCACCGACATGCCGCAGATGGTGGCGTTGTTCAACGGCATGGGCGGCGGTTCCGCGGCGGCCATCGGTGCGGTCGAGCTGCTGCGGTTCTCGATCCAGGGCGGACGTCCGTCGCTGGTGACCCTGGTGCTGGGCGTGGTCGGCGCCTTGATCGGTTCGGTGTCGCTGTCGGGTTCGGTGATCGCCTGGGCCAAGCTCGATGGGCGCATGGACAAGCGCTACACCTTCCCGGGACAGCAGTGGTTCAACGCCCTGGTGGCGCTGGCCGCCGTGGTGCTCGGGGCGATGGTGGTGCATTCGCTGGGCGTGCCGCTCGTGGTGGCGTTCTTCGTCGTGGCGCTGGCGCTGGGCATCCTGATGACATTGCCGATCGGCGGCGCAGACATGCCGGTGGTGATCTCGCTGTACAACGCGTTGACCGGGCTGGCGGTGGCCTTCGAGGGTTACGTCCTGGGCAACCAGGCGCTGATCATCGCCGGCATGATGGTGGGTGCGGCAGGCATCTTGCTGACGCGACTGATGGCCAAGGCCATGAACCGGTCGATCGGCAACGTGCTGTTTTCCAACTTCGGCGCCAGTGGCGGCGAGGCGCAGGAAATCGCCGGCAGCCAGAAACCCATCGAGGCCGGCGACGTTGCGGCCATGATGGCCTACGCCGAGCGCGTGGTGATCGTCCCGGGCTACGGCATGGCCGTAGCGCAGGCGCAGCACAAGATCTGGGAGCTGGCGCAAAAGCTGATGGATCGCGGGGTAAAGGTGAAGTTCGCCATCCATCCGGTCGCCGGCCGCATGCCCGGGCACATGAACGTGTTGCTGGCCGAGGCCGGCGTGCCCTATGACCTGATCGCAGACATGGACGACATCAATCCCGAGTTCCCCAACACCGATGTGTCGCTGGTGATCGGGGCCAACGACGTGGTCAACCCGGTCGCCAGGACCGATCCGGCCAGCCCGATCTACGGCATGCCGATCCTGGATGTATCCAAGTCGAAAAACACGATCGTCATCAAGCGCGGCAAGGGCACAGGGTTTGCGGGGATCGAGAATGCCCTGTTCTATGCCGACAATACGCGCATGTTGTATGGCGATGGCGCGGAGATGGGTGCGGCCCTGGTCAGCGAACTGAAGGCGCTGGACGGCGGGCACTGAACCGCTGGTCCGGGTGCGCCTGCATCAAAGCGCCATTGACACCGTCACCCCGTGTTATGCCAGGGCCGGTGTTCAGCTGCACGCTATGCAGGTTGGCAGTTCAAAGGCTGGCCGCAGATCCGTCGCCGCCCGCAGGATGACAGGCAACAGCGCAGCCCCTGGGCTGTCGGCCAACACAATCGCATCCCGCGACGGGATGAACATCCGGCCCAACCTAACGCCCCGCCAGTAAGGCCAGCAGCGCCGCCCCCCCAAGCCACGCGAGGTCCGCTGGTCCATTGGCCAGCGTCGCCAGCGTCCAGCTGTACTCAAGGCCCTGCTTGGACAATGCCTGCCAGGGCAGCAGTCCCATCGACTGGCCGATCTGCGCCGCGGCGATACCCCAGTTGGCCAGTACGACGCTCGCTGCCGTGGCCAACAATGCCAGCAGGGCCCGTAGCCCGCCCGGTGGCATCCTGGCCAGCCTTAACAGCAGCACCGCATCGCCGGCCGCCAACACCGCCATCCAGCTGCTCTGCTGGTTGCGGGCAAAGGCCAGCAGTACCCATGCTGCCGCGATTCCGAAGCTGCCGATGGTCACCAGAACGATCGGGAACCAGCGCGATGGCCGCTTGGGAGGTGGGGGCATGGGCTGGAACCGGACCGGCAGCATGGGGTGGCTGCACAGCATAGCGTCCATGCAGCGATTAGAATGACGGCTGGCACGGTCATCGCCTGGCGACGGCACCGTCCACACCCCTCCCGCATGCAAGCAGTGCCCATGTATTCCCGCAGCAGCGAACCCGTGCGCCTCGAGCGCGATTGCGAAGCCGTCCTGGTGCCCCAGGGTGACCGCGTCACCCTGCCCGCAGGCAGCATCGGCTACATCACCCAGGCGTTGGGCGGCAGCTATACGGTTTTCATCGAGGGCAACCTGTTCCGCATCGCCGGGGCCGATGCCGATGCCATCGGCAAGGAGCCGACCCCGCCGCTCGAGCTGGCGCCCGGGGCCAGCGACGAGGCGGTGGAGCAACTGGTGTGGAAGCAGTTGCGGACCTGTTTCGATCCCGAAATCCCGATCAACGTCGTCGACCTGGGCCTGGTGTACGAGGCCGACGTCATCCATGGCGACGATGGCCAACGCCAGGTCGAAGTCAAGATGACGCTGACTGCGCCCGGGTGTGGGATGGGTGACATCCTGGTTGACGATGTCCGCAGCAAGCTGGAGCTGATCCCGACGGTGAGCGAGGCCGATGTCGAGCTGGTCTTCGATCCGCCCTGGAATCGCAACATGATGTCCGAGGCCGCGCGCCTGGAAACCGGGATGCTCTAGCGGTTGCGGGCCCGCAGGGCGCGATCCGGGGCAAGCGCGCCATGCTTGCGCGTATTCCATCTTCAATTGCAGTGTCAGCCAGTCGCCGGGCGGTATGCGCTTGGAAGCGGCACATGGTTGCTGCGCGGGACCTGGTCGGAACTGCGGCTTGCACGAGGCTGCAGCACGTTCTTGCGCCGTGGTTGCTTCGGATGGCCTGCGGGCGGCCGCGGGCGATGGCGTCGGCGGTGGCACTGCCGGCGCGCGGCGGAATACCAACAGGATGTCCATCGGACGACCCTTGGGTTACTCGACAGCCCTTGGGCCCGTCGAAAGAACGCCAGCCAAGCCTTGCAGCGGTCAAGCTGGAAGCGATTACAGCAAAGTTGCAAGCGGTTACATCTCCAAATTGTGACTGTAATCGCATTTATTCGTTATTTTTTGCTGCAGGTGCAGCTTGAGTTTTCACGGCGTTGTCCCGTAGCGTCATTTTGTGGCGCAAATTTTCACTTCGCCACCTCCAGGTCTGGATTCAGTCCCGCCCGGTCGATGATCGGGCAATGCCGTATCCCAGGCGTTTGTCGCTATTGCGATCCATTCCGAATACTTCGGGGGAAGTATGGACACCGGACACGTGCCAGCCATGGGCTACCGCCATGTGCGCTGGCACACGTCGGAACGGCATGCATCCAACGCGCATGACTCGCGATTCTTACCGCATTGGCAGCCGCGGTAATGGCAACCAGGAGTATCGACCGGGTCCGTCTGCCGACGGATTCGTCATCCACGTACCATTTCCGATAAGGACACCTTAATGCACTCCAGCAGTCGTGTTCGCCGCATCGCCGTCCTGACGCCCCTGGCTTTCGCCATGGCCGTCGTCTCCGCGCAAGCGGCCACCCGCGTTGACCTGCACGGGGCAAACCTCGCGCAGCTCAAGCAACAGTATTCCCAGGGCATTGCCGCCAATGGCACGCCCGCGATGGCGCACACGCGCCATGAGCAGCTCCTGCGCCTGGATCCCGAGTCGCGCCTGGTGCTGATGAATCGGCATGACAGCCACGGCGTGCGCAACACGCGCTACCAGCAGACCTTCCGCGGCATCCCGGTCTGGGGTGAACAGGTCATCGTCAGCGAGGATGACAGCGGCAACGTGCGCACCTTGTTCGGCAACAAGATCACAGGCCTGGCCAGCGACCTGCCGGCACGTGCCTTCGCCGGGCGCGCGATCGCCCAGGCCAAGGCGCTGGGCCTGGCCAAGCAGGCGGCGTTCGGCGCCAAGCTTGCAGCCACGCAGGTGCAACGCCAGAAGGCGACGAAGATGATCTTCGTCGACGACAACGGCAGCGCACACCTGGCGTGGGTCGTGGACATGTATGCAGAAGGTGGCGGCAAGCCGACCCGTCCCCAGCTGATCATCGATGCGCACAACGGCAAGGTCCTCAAGCAGTGGGAAGGCCTGACCACGGCCAATGGCACCGGACCTGGCGGCAACCAGAAGACCGGGCAGTACGAGTGGGGCTCCGGTGGGATCTACGGTTACCTCAACGTCAGCCAGAGCGGCAGCACCTGCACGATGAACAACGCCAACGTGCGTGGCGTGAACCTCAATGGGTCGACCGGTGGCAGCACCACGGCATTCAGCTACACCTGCCCGCGCAACACCTACAAGACCGTCAATGGCGGTTATTCGCCGATCAACGATGCGTTCTATTTCGGCGGCGTGATCACCAACATGTATCCGGCGTATACCGGCTACAACGCGTTGTCGTTCCAGCTGATCATGCGCGTGCACTACAGCAGCAACTACGAGAACGCTTTCTGGAACGGCTCCAACATGAGCTTCGGAGACGGTGCCAACACCTTCTACCCGCTGGTCAGCGCGGACGTGGCCGGACACGAGGTGTCGCACGGTTTCACCGAGCAGCACTCCAATCTGACCTATTCGGGCCAGTCCGGCGGCATGAACGAGGCCTTCTCGGACATGGGCGGCGAGGCAACCGAGTATTACTGGAAGGGCAGCAATGACTTCCTGGTTGGTAACGAGATCTTCAAGGGCAGTGGCGCACTGCGTTACATGGCCAACCCGACCCAGGACGGGGGCTCGATCGACAACGCCGCCAACTACACCAGCGGCATGGACCCGCATTATTCCTCGGGCGTATACAACAAGTTCTTCTACAAGCTGGCCACGACCAGCGGCTGGGATACACCCAAGGCGTTCAAGGTCATGGCGCGTGCCAACGCCGAGTACTGGACGTCGAGTTCGACCTACAACTCGGGTGCGGTCGGCGCGGTCCAGGCAGCCTGTGACCTGGGCTTCAACGGCCAGGACGTGGCCAATGCGTTCTCCACGGTTGGCGTTAATGCCGGCACGGTGCCCACGAGCTGCGGCGGCACCGGTGGTGGCGGTGGTGGCGGTGGCGGTGGCGGTACCCTGACCAAGGGCACGCCGGTGACCGGCTTGTCGGCCAGCACGGGCAACGACGTGGTCTACACGCTGTCGGTGCCGTCGGGTGCGACCAACCTGAGTTTACGTCATGTCCGGCGGCACAGGCGATGCCGACATGTATGTCAAGGCCGGCAGCACGCCGACGGACAGCTCCTACGATTGCCGCCCGTACAAGAACGGCAATGCGGAGACGTGTTCGTTCTCGAGCCCGTCGGCAACCACCTACTACGTCCGCATCAAGGCGTACTCGTCGTTCTCGGGCGTGAGCCTGGTCGGCGACTACACCGCCGGTGGCGGCGGCGGTGGTGGTGGCGGTGGTGGCAGCAGCAGCGTCTTGTTGCCGTCCATCTCCACCGGCCAGACAAGCACCACGTACACCATGGTGGTGGCTTCGGGCCAGACCGGTGTCATCAGCATCTCCGGCGGTACCGGCGATGCGGACCTGTACGTGAAGAAGGGCAGTGCCCCGACCACGTCCAGCTATGACTGCCGTCCGTACAAGAATGGCAACAACGAGAGCTGCACCGTGACCAGTGCGGGTACGTACTACATGAACGTGCGCGCATACAGGTCGTTCTCCGGGGTCACCCTGACGGGTACCACCTCCCCGTGACCTGACGCTGCAAGGTAAATGCAACCCAGGACCCCGGCCTCGCGCCGGGGTTCTTTTTGCGGCACCGCCATGCCTGCTGGCCCGGATCCGATGCAAGCGCCAAGCGGTCATGCGCGGGTCCGGAAAGCACCTGTCGAATCAATGCGGCTGCGATGACGGGGCTACCTGCTCGCGACCAAGTCGGGTTGGGATGCGCCCAAGGCATTCAAGTCATGGCGGGCGCAAATGCCCGGTGTCTGGTCATTGGCCGCCGTCGATGCCCGTTTGCTGGCTCCCGTCCTAGCCGACGGCTTCGAACCGGTTGGCAGCGACGTTCTTGCGGACTTTCCCCGGATCCCAGATGCGGCCGTTCATCGCGATGTAGACGCCGGCGGGCAGGGACTGCACCGCGCCGACGGCGGTGCCGATGTTGAACTCCGCATCCGAGCCGCGGAAACCGGCAGGGTTCAGCGCACCGGTGAGCACGATGGTCTTGCCCGGGATCGCGGCCAGCACCCTGGCGGTCTCGACCATGCTGTCCGTACCGTGGGTGACCAGCACGTGGCGCGTGTCCTGGGCGGCGATGGTGGCGCGCAACAGCTCGCGATCGGAGGCATCGATGTGCAGCGAATCCTTGCGCAGGATCGGGATCACGTGGAAGCCGAAGGCGACCCCGAGCTGCTCAAGGATACGGCCGATCTGTGGCGCCCCGACCTGGTAATCCGACTTGTCGTCGAAGTACACCTTGTCGATGGTGCCGCCAGTGGTGACGATCAGTAATTGGTCCATGTGCCTATGGTATGCCCTGGAGCATCGTGCGTGGAGCGGCAGCGCGTGGATGCGCCGACCGCCGCGGGCGGCATGACGCACGCCGGCGGGGTGCCTACCTGGCCAGTCCGCGGCGCAATGGATCAAGCAGTGCGCCATACCGGGCGGCACGTGCGGTATCGCTGCGCAAGGGCTGCCGGACCTGCGCGGCGCTCGCCGTGCGCACGCTGCGCATGGCCAGATGGGGAGCCAGGCACGCGGGGGCGAACGGCAATCCGCAGTCGTCAAGCAGCGCCTGGATGCGGCGCTGCGGATCGTCGATGAGGTCTTCGTACCGGTGCAGGTGGATCCGCCGCGGATCCCGCTCGCGCCAGGCATCCATGGCCGCTTCGCAGCCACGCAGGTAAGTCGCGATGTCGTCCAGGTCGCAGGAAAAGTGCGGGAGCTGGTAGAACTGCTGCCTGAAGCACGACCAGCCGGTTTCCAGCGGATCACGACGGACATCGATCACGGTCGCGCCCGGCAGCATCGCACGCAGGATGCCCGCGTGCTTCCAGTTTTCGGGCATCTTGTCGGTAAAGCGGGGGCGGCGTTCGCGCCAGCGCGCCGTGCGCTGCAGGTAATCGTGGCCCAGGCGCTGCCAGTCCTCCGCCGTGGCGCTGGCGATCCAGCCAGGATAGGGCTGGCGGCGGCGTATCGACTCCTGTTGGATCAATTCGCCCAGGTCGGGCAGTTCGCTGGCGCCTTCGACTTGTGGATGCGCGGCCAGGATCTGTTCGAACAGGGTCGAGCCCGAGCGCGGCAAACCGACGATGAAAATAGCCTCGGACCCCAGCGTGGCATCCAGCGGCGTTGGTAGTCGTGCCGTCGCAGCCAAGGCCGCAGCGACATACGCGTTGAAAGCCGTCGCGCTCCAGGCGGCCCGCTGGCGCAACGCCGCGTTGGCCTTGGCGAGCGTCGCGAATGCTTCCCGGTACCGGCCGCGGTCTTCCTCCAGTTTGCCCAGCGCATAACCCATCGCCAGCCGATCCTCGAAACCCAGGTCCGGGCGCTGCAATTGCGCCGCCAGTGCGGCGCCATCGGCGTCCGTCAGGGGTCTGGTCTTGATGTTCGACAACCCGCGCCAGGCATCCCCGCATGCGGGATGCAGAGCCAGCGCGGCACGGTAGCGCTCCTCGGCGTCGTCGAACCGGCCCAGGTGTACCAGCGCATCCCCAAGCAGGACGTGGGCCGGCAACAGGTCCGGTGCCAGCGTACAGGCGCGCTGCAGTGCATCGGTGGCGGCCTGGCTTGCGCCTTGCAGCTGCAGGTTGCGGCCCAGGTTGAACCACGGCATCGGGGCGGCCGGCGACAGTGCGCAGGCCCGGCGCCAGGTGGCCAGCGCGGCGTCGCGTTCACCGCAGCCAGCCTGGGCGCTGCCAAGGTCGTTCAAGAGCACGGCGTCGTCCGGGGACGTGGCAAGCGCCTGGCGCAAGCTCGACAAGGCCAGGTCGGGACGCCCGCCGCGGGTGTGCAGGATGCCCATCAACCGCAGTGCTTCGGGGTGCCCAGGCGCACCTGCCAACACCCGCTTCAACAGCGACAGCGCATCGTTGACGGCACCATCGCGAATCGCACGTGCCGCGGCGTGCATGCGCGCGATGTCGTCGGCGGACAGCCCTGCCATGCGCGGGTCCTTGTCGGCGGGGCCCGTGCGCGTCACCACCGCGAGGCCGTCGCAGCCAGGCCGCTGGCGCGCGCGCCAGCCTGCGCAGCAAGCGTGCCAACGCCCATGCTCATGGCTGCTTGCGGCGTCCGCCGAAGCGCGCGCGCAAACCCGGGATGCTTGCCGCCAGTACGATCACGACCGCCAATCCGGCTTCGCCCAGCGCGAAAGCGCGTTCCGGCGGGCGGGTCCAGGCCACCATGACGCCGTGCGAAAACCATAGCAGGGCCAACACGCCGGCCCAGAAGCCGCTTCGAAGATTGCCCAGCAAGGTCGTGCGCAACAGCCACAGCGGCGGCAATGCGAAGACCACCAATGCCACCCACTGACGATCATGGCCAAACCAGCCTGCATACAGCACTGCCAGGGCGAGCAGCGCCAGGCCCAGGATGCGACGTGAGTTGTTCATGGCGGGCCTGCCTGGCAGCAGCTTGCGCGGCATCGGCCTGTCCATCCCCGGTGCGTTCCTCGTGGGCTCACTCATGCCAGCTTTGCTGCCAGTTGCGCGATCCTGCGGCCCAACGCGCGGGCCAATTGCGCTTCTTCGTCGCTGGGTTGCGGGTCGTCCTTGAGTCCGGCGACGTGACTGGCGCCGTATGGCGTGCCGCCGCTGCGGGTGGTGTTGAGTGCGGCTTCGGTGAAAGGGATCCCGGCGATCACGCAACCGTGGTGCAACAGCGGCACCATCATCGTCAGCAGCGTCGACTCCTGCCCGCCGTGCATGGTCGAGGTCGAGGTGAAGACGCCTGCCGGCTTGCCGACCAGCGTGCCGCTGGCCCATTGGGCGCCCAGGCCGTCGAGGAAGTGCTTCATTGGTGCAGCCATGTTGCCAAAGCGGGTCGGGCTGCCGAGCAGCAGGCCGCTGCATTCGGACAAGTCCCGATGCTCGACGTACGGCGCCCCTTCTTCGGGCACGGGAGCCGCCGCCGCGGTCGTGGTCGCGGCCACGGAGGGCACCGTGCGCAGTCGTGCGGCCATGCCATCGATCTCGCCGATGCCGCGCGCGATGTGCCGCGCCAGCTTGGCCACCGAACCGCCGCGGCTGTAATACAGCACCAGGATGTCGCTCATCGTGTCCTCCGTTGGCGACAAGCATAGGCGATGGCAAGCCACGGCGTGGATTCGCGATGGTCCCATTTCGGATAACCTGCCAGGGATGCAGCCACTGGACATCCTCGACGACTGGAGCAAACGCCTGCGCGACCGCGCACGCAGGCACTCGTTCCTGCGCTTCCTCTGGCGTCGGTTCCTCGACGATCGCCTGTTCGAGGCGGCGGGTGCGCTGTCATACACCACCGTATTCGCGCTGGTGCCG
>CAVVFI010000015.1:0-126930 GCA_963747445.1 uncultured Gammaproteobacteria bacterium
AACACCTTGAGTTAACCGGACCCGCAGCGGATCCGCCTCTTGGCATCGATCATAACCAGATCTGTCCGGAGCAACCAAGCGTCGATGCGGGTTCCGGTTGAACGACTTGTTATGGTGCAGACCAACTGCCTCCACAAGCGCACAACTACAGACGCGCGGGTTGCTTGGCCGTTCGCAATCCAGCCGGCGAAAGGATGCGCTGCGAAGTGCTACAAAAGCGGGGAAGCCAATGCTCCAAAGCACGCTTTGTGCGCTTGGCTTCCCCGCTTTTGTAGCAGGTGGCCGCCAATTCAGTCACTCGGCGAATGCCGCGTTGGTCTGTCCGGAAATTCTGAACCCCTCTTTCCGGTCGCCGTAAGTTCCGGCGCTGCGGCATAACACCTTGAGTTAACCGGACCCGCAGCGGATCCGCCTCTTGGCATCGATCATAACCAGATCTGTCCGGAGCAACCAAGCGTCGATGCGGGTTCCGGTTGAACGACTTGTTATGGTGCAGACCAACTGCCTCCACAAGCGCACAACTACAGACGCGCGGGTTGCTTGGCCGTTCGCAATCCAACCGTCGAAAGGATGCGCTGCAGGGTGCTACAAAAGCGGGGAAGCCAATGCTCCAAAGCACGCTTTGTGCGCTTGGCTTCCCCGCTTTTGTAGCAGATGGCCGCCAATTCAGTCACTCGGCGAATGCCGCGTTGGTCTGTCCGGAAATTCTGAACCCCTCTTTCCGGTCGCCGTAAGTTCCGGCGCTGCGGCATAACGCCTAAGTTAAGCCGAAACGCGTAGTGGAGCCAAACACATGGCAAGCTGTATCTGCCATGTGTTTGGTGGAACGAAGCGGTTTCGGCTTGAACGCATTGTTAGCGCAGGCCAACGCATAAACGATCATTTGCCAGCTTTTAACGATAATGAACAGCATAGCACAGTTAAGCATCCTGCGATCCCGGCCAACGACCCGCTCCTGCCGATGCCAGGCTCGCCCAGAAAATCCAGATTACCAAGGCAGCAACCGTAACGAGTCCAAGTGTTAAGGCCGACTGATTGGCTGCTCTCACCAACTCGCTTGGGAGATTGGTGGCCAAGATGTCTAAAGAACATGCCTACGTAAATGGGCCTCGCAGCTACGGCAACAAAATTTATCGCGCCGATGAATCCCCAGATGCATCAGCTCTCCGATACTCTTCCATGACTGCCTAACACCTAAGTTAAGCCGAACTGCGTAGTGGAGCCAAACACATGGCAAGCTTTACCTGCCATGTGTTTGGTGGAACGAAGCGGTTTCGGCTTGAACGCATTGTTAGGGTGCTGTTCCGTCATTGAGGGATGGCAAGCAATGGGGCCGCTACGAGAGCCAGAATGCTGACGACAATTGCAAACCACATTGCAACGGTATTAATTGGAGCCTTTGCAGGCTTTCCCTTGTTTCGCAGTACGAAAGCGTAGCCACAAAGAGAGAGGGCAAGTATTGGAACCCCAAGCAGCACGGATGTTCCAGAAAGAGTAATCGCACTAGCGAGTAAGGCCAAGACGATGGAAAGCCAGAACATTGCGAACTCTATTTGGGGGTTTGGGGCAGAATAAAATCTTAAGCAGCCTAACGCCTAAGTTAAGCCGAAACTGCGTAGTGGAGCCAAACACATGGCAAGCTTTTTCTGCCATGTGTTTGGTGGAACGAAGCGGTTTCGGCTTGAACGCATTGTTAGGACTCAAGCTCATGGAGCCTGGCTTCGATGCTGTTGCGATTGAAATGCGGCGCAAGGATAGGCCATCCGCGTGCGGCAGATGCCTTGAACCATGCATGCATATAGCCCATGCCGAGAAGAACGAAGCCGAACGCCGCGGCCCATATGCCGAAGGTTTCGCCGACGACGCAAAAAACAGCGACCAGAAGCACGAATGCAGCCCATACTGCCGGCATAAACCACCGAGACGACAGAAACGGCTGAGCCGGGTGGTCGATTCGTCGGAGCACGACGTTAAGAAATTTCCGTTCTGTGGCTCGGTTCATTTTCCCTCCGTGAGTCCTAACACCTTGAGTTAACCGGACCCGCAGCGGATCCGCCTCTTGGCATCGATCATAACCAGATCTGATCCGGAGCAACCAAGCGTCGATGCGGGTTCCGGTTGAACGACTTGTTATGGTGCAGACCAGCTGCCTCCACAAGCGCACAACTACAGACGCGCGGGTTGCTTGGCCGTTCGCAATCCAGCCGGCGAAAGGATGGGCTGCGAAGTGCTACAAAAGCGGGGAAGCCAATGCTCCAAAGCACGCTTTGTGCGCTTGGCTTCCCCGCTTTTGTAGCAGGTGGCCGCCAATTCAGTCACTCGGCGAATGCCGCGTTGGTCTGTCCGGAAATTCTGAACCCCTCTTTCCGGTCGCCGTAAGTTCCGGCGCTGCGGCATAACACCTTGAGTTAACCGGACCCGCAGCGGATCCGCCTCTTGGCATCGATCATAACCAGATCTGTCCGGAGCAACCAAGCGTCGATGCGGGTTCCGGTTGAACGACTTGTTATGGTGCAGACCAGCTGCCTCCACAAGCGCACAACTACAGACGCGCGGGTTGCTTGGCCGTTCGCAATCCAGCCGGCGAAAGGATGGGCTGCGAAGTGCTACAAAAGCGGGGAAGCCAATGCTCCAAAGCACGCTTTGTGCGCTTGGCTTCCCCGCTTTTGTAGCAGGTGGCCGCCAATTCAGTCACTCGGCGAATGCCGCGTTGGTCTGTCCGGAAATTCTGAACCCCTCTTTCCGGTCGCCGTAAGTTCCGGCGCTGCGGCATAACACCTAAGTTAAGCCGAACCGCGTAGTGGAGCCAAACACATGGCAAGCTTTATCTGCCATGTGTTTGGTGGAACGAAGCGGTTTCGGCTTGAACGCATTGTTAGCGCCCAGCCCGCCTCACTGCGGCGATGCGCAAGTCGAACGCGTATGCCGATAAGCTAAGATGCAGATCATCTGAGCTAGTAGCAGGATTGACGAACTCACCATCTGGAGACGCGACTTGAGCCAACTGAGCGCTTTGAAAGGCATACGACCTGCAAGTGAATTTGCGGTACGCACAGTCGATGCCTTAGAAGCTGCATGGAGGGCACCGTGCTGCATATCCACAACGCCACGAGATGACTCCAAAAGCTTAGCTCGGACGCGATGCGTTAGCGCTAAGCCAGGACGGACAGTGGCAGAACTTAGCAGCTTGACATTGGATCTGCAAATGCAGAAATATTACTCATGGGAGCCTAACACCTAAGTTAAGCCGAAACTGCGTAGTGGAGCCAAACACATGGCAAGCTTTTTCTGCCATGTGTTTGGTGGAACGAAGCGGTTTCGGCTTGAACGCATTGTTAGGACGCAAACTATCAGAAATCGAGCCAATCGGGCGCGTGAGCGCACTCGGCATGCTTTCCGAAGTTGCTTGTGCCGTCCGAAAGCCAAGCTGTCCGGGCGCACCGCGATGAACCTACCTGCGAGACGTGACGCAGCGACAGACTTTCCGCTTACGAGCGAGAGCGTCAAGAACTACGGGCGCTAACCGATAACAGGGAAATGATGTCGGCCGTAGCTAAGACGCTGAACGGCGCGACAGGACACATGCCAGGCTAACCAAGAAAGGCGACGTTGCCAAGGAACCAAACATTGCAAACGCTTTGCGCGGCCTAACACCTTGAGTTAACCGGACCCGCAGCGGATCCGCCTCTTGGCATCGATCATAACCAGATCTGTCCGGAGCAACCAAGCGTCGATGCGGGTTCCGGTTGAACGACTTGTTATGGTGCAGACCAACTGCCTCCACAAGCGCACAACTACAGACGCGCGGGTTGCTTGGCCGTTCGCAATCCAGCCGGCGAAAGGATGCGCTGCGAAGTGCTACAAAAGCGGGGAAGCCAATGCTCCAAAGCACGCTTTGTGCGCTTGGCTTCCCCGCTTTTGTAGCAGGTGGCCGCCAATTCAGTCACTCGGCGAATGCCGCGTTGGTCTGTCCGGAAATTCTGAACCCCTCTTTCCGGTCGCCGTAAGTTCCGGCGCTGCGGCATAACACCTAAGTTAAGCCGACCTGCGTAGCGGAGCCAAACACATGGCAAGCTTTATCTGCCATGTGTTTGGTGGAGCGAAGTGGTTCGGCTTGAACGAATTGTTAGGCCGCAACAGTATCAGAAATCTGCGCCAATCGGGCGCGTGAGCGCACTCGAGCCGGTGTCCGAAGCCGCTTTTCCCGTCCGAAAGCCCAAGTGCCTGGGCGCCCGCCGACGAGTCTGCCTGCGAGGCCGCACGCCGCGAACCATGTTTCAGGTCGCGAGCGAGAACGCGAGGATGTATGGGCGCCAGCCGAGAACAGGGAAACGATGCTGGCCGAAGCTGGCAACCTATCAGGCGCGACGGAACAGAAGCCTGGCCAGGCGAGGAACGTCACGTTGCCTTGCAAAAGGCCAGCAAAAGCTCTTAGCGGCCTAACACCTAAGTTAAGCCGAACTGCGTAGTGGAGCCAAACACATGGCAAGCTTTATCTGCCATGTGTTTGGTGGAGCGAAGCAGGTTCGGCTTGAACGCATTGTTAGGGCGCAAAGTATCAGAAATCTGGCAATCGGGCGCGTGAGCGCACTCGATCTTGTGTCCGGAGCCGCTCTTCCCGTCCGAAAGCCCAAGATGACCTGGGCGCACCCCGACGAATCTGCCTGCGAGGCCGCACTTCGCAACGATGTTTCCGGCCGCGGGCGAGAGCGCGAGAATTCGCGGGCGCCAACCGAGAACAGGGAAACGATGCTGGCCGTAGCTCGCAACCTATCAGGCGCGACGGAACAGAAGCCTGGCCAGACGAGGAACGTGACGTTGCCTCGAACAAAGAGCTCACAAAAGCTCTTAGCGGCCTAACACCTTGAGTTAACCGGACCCGCAGCGGATCCGCCTCTTGGCATCGATCATAACCAGATCTGTCCGGAGCAACCAAGCGTCGATGCGGGTTCCGGTTGAACGACTTGTTATGGTGCAGACCAGCTGCCTCCACAAGCGCACAACTACAGACGCGCGGGTTGCTTGGCCGTTCGCAATCCAGCCGGCGAAAGGATGCGCTGCAGAGTGCTACAAAAGCGGGGAAGCCAATGCTCCAAAGCACGCTTTGTGCGCTTGGCTTCCCCGCTTTTGTAGCAGGTGGCCGCCAATTCAGTCACTCGGCGAATGCCGCGTTGGTCTGTCCGGAAATTCTGAACCCCTCTTTCCGGTCGCCGTAAGTTCCGGCGCTGCGGCATAACACCTTGAGTTAACCGGACCCGCAGCGGATCCGCCTCTTGGCATCGATCATAACCAGATCTGTCCGGAGCAACCAAGCGTCGATGCGGGTTCCGGTTGAACGACTTGTTATGGTGCAGACCAACTGCCTCCACAAGCGCACAACTACAGACGCGCGGGTTGCTTGGCCGTTCGCAATCCAACCGGCGAAAGGATGCGCTGCGAAGTGCTACAAAAGCGGGGAAGCCAATGCTCCAAAGCACGCTTTGTGCGCTTGGCTTCCCCGCTTTTGTAGCAGGTGGCCGCCAATTCAGTCACTCGGCGAATGCCGCGTTGGTCTGTCCGGAAATTCTGAACCCCTCTTTCCGGTCGCCGTAAGTTCCGGCGCTGCGGCATAACACCTAAGTTAAGCCGAAATGCGTAGTGGAGCCAAACACATGGCAAGCTTTAACTGCCATGTGTTTGGTGGAACGAAGCGGTTTCGGCTTGAACGCATTGTTAGGCCGCACCGTACCAACCGCCTGAGCGGGTAGACCAGCGCAGCAATACGTATCCGACTACAAGACCAGCTATTGCGGCGAGTAAAAATGGAAGAGCTTTGGAAAACGTATAGTTCCCGCTCAGTACACCACCGGCGAATCCAAGCCCGAATATTGCTGCATGTGTGAGAAACGACTGGCGCGCTGCCGAGCGCAGTTTAGTACGTGTTTGCAGATCTTTGTCGCCAAGGCCACGGACTAGACGACCCCAATCGCCAATTGTCAGAGCAAAGCCAAGCCATGCTCCTGGGCTGAGCGAGAACCAGAACCATGTAGCAACAATAAATGCGACGATAAAGAGCATGGAAATATTTGCTTTGTGCGGCCTAACACCTGAGTTAAGCCGAACCGCGTAGCGGATCCGACCACATGGCAAGCTCGATCATAACCAGATCTGTCCGGTGCAACCAAGCGTCGATGCGGGTTCCGGCTTGAACGACTTGTTATGGTGCAGACCGAACTGCCTCGCACAAGCGCACAACTACAGACGCGCGGGTTGCTTGGCCGTTCGCAATCCAGCCGGCGAAAGGATGCGCTGCGAATGCTACAAAAGCGGGGAAGCCAATGCTCCAAAGCACGCTTTGTGCGCTTGAGCTTCCCCGCTTTTGTAGCAGATGGCCGCCAATTCAGTCACTCGCGAATGCCGCGTTGGTCTGTCCGGAAATTCTGAACCCTCTTTCCAGTCGCCGTAAGTTCCGGCGCTGCGGCCTAACACCTAGTAGACCCCAAAGACGGGGATAAGTACCCGATATTCATTGCACCAACGCACTGCGTCAAGTCGACAAGACGCATACCAATCAAGTTGTTACCGAAAAAAACACCTGAGCTCCCGAATGGATATCCGTCCATCCTTAACTCCACTTCCGGCCCTGTATCTCTTAGTACCGATAATTTGCGGGTGTATCTGACGCTAAGTGTTTGAGCGCGCTGCACTGGACGATCTTGCCGTTCAGTTGCGATGCTCCAGTCCGAGGTATTCGGCTGAGCGCATTTCGATCAGGCGCGATGTCGTGCGCTCGAAGGCGCCGGCCAGGCGTTCACCGGCATACAACCGCGTGGGCGGAGCGTCGGCGGTGCAGATCAGGTTGACGTGTCGGTCGTAGAGTTCGTCGATGAGGTTCACGAAGCGGCGTGCGGCGTCGTCCTTCGTGGCGTCCATTCTTGGGATATCGCCCAGTAGCACGGTGTGGAACTCCACCGCGATATGGATGTAATCGCTGCTGCCGCGCGGGCCCTCGCACAAGGCGGCGAAGTCGAACCAGGCCATGCCCTTGCAACGCGCGCGGACGGGGATCCTGCGGCCGTCGATGTCGATGCCGGCATGCCGGTGCTTGCCACCCTGCGCAAGGCTGTCGCCGCCAAGGGCGTGCCAGCGGTCATCGAGCCACGCGTTGGAATCGTCGTCCAAGGGGCTGCGATAGACGGGCGAGCGGGTCAGTGCACGCAGGCGGTAATCGGTGTCGCTATCCAGCGCCAGCACGCGGCAGTGCTTTTCGATCAGTGCGATCGCCGGGAGGAAGCGCACGCGTTGCAGGCCGTCCTTGTACAGGTCCGACGGTGCGGTATTGGAGGTGGTGACCAGCACCACGCCTTGGTCGAAAAGGTGCTCCAGCAATCGGCCCAGCAGCATGGCGTCGCCGATGTCGCTGACGAAGAACTCATCCAGCACCAGCACGCGCAGTTGGCCGCGCAGTTCCCGCGCGATGGTGGCCAGCGGGTCACGCTCGCCGGCATGGGCGCGCAACCTGGCATGGATCTCGCGCATGAAGCGGTGGAAGTGGGTGCGGCGTTTTTCCCGGATCGGCAGGCCGTCGTGGAACAGGTCGATCAGGAACGTCTTGCCGCGGCCGACACCGCCCCACAGGTACAGGCCTTGCGGCGCGGCGGGGCGGCGGTCGCGCAGCGTGTCCCAGAGCGAGCGTGGCGCGGGGCTGCACAACGCTTCGTGCAGGCGATCCAGCTCACGCAGTGCCCGGTGCTGCGCCGGGTCATCCTGCCAATCGCCGCGTGCAACCCCCTGGGCATAGCGTTGCGACGGGGTGCTGCCGTGCGCGTCAGCCACCGGCGACCGGGAGCCAGGCACGCACGCCGTGCTTGATCGCGCCGCGCAGGTCCATCAGTTTGCGGTGGAAAAAGTGGCTGGTGTCGGGCATGCGCACCAGCTCGGGCGATTCGGGCAGGCCATCGAGCCAGGCGAAGACGGCCTCCGGGTCGACGATCTCGTCGGCTTCTCCCTGGATCACCAGCCACGGGCAGCTCGGCGGCACCAGGTCGGAAAAGTCCCAGCTGCGGCCGACCGGTGGAGCTATGGAAATCACCAGGGCCGGTTGCAGTTCGTGGGCCATCCGCAGGCTGACGTACGCGCCAAAACTGAAGCCCGCCAGCCAGAGCGCGGCATCGGGACGTTGTGCACGTACCCACGCCGCGACGGTGCGCAGGTCGGCGGTTTCACCCTTGCCCTCGTCGAAGCTCCCCTCGGAGTGGCCGGTTCCGCGAAAGTTGAAGCGCACGGTGGCGATACCAAGTTCGCGCAGGGCCCGGGCGGTCATCGTCACGACCTTGTTGTGCATCGTCCCGCCCTCGGTGGGCAGCGGGTGGCAGACGATGGCGACCGCCGGCTGCGCCGGGGTGTCTTCGTCGGGCAGGTCGACGGCAACTTCCAGCTTGCCCGCGGGCCCGGCGAGGGCAAGGCTGTCCTGGGCGGCGGCGGCAGTGTCGGGGAAGGCGGGATCGGTCATCGCGGCATCATAGGCGTTGGGCGCTGCGTGCGCTTGGACGGGGGCTGGAATTCCGTGCGGCGGCGGGCGTGATCAGGCGCCATTGGCAGGCGATGCCGGCACGAAGCCGGGAGTTGTCGCCTCTGCCAACCGCGTGGTGGCGCGTCGGACGCGTTGGCCAGGTCGCAAACAGCAACGCCGCCCGGAGGCGGCGTCACGCGCAAGCGCTTGTCCCGGGGACAGGCGCCAGGCTTATTTGATGTTGTCCAGGATCCAGTCGACGGTGGCCTTGACCTGGGCATCGGTCAGCGCCGGGTTGCCGCCCTTGGCAGGCATCACGCCGCCGCTGGGGCCGTTGTAGCCCTCGATCGCATGCTTGTAAAGCGTGTCCTTGCCCTGCGCGATGCGCGCGGCCCAATGGGCTTTGTCCAGGGTCGGGGCGCCGCCCGCGCCGGAGGTATGGCAGCCAGTGCACAGGTTGCCGAAGATCTCGCCGCCGTCCATGGTGCCGCCGTAGGCCACCTGTGCGGAGGCCGACGCAGCCGCCGCGGCGGTCGCGGCCGCCTGGGCCGCGGCACCGGTGGCGCCGGCATAGACTGCACCAACGGGCGCGATACGCGCTTCGGTCTGCTTGACCGCCTGCGGGGTGACCTCGGCCGGGAGCACCCCGTTGAGATGTCCGGCAAACAGGATCAGGCCGATGGTGACGACACCCAGGAAGGCGATCACCATCGAGAATTTCTTGAGGAAGTCCAGGTCGTAGTTGCGCACGATCCACCCAAGTTGTTTGCGGCCAGGCCGCCGGTTGCTGTGTGATGCGATACGCCATGCCACGGCGACGGAACATTGGCGCGCCTGGAGGGATTCGAACCCCCGACCAATGGCTTCGGAAGCCACTACTCTATCCGGCTGAGCTACAGGCGCGGGGCCGTTCCGCCACGGTCGAGACGAGCCGCAGAGGCGGCATTCTCGCATGATTGCGTCGGCGCAGACCAGCTGTGGCGGCAGCCGGGTGCATGCCGGGTCGCCCGGCCACGCCGTGGCTTGCTAGTCTGCCGGGATGAGTTACGAGCGCTACCGCCCCGAGTACCAGTCCGCCTGGAAGCGGCGTGCGCGCCTGTATTGGCAGCTGGTGCGTGGCGACCGTCCGATCGGCTGGCTGTTGCTGCTGTGGCCAACCTGGTGGGGGCTGTGGCTGGCGGCCGGGGGTGTCCCGCCGATCTGGCCACTGCTGGTCTTCACCGCCGGGGTCTGGCTGACGCGTTCGGCCGGCTGCGTGATCAACGATTACGCCGACCGCTGGCTGGACGGCCAGGTCGCGCGCACGCGTGACCGCCCGCTGGCCACGGGGCGCGTGTCCGGGCGCGAGGGCCTGGTGTTGTTCGCGGTGCTGATGTTGCTGGCATTTGCGCTGGTGCTCACCCTCAACCGCTTGACCATCTACATGAGCGTGGTCGGCGTGGTGCTCGCGGCCAGCTACCCCTACCTCAAGCGCTACACGTACCTGCCGCAGGTCTACCTGGGCATGGCGTTTGGCTGGGGCATCCCGATGGCGTTCGCTGCGATCCAGGGCACGGTGCCCGCGATCGCCTGGTTGCTTTACGTGGCCAACATCTTCTGGGCGACGGCGTACGACACCTGGTATGCGATGGTCGATCGCCAGGACGACATCCGCATGGGCGCCAAATCGACCGCCATTCTTTTTGGCGACATGGACCTGGCCGCACAGGGCGTGTTGTATGCATTGATGTTGGTGGCGCTGGCGCTGGTGGGGCGCGATGCGCAGCTGGGCACCTGGTACTGGGCCGGCCTGGGCGTGGCGGCGCTGTTGGTCGCGTATGAGTTCGTGATCGCGCGCCATCGGGATCGCGACGCGTGCTTCCGCGCCTTCCTGCACAACCATTGGGTCGGGGCGGCACTCTTTGCGGGGATTGCGGTGGATGCCGCCGCGCGCGTGCCGACGTAGACGCCCGCAAAGCGAAACGCCGGTAGCGCGGGGTTGCGTGCCTGCCATGCCGTCCGGCAGCGTGTGTGGAACATCGGCACACAGCCTGCTGGCCGGGCCGTGCGGGACGCCACCAGCCAGCTCATGGCAGCCATGGTCACGACAGTCACGATCAAGGCAGCCACGGTCACGACAGCCACGGTCACGACAGCCACGATCACGGCACCCGTGCACAGACCCAGGCATCGACGCGCGCCACCCCGGCTCGGCGCAATGCCTTTGCAGCGGCATGCAGGGTGGCGCCGGTGGTCATGACGTCATCCACCAGCGCGACATGCGCAGGCAGCGAAGCGGTATCGGCGACGCGGAAGGCGCGACGCAGGTTGCGGCGCCGCGCCGTTGCGTCGAGTTCTGACTGGGCATTGGTCGCCCGCGTGCGCAGCAACCCTCGTGCTTGCAGGGGCAGCCCCAGCGCCCGGGCCAGCGGCTTGGCCAACTCCAGCGCCTGGTCGTAGCCGCGGCTGCGCAGGCGCGCGCGATGCAAGGGGATCGGCACCAGCGCCTGCGGTCGTGGCGCTGTTTCCATGGCCTGCGCCATCAGTTGCGCCAGCAGCCGCCCGGCGGCCAGGTCGTCGTGGAACTTGAACCGGGGCAACCATCGATCCAGCGGGGCGCCATAGATGCAGGCGGCCAAGGTGGTGTGAAGCGGCGGCGGCTTGCGCAGGCACTGGCCGCACGCGGGCGCCGGCGCGGGCAGGGGCAACGCGCACTGCGGGCAGGCCACCCGGTTCCAGGGCAATCCGGCCGTACAGGGGGCGCAGATGTCGCGACCAGGCAGGCCCGGTTCGCCGCAGGCCAGGCAACGCGTCGGCCAGAGCCCGAAGCACAGGCGTGGGCGCAGGCCGTCAACTTTCCAGCGCGCGTTCAGGTTGACAGGAATCCGCATGCTTTCCAGACTGCCGTGTCTGCCCCGCCGTGCCTGTCAGGAAAGCCCCATGACCGTCGTCAGCCAATCCACTCCTGCTCCGGCCCACGATCCGGACCACGAGGCGCCGCTGCGCCACGACTGGCAGCGCGACGAGGTGCTGGCGCTGCTGGACCTGCCGTTGACCGAGCTGCTGTACCGCGCCGGCACGGTCCACCGCCGGCATTTCGACCCGGCGCAAGTCCAGGTCAGCACGCTGCTGTCGGTCAAGACCGGCGGCTGTCCCGAAGACTGCGGGTACTGCCCGCAGGCGCAGCGCTACCACACCGGGGTCGATGCGACCAAGTTGATGTCCACCGACGAGGTGGTCGCCAAGGCCCGCCAGGCCAAGGCCGCCGGCGCGTCGCGCTTTTGCATGGGTGCGGCCTGGCGATCGCCCAAGGATCGCGACATCCCCAAGGTCGCGGCGATGGTGCGCGAGGTCAAGGCGCTGGGGCTGGAAACCTGCGCCACGCTGGGCATGTTGTCGGGCAGCCAGGCCGACGCCCTGAAGGCGGCCGGCCTGGATTACTACAACCACAACCTGGATACCGCGCCCGAGTTCTACGGCCAGATCATCCAGACCCGCGAGTACCAGGATCGCCTCGACACCCTGTCCCATGTCCGCGATGCCGGCATGAAGACCTGCAGCGGCGGCATCGTCGGCATGGGCGAGTCGCGCACGCAGCGGGCAGGTTTGCTGCAGGCGCTGGCGACGCTGCCGGCGCATCCCGATTCGGTGCCGATCAACCGGTTGGTGCGCGTGGAAGGCACGCCGCTGGCGGGGACGGCGGAGCTGGACCCATTCGAATTCGTACGGACGGTCGCCGTCGCGCGCATCCTGATGCCGCGTTCGATGGTGCGGCTGTCGGCCGGGCGCGAAAGCATGTCCGACGAGCTGCAGGCGTTGTGTTTCGCGGCCGGGGCCAATTCGATCTTCTACGGCGAAAAACTGCTGACCACCGGCAACCCGGACACCGAGCGCGACCTGGCGTTGTTCGCACGCCTGGGCCTGCGCCCGATGCCGGTCGAGGTCGATGCGGCCGACCACGACCACGACGCGACGGTGCATGCTTCGATTACCCGGGCGCCTGCCTGCGCGGCCTGAAGCAACACCGGCGGTGCCGTAGGCGCGACCAATGGTCCGGACAGGCGCGACCGCCGCGCGATAATGGCCCGGGCGCCGCGTAGCCAGCCCATGCGCCATTGGCACACCTTGAACCAAGGAACCCGTCCCCATGTCACGCCCCGACCTGCACCAGCGCGTCGCCGAGCGGCGCAAGCAGCGCATCGCCCGGGATCGCAACCGTGTCCGCCGGCTGGTCACGCGTCGCGACGGTGTCCGCTACGAGGTCGATGGCCAATGGATGACCGGTTTCTGCAGCAACGATTACCTGGGCCTGTCGCAACAGTTCTCGGTGATCGAGGCCCTGCAGGACACCGCCGCGCGCGAAGGCGCGGGTGGCATCGCATCGCACCTGGTCTGCGGCCACCACGCCGTGCACGACACACTGGAGCGCGAGCTGGCCGACTGGATCGGCGCGCCGCGCGCGCTGTTGTTCGGTAGCGGCTTCCTGGCCAACCTGGCCGTGGTCCAGTCGTTGCTGGGCGAAGGCGATGTCTGCGTCCAGGACCGCCTCAACCACGCCAGCCTGATCGACGCGGCGCTGCTGGCCGGCTGTCGCCTGCGCCGGTATCCGCACGGCGATGCCGAGGGCGCGGTGCGCCAGTTGCGTGGTACCCCCGACGGCGCCGCGCTGCTGGCCACCGACGGCGTCTTCAGCATGGACGGCGACATCGCGCCACTGCGCCAGCTGGCGTTGGCCGCGCGGATGCAGCAGGCGGTGTTGTATGTCGACGATGCCCACGGGGTCGGCGTGGTCGGTCCGCACGGGCGCGGCAGTGTCGCGCAGGCAAGACTGGCGACGACCGCGCAGCCGCTGCAGCTGGTCACGCTGGGCAAGGCGCTGGGGGGCTATGGCGCGGCCGTCGTCGGTGACGCGGACCTGGTCGACCATCTTGCCGAAACCGCGCGTCCCTACATCTATACGACCGCGTTGCCACCAGCGCAGGCCGCGGCATCGCTGGCCGCGGTACGCCTGGCGCGGCGCGATGACTGGCGGCGCGACAAGCTGCAGGCCACGGTGGCCAGCTTTCGCGAACAGGCCTTGCGCGAAGGCTTCGAGTTGCTGCCGTCGGACACGCCGATCCAGCCCCTGCTGTGCGGCGGCGATGCGCGCGCGCTGGCCATGGCGCGGGCGCTCGAAGCGCAGGGGGTCTGGGTGTCGGCGATCCGGCCGCCGACCGTGCCCGAGGGGCAGGCGCGCCTGCGCATCACGTTTTCGGCGCTGCACGCGCAGGCCGATGTCGATGCGCTGGTCGGCGCGCTGGCGTGGTCGCGCGACGCCGTCGCCCATGGTTTCGACGGTCCAGGGGTCGGCGAGGCCGCATGACCATGTCGTGTCGCCCCGGCAGCCGTGCGCGCGCGGCCACGCGTGCACGACCGGCCGGCCGGCAGCGCCACGGACGCAACCTGTGAGCGACTTGCACGTCGACGTGACCGGGGCCGGCCCACCGCTGGTGCTGCTGCACGGCTGGGCGATGCACGGCGGCGTGTTCGCGCCGCTGGTCCAGGCCCTGCGCGCGACCCATACCTTGTACGTCGTCGACCTGCCCGGCCATGGGGCCAGTGCCGCCAGCAAGGTGCCGTTGGCGTTGGAACCGTGCGTCGATGCCGTGCTCCGGCAGGTCCCCGACGCGCCCTGGTGCGGCTGGTCGCTGGGCGGGCTGTTTGCATTGCATGCCGCGGCGACCCGGCCGCTTCGGGTACCCAAGCTGGTCATGCTGTGCGCGAGTCCGCGTTTCGTGCGCGAGGAGGCTGTGCCGGGAGAGGCTGCGTCCAGCCATCCCGATCGCTGGCGCCATGGCGTGTCGGCAGCCATCTTCCAGGACTTCGCGCAGGGCCTGCGCCAGGATTACCGCGCCACGCTGGAGCGCTTCATCGCGCTGGAAGCCTTTGGTTCGGACCATGCCCGCGACGAGATCCGGGCACTGCGCGACCTGTTGTTCGCGCGCGGGGAGCCGGCGGCGTCGGTACTGGCCGACGGACTGGAGATCCTGCAGGCCACCGATCTGCGCGGGGTCTTGCCCGGGCTGTCGGTGCCAAGCCTGTGGCTGGGCGGACGCCGCGACCGTCTGGTCGATCCGCGTGCGTTGCAGGCGGCCGCGGCGCTGGCGCCCCGCGCCCGCGCCCATGTCGTGGACCATGCCGGGCATGCGCCGTTCCTCACGCATGTCGATGCCGTGGCCGCGGCGTTGTCGGGCTTCCTCGCGCCCGCACGATGAACATGCGCGACGAAGACATGGCTGGCCAGCAAGCACCGCGGGCGATGTTCGACACGCGCCAGGTCCGCCGCGCGTTTTCGCGGGCGGCCACCGGTTACGATGCCGCCGCGGCCTTGCAGCATCGGATCGAGGCGCACCTGCTCGAGTCGCTGGACTACCTGGACACGCGCGCCGACGCCGCCACGCCGCCTGGCGCGGTCCTCGACCTGGGCTGCGGCCCGGGCACCGCCGCGGCAGCGATGCAGCAGCGTTGGCCCAAGGCGCGCGTCCTTGCGCTCGACCTGGCACTGCCGATGTTGCAGCAGGCGCCGCGTGCGCGCTGGAACCCGCTACGCCGGTCGGTCGACCGGGTCTGCGCCGATGCGCGCGCCCTGCCGTTGGCCGACGACAGCATCGACGTGCTGTTTTCCAATCTGTGCCTGCAATGGGTGGACGACCTGCCGGCGGTGTTCGCCGGTTTCCGGCGGGTGCTGCGGCCCGGCGGCCTGTTGCTGGTCTCGACCTTTGGCCCCGACACCCTGCACGAACTGCGAGAAGCCTTCGCGCAGGCGGATGACGCACCCCACGTCAGTCCGTTTGCCGGCATCGCGACGTTTGGCGATGCCTTGATGCAGGCGGGGTTTCGCGACCCGGTACTCGATCGCGACATCCATGTCACGCATTACGACGACCTGTCCATGCTGATGCGCGAACTGCGTGCGATTGGCGCCACCAATGCACTGCATGCGCGCCGACACAGCCTGACCGGCAAGGCACGCTTTGCACGCGCTTCCCAGGCGTATGCGCGCTTGGCAGGCGAGACAGGCTTGCCCGCGACCTGGGAGACGATCACCGCCATGGCCTGGGCGCCCCCGCACGGCGCGCCGATCCGTGCAGGCGATGGCGAGGTCGCGCGTTTCCCCGCGGGCCGGATCCCGGTGCGGCGGCGCCAGTAGCCCGATACGGGATTGGTTCGCAAGCGGCCCGCGTACCGATCAATGTGTTGCCAACCAGCGGTGCCAGCCATCCCTGGAAACCCGCTGCCTGTCGCCAGCCAACCCCAACCAATCCCCGTCAGCAGCGCTTGCCAACCCTGCCATCCATTGCCAGGCAACCTGGTGATCCCGCGCCAACCAACACTTGCATCCTGATCCAACCACCACAGTCAACCGGGTCCAACCAACACTGCCATCCAGATGCAACTAACACTGTCGTGCAGATCCAACGAACACAGCCAACCGCATCCAACCAGCACTGTCATGCCGATCCAACCAACACAGCCAACCGCATCCAACTAACACTGTCATGTCGATCCAACCAACACAGCCATCCGCATCCAACCAACACTGTCATGTCGATCCAACCAACACAGCCATCCGCATCAAACAGCACTGTCATGCCGATCCAACTAACACAGCCAACCGCATCCAACTAGCACTGTCATGCCGATCCAACCAACACAGCCATCCGCATCCAACCAACACTGTCATGTCGATCCAACCAACACAGCCATCCGCATCCAACCAACACTGTCATGTCGATCCAACCAACACAGCCCACCGCATCCAACAGCACTGTCATGCCGATCCAACTAACACAGCCAACCGCATCCAACCAACACTGTCATGCCGATCCAACCAACACAGCCATCCGAATTCAACCAACACTGTCATCCTGAGCGCAGCGAAGGATCTGCTTTTGTTCTCCCCTGCAACGACAGCAGCAGATCCTTCGCTGCGCTCAGGATGACAGTAACGCCGGGATGACAGTACCGCCGCGATGGGAGTACCGCCGCGATGGGAGTACCGCCGCGATGGGAGTACCGCCGCGATGGGAGTACCGCCGCGATGGGAGTACCGCCGCGATGGGAGTGCCCCCGCGATGAGAGTGCCGCCGCGATGAGAGTGCCGCCGCGATGGAGAGTACCGCCGCGATGACAGTACCGCCGCGATGACAATGTCGGGAGCGTGACTGTACGCATCGCCATTCAGCTCGTCCCATGTCGCCATCGCCCGACGGTGACCACCGACGATGTCGGCCGTTCAGTCCGCACGCCGCAGAATGCAGGGCCAACCCCACTGCGGACCGCCGTCCAATGCATCCAATACGTCGTTTCCGGTTCGTCCTGCTGCTTGCCGCCTCGCTCGTGCCGACCTGGGCAGTGGCCCAGGACAATGGCTGGTCGCTGGACCCGGGCATCCTGGCCTCTGGCCAGGACCTGCTCAGGCACACGCCGCCCCGGCAAATGGATGGGCTGTTCCAGGCCGTCCATGCCGCCGCCGGGGACGACGACCATGCACAGGTCTTGTGCGACCTGTTCGAACCCGACGCCGACCGCAGCCTGTCCGGGCTCAATGTGGCTGCCGAGCGGCTGGGGGCCGAGACGCAGCAGCGCTTCGCCAGCGCCGTGGCCAATGCACTGGTGGCATCGCTGCAGGCGCCGGCGCAGCCCGACGACAGTGCCGTGGCGCAACAGGGGCTCAAGTCCGCGGCGGTGACCGCGGCGATGCTGCATGACGGGTTCGCGGCCGGGTTCCAGGCCGATGGCGACTCGCGCGACAGTCGCACGATGCGTTGCCAATCCTTGCGCTGGCTGCTCGATGCCATGCAGACACGGCCGCTGGCCGAGCGCGCGGCGATGACGCGGATGCTGCTGCAACAGGGGATGTCGCAATCCCGCACTTCCGCGGGAGACTGAGGCCGGTTACGGCGTCGGTGCCTGCCGGCGTACGCGAAAGATCACCCGGCCCTCGTACGGGGCGCCCTGCACCACGGTGTCGTAACCCAGCGCTTGCAGCTGCGCGCGCGTCGCATCGAAGAAGGCCTGCTTGGTGATCCAGATCGCATCGGGATCGTCATCGTCGGCGATCGCGGCGGCCAGGCTGCGATCGTATTCGGGGTCGAACGGCTTTCGCGGCGCATCGTCCAGAGACAGCTTCTCGACATCCGCACCCAGGTGCAGGTGCAATCCGTAGCGCGCCATGTCCTCGACGAACTCGACCTTGCTGATCGCGCCCGGCGCGCGCGCGCGTATCTCCCGTGCCCAGGCCGATGCATCCTTGTGCGTGGGCCACAAGGAGGCTGCAAACTGCAGCCCCAGCAGCACCACCGCCCAGGCCAGCAGCCATCGCCAACGCGGCAATCCGCGACCTTCGCACTGGCGTTGACGCGCCGCGATCACGGCCAGCGGCACGAACAACGGCAGGATGTACAACGGCAAGCGTGAGCGCGACAGGCAAAACACCAGCAACGGCAGCAGCACCCAAAGCGCCAGCAGCAGGCCGGCCCGGTCGTCGTTGCGTGCCTGCGCGCGACGCCATCCACGCAGCCGCGCAGGCAGCGTGCGCAGCCAGCGCCACAACGCGGGCGTCCACGGCAGCGTCCCGATCAGCAGGGTCGGGAGATAGATCTGGAGCCAGCCGTACCATTCACCGTGGCGGCCGAACTCGTCGCTGGCGATGCGGTTGACGACCTCGTCGCCGAGGAAATACTGCAACAGCCCGGGCGTGCGCGCGGTCACCACCGCGTACCAGGGCAACGCGATCGCGGCCAGCAACAACGGCCCCCACCACTGCAGCGCACGTACGCGACGCGGTCCAGCGACAGGCATCGCTGCACCGTCCCCGATGGACGCGTCCTGCGCCGGTGCCTGCGTCGCAGGCGTCGCGATGTCAAAGGCAAAGACCGCCAGCAGCGGCAGCAATCCCGGCGGCCCCTTGGTCAGGAACGCCAGCCCGAACCCGGCCCAGAGCACCGCCAACCACCGTCGTACATGGCGCCCGTCCCCGAACCGCGCCTCCACGAAGCCCCACATCGCCAACGTTTCGCACGCGGCCAGCACGTAATCGGTGGTGATCAAATGCGCGGCGCCGAAAGCAAACAGCATCGTCGCGTAGATCGCCGCCGCCTGCGTCTGGCTCCCCGGCGCCAGGCGCCGCGCGATCCGCCACGCCAGCCATACGCACAACAGGTACGCCAGCGAGGCCGGCAACCGTGCTGCCCACGGGGAAGGACCGAAGACCGCGATCGAGGAGGCGATCGCCCAATAGGTCAGTGGCGGTTTGGTCCAGTGCCCGGTCGTTTCGCTGCGGTGCGGGCTGACCCAGTCGCCGCTGTCGAGCATGTGCAGGGCGACATTGGTGTAACGACCTTCGTCGGGATCCCAGATGCCACGCATGCCCGACAACAGCAAGGCAAGTACCAATGCCAGTGCGGCTACCCAGGCGGCGGGGCTACGCAGCAGTCGCGACATGCAGGGACTCGGCCATGAACGGTACGGCGATTCTATCGGACGCCGCCGCGCGCAATGTTGCCGCCTGCGGTGCGGCCGCTTTCGATGGAGCCGTCATCGTGGCGACGCCGTCGTCGAGCCATCTGCCGGCGCTGCTCGCTCGTCGCTGCGGCAGGCATTGCTGCGGGGTGCATTGCTGCGGCATGCAACGTTGCAGCCGTCATCGGGTCGCGGCTGCAAACAGGGCCGGCAACGCATCCAGGTCGACATTGCCGCCACTGAGCACGATGCCGACGCGTTTGCCCGCAAAACGTGCGGGGGATTGCAGCACCGCCGCCAGGGCAATCGCCGAGGACGGTTCCACCAGCAGCTTGGCGCGCGTCCAGAGCAGGCGCATCGCGGCTAGCGTGTCGGCATCGTCGACCGTCAGCACCTGGGCGTGGTGCGATTGCAGCAGGGCGAAATCGGGTGCGCCCAACGTGCCGCGCAATCCGTCGCAGACCGTGTCGGGTTGGAACTCGGTGACGCGGTGCCCGGCCGCCAGCGAGGCTTGCGTATCGGCCGCGCCGCTGGGTTCGGCCAGCAGCAGTTCGCAACCCGGCGCCAGCGCAGCCAGCGCCAACGCCGTGCCGCTGGCCAGTCCGCCACCGCCGACCGGGACGACCACGATGTCGAGCCCTGCGCCTGCGGGGCCCGCGGTTGCATTGAGCAATTCCAGCACCGCCGTGCCCTGCCCGGCGATCACCGCCGGGTCGGTATAGGGATGCACCAGCGTCGCACCAGTGTCGGCCTGCACCTGCGCGCACATGTCCTCGCGCGCCCGGATGCCGGCTGCGCAGTGATGCAGCGTGGCGCCGTAGGCGGCGATGGCTTCCAGCTTGCTGGCAACCGCACCGGCCGGGACGACCACGTGGCACGCCAGCCCGCGCGTCCGGGCGGCCAGCGCCAGCGCGCCGCCGTGGTTGCCGGAGGAGTGCGTGACGACGCCGCGGGCGATGGTGTCCGCGGGCAGCGACCAGACCGCGTTGCAGGCGCCGCGGAACTTGAATGCACCGCTGCGTTGCAGGTGCTCGCATTTGAAGTGCAGCCGGCAGCCGGCGAGCGCATCGAGCGACCGCGCCTGCACCACCGGCGTTACATGGGCGTGCGGCGCGATCCGGGCGGCGGCGGCCAGGACATCGGCGAAGGTCGGTAACGCTGGGTCGGGAGCCTGCATCGGGTGATGCTAGCGTGTCACCGACACGGGCGCGCAGCGACGGCCGCGGGCAGATGGCGGGGAGACGCGTTCAGGAACCCCAACGGCAGCCGGGCGGGGTTAAGCACGGATTCAATGCCCAACGCCGATGCTGGCTGCATCCAGTGCAACAACGTCATACAGGGGGACACCATGATCCGCAGACTGCGACTGCAACCGTTCCTGCTTCCGGCCCTGGCGGCCGCGCTGCTTGGTGGCTGCGCCACCGGTGCTTACCAGTACCGCGGCGGACAGGGTGACTACTACTATGGCCGTCCTTCGGTCCAGTACCAGTATTCCAGCCCCTATGGCTATTACGGCAGTCCGTACGGGTATTACGGATACCCCGGCTACTACGGCTACAGCTCGGGCTACTACGGATATGGCGGCGGCTACGGGTATCCATATACGTATCGGCCCGGCCACCATCGCGGCGACGGACACGATCACCGCCGCGACGGCGACCATGATGGTGACCACGACGGTCGAGGCCATGATGGTCGAGGCCACGATGGTCGCGATCATGGCGGTCACGACCAGGGGCAGGACAACGACGGCCCCCGGACCCATCCCGACCGCCGTCCCGTCATCCGTCCCCCCGTGATGTCCCGCCCGGGCAGCCGCCCCGACAGGAGCCGGATCCCGTCGCCGCCGATGCGCTCCACTCTGCTCCCGGCCAGCCGGGCGCCCATGCCGGCAAGCCCACGCAACGCGGTAGTCGACCCAGCCCAATCGCTCGAGCGGCGCCGTCATGCCGCGCACCAACACCAGGGACCGGGACCGGCGTCGCATTCCGACCCCCTGAGGATGCTTGCCATGTGCCCCGCATGGGGGCAAGCTAGCGGTCAGGATTGACAGGTTGCGTCGCTTTGCGACCAAGGATGCGCAGGTTCGCGCATCGAACGCCCATGTCGATGCCCGACGGGGGATTCCGGATCCCCCCTGTTCCGCTCCTCGTCGGGTGTCGGCGCCTTCGCTGCCACGTCGTGCAGGCCCCGCCACGGGGCCGTCTGCATGCAGGCGATGGCCGGCATGCGCGATTCGCGCGATGGCATCCACGCATCGAAAAACAGCAAAAAAAAGGGGTCGAATGTCCCCCGACATTCGACCCCTTGGCTTCCCCGATGCGCACATGACCGGCCCCTGTTCCAAGTCCGGTCAGCGCCCCCGCGCTTGCCGCTTCGGGTGCCAAGGGTCTTTCGCAGGAAGCGTGCCAACCCGGGCGGCATCGCTGCGCGATAATGATGAACGCGGGTGATGAACACGGATTTTGCGTTGGCGTGCCCGGTGCGGCCGTAATCGTTTGACGCCTCACACAGCCACGCCCGTACGGCCACTAGCAGCCGCGCCCGGACAGGACACACAGCAATGACAGCACAAGCGTTCCATCGTTTCGACGTGATCGTGGTCGGCGGCGGCCATGCCGGTACCGAGGCCGCGCTGGCGTCCGCGCGCGCCGGAGCGCGCACGCTGCTGTTGACCCACAACATCGAGACCATCGGCGCGATGAGCTGCAACCCGGCCATCGGCGGTATCGGCAAGGGCCACCTGGTCCGCGAAGTCGACGCGCTCGGAGGCGTCATGGCGCGCGCAGCCGATGCCGCGGGCATCCAGTGGCGGCGGCTCAATGCGTCCAAGGGCCCGGCGGTGCGGGCCACGCGCTGTCAGGCCGACCGGTCGCTGTATCGCGCTTTCATCCGCCACGCGGTCGAGTCGCAACCCAACCTGACCCTGTTCCAGTCCGCGGTCGACGACATCGTCATCGAGCAGGACAACGTGCGTGGCGTGGTCACGCAGGCGGGCTTGCGCTTCGAGGCGCCGACGGTGGTGCTCACTGCAGGCACGTTCCTGGCAGGCAGGATCCACGTCGGGGAAACCCAGTACGCAGCCGGCCGTGCCGGTGATCCGCCGGCGACCACGCTGGCGCAGAAGCTGCGCGAAGGGCCGTTCGTGGTCGACCGCCTCAAGACCGGCACGCCACCGCGCATCGACGGCCGTACCCTGGACTACAGCGTCATGGACGAGCAGCCCGGCGACGATCCGCGCCCGGTGTTCTCCTTCCTGGGCAGCCGCGACGACCACCCGCGCCAGGTGGCCTGCCATATCACCCACACCAGCGAACGCACCCACCAGATCATCCGCGACGCGCTGCATCGATCGCCGTTGTACAGCGGCCAGATCGAAGGCACGGGCCCGCGTTACTGCCCGTCGATCGAGGACAAGGTGGTGCGTTTCGCCGACAAGGCCTCGCACCAGATCTTCGTCGAACCCGAAGGCCTGGATGTCGCCGAGATCTATCCCAACGGCATTTCCACCTCGTTGCCCTTCGACGTGCAGCTGGCACTGGTGCGCAGCATCCGCGGCTTCGAACACGCGCACATCACCCGCGCCGGCTATGCCATCGAGTACGACTACTTCGATCCACGCGGCTTGAAGGCCTCGCTGGAGACCAAGGCCGTCGCCGGGCTGTTCTTCGCCGGCCAGATCAACGGCACCACCGGCTACGAGGAAGCCGCGGCCCAGGGCCTGGTCGCCGGCCTCAACGCCGCACGCCGGGTGCAGCAGCGCGACGCCTGGTCGCCGCGCCGCGACCAGGCCTACATCGGCGTGCTGATCGACGACCTGGTCACCCAGGGCACCAACGAGCCGTATCGCATGTTCACCAGCCGCGCCGAGTACCGGTTGCAGCTGCGCGAGGACAACGCCGACCTGCGCCTGACCGGCATCGGCCATGCGCTGGGGCTGGTCGACGATGTGCGCTTTGCCCGTTTCGAAGCCAAGCGCGAAGCGATCGAACGCGAAAGCGCGCGGCTGGCGTCGCACTGGGCGACGCCGGGCAATGTGCTGGGCCGCGAGCTGGACGCCACGCACGGCATCACGCTCACGCGCGAGACCAGTGCGCTGGACCTGCTTACGCGGCCGGAGCTGGATTACGCGAAACTCGCGATGCTGCCGTCATTGGTGCCGGGTGTCGAAGACGCTGTTGTCGACCCGGCGGTGGCCGAACAAGTCGAGATCGGCGTCAAGTACGCAGGCTACCTCGACCGCCAGAACAACGAGATCGCGCGCGCGACGCGCAACGAAACCACGACGATCCCCAAGGCCTTCGACTACGCGCAGGTGCACGGCCTGTCATCGGAAGTGCGGCAGAAGCTCGAGCGCGTGCGCCCGGAAACCATCGGCCAGGCGCAACGCATCCCCGGCATGACACCCGCCGCCGTCTCGCTGTTGCTGGTGCACCTGTCGCGATCCAAGCGCAGCCGCGTGGCTTGAGCGCGGCGGAGCCGTCGTCGCGAGCGTGCCTGGCTGCTGCATGACGCCTCTGTATGCCTTCGGTTCTTACGAACAATAAAGTCACTGGATTCCCGCTTTCGCGGGAATGACGTCACAGGGGGGTTGCGTTGCTGTTGCCGCCTGCCGCTGCTGTCCTTGCGCTTGCTCTTGTTGGGGCCTTGGCTCTTGAGCTTGCGCGACTTGAAGCTTGCCTGGCATCGCAGGCTGGACGGGCCCAGGAGGCGCCATGTTCGAGCGCAGCGAGTCAGGGCGCCGTGCCCGTTCGGGTGAGAATCGCAGGGCACCGATGCGGCTCCATCGCATCGGCAAGCGTCAGGAGCAGTGGCCATTGGTTACTTCCTGCCGTAACAGAAAGTATTCCGCGCCAAAGCGCGGAAGCGTTTGATCTTGATAAGCAATGATCTTGATAAGCAATCCCGGCAACACCCAAAAGCGGTCGACCACCTGTTTGGCTGGTTCAACGAGGTCGCGCTCGCAAAGCACAACTTTGCAGGCGACGCATGCAAGTCCATCAAGACGATCGCGCCTGCAATCGCCGCAGCCGCCCCCCACTCGTACAATCAACGCCCGCAAGGCAACACCAAGCCGAGGAACCCCCATGCCCTTCGCCAAAGCCGCTGCAGCATCGCTGTTGATCCTCGCCGCCGCAGGCTGCAAGCCCGACGCGCCCGCGCCAGCCGCTTCGCAGGCCGCACCGGCCGGCGGCGTCGATGCCACCTACACGCAACAGGTCTGGCCGCTACCGGCCGCGACCGGTTCGGCGCAGCCCGACCTGGTCGCTACCGCCGATGGCCGGCTGTTGCTGAGCTGGATCAACGCCGTGCCTGGCCGCCGCAACGTCCTGCGCTTCGTGGCGCTGGACCAGAACGGCGTCTGGCAAAGCCAGCCGCGCACGATCGTGGTGGGCAATTCCCTGATCGCCAGCTGGGCCGATACGCCGCACATCAGTGCCACCGCAGACGGTGCGTTATGGGTGCACTGGCTGCAGAAAACGCCGGCCGGCGGCATGACGTCGGACATCATGCTGAGCCGTTCGACCGATGGTGGCTTCAACTGGAGCGCGCCCATGGCGGTCAACGATGACGGCACCGCCACCGAACATGGCTTCGTGTCGCTGTGGCCGCAAACCCGCGACCGGGTGGGCATCGCGTGGCTCGACGGCCGGGCAAAGACAGGCGCCGGCAAGCCCGGCGGGGCCATGCACGACGGCAGCATGCACGACGGCAGCACGCAGCAGGCGCAAGGCAGGGCCGTCCAAGCGCGTGCCGCCAGCGCCTCGGCAGCCGGCGAGGGACATGCGCATGGGGAGGGCAGCACCGCGCTGCGTGCGGCCTTCTTCGATGGCACCCTGCGCCGCAGCGATGAAACGCAGCTCGATGCCATGACCTGCGACTGCTGCCAGACTGGCGTGGCCATGACCTCGCGCGGCCCGCTGGTGGCGTACCGCGATCGAAGTGCCGACGACGTCCGCGACATCAGCGTGGTGCGTTTCGACAACGATGCATGGACCAGGCCCGCGACCGTCCATGCCGACAACTGGACGATGCACGCATGTCCGGTCAACGGGCCCGACATCGCCGCAAGTGGCAACCATGCCGTGGTTGCCTGGTACACCGGGGCGGATGACACGCCAATGGTGGAGATTGCGCGCAGCGATGACGCCGGCGACCACTTCGCCAAACCCCGTATCGTCGACCAGGGCGTGGCCGTGCAAGGCCGCGTCGCCGTGGCGATGGATGCGCAACAGGTCTGGCTGCTGTGGATCCGCGAAGATGCGCAGGGGCAGTCGTTGTGGCTCGCGCGCTATCCGGCGGACCTATCGCGCGAACTGCAGCGCACCCGGGTGGCCCGCTTGCAGGGCCGCGGTCGCGCCACCGGTTTCCCCCGGATCGCCCTGCGAGGCGGTGTTGCCTACGTGGCCTGGACCGACATCATCGATGGCGCGCCCCAATTGCATGGCGCGCGATTCGTCGCGCAGGCAACGACGGCCACCAGCCCATAGCGGCAACCAGGCAAGCACGCATGCAAGGGGCATCGCGCCGCGATCCTGTTGCGTGCCATACGGCATTTCAACCCGAGACGGACCGCAACCCATGCATCGTTCCATGTTGTTGCTGCCTTGCATCGCCCTGGCTGGTTGCCAGTCCGTGGCCTCCCCGCAAGGCAACGCGCGCGATGTCAGTGCCATCGAACAGGTCGTCGAGTCCTTCCGGACCGCGCTGATCGAGAAGGACAAGGCGACCTACATGCGGCTGTTCTTTTCCGACAAGCCCGAGGACATCGGCTGGCAATTCGTGTCCGAAGACAGCCGCCTGGACCACATCCGCAAGACCAGGCCCGACGCCATCAAGGCCCGACGGATCCCGGGAAACAATTTCGTCAGCCTGATCGACGCGGTGGTGGCCACGAAGGAACCCAGGGAAGAAAAATTCGCCAACGTCCAGGTCCAGACGGACGGCGATATCGCGGCGGTCTCGTTCGACTACAGCTTCCACGCCAATGGAAAGATGACCAACTGGGGCAAGGAAATGTGGCAGCTGGTCCGTACCGGGGACGGCTGGAAGATTTTTTCGGTGGTGTACTCCATCCGTGACGAATGGAGTGCCGGCAAGGATTGACGGCGCGCGGTCGGGGACTTCGGCCTGACATGGCGCTCGGCTACACTCGACGGCATCGCCCAATGCCGGAATCCATCATGCGCGCGCACGCCCTCACCGTTTCCCTTGTCGTCGTGTCGGCGCTGGCCGGGTGTGCCAGCGTGCCGATGCACAAGCCGGATATGCCGGCACAGGCGGCCCTCGACAAGCCAATCGCCGCCGAGCCGGCGCACGCGCCTGCCGTCGACAACCCACCGGCCGACGACAGCCTCAACGCCACGGTCTGGTTCCAGACCTCGGTCGAGCGCGACCTGGTGTTCCGGGAGATCTATCGCGCCGCCGGCGAGCGGCTGGATGCGGCGTTGAAGGACGCGTCATGGGATGCGCTGCCCAGGGAAGACCGCAGCAACGACCCGCGCAAGCTGCCGCCGGCGATCATCGTCGACGTCGACGAGACCGTGCTCGACAACTCGCCCAACCAGGTGCGGCTGATCCGCTCCGGCGGCGAGTACAACGAGGCCGACTGGGGCAAGTGGGTCCAGCAGCGCGCCGCCAAGCCGCTACCCGGTGCACTGGACTTCCTGCGCGCTGCGGCCGCCAAAGGCGTCACCATCTTCTACATCAGCAACCGCGATGCCAGCCTGCACGACGCGACCGTCGACAACCTGCGCCAGGCCGGGTTCCCGATCGCCAGCGACGACCAGTTCATGGGCCTGGGCAGCTTCGTCAGGGATTGCGAGCAGCTGGGCACCTCGAAGTCATGCCGGCGCCAGCAGGTCGGGCGCAAGTACCGCGTGCTGATGCAGTTCGGCGATCAGCTGGGGGACTTCGTGCAGGTGCTGGTCAATACGCCAGCCGGACGGCCGCAGGCGGTCGCGCCGTATGACGACTGGATCGGTCAGCGCTGGTGGATCCTGCCCAATCCGGTCTACGGACATTGGGAGCCTGCCTTGTTCGATAACACCTGGAACCAGCCGCGCGCCGCCAGGCGCGCCAGCAAGGAAGCGGCACTGGATGATGCGCTCTAGTAAAATCAATATGTTACATGCGATGTATTCAAGCGTTGCATTAAATCGGTTTAGCCACTAGCCTGCTTGCATCCGGCTGCGGCCGGAGCCATGCCACAACTGACTGTCCTCCGGCTCCGGCCGGACTTGAGGAGGCTCCGGCCTCCTTTTTTCTGCCCCGGCCCGGCTGCCCCCGAGGGTCTGCAGTGTTGTCCTGGCCTTCCGGGACCGGCAATCCACCCTCATCCCGGGCGCAGCGATTTGCCGGGCGCTTGCTTTTTCCCCTGAGCAATGTCCCACGGGATCTCAACCGCCCCCATTGTCATCCTGGACGCAGCGACTTGTTGGGCGCTTGCTTTTTCCCCGAGCAATGTCCCACGGAATCTCAACCGCCCCATTGTCATCCTGAGCGCAGCGAAGGATCTGCTGGTTCTTTGTTTTTTAAAGAGCGACTTATCTTTCCAGGTCTTCGCCCGCCGTGGTTCGTCGCCGTCGAAGGCCTTCCTGCAAACGACAACAGATCCTTCGCTGCGCCCAGGATGACGATCGGCTGGAAGAGGGCCGTGGCGGCGACAAGGTTGCCGATGTCCCCCGGCGCGGCCAAGATGCGGCAGCGCCCAGTGAGACTTTGGACGATGCCGAAACCTTGCCGTACCGCCGTTCCGATCTGCCTGGTGCTGCTGGCGGGGTTGGCGCTGGCCGCGTGCAAGCCGGCCACGCAGCCGGACAGGACCACCGCCGATCCCGCCGCCAAGCCCGCCCAGGCCGTTCGCCTGTTGACTGCGCACCTGCGCGACAACGACCTGGACGCCTTCAGTCGCGACGCGGTGCCTGCGGCCCTGCATGCCCGGCTCGAAACCGCATGGCGCGCTGGCCGCACGCGTTGGCCGCTGGACGAGTTGCCGTTCGGGACACGGGTCCCGGCGATCCTGCAGGCCCTGGCCGAGCCCGGCGCACCGGCGCACCTGCAATCGGTCTATGACCAGCAGTTCGCGCACCAGGATCGACAGATCCACGGCGCGGCCCGGTCGTTGGGCCTGTTTGGCGCGCAGGCCCTGCAACAGGGAGGCGATTACAGTGACGACGAGCGCCAGCACTATGCGCAGCTCGTGACCGCAGTGAGTGCCTGGGGCGCGCGGGCGCCCCTGGGCGATCGCAAGCGTGCACGCACGGCGATCACGCGGCTCAGTGCCGCCGCGGTCAAGACCGGCCTCACTTCGCCGGCGGCCTTTGCCGAAGCGGGCATGGGCGCCAGCTTGCGCAAGCTCGGCCCCTTTGCCGCCGATTTCAAGCAGGTGCTGCGGTCCTACGGGTGGGATCTCGATGCGGACCTGGCCGGGATGGAGGCCACGTTGCAGCAGCAGACCGGCGACAGCGCCCAGGTGCGGATGCGCTACACGCTGGCCGGCCAACCGGTCGACGCCACGGTGACGATGGAGCGCGTGGACGGACGCTGGTACGTGGCCGATTACCTGCGTCATGCGCGGGCGGCGGCACGCGCGCCGGAGGCGCCACCGGTGGCCCAGCTGCCGGCGGCCGCGCAGTCGGCGCCGGCAAGCGCGGGAAAACGCGGCCCTTGAGCCGTTCGTGCGGTCGACGCGACCAGGATCGGCCAGCTCGGCGATAATGCCGCCGATGCCGACCCAGCCCACCCTGCCTTTTTCCGAACCGCAAGACCCGGCGGAGACGGAAGCCAAGTCGTCCACGGCAAACAGCCGTGCCGTGGATGCGTCGCTGGAAAGCAGCGAGCCTGCAGCGGCGTCCGACGTGCCCGCGCCGCGCGAGGCTGTGCCCGGGCAGCGGCCAGCAACAGCGCAAGCCGTGACGCAGCAACCACGCGGGCAGGCAAGCGAAGACCAGTCAAGCGACGAGCAGGCAAGCGACGAGCAGGCAAGCGACGAGCAGGCAAGCGACGAGCAGGCAGCAGCCCAGGGCGCGATGGATCCAGGCGCGCCCACGCCCGGTGACGGCCCACGCCAGGCGCAACTGCCGGTCCTGTCGCCGCCGCGCCATGTCGCCGCCGCTCGCGCCGCACGCTCCTGGTGGGCACGCCTGCTGGGCTGGCTGCTGGGACCATGGATCGGGCTCAAGGTCGAGTCCGCCGATGGCGGCGGCCCGGGCGCTGGCCAGCAGGCCGGCAGCGATCCGCGTCCCATCTGCTACGTGCTCGAGGACTATGGCCTGTCCAATGCCCTGATCCTGGATCGCGCCTGTCGCGAAGTCGGCCTGCCATCGCCGCTGCGGCCGCTGCCCGGCGATCCGCTGGGGCGCAAGCGCGCCTATGTCGCCCTGTCGCGGCGCAGCGCCAGCAACCCGGTGGCCCGTGCCGCCAACCTGGCTGCCGGCAAGCCCACGCCACCGCCCAAGACCCATTCCGAAGCCCTGGCCCGGCTGCTCGACGCCCACCGCGCCGATCCGGCGATGGATGTGCAACTGGTACCGGTATCGATCTTCGTCGGCCGTGCCCCGGACAAGGCCAGCGGCTGGTTCTCGGTGCTGTTCTCGGAAAACTGGGCCCTGGTCGGGCGCTTCCGCCGGCTGTTGGCGGTGCTGCTCAATGGACGCGACACCGTGGTCAAGTTCGCGCCGGCCGTCGCCCTGCGCGAGATCGTCGACGAGGGCCTCAGCCCCGAGCGCACCGTGCGCAAACTGTCGCGCGTGCTGCGCACGCACTTCCACCGCATCCGCGAGGCGGTGATCGGGCCGGACCTGTCCACCCGCCGGCTGCTGATCGACAAGGTGCTCGCCTCGGACTCGGTGCGCGAGGCGATCGCAGACCAGGCACGTCGCGAAAACCGGGGACGCACCGACAAGGGCCATGCCGAGGCGTGGAAGAAGGCGCACGGCTACGCCTACGAGATCGCCGCGGACTATTCGCACCCGGTGGTGCGTTCGGTGTCGTTCCTGCTGACCTCGGTCTGGAACCGCATCTATCGCGGCGTGCTGGTCCACCACCTGGACGAGCTCAAGCAGGCCGCGCCCGGGCACGAAGTCGTCTACGTGCCCAGCCACCGCAGCCACATGGATTACCTGCTGTTGAGCTACCTGCTGTACACGCGCGGCATCGTGCCGCCGCACATCTTTGCCGGCATCAACCTCAACCTGCCGGTGATCGGCACCCTGCTGCGCAAGGGCGGCGCGTTCTTCGCCCGTCGCAGCTTCCGGGGCAACGTGCTGTACGCGACCGTGTTCCGCGAGTACATGGCGCAACTGGTGTCGGGCGGCTATTCGATCGAATACTTCATCGAAGGCGGACGCTCGCGCACCGGCCGGCTGCTGCAGCCCAAGGGCGGCACCCTGGCGATGACGGTGCGCGCCTACCTGCGCCAGCCGACGCGGCCGGTGCTGTTCCAGCCGGTGTACATCGGCTATGAAAAACTGATGGAAGGCAGCGACTACCTCGACGAGCTGACCGGCAAGCCCAAGCAGAAGGAGTCGATCTGGAACCTGCTGCTGGGCATTCCCAAGGTGCTGCGCTCCAACTACGGACAGGTCGTGGTCAACTTCGGCGAACCCATCTTGCTTGACGGGCTGCTGGCGCAACAGGCCCCCGAATGGCACGGTGAAGCCGTCCCCGACGACGACAAGCCCGCCTGGCTGTCGGGCGCCATCGATACGCTGGCCCAACGCATCCAGGTCAACGTCAACCGCGCCGCCGACGTCAATCCGATCAACCTGCTGGCGCTGGCGCTGCTGTCCACGCCCAAGCACGCCATGGGCGAATCCGACCTGCTGGCACAGATCGCGCTGTCCAAGGTGCTGCTGGCCGAAGTGCCCTACAGCGACCGCGTCACGGTGACGCCGCACACGCCCGCGCAGATCGTCGCCCACGGCGAGGAAATCGGCACCCTGTCGCGGGTGTCGCACCCGCTGGGCGACGTGCTCAAGGTCGACGACCAGGCCGCGATCCTGCTCAGCTATTTCCGCAACAACGTCCTGCACCTGTTCACGACGTCCAGCTGGATTGCCTGCTGTTTCCAGCACAACCGGCGCATGTCGCGCAACGCGGTACTGCGGCTGGGGCAGGCGATGTATCCGTTCCTCAAGGCCGAGCTGTTCCTGCCATGGGACGATGCGGAATTCACCGCGCGCCTGGATCGCACCGTCGACGTGTTCGTGCGCGAAGGCCTGCTGGAGCAGGTCAGCGATGAAGACGGCGGGATCCTCGCCCGCAATGCGGGGCAGACCGATGAAGTGTTCCGCCTGCGCGCGATCGGGCATCCGCTGCAGCAGGCGTTCGAGCGCTATTACATCGCCATCTCGGTGCTGGCCAAGAACGGCCCGGGCACGCTCTCGGCCGGTGCCCTGGAAAGCCTGTGCCAGCTCGCCGCGCAACGGTTGAGCCTGCTGTACGCGCCGGCGGCGCCGGAGTTCTTCGACAAGTCGCTGTTCAGGGTATTCATCCTGAAACTGCGCGAGCTCAAGCTGGTCTGGCCCGACGAAGACAGCAAGCTGGTATTCGACCAGCGCCTGGATACCTGGGCGCGCGAGGCCAAGGTGATCCTGGGCCGCGAATTGCGGCATACGATCGAGAAGGTGAGCCCGGAGGCGGTGAAGTCGGTGCCGGATGCGCAGGACGGCACGTCGGCGGATTGAGTGCGTCGTTTGCACCCTTTTCGTTCCGCCCAATCCGGGCGAAATTCACGCCAACGCATGAGCCCCACTTTGTAGGAGCGGCTTCAGCCGCGAGCGCTTGATCCTGCTGTTGCTTCTCGTAGGAGCGACGTAAGTCGCGATGCTCTCCGTGCACGGTCGCAGCGCGACTTGCCGGTGGCGGCATGCCGGCACCACTCCTGCAAAAGGCAAAGGCCACATCGAGATCAAACGCTTCCGCGCTGTCGCGCGGTTTACTTTCTGCGACGGCAGAAAGTAACCAGAGACCACCGGTCCGGACGCTGGCCGATGCGATGAAGCCGCATCGGTCCCTTGCGCTTCTCGCCGGAAAGGGTGCGGTGCCCAAACTCGCTGCGCTCAGACATGGGCACCTTTCCCCCCTTTCCGCCTGCGATGCTCGGCAAGCTTTAAGTCGCACAAGATCAAAAGCAAACAACCAACAACCAACAGCCAACTGCCAAAAACTTTGGCCCATCAAAAGCAACGTCCCTGGATTTCCGCTTTTGCGGGGATGACCGCAGAAAAAACGACAGGTAGCAACGTTTGGAGTCAGTCGTTGCCAGGAAAACGGTCATGCGAGCGTTGATTTGGCTCTTGACCTGTGCTCTTGACCTTGTGCGGCGTCAAGCAAGCCGAGCATCGCAGGCCGTAGTGGCCGAAGAGGCGCCCCTGTCTGAGCGCAGCGAGTTTGGGCGCCGTGCCACTACGGACGACAGATTGTCTGGAACGATCTGGACCGACGGATGTCGCCCGCGCAGCGGGTGGGGCACACGGATGTGCCCCAGTCCGAAGCGCAGCGCCCGTCGCGAACGGTTTGGTAACTTTTGCCCTGACAAAAGTGACCCGCGCGACAGCGCGGAAGCGTTTGATCTTGATCTTGATTTCGATCTTGATCAGCAATCGCAGCAGTCAGCAGTCAGCACTCCACGCACAAGCTCCAGCGACGCAGCTCGACTCGACGCCTTCAAATGTAAACAGACCCCGTCAATGGATCCCGGTTTACGCCGGGATGACGCTATCGCGAGTCGATGGCATCACGAGACCACTGCTGACCGGACAGCTGGCGTCAGGAAGGTAGGTGTTGCGAGGTGATTTCCCACCTTTGCGCCATGCCGGATTTGAAATCAGAAATGGGCCATCGATCCCGTGCCCACGGCACTTACGCGGGCTCGTCGGGGATCAATGCCGACTCGATCCGCGTGATCGTGTCCTTGATCTGCAGCTTGCGCTTCTTCAGCCGCTTGACCGACAGCTCGTCGGCATCGATATCGGCCTGCAGGCGCGCGATCGCGGCATCCAGGTCGCGATGCTCCTGCTTGAGCTCGACCATGCGCCGTTGCAGGCGGGTCAGTTCGGCAGGAGCGGTGGGTTGGTTCACGGATCGAGCATACCCGCGCCGGTGGCAGTCGTCATCGCTGCGAGCGGGGCTGGGCAGGCCCGGCCAGCGCAACACCGGCCCGGCGCGAAGGCGGCGGCGCTAGAATGAGCGGCCGTCCTCGGCCCGCGCAGTCCGCCAGTGAGCTTTTCGTTTCCCATTGCCGATCCCGCTGTACGCGGCGCGCCGACCGGCGCTATCGCCCGCGCCACCCCGAAGCAGCCCGACCTCGAGCGCTTGGGCAAGCGCCTGCGGCACGACGTCGGCCGCGCGATCGCCGACTTCGGCATGATCACCGAAGGCGACAAGGTGATGGTCTGCCTGTCCGGCGGCAAGGACAGCCATACGTTGCTGGACGTGCTGCTGCAGTTGCAGCGCAAGGCGCCGGTGAGGTTCGAGCTGGTCGCGGTCAACCTGGACCAGAAGCAGCCGGGGTTCCCCGCCGACGTGCTGCCCGGCTACCTGGATTCGCTCGGGGTGCCGTTCGACATCGTCGAGCAGGACACCTACTCGGTGGTCAAGCGGGTGGTGCCCGAGGGCAAGACATTGTGCGCGTTGTGTTCGCGGCTGCGGCGGGGGGCGTTGTACGCGCATGCCGAGCGACATGGCTTCACCAGGATCGCGCTGGGCCACCATCGCGACGACCTGGTCGCGACGTTCTTCCTCAACCTGTTCTTCCACGCCAAACTGTCGGCGATGGCGCCGAAGTTGCTGTCCGACGACGGCAGGCATGTCGTGATCCGGCCGCTGGCGTACGCTAGCGAGGCAGATATCGCGGCCTACGCCCGGGCCAGGGCGTTCCCGATCATTCCGTGCAACCTGTGCGGCTCGCAGGCCAACCTGCAACGTCGCCAGGTGCAGCGGATGATGGCGCAGTGGGAGCGCGAATCCCCGGGGCGGATCGAGACCATCGCGCGGGCGCTGCGCGATGTCCGGCCGGCGCAACTGAGTGATCCGAAGCTGTTCGACTTCATGTCGCTGGGCAGTGGGTTGCCGCGGCCGAGCGACATGGACGCGTGCGCAGCGTCGGCTGGGAACGACGTGGGCGACCCCGGGTCCGGATGACCCCTGGACTTCGATCGTCATCCGCGCGCAGGCGGGAATCCAGCGACTTCTGGAAAACGCCCAGGCAAGGCACTGGATCCCAGCCTGCGCCGGGATGACGGGCAAGAGCAGCCTCGAAGCACGAGGCAACAAGGCAACAAGAAAAAAAGCAGCAAACAGCAAACGGCAACAGCAACACGGCAAACAGCAATTCCTCCCCGCACACATGGACCCCCGATGTTCTTCCGCAACCTGACGATCTTCCGCTTCCCGACCTCGCTCGACCTCTCCCAACTCGACACCCAGCTCGCCGACTGCACGCTCAAGCCCGTCGGTCCGCTGGACCTGTCCTCGCGTGGTTTCGTTTCGCCCTTTGGCCGGGACAACGAGGCGTTGTCGCACCGCATCGGCGACGCCATCTGGCTATCGGTCGGCAGCGAGGACAAGCTGCTGCCGGCGGCGGTGGTCAACGACCTGCTGCAGAAAAAACTGGCCGACCTCGAAGAAAAGGAAGGCCGCAAGGCCGGCGGCCGCACCCGCAAGCGGATGAAGGAGGACCTGGTGCACGAGTTGCTGCCACGCGCCTTCGTACGCCCAAGCCGCACGGATGCCATCGTCGACCTGACCCACGGCATCTGCGTGGTCGACACCTCGTCGCGCAAGCAGGCCGAGAATGTCGTCAGCGAAATCCGACGCGCGCTGGGCAGCTTCCCGGCGTTGCCGCTCAACGCCGAAGCCGCGCCACGCGCCGTGCTGACCGGCTGGATCGCCGGCGAGCCGCTGCCCGATGGCGTCTCGCTGGGCGAGGAGTGCGAACTCAAGGACGGCGCCGACCAGGGCGCGGTGGTCAAGTGCCAGCGCCAGGACCTGGTCGGTGAAGAAATCGCCAAGCACCTGGAATCGGGCAAGCAGGTCACGCGGCTGGCGCTGGTGCTGGACGACCATGTCAGCTTCGTGCTGGGCGAGGACCTGGTGGTGCGCAAGTTCAAACTGCTCGATGGCGCCGTCGACCAGCTCGAATCCACCGAGCGCGACGACATCCGGGCCGAGATGGACGCCCGTTTCGCCCTGATGGCGGCCGAGCTCAAGCGCCTGTTCGCGGTGCTGGAGCCCGCGCTCAAGCTCAGCCGCGCCGAAGCCTGACCGCAACCTGCTGTCGTTGAAGCGGCTTCCGCCACGCGCCGTTGTTCGTGGCCTTGGCTGTCGTAGGAGCGACGTGAGCCGCGATGGCTTCCCCGGGGCATCTGAGCGCGACTCACGTCGCTCCTGCGCCAACCAGGAGCAGACGCAAGAGCCCGCCGCTGAAGCCGCTCCTACAATGGCGTACCGGCAACCCGGATTGCATTGATGCCACGTCCGTTCCGTCCCTGGCCCTCCGCCCTGCGCACGTCCTCGCCGGAGCCGTCTGCGCGCGCGGCGGAAGACACCATCACCGTCACCCTCGATGATGGCCAGCTGATCCCGGTGCGTCGCGTGCGCCATCCGCGTGCGCGGCGGATCAAGCTCAGCGTCGATGAGCGCGGCGCCCGGTTGACGCTGCCGCCGCGTGCCAGCCTGGTGGCCGGGGAGCGTTTCGCGCACGAGCACCGCCAATGGCTGGCGGTGCAACTGCAACGCCACGCCGTCGATGAGCAACCGCGACTGCAGCGCGACGTGACCGATGCCCTGCCGCTGCGCGGCGCGCTGGTGCCGGTGCGCTGGCGCAGCGGTCGCTTCACGCGCGTGCTGCACGAACCAGGCATGCCGGAAGATGGCATCGCGGACGAGGGCATCGCCGACGAGGGCATCGCGGATCAGCGCCTCCCGAATGACGGCATCCCAAATCACGGCATGCTCCCCAGCGGCATGCTCTGGATCGAAACCACGTCGCACGCAGGCGAGCCCGCCCTTGCACGCGCGCTGCGTGATTTCTACGAGGCGCAGGCGCGTGCCGACATCGGTCGCTGGCTTCCCGCATACCTGCCGTCGCTGCCGCGGGCGCCGGCGCGCGTGCAGCTCAAGCGCACGTCCTCGCAGTGGGGATCGCTGAGTCCGGATGGCTCACTGTCGCTGGACCTGTCGTTGGTGCTGGCGCGGCCATCGGCATTCGAATACGTGCTGGTGCACGAGCTTTGCCACCTGCTGCACGCCAATCATTCGCGCGCATTCTGGCGCGAAGTCGAAGCGCGCTTCCCCCGCTGGCGCGACGAGCGCAGCTATTTTCGCGGCGAAGGGCAGCGTCTCAAGGCTGCCATGCGAGCCCTGTTGGCCGGCGGTGGCCGCTAACCGCGTGTGTCCAGCCAAGGGCCGTTTGCGTGGCTTTCCATGCACGGCTGCATCGCACTTTCGACGACAAGGGGTTACACATGCGCGATCCACGCACCCACGTGCCTTCGACATCCCTGCTGCTGCCCGTGGTGCTGGCCACGACGTTGCTGGTCCTGGCCGCTTGCAGCAAATCGCCCGGCGATCGGCTCGCCGAGGCTGCTGCCTCGGCGGCATCGGGGGAAAAGGTCCAGATCGACCGCGACGGCGACAAGGTCAGCATCAAGTCGGCGGACGGCAAGCAGATGATGGACATCTCCTCGGGCGACGGCATCGCGCTGCCCAGGGATTTCCCGGCCGATGTCTACCTGCCTTCGGACTACAAGGTCATGACATCGATGAAGATGGGTCCGGCGATGATGGTCAACCTGGTGGCGCCGGGCAAGTTGGGCGCGCTGTACGAGCAGGCGGACGCAAAGATGCTTGCGGCAGGCTGGGAGCAGACCATGGCCATGCAGCAGGGCGCGGACAGCCGCATCCTGTCGTACAAGAAGGCCGACCGTAGCGCCACCATCAGCTTGAACGCCCAGGACGACGGCGCGATCCGCGTGGGCCTGCAGGTCAGCCAGAAGGAATAACGGCTTGGCGCGACCGCCGACGGCGACGGGCGTGATCGTCGTCGCAGGCCCGGCGCGGCAACGTGGCAGCGCCGCCAGGAGGTGTGCGGAGCGGCGCAGGGCGCGCGGCGACAGCGCGCCGGTCGCTGCGACATTGGCTGCATGACGCGCGCCGGATGGCAGCGGCCGAGGCGATCGCTTTGCTCCTGCGCCATCCCCGTCGGGATTCCAGGCGCCGGACCCAGGCGTCGCTCTGGTGCCGGGCCACGTGCCCGACCACGCGCCGGACAGCGGCCGAACCGGCCTTGCAATCAGGCAATCCGGCGTCGCGGCCGTCTAGTGCCCCTGCTCGAAGAAATCGCCAATGGCGCGTGCGACCTCGCCTGGTTGGTCCATGTGCAGGTGGTGGCCGCCTTCGAGCACGATCAACTCGCCGTGCGGCAGCAGCGCCGCATGGGCGCGGCGCAGGTCGTCGGGCAGGTATGGCTGCGCCGGGTCTGCATGGATCACGCGCGTGGGGCAGCCGATCCCCCGGATCAGGTCGCAGACCTGGGCTTCGGTCATGCGCACCATCGTGGGCAGGGTCAGCCGTGGATCGCTGCTCCAGGCATGGCCTCCATCCACGGCGACCAGCCCGCGCTCCACCAGCAGCCGGGCGACCGGCTCGGCAAGGGCGTTGGCGCGCATGCGCGCGGCCACCGCGGTGTCGATGTCGGTGAACACGCGCAGGCGCTTGTCGCGCAGCGCACGGGTGGCGGCGACGGCATCGCGCATGCGCCGGGTGGTGTGTTCAGGCAGTTCCGGCAAGGCGCCCAGCGCTTCGATCGCCACGAAGCGCTCGATCCGCTGCGGGCATGCGGCGGCCACCAGGCTGCCGATCCCGGCCCCCATGGAATGGCCCAGCAATGCGAACCGATCCCAGCCCAATGCATCGGCGATGTCGAGCACGTCGTTGACCGCGCCGGCAAACGAATAATCCGCACCCGGCGGCAGGTGCGCGCTGCGGCCGTGCCCTGGCAGGTCGGGCGCAACCAGGTCGATGTCCGGCAGCTGCGCCGCCAGCGGCACGAAACTGGCGGCGTTGTCCAGCCAGCCGTGCAGTGCCAGCACCCTGGGCGCGCCGTCCGTGCCGGTACGCAGGCCGGCGATGCGGCCAAGCGGGATGTCGACGGCGAATGCGCGCATTGGCGCCTGCGGCGTAAGTGTCTGCGCGGCCTGCGGCGTCACCATGCGGCCAGCTCGCGCTGCACCAGTGCCGCCAGCGCGTCGACGTGCCCGGGGTCGGCATTCAGGCAGGGGATGTAACGCAAGCTGCCACCGGCCGCTGCGAACTGTTCGCTGAGCATCATCGAGATTTCCTCCAGCGTCTCCAGGCAGTCGGTGGCGAAGCCCGGGCAGGCGACGTCGAGCTTGCGCACGCCACGCGCGGCCAGTGCGTCCAGGCTGTCGGCCGTGGAGGGTTGCAACCAGCGCTCGCGTCCAAAGCGCGACTGGTAGGAGAGGCTCCAGTCGGCTTCCTGCAAATCCAGCGCCTGGGCGATCGCGCGCGCGCTGGCTTCGCACTGCCGGGCGTAGGGATCGCCGGCATCGACCAGTCGCTGCGGCAGGCCATGGAAGGACAGCAGCAGGTGGTCGCCGCGACCGTTGGCCTGCCAATGCGCGCCGATGCTGCCGGCAATGGCCGCTACCCAACCAGGATCCAGGTGGTAGTCGGCAACCACCCGCGTCGCCGGCGTCGGCACCTGCCTTGCGAAGGCTTGCACGACGTCGTCCACCGTCGCCGTGGTCGTGGTCGAGTACTGCGGATACAGCGGAAGCACCAGCACCTGATCGCAGCCTGCGTCATGCATCTGCGTCAATCGTGACGCCACGGATGGATCGCCATAGCGCATTGCGTGCTGCACCTGCAAAGCAGGCAACCGCTGCTGCAACGCCGAGGCCAGCGCCTGCGTATGCACGGCCAGCGGCGAACCGCCTTCCATCCAGATCGAGGCGTACTTGCGGGCGACCCTGGGTCCGCGCAGCGGCAGGATCACGCCATGCAGCAGCGGACACCACAGCCAGCGGGTCAACTGGACGACCCGGTGGTCATGCAGGAATTCGGACAGGAACCGGCGCACCGCACGGGGTGTCGGTGCCTGGGGCGTGCCCAGGTTGACCAGCAGCACGGCCTGCTTGCCGGCGATGGGCGCCGGGTCGCCGGGGCGGAGGGGATGCTGTTGCGTCACGGTCGACGGGCGCGAAGGTTCGATGGCCATGTGCATAGGATGGCAGGCCGCGTGCCGGATTGGCATCGCCATGGCCAAACTTAGTCGCGATTCATGCCGTCGCGACTAGCCTGAAGCCCGCACCCGCGACGCACGGTACAGGGCGATGCGATGGAATCGGCCTGCCTGCAAGCCGTTCCATCCAGCATTCTCCAAGGTTTTTTCCAGCGTTCCTGACCGGCGTCGCTTTCTTCCAACCGTCCACCGGAGTCCTCCATGTCCGCAGCAGCCCTGCCCGCAGCGCAACCCACCTCCACCACGCGCCGCTGGCGCCAGGCGGCCACGCTGTTGCTGGTCGCATTGGTTTGCACCGCTGCCGGAACCGCGTTTGCGGGTTCGAAGGAGGACGCGCGCGCCGAAAACGCCTTGCGCGTACTCAAGCAGATCCAGGCCGTGCCGGAGTCCGCGATCCCCGACAAGCTGCTGGACGAGGCGCGCGGGATAGTCGTTGTCCCCGATACCCTGAAGGTCGGACTGGTGCTGGGCGGGCGCCGCGGCGAGGGCCTGCTGTCGGTCAAGCGCAACGACGGCACCTGGTCCAGCCCGAGCTTCGTCAAGCTCACCGGTGCCAGCTTCGGCTTCCAGGCCGGCGTGCAGTCCTCGGATATCGTGCTGGTCTTCCGCAGCGACCGTGGCCTTGATTCCATCGTCAACGGCAAGTTCACCCTGGGCGCGGATGCCGCGGTCGCGGCCGGCCCGGTCGGACGCAACGCCTCGGCAGCCACCGATGGCGAACTCAAGGCCGAGATCTGGTCATGGTCTCGCTCGCGCGGCCTGTTTGCCGGCGTCGCGCTCGACGGTGCGGTGTTGTCGATCGACGATGCCTCCAACGAGGCCGTCTACGGCCAGGACACCACCCCGCGGATGATCTTCGAGGATCGCTACAACCAGCGTCCCTCCGGCGCCGTGGTGTCGTTCCGCGACGAGCTGGAAGAAGCCACGGCCGCCGCCCGCGCCTCGCGTGGCGTGGCGCCGACGCCTGCGTCCGTCAGCGCGACTCCGGCACGCCCCTTGCCGCCCGCCCCGGTGCAGGCTCCGCAGCAGGCGCCGGCCCAGCCGACCCCGTTCGAGCCGGTCGACGACAACCCGGCAACCGCCGAGCCGCTGCCGGCGACCGATTGACCCGGCAACTTGCGCCCGGGCACGTCGGCGACTGAATACGCCTGCGACCGGATCGGCGTGCCAGCGGATGGACTTGCCCTGCCGGACCTGCGTTCCGCGCTGCCCAAGGGCTTGCGCGCATGACGCGATGTTGGTGGCGCTGCGTTATCCTGTCCGTCTCTCTCCCGGGACAGGCGAACGCACATGGGCGGTCTGAGTATCTGGCACTGGCTGATCGTGCTGGTGGTCGTGATTGTCATCTTCGGCACCAAACGCCTGAGGAATGTCGGCCAGGACCTGGGCGAGGCGGTCAAGGGTTTCAAGAAGGGCATGCAGGACGACGCCGACGACGACGGCAAGACCGACGACGGCAGGCCAGCTGCACGGCTGGGCAACGAGAGTCGCCGTGCCGATGCCGCCGCCGGTGCGCGTATCGACCCGGCGCAGGACAATGCCGCAGCCAGGCAGGACGACCGCGACCCCCCGGCCGCCGGCTGAGCCGCGGCCGACCGGACTGCGCGAGCCCGCCACCAGATGTTCGATATCGGCTTCACCGAACTGCTGCTGATCGCGGTGGTCGCGTTGATCGTGTTGGGTCCCGAGCGCCTGCCCAAGGCGGCGCGCCTTGCAGGATTGTGGGTACGCCGCGCCCGCGCGCAATGGGCGTCGGTCAAGGCCGAGCTCGAGCACGAAGTCGCCGCTGAAGAAATCAAGCGCAACCTGCACGACACCCAGGCCGCGATGCGGCAGGCGCAGGCATCCTTGCGCGACGCCGGCCAGCAGGCGCGCGAACAGGTCGATGCCACCGCCGACCTGATGCGCGGGCCAGCGCCACCGCCAGCGCAAGCAACGGCCGCTGGAACGGCTCCCACGCCCGGGCCTGGCCGCGAAAACGACGAAAACGACCCATCGTCGCCGTCCGGCATCCGGGCACCGGCGGCCCCCGGGGATGATGATGTCCGGCGCTGACGAGCACGACGCCGGCAGCCACGGGCAGGCAGGCGAGGACCAGGCAGGCGAGGACCAGGCAGGTGAGGACCAGGAAGGCGTGTCCAGCAGTTTGCTGGGGCACCTGGTCGAGCTGCGTTCGCGGCTGTTGCGTGCCCTGGTCGGGCTGGTGCTGGTGTTCCTGGCATTGCTGCCATTGGCAAACCGGTTGTACGCGCTGTTGGCGCAGCCGCTGATCGACAAGCTGCCGGCCGGTGGCAAGCTGATCGCGATCGAGGTCGCTTCTCCGTTCTTCGCGCCGCTCAAGCTCGCGTTCTTCGTGGCCATCGTGGTGGCGATGCCGTGGCTGCTGTACCAGGCCTGGGCGTTCGTGGCGCCGGGATTGTACCGGCGGGAAAAAAAGATGGCGTTGCCGATGCTGGCGTCGGCGCTGTTGCTGTTCTATGCCGGTTGCGGGTTTGCGTACTTCATCGTGTTGCCGGCGGTGTTCGGTTTCCTGCACAAGGTGACGCCGGCAGGCGTGGCGATGATGACCGACATCAGCCAATACCTGGACTTCGTGCTGGTGGTGTTCCTGGCGTTCGGTGCCAGCTTCGAGCTGCCGGTGGCGCTGGTGATCCTGGTGCTGTTGGGCTGGGTGACGCCGGCGCAACTGCGCGAGTGGCGCGGCTATGCCATCGTCGGCATCTTCGTGGTTGCCGCGTTGATCACGCCGCCCGACGTAGTGTCGCAGTTACTGCTGGCCCTGCCGATGATCGCGCTGTACGAAGCCGGGATCATTGCCGCGCGGGCGGTATCCCGGCGCAAGACGATTGGCGACCGGGGCCAGGACGACCCAAGGGAGCATCCGCATTGATGAGTGGCCGCAAGCATGACGCCGCCGGGGTAGCTGGAGTCGCCATGGCGGCGTCCAGCTCAACCGGGTCCGGTCCGACCCTGTCCGCGTCGACAGGGACGACGTCGAACGGCACGCTGCAGACCGGCAAGGCATCGACGGGGTCCAGGACGCCCGGATTCATCCAGGTTGCGACCAGGGCGGCGGGGTTCCGCAGGCGGTATGCCGCGTTTTCCCTCGATTTTGCCGGCGTCGCCTTGCTCGCGACGGCATTCACCTGGCCGCGGGTGCATGCGGGCGGGCGCTTGGTGCACGACGGCCTGCTGACACTGACCGGCGACATCGGGCAAGCATTGGCCGACGGCATGATGACGGGCACGCCACCCGCGCAGCTGGCCACGACCGTGCAGCACGACCCGGCGATCATGGCCGCAGCGGACACGCTGCAGTCGGACCTGTGGCGGATGTGCTGGCCGTGGATGCTGGCCTACGCACTGCTGGCCGCGCTGGTGCATATCGGCGGCGAGTGCTCACGCTGGCAGGCCTCGCCAGGCAAGCATGCGCTGGGCATGACGGTCGTCGATCACGACGGCTCGGCCATCGGACTGCCGCGCGCCTGCTTGCGCTACCTCGCCAGCGCGCTGTCCTGGCTCACCTTCAACCTGGGCCACCTGCTGGCGGCCGTGCCGCCGCAGAAGCGTGCGTTGCACGACTACATCGCCGGGACCCGGGTCGTGGTCGATGTGGAGACGCCTGCGATGCCCCCGTGGGCCCGCGCGTGGCTGTGGCTGCAGGTCGCCACCGTCGTGCTGCTGACGGGCTGGGTGTTGTACCGCTACTTCGTTGCGCTGCAGGCCAGCCTGGGCGTCGGTTGAGGCCGGTTTGCCGCCCAGCGGGATTCAGGCTTCGAATGCAGGCGTGTGCGCCGGCCATTGCCCGGTTGCATCGGCGTCGCCCAGGATCCGGCGCCACATCGTGTACATCACGCCAAACATGACCACGTAAACCATCAGCAGCAAGCCGATGTACAGCGGGATGGCGATCACCACACCCAGCCATGCGCCCACGAGCTTGGCCAGCAGTGCCACCAGCACGACGACCAGGGCGATCGCGATGAAGGCAACGATGCTGGCGGCGACCAGCACCAGCAGCATGACCAGCAGCGGCAGCAGGTTCCTGCCCGCGCCGACGACGCCGTCGGCAAGCGCTCCCATGACGCCGCGGCCACGCAGGACGATCTGCCCGAGTCCCAGCGCCTGCACGGCATAGCCAAACAGGCCCAACGCCCACATCACCGACATCGCCAAGGCAAACCCGGCCGGCAACGCCGGGGGTTGCGGTTGCGCGGCGCCATGCGCCGACGCCTGCAGCAACTGCAGGTACCAGCTGCCCAGGTCCGGTGCCAGCATGGCGATCACCACGACCAGCAACAGGTTCTGGACGATCGCCAGCAGGAGCACGAAACCCAGCGCGCGCAGGGTCGTGCCCATATCGCGGAAGCCGGCAAACACGGCAGTGGCACCGGTCGCGCGTCCGTGCTCGACGTCGTCGATCAAGCGCAGGTAGCCGACCATCAGCGTGGTGACCAGCAGCATCATGGCCAGCCCCAGCACGGCCATCATCGGCAGCAGGCCGGCCGCGCCGATGCCGGCTGCCCCGGAGATGCCGGCGGCCATGCCAAACAGCATCGCCAGTGCCATGACCGATACCAGGATCAGACCGGCGCCGCCGAAGATGGCGCCGGGGCCGTTGCGTCCCAGGTTGACCCCGTCCTTCAACCAGTCCAGGCCCGCGCTTGCTTCCAGTTTGCGTATTTCCATGCTCGTCCCTCCCCAGTGACGATTGAGTGCCGCATCGTCCGCCCGGATGTCAGGCTTCGAATTCCGACGTGATTGCTGCGCTCGTGGTGGCGGGCACGCCTGTCGCGGTCGTCCCGCCCAGCATCTGTTTCCAGGCGACATACATCGCGCCGGTGATCACCGGCAGCATCACGCCGGTCATCAGCAATTGCATCACGACCTGGGCCACCAGCTCGCCCCCCATCAGCCTGGCCACCAGCGAGACCAGCATCAGCGCGAACGACAGTGCCAGCACGGCAATGACCATCACGATGAAAAACACGATCAGTGCCGGCAGGTTGCCAAGGCACGCGCGGAAGCTGCGGCCCATGGCCGCCATCGCGCTGCTGTCGGTGAACATGATCTCGGGTACGCCGACGAAGGTGAAGAAGCTGGCGAGGATCCCGATCGCGAACGACAACAGCAGCCACAGGAACAGGCGCCCGACCGGGAACCCGGCAAACAGCGACGGGTCAGGTGTCGCCTGGCCCTGCATCTTCTCCACCGCCGAGGCCAGCGTGGCCAGCTGGTCGGGGCCGACCAGGACCGCCAGCAGCACGACGATCAGCACGATGGCCCCGACCTGCGGCAGCAGCGTCGCCCACAGGCGCGCGGCCTTGCCGTCGCGCAGGCCTTGCAGCAAATGGGCCGGCACGGCGGGGCGGTCGAGATCGACCTCGCGCGCGGCATGGGCCATGCCGCCGATCAGGATCGGTCCGAGCACCACCGCCACCAGCTCCAGCAGCAGGAACAGCGACATGCTGTGCTGCACGCTCAGGCCCACGACCAGGGAAAACACGCCATAGAGCAAGCCCAGCATCCCCAGGCCCAGCGGCGCCTTGCGCAGCAGCGCAAAGCCACCCATCAGCCATTCCGCGCCGGCCGACGCCGGGACCTTGTGCACGTCGCTCATCTTGTTTCCCCAAACTGGTGTAGATCAGGCCGCGATGGCGCCGATTGCGCCGTGGCCCGTTGCGTCGCCGAGTTTACTTGCATGGCGCACGAAGCGCCGCAGCACCGCGCGTGCGACCGGTGCCGCAGCCACGCCCTGCAACATCGCATCGACATCGAAGCCTTCGGCTGCAACGGGTTCGCGCCGGGCCTGGATGTAGCCGCGCATGTGGGTGGTCGAGAACTCCGGGTGGAACTGCACGCCCCACGCCGACCGGCCCCAGCGGAAGGCGTGGCAGGGATCGCCGGCGGACCTGGCCAGCACGGTGGCTCCCTGCGGTGGCTGCAGCACGGTCTGCACGTGCGTGACCTGGGCGGGAAATGCGGGCGGCAGGTCGCCAAACAGCGGGTCGTCGGTCGCAGGCGGCAGCAGCGACAACCCGACGGTACCCATCTCCCGCCCGGCGGGATTGTCGCCGACCGTGCCGCCCAGCGCGTGCGCCAGCAGTTGATGGCCGTAGCAGATGCCAAAGACCGGAAAGTCCGCGTGCGCCGCCTCGCGCAACCAGGTCGCGCTGCGCTCGCTCCAGTCCAGGCGCTGGGTGACCATGGCCGCGGAGCCACTGACGATCACGCCGGCGAAGCCCTCGCGCGCCGGCAGCGGCTCGCCGGCCTCGACATCGACGACCACCGCCGCATCGCGCGGCAAGCCGGCGGCAACGCGGATCCAGTGGCCAAACCCCAGGTGGCGGCGCAACGGCCTGGCCGGTTGTCCGGTTTCAAGGATCAGGAAGGGCGCGTTCAAGGCGGCGGAAGACCTCGGGGCAAGGGGACCGGGAGCTGGGTCGTCGTAGCCGGTCGGTGTCGAGCCGCCCCGCCAACGCGACAACTTATACTAGCCCGCCTTGTCGCGACTCCCAGGCCTCATGCCGGCAACCAGCGCCCCAATGGACCCATCAGCCCATCCCTCTTCAGCGCGGCCGTCGTCAGCCCAGCCGTCGTCAGCCCAGCCGTCGCAGGTGATCACCTTCCAGCAGGTGATCCAGCGCCTCAACGCCTTCTGGGCGGCGCAGGGCTGCGTGCTGATCCAGCCGCTGGACCTGGAAGTCGGGGCGGGCACCTTCCATCCGGCGACCTTCCTGCGCTCGCTCGGCCCGGAGCCGTGGCATGCCGCCTACGTGCAGCCATGCCGCCGCCCCACCGATGGCCGTTACGGCGACAACCCCAACCGCCTGCAGCGCTACTACCAGTACCAGGTGGCGTTGAAGCCATCGCCCGACAACATCGTCGCGCTGTATTTCGAATCGCTGAAGGAGTTGGGCGTCGATCCGCTGGTGCACGACCTGCGCCTGGTCGAGGACAACTGGGAGTCGCCGACGCTGGGCGCCTGGGGACTGGGCTGGGAAGTCTGGCTCAACGGCATGGAGGTCACCCAGTTCACCTATTTCCAGCAGGCCGGTGGCATGGAATGCAAGCCGGTGCTGGGCGAGATCACCTACGGCCTGGAGCGCCTGGCGATGTACCTGCAGAACGTCGACAACGTGTTCGACCTGGTGTGGACGTATGGGCCGCCCGACGCCACGGGCCGGTGCACGCCGGTGACCTACCGCGACGTCTACCACCAGAACGAGGTCGAGCAGAGCGCCTACAACTTCGAGCACGCCGATGTCGCCGAACAGTTCCACCGGTTCGACGCCTGCGAGGCCGAGGCCTTCAAGCTGATCGAGCTGGGCCTGCCGCTGCCGGCGTACGAACAGGTCACCAAGGCCAGCCACAGCTTCAACCTGCTCGACGCGCGCCGCGCGATCAGCGTCACCGAGCGCCAGCGCTACATCCTGCGCGTGCGCAAGCTGTCGCAGGGCGTGGCCGAGGCGTATTACGCGCAGCGCGAGAAGCTTGGATTCCCCGGCCTCAAGCCGGACCAGGCGTCGCCCGACGCGGGGGTTGCGTGATGGCCGGGACGACGATGCAACCGCTGCTGGTGGAACTGGGCACCGAGGAACTGCCGGTCAAGGCGTTGCCTGGCCTGGCACGGGCGTTGTTCGACAACATCCTGGACGGACTGGCCAGGCGCGGCATCGCGGTCGAACGCGGCGACGCCAGGCCGCTGTACACGCCGCGCCGGCTCGCGGTGCTGCTGCCAGGGGTCGCCGTCGAGCAGCCCGAGCAGCACGCCGAGCTGCTCGGCCCGTACGCCAACATCGCGCTGGATGCCGACGGCCAGCCCACGCGCGCGCTGCAGGGATTCGCAGCCAAGGCCGGCGTCGACTGGACGCAGCTCGAGCGCCTCACCGACAAGAAGGGCGAGCGTTTCGTGCATCGCGCCGTGACCCCGGGCGCGCGCACCGCGGCGCTGTTGCCGGAGATCCTGCACGAAGCGATCGCCGCCATGCCGATCCCCAAGCCGATGCGCTGGGGCGACCATGCCTATGCGTTCGCGCGTCCCGTGCACTGGCTGGTGCTGCTGCACGGCGGCGACGTGGCCGAGGGCGAACTGTTCGGCGTGCGGTCCGACCGCATGAGCCGCGGCCACCGCTTCATGCACGACAAGACCGTGTGGATCGCGCAGCCCGGCGATTACGTCGATGCCCTGCGCGCAGCCAACGTGCTGGTCGATCCGGACGAGCGCCGCGAGCGCATCGTGCATGAGGTCGAACAGGCAGCCAGCGCGGTCGACGGCGTCGCCCGCATCGACGACGACAACCTGCAGCAGGTCAACTGCCTGGTGGAGTGGCCATGCGCGGTGTCGTGCTCGTTCGAGCGCGAGTTCCTGGCGGTACCCCAGGAAGCGTTGATCGCCACCATGGAAACCAACCAGAAGTTCTTCCCGGTCTTCGACGGCGGCGGCAAGCTGACCGAGCACTTCGTGGGCATCGCCAACATCGCCTCCAAGGACGTGGCCGAAGTGCGCAAGGGCTACGAGCGCGTGATCCGTCCGCGTTTCGCCGATGCCCAGTTCTTCTTCGTCGAGGACATGAAGCAGGGCCTGGCGGCGATGGGCGAGGGGTTGAAGGGTGTCACCTACCAGAAGACGCTGGGCAGCGTCGCGGACAAGGTGGCGCGGGTGGCCGCGTTGGCGGAAGCCATCGCCGCCAAGGTCGATGTCGACCCCGCGCTGGCGCGTCGCGCCGCCGAGCTGTCGAAGAACGACCTGCAGTCGCGGATGGTCAACGAATTCCCGGAACTGCAGGGCACGGCCGGACGCTATTACGCCGTGGCCGCGAACGAGCCGCTGGACGTGGCCAATGCCATCGACGAGGCCTACCGGCCACGTTTCGCCAGCGACGACATCGCGTTGTCGCCGCTGGGCAAGACGCTGGCGATCGCCGAACGCCTGGATACGCTGGCCGGTGGCTTCGCCGCGGGCCTGAAACCCACCGGCAACAAGGATCCGTTTGCGTTGCGACGCAATGCGCTGGGGTTGGCGCGGACGGTGATCGAAAGTGGCCTTGAACTGGACATCCGTGGGCTGATCGACCGGGCGATCGCGCTGCTTCCCGACGCGGTGCAGCCGCATGCGGACCGGGGCACGGAAACGGCGGCAGCGGACCTGTTCGAGTTCATCCTGGACCGCTTGCGTGGTTACTACGCCGACAAGGGCGTGCCGAGCCAGCATTTCGAGGCGGTCGCTGCAAGGATGCGCCTGGTCCAGGGTGCATCGCTTTACGACTTCGACCGCCGCATCGACGCCATCGGCACCTTCGCGCAATTGCCCGAGGCCGAAGCGCTGGCCGCGGCCAACAAGCGCATCGGCAACATCCTGAGGAAATCGGACGCCGGGATTCCCGGTACCGTGGACCATGATCTGCTGCAGGAGCCCGCCGAGCGTGCGCTCGCCGAAAGCGTCGAGGCCGTCTATGCCGAGACCGGCCGTGCGCTGGCGCACGGCGATTACGTCGATGCCCTCGCGCACCTGGCCCGCCTGCGCCCTCAGGTCGATGCTTTCTTCGACGCGGTGATGGTCAACGTCGACGACACCGCCGTGCGCAACAACCGGCTGGCACTGCTGCACAAGCTGTCCGACCGCCTGGGCAGCGTCGCCGCGATCGAGCATCTGTCCGTCTGATTTCCTCTGTCGTCCTGAGCGCAGCGAAGGACCTGTTTTTGTCCTGCGGGTCGTCGGTAAAGCAGATCCTTCGCTGCGCTCAGGATGACAATGTGGTTGGAATGACAGTGGGCAGGACGACAGTCAGCCCGGATGCCGGAGGAGTGGCATGAGCAGAGTTCCTGGTTGAACGTGCGGCGCGCAATCACCCGACGTTAACCCCGCCGTGCATGCGCGACGGTTATCCTGCCCGCATGCCGCCCTTCCCCCGACCCCTCCTGATCGCCGGTTTGGCCCTCGCAGCGATCGGAAGCGCCCATGCGGCAAAAATCACCAGGGTCGATGTCCGGGGACTGGACGAGACGATGACCGAGAACGTCCGCGTCTCGCTATCGCTGGTCGACGCCCTGGGCAAGGACGTGCGCGCCCGCCGCGTCGGCTACCTGGTCCGGACCGCGGAGAAGGAAACGCGTGAGGCGCTGCAACCCTTTGGCTACTACTCGCCACGGATCACGGTCGAGCGCACCAATGCGGACGACGGGGTCAGCGTCGTCATCACCGTCGACCCCGGCGACCCGGTCAGGGTGCGCAACGCCGACGTCGCCATCCTCGGCGAAGGCGGCCACGACCGGTACCTGAAGCAGGACCTGGCGGACTTCATCCCGGCCGAGGGCGATGTCTTCAACCACGCGTTGTACGAAGCCAGCAAGACCCGGCTCACGCGGCGCCTTGGCGAGCGCGGTTACTTCGACGCGGCCCTGTCCTCGCACCGCGTCGAGGTCACGCGCGCCGACAACGCCGCCGACATCGACCTGGTCTGGGACAGCGGCGACCGCTACGACATGGGCCCGACCAGCTTCATCCAGAAACCCCGTCCGATCATCCGCGAAAGCCTCCTGCGCAAGCTGGTGTACTGGAAGCCGGGCGAGTACTACCACCAGGGCCGGCTCGACCGCCTGCGCAAGTCGCTGGTGGCGCTGGACTATTTCAGCAGCATCGACATCCAGCCCAAGCCCGGCGAAGCCGTCGGCAAGCAGGTGCCAGTGGAAGTCACGCTGGAACCCGCCAAGCGCAGCATCTACACCGCCGGCCTGAGCTACGGCACCGACAGCGGCGCCGGCGTGCGCGCGGGCGTGGAGCGCCGCTACCTCAATTCGCGCGGCCACAAGGCGCTGGCGCAGCTGGACTACGCCCAGAACAAGAAGTCGCTGACGCTGCAATACCGCATCCCCGCGTTCGCCTGGCTGGACGGCTGGTATACGTTCAGCGCGCAGGCCACCGACGAGGACAGCAAGTACATCGACGACCGTCGCGTCGAGCTGGTCGCCAGCCGCAGCGGCGAGATCAACAAGTACCTGACCGCCATCGTCTCGCTGCACGCCTTGCGCGAGCGCTGGTTCTTCCAGGTCGCCGACGATGGCGGCGGAGCGCTGGCAGCGCCCGACTACCGCTACGCCACATTCACCTATCCCGAGCTGCGCGGCGAATACATCGATGTCGATGACCGCGTGTTCCCGCGGCACGGCATCGGTGGATCGCTGGCGTTGCGTGCTGGCGTGGAAGGCGCGGGCTCGGATGCCAATTTCGGCCAGGTCCAGGCGCGTGCGTCCTGGTTCAAGGGCCTGGGCCTGCGCAACCGGCTGATCGTGCGGGGCGAGATCGGCCACACCTTCACCAACACCCTGACCGATATCCCGCCGAGCCTGCGCTTTTACGCCGGTGGCGATCGCAGCATCCGCGGCTACGAATACCGCGAGGTCGGCCCGCGGATCGAGATCGACGGCGGGCAGAAGTATTCGACCGGCGGCCGCAACCTGGTCACTGCCAGCGTCGAGTTCGAGCATTACTTCACCGACACGATCGGTGCGGCGGTGTTCGTCGACAGCGGCGACGCCTTCGACGGCAACCGGCCGGACTGGCACACCGGCGTGGGCATCGGTGCGCGCTATAAATCGCCGGTCGGGCCGATCCGGCTGGACATCGCTCGCGGGCTGGACGGTCCGGACTCGTCGTTCACCATCGGCCTGGGCATCGGTGCGGAGTTCTGAGATGACGCCGACGCCAACATCGACCGCGCGCGGGCGCGAACACGAGCGCGGGGAAAAGTCGGCCGAAAGACGCGCGCGCCGCCGTGCACGCGTACGCAAGGCCGCCTGGCGCAGCGCGCTGGGCATCGGCGTGCTGGCGATGCTGGCAGGGATTGCGTTGTACTGGCTGCTGGCCACGCTGGGCGGGCGCGACTTCCTGCTCGGGCAGGTGGCCATGCGCTTGCCGGCCGATGCCACGTTCACGTGGCAGGATGCCGAGGGACCGGTCTCGGGACCGATGACCCTGCGCGGCGTGCACTTCGACTACCACGGCACCGTCTTCGACGCACGCCGGGTGACGATCGATCCGGACATCCGTCCATTGCTGGGCAAGCTGCTGCGGCTGGACGCGCTGGTGGTCGAAGGCGCGACGCTGACGCTCCCGAAGAGCGACAAGCCCTTCCAACTGCCGCGCTGGCCGGATGTGTTGCCGAAGATCCAGTTGCCGTTCGACGTGCAGGCGGACGCTGTCCAGGTCGATGGCCTGGAGATCTTCCGCGCGGGCGCGCGCCTGATCGACATACGCACGGTGCGCGGTGGACTGGACGCACGCAGCGGCAAGCTGCATCTCGAGCACCTGGCCATGGACAGCGACCGCGGCTATGTCCTCGTCGACGGTCATTACGATCCGGGCAACGATTTCGACACCGATCTCACCATCGGTGCCTTGTTGCCGGCGCCGGCCGGACGCACACGGCCGCGGTTGGGCATGGTCGCGCGCGGCGACCTCGACGACATGGAGGTGGCGATCTCGGGCAACGCGCCCGGCCGGACCCGCCTGCGCCTGGCCCTGCACGGCCGGGACTCGCCCCGCTGGACGTTGCGCGCAGACAGCAAGGCGCTGGATCCGGCACTGCTGGCCGGTAGCGGCCAACCGGGGACGCCGCTCGCCTTTGCCTTGTCGGCCGACGGCGTCGGTGGCCAGGCAAAGCTGCATGGCAGGTTCACGCGCGGCGATCTCGTCGCCCAGCTGCAACCTTCGACGGTGCGCGTGGAGGACCAGGTACTGGAGCTCGAGCCGCTGGTGGTGGACGTGTACGGCGGCCGCGTCATCGCGCGCGGACGCGGCGACTTCAACGTGCCCACGCAGGCGCGTTTCAAGTTTTCCGTGCAGGCGAAGGGTCTTTCCTTCGGTGGCACGCCAGCGACCGCGAATGCCACTGCCACGCCCGCCGATGCCGCCCAGGCCATCGGTGTCGACGCAGACTTCGGCATTGCCGGAACCACGCAGGCCTGGGCGGCGATCGGCAAGGCCGTGCTCACCCGCGACGGCGACCAGGCCACGGTGGACTTCGACGGGCGCGGCGACGTCGACACGCTGGTCTTGAAGAAGGCACACGTGGCGATGCCCACCGGCACCCTGGATGCCGGTGGCGTGGTCGGTTGGACCCCGGGCCTGCACTGGGACGTCGATGCGACGCTGGCCGGTTTCGACCCCGGCTATTTCGCGGCCGGTTGGCCTGGCGCGATCAATGGCCACCTCACCACCACCGGCAACACGCGCGACGACGGCGGGCTGGAACTCAAGGTCGATGCCGACCAGCTTGGCGGCAAGCTGCGTGGACGCAAGCTGCAGGGGCGCGGCAGCATCGCCATGCACGGTGCGGCAAGCGCGACCGGCCGCAGCGATTACGAAGGCGACGTCGCGCTGGCCGTGGGTGCCAGCCGCATCGATGCCAAGGGCACGATCGGCGACACGCTCGATGTCGACGCCAGGCTGTCGCCGCTGCAACTGGCCGACCTGCTGCCTTCGGCGACGGGCACGCTGCGCGGGACACTGGCGCTCTCGGGCCGGCGCAACGCCCCCGACATCGATGTCGATCTCGACGGCAACGGCCTGGGGTATGGCAGTTACAAGGCCGCACGGTTCAGCGCCAAGGGTCGGCTGCCCTGGCAGGGCGGCAATGGCACGCTGGCGGTCCGGGCCAGCGACCTGCAGGCTGGCGTGGCGCTGGACACCCTGCGCGTGGATGCGCGTGGGTCGATGGAGCACCTGGCGCTGGAAGCGGCCGCGCGCGGAGACATCGGCGCACTTGATCTGGGCGGCACCCTGGCGCGTCGCGGCAACGGTTGGCAGGGCACGTTGGCGACGCTGCATCTCGCGCCGTCCAAGGGCGCCAGTTGGCAATTGAAATCCCCCGCGCGCTTCGCGCAGGCGGGCACCGGCTGGACGTTGTCGGCCAGTTGCTTCGCCTCCAGTGGCGGCGGCTCGCTGTGCGCCAAGGCCGACTGGCCGCGCAACGGATTGACGGTCCAGGGCAACGCGCTGCCGCTGGCCCTGGTCGAGCCCTATCTTCCCAAGCGCGACAACGGCCGTGCCTGGTCGCTGCATGGCGACATCACCCTGGATGCGCGCGTGCGCCCGTCCGGCAGTGCCTACGCCGGCGAAATCAAGCTCAGGTCCGCCAGTGGCGGTTTGCGCGCGCGCAAGAAGGCGCGCCGCGACATCCTGGCCTACGACGCCCTGGCTTTCGACGCGACCTTCGATGCACGCACGATCCGCGCGACGCTGGCCAGCCGGTTCAATGGCGACGGCAGCATCGATGCCCGGGTGCAGACCGGCTGGGACGCCTACTCGCCGCTGTCGGGCGAGGTCGCGATCAACACCGACCAGCTCGGCTGGCTGGAGTTCTTTTCCCCGGACATCGTCCAGCCCGCAGGCAAGCTCGACGGCCGCATCACCGTGGGCGGCACCCGCGACCAGCCGACGCTGGGCGGGCGCGCGCACCTGGCGGCATTCACCACCGAATTACCGTCACTGGGCATCGTGCTGCAGAACGGCGACCTGCGCCTGGACGCGCGCGGCGACGGCACCGCAGGCATCGCCGGCAGCGTCGACTCCGGCCAGGGCACGCTGCACGTCGACGGCACGCTGGGCTGGCGCGGCGACAATGCGCCGCTGCAACTCAGGGTGCGCGGCGACCACGTGCTGGTGTCCGATACCCGCGACCTGCGCGCCGTGGCCAGCCCGGACATCCAGGTGCGCTACGCCGCGGGAGAACCGCTGCGCGTCACCGGCAAGGTCACCGTCCCCAGCGCGCTGGTCGACGTCGAACGCCTGGACCAGGGCGTGTCGGCCTCGGACGACGTGGTGGTGCTGGATCCGGTCGATCCGGAGACCACCGGTGTCGCGACGCCATTGGCGCTCGACCTGACCCTGGTCATGGGCAAGGACGTCAAGCTCGAGGGCTTCGGCCTGGACGGCACGCTGGGTGGACAGATGCACGTCAACGCCGTGCCCGGACGCGAGATGACCGCGTCGGGCGCGCTGGAAGTCGGCGGTACCTACACGGCCTACGGCCAGGAGCTCGCGGTCACCCGCGGCCACCTGCAATGGTCCAACACGCCGGTCTCCGATCCGCGGCTGGACATCCGCGCCGAACGCGAGATCGAGGCCGAGGACATCACCGCGGGCATCGCCGTCACCGGGCGCGCGTCGTCGCCACAGGTCGCGGTCTGGACCGATCCGGCCACCAGCCAGTCCGATGCCTTGTCCTACCTTGCGCTCGGGCGCTCGACGTCGAGCCTGTCGGGCAAGGAAGGCGAGCAGCTCAATGCCGCCTCGATGGCGCTCAACGCCGGCGGCAACCTGCTGGCCTCGCAGCTCGGCGGCAAGATCGGCCTGGACAATGCCGGGATCATGGATTCGCGGGCGCTGGGCGGCAGCGTGCTGGGCATCGGCAAGAAGCTGTCGCCGCGGCTGTATGTCGGTTTCGGCGTATCGCTGCTGGGGACCGGCCAGGTGCTGACGCTGAAGTACCTGATCAGCAAGGGCTTCGACGTCGAGATCGAATCGAGCACGCTGGAGAACCGCGGCTCGATCAACTGGCGCAAGGAAAGATGACCGCGGGTCGGCCCTCGCCTGCCTGCATGGGCGGCGCGGCCGGGCCGGTCAGGACTCCAACAGCGCCTTGATCGCGGCGAACCCGGCGCTGGCGCGTTCCTGTTTGCGTGCGGCATCGGCGACGGGGTCGGCGCCGTCGCGCTGCAGCTCCGCTGCCGGGAGCTCGTCGATGAAACGGCTGGGTTGCAGTCGCAAACGGTCACCCCAGCGCTGCGCCTCGCGCGGATGCGACAGCCACAGCGCTTCCTTGGCGCGGGTGATGCCCACGTAAAGCAGGCGGCGCTCCTCGTCCAGGCGTCCTTCCTCGATGCTGGCCTCGTGCGGTAGCGTCCCATCGGCGACGCCGACGATGAACACGTAGCGGAACTCCAATCCCTTCGCGCCATGCAGGCTCATCAAGCGCACCTGGTTGCCGGCATCACCCTTGTCGGCGTGCGACAACAGCGCCAATGCGGCGGCCAGGTCGCCCGGCCCTGCGTTGCGTGGCCCGTCGAACCAGTCGGCCAGTTCATCCAGGTTGCGGCGGCGGTTCTGGAAAGTGGCTTCGTCCTTGCACTGCGCGCGCAGCATCTGCAGCAGCCCGGAGCGTTCGTTGAGCTTGCGCACCAGTTCGGCCGGCGGCAGTTGCGCGGCATCGCGGCGCAGGCCGTGCAGGATGTCGCTGAACCCGCTCAGTGCATTGCCCGCACGCGGCGCGAGCTGCTTGATGACATGCATCGATTCGGCCGCACGCGCCAGCGGCAGGTGTGCGTGTTGCGCCAGTTCGGCCAGCTTGGCCAGCGTGGTCGCGCCGACCTCGCGCTTCGGCGACTGCACCGCGCGCAGGAACGCCGCGTCGTCGTCGGGATTGGCGACCAGCCGCAGCCAGGCCATCGCGTCCTTGACCTCGCCGCGGTCCAGGAACGCGGTGCCGCCAGTGAGGTGATAGGGCACGCGTAGCAGTTGCAGGGCCTTTTCGAGCGCGCGCGACTGGTGGTTGCCGCGGAACAGGATGCAGAAGTCGCTCCACGGCGCGCCGCGGCTCTGGTTGAGGAAGTGTATTTCGCCGGCCACCTTCTCGGCTTCGTGCGCGGCGTCCTTGCACTCCCAGATGCGGATGCGGTCGCCGTCTGCATTGCCGCTCCACAGGGTCTTGGGGTGCGCGTGCGGATTGTTGGCGATCAATGCATTGGCGGCGCGCAGCACGCGGTTGCTGCAGCGGTAGTTCTGCTCGAGCTTGACGATCTCAAGCGTCGGGTAGTCGTTGCCCAGTTGCAGCAGGTTGTCCGGGTTGGCGCCGCGCCAGGCGTAGATCGACTGGTCGTCGTCGCCCACGCAGGTGAAGTCGCCCTTGGGCCCGGCCAGCGCGCGCAGCAGCCGGTACTGGGCGTCGTTGGTGTCCTGGCATTCGTCGACCAGCAGGTAACCGATGCGCTCGTGCCAGCCGGCGACCACCTCGGGTTCGGATTCGAGCAGCTGCACCGGCAGCCGGATCAGGTCGTCGAAATCGACCGCGTTGAACGTGGACAGGCGTTGCTGGTAGCGCGCGTACAGGGCCGCGGCCTCGCGCTCGCGCGCGCTGCGCGCTTCGGCGGCGGCCTGCTCCGGCGACAGCACCCTGTTCTTTGCGTGCGAGATGAGGTTGCGCGCGGCATCGAGGACGTCGGGCTTGCTGCCCGGCGGCAGCAGGTCCTTGAGCTGCGCGTTGGTGTCGTCGCTGTCGAAGATCGAGAAGCCGCGCCTGAGCCCCAGCCTGGCATGGTCGAACTGCAGGATCTTCAGCCCCAGCGCATGGAACGTGCACACCGTGAGGCCCTCGGCGGCATCGCCCTTGAGCCGTTTTCCCACGCGCTCGCGCATCTCGCGCGCGGCCTTGTTGGTGAAGGTGATCGCCGCGATCCGCCGCGCCGGCATCCGCCCGGACGCCACCAGGTGCGCGATCTTCTCCACGATCACCCGGGTCTTGCCGCTGCCGGCACCGGCAAGCACCAGCATCGGCCCTTCGACGTGTTGCACGGCCTTGCGTTGTGGGGAATTGAGCATGGAGAGCCGGGATTGGGAATTGGGGATTGGAAAGATCGACCCCGGCGTAATTGTAAGATGGCAGCGAACACGACGCTCTACCGAATCCCCAATCCCGCATCCCCAATCCCGGCTCTCAAATGGCCAAGCTCTATTTCTATTATTCGGCGATGAACGCCGGCAAGACCACGACGCTGCTGCAATCGGCGCACAACTATCGCGAGCGCGGGATGCGGGTGGCGATCCTGACGCCCAGGCTCGACGATCGCGCCGGCAGCGGCACGGTCGCCTCGCGGATCGGGTTGCGCGCGGACGGCACCGCATTCGGTCGCGACGACGACCTGGAGCGCATGGTCCGCACCAGCATCGACACGCACGGACCGTTGCATTGCGTGCTGGTGGACGAGGCGCAGTTCCTGACCCGCGCGCAGGTGTGGCAGTTGACCGAGGTGGTCGACGCGCTGGGGATCCCGGTGTTGTGCTACGGCTTGCGCACCGACTTCCGCGGCGAACTGTTCGAGGGCAGCCAGCATCTGCTCGCCTGGGCGGACGAACTGTCCGAGATCAAGACCATCTGCCACACCGGCAGCAAGGCGACGATGACCGTGCGCGTGGACGAGCGCGGGCTGGCCCTGCATGCCGGTCCACAGGTGGAGATCGGCGGCAACGAGCGCTACATGTCGGTCTCGCGCGCGGAGTTCAAGAAGATCATGCATCCCCGGGGCAGCGACGAGGCGGGCGCGGTCAATGCGGCGCAAACATCGTTGCCGTTGTCGAGGCCTGGTAGCGGATCGCGACAGTCCTAGCGCCTGGCTTGCGGGCGTCGCGCTGTTGCTGGCCGGGTTGGTTCCACGAGATCGCAAGTCCATTACAAGCCGATTGCAAGGCGCGCGACGGCGCGGTTTTGTCTTGCCTGCCGGCCATGCCGCGGCGTGGGTCACGGACGTGCATCACGCAAGGCGCATGGCTAGCGACACGACGCCTGTTTCCTGGCCACCCGGCGTGCGATCTCGCCGCCTTCGGGGAACGCCTTGGCGATCTCGGTATCCAGTGCCTGCAACGCCGCCAATGCCTGCGCGCGTCCTGTGCCATTGCAACGCAGGGCGGCGGCATCGGCGCCCGCCAGCCAGCTGATCTTGCGGGTCTCCAGATCGCCTGCGGGCGATGCCGCCAGTCGATCCAGGGTGGCCAGGGCAGCGGAGTCGCCGCGCGCCGCCTCGAACGCAGCCAGCGACAATACCGCGCGCCGGGCATGCGGGTGGGTGGGGCCGTAGCCCTTGCGGGTCGTTTGCACGGCCGCCTGCAGTTCTTCCCGTGCACGTTCGGGCCTGTCCAGCGCGGCATCGACTTCGCCCAGCAGGCGGTCGGTGTCTCCGACCAGCGGATGCCCGGGCCCGAATGCCTGCACGCGCAATGCCCTGGCTTCGAGCAGCAGCGGCCTTGCCTCCGGGTTGCTGCCCGCCTCGTTCAAGACCATGGCCTTGTTGAACAGCACGCCAGCCAGGGCGGCCTTGGCATTGTCGCGGCGACGGATCGCGATGGATCGATCCAGCGCCCGCAGCGCCACGCCGGTGTCGCCGCGCTCCCAGGCAATGATGCCCAGGCTGTTGTCGTCGCGGGCCACGTCGTCGTGGTCGGCGCCCACGTGCTGGACCAGCCAGTCGCGGCTGGCGCCAAAGGCAGCCGCGGCCGCGGCAAAGTGGCCTTCGTCGACCTGGATCGCCGCGAGTTGGCGCTGTGCGTCGATCGTGGACGGATGGCTGCTGCCATGCAGTTCCAGGGCGAGTGCCACGGCACGGGTGCAATCGCGCTCGGCATCGCGCATGTCGCCATTGGCGCGCTCCAGCGAGCACAGGCTGCGCAGGATGTCGATCGCCAGCGGATGGTGCTTGCCGACCCGGGCCTGCAGCCGGGACAGCGCGACACGATAAGCACCCAGGGCCCTGCCGGTCTCCCCGGCATCGGCCTGCAGCGAGGCCAGGTCGGCGAGGTTCTCGACCGTGCCCGCTTCGTCGTGCAACGCATCCCGTCGCAGCGCCAGCGATCGCAGGAACAGTGGCCGGGCCGCGTCGGGCTTGCGGTTGGCGCGTTGGCAACGGCCCAGTTCGGACCAGTAGTCGGAGACCTGCACGGGCAGCTGCTGTTGCTGGCGTTGCGCCAGTTCATCCCGGGGTTGCATGGTCGCGATGCAGGCGCTCGCATCGCCCAGCAGGCGCTGCGAGCGGCCGCGGTCGGTGGCGGATTCCAGCTGCAGGCTGGGCGGCGCGTCGTTGCCCAGGGCCGCGACGATGGACGCCTGCCGCTGCAGCAACGCCTGCGCCTGCGCGTAATCCCCCAGCCCCAGTCGCAGCCGGGCGATGACGCCGAACACTTCCGCGCGCGCCGCCGGCTGCCTGGCCAGTTCGCGGTTCCCGCGCAGGACGCCGGCATCGAGCAGCTGGCGCATGTCCAGCGGGTCGTCGTTGTTGCCATTGCCGGCATGCTCGAACAACCCGATCACGAAATCCTGCAGCGCCTGCGCCCGGCTGGCTTCCTGCACCGCCTGGCGCGCCTGCCAGGCGACGATGACCAGTGCGCTCGACAGCACCAGCGTCACCAGCAACGTCGTCGAAAGGGCCCAGCGATGCCGGTTGACGTACTTGCGCAGGCGGTAACCCAGGCTTTGCGGCCGCGCGAGCACCGGCTTGCCCTCGCGGTACCGCACCAGGTCCATGGCCATTGCCTCGACCGAGGGATAGCGTGCACCGGGTTGCTTCGACAGCGCCTTGAGCACGATGTTGTCCAGGTCGCCGGACAGGTCGCGCGCGCGGCGCCGTTGCTGTTGCGGTCCGCGCACACTGCCTGCGTCGTCGATCGTCGCGCCATTGCCGCGCGCGCCATCGCCCCGCAACACCGCAAGCGATGGCCGCAACGGGTCCGCATGCAGGATCGCCTCTTCCCACTCGGCATCGCTGCCGCGCTTGAGCCGGTAGGGTTTCTCGCCGGTGAGCAGTTCGTACAGCACCACGCCCAGCGAATACACGTCGGTCATCGTGGTCACGGGCTCGCCACGGATCTGTTCTGGCGCGGCGTAGTGCAGGGTGAAGGCGCGCAGGCCGGTGCGGGTCTGGTCGGGCGCGAATTCAGAGGTGTCGAGCAACTTGGCGATGCCGAAGTCGAGCAGCCGGACCTCGTCCAGGGGCGTGACCAGGATGTTGGATGGCTTCAGGTCGCGATGGACGATCAGGTTGGCGTGGGCGTGGCTGACCGCCTCGCAGACCTGCCCGAACAGGCGCAGGCACGCGTCCAGAGACATCAAGCGGGTCCGGCACCAGTCGGTGATCGGCTCGCCTTCGACGTATTCCAGCGCCAGGTAAGGCTGGTCGTCGCGGGTCAGCCCGGCATCGAGCAGGCGCGCGATGTGCGGGTGTTCCAGGCGCGCCAGGATCTGGCGTTCGCGGGTGAAGCGCAGCCGCAGGTTGGGATCGGCCAACCCCGGGCGCAGCAGTTTCAGTGCGACCCGGCGTTGATAGAGGCCGTCGGCGCGGGCGGCCAGCCAGACCTGGCCCATGCCGCCTTCGCCCAGCAGCCGTTCCAGACGGTAGGGACCGGCCAACGTGCCGTTGCGCGGTCCGGGCAGCGGCGCGACCAGTGGCTGCGAGAGGAAATCCTCGCGCTCGTTTTCCAGCGCCATCAACTCTTCGAGGTCGGCGGCGGTTTGCGGGTCCTCTTCGCGCAGCAACGCCAGGCTGCGCGCACGCGTCTGCGGATCCAGCTCGAACATGGCATCAAGCAGGGGCGACAGGCGTTGCCAGCGCTCAGCGTCCACCGTCGGACTCCAGGGCGTACGAGGCGACGATGCCTGCTCCGCCGCCGCCAAACGCGGGCGCCGGGCGCAAGGCACGCCGGTTGCATCCGGCATGGCGCCGGCAGCTAGAAGCAAACGTCAGCCTGCTTCGTGCGTCAGCTGTCTGGGCCATCTTTCAGCGACGCCAGCAGGAACAGCCGCGCCTTCTGCCAGTCGCGACGGATGCTGCGTTCGGAGCGTTGCAGCAGGGCTGCGATCTCGAGTTCCGACAAACCGGCGAAGTAGCGCAGTTCGACCACCTTGGCCAGGCGTTCGTCGACCTGGGCCAGCCGCGTCAGTGCGGTGTCCAGGGCCAGGGTTTCCTCGTCCAGGCGCAGGGCGCCCTCGAGCTCTTCGGGCAGGTCGGTGACGCGGTGCAGGTCGCCGCCGCGCTTCTGCGCCATGCGCTGGCGGGCATAGTCGACCACCACGCTGCGCATCGCCGATGCGGCATAGGCGAAGAAGTGCGCGCGGTCGTCGAACTGCGCGGCGTTGCCGCCGATCAGCTTGAGGTAGGCCTCGTGGACCAGGGCGGTGGCGTCCAGGGTCTGCCCGTGCTGGCCGGCCAGCTGGCGCCGTGCCATCGAGTGCAGCTCCTGGTAAAGCGTGGCCAGGACCTGGTCGAGCGCAGTCCGGTCGCCGTCCCGGGCCGCATCGAGCAATTGCGTGATTTCGACCGTATCGACCATCGATCTCCCCCGAAGGCGCCGCCAATATAGCCTGAACAAGCCGTCGCAGTGTGTCGCAGCCCCCGTTCGGGCAGGTTCCATCAGCGTTGGCAGTGCCCGCACCACACCGTCGCCCGCTGCCCGATCCGTGCTTGCCTCAGTGGCCGGCCGCAGGCCGGGCAGGGCGCACCGCCGCGTCCGTAGGCGGACAGCTCCTGCTCGAAATACCCCGGGGCCCCGTCGGGTGCCAGGAAGTCGCGCAGGGTGGTGCCGCCCCGGTCGATGGCGCTGGCCAGGATCCGTTGCACGGCCTGGGCAAGGTGCCGGTAACGGTCGCGCGAGACCCGTCCGGCTGCACGCAGCGGCGAGATGCCTGCTGCGAACAGGGCCTCGGCGGCATAGATGTTGCCAACCCCGACCACGATGCGCTGGTCCATGAGGAAGCTCTTGACCGGCGCCTTGCGGCCGCGGCTTCGGGCAAACAGGTAATCACCATCGAATGCCTCCCCGCCGGCGCCGGCGCCACCGGGCGATGCGAGGTCGGACCGCGCCGGCCACCCGGCATCGGCCCGCATCGCCTCGGGCAGGGGCTCGGGTCCGAGTCCGCGCAGCAGCGGATGGACTTCGCCCGCGGCCTGCCAGAGCAGGCAGCCAAACCGGCGTGGATCGTTGAAGCGCAACACCCGCGCCGGCTGGCCACGGCCGGCGCCGATGGACAGGTCGACATGGTCATGCGGGCCGATGGGCGTGGTTGCCGGCAGCACCCGCAGGCTGCCGGACATGCCCAGGTGCAGCAGCGCGCTGCCGGCGGCGGTGTCCAGCAGCAGGTATTTGGCGCGCCTGCGCACCGCGTCGATCCGTTGTCCCGGAAGCAGCTCGACGATCTCGGGCGGGATCGGCCAGCGCAGGTCGGGTCGGCGCAGGGTGACAGCCTTCACGCGGCGGCCTACCAGATGGGGCGCCAGTCCGCGTCGGGTGGTTTCTACTTCGGGCAACTCAGGCATCGAGAGCCTCGGCGTGCAGGGATCCAGGGCTGCGGTGGCGGCGCGGACGGTACGCCAGCGGGAGCGTCGCTCGCGACGCGGTCTCGACTTCGGGCAGTTCGGGCATGCCGCCAGTGTTGCAGAGATGCCGTGCAGTGGATGATGTTTTTTATGCAGATTCCCCGCATTCATCTGTTGCGGGTGTCCGGCAGCGCCATAGAATGCGGACGGGGAAACCAATGGGGATGGATGATGGGAGCCGGACCAATGAAGCCAGCCAGCCTGGCCAGGCGCCTTGCGGTGCGTGCATGGCGGTTGTCGATGCTGGCGGGGGTGCTGTGGCTGGTCGCGGCGGCGTCGGCGGTTGCAGGAAATCCACCCGCGCCAGCCCCCGCAGTTGGCGAGATCCCGCCGGCCGCGCTGGGCGATGACCGGCACGGCGATCCCGTCGATATCGGCGCCTATCGGGGCAAGGTCGTGGTGGTCACGTTCTGGGCGTCGTGGTGCGGGTATTGCCGGCAGGAGTTGCCGGCGCTCAACCAATTGCAGCACCAGGCCGGCGACCAGTGGCTGAAGATCATCGCGGTCAACGTGGAAGACACGATGCGCGCCTACCGTCCGATGTTGCGGCAGATGCACGACTACGAGCTGGTCCTGAGCCGCGATCCCCACGGCACGATCGCCGCCGGTTATGGCGTGAAGGCCTACCCCAACCTGTGGATCATCGACCCCCAGGGGCGTGTGGCCAGCCACCACCTGGGTTATGGCGCGGAGTCGCTGAACGAGATCATCGGCGAGATCAAACGCCTGCTGACGCTGGAGATGCAGCGACAGCAGGCGGCCGCTGCCAGCTGAACAGGCGCAGCGCAAAACGCAGCGACGGCCGTCGCAAGCTGGCATCATGGGGTTTGCGTCGGACACGGTTTCCGCGCGGCCCATCGCGGGCCGGTCCTGTCCGATTGCCTTGTTTTCCCGGAGTGCGTGAATGCTTGATTCGATCCTCGATTTCCTCGCCGGCGGCCTGCTGCACTTCAGCTGGGTCGGCATGCTGGTCTACCTGCTGGTCGCCACGCAGCTGACGATCTTCTCGGTGACCTTGTACCTGCATCGCAGCCAGGCGCACCGCGGCGTGGACTTCCACCCGCTGGTTGCGCACGTGTTCCGCTTCTGGACCTGGCTGACGACGTCGATGGTCACCAGGGAGTGGGTTGCCATCCACCGCAAGCACCACGCCAAGTGCGAGACCGCCGAGGATCCGCACAGCCCGATGCAAAAGGGCATCAAGACCGTGTTCTGGCGTGGCGTCGAGCTGTACCGCGATGCGCGCGGGCAGCGCGAGGACATCGAGAAATACGGCAAGGGATGCCCCGACGACTGGATCGAGCGCCACGTCTATACGCCGCATGCCACCCTGGGGCCGACGTTGCTGTTGTTCGTGAGCTTCGCGCTGTTCGGCGTGCTGGGCGTGGCGGCCTGGGCGATCCAGATGTTCTGGATCCCGTTCTGGGCCGCGGGCGTCGTCAATGGCCTGGGCCACTGGTGGGGTTACCGCAACTTCGAGACCGACGACACCGCCACCAACCTGACCCCCTGGGGTGTGTGGGTGGGCGGCGAAGAGCTGCACAACAACCACCACGCATTCCCGAGTTCGGCCAAGTTCGCGCTGCGCCGGTGGGAAGTGGACATCGGCTGGGGCGTGATCAGGCTGTTCGAGTCGGTGGGCCTGGCCAAGGTGCTGCGCGTGGCGCCGGCGCTGGACGTGCGTCCCAATATCCATGTCCCCGATGGGCACACGCTGAAGGCCTTGCTGGCGATCCGCTTCCAGGCCATGACCGACTTCCAGCGTGTCGTGCTCAAGCCGGCGTTGCAGGAAGAGGCGCGCGCCACCGGAGCCAGGTTGCGCGCGTTGCTGCCACGCAAGCTGCGCAAGGGCCTGGCCGACGACGGCCGCTGGCTCAATCCCGATGCGCGCGAGCAGTTGCGGTCCTGGGTCGACCAGCGGCCTCGCATCCGCGTGCTGATGGAGCACCGCGCCAGGCTGGCAGCCGTGCTCGAGGCGCGCAGCCAGAGCGCAAGTGACACGTTGCACAACCTGCAGGCCTGGTGCCACGAGGCCGAAGCCAGCGGCATCCGGGCATTGCAGGAGTTCTCCCGGCGACTGAAGGGTTACTCGCTGCAAGGGGCGCACGCTTGAGCGACTTGTTGCATTGAGCGACAGCGTGTCGAAGCATTCCGGCATCCCGACAGCCCGGCCGTCATTGGTCGGGCTGTCTGGTTTTGACGGGTCGGGCCTTGATCGATCTCGTTACGGCCACCGTCTTGCTGGTCACGGCGCGCGCGTCATGCTGGCGTGTGCCGCGATCCTGCTGCCAGTGATCGCGACTGCGCAGGTCACCGCGACCAGCGAATACCTCACCCGCATGGATACCGACGGCGACGGCCGCGTCTCGCTGGTCGAATACCAGGACTGGATGAGCTACGCCTTCGAGGCCATGGATGTCGACCATGACGGTGTCCTGTCGGCTGCCGAGTTGCCCGGTGGTCGCGGCAAACCGGTCACGCGCAGCGTGCACCGTGCGCGACTGGCCGCCGCTTTTGGTCGCCAGGATCGCAATGGTGACGGGTACTTGAGCGCCAGGGAGCTGGCGGCGCCGCCACGCTAGGCAAGCGCTGGCACGGGGGCGGTTATCTCCGAGGCTGTGGAGCGGCTTTTTTTGAACGTCAAACGCTTCCGCGCTGCGCGCGGGTCACTTTTGTCAAGGCAAAAAGTAACCAAAACCATCCGCGACGGGCGCTGCGCCGGTGACGGTGGAGCCGTCACCGGTTCCCTGCGCTCCTGACAGGAGCACATCCCTGTGCCCCACCCGCGCTTTGCGCGGGCGACATGCGTCGGCCCACATCGTTCCAGACGATGTGTCACCCAAAGTGGCACGGCACCCAAACTCGCTACGCTGCGCTTCGCTCAGACATGGGTGCCTCTTCGGCCACTTTGGGCTGCGGTGCTCGGCTTGCTTAACGCCGCACAAGATCAAGTGCAAGGTCAAAAGCGAAGGCAAGGTCAAAAGCCACGGCAAAGCGCGTGACTGTTGCCATTGCTTTGGCTTTTGCTTTTTAGCTTTTGATATTCCGCGACTTAAAGCTTGCCGAGCATCGCAGGCCAAGTGGGCCGAAGAGGTGCCCATGTCTGAGCGCAGCGAGTTTGGGCACCGTGCCCACTTGGCTGAGAAGCGCAGGGCACCGATGCGGCTCTATCGCATCGGCAAGCGTCAGGAGTAATGGTCTTTGGTGACTTTCTGCCGTAACAGAAAGTTACCCGCGCGACAGCGCGGAAGCGTTTGATCTTGCGAAACAAAGAGCGACGTCCATGGATTCCCGCCTTCGCGGGAATGACGACATCAATGCGCCTGTTGCAGTTGCCGTTGCCGTTGTCTCTTGCTCTTGCGCGACTTAAAGCTTGCCGAGCATCGCAGGCCAAGCGGGCCGAAGAGGTGCCCATGTCTGAGCGCAGCGAGTTTGGGCACCGTGCCCACTTGGCTGAGAAGCGCAGGGCACCGATGCGGCTCTATCGCATCGGCAAGCGTCAGGAGCAGTGGTCTTTGGTTACTTTCTGCCGTAACAGAAAGTGACCCGCGCGACAGCGCGGAAGCGTTTGATCTTGCGAAACAAAGAGCGACGTCCATGGATTCCCGCCTTCGCGGGAATGACGACATCAATGCGCCCGTTGCAGTTGCCGTGGCCGTTGTCTCTTGCTCTTGCGCGACTTAAAGCTTGCCGAGCATCGCAGTCCAAACGGGCCGAAGAGGTGCCCATGTTTGAGCGCAGCGAGTTTGGGCACCGTGCCCGTTTGGGCGACAGATCGTGTGGAACGATCCGGGCCGACGCCTGTCGCTCGCGCGCAGCGAGGGTGGGGCACGGGGGTGTGCCCCAGTCCGAAGCGCAGGGCACCGACGCGGCTGTATCGCATCGGCAAGCGTCAGGCGTAATGGTGTTGGTTACTTTTGCCTAGACAAAAGTGACCCGCGCGACAGCGCGCAAGCGTGTGACCTTGCGAAGGTCCAGCCAGTGCCCCAAAAAACCAACGCCATGGTGGACAGGCAGGCGACTGCCTACAGACCCCGCCCTGTCTGGAATGACGGGCCTGGGGGATTGCCGCCTCCACGGCAATGTCGCAGGCAGCGGACGTCCATCCCGACCCAATCGCCATTGGTCATATGCCCCCGCAGCTTCCACCTTGCTAAGGTGTCGGCTTCCCCTGGCGGAGCAAGCGGCATGCACAAGCGACGTGGCCCCCGGCCGATGGTTTCCATTCCACTGCTGGCGCTGCTTACGGCGCTGCTGCTGCCGGCGTGGCTGCCAGCACGGGCCACCGACCTGGACGTCCCGCCCGTGCAATACCGCGAGCGCACCCTGGACAACGGCCTGCAGGTCCTCAGTATCGAAGACCACGCCAGCCCCACCGTGTCGGTGCAGGTCTGGTACCACGTCGGCTCGAAGGACGACCCGCAGGGGCGCTCGGGTTTCGCGCACCTGTTCGAGCACTTGATGTTCAAGCGCACCCGGCACCTGGCCGATGAGCAGATGGACCGTCTCACCGAGGACGTCGGCGGCGCCAACAACGCCAGCACCGGCGGCGACATCACCAATTACTTCGAAGTGATCCCCTCCAATTACCTGCAGACATTGTTGTGGGCCGAAGCCGAGCGACTGACCAACCTCAGTGTCGACGACGGCAACTTCAAGTCCGAGCGCGCGGTGGTGCAGGAAGAGTATCGCCAGAGCGTGCTCGCCAATCCCTACGGCAAACTGTTCAACGCGATCGACGCGCACTCCTACGCCGTGCATCCGTACAAGCGGCCGACCATCGGCAACATCGCCGAACTCGACGCTGCCTCGCTGCAGGATGTGATCGCCTTCCACCAGACGTTCTACCGGCCCGACAATGCGACCCTGATCGTCGCCGGCGACTTCGACCCGAAGCAGCTCGACGCCTGGGTCGACGCCTACTTCGGCTGGATCCCCAAACCAGATGCCGCGATCCCGCAAGTCACCGTGCAGGAGCCAGCGCGGACCCAGGACAAGCGCTATACCGAAACCAGCCAGACCGCGCCGTTGCCCGCACTGGCGATGACCTGGCTGATCCCGCCGGCCAGCAGCGCCGATACCGTCGCGCTGCAGGTCGCCGCGGCCTTGCTGTCGCAGGGTGAGTCGTCGCGGCTGTACCAGTCGCTGGTGTACCGGGGACAGGTCGCGCAACAGGTGGGCGCCGATGCGGACGCTCGCGTCGGCCCCGGGTTGTTCGACGTCTACGCGATCATGGCCAGCGGACACCCGCCGGCAGACGCTGAAAAGCTGATCCGCGCCGAACTGGACAAACTCGCCAGCCAACCCATCCCCGCCGACGAGCTGGACAAGGTCAAGACGCAGCTGCTGACCTCGCAGCTCGAGCGCCGCCAGACGGCCCAGGGCAAGGCGTTCGCGCTGGGGCAGGCGACGCTGACCGAAGGTGACCCGGCGCGGGTCAACAGCGACCTGGCCGCCTTGCAAGGCGTCACCGACGCCGACGTGCAGCGCGTGCTGCGCCAGTACGTGACCGGCGCGCATAGCGTGACCATCGACTACCTGCCGCAGGCCAAGGCCGCGGATGCCGACGACAAGGGAGACGCGCAATGAATCGTCCGCCAAGCCCGCTGCGCCTGGCCGTGCTGGCCGTCGCGCTGTCCACCGCAGGCGCCGCATTCGCCGCGAACGCCGACTTTCCCACCGCGCCACCCGCCCCCGGCCCGGCGCCGACACTGACGGTGCCGGCCCCGTCGGTCCAGGTCCTGGGCAACGGCCTGCAGGTCGTCAGCGTCCAGCGTGATGGACTGCCGCTGGTGACCGCGCAATTGCTGCTGCGCCGTGGCGGCGAACTCGACCCGCCCGGCAAGGCCGGGGTGTCGGCACTCACCGCGCAACTGCTCACCAAGGGCGCGGACGGTCGCAGCGCACCGCAGATCGCCGCCGCCGCCGAAGCGCTGGGAGGCTCGATCGACGCTTCGGCTGGCTGGGACAGCAGTCAAGTCGGGATCACCGTCACCACCCCCAAGCTGCCGCAGGCCCTGGCATTGCTGGCCGACGTGGTGCGTCGCCCGACCTTCGATGATGCCGAACTCGACCGGGCGCGCAAGCAGGCGATGGATGAGTTGCGACTTGCGCTCAGCCAGCCCACCTCGCTGGCCAGCCTGGCCGCTGCGCGCGCCGTGTTCGGCGACGGCGCCTACGGACATTCCCGCGCGGGCACGCCTGCATCGCTTGCGGCCATCGGCCGCGCCGACGTCCAGGCCATGCACGCCGCCGCCTACCGTCCCGACAACGCCATCCTCGTCTTGACCGGCGACGTCTCCGCCGCGCAAGCCCGGTCACTGGCGCAATCCAGCTTTGGCGACTGGCAGGCGCCCGACACGGCCGTGCCTGCGGCACCGGCCGGCAAGGGCGCGTCGGCGTTGCCCGCGCTGCTGGTGATCGACCAGCCCGGGGCCGGCCAGGCCGGCGTGGTGGCCGCCCACGTCGCGCCCCCACGCGACGCCGCCGGCTACTACAGCGGCATCGTGGCCAACGCCGTGCTCGGCGGCTCGTACTCGGCGCGGCTCAATGAGGAGATCCGCATCAAGCGGGGCCTGTCCTACGGAGCCAGCAGCGGCCTGGACGACCGAAGGGACTCCGGCGTCTGGCTGGCCTCGGCCCAGACCAAGAACCCGTCCGCCCCGCAGGTCGTCGACCTGATGCTGGGCGAGTTCGCGCGCCTGCGCGACACGCCGGTCCCGGCAGCGGAGCTGGCCGCACGCAAGGCGACCCTGATCGGTGGCTACGGCCGCAGCCTGGAAACCACCGCCGGCCTGGCCGGACAGGTCGGCGACCTGGCCGTGTACGGCATCGACCTGGGCGAAGTCGGCCGCTATATCGAGCGCGTGCAGGCTGTCACCCCGGCGCAAGTCCAGGCGTATGCTCGAACGCACCTGGGTGCCGACGGGACCCAGGTCGTGGTCGCCGGCGACGCGTCGAAGTTCGGTGCGGCGCTGGGCAAGGCGCATCCCCGGGCCCGGACGCTGGAGGCGGGCAAGCTTGACCTGGATCGTTCGGACCTGGGGCAGGCTGGCGGCAGGTAGGCAGGTCCGCTGTCCACACCGGGGCGGATCAACGGTTTTCCCCCAGACGGAGGTGTCCATGTCGTCCCGATTGTCGACCGTGGCCGTTGCCACGTTGCTGTCTGCATGCGCGGCCATGCCGCACCAGGTCCTGTCGCCGGCCGTCGGCGTCCCTGGAAGGTTCATGGTGCTGGACAAGGCGACCGGGGCGCAGGCCAGGGTCGACCCCGGTGCCGCCTGCGAGAGTCCCCTCGTGGATCCGCGCGATGGCACGGTGTTGGTGATGGTCCGTGCGAGCGACGGCCAGGGCGACTACCGTCCTGCGACCCCGGCCTATGGCCTGGACGATGGCCAACTGCTGCGCATCGACTGCACCACGGGCGTGGCTGTCGGCGTGGTCAGCCGATGATGGCCGCCGTGCCCGAAGGCGCGGCGCACGGGACGTAAGCCCTGCCGGGGGCGGAAGCGAATGCAGCCGTCCCGGCCGCGCCGAGCAGGATCATCCCGCGGCGGGCGCCGCTGCAGACAGGACAACGGCCCGCAAGCGGGCCGTCTTCCTGTCGCGCGTGGGTGCAGCTGGCTTACCAGATGCGTACCCGCGCATCCGGCTTCAGGTACAGCTTCTGCCCGGCCTTGGCGCCGAAGGCGTCGTACCAGGCGTCGATGTTGCGCACGGTCTGCGCGCGAAAGCGCCCCGGGGCGTGGCCATCGCCGACGACCTGCGCGCGCAGCGCCTGCTCGCGCGTCTTGCTGCGCCAGGCCTGGGCAAAGGCAAGGAAGAAGCGCTGGTCGCCGGTGAGGCCGTCGATCACCGGCGCGGGCTTGCCGTCCAGCGACTTGAGGTAGGCCTCGTGCGCGACCTGCAGGCCGGCCAGGTCGGCGATGTTCTCGCCCAGCGTCTGCTCGCCGTTGATATGCAGCCCCGGCAGCGGCTCATACGCGTTGTACTGCTCGATCAGCTGCTGGCCAGCGGCCTTGAAGTGCGCCAGGTCCTCCGGGGTCCACCAGTTCTGCAACTTGCCGCTGGCGTCGAACTCCGCGCCCAGGTTGTCGAAGCTGTGGCTGATCTCGTGCCCGATCACGGCGCCGATCGCACCGTAGTTGGCGGCGGCGTCGGCCTTGGGGTCGAAGAACGGCGGCTCCAGGATCGCGGCCGGGAAGTTGAGCGCGTTCTGCAGCGGCAGGTTGACCGCGTTGACGGTCTGCGGGGTCATCCACCACTCACCGCGGTCCACCGGCTTGCCGAGCTTGGCCAGCTGGTGGCGGGTCTCGGCACGCTCGGCGCGCACGGCATTGCCGTAAGCGTCGTCGGGCTTGATCTCCAGCGAGGAGTAATCACGCCAGGCGTCCGGGTAACCGACGCTGACCTGGGTGGCGGCGACTTTTTCCTTGGCCTTGGCCTTGGTCGCGTCGCTCATCCAGTCGAGCTTGTCGATGCGGTCGGGGAACACCGCCAGCAGGTTGGACACCAGCTGCTGCACCTGCGCGCGCGAGGAGGCGGGGAAGTACTGCTTGACGTAGAGCTGGCCGATGGCGTCGCCCAGCGCATTGTTGGTCGAGCCGATGGCGCGCTTCCAGCGATCGCGCTGCTGCGGCGTGCCCGACAGCGCGGTGCCATAGAAGCCGAACGCCAGGTCGGCATAGGCCTTGGGCAGCAGGCTGGCATTGTGGTTGAGCGCATGGAACGCCAGGAAATCCTTCCAGGTCTGCAGCGGCTCGCTGGCGACCAGCGCCGAGATCTTGGTGATGGCCTCGGGCTGCCAGGCGTAGATCGTCTTCTGGTCGGCGATGCCGGCGGCCTTGAAGTAGGTCGCCCAGTCCAGGCCGGGGGCCTTGCTGGCGAAGTCGGCCATCGCCCAGGGATTGTTGGCCTTGTGGATGTTCTCGGTGTCGACGATGCTCGCCTGCGCCTTGGCGATCTTCGTTTCCAGGGCAAGGATCGATTGCGACTTGGCCTTCGCGTCCTTGATGCCGGCCTGCTCGAGCATGGCGGCGATGTAGTCGCGGTACTGGTCGCGCAGCGCCGCCATCTTGGCGTCGTCGGACAGGTAGTAATCGCGGTTGGGCATGCCCAGGCCGCCCTGCAGCAGGTAGGGATAGCTGTGCTGCGGGTCTTCCAGGCCCTGGGTCACGAACAGGCCGAACAGGTGCTCGGTGTGGTAGTTGGTGGCGTTGAGCGGATCGACGTCGACCTGCAGGTTTTCGCCCATTGCCTGGGCCAGCGCGGTCTTGTCGTCGATCGCGGCGATCGCGTCGAGGCGGGGCTGGACCGGCGCCAGGCCGCGCTGCTCGATCGTCGCGTCGTCCATGTAGGCGGCGTAGTAATCGGCGATCCGGCGCGCGTCGCTGCCGGCGGCAGGGTTGGACGCGGCCAGGCCCTGGATCAGGTCCTTGTTGCGCTGCTCGGCCTTCTCGAAGACCTTCAGGAACACCCCGGTGCTGGCACGGTCCTCGGGGATGGTCGCGGTCTTGCGCCAGGCGCCATTGGCGTACTCGTCGAAGTCGTTGCCGGGCTGGACGGACTTGTCGATGCCGGACAGGTCGATGCCCGAGACGGGCGTGGCGGCGGGGGCGTCGGACGGCGCGGCGGTTTCGGGCGGCGCGGTGGAGCTCAGAGGGCGAAGGCGACTGGTTGCAGGCGCTGCACGCGCATGCCACCGCCACCGCCAGGACTGTTGGAATCAGGCCACGCATGGTCAATACCGGGTTGCGGAGGGACGGACACCATACCCCCGTGGCGGGGTGGTGCAACAAGGGCAGCAAGTCATGGGTGCTGCGTGGGCCCGGCTCCACCCGGCCCCGGCACCCGGCCCGCCGCCCCTGGCCGCCGCCCCGTCTTTCCCGCGCAAGCAGGGTCTGGTGGCCGGAACGATGGTCCCTGGTTGCTTTCTGCCTTGACAGAAAGTGGCCCGCGCGACAGCGCGGAAGCGGTGGATCCTGATCTGGCTTTGGCCTTTGGCAGGAGCGACGTCAGTCGCGATGCGATCAACCACGAAAAGCATCGCGACTGACGTCGCTCCTACATCAGCCACGGCAAGGGAAAGCGCTCGCGACTGCCGGCGCTCCTACGAAAGACAGGCCGCGCCTGCGCGGAAATACGGGTTCGGAGCCCGCCAGCGTCGACCCGCACCGTGCACCCGGCACCCTTCTGGCAGCCATGGCGCACGACTTGCGGCACACTTGGGCCAGGATCGCGCCACGGAACCCGTCATGACCGACCACGACACCGCCATCCGTTACCCGCCTTCGCCCGGGTTTGCCGCCAATGCGCGCATCAAACCGGACGACTACACGCGGATGTACGCGGACTCCATCGGCGACCCGGACGCATTCTGGGCCAACATCGGCAAGCGCCTGGACTGGATGACGCCGCCCACGCAGGTTTCCGACGTCAGCTTCGACGCCGAGGACCTGCATATCCGCTGGTATGCCGACGGCGTGCTCAACGCCAGCGTCGAGTGCCTGGACCGGCACCTGGCCATGCGCGGGGACAAGGCGGCGCTGGTGTTCGAGCCCGACGACCCCTCGCAGGCTGCGCAGCGCATCAGCTACCGGCAGCTGCATGCACGCGTCTGCAAGCTCGCCAATGCGCTGCGCAACCTGGGCATCGGCAAGGGCGATCGCGTCACCCTCTACCTGCCGATGATCCCCGAGGCCGTGGTCGCGATGCTGGCGTGCGCGCGCATCGGCGCGATCCACATGGTCGTCTTCGGCGGTTTCGCGGCCAAATCCCTCGCCGATCGCGTCGCCGACTGCGACAGCCGGCTGATCATCACCGCCGACCAAGGCAAGCGTGGCGGCAAGCCGGTGGCGTTGAAGGCCAACGTCGATGCGGCGCTGGCGCTGCCCGGCACCAACTCGGTCGAAACCGTGCTGGTCGTGCGCCACACCGGCGCCGCGGTCGACATGCAGATGCCGCGCGACCGCTGGTACGACGCGGTGGTCGACACGCAACCCGATACCTGCGCACCCGAGCCCATGGACGCCGAGGACCCGTTGTTCATCCTCTACACCTCCGGCAGCACCGGCAAGCCCAAGGGCGTGCTGCACACCACCGGGGGATACCTCGTCCATGCCAGCTATACGCACGAGTGCGTGTTCGACCTCAAGGAAGACGACGTCTACTGGTGCACCGCCGATGTCGGCTGGATCACCGGCCACAGCTACATCGTCTACGGGCCGCTGGCCAACGGCGCGACCGCGCTGGTGTTCGAGGGCGTGCCCAACTGGCCCGACCACGCGCGCTTCTGGCAAGTCGTGGACAAGCACCAGGTCACGATCTTCTACACCGCGCCCACCGCCATCCGCGCGTTGATGCGCGAAGGCGACGCGCCCGTGCAACGCACCTCGCGCGCCTCGCTGCGCGTGCTCGGTACCGTGGGCGAGCCGATCAATCCCGAAGCCTGGCGCTGGTACCACGACGTGGTGGGCGGCGGCCGCTGCCCGGTGGTCGACACCTGGTGGCAGACGGAGACCGGCGGCATCCTGATCACGCCACTGCCTGGCGCGACCGACGCGAAACCGGGCTCGGCGATGCAGCCGTTTTTCGGCGTTCGGCCGGCCCTGGTCGATGCCGAGGGCAAGCTGCTCGAGGGCGAGGCGCAGGGCAACCTGGTATTGCTTGGCTCCTGGCCGGGGCAGATGCGCACGGTGTACGGCGACCACCAGCGTTTCATCGACACCTACTTCCGGACCTATCCCGGCAGGTACTTCACCGGGGATGGCTGCCGTCGCGATGCCGATGGCGATTACTGGATCACCGGCCGCGTCGACGACGTCATCAATGTCAGCGGCCATCGCATCGGCACCGCCGAAGTCGAGAGTGCGCTGGTCGCCCATCCTGCGGTCGCCGAGGCGGCGGTGGTTGGCTTCCCGCACGACCTCAAGGGCCAGGGCATCCATGCCTACGTGACGCTGAAGGAAGGTGTCGCCGAATCCGAGGATCTTCGCAAGGCACTGGTCGCGCAGGTACGCAGCGAGATCGGCCCGACCGCCACGCCCGACCATATCCAGTGGGCGCCGGCGCTGCCCAAGACGCGGTCGGGCAAGATCATGCGGCGGATCCTGCGCAAGATCGCCGAAGCGGGTGAATCGGAGCTGGCCGTGGAGCAGCTGGGCGACACCTCGACGTTGGCGGACCCTTCCGTCGTCGATGCGCTGGTCAAGCATCGTCGCGACGCCTGAGTGGGGTTTCATCGCCTTTCGTAGGAGCGGCTTCGGCCGCGAGCGCTTGCCGTCGCCCGCTTTGGGCAATTCCCAGGAGCGACGTCAGTCGCGATCAGGTATCCAGAAAGGCGATGGCAACTCGGTGGCGGCATGCCGCCAGCGCTCGGACAACGACACCGGCAACATCAAGAGCTCGCGGCTGAAGCCGCTCCTACAAAGGGCGGGGTGCGTGGTTGGGATGCATGAGCCAACAAAAAACCCGCCGTGGGGCGGGTTTTTTGTTGGAGGACAGCAGCAAGGTCGCTGGATCCCCGCCTTCGCGGGGATGACGCTTTGGCAAAGCCGTGCGCTGCGCGCACGGGCCAAAGCGTCACTTGATCTTGCCTTCCTTGTACATCACGTGCTTGCGCACGACGGGGTCGTACTTGCTGACCTCCATCTTGTTGGGGGTGTTCTTCTTGTTCTTGTCGGTGGTGTAGAAGTGGCCGGTGCCGGCCGAGGAGATCAGTCGGATCTTGTCGCGTTTGGTAGCCATGTCGTCCTCCTCAGACCTTTTCGCCGCGGGCGCGGAGTTCGGCCAGGACGGCGTCGATGCCGTTCTTGTCGATGGTGCGCAATGCGTGCGCGGATACTTTCAGCTTGATCCAGCGGTTTTCGCTGGCGACCCAGAAGCGGCGCTCGTGCAGGTTGGGCAGGAAGCGGCGGCGGGTTCGGTTGTTGGCGTGCGAGACGTTGTTGCCGGTCTGCACGCGCTTGCCTGACACTTGGCATACGCGGGACATGACGCACCTCGAAGTTTCATGGTCGTCCTCCATGGCCTGGAAGACATCGGCCCCGCCGACGGGTCGGCGCGCGGTACGGGTCGGGGATCGCTGGACAGGCCTGGCCGGCATCGCGCTACCGGCATGGCCCGGGCCACCCACGCAGGGCGGCCGGACACAGCGAGCCGCGCATTATGCGGGCAAATCAAGGCCGGGGCAAGCACTTATCCACAGGGGCGGCGGGGCCGTTGTAGGAGCGGCTTCAGCCGCGAGCTCTTGCCTGGCCCTGTTCGCGGGTTTTTTGCCGGAGCGACGTAAGTCGCGATGCCCTCCCGGACCCTTGATCGCGACTTACGTCGCTCCTACACAAAGCCAGAGCAAGGGCTCGCGGCTGAAGCCGCTCCTACGAAAAGCGGTTTAGTGGCTGGCGCGGTCGCGATGCCAGCCGCGGTGGCGGATGTCCAGGTACAGGCTGTAGGCGGCGGTAAAGGAGGGGAACAGGTTCTGGATCACGCCTACCGAGTCCTGCTTCTGCGAGAACACGAAGTAGCTCAGGGTCATGCCGCTGCCCAGCAGGCTCATGTACCAGAACATGCGCGGGATGACCGGCTTGCCGTGCTTGCGCGATGCCAGGAACTGGATCAGCCAGCGGCCACCGAACATGGCCGCGCCGGTCAGGCCGATCAGTTTCCACGGCGACAGGTACAGGCCGGTCCATTCCAGCGCAGCGACCGGGCTGTTCATGAAATCGGGGACGGGGATCAGCATGGGCGGTGCCTGGGTGGAATGCGGGGAAGTATCGCGCAGTGGTCCGACCAGGGCATCCTGCGTTGGCGTGGCCACGCCATCCAACGGAAGCGCCAGCCAGAGCGCAGCGGAGGATCTACTTCCACCGGCGTCGGGCCAAGCAGGTCCTTCGCTGCGCTCAGGATGACAGGGTCGCTTCTGTCATTTTCCGGCAGGCCCATCGTGCGCGGCGGCAGCGGTTGCGGATGCTTCCCCGACCTCCTCCACCGCAGTCACCTTGCCACGCCGGATCAGCCAGGCCACGCCGCGCAGGTCGCTGATCCCGACCAGCGCGCGATTGAGGTTGTTGTACTTGGACACGCCGGTCGAACGCGGACGGTGGTTGACCGGCACGCTGACCGTCTTCCAGCCGGCGCGCTGCATCAACGCGGGCAGGTAGCGGTGCATGTGGTTGAAGTGGGGCAGGTCCAGGAACGCGTCGCGCTCGAACAGCTTGGTCCCGCAGCCGGTATCGGGCGTGTCGTCGCGCAGCATGCGGCTGCGGATCGCATTGGCGGCCTTCGACGCCCACCGCTTGCTGCCGGTGTCCTTGCGGTCGACGCGCCAGCCGGCGAACAACTTGACCTCGCCAGGCGCCTTGTCGCGTTCGGCGAGCAGCCTTGGCAGGTCGGCCGGATCGTTCTGGCCGTCGCCGTCGAGCGTCGCGATCCATGCGCCGCGCGCGGCCTTGACGCCGTTGCGGATCGCCGTGCTCTGGCCACTCTGGGTGACATGGTGCAGGACGCGCAGTTCCGGGACGTCGTCCTGGAGGCGTTGCAGGGCCGCCAGCGTGCCATCGCGCGACTGGTCGTCGACATAGACGATCTCGAACCGGCACACGCCACGCAGTGCCGCGGTGATCTCATGGACCAGGGTGGCGACGTTGTCCTGCTCGTTGAATACCGGGACGACGACGGAGAGTTGGGGTGCCTGGTTCATGCGTCCACTCCGCAGGGATGATGGCGAGGCAGCCGTCGCTGCATGCGCGGCGAGGGCATGCTCGATGACCGCATGCTCGACGACGGCATGCTCGACGACGGCATGCTCGACAAAGGCATGCTCAGGATGACGTCCCCCGCAGTCGTTCGAGCACGCCTTCGAGCGCCTCCAGGTCGCCGTAATGGATCACCAGCCGGCCCTTGCCGCCGCGTCCGTGCAGCACGTTGACGCGGGTGCCCAGGGTTTCGCCCAGCTCGTTTTCCAACGCCACGATGTCGGCCTGGGGCTTGGACTTGCCCGGTTTCTGCTTGCCGGTCGCCGGCAATTTTCCCGAAGACAGCTGTTGCACGCGATGTTCGACTTCGCGCACCGACCAGCCCTGCTCGGCGGCCTGCCGTGCCAGTGCGATCGCCGCCTGCGGCGCCAGTGTCAGCAACGCCCGGGCATGGCCCATTTCCAGGGCGCGCGTCTGCACCAGCGTGCGGATGTCCTGCGGCAGTTCCAGCAGGCGCAACAAGTTGGAGACCGCGGCGCGTGAGCGACCGACCGCGGCGGCGGCGTTGGCGTGGGTCAGGTCGAACTCGTCGATCAGGCGCTGCAGGGCGCTGGCTTCTTCCAGCGGATTGAGGTCCTCGCGCTGGATGTTCTCGATCAGCGCCATCGCCACCACGGTGCGGTCGTCGACGCTGCGCACCACCACCGGGATCTCGGACAAACCAGCCAGTTGCGAGGCGCGCCAGCGGCGCTCGCCGGCGATGATTTCGAAAGTGTTGCCACCGCCGCCGGGCATTTCGCGGACCACGATCGGCTGGATCACGCCCTGCGCCTTGATCGACTCGGCCAGCTCGGCGAGCTTGTCGTCGTCCATGGTCTTGCGTGGCTGGTATCGTCCCGGCGCCAACGCATCCACCGGCAGCTTGCGCAGGGTGTCGCCGTCGCCGGCTTCCAGCGATTCGGCGCTGGCGGCGGCCTTGGGACCCAGCAGCGCTTCCAGGCCGCGGCCCAGGCCACGTTTCTTGGCGGCAGGCGTGCCCTTCCCGAGGGCGCTCTTGGCGGCGCTCATGCCGAGGTCCCTGCGGACGATGGCGTCGTCGGGGTGTCGTGCATCGTCGTGTCTTCCTTCTTGTCCGGTGCGTTGGCGCTGGCGGCACGCTCGCGCTGGCGCCGCAGCACCTCGCCGGCCAGCCCCAGGTAGGCGATCGCGCCGCGGCTGGCCTTGTCGTAGCCGACGATGCTCTGGCCGTGGCTCGGCGCTTCGGCCAGGCGCACGTTGCGCGGCACCACGGTGCGGAACACCTTGTCGCCAAAATGGTTTTCAAGCTCCGCCGAGACGGCGGTGGTGAGATTGTTGCGCACGTCGTACATGGTGCGCAGCACGCCTTCGATCTGCAGCTGCGGATTGAGCCGCTGCTTGAGGGCGTCGATGGTCGTCAGCAGCGCCGACAGGCCTTCGAGCGCGTAGTACTCGCATTGCATCGGTACCAGCACGCTGTCGGCGACGGTCAGGGCATTGAGCGTCAGCAGCGACAATGCCGGGGGACAGTCGATGATGATGAAATCGTAGCGCGCACGCAGCGGATCGAGTGCGCGCTTGAGGCGTTGCTCGCGGCCTTGCTCGTCCATCAGCGCGATCTCGGCGGCGGTCAGGTCCGAGTTGCCGGGCATCAGGTCGAAGCCTTCGGGCGTCGCGACGATCACGCTGTCGGCGTGCTGCTCTTCCAGCAGCACGTCGCAGGTGGAGCCGGCGAGCTCGCGCTTGTCGATGCCGCTGCCCATGGTCGCGTTGCCTTGCGCATCCAGGTCGACGAGCAGGACTTTCTTGGGCGCGCGCGCCAGCGCCGCGGACAGGTTGACCGCGGTGGTGGTCTTGCCGACCCCGCCTTTCTGGTTGGCGACAGCGATGATGCGGGCCATGGGCTGGCGCGTGCCTCGATGCGAAGGGTGCCGGCCTGCGCGGGGCGCGGTCCGGACTGGGGATTATTGCATTAGCGGCATGGGCCGGGGACCGGGGACCAGGGACCGGGCCGCCATCGGCCTTTTCAGTGCGACATCACACGGTAGTGGTTATCGCAAACCCCGGGGATCCATGCATCCCTGCATGCGCCAGTCAGGGCGTCGAATTCTTTCCAATTTCCCGTTTTCCCGTTTTCCCGATCCCCGATCCCCGATCCCCGATCCCGACCTCAAGCTCTCCCAACCTCGACCAGGTGCCGCGCACCCGTCAGCCCCGGTACCTGCAGCCGATGCACCGCCAGCAGCAGCCAGTCCTGCGGCAGGTCCGCGATTTCGTCGTCGGGACGCACGCCCTTCATCGCCAACAGGCGACCATCGGATTTGAGCAGATGCCCCCCCAGCTGCAGGATCAGCGGCAGCGTGGCCAGCGCGCGTGCGGTGATGCGGTCGAAGGCGGCAGGCTGGTCCAGCGCCTCGATCCGCGACTGTGCGACCAGGGCGTTGCCCAGGCCCAGCGTGCGGATGGCCTGGCGCAGGAACCGTGCCTTCTTGCCATTGGATTCCACCAGCGTCACCTGCAGGCCGGGCTGGACGATGGCCAGCGGGATCCCCGGCAGGCCGGGCCCCGTGCCCAGGTCGGCCAGCGTGCCGGTGGTCGCAAAGCCATGCATCGCCAGCGAGTCCAGCAGGTGCCTGGCGACCATCTGGCGCGGGTCGCGGATGGCGGTGAGGTTGTAGGTGCGGTTCCAGCGATCGAGCAGGGCGAGGTAGGCCAGCAGTGGCGGCGCATGGCTGCGGTCGATGCCGAGCGCGTCCAGGCCGGCGTCGAGTTCGGCGCGCAGGGCGGGGTCGTGTGCGGGGTCGGTCATGCGGGCTTGCTCATGCGGGCCTGCTCATTCGGGCACGCTCATGAAATGGGGTGCGCTGGCCGGGCGCCAGGCCAGGGCGGCCCGGTAGCCCGGTCGCGGCGTGAATTCGTGCAGCTGCCAGTCCGTGGGTGCGCCCAGCGCCCGGTGGCACTGCACCAGCCGCAAGCCGTCGTCGCCCTCGGTAAACGCCAGCTTGTGCAGGCCGAATGCGAGTCCTCGCCCGTGGGCCTTGAGCAGTGCTTCCTTGGCGCACCACAGCCGCAGGAAGGCGCGTTCGCGGGCTGCGGGGTCGGGCAGGGCTTCCAGCCAGGCCGCCTCGTCGGCATGGAAGAAGCGCCGGGCCAACTCCGGTGCGCGTGGGCGAGGGCGCTCGCGCTCGAGGTCGATGCCCAGGACCAGTCCGTGTGCGCAGGCGACCAGCAAGCCCTCGCCGCTATGGCTCCAGCTGATGTCGCGATCACCCAGGGGGGCGCCCAGGCGCGGACGGCCATGCGCGTCGCGGAAGAGCGGCAGTGCGTCCGGGTGGCATCCCAGTCGTGGCCCCAGCCAGCCGCGGGCGAGTTGCTCTGCAGAAGCGCCCTGGGCGGGCGCATGCCCGGCACCGAGGTGGCCGCCCCAGGGCAGCCAGTGCCAGTGCGGTGTCGTGGAGGCGGGCTGGGGCGGGATCGGCGACATGGACGAGGGTTTGGCCGCGATTTGGCATGGGCGGGACCTGCCAGCGTAAAGTAATCGCCGGGAAAAGGCCGCGCAGTCGCGGTCCATTTGAAGACAGGGGCGCCATGTCGGCCGTCATCAGCACGCATCCGGATCGCATGCACCACGTTGGAGTCGCAGGCAAGGCCGCGGCGGATGCGTGCCTGCGGCCGTTGGTCCGTGGCGACGCCGGCCGGTCCATCGCCATCCTTGGGAGCGATGGCCAGGCGCCGGTCGTGGTCTGTCTGGGTCGTTTCCAGCGCCAGGTCCGGGCGCTGGCGGCACGACTCCCGGAAGGGCGCCATGCGATCAACCTGTGCGAGGACCGCTACCGGTTCCTGGTTGCGCTGTGCGCCGTGGCAGTGCGCGGACAGGTCACGTTGCTGCCGCCATCGCGGGCGCCCGCGGTGATCGCCGACGAGCTGCAGCGCCATGCCGACAGCTACTGCCTGGGCGACCAGGGCCTGGCACCGGAGCCGCCCGGATTCTGGCAGTTGCCCGACATGTTGCCGGAGTCCGATGGCTCGCCGTTGACCGTGGACCCCGCGGCCGTGGCTGCGATCGGTTTCACGTCCGGCAGTACCGGCCAGCCAGTGCCCAACCCCAAGACCTGGGCCAGCTGGCATGCCAGTACGGCGCAGAACCTGATGGCAATGCGAGATCTGTGGCCGGCTGACTCGATAGCGCACGTGGTGGCCACGGTGCCGCCGCAACACATGTACGGCATGGAAATGTCGGTGCTGCTGCCGATGCTGGCCGATGTCGCCGTGCATGCGGCGCGACCGTTCTTTCCCGACGATGTCGCCCGCGCGCTGCGTGAGGTCCCGGCGCCGCGCTTGCTGGTGACCACGCCGGTGCACCTGCGTGCGCTGGTCGCATCGGGGGTGGTACTGCCGCCGCTGGCCGGCATCGTTTCGGCGACCGCGCCGATGCCGCAGGACCTGGCGCGGGACGCCGAGGCGCATTGCGGTTGCGAGTTGCGCGAATTGTTCGGTTCGACCGAGACCTGCGTGATCGCACGGCGCCGACCGGCGGTCGAGCAGGCCTGGACGCCGCTACCGGGCGTGCAGCTGCATCCGCAACCTGGCGGCACCCAGGTGCAGGCGCCACACCTGCCGATGCCGGTGGTGTTGGCGGACCTGGTCGAAGTCGGTGCCGACGGACGCTTCACCCTGTGCGGACGCAATGCGGACCTGCTGGAGATCGCAGGCAAGCGGGCATCGCTGGGCGACCTGACACGCAAATTGCAGGCCGTGCCGGGGGTGGTCGATGGCGTGGTGTTCCAGCTCGACGCGCCCGCAGGCGGCACGGTGCGCAGGATCGCCGCGCTGGCCGTGGCCCCGGGCATCGATGCGGCCGACATCCTGCAATCGCTGCGCTGCAGCATCGACCCGGTTTTCCTGCCGCGGCCCTTGCGCTGCGTGGCCGCGCTGCCACGCAACGAAACGGGGAAGCTCCCGCGCGCCGCGTTGATGGCGGCCATCACGGGCGGCAGCAAGCCCCTGGGCCGATGACCGCGACGTAACCATCACACGCAGGCCTTGATAGTGGTCCCACCTCCTCAAGGGGGAGTGGGTCCTCATCCAAAACTTCAAGGAGTCTGGTGCATGAACTTCATCATCATGTTGATCGTGGGTGGTATTGCCGGTTGGTTGGCAAGCATGCTCATGAAAACCGATGGCCAGCAGGGCATCATCCTCAATGTCGTCGTCGGCATCATCGGCGGCTTGCTGGGCGGTTTCCTGCTGCCGATGGTTGGCTTGTCGTTGGGTGCCGGCTGGATCGGCTACCTGATCACCGCGTTGATCGGTGCGATCGTGCTGCTTGCGATCGTCAACCTGTTCCGTCGCGGTAGCGTGCGCTAAGTTCCAACGACGCATGCAACAAAAAAGGCCCGGCATCGCCGGGCCTTTTTCGTGGGCGGATGTCGTGGGCGACCTCAGGGTCGGCACAGGCCACCGAGCGCGAGCGACTGCCGCCAGTGCGCGCCGGGGCGTGCAAGCTACAAGTCCAGCTGCACCCATGCCGGGGCGTGGTCGCTCGGGCGCTCCCAGGTGCGGGGTTCGCGGTCGATGCCTGCCGCGCTGCCAGCATCGCGCAGGGCATCGGATACCAGGGTCAGGTCGATGCGCAGGCCCAGGTCGCGCCGGAAGCCGGCCTGGCGGTAGTCCCACCAGCTGAACTGGCCACCTTCTTCATTGTGCAGGCGATAGGCGTCGTGCAGCCCGAGCGCGCACAAGCGTGCCAACGCCGCACGTTCGTCGGTCGAGGTGAGGATGTGGTTGTCATTCCAGAGCGCCGGATCGTGCACGTCGCGGTCTTCGGGCGCGATGTTGAAGTCGCCCAGAACGACCAGGTTGGAGTGCGCCTTGAGCTCGCCTGCGATCCAGTCGTGCACCGCATCGAGCCAGCGCAACTTGTAGGCGTACTTCTGCGTGCCGACGTCCTGCCCGTTGACTACGTACAGGTTGATGATGCGCACGCCGCCCACGGTCGCCGCGATGGCGCGTTTTTGTTCGTCGTCGAAACCGGGGATCCCCAATTGCACGTCGTCGAGCGGTTGTCCGCGCGACAGGATCGCCACGCCGTTGTAGGTCTTCTGCCCCGAAAAAACGCTGCGATAACCGGCCTGGGCCAGTGCGGTGTCGGGGAACCTGTCATCGGGCAGCTTGGTTTCCTGCAGCCCGACGACATCGGGTTGGGCGTCGGCCAGCCATTGCTGCAGGTGCGGCAGGCGGACGTTGAGCGAGTTGACGTTCCAGGTCGCGATCTTCATGGGCGTTGGCCGGGTCGTTGCGATGTTGATGATGGAGTCGTGCGCGAGCGATGCCGGACGCGATCAGGATCTGCGTGGAAGCGGTCGCGACCGACGTGGCTCCCACGGTGCCTGGACACGATATCGCGCCACGACTAACCCGCGAGGAAACGGACCAGCCGATCGGCCAGTCCGCGATACGGCGGCTTGAGCAGGTCGGTGGCGGTCCAGCGCGATTGCCACAGCACCGGCATGACCTTGGTCATCGCGTCGAAACCCGCGCGCCCATGGTACTGACCCATGCCACTGGGGCCGATGCCACCAAACGGCAGGTTGGCTGCGGTGAAATGCAACAGCGTGTCGTTGACGGTCACGCCGCCGGCGAGCAGCCGACCCAGGATCCGTTCCAGCGCCCCGCGGTCGTGGCTGAAGGGATACAGCGCCAGCGGCCGGTCGCGCCCCTGCACGTAGGCGATCGCCTCGTCCAGCGTGTGGTAGCTGCGGATCGGCAGGATCGGGCCGAAGATCTCGTCGCGCATCACCTGGGCGTCGTCGCCGGGGTCCAGCACCAGGGTGGGCGCGATCAGGCGTTCGGCATCGGCGCGTTGCGGATCGATGTCGGCCAGTTCGATGACGTCCAGCCCGCGGGCACGCGCGTCGTCGATGGTGCCGCGCAGCCGTCGGTATTGGCCTTCGTTGATGATGCGGGTGAAGTCGGCGGCGTCACCCATGTCGCCATAGCGCGCTTGCGCCTGGGTCTTGAGCGCATCGACCAGCGCATCGCGCCGCGCCCCATCGACCAGCACGTAGTCGGGTGCGATGCAGGTCTGTCCGCCGTTGAACCACTTGCCGGTGGACAGGCGTGCAGCGGCCTGGTCGATCGGGAAATCCTCGGCGATGATCGCGGGGGATTTCCCGCCCAGCTCCAATGTCAGCGGGGTCAGGTTGGGCGCGGCGGCAGCCATGACCTTGCGGCCGACTGCCGTAGAGCCTGTGAATACCAGGTGGTCGAACGGCAATGCGGAGAACGCCGCGCCGAGTTCAGGCCCGCCCAGCGCGACCGACACGCGATCGGCCGGGAAGACAGTCGCCAGCAATTCGCGCAGCCATGCGCTGGTCCGCGGCGCGTGCTCGGAGGGTTTGACGAAAACGTGGTTGCCGGCGGCGATGGCAGTCGCCAGCGGGACCAGGGCCAGGTTGACCGGATAGTTCCAGGGCGACATCACGCCGACCACGCCGACGGGTTCGGGTCGCAGCTGGGCGCGCGCGGGCCAAAGCCTCCAACCGGCCCCGACCCGGCGTGGTTTCATCCAGCCGCGCAGGTGTCCGTGCAGGTGGTCGATTTCGGACACCACCGCCATCGAGTCCGCGACCAGGCTTTCATGGGTCGAGCGATGGCCGAAGTCGGCGCTGATGGCCTCCACCATCGCACCCGTGCCCGCCTTGAGCGCCGTGCGCAGGCGGGCGAGGTCGTCCAGCCGCTGGCGAGCATCGGGCCGCTGTCGTTGCCATGCGCCGCGCAGGCGGTCCAGGGTGGGGCGCAGCTCGGAAACGGGCGTGGGGGTGTCGTGCATGCACCCGACTATACGTGTGTGGCTGTCGCAGGAGCGGCTTCAGCCGCGAGTCCTTGATCCGGGTATTGCCGTTGCGGGAGCGACGTCAGTCGCGATTGCCCGGCCGGGATGCCGATCGCGACCGATGTCGCTCATGCAAGCGCCGGAACACGAGCAATAGCGCGCGCTGAAGCCGCTCCTTCAACAGCCCGGGTAGAATCGCGGGATGAACCTGACACGTCCCTATCGCGACAAACGGCCCGACTTGGGTGCACGCGCCTACATCGATCCGGCTGCCACCGTGATCGGTGACGTGGTGCTGGGAGACGACGTGTCGATCTGGCCGGGCACGGTGGTGCGCGGCGATGTCAATTTCATACGCATCGGTGCACGCACCAATATCCAGGACGGCACGGTGGTGCACGTCAGCCACGACGGGCCGCACGCGAAACTCGGCGGATTTGCCACCGTGATCGGCGATGACGTGACCATCGGCCACAAGGCCATCGTGCACGCCTGCCGGATCGAGGACGCGGTGCTGATCGGCATGGGTGCGATCGTGCTCGACGGCGCGGTGGTGGAGAAACACGGCTTCGTCGGTGCCGGGGCGCTGGTGTCGCCGGGCAAGGTGGTGGGCCCGGGCGAGTTGTGGCTGGGCAATCCGGCCAAGAAGGTGCGGATGCTCAGCGATGCCGAGATCGAGGCGCTGTACTACAGCGCGCAGCATTACGTCCGCTTGAAGGACGAGTACCTGGCGGCGGGTCTTTCCTAGGCGCGACGGCGGTCGCGATCCGCTTCGGGCACGATGCCCAAACTCGCTGCGCTCAGACATGGGCACCTCTTCGGCCCGCTTGGCCTGCGATGCCCGGCAAGCTTCAAGTCGCACAAGATCAAGGACCAAAGCCAGGAGCCGAGATGCAAGAGCCACGACAATACCGTCATTCCCGCGAAGGCGGGAATCCATGGACGTTGCTCTTTGCTTCGCAAGATCAAACGCTTCCGCGCTGTCGCGCGGGTCACTTTCTGTTACGGCAGAAAGTAACCAAAGACCACTGCTCCTGACGCTTGCCGATGCGATGAAGCCGCATCGGTGCCCTGCGCTTCGGACTGGGGCACATCCATGTGCCCCACCCGCGCTTTGCGCGGGCGACATGCGTCGGCCCAGATCGTTCCAGACGATCTGTCGCCCAAACGGGCACGGTGCCCAAACTCGCTCGCTATCGCGCTCAAACATGGGCACCTCTTCGGCCCGCTTGGCCTGCGATGCTCGGCAAGCTTTAAGTCGCACAAGAACAAGAACCAACTGCCAGGAGCCAAGATGCAAGAGCCACAACAATACCGTCATTCCCGCGAAGGCGGGAATCCATGGACGTTGCTCTTTGCTTCGCAAGATCAAACGCTTCCGCGCTGTCGCGCGGGTCACTTTCTGTTACGGCAGAAAGTAACCAAAGACCACTGCTCCTGACGCTTGCCGATGCGATAAAGCCGCATCGGTGCCCTGCGCTTCTCGCCGGAAAGGGTACGGTGCCCAAACTCGCTGCGCTCAAACATGGGCACCTTTTCCCCCTTTCCGGCTGCGATGCTCGGCAAGCTTTAAGTCGCGGAACATCAAAAGCGAAAAGCGAAAAGCGAAAAGCGAAAAGCCAAAAGCCAAAAGCCAAAAGCCAAAAGCCAAAAGCCAAAAGCCACTAGCAATGGCGGCAGCTATTGGCCTTGCCTTGGCTTTTGACCTTGCCCTTGACCTTGTGCGGCGTTTAGCAAGCCGAGCATCGCAGGCCGTGGTGGCCGAAGAGGCGCCCATGTTTGAGTGCGCGCAGCGCGCGAGTTTGGGCGCCGTGCCGCCGCGGCCGAGAAGCGCAGGGAACCGGTGACGGCTCCACCGTCACCGGCGCAGCGCCCGTCGCGGACGGTTTTGGTTACTTTTGCCTTGACAAAAGTGACCCGCGCGACAGCGCGGAAGCGTTTGACCTTGCTCTGCCGTTGCTCCGACCTTGACCTTGTGCGGCGTTAACCAAGCCGAGCATCGCAGGCCGTGGCGGCCGAAGAGGCACCCATGTTTGAGCGAAGCGCAGCGCAGCGAGTTTGGGTGCCGTGCCACTTTGGGTGACAAATCGTCTGGAACGATTTGGACCGCCGCACGGCGCCCGCGTAGCGGGTGGGGCACATGGATGTGCCCCAGTCCGGAGCGCAGGGAACCGGTGACGGCTCCACCGTCACCGGCGCAGCGCCCGTCGCGGATGGTTTTGGTTACTTTTGCCTTATCAAAAGTGACCCGCGCGACAGCGCGGAAGCGTTTGATCTTGCAGAACAAAGAGCAACGTCCATGGATTCCCGCCTTCGCGGGAATGACGATCGAAGGGTGGCGAGCACCAAAAGGAGGATTCTGTAGCTGCCTAGGGAATAGCCATGCGAACGTTGCCTTGGCCTTGGCCTTGGCCGTTGGCGTTGGCGTTGGCGTTGGCGTTGGCGTTGGCGTTGGCGTTGGCCTTGGCCTTGGCTCTTTGCCCTTGACCTTGTGCGGCGTTAAGCAAGCCGAGCATCGCAGGCCGTAGTGGCCGAAGAGGTGCCCATGTCTGAGCGCAGCGAGTTTGGGCACCGTGCCACTACGGACGACAGATCGTCTGGAACGATCTGGACCGACGGATGTCGCCCGCGCAGCGGGTGGGGCACAGGGATGTGCCCCAGTCCGAAGCGCAGGGGACCGGTGACGGCTTCATCGTCACCGGCGCAGCGCCCGTCGCGAACGGTTTTGGTTACTTTTGCCCTGACAAAAGTGACCCGCGCGACAGCGCGGAAGCGTTTGATCCTGCTCTGCCGTTGCTCTGCCCCTGCGAAGGGCGAAAGCGGTTGACTCTCTTACACCGCATGCGGTTTCCACGCGTGCATCCACACGCCATTGCGCGTGTGCGGGCGCGCACGCGCGTGATCAATTCAGTCCGCCGACACCAGCGTCACCGCTTCCTCGCGCAGCTGGGCGTAGATGCCATCGGTCTCCGGCCGCACGCCATGCCAGATCTTGAAGCTTTCGGCCGCCTGCTCCACCAGCATGCCCAGGCCATCGAAGATGTTCTGGGCACCGGCTGCACGCCCCCAGGCCAGGAACGGGATCGCCGCCTCGCCATAACTCAGGTCGATCACGGTGGTGCGTCGCCCGACCAGCGACATCGGCAACTTCGGCAGGTCGCCACCGCGGGTCGCGGAGGTGGCATTGAGGATCAGGTCGAACTCGCCCAACGATGCCAGGTCGTCGAAATAGCGCGGATGCACGCGGCCGGGTTCGGCCAGGTTGTCGGCCAGGGCATCGGCGCGTGCAGGCGTGCGGTTGACGATGAACAGGTCGGCGATGCCCGCATCCAGCAGCGCCGGTGCGATGCCGCGTGCGCCACCACCGGCACCCAGCAGCAGGGTGCGGCGTTCGCGCAGGTCCAGCTGGTGGCGACCGGTGAAGTCGCGGACCAGGCCAAGGCCGTCGGTATTGTCGCCATGCCAGCCGTCGCCCTGGCGGGTCAGCGTGTTGACCACGCCCGAGCGGCGCGCGCGATCGCCCAGGGACTTGCAGATGCCGGCGGCCGCGAGTTTGTAGGGCAGGGTGACATTGACCCCATCGCCGCTGAATGCGGACAGCGCGGCAGCGAAGTCGTCGGCGTCGATCGGCTCGTAGGTCAGCCCGATGCCGGTCTGGGCGGCAAACGCGGCATGGATCCGCGGCGACAGCGTATGCGCCACCGGGTGGCCGATGATGGCAAAGCGTTTCATCCGTGCTCCTGGTTCAGTGTTGTTGCTGCAGCCAGCGCGCTGCATCGAGTGCGAAATACGTGAGGATGCCATCGGCGCCGGCACGCTTGATCGAGGTCAGCGCTTCCAGTGCGCAACCGCGCTCGTCCAGCCAGCCATTGCCGGCGGCGGCCTTGAGCATCGCGTATTCGCCGCTGACCTGGTAGACGAAGGTCGGTGCGCCGAAGGTGTCCTTCACGCGGCGCACGATGTCCAGGTACGGCAAGCCGGGCTTGACCATGACCATGTCGGCGCCTTCATCCAGGTCGAGCTCGACCTCGCGCAGTGCTTCGTCGCTGTTGGCCGGATCCATCTGGTAGGTGCGCTTGTCGGCCTTGCCCAGCGCGGCAGCCGAGCCAACCGCATCGCGGAACGGCCCGTAGAAGCTGGAGGCGTACTTGGCGGCGTAGGCCAGGATGCGGGTATGGATGTGGCCGTCGGCTTCGAGCGCGGCCCGGATCGCACCGATGCGGCCATCCATCATGTCGCTGGGCGCGACCACGTCGGCACCGGCGCGGGCATGCGAGAGCGCCTGCTTGACCAGCACGTCGACGGTCTCGTCGTTGACGACGTGGCCGCTGCCATCGACCAAGCCGTCCTGGCCGTGCGAGGTATACGGATCCAGCGCGACGTCGGTGATGACGCCCAGCTCCGGGAAACGCTGTTTGAGCGCGCGCACGGCGCGTTGGCACAGGCCGTCGTCGTCCCATGCCGCCTGCGCGGTGAGCGACTTGGCCTCGGGGGAGGTCACCGGGAACAAGGCCAGTGCGGGGATCCGCAGCGTGCAGGCCTGTTCGGCCAGGTCGAGCAGGTGGTCGATCGACACGCGCTCGACGCCGGGCATGGATGCGACCGGCGCGCGCCCGGTGAGTTCGTGCACGAAGACCGGATAGATCAGGTCGTCCGTGGTCAGCACCGTTTCGCGCATCAGGCGCCGCGAAAAGGCGTCGCGACGCATCCGGCGCGGTCGTGAATGGGGATGACTCATCGGGCCATTCTACGCTGTGCCCCTCGAGATTCCCCGCAGCGCGCGGTTGCCGGGCTGGCCGCCGAACGGCCGACCGCTCCCGGGACGACAGGCCAGGCGCCGGGCAAGTCCGACGCTCGCTGGCCCGTGGAGCGTGGTCGCGCCAGCTCGATTACAGCAGCTCGATTACAGCAGGCCGCCACCCAGGTGCAGGCGGGCGATACCGACCACGATCACGATCAGGTTCAGGATCAGCCCGGCCTTGGCGCGCCCGTTGCGCTGTTTTCGGGTGAAGGCCACGCCGATCGCCGCGATCACGGCGCCGATCGCCGCGAACGGAATCAGCAGCCAGTTGGCCGCCCCCAGCAACGGGATCAGCGCAAAGACCATCAGGATCATCGCGCAGATGCCCCACAGCAGGCTGATCAGTCCCATCGTGCTTGCTCCGGTCGAGTCGATGGCATCGTTATGGCGGTCGTGCCGGGTGATTGCAAGTGACGACGGGTCGATCCAGCAGTCCACCAAAGCTCGTGTTGAGCTCGATGCGCCGCGATACACCCATGTTCGGGCCAGCGGCCGCAAAAAAAAGCGGCGCCCGCAGGGGCGCCGCATTCGATCGGGTCTCGGGCCGGGTTATTCCATCAGCTTGCCCCGGTGGCCATTGCCCGCGCGCGCGGCGCAGGCGGCGATCTTGCTTGACTGTCGCTGCGTGATCAGCCTGCTCGACCGCAGTTGCTTGCGGTACTTCGCCATGCAACTCACGTACTGACCGTGGTTCTTGGCGCCGATCATGCAGACATTGCTCATGGCCTGCACGTTGGCGCCGATGATGATCCCGGCGTCGTCGACGACTTTCACGGTAGTGTTGCAACCCTCGATCATCGCGCTACCCGGATTGAGCGTCCAGCCGGTGTCCTCCAGCAGGTTGGGGGTGATGTCCAGGTTCATCGCCGCGAACAGCGAATCGTTGATCGCAGGCTCCATCAACGCATTCGGGGACAGTGCCGTGTCGTAGTGCGACCCCGACGAGCCGCCCTGGACCGGGTCGGGCATGAACAGTCGCGGGCGTCCGGCGTCATCGGCACCCTGCAGCTTGCCCGGATCGACCACGAAATCGACATTCACGCCCGGAAGCGCGCCCCTGATCGCCGTGCCCAGCGCCTGGGTAATGCGGATCGAGGGGATCGTGATGCTGGGATCGGTGCCGCCCAGCCCCGGGGGCGGATTGCCGGGCACGTTGTCGGCGATCAGCACGCCGGTGGCGCCGGCGTTCTGCGCGTTGAGTACCTTGATGGTGAAGGCGCACGTGCCGCGATCGAGCAGGGCGATGTTGCCGGCGACCTGGACGACATTGGTGAGCGGCTCGCAGCCATCGTTGCTGGCACCCACGCCATCGGTGCCCAGGACCACCGACCCGGCGAAGTTGGACGGAGAAACCAGGGGTCCGAAGCTGGCCGTGCCATAGGGATACTGGCCCGCGATCGACATCGGTGCCGTGACCCGGAATGCCGTGCGCGGATCGAGGATCAGTGCCGCCCCGGCAGTGGCGCTGGCCCCGGTGAACACGACGTTGCCGTAGTTCAGTGCCGATGCCTGGCGTTCGGGCACCGTCATCTGGGTCCAGTACTTGCTGGCGGAGTTGTCGAAGGTGAACACCGAGTAGATGTCCTGGCGGCCCGACAGGAAGGTGCCCGCGGCTTCGTTTTCGAAGTTCTGGAAACCCAGCCCATGTCCGAACTCGTGCATGATCACGTCGAGGAAGTTGACCTGGCCTGCCGGCGTGTTGTCGTCCAGGCCGTAGTAGAACGTGAAGTCCGAACTGAACTGCGAGTTGATGTCGATGTAGCCCGGGTTCTGGTCGACACCTGAAATCGCGTCGGACAATGCAGCGCTGTACCAGGTATCGGGCACGATGCCGGGCGCGAAATTGGCGTTGACGAAGGTCGCGCCGGCCGAGCCCAGGACGTTGGCGCCTAGCGGATTGAACTGCGCACCGACATAGACCGGCTGGTCGCTGACCAGTACCGCGCCCCACAGGTCCGCCGCGAACTGCGCGACGATCTGGCGTTGCTCTCCGATCGTGGTGCCGGGGTTGCCGCCGACCGGGGTGGCCGGGGTCGGGTCGTTGTAGCCTTCGCCCGGGTCGTCGAAATTGACCGGGACGACCTCCGCGGCGCGCGAGGCGGTCGCGCCGAACAGCGCCATCGAGATCGCGATGGCCAGGGCAAGCATGGGCTTATTCATCTTGGAGGCCCTCCGACTGGTCGCTGGCCGGCGCGCTGGCGTCCGCGGTCCGCTCGATCAAGCGCACGGAGCCGTGCGCATGCGGGCGGACATCGAGCTGGTTCCACAACTCGGTGGGCACCCTGGCGGTGATCGTCCCATCGGGCATCCGCACTTCGGTGGCTTTGCCCTGGGCCATGGTCCTTGGCTGGGTGGCCTGGAAATGCCGGTGGGTGGCACGGATGGCCTGGATGGCGGCCTTGCGTTGTTGCGGGGTCTGGCCCTGTTTCGCGGCCTGTACGGTGAAGCTGGTGCCGGCGCCGGCGACGGCTAGCCCGGTGAGCAGCCAGAGCATGCTTGGCTTGGGGTTCATATCGTTACCCTCGGTGCGACAGATTCGGGGGAATCGACGCGGAGGCACGCGGGGGCGTGTGGCGCCGAAAAATCGTCACGTCCGGACGACCTGTCGCTGCCCCGTCCGAGCAGCACTCATCGCACGATCCAGCCGGGAATACAACACTGCACTGCAGCACCGGTGGGCGGGCGATTCCGGAGGTCTGTCCGGGTGGGCTTCAGGGGGTCTCGAAGCGGAGGCAGGCGCGCCGCGAACCGGGCGTCGTGGCATCAGCAGGCACGCCGTCAGCCGGCAACCCGAAAGCCGGCACGCCGTCAGCCGGCATGGACGCCATCGATCTCCACGCACAGGTCGCGACGGCAGATCGCGGCATGCAGCACGATGCGCGCGATGCGATCGCCAAAGCGGGCGTCCAATGCGGCGGCCACCGTGGGCAGGTCTTCAAGATCGCGTACGTAAACCTTGAGCCGGGTCCCGGCGCCAAAGCGTTCCGGCAACGCCGGCTGCCGTAGCCTTGCCGCGGCGAGCAGGGCATCGAAGTTGGCGAAGGTCTCGTCGACCTGGTCCAGCAGGATGCCGGCATGGCGCGTGGCGTGGCCGACGACGCTGGCGGTGCCGGACAACAGCAGCGGCATCTGGTCGCCGGTGGGCGGCAACATGGCGCGCGCGAAACTCGGCGGCTGCGGGCCGTAATCGCGTGGATAGCGGTAAGCGGGCAGCTGTCGCGGGTTTTCGATCGGCGTACCGGGCGCGGCGGCGGCCAGCCAGTAGATCTGCAGCACGCGGGCCTGGTCGAAGCGGCCGATGGCGGTTGCCGCCGGGAGCCGCATCGGGTCGAAGTTGCCCAGGCCACGGGCGCGGCCGATGCAGAACTGGCGGTAGCGCTCGGCGTCGCCATCGCCCACGGTGATCGCGTCGAGGTAGTTCCAGATCCGCAGCAGGTGTGGCGTGTCGCTGTCGCGCACGAACTGGATCAGGCGCTCGTAGGCGTGCGCGGCCGCACCGATGATGCCGCTGCCGTTGCCGTCGTCCGGGTCGCCCGGGTCGGCAAACCGTCGCTCATCGACTTCGATCACGCCAAAGCTCAGGCGACCGTCGCTGGCCCAGGCGATTTCGCCGTCGCGGCCGTGGCGTACCGGGCCGCTGCCGTGCCAGGTTTCGAACGGGGCCATGCCGGCGTAAGGCTGCAACGGCACGCGCAGGTAGCGCGGGTCGTCCAGCCGTGCCGGCGCAGCGTCGCCGAAACCGAAGACCGCCAGTACGGTGTCGTCCAGGAGGCCTTGCGGCGAATCCGTGTCGACATAATCCACCACCAGCCCGGGTGCGGGTACGGTCGAGGGCGTGGGCCGTGCGTTCATTGGCCGGCCATCCTGCCGGCCGCCGGGGCCGGATCGGCATCGAATCCGGCGCGGTTCGCGCGCCGGCGCCGCCACCAGTGCCGCATGGCCATGGGCAGCATGCCGATCGCCGTCATGGCGTACAGCACCCGGAAGATCCGCAGCCGCCGGCGCACGCGGACACTGTCGAACACGTCGCCGGCCAGCATCGCGATCACCGCCTGCTCGACCTGCATGTAGTTGCGCGGGTTGGCGAACAGATGCTTCATGGTCGGCGACGTGAAGCGATAGATGAACCACTTGAACTCGTCCAGGCCGACGTTGAAATGCTTCACCAGCGCGCGCTGCAACCCGCGCTCGCGCGCCGGGTCGCGCAGCGCGCCATCGACCATGCCCGCGGCCTTCTCGGCGCCATGCATGCCCAGGAACACGCCCGACGAGAACATCGGGTCGACGAAGGTGTATGCATCGCCGACCAGGACCCAGTTGGGGCCGCACATGCGCGTGCACTCGTAGGCGTAGTTGCCGGTGGCGTGCACCGGCCCGATGCGCTGGCTGCCCTGCATGCGCGTGGCGATCTCCGGCACGCTGGCCAGGGTCCGCATGAGGAAACCCTCGCTGTCGCCGCGGCGGGTCTTCATGTGCGCCGGCGAACACACCGCGCCGACGCTCATCACGTCACCGGGAAGCGGGATCAACCAGATCCAGCCATGGTCATGGCGGTAGATGCTGACGTTGCCGGCATCGGTGCCCTCACGGCGCTGGACACCTTTGAAATGGCTGAAGACGGCTGCAGACTGGTGCTTGCGGTTGTTGCGCTTGATCCTGAACTTGCCGCCCAACAGCGCGTCGCGGCCACTGGCGTCGACCAGGTAACCAGGACGGAACACCTGCACGTCTTCCCCGGCACCGGCCTGGCGCGCATGGACGACGGGCTGTCCGCCGGGGGTGAAGTCGACTTGCTCGACCTTGACCTGTTCGCGGGCGTCCACGCCGTTTTCGCGCGCGTGCTCGAACAACACCTGGTCGAACTGGGCCCTGGGCACCTGGTAGGCGTGCGGAAACTTCACGTCCAGTGCCCGCGAAAAATCGAAACTGTTGTACCCGTCGCCGCCGTCGTCGCGCGGGAAGTCGGCGCCCTGTTTGAACATGCCCACGGCGGCCACCTTTTCCAGCGCGCCAAGCCGCTGCAGGATCGGCATGGCCATCGGCAGCAGCGACTCGCCGATGTGGAACCGGGGGTGCTTGTCCTTTTCCAGCAATACAACCCGCCAGCCCTTGCGCGCCAGCAGCGTTGCCGCGGTGGTGCCGGCCGGCCCGCCACCGATCACCAGGACATCGCAGTCGATGCCGGGCGCGGGCGGCGCCTGGCTCGATGCGGCGGCTGCACGGCGGGTGTCCGGGGTTTCGTTGTTCAGCTTCTGGCGGGTCATCGTGCGGTGCGGACGGCGGCGGATTGACGCGACATGATACCGGGCACGGTCGCCACCGACCCGCCGGAGCCGGACTGGTTTAACCTGTGCGACATCAACGATCGATGGAACCCACGGATGTCTTCGCAAACACAAGCCGAACTCGAGCTGGCCGAACTGATGGTCGAAAGCCTCAACCTGGAGGATGTCGCCGCCAGCGGGATCGACCCGGAAGCGCCCCTGTTCAACACCGGGCTTGGGCTGGACTCGATCGACGCGCTGGAGCTGTCGCTGGCGATCAGCAAGCGCTACGGCTTCCAGCTGCGCTCGGACAACGACGAGAACCGCCAGATCTTCGCTTCGTTGCGGAGCCTGTCGGCGCATGTGCAGCAGCACAAGGCGGGCTGAACGACGATCCGTCGACGATCGCCAGGCATCGATGCGGCGCATGGGTGAACCCGTGCCGATGAATCCAGACCGATGAACCCAGACCGATGAAAATGGCCGGGCCGCTGGCGCTGCGGGTCTTGTTGCTGGTGCTTTATGCGTTGTTGGCGCACCTGGCTGGGGTGCGCCACGACAGCGCGCTGGCGGCGCTGGCCCTGGGCGACATCGTGGTGCTGGTCCTGATGCAGCCGCTGCTGGAACGTCGCGCCAAGGCATGGCTGGCGTTGCTGGTTGCCATGCCGCTGCTGTGGTGGCTAGCGCATTCGGCCTTCGCGCAGCTGCCGCTGTTGCTGGTCCCGGTGGTGTTCCTTGGCCTGGTGGCGTGGGTTTTCGGGCGCACCCTGCGTGCAGGACAGGTCCCGTTGATCACCCGGATCGTGCTGCGGATGGACCAGGAGACAATGGAGACGTTGTCCCCGAAGCTGGTGGGCTACACACGCGGGCTCACTGCCGCATGGGCGCTCGTGCTCGCCGCGCTGGCCCTGGTCAACCTGTTGCTGGCGTGCTGCGCGGTGCCCGACGGGATCCTTGCCACGGCCGGCATCCCCGCGCCTTTCACGGTCACCAAGGCGCAGTGGTCGTGGGTGGCCAATCTCCTCAACTACGGCCTGGTCGGTGGTTTCTTCGTGCTTGAATTCATCTACCGCGAACGGCACTTCCCGGGCCGCTACGACAGCTTGTGGCACTTCCTGTCCAGCATGGGGCGGCTGGGTCCGGCGTTCTGGCGCGACGTCCTGCGATGAGCCGTGCGTAAGGTCATGCGATGCATCCAGCGGTAGGTCGTGCATCGGATGCCGCCGCGCGCGCAGGCCAGCTTGCGTGGCGGTGGCGTGCCGATCATGCTTTGCGGTCGGCAACACGCACACGCGCGCGCATGCGCCACGCAAGGACCGGGCGAGGCGCAGGCTCGATGGGGGCAGAAGCAATGCAATTCACGATCGATCCAGACCATCCCTGCCTGCCTGGACACTTTCCCGGCCGGCCCATCGTGCCCGGCGTGGTCTTGCTGGAGCGGGTGCTGGAAGCGATCGAGCGCAGCGATGCGGCGTCGCATGCTGCAGGTACGTGCCTGCGCCTGCCCCGGGTGAAGTTCGCGCAACCGCTGCTGCCGGGCCAAATGGCCGAGGTCACCCTGGACCTGCCGGCACCAGGGCGCTGGCGATTCCGCGTGCAGCGCGGCGAGACCTTGCTGGCCAGTGGCGAGATCGTCGCGGAACGTGGTTCGTGAAGCCCGCGGTTTGCAGGCAGAACCCCCCAGTGGCGGTGTCGCCCGCAACGCGGGCCGCACACCCGCTGGCAGCGCCGGGTTCGTGCAGCGCCGCATGAGCATCCAGCGTAACGATGGGCAATGGAACGGCGCGCAATGGAAACAACGCCCTGAAGGCGGCGGTCGCCTGGCGATCTGGCTGATCGGCTCGATCGGCCGCTACGGCGGACGTCGCATCGCGCGCGCGCTGCTGTACCCGATCACGGTGTATTTCCTCGCCCGCCGCGCACCCGAGCGCCGGGCGTCGAGACGCTGGCTGGGGCGCGCGCTGGGACGGCCGGCGACGCTGTGGGACGTGGCACGCCACATCCATACGTTTTCCGCGACCATCCTGGACCGGGTATTCCTGCTGTCGGGGCAGCTCGATCGCTTTGACGTCACCGTGTCCGGAGTCGAGGCCGTGCACCGCTACATCGATGTCGGTCGCGGCGTCCTGCTGTTCGGGTCGCACCTGGGCAGCTTCGAGGTGTTGCGCGTGCTCAAGGACCGGCGTCCCGACATCAAGTTGCGGGTGGTGCTGGACAAGGGCCACAACCCGGCCATGACCCAGCTGCTGGATGCGCTCAACCCGGAGATCGCCACCACCGTGATCGATGCCGGGCAGGACGGGCCGTCGATCGTGCTGGCGGTGCAACAGGCGATCGATGAAGGCGCGGTCGTCGCCTTGCTCGTCGATCGCACCCGCCCCGGCGAATCAGCGCAGGCGGTGTCGTTTTTTGGCCAGGACACGCGTTTGCCGACCGGGCCATGGCTGATTGCCGCCGTGCTCGGGGCGCCGGTGCTGCTGGCGTTCGGGCTTTACCGCGGCGGCAATCGTTACGACCTGCAGTTCGAAGCGTTCAGTGACGGCGTCCAGGCCCCCAGGCCCCGCCGTGCAGCGGTCTTGACCTCGCTCATCCGAGGTTATGCCACGCGGTTGGAACATTACGCACGCCAGGCACCGTACAACTGGTTCAATTTCTATGATTTCTGGGAAACAAGCGATGACAGCAAGTCCAATGGCGGCAAGCCCGATGCCAGCAAGCCCGGCCACGGCAAGCTCGACGCCGGCAAGCCCGACGACAGCCCACCGCACAGCCGGGCGCATGCGCCTGCCGCTGCTGCTGGCGGCAATCCTGACCTGCTCGGCGACGGCGCTGCACGCCGCGCCTGAGGATGCCTCCGCACGACAGGGGAATGCCGCCGAAGACAGTGTCGAGGCGGGCTGGATCCTGGCCAGGCTGGCGCGCCCGGCCCCGATGCGGACGGGTTTCGTGGAGTTGCGCGAGTCGAGCCTGCTCAAGGGCCCGTTGCGCATCGCAGGCGAGTATCGCCGGCCGGACACCGACACGCTGGTGCGGGAGGTGCGTTCGCCGTACGCGGAAACCACCACCATCCGTGCCGGCGAAGCCACCATCGCGCGCGCTGGGCATTCGCCGCGCACGTTCTCGTTGTCGCGCGTGCCGGAGCTGTCCGGCCTGCAGGCCAGCTTCGGTGCGCTGCTGTCCGGCGATCGCAAGTTGTTGACCCGGCATTACGCCGTCAGCAGCCAGGGCGTTCGCCAGCAATGGACGTTGTTGCTCAAGCCCAGGGATGCCGCGATGGCGGCCAAGGTCGGTGTCATCGCGTTGTACGGGCGCGGCTCCGAGTTGCGTTGCATCGAGACCCGACCGGTCAAGGGCGAGCCGCAACGAACGCTGCTGGCCGGCGCAGCGCGCGAGGCGGTGCAACTCGCCGCCGATGCGGTGACCGAAGCGGGCATGGCCACGCTTTGCCACGGTGCAGAGGGCTGAGCCAGGCCTGATGGGCGGCTGCCATTGGCTGGCTCGCCGTTTTTTGTCGGCATGCCAGGTATCAGGAGCAGGATCCATGAAGTCCCTTTTGCTCGCCTTGCTGGTTCCTCTCCTGTCGGCAGTGTCCCTGTCGGCATCGGCGCAGCAGGGCCGATATGAGAACGGCGATCCGATCATCATCAACCAGGCCAGCGAACTGGTGCCCTGGTGCAAGTCGGAAGCCGAGGCCGTGTACATCGGGTTGGGCTACACGCCGTTCCAATGGACAGCCAGCTACCATGACTACAGCAATCATCTGTACGTCGATGGTCGGTTACGCGTCCATGGCGAAGACATCGAGGTCAAATGCACGATCACGCGCGGTGCCCGGGTGCAGTACATCAACGTGGCGATCGCCGACCCGGTCGTGAGCAACGGGATCCGCAAGGCCAATGCCACGCCGTGATGCCTGGTGGGGCGGCTTGCGCGCTGACGCGCGGGTCACTTTTTGTCTAGGGGAAATTAACCAAAACCATTGTTCCTGACGCTTGCCGATGCGATACAGTCGTATCGGTCCCTGCGTTTCGGACTGGGGGCACATCCTCGTGCCCCACCCGCTGCGCGGGCGCCATTCGGCGGCCCGGATCGCTCCAGGCGATCTGTCAGCGGAAAGGGTGCGGTGCCCGAACTGGCGCCCGTACGCGCGCTCAGACACGGACACCTTTCCCCTTTTTCCGGCCGCGATGCCCGGCAGGCTTCAAGTCGCACGGGATAAGCGCCACAACCACAACCAACAGCCCGAGAACGAGCGGACACACCAATACCGGCATTCCCCCGAAGGCGGGAATCAACGGACTTTGGCCCTGCAATCACGAAAGTCGCCGAATGGACAGGCGTGTGGGCCAAATGCGCGGACTTTCGCCGCAATATCGTTGAGCAGCTGTGCACCTGCTGCGGCGCTCCTGGCCTGGCACGGGCGTTGCCGAAGGCGGGCGGGTTGCTTCGTCGACCGATTCGCCGTTGCGCGATCGAAGCGGCAAAATGGATCCTGGCTTTCGCCAAGGTGAGGGGCTGTCCGGATTGCTCGTGGCGCAGGCCGCAATCTGGCAGCACGTATCGGCATGCCGCGCCGAGACAGGCTGGCGCCGATCATGCGAAACCGCGGCACCGCCGAGACGGATATCATCCGCATGCGGGCATTTGGCGCGTCGGCGTTTGGATCGAAAGCAATCATGGGGAATAGGTTTTGACTTCGTCGCGCCGGCTGGCACTCGCGTTGCTGTGGCTTGCTCTGCTCCTGGGAGGAGGCTGGTGGATCGGACAGCACCTTCAGATGTCCGGGGACCTGCGCAAGTTCATGCCGCGCCGCGATAGGCTCGCGCCAACCAGGCGCATCCGCGCCGCCGCGGCGGCGGAGGTGACCCGCATGCGGGCGGTTTGGATGCAGTTGTTCGCAAGCGACTCAATCATGAGGAATGCACTTTGACTTCGTCGCGCCGGCTGGCACTTGCGTTGCTGTGGCTTGCTCTGCTCCTGGGAGGCGGCTGGTGGATCGGACAGCACCTTCAGATGTCCGGGGACCTGCGCAAATTCATGCCGCGCCGCGATAGGCTCGCGCCAACCAGGCGAATCCGCGCCGCCGCGGCGGCGGAGGTGACCCGCATGCGGGCGGTTTGGATGCAGTTGTTCGCAAGCGACTCAATCATGAGGAATGCACTTTGACTTCGTCGCGCCGGCTGGCACTTGCGTTGCTGTGGCTTGCCCTGCTCCTGGGAGGCGGCTGGTGGATCGGACAGCACCTTCAGATGTCCGGGGACCTGCGCAAATTCATGCCCGCAGCCCAGACCCCCGCACAGAAGCTGCTCATGGACGAACTCGGCGAAGGCCCCGGCTCACGCCTGCTCCTGATCGCGATATCCAACGACGACCCGGCAGCGCTCGCGCAACAATCCCAAGCCCTGCAGCAGCGCCTGGCCGCCAGCGACCTGTTCAAGCTGGTGGCCAATGGCGGATTCAGCGGGCTGGACGCGATTCCCGCACGCCTGCGCCCTTATCGATACCTGCTGACCGACACCCTGGATACGCAGCGGTTCGACACAGCGTTCCTGCAAGAACAATTGGAGTCGCGGGTCCAGGACCTGGGCTCGCCCGCGGCATCGCTGGTCGAGCCCCTGATCCCCGCCGACCCCACCCTGGAAACATTGAACCTGGCCGAAAGCCTGCAACCCGCCAACGCGCCGCAGCGGCTGCACGGCGTGTGGTTCGACCGCGCCGGAAAGCAGGCGCTGCTGGTGGCCGAAACGGTGGCACCCGGGTTCGATCCGACCGGACAGCAGATTGCCGTGGATCGGATACAGGCCGACTTCGACGCGGTCCGTGGCAACTCCGCGGCCAAGCTCGCGATGACCGGTCCGGGTGCGTTTTCGGTCGAGATCGGTGGCCGTACTAGCCGCGAGGCAGGCTGGATCGGCAGCATCGACACCATCTCGCTGGTCTTGCTGTTGTGGTTTGCGTATCGCACCTGGAGGGCGCCGCTGCTGGGCGTGTTGCCACTGGCCAGCGCGGGGCTGGCAGGCATGGGCGCGGTGGCACTGCTGTTCGACGGCGTGCACGGCATTACCGTGGCGTTCGGCTTCACGCTGATAGGCGTCGTGCAGGATTACCCCATCCACCTGTTCAGCCACCAACGCAGCGGCGTGTCGCCCTATGCGAGCGCGCGTGCGCTCTGGCCGACGCTGGTCACGGGCGTGGTGTCGACCTGCATCGCCTACGTCACCTTCCTGGTGTCCGGCGTCGACGGCCTGCAGCAACTGGGCGTGTTCACCATCGCCGGGTTGGCGACCGCGGCGTTGAGCACGCGCCTGCTGTTGCCGGCGCTGATCGATCCGTCGCCACGTGACGTCGCCGACTCGCGCTTCCTGGCGCGCTGCTGGTCCTGGATCGAGCGCCTGCCCCATCCGCGCAACGCGCTGATCGTGCTGGTCATCGCGGCATTGGCGGTGTTGGTGCTTGCGCCAGGTGCGTTCTGGCAGAACGACCTGTCCAAGCTGACACCGGTCCCGGCCGATGCGCTGGCGCAGGATGCGCGGCTGCGCAGCGAGTTGGGCGCGCCGGACGTGCGCTACGTGATCTCGGTGTCCGGCGCCGATGTCGACCAGGTGCTGCAGACAAGCGAACAGCTGCAACCGGCGCTCGATCGCCTGGTCGCCAGCCACGCCCTGGCCGGATACGACAGCGCGGCGCGCTACCTGCCCAGTGTCGAGACCCAGCGTGCGCGGCAGGCCAGGCTGCCAGCACGACAAGAGTTGCAAGCATCACTGGACGCCGCCGTGGCGGCGACGCCGTTCCGCAGCGACGTCTTTGGCGACTTCGTCGACGACGTCGAAGCCGCGCGCAAGGCGCCGCCGTTGACGGTCGCCGATCTGGAAGGCACGCCGCTGGCGGCCAGCGTCGGCGGGTTGCTGCTGCAGTCGCCAGGCCATGCGACCGCGCTGGTGTCGTTGAACGGCTTGTCCGATCCGGCGGCAGTCGCGACGGTGGCCACGGCCCATGGTGCGCGACTGCTCGATCTCAAGCAGGCCACCGAGTCGCTGGTGGTCGCCTATCGCGAGCGTGTCCTGCTGGCGCTGGGGGTGGCGGCGCTGTTGTTGATTGCGACCGTGTGGATCGCATTGCGGCAACCACGGCGGGTCCTGCGTGTATTGATGCCGATGGCGCTGACCACGCTGCTGATCCTGGCGGTGCTGCGCGGGTTTGGCGTCGAGCTGACCTTGTTCCACCTGGTCGCGCTGATCCTGGCGGCCGGCCTGGGCCTGGATTACGGACTGTTCTTCGACTACGCCGGTGATGACCGCCCCGACCAACTGCGCACCCTGCACGCGGTGATGGTCTGCAGCGTGACCACGCTGCTGGTGTTCAGCCTGCTTGCCTTGTCGTCGATCCCGGTGCTGCGCGCGATCGGCAGCACGGTGGCGCTGGGTGTGCTTTGCAATTTCGTGCTGGCGTTGCTGGTTTCCCGGCAACCTGCCGGGAGTGCCCCGGTGGCGGTGTAGTCCGGCGCCAACCGTGCGCTTTTGGTCCGGCGCTTGCATGAGCGCTTCGAGGGCGCAGGCGAGCCCTGCGAACGCATCATCGACATCGCATCCATGCGACGCTTCCACGCGCGCATCGGCAACAGCTGGCGCCCGTGGCTGATACCGCCCATACAATGGCACCCCCCACCAACCCGGGCACAAGCGATCCACATGATCGGACGCGACGAGATCCTCAAGCTGGTCCCGCACCAGGGCGCGATGTGCCTGTGGGACGAGGTCGTGGCCTGGGACCCGGACACCATCACGCTGCGCGCCCGCAACCATCGCGATCCGGCGCATCCGTTGCGCCGTGCAGGTCGCCTGCGTGCGTTGCACCTGTGCGAATACGGTGCGCAGGCGATGGCGGTGCATGGTGGCCTGCGAGCCCGGGCCAGCGGCGGCGTGGCACGGCCCGGACTGCTTGTGGCCCTGCGCGGTGTCCAGCTGCACGTCGACCGGATCGACGACCTGCCCGATGCCGTCCAGTGTGTCGCGCGGGTGCTGGTCGACAGCGACGCCGGCTGGCAATACGCATTCCACATCACCCATGCCGGCACCTTGCTGGCCGAAGGCCGCGCCGCAGTGATGCCGCAGCCGTGAACGCGGCGTCGCATTTGGAGATAATGCCGGGATGAGCTCCTCTTCCACGCAGCGCGCTGGCACGTCTTCGCCCGCCAACGCTCCCCGCCGCGCCCTGGTCACCGGCGGGAGTGGCGATATCGGCGCCGCGATCTGCCGGCAGCTGGCCAGCGACGGCGTGCACGTGATCGTGCATGCCAACGCCAATGTCGATCGTGCCCGGGAGGTCGTCGAGGCGATCGTGGATGCCGGAGGCGCCGCGGAGAGCGTGGCGTTCGATGTCGCCGATGGCGACAGCACGCGCGAAGCGATCGAAGCATTGCTTGCGGCGGGCCCGATCCAGATGGTCGTGAACAACGCCGGCATCCATGACGATGCGCCGATGGCAGGCATGTCGGATGCGCAATGGAAGCGGGTCATCGACGTCTCGCTGCACGGCTTCTTCCATGTCACGCAGCCGCTGCTGCTGCCGATGGCGCGCACGCGCTGGGGGCGCATCGTCAGTGTATCCAGCGTCGCGGGGATGATCGGCAACCGCGGCCAGGCCAACTACGCCGCCGCCAAGTCGGCGCTGCATGGCGCCACCCGATCGCTGGCGCGCGAGATGGCTTCGCGCGGGATCACCGCCAACGTGGTTGCCCCCGGTGTTGTCGCAGGCAGCCTGGCAGATGCCGCGTTCACACCCGAGGCCATCAAGCAGATGGTGCCCGCCGGCCGCGCGGGCAGCCCGGACGAGGTCGCCGCCCTGGTGCGGTTCCTGTGCTCGGATGCGGCCGGCTACGTGAATGGGCAGGTGATCGGGGTGAATGGCGGCATGGCCTAGGTGGCCCCCGGCGCCAAGGCCCTGCGTTCGGATGCCGGATCGATCCACGGATGTCGACTGCCCGCCGGCCATGCGCGGGCAGCGCGCGTCCGCATCCATCGCATCCTTCGGGTATTCATCCCTTGGCCACGCGCATGGGCGCGATACTAGGCGTCACCGATCTCGTAACCGCGGGCACACCCATGCGTACATTCCCCATCCTCCTGCTGGCCACGATACTGCTGGCTTCCGGCTGCGCGAGCACTTCGCATGTGATGATCTCGCCGGCGCGGCCGGCGATTTCACCGGACCAGGTGCATGTCTACTCGCAACCACCGCCGGGACGCTATGTCGAGATCGCGGTCCTGGATACCGCAAGCGGGCCGTTTACCTATGGCGCGCAGAACAAGTCCAATGCCGTGATCACCAAGTTGCGCGCCGAGGCCGCGAAACTCGGCGCCAACGGCGTGTTGTTGCAGGGAACGTCGAGTGAGCGGGGTGGTAGCCGCGTCGGTGTCGGCGTGGGTGGAGGCAGCTATCGCGGGCACACCAGCGTGGGCGGTGGCGTCGGCGTCGATATCAGCCCGACCCAGGTGTATGGGCGTGGCCTGGCGATTTTCGTCGAAGGCCAGGTGCCAGCTTCTAACTGAGTATTGTCCGGGGTTCCAAAGACCACGACCGCTGTCGAGCTGTTGCAGGAGCGGGTTCATCCGCGAGCTCCTGGCCAATGTCCTTGCAGGAGCGCCCCATGGCGCGATCACGTGGATGTCATTTTTTGCATGCCGATGGGCGCCACGGGGCGCTCCTGCAAAAGCGAGGGTGCACGCGTGGCCCTAGGAAGCGCGGTGCAGGGACTCCCTGGCTTGCGGCTGCTCCGCATACCACTGCCCATCCAGCGAACGCATGACCGGCGCCTCGGCCAGCATGGCATCCAGCTCACTGCTGTCCAGCCCCGGTACTTGTCCCTTGGCCCGTTGCACGATTTCCACCGCCAGCGCATCCAGTCGCAACATGTTGTCGCGCAGCCGCTGCAGGAAGGCGCGCGTCTCCAGCGGATCGGCCAAAGCGCCGTTCAGGTCCGCAAACCAGGGGATCTTTGACTGGTCGAGCAGGCCATCGGCTTCGCGCAGCTCGCTGTGTTCGTGCCACTGGCGCAGGAAACGCTGCATGGCGAAGTTCAATGCCTTGGCCCGGGCAAGCTCTGGCTTGAGCCGGGTCATCACCTGCAGGTCGGCAATGCGCCCGCCGCAGAAGATCGGGCCCAGCACGCCCCAGTAATAGGTGTAATCCCAGATCACCTTGACCGACATCACCTGCGCGTTGGCGAACAGCCCGTATTGGCCCTGGAACATCGCCAGCGTGCTTTCGTAGAACGAGAAGTACAGCTGTTCGTAGACCTGCACGTAGGGTGCGAAGTCCTCGCCGCCACGATCCTTGGCGATGAGCTCGGTGATGTAGGTGTTGGAGATGGCGATGAAGTCGCTGCCGGGTGAGTAGAAAGGATCCAGGAACACCCCGGCCTCGCCCGTGAGCGCCCAGCGCTGCGCCGAAAACACCTGCGCGCAGCCGTAGCTGAAGTTGCGCAGGAAGGCGAAGTCCTGGACCACCGCGCCCTCGAGCGCCTGCGCCACGCGTGGCTGGTGGACATGCATCCAGGCCAGTGCCTTGTCGTAGCTGTTGATCGTCGCCAGCGGGTGGCTGGCCGCGTCGCAGACGATGCCGACCGAGTGCGCGCCGCTGGCCAGCGGGATCAGCCACACCCAGTAACCCGGGCCGCAGAAGTGGTTGGTCGAGCGCCAGCGCTCCGGTGGCTCGCAGCGGTGCTGCCAGGCTGGATCGTCGCTCCACTGCTGCGGGTCGAGCCGGCCCTCGATGCGGAACCATGCGGCGTTGGCGTCGTGGTCGTTGGCGCGGGCAAGGCCGAGTTTGCGCTTGAGCAAGCCGGCGCGGCCACTGGCGTCGACCAGCCAGCGTGCCTGGGCCACGTGCATGCCCTGGCTGGTTTCGTAGTCGATGCGATGGTGGTCCGCCTGCTCCTGGCCGGCGTGCCGGTCCTGCCCCGCGACGCCTTCCCGGCCCATTGCGATCCTGCGCACGGTGGCGCCCTGGACGAAGTCGATGCCGGCATCGCGTGCGCGCTGGCCCAGGAAGTTTTCGAAGCGGCCGCGATCCAGTTGCCAGGTCGGGAACGGCAGGGCGTGGCTGACGCCCAGTTCGACGCAACGATCGATGTCGCCGCGGCCGTCGGAAAAGAAGAACCGGAAGCCGAACTTGCTGATCTGTGAGTTGTCCAGGTGGTCGCGCAGCCCGAGCACGCTGGCGAAATAATGGGCGCCGATCTCTACCGTGGACTCGCCGATCTTGAACGCGCCCTCGGGCACCGGATGGGTGCGCCGCTCCAGGACGCAGATGTCGATGCCGGGGTCGCGCTGCTTGAGCTGCAGCGCAAGGGTCAGCCCGGCCAGGCCGCCGCCAAGGATGACGACATCGTGCCCACGACCCGCATGCAGGCGCGCTGCGCGCACCTGCGCTGCGTGCGCGTCCAGGTCATCTATTTCCATGGCGGCCTTGTCCACGTGCTGCTTTTCCACGGTGTCGTCGTGCCTCGTCGTGCATTGCCGCGACAGGATCCATCGCGCTACGCGTTGCGGTGGTCCGGCGCCGGGTGTCGTGGACCATTGCGCGCCATGTCTCCTGCGCGTCGCACCCTGTCATCCGGTGCGCTGCATCCGTGCGGGGGTGTTGGCGAACTCCCCGGCCGGATCGTCGATCACCGGAGGGCGTGCGCGTGTCTGCCGGTACTCGCGCAGCACGTTGCCATGGTTCCAGACCTGGGCCACCACGTGCGAGGTGATGTTCCAAAGATCGTGGAACAGGCGGAAGTGGCTCTTGCGCATCGGCTCCGTGCCGGGGCCGGCGTAGCGGGTTTCGATCGGGACGGCCACCACGCCCGCACCGGCCTGGCGCGCGGCGGAAATCAACAACTGGGCTTCGAACACGAAGCCCTCGCCAGGCACGTCCGCCAGCGTGAATACGCGCCGCGGATACAGGCGCTGCCCGCTCTGGCTGTCGACGACGCGGAAGCCGCAACCCCAGCCGATGCCCCAGTCGCCAAAATCGTTGCCGATGCGGCGGTACACCGGTTGCGTTGCGCGCTTGCGCAACCGCGCACCGACCACCACGCAACCGGGGTGGCGGTTGGCTGCGTCGATCAGCCGCGGGATGTCCGCGGCGCTGTGCTGCCCATCGCCGTCCATGGTCAGCACGCCGACGGCGCCCTGGCGTTGGGCTTCGGCGAACCCGTCACGCAGGCTCGCGCCCTTGCCCATCCTGCGTGGATGCCGCAACACGGTGACGGGCAGGTCGCCAATGCACGCGGCGGTGTCGTCGTCGGAGCCATCGTCGACCACGATGACGCGGTCGCAATGCACCAGGGCATCCTCGACCACGCCGCGGATGCGCAGGGATTCGTTGAGCGCCGGGACCACGACGATGGTGTTGTGGCGGTCCAACGGCGGATTGTCCGGGGTGTCTTGCATGCGGTGGTCGTCAATCAAGCGGGGCGATTCCCGTCGGTGGGAGGCGGAAGTGAGGCGCTGGCAGACATCCACGCGGGCAAGGCATGCACGCAAGGACGGTGCCAGGCGGACCGTTTCCGTCCGGCCGCCGGGCCGCCCATCAGGCAATCTCGATGCGCAGCGCGCGCGATGGACCCGCATGCAGCCAGGCGATGTCGTCTCCCGCTGCCAATGCCTGGAACAGTGGCAGCATCGGCGCCATCGCATTGCGGCCCACGTACTCTACCAGCGCGTTGGCGGGCGCCGGTGCCTGGGGCCCGGGGCAGGGCCCGTCGACCAGGGTGGCACGCAGGCGCAGCGCGGATTCGTGCGCGCGCCCGCGCGACAGGACCAGTGCACCCCCAAGCACGCCGCTACTCGGCGAAACCGCTGTCAGTGGACCAGCCGAACAGCTGTCGTAGGCGGCCAGCAAGACCGCCTCGCTGCCAGTGGCCAGTTGCACCAGTGCCTCCAGCAGGCCCTGGGCAAAGCTGGCGTCGAAGCTGCTGATCGCCGTGGCCGGCGCGGTGCAGCCGTTGCCGATGGTCCAGTAGCCGGCGGCCGCGTTGTGCACCGAGTTGTGGAAGCGGGTGGGCGAGATCGCCAGCGGGTCGGAGACCAGCGTGCTGCAGATGTAATCGGTGATCGCCAGGTCACCGTGGGTCGATGTGAAGACCGACGGCAGCGTTGCCGGGTCCCGGCCCGCGGCGCGGCAGGCGGCCAGTGCGACATCCAGGGCGACGGCGACCGAGTCGGGCGCGCGGCGGCGCTCGTTGGGTGCAAGCACGCTTGGCGAAGGCTTGGCGGGCGCATCGGCCGCGACACTGCCATCGGCGACGAAGGTGCGCGCGGCCGCCCAGGACGGCAACCCGCGCGCCCAGAACCCGATGCCTTCGATCGTGGCGGTGAGATTGCTCATGCGCCGCGCCCGAACAGCAGCGAGCAGTTGTTGCCGCCAAAACCAAACGAATTGTTCATGGCGTAGCGGATGGGTCGTTCGGCGTTGTCGAGCCGGATCTGCGGGCCGCAGGCGGGATCGGGCTCGGTGCTGTTGAGGGTGCCCGGCAACAGGCCGTGGGTCAGCGCGAGCAACGCGATCGTCGACTCCACGATGCCCGCCGCGCCCAGCGTGTGCCCGGTCCAGCCCTTGGTCGAGCTGGCGTGCAGCGTGCCGGGGAACAACGCCGCCACCGCGCGCGCTTCGACCTTGTCGTTGGCGGGCGTCGCGGTGCCGTGGAGGTTGAGGTAGCCGACCTGGCCGGCGTCGATGCCGCCACGGGCCAGCGCGTCGGCCATGGCCAGTCGCGCGCCCAGGCCTTCGGGATGGGGTGCGGACATGTGATGGGCATCACTGGACTCGCCGTAACCGCGCAGCTGCAGTTCGGCGCTTTCGCCCGGGCCCAGCCGCTCGAGGATGGCGAAGCCCCCGGCCTCGCCCAGCGACAGCCCGTCGCGGCCGGCATCGAATGGCCGGCATGGGTCGTGCGACACCAGTCCCAGGGAATTGAAGCCGTACAGCACGCTGCCGCACAGCGTATCCACGCCGCCGACCAGGGCGGCATCGACCAGTCCGGCTTCAATCAGGCGGGCGGCCTGCGCAAACACCTTGGCGCTGGACGAACACGCTGTCGCGACCGTGATGCACGGACCGCGCAATCCGGTGGCCGCCTGCACGAAACCACCGAGCGAGTGCGGGGTATGCACCTGGGGCCGGCGCATGTCGGCCGGGAAGATCGCATTGCCATCGGCATCGGCCTGGAGCCGCGCATACGCCGCCTCGGTTTCGCCGATGCTGGCGGTGGAGGTGCCCAGCACGATCGCGATCCTGCCCTCGCCATGTTTGGCGCGCATGCGTTGCAAGGCATCGGGCAGCCCGTCCTGCTGCAACGCCAGCCAGGCCAGGCGGTTGTTGCGGCATTCCCAGGCCGCCCATTGCGATGGCAAGGGCTGGTCTTCCAGCCCGTCGACCCGGCCGATCCAGCAATCCAGCAACGCCGGGGCGGGCGCGTGCAGGACGAAATCGTTGCGGCGCAGGGCGCCACGTCGCGATCGCAGCACGTCGGCCAGGGCATCGCGACCAGCACCGGCGGCGGTGGTGGCGGTGTAGGCACGGACCGCCACGGGGGGCAGCTCGCGGACAGGCAGCCCAGGGACTGGCGGCAGGGTTGGTTGGGGTGCTGCTGGCACGGACTACTCCAAGGATCGCGCGGCGAGTATAGCGATGGCCCCGCGACCAGCCTGCAATGAAGACTTGCAGCCTGCACGCCCACCGGCCGGGACACGGCACGCGGGGAGGCCGGGCGCCGGTCTCGCCGGCGTGGCTGCGATGCCGGGCCGGGCCTTCCGGCACGGTACCGGCCGGCTTGCCCGCGTTAGCATGTCCGTTGCGGTGCACCGTCCGTATCTCCGGGAGATTCCATGGTTGAGCAGAGCGTGGTCGAGAACAGCAGGGTCGAAGGGACCGGGGTCGGGCAAGACGTTCGTCAAGCAGGCCAGGCAGCCGCGGCTTCCCGGCGCGCTGGCGATCGCAGCGCTGTCGCTGGCCTTGCTGCCCTTGGCGGCCGGTGCCCAGCAACGCACGTTGACCGCTGCCGATTACGCGCGTGCCGAGCGATTGTTGTCCTACAACACCGCCGACCTGGTCGATCACGCGGTCACCGACGTGACCTGGCTGGACGATGGCCACTTCTGGTACCGGGACCACGACGCCAGCGGCGACCATTTCCTGCGCATGGACGTGGCCAGCGGCAAGGCGACGCCTGCATTCGACCGCGACAAGCTTGCGGCGGCGCTGTCCAAGTCCAGCGGCAAACCGGTCAAGGCCGACAAGCTGCCGGTGAGCGAGTTCAGCGTGCAGGCCGATGGCGGCTACGATTTCAACCTGCGCGGCAAGCATTATCTCTGCGACGCAGCGATCAAGGGCTGCACCGCCAAGGCGGTCAAGCAAGGCCAGCCGCCTGCCGTGCTGTCGCCCGACGGAAAGCGCGAAGCGTTCATCCGCGACTGGAACCTGTGGGTACGCGATACCGCCACGGGCAAGGAGACCAGGCTGACCACCGACGGCGTGGCCGACTATGGCTACGCCACCGACAACGCCGGCTGGACCCACTCCGACCGCGCGATCCTGGTGTGGTCGCCGGATTCGTCGAAGATCGCCACCTTCCAGCAGGACCAGCGCAAGACCGGCTCGATGACGCTGGTCTCCACGAAGGTCGGCCATCCCGACGTCGAGACCTGGAAATACCCGCTGGTCGGCGACAAGGACATCACCATGATCGAGCGCGTCGTCATCGACGTGCCGACGCAAAAGGTCGTGCGCCTGAAGATGCCGCCGGACCAGCACCGCTCCACCCAGTGCGACGACGTCAGCTGCTTTGGCGGCTGGGAAGACGTGCAATGGGCGCCGGACGGCAAGACGCTGGCGTTCGCCTCGACCTCGCGCAACCACCGGCACACCTGGTTGCGGGTGGCCGATACCGCCAGCGGAAACGTGCGCACGGTCTTCGACGAAACCGTCAAGACCTGGTTCGAGAGCGGCATCAACGCGATCAACTGGCGCTACCTGCCGGGCAGCAACGAGGTGCTCTGGTGGAGCCAGCGCAGCAACTGGGGGCACCTGTACCTGTATGACCTGGCAACGGGCAAGCCCAGGCGAGCGATCACCAGTGGCGACTGGAACGTCAGCAAGGTGGTGCGGGTCGATCGCGATGCGCGCACCATCTGGTTCGAGGGCGTGGGTCGCACGGCCGGCGTCAACCCGTATTACCAGCAGTTCTTCAAGGTCTCCATGGACGGGGGCGAGCCGGTATTGCTGACGCCCGAGGCGGCCAACCACACGATCACGATGGCGCCCGATGGCGCTGCGTTCGTCGATGCGTATTCGACGCCGACCACGCCACCGACCACCGTACTGCGCGCTGCCGATGATGGCCGTACCCTGGCCACCGTCGCCACCGCGGACATCTCCCGGCTCAAGGCTGCCGGCTGGGTGCCGCCGGAGCCGTTCACGGTCAAGGGACGCGATGGCAGCACCGACCTGTACGGGATGATGTTCAAGCCCACGGACTTCGATGCGTCCAGGAAGTATCCGATCATCGATTACGTCTACCCCGGACCACAGACCGGGTCGGTGCGCGGCCGCAGCTTCAGCGCCGCGCGCGCCGACCACCAGGCGCTGGCCGAGCTGGGCTTCATCGTCATCGCGGTCGACGGCATGGGCACGCCGTGGCGCTCCAAGGCGTTCCACGACACGTACTTCGAGCATGTCGAAGACAACACGCTGCCCGACCAGGTGGCCGCATTGCGCGAACTGGGCGCCAGGTACCCCTGGATCGACCTGGATCGCGTGGGTATCTGGGGCCATTCGGGCGGCGGCAACGCCACGGCCGGGGCGATGTTCCATTACCCGGACCTGTTCAAGGTGGGCTGGGCCGAAAGCGGCAACCACGAAAACCGCAACTACGAGGACGACTGGGCCGAGAAGTGGCAGGGCCTGCTGGTCACCGACAAGGACGGCAAGACCAATTACGACGCCCAGGCCAACGCCAGCTTCGCCAAGGACCTCAAGGGCCACCTGATGCTGACCCACGGCCTGATGGACGACAACGTGCCGCCGTCCAACACGCTGCTGGTGGTCGATGCGCTGATCAAGGCCAACAAGGACTTCGACCTGCTGATCCTGCCCAACGCCCATCATGGTTACGGCCTGGACACGCTGTACGCCATGCGCCGGCGCTGGGACTACTTCGTGCGCTATTTGATGGGTGCCCAACCGCCGAAGGAGTACCAGATCACCCCGCCGCGGATGTAGCGTCTGGGCGGCGGCCGCAGGAGCGCCCCATGGGGCACTCCTGCAGGGTCAATCCGGCTTCGTCCCCTGGCCGAACAGCAGCTTGCGCTCTTGCTCGCCCATGGGCTTGCCCGCGTCGGGGTTGACCTGCCTGGACAACGCATACGCGCGTTGCGTCGCCGGGCGTGCACGGATGGCGGCACGCCAGCGCTGGACGTGCGTCAACGGCGCCATGTCCAGCGGTGCATCCTTGTAGACATCGATCCATGGATAACAAGCCATGTCGGCGATGCTGTAGTCGTCGCCGGCAATGAAGGCCCGCCCCGCCAGGCGCTTGTCGAGCACGCCCAGCAGGCGCTCGGCCTCGCGCCTGTAGCGATCCATCGCGTAGGGGATCTTGTCGGGCGCGTAGCTGCTGAAATGCCCGTGCTGGCCGGTCATGGGCCCCAATCCGCCCACCTGCCAGAACAGCCACTCCAGCACCGTGTTGCGCGCGCGCAGGCCGGTCGGCAGGAACTGTCCCGACTTGCCGGCCAGGTACAGCAGGATCGCGCCGGATTCGAACACGCTCAGCGGTCCACCGCCATCGGCGGGCGCGTGGTCGACGATCGCCGGCATCTTGTTGTTGGGCGAGATCGACAGGAACGTCGACTCGAACTGCGCGCCCTTGCCGATATCCACCGGGATGACCCGGTACTCGATGCCGGCTTCCTCCAGGAACAGCGTGATCTTGTGGCCATTGGGCGTCGGCCAGTAATACAGGTCGATCATGTCGAAGGCATCTGTTCGGGGAAAGACGACTCTAACGCAGCCGTCGTCGACGCTCGTGCAACACTGCATCGCGCGCAGGCGCGGGTGCGGCCGGGGGATGGGCGCGATGCCCGGCCATGCAGCCGTCGCCTCCGCCGACTTGGCAGCTGCAACCCGTGCCGCTACGCTGCGCAGCCGCCAGTCGCTGGATCCGCCCGTGTCCCAACCCGCAAACGTGTCCCTGTCCGTGCTGCCTGCGCTGATCTTCAGTTCGCGCTGGCTGCAGCTGCCGCTGTACCTGGGCCTGATCGTCGCGCAGGCGGTCTACGTGGTGTTGTTCGCCAAGGAGCTGTGGCACCTGATCCTGGCGACGCCGAGCCTGGGCGAGCAGGACATCATGTTGCTGGTGCTTGGCCTGATCGACGTGGTGATGATCTCCAACCTGCTGATGATGGTGATCATCGGCGGTTACGAGACGTTCGTGTCGCGGTTGCGGCTGGAAGGACATCCCGACCAGCCCGAGTGGCTCAGCCACGTCAATGCCAGCGTGCTCAAGGTCAAGCTGGCGATGGCGATCATCGGCATCTCCTCGATCCACCTGCTCAAGAGCTTCATCGAAGCCGGCAACCTGGGCCTGCCGTTGTGCGGCGTGGCCGAGGCCGGGCTGCGCTGCACCAGCAGCACGCCGACCGGCATCATGTGGCAGACCATCATCCACGTCGTGTTCATTTTCTCCGCCATCGGCATCGCATGGACCGATCGTTTGATCGTCAACGCCAAGCAAGGGCACAAGGCGGCGCACTGACATCCACGACGGGGATGGGCGCCGTGGCCGGCCCGGCCGCGTGGCGGGCCGGCTTGCGGCATGCCGGTAAACTGTCGCCATGGATGTTTCCCACCTGCTCGACGACCTCAATCCGGCGCAACGCGAGGCGGTCAGCGCGCCGCATGGCCACTACCTGGTCCTGGCGGGCGCGGGCTCCGGCAAGACCCGCGTCCTGACCCATCGCATCGCCTGGCTCAACGAAGTCTTCGGCGTGCCCGCGCACGGCATCCTGGCAGTGACTTTTACCAACAAGGCGGCGGGCGAGATGCGCGCCCGCGCTGGTGCGCTGCTGCGCAATGGCTCGCGGGGCATGTGGATCGGCACCTTCCATGGCATCGCCCACCGGCTGCTGCGCCTGCACTGGCACGAAGCCCGGCTGCCGGAGGGCTTCCAGGTCCTCGACTCCGACGACCAGCTGCGACTGGTCAAGCGCGTGGTGCAACAGCTCGAGCTCGACGAAGCGCGCTTCCCGCCGCGACAGATCGCCTGGTGGATCAACGCGCAGAAGGACGAGGGCCGCCGCCCGCAACACCTGCAGCCGGGCAACGATCCATGGGTCGATGCCATGCGCCAATCGTATGCCCTGTACCAGGAGCGTTGCGATCGTGCCGGCCTGGTCGATTTTGCCGAGCTGCTGCTGCGTGCCCACGAACTGCTGCGCGACAACCCGGCATTGCTGGCGCACTACCGCCATCGCTTCGGGCAGATCCTGGTCGACGAGTTCCAGGACACCAATGCCATCCAGTACGGCTTCATCCGCCTGCTGGCGGGCAGCGGTACCGATGTCGGCAGCGGGCAGGCAGCGTCTGGACAGGTATTCGTGGTCGGCGACGATGACCAGGCCATCTACGGCTGGCGTGGCGCGAAGGTCGAAAACGTACAGAGGTTCCTTGCCGATTTCCCCGGCGCCAGCACGGTCAAGCTGGAGCAGAACTATCGTTCCAGCGCCAATATCCTCAACGCCGCCAACGCCGTCATCACCCATAACCCCGACCGCCTGGGCAAGCAGCTGTGGACCGACAGCGGCGAGGGCGAACCGGTGGACCTGTACGCGGCCTACAACGAAATCGATGAAGCCCGTTTCGTGGTCGAGCGCATCGGCCAATGGGTGCGCGATGGCGGCAGCCATGGCGACTGCGCGATCCTGTATCGCAGCAATGCGCAATCGCGCGCGTTCGAAGAGCATCTCAAGGCCGAGGACATCCCCTACCGCGTCTATGGCGGGATGCGGTTCTTCGAGCGTGCCGAGATCAAGGACACGCTGGCATACCTGCGGCTGGTCGCCAACCGGGACGACGACACTGCCTTCGAGCGCGCGGTCAATACACCCACCCGCGGCATCGGTGCGCGCACGCTGGATGAAGTGCGGATGCGGGCACGACGCGACGCGGTGTCGTTGTGGGAGGCAGCCAGGCGGCTCGTGGGCGAAAACACCCTGGCAGCACGTGCGCGCAATGCCGTGCAGGGTTTCCTGTCGCTGATCCAGGCGTTGGCTGGAGAAGTCGACGAGATGTCCTTGTTCGAAAAGGTCGATCACGTGCTTGCGCGCTCCGGCCTGCGCGAGCACTACGCCAATGAATCAAAAGGCGCGCTGGACTCGCGCACCGACAACCTCGACGAGCTGGTCTCGGTCGCCTCGCGTTTCGTGCAGCGCGACCTGGACGAAGAAGCCGCCGACATGTCCGAACTCGTCGCGTTCCTGGCCTATGCCTCGCTGGAGGCAGGCGAAGGCCAGGCCCAGGCGGGCGAGGACGGCGTGCAGCTGATGACATTGCACAGCGCCAAGGGGCTGGAGTTCCCGATGGTCTTCCTGGGCGGGATGGAGGAAGGCCTGTTCCCCAACGCCCGATCGATCGATGAGCCCGGGCGCCTGGAGGAAGAGCGTCGGCTGGCCTACGTCGGCATCACCCGTGCCCGCCAGAAGCTGGTGCTCAGTTATGCGGAGGCGCGACGCCTGCACGGCCAGGACATGTATGGCGTGCCATCGCGCTTCCTGCGCGAGATCCCTGCGGCATTGCTCAACGAAGTGCGGCCACGGGTGCAGGTGTCCCGACCCTATGCCGGCACGCAGTCACGCGGCAACGGTTTCAATCGCGGCGGACACGCCGCGCTGGAGCAACCCCCGGTCAAGCTCGGCGCCAACGTGCGCCACCCGAGTTTCGGCGTGGGGACCGTGACCGATTACGAAGGCAGTGGTGCGCACGCCCGCGTGCAGGTCAATTTCGACGACGCAGGATCCAAATGGCTGGTGTTGTCCTACGCCAACCTGCAGCCGGTGTGACCGCGGCACTGCACGCGCAGCCACGCCTCGCCCGCGCCAGGTCGTTGCGTCGCGCTCGCGGCGGGCCAATGGCCGCCGGTGCCTGGCGGATCGAGGTCGCTGGCTATTTCGCGTGCCACTGGTCGTCGTCGCCCTTCTCGTATTTTTCCTTGACGGCTGCCCAGGCGACCTTGTGCGCGGTCTGTTCGCGAGACGCGTCGCCGCGACGGTCGTCCGCGTCCTTGTATTCGTCCCAGGCGCTGTTGAACGCCTCCTTGTAGATTTCCTGCGCATGCTTGGGGACGTTGTCGCGCACGGAATCGGGCAGTTCGGTTATGCGGTCGTAGGGCATCGTCTTTCTCCCGTTGCGTTGAATCGCCATCGTGCGCCGGCAGGCGTGAATCCGCGGAGAAAATGCAGCCAGGCGCGCGTGCATGGTGCGCCGATCTGCGTGGCGGTCTGGTCGCAGCCGCGCCTGGAACGCGGGAAAAACGCGATTGCAGGTCGATCGCGGTCGCCGTGTCATGCCACGGGCCGCACTCGCCCGACGCGCAGCCTCGGAATCGATGCGCCGGACGCCCGGCGCGATGCCGGGTGCTTGCTTTGCAGGCGGCGGAACGCCAAACCGGGACGGAAGGCCTGGCCGCGATTTTCACCGCTGACTCACCATCCCCGTTTTACGGTTCGGGTTCCCCAATGACAGTGGGCCCGGCAGGGACAAGTGGTGTCCTGGTCCGCGATGCCGGCTGTCGCCAGGAGCGCATCGATGGCCCGACCGATCTGGACCGGCACGCTTTCCTTCGGCCTGCTCAACATCCCGGTGTCGCTGATGTCGGGCGAGCGCAAGGTCGACCTGCATTTCCGCATGCTCGATGCGCGCGACAAGAAGCCGATCCGCTACGAGCGCGTCAACGCCGAGACCGGCGAGGAGGTGCCGTGGAAGGATATCGTCAAGGCCTTCGAATACGACAAGGGCAGCTACGTCGTGATCGAGAAGGAAGACCTTGAGTCGGCGTCGCCCGACAGCCACGAAACCGTGGAGGTCGAGACCTTTGTCGACGCCGATGCGATCGCGCCTGCCTACTACGACAAGCCCTATATCCTGGTGCCGGCCAAGAAGGCCGAAAAGGGCTACGTGTTGCTGCGCGAAACCCTGGCCCGCACCAAGCAGGTCGGTATCGCCCGCGTGGTGATCCGCACGCGTGAATACCTGGCCGCGGTGATCCCGCAGGGCGACGCGTTGCTGATGATGTTGCTGCGCTACCCGCAGGAGATCGTCGACCCGGCGGATTACCGGTTGCCCGAGGGCACCAGCAAGGATTATCGGATCACTTCCAAGGAACTGGACATGGCCAGCCAGCTGATCAAGTCGATGTCGGGCAAGTGGCAGCCGGATGATTTCCACGACGAGTTCCGCGAAAGGCTGCAGGCGGTGATCGAGAAGAAGATGAAGTCCAAGGGGGCGAAGGTGGAGGCCGACGAGGCCGAGCACGAAGCGCCCGCGGATGCCGCGACCAACGTGGTCGACTTCATGTCGCTGCTCAAGAAAAGCATCGACAGCAACAAGCGCACGCCGGCCAAGGAGTCGGCGACGAAAAAATCAGGCAAGAAGACAGCCAGGAAGAAGACTGCCAGCAAGAAGACCGCCAAGTCCGCGAAGAAATCCACCAGGAAAGCTGCCAAACGCAAGGCCGGCTAAGCCATGGCCCTGGACGATTACGCCCGCAAGCGCCGGTTCGACAAGACGCCCGAGCCTGCCGGCAAGCCAGGAACTGCTGGTCGGCATCGCCCGATCTTCGTGGTACAGCTGCACCATGCACGCGCGCGGCATTACGATTTCCGGCTGGAGATGGACGGCGTGCTCAAGAGCTGGGCAGTGCCCAAGGGCCCCTCGTTGCGCGCCGGGGACAAGCGGCTCGCGGTGGAGGTCGAGGACCACCCGCTGCAATACGCCTCGTTCGAAGGCGACATCCCCGAAGGCAACTATGGTGCGGGCCACGTCGACATCTTCGACCAGGGCCACTGGGCCTGCGATGGTGATCCGCTGGAAGCGCTGGCCGCGGGCAAGATCGATTTCACCCTGTCCGGCGCCAAGCTGCAGGGCGGCTGGAAGCTGGTGCGCACGCGCATGAAAGGCAGGCAGGTGCAATGGTTGCTGATCAAGCGCGACGACAGCCATGCCGGCGATCGCGAGGCGGACGACATGATCGGGCCGGCTGCAGCAGGACAAGCGCAGACCGCGCGCAAGGCGACGAAGACAAGCACCGCCGGGAAGCCGGGGAAGGCAAAAGCGAAAAAGCCCACTCGCAAGGCGCCAGCCAGGCAGACATCCGCAACTTGGCGCAAACGGGCGCTCGCACTGGACGCAGCGCGCGATGGCGGCCTGCCTCTGGATTTCGAACCCGAGCTGGCCAAACTGCGCGCCTCGCCTCCTGCAGGCGACGACTGGCTCCATGAAATCAAGTGGGACGGTTACCGCCTGCTGGTGGACATGGTCGACCGCGTCGCGCGGCTGCGCTCGCGTGGCGGACTGGACTGGAACGACACGTTTCCCGAAGTCGTCAGCGCGGTCCAGGCGCTACCAGTCGCCGACGCCTGCCTGGATGGCGAGCTGGTCGTGCTGGACGACCAAGGCCATAGTGATTTCTCCGAACTGCAGCGGGTCATCAAGGGCACCTCCAAGGCGCAGTTGCGCTACCTGGTGTTCGACCTGCCGGGCCTGGCAGGTGTCGACCTGCGCAAGGCGCCGCTGCAGCAACGCAAGGCGCTGCTCAAGCAGTTGCTGGGCAGCAAGGCCGGCATCCTTGCCTATAGCGACCATGTCGTCGGGCACGGTGCAGCGGTCTACGCGGAAACCAAGAAGGCGGGGATCGAAGGCATGATCAGCAAACGCCTCGGCAGCACCTATCACGGCGGCCGCGGCGGGGACTGGATCAAGTCCAAGCACGAGCAGGCCGACGAGTTCGTGGTCGTGGGCTACACGACGCCCAAAGGGGCGCGCAGCGGTTTTGGGTCCCTGCTGCTGGCGACAAACGACAAGGGTGCATTGCGCTACGTCGGACGGGTCGGTACCGGCTTCGACGATGAAACGCTGCGCGCGTTGTACAAGCAGATGCAGCCGCTGCGGCGCGAGCGGGCCGTCCTCGAACTGCCAGGCCATGTGTCGCTCGCGCCGCGCAGCGTCCGCTGGCTGGAGCCGCGCCTGGTCGTGGAGGTCGCCTATCGCGGCTGGGGCAAGGAAGGCCTGCTGCGCCAGGGCGCCTTCCAGCGGTTGCGCGACGACAAACAGGCCGACGAGGTGTTCCCGCAGACCGTGGACGCATCGGCGACGGATGCACAGGAGACAGGCATGGAAATCACCCATCCCGACCGGGTCGTGTTCGAGGGCGCCGACTACACCAAGGCCGATGTCGCCGGCTATTACCGCGACATCGCGCCATGGCTGTTGCCTGAACTCAAGAACCGACCCTTGTCGCTGCTACGCTGTCCCTCGGGCACCAAGGGGGAGTGCTTCTTCCAGAAGCACTACGCCGACAGCCTGGGGGCGCACGTACGTTCGATCATGCTCGCGCAGAAGAGCGGGCGCGAAGCCTACCTCTACATCGATTCGATCGAGGGCGTGCTGGAGCTGGTGCAGATGAACACCATCGAGCTGCACCCCTGGGGCGCATGCGTGGACGCGCCCGAGCAACCGGATCGGCTGGTGTTCGACCTGGATCCGGGTCCGGGCGTGGCGTGGCCGGACGTCATCCGCGCGGCGCGCGACGTCCGCGACAAACTGACGCAGGCAGGCTTGCAAAGCTTCGTGCGGTTGTCGGGCGGCAAGGGCCTGCATGTGGTGGTGCCGCTGGTGCCCAAGGCGGACTGGGCGCAGGCGCGCCTCTTCTGCGAATCCTTCGCCCAGGCGATGGCGGCGCACGCACCGCAGACGTACGTGGCGACCATGTCCAAGGCCAAGCGCAACGGCAAGATCTTCATCGACTGGCTGCGAAACGCGCGCGGGGCCACCAGCGTGGCGTCATGGTCGTTGCGGGCGCGCAAGGGCGCACCGGTGGCCGTGCCGCTGCGATGGGATGAACTCGGGCGCATCAAGCGGCCCGACGCCTATGACCTGGCCAAGGCCAAACGGCGTGCCGCGAGCCTGTCCAGCGACCCCTGGGAAGGCAGCGACGCACTGCGTCAAACGCTTCCCACCTGAATCGTTGACGACAGGGCAAGAGCGGGCCCGCCCTTTTTCACGGCCAGTGCGCAAGGGGACTTTTAGTCTGCAAGTTTCCCTCCCCCCGCGAGGTTTCCATGCAAAGACAACTGAAAACGACGACACGCACGACGATCATCCTGGCCTCGGCCGCACTGTCGAGCGCACTGTTGGTTGCCTGCAGCGACGGGCGCGATGGAACCACCCAAGACACCGCCAGCGCGGTGGCGGATACCGCGCCCCCCGCCGACGCGGGTTACGTCCCCGCCGACACCGTCTCGCCGGACAGCGTCGCGCAACCCGCGATCGCAATGGCCTCCGGCGGCACGGCAGAGACGCTGGGGCTGGTGGCAACGATCGACCAGCATGAGATAGACGCCGCCAAGCAGGCCAAGTCCAAGGATGTCGACCCCAAGATCAAGGCGTACGCCGACATGTTGATCAAGGACCATACCGAGGACCTTGAAAAGACCCGGGCGGTGGCGATGACCAACGACATGGCGGTGGGCGATGGCGCCAAGGTCCATGACCTGGAGGTCAAGGGCCGCGACAGCCTGGCCACGCTGGCCGACAAGCAGGGCAAGGACTACGCAACGGCCTACATCGACATGATGGTCGAAGGCCACACGGACGCCTTGTCGATGCTGGATGAGCGACTGCCGGACGTCGACAACGACGCCATCAAGGCCCATCTGACCAAGACGCGCGACGCCGTGCAAAAGCACCTGGAACGTGCCAAGGAGCTGCAGCAGGGCATGTAACCGTGCCCAAGCCGACACCTCTCGATGCAACTGATACCAAGCGCGTGATACGAGCGCGTGATACCCAGCGAGGTTTCCACGATGGCGGTCCGCAAACAGGCCAACCCCAAGAAGGCCACCCCCAAGAAGCCCAGCTCCAACAAGGGCAGCCCCAAGAAAGCCAGCTCCAAGGAAGCCAGCTCCAAGAAAGCCAGCTCCAAGAAAGAAACCAGTCACAAACCGGCCGCAAGATCGACCGATCATGCCTCTGGACGGGCGGCAGCCGAAGACGCGCAGCGTCGTCAACGGGCCATCCAGATGCAGGCTCGCAAGGCGAATGCACGCCGGCAGGCGCAGGCTGAAAAGGGCGGCAAGTCCGACAAGAAGAAGGCGCAGACCGGTGCGCGTCGCCAGCCACGCAACCCCCTGCCCGCGCAGTCGTTGCGCAAACCCGGCAACGAGCACGACCTGGAGCTGGAGCCGCGCTACCTGGCTCCCGACTATGCAGGCAGCGGCAAGCTCGCAGGCAAGGTCGCGCTGGTGACGGGCGGCGACTCGGGCATCGGCCGTGCGGTCGCAGTGCTGTTTGCCCGTGAGGGCGCCGACGTGGCCATCGTCTACCTGACCGAGCACGCCGATGCCAAGGCCACCTGCAAGCTGATCGAGGCCGAGGGCGGTCGGGGCATGGCCATTTCGGGCGATGTCGGCGACTCACGATTCTGCGATCAGGCGGTTTCCGAAGTCGTGGACGCATTCGGCCAGCTGGACGTGCTGGTCAACAATGCGGCCTTCCAGCAGCACTGCACGGCACTGGAGGACCTGACCGACGCGCACCTGCACGAAACGCTGCAGACCAACATCGGCGGGTATTTCCAGATGGCGCGCGCGGCGGTGCCGCACCTGCGCGCAGGCAGTTGCATCATCAACACCGGTTCGGAGACGGGGCTGTTTGGCAGCAAGGACCTGCTGGACTATTCCGCGACCAAGGGCGCGATCCACGCGTTCACCAGGGCACTGGCCATGAACCTGCTCGAGCGCGGCATCCGGGTCAATGCGGTGGCACCGGGCCCGGTCTGGACGCCGCTCAATCCGGCCGACAAGGACGCTGGCGAGATCTCCGGATTCGGCAGTCACAGCGACATGGGAAGACCCGCCCAACCCGAGGAGCTGTCACCGGCCTACGTGTTCCTGGCCGCCCCGGCCTGCGCCAGTTACATCAACGGCGTCGTGCTGCCGGTCATGGGCGGGACCCACGGCTGAACGCCGCCCGCGCAACTGCCTGCAGGGACCAGCGGCAAGCGCTACACCAGCGCGTTCGCATGCATGGAAACGGCGCCCGGGGGCGCCGTCGAAAAGATTGCCATCGATCACTACGCTGCTAGTCGGCCACGGCCTTGGGATCGGGTCCGTAACGGTTCTCGCCGTGCGTGCCTTCCAGCACGAAGAAGACCAGCAGCACGATCGCGCCCAGCAGCGGGATGAGGCCAATCAGCATCCACCAGCCGCTCTTGTCGGTATCGTGCAAGCGGCGCACGCCCACTGCGATGCTCGGTAGCAGGACAGCCAGGGCATATAACCCGTAAATGGGGCCATAGCCGAGCTGTGAGCTGGCCAGGCCCAGCAGGTTGTCCAACACCATCGCGATGATCGCCGCGATCACGCTGAACAGCGTGAACATCCAGTATTCGGTGCGTCTCGCCCTGCCGCTGAAGCCGACATAGTTCTTCAGGACCTTCAGGTACCAGTTCATTGCCACTCCCCAGGTTGTGATTCCGATGCAACGGCCTCCCCGGCCGCGCCCTGGATCGTAGCAGTTGCATCCCCCGGCTGCCGTTGACCCCTGCATGCGCGGCGGCCCCGTGCGCCGGGCGTGCGCATCGCGCGACACCCTGTGCATGACCGCTTATGCGGACAAACCAGGCTTGTGTTGGCAGGCGACGGTGATCGCCACGCTGGATGCGTCCTGCGGCTGACGGACGGCGCCCGGGCCGGTAAGGATCGGGCAGGATCAGAAGCTGAAGAGCTTGTAATAGGTGACCGGCGCATCGCCGTCCGAGACGTCGATCTTGCCGTCGCCGTCGCGGTCGTAGAGGTAGTAGGTCGGGCCACGCAGCGGCACCACCTTGACCATGCGCAACTGGCCGGCCACCCGGTACTGGGTGACGACATCGCCATTGGGTTCGGTGAGCGTGGTGCCGACGGCATCCTCGGGGATCTGCGGGTCGGCGCCGCCGGTGGTGGCACAGCCAGCGGCCAGCACCGCCGAAAGCAGCGCGACGGCGGCGAGGGGGATCAGGTTGCGCATGGCATGGCTCCGGGCGAGGGGGGATTGCACAGTATGCCTGCGCGGGTGTCGCGCCCATGTGCTGTCGCTGGTCGTTTTCCAACGCAGGAGCGATGGCGTGGCCGTTGCAGCGCCGGCCTTCGCGTTACTTGCGTGGGCACGGGGCCAGCTGGCAAGGGGGGCGCGTGGCTGGCATGACGACCGCGACGCCGGGCATGCCCGGGCGTGCGGCAGCCTGCGGCAGTGGGCCGCCATGTCGCCAGCCTGCAGGCGCCTGGACCCCCGGCGTAAACTGCCCTGATGACCGACACCCCCAAGCCCCGCCTCGTCCTGATCGACGGCTCGTCCTATCTCTATCGTGCCTTCCATGCACTGCCGCCGTTGAGCAATGCCGACGGCGAGCCGACCGGCGCGCTATTCGGCGTGGTCAACATGCTGCGCGCGACGCTCAAGGAGCAGCCCGGTTGCGCGGCCTTCGTGATCGACGCCCCGGGCAAGACCTTTCGCGACGACCTGTATCCCCAGTACAAGGCCAATCGCCCGCCCATGCCCGACGACCTGCGCGCGCAGGTCCAGCCCATGTGCCAGATCGTCGAGGCGCTGGGATTCCCGATCCTGCGGATCGAGGGGGTCGAGGCCGACGACGTGATCGGAACGCTGGCGCTGGAAGCGGCTGGCGCAGGCAGCGAGGTGGTCATCTCCACCAGCGACAAGGACTTCGCCCAGCTCGTGCGCGCACCCGGTGCGCTCCAGGCCGATGGCAGTAGTGGCGGAAGCGTCGCACTGGTCAACACCATGTCCGGTACGCGGATGGAGGACGACGACGCGGTGCTGGCGAAGTTCGGCGTGCGCGCCGCGCAGATCGTCGACCTGTTGGCATTGATGGGCGACGCCATCGACAACGTCCCCGGCGTGGACAAGTGCGGCCCCAAGACCGCGGCCAAGTGGTTGATGGCGCACCGGGACCTGGACGGCGTCATGGCTGCTGCCAGCGCGGGCGAGATCAAGGGCAAGGTCGGCGACAACCTGCGGGCGGCACTGGATCGGTTGCCGCTCAACCGCCAGTTGGTGACGATCAAGACCGACGTCGCGCTGGAGTCGCCGGCCAGCGCACTGACACTGCGCGAACCCGACACCGAGACGTTGCGCGCGCTCTACACGCGCTACGGGTTTTCGCAGGCGCTGCGCGAACTCGATGGCGAGGCCGCAGCTTCCGGGGCATCGGGCAATACGGGCGTGCGCGGTACCGAGGCAGGTTACGCCCGCTCGAACAAGGCCCCAGACCAGGAGCCCGATGCAGCGCTGTCGGCGGCCGGCGACTACGAACTGGTGCTGGAGCGCGGGCGGCTGGACGCCTGGATCGCGAAGTGCCAACAAGCCGCCGCGTTCGCCTTCGACACCGAGACCGATGCGCTCGACCCGATGCGCGCCAACCTGGTCGGCATCAGCCTGGCGGTCGAGCCCGGCTCGGCGGCCTACATCCCGGTGGCGCATGCGTACCCGGGCGTGCCGACGCAGTTGCCGCGGGAGGAGGTGCTGGACGCATTGCGCCCGCTGTTCACCGACGCGGACAAGCGCAAGGTCGGCCAGCACGGCAAGTACGACCTGCACGTGCTGCGCCGCCACGGCATCGACGTGGCCGGGTACGCCGACGACACCATGCTCGAGAGCTTCGTCTACAACGCCACTGCCACCCGCCACGACATGGACTCGCTGGCGATGCGCTACCTGGGCTACAAGACGATCAAGTTCGCCGACGTTGCCGGCAAGGGGGTCAAGCAGATCCTGTTCTCGCAGGTCGCGCTGGACGACGCCACCCGCTACGCCGCCGAAGACGCCGACGTCACCCTGCGGCTGCATCGGGAACTGGCACCCAGGCTGGCTGCGGTGCCCGCGTTGGAAAGCGTCTACCGGGACATCGAGATGCCGCTGGTGGCGGTGCTCGAGCGTATCGAATCCAACGGCGTGCTGATCGACGGCGACGAGTTGCGCCGGCAGTCCAATGACCTGGGCAAGCGCATGCTGGCGCTGCAGCAACAGGCCACGGCGCTGGCCGGGCGGACCTTCAACCTCGATTCACCCAAGCAGCTGTGCGCATTGTTGTTCGACGAACTCAAGTTGCCCGCCGTGGTGAAGACGCCCAAGGGCCAGCCATCCACCAACGAGGAAGCGCTCGAGGCGATCGCCGACCAGCATGCCTTGCCGCGCGTGGTGCTGGACTACCGCCAGCTGGCCAAGCTGCGCAGCACCTACACCGACAAGCTGCCCGAGATCATCAACCCCGACACCGGTCGCGTGCATACCAGCTACCACCAGGCGGGTGCGGCGACCGGTCGGTTGGCATCGTCGGACCCCAACCTGCAGAACATCCCGATCCGCAGCGAGGACGGCCGCCGCATCCGCAAGGCCTTCATCGCACCCGAAGGTCGCAGGATCATGGCCTGCGACTACTCGCAGATCGAGCTGCGGATCATGGCGCACCTGTCGCAGGATCCGGCCTTGCTCAGGGCGTTTGAATCCGGGGCCGACATCCATCGCGCCACCGCGGCCGAGGTCTTCGGCAAGCCGCTCGAGGCGGTGGAACCCAACGAACGCCGCGCCGCCAAGGCAATCAACTTCGGCCTGATGTACGGGATGAGCGCGTTTGGACTGGCCAAGCAGCTGGGGGTCGCCCGTGGCGAGGCCCAGGACTACATCGGCCTGTACTTCGCCCGCTACCCCGGCGTACGCGAGTTCATGGACGCGACCCGGCAGCAGGCCAGGGAGCGTGGCTATGTCGAAACCGTCTTCGGCCGCCGCCTCTACCTGGACAACATCCAGGCCCGCAACCAGGGCTTGCGGGCCGGCGCCGAGCGGGCCGCGATCAACGCCCCGATGCAGGGCACCGCGGCCGACATCATCAAGCGCGCCATGGCCGATATCGACACCTGGCTGGCGCCGTATCGGGACCGGGCCCTGATGGTCATGCAGGTGCACGATGAGCTGGTATTCGAAGCCGACGAAGGCTTCATGGACACCCTGCGAAAGGAAGTTCCTGCGCGGATGGCGGCGGCGGCCCAGCTACGCGTGCCACTGGTGGTCGATACCGGGGTGGGAAGCGACTGGGACCAGGCGCACTGACCGACGCTGGGGCCTTGCAAACGAGGCTTGCGGAGGTTGCCGTGCCGGGCGAATGAATCCGTCCTGAATCCAACGAATTATTAACGGGAATCTTCACGAACCATCCATGCCCGGAATGGTCAGATACTTCGCGACAGATGCAAGGTCTGTCGCTGATCACCTCCCTCCCCTGGAGTGATCCGGAGCGGAACCCCTCCCCAGGTTCCCCTCCCCGGCCCCGCAACGCCTCCCCCTGGCTTGCGGGGCTTTTTTATGCGCCGCCTTTTTTGAGGCCAGGCTTTTTTGCAGGCCATGAGTTTGCAGGTCATGAGTTTGCAGGTCATGAGAAACACAAAATCTGCACTGCAGGCTCCGGGCCCCGGCCAGTGCCTGCATCCTCGCGGCTGTCGCCGCGCCTCTTGGGAAGGAAGCTTGCCCCCGGACAAGGGGGCTTGCGAGTGGAAGATCGACGTTCCAGGAATCGGCGCCAAACTGCTCCTTGCTGCAAGCAAATCGAAATGAATATTGGCGCGCGCTCCTGTGGGAG
>CAVVFI010000016.1:0-174352 GCA_963747445.1 uncultured Gammaproteobacteria bacterium
TGGCATCGATGAGCAGCTCGTCCAGCATCTGCTCGGCAAGCGGAACCACCGAACCGGACACGCTGACGACAAATCGTATCTTCCCGTTCCGTGCCGCCGCGACCGGCACCACGTCCCCACCTTGGCTGAATCCGATCACTCCAATCCGATCGCGGTCGATTCGCGGCTGGTCGGACGCGAAATGGACGAACGCCGATACGTCCGATGCCAGATCTTCGATCCCGGCTGTCCGCCATCACCATCGCTTTTCCCGGAGCCCCGTTTGTCCGGATGAATCGCCGCGATGCCGTTGCGACCAGGCTCTCGGCCCACGCCTTGGTCCAGGGGTCTCCCGAGAACTCATGCCGGAGCCTTGCGCGATCACCAGGAGCGGGCACTTCGCACACACCGACTCGTCGGGGAGCAACAGGTCGGCCTTGAGCCGAAGACCGCCATTCGTGACCGTGATTTCGGCACCAGCGGCATGCCCGCACGCCAGCAAGAATGCAAACAAGACCCCGTAGCGACGCATTTCCGATCCTCCTTGCGAGGCGCAGCCCATTGCGACCTTGCCCCGGCCCGCCGGCTCAGTCTTGAATATTCCGCCTGGATTGAACACGACGCATCCGGCCCGGCGTGGCGCCGCAGAACCGCTTGATTTCGCGGGTCATGTGCGCCTGGTCGGAGAATCCGCTCTCCTGCGCGATGCATGCCAGCGTGTCTTTCGAATTCGCGGATCCGGCGCATCGCGTGGCGCAGCCGCTCACGCCTGAGGAACTGGGAGAAAGATAGTCCCTGGCGGCATCGCAGCGTCTTGTCGAGTGCCCGGCGCGAAAGCCCCGTGCGTTCGAGCCACTTGCCCGCATCGCGCAGTATCCCGGTATCGTGCGCGGCCGCCGAGATGACCTCCCGATAGACATCACGGCATGCGTCCATGCCGGAGATCGGCACGGACAGGAGCCCGGCAAGCAACTCGAGGGTGGCCGCCTGAAGCAGGATCGTGCCGACCGGGCTCGCGCTGTTCTCCTTGCACAACGAGGCCAGTCGATCGACCTCGGCACTTGCGGGTGCGCGATCCTGCGTCGCCATGCCCAGGTCGACGCCGCAGGCATGCAGCCAGTCGTCCTCGAAACGGACGATGGTGCACCGCGTCCCCACCGACCCGAACCGGTTGCTGTGTCGCTCCCCCGGCCGACGCAGGAAGCTGGCCGTGGCCGAAATCCGGCGCGTGCCCGCGCGGGTCGTATCCAGCAGGCAGCCGCGGTCGACATGGCAGAGGTAATAGCCGTCGTGCGCGTGCGGCGGCATCATGCTGTGCGCTTCATAATCCTTGATCTCGACTTGAACGGGAATTTGCTGCATCGGAACCTCCCGGGACCGGATCCGCGCCTGGATGAAATGGTGCCGGGGGAAGCATAACGGGTCCTGCATATGCGTCAGCCCGAGATCCGTGGGTTGGCATGCTCCCCAATCTCTTTCCGCTTCCCTGACCCAGCATGGAGGCAGGTGGCGTGATACGCCGTAAAGCGCGCCGACACATCACCTGGAGCGATGGGGAGCTAAATGTCCCTGACACCTTTCTTCGGCTGGGATGTTCGGTACGCGCCGGACCCGCGGGTCCGACAGATAGATAACGATCCAGCCCGCCGCGGATCGACATGCCGGGGCCGTAACGCACTGAGCGCCTTGCACGGGATGTCCAGGGGCAGCCCCCACTCGACTTGATGACGCCGGCTTAATTAACCCCGTCCCCTTAGATTCCCTGATCAATTTTCGGCTAATGGGGCAGGCAATGCGCATGCTTTCGCTGGAAATCTTCAAGCATCGGTGAAGGCATTCCAGCAGTCATGGAATCAGATTCGTTGCCAGTATGGCCATGCCATTTCCGTTCAAGACGACAGCACGCATTTGGGCGTCTTCCGCGGGAGATACCGACTGAATGACGGCGTGAATCCCGCCATGGACATAGGAATGCATTGTCTTCCATGTCCGTGCTTTAAGCTGCGATAGTTCCTGATGAATCCATGCAGGATGGTGCTCGGAAATTGTCTTGAGCATCGTGCCCACAAACGGACCCTTCACTTTCTCCGCGTCCTTTGTGGCATCGGGCGCAGGGGGACTCAAGAATTTTTCGATCCAGTCGTCGCTCGCGCCTTTCGCACACCAGATAGCGCGCACGAGCGCTTCGTAGGAGGGCCGCACCAAGGTCATCGCACTGACATCCATGCCCGCGTAAAGCAGCATTTGCTGACTGATCACATGCGTACGCACGATGCGGCAGAACCCGATCACCACAAGGTCGCGTTTCGACCCAGGGTCACCGACCTCCTCCCAAAGGGGCGCAAGGTCGGCATGGAAAGCCGTCGACGCATCCAGAATGGCGGTCAACTCATCCCTCATACGTGTCTCCAGCACCCAGTACCCACAAGCATCACGCAGTTGCTCCTGCGCCGTAAAGCGCGCCGAGCACCGGAGGCCGGAGCGGCCGGAAAGGCCGCCCATGTCTGAGCGCAGCGTAGCGGAGCGAGTTTGGGCGCAGGGGACCGTCGCAGGCGGCGCGTGTCCGGGGCAGGTGGTTTTGGTGACTTTTGCCGTAACAAAAGTCACCCGCCGTCAGGCTGAAGCTCTTGCGCCTAAGGGATAAATGTACCTGACCCCTTTCTTCAGCAGGCAATGCCGCCCGGACGCGTCAAAAGACCCGTAGCCCGGGTAAGGCCGCAGGCCGCACCCGGGGTGCCGTTACATTCTTGAAAGCCCCGGGTGCGCTGCGCTTACCCGGGCTACGCTGGCTACGTTTTAATCGCAGCGGTAAGTGAACCAATCTACGTTTGCCCATGGATGCGTTGATCAACATAGTCGTACAGGTCATCCAGAAGGACGCCCCGCTTGCATCGGATTTGCCCGTCATCGATGTCGAAATCGATTGCTCGGAATTCCTCGCGAATGCCCGACTCGCTGCGATCTGCAGCAATGCCAGCATCTAGCGCGAAGCGCATCGGACGCACACTGGCCAAGGATGGCTTGCCCTCATCGGGATTGGACGGATCGCCGCAAAATGCCCAGTCACTATCCGCTGTGTGGTGGACGGGATAGCCTCGGTACCTCAGCAAGTAAGGTTCATCCGGATCCAGGACCACGAAGAGCAGGCCATTCTGGAATTTCGCGAAATCCGGAAAGCCATAGTGATCGGCAACGGTGAAGGTGATAGTGGAGCCCACGTAATCGCCCTTCAAGCGCTGCAGCACGCGGTAACGGGCCCGGAAAAGGACATCCACCTGAATACAGACGACCCGCGTCTTGCCGTCCAGCCCCATGGGACAGGGCGGTATCGGGATTTCCTGCACCGAGACCAGCTCTCCGACAAAGACGAAGGTCTGCGGCGCTTGCTCGGGGGCCGCGGCATGTACCCAACCCGATAAAAAACACGCCATCACAACCAAGGAGAGCATCGCTCCGAGCTTCATATTGACTCTCGGCAGTAAGTGAACCTGACCCCGTTTATCGATCGTCGTTACATTCCGGAAAGCCCCCGGGTGCGCTGCGCTTACCCGGGCTACTCTTGCTGCGAATACCCGGGCTACGCTGGCTACGCTGGCTAACGTGCAAATTCAGCGAGTCCCGCCATTAGCTCGGTCATCTCACCCGGTATTTCACCAACATGCATTGCGGACACAATCGCACTAGTTGTAACGGTGACGCCGAACTCATCCTGCAGTCGAGTATTTAGATCTGTTAGCAAACGCTTGCCCGGCACGACTTTTAGACGCTCCTCAAAGTTGGACCAGCGCCGCTCAAGTTCCCTGTGTACGTTTGCAGAGATAGTGGCTACATCAACGCCAGGATTAGCCTCACGATACTCCTTTACACCGTTCGCATTATATTGACCAAAGACATCACTCTTCATTTCTTCGGTGATCTCAGTGAGCTTGTCTGTAATATCCCAATCAAACTCGCGAACGATCCCTCCTCTTTCACGTTTGACCTGAATCCGCGCACGAATTGATCGTTCGATTGCGCTAGGAATTAACAGAAAGTTTTCTAGTTCCTTTCTGTCATGTATGTGTACATAACTGCAGCTGCGAGAGAACTCTGCGACAAGCGATTCAACCGTCGTGGATGAACGGAAATCTCGATCGAAGATAACTGCGCGCTCTATTGCCACGCCGAGCGTAGTCTCCATACCCTCTGAGAAATCGGAAACTCTTGAGGGTTTGAAACCGTTCGCGGGCACCACCGCAAAAGCCGATCTGTTCGCTATTGCCGTATGACCGATTTTCCGCGCAAACGCTGACAGAAGGCTAAAGTCATCACCCTCAACAAAGAGAACCTTTTTTGTTTTCGCAAGCTGGGTGATCGTGGGATTAAGGCTCGAGCCAAGACTTCCGAACAAGGATTGAAGCTGAGTCGGATTTTGAACTCGCTGCGCTGTTCTATGACGCTTGTTAAGAACAACAATTTCACCTGACTCTGCTTCCGCCAGTATTTCTGTCGAATGGGTAGCAATCAATACATCCCCTGGCCTTGCACGGAGAAGATGTACGAGCTGGCGTTGAAGATCAGAGTGAAGGTATATATCTGGCTCATCAATAATTAGAAGAGAACCAGCCGGCGCCTTCGAAATGAAAGTCAGCATCTGGCACCAAACTTGAAATCCAAAACCTGCCCAGAATAATTCTCTCGGATACCTATCCTCAGGACAAAACATATGCAATTTTGCTGAATCGTTATCCCTACTTAGCTCAGGCAATTCGATGTCCATACCCGGCCAAGTCTCTTGAATAAGGCCTCGGAAACTATCAAAACCTTCTGGAAAATGATGCCAAATATTCCTGAAATTTCGGGATGCTCGGTGTGTTAGAAGCGCTCGGCGCGCTGTCTCTTCGAGATTTAACTCTTCATCGTGCTCAACAGGTCCCAGAACGGGAACAAAACTTACTGGGGGCGTCAAATGCGCGCTTAAATTCACCTGGCGTTTGTATTTGCCTGCCACCCGTTTCACAGGTTAGATAGCATGAATCTTGTTCTGGAAAAATAAGCTTTAGGATATTTCCGTTTGACAGCTTAAATTCGACCATAGCCGGCCGACTATCGTCATAATTGGTGAAAATGTTCTCTGTTGAGAACTGGCAGATCGCGAAGGCTGACGCGATAACACCAACCTCTTATCGTTGGAGAGTCGCTGTACTCTGCACGTCGTGCGTTGGCCCTCCTAATGCCTTCAGCCAGAATCCTAAAAGCGCCAATTACGGTCGACTTGCCGGCATTATTTGCGCCAACAAGGATGTTGAATTCAGCAAGCGTTACCAATAGGAGCCAAACGCTTTGTAGTTCGAAAACTTTAGAGAAATGAAGTGTGCTGGCACGATTGCGACCTTGCACTCATGGGATCACCCGCACTTCGAATACCCACAATTCAAACAAACCCACAATTCAGACAGGTCGCACACCCGTCCATCAATATGACGGCCTTGGTGCTGCACTTGTGGCACATGCTGGCCGAAGGCGGAAACGCAGCGCCGTCGCCGGTCACGGTGACGTCTTCGTCGCGCGGCTCTTCGGCAATCCTGATTTCCGGGAACAGCTCCCGGCTGCTGGTATCGGGCGGGCTTACTTCAGCGTTTTTTTTTGAGCGTTCTTCGAAGGCGCGGCGCTTCTCGGCGATCAGCGCGCGCTTTTCGGGGCTCATCTCGGGGTCGTGGAGCATGCCGATCGACTTGAGGTGGTCCTCGACGATGCTGCCGAGCTCGGCGACCAGCGAGGGCATGTAGACGCCGCCGGCCTTGAAGTAGCCGCCCTTGGGGTCGAACACGGCCTTCATTTCCTCGACCAGGAAGGTGACGTCGCCGCCCTTGCGGAACACGGCGGACATGATGCGGGTCAGCGCGACGATCCACTGGAAGTGCTCCATCGACTTGCAGTTGATGAAGACCTCGAACGGGCGGCGCTGCTCGTGCTCGGTGCCGGCGTTGAGCACGATGTCGTTGATGGTCACGTACATGGCGTGCTCGACCAATGGCGACTTGATCTTGTAGGTGGAGCCGATCAGCACTTCCGGGCGCTCGATGCGCTCGTGCATCTGGATGACGTTGGCGTTGGCCAGCTCGCGCTCGGCCTTGGCACGGTCGACGGCCCGGGCGTCGGCCTGCGCGGTTTCGCGCGCCTGGTCCTCGGCGGTGACGACGGTGTAGCCCTTGATTTTCTTTTCGATCTTGATGGCCATTGCGGATCCTGATGCGTGTGCTGGTTGTGGCGTTGCTGCGCGTGTTGGGGACATTGCTGGTTGAACGCTGGTGTTGCTTTTGCCCGTCATTCCCGCGCAGGCGGGAATCCAGGGACTTTGGTGCTGTTGGTGACTCTGGCTCTACGACTCCGGCTCGACGACTCTGGCTCTACTGGACATCAACGTCGCTGGATTCCCGCTTGCGCGGGGATGACGATTTCGAATCCTGCCGCCGCGCCGCGAAGGACACGGCGACAGGGTGTTGCGTCGTGGTTACTTGGCTCGACGAGCGCGGGTAGCAGCAGCCTTTTTACCAGCGGCCGAGCGCGATGCGGACTTCTTGACCGCGGCGCTGCGGATGCGGGTGGAAGCCGTCGCCTGCCTGGTCGCCTTGGCGGCCTTGCGCACGGACTTCCTGGCGGCGGTCTTGCTTGCCTTGACGTTGCGCTTGGCGGCGGTCTTCTTGGCGGCCGCGGCGCGCTTGGCGGTGGTCTTGCGCGCGGGCGACTTGCGTACGGCCTTGCTGGCGGTGGTCTTGCGCGCTGCCTTCTTGGCCGTCGACTTGCGTGCGGTCGACTTGCGTGCAGTCGACTTGCGTGCCGTCGACTTCTTCGCAACCTTGCGCACGGACTTCGTTGCCGGCTTCTTCCTGGCGGCTGTCTTGCGCACCGTTGCCTTGCGTGCTGTCGTCTTCTTGGCTGCCTTCTTCCTGGTCGCCTTCTTGGCAGCGGTCTTCTTGCCGACGCCCTTGCGCTTGAGTGCCGCGGCTTCCTTTTTTGCGGCGGCGCTGGTGGCGGCCAGGGACTTCTTGGTGCTGGTCACGCGCTTCTTGACGGCCTTCTCGACCTTGGCCGTGCGCTTCTTGACGGCCTTTTCGACGTTGGCCGTGGTCTTTGCGGCGGCCTTGCGTGCCTTGGTCGCGCGCTTGCGCACCGAGGCGACGGCACCGCTTGCGGTGGAGATCGCAGCGCTGCCCAGGTTGCTGGCCGTGTCCTTGACGTTCTCGGCTGCCTTGGAAAGGGTGGCCGTCACTCCGTTACCGTTACTCATGGGATGTCCTCATGGGATGTCTCGATGCTCTCGCATGACGGGCCGGTTGCCCGCGGCAGGAATGTAGCGCGAAGCGGGTGATGTTTGTGCAATGTTGTGTTGCGTGGCCGGGGGGCGAAGCAAGAGCAAGGGCACCCCTCCCCGGCCCTCCCCTTCGCTTCGCGAAAGGGAGGGGGAAGAGCTTTAGAACTTGCCGTAATAGCCTTCTTTGAGGGCGTCGAACAGGTTGGCGGCGGTGTGCATTTCGCCGTCGTATTCGATCTGCTCGTTGCCGGCGACCTCGACCACGTCGCCGTCTTCCAGCTCGAAACGGTAGGTGGTGTTGGCCAGGTCCGACTCCTTGACCAGCACGCCCTGGAAGGCGGCCGGGTTGAAGCGGAACGTGGTGCAACCCTTCAGCCCCTTGGCGTGGGCGTAGGTGTAGATGTCCTTGAAGTCTTCGTACGGGTAGTCCGTCGGGACGTTGGCGGTCTTGGAGATCGAGCTGTCGACCCACTTCTGCGCGGCGGCCTGGACGTCGACGTGCTGCTTGGGGCTGACGTCGTCGGCGGCGATGAAGTAGTCGGGCAACCGGGTGGCGTCGTCGTCGCTGAACGGCATCGCGCCCGGGTTGACCAGGTGGCGGTAGGCGAGCAGCTCGAACGAGAACACGTCGACCTTTTCCTTGGACTTCTTGCCTTCGCGGATGATGTTGCGGCTGTAGTGGTGGGCAAACGACGGCTCGATGCCGTTGGAGGCGTTGTTGGCCAGCGACAGCGAGATGGTGCCGGTGGGCGCGATCGAGCTGTGGTGGGTGAAGCGCGCGCCGGTCTCGGCCAGGGCCTCGACCAGCTCGGGGGCGACCGTGGCGATCTGCTGCATGTAACGGCTGTAGCGCGCATGCAGCACCTTGCCCGGGACCTGCTGCCCAAGCTTCCAGCCGTCCTTTGCCATTTCCGGGCGCTTGCGCAGCATTTCGGCGGTGACTTCGAAGCGCTCTTCCATCACCGGCGCCGGGCCTTTTTCCTGCGCCAGCTCAAGCGCGGTTTGCCAGCCGGCGATGGCCATCTCGCGCGCGACGCGCTCGGTGAACTCGCAGGACTTGTCGCTGCCGTACTGCATCTTGAGCATGGTCAGCGTGCTGCCCAGGCCCAGGAAACCCATGCCGTGGCGGCGCTTGCGCTCGATCTCGTCGCGCTGCTGCTGCAACGGCAGGCCGTTGATCTCGACCACGTTGTCCAGCATGCGGGTGAACACGTGCACGACTTCGCGGTACTCGTCCCAGTCGAAGCGGGCCTTGTCGGTAAACGGGTCGCGCACGAACTTGGTCAGGTTGACCGAGCCCAGCAGGCAGGCGCCGTAGGGCGGCAGCGGCTGCTCGCCGCAGGGGTTGGTGGCGCGGATGTTTTCGCACCACCAGTTGTTGTTCATCTCGTTGACGCGGTCGATCAGGATGAAGCCCGGCTCGGCGTAGTCGTAGGTGGACACCATGATCATGTCCCACAGGTGCCTGGCCTTGATGTGGCCGTACACCTTGCACGCGACCAGGCCGTCGTCGCGGACGACGTAGTTCTTGTGCTGCGACCATTCGCGCCAGACGATGGCATTGGCATCGTCCAGGTCGACGTCGCCCTTTTCCTTGGCGTTGATCGGGAATACCAGCGGCCAGTCGGCATCGTCGGCGACGGCGTCCATGAAACCGTCGGTGATCAGCAGCGACAGGTTGAACTGGCGCAGGCGGCCGTCCTCGCGCTTGGCGCGGATGAAGTCCTTGACGTCGGGATGGCTGACGTCGAACGTGCCCATCTGCGCGCCGCGGCGGCCACCGGCGGACGAGACGGTGAAACACATCTTGTCGTAGATATCCATGAACGACATCGGGCCGGAGGTATAGGCACCGGCGCCGGCGACGAACGCGCCCTTGGGGCGCAGGGTGCTGAACTCGTAGCCGATGCCGCAGCCGGCCTTCAGGGTCAGGCCGGCCTCGTGGACCTTGTCCAGGATGCCGTCCATCGAGTCGATGATGGTGCCCGACACGGTGCAGTTGATGGTCGACGTGGCCGGCTTGTGGGCCAGCGCGCCGGCGTTGGAGGTGATGCGGCCGGCGGGGATCGCCCCGCGGCGCAGCGCCCAGACGAAGCGCTCGTTCCAGGTCTCGCGCAGCTCGGGCGTGGGCTCGGCATCGGCCAGGGCGCGGGCGACGCGCTGGTAGGTGCCGTCGATGTCCGGGTCCACGGCGTCGCCGGCCTTGGTCTTGAGGCGGTACTTCTTGTCCCAGATGTCGGCCGATGCGGGCTGCATCGGGATGTCCTGCGTGTCCTCACTGCTGTGGGCCGCGCTGGTGTTGCGAACCGCCTCTAGGCGTGCCGTGCTCATGCCTGTCGTCTCTCCCTGGGACTTGCGGGCCGCGGTTGCCCCGCGATCCATTGTTCTTGTGTGGTGGTCTTGGCTGGTGTTGCCTGTTGCCGCTCGTTACTTGCCGCCTGTCGCCACGTCCGTGTCAGCGGGTGCGGGATCCAGGCCCATGCCGTCGCACGACAGGCCCGCGATCACGCCCTGCGTGTCGCGGTTTGCCGCGTGACTGCTGCTTTTCCCGGCTGGTTTTCCAACCATGTCCGTACTCATGGGCCGCCCCTGTTGCGCCGGTATGCCTTGGCATGAACCCCAATGCTTGGGTTTTGCCTGCACCGCCGACCCCAATATGTAGTGGGATGCGGGAGTCCAAGCTACGCGTGGGCGCGGATGGTGTCAACCGTTTCGGGGGCCTCGTGCCGAGCGGGACGATCACCCCTCCGAGAGGCTGCAACAGCGGTCTGCGCGGGGCCATCCGGAGGGCTCGCCCAGGGGTTTTCCTGGCCCCGCCCCGGCCTTTGTTGCCTGGCCAGGTCGCGGGGGTGCGGACCTGGCGACCATGGCAGGAGCGCCTTTGAAGCGCCCGTATCGAAGCGGCCGCTCCGGGCGCGGCACCCGAGTCGGTGGGTTAACGCCAGATTAAATACGCGGCATGGAAACTGAACCGCGCAACGGCGGTCTGACCCGACATGGTCCAAAATGGACAGTCCGCGGTGCCGGGGCTCGATGGAGCCTGGCCAGGCAGCCGGGGTCGGACCCCATGCAACCGCGTCCTTGCCACCTGCTCCTCCCGATGAGTCCCGAGATGCGCTCCGATTCCAAACCCGGTTCCCGTGGTCCAACTCCTGGCGCCACCCGCGCCCGACACTTCGCCGTGGTGCTCGCGCTGGTCGCGGCCGCCGCGTTTGGCGGATTTGCCGCGATCACGATGCAACAGTCCCTGGGAGCGCCCGCGCAAGCCCAGGCGCCCGCCTCCGCGCCGCAAGCCGCGGCCGCCATCCCCTCCACGGCCGCGTTGCCCAGCACGGTGGCGGGTCAGGCGTTGCCGTCGCTTGCGCCGATGCTCAAGCAGATCATGCCGGCCGTCGTCAGCGTGCACAGCCAGCAGCACGTGCGGGTGAGTCCGTTTGGCAGCGACCCGGTGTTCCAGCGGATGTTTCCGCAGCTGAGCCAGGACCGGATCAGCCAGTCGCTGGGCTCGGGCGTGATCGTCAATGCCGCGCAAGGCCTGATCCTGACCAACCACCATGTGATCGAAGGAGCCGACGAAGTGTCGGTGACCCTGGCCGACGGTCGCACGATGAAAGCCGAGTTCATCGGCTCCGACCCCGATACCGATGTCGCACTGATGCGCATCCCGGTGCCCAGGGACACCCCGTTGGCCCAGATCCCGCTGGCCGACAGCAGCAAATTGCAGGTCGGCGATTTCGTGGTGGCGGTGGGCAATCCGTTTGGCATCGGCCAGACGGTGACCTCGGGCATCGTCTCTGCGGTCGGCCGTAGCGGGCTGCGCGGGCTGGGCTTCCAGAACTTCATCCAGACCGACGCCTCGATCAATCCGGGTAACTCCGGCGGCGCGCTGGTCAACCTGCAGGGACAGCTGGTGGGCATCAACACCGCCAGCTTCAACCCGCGCGGCTCGATGGCCGGCAACATCGGCCTTGGCTTTGCGATCCCGTCCAACCTGGCCAGCAACGTGATGCAGCAGTTGCTGGACAACGGCGGCGTGGTCAAGCGTGGCACGCTGGGCATCGACACCCAGGACCTGGACGCGCGCCTGGCCGACGGCCTGGGACTGGATGCCGCGCGCGGCGCCGTGGTGACGCGCGTCTATCCGGACTCGGCCGCGGCCGCGGCCGGGCTCAAGCCGCGCGACGTGATCGTGGCTGCAAATGGCCAGCGCATCGACGACCGCGACACCTTGCGCAACTTCGAAGGCCTGCAGAACGTCGGCGCCAAGGTGGTGCTGGACGTGCGCCGCGACGGCAAGCCGCTAAAGCTGACCACGACGCTGCACGAGCAACCGCACGCCTTGCCCGGCGCCAGCCTGGATCCCCGGTTGTCGGGGGCCAGCTTCGCCGAGCTTCCCGAGCATCTGCGCCAGTCCGGGGTCGGTGGCGTCCTGGTCGAGAGCGTCGCACGCGGCAGCCGTGCAGCGCAGAACCGCCTGCAGCAGGGGGATGTGGTGATCGCCTCCAACAGCGGCCGCTTCGACGACCTGCCCAGTTTCCGCCTGGCGTTCGATGATCCGCCCGCGCGACTGGTGCTGCGGATCGTGCGCGGCAACCGACAGGGCGACCTGCCGATGCAGTAGCGGGCTGCCGCGACCGTAACGGCGTCACGACATCGATCGTCGTATCTTGGTGGGCGACTGCGGCTTTCCCCCAGCCGTGCACCCACCAAGGAGATCGACATGAGCCCCACCGCCTCTGAAAACGTCAAATCCAACCTCGGCGAAGCCGGGAGCCACCTCAAGGATGCCGCTGGCCACGCCGGCAGCGCCATCAAGGGCGCGGCCAGTGCCGCCGGCGACGAAGCGCGCCTGGGCAAGGCGCAGCTGAAGTCCGACCTGGCCGACAGCGCCCTGGCCGGCATCGCCGCCGCCGAGCACCTGCGCGACGCGGGCGGCGAGCAGGTCGATGCGCTGATGGACAAGGGCCGCGACCTGATCGAAAGCGCCTCGGACCTGATCCGCGAGCGCCCGCTGGCCTCGTTCGGCGCGGCACTGGCAGCTGGCTGGATCCTGGCCAAGCTCGCCCGCAGCAGCGACAAGTAATCCTGTCGATGAAGGCCGATTCGCCGGAAGGCGATCACCCCAGCGATCACCCAGGCGACCATCCAGGCAATTCCGGTGCGGCGGACGCGCCGGACCTGCTGGAGGCACTGCGTGAGCTCCGCGCCACCGGCGGGGCCACGCTGGGGGCAGGCAAGGAAGCGGCCAGCGCGCTGCGCATCCTGGTCTCGGCCGACGTTTCGCTGGCACGCAGCGCCTTTGGCCGCACGCTGGCATTGACGGGCGCGGCCATCGCCTTTGGCGCATCGGCCTGGCTGTTGTTGATGGCGGCCCTGATCACCTACTTGTCGCGCCACGCCGGACTGACCTGGACCTGGTCCTTGCTGCTCACCGCGGCATTGAGCCTGGTGGCCACCGCGTTGGCCTGCTGGTGGGCGACGCGCTACTTCGAATACACCCGGATGAAGGCAACGCGTCGGCAATTGTCACGACTGGGCATCGGCGAACTGGCCGGATTGATTGCCGACTCCGCATCGCAGCAGTCGAGCAACGAATCGGCCGAAGCGTTTTCCAAGGCCACGCAGGACAAGCCCGTGAAGAAAGGCATGGGCGTGGACGTCACGCCGCCATGAGTGAGCGGGGATCACGCAGCTCGCATGACGGGGCTGTCCGGCGAGGCCCGCATGCCAGCCCCGTTACCGCGATGCAGCTACCGGAAGCAGCCACATGAGTTTTGAAGCCCTGATCGAAAAAGTCACCCAGGCCGAAGCTGCCCTGGAAGCGCGAGAGCGCGAGGGCGCGGCCGACTGGCGCCAGTTCAAGTCCACCTGGCGCAAGGCCTGGACGCCCGGGCGGATCGTCGTTGCAGGCGTGGTTTCGGGCTTCCTGCTGGGGCGTGCCCAGCCAGCGCGACACGTCGGCGCCACGTCGACGCTGCGACTGCTGAGCACGGTGTCCAGCCTGTTTGCCATCAGTCGTGCCGATGACGCGGCGCAAACCGCAAAGCAAGCCGTGGCTCCCGAGCCCGACGCCGATCCGCATCCGCATCCGGCGCCAGCACAGCCAATGCGGGCCGCGACGCAGCCGCTGCCCAGGTCGGCCTGGGCGAGCGTGCCGCCGCGCCGGGGCCTGCGGCAACCACCGGCCTCGACCGGCGCCACGACGAAACCTGAGGCAACCGCATTGAACACGACTCCGCGGGATCCGGGCACGGCGCTCGACGCCGTTTCGCCGCTGCCTGCCCCGACGCCACCCGCGGATCGGCCGCCCAGGCCGCGGCCGCGCGCATCCAGCGCGATCATGGTGCTGGCGACCCTGGCCGTTGCCTACACGCTATGGGCGGCGCAGGGGCTGTTGTTGCCGGTGCTGCTGGCGGTGTTCTTCGCACTGATCGGCAATCCCGCCATCCGGATGCTGCAACGGCTATGGGTGCCTCGCTTCCTCGCCGCAGTGTTGGTCCTGTTCGTCGGGCTGGCGTGCACGGTGCAGCTTGGACGCATGGTGTACGAGCCGGCCAGCGAATGGATCCGGCAGGTGCCCGCGCAGATGCACCAGCTCGCGCCAAAGATGCGCGACCTGGTGAAGCCGATGCAGGAAGCCAACAAGGCTGCCGAGAACATCGCCCGCGCCGCAGGCGGCGATGCGGCCGCAAGGCCGGAGAAAGTCATCAAGACCGAAGTCAACGACCCCTACAAGGCGCTCACCGCGACACCCGTGATGATCGCCTCGGTACTGGCGGTGGTATTGCTGACTTTCTTCTTCATGGTCTATGGCCAAAGCCTGCAACGCCACGCGCTGGCCTTGCTGCCCAGCCGTCAGCAGAAGAAATTGACCGTCAGCATCCTGCAATCGATCGAGCGGGAGATGTCGCGATACGTGTTGACCATCAGCGCCATCAATTTCCTCCTGGGCCTGGCCTTTGCAGGCGCACTGTTCTGGCTGGGCGTGCCCCTGGACGAAGCGCTGCTGTGGGGCACGATGGCGGCGGTGCTCAACTTCGCGCCTTACGTCGGTCCGCTGATCGGGATGTTGATCATGCTGCTGATGGGGTTCGTCGCCTTTGACGAAACCTGGCGGGCGTTGCTGCCGGCCGGCATCTACCTTGGACTGCACACGCTGGAAGGACAGCTGATCACGCCGATCGTGCTGGGCGCCAGGATGCGGCTGTCGCCGCTGGTACTGATCCTGGCCCTGATGGTCTTCGGCTGGCTGTGGGGGATCGTGGGGCTGCTGCTGGCCGTGCCGTTACTGGTCTGCGTGAAGATCGTATTGTCCAACCTCGAGGGCATGGAGGGTTGGGCCAAGCTGATGGAGTGACGGTTGCGGGCGGATGCAGGTTGGCGTCCGCCCGGGTGTGCTTCAGCCCGGCAAGTCGAACATCAGTACATCGGCCAGCTGTCCGCCGGACCCGGTCAACGCCAGCTCGCCGGCCTGGGCCCAAACGCCAAGCGCGTCCCCGGCTTCCAGCGTGCGGCCGCCGACAGCCAGCGTGCCCTGGGCCACGTGCAGCCAGTACCGGCGCTGTTGCCGGAGCGGTGCAACGACCGATTCGCCTTCTCCCAGCTGCACCCCACGCACCCAGGCCTGTTGGCGGATCGGCAGGCTGCCATCGCCACCGTCGGGCGACACCAGCGTCGCCCACCGGCCGCGACGCGCAGCCGGATCGAATGCGCGCTGGGCGTGTGCCGGCGGCGCATTGACGCGATCAGGCTGGATCCAGACCTGCAGGAAATGCACCGGTTCGACCTGCGAGGCGTTGAACTCGCTGTGGTTGATCCCGTGCCCGGCGCTCATCCACTGCATCTGGCCCGCGTGCAGCACGCCCTGGCCATCGCCACCATCGCTGCCGCCGCCGTCGCTACCGCTGTCATCGCGATGCGCCAGCGCGCCCGACAGCACGTAGCTGAGGATCTCCATGTTGGCGTGGCCATGGAGCGGAAAACCGGCGCCGGGTTCGACCCGGTCCTCGTTGAACACGCGCAATGGACCAAAACCCATCCACTCGCGGTCATGGTATTGGCCAAACGAGAACGCGTGCCGACTATCCAGCCAGTCGGTGCGTGTATCGCCGCGTGCGGCCGCGGTCCGTAGGATCTCCATTGGCGCTGTCCTGATGGTGTGCGATGTCTGGGCGGGTCAGTCGGCAGCGGGCGCTTGCGGCGTCTCGCGCGCCGGCACGCTGGCCTCGGTGGTGATCCGCAGGGTGATCTCGTCGCTGACGCTGGGCACGTACTGGTCGATGCCGAAATCGCTGCGCTTGAGGGTGGCGGTCGCATCGAAACCAATCGTGGGTCGCTTGCTCATGGGGTGCACCGCAGCCTTGTTCAACGTCACGTCCAGCACCACCGGCCTGGTCACGCCCTTGATGGTCAGGTCGCCGGTCACCTTGAGCTTGCCATCGCCTGCATCCACGACCCTGGTGCTGTCGAAGGTGATCACCGGATACTGCCCGGCATCGAAGAAATCCTTGCCGCGCAGATGCTCGTCCAGCGCCGGCACGAAGGTATCCAGGCCTGACAGCGGCAACCTGACCTTGACGCTGGAGGCGGCGACATTGTCGGCATCGTAGACCAGGGCGCCCTGGACCTGGCCGAAATTGGCGCTGGGATGGGAGAAGCCGAAATGCTCCCAACGCGCCAGCACCTGGGTGTGGTTGGGGTCGAGCTTGTAGGTCAGCGGCGCTGCCATCGCGGTTGCCGCCAGCAGCGACAGCGCGGCGGCCAGTGCAAGGCGGTGCATGAGGGCAAGTGGGGCGTTGTTCTGTGGCATGGAAATCTCCAGCGGGTTGTCGGGATAAAACGCGATGTCTTGCCGCCATCGTGAAACAGGCGAACCGTTCCGGCCTTCGGTCCTGGCGTCCATGGACCCCCGCCTGCGCGGGGATGACAGCCAGTCCATGGTTTTGGCGTCATGGCTTTTTGCTTTTGGCTTTTGGCTTTTGGCTTTTGGCTTTTGGCTTTTGGCTTTTGGCTTTTGGCTTTGCTCTGCAGATCAAGGCAACCGCATGCAGCATGCGGCAACCCGTAGGGCGGCGGGCATGGATGCCCGCCGTTTTCGGACCGAGCCAAGGGTGAGCCGGGGCGGCTTGCGAGCCATGGGCTCGCGCACCGGTGAACGCCCGCGCGCCGGCGCGGGCCGGACTTTGACGGCGTAGCCGGCAAAGGCGAGTCCGAAAATCGCAATACGACTGCCGATCGCGGATGAGCCGTGTCGGGGATAGGCGTTTTCTTTGGTTCGTTTCTTTTGAGCCTTTCCAAAAGAAATGAACTCGCGCGTCAGCGCGAAAGCGTTTGATCCTGAGCGGAGTAAAGCGAAGTCATCTGGATTCCCGCCTGCGCGGGAATGACGATCCAGGGTGGATTATCGCCTGCGCAAAAAATGACGGCTCGGCTGAATCATCGCCTGCGCGGGAATATTGGTCGAGGTGAATTCACTGCCTGCGCGGGAGTGAGGGTCGACCACCTGCGCATGCCAGGTGGTTTCCAAGTCTGTCGTGCGCCTTACTCGATCCTGCAGGCCTCATCAAACCCAAGCCGCGGCGACCGCGGAAAGATGCTTGCCGGATCGCCATGCCCGAGATTGATCAGGAAATTCGACTTGATCGCGGTGCCCTTGAAGAACACCTCATCGACCATCGCATGGTCGAAGCCGGTCATCGGCCCGCAATCGAGACCCAGCGCACGCGCCGCGATCAGGAAGTAAGCGCCCTGCAGGCTACCGTTGCGGAAGGCGTTCTCCTTGCGCTTTTCCAGGTCGCCCTCGAACCACGACTTGGCGTCGGTATGGGGAAACAGGTAAGGCAGCTTTTCGTGGAAGTCCAGGTCGTGGGCGACGATGACCACCATCGGCGCGGCCATGGTCTTGGCGCGGTTGCCCTCATCCAGCGCCGGCTCGAGTTTCTTCCTGGCCTGGCTGGACTTGAGGAACACAAAGCGCGCCGGCGTCTGGTTGGCGCTGGTGGGCCCGAACTTCATCAGCTCGTAGATCCTGTGCACCAGCGCATCGCTGACTTCGCCGTCGAACGCGTTGTAGGTGCGCGCCTTGCGGAACAGCTGGTCCAGCGCGGACGGGTCGAGATCGGGATTGAACTGGGAATCGGGCATCAGGCGTCCTGTCTGGGATTTGCCGGCACTTCACGGCGGATGGGTCAGTGTAGAGTGTCCTGCATCCTGCGACATCCCCTGTCCACGCAACGTATTGGTCGCAATCATGGAACGATCAACGCACGCTGATCCCATGCCTGGCACGCCATCGCACGACACATCCTCAGCGGCGACGTGGACGCTGAGCGACGGTGCAGCAGGCAATGTCCGCCAGGCCGAGGCCCTGGCCGGGGCACTGGGACTGGCGCCGGTCCAGCCATGGACGCTGCGGCCGGGCACGCTTGCGCGGTGGTTGGCGCCACGGCGTTGGCCCGGCGCTTCCAGGTCATTCGGGGCGGGATTTTCGGCGGCACTGCGGCAGCCTCCCGCGCTGGCCATCGGTTGCGGGCGCCAGGCGGCCCTGGCGACACGGTTGCTTGGCGGGCATGGCGCAAAGACCGTGCAGATCCTCGACCCACGGATCCCCCCGCGGCACTGGGACGTGGTGGTCGTGCCCGAGCACGACAGCCTGCGTGGTGCCAACGTGGTCACCCTGCTTGGCAGCCTGCACCCGGTCGACGACCTGTGGCTGGCGCGTGCGCGGGCCGATTTCGCGCCGCTGCAACGACTGCCGGGGCCGCGAACCGCGGTCTTGATCGGTGGGCCAGGCGCGCAGGTGCGCTTCGACGATGTCGCGCTCGATGGCCTGCTGGCACGGCTCGACGCGGTCCTCGCCCGCGACGGCGGCAGCCTGTTGCTGACGGCATCGCGGCGCACGCCCCGCGCGATGCGTGACACGTTGCGACGCCGCTATGCCGGTGCCACCGGCGTGATGTGGCTGGACGACACCGACGGCGCCAACCCCTACCCGGGGCTGCTGGCCTGGGCCGACCGCATCGTGTGCACGCCGGACTCGGTCAACATGGTGTCGGAAGCGTGCGCGACCACGGTGCCGGTGTTCGTGTTCGACCCGGTGCGGGCCGGTGGACGGATCGCGGCATTCCTGTCATCGCTCAATGAGCACGGCCGCATCCGCGCGATGGATGATGCGCTGGCTGCGTTCGACGTCGAGCCGCTGCGCGAAACCGCGCGCGTTGCCGCCGAGGTACGCGAGCGCCTGCACTTGTAGGATCGGCTTGATCGGCGAGCGTTGGTCCTGACCTCCGCCCCCGGCAGGCGCGCCCCAGGGGCGCGATCGCATTGCGGATTTGCATCGCGCCCGTGGGCGCGCCTGCAATCGCGGCAGCAGGACAGGCGCTCGCGGCTGGAGCCGCTGCCAGGACTTGCCGGCCACTACATGCCGGCCACCGCACATGCCGGCACCACATGCCGGCAAGTCATGCCGGGCTACGAGAAATCCAGTTGCTGCGCCCTCGTGGCAACGCGGATCGCGTCGCGCGCACTTGCCGATGGCATCGGTTTCCGGCACCACCCTTGGCCTGCGGTCCAGCGTGCAATGCAGGCCCGCATCCAGCAGCACCGCGTGCGCCTGCTGCAGGTCCGACACGGTATCCGCGTCCAGTATGCCCGCCTTGCCAAAAGCCTCAAGCAAGCCCGGCGTGTCGCGTGCGCGGCACAGCGCGGGGTGTGCCGGGGCTTCGCGCAACACCAGGTACTGCACCAGGAACTCCAGGTCGACCAGGCCGCCATCGCCTTGCTTGAGGTCGAATCCGCCGACGCCGGTGTCGCCGCGAGCGCTGCGGTCGAGCTCCGCGCGCATGCGGGCACGCATCTGGAGCACATCGTGGTGCAGCACGTCGCGGTCGCGCGCGCGCACCAGGACCTCCCTGCGCACCGTCTCGAACTGCGTGCACAAGTCCGCATCGCCGGCAACACAACGTGCGCGCACCAGCGCCTGGTGCTCCCACGTCCACGCCCGTTCGCGCTGGTAGGCGGCAAACCCCGGCAGCGGCGACACCAGCAACCCCTTGGCGCCGTCCGGCCGCAGGCGCACGTCGACCTCGAACAGTCGGCCGGCGCCGGTGACGGTATCCAGCAGCGCCACCACTTTTTGCGCCAGCCGCGCAAACCAGCGCGAGGTGTCCAGCGGTCGGCGGCCATCGGACTGGGCGTCGACCTGGGCCGCGTACAGGAACACCAGGTCCAGATCGGAACCGAACCCAAGCTCTTCCCCGCCCAGGCTGCCGTAACCGACCACCGCAAACCGCGCGCCCTGGATGCAACCATGCGCTTGCGCCATTTCGCGCTGCGCGAGCTTCAGCACCACGGCGACGACCGCATCGGCCAGCCAAGCCAGCTGCCGTACGCTGTCCTGGGCACCCTGGCGGCCGTCAAGCGTCGCCAATGCGATGCGAAAGCTCAATGCGTGGCGCACTTCGTTGAGTGCCTGCAGCACGGCTTCGGTGTCGTCGCGCGCCAGTGCGGTTTCGCAGGCCGGCAACATGGCCTCGCGGCCCGGCAGCGGACCGCTGATACGCACATCGAGCAATTCGTCCAGCAGCAGCGGGTGCGCGGCGAGGCGGTCGCCCAGGAAGGCACTGCGGGCAAGGACATCGACCAGGCGTTGCAGTGCGGGCGGTTGTTCGTCCAGCAGGGCAAGGTAACTGGCCCGGCGCAGGATGGCGTGGACCAGGGGCAGCAACCGATAGAGCGTGGCTGCCGGGTTGTGCGTTTGCGCGGCGGCGTCCAGCAGCGCCGGCATCACCCGGTCCAGGCGTGCGCGCGCTGCGTCGGAGAGCGTGCGCAAGGCAGGCGTACGCGCCAGGTCGCGCAGGCTGGCGTCGGCGGCGCTGGCATGCTCGAAGCCGGCGTCAGCCAATACCGAACAATCGCCTGCATCGGGCAGCGCATGCCAGTACGGCGCCAGCGCCCCGCGTTCGCCACGCGCATGGCGTGGCGCCAGCAGCCGGTTGAATTCTTCGGTGACGCCTGCGCGATGCGCGTCCAGTGAGGCGCGCAGCGCGGCCCAGTCGTCGCAACCCAGGCCGCGGGCGATGCGGGCACGATCCAGCGCGTCTTCGGGCAAGGCGTGCTGCTGCCGGTCACGCAGCATCTGCAGCCGGTTTTCGACGCGGCGCAGCAGGCGGTAGGCCCGGGCCAGCATCGCCGCGTCGCGTGGTTCGACGTGGCCAGCCTGCTCCAGCGCCTGCAATGCGGACAACAGGCTGCGCTTGCGCAGCTCGGGTTCGGGCCCGCCACGGATCAATTGCAGTACCTGCGCCAGGAACTCGATCTCGCGGATGCCGCCGGGACCGCGCTTGATGTCGTCGGCCAGCTCCTTGCGCGCGACCTCGGCGGTGATCGCCGCCTTCATCGCGCGCAGGCCGTCGAGCGCGCCGTAATCCAGGTAACGTCGATAGACGAACGGACGCAGGGTTTCCAGGAATCGATTCCCCGCCGCGATGTCGCCTGCCACCGGCCGCGCCTTCTGCCAGGCATAGCGCTCCCAGTCGCGGCCTTCGCGCTGGAAGTACTGCTCCATCGCGGCAAACGACCACGCGACGCGACCGGCATTGCCGTAGGGCCGCAAGCGCAGGTCGACGCGAAAGCAGAAGCCGTCCGCGGTGACATCATCCAGCAGCCTGGACAATTGCTGGCCCAGGCGGCTGTAGTACTGCTCCGCCGCCAGCGGACGTGGGCCGTCGCTGTCGCCATCGATCTCGTAGCCGTAGACCAGGTCGATGTCCGAGGAGAAGTTGAGTTCGCGCCCACCCAGCTTGCCCATGGCCAGGACCACCAGCCGTTGGGCAATGCCGTTGGCATCGCGGATGACGCCATGGCGCTGGGCGAATTCAACCTCGACCGCGGTCAGTGCGATCTCCAGGCAGGTTTCGGCCAGCGCGGTGGTGCCAGCCAGGGTCGCGTCGACATCGTCCATGTCCAACACGTCACGCCACACCAGGCGGGTGGACTCGGCGCTGCGGTAGCGGCGCAGCAGCGCCTGCCACTGGGCGCGGTTGTCGGGGCCCAGGTCCGGGGCGCCGGGGCGCGCTTGCGAATCGGTCAGCAACTGCCCGAGCAGTCCGGGCTGCCGTACCAGGCTGTCGATTGCGAAGTCGCTGGCGACCGCGACCTGGGCGACCCGTGCCGCCGCCGCATCGCTGGAAAGCAGGTCGGCATTTTCGGGTGACGCTGCCCGCAGGCGCTCAAGGGCGCGGGTTGCGATCGGCTGGATGGCGGGGGGCATGGACACGGGACGATTCTGGCATGCCATAGGATGCGCAGCCCGTCGTCGCTCGGCGAGGCCAGGGTGGCTGTGTGCAGGAGCGGCTTCAGCCGCGAGCTCTTGATGCCGGCTTTGGCCTTGGCTTGGCTTTGGCTTGGCTTTTTGCAGGCGTGGCGGCGGCATGCCGTCACCACTCCTACAAGCAACCAGCACGGGATCAAACGCTCGCGGCTGAAGCCGCTCCTACCAAGAGCAGGTGCAACAGATCCTTCGCTACGCCCGGGATGACAATGCCAGCCGGATGGGCGCGATGCCCACAGCGACACGGATCGCTCGCCAATACCCTGGACATTAAAAAGCCCGCACCGGACGAATCCGGTAACGGGCCTGCTCCCTCCCCCACGTCGGGTGCGGGGCTATCGTGAAGGAATCGTTATTCGAGATGCACGCTGCACTGCAAAATAAAACCGGCTGGTTCAGGAACGAGCGTGCGCCGATCGCTGGCCCGACGACCTGAATGCGGGCGCTGCCGCATGCACGCGACCGCGTTGCGCGAGCACAGCTCGGGCAGCACTCTCGCCCGACTCGCAGCCGCCTTCCATGAAGCCCTGGGTATCCAGGGCGCAATGCTCGCCGGCAAAATGCAAGCCGCCCACGGCTTCACCGATGGCGCCGCGGATCCCGGTCCAGTCGCCAGGCCGCAGGCAGGCGTAGCTGCCCTGGGCCCATGGATGCGTCGGCCAGTGCATCCGCACCTGGCGCGCGCCGGTGCGCGCCGCGGCGACACCGGGGTAGACGCGCTCGAGGTCGGCCACCATGGCATCTGCCTGCGATCGCGCGCTGCCCTGCCCCAACGCAGCGCCATGTGCGCCGCCGGTAAAATTGACCAGCACGCCGGCGCGGCCGGGCTGCTTGCGGGTGGTTTCCCAGGTCGTCTGGTAGGGCAGGTCGCTCATCGAGGCGCCGTTGGCGGCATGGGTGCGCCAGACGCGGCTGTCGAAACCCACCATCAGTTTCGCGTTGCTACCGTAGGCAAGCGAGTCGATCGCGCGACGCTTGGCCATGGGCAGCGGCAGGTCGAGGTGGACTTGCCGCAACAAGGTGAACGGCAGCGCCAGGACCACCTGCCGCGCGCGCACCTGGCGGCTGGCGGCACCGTCTCGAAACGACAGCACGTGGCCGCCGCCGTCCGCGCCCACGGCTTCGAGCACGTGGCCGGTTTCCACGACGTCACCCAGTCGTTCAGCCAGTGCCTGGGGGATGCGGTCGTTGCCACCGCGCACGTGCGAGCGCTCGTCACTGGCGCCGAAGACCTGGAATCCTTCGCCACCGGTCCCGATGAAGGTCAGCAGGTTCAGCGCCGACTGCTGGTCGATCTCCAGCCCCATCTCGGTGGTGTAGGCGACATCGATCAATTTGCGCAGCCAACCATCGACGCCATGGCGATCCAGCCACTGCGCGATCGTGAGCGAATCCAGCGCCTGGGCACCCTGCGGGGCGTTGTACAGGATGTCGCCGTCGCCGAGCGTCGCCAGGTCGCGCTCGATGGCGCGTGCGACGGGCACGAACGCGGAGACGATCTCGTCCTCGCCGATCGCGCGACCGTCGAAGAACCAAGTGTCCGCGCCGGTGTCGCCTTCGAGCAGGTCGTCGATCGGGATTTGCAACTCGGCAGCCAGCGCACGCAGGCGGACGTGGTTGCTGTCGATCAGCTCGCCACCCAGTTCGACGACCTGCCCCGGGAAATAATCGCGCAGGCTCAACATGCGACCGCCGACGCGCGACTGCGCTTCGAACACGCGCACCGGCACGCCTGCCTGGTGCAGCCGCCACGCCGCCGTCAGCCCGGCGATCCCGGCGCCGACGATGGCGACGGTGTCGCTGTCGTCGCCACCGGCCCCACGTTGCAGGTCGCCCGGCGGCATGGTCCGGGGCAGCGACCGGCATCCAGCCAGCAGCAATCCCGCACCCGCGGCTTGCAGCAGGCGCCGGCGCGAGTGATCCAGGCGCAGCTGCCGGCCGCGCTCGCGGAAGACGTCCAGCGGTTCGCGCACCTGTAGCGATGCGCGGGCGATGCGTGCGCTACGTTGCAGCAGTCCGAACAGTGGCGTGCGACCCATGCTGGCAGTCCCCGATGGATTGCCGGGAGACAACGCTGCTCGACCGCGTGGGCGGCCACGAGGCGGTCGAAATCCACGACCTGCCCAGCCGCGAACCGCGGCCTGGGCCGCGGCCGGCAGGATCAGTCCGGACGCGGATGGCGTTTGAGGTCGCGCAGGATTTCGCGCGCGGCGTTGCGACCCGGCAATCCGGTCACCCCGCCACCGGGATGGGTGCCGGACCCGCACAGGTACAGCTTGTCGAGCGCCCCGCGGTAATTGCCCTGTCCCAACAGCGGTCGTGCGCTGAACAACTGGTCCAGGCCCAGCGAACCGTGGAAGATGTCGCCGCCGACCAATCCGATGGTGCGTTCCAGGTCCAGTGGCGACAACGCCTTGTAGCCCAGCACGCTGGCCTTGAAATTGGGCGCGTAGGCGTCGACGGTGTCGATCATCAGTTGCGCGACGGTGTCCCGGTGCGCGTCCCAGCCGCCGTCGACGTCGGGATTGACTTGCTGGCAGAACAGGCTGGCGACATGCTGGCCCGCAGGTGCGAGCGTGTCGTCCAGGGTCGAGGAAATCACCATCTCGACGATCGGTTGCCGCGCCCAGCCGGCGTTGTACTGCTTCGACTTGGCGTCGAAATAAGCCTGCTCGAAGTAGCGCAGCGACGGCCCGACCAGGATCCCGCTCTGGTGGTGCGGCTGCAGGTGCGTGCCCGGCATGGCGGTGAAGTCGGGGAGCTCGGACAGCGCCACGTTCATGCGGAAGGTGCCCGAACCGCAACGGTAGCGGTCGATGCGCTGCGTGGTGTCGTCGTCGAGGTCTTCGGGCGACACGAGCTTCTGGTAGAGCAGCTTGGGGTTGAGGTTGGACACGACGACGCCGGCATGCAGTTCGCGCCCGTCCTGCAGCCGCACGCCGACGGCCTTGCCCGGCCTTGCGTCGACACGCTCGACCAGCACCTGTGCGACCCCCGCATCGGTTTCGATCGCCACGCCGCGCGCCTCGCACTCGGCACGCATCGCCTGCGTGATCGCGCCCATGCCGCCGATGGCGTGGCCCCAGACACCGGACTTGCCGTTCACCTCGCCAAAGACATGGTGCAACAACACGTAAGCCGACCCGGGCGTGTACGGACTGGCGAAATTGCCGACCACCGAATCCCAGCCCAGCGCCGCCTTCAGCGGGTCGGACTCGAAATACGAATCCAGCAATTCACCCGCCGACTTGGTGAACAGGTCGAGCAGGTCACGGCGCCCCCGCATGTCCAGGTGCTTGAGGTGCCTGGCGACCGTCAGCGACGCCAGCCAGTCGGCCAGCACGAAGCGGTCGGAGACATTGGGCGGCGTGCGCACCATCAGCTCGCGCAGCACCACGACGACGCGGTCGAGCATCGCGTAGTAGTCGGGCAAGCGTTCGGCGTCGCGTTTCGACCACCGGGCGACCTCGGCCTGGGTGTGCTCGCCACCGAGCCGGAACGACCGGCCATCGGGCAGCGGCAGGAAGTTGGCGTACGGGCGTTCGACCACGCGCAGGCCATGCTCGGCCAGCTTCAAGTCACGGATCACCTGCGGGTTGAGCAGGCTCACGGTGTAACTGGCGGTCGAATTGCGGAAACCGGGATGGAACTCCTCGGTCACCGCCGCCCCACCGACGATGCCGCGGCGCTCGAGCACGCGCACCTTGAGTCCGGCCGCGGCCAGATAGGCGGCGCACACCAGGCCGTTGTGGCCGCCGCCGATGATCAGGATGTCGTCGTTGTCATGCATCTGGTTCGTCATGCTCGCAAGTATTCGGGCGGGGTGCGGCCCGCCTGCCACGCGCTACCGGGCGATCGCACCTTGCGCGGAAGCCGCGTGTCCGGGAGGACCGTCCAGCGCTGGCGACAGTTGGACGTCCAGTGGGATCGCAGCGAGCTGCTCCGGCGACTTGCCCTGCTTGCGCAAAAACGGCAGCCAACGCGGGTCGTCCTTGAGCCTGGCCATGATCGGATCGGCCGCGATCGTCGGCAGCCCCGAGTCGCGATACTCCACTGCTTTGTCCAGCCAGGCGAATGCCTGGTCCACGTTGCCTCGCCAAGCCTCGATGTAGGCAATGTTATACGCGGCATCCTTCTCGTACTTGGCGATGATTGCGGCCAGCTCGGCGTCGGACTGCGCGTGCTTGCCCAGCGAGTGGTATGCCATCGCCCGGCCAAACATCCTGAACGGCTCGAAGGGTTCCGCATCCGCTTCCGCCAACGCCTGCCGCGCCTCGCCCTTGGACAACAGCGCCGTGGCCAACGTGTAGTGCGTGACGATGCGGTCGGGCTCGAGCCTGAGCGCTGTCCTGCATTCGGCAATGCCCTCGTCGACGCGCCCGGATTGGAACAGGGCCAGGCAAAGTTCGGAATGCTGGTTTGGCATCACCGGGTCGCGCTCGACCGCCTGCTTCTGGATCGCGACCGCAAGATCAAGCCGACCCAGGCTTTTGGCCAGGGTTGCGGCCGCTCCCAGTGCGTAGACGTTGTTGGGTTCAAGTTCCAGCGCCCGTTGCAGATGACGTGCCGCCGTGGCCAGGTCGTCATCGCCAGTGAATGCGATCTGCGCCAGTTCCGCGTAGGCGTCGGCCGACTTGGGCTCGATCGCCAGTGCCCTGCGCGCGGCCTCGGTCGCCTGGGGATAACCCGCCTCATCCGAAACAAGACCAAGACCGGCCTGGCTGCTATACACCACCGACAGCATGTTCCAGGCATCGACGTATGTGGGGTCGATATCCAACGCTTGTCTGGCCAGTGTCTTGGACTGCTCGTAGGATGCGGGCGTGTGCTTGCGGTAGGCATCCAGGCTCTGCAGGTACAGCCGCAGCGCTTCGGGTTGCGTCTTGCGCACGGTCGGCGGTGCGCCGAGCAACTCGATCTTCAGCTGCTCGACCACGGTCGCTGCGATTTCGTCCTGGATCGCGAAGATGTCCTTCAGCGGACGGTCGAACGTCTGCGACCACAATTGCGTATCCGAGCGGCCGTCGATCAGCTGTGCGGAAATGCGAATCTGGTCTCCGGCCTTTTGCACCGAGCCATCGAGGACGTAACTGACGTTCAACTTGCGTGCGACGGTCGGGATATCGACGTCTTTCCCGGCAAAGGAGAAAGCAGAGGCGCGCGAGGTCACGCGCAAGCCGCCGACGCGCGTGAGCAGGTTCAACATCTGCTCGGCGATGCCTTCGGAAAAATAGCCCTGGTCCTTGTTTGGGCTCATGTCGCGGAATGCCAACACGGCGATCGAGTGGTCTCCATAAGCCGCTACGATTGCCTCGCTGCGCCCTTCCTGGCGCGCTGCTTGCAGTTGCACCTGCTCGCGTTCGGGCGAGAACACGAACTTGTCGATCGCGAAATAACCCAGCGCCAGCGCAAGCACGACCATGATCCAGCGGTCCAGCCGCTTTCCGCTGCGCAGGTCCGAGGCGACGTCGCGCGCCGTGTCGCCTTCGCGCACCAGCCCTTTGGGCGTCCACTCGAAGGCCCAGGTCAGCACCAGTACCGGGACGAACCCGATCAACAGCACCAACAGCAGCGTCCGAGCGACCCAACCGGGCGCATCGAGGATCGGCAACACGGTGTCGGCGATCTGCAAGAGCAACCAGGCGCCTGCCAGGTACAGGCCTGCGATCCGGATCACCTTGCGGCGCTTCATCTCGTCCAGGAGGCGGGTCATGGCCCGGCCGATCCCGGCTGCATACCGTATTCACGGTGCCCGCTCGTGTTCCCCTGCCTACCGTCGACCATGCCCTTCCCCGGGTGACTGGCGCATCGCCACCTTAGCCCGCCGGCAGGTGCCATGCCAGCCTTCGTGCGGTAGGAGCGTTTGTCGCCATGGCCCGCTGCCCGGCGCCGTCCTTCGCCGCCGCGTTCGATGGCACGCACAAAGAAAAACCCCGCCGATCGGCGGGGTCTTCCTTACGTCTTGCAGGTTTAGGCGGTGCAGCCCGGGCCGGCTTAGAAGCCCATGCCGCCCATGCCACCCATGCCGCCCATGTCGCCGCCGCCGCCCATGGCCGGCTCTTCCTTCTTCGGAAGCTCGGCGACCATCGCCTCGGTGGTGATCATCAGGCCGGCGATCGAGGCTGCGTTCTGCAGCGCAGAGCGCGTGACCTTGGTCGGGTCCAGGATGCCGAACGCGATCATGTCGCCGTACTCGCCGGTCTGGGCGTTGTAGCCGTAGTTGCCCTTGCCGTCGACGACGTTGTTGAGCACGACCGACGGCTCTTCACCGCAGTTGGCGACGATCTCGCGCAACGGGGCCTGCATGGCGCGCTTGGCGATGTTGATGCCGTGGGTCTGGTCGACGTTGTCGCCCTTGAGCTCGCCCAGTGCCTGCAGCGCGCGGATCAGCGCGACGCCACCACCGGGGACCACGCCTTCTTCGACCGCTGCGCGCGTGGCGTGCAGGGCATCTTCGACGCGGGCCTTCTTTTCCTTCATTTCGATCTCGGTCGAGGCACCGACCTTGATCACCGCCACGCCGCCGGCCAGCTTGGCCACGCGCTCCTGCAGCTTTTCCTTGTCGTAGTCCGAGGAGGTGTCCTCGATCTGCGCCTTGATCTGCTTGATGCGGCTCTCGATGTCGCCGGTCTCGCCGGCACCGTCGATGATGGTGGTGTTTTCCTTGGTGACCTGGATCTTCTTGGCACGGCCCAGGTCGTTGATCGTGGCCTTCTCCAGCGACAGGCCGACTTCCTCGGAAATCACGGTACCGCCGGTCAGCACGGCCATGTCCTCGAGCATCGCCTTGCGACGATCGCCGAAGCCCGGCGCCTTGACCGCGACGACCTTGACGATGCCGCGGATGGTGTTGACGACCAGGGTCGCCAGCGCTTCGCCTTCGACTTCCTCGGCGACGATCAGCAACGGCTTGCCGGCCTTGGCCACGCCTTCGAGCACGGGCAGCAGGTCGCGGACGTTGGAGATCTTCTTGTCGTGCAGCAGGATGAACGGATCGTCCAGCTCGGCCGACATCGACTGCTGGTTGTTGATGAAGTACGGCGACAGGTAGCCGCGGTCGAACTGCATGCCCTCGACGACGTCGAGCTCGTTGTCCAGGCCGGAGCCTTCCTCAACGGTGATCACGCCTTCCTTGCCGACCTTCTTCATCGCGTCGGCGATGATGTTGCCGATCGACTCGTCGCTGTTGGCCGAGATGGTACCGACCTGGGCGATCGCCTTGTCGTCGGCGGTGGGCTTGGAGATGGACTTGAGCTCGGCGACGGCGGCGGTCACGGCCTTGTCGATGCCGCGCTTGAGGTCCATCGGGTTCATGCCGGCGGCGACCGCCTTCATGCCTTCGCGGATCAGCGCCTGTGCCAGCACGGTGGCGGTGGTGGTGCCGTCACCGGCGTTGTCGGAGGTCTTGGAAGCGACTTCCTTGACCATCTGCGCACCCATGTTCTCGAACTTGTCGGCAAGCTCGATTTCCTTGGCGACGGACACGCCGTCCTTGGTGATGGTGGGGGCGCCGTAGCTCTTGTCGAGCACGACGTTGCGGCCCTTCGGGCCCAGGGTGGCCTTGACGGCGTTGGCCAGGGCGTTGACGCCGCGCAGCATCTTGGCGCGCGCGTCTTCACCGAAACGGATTTCCTTGGCGGACATGTTGATAACTCCGTGATTCGTGATTAGTGATTAGTGATTTGTGATGCGGAAAAGCAGTGGGCGGGATCCGGGCGGCGACGCGTATTCGTGAGCGATGTGTGCTTTTTACGAATCACGAATCACCAATCCCGAATCCCGCCTTCGGCTCAGCCCAGGATCGCGAAGATGTCCTCTTCCTTCACCACCAGGTAGTCGGTGCCATCGAGCTTGACCTCGGTGCCGGAATACTTGCCGAACAACACCTTGTCGCCGACCTTGACCTGCGGCGCGCGCACGCTGCCGTTGTCCAGGGCCTTGCCCGCGCCGACGGCGATGACTTCACCCTTGATCGGCTTCTCGGCGACGTTGTCGGGGATCACGATCCCGCCGGCGGACATCTTCTCTTCTTCCATGCGCTTGATGACGACGCGGTCGTACAGCGGCTTCATGTTCATTGCAACCCTCGCAAGTGATTGATAATAAGGTGGAATTTCAGTAGCTGAGCCGGCGATTTTAGCAGTCCCACATGGAGACTGCCAAGTCCGGGAGCAAACAAGCCCGGCGAACCGGGACTGCGATGAGATGGGGGGTCCGCGCCGGGTTTCAAGGGCCGTGGTTTCGGGGTGCCGCCGTGGGCCCAGGTCCGCGGCCAGGCATCTTCGCCAATGCGCGGATCCCTCGTTTCCCGGCCAGGCCCGGGATGCGGCCCCGGCGACCCCGCGAAGCCAACCTCGCTGGATGACCGCCTGGCGGGAACGGCAACCTCGGGACGCCTCGGCCAAGGTCGGATTTCATCGTGGCCGGCGGGTGGGCTAGGCTACTGGCCCCCGGCAGGCGATTGCACCTGCGTCCCGCGACCCGCCTGCCATGACCACGCTCGTCTGTTTCTGCACTTGTCCTGATCCCGGCGCCGCCCGGCGAATCGCGGATGCGCTTGTCCGGGACCGGTTGGCGGCGTGCGTGAACATCCTGCCCGGCGTGCAATCGATCTATCGCTGGGAAGGCGCGATCGCCTGCGATGACGAGGTGCTGCTGATGATCAAGACCGGGCGCGATCGGCTGCAGGCGCTGCAGGCACGGGTCGTGGCGCTGCATCCGGCTGAACTGCCCGAGCTGGTGGCGGTCGAAGTCGCTGGCGGCCTGCCCGCTTACCTTGATTGGGTAGCCGACAATTCCAGGGATCCGCGCCCGGAACAAACCGGCCTGGTGGATGGCAAGTCCGCCCAGCCCAACCCACAGACGGGAGATTGATCGCATGTCGTGGTGGATGCGCCGGATCATTGCGGCGTCGCTGTTGTGTGCCGCCGGTTTCGGTGGCGCCCGCGCGGCCGTGGACGAGTCCGACCTGCTACCCGTGGACCAGGCCTTTGCGCTGACCGCGACGGCGCCGGCCCGCGACCGGATCGAGCTGCACTGGAAGATCGCCGACGGGTACTACCTGTACCGGCACCGGATTGCGGTCGAGGCGGCCGGCGCCACGGCGCCCGGCAGTGGTGCATTTGCGACCGGCAAGCTGGACGTCCCGCACGGCGCCAGGCACCACGACGAATTCTTCGGCGAGGTGGAAACCTTCCGCAAGCAACTGCTGGTGGTGCAGGCAGGTGCCGCTGCCGCCGATGCACGGCAGGTCACGCTGCAGGTGAAGTATCAGGGGTGTGCCGACGCGGGCGTGTGCTATCCGCCGCAGAAGCGGACGGTGACGGTGCGATTGCCCGCCCCGACCCCTTCCGCGGCCACCGCAAGCAGGCCAGGACGCCAAGGCGGCCTGGATGCATTGGCACGATCATTCGGCACTGCGGGCGGCGCTGCCGCACCGCTTACCGACATACCAGCTATTGGCGCTGCCCAGGCACTGCCCCTGCCTGCGGAGCAGGCCTTCGGATTCGAGGCGATCGTCGGCGACGGCAACACGTTGCTGCTGCGGTTCACCCCGGCCAAGGGGTACTACCTGTATCGCGACAGGTCGTCGTTCACGGTCGATGGCGCCAGGGGCATTGCGCCCGGAAAGGCGCAGTGGCCCAAGGGCACGCGGCATCGCGACGAGCACTTTGGCGATGTCGTGGTGTATTTCGACCAGGTCGATGTACCGCTGCCACTGCAGCGCAACCATCCTGGTGCGGCAGATATCCGCCTGACGGCCACCTTCCAGGGCTGCCAGACAGACGGCATCTGCTATCCACCGATGTCGCGGACGGTGGCATTGGCCTTGCCGGCGGCGCCAGTGGCTGCGGCTGGGGTTGCGGCTGCCGATGGTCCTGCGGCAGCGGCGACAGTGGCGCCCATGCAAGCGACCGGCGCCGCTACCGTGCCAGCCGCAGGGTTGCCGTCGGACGCATTGCCTGGCGACGATGGGTTCGCGGCTGCCGCCACGCCTACGACGGCAACAGCCTCGACCGCTTCGCCTGCCGCGGGTGATGCGCGCGGCGACGTTGCGCAGGCCGAAGACAGCCGGTTGGCGGCAATGCTGGCGGGCAACAGTCGCGTCTGGGCACTGTTGCTGTTTTTCGCCTTTGGGCTGGGGCTGGCCTTCACCCCTTGCGTATTGCCCATGATCCCGATCCTGTCCGGGCTGATCGTGGGACAGGGCACGCGGCTGGGTACCGGACGGGCGCTGCTGTTGTCGCTGGTGTACGTGGTCGCCAGTGCGCTGGTGTTCACCGCGGCCGGGGTGATCGCCGGACTGGTCGGGGCCAACCTGCAGGTGGCATTCCAGAATCCATGGACCATTGCCGCGTTTGCCGCGCTGTTCGTGGCGCTGGCGCTGTCGTCGTTTGGCCTGTACGAGTTGCAGTTGCCGGCATCGTTGCGATCGCGGTTGGGCGAGATGACGGATCGGCAGCACGGCGGCTCGTTGTGGGGCGTGGCCGCGATGGGCGCGCTGTCGGCGCTGATCGTGGGGCCGTGCGTGGCGCCGCCGCTGGCGGCTGCGGTGCTGTACATCGGCCAGACGCACGACCCGGTCTTTGGTGGATTGGCCTTGTTCCTGCTGGCGATGGGCATGGGGGTGCCGCTGCTGGCCTTCGGCGTCGCGGCGGGTCGCGGACTGCCACGCAGCGGGCCCTGGATGACCGCGGTGCAGCGGGTGTTCGGCTTTGTTTTCCTTGCGCTGGCGGTGTGGATGCTGTCGCGCATCGTGCCGCCGGCCGTGACGCTCGCCTCGTGGGGATTGTTGTTGCTTGCCGCCGCGGCCTGGGCGCTGACGGCAACGCCGCAGGCGCCGCGCCACCGGCTGCCAGTGCGGTTTGTCGGCTTGCTGCTGGCGGTGCTGGGCGCGGCTGAATTGTTCGGCGCCCTGGCCGGAGGCAGCGATCCCCTGCAGCCTCTGGCGGGCGTGTCGTCGAGCCAATCGCAGGCCTATGCGGCGGAACAGGACATCGCGTTTGACACCATCAAGTCCGTGGCCGACCTGGACCGGGCGCTGGCCGCTGCGCAGGTTGCCGGCAAACCGGTCCTGTTCGACTTCTATGCCGACTGGTGCGTCAGCTGCAAGGAGATGGAGAAGTACACCTTCACCGATCCGGCGGTCCATTCGGCGCTGTCCGGGTTCGTACTGCTCAAGGCCGACGTCACCGACAACGATGCCGTCGACAAGGCCCTGATGCAGCGCTTCGGGATCATCGGCCCCCCGGCGACGCTGTTCTTCGCCCGCGGCAGCGAACTCCGCGCACTGCGCCTGATCGGTTACGAGAAAGCTGCGCCATTCGTGGCCCGGGTGCAGCAGGCCGGACGCGCGCAATGATGGACAGGTCGTGATGGGCGTTGCTGCCCTGGGTGTGCGCCAGGCGGGGCTGCCCTGATGCGCACGTCGATCAAGGTTGTCCTGGCGGCATGCGTGGCGGGATTGCTGGGGGTTGCCGCCAGCCTGCTGACGACCGGCCCGGCGCCGCTGTTGCGCAGTGAGCTGGGGCAGCGGTTGCTGGGCGCGATGCCTGCGTCGGCCCCAGGCGGGATCGGGGTGGCCCGCCGCGGAGATCCTGCAAGCAGGATGAAACTCACCGCGCTTGACGGTCGTATCGCGGATTTCCCGGGAGATTTCGCGGGGAAACCGGTCCTGGTCAACCTCTGGGCGTCGTGGTGTGCACCCTGCCGCAGGGAAATGCCCGAGCTGCAACGCTTCTACCGCGAACAAGGCGCCAACGGCACTCAAGTCGTAGGCATCGCCCTGGATGATGCAGCGTCGGTCCGCGATTTCCTGGAGCAGGTGCCGGTGGACTATCCGATCCTGCTCGATGCGCCGGGACCGACCGATGCCGGCGTCCGGCTGGGCAATACCCGCGGCGTGTTGCCGTATACGGTGCTGCTGTCCGCGGATGGACGCATCCTCAAGCAACGGATCGGGCCATTCCCGCCCGGCGGGATCGACCGCTGGGCCAAATGATGCAGGCGCACCGGACGGACGGGCCGGCTTTCAAACGCGTGATTAAAAGCACCGAATAATGCTGAACTTCGCCGATTTGGCAGGTATCGGCGTTTTTTCAGGCGCTGGTCTGGACAGAGCGACCGCCAATCGCGCAGACTGCGCTTCCTCGTGGTCGCACCGGACACCATGGCCAAGCTGCTCGTCCTGCACGGTCCCAACCTCAACCTGCTCGGTACCCGCGAGCCGATGGTGTATGGGCGCATGACACTGGCCGAGATCGACGGCGACCTGGCCCGGCGCGCCACGGCCGCCGGACACGCGCTCGACAGCCTGCAGTCCAATGACGAGGCCACGCTGGTCGATCGCGTCCAGGCCGCCGCCAACGACGGTACCGCCTTCATCCTGCTCAACCCGGCCGCCTTCACCCATACCTCGGTGGCGCTGCGCGACGCGCTGGCGGCGGTGGCCATCGCGTTCATCGAGATCCACCTGTCCAATCCGCATGCGCGCGAGCCATTCCGCCGGACCAGCTATTTCAGCGACCTGGCCGTGGGCGTGGTCGCCGGCTTCGGGGCCGACAGCTATCGCTATGCGCTCGATGCGGCAATGGCCCGGCTGGACGCCTGACGACGCACGGCGCGCGGCATCGGCTGCTGCCTGTTCTTCCCACCCCATCCAATTGCTGACGAGACGCCCGACATGGACCTTCGCAAGATCAAGAAGCTCATCGACCTGCTAGAGGAATCCAACCTCGCCGAGATCGAGATCAAGGAGGGCGAGGAATCGGTGCGCCTGGCGCGCACCCCGCAAGGGGGGGCACCGATGATGCACGCGCAACCCATGATGCAGGCCGCGCCGATGCCGATGCAGTCGCCCACCGAAGCGGCCACAGGCGGCCAGGCCAGGTCGCCCGCCGAAGCAGGCGCGACGGCCGCCGGCCAGGACCTGCCCGACGGCGAGATCGTGCGCGCACCGATGGTCGGCACCTTCTATGCGTCGTCGGCGCCGGACAAGCCTGCGTTCGTGACCGTGGGCCAGTCGGTCAAGGCCGGCGACACCCTGGGCATCATCGAGGCGATGAAGATGTTCAACCCGATCGAGTCGGAAGTGTCGGGCACGGTGCTCAAGATCCTGACCGAAAACGGGCAGCCGGTGGAGTTCGACCAGCCGCTTTTCGTGATCGGCTGAAGCGCCGGGATTCGGGATTCGTGATTCGTGATTTGAAAGAGCGGCCCCACCAGCGACTCGAAGTCTGGCGCGACGCCATGGATCTGGTCACCTTGGTCTACGCCTTTTCGGCAGGCTTCCCGAACGATGAGCGCTTTGGCCTCACATCACAGGTGCGGCGTGCTGCGATAAGCGTGCCTTCGAATATCGCCGAGGGCGCCGCGCGAAAATCCCGAGCCGAACTGTATCGCTTCCTTTCGATTGCCCGTGGCTCGCTGTCCGAATTGGATACGCAATTGGACATCGCCTCGCGTCTTGAATTCGCAAAGCCATCGCCTGAGTTGCATGAAATGCTTGACCGCACGTTTGCCAAGATAAATGCGCTGATGACCAGTATCGCCAAGCGCCTTGACGAATCACCTATCACGAATCACCAATCACGGCCTTCCCATGCTCGATAAAGTCGTCATCGCCAACCGCGGCGAAATCGCTTTGCGCATCCTGCGCGCCTGCCATGCGATGGGCATCCGCACGGTCGCGGTGCACTCCACCGTGGACCGCAACCTCAAGCACGTGGCCATGGCCGACGAGTCGGTCTGCATCGGTCCGGCGCCGTCCAACCAGAGTTACCTGGACATGGCCTCGATCATCGCCGCGGCCGAAGTCACCGATGCGCAGGCGATCCATCCCGGCTACGGCTTCCTGTCCGAGAATGCGGATTTCGCCGAGCGCGTGGAGCAGTCCGGCTTCGTCTTCATCGGCCCCAAGGCCGACACCATCCGCCTGATGGGCGACAAGGTCGAGGCGATCCGCGCGATGAAGGCCGCCGGGGTGCCCTGCGTGCCCGGCAGCGGCGGCCCGCTGGGGGACGACAACGACACCAATATCGGGATCGGGCGCGAGATCGGTTATCCGGTGATCGTCAAGGCGGCCGGTGGCGGCGGCGGCCGCGGCATGCGCGTGGTGCACACCGAGGCGGCGCTGGGCAATGCCATCGCCACCACCAAGGCCGAAGCCAAGGCGGCCTTCGGCAACGACATGGTCTACATGGAGAAATTCCTGGAAAACCCGCGCCATGTGGAGATCCAGGTGCTGGCAGACGGCCAGGGCAACGCCATCCACCTGGGCGAGCGCGACTGCTCGATGCAGCGCCGCCACCAGAAGGTGGTCGAGGAGGCCCCCGCACCGGGCATCACGCCCGCGCAGCGCGCCGAGATCGGCAAGGTGTGCGTGGAAGCCTGCATCCGGATCGGGTATCGCGGCGCGGGTACGTTCGAGTTCCTGTACGAGGATGGCCGCTTCTACTTCATCGAAATGAACACCCGCATCCAGGTCGAGCATCCGGTCACCGAGATGATCACCGGCATCGACCTGGTGCGCGAGCAACTGCTGATCGCCGCGGGACAGAAGCTGTCGATCCGGCAGGAAGACATCGTGATCGACGGCCATGCGATCGAGTGCCGGATCAATGCCGAAGACCCGGAGACGTTCATGCCCTCGCCTGGCCTGATCCAGCATTTCCATGCCGCCGGCGGTCCCGGCGTGCGGGTCGACTCGCATATCTACGAGGGCTACCGCGTCCCGCCCAACTACGACTCGATGATCGGCAAGCTGATCGTGCATGGCCGCGACCGCGCCACCGCGATCGCACGCATGCGCGTGGCGCTGAGCGAGATGGTGGTCGACGGCATCAAGACCAACATCCCGCTGCAGCAGCGCATCCTGGGCGACACCGGCTTCCAGCAAGGTGGACAGAACATCCACTACCTGGAAAAGCGACTCGCCGAGCACAAGGATCCATCGCTGTCGATCGTGTAAGCCATCATGTCGTTGTCGCGCAGTTGTCGCAGGTGCGGCAGTTGTCGCAGGTACGGCTGCAGCCGCGAGCTTTCCATCCACCTGGCGATCACGTGTCCGGTCGGCAATGCATCCGCCGCCGCGATCCAGCATCGCCGCCCGCTGTCCAAGGAGAACCACCACAATGAAGTCCACCCTGCTTGCCGTGGCCGTGACCGCCGCCCTGACACTGGGCGCCTGCAAGAAGGCCGAAGACGCCAGCACAACGGATGCGGCCGTCGCCACGCAACCGGCCAGCGACGGCGCCGAGCAGGCGCAGGCACCAGCAGCAAGCACCAATGCAGCCGAAGCGGCCTTGCCGGACGACACAGCCGCAGCTGCCGACGAAGACAACGACGAGGCCGCCGCCGAGCGCAAGGCGCGCCAGTCGAAACTCGACTACGCGTCCATGGAGGACGGCTACCTCAGCGACGCCAACGGGCAATGGGCCATTTCCGCGACGGCCAGCACGTCCTTCGGCAACGCCAATGACAAGCCTGCCGACTCGCATGACCCGAGCACGCCGTGGCAGGCGACCGGCGCCCCCAACGCCGACGAGTGGCAGAACGACAACCAGGATGTCGGCTTCGACTGGATCCAGCTCAAATACGCCCACGCGGTGCGCCCCACCGAAGTGCGCGCCGTGCTGCACGGCAACGAAGCGATCGAGGCCATCACCAAGGTCGAGCTGATCGACACCGCCGGCCAGTCGCACGTGCTCTGGTCCGGCTTGAGCGATGCCAGGCAGGACAAGCGCGGTCCACGCACGTGGTACGTGCAGCCGGTCAAGGACGCCGATTACACGACCGACACGGTCAAGTTGACCTTCGCCAACAATGTCGCCAGCGGTTACAAGGAAGTCGACGCCGTGCAACTCGTCGGCAAGTAACCATTCCCCTGGCCACGCCGCGCATCAGGCGCGGATGGCCATCACCCGGGACAACCGAAGACAACGATGCCGTTCCTGGAAATCACCCTGCCCTGCCGCGAATCCAACCAGCCGCGCTACCAGCGCGCGCTGGAGGACGTCGGCGCACTGGCAGTGACGATGCTGGACGCCGATGCCGATACCGACAACGAGCACGCGATCCTGGAGCCGGGCGTCGGCCAGACACCGCTCTGGGACGGCATCGCCTTGTCGGCCTTGTTTCCGGGCGATGCCGATGCACTGGCGCTGCTGGCCGCACTGGAGGCGTTCGATCCGGCACTGGACTGGTCACGGGCGGGCTTTGGCAAGGTCGAGGACCAGGACTGGGAACGCGCGTGGATGGACCAGTACGTGCCGCTGCGTTTCGGTGCGCGCACGTGGATCGTGCCGTGGAACCAGGCGCTTCCCGTTGATGCAAAAACGGACGATGCCGCCATCGTCCGCCTGGACCCCGGCCTGGCGTTCGGGTCCGGCACGCACCCGACCACGGCGCTCTGCCTGCAGTGGCTCGATCGCCTGGCCACCGACGGTGCGCTGCGCGATGCCACGGTGCTCGACTTCGGCTGCGGCAGCGGCATCCTGGCGCTGGCTGCATTGAAGCTTGGTGCCGCACGGGCCGTCGGCGTCGACAACGATCCCCAGGCGTTGCTGGCAACCCGGGACAACGCCGAACGCAATGACGTGGGTGGTCGCCTTGCCGTCCACCTGCCGGCGGACGAGCCGCCGGCGACGTATCCCATCGTGGTGGCCAACATCCTTGCCACGGCGCTGGATACCCTGGCCGATACCCTGGCTGCCCGGGTCGCCCCGGGGGGCCGCATTGCGTTGTCGGGCATCCTGGCTGGGCAGGAAGATGCGCTGCTGGCGCGCTATGCGCCCTGGTTCGATGCACTGGCCCTCGCCCGTCAGGAGGACTGGGTGCGCATCGACGGCGTTCGCCGCGCCAGGGCAATGGACCCGGGCCGCACGGCAGGTCAGGTGGCTTGACGCGACATCCGGGCGCCGCGCACCCGCGCATGCAATGGCGCCCGCCCACGCCTTGAAACGCGCCGCCATCGGTGTCCTGCATGGACGTACGCGCCCCAGTCCGTAAACTCGCGGCATGTTCGTGCTTTGTCCCCATTGCCAGTTCCTGGTCGCCACCGACCCCGTCAGCGGCCAGCCGCCGGCACGGTGTCCGCGCTGCGCCGAACCCATGCAGGCAGTCAACGCCAGCGCCACGTTGCCGCCGGTCGACGATGGGGACACCGCCACCGATGCCGTGATGGATGCCAGCGGAGTGGAAGCCGTACAGGCGCTGGCCGATCCACCGGCCGAAGCCACCGGCCGAACCAGCAGCAGTCGAACCGGCGAGCGCGCCAGCCTCCACCGCCCTGCCCGTGCCGACTGGGCGCGATGCGGCGGATGGGCAATGCGCCAACACCGTGCACGACAGCAACAACGACGAAGGTGCCCTGTCCCAGCGCCAGGTGTCCGATGCTGCGGCCGCAGATGCGCCCGCCCCCGCCGGGGCCGCGTCGGTGGAACCATCCAGCCAGGCGGCCGCGTTCGATGCCCATGCCAGCGACGCACCGATCAAGGCATTGCCGGACGAGGGAGCCGTCGACGCCGAAGCGGCGCTGGAGGAGCGAGCGGACGATCCGGCAGTGGCCGACGCATCCGCCAGCCGTTCGCCGGCCGGCCTGCCGCCCGCGGCAACGCCGGGCGCCGTCGGCGCCACGGGAGCCGAACAGCTCGAGGCAGCCACGCCACTTTCGACACCGCGCCTTGAAGCCGGTCTCGACCCCGTGCCAGCGCCCATCGAGCCCGCTCGCAACACCCCCGCGAACCTCCTGTCGACCGCCGGCCGTCCCGGCGCCAAGCCCGAGCCAAGTTTCGTCCGCCGCCCGGTCGCGGTCAGCGGAGTCGCTGCGCGCCGCCATCGATTGCAGGCTGCCGCCATCGTTGGACTGGCACTGGCCCTGGTATTGCAATTGCTGCTCGCCGACCGCGCAGGACTGGCCGCCAATGCACGCTGGCGTCCGGCGATGGCGACGTTGTGCAATGTGTTGCATTGCACCCTCCCACCCTGGCGCGAACCCACCGCGTTCACGTTGTTGCAACGCGACGTGCGACCGCACCCGACCGTTGCCGGTGCGTTGCAGGTCACCGCGACGTTTCGCAACGATGCACGCTGGGCGCAACCGCTGCCAGGACTGCTGCTGACGTTGTCGGACGTCGACGGCCGCAGCATCGCGGCACGCACGTTTACGCCAAGCGACTATCTCGGTGGCGCAGGGGACGAGCCGGGGACGGGGAAGGGGACTAGGACGCGAACGCAAACCATGCTGGCCAGCGGACAGAGCAAGACGATCTCGATGGATATCGTGGAACCTGCACCGCGCATCGTCGCATTCACCTTCGACTTCCAATAGTGCCCCGGCGATGTCGCGGCGTCATCGCGACCGGCACGTTGGCATGCGCGGCGACTGCGCGCTAGACTCGTCTCCCCGCTGCGATCGTCCAGCGGTGGAATCAAACCCTGGCAGCGCCGACAAGGCCGTGTCCACGGGGCAGCAAGACAGGGGACACGATTGAACGCCGCCGAACGCACCGACTCCACCCGTACCGGCCCGCGACCTCCCCTGCGTGACCACGTCGCCAACTCCGTGCGTCGTTATCTCAGCGACCTCAACGGGTCCGGCACCGACGACCTTTACCAGATTGCGTTGCGCGAGCTGGAGATCCCGTTGTTTGCCGAAGTACTGAACCATTGCGACGGCAACCAGAGCCGTGCTGCCGGCATGCTCGGCATCCATCGCGCGACCCTGCGCAAGAAGCTGCGCGATTACGGCATCGGTTGATGTCGATCGCGATGCTCCGCTTTTCGCTGGAGCGGCTGTAACCGCGAGCGCTTGATGTTTTTTCGCTTTTCGTCTTTGTAGGAGCGACGTAAGTCGCGCGCATTCCGGGTCTCCTGATCGCGACTTACGTCGCTCCTACAAGGGCAGAGGGCAAGAGCTCGCGGCTGACGCCGCTCCTGCAAGCCGCTCCTGCCAAGCCGCTCCTGCACGTGATGCCCGGCCGGCCGCACGCTGCACGGCTATAATTCGCGCCTTCCCCGCAGCCTTGGCCGCCCATGTCCGCTGATAGCCCGTCCGCCTCGCCTGTGAAGATCCGCCGCGCGCTGTTGTCCGTTTCCGACAAGACCGGGCTGGTCGAGCTGGCCCGCGCGCTGGCCGGCCAGGGCGTGGCGCTCGTCTCCACCGGCGGCACCGCCAAGGCGATCCGCGACGCCGGCCTGCCGGTCGAGGACGTCAGCCAGGCCACCGGCTTCCCGGAAATGATGGATGGCCGCGTCAAGACCCTGCACCCGGTCGTCCATGGCGGCCTGCTCGGGCGCGCCGGTATCGACGATGCAGTCATGGCGCAGCACGGCATCGACAGGATCGACCTGCTGGTGCTCAACCTGTATCCGTTCGAGCGCGTGGCTGCCGACCCGGATAGTTCCATGGCGCAGATCATCGAGAACATCGACATCGGTGGTCCGGCGATGCTGCGGTCGGCCGCCAAGAACTTCGCGCGCGTCGCCGTGGCGACCGACCCGGCGCAATACGCTGGCATCGTCGCCGAAATGAAATCCAACGACGGCGCGCTGTCGGCCGCCACGCGCTTCACGATGTCGGTCGCCGCCTTCAACCGCGTGGCGCAGTACGACGCGTTCATCAGCAATTACCTGTCCTCGCTGGATGGGTCCGGCACGCAGCAATCATTCCCGGCGCAGAGCAACAGCAACTTCGTCAAGGTGATGGACCTGCGCTATGGCGAAAACCCGCACCAGCAAGCCGCGTTCTACCGTGACCTGTGGCCGGTACCGGGCACGCTGGCGACGTTTACCCAGCTACAGGGCAAGGCGCTGAGCTACAACAACCTGGCCGATGCCGATGCCGCATGGGAATGCGTGCGCCAGTTCGATGCGCCGGCCTGCGTGATCGTCAAGCATGCCAACCCCTGCGGCGTCGCACAGGCAGCCAACAGTGGCGATGCCTACGAGGCCGCGTATGCCACCGACCCGACCTCGGCGTTCGGCGGCATCATCGCGTTCAACCAGCGCCTGGATGCCCGCACGGCCCAGACCATCCTCGACCGGCAGTTCGTCGAAGTGCTGATCGCGCCCGAATACGACGCCGACGCGCTGGAATTCGCCAGGAAGAAGTCCAATGTCCGCGTATTGAAGATCCCGCACGGTGACGGCCGCAACAACATCGACGTCAAGCGCGTGGGTTCGGGGCTGCTGATGCAGACCTGCGACAACCGCGAAGTCGCACGTGATGAGCTGAAGGTGGTGACCAGGGTCGCCCCGACCGACGCCCAGCTCGACGACCTGCTGTTTGCCTGGCGGATCGCCAAGTTCGTCAAATCCAATGCCATCGTCTATGCCCGCGACCAGCGCACCATCGGTATCGGTGCCGGACAGATGAGCCGGGTGGTGTCGGCGAAGATCGCCGCGCTCAAGGCGGAGGAGGCCGGATTGACCGTGCCCGGCTCGGTGATGGCCAGCGATGCGTTCTTCCCGTTCCGCGACGGCATCGACGCCGCTGCCGCGGCGGGCATTGCCGCCGTGATCCAGCCCGGCGGGTCGATGCGCGACGACGAAGTGATCGCCGCGGCCGACGAGCATGGTTTGGCGATGGTGTTTACGGGCGTGCGCCACTTCCGCCACTGAAACCCCGCTTCAACGCACCGGCAACTCCTCCAGCACAGGACGCGACAGTGACCCGTCATACGCACGACCGCACGGACGCACCGGACCAGGCCATGCTCCGCTACGCGGCATGGTTTCTGGCCGCGATTCTCGCGACATTTTTCGTGGCTGGCCTGCTGCAGATGATGCTTCCCAAGTGGAGGCCCTTGCAGGTGATCGTGGCACTGGCCGCGATCTACGGCAGTGCGGAGTTCGTGCGGTGGCGTTTCAGCGCCGACCACGCGCGCACGCTGCGCAAGGCCGAGCGATGGAACCTGTTCATTGGATCCGAAATCGTGCTGTTCGGCATCGTGCTGCTGTCGTTCATGTTGCTGATCTCGATCGCCAACTCCAATCCGTTTTCGTTCCGCAAGCTGCCCGCCAGCCTTGCACTACTGGCGGCGGTCGTCTCGTGCGTGATCTACGCGCCGGTCCTGTGGCTCTCGTACTGGTGGCGCAACGGCGCAGCCGCGCCAGGACCCGGGGTTGCTTCCAACACTCACGCAGCCGCGCCCGTGCGCATCCTGGTGATCGGGTCGGGCGGGCGCGAGCACGCGCTGGCCTGGAAACTCGCGCAATCCCGGCGGGTCCGCGAAGTGCTGGTCGCCCCGGGCAACGCGGGTACCGCGCGCGAGTCCAAATGTCGCAACGTCCCGGCCGACCTGTCGGATATCGACGGCTTGTTGCAACTGGCGCGTCGCGAGGCGGTGTCCTTGACGGTGGTTGGGCCGGAAGGCCCGCTGGTGGCGGGCATCGTTGATCGCTTCCGTCACGCTGGCATGCGCATCTTCGGTCCGACCGCCGCCGCCGCGCAGCTGGAAGGCAGCAAGGCCTTTGCCAAGGACTTCCTCGCGCGCCATGGCATTCCCACCGCCCATTACGCGGTGCACGACGACCTGGATAACGCACTGGCCGACGTCCGCAAGCAGGGTGCACCCATCGTCATCAAGGCCGATGGACTGGCTGCCGGCAAGGGGGTCGTGGTCGCGATGACCCTGGCCGAAGCCGAAGCCGCGGTCACCGACATGCTCTCGGGCAACGCGTTTGGCGCGGCCGGGTCACGCGTGGTGATCGAGGAATTCCTCGACGGCGAGGAGGCCAGCTTCATCTCGATGGTCGACGGGACGAGCGTGCTGCCGATGGCGACATCGCAGGACCACAAGCGCGTAGGCGACGGCGACACCGGGCCCAACACCGGCGGCATGGGCGCGTATTCGCCCGCGCCGGTGGTCACGCCCGAGGTGGAGCAGCGGATCATGCGCGAGGTCGTCGAGCCCACCGTGCAGGGCATGGCCGCCGACGGCATGCCGTTTACCGGCTTTTTGTATGCGGGCCTGATGATCGACAAGTCCGGCGCGCCGAAAGTGATCGAGTTCAACGTCCGCTTCGGCGATCCGGAAACGCAGCCAGTGCTGTTGCGGCTGCAATCGGACCTGGTCGATCTGGTGGAGGCCGCGATCGATGGCCAGCTCGATGCCATGCAAGCGCGCTGGAATCCGCGCCCTTGCCTCGGCGTCGTGATGGCAGCGGAAGGTTATCCGGGCACGCCGCGCACGGGCGACGTGATCTCCGGCCTCGAGGTCATGCAGCCGATTGGCACGAAGGTGTTCCATGCCGGATCGAAGCTCGATGGCGAAGGCCATGTCGTGACCTCGGGCGGCCGCGTGCTCTGCGTATGCGCGCTGGGCGACGACGTGGCCGAGGCACGACGACTGGCGCTCGATGGCGTGGCGACGATCAGCTGGGACGGCGAGTTCCACCGCAACGACATCGGCTGGCGTGCGATCGAGCGCGAGCAGCAAGGTTGATGCGTCTGTAGTAGCGGCTTCGGCCGCGAGCGCTTGATCTGGTCACGGCTTCCGGCATTCGCAGGAGCGGCGTCAGTCGCCACCAGGCCGCCGGGAAACGCATCGCGACTGGCGTGGCTCCTACAAAAAAAATCGGGACCAACAGCTCGAGGCCGAAGCCGTTCCCACGACAGCAGAAGCCGCTGGCTTCCGGGCTACACTCGTCGCCATTCAGGGGAGGATGGCATGGTGCAGGGTCAACGCGGGCATTCGCAATTCGCGCTGCTGCGGCAGCGGCGCTTCGCGCCGTTCTTCGCGGTCCAGTCACTCAACGCCTTCAACGACAACGTCTACCGGCAGGCGATCATCGGGTTGCTGTTCTGGCTGGGCGTCAGCCCCGAAGAGCGCACGCTGTACACCAACCTGGCGCCCGCGTTGTTCATCCTGCCGTTCTTCCTGTTCTCGGCGACGGCGGGCCAGATCGCCGAGAAGCTGGAAAAATCCCGACTCATTCGCATCACCACCGCGCTGGAGATCGGCATCATGGCGGTCGCCGCGGTCGGCTTCTTGATGCAAAGCCTGCCAGTGCTGCTGGTAGCGCTGTTCAGTACCGGCTTGCACTCCACGCTGTTTGGCCCGGTGAAATATTCGATCCTGCCTTCGGTTCTCGCACCCGAAGAGCTCACCGGTGGCAACGGACTGGTGGAGATGGGGACGTCGTTGTCGATCCTCACCGGAATGATCTTCGGCGGATTGGTGTTCAAGCTTGCCGGCGACCAGGGTCCGGTGGCGGCGGCGACGGCCGTGGTCGCCTTCGCGATCGCAGGCAACATCGCCAGCCGCTACATCCCGCGCGTCGATGCCGGTGCGCCCGACCTCGGGATCAGCTGGAACCCGTTACCCGAGTCGCTCCACATCATGCGCTTGATGCGCAAGCAGTTGGCGGTGCGCAACTCGGTGCTGGGTGTGTCGTGGTTCTGGTTTGTCGGCACGGTCCTGACGTCGCAGTTGCCGACCTATGCCGAGGCCAACCTGGGCGGCTCGGCGAGCTTGTACCTGTTTGCGCTGGCGCTGTTCTCGGTGGGCACCGGCACCGGTTCGATCCTGTGCGAAAAGCTGTCGGCGCGCACGGTCGAGATCGGGTTGGTGCCGTTGGGTGCGTTCGGGATGAGCGTGTTCCTGCTCGACCTGTATTTCGCGCGCCCGGGCGCGGCGCTGGCCCACGGGCTGGATATCGCCGGCTTCCTGCACCAGCCCGGCGGCTGGCGCATCGTCGTGGACCTGGTGGGGATCGGTCTGTTTGCCGGGCTCTTCCTGGTGCCGCTGTTCGCGCTGATCCAGAGCCGCACGCCGCGCGAGGAATTGTCCCGCGTGATCGCCGCACTCAACATCCAGAACGCGGGCTTCATCGTGTTGGCCGCGATCCTTGGCATCGTGGTGCAGCGTTACCTGGGCTGGACGATCCCGCAGGTGTTCCTGGCCCTGGCGGTGCTCAACACGCTGGTCGCCCTGTGGATCTTCACCCTAGTACCCGAGTTCCTGATGCGGTTCCTGAGCTGGGTGCTGGTGCGCGCCTTGTACAGGCTGCGGACGCATGGCGTCGAGGAGCTTGTCCCGGATGAGGGACCGGCGCTGCTTGTGTGCAACCACGTCAGCTTCATGGATGCGCTGATCCTGGCGGCCAGCATCCCGCGGCCGGTGCGCTTTGTCATGCACTACAGGATCTACCGGATCCCGGGCATGCACTGGATCTTCAAGCAGGCCAGGACGATCCCGATCGCCAGCGCGCGCGACGACCCGGCGTTACTGCAACGCGCCTTCGATGCCATCGACGCGGCACTGGCCGAAGGCGAGCTGGTCTGCATCTTCCCGGAAGGCAAGCTGACCACGGATGGCGAGATCGCACCGTTCAAATCCGGGCTCGAACGCACGCTCGCACGCCGCCCCGTCCCGGTGGTGCCGATGGCATTGCGCGGCATGTGGTCGAGCATGTGGAGCCGGCGCGACAGCCGTCTCGGGCGCATGCGCGTGCCACGCCGTTTCCGGGCGCAGGTCGACCTGGTCGTCGCCGCGCCTATCGCTGCAAGCCAGGCCACCGCAGCGGTACTGGAAGCAAGCATTCGCGAACTGCGCGGGGACGCGGCCTGACCTGCGATGCGACGCATGCGTGCTGCACGCGCGGCGAGGTGATCTTGCCAGGATCGCGGGCGGGGAATGCCACGCACCATCGCGCCATTGGCGCGCACCAACCGCAAGGGGATCCACATGTCGACAAGCCACGGGGAATACGTCCCCAACCACCTGGTGTGGTCCATCCTGGCAACACTGTTCTGCTGCCTGCCGCTGGGGATCGTCTCGATCGTCTACGCCGCGCAGGTCGACGGCAAGCGCGCTGCGGGGGACATTGCCGGTGCAAGACGGGCTGCGGACAGCGCCAGGCTGTGGGCGATCCTGTCTGCGGTGATCGGACCGATCCTGATCCTCATCTGGATCTTCTTCATTGGCGGCTTGAGTGTCCTGGGCAACATCGACTGAGCGCGCCCGGAGGCGGCCGGCCCCTGGCCAGCCGGCCCGGTTGATTCCAGGACAGGGGCGATCCAGGCGCGCACGACTGACAAGGGCAGCGCCGGGGATGCTGCTGGCGGTGGGTGCCGGTGCGACGGCGCTGGTCCTGGCCCGCATTGATCCCGGCGCCAAGGGCAGCCTGCTGCCACCGTGCCCGTTCCATGCATTGACCGGCTGGTTCTGCCCCGGTTGCGGCAGCACCCGCGCCCTGCATGCCCTCGTGCACGGCGACGTGGTGCAGGCACTGGCGATGAATCCATTGCTGGTGGTGGTGCTGCCGTTGCTGGCATGGATGGCGCTCAGTGCCGCCGGACTGCCCGCGCCCGGTCGTCGCATCCTGGCGCCGATCGTCGCCAACCCGCGCATGTGGCTGGCCGTCCTGCTGGGTTACTGGCTGCTGCGCAACCTGCCGTGGATGCCATTCGCGTGGTTGGCACCAGGACCATGAGAGGTGGCCCCGACCCCATGGGTTTCCATCCACGTTTGGATTTGCGCGACGGCGGTGGACCAACGTCCTCCTTACGCCACGAACCCTGCCAGCACGAACAACGCCAGCACCGCCAGCCAGACCAGCAGGACCCGCCAGGCCAGGCTCATCGCATCGCGCAGTTCGGGCAGCTCGCCCATCTGTTGCACCAGCGCGCCTGAATCGTCGACGCCCTCCTCGACGTAGTCCATCGCTTCGTCGGCCAGCTCCGACTTGACGCTGGCGCGCGCGGCCGCGGACAGGAAGTCCGCGTCCAGGCGGAACGAGGCGCCGCCCCGATCCTTCCACGCGCCGACCACGCTGTCGAAATTGCCGACCAGGGCCAGTGCCAGTGTCATCAGCTGTGCCACCGGCCAGTCCAGCAGGCCCGCCAGCCAGCGCGCACCGGCACGCGTGCCTGCCGGCAACTGCGTCGCCATGGCATCGTCGGCGGCCAGGACCGTGAGCCGGTACAGCATCGCTCCCGACGGGCCCAGCAGCAGGAACCAGAACAGCACGCCAAACCAGCGTCGTTTCGCATTGACGAACACCGCGGCGACCAGCGAGGGGCCATCCAGCGACACCATGCCACCGATTGGCCACAGCGCCGCGGCGGCCTCGCGACGTGCAGCTGGATCGCCGGCCTGCATGATCGCTTCCACGTCCAGGTCCAGGTCGCGCGGGCCCCAGCAATAGAACAGCACGGCGATGGCGAACACCAGTCCGGCCAGCCCCAGCAACGGCGCGTCGAGCGCCAGCTGGAACAACGCGACTGCCAGCACCGGTGGCAACAGCGCCAGCACGATCCCGTGCCGGGAGCGCCAGAAACCGTCCCCGGACTGCATCCGCCCATCCAGCCACTGCAGCCAGCGCCCGAACCAGCCGTAATCGCGCACGGACGCGGCAAGCGATGGGGCGACATGTCCCAGCGCAAGGGCGACGATGACGGCAATCAAGGTGATCGACATGCCTGCGATTGTACGCAATTGCCATTGCCGTTCGTCGCAGCCCTGCTGCCGCGGCCGCCACGGCCTGGATTGGCAACGGCCGACTTGCGACGGTCCTGGAGCGGACCCGGGCGCTCGCGACCGTCGTGGATGCGCCGGCTCATCCCGGCTGCGTCAGCAGCCATTGTTCGACCAGCCAGCGCGCGATCGAGATCGGCGAAGACAATATGATGCCTTCGGACGCATGGCCCTCCGGCGCCTGCTGTTCCACCAATGGTTCATCCCAGTCGCGGGCCAGGCCCGCGCGCACCTCGTCGGCATCGAACCAGCGCGCATCTTCAAGCTCGTCGCCAACCACCGGCGCATCGGGTTGCGCCTGCGCGATGAACCCCAGCATCAACGCACCGGGAAACGGCCACGGTTGGGAGGCCAGGTAACGGGCACTGCGCACGCGCACGCCGCTTTCTTCCAGCACTTCACGCGCCACGGTCTGCTCCAGCGATTCGCCCGGCTCGACGAAGCCGGCCAGCACCGACCACCGCCGTGCCGGCCAGGTGCGTTGCCGCCCCAGCAACAGGCGCTTGCCATCGGTAACTGCAGCGATGATGGCCTGGTCGGTACGTGGATAGTGCTCGTCGCCGCATTGGCGGCAGCGGCCAAGCCAGCCGGCGCGGATGAACTCCAGGTCGCCACCGCAGGCACCGCAGTGACGATGCCGCGCATGCCAATGCAACACCGCACGCGCTTGTGCAAAGACCGTCGCATGGAAAGCAGTCCAATGCCGGGCGGCCGTGCGCAGGTCGATGCGCCCCGGCGCTTCCAGCGCCACCGTGGCCGAACGCTGTGCGAACCAGGGCACGCTTTCCCCCAGCGCCGACGTTTGCAGGCCCAGGAAAATCGCCGTGCCCGGGCCACCGCCCAGCCTTGCGCCAGTCGCTGCAATCAACCCACCGGCGTCATCGACCAGCGCCTTGCCGCTGTCGTCGAGCAGGATGACCCGCGCCCCGGGCCACAAGGCCGCGAGTGCGTCGGGCTGGTCGCGCATGGCATCGGCGCGATCCAGTGCTGCGTCGACGAAGGCGAAGGGGCTGACGGTCATGACCGGGTATTCCCGAACGAAAAACGCATTATCCGCTGCCGGGCAGGGCCGATAGAAGGCGTCCCGGGCGATCCGCGCGTCGTCTCATGTCATCCTGGCCGTGGCAGCGATCTCGTGTGGCCTGCGCCATTGGCGGGCGAGCGCAGTGGCGACCTGCGACCTGGTTGCTGTCGTGCTTCTGGCGTCTGCTGTTGCAGCGCGGCGTGGGTCGCGATCCAACGTCCCGGGCCGCCTGATTGCGGTCCAGGTCGCTCCGGCACCAGACAGGCAAGAACGACATCAAGACAACGACATCAAGACAACGACATCTCGATCGGGAACTCGCGGCTGTCGCCGCTCCTGGCCAGGCAGCTCCTCCGCCCCGCCCCGGATGGCAATCAAAACCTGCGGGCGATGATGCCCCGCAAAACGCGGGCTCAGGTAGTAAAACTGCTACCGCACCCACAGGTGCTCTTGGCGTTGGGATTGCCAATCACGAACTGCGCGCCATGCAGGCTTTCGGTGTAGTCGACCTTCGCACCCATCAGGTATTGCAGGCTCAGCGGATCCACCAGCAAGGTGACGCCGTCGGTGACGATGGCCAGGTCGTCCTCGCCCTGCTGCTCGTCGAACTCGAAGCCGTACTGGAACCCCGAGCAGCCGCCGCCCTGGATATAGACGCGCAGCTTCAGGCTGGGGTTGCCCTCTTCCCTGATCAGCTCGCGCACCTTCGCCGCGGCCGCGGCGGTGAAGTCCAATGGCTGCGATAGCGACTGGTAACCGGGTGCATCGGAAGGCGTTTGGGTGGTGGCGGCAATGGGATCCATGTGCTCAGGATGGGGCCGCTGGCGCATGGATTCAAGCACTTGCGGGCGGGCGGACGGCTGTTCGCAACCACCTGCATCGCTCCACGGCGCGCCTGGCAGCATCGTCGGCGCGATCCGTGCCGCGATCCGCCCGCAGGCCGGGCGTCACGGTGGCTGGAGCCTCCTTCGATCCGCAAGACACCCTTATTGGGCTGTCGCGTTCTTGCTCGTGGCATCTGCCCAGGTAAACGATTGCTCTTGCGCCGCGCCGCGCTGCGGTGCCAGGTGCGCGACCACGCGGATCGGCTGCAGCCCTTCGGGCAGCAGGATGTCGCCCTCGACCTGCTGGAAATACTTGAACGAATAATCCACCCCCGGTGCATCGGGCTGCTGGCGCAATTGCACCCACGACAGTTTCTGCATCTTGCCGCCCTGGCTGCCTTCGACCGTCAGCGTCAGCTTGCCGGTGTTGACCGCACCCCGGTTGAGGTTCTGGGTCAGTGTGGCGGTGAAATGCCAGGCCTGGCCCCCTTGCTGCACCAGTTGCAGCTGGTGCACGTTGAGGCCGTGGCGCTTGGCGGTGCTGCCGACGAAGCGCTCATAGAAGGCGACATCGGCACGCAGCCCGGCGATTTCCTCGTCGCGCTCGGCCAGCGTGCCCTGCAAGTCGCGATTGGCCTCGCGGCTGATCTGGTCGGACCGGCTCAAGGTGGCCACGCGCTGCTCCAGTGCATCGGCCCTGCGCTGCTGCGCCTGCAGCTGGAGATTCGCGTTGGCGGGCGCCGGAGCCAGTACCCGCCACACGCCCCACCCACCAAACACCAGCGCGAGCACGAACACCGCCAGCAGCCCATAGGCCAGTGCATGGTTGTGGGCGACGACCTCTTCGATCGATACGTGGTCGGCAGCGGCATCGTCCTGGCCGGCGTCCCCTGCATCGGGCCGTGGCCGGCCCGGTTGGGGACCGGACGCGGCGCTGTCGGGAGGGGTGTCGTCGGGAGGCTGGGCGGCATTCATTTGCCCGGTATAGCCAGCCTCTGCCGCTGGCGTCAAGCGGGCATGGCCGCGCAGGCCATGCTATGCCAGGCGATGCTTCGCCAAGCCATGCTTCCCGAAGCCACGGCACGCCACGGCCATGTATAAGATGCATCCGGCGGCATCGTGCCGCGTCGCGGAGCCTCGTCATGAGCGAAGCCCATGTATTCGCGATCGGCATCCTGCTGGCGTGGCTGGCCGGGATACGCGTGTACCTGACCGTCTTCGGGGTCGGCATCGCTGGCTATTTCGGCTGGCTGGACCTGCCGCAGGCGCTGCAGGTCGCGCAGTCGCCATGGGTGATCGGCGTGTCCGGCGTGCTGGCGCTGGTTGAATTCTTTGCCGACAAGATCCCTGGCGTGGATTCGGGCTGGGATCTGTTGCACACCCTGCTGCGCATCCCCGCGGGCGCCTTCCTGGCGGCATCGGCCATCTCGCCCGACGGCCACCTTGGCGCAGGCATGCTGGCCACCGGGGCCGGCGTGGCCCTGGGCAGCCACCTGCTCAAATCGGGCACCCGCGCCGTACTCAATACATCGCCCGAGCCGATCAGCAACTGGACGGCGTCTTTGGGCGAGGACGCAGCAGTCGTCGGCGCGCTGGCATTGGCATTCGCCCATCCGGTGCTGGCGCTGGCCCTGGCGATCGCCATCAGTGCCAGCCTGGCATTGGTTGTATGGTGGCTGTGGCGCAGGCTGTATCGTGGAATCCGCGCCTTGTCGCCATGACAGCGCGGCAACCCGCGCCACACGTTGCCAGTTGACCCGCTTGGCCGGGTCACGAGTACCAGCGCGTTCAAATAAATCGGGTTGCATAGATCGCGGGGCGGTTTCATCGACTGCTCGGACCAGGGAGCTTCATGAATACCAATCCAGCCAGCCGGGCCACCGGCAACGCCACATCCATCGATACGCCGGCACGCGCTGAAACGCCGCCGCCGCATTACTGGCGCCGCTGGAGCGGCGACGCCGCCCAGGCAACCGCCGCCGCCCTGCCGCCCGCTGGCAACGGCAGTATCGACGGCGCCGGCAGGCAGGCCGCCAACGAAACGGACGACGACAGCCCCCCGGCCAGCAACCCGACGACGGACGGGCCAGCCGACGCGCCGTATCGCGTGCTTGTGGTTGAAGACGACCCGACCCAGGCCATGTTTGCCGAAGGCGTGCTCAGGGGGGCCGGCATCCAGAGCCAGGTCGCGCCGACATCCGATGACGTCATGCCGGCCATGGAACAGTTCCGGCCGGACCTGGTGCTGATGGACCTGCACATGCCGGGCATGAATGGAACCGGGCTGACCGCGCTGATCCGGGACCACGCCGCCTTTGCCCACACGCCCATCGTTTTCCTGACTGGCGATCCGGATCCCGAGCGCCAGTTCGAGGTGCTCGAGTGCGGCGCCGATGACTTCCTCAGCAAACCGATCCGCCCGCGCCACCTGATTGCCGCGGTGCAGAGCCGGGTCAAGCGCGCACGCGCGTTGCAGCGACAACGCTTTGGTGACAGCGGGCGGCACCCGACCACCGGGCTGTTCAAGCGCGAGTACCTGTTGCAGCGCATTTCCGCCGCGCTGACCACGGGCAGCGGCCGCGGCGTGCTGTTCCTGGAGATCCAGAACGCCGGTGCGTTGCGCGACCGCTACGGCTTTGCGGGGTTCGAGCAACTGGCCATCGACATCGCCCAGCGCCTCGATGGACTGCTCGGCGCCTGCCCCAGCACCCGACTCAACGACAGTGCCTTCGTGGTGTTCGTCCCGGCTGGCGGACCCGACCTGGAAGCCCTGGCACGCACGCTGCGCGACGGCATTGGCCAGGCCTCGTACGACATGGAAGGCATTCCCTTGAAGCTGCGCATTGCCGTGGGCTACAGCACGCTTGAGCACGGCTTCGCCGACGCCGGCGCCGCGCTGGATGCCGTGGAGCAGGCCGCGCGCAAGGCGCGCGGCGAAGCCACCGGGTTGGCCGCCTACGCGCCGCCCGAGCGCATCGACGCCAACAGCGACCTGGTCGAGGCGATGCGCGCCGGCCTGCTCAATGGTGCATTCGAGTTGCAGTTCCAACCGGTGGTGGCCGTGGCCGGCGGCGACGAAGCGCAGTTCCAGGCGCTGTTGCGCATGCGCAATGCCGACGGCAGCGTCCACAAGGCCGGGGAACTGGTCCCCGCCGCCGAGGCCGCCGGCCTGATGCCGGACATCGACCGCTGGGTGCTGGAGCAGGCGATCGACCTGTTGCACAAGCGCAAGGACGAGCAGCGGCCGGTGCGGCTGTTCGTATCGCAGTCGCCACATTCCCTGGCGCGCGACATGCATGCCGCCTGGCTGCTTGAAATGCTCGGCAACCACGCCATCGACGGGCCCTCGCTGGTCATCGACCTGCGCCTGGACGACGCGCTGGTGCATACCGTCGCGCTACGCCAGTTCTGCGATGCACTGATGCCAGCGGGCGTGCAGTTCTGCCTGAGCCAATACGCGCACGGCGAAGAAGCCGACGCGCTGCTCTCGCAGCTGCCACTGGGTTACATGCGGCTGGCGCCACGCTACTCCAACGCCAATTCGGACCCCACCCTGCGCGACCAGTTGCGCGCCGCGGTCGACCGCGCGCACCGCCTGGGACTGCAGGTGATCGGTCCGCAGGTCGAGGATCCGCAGGGGGCCGCTACCCTGTGGATGAGCGGCATCGACTACATCCAGGGCAACCTGGTGCAGCAGGCCAGCGACGAAATCGACTTCGACTTCCAGCACTCGGTGCTGTAACAAAAGGTGCCGTAGCGATGGCCTTGCCCGCACCACCCAACCCGACTGCACGCTGGCTCGCGCTTGGCGCGGCGGCGGGCGCTGCACTGGCACTGGCACTGGAGCGTTTCGGGCCGGCTGGCCCCTGGCAGGGCGTGGCGTTGCTGCTGATCCTGCTGGCGATGTTCGCGATCAGCGCCTACCTGCATTCGGGCCGCCGCCGCGACCGCGAGTTGCGCGAGGCCGCCGAGCGTGCGCATCGCGGGGAGGCCGCGATCGGCGAACTGCAGCGCGAGATCGACCGGCATACGCAGCTCGAGCGGCAATTGCTCCAGGCCAAGCAGGTCGCCGAGTCGGCGGTCATGGCCAAGGGCGAATTCCTGGCCACGATGAGCCACGAGATCCGCACCCCGCTCAATGGCATCGTGCCGATGCTCGACCTGCTGGTGCACGCGCCACTGACCGCCGACCAGCGCGAACTCGCCCGTACTGCGCTCAATTCGTCGCAACAGTTGCTTCGGATCGTCGACGACATCCTGGATTACTCCAAGCTCGAGGTCGACAAGCTCGAGCTGGAGTCGATCACCTTCAACCTGCGCGACCTGCTGGAGACGACCATCCACCTGATGGAGCGCTCGGCCGAGTCCAAGGGCCTGCGCCTGCACCTGCACATCGATCCCAGCGTGCGCCTGCCGGTGCGCGGCGACCCGGTGCGCCTGCGCCAGGTGCTCAGCAACCTGGTGGGCAACGCCATCAAGTTCACCGAGCGCGGCTCGATCACGGTGCGCGTCACCCGCCTGGGCGAAAGCAATGCGCAGCACCGGGTCCGGTTCGAGGTACGCGACACCGGTATCGGCATTGCGCTCGAAGCCCAGGAACGCCTGTTCCAGGCCTTCAGCCAGGCCGACGCCTCGACCACCCGCCTGTACGGCGGCACCGGGCTGGGCCTGGCGATCTGCAGGCGGATCATCGAGCTCATGGGCGGAAGCATCGGCGTCGAATCCGAGCCCGATCGTGGCGCGACCTTCCATTTCGAAATCCCCTTGTCCAAGGTCCAGGGCGACCTTCCTGCACGCGAGGCGCAACTCGACGGTGGCCGCCTGCTGCTGCTCAGCACCGACCAGCGCCTGCGCCTGCGCCTGTCCATGCTGTTGCCCAACTGGGGACTACGCGTGACCGCCGTGGAAACCACCCAGGAAGCGCTGGACCGATTGCGCTCTGCAGCGGCCCAGGGCGCGCCGTGGACCTACGACATCGTGCTGGCCGACCTGGCAGGGATGCGCAATACCGCACTGGCGCTGCATCGCAACCTCGAGCGTCACGGCGTCTTCGGCGACGTGCGCCTGGTCTGCCTCCAGGGCGACGAACCCGTTCCCGACGAGCTGCGGCGTGGCGCCACCCTGCTCAGCCGCCAGACTCCGGACGCGGACCTGCGGGCCGCGCTGGCCAGCAAGCCGGCGCCCCGTGCGGAAGCAGGCGTCCTACCCAAGACCGGCGCAGAGGCGCAGCCGCAGTCCCTGTCCAAGGCAAAGGTCCTGCTGGTCGAGGACAACCCGGTCAACCTCATGGTGGGCCAGCGCCTGCTCAACGTGATCGGCGTCGATTGCGATACCGCCAACAACGGAGAAGCCGCCCTGCTGCGGATGCAGGCTTGCCGTTACGACGTGGTGCTGATGGATTGCCAGATGCCGGTCATGGACGGCTATTCTGCGACCCGTCGCTGGCGCGAGGGCGAACGCCAGGCCCAGGACGGCCGCCACTTGCCGATCATCGCCATGACCGCCAATGCCATGGCTGGCGATCGCCAGAAATGCCTGGACGCCGGCATGGACGACTACCTGCCCAAGCCGGTCACCCGGGTCGAGCTGGAGCGCTGCCTGCATCGCTGGTGGCGCCCGCGACCGGACTCTTCGGCGCAGCCAGCCGTGCGACCGGTCCCGCAAGACCAGGCACCGCCCACGATGGATGCCACGCCAGCCATGACCGCGCCTGCGATGCCGGTGACCCACGCAGAAGCAGCGCCGGCCACTGCGCGACCGGTGGCGGCGGCGACGCCGGGTCTGACCATGGCGACCACGGCAAATCCTTTCGCACGGATACCCAGGGCCGTGCCAGCACCCGAGACCATATCGATGCCGATCGACGCCAATGCAAGTGACCGACCAACCCACGACAACCCGGCCCTGGACGGTTCACCCATCGACCATCGCGTGCTGGACGACCTGCGCGACGTGCTGGGAAGTGAGGTCGACCAGCTCATCCAGGTGTTCCTGGACACCACCCCATCGCTGATCGAGCAGCTGGAAAGCGCCACCGTGAAGCCCGACTTCGATGCGCTGCGCGACATCGCGCATTCGCTCAAGTCGTCCAGCGCCAACGTCGGCGCGATGACGCTCTCCAACGCCGCCAAGCGCATCGAACTGGGCGCACGGATGCAGACCCTGAATCGTCCCGCCGTCGCGGTTGCGCTGCTGGCGATGGAGTTCAAGCGGGTCCGGTTGGCGCTGGCTGGCAGCCTTTCCAGTGGCGCTGCGTCCGACACGCAACCAAAAGTACGCGCAGACGATGCGCGTGGCATGCACTAGGCTGCGCGCACCACGATCAGCCCTCGGCCCGCGTCAACAGGTAATTCTTCTCGCCGAGGCGTTCGATCAGCGCAAGCTGGGTTTCGATCCAGTCGATGTGCTCTTCCTCGGAGGCAAGGATCTCGACGAACAGTTCACGGCTGGCGTAGTCGGAGACCTGCTCGCAATACGCGATCGCTTCCTTGAGTGTCGGCAACGCGTCCAGCTCCAGGGCCAGGTCGGCCTTGAGTACCTCGACCGGCCCCTCTCCGATCCGCAGCTTGCCCAGGTTCTGGAAGTTGGGCAGCCCATCGAGAAACAGGATGCGTTCGGACAGCTTGTCCGCATGCTTCATCTCGTCGATCGACTCGTGGTACTCGTGTTCGGCCAGCTCCTTGAAGCCCCAGTTCTTCAGCATCTTGGCGTGCAGGAAATACTGGTTGATCGCGATCAACTCGTTGTAGAGCGCCTTGTTGAGATGCTGGATGACCTTGGCGTCGCCCTTCATGTCGTGCTCCCGAAGTCCGGTGTGTCGTGCGGGCTCCAATCCGGAGCCACGCGATCCATGGGTGGATGCTAACGCCCGGGCATGGGCGATGACGAAACGCGAATCGAATGCATTCGCGGCCAGTCGCGACAATCGGGCTGCCGCGCAGCATCGGCGGCCAGGCCATCGGGTGTGGATTGACCGCGCGCGCGTCGTACTCAGGCGGCGCAGGTCAGCGCGGGCAGGTCCGGCTGGGCCGACCCTGTGTCTTCGGCAGCACGGCACGCCTCCAGCAACGCAGTAGCCGTTTCCAGGCAGCAACCGCAACTGGCGCCGCACCCGGTCCGCATGGTCAGCTCGGCGATACTGCGGCAGCCTGCAGCCGAGACCTCGCGGATCTCCTGCTCGGTGACGCCATTGCAGATACAGACGTACATGGGATCGGGACTCCGGCTGGCGGGTGGGCTCCAATTGCGAATCATTCTCGCTTCAAATGAGAATGATTGTCAATCACTAACGTGGATCCGCTCGGACCCACCGGTGCCTCAATCGACTGCCAGGCCGGTTGCGCTGCTTCTCCCGCTTCTTCTTCCTCGACGACGCAGCCACCTGCGCCTGGCGATTTTGTACCGACGCCTGGCCAGGACCAGCCACTGGACGGCCGCGGCGGGCTGTCGAAGACCTGCAGTTGCAGACCCACCGGGCGAAACCCTAGACTCGAACCATCGGCCGGCAAAGGAATGCCCCATGACAGCACGACCTGACAGGCTTTTCAGCGGCCTGGGGCCCAGCACATTGCTGGCGCCTGCCTTGTTGCTCTCACTCGCCATGACAGGATGTACCTCGGCCATGCCCACGCCAGCGCCAGATCCCGACCCGCAAACGCACCCATCGTCGAACATGACGCCGCCGCCCGGACATGGCCCGTTTACCGGCACCGTGGCGGATTGGCCGCTATGGTTTACCGGACACAACTTCGGCGCGCACTGCTTCGATACGCAGCGCTGCAGGATTCTTTACAGGGGCTTCCCGCACGGGTCCGATCGACCCAGCCCATCTGTCGCATCCTTTGGACGCCCCCTGGAAAAGCTTCTTTCCGCAGGTCGTGGCCCCATTCCCAATTTCCCGGCGCCTGCCATCGTCACATGGCAGTCGAAAGATGGCTCTTCGCATCGCGCGGAAATCGATATCGGCGAAATCTTCAAGGACAGGCTGATTCGCCACAACGTCCCCCGCGACGAGATCCCCGAGAAGGCCAGCATCCCTCCCCCGGATATCATCATTGAGGTCAATGACCGGACCGTCAGTGTTTACATGCGTGCGCGCATTACCACCAAGCATCTGCAAATTCCCGGAAATAAATATAGCTGACTACCGCGATGACTTGATCGAGGTTTTCAGTCACACCTACTGAGCAAGGAAGCTGCAGATGGGACAACAAGACAAACGTGCCGATGACGTCGGATACCTATCGTGCTGACGAGCACGAGACCTGAAAAGCTACAGGGCGGCAGAAGATCTGCACTTTCAAAACTGCAAGTACCTATCCTGCTGCATACAAACGACCCGCATGAGCGCTTTATTCATCGCTGGGCTGGATGGCACTGGCAACAGCATGTTCAAGGATGCACCGGAAGGGTGGAGCGTAGTTGCCAAAACCCATGCGCAAATTGAAAGCAGTGGACTCATCGAATATCGCGAGCGGGTACGTCGAAGGGACCTTCACGCAGGAAAATCCACTAAGCGAAATTGGGATGGGCTGACCGGATACACCTTTGAAAGGCGCGCGTGGAGACATCGCTATTTACAGCTTTGCGAGCAGGCAAAAGAATGGCTTCGAGAGAAGATCCGGATGCCCAGATCGGATTGTTGGCGTTGGATTCAGCCGTGGTGCGAGGAGATCGCATCGCTCTTGAGGCATGTGGAAGCGCGCGGAATCGCGGATCCACCGAAGGTGCAAGGATCACCGGGATGAAGAGAATCTGAGTCACCGCAAGTCCGACTTATACAAAGCCAGCCCTGGTCGCCCCCGGAAAGACCATGCAGGCCGCCCTGCTCTTCGATCCGGTCGACACCGGCGTCGCTGAAGAAGATCGCAGGCTGCCATCGTCGGTGGTCTCCGGCCTGCAGATCACCGCCGAGGACGAACGTCGCGACCTGTTCCCCGCCAGCGATGTCATCAAGCCCGGTTTCAGCGAGCACGACTGGTTCCTCAACATCACGGTGGGCGGCGCCCACAGCGACATCGGGGACACCTACCTGCTCAATGGGCTGGGCATCCGCAGCCAAAACCTCGGGATTGATTACCTCAACAGCCTCAGCGACCGCGCCTTCCTCTCCAAGCGCGCGGTGCCTCGAGATCCTGACCTCAGCGTGGTGCACCACTCCGAGCAGCACATGCATGGCCTGTTCACCACGCTCGGTTACCTGGACGGCGTGCGCAACCACGACAGGATCCTGGTGACACCTGCCTTGTGTCGCCGCGAACCCAGCCAGGATTGCTGGAACAAGGCACCGGTGGACCTCGTTCTGGGTGCAGCAATGGAGCGCCGGGGCGTCCGGATCGGCCTGTTGCCGGGCCAGGAAAAACAATCCGGACGCGACACGGGGCCGTCGATGGACAAGCCATCGCCCCGAGGGGCCGATGGCGCGGTGGACGGATTGATCGACCGGCTGTTCAAGGCATCGCAGGACAGCAGCGATGCCAACTGGAAGCGCGAGTCGCATCTCGTGTCCCGGACCTTCCTCGACTCAGCCCCCGGCCAGGCCTGGCAAGCACAAAGCCAGTCGCTCTGGCAGGCACTGCAGCTGCGCGAACAATCGATGCCGCAGCAGGCCGCCTTGCAGCAGCCTGCCGAGCAGCAGGCACATCTCATGCAATCACCCGGTGGGCAGCCGCCGATGCCGCACGCCATGCGGATGTGACCACGCGACAATGGACGTCGGAGACAGACATGGAAGATATCGAGGCAGTCAAGCAACTGCTGCTCAAGCTGGCCGTCATCGCCGACCGGCTCGATGCCAGAAGCGAGCAGGCCGTGCAGGGCGTCGAAGCAGGCGCGTCGACACTGGCACGCAGCGCGCAACGGCTTGAAACGGGTGCCGGGCAATTCGCACGACAAGCCGTGCAAGCCATCGACGAGCAGGCGCAGCAGGCGATTGCCAACGGCGCAGCACTGGCCTTGGCGGACGTCGAAGAGCGCTTGCGGCATGCCGCCGACACTGCCGGGCGGGCAGCCGATGTAATGGGCGAACGGCACAGGCGACTGGCCAGGTCGCAAAAGACCCTCGTGGCCGCGGCCCTGGTGGCGCTCGTCGCCGGCTGGGCGCTTGCGGTTGGCGGCGCCTGGCTGTGGGTGGAAAGCAGTCGTCAGGCAGTCGCGCGGCACCATGTCGAGGCGCGGCTGCTGTCAGCGATCAATGCGTCGGACATCGTGCTGTGCGCGGACGGAAGATTGTGCGCCAACGTCGACGACCGGGGCGCGCGGCAAGGCGATCATCGCCAATACCAGGCGGTCCGACCACGATAGACCGCCGGATGGATCCGAAGTCGTTGCCGCGGCTTGCCGGCTCAGCCTTGTCCCGGCTCTCGACGATCCCTTCCCTTGCCTGCGGCAGCCTTGACATCCCGTCCCGGTGCCGGGCGCGACCTTTTGCGCGACCAGCCCTCGACGCTGAGCGACGGGATCGCTTGCTGGCCGGCCAACTGCCGGGCAAACGGCGCCAAGTGCCGCAAGGCGTTGACGTAGACGCCGCGTTTGAACGCGACGACGTGCTGCATCGGATACCAGAAGTCCACCCAGCGCCACAGGTCGAACTCGGGCTTGCTGGTGTGGTCCAGGCGCAAGTCCGCCTCTTCGCCAGTGAACTGCAACAGGAACCAGACCTGTTTCTGGCCAATGCATACCAGTTTGTCGCGGCGCCGGATCGCCCGCTGCGGCAGGCGGTAGCGCAGCCAGCCCGGGGTGACGCCAAGCACGGCGACGTGCTCCGGCGCCAGGCCGGTCTCTTCCCGCAACTCGCGGTACATCGCCTCCAACGGCGTCTCGTCGGTGTTCATCCCGCCTTGCGGGAATTGCCAACCGTCGCGACGCACGCGCCTGGCCCAGAAGACCTGGCCGTCGGGACGCATCAACACGATACCGACGTTGGGCCGGTAACCGTCCGGATCGATCACGATGCGGACTCCAAATGCACTGCCTCCGACTCTGCCACGACCGCCACCCTTCGACAAGCGCGAAAAGCGACACGGACGCACGCCATGCGGCCATGGCGCTATCCGGACACGGCAAACGCGGCTGCTTGGCAGCTCCGGCCAGTCGTCCTGCGACCGCTGGCAACCCGAGTTGGCGCATCGCGCAGCGGACCTCGATGCAACCACCTCGATGCGACACGGACACACGCACGCCAGCCCCTGCGGCAGCGGCGGGACCTGGTGGGCCGGTGGATCCGGCGTGCCCGCAAAAAAACGGAGGCATGTCGCCCCTGACGCTACCGGGGCCAGCCGCAACCAACGCCGCTGGAGTGCCACCCCCAGCGCTGGCGCGATGGCGAGGCATGCAGACGTTCAGGCCGCCGCCGCCCGCTGCGCATTGACGCCGGGCGTCGCGGCATGGACAATTCCCGGTTCGCCGCGGACTTGGCGCGGTTCGTTGGCTATGTAGCTCAGCTGGTTAGAGCACAGCACTCATAATGCTGGGGTCGGTGGTTCGAGTCCACCCATAGCCACCATGTCATGGCCGCCGCATGCCTTCGCTGCCACGCGTGCCTGGCATGGCCTACCCACGGCACCGAACTGCGCATCCCCGGTCCATCCCGGCCGCCAGCGTCGCGCCCCCACTGGCCTGCATCGGCCGGAAGCCCCCATGGACATCTTCAAGACCTTCACCCTGGAAGCTGCACACCGGCTACCCAACGTGCCGGCTGGCCACAAGTGTGCGCGGCTGCACGGGCACTCGTTCCGGGTGGAACTCCATGTCAGCGGTGAGCCCGGTGCGGACACCGGCTGGGTCATGGATTTCGCGGATATCAAGGCGGCTTTCCAGCCCCTGTACGACCAGCTCGATCACCATTACCTCAACGATGTGCCTGGTCTGGACAACCCGACCAGCGAACGCCTGGCAATGTGGATCTGGGACCAGCTGGCGCCGCGACTGCCCCTGTTGAGCCAGGTCGTGGTCCATGAGACCTGCACCTCGGGTTGTCGTTACCGCGGCTGACCCCTGCAGGAGCGCCCCGTGGGCGGGGCACGCAGTCCGCCCCACCGAACGCATGTGGACGCCGCGGGGCGTCGCGCCGCGTGGCGTCCATGCAGGCGCGAACCGGTCGTTCCCATGGGGAAATTAACGCTGTACAACGCCTGGACGAGGAATGTTGCATCGCAACATGGATCGGCGTTATGCTGCACCGCACAAACCGGCACTCCCTGCCGGGGCTTCGCACCCAAACCCGCAGAGGAAACCATCATGAACCAGATCAACGAGCAGTTCACCGCCGCCACCCGCCAGTTCGCCGACAACGCCGCCGAAGTCAACCAGCTGGCGCTGGCCAATGCCCAGCAGGTCTTCGGCCTGCAGCTGGCCACCCTGGAGCAGAACGCCACCGCTGCCTTCGCCTTCTTTGGCGAGCTGGCCAACGTGCGCGACGCCGAGGGCCTGAAGGCCGTGTGGCCCAAGGGTATCCAGGTCGCCCGCGAGAACGTCGAGCGCAGCATCAGCACCAGCCAGGAAGTCTTCGGCCAGACCATGAAGACCAACGAGGCCATCGGCCAGGTTGCCAAGGGCCAGTTCGAGGCCGCCACCGCGCAGGCCAAGGCCAACGTCGACAAGGCCACCAAGGCCGCCAAGACCAAGTAATCGCGTTTACAGGTAACGAGGTTGGTGCCGCGGAGTGTTCGCGGCCTGGCCTTGCGGGACGACCCCCGCCTTGATGAAGTCAACCCGGCAGCGCGAGCTGCCGGGTTTTTTCGTGGGCGGTGACGAGGGCAGCATGCTTGCCGCCAAGCGCCTACGTATCTGTTGTAGGAGCGGCTTCAGCCGCGAGCTCTTGATCCATGCCGACTTGTGGGAAGAGCTCGCGGCTGAAGCCGCTCCTACGAAAGCATCGCTTCTAGAAACATGTAGCGGCCGGTCCGTGCCGTACCGTGCTATTGCTTGACCGCCATCAGGACGCCTTGTCGCCATCCTCGAGCTTGTCGCCCAGGATCCGCCGCACCACCACGTAGAACACCGGGATCAGCAACAGGCCCAGGAAGGTGGCGAACAGCATGCCGCCGATCACCCCGGTGCCGATCGCATGGCGCGCGTTGGCGCCGGCACCGCTGGACAGCGCCAGCGGCGTCACGCCCATGATGAAGGCCAGCGAGGTCATCAGGATCGGCCGGAAACGCAGCTTGGCCGCTTCGACCACGGCCTGGCCCAGCGGTTTGCCGCGCTGGCGCTCCTCGATCGCGAATTCGACGATCAGGATCGCGTTCTTGGCTGCCAGGCCGATGACGGTGATCAGGCCGACCTTGAAATAGATGTCGTTGGGCAGCCCCCGCATCATCGACAGCGCTACCGCGCCCAACACGCCCAGCGGCACCACCAGCAGTACGGCGACCGGCACCGACCAACTCTCGTACAACGCCGCCAGCGCCAGGAACACGACCAGGATGGACAGGCTCATCAGCAGCGCCGCCTGGTTGCCAGCAAGGATTTCCTGGTACGACTGGCCGGTCCAGTCGATGCCGAAGCCCTCGGGCAGGTCGTCGTCGACGATCTGCTGCATCGCGTCCATCGCTTCGCCCGAACTGTGGCCTGGCGCCGGCGAGCCGTTGATCTGCACCGCCGGGTAGCCGTTGTAACGGCTCAGCGACGGTGGCGCGGTGATCCACTTGCTGTGGACCACGTTCGACAACGGGATCATGCCCGGGGAGCCTGCTTCGCCATCGCCGCCGGCCAAGCCGGGCGCCGGTGTGTAGAAGTGGCTCAGCGAATCCACGCCCGTCCGGTAATCGACATCGGCCTGCATGGTCACGCGCTTGATCCGCCCGGCATCGACGAAATCGTTGACGTACACCGGCGCCAGCATCAACTGGATCGCGCTGTAGATATCGTTGACCGACAGCCCCATCGACTGCGCCTGCACGCGATCCACGTCGAGCTTGAGTTGCGGCGCGTCCTCCAGCGTATTGGGCCGCACTCCGGTCATCGCCGGGTTCTGGCTGGCCTTGCCCAGCAGGATGTTGCGTGCCTGCGTCAGCGCGTCGCGCCCCTTGCCGGCACGATCCTGCAGGTAGAAATCGAATCCGCCGAACTGCCCCAGCCCGTTGACCGTGGGCAGGTTGATCACGAAGATCTGCGCGTCGCGGATGCCGAACAGCGCGCCGTTGGCCTGCTGGATGAATTCCGAGGCGGTGATGTCGCGTTCGTCCCAAGGCTTGAGCTTGACGAACGCCATGCCGACGTTCTCGCCCTGGCCAACGAAACTGAAGCCGGAGATCTGCATCATGCCTTCGTAGCCGGGCATCTTTTCAAGCGTGCCGCGGACCTGCTCGAACACCCGCTCGGTGCGATTGAGGGTCGCGCCCGGCGGCAACTGCACGATCGCAAGCGCATAGCCCTGGTCTTCCTCCGGCAGGAAGCTGCCAGGCATCTTGTAGAACAGGAAGCCGCACAGGAGCGCCAGCCCGGCGAACACCAGCATCCAGCGCGGCGCGTGGCGCACGGCGCTGCCGACATGGCCGACATAGGTCCCGCGAACCTTGTCGTAGGCCTTGTTGAAGCCGCGGAAGATGAAATTGCGGTTGTCATGGTGGTCGCTGGGCTTGAGCAGCGACGCGCACAGCGCCGGGGTGAAGCCCAGCGCCAGGAACGCCGAGAACCCCATCGCCATCGCGATCGTGATCGCGAACTGCTTGTAGATCTCGCCGGCGCTGCCGGACTGGAAGGCGCTGGGGATGAATACCGCCGCCAGCACCACCGTGATCGCGACCACCGCGCCGGTGATCTGCTCCATCGCCTTGACCGTCGCGTCCTCGGGCGACAGGCCCTCCTCGGTCATGATCCGCTCGACGTTTTCGATCACCACGATGGCGTCGTCGACCACGATGCCGATCGCCAGCACCATGCCGAACAGGGTCAGCTGGTTGATGGTGAAGCCGACCGCATTCATGCCCAGGAACGTGCCCAGCAACGCCACCGGGATGACCATCGTCGGGATCAGCGTGGCGCGCAGGTTCTGCAGGAAGATCAGCATCACCAGGAACACCAGCACCATCGCCTCGACCAGGGTCTGCACCACTTCCTCGATCGACACCTTCACGAAAGTCGAGCTGTCGTAGGGCGAGAACCAGGTCACGCCCTGCGGGAAGCTCTTCTGCAGCTCGTCCATGCGCTCGCGCACCGCCTTGGCGACACCCAGCGCATTGGCGCCCGGCGCCAGCTGCACTGCGAAACCTGACGCCGGCGTACCGCTCCATTTCAGGTCGAAGCCGTAGGCGGACGATCCTTTTTCAACACGGGCGACATCGCCCAGCCGCACCGTGGTGCCATCGCCATTGGCGCGCAGGATGATGTCGCGGAACTGCTCGGGGGTGCTGTAGCGCCCCTCGGCGCTGACCGTGGCGGTGAAGGCCTGGTCCTTGGGCGACGGTTCGGCGCCGATGCGACCGGCGGCGAACTGCACGTTCTGCCCACGCACCGCCGACAACACCTGGCTGGCGGACAGGCCATAGGCGCGCAGCTTGTCGGGGTTGAGCCAGATGTTCATCGCGAATTCGCCGCCGAACAGCTGCGCGCTGCCGACGCCGGGAACGCGCGAGATCTGGTCGACGATGCGCGAGCCGATCAGGTCGGCCATTTCGGCCTTGCCGAACTGCGGATTGGTCGAACGCAGGGCCGCCACCATCAGGAAGCCGGGGTTGGCCTTGGCCACCACCACGCCCTGCTGGGTGACTTCCGAAGGCAGTCGCGGTGTCGCCAGCGCCACCTTGTTCTGCACCTGCACCTGGGCGATGTCGGGATCGGTGCCGGGCCTGAAGGTCAGCGTCACCGAGGCGCCACCGCTGGCGCTGGACGAGGAACTGAAGTAATCGAGGTTGTCGATCCCGGTCATCTGCTGCTCGAGGACCTGGGTGACCGCGCGCTCGGTGGTATCGGCGCTGGCACCCGGGTACGTCGCGCTCACCGTGACCTGCGGCGGCGCGATGTTGGGATACGACTCCACGCCCAGGTTGAGGATCGACAGCACGCCGCCCAGGACGATCAGCAGCGCGATGACCCAGGCGAAGATCGGATGGTGGATGAAGAACTTCGACATGGCCGATCAGCCCTGCGTCGTCGCGTCGTCGTCCTGCGGGGCCGGCGCCTTGGACCCGTCCGTGGACGCAGGCGCGCCACCGCCTTGTTGCGCGTCCTGCTGCGGGCCCTGCTGCGACGGGCTTGCGGGCGTCCACGGTGTCGCCTTGGCCGGTTGGTCCGGCTGCGCCTTCTGCAAGCCCGAGACGATGACCTGCTCGCCGCCCGTCAACCCATCGGTCACGATCCAGTCGCTGCCCTTGCTGCGCTCGGCGACGATGTCCTTGCGGGCGACCTTGCCGTCCTTGCCCACCACCAGCACGTAGGCGCTCTTGGCGTCGCGCTGCACCGCGGCCTGCGGGATCAGGAACGCACGCGCGATGTCTCCCAGCGTCGCCTTGAGCGTGACGAAGGTGCCCGGAAGCAGGCGCTGGTCCGGATTGGGCACGCGCGCGCGCAGCGACACCGCACCGGTGGCTGGATCCACCACGTCGCCAGAGAAATCGAGCACGCCCTTGTGGTCGTAGGGCGTCCCGTCGGGCAGCAGCACCTGCACCTGCGCGGCCTGCGTGTCCGCGGCATCGGCAGAGCCGGCCCGCAACGCACGCACCTGCGCCAGCTCCGACACGCTCATCGAGAAATTCACGTACAGCGGGTCGATCTGGTCGACCGTCGTCAGCAGCGTGGCGTCGCCCTGGCCGACCAGTGCACCTTCGGTGACCTGCTGCTTGCCGGCACGCCCGCTGATCGGTGCGCGCACCGTGGCGTAGCCAAGGTTGATTTCGGCGCTGTCCACCGAGGCCCGGGCCTGCTGCACCGATGCCGCGCTGCTGCGCTCGGCGGCCAACGCATTGTCAAAGTCGGATTGCGAGATGAACTTGTCGCCGATCAACCTGCGGGCGCGGTCGGCGGCCGCCTTGGCATTGGCGTAGTTGGCCTGCGCCTGGGCCAGCGCGGCCTTGCTCTGCCCCAGCGCGGCCTGCAACTGTGCGGGATCGATCACGAACAGCACCTGGCCCTCGCGCACGTCGCTGCCTTCCTCGTAGACGCGCTTCTGCAGCACGCCCGGCACCCGCGCGCGCACGTCGGCGCTGCGGAACGGCGCCAGCCGTCCGACCAGGTCCTGCTGCAATGGCACGCGGGTCGCCTTGGCCACGACCACACCCACCTCGGGCGGTGGCATCTGCCCACCGGGACCGCTGGCACCAGCCTGGCCACCCTTGCCGCAGGCCGACAGCAACAGGCCCAACGCCAAAAAGACAGCGCCGGCTGCTGCCGGCGAACGGAGGGGCTTTGTCATGATGTTTGGAACTCCGCGAAAACGGTAGAACAGCAGTGGCGGCAGGGGCAGGAAGAAACTGGAAGGTCAATTCCTATACCCATCAGTCTAGCATCTCGGCAGCCAGGCAAACGTGCCAGAAGTCTCGGTCAAAAGCGACAGGATCGGCGCCGGGTCCAGCTGCGATGCCAAGCGTGCGGGGTCGGGATCGTCGACATGGGTCAACCGCCCCAGGCAGGGGGCCGCGATGCGTTGCGACAGCAACGCGAAATTCTCGTCGCGGCGGGCCATGCCGGGATCGACTTCGCTGGCCACCCACCCCACCAGGCGGCATCCGTCCGCGGTGATCGCGGCTGCGCTGAGGCGGGCGTGGTTGATGCAGCCCAGCCGCAATCCGACCACCAGCACCACAGGCAGGTCCAGTGCACGCACCAGGTCGACCTGGTCCAGGCTGGCCGACAATGGCGCCAGCCAGCCACCGACACCCTCCACGACCACCAGGTCGGACTGTCCGGCCAGGCGCTGGTAGGCCGCCGCTATCGGGCCCATCTCGACCTCCACCCCGGCCTCGCGGGCCGCGATCTCGGGTGCCAGCGGTTGCGGCAGGGCAATGGGATTGAGGTCCGCATAGCACGGTCGCGGGTCGCTGGCGGCCAGCAAGGCCATCGCATCGTCGTTGCGCAACCCGTGCGGCGTGGATTGGCAGCCGCTTGCCAGGGGTTTCATCCCCACCGCGCGCAACCCATGCGCGCCAATCGCGTGCAGCAGCGCGCAGCTGACCAGGGTCTTGCCGGCACCGGTATCCGTCCCGGTGACGTAGATGCCGCGTGGCCTCATGCCTGCAGCGCCTTTCGACGGGCTCGACGCATGATCAAGGGCGTGGCGATGTTGAGGCTGAAATACAGGTAGCCGGGAAGTCCATTCCACCAGCCGCTCTGGGAACGCCCGTACATCACCAGCGCCATGACGATCGACACCGACGCAACCAGCGGCACCAGTGCCCAGCAGATCATGCGTGCCCGCGCGATGATGCGTTCCCCACGATCGAGCCCCAACGCATCCCGTTGCCGCCAGGCATGCAGGTACAACAAGCACAAGGTCAGTCCGAGCGACCCGAATGCGGCGCCGAATGTCACGAACAGCGTCGCCACCTCGGCGTAGGTATGGACGCTGAAGTTGGCGGGCAGGTAGCCCGAGGACAAGGTGCTGAACAAGGCGCTGAACACCATTTTCATCGGATAGACGAACACCAGGACGAGCAATACGAGCAGCAGTGACAAACGCCTGGAAGGCACGTCATCCAATCCGAAGCTCCGGCTCCATTCGACATGGCCGGACCAGACCTGGACGATCAGCAGGAAGCTCAACGCGAACGCGGGGACGCCCTTGATCGCCTGCACCAGCTCACTGACGCTGCCGGGGATGTGATCACCGGCAATCGCCAACAACGTCAGCGCGAACGCGAACGCCCCGTCGACGAAAGCCTCGACCCGGGTCGTCGTCTCGCCGCGGTCGATCATCCCGATCATGATGCCTCCCCTGCCGCTACCGCGATCGCGGCGCGCTTGCGTTGGCGGTCGGCGTACTTGCCGAAAACCGGCATCATCACCGGCAACAGCATGTACGCCATGCCGGGGGCGGCAACCCAGCCACCACGCATCGGGCCCAACGTCGCCAGCAAGATCGACAAGGCCGCAGGGACGCACAACAAGAGCATCGAACCAATCTCCGTCCGGGTCAGCACGCGCTCCAGCGCGTCCAGCTGCAGCTCCTCGCGCTTTCGATAGGCGTGCCAGTAGATTCCCGCGACCAGCAGGCTCATCCCGCCAAACCCGAGCGCATACACGACGTACAGGCCTCGCAAGTCCGTCACCGAATGCACCTGGAAGCTGCTCGGCGCCCAGCCTCCCGTCATCCCGGCAACGGCCAGTCCCATGAGCAGGCGCAACGGATAGACATACAACAGGGTCAGGCCGACCAACGCCAGGCTGTACAGCAGCACGACGCCATCCTCCAGCCCGAAGCGCCGGCTGAAACGGTAGTGGTACGACCAGAACATGGCGAGGATCGCGAATCCCGCCACGAACGCAGGCCCATGCTTGAGCGCATCGACGAGTGCCGGGTAGGTTTCGGGCAGCGCATCGAAGGACACGACCAGCAACGTGACGGCAAAGGCGAACGCGGCGTCGACGAAGGCCTCCAGCCGCGTGACATCGCCGCCACGCAGTCGAAACCCCTGGCGGTCGCGCAGCGGTCCGAGATTCCGATCCATCGAGGCCTCCGGGCGTGTCATGGCCGCTGCTAGACTGGCGGCATGTTCAATCCGTCCAGTTTAAGCGGTACCAAGCCCGAGCAATATGCGCAGCTGCTGGACCAGGCCCGCGCCCTCATGCACGGCGAAACCGACCGCGTCGCCAACGCCGCCAACCTCTCCGCGCTGCTCTGGCACGCCTTGCCGGACATCAACTGGTGCGGGTTTTATTTCTTCGATGGCCGGGAATTGGTGGTCGGCCCGTTCCAAGGGTTGCCTGCCTGCATCCGCATCCCGCTGGACAAGGGTGTTTGCGGGGCGGCGGCACGGACGCGACTCACGCAACGCATCGCCGACGTGGAGGCCTTCGACGGCCATATCGCCTGCGATTCGGCATCGCGTTCGGAACTGGTGGTACCGCTGCTGGCGCAGCGGGGTGGCGAGGCAACACTCATCGGCGTATTGGACCTGGACAGCCCCAGCACGGACAGGTTCGATGCCGAAGACCAGCAAGGCCTGGAGGCGATCGCCAGGGCCTACGAAACCGCAGTGGGATCGGGACGGCCAGGACCGGATCGATCGTCATCGGAGTAACCGGCATGGCTGGCGAGCAGGAAAAAATGCGCAACATCGGGCCCAAGTCGGCCGCGTGGCTGCGCCAGGTCGGCCTGCATACGCGCCAGGACCTGGCCGATGCCGGCCCGGTCGATGCCTTCATGCGGGTCAAGCGCGCCGGGTTCAAACCCAGCCTCAACCTGCTGTACGCGCTGGAAGGCGCACTGCACGACTGCCACTGGCAGGAAGTCACCGAGACGCGCCGTGGCGAACTCGTTTCGGCCGCCGAAGCGGCCATCGAACAACTGCCGCCCCCGCGCGGCAAACCGGCCGCCTCCCCGGTCAAGACCACGGTCATGATCGAAGAAGGACCCATGGAGCGCGCGCGCGCCGAGCGGGGCTGGCACGAACGCGGCAACGACGATTGAATCGCTTGCAGCAGGTCGCCCCGGACTTGGCCCTGCACGCACGCGCTCCATTGCCACCCGGGCGCGGGCTCCCGGCACACGCACGACTGTCCGCCAGGCGGCATTCGGCCCCCCGATGCAACGCGTCCGCATCCGGCCTTTGCGCCGGTGATGGCGCTGGCATAGACTGCAACCGCTTCGAGGTGACCCGACGGACGCTCTGTCCGGACGGTTGAAACGGGAAGCCGGTGACCACGCCATCCGCGTCCATCCCGGCACTGCCCCCGCAACGGTAAGCGAGACAAGCCACGGCATCAGCCACTGTGCATTGCACGGGAAGGCGCCACGGCCGGTAATGGGGTCGGGTTCATTTACGCCGGAGCTACGGCGCAAGGCGGGTTGTCCCGCCGCGTAAATGAACCCGACCCCATTACCACTCGCGAGTCCGGAGACCGGCCCCGGAGTCGACTGGTTGCGATGCGGCGGGCATTGCGGCGGCGGCGCCGTTCCGTGTCCACGTGCACCTGCGTGAGCCGCCCACCGACGCCTTCGCTGCGCTCCCGCCACCCGCGACCCCCTTCGCCTGCCCATCCCGGGCCGTTGCGCGCGGGCGTGCGCGCAGGAGAGAACGAACATGAAACCCCGATTGATCTGGCTGGCCATGGCCTGCGGCCTGTCCGCCCTGCCCCTGTCGACCATGGCGCTGGCGCAAACGGTTGCCGCTGGCGACATCGACGACGATGCCGTCGCCGGCGACGCGGTCAACCAGCTCGACAAGGTCACCGTTACAGCCACCCGCACGGCGGTCACCGTGGACGACTCGCTCGCGGCGGTCGAGGTGATCGATCACGATCAGATCAAACGCAGCCAGGCGCGCTCGCTACCGGAACTGCTGCGCGGCCACGCCGGCATCAACCTGGCCAACCAGGGCGGCCTGGGCAAGGTATCCACGCTGTTCATGCGCGGCACCGAATCAGACCATACGTTGTTCCTGGTCGATGGCGTGCGCATCGGCTCGGCGACCTCCGGGCTGGCTGCACTGCAGGACCTGCCGCTGGATTTGATTGACCGCATCGAGATCGTGCGCGGGCCGCGCTCCAGCCTTTACGGCAGCGAAGCGATCGGCGGCGTGATCCAGATCTTCACGCGCAACGGGCGCAACGGCGTGCATCCGCGCCTGCATCTTGGCCGAGGCAGCCATGGCCTGCGCGAAGCCGGCGCCGGTGTCGACATCGCTGGTCGCCTGGGCTGGATGGGCATCGACTACAGCCACCAGGCCAGCGACGGCATCAACGCCTGCCGGGGGGTTGGGGCACCGCTGTACGCAGGTTGCGGCTATGACGATCCCGATCCCGATCGCGATGGTTACCAGAACGATTCACTGTCACTGCGCGGCGGCCTGGACCTGGGCGAGCACTGGGAGGCGACCGCCCATGCACTGCGCAGCGAGGGCCTCAACGCCTACGACGCCAACCCTGCTTACGCGCTGCCCGACAACTCCGACACCTTGCAACAGGTCGTTGGTGGAAAGCTGCGGTACCAGGCAACCGATGGCCTTGCCTTGCAGTTGACCGGCGGCCGCAACACCGATGCCTCCGACAACTCCTTGGGCATGGCGCCCGTGAACCGCTTCTACAGCACACGGGACAGCGCGACGCTGCAGGTGGATATCGGCGTGGACAAGGCGCAACTGGTGACCGCCGGACTGGACTGGTCGCGCGACGACGGGGGCGTCGATGATCCTTTCGGCAGCTTCGTCGCCACCCGCGCCGACCGGGCCGCCTTCGTGCAATACCAGGGCCACTTTGGCCGCCATACGTTGCAGGCTGCGGCGCGCCATGACGACAACGACCAGTTTGGCGCCCACGATACCGGCAGCCTGGCCTGGGGCATGGATGCCACCAATGGCCTGCGCTTGACCGCGAGTTATGGCAGCGCGTTCAAGGCGCCTTCTTTCAACGAGTTGTACTACCCGTATTACGGCAATCCCGGGCTCCGGCCGGAGACCTCGCGCAGCCTCGAGCTGGGCGTGGGGCAGCGCAGGGATGGCTGGCATTGGCAGGCCAACGCCTACCAGACACGCATCGACCAGTTGATCGTCTATGACCCGACGATCTTCGTCGCCAACAACATCGAGCACGCGCGCATCAACGGCATCGAACTGACCGCCGATACCATCCTGGCCGGCTGGAATGTGTCTGCACAAGCCGGCTGGCTCGATCCGCGCAACCACAGCCCCGGCAATGACGGCGGGTTTCTCCCGCGACGCGCCCGCGACAGCGCTCGCGTCGATGCCGACCGCCGCATCGGCCGCTGGCGCATCGGAGGCAGCCTGGTCGCCGAAGGTGCACGCTACGACGATGTCGCCAACGACCTGCGACTGGGTGGATACGCGACGTTCGACCTGCGCGCGGAAGTCGCCTTCACCAAGGGTTGGTCGCTGCAGGCCAGCATCCACAATGCCTTCGATCGCGATTACGAAACCGCCGCGTTCTACAACCAGCCCGGCCGAGATTTCGACTTGACGCTACGCTACGCACCTGGCGACTGAGGGCGATCGAGCAACAAGGCAGGCGCTTGTGTGCTTCATGCAGTCGCGGCATCAGCGGCGCGCTTTGGAAACCAGGCAAGCGCCCGTGGCTGAAGCCGCTCCTGCGATGCCACAACCTGCCTCCCGGCGATGTGCGGGCCAGGGACCTGGGCGGACGCCGAAAAAACAACGGCGCCGCCGCTGGCCGGCTCCGGTTCAAGCGCGCACCGGTGAGCGAGTTACTCCACCGTCACCGACTTGGCCAGGTTGCGCGGCTTGTCGACGTCCGTGCCGCGCGCCAGTGCGACGTGGTAGGCGAGCAGTTGCACCGGGATCGATTGCACGACCGGGCTGAGCACGCCGACATGGCGCGGCGTGCGGATCACGTGCACGCCCTCGGACTCGCCAAACTGGCTGTCTGCATCGGTGAACACGAACATCTCGCCGCCACGCGCGCGCACTTCCTGGATGTTGGACTTGACCTTTTCCAGCAGGCTGTCCATCGGCGCGATCACCACCACCGGCATGTCGCTGTCGACCAGGGCCAGCGGCCCGTGCTTGAGTTCGCCCGCCGGGTAGGCTTCGGCGTGGATGTAGGAGATTTCCTTGAGCTTGAGCGCTCCTTCCAGCGCGATCGGGTAATGCTCGCCGCGCCCCAGGAACAACGCATGGTGCTTGGGAGCAAAACGCTCGGCCCAGGAGGCGATCTGCGGCTCCAGGTTGAGCGCGTGCTGGACGCTGCCCGGCAGGTGGCGCAATGCGTCGATCAACTCGGCTTCATGTTCCGGCGGCAAGCATCCACGCAACTTGGCCAACGTCGCCGTCAGCGTGAACAGCGCGACCAGCTGCGTGGTGAACGCCTTGGTCGAGGCAACGCCGATCTCGGCGCCGGCGCGGGTGTAGTAGACCAACCGGCTGGCACGCGGGATGGCGCTCTCGGGCACGTTGCAGATCGACAACGTGCGCTCTTGCCCCAGCGACTTGGCGTACTTGAGCGCTTCCATCGTGTCCAGTGTTTCACCGGACTGCGACAGCGTCACGATCAGCTGCCTGGGGTTGGCCGCGACGCGGCGATACCGGTATTCGCTGGCGATATCGACCGCGCAGGGAATGCCCGCGATCGACTCGATCCAGTAGCGCGCGACGAGGCCGGCGTAATAGCTGGTGCCGCAGGCAAGGATCTGCACCGCTTCGCAGTCGGCCAGCACATCCAGCGCATCGTCGCCGAACAACGCCGCGGTGAAGGCATCGTTGTCGATCACCGCCTCGATGGTGTCGGCGATCGCGCGCGGCTGCTCATGGATCTCCTTCTGCATGTAGTGCTGGTAGGGACCCAGCTCCAGCGATGCCAGCGAGACGTCCGACAAGTGCACCTCGCGTTGGGCAAGCTTGCCCTGCGCGTCGAACACGCGAACCGCTTCCCGCGTGATTTCGGCGGTATCGCCTTCGTCCAGGAAGATCACGCGGCGCGTCGAGGACAGGATCGCCGAGACATCGGAGGCGATGAAATTCTCGCCCTCGCCCAGGCCGACCAGCAGCGGACAGCCCATGCGCGCGGCCACCATGCGCGTGGGATCGCGCTTGTCGATCACCGCCAGCGCGTAGGCGCCGTCGAGCTCGCGCACCGCCTTCTGCAATGCCGCCAGCAAGTCGTCGCCGGCCTGCATGAAGTGGTGGATCAGGTGGGCGATGACTTCGGTATCGGTTTGCGACTCGAACCGGTAGCCCAGCGCGACCAGGCGCTCGCGCTGCTGCTCGTGGTTCTCGATGATGCCGTTGTGCACCAGCGCCAGCTCGCCGTGGCTGATGTGCGGATGCGCGTTGCCTTCGGTGACGCCGCCGTGCGTGGCCCAGCGCGTGTGGCCTATGCCGAGCGTTGCATGGAAACCCTCGGCCTGCGCGGCCGCTTCCATTTCCGACACGCGCCCGGTGCGGCGCACGCGACGCACGGCGTCGTCCGCCACCACCGCGATGCCGGCTGAATCGTAGCCACGGTATTCAAGCCGCTTGAGGCCCTCGATCAGGACCGGAACCACATCGCGATCCGCGATCGCACCGATGATGCCGCACATGAGATGTCTGCCCCTTTGTTGGCTTGTTGCTGGTTTGGCTCGCGAAGGACTGCCCGGCCTTTCGTAGGGCGGCTTCAGCCGCGAGCGTTTGATCTTGGCTTTGGCTTTTGCAGGAGCGACGTCAGTCGCGATTGCATCCCGGGATACCAGATCGCGACTGACGTCGCTCCTACGCAGGCCGAAGGCAGGGTCACGCGCTCGAGGCTGAAGCCGCTCCCACGAAGCGCGATGCCCGAGGCCGCCAGTGTAAACGTTGCGAGCGTCCGCGCGGACGGTGCAAGTGTCCGGCCGGACACTTTCCCGTCAGGACATTTCCTTTGAAATCATCGGTTTGCAGGTTGGCACGCGGATTGCGTAACCCATGCAAACCCAATCCGACCGACCGCCCGAGCATGGACAACCGCACACGCATCCGCGATACCGCAGGCCAGGACCAGGTCCTGGCGGCATCGACATCCAGACGCTCCCGTCGCAAGCCTTGGCTGGTTGCGGGCGCCGCCGCAGCGGTGGTGCTGGGGCTGGCGGTCTGGGTCGGCGCCGGCTGGATGACGGGCGGACGCTCCATCGACGCCTCGCGCCTGCGGATCGCCGAAGTCAAGCGAGGCGACCTGGTCCGTGACCTCTCGGCCGATGGCCGCGTGATCGCAGCCAACAGCCCGACCCTGTATGCCATCGCCGGCGGCACCGTGACGCTGAAGGTCGTGGCCGGCGATGCGGTCGAAAAGGGCCAGGCGCTGGCCGTGATCGACAGCCCCGAATTGCGCAGCAAGCTGGTCCAGGAGCAATCCACGCTGGCCAGCCTGCAGGCCGAGGCCGGCCGCGCCGCGCTGGATGCCCGATTGTTGCGCTCTGCCGCGCAGAAGGCGCTGGACCAGGCGCAGATCGACCGGGTCGCCGCGCAACGCGACCTGCAGCGCTACCAGCGTGGCTTCGAAGGCGGCGCGGTCGCGCAGGTCGACGTCGCCAAGGCGCAGGACATCGTCAAGAAGACCGAAATCGGCGTCGCCCACGCCCGCGAGGACCTCGGGCTCCAGGGCCAGGGCGCCGGGCTGGATACGCGCAACAAGCGTTTGCTCGCAGATCGACAGCGCGCAGTCGTCGGTGAACTGCAACGGCAGGTCGATGCGCTGACCCTGCGTGCGCCCTTCGACGGCCAGGTCGGACAGGTACAGGTGCCGCAAGGTACCAATGTCGCCGCCAACGCCCCCATCCTGGGCGTGGTCGACCTGAGCAAGTTCGAACTCGAGATCAAGGTGCCCGAAAGCTTCGCCCGCGACCTGGGCATCGGCATCCCCGCGCAAGTGTCCAGCAACGGCAAGACCTACGCCGCCGAAGTCGCCGCGGTGTCGCCGGAAGTCGTCAATGGCGAGGTCAACGCACGCCTGCGCTTCGCCAACGGCCAGCAACCTCCGGGCCTGCGCCAGAACCAGCGCCTGTCCGCGCGCATCGTGCTCGATACCCGCGACAACGTGCTGATGGTCGAGCGCGGCCCGTTCCTGGAACAGGACGGCGGCCGCTTCGCCTATGTCGTGGACGGCAACAGCGCGGTGCGACATCCGATCCAGGCCGGCGCCAGCAGCCTGGGTGCCGTGGAAATCATCTCCGGGCTGCAACCGGGCGACCGCATCGTCGTTTCCGGAAGCGACCTGTTCGACAACGCGGACCGCGTCCGCATCTCAGGACTTTGACATGAACATCCCGAATACCTTGCATGCACCAGACATGCCACTGCACACGCACTGGACCTCGCACGACCTGGCCGCCGCGGTGCCGTTGCGGTTGTCGCAACTGCTGGACTTCGATGCCGCCAGCCAGATCGGCACGCCCCGGAGCAGCGCCAACACCACGCCGCCACGGCATGCACCCCCGGCACGGAGCTTCCTGCAAAACCCGATGCTCCCGTTTTTCCGGATCCGCTGACCCACGCCCGATGCGACAACGGCGAACACCGGGTCGATCCTGACTTGCCCGACCCGTCGTTCGCCACCAGCCCACGATCCAAGCGACTGATCGACCACCATCGCCCTGGACTCCGGTGCCGCCGGAGTGGCCAGCCAGGCAGCCCGCCAAACGAACACCCGCCACGAAGGAATCCTCCCATGTTGGATATGCGCCACGTCACCAAGGTCTACCGCACCGAACTGGTCGAGACGCACGCATTGCGTTCTCTGGACTTGCATGTCGCCGAGGGCGAGTTCGTCGCCGTCACCGGCCCATCGGGTTCGGGGAAGACCACCTTCCTCAATATCGCCGGCCTGCTGGAAGGCTTCACCGGCGGCGAGTACGTGCTCGATGGCGAGGACGTCAGCAGCCTGTCGGACAATGCGCGCAGCAAGCTGCGCAACCAGAAGATCGGATTCATCTTCCAGAGCTTCAACCTGATCCCGGACCTCAACATCTACGACAATGTCGACGTCCCCCTGCGCTATCGCGGCATGTCGGCAAGCGACCGCAAGTTGCGGATCGAGGATGCCCTGGGCCTGGTCGGGCTGAGTTCGCGCATGAAGCACTTCCCGGCCGAATTGTCCGGGGGCCAGCAACAGCGCGCCGCGATCGCGCGTGCGCTGGCTGGCAGTCCGCGCCTGCTGCTTGCCGACGAGCCTACCGGCAACCTCGACTCGCAGATGGCGCGCAGCGTGCTGGAGCTGCTGGAGGACATCAACTCGCAGGGCACGACCATCATCATGGTCACCCACGACCCGGAGCTCGCCGCACGCGCCCAGCGCAACGTGCACATCGTCGACGGCATGGCCACCGATCTGTCGGTGGAGCCCAGCCTGGCGCGCGTCGCCCAGTCTTCGCGCCAGCACGAAGACGCAACTTCCACCGCCTCCTGAGGACCCCGCCATGTTCGGCTATTACCTCAATCTCGCCGTGCGCAGCTTCAAGCGCAACAAGGCGTTGACCGCGCTGATGGTCCTGGCGATCGCGCTGGGCATCGGCGCCAGCATGACCACGCTGACCGTCTTCCATATCCTGTCCGGCGATCCGATCCCGACCAGGAGTTCGGTGCTGTTCTACCCCCAGCTTGATCCGGAAAGCATGGATGGCTACACACCCGGCGAGGAGCCTAATGGCCAGCTGACGCGTTTCGACGCCGAAACGCTGCTGGCCCAGAAGCGCGGCGACCGCCAGGCGATGATGACCGGCGGCAACGTGGCGATCGAGCCCAGGCAGGCCAACCTGCCGCCATTTCGCGTCGACGCCCGCTATTCGAGCGCGGACATCTTCGCGATGTTTTCCATCCCGTTCCTGCATGGCAACGGATGGAGCGCACGCGACGACAACGACCATGCCCGGGTCGCCGTGATCACCAAGGCACTGAACGAAAAACTGTTCGGCGGCGGCAACAGCGTCGGCAAGTCGCTACGCATCGACGCGGCCGAGTTCCGCATCGTCGGCATCCTGGACGACTGGCGACCGACGCCCAAGTTCTACGACATGAACGGCAGCAACGGCTATGGCGAAACCGAGCAGGTCTTCCTGCCGTTTTCTGCCTCGCGCGACCTGAAGATGGGCCGCAGCGGCAGCATGAACTGCTGGGGCGACAGCAACGGGGACAACACGGCCCTCAATGCGCCCTGCACCTGGATCCAGTACTGGGTGGAGCTGGACACGCCGGAAAAGGCGGCCGCGTACAAGCAGTACCTTTCCAACTACTCCGACCAGCAACGCGCCGGCGGCCGCTACGAGCGACCCACCAACATCCGCTTGCGCAACGTCATGGAGTGGCTGGACTACAACAAGATCGTGCCCAGCGACGTGGTGATGCAGGTCTGGCTGGCGTTCGGCTTCCTGCTGGTGTGCCTGGTCAACACCGTCGGCCTGCTGCTGGCCAAGTTCATGCGCCGCAGCGGCGAAGTCGGCGTGCGGCGGGCGTTGGGCGCTTCACGCCGGGAGATCTTCCTGCAATGCCTGGTCGAGGCCGGCACCGTCGGACTGGCCGGCGGCATCCTGGGGCTGGGCCTGGCCTGGCTTGGCTTGTGGGCGGTGCGGCAACAGCCGACCGATTACGCCGACCTTGCCCACCTGGACCCGATGATGCTGTTGATGACCTTCGTCATCGCGATCGTCGCCAGCCTGCTTGCCGGCCTGCTGCCTGCATGGAGCGCGATGCAGGTGTCACCTGCCATGCAACTCAAGTCGCAATGATCCGCGTGCAACGACAATCACTGGCTTCCCGCCTGCGCGGGAACGACGGAGGAACACCATGAACATCCGCCCCATCCTCTCCACGCTGTTGCGCCACAAGACGGCCGCCACGCTGATCGTCCTGGAGATCGCCCTGAGCTGCGCGATCATCTGCAATGCGCTGTTCCTGATCGGCACGCGGGTCAGCCAGATCAACGAAGTCAGTGGCCTGGCCGACAACGAGCTTGTCCGCGTGCAACTCGCGGGTATCGGCACCGACGACAACGCCGATGCGCAGACGCAGTCCGACCTTGCCGTGTTGCGCGCGCTGCCGGGCGTCAAGAACGCCACCGTGGTCAACCAGGTTCCCTTCGTCAATTCGTCGTGGAACAGCAGCATCAACATGGAGAAGGACCAGAAGCAGCCCACCTTGAACGCCACGGTCTACATGGCCGACGAAGCCTTCGTCGATACGTTCGGGCTGAAGATCGTCGCCGGACGCAACTTCACGGCCGACGAGTACCTCGACTGGTCCCGCATCAACGATCCGGACTACAAGGGCGACAGCAACATCCCGGCGGCGATCATCAGCCGCAGCGTCGCCGACAAGCTGTTCCCCGACGGCGACGCGGTGGGCAAGTCGTTCTACAGTTGGGGCGACAACCCCACCCGGATCGTCGGCGTGGTCGACCACCTGGTGCGCCCAAGCCAGCAGGGCGGCCCGGAAGGACGTGAGTATTCGATGGTCTTCCCGCTCAAGGGGCCCTATACCCTGGGCGGCAACTACCTGATCCGCACCGATCCGGCCCGACGCGACGAGGTGCTCAAGGCCGCCGTCGCCGCGTTGCGGGGCAATGGGCCGCCGCGGATCATCCTGGACGAGAACACCAAGACCATGGAAGCGTTGCGAAGCGACTACTACCAGCGCCAACGCTCGATGGTCTGGCTGCTGTCGGCCGTGATCGTCGCGCTGCTGGTCGTCACCGCACTGGGCATCGTCGGCCTGGCCAGCTTCTGGGTGCAGCAACGCACCAAGCAGATCGGCGTGCGCCGTGCGCTGGGTGCAACGCGTGGGCAGATCCTGCGCTACTTCCAGACCGAGAACTTCCTGCTGGCGACGGTCGGCATCATCCTGGGAATGGTCCTGGCCTTTGGCATCAACCAGCTGCTGATGAGCAAATACGAGCTGCCCCGGTTGCCGTTGCTGTACTTGCCGGTGGGCGCGTTGGCGCTGTGGCTGCTGGGCCAGGTGGCCGTGTTCTGGCCGGCACGGCGGGCAGCAGCGGTGCCGCCTGCGGTGGCGACGCGCAGCGTATGATCGCGCAGGAGCGGCTTGAGCCGAGAGCTCTTGGCTCTGTCATTGCGGTTGCAGGAGCGACGTGAGTCGCGATCAAGCATCCCGGGAAGCAATCGCGACTTGGGTCGCTCCTGCAAAAAGCCAAGGCCGGATCAAGAACTCGCGGCTCAAGCCGCTCCTACATGAATCCGCATAACGCATATGCCCAATATCCTCGTTATCGACGACAACCCCGCAGTTGCCACCGCATTGGAGGTGCTGTTCTCGCTGCATGACATCGATGTGTCCAGCGCGCAGTCGCCAGCGGACGGCATGCGGGCACTGGAGGGCGGCGATTTCGACCTGGTCATCCAGGACATGAACTTCCACACCGACACCACGTCCGGCGAGGAAGGCGTCGCGCTGTTCCACGACATCCGCAGCCGCCACCCCGACCTTCCGGTGATCCTGCTCACGGCCTGGACGCACCTGGAATCGGCGATCGACCTGGTCAAGGCGGGGGCCGCCGATTACCTGGCCAAACCCTGGGACGACCGCAAGCTGCTGGCGACGGTCAACAACCTGCTGGAATTCGGGCAGGCCAGGCGCGAACTGTCGCAGGAGCGTGCCGGCGAGCGGCGGCGGCGCGACGCCTTGCTGCGCGACTACGACCTGCGCGGCCTGGTCTATGCCGACGATGCCAGCGAAAGCACGTTGGCGCTTGCCTGCCAGGTCGCACGCTCGGACATCCCGGTGCTGGTCACCGGCCCCAATGGCGCCGGCAAGGAGAAATACGCGGAAATCGTGCATGCCAACTCAAGCGTCCGCAACGGGCCGTTCATCGCACTCAATTGTGGCGCGTTGCCGGCAGACCTGATCGAGGCTGAGCTGTTTGGCGCCGAGCCGGGCGCCTACACCGGCGCAAACAAGGCGCGCGAAGGCAAATTCGAAGCGGCCGACGGCGGCACCCTGTTCCTTGACGAGATCGGGACGCTGCCACTGGCCGGGCAGGTCAAACTGCTGCGCGTGCTGGAGACCGGGCGTTTCCAACGCCTGGGGGGCAATCGCGAGCGATCGGTCAAGGTGCGCATCATCAGTGCGACCAACGCCGACCTGTCCACGCTGATCGCCGCAGGTGCATTCCGCGAGGACCTGTTCTACCGGCTCAACGGGATCGAATTGCGGCTGCCGCCGCTGGCGCAGCGCCCGCGCGACATCCTGCCGCTGGCGCGCCACTTCCTGCCCGCGGGCAAGCGGCTGGATGAAAGCGCCGAGCGCGCCCTGTTGCGCCACCCCTGGCCTGGCAACGTGCGCGAGTTGCGCAACGTGATGCAGCGGGCGGCACTGCTGGCACGGGACGATGTCGTCACCAGCCAGGATCTCAACCTGGCACCCGCGCCGGTTGCGGCGGCATCCTCGACCGACGAGCCCGATCGTGCCGCGATCGAGGCTGCGCTCGACCGCAACGGTGGCGTGCTTGCCCAGGCCGCCGCGGACCTGGGCCTGTCGCGCCAGGCGCTGTACCGGCGCCTGGAACGACACGGCATCAGGCGCGACTGATGGGCACCGGCCGCGATGCCCGCGCGTTCGCGTCGTTGCCGCGCCGGCAGCAACCCGGTGGCCTGGCATGCGATCCATCGGTCCGGATCCATTGCCGCCGCCAGGGCAATGGCAGGCAAGCAGGACCCTGCTGATGCACTGGTGGCAGCGCATCCCCCTGGCCTGGCTGTATGCCGCGCTCGCATGTGCATACATGGTCGTGGCATCGATGCTTGCGATCCTGCTGCTGCAGTGGTTGCAACCCTGGGCCGCCGTGCTGCTGACGGCAGGACTGCTGGCACCGCTGCTGTTCTTCCACGTGCGCCGGCTGTTCGCGCCGATCCGGTCGCTATTCCGCGCGTTGGCCGGCAGCGTGGCCAGCTATCGCGACGGCGACTACAGCTTCGGGGTGGCGTGGCACGGGCAAGGCGAATTGCGCGAGCTCGTCGACAGCCACCGCGAACTCGGCGACACGCTGCGCAAGCAGCGCCTGGCCCTGGTCCAGCGCGAGCTGTTGCTGGACACGATCGTGCAGAACACACCGGTAGCGATGGTGCTGGTCGACCCGTCGCGACGGATCGTGCTGGGCAACCTGGCCGCGCGCAAGACCTTTGGTGATGGCCACAAGCTCGAGGGCCAGTCGCTCCAGGACCTGCTGTCGCGCACCAGCGACGCGGTGCAGGATGCCTTCGCACGTGGCGGCGACGGCATGTTCACCGTTGGCGACGACAACGATGGCGACAGTGGCGGCGAGGACATCTACCACCTCTCGCGACGCACTTTCCGCCTCAATGGCCGTCCGCACGAGCTGATCCTGCTGCGCCTGTTGACTGCCGAACTGCGCCGGCAGGAAGTGCAGACCTGGAAGAAAGTGATCCGTGTGATCAGCCACGAACTCAACAATTCGCTGGCACCGATCGCGTCGCTGGCGCATTCCGGGTTGGAATTGCTCCGTCGCGGGCAGTATGAGCGCCTGCCCAACGCGCTGGCCACGATCGAGGACCGTGCGCGGCACCTGGAAAGCTTCATCCGCGATTACGCGCGCTTCGCCAAGCTGCCCTCGCCGCGGCTGGATGCCATGGAATGGAAGCGCTTCATCGCGCAGCTCCGCACCCAGATCGATTTCGTGGCCGACATCACGCCCGAGGACGGGATCGCGCGCTTCGATGCGGCGCAGCTCGAGCAGGGGCTGCTCAACCTGCTCAAGAACGCCCACGAATCCGGCTCGCCACCGCAGGAGGTGCGATTGGTCGTGCGGCGGCTGCCCGCGGCATGGCGGATCGAAGTGCTCGATCGCGGTAGCGGCATGAACGAGGCCGTCTTGGCCAACGCCCTGTTGCCGTTCTACTCGACCAAGCGCCACGGCACCGGATTGGGGCTGGCGCTTGCGCGCGAGATCGCCGAGGCCCATGGGGGTCGCATCGCCCTGCTCAACCGCGACGGCGGCGGCCTGTGCGTGAGCCTGGTGTTGCCCTTGTAGGAGCGGCGCCTGCCGCGAGTTCCTGGTCTTTGGCTCTTGTCCTGCTTCCTGCAGGAGCGCCGTGAGTCGCGACCAGCTGATCCGGAAAGTGATCGCGACTCACGTCGCTCCTGCACTACACAGTGCCAAAGCAGGATCAACAGCTTGCGGCTGGAGCCGCTCCTACATTGCTACGATTTTTTCTTCGGGCGCTGCCAACCTTCGACTGTGTGCTGGCGCGCACGCGCAACGGTCAGCCGGCCTTCCGGCGCATCGTTGCTGATCACCGATCCGGCGGCGATGGTCGCATTGCTTCCGATCGTCACCGGCGCGACCAGTGACGTATTCGACCCGACGAATGCACCATCGTCGATCGTGGTCCTGGACTTGTTGGCGCCGTCGTAATTGCAGGTGATCGTGCCGGCACCGATGTTGACCATGCTGCCGATGACGGCATCGCCCAGGTAAGTGAGATGGTTGGCCTTGCTGCCGACACCCAGGCGGGCGTTCTTGGTTTCGACGAAGTTGCCGATGTGCACGCCGCCGGACAGCACCGTCCCGGGGCGCAGCCTTGCGAAGGGGCCGATCGTCACTGCCCCCTCGCTGCATGCGCCCTCCAGGTCGCAATGGGCGCGCACCACGCTGCCGGCTGCCAGCGACACGTCGCTGAGCCGGCAAAACGCACCGACGCGGACGCCGTCGCCCAGCGTGATGTCGCCCTCCAGGATCACGTCGATGTCGATTTCGACATCGCGTCCTGCCTGCACCCGGCCACGGATATCCACGCGCGCCGGATCGGCAAACCGCACGCCCTGCGCGCACAGCGCGCGCACCTCGCGCAGCTGGAAGGCGCGCTCGAGCTGTGCGAGTTGCCATGGATCGTTGGCACCCTCGGCTTCCATCGGATCGGATACCAACACGATCTCGGCACCACTGTACTCGGCGGCCGCCATCGCGAAGATGTCGGTGAGGTAGAGCTCACCCTGCGCATTGTCGTCCGACAGGTTGTCGAGCCAGCGCGCGAGCGATGCGCCTTCGGCCGCGATCACGCCGGTATTGACGATACCGATGCGGCGCTGCGCGGCATCGGCATCCTTCTGCTCGATGATCGCGGCGACGTTGCCCTCGGAATCGCGCAGGATCCGGCCGTACCCGTCCGGGTCGTCCGGCTCGGCCGCAAGCACGGCCAGCTTGCCTGGCGCAGCGAGCAGCCGCTGCAGGGTTTGCGTGGTGATCAGCGGGACATCGCCATACAGCACCAGCACGCGAGCGGCTTGCGGGATCGCGGGCATCGCCTGCCGCACGGCATGGCCGGTCCCGCGCTGCTCGGCTTGTTCCGCCCATTGCAGCCCCGCCGCGCCTGCAAACGCCGCACGCACCTGGTCGCCGCCATGTCCGTGGACGACATGGATGGCAGCCGGTTCCAGCCCGCGCGCGGCATCGATGACATGCGCGAGCATCGGGCGCCCGGCAATGCGCTGCAGGACCTTGGGCAGGGAGGATCTCATGCGCTTGCCCTCGCCGGCGGCGAGGATCACGACGTGCAGGGGTGTTGGCGAGCTGGCTGGCATGCGTGTTTGGTGTCGTTCTTGTCGATCGACCTTGATTGTAGCGGCGATGCCGGCATGCGCCATGGCCGTGGGGGGCATGCTCCTGGCCGGTCACGCTGTTACGATGCCGCGGTGCCGAACCCAGACACGTCCGCGACCCCCACCCTGTCCGCTGCACCGCGCCCTGCATGGCTCGCAGAAGCCTTGATCTGGGCCGGCGTGGCCGCCTGCGCGATCGGGTTTGGCGTGGGCCGCATGTGGCTGGCGCTGCCGCTGTCACATTTGGGCGAGATGGTGTTGCTCGCCTGCCTCGTGGCATTGCTGGCGTGGCCCCTGCGCCGCTGGGTTTGCCGCACGTGGGCCGACGCGTTCGCGGTGCCCTGGCTGCTGGCGCTGGTGGGGTTGGCGGGCGTGCTGCCGGCCATGTCGGTCGTGCTGCTGTCGGCCACTGCGATTGCCATCGGCAGCATCGTCGCGGGCCGCGCGCGACCCCTGCTGTCGCTGCTGTCCGGCCTGGCCCTGATCGCCGGCATCGTGGGCTGGGTGCTGCCCCTGCCGATCCACCGCGCCTGGATCTACATTGCCTTGTGTGGCGTTGCCGTCGTGCTGCGACGGCGGGTGCTGTTCGAAACCGCAAAAACCATCTCGGCGCGTTGGCGCCTGGCCATCGATGGCGCACCGGGGGTGGCCGCGGCAGCGGTCATGGTCGTGGGCATCGCATCGGCGGGGGCATGGCCGCCGACCATGATGTTCGACGACCTGGCCTACCACCTGGGCCTGCCTTGGCAATTGATGCTGCATGGCGCATACACCCTCGACCCTTCGCACCAGGTCTGGGCATTGGCTCCCTGGGGCGGCGATGTACTGCATGCAGTGGCACAGGTCATGGCGCATGCGGAAGCCAGGAGTGCGCTCAATGCCGTCTGGTTGCTGGCCACTGCCGCCGGTGTCTGGCAGGTCAGCGCGGCACTGGGCGCGCGCGCGCGGACGCGATGGGCTGCCGTCGCACTGTATGCCAGCCTGCCGTTGACGCAGTCCCTCCAGGGCAGCATGCAGACCGAGACCGCGGCGGCGGCCGTCACCCTGGGATTGGCCCTGGCGATCCTCGATGAAGGCGATGGTGGCTACCGTGGCATGTTCGTGGGTGCGCTGCTGTTTGGATTGTTGTGCACGCTCAAACCACTGCACGCGCTGGTTGCGCTGCCACTGCTGGCCTGGGCACTGTGCCGCCACTGGCCCCACATCCGATGGCTGCGCCTCCTGCCCGCCGCACTGCTGGTGTTGCTCGTGGGGGCTTCCAGCTATACGTATGCCTGGATCATCGCCGGCAATCCGGTGTTGCCGCTGTTCAACCACGTCTTCCACTCCCCTTACTTCGCGGCCGTCAATTTCAACGACCTGAGGTGGCACCAGGGGTTCGGCCCGACCTTGCCCTGGCGCATCACCTTCGACACCGAGCATTACTACGAGTCCTGGGATGGTGGTTTTGGTTTCGTCATGGTCGCGCTTGCCGGGGCCTGGCTGGTTGCGCTGGCGCGCAAGCAGACGCGCGCGTTGGCAGCGGTCGCGACCATGGCCATCCTGCTGCCGTTGCTGGGGCTGCAATATGCACGCTACATCCATCCTTCACTGGTGCTGCTGATACCCGCGCTTCTGGTGGCGATGCAGGACGCCATGGCGCGAAAACGGTTTGCCGTCGTGCTGGTAACGGCCTGCGCTGCCAACCTGGCTTTCCAGGCCAATGCCAACTGGATGCTGCATGCGGGCTCGATCAAGCGCACCTTGGCCAGCCTCCACGACGACACCCGCGTGTTTGAACGATTCGCGCCCGAACGCGCACTGGCCGCTGCCATGCGCGACCAGGAGCCAGGTCACGGCCTGGTCCTGGACCTGCATTCGGCAGCGTATGCCGAGTTCGCCGGCCTGGGCCGCACCCCGACCTGGTACGACCCTGCGTTGCAGGCCGCCAGCACGCGCGCCGATCGCGATGCCAGTGGTGAAGCCTGGGCGAGACTGTGGCGGCACGCCGGGATCGACGAATTGATGTTGCGCCCATCCGAGTTGACTCCGGCCCAGCGCGCGGGGCTCGTGGTGGCTGGCGCACGGCAAAGGCTGGTGGTCGGCGATGCGCAGTGGTGGCACCTGCCGGGGACCCCACGATGAGCCTGGGACGACACGCCCGCCACTACCTGCTGATCGGCGGCATCCAGTGGCTGGTCGACTGGGGTGTGCTGGTCTTGTTGACGCACCTGGGCATGGCGGTGGCGCCGGCCAACATCCTGGGACGCGTTGCCGGTGCCCTGCTGGGCTACTGGCTCAACGGCAAGTTGACCTTCGCGGGCGAGGACACCGCGATCGGGCGGACGCAGTTGCTGCGATTCGTCGCGATGTGGTTGTTCACGACAACCATCAGCACCTGGTCGCTGGGGTCGATCGACGCCGCCGTCGGGCTGAAGTGGGCGTGGTTGGCCAAGCCGGCCGTCGAAGGCGTGCTTGGCGTGATCGGCTTCCTGCTGTCACGGCACTGGGTGTATCGCAAGTAATCCCGGCGCTGGCGCCTGCACGCACACTGTCCATGCGCGGCGGTAGGCTGTCCCCATGCGCCGTGGCGCCTTGGGTGGCGTCGTTGTTGCCTGCACCGTTGACCGCAAGGCGGGACCAGCGCCGCGTGCCGCCACCTTGGCGCCCCCCGCGAGTGGGAGAGTGTGTGAGTAGTGGGCCGCTACTGCGCGTCCGGCATCCGCGGCCGCCTCCCGGTCGGCAGGAAGGCGGTTGTCGCGCGCTGGATTGCCCCTGCAGTGGCGACCACCAAAAACACCGGCGCCAGGCCGGTGTTCTTGTCAGGTGTACCGATGGGCAACCGGCACTGGCTGGAATCGTCAGTGCTTGAGGTTCTTCCGCAGGCGCTCGAGCGCCTGCAACTGTGCGGTGACTTCGGCCAGGCGCTGCTGCGCTTCGGCCACTTCCATCGGCTCGGCACGGTGGGCGAGGATGCGCTCGGCCTCGGCCTTGGCTTCCAGCACGGACGCCTCGTCGATGTCCTGGGCCCGCACGGCGGTATCGGCCAATACGGTGACGACCTGGGGCTGCACCTCCAGGATGCCGCCGGATATCGCAAAGTCCAGCACCTGTCCGTCGGGCTGGGTGACCACGACCTTGCCGGGCTTCAGGCGCGTGATCAGCGGCGCATGGCGCGGCGCGATGCCAAGCTCGCCGGACTCGCCGGTGGCGACGATCATGATCGCTTCGCCGTGGAAGATCTCGTTCTCGGCGCTGACGATGTCGCAGCGGATGGTGGTGGTCATGATTTACTCGCTTCGCTCGTAACGGGATTCGTGATTCGTGATTCGGAATTGGCAACAGCACGAAGCGTTCCGTGCCGTCCAGGGACTACCTTGGCTTTTCCGAATCTCCAATCCCGAATCCCGAATGCCAGAAAGTCATCGCTTACGCGGTGACTTTCTTCGCCTTCTCGATCGCCTCGTCGATGCCGCCGACCATGTAGAACGCCTGCTCGGGCATGTGGTCGCATTCGCCATCGATGATCATCTTGAAGCCGCGGATGGTTTCCTTGAGCGTCACGTACTTGCCCGGCGCGCCGGTGAAGACTTCGGCGACGTGGAACGGCTGCGAGAAGAAGCGCTCGATCTTGCGCGCGCGGCCGACGGCCTGCTTGTCCTCCTCCGACAGCTCGTCCATGCCCAGGATCGCGATGATGTCCTTGAGCTCCTTGTACTTCTGCAACGTGGCCTGGACGCGGCGCGCGGTGTCGTAATGCTCGTTGCCGATCACGTTGGGATCGAGCTGGCGCGAGGTCGAATCCAGCGGATCCACCGCCGGATAGATGCCCAGCGACGCGATCTGGCGCGACAGGGTGACGGTGGAGTCCAGGTGGGCGAAGGTCGTGGCCGGCGACGGATCGGTGAGATCGTCGGCGGGCACGTACACGGCCTGGATCGATGTGATCGAGCCGGTCTTGGTCGAGGTGATGCGCTCCTGCAGCACGCCCATTTCCTCGGCCAGCGTGGGCTGGTAGCCCACGGCCGACGGCATGCGGCCCAGCAGCGCCGAGACCTCGGTGCCGGCCAGGGTGTAACGATAGATGTTGTCGACGAAGAACAGCACGTCGCGGCCCTTGCCCGAAGCATCCTTCTCGTCGCGGAAGTACTCGGCCATGGTCAGGCCGGTCAGCGCGACGCGCAGTCGGTTGCCCGGCGGCTCGTTCATCTGGCCGTACACCATCGCCACTTTCGACTCGCCCAGGTTCTCGAGCTTGATGACGCCGGCTTCTGCCATCTCGTGGTAGAAATCGTTGCCTTCGCGGGTACGCTCGCCGACGCCGGCGAAGACCGAGAGGCCTTCATGCTCGGTGGCGATGTTGTTGATCAGCTCGAGCATGTTCACCGTCTTGCCCACGCCGGCGCCGCCGAACAGGCCGACCTTGCCGCCCTTGGCAAACGGACACATCAGGTCGATGACCTTGATGCCGGTTTCCAGCAGCTCGTTGGTGGCCGCCTGGTCTTCGTAGCTGGGGGGCTGGCGGTGGATTTCCCAATGCTCGGTGGCCTGGACCGGACCGGCCTCGTCGATCGGCTCGCCGAGCACGTTCATGATCCGTCCCAGGGTACCGGTGCCGACCGGCACCGACACGGCCTTGCCGGTGTTGTCGACCAGCAGGTTGCGCTTGAGCCCGTCGGTCGAACCCAACGCGATGGCACGCACCACGCCGTCGCCCAGCTGCTGCTGCACTTCCAGCGTGATCGCGGTGTCCTGCACCTTCAACGCGTCGTACACCTTGGGCACGCTTTCGCGCGGGAACTCGACGTCGACGACGGCGCCGATGATCTGGACGATCTTGCCCTGATGACTGCTGCCTTGGTTGCTCATTTCGTGTCGCTCCGATTACTTGTTTCGTTGCCGGTGCTTCCCGGCGTATTTGTCATTTCGTGACTCGTGATTGGTGATGGCGATTCGTAAAAGCGCGGTCTCGCTGCTCTTGCCAATCACAAATCACGAACCACCAACCACGGCTCCTCAAACTGCGGCGGCACCGCTGACGATCTCTGAAATCTCCTGGGTGATCGCCGCCTGCCGGGCCTTGTTGTAGACCAGGTTGAGTTCGTCGATCAGCTTGTTGGCGTTGTCGCTGGCAGCCTTCATCGCCACCATGCGCGCTGCGTGCTCGGAAGCCACGTTTTCCATCACGGCCTGGTAAACCAGCGATTCGATGTAGCGCGTCAACACATGCTCGAGCACCGCCTCGGCGTCGGGCTCGTACAGGTAGTCCCAATCGTGCTGGGCGACCACGTCATCGGATGGCGGTAGCGGCAGCAACTGATCGAACGTCACGCGCTGGGTCATCGTGTTGACGAAATCGTTGTAGGCCACGAACACCTTGTCGATCTTGTCGTCGCCGTAGGCATCGAGCATCACCTTGATCACGCCGATCAACTGCTCGACGCGCGGCTGGTCGCCCAGGTGTGTCACCGTGGCCAGCATGTCGACCTTGATGCGCCGGAAGTACACCGAGGCCTTCTGGCCGATGGTGACCACGTCGACTTCGACGCCCTTGTCGTGCCAGCCACGGATATCGCCAAGCAGTTTGCGGAACAGGTTGTTGTTGAGCCCGCCGGCCAGGCCGCGGTCGGAGGACACGATGATGTAGCCGACGCGCTTGATGTCCTTGCGCTCGACCAGGTAAGGGTGCTGGAACTCGGAATTGGCCTGCGCCAAGTGGCCGATCACCTGCTTCATGGCCCGCGCGTAGGGACGCGAGGCCTTCATCCGCTCCTGCGCCTTGCGGATCTTGGAGGCCGAGACCATTTCCAGCGCACGCGTCACCTTGCGGGTGTTCTGCACGCTCTTGATCTTGGTCTTGATTTCTCTGCCGCCAGCCATCTGCTCGCTCCGTTCGCCGTGATTCGTGATTCGGGATTGGTGATTCGCATAGAGCAAAGCCCTAGCCGAATCGCAACTCCCTGCTTCTACGAATCACTAATCACGCACCACCAATCACGCCGGCTCAGTATGAGCCGGTCGCCACGTACTCTTCGATGCCCTTCTTGAAGCCAGCCTCGATTTCGTCGTTCCAGTCGCCGCTGCCGTTGATCCTGTCCATCAGCGCGCCGGCGGTGTTGGCGAAGTGCGCGTGCAGGCCTTCCTCGAACGCACCGATCTTGGCCACCGGGACATCGTCCATGAAGCCCTTGTCGACCGCGTAGATCGACAGTGCCTGGTCGGCCACCGACATCGGCGCGTACTGCTTCTGCTTCATCAGCTCGGTGACGCGCTGGCCACGCTCGAGCTGCTTGCGGGTGGCGTCGTCCAGGTCCGATGCGAACTGCGCGAACGCCGCCAGCTCGCGGTACTGCGCCAGCGCGATACGGATGCCGCCGGACAGCTTCTTCATGATCTTGGTCTGGGCCGCGCCACCGACGCGCGACACCGAGATGCCGGCGTTCACGGCCGGGCGGATGCCGGCGTTGAACAGGTCGGTCTCCAGGAAGATCTGGCCGTCGGTGATCGAGATCACGTTGGTCGGCACGAACGCGGACACGTCGCCGGCCTGGGTCTCGATGATCGGCAGCGCGGTCAGCGAACCGGTCTGGCCCTTGACCTTGCCATCGGTGAACTTCTCGACGTAATCCTCGTTGACGCGCGCAGCTCGCTCAAGCAGGCGGCTATGCAGGTAGAACACGTCACCCGGATAGGCCTCGCGACCCGGCGGACGCCGCAGCAACAGCGAGATCTGGCGGTAGGCCACGGCCTGCTTGGACAGGTCGTCGTAGATGATCAGCGCGTCTTCGCCGCGATCGCGCCAGAACTCGCCCATGGTGCAGCCCGAGTAGGGTGCGATGTACTGCATCGCGGCCGATTCGGCGGCGGCGGCCGCCACGACGATGGTGTGGTCCAGCGCGCCGTTCTGTTCGAGCTTGCGCACGACGTTGGCGATCGAGCTGTTCTTCTGCCCGATGGCGACGTAGATGCACTTAACGCCGGTGCCCTTCTGGTTGATGATCGCGTCGATCGCCACCGCGGTCTTGCCGGTCTGGCGATCACCGATGATCAGCTCGCGCTGGCCGCGGCCGATCGGGATCATCGAGTCGATCGCCTTGTAGCCCGTCTGAACCGGTTGCGACACCGACTTGCGCGCGATCACGCCCGGGGCGATGGTCTCCACCGGAGCGGTCTGCGAGGCATTGATCGGCCCCTTGCCGTCGATCGGCTCGCCCAGCGCGTTGACCACGCGGCCAAGCAGCTCCGGGCCGGTCGGCACTTCCAGGATGCGGCCGGTGGTCTTGGCGACGTCGCCTTCGCTCAGGTGCTGGTATTCGCCCAGCACCACCGCGCCGACCGAGTCGCGCTCCAGGTTCAGCGCCAGCGCGAAGCTTTCGCTGCCATCGGCGGCCCGGGGCAATTCGATCATTTCGCCCTGCATCGCATCGGCCAGGCCATGGATGCGCACGATGCCGTCGGAGACGGAAGTGATCGTGCCCTCGTTGCGCGCTTCAGCGGTCAGTTTGACCTTGTCGATGCGGGCCTTGATCAGTTCGCTGATTTCGGACGGGTTGAGCGTGGTGGTTGCCATTGTCTAGTTTCCTGTGTCGTGCGCCGCGGCATGCGGCATACGGCTTCGATTTGTATTTTGGGAATGGAGAATCGCCTGGAGCAGGAAGCAACCGGCTATCGACTCCCTATTCCCGGTTCCCGATGCCCGTCTTCACTGCGCCAATACCGATTGCAGCCGCGACAACTTGCCGCGCAGCGAACCGTCGATGACCACGTCGCCGGCGTCGATGATCGCGCCGCCGATCAGGGCTTCGTCGACCGCCGTTTCGATCTCGACATCGCGACCGAAACGCTGCTTCAAGGCAGCCCGGATGACTTCCAGCTCGCCATCGGGCAGGGCCGCTGCCGACGTCACGCGCGCCTTGACGACATGCTCGGCTTCGGCCCGCAGTTCCTCGTAGAGCCCGGCGATCTCGGGCAATTGCGGCAGGCGGCGATTGTCGGCCAGCAACGCGAGGAAATTGCCGAACTGCGTGTCGAACCGTGCATTGCCTCCGTCGGCCGACAACAGCGTCACCGCGTCGGCATCACCCAGCCGCGGGTCGCCCAGCAGCCCGGCCACCCGCGGATCGGCGGCAATGCGCGCGGCCAGGCGCAGCGCTTGCGACCATGCGGCGAAATCGCCGTCGTCACGCGCCAGCGAAAACGCGGCACGGGCATATGGACGGGCCAGGGTGAGCGACTGGCTCATCAGGCCGTCTCGGTCGACAGCTGTGCCGCCAACTCGTCGAGCAGCGCCTTGTGCGCGCTGGCGTCGATTTCGCGTCGCAGCAGCCTTTCGGCGCCGGTCACGGCCAGCGTGGACACCTGCTTGCGCAGGTCTTCGCGGGCACGGTTGGTGCTGGCCACGATTTCGCTCTCGGCCAGCGCCTTCTGGCGCACGCCTTCCTCGATCGCCTCGGCCTTGGCGGCGTCGACGATCTGGTTTGCGCGTTGGTGGGCCTGGTCGATGATCTCGTTGGCCTTCACCCGTGCCTGCTTGAGCTCTTCATTGACCCGCTCTTCGGCCTGCGCGAGGTTCTTCTGCGCGTTGTCGGCGGCGGCGAGGCCTTCGGCGATCTTCTGCTGACGCTCTTCGATCGCCGCGATGATGTGCGGCCAGCCGAATTTCATCACCAGCCACGCGACCGCGAAGAACGCGAGGCCCTGAATGACCAGAGTGAGGTTGGGTAGCATGATGCGTTTGCTCCTGGTGCCGGCGGCCAACCGCCGGCGATGCCTGAATCGCGTGCTGGGTCAGCGCGCGCCGATCAGCCGCCGAGGGCGGACAGGAACGGGTTGGCGAACAGCAGCAGCAGCGCGATCGCGACACCGATCATGGGGACGGCGTCGAGCAAGCCGGCGACGATGAACATCTTGGTCTGCAGCATCGGGGTCAACTCCGGCTGGCGCGCGGAACCTTCGAGGAACTTGCCGCCGAGGATGGCGAAGCCGATCGCGGTGCCGAGGGCGCCGAGGCCGATCAGGAGGCTGGCCGCGATGACGGTGAACTTCATCACTTCAGCGATCAGGGTGACGTTTTCCATGGTGTGCTCCGTGTTGCTTGTTTGCAGAAACTGCGGGTGGATGAAAAAGGTGTGGGGAAAAAACCGGTGCTTGCAGGATCAGTGGCTCTCGGCCGACATGCTGAGGTAGACGATCGTCAGCATCATGAAGATGAAAGCCTGCAGGGTGATGATCAGGACGTGGAAGGCGGTCCAGACGAAGCCGGATACGAACTGCACCGCGCCCAGGGCGTAGGTGCTGACGTGCGCCAGCGATGCATTCAAGGTCATCAATGCGATCAGGATGAAGATCAGCTCGCCGGCGTACATGTTGCCGAACAGTCGCAGGCTCAGCGACAGCGGGCGGACCAGCTCCTCGATCAGGCGCAGCAGCAGGTTGGCCGGCGCCAGCAAGACTTTCATCGGCATGCTGTCGGCATGGAACGGCGCGGTGAAGATCTCGCGCGTGAAGCCGACGGCGCCCTTGTGCTTGAGGCCGAACACCTGGATCAGCAGGAACACTGCGATCGACAGGCCGAAAGTGGTGTTGAGGTCGGCAGTCGGGACCACCCGCAGGTAGGCATGCTCGGGGTTGGCGCCGACGGCGGCATGGCCGCTGGCCCAGGCCCAGGGCAGCAGGTCCACCGGCATCATGTCCATGAAGTTCATCAGGAACACGAGGCAGAAGATGGTGATCGACAACGGCGCGATCAGCTTGCTGCGGCCATGGAAGGTCTCGCGCACCAGGCCGTCGACGAAGCCGACGACGATCTCGACGATGGCCTGGAACTTGCCCGGCACGCCCGGGGTGGCCTTGCGTGCGGCGCGAATGAAGAAAAACAGGAACAGCAGCGACAGCAGTCCGGTGAAGAACAGCGTGTCCAGGTTCAGGGTCCAGAACACGCCCTCGCCCAACCGCAGCTGCAGGTGGTGCAGGTGGTGCTGGATGTACGCGGTGGCGCCGCCTTCGGGAGACAGGGCGATGGCCTTTGCAATGGTCATTTCAGTGATCACGCACTCAACCCTTCACGTTTGCGTTGTCCCGCTGTGTTTGCATCGCCAGCAGCCAGGCCACCAGCCCCACGATCAATCCCGCCAACATCGGCAGCGGCGGCAACCGCCACAGGGCCAGGCCTGCGGCCATGATCGCCATTGCCACCAGCCATTTCGCCATCGTGCCCAGCAGCAGCCTGCCAAACGCGACCCGGGCCCGGACAATGCCGCCAAGCGCCACGATGGCGTTCAGCGTGTTGCCCAGGACCAGCGCCAACCCCCCAAGCCCCGCTGCCAGTGCCTCGCGCCCACCCTGCAAGAGGAAGGCTGCGGCCAGCAGTGCGGCGACTAGCGCCTGGACGGCCACCGCGCGCAGCGCTCTACGGCGGCCCGCGGCAATGGGATCGTGCACGCGCGTCACCTGCCTCGGCTTACGGGACTTGGCTTTGCGGCCGAGCGCGTCACCCTGTGTCGCAATCCCGCCCGCTAAGCCGCAGAATTATAGCAGGCAGCACTTTTCGTCGGCAACCGCCAAAAGCCCGGCCCGGCGGTCCGCGAACCCCTCCGGGACGGCCTGGCGGGGCGCGCGGTCGCGGGAACCTTTTGCCTCCGCGCAGGGTCGATGGATCCAGGCCTGTCCCGTTTCCTCGTCGATTCCGCTGCAGGCCTGCCAAGCCCCGGCTATTCCCCATGGCCGGGGCTTTTTTTTCCAGGACGCTTTTCACGAGGGCGTTGGAGCCACGCCGGCGGTGATCATGGGCCGGCAACACCATCGCTGGACGGCCCTGGTTGCGCCCGCGCACTGGACGTCGCGGTGTCGCCCTCGTGCCCCGCCCCGAATGCCGGGCCACGCTGGCCACTGCAGTCATCGCCTGCAGTCATCGACGGTCGCGCAGGCTGGCCAGCAATGTAGTGCGCGACCGCCTCACGCCCGGTGACCGGCCGGGGTTCACCGCCAAGGGCGCGCGACCAGGCGCGTCGGCGCGGTGTCGGCGAACGTTGGCCCAGGTTCGAATCGATACGGCGCCTGTTATTGCTTCTTGGGGATGTACAGATCGGTGATGGTGCCTTCGAACACTTCAGCCGCCATGCCCACCGACTCACTGAGCGTCGGGTGCGGATGGATGGTGTGGCCGATGTCGGCCGCCTCGGCACCCATTTCGATCGCCAGCGCGATCTCGGAGATCAGGTCGCCGGCATGCACGCCGACGATGCCGCCGCCGATGACTCGATGGGTGGCGTCGTCGAACACCAGCTTGGTGAAGCCCTCGGTGCGCCCGATGCCGATGGCACGGCCCGAAGCCGCCCACGGGAATTTGCCGACACCGACCTTCAGGCCCTTGTCTTTGGCCTCGCCCTCGGTGACGCCCACCCAGGCGATCTCGGGATCGGTGTAGGCGACCGACGGGATCACCCGCGCCACCCACTCGCGCTTGAGGCCCGCCGCGACCTCGGCGGCGACGTGGCCCTCGTGCGTGGCCTTGTGCGCGAGCATGGGTTGGCCGACCAGGTCGCCGATGGCAAGGATGTGCGGCACGTTGCTGCGCATCTGGGCGTCGACCGGGATCAGCCCGCGATCGGTGACTTCCACGCCGGCCTTGTCGGCGTCGAGCTTGCCGCCATTGGCGCTGCGCCCCACTGCGACCAGGACGCGGTCGTAGAGCTTGCGGTCGGGCTCACTGGCGCCATCGAAGCTGCACGCAATGCCGTTCTTCTGCGCCTTGGCCTCGACCACCCTCGTCTTGAGGTGCACCGCGACGCCCTGCTTCTTCAGCCGCGCCGCCAGTGGCTTGACCAGGTCCGGGTCGGCACCGGGCATGAGCTGGCCGGCCAGTTCAACCACGGTGACTTCGCTGCCCAGCGCGCGAAACACCGTTGCCATTTCCAGGCCGATGATGCCGCCACCGACCACCAGCAGGTGCTTCGGGATCTCGGCGAGTTCAAGCGCGTCGGTCGAATCCATGATCCGCGGGTCGTCCCACGGGAATCCAGGCAGCTTCAGCGCCTGGCTGCCGGCAGCGATGATGCATTGCCCGAAACGCACCAGCCGGCTGCCATCGCCATCCGCGACTTCGATTTCATTGGCGGACACGAATTTTCCGGTGCCCTTGACGACGCGCACCTTGCGCTGTTTCGCCATTCCAGCCAGCCCCTTGGTGAGCTGGCCGACCACCCTTTCCTTGTAATCTCTCAGTTTGTCGAGCGCGATCTTTGGTTGGCCGAAATCGACACCATAGTCACTGGCGTGGCGGGCCTCGTCGATCACCGCGGCCGCGTGCAACAGTGCTTTCGAAGGAATGCAGCCAACGTTGAGGCAGACGCCACCGAGCGCCGGATAGCGCTCGACCAGCACCGTGTCGACATCCAGGTCCGCGGCGCGGAACGCGGCGCTGTAGCCGCCCGGGCCGGCGCCGAGGACGAGCAGCGCGCATTCGATGTCGGCCTTGCGGCCGCTGGCGGAGGCGGCCTGCGGAGCAGCCGACTCGCTGTTGCCCGCACCGGTGTCCGCTTTATCGCCTGGTCCGCTTGCCGGAGATGGCTGCGGCGGGCGCGGGGCTTTCGATCCAGCGGCTGCTTCAGCGGCGCCCTCGTGCTCACCACCTGCGTCACCAGCGTCCCGCCCCGGGGCCGGGGGGTGGCCAGACGCGGCGTCGGTTTCAAGCACCACGACCACCGCGCCTTCGGCGACCTTGTCGCCGACCTTGACCTGGACCTGGCTGACCTTGCCGGCGGCGGACGAGGGCACTTCCATCGTCGCCTTGTCCGACTCGAGGGTGATCAGGCCCTGGTCCTTGTCGACGCTGTCGCCGACGGCGACCAGCACTTCGATCACCGGCACGTCGTCGAAATCGCCGATGTCGGGGACGCGGACTTCAACTGTCTTGGCCATGCGTGCTTATCCGTGGGTACCTGAGGGCATTGTAGGACCCGACCGGGCAGGACCGGTCTTGGCGTTCCCGGGTTTGGCGTTCCTGGGTTTGGCGCTCCCGCCCTTGGCGGCACCGGGCTTGGCGGCACCGGCCCCTTTGTCCTTGGCGCTGCTCCCCTTCGCATTGCGCGCCGCGGTGGCATGCGCCGTCCAGGTGGTCTGGTAGAGGTCGTGGCGGCGATCCTTGATGTTCTGCACGGTGCCGCTGGAGCGCGCCTCCAGCAACGAATCCAGGCGCAGGTCGGCAAAGGCCACCGCTTCGGCGTTTTCGGTCGTCATCGCGGCAACGCCATCGGGCGGGAACGGGAAGTCGCACGGGGTGAAGATGCCGCTCTGCGAATACTGGATGTCGAAGTTGTTGACGCCCGGCAGGTTGCCGACGTTGCCCGAAGTGATCACGTAGCACTGGTTCTCCACCGCACGCGCCTGGCTGCAGTAGCGCACGCGCAGGTAGCCCTGGCGCACGTCGGTGCAAAACGGCACGAACAGCATCAGCGCGCCCTGGTCGACCAGGTGGCGGGCCAACTCCGGGAACTCGGAGTCGTAGCAGATCATCACCCCGATCGGGCCGCAGTCGGTGAGGATGGCCGAGGCCTGCTCGCCGCCGGCGATCTTCCACCAATGGCGCTCGTTGGGCGTGGGGTGCAGCTTTTCCTGGGTATGCAGCGAGCCATCGCGCAGCGCCACGTAGCAGACGTTGTGGATGTCGCCGTCCTCGACGTAGGTCGGGTGCGATCCGCCGATGATGTTGATGTTGTAGGACACCGCCAGGCGCTTGAGCATTTCGCGCAACTGCTCCGTGTACTGGGTCAGCGTGCGCAGCGAATCGGCCGGCGACAGCGGCTCGTTGGCCACCGAGAGCAGCTGAAGCGTGAACAACTCCGGGAACACCACGAAGTCGCTGCGATAGTCGGCTGCGATGTCGACGAAATACTCCACCTGCCTTGCGAAATCGTCGAAACCCTTGATGCGGCGCTGCTGGTACTGCACCGTGGCCACGCGCACCGCGTCGGGCAGTTGTCCTGCCTTCTGTTGCCGGCGCACGACTTCGTGTTCGGCACGCTGCGGGTTGCGCCAGGCCAGGCACACGCCGTAGCCCATCGACGCGGTATCCGAAGGCATGTAGCCGGGAATCACGCGCTGCAATTCGAATCCGTTGCGCAACTGGAACGACAACGCAGCGTCGCGCGCGCGCTCTGCCTGCACCGCTTCGACATAGGCCTCGACGGTGCCGTACTGCTTCAGCTTGCGCGCCAGGCCCGGCAGCCGGCCAACGAACACGATGCCGCGCAGGTCCAGCTCCTGGCATAGCCGCTTGCGGCAGTCGTACAGGCGACGACCGATGCGCAGGCCGCGGAAATCCGGATCGACGCAGACTTCCATGCCGTACAGCCATTTGCCCCTGGGATCGTGCCGCGAGGCGAAACCGCCACCAGTGATCTCGCGCCACGTATGCGGCGCCATCGCGGTTTCCTCGTCGATGCGGAACGTCGCGCAATGGCCGACGACCTTGCCGTCGTACTCGGCCACGAACTGGCCCTGGCCGAAATGACTGAACTGCCCGCGGAGCATGTCCTGGGTGTAGCCGGCGCCATACACCCGGTCCGAGAGCGCGACCAGCGCGGGGAAGTCCCGTTGCTCCAGGTTCCGGATGATCAACCTGGGCTTGCTGTCGGATCGCTTCGTGTCGGCTTGCTTGGTGTCGGGACGGGACTTGCGCATTCGCGATCCTGTGCTGGGATTGGAGACGGGCGGCGCGGCGGCGCTGGTGTTTCAAGCGCAGGGCCGGCCGGATCCACCATTGTCGCGCGATCCCCGTCTGCATCGCGTGCACTGGCCCGGCGACCGGTCGACCCGCGGACCGCTTGCACCTGGCCGAAGCGATAGCGACGGCGCGGCATCATCTCGCGGCCAGACGCTACGCGCGCAGCGCTAGTCGACGGACTTGGTGTCGGGCCGGCGCTGCTCCGGGCGGTCGATATCGTCGTTGTGGACATCGTCGATGGCATCGTTACTTGCCTCGGAGCCAACCGACGCGGTCGCTTCGTCGGCGGCGGCCGGCTCGAGCCTGAGCGCCTGCAGCGCCTTGTCGCCATCAAGCCCGAACAGGCTGCGCACGTTGATGTCGCGCTGCGGGAACGGGATCTCGAGCTTGTACTTCGCCAGTGCGCTGTGCAATGCCCAGTTGTACGCGGCCAGCACCGACCCGGGGCGCTTGGTGGCGTCGGCGGTCAACCACACCACCAGCTCGTAATTGAGGCTGCTGTCGCCGAACCCGGTCAACCAGACCTGCGGCTTGCGCGGCCCGTCCTGCGACAGGGTGAACGGGACTTCGCAAGCCGCTTCCAGGGCGGCGCGCTTGACCGTTTCCTTGTCGGTGCCATAGGCGACACCGAACGGCACGTGCAGGCGACGCGACACCTCGCGGTGGGTCCAGTTGACCACCCTTCCACTGACGAACTCGGAGTTCGGCACCAGGATGTCGATGTTGTCATTGGTGACGATGGTGGTGGCGCGGATCTTGATGTCCTGTACTTCGCCATGCACGCCGGATTCGAGTTCGACGAAGTCGCCGACCTTGAGCGACTTGTCGAACAGCAGGATCAGGCCGGAGATGAAATTGCTGAAGATTTCCTTGAGGCCAAAGCCCAGGCCGACGCCCAGTGCCCCGGCGAGTACGGCGAACTTGCTGACCGGGATGTCGAGCAGTTGCAGCGCCACGAGCAGGCCGATGAGCAGCAAGACGTAATGCGCGATCCGCGACACCGTATACAGCGAGGCGGCGCTGACACCCTGCCGGCGCTCGCCGTAACGCTTGATCGCGCGCCCGACCAGCAGCGAGATCACCCAGGTCACCACCAATGCCACCACCGCGGCGATGACCCCGGAGGTCGTGATCGTGACGCCACCGACGGTCACGGAATAATCGAGCACCGATTGCACGCCCTCGATGCTGTCCTGGGCGACCTCCTTGACCGGCGCGGGCTGGAGCAGCCGCACTACAGCAGGGCCCGCCTCAGGTCGCCCAGCAGTTGCGCCAGGTACGCCGTGAAGCGCGCGGCGGCGGCACCGTCGATGACGCGATGGTCATAGCTCAGCGAGAGCGGCAACAACAGGCGCGGCTTGAACTTCTCGCCGTTCCAGACGGGTTGCATCGCGGCTTTCGACACGCCCAGGATCGCCACCTCGGGCGCATTGACGATCGGCGTGAAGCTGGTCCCGCCGATGCCGCCCAGCGAGCTGATGGTGAAACAGCCGCCCTGCATCTGGGCCGGGCCCAGTTTGCCTTCGCGTGCCTTGGCCGCCAGCTCGCCGGATTCGCGCGCGATGTCCATCACGCCCTTGCGGTCGCAATCGCGGATCACCGGCACCACCAGTCCGTTGGGCGTGTCGGCGGCGAAACCTATGTGGAAATACTTCTTGAGTACCAGCGTCTGGCCGTCTGCGTCGAGCGAGGCGTTGAAGTCCGGAAATTTTTGCAGGGCCGCGACACTGGCTTTCACCAGGAAGGCCAGCATGGTCAGCTTGGCGGCATCCTTGTTCTTCTGGTTTTCGCTGTTGAGCGCAACGCGCAATGCTTCCAGCTCGGTGATGTCGGCATCGTCATGCTGGGTGACGTGCGGGATCATGGCCCAGTTGCGCGAGAGGTTGGCGCCGGACAGTTTCTGGATGCGGCTCAGCTCGCGGGTTTCGATCTCTCCGAATTTGGAGAAGTCGATCTTCGGCCACGGCAGGAGATCGAGCCCGCTGCCTCCGCCCGTGCCAGCGCCACCGGCTTGCAGGGCCGACTTCACGAAGTCGCGCACATCCTGCTTGCCGATGCGGCCGTCGCGGCCGCTTCCGGCAACCTGGGCCAGGTCGACGCCAAGCTCGCGCGCGAACAGGCGCACCGCCGGGCTGGCGTAAGGCACCTTGTCGGGCAGGACCGCATCGGCATCGAACCGCACCGGTGGACGGGACGGCCCAGGCGACTTGCCGAGCTGGGAACGCGTCGGTTGCCGCGTGGGTGCGCCGTCGCCCTGGTGCCCGGTATCGGCGTGCTCATCAGCGTGCGCATCAACCGCGCGCTTGCCTTCGCCGTCGTTGGCCGCCGGCTTGGCTTCGCCCTTGTCCTGCGCCTGTGGCGCACTTGGCTTGGCACCGTCATCGCCGGCTGCAGGCTCGGCTTCGATCAGCGCCACCAAGCCACCTTCGGACAGCGCGTCGCCAACCTTGACCTTGATCTCCCGCACCACCCCGGCAAATGGCGCCGGCACCTCCATGGTCGCCTTGTCCGACTCCAGCGTCACCAGCCCCTGGTCCACTGCGACCGTATCGCCCACCGAAACCAGCACTTCGATCACCGGCACGTCGTCGTAGCCGCCGATATCGGGGACGCGCGCTTCCTTCAACTCGGCCATGCCGACCTCAATGCAACCAGGGCCTCCTATTGTCGCCGGGACGGCGGGCCGGCGCCAATGCCACCTTCACCCCCGCCAGGACCGCCAGCGCCTGCTCTCCACTCCGTGCCCGCCCTTGCGTGCCTGGGCCTGCCCTTTTGGTCAGGGTCACTTCCTGCACTGCAACCGTGCGTCCGGATGGCGCATCTTCAATGGCATGGGCACGCCCCCATGCCCATGGAGACACACCATGAGATGCCTGCAACACGTCCTGTGGCGCGGCGCAGTCGCGTTGGCGCTGCTGGTTTCCGCCGGAACCGGCGCAGTCCTGTCGCCGCCACCGGCGACGCTGGCCTGCGACGCAGTGCTGCGATCGGCCCAGTCGAAGCAGGCAACCGCCGTGCTGCCGACGACACCCGGGCGTGCCATCGCATTGACCGGGCACATGCACAAGGCGACGTCCTCGCGCGGCACCTGCTGAACCACGTTACCGCCGCTACAAGCCAGCATCGCGCCGACCGTGATGCGCAGCATGTCGAAAACCGGGTCACGCCGAGCGGACCACGTGCCTGGCACTGCATGACCGTCCGACAGTAACGAACCGCGGCATGCCCCGGCGCCGTCCGGCATCAATGGCGCTGGCCCCCGAGCGCGTCACCTGCGGCACCGCGACCCGCGGGTACGGGGCCGCGGAGCATGTTTCCTGAATGCATCGAAAAAGTTCCGGCCCGCGCGGTTTGCGCGGTTGGCGGCATTCATCCCCCCTGTTCCAACATGGCGCCGCCCACTCCACAGGGCAAACAACAGCAATGAGGAGAAGGAAATTTTTATGCATGCTTCCCACGTCAATCCAATCACCAAGCAGCCTCGCCGTGCGGTCTCCCGCCGCATCCTTTCCATCGCCCTGGCCGCCGCCGTCGGCAGCATCGTTGCAGCACCCGCGTTCGCGCAGGACGGCGGCACCGCTGCGGGCAAGCACTTCGCCATCGTTGGCGGATTCGCGCACCAGGAACCCACCGGCAGTAGCGACCTCGATGGCAGGAAGACCGATTTCGACGGGAACGGAGCCCCGACACTGAGCGCCAGTTACTACATCAACGACAACATCGCGATCGAAGGTTGGGGTGCACTGGAGGGCTTCGACCACCGCGTCGTGCGCAAGGGCGACGGCAAGGTCGCCTCTGTCCAGGCCCAGCCGTATGCGTTGAGCGGCCAGTACCATTTCGGCACGGCTGGCAGCACCGTCCGGCCATTCGTTGGCCTTGGGTACTACCAATCCAACATCCACGACGAATCGGCTGCTTCCACCGGTCCCTATGCCGGCGAGCGGATCGGCATGAGCACGCCCAGGGGCGCCATGGCCACGGTTGGCGTGGACCTCGACTTCACCCCCAACGTCTTTGCGCGTGCCGATGCACGCTACATGGATGGCAGCTCGGACATCGCCGTGGATGGCGTCAAGTCCGGCACTGCCAACCTCGATCCGCTGGTGCTGGGCGTGGGCGTCGGCGCGAGGTTCTGATCCCGCCAGGCAGTACGGGCATCCGTGCACCTGAGGCAATGCACGGCAAGACCACGCTGGCGCGGGCGGAACACTGTTCCGTCCGCGCTGTCGTTTGATCGGCCGCGACAGGATTGCAGCTCGCGCGTGCCCGGGCGCCATCGATGGAAAAGCGATGACGCGCCAGGCCCCGGACATGCGCAAGCCGGCAGTGTCGATCCCGTCGCTGTCGACCCGCTGAATGCCCGAGGCAACAGCCTGTCCGGCGCAAGAGCCCGGCCAGCGGCGCAGACCGGTCGGGAGAGCCCGGCCCGATCATCCCGCGGAGCGGGGGAAACCCCAGCCAGGCCCCATGCAGCGCTGACACGCTGTCGACGGCCAGGTCGAAACGACCGGCCAGGCGATTGAACGCGAGCATCGCCGGGCTTGCGCCCGCGCGCGCCTTCGCCAAGGCGTACGACCAGCCCTGCGATCGCGTGCCCTCCAGACATCGGGAGCGTGTTGCAGGCAGTTTGTCGCACGCCTGGTGGATGTCACCGTGGCTAGTGCCGCAACTCGGGGTGTCGACCAGCGCTTGTCCTGCACATGATGCAGACCGACCAGCGGCCAGTGCGACATCTCCGATCGCCTGATCCCATGCCGATGGAAGCGTTTACATCCACGCGGCCCGCTGCAGGCACGACATGGATCGACTCGCGCGCGTGGCGTGCGCGATTGATTGTCACCTTTGCATTGCAACATGCGCGGGCCACTGCGATGCGGCATGCTCGCATCGACAGGGGGCATCAACCTGCCGCACGGCGGCATGACACGGGAGTCGATCCATGCGTTCCAACCTGATCGCGCAGGCGGGAGTGTGCTGCCTTGGTTTGCTGCTTGCATCCGCCGCCCAGGCCGATGTGTTCATCAACGAAATCCATTACGACAACGCCGGCGCCGACGCCAATGAAAAGGTCGAGGTCGCCGCGCCGGCAGGCACCAGCCTGTCGGGTTGGACGATCGTCCTCTACAACGGAAGCAACGGCAGCAGCTATGCAACCTTGTCGCTGTCGGGCAGCGTGTCGGACCAATGCAACGGCCATGGCACGCGGGTGGTGTCCGCGCCCGGCATGCAGAATGGCGCGCCCGATGGCCTGGCACTGGTCGACGCCAGCGGCACGGTCGTGCAGTTCCTCAGTTACGAGGGCAGCTTCACCGCGAGCAATGGTCCGGCCGCGGGACAATCGAGTACCGCGCTGACGCAATCGGAAAACGGCACGGGCTCCAGCAACAGTTCGCTGCAGCTGGCAGGCAGCGGTTCGGGCTACGGCGACTTCACCTGGCAGGCACCGCGCACCAGCTCGTTCGGCGCCTGCAACGCCGGGCAATCGTTCACCGGCGGCGGGGGCGGCGGTGGGGGCAACGTGCTGGCCAACGGCGTCCCGGTGACCGGGCTGTCGGCGAGCACCGGCAGCAGCCTGGCCTATGCGCTGGATGTCCCGACGGGCGCCAGCAACCTCACTTTCAACATCAACGGCGGCAGTGGCGACGCCGACCTGTACGTGCGTTTCGGCAATGCGCCCACGACCAGCAGCTACGACTGCCGGCCGTACAAGTACGGCAATACCGAGACCTGCAGCTTCGCCTCGCCACAGGCCGGCACCTGGCACGTGATGGTCCGTGCGTACGCCACGTTCTCCGGCGTCGCGCTCACCGCAAACTACACGCCGCCCAGCGGCGGCGGTGGCGGGGGCGGCGGCTACTACGACGGCGTCGATACGAGCTCGGCCAGCGCGCTGCGCACGTCGTTGCATGCACTGATCGACGACAGTACCAAGATCCCCTACACCGCCAGCACCACCGACAGCTGGGACGTGCTCGAGTTCGCCGACGAGGATCCGCTGGATCCGGGCCGGGTCCTGGACATCTACAAGAACACCTCCTACCCGAAGGCCGGCGGCGGCAACAATTACTACAACCGCGAGCACACCTGGCCCAATTCACTCGGCTTCCCCGATGATGGCGCCAGCAACTACCCGTACACCGACCTGCACATGCTGATGCTGGCCGACATCACCTACAACGGCGCGCGCGGCAACCTGGCCTACGGCAACTGCAATGCCAGCTGCACCGAGTACCCGACCGCTGCCTACGCTGGGCGCGGCGGCGGCAGCGGCACGTATCCGGGCAATTCCAACTGGACCGACGGCAGCGTCTGGCAGACCTGGACCGGACGCAAGGGCGACGTGGCGCGCGCGGTGTTGTACATGGACATCCGCTACGAGGGCGGCACCAATCCCCATGGCGTGAGCGAGCCCGACCTGCGCATGACCGACAACGCGGCGCTGGTCGCGCCGACCGGCGGCAACGCGTCCGTGGGCTACATGGGCCTGTTGTCGGTGCTGCTGCAATGGAGCCAGCAGGACCCGGTGGACGAGGCCGAACGCCTGCGCAACGAGGCGGTGCAGTCCTACCAGGGCAATCGCAATCCGTTCGTCGACCATCCCGAATGGATCGCCTGCATCTACCAGAACGCCTGCCCCTGACGGCGACCGGTGCCGCCGCGAGCCGCGGCGGCACCGCATCGGCGATGGCGCGATGCAGGGTGGGTTACCCTGCAGGGCCCCATCCCGATCCGACGCCGCCATGCCCTCCTTCGATATCGTCTCGGAAGTCGACACCCACGAGCTCACCAACGCCGTCGACCAGGCCAACCGCGAGTTGTCCACGCGCTTCGACTTCAAGGGCGTGGAGGCCAGCTTCGAGCAGGAAGGCGACACCATCACCCAGTCCGCGCCCAGCGAGTTCCAGCTCAAGCAGATGACCGACATCCTGCGTGCGCGGCTGGTGGCGCGCGGCATCGACGCCCGCTGCCTGGAGTTTGGCGACGTCGACACCAACCTGGCCGGCGCCAGGCAGAAGATCGCCGTCAAGCAGGGCATCGAGCGCGAGCTGGCCAAGAAGATCCAGGCTGCGCTCAAGACCGCCAAGCTCAAGGTCGACAGCCAGATCAACGGCGACAAGCTGCGCGTCAACGGCAAGAAGCGCGACGACCTGCAGGCCGCGATGGCGCTGCTCAAGGCGGCCGAATACGAGCGGCCGTTGCAGTTCGACAATTTCCGCGACTGATGGGCTTTTGCAGGCGTGGTGGCGGCATGCCGCGACCGGTGGGTCGCGATCGCTTTCCCGCGGACCCCCCTGATCGCGACTCACATCGTTCCTGCATGGCGTCGACACCATGACAGCCGATCCCATCGCAGCGACACGAACCTGGCTCGAGCGCGCGGTGATCGGGCTCAACCTGTGCCCGTTCGCCAAGGCCGTCTACAACCGCGGCCAGGTGCGCTTCGTGTTGAGCGATGCATCCGATGCGCAGGCGCTGCTCGGCCAGCTCGGCGAAGAGCTGCTCCTGCTGCGCGACACGCCGGCCGGCACCATCGATACGACCGTGCTGGTCCACCCGCAGGTACTACGGGACTTCCTCGACTACAACGACTTCCTCGACGAGGCCGACGCGCTGCTCGAAGCGCTGGCGCTCGATGGCGTGATCCAGGTCGCCAGCTTCCATCCCGACTACCGGTTTGCCGGCAGTGCACCGGACGACATCGAAAACTGCACCAATCGCGCCCCGTTCCCTACCCTGCACCTGTTGCGCGAGGACAGCGTGGCGCGGGCGGTGGCGGCCTTCCCGGATCCCGATGCGATCGTCGGGCGCAATATCGAAACCCTGCGCAAACTGGGCAAACAAGGCTGGCAGGAGCTGCTTTCGTAGGAGCGTCAGCCGCGAGCGCTTGCTGCTGCCGTGGTCGCGGCTTTGCAGGGGCGAGGTAAGTCGCGATAGGTACATCCGGAAACGCGATCGCCACCGACCGGTGGTGGCAGCAAGATCAGCAGCTCGCGGCTGAAGCCGCTCCTGCGGTGGGTCGGTCGCCGGCGAACAGTCGATCGATGTCCGCGCCATCGAGTGGCCGCCATTGCCCGCTCGCAAGATCATCCAGCCCCAATCCGCCTACCCGGCTGCGATGCAACGCTTCGACGTGGTTGCCGACCGCCGCGAACATCCGCCGCACCTGGTGGTAACGGCCTTCGGTCAGGACCAGGCGCGCATGCCGGGCGTCGATGGCGTCCAGCATCGCGGGCGCCAGGGGCGATGTTTCCGATTCCAGCAGCAACGTGCCGCTGGCAAAGAGCGCGGCCTCGTCGCCACGCAGGTCCTGCGCCAGCGTCGCCTCGTACACTTTCTGCAGCCGTGCCTTCGGCGAGACGATCCGGTGCAGCAATGCACCATCGTCGGTGAGCAGCAACAGTCCACTGGTGTCGCGATCCAGGCGTCCCACCGTCGACAACACCGGCGAGCGCAACCGGAAGCGAGGCGGCAACAAGTCGTACACGATCCGCCCCGGGTCGCGGGTGGAGCACGTGTAGCCGATCGGTTTGTGCAACATCAGCACCAATCCCGCCGCCGGATCCAATGGCTCCCCGTCGATGCGGACAGCGGCATGCGGCACGCGGTCGTCGGCATACAACACCTCGCCGTCGGCACCCGTGACCCGGCCTTGGCGGAACAACGCCGCGGCCTGCTTGCGGCTGCCGTAGCCCAGGTTTGCAATCAACTTGACCAGCTTGACCGCTGCGCCTGGCGGCGCAGGCTTATCCACGGATTGCCTCGATCACCTTGAATCCATGGGCCTGCGCCACGGTACGCACGCTGCCGAAGCGGGCATCGAGTACGGATTCGTAGGGCAGGTTGCGGTTGGCGACCAGCCAGAAGCGCCCGCCGCTTCGCAACGCATCCGCGGCCGCGGCGATGAACGCACGGCCGATGTCGGGTCGCTCACCGTGTCCCTGCGTATGGAAGGGCGGATTGCTGACGATGAAGTCGTATTGGCGGGGCAAGCCGGCGCAGACGTCGTGCCAGTGGAACTGCAGCGGCACGGTTGCCCTGCGCGACAGGTTGCTGGGCGACAGGTTGCCCCGCGCCAGCGCCAGCGCACGCGCATCGGCTTCGTACAGGTCCAGCGCGGCGACTCCCGGGCAGCGCGCCAGCACTTCGCTGGCCAGATAGCCCCAACCTGCACCCAGATCGGCGCCGTGGCCCACGAGGTCGCCGGGCAAGTGCGCGGCAAGCAGGGCCGACGCTGGATCGATCCGGTCCCATGCAAACACCCCGGGCCGGCTGGCAAAGCGACCCTGCAATGCGCCGCCGTGCAGGATCGGTCGCACTGCGTCGAGTCGTCCCCATGCTTCCACCAGGCCGGGATCCACGGCCCGGTCCACGGGGCCGCTCCAGAACACGCGGCAATGGTTCTTGGACACCGTCGTCAGCGGCCCCGCCAGTCGTGCGAGGTCGCCCTCGCCCGATTTCGCGCCCTCTCGATTGGGCATGCAGGCGATGATCCTGCCACCCGGCGCGACCCGCTGCAGGCCGCGCGCGAAAGATGCGCGTGCGTGCTCGCGTTGCCGCGGCGGCAGCAACAGCACCAACGGATAGGTGGCGAGGTCTTGCTCGGCGGCAAGCGCCATGCCGTCGCGTTGCAGGGCGTCGAACTGTGGCTTGAATGCCTGCGCGCACACCAGGCCCGGCCATTCGCGCTGCAACAGCGGCCAGCCTGCACGCGCGTGCAGGAACAGTGCCCCGCCCTCGGGCGGCCAGGGCAGCATGCCGTTGGCAAAGGGCAACAGCAGGGTTTCCAGTGCAGGATCGTTATCAGGACGCATGTTGGTCAGTGCGTTCCGTGGCAGGGTCCATGGAGAATCCGGGATGTCGGCACCAGGCAATTCTATGCGTTGCCGCGCATGCTCGACCGTGGCCGGCACGATCGCCACGCAGCAGGCAACGCCGGCGCCAGGTTTTCGGAAAGCTAACATCCCCACCACCGCCGCCGAACATCCTTGCCGCCAACATGCAGGCGGAAACAACACCTGGCACACAACGACAAGGGAGATCCTCATGCGGGCATTGTTCGTAGGCGGCATGGTCGACAACAGCGAGCTGGACCTGGACGGCCCTGCACCGCCCGTTCATTACCCCCCCGATACGGGGGCGGGAACCCCGCGCTACACCCTCCATCACGTCGGCCGCCAAGGGGACGACATCACCTACGCGGTATACGCGGCCCCCGAAATGCAGGGGGCGGAGGTCGAACGCATTGTCGGCGAGCGCGACTATGCACGTCGCTTCGGCGCCACGCCGGGAGCGCCCACCTGATGCATCCCGGCCTGGCGAAGGCGGGGTGCGTGCGCGGCCGCGGCATGTCGTTCCGGTGACTGGACGACCTGCTTGAGGACGATCTCCTTGAGGAGGGTCTCCTTGAGGATGATCTTCAGGACGATTCGCCAGTCGCGGGCGCATTGGGGTCGGGAGGATGCAGTCGCTTGCTCGGCTCAGGTGGCGCTGGATTGGGCAAGTGGACGACATCGGACACCTGGTCCAGCCAGACGTCGCGCAAACGCCCCATGCCATCGGATTCCTCGATCCGCACCAGGGCATTGGATCCTTCCGTACCGTCGGCATCGAGGAACACCTGGATGCTGGGCACGGCACTGACCAGGCCACGCAGGGTCGTGCCGTCGGCCAGCGTGAGCCGCACGCACTCGGCTTCAGCCAACTGCCTGGCCAAGGCCTCCATCCGCACGATGGTGGCCTGGTCGGTGTGCACGCGTGGGGCGATGCGGGTCATGGAGCCTCCTCGTCGGTCATGGAACCCGGACACTAGGCGCCCCCACCGTAAACGTGGATGAAGGCCGCCGGCCGCGTGGCGCCTGGGCACTGCTTCCGACCGGCCACAGGGTGTCCGGGGCATGCAATGCGGCTTGCGCCCGCGCGCTTACGGCGTCGCCGGTTGCGGCCGTGTCGACGAGACCTGCCGGGGCACCAGGCGCCAGATCGTGTTGCCGACATCGTCGGCGACCAGCACCGCCCCTTGGCGATCCACCGCCAGCCCGACCGGCCGGCCGCGCGCCTTGCCGCCTGCATCCAGGAACCCGGTCAACAGGTCTTCGGCGCCGCCATCGGGCACGCCATTGGCGAAGGGCACGAAGATGACCTTGTACCCGCTGCGTGGCCTGCGGTTCCAGGACCCATGCTGGCCGATGATCGCGCCTCCGACATAACGCGCCGGGAACAACCTGCCATCGTAGAACGCCAGCCCCAGTGACGCAGTGTGCGGGCCCAATGCGTAATCGGGCTGGATGGCCGTGGCGACCAGGTCCGGGCGCGGCGGCTGCGGGCGCGGGTCGACGTGCTGCCCGTAATAGCTGTAAGGCCAGCCATAGAAACCACCCCGGCGCACCGAAGTGATGTAATCGGGCACCAGGTCGCTGCCGAGCTCGTCACGCTCGTTGACCGCCACCCACAGCGCGCCGCTATCGGGCTGCCAGTCCATGCCCACGGGGTTGCGCAAACCCGATGCAAACACCCGGGTCGCACCGGTGGCGGGATCGATTTCGAGGATGTCGGCACGGTTGCTTTCCGCTTCCATCCCGTTCTCGCCGACATTGCTGTTGGATCCGACCCCGACGTACAACCTGCTGCCATCCGGACTGGCCACCAGGCTCTTCGTCCAGTGATGGTTGATTGGTCCCGCGGGCAGGTCGGCGACAGCGACGGGGTGCGCCGTGATCGTGGTCTGTCCTTGCCGGTATGGCACCTTGACGACGGCATCGGTATTGGCCACGTACAACGTGTCGCCCACCAGGGCCATGCCAAACGGCGAATGCAGACCCTGCAGGAAGACGCTTTTGGTTTCCGCCACGCCATCGCCGTCCGCGTCGCGCAACAGCGTGATCCGGTTGGCGCTGGGGACGCCGGCACCTGCATAGGTCATCACCAGCTTCATCGCCACGCCCTTGATGCCCTTGCCATCTTCGGGTTTGGGCGGTGCATTGGTCTCGGCGACCAATACGTCGCCATTGGGCAGGACGTAAAGCCAACGTGGATGGTCCAGGCCCCTGGCGTAGGCATTGACTGCAAAACCGGGGGCGGCGGCTGGCTTGGCTCCCTGCGGCCAATGGGTCGCCTTGGCCGGGTTGACCGTTGGCAGGAGGGTCTGCACCGGTGCCGGCAGCCGTGGAGCCGGGCCCGTTCCCTCGCGCACGGTCAGGTGCGCGCTCTCACCACAGGCCGTCAGCACCAAGGCTGCCAACAGCGCACCCAGTCGTGTCGGGCGCGCGCATGCGATCTGCATTCCATTCTCCAGTGGCATTTGTCCGGGACGGACAGCATTCCATTGCCGCCGTGAGCCGGGTGCGAGGCCGTGAAGGCCGCGTGATGCATCCCTGCCTGCCCGGGTCCACGTAACTGCCCCCGACCTGCACCCACAGGCATCCCAATCATTAGGAGAATATGCAATGCGCCTCAATAAAAAGTCCCTGGCGGTGCTGACCGCCGCCTCGCTGTCCGCCTGCATGTTGACTGCCTGCATGGGCACGATGCAGTCGCATGACGATGGCATGGCCTCTTCCGACGGTGCCTCGATGTCATCGGACATGTCTGGCGACGGCATGGCGGGCGACGGCATGGCAGGCGACGGCATGGACAACCAGAACCCGATGGTTGGCGGCGCGGCGATGTATGCCAGCAAGGACATCATCGACAATGCCGTCAACTCGAAGGACCACACCACGCTGGTGGCCGCGGTCAAGGCCGCCGGCCTGGTCGACACGCTCAAGGGCCCGGGTCCGTTCACCGTGTTCGCGCCGACCAACGCTGCGTTCGATGCCCTGCCCGCGGGCACCGTCGACACCTTGCTCAAGCCCGAGAACAAGGCCGACCTGACCAAGGTGCTGACCTACCACGTGGTCGCGGGCAAGCTCGATGCGTCGGCGCTGATGTCGCAGATCACGGCAGGGGGCGGCATGGCCAGCCTGGCCACGGTCCAGGGTGAGCCGCTGGTCGCCAAGGCCGGGGCGAACGGTGGCATCACGATCACCGACAGCAAGGGCAACGTCGCCAATGTCACCACCGCAGATGTGATGCAAAGCAATGGCGTGATCCACGTCGTGGATGCCGTCCTGCTGCCTTGATCGGTACACGTGCGGCTTGACTGGACGTGCCCGGCGCACGGTCTGGCAAGACATCCAGCCGCGCTGCTTGCGGCAGCCCCACGCGGCGGCGATCCATGGTGGTCGTCGCCGCTTTTTCTTGCGCCTGTCAGCCAGGGCTGGGTTGCGCGGGCGACCAGTGCAACCAGCGCAACGACCACGAGATCGCGATGCATGCGATCAGGGCAAGCAACCAGTCGTGGCTGCCCACCGGCGCTTGCGACCACGGCAACGCGAAGGCCTGCAGCCACTGGCTGCCATGAAGCGTCGCCACCACCAGCCCGGCCAGGGTGAACACTGCAAACAATCCGCGCAGGAGCCAGCGCTCGAGCCCCGGCGATACGGAGCCAGGCGAAGCACGGACGGCATCCAGGATCGATGTCGCCAGGTCCGCCGGTACCGCCGAGGATTCGTGCCGCAGCGCATCGGCGACCAGCCGATATCGCGCCCAGGACTCGGTGCCATCGCCCGCGGTTGCGGCACCTGCGTCGCGCATCTCACGCGCATCGCGTAGCGCACGTTCCTGCAGGTCCCATTCGTGCTCGTCCTGGGGTGACAGCATGCTGTCGTCGCGGACGCGGGGTCGGTGCCGACCAGGATGGTGGTGGCTCATGCGGCAACTCCTATCCGCGGTGCCAGCAACGCATGCAGGCGTTTGCGGCTGCGGAACAGATGGCTCTTGATCGTGCCTTCGGCAAGACCGGTGATTGTTGCAATCTCCGAAATCGGCAGTTCGTCCAGGTGATACAGCGTCAGCACGGTACGTTGCAATGGCGGCAGCGCCTCGATCGCGGCATGCAGGTAGCGGTTGACCTGGGCGTCTGCCGTGGCCGCCTCCAGGTCGAAGCCGTCATCGGCCATGTCCAGGAGCGAGCCTCCCGGCTCATCGTTCAATGGCTCGGCCAGCGGGATCCGCTTGCGCTCCAGGTGACGGCGCGCCACCGAATAGGCGACCTGTCCGACCCAGGATTTCAACGCGGCATCGAATCGATACTGGTGCAGGTTGCGATGGATCCGTACGAAGGTTTCCTGGCACAGCTCGCGCGTATCCTCCGGATGCCCGACCATGCGCTGGATGATGTGCCAGCACAGCCCCTGGTACTGGCGCACCAATTGCTCGAATGCCGCCGGGGCACCGGCCAGGACAGCGTCCACGAGGGTCTGGTCATCGCTCATTCGGGATAGGGATACGTCCAGCGGCCCCATGGTTGCAAGTGCCCGGCGGTCATCGCCCCCGGGGGGACGATCCGTCTGCCTCCCTGCCCTGCTGGCGCCCTTGGGCCACTTTGGGCTGCGGTGCTCGGCTTGCTTGACGCCGCACAAGATCATGGTCCAAGAGTAGGAGCGACGTAAGTCGCGATGCTCTTGTGGCACGGTCGCATCGTGGGTGACGGGGCTCCTGTCACTGCGAGAGCAGGATCAAGATCAAACGCTTCCGCGCTGTCGCGCGGGTCACTTTTGTCAGGGCAAAAGTAACCAAAACCGTTTGCGACGGGCGCTGCGCCGGTGACGATGGAGCCGTCACCGGTTCCCTGCGCTTCTCGCCTGTAGTGGCACGGCGCCCAAACTCGCTGCGCTCAAACATGGGCGCCTCTTCGGCCACTACAGCCTGCGATGCTCGGCTTGCTTAACGCCGCACAAGGTCAAGAGCCAAGAGCCAAGAGCAAAGAGCCAAGGCCAAGGCCAAGGCCACGGCCACGGCCACGGCCACGGCCACGGCCAAAGCCAAGGCAACGCTCGCATGGCTATTTCCCAGGTGGCTACAGACCCCTCCTTTCGCTGTTCGCCACCTTTCGATCGTCATTCCCGCGTAGGCGGGAATCCATGGACGTTGCTCCTTGTTCTGCAAGATCAAACGCTTCCGCGCTGTCGCGCGGGTTACTTTTGTCTAGGCAAAAGTAACCAAAACCATCCGCGACGGGCGCTGCGCCGGTGACGATGGAGCCGTCACCGGTTCCCTGCGCTCCTCAGCCCAAAGTGGCTCGCAAGATCAAACGCTTCCGCGCTGTCGCGCGGGTTACTTTTGTTTAGGCAAAAGTAACCAAAACCATCCGCGACGGGCGCTGCGCCGGTGACGGTGGAGCCGTCACCGGTGCCCTGCGCTCCGCATCCAAAGTGGCACGGCACCCAAACTCGCTACGCTGCGCTTCGCTCAGACATGGGTGCCTCTTCGGCCACTTTGGGCTGCGGTGCTCGGCTTGCTAAACGCCGCACAAGATCAGGAGCCAAACCCAAAGCAACAGCAACAGCAACGGCAACGGCAACGGCAACGGCAACGGCAACGGCAACGGCAAAACACAGTCACTGGATTTTACTTGCGTGAAAGGCTCGATACCGGCCTGGAAGGGATGCGACACGAGGGTTACGCCCTGCCTGGCCCCGGGCACCTGCCAAACCACCCCGACGTGGGTAGGGCAAAGGCGATCCGGGCGTGCCCACTGCAACCGACCCGGACCTGGCCGTATCTCCTGTCCCGACTGTCTTCTCCCGTCATCCAACCTCCCACCAGGAGATCGCCATGCAACTCGACATCCTCATCCCGATCGTTTTCTTCCTCTGCATCACCTACGCCATCAAGGCCGTCGTCGACGCGCGCACCCGCAAGCAGATGATCGAAACCAATGGCTCGCAGGACCTCGTCCGCTCGATGCTCGAGGGCGAGCAGATCCATCGTCGCCACAGTTCGCTGCGCTGGGGCGTGACCCTGGTGACGCTGGCGCTGGGATTCGCCTGGGTACAGGCAGCCGGCTGGAGCGAGGTCAACCCCGGCGTGATCGCGGTGCTGATCGGTGCCGTGGGGATCGGCAATCTTGCCTACTACCTGATGTCTCGCAGGCTGGGTTGACGACGAGCGGGGCCAGGATGGGTCGTCACGACCCTTCCTGGTCGACGAAGCGCGCCGCCTCGCCGGCCAAGACCGCGCTTGCCGGCTGCGCCTTGCCCACCAGGTAGCCTTGCGCATAGCGCACGCCAAGTTGGCGCAGGCGCTGCAACTGTTCGCGGGTCTCGACGCCTTCGCAGATCACCGCCGCGCCAATGCCATGGGCCATGGCCACGATCGCCTCGACCACCGCCATCGCCTTGGGGCTGTCGAACATCTGCCGCGCGAACGCCTGGTCCATCTTGACGAACTCGAATGCCAGGCGGTGCAAATGGGTGAGGTTGGAATACCCGGTGCCGAAATCGTCCAGTGCAAACGGGATGCCGGCGTCACGGCAATGCTGCATCACCGCCGCCACCGGCTCGTAATCGAGCATCCGGCTTTCGGTGACCTCCAGCTTCAAGGCACCGGCAGGCAGCTTTGCCTGCTCGGTCCGCGCCACCACCTGTCGCGCCATGCCCGGTTCCAGCAATTGCCGGGCCGACATGTTGACCGCGATGCTGGGCAACGGGTCCACGCCGGCATCGCGCAGGCCGCACAGCACCGCGACCACGCGGTCCAGCACGTATTCGCCGACCGGCACGATCAGCGAGGTTTCCTCGGCCAGCTGGATGAACTCCGCCGGCGACACTGGGCCGCGCTCGGGCAACTCCCAGCGCACCAGCGCCTCGTAGCCGGCGACGCGATCCTGGACGATGTCGTAGATGGGCTGGTAGCGCACCTCCAGGGTGCCGCTATCGAGCGCGTCACGCAGTTTGGCTTCCAGCCGGATCTTGTCGATGCCGCTGCGCTCGACCGCGTCGTCACAAGCGACGTCCTCGGTGGGCAGGTGCAAGTCGCTCGGCAGGCTGGCGATGATGCTGCGGGTGCGCTGCAGCAAACTGTCGACCAGGGTGCGCACGATCGGGTCGCCCGCCTTGATGCGATCGAGGAACTGGTCGTGCTCTATCGCCAGCAACACCGTATCGCCCCGTGCGGTCGCCGTGGCGCTGCGGGGGGCGCCGTCCAGCATGCCCAGTTCGCCGATCAGCTCACCCGGCCCAAGCAGGCCATGACTGACGTTGCGCCGGCCCTGGCTGGACACCAGCTCGATGCCCCCGCTCTCGACCAGCCAGGCGCAATCGGAAGGATCCCCTTGCCGGAACAGCACCTCACCTGAAAACAGTTCGCGCCTGACCGTCATGCCCCCTCCCTGTCGTGGCGGGCCGGTGCCCATTTCGGTTGAACGTGTCGGCGACATCGCGCCCTACCCCGCACCGATGCCGCGCCAGCTCCCCCGATCTTACGTTGTCCGATGCGTACGAGGGCCAGCCCGTGCCAGGCAGGCGCCCACGTCCGGGGCGGCCCTCCCAGGTCAAGGCATCTGCAGCCCATTGCGCCGCGACCGACCCCTACCGGGCCAATGACCGCCAACCAAGGCACCTCAAACCAGACCCCGTGCGCCCCCGCGGCGGTGCGCCAGCTGCTGGTCGTGCCCGCTTCGGCTGCCTTGGGCAAGGGCCGATGGGGCGGCCCAGGTGGATGTGCATCCCGCACGCCAGCGCCGTGGAAAGGCCCATGCGACGCCCTCGCGAGGCGCCGCCGGTCGACCGGTGATTTCGCATTTCACGCCGACAAGGGCATAGTGGGGCGCGGTGCGTCTTGCGCGCCGCCATGCATCGCCCGCGATGCTCCACCCCAATCGAGATTGCAATGGCACGTGCCAGAAAAGACAAAGGCAAGACCAAGGGTCCACCCGCCGGAACCGTGGACAACCTGCACAAGCGGATAGAAAGCGAGCAGATTTCCACCGACATCGCCGCGTTCGAGAAATCGGGTGGCAAGGTCCAGAGACTGGGCGCCACCAAGGTATTGCAGAAGATCGGCCCGGTCGAAGAGGCCAAGCCGGCACCCGCGGCCCGCCCAAGTGGGCGGCCACGCAAGGGCTGAGGCACCCCGGCACCTCGTGCAACGCCTGCTGGTGGTCGCCAGCTCGACGCGTGGGGTTGGCGCGCATCACATGACCCGCGCGCCTTGGCCAATTATGCTGTCGTCCGTCCGTGGCCCATCGAGCCACCCGCACGGCCCATGACGATGACCAAGCCCACACCTGGAAGCGCCGCCGGCGCCAAGTCGCCTGACCAGGGGACAACTGGCGACAGCGCACTTCCCGACCGCCTGTCGCTGGATCCCCGCAGCCCCCACCACGATGCCGCCTTGCTGGCGCGCGGCGTCGGCATCCGCTTCAACGGCAGCGAGCGGACCAACGTGGAGGAGTACTGCATCAGCGAAGGCTGGATCCGGGTCGTCGCCGGCAAGGCCCTGGATCGTCGCGGCCAGCCGATGACGATGAAGATCAACGGCAAGGTCGAGCCCTATCTCGACGACGCCTCGGACGTTGGCACCGCCGACTAGCCGACGGCATCCGCGTGACCGTCTATGTCGACGATGCCGTGACACTGTGGCGTGGCCAACGCTGGGCGCACCTGATGGCCGATACGCTGGACGAACTGCACGCCATGGCCGCACGCATCGGCTTGCCCAGGGGCGCTTTCCAGGACAAACGCAGCGGCGCGCACTACGACGTGACCGCGGCGCTGCGCGAGGACGCGATCGGGCTGGGCGCAGTGGCGATCTCCCGCCACCACGACCGGGCACTGCTGCGTACCGTCATCGGCAATGCCAAGGCCCAGGGGCGCGAAGGGCGCCGATGATCCCTGCGCATGCAGGCCTGGCACATCGGAAACCATGGCTGCTGCCCCGCCGCGCCAGCGCCCCTGCGGAAGTCCCGCTCGCCGCGTGATGCATCCGCGGCGCCTGCGGGGACCGTAGATGCTCGACATTGCTGCCTGGCGGCAATTCGACCCCACCTACGGAGACTTCCCATGAAACAGACCACCCTTGCCATTGCCCTCTTGACCTCGCTCGGCCTGGCGGCCTGCAACCAGCCGTCGACAGACCCGGCGCCTGCCGCCACCGACTCCACCGCGATGGCTGACGCCACGCCGATGGCCACCGATGGCATGGCCGCTGACCGCATGGCCGCTGACGGCATGGCAGCTGGCGGCATGGCCGACGACGCGATGGCACAGGACAACCCGATGGTCGGTGGCGCGGCGATGTATGCCAGCAAGGACATCATCGACAATGCCGTCAACTCGAAGGACCACACCACCCTGGTGGCCGCGGTCAAGGCCGCCGGCCTGGTCGACACGCTCAAGGGCCCGGGTCCGTTCACCGTGTTCGCGCCGACCAACGCTGCGTTCGATGCCCTGCCCGCGGGCACCGTCGACACCTTGCTCAAGCCCGAGAACAAGGCCGACCTGACCAAGGTGCTGACCTACCACGTGGTCGCCGGGAACGTCGATTCCGCTGCCCTGCTCGACCAGATCAAGGCCGGTGGCGGCCAGGCGACGTTGACGACCGTCCAGGGCGAAGGCCTGGTCGCCAAGGCCAGCCCCGACGGCGGTATCACGCTGACCGACAGCAAGGGCGACGTCGCCAACGTGACCACCGCCGACGTCAGGCAAAGCAATGGCGTGATCCATGTGGTCGACAAGGTGTTGCTGCCGTAGACGGAGCGCGCGCGCCCGCCATGCGCGGGCCCATCGCCAGGATCGGGGGACGGCCTGGCCGTCCCCTGCTTCGGACAGGCGACGTTGCATCGACGACGCCCGGTCGAGACTGCCCGACGGATGTGCCGGTCAGCTCTTGAGCTTCCACCCTGTCTTGAACACCCACCAGACCGCCGTCAGGCACACCGCCAGGAAACCCAGGATGGCGGCCACGCTGATCGCCACGTTGACATCGGCCACGCCATAGAAGCTCCAGCGGAACCCGCTGATCAGGTAGACCACCGGATTGAACAGCGTGACCTTCTGCCACGCCGGCGGCAGCATGTTGATCGAATAGAACGCGCCGCCCAGGAAGGTCAGCGGCGTCACCACCATCAGCGGGATCACCTGCAGCTTCTGGAAGTCGTCCGCCCACAGGCCGATGATGAACCCGAACAGGCTGAAGCTGACCGCCGTCAGTACCAGGAAGCACAGCATCCACACCGGATGCGCGATCTGGTAATCGACGAAGAACCGCGCCGTCAGCAGGATCAGCAGTCCCAGCATCACCGACTTGGTCGCCGCCGCACCGACGTATCCGATCACGACTTCGACAAACGACACCGGCGCCGACAGCAATTCATAGATGGTGCCCTACCCACTTGGGCATGTAGATGCCGAACGATGCATTGGAGATGCTTTCGTTGAGCAGGGACAGCATGATCAGGCCCGGGATGATGAAGGCACCGTAGCTGATGCCATCGATATCGCCAACGCGCGAACCGATCGCCGAGCCGAAGACCACGAAATACAGCGCCGTCGACAGCACCGGCGAGACGATCGACTGGGTCAGGGTGCGGAAAGTACGCGCCATCTCGAAACGGTAGATCGCGCGGATGGCGTGGATGTTGAGGTTCATCGCGCACTCCCAGGCACCGTCATTGCTGCCGGTACCGTCATTCCTGCGAAAGCAGGAATCCAGCGTCCTTGCCGTTGCACCACATGACCCATCGGATGCACCACGCCGTCATTCCCGCGCAGGCGGGAATCCAGTGACGTCGGCTTTACCTCCCGCGACATTGCAGCCGACGCCGGTTGCAAGGCACGCCTGATCGGTGAAAAGTCACTGGATTCCCGCCTGCGCGGGAATGACAGCCTCGTGCGCCTCGTCATGCCGCGACCTCCCGCGCTTCGCCCCGCACCAGGCTGACGAAAATATCCTCCAGCGAACTCTCACTCGAATTGAGATCCTTGAAGTCGATGCCATGGTCCGCCAGGTGTCGCAGCAACGTGGCGATCCCGGTGCGCTCACCCTGCTGGACGTCGAAGGTATACGTCAGCGTCCCGCCATCCCCGGACAACTCCAACGGCAAACCGGCGAGCGCCGCCGGGATCTCCGTCAACGGCTCCTGCAGCGTCAGCGTCAACTGCTTCTTGCCCAGCTTGCGCATCAGCACGTCCTTGTCTTCGACCAGGATCAGCTTGCCCTTGTGGATCACGCCGATGCGGTCGGCCATCTCCTCGGCCTCCTCGATGTAATGCGTGGTCAGGATGATGGTGACGCCGCTCTCGCGCAGCGCGCGCACCATCTGCCACATGTCGTGGCGCAGTTCGACATCGACGCCGGCGGTGGGCTCGTCCAGGAACAGGATCGTCGGCTCGTGCGCCAGCGCCTTTGCGATCAGCACGCGCCGTTTCATGCCGCCGGACAGCGTCATGATCTTGTCGTCCTTCTTGTCCCACAGCGACAGGTCGCGCAGCACCTTTTCCAGGTGCGCGGGATTGGGTGGCTTGCCGTACAGGCCTCGACTGAAGCGCACCGTCGCCCATACGCTTTCGAAGGCATCGGTCGACAGCTCCTGCGGCACCAGCCCGATCTTGCCGCGTGCGGCCCGGAACTCGCGGACGATGTCGTGGCCGTCGGCGGTCACCTCCCCGGCGCTGGCGTTGACGATGCCGCAGACGATGCTGATCAGCGTGGTCTTGCCGGCGCCGTTGGGGCCCAGCAGAGCGAAGATCTCGCCGCGACGGATCTCCAGGTCGACGTCGTCGAGTGCCTTGAACCCGGACGCGTAGGTCTTGGCCAGGTGGCGGATGGAGATGATCGGCTGCATGCGGTGCCTTTTGGCGGGTGCAGGATGCCGAAGATACCAGCGATCGGGGTGGTGCATCGCGACCGCAGGGAGCGGAAGGGCTGCGTGGGCAGCGCGTCCCTGGCTGGCCTGTCCGCCACGCTCGCAGCGCCTGGTCGTCATTCGCGAGCCCTGTGCGGCATCCCCGCGAAAGCGGGAGTCCAGCGACTTCGACTTCCCGGGCATGACACGTCGCTGGATTCCCGCCTTCGCGGGAATGACGATTTTTTGCAACCGCTCCGCAACCCGTGAAGACTGTATCCATAACGACTGCAAGGCCCGCCATGGCGGGCTTTGCGGCGCTTTCCAGCAGGTCCCCGGCCAGCGGCCGATTTGGGTTCGTGGCACCGGACAGGTAGCCTGTACGGCTTGTTTCACGCATCAAAGGGGCAATCCATGGGCTTGTTCGCCAAGCTGACGCGTCACAAGACCGTCGAGCAGTTGCAGGCCGAGGCCGGCAGCAACAAGGACTTCCGCCGGGTCATGGGCATCTGGCAGCTGACCGCGATTGGCGTCGGCGCCATCATCGGTGTCGGCATCTTCGTGCTCGCCGGCCAGCAGGCCGCGGCCAATGCCGGTCCGGCCGTGGTGCTGAGCTTCCTGATCGCCGGGCTGGGCAGCGCCTGCGCGGCGATGGCCTATGCCGAATTCGCCGGGATGATCCCGGTCACGGGCAGCGCATACACCTACGGGTACGCGGTGCTGGGCGAATTGTTCGCCTGGATCATCGGCTGGGATTTGCTGGTCGAGTACGCGTTGATCGTCGGCGTGGTCGCGATCGGCTGGTCGGGCTACGTACAGGCGTTGATCACCCAGATCACAGGGCTGCAGCTGCCGGTCTGGGCGCAGGCCGCCTACAACCCGGCCGATCCCGATGCCGGCGGCGTATTCAATGTCATCGCCGCGCTGGTCAGCCTTGCCCTGGCGTGGATGCTGACCGTCAAGACCGAGTGGGGTGCGCGCGCCAATACCGCGATCGTCGTGGTCAAGGTCCTCGGTGTCGCGCTGGTGATCGGCGTCGGTGCGTTCTATGTCGATACCGCCAACTGGACGCCATTCATCCCGGAGATGACCGTCGACGCGCAGGGCATGAGCCACTTCGGCTGGAGCGGCGTGCTGGCGGCATCGAGCATCGTGTTCTTCGCGGTGTTCGGTTACGACACGCTGACGACCGCGGCCGAGGAATCCAAGGACCCGCAGCACGACCTGCCCCGCGCGGTGCTGTTGTCGCTGGCGATCTCGATGACGCTGTACGTGGCGGTTTCGCTGGTGCTGACCGGCATGGTGCCGTACGACCAGTTGTCGGGCGCGGCGCCGGTGGATTCGGCGTTTGCCGCGCTCGGGCTGGACTGGGTGCGCGGCATCATCAACGTCGCCGCGGTCGCCGGCATCACCAGCGTGATGTTCGCCTTCATGCTGGGCGCGGCGCGCATCTGGTTCGCGCTGGCGCGCGACGGATTGTTGCCCAAGTGGTTCGCGCGCGTGCATCCCAAGTACGGCACGCCGTCGCGGCCGACGATCATCCTGGGCATCTTCACCGCGCTGGTCGCGGGGCTGCTGCCGATCGGCGAGGTCGCCGAGCTGGTGAACATCGGCACGCTGTCGGCGTTCATCGTGATCTGCGCTGCGGTGCTGATCCTGCGCGTGCGCCGGCCCGACGTGAAGCGCCGCTTCCGGATGCCGGCGGCCTGGTTCTTCGCGCCGGTCGGAATCGCGTTCTCGCTGTTCCTGATCATCGGATGGCCGTGGATGCAGGACGGGCACTTCACCCTGCTGGGCGGCCTGCCGTGGATCACGATCGAGCGCTTCATCATCTGGATGGTGCTGGGGCTGATCATCTACTTCGCGTACGGCATCAAGCACAGCAAACTGGCGCAGGAAAGCTGACCGCAGTTGCCTCACTTGTAGGAGCGGCTTCAGCCGCGAGCGTTTGGTCTTGCTCTTGCTTTTTGTAGGAGCGACGTCAGTCGCGATGCTTTTCCGGGTTCCGGCAAGGCATCGCGACTGACGTCGCTCCTACACATGCCAGAGCAGGATCAAGAGCTCGCGGCTGAAGCCGCTCCTACGAAGGGTGGGCCTGGCCGCACGCCGCGGCGCGTTGCAGCAACAACGCACGCTCGCGGCCGTTGCGGGTCAGGGCCGCGGCCCGCTCGAACTCTCCACGCGCCTCGTCCAGCCGCCCCAACTTGTGCAGCAGGTCGCCGCGCACGGTGGGCAGCAGGTGGTATTCGGCCAGGGCTGGCTCGCCAGCCAGCATGTCCACGACCGCCAATCCGGCGGCCGGTCCTTCGGCCATCGCCACGGCCACGGCACGGTTCAACTCGATCACCGGTGACGGCGTGACCTGCTGCAAGGCCCGGTACAACGCGGCGATGCGCGACCACTCGGTGTCGCCTGGGCGCAGCGCGCGCGCATGACAGGCCGCGATCGCGGCCTGCAAGACATAGGGGCCACCCGCGCCGCCCAGGTCCTGCGCACGCTGCAGGCCTTGCAGCCCACGCTGTATCAGCAGCCGGTCCCAGCGCGCCCGATCCTGCTCCAGCAACAGGATCGGCGTGCCATCGGGCGCAGTGCGTGCACCGATGCGCGATGCCTGGATGTCCATCAAGGCAACCAACCCGTGGACTTCGGGTTCGCCAGGCATCAGGCCGGCAAGCACGCGCCCCAATCGCAATGCCTCCTCGCACAGCGCAGGCCGCATCCAGTCGTCGCCGTTGGTGGCGGTGTAGCCCTCGTTGAAGATGAGATAGACCACTTCGAGCACCGAGGCCAGGCGCCCGGGCAGTTCGGCCTTGCGCGGCACCTCGTACGCCACGTCCGCCTTCGCCAGGCTGCGCTTGGCACGCACGATGCGTTGGGCGACGGTCGCCTCCGGCACCAGGAACGCGCGCGCGATCTCGTCCGTCGCCAAACCGCCCAGCAGGCGCAACGTCAGCGCCACCCGCGCCTGCGTCGGCAGGACCGGATGGCAGGCGGTGAACACCAGACGCAGCAGGTCGTCGCCGATATCGTCGTCGGCCGCCTGTTCGGGATCCGAGCCCGACAACGACCCGCCTTCGAGCGCGTCGAGCAGCAACGCATGCTTGTCCCGCAGCAGCGTCTGCCGGCGCAAGCGGTCGATCGCACGTCGCTTGGCGGTCGTCATCAGCCACGCCCCCGGGTTATCCGGGACGCCATCCACGGGCCAGCGCTCCAATGCCGCGACCAGCGCATCCTGGGCGAGGTCCTCGGCCAGGCCGACGTCGCGCAGCATCCTGGCCAGGCCGGCGATCAGGCGTGGCGATTCGATCCGCCAGACCGCGTCGATGGCGCGATGGGTGTCGACGTGCTTTGGGTCGGTCGCAGGCATCGGCAGCGATCACAGCACCGTGGTCGTGGCGACGCAAGTGCGGGAGGCCGACACCCATTTCCGTGTAACGCGGGACTTGCCGGCCTCGCCGGCTATCCCGGCGCCTTCATGTGGATGACCATCCACGGTTTGCCGTAGCGGTCGACCAGTGCACCCCAGCGATGCGCGAAGAAGGTTTCCGACATTGGCATCCTGATCTCACCGCCCTCGCCCAACGCGGCGAAGATGCGCTCGGCCTTGTCGTTGCCGTCGACGATGACGTTGATCGTGGTACCGATCGCTTCGGCCGGATGCGGTGGCGGGCCGTCGGCGCCCATCAGGACCGCGCCGTCGCTTTCGAGCTGGGAATGCATGACGTGGTCCAGGGTGTCGGGTGGCATCTGGGCGCACATTTCCTGCGGCGCTTCGCGATAAGTCATGCGCGCCGTGATGCGGCCGCCGAGCGCCTTGGCATAGAAGTCGAAAGCTTCGCTGCAGTTGCCGTTGAAGTTCAGGTAGGGCGTCAGTTGCATGTTCGCTTCCTCCAGGTTGCGTGTGGGTCCGGTCGCGCGGGCGATCGAATCGATCGTTGGCGGCATGCCGCCACGGGTGTCAGTCGCCGGCGATGCGATCGCGCAAGCGTGCTTCGCGATCGCGCAGCTCGGGCGTGAATTCCGCGCCGAAATCCTCGGCTTCGAACACCGGGCGGATCTCGATCTCGGACGGTCCCGGCATCGGATTGGGGCAGCGCTTGACCCACTCGATCGCCTCGGCCATCGAACGCACCTGCCAAAGCCAGAAGCCCGCGACGAGCTCCTTGGTCTCGGCGAACGGACCATCGACGACACTGCGTTTGCTGCCATCGAACCGGACCCTGGCGCCCCTGGCGCTCGGATGCAGCCCTTCCCCGGCCAGCATCACGCCGGCATTGACCAATTGTTCGTTGAACTCGCCCATCGCGGCCAGCAATGCCTGCTCCGGCATCACGCCGGCCTCGGAATCGGCGGTCGCCTTGACCATCACCATGACGCGCATGTTGTCGCTCCCGTGGTTGTTCGTGGTCCCATGCCCGGGTTCCCGGCACGGCCTTCACTGGATGCGACGAACCATGGGCCAGGAAATCGACAGTCGGGTGGCGTCACTGGACGGGTTGTGCAAGCCATTGAAATGGATATGTTTCCCGCGACCGGGATCCCGGCCACGGGAGATGGTCCAAGGCAGGCGGGCCTTGAGCCGTTGCGCCGCGTCCGGCACTCTCATGCCCCGCCCCTTCGCGAGCCACCCCATGCAGTTCCTGACCCTGATCTACATCGACCAGGACAAGATCGACGCGCTGCCCGAAGGCGGATTCGACACCCTGATGCACGGCTGCATCGTCCACGCCGACGCACTGCGCGCAGATGGCAAGCTGCTGCAATCGCAGCAACTCGAGGCGCCCGCGACCGCGAAGTCGTACCGCGTGCGCGACGGCAAGGCCAGCATCGTCGACGGCCCGTTCGCCGAAACCAAGGAGATACTTGGCGGCTTCAACCTGATCGAAGCCGACAATATGGATGAAGCGGTACGGATCGCCTCGGAATTCCCGTGGGCGGCGTTCGGCTGCATCGAGGTGCGGCCGGTGCGCGACTTCGACGCCGTCCGGCGCAGGGTCGGTGCCTGAGCCGCCCCTGGAAACGATGGCGGCATCGCGCCTTGCGATGCCGCCACCACCCCACCCGGATCAGGGATCAGCGCATCGGGATCGCCGCTTCGCGATCACCGTTTGGCGATCACCGTTTGGGGATCACCATTTGGGGATCTCCCGATTCGGAGTTGCCGGTCCAGGGATCGCCTGATCAGATATCGCCTGATCAGATATCGCCGGATCAGATCTTGAGCTCGCCGTCCTCGACCACGGCCTTGCCGTCCATGGTCACCGTGCTGCCCGGCAGGAAGACATTGATGCCGAACGGCACGTCGTTGTCGCCGCCAGCCCAGTCGTTGGCACCGGTCCCGACCGTGACCGCGCCGGCAGGCACCCAGTTGCCGCTCTTGCTGCCAGCCGGCAGCGCGATGTTCGGATTGATGCCGAAGTCGACGTAACCGAACTGGTCCTTGCGCGCATCGCCGACGGCGTCGTACTGCGCCTTGAGGCCGGCGTAACCCGGGCCGCTGCCGCTCATCTCCGTCACCTTGCCGTCGACGACCTTCAGGGTCAGCTTGTCGATGCGCTTGCCGTTGAACCACGAGCCGGAGTCGACCAGGGTACCGTTGGTGCTGCCCGGGACCGGTGTCGTGTAGACCTCGCCGGCCGGCAGGTACACGCCGACCGCGGCGCCGCCGGCCTTGCGGTCCTCCTGCGAGATGATGCCGTCGCTGACGCCGACCGGGCGCCCCTGCACGCGCATGCTCAGGTCGGTGCCGTTGGGATGGGTGATCCGGATCCGGTCGCCGCCGGCCAGTGCCGCCTTGACCTCCGCGCCGCGCGCCTGCAGCTGGCCGTAGTCGACGTTGATGCCGTTCCAGAACATCTTCGACAGCGCCGCTTCCTCCATGCCGAAGCGCTCGGCACGCCACGGGGTCGGATAGAGGTTGTTGCCGAGTTCCACGCGGCGCACGTTGTTCTTCATGATGGCCTGCGTCACCGGCGCATTCGCCTTGTTGCGCGCCGCGAGCCGGGCCGGATCGGCGCCTTCAAGCAGCGCTTCGCTGGTGCCGTTGCCCAGGCTGATGAACACGTCGACCATGTCGGCCATCTGCATGCCCCAGGTGTCGGCGCGATCGTCGTACTTCGCGGGGACGTCGAAGAACATCCGCTTGGACAGGCGATCGCTGCCGTAGGCGATCAGCGGCTGGCCACCGGCCCTGGCGACGTTGACGGCGATATCCTCCATCAGTTCGGCGTCCTGCATGCGGCCGCTGATCAGGACCACGTCGCCGTCGCCGACCGCCGCGCTCTGGGTGACCACGCGTTGCGCGATCTGCTCCAGGGCCTGGGAATCCGGACCCTGCGGAGCGCCGGGCGGCGGCGCGGCCAGCGCCCCCAGCCAGGGCGCCGAAAGCGCGATCGCCAGCGCTGCGAGCGGGGGGGTCTTCACGGTTCGGCGGATGCTCATCGCAATCTCCTTGGGTGGCCCGGACGGGCGCGTGCCCCTCACAACGCGGGTACCCCCGGCGTTCGGCCACCCCCGGCGTGCCATCATCGGCGGGTGTTGTCCTTCATCGTTCCCGCCCACGACGAGGCCCGCCTGCTGGGCCCGACGCTGGAAAACCTGCACCAGGCCGCGCGTAGCCACGGCCTGGCGCCAGGCCGTGGCTACGAGATCGTCGTCGTCGACGATGCCTCCACCGATGCCACCGCGGCGATCGCGAATCGTTGCGGCGCGCGCGTCGTGCAGGTGGCCTTCCGGCATATCGCCGCCACCCGCAACGCGGGCGTGCGCGCTGCCGCCGGCGAGGTACTGCTGTTCGTGGATGCCGACACCCGCGTCGATGCCGGCGTCGTCTCGGCCGCCCTCGCTGCGCTGGGCACCGGCGCGGTCGGCGGGGGCGCGGCGGTGCGGCTGCTCGGCGCACCACGCCGGCGCGAGCGCTGGCTGGCGCGCGTCCTGGAGCACGCCTTCCGGGCCACGCGCATCGCCCCGGGCTGCTTCCTGTTCTGCACACGCGCGGCTTTCGAGGCCGCCGGCGGTTTCGACGAGCGCTATTTCGCGGGCGAGGACGTGGCGATCAGCCGCGCGCTGTCCCGGGTCGGACGCTTCGTGATCCTGCGCACCCCCGTGTGGACGTCCGACCGCAAGCTGCGCACCTTCCCGATGCGCGACCACCTCGCGCTGTTGCGCGACTTCCTGCGCCACGGGCGCGGCATGTTGCGCTCGCGCGAACGGCTGGCGCTGTGGTACGACGCGCGCCGCCATCCGGATGGCGAAGGCCCGCCAGGGGCGGACAAGGGCTGAATCCCCGTGTGGTTGCCGGTCACTGGTACCCGCGCGCCTGCAGCGAGAACAGGTGCGCGTAATGGCCATCGCGGGCCATGAGTTGTTCATGGCTGCCGTGCTCGATGATGCGGCCATCCTGGATCACGATGATCTGGTCGGCCATGCGCACGGTCGAAAAGCGATGCGAGATCAGGATCGCGATGCGGTTTTTCGTCAACGTGCGGAAATGCTCGAAGATCGTCGCCTCTGCGGCGGCATCCATCGCCGCGGTGGGTTCGTCCAGCACCAGGATGTCGGCTTTCGAGCGCATGAACGCACGCGCCAGCGCGATCTTCTGCCACTGCCCGCCGGACAGCTCGCGACCGTCCTTGAACCATTTGCCGAGCTGGGTATTGAAGCCGGCCGGCAGGCCCTCGATGAATTCGGTGGCCATGCCCTTGTCGCTGGCCTCGCGCCAACGCGCCTCGTCCTCGAAATAATCGACGTCGCCGGCGCCGACGTTCTCGCCAACCTGCATCTGGTAGCGCGCGAAGTCCTGGAAGATGACCGCGATGCGCTTTCGCAACGTGGCTTCATCCCAGTCGCGCAGGTCGCGGCCGTCTAGCAGGACGCGTCCGCTGTCGGGGTTGTACAGGCGCGTGAGCAGCTTGATCAGCGTGGTCTTGCCCGAGCCGTTCTGCCCCACCAGCGCCAGCGATTCGCCCGGGCGGATATGCAGGTCGATGTCGTGCAGCGCCGGTTCCTCGGCGCCCGGGTAGGTAAACGTGACGTGCTCGAAACGGATGCCATCGCCGGGATCCGGGCCGTGGTGCTCGACGCCGGCGGGCGCGATGACCGGCGTCTCCAGGTATTCGTACAGGGTGGACAGGTACAGGTTGTCCTCGTACATGCCACCGATCGCCGACAGGATCGCCGAGACCGCCGACTGTCCCTGCCGGAACAGCATCAGGTACATCGTCATCTGCCCCAGCGTGATCCTTCCCAGCGCCGTGGTGAACGCGATCCAGGCGTAGGCGCCGTAGAGCATCACCGTGGCGATCAGGCCCAGCCCGAAGCCCCAGCCGTCGCGCCGGATCGCCAGTGCGCGATCGGCGCTGTACAGCGTGCCGAAGATGTTGCGATAGCGGTCCAGCAGCATCGGGCCAAGGCCGAACAGCTTGACCTCCTTGGCGTGGTCCTCGCGCGCGATCACCGTTTCCAGGTAGTTCTGCATGCGCGTCTCCGGCGAGCGCCAGCGGAACAACCGGAAGGCATCGCCGGAGAACTTGGTCTCGGCGATGAACGCCGGCAACCCGGCGGCCAGCAACACCAGCATCGCCCAAGGCGAGAACTGCACCAGCAGCACGCCATAACTGACCAGTGAAATCAGGTTCTGGGCCAGCCCGAAGGTGCGCGTGACCAGCGACAATGGGCGGCTGGACGCCTCGCGCCGCGCGCGCGTCAGCTTGTCGTAGAACTCCGAATCCTCGAAATGCGCCAGGTCCAGCGTCAGCGCCTTGTCCAGGATCATCACGTTGACGCGCTGGCCCAGTTGCGCGCGCAGCAGCGACTGGCACAACGACAGTCCGCGTTGGGCGCCGGCAATCGCGATCACCAGGACGCCTTCCAGCGCCACCCATTCGAACACGCGCAGCAACAGCGGATCGGCCAGCGCCACCGGACCGGCGCCGGCCAGGCCACGACTGGCCGCGACCACCGCATCGACGATCTGCGCGCCGACGTAGGCGACGCCCGCGGGCAACAAGCCGGCCGCCAGCGTCAGCAACGCCAGCGCCACGGTCATCAGCCGGCTGGTACTCCAGACCAGCTCCAGTGCGCGCCGGCTGAAGCGGAAGGCACCGAAGAAGCTCTGCGCGAAGTCGGCGTCGGCGCCCAGTGGCGGAAGGGGATGCGGGGGTGGCAGGTGGCTCTCTCCGTGGCAATGGACGGCATGGCGGCCCGGTCAATATCGGGACGCTGGCGCGTGGGCGCAAGGTGGGGCTACGGTTTGATCATCGCACTGGCTGGACAGCCTGGCCTGCGGCAGGACGCAATCGAGCCCATGACCAGGCATGGGCAGGCACGGCTGCGATGGCGGGAAGCCGGTGTCCCTGCGCGCCCCGTCACCGGACGGTTACGGGATGGACGAACGCGCGCCTGCCAAGAGAACGAAGTCCCGTTCGCATGACGGCCGACGCGCCGATTCGCGATCCTTTCAGTGATCGCCCTTGACGATCGCGCCCTGCTTCATCACCAGCAACGGCCGCTCGGTCGCCCGGATGTCCTGCAGCACGTCGCCGGGTACCGCGACGATGTCCGCGTACTTGCCTGCTTCCAACGTGCCGGTGTCGCCATCGACGCCCAGCAGCCTCGCCGATCCCTGGCTGCTGGTCATCAGCGACTGTGCCGGTGTCATGCCCAGTTCGACGTAGTCGCCAAACTCGCGTGCGTTCAGGCCATGCGGGTAGACCGCGGCGTCGGTCCCCATCGCGATCGGCACGCCGATCCGGAAGGCATTGCGCAGCGTGTCGGCATCGGCGGCCCCCGCGGCACGCGCCTTGTCGGCGATCTTCGGCGGGTAGCCATCGGCATGCGCCACCACCCACTTCACCGTGGTCCGGGTCGGCACCAGGTACACGCCTTTCTGCTTCATCAGCTGCAATGTGTCGGTCTTGAGGAAGCTGCCATGCTCGATGGAATCGATGCCGGCATCGATCGCCTGGCGCGCCGCGGTGTCGCCATGCGCATGCGCGGCGACCTTGCGGCCCCAGGTATGCGCCTCGCCGATGATCGCGCGCAGTTCTTCGGGCGTGAGCTGCGGCACGTCGACCGGGTCGGACTCGGACAGCACCCCGCCCGAGGCGCAGATCTTGATCACGTCGGCGCCGTACTTCATCTGCAGGCGGGTCGCTTCGCGGCATGCATCGGCACCATTGCAGACCCCCTCCAGCGGCCCGGACGGCTTGACCCGGTCGGGCGGGAACGGCGAACTGTCGCAATGTCCGCCGGTGCTGCCGATGGCATGTCCCGCCACCAGCATGCGCGGGCCTTCGGCGAGCCCCTGGTCGATGGCATTGCGCAGTGCGACATCGACGAAATCGCTGGCACCGACTTCGCGCACCGTGGTCACGCCGGCCTCGAGCGTGGCCTTCGCGTTGCGCGCGGCATGGAATGATTGCTCGACCGGGAACCGCAGCATGCCTTCGTAGAAACCTTGCGCCCAGTTGTCGTCGTGGTCCGAGGCGATATGCGTATGCGCATCGATGTACCCCGGCACCAGGGTCGCATCGCCCAGCTCGATGACACGGGCGCCGGCGGGAATGGTGGCGTCGGCACCCACTCCCACGATCCGTTGCCCACGCACGACGACGACGCCAGGGGACTGCAACCGGCCACTGCTGCCGTCGAACAGGTGCGCCGCCTTGAGTACCAGCACTTGCGCGGCCGGCGACGCATCTTCGGCTGCCCGCCCATCGCCGGCATGTACGCGGTTGGCGCCAACCAGCAACACGGCCAATGACAGCCCCGCGGCCATCGAAACGATCCGGTGTTTCATCTGCTCCCTCCCCAGGGCGTGACGATCAGCGGAGTGTAGGTCATTGCCGGCTTGCCAACCCGACGGCCTGTCGGCGACTTCCTACGCGCCGCTGCGCCATGGCCCCACGCGGGCGCCGTGGGTCGACCGGCAGCGCGGACGACGATTCCTGGTCATCTTGTCCCCACCGTGCTGCGCCCCCCGGTTGCCGGCACGGCATGGAACCACCCACCTGGTGATCGAGGACGACACGACATGCCTTTCAAAGCCGCTTGCCTGCCCCTGCTGCTCTGCCTGCTGGCACCATGGTCGCCATCGGCCCTGGCGGCATCCCCACCGCGGGTCATGTTGCCGACCGTCTACAAGACGGGCATCGCCGTGGACCAGTACTGGGTCAGCGAAAAACTCGATGGCGTGCGTGGCCGCTGGGACGGGCATCGGCTTTGGACGCGCAGCGGACAGGCGATCGATCCGCCACGATGGTTCACCGCGGGTTGGCCCGAAGCGCCGATGGATGGGGAGTTGTGGGTGGCGCGCGGACGCTTCGAGCAGGCCAGCGACACCGTGCGCGCGCTGCGGGCCGACGACAAGGCGTGGCGGGCCATGCATTTCATGGTGTTCGACCTGCCGGCCGATCCGGGGCGTTTCGAGACGCGCGTGATCCACATGCGCAGCCTGCTGGCCAACGCCGGCATCGCCTGGCTGCGCCCGATCCCGCAGTTCCGCGTCAACGATGCGGCGACGCTGGACGCGAAACTCGCGGCGATAGACGCTGCCGGTGGCGAGGGCCTCGTGCTGCACCATCGCGATGCCCGCTACCACGTCGGGCGCAGCGAAGACCTGCTCAAGTACAAACCCCATGACGACGCCGAAGCACGCGTGGTCGCGCATACCGCCGGGCGAGGCAAGTACCTCGGCCAGCTGGGGGCCCTGATCGTGCAACGCCCCGATGGCCTGCGGTTCCGGATCGGCAGTGGATTCAGCGATGCGCAGCGTGCCAGTCCACCGCCGATCGGCAGCATGGTGACCTATCGCTACAACGGGTTGACCGCGAACGGGGTGCCGCGATTCGCGCGTTTCCTGCACATCCGCCACCTGCTCCCGCCGCCGGATCCCGAGTGAATGCCGGCGAGCAGGTCACCGCCACGCCGGGAAGCGGACAGGTTTGCGCGGCGGCCGCGCTGCCCTGTCCCTGGTCCTGTCATGCCGCGCCGCTTGTGCATGCCGTCGTGTGCATGCCTTTGTGTCGTGCGCATGCCGTCGTAGGCAACATCGACTGCCAAGGCTGCCACCTGGCCTTGGTTGTCGGCATCCATCTTGTCCTGGCACCTGCGTTCGCTGCGCAAGCGTTCGGTCTGCGCGCATTGCAGGCTGCGGGTTGAAGTTCCACACGTGCATGACGCCCTGAAACCCATTCCCCAGCCCCAGAGGCTGGCGAGGCACTGCATGCAGGCCTCCTGGAGCGGCCCAGGCGGGCTCCTGGTGTTGTTCGTCGAGCACCGGCACATGGGCTGTTGCACGCCAGGTTGCCGCCAGGCCCATGACGCGGCATTCACCGGGCTGAATGCAAGCAGGTGCCCTCTTGGCGACGGCGGGAAAAACCATGGGCATCTCGGTTGCCATTCAGGTGCGACCACCCACCCTGATGTCGTATCCACCAAGGAGGCCGCACGATGAAAACCCTGTTGCTGAGCACCTCGATTGCAGCGCTGCTGCTGTCCACGACCGCCTTTGCAGCACCTCGGGGGCACGACAAGCACAAGCACGACCACGACCGCCATGGCCAGCCCTACCGCGAGCATGGGCACAATCCGCGTGACCATGGGCGACACGACAACGGCCTGCACCGCGGCCACTACAAGCATGCCTGGAAACGCGGCGAGCACCTGCCCCGTGCCTACCTGGCCGACAGGTACTACATCAACGATTATCGAACCTACCGGCTCGCACCACCGCCCCGCGGCTACCGCTGGGTGCGCCCATACCAGGACAGCAATGAATACCTGTTGGTGCAGGTGGCCACCGGCATCATCTCCCAGATCCTGGGACACTGACTCCTGGGAAACTGACCGGGCACCTGGACATGCGCGTCGCCGGCCCGGTCGCGGTCGCGTGGTCCGATCCAGGAAGAGCCCCGTGCAAGCGGGGCTTTTCCATGCTGGCGACACCATGCTGGCGACGGACGCCCAGGCTGCGAGGCCGATGCTCCGTCCCGGATGATCGCGGCTTAGCGTTTCACCAGCTCCACGCGTCGGTTTTGCGCGCGCCCGGCCTGGGTCGCATTGTCGGCAACCGGCTTGTCCTGTCCAAAGCCCAGCGACGACAACCGCGACGGATCGATCCCCAACCCGACCAGTGCGCCCAGGACGCTACGCGCCCGTGCCGCGGAAAGCGCCTGGTTGTGCTCGCGGCTACCGGTATTGTCGGTATGCCCCTGGATCGACAATGACAGCGACGGATCGTCCTCCAGCAGCTTTCCGATTTCAGCGATGACCGGCTGCGCATCCGGGCGCAGCGATGCCTTGTCGGTGTCGAAATTGATATGCAGGGCGACGCGCCCGTCCGCATCGATGGCCTTCTTCATGGCGGCAGCATCGAGCAAGCCCACCGATTGCTCCATCGCCTTGCGCTCGAGGACCACCAGGAAGCCATGCAGCGGGATCACGCCGGTGCTGACTTCAATCCAGTATTCCTTGTCGGCGGTGCGGATCAGGTAACTGTCATGGGGGTATTCCGGCACGGCCGGGGCGCCATAGGCGGTCCTCTCGATCTTGTCCCGGCCACCGGCGGCTGCGATCGAGGCGTCGGTATATTGCGCAGTGTTGATCTTCTTGCCGCCCAATGCCGTGATGGCATTGTCGTAGTTGCGCAGGAACTCGCGCTCGGAGTAGGTGCGGTCACCGTTTTGCAGGTTGAAGTTGTCGTGGAAGATCCTGCCTTCCACCAGGATCGGCTTGTCGCCGGCAATGAAGTACTGGCCGTCGAAGGAGACATTCTTGTCCTTGTCGTCCAGGCTGCTCTGCAAGCCTTCGGGCGTCTTGAAGAAGGGGAATGGCGGCAGGCTCGCATCGGTGACCGGCACGCTGGCCGGGTCGAAGCCTGCCTCGGTCGTGGACGCGGTCGACGTCTCGGCATCGGTCACGGGCATGGCATCGGTCGCCGGTGCATCCACCGGCGTGGACGCGGCGGCCTGCATTGCCCTGGCTTGCGCGGTTTCACCTGGCGGGTCGATACCCGTCTGGGCCGGCTGCTGCTGCGCCTGGGCCAACCCGGCCTCCGGGGCCGGCCCGGGTTCGCCGCGAGAACAGCCGCTGGCCAGCAGCGCGGCCAAGGCCAGGATCGACATGCTGGGATTGCGGGTCATGACGTGGCTCCGGGGGCAGTGGCTTGTCCACGATCGCAGCAACAGGCCAGAAGGTGGATCTGGAATCGTCAGGAAACGCGGATCCGGGCCAAATGGGGACAAGCACACCCGGGCAATTCCCACGGCAGTCCGACGATCGCGTGTCGTAGCCTGATCAAAGGAAAGGAGGAGGCGCGAATGGATCGTTTTGCAAGACCGTGGCCATTGCCCATGCTGCTGGTGGCCATGCTGCTGGCGGCCATGTCCGCCATCGCCGCGCCGGCCCGTGCGCAGTCGTCCAATGCATGCAGCGCGAAGGCAGGTGCCAGGCACCCCGGCGGCGCCTGCAGCACCGCCCAGCCGCATGGCGGCACGCTGCGCAAATGCGTTTCGTCCGGGGGTGGGATCAGCATCCAGGACACGCCCTGCCCGACCGGCTCCAGGACCGCCTGGGCACGCCCCACGGCACCCGAGCAACTTAGCCAGGCCAGGCACCGCAGCCTCGCGCAGCAGGCCCGCAAGCGCGATGCGGACTCGCGTTACCTCTCGCGCCTGGCGGGTACCGACAGACGCTCCATGCGTTACGCAAACTCCAGGCGCAGCAACGCCAGGTCCTCGAGGACCAGCAGCAAGCATGCCGCTTGCGAGGCGGCCAGGCAGCATCGGAAAACCGTGCTCGAACGCGTGGGCCTTGCACGCACGTTCGAGTTGCTGCGCACGCTCAACGACCGCGTCTACGAGGCCTGCCAGTAAGACCGCCACCACCGGGCCCATGCGCCGCGCTGACGCAGCCAGCTCCTCGCCGCAGCCGCGACGTCGCCGCGCCCGGCAGGACCCGTGAGCCATGCAGCGCAGCCGCGGCAACGCCAACACCGCGGCGATGGCGCCTCTCCGTCACGCGCGGCGGTGTTTCCTCACCTCGCATCAATGTCGGCCATGGTATCGGTAGCGCCGTCGCGGCCCTGCCCGCAATCCGCCGGAGACCCCCATGGCAACCACCCGAGCACGCAAAGCCACCGCCGCGAAGACTGCCACGAAAAAAGCGGTGCCGAAGAAGACAGCAGGCAAGCAAGCCCGCGGGACTGCGAAGAAGCCCGCGGCGAACAAGGTCGCAAAGACACCGACGGCCAAGGCCGCAAAGAAAACCATCAAGCCGGCCGCCCGCAAGACGGTATCCAAGGCTGCCAAGCGCCCCGTGCGGAAGCAAGCAAGCAAAACGGCGAAGCCGGCCCCGGCCAAGGCAACAACCAAGGCAGCCAAGAGTGCCGCCGGCAAGCCCGCGGGCAAGGCCACGAAGAAAACAACGACAACGGCCGCGAGCAGGACCCCCGCCAAAACGGCTGCCAGCAAAGCCGTCGGCAAACAGGCCGCGCGCCGGCCTGCCGCAAGCACGGCTGCCCGCAAGCCCACGGCAACAGGACGGCTGGCAAACCGCGCAAGATCACCCCGAAGCAAGCGCTCGCCAACACCCGCAAGTTGCTCAAGGCCAAGCAGCAACACGCCCGGCAGACACCCGCCTGGCAGGCACTGGACGCAGGACATGGCCATGGTGGCGAACCCGGCTACCAGTCCGGTGCGGCGTCCGACAAGGCCGAGGCCCTGCATGCCGGCGAATCGCGGATGCAAGCGATCGAAGGTTCCATCAGCACCCATGGTCGCAAGAACCAGGGTAAGCGCGACAACAGCTGACGTCCCGTCGCCGCCCGACCTCGTCGAAACCGGCGGCCGCACGCAGTGGCTGCGTGCGGAAGGACATCAAGCGCCGAACCGGGCCGGGCAAAAAAACGGATGGCGCGCGCCTGCAGCAACGCCACGCCGGCTCGTGATGCCAGGACCGCATACGCGTTCGACTGGTCGGTGCGCGCATTTCCTGTCGTGACCTGAATCGTTGCCCGCCCAATCGTTAGCACCGGGTCAACGAACCGGCGGCGCGCTCACGGCGAGGTCATACGACCGATGCGAGCATGGCCTGCATGCACGTTGAGAGCACAAACCCCGCAGCATCAATGCCGCGCGACAGCCACCTGGTCCCGGCCCATCGCCGCCGCGACTGGGACCTGATCACCGGGCACGGCCCGGTCGTCGCCACGGCAATCCACGACGGCCATGCGCTGCGCGAATCGCTGCATCCGCTCCTCGCCATCGACGATGCCGATCGGCGGCGCGAGGAAGACCCGATGACCGGCCTGTTGGCGGCCGTGGGCGATGTCCGGCTGCGTGTGCGCACGTCACGCTTCCAGGTCGACCTCAATCGCCCGCGCGACAAGGCCGTTTACATCGAGCCCGACGATGCCTGGGGGCTCCAGGTCTGGAAGGACTCCCTGCCCCAGTCCGAGATCGCGGCATCCCGGGCGGCGTACGACGACTTCTACGCGATGATCCGCGCACTGCTGGACAAGCTGATCGCGCAATGGGGCTGCGTGCTGCTGGTGGACATCCACAGCTACAACCATCGACGCGACGGACCCGGTGCGCCGATGGCCCCCATCGCGGGCAATCCGGACATCGAGCTGGGCGTGACCACGCTCGACCACGGGCGCTGGGGCAAGGCATTGCAACGGTTCAAGGATGCCTTGCGCGCCCATCCCGTCGCCGGCCGCCCTCCGGACGTGCGGGAAAACGTCCGCTTTCCAACCGGCGGCCACTTCCCCGAATGGGTCTTCGCCAACTACGGCGACAAGGTCTGCACGATCTCGCCGGAGTTCAAGAAGATCTACATGGACGAGTGGACGGCACAGGTGGATGTCGCGGTACTCGAGCAGTTCCGCGACGGACTGCATGCCGCGGTCGAGGCTGCGCGCGGGGAGTTCCTGGCATGACGATGAACCAGGCCTATGCGCATCCACTACCGTCCGTGGCCGAACGCGTCGACGCCCAGTTGGCGCGCATGGACGGCGAGATCGACTGGTTGCTTGCACTGTCGCCCACCCACAACCAGGCGTTGTGGCGCTTTTTCGAGGACAGCGGCCATCGCGAGATCCCGCCCCTGCGATACCAGGACCTGCCGGTGGACTTGCAGGCCCTGCGCGATCGCCTTCGAGCGCTGCCGGTCGACGACATAGAATCCCCGTTGCTGTCGGCGCTGCTGTCCGAAAAGCAGCGGGAACTCGAGCGCCAGGTTGCATTGGTGCGCCTGCGCGGGACCGACGGGTTCGTCAATGCCAGCCTGGACCTGTTTGGTGGGGTCGAACCGTCGTTGCTGCAACTGGCCAACGACATCCTTGCCCAGGTCGGCCCCAGTGCACCGCTGTCCGCGGATTGCGGCATCGATGAGTTCCTGCATGCGGTCAACGACGAGCTGGACTGGTACCGCGCGCAGTCACCGGATTTCAGTTGCGAGGTCGTGGTCGACGACGACCTGGGCTCGATGATGATGGTGTCGCACGGCACTTTCTACATCGACGGCAACATCCGCCTGCCGCGCGCACGCATCCAGCCGCTGGTCCAGCATGAGATCGGCACCCATGTATTGACGCGGCACAACGGGCGACAGCAGTCGCTGCGGCAGCTCGAAGTCGGGCTGGCGCACTACGACCCCCTGCAGGAAGGCCTGGGCGTGCTGGCGGAATTCATCGCCGGCTACCTGCCTGGCGAGCGCCTGCGCGTGCTGGCGGCCCGCGTCGTCGCGACCGAAATGGCGATCCATGGGCAGGACGTGCCCGCGATCTTCGACTGCCTGCATCGCGAGCACGCACTGCCCACCGACGACGCCTTCGATGTCGCCGTGCGCGCCAGGCGCGGCGGCGGACTGACCAAGGATGCGGTTTACCTGCGCGGACTGCGCGACCTGGTGGACTACCTCCACGATGACGGTCCGCTGGAACCGCTGTTCATGGGCAAGTTCGCCCTCTCCCACCTGGTGGTACTGGAGCAGTTGATCGAAGAAGGCTGGGTGCGTACGCCCGACCTGCTGCCGCGCTGGTTCACCGTGCCCGCGGCGCTGGATCGACTGCAGCAATGCCGCGCGCTCCCCGTCGCCCGTCTCTTCCACGAGGATCCCCCTGCATGACCCCCCCGACCCCGCGCAAGTCCGGCAAGCCTTCCGGCACCAACGCAGCGCCATCGAAAACCGCGTCGAAAACCGCGTCAAAAACTGCGTCGAAAACCGCATCCAAGCCTGCCGCCAGGCCGTCCACCCCGCGCAAGGGGGCCGCGCCCGGTACGCGCGCCAAGCGTGCCGATGACATGCGCACGCCGATCAGGATCGGTTTCGTCATCAATGACATGGCGACCGAAAAAAACAACTACACCACCATCCGGCTCGCGCGGACCGCGATCAATCGCGGCCATGACGTGTCGCTGATCGGACTGGGCGGCTTCATCTACGACATCGATGGCAGCATCTGCGCCAATGCCCATGTGCCGCGCAAGGACAAGTACAAGGACGACGATGCGCTGCTTGCCGACTTGCAGGCCGATGATGCGAGCATGGAACGCATCGCCGTCGACAAGCTGGACGTGCTGATGCTGCGCAGCGACCCCGCCGATGAACTCACCGAACGCCCCTGGGCACCCAATAGCGGATTGCTGTTCGCGCAGCTGGCCGCGCTCAAGCACGTGATCGTGCTCAACGACCCCACCCACCTGACCGACGCCTCCAACAAGACTTACTTCCAGCATTTCCCAGAGCAGGTGCGTCCGCGCACCTGCATCACCCTGGACGCCGAGGTCGTCAAGGGCTTCATCGCGGACCACGACGGTTACGGGGTCATCAAGCCCTTGCAGGGTTCGGGTGGGCAGAGCGTATTCGTCGTCACGCCGGAAAGCGGCGGCAACCTCAACCAGATGATCGACGCGGTCACCCGCGACGGCTACGCCATCGTGCAGGAGTACCTGCCCGCCGCGGCGGATGGCGACCTGCGCCTGCTGATGCTCAACGGACGTCCGCTGCGCGTGGATGGCACCTATGCCTGCATCCGCCGTTACAACGACAGCGGCGACGCACGCAGCAACGTCACGGCCGGCGGCAAGACCGAAATGGCCACGCCCGACGAGGATGCACTGCGCCTGGCCGAGATCGTCGGTCCCAAGCTCATGCGCGACGGCATGTACCTGGCTGGCCTGGACATCGTCGGCGACAAGATGATGGAGATCAATGTCGACACGCCCGGGGGCATCACCTTCATCGATGACCTCACCGGCATCGACTTCAGCGGCGTGATCGTGTCGGACCTCGAGCGCAAGACGCGCTTGCGCGACCTGTACGACCACACGCTGACCAATACCGAATTGGCGATGATGTAGGTCGACACTGCCTGTCGCGCACCGGCATGCCGTCGCGCACCGGCACGGCCCGCGGTGTCGCATCGACGGCCGCGGGGCGGCGGGCTCAGTGCGCGCTACCCAACCGCACTTCGATCCCCAGCGCGTGCGCGAGTCCGAGCATCGCTTCCTCGTCACGTCGCAGTGCGATCCAGCCCGAGTACGCGTCCTCGCTGGCGCCACCCCGTGGATTCCAGGTCCACAGGGTGTAGCCGTGCTCGCGCAATTGCGCATGGGCGCGCACGATCAGCGACGGCACGTCGGTGCCACCCAATGCCTCGCGGTCGATCTCCTCCACGCCCCAGTCGATGCGCAGGTCGAAGCGCGCGGCCAGTTCGTCCAGGCTTTCGACCAGGCCGACCGTGTCGAGCGCATCGACATGGAATCCCGACTTCCAGTCGATCGCGTGTCGCAGCGACGCCAGCGCATCGTCCGCTTCGTCGCCGGCATCGGCCTGCATCTCCTGCCAGGCGCCGAACTGCTGCAGCGCCGCCTCGTCGTCGCCCGGATTGATCATCAGCAGCAACTGCCACACCAGCGCCTCTTCGGCGGCTTCGTCGTCCACGTCGAAGCCGTCCTGGCTGCTGTTGGCGAAGTTGTCGTCGGGATCGTAATCGTCGTCTGGACTGGTCATGCGCATGGTCCGGGAAAGTCAGGGCGATGGTGGCCTACCTGCGTGGAAATGCAAGGTGAAAGCGGCAAGGTGAAAGCGGCAAGGTCAAAGCGACAAGGTGAAAGCGGCAAGGTGAAGGCGCAGCCCAGCGGCGTGCGCGGCCGCGCGCGACTACCGCTGGCAGCTAGTCCGCTGGCGGATCGTCAGACCGCAGCTCCGCGCCATCCAGGTAGCCGTCGTGGTTGCCGTCGACCTTGTCGAACTGGACCCGCGTCGCGGTGGCGTGCTCGGCCTTGTCCAGGCGACCGTCCTGGTTGGCGTCGACCCTGCGCAGCGCACGCTCGGTATCGCCGCGGGCATCGGGCAACGTGCTGCGCGTGGCCGCCATCTCGTCGACGGTGACCTGGCCATCGCCATCGCGGTCCATGGTCGAGAACATCCGTGCGGCGGCGGCCGCGTGCTCGGCGACGGAGACCCGGCCATCGCCGTCGGCATCCATGATCCGCAGCGCGGCCTGCCAGGGCGGGACATCGATCGCCGCCTTGTCCTGCGCGCTGGGTCCGGCTGCGGGTGGCGCAGTCCCGCTGTGCGCCGGGTCGATGTTTCGTGGAGCGACCGCCGGCATCGCATCCTGCGCCGCATCCTGCCGCCCGCAAGCCGTGGCTGCCAGCACGATGGCGAGCAGCGCGCCCATGGCCGCGGCCGCCTCCAGGGTCGACGTCACGGTCGCCGTCGCCGGCCTCATTGCCCCACCGTGAAGGCACTGCCCGTGTAGCCGCCCTGGAACACGCCGATGTGCTTGCCGGTCCAATGCGCGACCTCCGCGTCGAGCTTCGCGAAATCGGGACTGCCCCGCTTGTAAGCGTGGTTGCTGCCGATGCGGTAGACGCGGGCGTCGCCGGTGCCCGTCACCGTATCCGGGTAATAGCTGCTGGTCAGCACCGCCGCGAGCCGGGCGCCCGCCTGCAGGGTGACCACCCAATGCACCGGCTCATAGGAGCTCAACACCAGCACCACCGGACGCTTGCCACGGCGGACATGGACATGCACGGTGCCGGTCCTGGCGGCGAGCGTGCTGTTCCGGCCCGCGCCATGGGTCGCGTTGCTGCCCTCGTACACGCCAACGGCCTCGACGTCGGCGGTGCGGGCCAGTCCGGCCACTGGGCCCGGATACACGGTCGGCGCGCCGGACGGGGTGCCTGCGGCCGAGGCCGCGGCAGCGGACGCCGCCCGCGCATCGGCGGCGAATGAAAAAAGGCCCGCGCGCTGCTGCTGTTGCCTGCGCACCTGCTCCCCGAGCGCAAGCTGCTGGCGTTGCAGTTGTTCGTCCACGGGTAGTGCGTCGCCCGTGGGAAGGCCATCCAGCAGCACGACCTTGCCGCCGTCGATCACCGCATTGCGGTGCAGCGAGGGGATGTACAGCAAACGCGTGGAAAGCAGCTTGCCGGTCTCGACTTCGGCCAGGGTGCGCTTGCTTATCGAATACACGAACGACTTCCGGCCCGCGCCCGGCAAGTCCCTGAAATAGCCACTGACCAGCAACGTGTCGGGATCCGGTGTCGCGACCACCTGCTGCACGCGCAATGGATCCAGGGTCACGGTGTGCAGCTGCATCGACGGCAGGTCCATCAGCTGCACGCTCTGCGACGCCCCGTACAGGCGCTTGCCATCGGGCGTCAGCCCGGAGGTGTTGCGCGACCAGCCACCGGTGGCGGTCGACTTCTGCTCCGAGACCAGCGTCGCCGTCCAGCCCCGTGGCGTGGGACGCAGTTCGACCACGCCCTGCCGGTTGAATGCGAGCACGCCGTAGCGATGCGTCCCGCCCGGCAATGCGACGACCTTGTCCAGGTTGCCGATGGTCATCGGGATGGCTGTTTCGCGCCCGGACGTGAAGTCCAAAAACGACAGTCCGGCGGAGCCGGCTACCGGATGGATGGCACCCACGCCGCCCACCCAGAACACCTGCCACGACCGCACCCCGGGCAGGGTTGCCAGGACATCGCCGGTCGCGCTCTCGCGCAACTGGGCGGCGTCGCCGTCGCCAGTGACGAACAAGCGGCCGTTGGGCGACAGCCCGGTGGCCGGCGATCCGCCACCGCGCGCCTGCACCTGGATGTCCTTGCCCGTGCCCATGTCGACCACGTGCCAGGTCTTGCGGCCCTGCAGCAGCGCCACGCCGGCGCGATCGGCAAAGCTCGCCTCGCCGATGGGATCGTCGCCGACCAGCACGCCGGCCGGATCGGCCGGGACCGCCCGCAACGGCGGCGCCGCCAGCAACAGGCCGACGCGACGCAGGCCGAGCCATTGCAGCAGTCCGGCATCGGCCTCGGCGAAGCAGTCTTCGTCGGTCAACGCCGCCCGCACATCCTCCGGACCGGAAAGCGCCGACGGGCTGTAGCCGTGCGCGCATTCCAGCGCGCGCACCTTAAGGCGCGACTGGTATTCGGCGTCGAGGGCATCGGCATCCATCGTCGTGGCGTCGGTTGCCGCGGAGGCGGTCGCCTCGGAGTCGATCGTTGCAGCATCGCCGGCCAGCGTTGCCGCCAGGTCATCGAGCGCCTTCCTTGCGGAAACGACCTCGCTTGAGATCGGCACCGCATCGTTGATCCGGTCTTCGTCGGACCGTCCCAACGACTGCAGCCGGTCGCACGCCGTCAGCGACACGACGCCGGCGACGCAACACAGCGCGGCAATGCAAGCCCCCTTGACCATCAATCCCTCCTTCCCGCATGCACATGCCGGACGGGCATGCGCTTCCAGTTTCGTCGCGGCTGCGCTTCGGCAATCGCATGGTTCCCGTACGTCAATGCAACTGCTCGCGCGACAGGTCCAGGCGTTCCGTGCGCCGGCCCAGCCATCCCAGTGCCCACCACGCCTCGCCCAGCAGCACCGCGCCACCGCACAACGTGGCCAGCGACCAGCGCCAGCTTGACTCCGCCCAGCCACTGACCCGCGAACAACGCGATGCCGCCGATGATGGCGGCGGGCAAAACCGCCACCGCCAACACCAGCAGGTAGCCGGCGAAGAAAATCATCCGCTGCCCCATCACCTCCACGCCACCACCACGGCTGCCGCTGCCGGCCAGCCAGCCCGGGAACAGCAGCATGCCCGCGAAAGGCACGCACATCATCAGGCCGCAGAGCAACGGGGCGATCGTGGCCACGCAAGCCAATGCGACCACCAGGTTGCCGGGCGTCAGCATCGCGGCCCCCAGGGGGCCACGACCATCGCTCCCCAGGATCGGTTGTCCGGAAAACGTCGGGCCGATGAAGGCGACCGCCGCCACCAGCAATGCCAGCCACTGCGCGAAGGCCATCAGCGTGACCGGGGTCAGCAGCTCACCCAGCACGATCTGCCGGCCGGACAACGGGCTGGCCTTGAGGACATCCAGGTGCAGGAACATGCGTCCCAGGCTGCGTTGCAGGAACATCGGGCCGACCACCAGCAACCAGCCCGCGAGCATCAGCGCGATGCTGCCGGCGGCCAGCAATGCTGGCTGCATCGCCGGTCGCGCCGCCATCCACAGCCCCCCGGCGACGACCAGTCCACAGGCCACCAGCCAGGTGCGCAGGCGATAGAACGGGCCCAGCGCGATCAGGTTCTTCCACAGGAACGCCACCGGCACCAGGCCGCGCGGCGCCAGCACGAACGGCGCCGTGCGCGGCTTGGTCGGCTGGCGGTCGAAGGCGGACTTGCCCGAGCGCATCCGCGCGACCTTGCTGGCGCGCCGCCGCGATGCGTCGATCGACGCATCCTCGAACGCCGCATCCGACCGCACCACCCAGAAGTAATGCAACACCAGCAACGCCACTGCGGCCGGTGCCGCCCGGAGGAATGCCTGCGCATCCACCGCGAACAGTGGCGCGACCATCCAGCGCAATGGCAGCAGCGCCCATGCCAGCGGCGGCGTGGAAAGAAGTGCCGACAGGTACGCCGTGATCGCCTGCACACTGCCAAGGTCGGCCTGCGTTGGCAACGCCATGCGGGTCTTCATCCATGCCACCGACGCAACCAGCAGCGCAAGTACGCCGCCCAGCACCAGCACGCGCCGCAGCCATACGTGCACGCCCAGCTCGAGCAGGTAATCGCGCCAGAACGACGCGCCGATGAAGTGCAGGCGCATCGTCGACAGCAACAGCCACCATCCGGCGGCATGCCACAGCGGATTGCCGCCGAACATGCTGGCGCGGTGCGAGACCAGCGTGAAGAGCAAGGCTGAAAACAGGATGCCCAGTTGCGCGCGCAACAACTTGTAATGGATCAGCATGCGACGCGTCAGCGGCGCCGGAAACAGGAAGGCGACCTCGGCCTCGCTGAATGCCAGCGCCGCGCGTCGGGTCGGCACCACCCAGGCAGCCACCACGATCACCAGCAGCAGCAACGCGGCCAGCGCGATCACCACCGGCATGACCCCGGGCTGCTGGGTCCAACCCAGTGCCGTCGTCGCGTGTCCTCCGCGCCATCCGCCCATGGCCCCGCGGCGGAAGAAGAAAAAATAGAAGTAGCCGACACCCGCGATCGCACCAAACAGGTACTTGGGCTGGCGCAGCCGCTTGAGCCGATGCATGACGAGATTGCGGACCGACATCGCCTGCAGGTACACGAAGGCGCGCCACACCGCGACGTCCTGGTTCATGGGGCGTCGACGGCCGCCGGGGCGTCGCCCGGGTGCATGGCGCCCGCAACCGCCCCGCCATCGTCGCCCGTGGCACGGAAGAAAATGTCCTCCAGGCTGAGCGTCGATCCATCGCCATAGCGCGCCTGGATCTGCGCCACGCTGCCGTCGGCGACCTTGACGCCGTCCTTGAGGATCAGCAGGTGCGAGCAGACGGCTTCGAGCAGGCTGATCAGGTGCGAGCTGAGGATGATCGCGGCACCTTCGGAGGCCAGTCGCCGCATCACTTCCTTCATGCGACGGATGCCCGCCGGGTCCAGTCCGGTCAACGGCTCGTCGAAGATCACGATCCGCGGCCCGTGCAGCAGCCCGCAGGCGATGGCCAGCTTCTGCTTCATGCCGCGCGAGAGTTCGGCCGGCAGCAACTGGGTCTTGTCGGCCATGTCCAGCTCGGCCAGGATCGCCTTGCCACGGGCTTCGTAATCGGCCACGCCGTACAACCGCGCGACGAAGTTGAGGTGCTGCCACACCGTCAGGTACTCGAACAATCGCGGCTCATCGGCGATGAAGGCGACCTTGCGCTTGGCCTCGATGGGGTCGGCGGCCAGGTCGATGCCGCACAGCTGCACGCTGCCGCTGGTCATCGGGATGATCCCGGTCGCGCAGCGCAGGGTCGTGGTCTTGCCGGCGCCATTGGGCCCGACCAGCCCCATGATCTCGCCAGCACGGACATTGAACGACAGGTCGTCGACCGCCGTGAGGCGATCGTATTGCTTGGTGAGCCCGGCGACTTCGATCATCGATGTTCCTGTTGGCTATCCGTCATGGTGGACTCCCCGCCACTGCCCGATACGACACGGCTTGATGCGGCCCGACACGGCCGTTGGCACCGCGCCACCCTCCGCGCAGCATAGATCAAGCCTGCCGCCGACCGAAGCGCGCCGGGTTTGCGTGGATACACCCTGGCAAACCATGTCCACGGTAGTCGCGCCGACGGGTGCACGGCCGGAGTCGATCAGTGCAATGCATCGGCCAGCAGGTTGCCTGCGTGATCACGGACCGTGCCGGGCTCCGTCTCGAGCCCGGTACCGAAGCGATCCGGCGAGACGGCCGCAAGGCACAGCCGGACGCCGGATCTCCAGCGGCATGACGCGACGCTTCCATCGGATCGCGCGAGGAAAACCGCGCCCCGACCGCGGAAATCGCCGACACCACGCCGATCCGATCCGGCATCGGGCCGCTTTCATCGCCGCATGTCGGCTTCCGTCGCAAACGCCTGCAACCGCCGTGGTTCGCTCGCTATGCTTCACCGCAATCCAGCCACGCCCGGAAACCCCCATGTTCAAGAGCCTGTTCTTCGTCCTTCGCATCGCCATCGTCTGGGGCCTGGCCGTGCTGCTGGTCGCGGCGCTGTACTCCAGCATCCCGTTGATTGGCCAGCTCGAGTTCCCGATGGTGCTGCTGGGGATGGTGACGATGGTGCTGGTCGTCGCCGGCGCCATCTCGCACCTCAACCGCGTCCACCTGATCGCCGGGCATATCGACAAGGGCGCGTTGAGCAACCGCCAGCGCCGGCAGATCGAGATCCCGTTCGAAGCCGGCGAGGCCTTCGACCTGCTCGACGCGGCCATCCGCGAACTGCCCGGCATCGAGCAGGTGCAAAGCGCACGCGACAGCCTGCAGGTCCGGGCCAAGGTCGCACGCCCGCGCACTTACGGTGAGCATCCCCTGCGACGCTACAGTCCGTTGCTCTGGTTTGGCATCCCCCGCAACCAGATCGCGGCCACCGTCCAGCCCGGCCATGACACCGGAAGCGTGACCCTGATCTGCGAGCCCGAAAGCCCGGCCTGGAGCGACTGGTTCCTGGTCGACGACGGCACCAACTACGAGAACGCCGAAGCCATCAGCCGCGCCATCAGCCGGCGGGTCGCGGAAGTCCGCCGCGGCGAGCGCACCAGTGCCGAGCAAACGGCGACCGAAAAAGAACTCACCGTGGCCAAGCTCAGCCTGCTGCACGCGCAGGTCGAACCCCACTTCTTGTACAACACGCTGGCCAGCGCGCAACTGCTGGTCAAAAGCGACCCCGCCCGCGCCGAGCAGATGCTTGGCCACCTGATCCAGTACCTGCGCCACTCGCTGCCCAGTGCCGACGACGAGATGTCGACGCTCGGCGCCGAACTCGAACGCGCACTGGCGTACCTGGAGATCCTGAAGATCCGCATGGGCGAGCGCTTGAACGTGCACGTCGACGTGCCCGCCGACCTGCGCGCCACGACGTTGCCGCCGATGATGCTGCAGACCCTGGTCGAAAACGCGATCAAGCACGGGTTGGAACCGCGTACCGGTGGCGGCAACATCTGGATCCGCGCGCATCGCAGCGACGACGAGGTCGCCGTCACCGTGGCCGACGATGGCGACGGTTTCAATACCAAGACCACCGGCACCGGCATCGGCTTGAAGAACGTGCGCGAACGCCTGCGCCTGATGTTTGGCGGCAACGCCGCGCTGGCGGTGATCGCCAACTTCCCCACCGGGGTCGCCGCAACGATGACGGTGCCCGCTGGCGACGGCACCGGGCATTCCACGTCCGAACGGAGCCAGGGCAATGTCTGACGCGCCGCACACCTGCATCATCGCCGAAGACGAAGCACTGCTGCGGCGCGGGCTGGTCGACCAGCTGCGCGACGCCTGGCCCGGGCTGCAGGTGCTGGCCGAGTGCGAGGATGGCGCCAGCGCGGTCGAGGCACTGGCCGAGCACATGCCCGACATCGCCTTCCTCGACATCCGCATGCCCGGCCTCACCGGCCTGGAAGTCGCCGCCGCGGCCGCCAGCACCAGCCCGCGCACGCAGATCGTGTTCGTCACCGCCTACGACCAGTACGCCATCGACGCCTTCGAGCGCGGGGCCATCGATTACCTGCTCAAGCCGATCAAGCCCGAGCGCCTGGCCGCCACCATCGCGCGCCTGCAGGAACGCACCGGAAACCAGGATGCCGCCGCATTGGCGCAACTGCTCGACCGGCTGGGCGCCAGCCCGCGTGCCAGCGATGCGCCCGAGCCGCTGACATGGATCACCGCCAGTGCCGGCAAGGAAACGCGACTGATCCTGGTCGACGACGTGGCCTATTTCCGTGCCGACAACAAGTACACCACCGTCATGACCGCCGAAGGCGAAGCACTGCTGCGCACGCCGATCAAGGACCTGCTACCGGTGCTGGACCCGACCACGTTCAAGCAGATCCACCGCTCGACCATCGTCAACCTCAAGGCCATTGCCGGCATCACCCGCGACGACGCCGGCCGTGGCGTCGTGCGCCTTCGGCAGCGGCCCGAAACCCTGTCCGTCAGCGCGCCCTTCATGACGCTTTTCAGGCACATGTGATCCCCGGGCCAGGCCGCCCGACCGGTCCTGCCAACCCGGTCGTCGGCCCCGCAAGCGCAGGCGATCCACGCCTTCAGGTCCTGCGCTTGCATGCACGGCGTTCTTGCGTCCCAACGATCAACGAGGCTCCCCATGAATACACTCACCGCGCTGCTCCAATTCCTGCTCGCCCTGTTCGGCCTCCACCTGGGCGGCACCAATTTCAGCGATCGCATCAGTACCGACGGCATCGACACGCTGTACAGCAAGGCGCATGTCGAAGACGGCGTCGCCCGATTTGCCTGCGTGTCCAGCGCCAGTGGCGCGTGCCACTACACGCTGTTCGACAAGGGCTGCCCACCCGCACCGCAGGCGGACGCCATCGGCCATTGCGCGCCGGGGCCCCTCAAGCGCTTTACCGTGGCGTCGGGCCACAGCAAGCAGATCACCGGCCTGGCCGCGTTCGGCCTGTGCGTCTCCCCCCATCCGACCTCCCCCACACCGGACTGCAAGGTGCCAAAGCCGATCGCACGGCGGTAATCGGGCACGGCGGTCATCGAGCACGGCGTTCGTCGCGCAAAGCGCCCGCGGCCCGGGCTGCTCTTGCAACGGCGCTGCTATAACGGCGCTGCTGCAACGGCGCTGCTGCAACCGCCCCGGGACTTGTAGCAGCGCTCCCGCGGCGCGCGGTGCCATGCCACCGGCCCGCGTTTGCTGGCATCCTGTGCGGCACGCCGCCCCGAGCCAGCGCAATGCGCAATCGCGTTTCGTCGTTTCCGCACCCGATTGCGTTCTGGATGGGCTGCGCGGCCATCGTCGCTGGCGTGCTGTCGCACGCGCCCATGCTGGTGATGGCCGCGCGCATGGATTGGCGCATGGCGGGCATGCCGATGGATGGCTGGATGCTGGCCGGGATGGGGGCGATCGTCGCGGGCCTGGCGGCGGCCATGCATGGGCTGCTGCCCGACCGGCAGGACAGGTTGCCGGCCACGGCGCGCAAGCCACCGTGTTTCCACATCGCCGACGGCGTGCCGCTCAACCGCGCCCATGCGGCGCTGCTGGCGGCACTGGCGGTGGCGCTGGCCATCGACGTGATGAAACCGGCGACGCTTGGTTTCGTCGTGCCCGGCCTGAGCGCGGAATACCGGCTGTCGCCATCCACCGCCAACCTGTTGGCATTGGTGGCGCTGACCGGCACGACGCTGGGCTCGGTGCTGTGGGGACGGCTGGCCGATCGCAGCGGACGCCGCGCGGCGATCCTGCTGTCGGCGTTGATGTTCATGGGGACGAGCATTTGCGGCGCGATGCCCACGTTTGGCTGGAACCTGGCGATGTGCTTCCTGATGGGCCTGTCCGCGGGCGGGCTGCTGCCGATCGCGTTCACGCTGATGGCCGAGACCATTCCGGCGGCGCACCGGGGCTGGGTGCTGGTCGCGCTGGGCGGCATCGGTACCGCGGCGGGCTACCTGCTGGCGGCGGGCGCGGCCAGCGTGATCGAACCGCTGGCGAGCTGGCGCGCGCTGTGGTTGCTGGGGCTGCCCACGGGCGCCTGCATCCTGCTGCTCAGCCGTTTCCTGCCCGAGTCGCCGCGCTATCTGTCCAGCATCGGACGCGATGCGGACGCACGCGCGGTGCTGGCACGGTTTTCCAGCCTTGCTGGCATCGAGCGTGACGATGCCGCGCATCCGGGCGTCGCCGTGATCGACGAACAGCACCCGGTCATGGGCCTGCGGCAGCTCCTGCGCGGCCCCCATGCTGGCATCACCTGGGCGATGGTGCTGTGCGGGCTGGCCTGGGGCCTGGTCAATTTCGGCTTCGTGCTGTGGCTGCCGGTCAACCTGGTGACGATGGGCATCGATGCCGGTGCGGCCAGCACGCTGCTGGCGCGATCGGCATTGTTGTCCCTGCCCGGTATCGCCGTGGTCGTCTGGATGTACCACCGCTGGAGCAGCATCGGCGCGCTGGTGGTGTTTGCCGTGCTGACGGCGCTGTCGTTGCTGGGGTTCGTGGCGATGGCACTGCCGGGTGGCCATGGCAACAGTGCGATCGTCGTTGCCACCGCTGCACTGCTGGTCAGCGTCAGCGGCGTGATCGCCATGCTGATTCCCTACGCGACGGAGATTTTCCCGGTGCAGTTGCGCGGCACCGGCGCGGGCGTGGTGGCTGCCGCCTCCAAGTTCGGCGGCATCCTGGGTGCGGGGCTGGGGGTATCGGGGTTCTTCAGCCACGTCGCGATGTCGGCCAGCGTGCTGGCGGGCGTGGTCCTGCTGTCGGCCTGGCTGTTGCGACGCAGCGGCATCGAGACGCGCGGGCAAGGGTTGGAAGCGATCCAGGCCACGATCGCCGGTAGCGGCGAGCGGCGCGATACAGCGATGTGATTCGTGTGGCGATGTCGCGGAAAGCATCGCGACTTGCCGGTGACGGCATGCCGCCACCAGTCCTGCGGACGCAACTTCGGGATCCGGTGGCAGAGCTCGCGGCTGAAGCCGCTCCTACGAAAAGCGGTGCGTTGTAGGAGCGACGTGAGTCGCGATGGCGATGTGGGGGAAAGCGTCGCGACTTACGTCGCTCCTACCGAAGCATCCTCGGGATCCGGCGGCAGGGCTCGCGGCTGAAGCCGCTCCTACGAAAAGCGGTGCGTTGTAGGAGCGACGTGAGTCGCGATGGGGGTTTGGGGGAAAGCGTCGCGACTTACGTCGCTCCTACCGAAGCATCTTCGGGATCCGGTGGCAGGGCTCGCGGCTGAAGCCGCTCCTACGAAAAGCGGTGCGTTGTAGGAGCGACGTGAGTCGCGATCGACGTGGGTTGCGATCGGGATGTTGCGACAAGCGCGACAGGCACGGCGACGTCAGCCGGTGGGCTCCGCGCGCCGCGGCAACGTCCAGTCCGGCCGCACGTAGTGGCAGGTGTACCCGGTCGGGTAGCGCTGCAGGTAATCCTGGTGCTCTGGTTCGGCTTCCCAGAAGTCGCCGGCGGGCGCGACCTCGGTCACCGCCTTGCCCGGCCACAACCCGGAGGCGTCGACATCGGCGATGGTGTCGTGGGCAACGCGCTCCTGCTCCGGCGTGGTGTAGAAGATCGCGGAACGATACGACACCCCCACGTCATTGCCCTGCCGGTTGGCCGTGGATGGATCGTGGATCTGGAAGAAGAATTCCAGCAACCGGCGATAGCTGATGCGTGCGGGGTCGAACAGGATCTCCACGGCTTCGGCATGCGTGCCGTGGTTGCGATACGTCGCGTTGGGCACGTCGCCACCGCTGTAACCCACGCGCGTGGACACCACGCCGTCCATCTTGCGCAGCAGGTCCTGCACGCCCCAGAAGCAACCGCCGGCCAGGATCGCCGTTTCGGTGCGTGTGCCATCGTTGCTCATCGCACGTCCTCCACCTGGTCGATGTAATCACCGTAACCCTGCGCCTGCATCTGGTCGCGCGGCACGAAGCGAAGCGATGCCGAATTGATGCAGTACCGCAATCCACCCTGGTCGCGCGGACCGTCGTTGAAGACATGGCCCAGGTGGCTGTCGCCATGGGTCGAGCGCACTTCCGTGCGCGTCATGCCGTGGCTGGCGTCGGTCAATTCGGTGACGTGGGCCGGGGCGATCGGCTTGGTGAAGCTGGGCCAGCCGCAACCGGACTCGAACTTGGCCGACGACGCGAACAAGCGGCTCGCCGGACACGATGTCGACGTAGATGCCCGGCGCCGTGTTGTCCAGCAATTCGCCGGTACCCGGCCGCTCGGTGGCGTTTTCCTGGGTGACCCGGTATTGCTCGGGCGTGAGCCTGGCGATGGCTTCGGGAGTCTTGCGATAGGTGGGCATGGTGTTCTCCTGGAAGAAAATCGGCGGCGGTGAGGCAACAGCTCGCATGGCTGCCGGGCGTGCAACCAATGTGGGGGCCGTCGAGGTCGCGCGCAAGCCACGATCCCGCGTACGGCCCTATCCCGACCAGCCACCCCGGTGGCCGCCAATGCAGTGGATCAGTCGACCAGCAAACCTGATGTAGCCGACGAACGTCATCCCGGCGGGGTCGTCGAGCAATGGGATTGCTGGCACTTGCCACCGCATCCATCCAGCACTGGCATGGGAACGTCGCGTCCCTGTGCGTCATCGCAGACCGCAAGTCCGCCTTGCCGCGTCGTGCCTGGCATCGGCACCCCACGCCCGTTCGACAAGCAACCCCCGCGCGGCGTCCCAACAACAGGGTTGCCGCAGCAGCTGGCTACACGTGTTTCCCTTCGGCGCCGGGCGCGCGTTCGCCGTGGTCCGCGCATGCACCTGCCTGCCGTCAACCCGGTCGATCCATTCTGCGATGGATGACAAAGTCGATCGGCTTGTACTTGAAGTTATTGGATTGCCCTGCCGAACACGCAGTCAAAGCGACCACCAACGGCATCTCCGCGCGCAGTCGTATGAAATCCCCTGCCTTGCTCAGTGGGGGCAAGACGGATACCCGTCCCGTCGCCCCGTCCACTGCAACGTTCATGAAGATGTTGAATGCAACCGGGATTCGGTCGATCTCGATGCCATAGGGTGCCAGCGCCGTGGCCAGGTTTCCCTCGCAGCCCGGCCGCCCTTCCGTCTCGCCATAGAGCAACTCGAACATCCGTTTGGAGCAGGGCGTCAAGGTAAAGTCATGGCGCCCGCACGTGTCCTCCACGATCGTCAGCATGGGTTGGCTACGGTTCGAGAACAGCACGTCTCCGGTCGTCAGCCAAAGCTTGGAGGCATAATCGATGGAGCGCCCCGAGGACAGGTACTCGGCCATGTCGGAGCGCGAGAACGCGGTCAGGTCACTGACCTGCTGGCCTTGTGGATCGATGACGACCAGCTCGTCGCCTGTTTCCAGCTCAAGCGATCTGCCCGAACAAGGCTCGATGCGAAACGGACCTTCGGTCGCGGCAACCTGCGGCGGGTTCATCGGTTGCCCTTGAAGTGGAATGGGCATTTCCAGTCCGCACCGACCTTGCGTCCACTGTATTGCCTGGTCTCGCCGGCCATGCCGAAGTCGGCCAGGTTTGGATTGATGCTGCCCTGCAACGCCTCGTCGCGCTTGCGCGTGGCAGTCCGCATTTTTTCGAAGCGCCCGTCCTGGCGCAGCTTTTCAAACTGCCGGTGCGAATTGAAAACCAGGCACGGCGATGAAAACCTCCGCGCCATGCGCGACGCCCCCGGGTGCAGGCCGATCACGAAAAATGGGTGCCCGGCCAGGCTCAAGCTGAAACGGGGATCGTCCGGATCCGTCGCGACATCATCGGCCCAGGCGTTGCCCCGGGCGACATCCAGGTCATGCAGCCGTTGCAGTTGCGCCCACAATCGTTGTTCGAACCTGGTTTCGTCGGTGTCGAGCGGGCCATCGAAGACCGCCACGAGCGAGTGCACCGTCGAGGCGCCGGGGTCCAGCTGTGCCAGCTGGCAGCCAAACCGGCTGAGTGCGTCCAATAATCGTGCATCGTTGGCAGGGCAGCCGAGTGTGCCCAGCTCGACGACCCTGATCGCGTCGCGCGCACGTGCAGCCTTGGATCCCACGCACGGAAACGACGGATCCTCGATGAACTGGAAAAAGCGCGCAGTAGGCGAAGCGAATGGCGCAATGTCCGGGCTCGCGATCGGTTCCGGTTCAGGGGCCAACTCGGCCTCGTCCCCTTGATTGGATAGCGTGAAGACCATCTGGGCCGTGCTCCTTCTTGGCTGCGCTAACGCAGTCGGACCTGCATTGCATCGGACTGCCAAGATAGAGAGCCGTGGGTCAGGAAAATGTGTAAGCCCCCGACAGACGTGCCGATTGCCATCCGGCGATGCCAAGCCGGGGGCGGCTGCTGTCCAAGCCGTGCCTGGAAAGCCAGACATGGGCTTGTCGCGCATGCGCGTCCCGACGCAGTCATCGGGGGCGACGCGCCGCCCACCCGCATCCAGGCATGACACGCCCTCCACGCAGCATCGGTGACAGTGTCTTCCCCCGATTCCGGAATCCCGACATGTCCCTGCGCGCTTTCGGCATGAACTGCACCCTCAAAAGGGACCGAGGAGTCGTCGACCCAGAAGCTGCTGGACCAGGTGCTTGGCGCCCTGGCCAGGCACGAGGTGCAGACGGGCGTGCGAGCGGGTGGTCGATTTCGACGTGAAACCCGGCGTCAAGGCTGACGAGGGCGAAGGCGACGAGTGGCCACGCCTGCGAAAGCAGCTCATGGAGGCGGACATCCTGGTGCTGTCCACGCCGATCTGGATGGGCCAGCCCAGCAGCATCGCCAAGCGGGTGCTCGAACGCATGGACGCGTTCCTGGGCGAGATCGACGAGCAGGGCCGTTACCCCACCTTCGGCAAGGTCGCGGTCGCGGCGGTCGTTGGCAACGAGGATGGCGCCCACCACGTGTGCGCGGAGCTTTATCAGGCCCTGGCCGACGTCGGCTTCACCATCCCCGGAGGCAGCCCGCCTTACTGGGTCGGCGAGGCGATGGGCAGCACCGATTACAAGGACCTGGATCGCACCCCGGACAAAGTGACCGAAACGATCCGCACCATCGCCAGCAATGCCGCGCACCTGGCCAGGCTGCTGCAGTCCCGGCCGTACCCGGCACCGTGACGATGCAGGCGGCAACAGATGCGGCGGCGCGACCATGACGTGGCCCGGACCTGATCGGTTGGGCCGCCTCGGCGATCCTGATTGCAACGCTGGCCCGCCAGATCCACACGCAGTGGAAGGACCCTGACCCCAGCGGCGTTTCGAAGTGGCTGTTCGTGGGCCAGACTGCCGCCTCCGTGGGCTTCATCGCCTACAGTTGGCTGCTGCACAACTGGGTGTTCATCGTCACCAACACATTGATCCTGCTGACGGCGCTGGTCGGTGAGGCAGTGATCTGGCACAAGCGACGCAGTGCGCGTCCGGATCGACGGGCCTGATTGGGGCGGACCTGTCTGCATGCAGTCAACAGCCGGTTCGCAAGTACTGGCGATCGTAACCACCAAGGCCCGCACCGATGAGCCCCGTGCGGGTGCCTGACCCAGGAGCGTGTCATGGAAACCGATTTCTCGCCGTTCAACTGGCACCGCATCTTCCTGGGACAGCAGCCGCCTGCCTACCTGCTCGAAGTGGCGATGCGGTGCGTGATCATTTTCTGCCTGTTGTTGTTGGTCATGCGGCTCATGGGCAAGCGCGGCCAGAACAACCTCAGCCCGATGCAGCAGATGCTGATGGTCGCGCTGGGTTCGGCCGCTGGAGACGTGCTGCTATATCCCTCGGTGGCGCTGTCGTATGCGGCGCTGGTGTTGTTTGGCGTCACCCTGCTGACGATCGGACTGGAAAAATGGGGCCAGCGCTCGCAACGCGTGCGCAACTACATGGAGTCGCGCCCAACGGTGCTGGTGGCCAATGGCGTCGTCGACCATGCGGCCCTGCGCCGGGAGCGCACCACGCTGCGCGAGCTGTACGCCGAGCTGCGAGTCGGCGGCGCACGGTCGCTTTCGCAGGTCGAATTCGCCATCCTGGAGGTGACAGGCGACTTCAGCGTCTTCCTGTGCGATGGCCAGCCCGACAACGAGGACCTGCTCGACTACGTGGTCCGCGACGATGGCAGCAAGCCACCACAACCCGCCGACGAGGCGACTGCGGCAAAGCGGGATTGAAGTCCCGGACGGTGCGCTTGCGATATCAGGACTGGCATCCTTCGCGCTCCGGTCGCGCGATCGGCCGCCGCGCCGGATACCTGGCCATCGCCTGGATTGCGTGCATCGGGCAAAAAAAAGGGCGACCCGTGGATCGCCCTTTTCTTTTGACGGCCTGCCGCGCGCACGCGCGGCGACAGGAGCCTTGGGTCAGTCGACCACCAGGCCGGTATGGACGACGGTAGCGACTCCCGGCGTGCCTTGCGCCACGGCCACTGCCTGATCGTGCAGGGCCTGCGTCGCGACATGACCGGTGAGGTAGACCGTGCTGCCATCCACGCGCACTTCGACGCCGGCGGCATCGCTGTCCATGGCATCGTCGAGCGCCGCGCGCACGTCATCGGTCAGCTTCATGTTGGCATTGGCGGGCACCGGAACCTGCACGGTGCTCTCGCCCGGACCGGGCGTGTTGACCGTCACTGGACGGGTGGTGCATGCGGCAAGCGCTGCAACGGCAATCAAACCAAGCGGTAATAGTTTCAGCTGCATGGCGGTGGTCTCCTTTGCGATGTGAGGACGCAGCTTCCTATCGCGTTGGTCAAGCCGAGGTGATTTCTCGGCAAGCGTGTGGCTACCGTTCAGGTGCGGCGATTCCCACGTTGCCCGTCGCGCACGCTGCTCACCACCGATACAGCCTCGCGCAAGCGCACGCGTATATCGACACCAGGGCCGATGCATCACTGGCGGTCGCATCCGCCTGGCGCGGCTTGCCGCGGTTGCGCGCGATCACTCCTTGGCAGGGCGTTGCGCGGCGTTGTCCTGGACGTAGTGCGCGTCCGCGTCATGGTCGATCGAGTCGTCGTAATCGCCCGCCACGCCATTGCCGCGCTTGTCGCGCAGATGGTCTTCGACCTGGATGCCGCGCGAGGCGGTGTCCACGTTGTCGAGCTTGTCCTGGGTGCGGTTGTCGTCGGATGGCTGGTGCAGGCCGGTCTTCTTGCCGCTGGCCACGCCGGAGTCGCGGCCGGCCGAACCGGCGGCATTGCCTGGAGAGGACTGTGTCATGGACGGTCTCCTGTGTTGGGGAAGGACGGCCGCCTGCGACCAGCGCCTTGGTGTCGCGCTGCTCCACGGCCGGATGACCAGCCTCCCATACCCGCCGTGACCGCGCCGCGATTGCACGCAGGGCCGGCTCCAACGGCATTTACTACGGCATTCAATCGGCGGCGCTGTACAGATCGATGATGTCCTCGATGGCATGGCGGCACACCGCGCAAAATGCACCGGCGCGCGTAAACATGATGCATTGCTGCTGCGGCCGGTAATACGCGGTCGCCGAGTAGTTGGCGCCCTGGAAGGCGCCGACGGCATCACGGTACGGGGCCTTCGCGAACAGGGCATCCACGTGCGCCTGCTCCTCGCGGAACAGCGCGCTCATTTCCGCCTCCGGGCGCTTGTCCGCGCGCAAGCCCGTCCGCCGCGCCTGGATGCCGCGCTCGTAGGCCTCGTACGCCTGCTTTGGCCAAGGCGTGGGTACCGGCGTCCTGGCCTGCATCTGGTCCTTCCACTTGAGCTTGCGCGGATCCAGCAACGCGGTGACGTTGGGCTCCCACGGCTCGACCGGTTGCGTATCGGCCGGCGCATACGCCACCGGCGAGGTGTAGTACTCATCCGCCAGCCCCGCGAAGTGGTGGCCAAACTCGTGCACGAACAGGTAGTCGGCCCACTCGTTGTCCGCGGCCACGGTGCTGAACTGCCCGAAGATCCCGCCGCCGCCATAGGTCTCGTTGTTGACCATGATCTCGACGAACTCGTACGGCGCGTACTGCGCCAGCTCGCGGAAAGCGCGGTTGTCCAGCGTCAGGATGTAGCGCTCGCTGCCGAAAGCGTCGTAGCGCGCGCCGGTGGCGGCATAGTGCTGCACGCCCGTCGATGGACGGCTGATGCCGGCTTCGGGGACCGGGACTGCCAACGCCCAGACGTTGAAGTCGCCGGCGCGTTCCCTGAACGGCGATACGCTGAACAGCCGGTCGGCCAGCCTGCGTGCGTCGGCCTGGAACTTGTCCATCTGGTCGGCCCTGTAGCCATCGCCCAGCAACAGCAGGTCGACCTTGCGCGCCGGGTCACCATGGTGCGTGATCGCAATGGGGACCGCGGGTGCCGGCGCAACCACGCGCTGCACGTCCATCGCCGCCGGGTCCACCTGCACCGACCACTGCGGCACGAACGCATTGAGCGCGCTGCGCCCGTATACGGTGACGCGCACCGGCCCCGCCGGCATCGGGAAACGCAACGACTCCTGGAAGCTGCGCTGCGTGTCATTGGCCTGTGCAGTCGTGCGCCACTCGCCAAAGACCGTGCCGTAGCCACGCGAGTACAACAGCTTGCCGCTAGCCGCGTCGACCACCTCGAACTTCTGTGCACCGCGATCGGTGTCGTCGATCGGCCGTGCCGGATCGCCCGGCCATGGCAGCGGCTCGACGACCACGCGATCGAGCGCGTAGTGCTCGGCCTTGGCATCGCCGCTGTGCCGGATATCGACACGCAGCGTGTTTGGCACCGGAGTGTCGCCGGCCGAGGCCGGCGCCGATAGCGTCGCGACGACCAGGATCACGGTGGCGGCCTGCAAGATGTTGGTGCGCATGTCGGTTCCTCGACGAAGACCTCGACTGCACCATATCCCAGCAGGGCGTGACTCACGAGCACGGCAGCCAGGCTTGCTGTACTCGCCGCCTCGATACCCGGCCCCAACCACAACGTAGCCAACGCGGGATCGCCCCTGGCGACGCTCGCCCAGGCAACTTCCAACCGGGCCCCCGTTGGCCGCCTTGCATGCCGCATCAAAGGAAAAGCCGCCCGGGCAGGCGGCTTTCTTGTTCGCAACGACACAAAATCAGGGCGTATGCATGGCCTTGATGCCGGCATCGAACTCCGCGCGGCTGACGAACCCATCGTGGTTGGCGTCCATCTGCGTGAACCGTGCCTTCGCCTGCGCCGCATGTTCGGTCGCGCTGATCATGCCGTCGTGATTGGCATCCATCATCGCGATCCCACGGGCGTGTGCAGCTGTCATGTTGCCGCTACCCATCGCATGCCCTCCCGCCATGGCATGGCCGTCCATCCCGTGAGCCTGCATGCCATGGCCTTTTATCTCGCCGCCAGTCATGCCCGCACCACCATGGTACCCAGCCATGCCCGTTTGACCGGCTCCCAGTTCCGCGCCCGCAATACGGCCATCATGGTTGGCGTCCATGCGGTCGAAGTTCGCCTTGGCCGCCGCGGCATGTTCAGCGGCGGTGACCGCACCATCGTGGTTTGCGTCCACCATCATCATGCCGCCCGCATGCGTGCCGCCCGCGTGCATGCCGCCCGATTGCATGCCGCCTGCGTGCATGCCGTCGCCGTACCCACCGCCACGTCGGTGGCGCATCGACATCATTTCTTCGCTATCGATCTTGCCGTCGTGGTTGGCGTCCATGTGCACGAACCCCACACTGGCAGCCGCATCGTGCTCTTGCACGGAGATCCGGCCGTCGCCGTTGCTATCCATGCGCTTGAACATGGCGTCGGTTGACTGGGCGTGGGCGGCGCCCGAGAGCAGCAGTCCGCCCAGCAAGGCTGTGGCCATCAGGGAAATCGTCGGGTCGCGCATGGCGGACTCCAGCTTTGGAAGAAGGACAATCCTGCGCGCGGCGGGGTTAGCAGGGTGTCAATGCTGTCAGGCCTGTCCCGGGATGCCGTAACTTGTCGCGCATGACCGCATCCAACCTTGTCCTGCTGATCCCGGCGCTCGCCTTCGCAGTCTTGCTCTTCCAGCCCCGGCTGATGCGCTCGCAACTGTGGCAGGCCACCGTCACGCCGCTGGCCTCGATCATTGGCTCGGGCTTCCTGGTCTCCGGACCGATCCTGGCGCATACGGCCGGCCACTGGGCGGCGCTGGCGATGCTGGCGCTGTGCGCCATCGGTTACCTGTTTGGCGCGGCCATCCGCCACAACATCCTGCACATCGAACCCGAATTCGCGGGCAGCCCCGGTGTCACGGTCAGGGCACTGGAACGTGCGTCCGAGGTGGCCCTGTCGCTGGCGTATTTCGTTTCCGTCGCCTATTACCTCAACCTGTTTGCCGCGTTCGGGCTGCGCCTTGGCGACATCGTGGATCCGTCCTGGATCCGCGTCGCCTCGACGGTGGTGATCGGCACCGTCGGCACCGTCGGCGCGCTGGGCGGGCTCGATGCGCTGGAGCGCCTGACCATCGGCGCCGTCAGCCTGAAGCTGACGCTGATCGGCGCACTGCTGGTCGCGTTGGGCGTTGCCACCGCGATGGCGCTGCATGGCGGCAGCTATGCCTGGCCGACGCTGGCCCACGAGCGCGGCAGCCACGAGCTGCGCATCCTGCTGGGCCTGGTGATCCTGGTGCAGGGGTTTGAAACATCGCGTTACCTGGGCAGCGCCTATGACGCCCGGACCCGGGTCAGGACGATGCGCTGGGCGCAGTGGCTGTCGACCGCGATCTACCTGGGCTTCATGCTGCTGATCACGCCCTACTTCAGCGGCGCATTGCCGCCCCTGGGCGGCGAGACCGGGATCATCGACATGCTCGCGCCGCTGGGCGCGCTGGTCATGCCCGTGATCGTGGTCATGGCACTGGCCTCGCAACTGTCGGCCGCCGTGGCCGACACCAGCGGTGCGGGCGGCCTGATCGCCGAATCCACCGGCAAGCGCATCCCGGTCAACATCGGCCACCTGGCCACTGCACTGGTGGCCATCGCCATCACCTGGTCGGCCGACATCTACCAGATCATTACGTACGCCTCGCAGGCCTTCGTGGCCTATTACGCGTTGCAGTCCGTGCAGGCGGCGCTGTCGGCATGGCGACTGCACAAGCGGGGACGCGCGGCGGTGTTCGTGGTCGCGGTGGTGATCGCCTTGCTGGTGGTTGGTTTTGCGGTACCGGCGGAGGCGTGAGGCGACGCCATGGGGCTTGGCGCTGCCCGTTGACCTGTCACTTTCAGTTTGGGCCTACATGCGACCCGGCCAGAACACGCTTGGCCATGCATCGCCGCGCCTCGCCGCCACGCGGCGCGCTCGCGCCTTGCACCTCGTTTACACGCCGGCGGCCGCAGTCTGCACCAGCATACAATCCAGGAGTCCGCCATGCATGATCGCACCCGCTATCTTCTTCTTGGCGTTGTCGGCACCTTGCTCGTGCTCGCACTGGGCGGCTGGCTGTTCGTCCAGTCCGGCCGTTACCCCATCGGCGCCGACCAACCGCACCTGCCGATCACGCTGAAGCTGATCGACAGCCTGCGAGACCATGCCACCGAAACCGCTGCCGCCGACATCACCGCACCCAACCTGGACGATCCGGCGATGATCGCCAGCGGTGCGCGCCAGTACGCCGAGGACTGCAGTGGCTGCCACCTGGCGCCCGGCATGGCCGACAGCGAAGTGCGCGCCGGTCTTTACCCGCAACCGCCGCGCTTGTCGGAAACCGGCATCGACGACGACGCCGAGGCGTTCTGGATCGTCAAGCACGGCATCAAGATGAGCGCCATGCCTGCCTGGGGCAAGACCCAGTCGGACCAGAAGATCTGGGCGCTGGTCGCGTTTGCAAAGACGCTACCCAAGCTCAGCCCCGCGCAGTACCGCGCACAGACCAAAGGCGTGCACCCGGAGTAGTGCGTTTGGACGCTGTTATTGGTTTTTTCGTTTTTGATTGCATGTCCACACTGCGGTGACGACGCCTTAACCGTTGCGGCGCTAGCCTCGAGCTCCCGACCCGAGGACAAGCGATGAACACGATGTCCACGCTGCGCACGGCTTGCGCGCTTTCACTGCTCACCCTGTGCGCGTGCAATGCACCGCAATCGGAAACGTCAACAACGCCCCCGGCGGCCGACGTGCCTGCCGGCGACGTCGCCGCGTCCGCGGACGCCTTGCCCATGGACGCCGCGCCCCCTGCGCCGGCGATGACCAGCGACGACCGATCCGCAGTGGCCGTGGATCGCCCACAGTCGCACACCACCGGCAACATCTCGGTGTCGTCGAGCGACGTGCAGGCGCAAACCGCCATCCCGCTGCGTTTCACCGATTACGGGGACAGCGTCTCGCCCGCACTGGCCTGGACGGCGGTTGATGGCGCGCAGTCGTATGCAGTGCTTCTGGAGGACCCGGACGCCGACCAGCCGCAGCCGTTCGTACACTGGGTGGCTTGGGGCATCCCCGCCAACGTGACACGGCTCGACGCCGACCTGGCCAAGGATGCCCAGCCCGCGCAACCGGCGGGCATGCACCAGGGCGTCAACGGCAAGCAGCGCAGCGGTTACTTCGGCCCGCGCCCACCCGCTGGCGACCCGCCGCACCACTATCATTTCGAAGTCTTCGCACTCGACAACATGCCCACCCTGCCCAATGACGCCGACCGCGACGCCCTGGTCGCTGCGCTGGACGCGCACGTGATCGCCAAGGGCGAGCTGGTCGCCACCAGCCAGGCACCCGATAGCGCGAAGTGACTGCTGGCCCCGGCGCCGCTGGATCTGCCTCCATTGAAACAGGATGACGGGGCACATCCGTTGCATGTGCTGGGGGCGGGTCGCGGCGCTGTGAGGCGTGGCGCGGGTCGGGCTTCAGGTGCGGAGCGAGCTTGCTCCGTTCATGAGAATTCGACGCCGACCCCGGTGTTCAGTCGTTCCACTGGTTCGAGCCGATCCCAAAGCGCTGCCGGTACTTCCGGCAGTGCCTCCAGTTGCGGACGCGCGATCAGGTAACCCTGGAACAGTTCGATGCCAATGGCGCGCAATGCGCGGTATTCCTCCATGGTTTCCACGCCCTCGGCCAGTATCCTGCAGCCAAGGTCGGCGCAGGTCCGCACGATGCCGCCCACGATCGTGCGCCGCACTGCACTGGCGTCGATGCCACGGATCAAGCCCATGTCCAGCTTGACCAGGTCGGGCTGGAAATCCGCCAGCAGGCTCATGCCCGCATAGCCCGCGCCAAAATCGTCGATGGCGGTGAGGAAGCCGCGCCGCTGGTAATCCGTGACGATGCCCACCACGTGCGCGGTGTCGTGCATCCGCTCGGATTCGGTCAGCTCGAAGATCAAGCGTTTCGGATCAAAACCGCAGCGATCCGCCGCCGCGAGCGTCAACCGGATGCACGTCGCCGGCTCGTACACGGCATTGGGGATGATGTTGATCGACAAGCGCGTCGTCATCCCCAGCATCGCGGCGGTTTCGATGGCCTTGACCCGGCAGGTCTGGTCGAAGCGGTACAACTGCTGCGGGCGCACCCGCGCGATGACTTCACCGGCACCCTCGCCATCCATCCCCCGCACGAGCGCCTCGTACGCAAAGATCGAGCGCCGTGCGGCATCGATGATGGGCTGGTAAGCCATGCGCACGTCAAAATCCAGGCGCTCATCTCCGGTGCATTGCGCACACGGATGCGGCGCGCCGTCTTCGCCAAAAAATCGCTGCAGGTACATGCAAGTTCCAAGTACGCGAGTCGGTCTTTTCTAGCATGCAGCCGCAGACGGAATCGTGAATCTTCCGCCGCGATCGACACCTTGCCGCAAGGACCCCAGCGCTCGGCACGTCCTCAATTTTTCACTCTTTGCGTTAAGCCTGGGGATTCATGGCATGAGGGGATGACATGGACAGGGGAACATCGCGCCGTGCATTCGCGTTCTTCGTGGCCGTGTTTTTGGCGCTGGCACCCGTTGCGAGCGCTTTGGCCGCGGATGTCTGGGTGAATACCAATTCCGGCGTCTACCACTGCCCCGGCACGCGCTACTACGCCAACACCAAGCGCGGCACGATGATGAGCGAGTCCGCCGCCGTCACGCGCGGCTATCATGCGGCGTACAACCGGCCGTGCTCGCCGGAAGCAGCCAATCGCGCGCGCAACTCGGTGATTCAATCCCTCGCGCCGACCCAAATCGGGCACACGAGCCGCGTCTGGATCAACACCGGTTCGCACGTCTATCACTGTCCGGGCACCCGCTATTACGGGGCCACGAAACATGGACGTTATGCCTCCGAAGCCGAAGCCATTGAAACCGGCAATCGCCCCGCTCATGGGCAAAGCTGCAACTGAGGCACAAGGACAAGACCCGGCCCAACACTTTCAGAAGTGAACCCGGCCCCATTCTCTGCGCGCAATTACGTGCGTCCGCCTTGCTTGCGTGGTCAACGCTTGCTCCAGTCTTGCCTCACTCCAGTCTTGCCTCACTCCAGCCACGGATTGCGTAACGGCGTCACCTCGTTCGATCCACCCGACAGCGCCGCGACCTGCCGTTGCAATGCAGTGCGGGTCAACGGGTCCAGCTGGCTGTCCGCGGTGACCAGCAGGCGTTGGTACGCCTGCCGCGCGTCGTCGCGCTCGCCCATGCGCAACAAGGCATTGCCCAGTTCGACGCCGGCGCCGACGTGGTACGGCAATTGCGCATTGACCTCGGCCAGCCGCGCGGCGACGCGCGGCCAGTCCTGCTTGCCGTCGCGGTAGATGAATTCCATCACCCGGTTGTAGACGCTTTGCGCGCGCGCATCCGGGTAATGCAGGGTGCCGTGCCAGACCTCGACGTTGCCCAGGCGTTTTGCCAGGCGCATGTGCCTGAAGATCTCGTCCGGGTTCCAGTTCCACCGCGGGTCCGGCAAGTGTGCCCATGCGTCGAAGATGAACCAGCCGGCGTAGTCGCCCGAGGTGTTGGTGTCGTCCAGGTCCTGCGCGTAGTTGCCATTGGGCATGCCGTAGCTGCGCAGTTGCGGTTGCGGGATCCAGGTATTGATGTAGAGCGGTTCGCCCGTGGGCTTGATGCTGCGCCGGTACTCGTCGCGCAGTTCCCGCGAGCGCTGGCCCAGGTCCATGCCTTCATTGGAGAACTGTCGCCAGGCGTCGCGGGTGCCGCCGGCCAGGGTGTTCTGGAACTCCCAGGCACGCGGCTCGCCGATGGTCGTCAGCAGCGCGACGGCCAGCAAGCCGACGCTCGCCGCCTGCAGCCAGCGATTGCGGCGCTGCCAGGCCAGCGCCACGCCGGCGCCCGCGACGATGGCCAGCGCGACGACCAAGGGCAGCGCATGGCGGATCCCGCCATAGGTGCCCTGCGATTGCGACAAGGTCAGCAGGTGTGCACTGGCCATGGCCGCCAGCATCGCCAGCGACCAACGCGCCGTGGACGACAGCCGCAACCACGGCAGCGCAAGCAGTCCGAGCACGGACATCGCCAGCAAGGCCAACGGCAGCTTGCCGGCGATGATGCTGGGCCAGGTGAACCAGGGTGGTGACCCGTGGTACTTCGTGCCCCACAACCTGGTCTCCGTTTGGCCGCGCCCTTCGACACCCGCGCGCACGGTATCGGCCAGGCCCCACAAATAGGATTGCGGCGCCAGGTGCAGGCGATCGGCCGTGCCGATCAGCGTGCGCCATGCGGGGATATGCAAGTCAGCCACCTTGTCCGGCATGCTGCGGTTGAAGTGGTCGCCGCCGCGGGCATCGGCATGGAAGTGGCCGCCGTACATCGCCCACAGCGTGCCCAGGCCCAGCACGGCGACCATGACGGCTTGCAGGGTCGCGCGTCGCGCCAGTCCGGGCGTAGGCCTGCCGGACGTGCGTGGATCGGGCCTGTTCGTAGCGGACATGCTCTTGTCGCGCATGCCCGGATCGGGCCTGGGCGAAACGGGGACCAGCAAATCGCGCGTGGACGAACGCCAGGCCATCACCACCGCGACCAGCAGCATCAACGCCAGTCCCGCCAAACCGGCGACCGCCGAATGCTTGCTGCCCAGTGCCAGGCCAACGGCCAACCCGGCCGCGACCGCCCAGGGCCAGCGCCAGGTCGCCGCGAGCATGCCGCAGCACAGGGTGGCCAGGCCCAGGGTCAGCGCCACCGGAAGATCGGTCATCACCACCGGCAGGTGGGCGGCGATATTGGGTTCGATGGCCAGGAAGCCCAGCGTCCCCAGCGCCCACGGCAGCCCGAAGGCCCGCCGCAGCAGCAGGCCCAGCGCCAGCAGCAGGACGGCGCTGAAACACCACAGGGCGATGCGGGTCCGGCGTTGCACGGCATCCGGATCGTTGTCCAGGTAGACGGTGCGCTCGACCAGCTCGCGCTCCTGGGCTTTCTCGGATCGGCGCGATGGTGGTGGGCAATGCCAGCTGGCCCTGCAGGGCGGCGCCCGCGGCCAGCTTGACCAGCGGCGGGTGCTCGGGATTCAGGCTGAAATCGTTGTCGCGCCAGTACACCGCGCCGGCCACCGCATGCCAGGGCTCATCGACGGTGAACCCATCCAGCCGCGTCCCCCACCACGAGCGCCCGACCGCCAGCAGGCACAGCACCACGAGGGCGACCGTGCCCCAATGCGACGGGCGCGTCGGACGAGACGATGCGGGTTCCATCCCCGTAGCGACGCGTTAGGCAGCCGCCGACGGCCATCGGTTCGGGCGGGTTTCCGGGCGTCCGGCCTTGGCCTGTAGGAGCGGCTTCAGCCGCGAGCTCGTTGGTGACCATGATCCCGATGGTGGGAAAGTCGACTCTGACCCCTGTTTTGGGGCCTACATGCCGCAGCAGACCAGAGGCCTGGATTTCACCGCCCCGGTCAGCCATACTTTGCCAGGCCATGGCCGACACCCTGACGCCAGCTGAACGCAGCGAGCGCATGTCCCGCATTCGCGGCAAGGACACGAAGCCCGAGCTTTGGGTGAGACGATTCCTACATTCACGCGGGTTTCGTTTCCGGCTCCATAGGAAAGACCTCCCTGGACGCCCGGACATTGTTCTGCCAAAGTACGGGGCAGTGGTCTTCGTCAATGGATGTTTCTGGCATGGGCACCACTGCCAGAAAGGCCGGATCCCGGCGACCCGGAGCAGCGTTCTGGCAAGCCAAGTTCGAAGCGAACAAGGCGCGGGACGCGCAGAACATGCGGAAGCTGAAAAGGCAGGGTTGGCGGGTTTACAAGGTATGGGAGTGTGACTTGGCCAAGGCGGGCCGTCGCACGAAGGTAATGGATCGGCTCGAAGAACGACTACGTCGCGGAGAATGAGATTGGACGGTGGAAGAGTTGGCGCCCCAAGAAAGGCAAGGCAGGCAACTAAGATGAGGAAGAAGTCCCTAAAGGTCATGGACCTGTTCGCTGGATGCGGAGGCTTGTCACTCGGCTTGGAACAGGCCGGTTTCGAGCCGGTATTCGTTAACGAGCTCAATGCCGATGCGCGCGCGACCTATATCCAGAACCGCGAGGATGCGCATCCGCATTTGGCGGAAGCAGGTTTCCACTCGTCGGACGTCAAGGGAATGGTCCTCGACAAGAAATACCTCCCTGCCTTGGAAAAACGCCTTGCCGCCGATTTCGGCATCGCACATGGTGAACTCGACCTCTTGGTCGGCGGCCCACCCTGCCAGGGCTTCTCGGGGATCGGGCACCGACGCTCATATTCCGTCGAGAAGGAGCAACTGCCGTCCAACCACTTGTTCCAGGACATGGCGGCCATCGTCCATCGCCTTCGACCGCGTGCCTTCCTCTTCGAGAACGTCCGCGGGCCTCTTGCACGCACGCTGGAATGCCGATGGCCACAAGGGCGAGATCTTCGATGAAGTGCTCGGGACGTTCCAACGTATCCCAGGCTATTCCGTCGCGTATTCGCTTGTCTACGCCAAGGACTATGGCGTCCCGCAGAACCGTCCGCGCGTATTGATGGTCGGGATACGCGACGACGTAGGCGACGACATCGCACGCGAGGGGAAACCCGGCGACGCCGTGGCGCGTGGCTACCTGCCCCATGGACAAGGCGGCGCCCCCGACCTCATCGACCTCCTCGGTGACTTGGTCGACCCCGATTACGAGAATGGTGGCTCGACGACCAAGTACCCCTCTGCGGCCCGCTCTGCGATACAGAAGCACCTGCGTACCCCGATGGGTGGCGGAAGCCCGTTCCGTAAAGGGGCGTTGCTCACCGAACATGACTACAGTAAGCACAACGACCACATCCTCGCGAAATTCCGCGCGATGCATGCAGGCGATGGCCGGGTTCCCGAGGAATTCCGAACCAAGAAATTCGCGCAGCGCGTGCTGCCTGCACGGTGGGGCAATAGCGGCCCCACGATCACTGCGACATCCCTATCGGATGACTACGTGCACTTCTCGCAACCCCGCGTGCTAACCGTGCGGGAATGGGCGCGTTCCAGATGTTCCCGGATTGGTATCAGTTCTCCGGCAAACGCACGACTGGAGGTATCGGCGCGCTGGTAATCCCGAGAAGGTATATTCGACCGCGAAGTCCCCAAATACACGCAAATCGGGAATGCAGTCCCGGTAGGCCTGGCGCATGCCGTAGGCGACCATTTAAAGGTGCTTTTAACCCGCTAGGAGCCAAGGAGGGGACGTGCTCAGTGCCGCCGATGTTTCCTTGCAGCAGGTCTTGCGTTACTTCACGAAGCGTGGACTCGACGTAGGCCTGCTCGTGCCAACCGAGACTGGCATGGCGAAGGGAATCATGGATGCGACTGGGAACGTGCGCGATTTCCTACGCAAAGTGGCCTCCATGACTACGAAACCCAGCCGCAGGGCACTGATCACAAGCGGAGGATCCAGACGCGCCTGGTGACGTCGAGCGGAATCGTCGGAACAACGACTAGCTTGTATCGGCCGGTGACCAAGCACGGCGACCCACGTTTGTGGATCTACGGCCTCGGCCAACATGCCGAAGCCGGGAATGTCCTCGTCTTGATTGCCTCTGGTACGGATGAGCTTCTCGTCATCAACGCGAGCATTGCGGGATTGGTTCCGGGCGTTGACCCTTCAAGTGACGCTCGGATCGAAATCCGGGATGTCCATGGGTGTCGACTTGGAAGCACTACTAGCCCCGCTTATCCAGACCTCCAACGATGTCGCGATCGAGCTGCTCGGGATGATGCATGCCATCGCGGGCCAATGGCATAAGGGCATCCCTGGCGTTCGCAGGGATACCGAAGTCGGCCGACTCCTGGAGGAACTCCTCGGAATTCCCACCAATAGCTCGCGCTCGCCTGACTACAAGGGGATCGAGATCAAGGCGGGCCGTAATCGATCCACGACCCGCCAGTCGCTGTTCGCGAAGGTTCCTGACTGGTCGATCAGCTACCTGAAAAGCAGTGCAGCGATCCTCGATGCCTTCGGCTACGAACGCAGCGAACGGCATGCAAGGCAACTTCGCTGCACCGTATCCGCACTTAAAGCAAATACGCAAGGCTTGCTCTTGGGTTTGAATAGTGACCAGAGCCAATTACTTGAGAACAGCACTAAACCCACGATGCCCCACGTCGTGACATGGGGGATGCAAGACCTCAAAGATGCACTCCAAAAAAAGCACCCAGAAACATTTTGGGTCACGGCGAGCAGCCGCCGTGCGGAAGGCTCAGAGGAGTTTCGTTATGACCATGTGTTACATACAAAGAAGCCTATGGTCAATGCTCTTCCAACGCTGTTAGAGGCTGGGGTTGTAACCTTGGACCACCTTATAACTCGAAGCCTGGAGGGCCAAGTTAGAGAACAAGGGCCACTTTTCAAAATCTGGCGAAAGGACATGGAGTTATTGTTTCCGCCTGGCGAGCTTCACTTATTGCAGTCGGGCTATGTTTACCAAAATCCCTGAGCAGCGGCCAAATTTATTTGGGCTTTTATTGTTGATTAATTCACTATTTACTTGGTCGCGGTAGAACTTTTTTTGAATCCATGTCATCCGCGTGCTTCGCCCCGACAGTTGCAGGAAGGCGCCATCTCTATTTCACCGAATTAGACGCGCCTGTCTAGATTATCGTCCCGTCAAGTCACGCTAGCAGGGACCTTCCTCAATTTCGCTTCAAGGCGGGGGCGCATCACTTTTTTTCAGTCGCCTTGCTGCGCTTGGCCGGTGTCTTCTTCACGGGCGGGACCACAAGCCCAGACATCTCCATCCGGCTGAACAAGTAATCAACAGCTTGCTGTAGCGCCACTTCGTTTTTGAGGCTGGCCTCAACCCGGAGGAGGACCTGACCAGTGGCCTCGCCCAAGGTCGCCCATACCGGGGGCATCGCTTCCTGAAGGAGCAGTTCTACCGCGGATTTAGGTAGCTGTCCGCGGCCCTTGCCTTTAGCCAAAACACCCATGGTCGCCACCTCACCCTCGAACGGCAACCAATGCGATGGTCCGAAATCAACGGAAATGCCAGCAGCCTGCTTGCCTTCAACTCTGAGTGATATGGCACCAGTCGCTGCATCCACCATGGCGTGAAGTTTTTCCCGCTGCGCAAGTTCTAGGAACAATCGGGGACTTTCAGATGGTGGTTCAACGACGCGTGCGAGCTCCAGGGCTCCCGACCATGATTTGCTGCACATGGGAGCCATCACTTTTCCACGATGCATCCATCGCAAGATCAGTCTTGCCTTCTACCCACTGGTGGCCTAGCAGGGCAGATGCCAGGAATGCCTCCCGCCCGGGCCCTTGACTACCGCGGGTAGCTTTCCTTGGCCAAAGAACAAACCACTAAGGAACGAGGCTATAAATGAAACACCGTCCCCAACCGCTGGACGCGCTGCCAACCATTTCAGGAGCCTCTCTGGTTCCGGTGCAAGCAGGAACACGACCAGCGCGCGGAGCCCGACCTGGCCCCCATCCTGAATCTTCGCAGTCGTTAGCTCCAACTCGTTTGCCGCGACTCGCCGGACAATATCCTTAAGTTTCTCGGTGGCGTCGGCCATGGCATTCCCTTGCTCCTGGGCGACAAGGTGTCCTGCAGCAGCGAAGCGAAGGCCAGCGGGTTCAGGCCGTTTCTCGAATCCATCGCCACGAGCATCTCTGCCGCAGCTCCAACCACGCGCGCATCGGCTTGGTCCCCGATGGGATTGGAGTCGCCCAGGGCAAGAAGCTACGAGCCACTCAAACGACGAGGAGTTGGTGCCACTACCGCTCGCCATTGGCCCTAGCGCCTTGCACAATCGCTCCAGTCCATTCGACATTCCGAGCGCACGGTATCGAAGCATGGAAATTGCTCCCGCCACCTTCTCCGCGCGCAAGACCACCGGTTCGCCATCTCCTTGCGACTCCGCATAAGTAAACCCACTTCCCTCGGCACCTCCTGCAAAAGGAAGTTCCTGCTCGACGCTTGCGTTGCTCGCCGAAGCGGTTGTCTGGGCGGATGCGAACAACCCGGCTTCGTAGCGAAACTCCAACGCATCTGGCACGGTGTCGCCGAAAGTCTTTACGCGCGCCTCTAGTTCCACGAGATCATCTTCGGTTGCAAACCATATCCCGACGAACTCGGACAACAATGCGTATTCACGTATAGCCGCAAATTCAGCGGCAGCCTTGTCGTCGGCCAATTCAAGCAACCCAATCAGGCCATAATCGAACCCGTGCGCCCTCGATGTCAGGACTTCCGACGATACCTCGCCCATGTGCATTGGTCGTCGTCCCCTTAGTTGGACGAACCCCGTTGCAAGCGCCTCGAACAGATGGTCTTGGTGAATGGGGAGGAACAAGCGAGCGGCAGTTGTGCCTTTCCGCCTAGGCTTCGGATTTTTCATAGAGCTCCTTGCCGGCAGTCGCGAATCCAGACTGCCTCTCGGCGGGTCCATCAGAAGGAGCTCCAAATGGTCCCTTGCCCTTGAGGTCATTACATAAAGTTGCATCTTCGAGTGTTCTTCACTTGCTCCTGCCGTCCCTTGGAAGGGGTCTATGATGAACACCGCGTCGAACTCCAGGCCCTTGGCGCTCTGGAAATTAAGCACAGTCACTGAGCCCCCTTTGTCAAACACGAGGTCTTCGGGCGGATGCTCATCCCGTTCTCTATATGAATAGGTTTGGACCACGGTCTTTAACTCGGCAAGTCGGCTAGAAAGGCTGTTGAAGACTTTCTTCCTTGTCCTGTCGTATGGGCACAATACGCCGACGTCCAAGTCAGGGTTGTTGGACGAAATATCGTGATTCGACTTCGCACAACCTCAAGACTACTTGCAAGAACAACGCGCGGCAGTGACTTGCCTACACGCCGGGGTTCATCCGGAATCCCGCTGGCCAGTCCGACGTAGTAATGGCGCGAGAATTGCGCGATCTGCTTGCTGTTCCTGTAGTTCTTTTTTAATTGGTAAACCCTATCTTTCTTCAAGGCGAGGGCGTCTTGGATCTGCGCGAGCGTTGAGTTGTCCGTCCCGGTTATGCGTTGGTTGTCGTCCGCGAAGATCGTTAGGACCGGCCTGCTTTTCCTTCTGGCGCCTTGTACATCGTGCTCACCGTTGAAAGAACCTCATACATCTCTTTCGGGAAGTCTTGCCCTTCGTCAATTATCAAGTGCCCCCAGTTCAACCTCCCCGGGTTCGACTCGATTTTTCCAAGCAACGTCGGGAGCATGCCCATCCAGTCATGGCGATATTTATCGTCAGGCAGAGATGGCGGCTGTGTTCTTGTAAGCCCTTTGTACCAATGCCAGACCCATTTATGCATGGTAGTGGAAGCAACCCCTGCTGCGACGCCCTCCCGTTCTGCAGAATAAGTGGCGAGTACTTTGTTGTACATGATCACCGTAGGCTTAGCGGACGCGTCGCCCTTGGACTTCACTAAATTATTGAGCAACTCTGCACGGTGGAATGCCATCACGGTCTTGCCGGTCCCGGGGGGTCCGATGACCAAGATAGATTCAGCAGGAGGGGCGCCACTGTAAATCGAGCGTTGATCCTGATCGAGCTCGGTGAATTTAGGAAACCTCATTGCCCGACATCCCCGGTGTTGCCATCCCGCAAATGATCAAGGTCGAGAATAATTCAATCCCGCCGATCTTGACCAGCATCCTTCGGTCAAGCAGGCAGTTGTTATAAGAACAACTTGTCTCAGAGACCAAGACGCAGGCATGGCACGCGGCGGCATTTAGGCTATCGATCCCGGCATTCTCGGTCTCGCGGCAAACGGGGTCTGCCGAGCACCAAGCCGTGTCCTGCAATGCAGAGACCAGGAGGCGACCGAAACGTTCCGGGTTACCCATCCTCACCAGCCCGCCGAGCGATCCCTCGGAGTCACCGTCGGCGGTGAACAGCAATATGCCGCACATGCCTTGGCCCTTGGACGACGAGTAAATCCGCTCCCTAATCGATGATGCAGAGTAACCGGCATCGAAGCTGAGTCGCCGGATGATCGCATGCGCGAGCGTATGCAGGAGCATGAAACGAGGAGTCTCGAACTCGCCATCCCAGCCCATGCCTGCGGCGCGTTTCGCGATCGCTTCAAGTCGTTTGCACAGGCCGCCACTACAACGCTCCTCCCACTTCCGGACCGCTTCTTCCGAGAGCCGTAGGAAAATACCTTCCCCCCATGCCTCGACGCCTGGGTACCAATTGGCGCTAGT